>CBDCTJ010000007.1:0-3070730 GCA_965222115.1 Planctomycetota bacterium | reverse complement strand
AGGCCCCGAGGCCGGTCAAAGCGAAGCCCGCACGATTCTCCTAGATCCGAGCATGGTCGTTGGTGCCGGGCAGCCCGTGGCGTCGTCCTCCGGCGGTAGCAAGTGGCCCGCCGTGCTGCTGCTCACGGCCGCTGTTGCCGGCGGCGGCTACCTTGCCAAAGACAAGATTACGTCGTTCTTTGGCGGTGGCGGTTTGCAGGTTCCTCAGATCCAGGGCTGGAGCCAAAGTACTGCTGAGAAGACCCTCGAAGACAAGGGCTATGTCGCCCGCATTGTTCACAAGCAAGTCGAAGACAGCGCCAAAGACGGTCGTGTACTTGCCGTTGCACCGGTACCTGGCTCAGAGCTTGCCTCCGGTGAAACGGTCACGGTGACGATTGGTGTACCCAAAAGCAAGGGTACGCCCGTTCCAGTTCTTAGCGGTATGACGGAAGCAATTGCCCAAGCCACACTCGACGATCTCGGTTTGCAGGCCAACATTGAATACGTCCCCGTGGATGACGAAGCGCGTGAAGGGCTTGTGTTGTCTCAAGCGCCTGCCAAGGGTGCGTTGATTACGCGCGGGGAAACTGTCACGCTACGCGTGGGCGGTGAGTCCACGTCCATCGCGGATGCCACGCCGCCGTTGCCCGATCCCTCCACGCCATCCGATCCTTCCGCATCGCGCCCCGTCGTGGCGGATGCCGATCCCAACGCAACAGCCGCCGGTGATCCCAATCTGACGGACCCGGCGGCCACACAGCCCGATGTGTCCGACCCGGCTACGTCCAGTATCACACACACCGATCCGATGGCATCCAAGCCCGATGACAATGGAGAAACGGATCCAACGTCAGCGACTGATCCCGCGGATCGCGACCCGACTACTACGACATCGAATCCTTCAATCGAAGCACACACCACCGACTCACAAGATCCAACAACGAGCGCCACGCAGCCAACCGGCGCAACCGATACTGTTGAAGATGCGCCTGCGAATGACGATCCTAAGCAACCCGCGACCACGAATGACACGACGGGAAGCAACACGACGGAGACTTCGGACGGCGAAACCGAGACTACCGGAACGTCGTCCGACGATCCCGAGGGCGTGTCGTCTGGCGATGAGACTGCCGAAGATCGCAATCCAGAACCAACAGCCAGTCCCGACGAAGATGCTCCGCTCGACGATGGCATGGTCGCCATCCCCGTAGTTGTCGGGAAGCCCCTTGCCGATGCCCGCGCGGCAATCGACAAGCTGGGCCTCTTCATTACCGTCGAAAATCGTCTCGTAACCAAGCCCGAGTTGGTGGGTGTGGTGTTGCAGTCGATTCCCGCCGCCATGGAACGTGTTTCGCCCGCCGGATTGGTGCAACTCACCGTTGGTGTTGCGGCACCCAAAGACGACACACCGACCACAACCGAAAATCCGAATTCCAACGACAAGCCCGCAGATACACCAAAGGATCCCGGTGCGACTGAGCCCGTACCCGATCAACCGAACGGGAACGATCCGGGTGCAAACGACCCAGCAGGTGATGAACCCGCAACAAGTACCGGATCGCAACCGAGTGACCGTGATCCGCCTGAAGCAGCAACGACTGAGGTTCCCGACGTCGTCGCAATGGATCGCGAGCGCGCCGAAGCATTGATCCGTCGTGCGAAGCTCTATTACGACCTTGAATTCGAAGACACCGAGAATCTGCCCGCCGGCCAAGTGATCAGCCAAGATCCGCCCGCCGGGAGCACGCTCGACACGGGTAAAGTTGTCCGCTTGACGATCGCGCGTCTCCCGCGCTCCTTTGCGGGCACGCTACCCGATGTACTCGGTCTCGAACGCAATGAGGCAGAAACGCGTCTACGCCGCAGAAAAGTACAAGTACGCGTCACGTATGGTGGCGGCACGCCATCGCAAGCAGGCATGGTGCTTGATATGGCGCCGGCCGCGGGCGAAAAAGTTAATGAGGGTGAGTGGGTAGAACTCGTCGTTGCTACAGGCAAGGGCGGTGAGATTCCCAAGGCCATTGGCGGTCCATCGCCGTGGTCAAAGCCCGAAGCACCGGAAGTTGAAAAGGCCGAGCGCCGCCCACCCGGACAACCTCGCGGTCTGCTCATCGAACCTCCGCCCATGAAGCGCGGCGCGGCACCTGCCAAGCGCGTCAAGCTGCCTTCGCGTGACAGTGAACCCACAGCAAAGGTGCCCAACGTTTCGGGTCAATCGGTATACGCCGCCATCGAACGCGCGCTTGCATCTGGGTTGTTACCCATCGTTACACCCAAGCCAACGGGCGAAGCGAAGATCGGTCACGTAATCGAACAGGGAACGGAAGCCGACAAGATGGTTCACCTCGGTGATCTGCTCAAGCTCTCGGTCTATCAGCCCAAGCCCAGCGCAATGCAGCGATCGATTAATGTGCCAAGCACGGTGGGGGGCTCGGCTTTCCGTGCGCACCGTCGCCTGCAGCAGCAGGGCATCAATGTGCGCATCGTTGAAGTCGAAATCCCCAATCATCCCTACGCGGGCACTCGTCGCGTCGCGGCGCAGTATCCCGTATCGGCCGTCGCTGCACTTGGCGCACCACAAGTCACGTTGTGGGTAATCAAGTAAGTTCGTGTATCGAATCACTGCATGCATCCACCCACTTGCCGAATCTGTAACTGAAGCCGGTGGCGGGACGCTCTTTAAAGAAGAGGTTCTCATCAAGGGCACGAAGCACACCAAGCGCGGCTCGGTGTACGGAAGCTGCGCTCCATGGCGATGATTAAGGGGCGCAAGCGTTGTGGAATGCTGTCCGTGAACATGTGGAATGGGTTGCAAGCGGTGTGCTGGTTTGAGAAGAGGCTCACACGAAGGGCGCTAAGAAACAAAGGCGCAAGCGTCGGGGAGCGCCATATGGCGAGGGCGTACGCGTTCGGTGGCGAGACGCTCATTGAGCGGTGTTTTCGCCAAGATGTGTTCCACTGGTAAGACGGCCCCAACGGGGCCGCGTGTAATAGCCTGGGGTGGAGCACAAGCGAAGCGGTGCGTAACCCCAGGAAACAGTCCCCTCTCTTGCACGGCCCTGAAGGGGCCGCAGAGACGCGTGCAAATCGGTATCGGGAGCGTATGTCTTGACGGAGCATCGGCGTTCGCTGGCGAAACGACATGAAGAGCCGCGCGCTGAGTCGCAGAGCGCAAGCGACGATGAACGCCTCTTGGCAGGGTCGTGTGTATTTGGTGGCGGGACGCTGCTTGAAGAAGAGGCTCTCACCAAGGGCGCCAAGACCACCAAGCACAGCCCGATGTTCGGTTACAGCGATCAATGGGAATGATCCAGAAGAAAGAGGCTCCGAAGGAGCCAAAGCTGATAGCTAAGGGTGAGCGAAGCGAACCCTGTGCAAGCGAATCTCTGATTCGCGCGGTGCGCATCGAAGGCCGAATCGAAAGGGGCGTTGATTGTGTCCCTCAACGAGTTTCTGTCCGGTTGAGGACCTGAAATAGGGGTTGATAACGGCCTCTCCCATTCGCTGCATAGGTGCGGCAGAAAGGGAGAGCGATGAGCGAGAAACAGAGGTCAGATCGAGGATCGTCAGGCAAGGGGCGCGACGGGGGCGGGAAAGAGTTCCGTCCGCCGAGGCGCAATCGTTCGGTGGGAACGCGACGTCCCGGTTCCAAGGGGGAGTACTCTGGGGAAGAGCGGTTGTTGCTGTTGGACACATGGCAGCGATCGGGCTTGCCGGCGACGGAGTTTGGTCGCTTGGTGGGCATCACGCCTCAGACGTTGAGTCGTTGGAAGCAACGGTTTGATGCAGAAGGCCCTGCCGGGCTATTGGGCTATCGCCGTGGTCAGCGAGGCAGCCGCCTGCCGGAACATGTGCGTCGAGCCATTTTGATGTTGAAGGAACAGCATCCGGATTGGGGGCAAGACCGCATTCACGACATGTTGCTGCGCTCCCAAGGTCTGCAAGCCAGCGCGGGCGCGGTGCAGCGGGTGTTGAAGGAGGCGGGGTACGAGGTCCATGCTTTTCGGACGAGGCCCAACCCACCCAAGCCTCAGCGTTTTGAGCGCTCTCGTCCCAACGATCTTTGGCAAACCGATCTGTTCAGCTTTGTGCTCAAGCGCCAACGCCGCCGTGTGCACCTGGTTGCTTACATGGACGATCATTCCCGCTTCATCGTTGGGTATGGGCTGCATGCATCGGCTTCGGGCGCGCTTGTGCGCGAGGTGTTTGAGTCCTCGATTGCCAACTTTGGCGCGCCGAAGGAGATTTTGACCGACAACGGGACGCAGTTTCAGACGTGGCGTGGGAAGAGTGCGTTTACCAAGCTCTGCGAGCGGCGAGGCATTAAGCAAGTTGTGGCGCGTCCACGGCGTCCGCAGACGCTGGGCAAGATCGAACGATTTTGGGGCACGATTCATCGGGAGATGATTCAAGCCGCCATTTTCCGTGACCTGGACGAGGCGCGCGAGCGCATTGCGCACTTTGTGGGCTATTACAACTTTCAACGCACCCATCAAGGGATCGACGGCTTGGTACCGGCGGATCGCTACTTCGAGGCGGTGCCCGAGATACGCGCCACCATCGAGGCGAACGTGGCCAAGAACGCCAAAGAACTTTCCCTTCAAGGCAAACCGCGTAAGCATGTGTATTTGACGGGGCGTGTGGGTGAGGAGTCGATCTCGCTTCATACCGAGGGCACGAAGGTTGTACTCACGGGCGAAGAGGGTGTTCGCGAGGAAGTGGATCTTTCTGCGCCCGGGCGCCGTGTGTCGCTTGAGGCGTCGGATCCGGGCACGAGTTCATTGGATGAGGTGCTAACGGAACTTGAGACATTGACGCCGAGCGAGGCGAACGACGAGGAGGGAGGTGCAAGATGACCAAGGGACTTGCAGCGCTTCAAGGGAGCAAAGCGGCGAAGCGTTTCATGCTGGTGCTGTTGGAGGCACTGTCGGGCGCGTGCAGCACGACGGAAGCGGCCAAGCGCTTGGAGATCTCCAGTGCGCGGTACTACCAACTGGAGCTGCGTGCGCTTCAGGGAATGATGAGTGCGCTTGAGCCGCGTTGTAGGGGACGGCAGAACACGCCCGAGCGCATGATTTTGATGCTTGAGAAGGAGAAGCGTGATCTGGCACTGGAGCTACGACGTGCGCAGAACTTGTTGCGCGCGGCGCGGCGTACGGTGGGCATCAAAGCGTCGAAGAAGCGTGCGGGCACGAAGAAAAAGCGACGACGTAAGAAGCCACGGGCGCGCGTGGTGCTGGAGACGTTACGAGCAAAGGAGGTGGGCGATGGGTCGACGCAGCCAGACCGAACCCCTCATTCAGGCGCTTGATGCCAGTGAGCTGGCGCGCGAGCGCGTAACGATCATTCTTCTCACGCTAACGGGTGATTGGAGCGTGGCCGATGCGATGGAGCGGCTCTCGATTTCGCGCACACGGTTCCAGGATCTTCGAAGGACGATGTTGCAAGCGGCACTGTTCGCGTTGGAACCGGGCCGAGCCGGACGCCCGCCTCGATCACGTGATCCGCGTAAAGAGGCCATGGAGTCATTGCGCAAAGAGATCGCGACCTTGGAACAGGATCTCAAACGCACGCGTGTGCAACTCGAGCTTGCTCGGGGTCCAGCGGCCAAAGCGATCCAGCGTCGATTGGAGAGTGCGTTTCTTTCCAAGACCTGGAGCAAGAAATGAAAGTCTACGTCAGTTCCCAAGCGCAGTGCGCCCACGACCGCCGTGATCGCGCCGTGCAGGTGGTGCGAGCGGCCGCGCCTCAGGTGCGCGTTGCGGTGCGCAACGCGGTCGCCAGCACCGACCAGGTAAGTGAGCGAAGCATTCGGCGTTGGGATCAGCGTGAGCGCGAAGGCACACTGAAGCCTAAGAATCGTGGCCCCAAGCCGCGTGCCGTTGATCGGGACACGCGTCAAGGCGTGATTCTCCTCATGCTCGCCCTTGGGCCCTGCGCGGGTGTTGCACAGATTCGCTCGATGTTCGAAGAGGTTCCCTATCGCATGATCACAAGCATGAAGAAGCGCCTAAAGCGCGTCCGGGAACGGCGTCGCGGACTGTACGAGCGGCGACTCAAGTGGATGCGTGCGGGCACGACATGGGCGATGGACTTTACCAAGCCCACCGCCAAACTTCCCGACGGCTACAAATGCTTGCTTGTGGTTCGCGACTTGGCGAGCGGGATGCGATTGACGTGTGTGCTGTGCAAAGGGGAGCGAACCAGCGAAGTGCTAAAGTGTCTGCGAACCCTCTTCGCGGCCTATGAGCCGCCGCTTGTGATGAAGCACGACGGCGGCCCGGCCTTCTTGGCCCACAAGACGCAGAAACTCCTAGAGTCCCGTGGCGTTGCGTCGTTGCGCTCGCCGGCCTACACGCCTTCGTACAACGGATCCGTGGAGCGCAGCCTTGGGTGGATGAAAAAGCGCATACAACACATCGCCCACCGCGAGGGCCATCCGGGCATCTGGGGCGCATGGGACATCGAACATGCACGGCGCCAAGCAAACGGAACGCTGCGCCCGTGGGGTCCAAGAGGACCTTCACCGATCGAGGCGTTTATGCAACGTGATCCCATTACGCCAATCGACCGAGAGGCATTCAAGCGTGCCGTCGATGAAGAAGCACAGCGTCAACTCGTAGCACACGCGCGAGATCCACGTAAGATGGATCGACCGATTGCGATGGACGTGCTGAAACGAAGATCAATCACACATGCGTTACAAAAACTCAAGTACTTAACGATTCGGAGAGGCCGAATATCAACACCCATTTCCCCAGAGCAACCGGACAGAAACTCGTGAGGGACACAGCAGAAATCGGGATCGATCGAGGGAAGCCAATCGACAGCGGGGGCAAGAGGCGAGGGAAGCCAGGGGCCAGAAAGCTCTCACCAAGAAGGAAGCGCGACAGAGACTTCTTGACGAAGGTAAGGGAGAGGGTAATCACCACAAGAGCCAGAACACGGATCCGTTTCAAACCCAAGCCGATATTGAAAAGGCGGAAGGACCTGATAAGGGCAGCGTCGCTGAATCAACGGACAAAACAAGGCAGAATCAGAGAAACGAACTGAAAAATCAGGCTCGACAACGTTCCGGGACAGCGAGCAAACCAAAGTCCGGGTCTAAAGGAGTTGCCAAAGGAGTATTTGGTGCAATTAGTAGGAAAGTATTGAGCATAGGAACTGCGATATGGGTAATTGCAAATTCTGACTCCGTCGCTGAGGCTGCGCACCGCGGTGCAAGTGAGGTTTTACCTATTCCTAATCCAGAAGAGATCGAAGAGGCAAAGAAGCTAAAAGAAATTCACAAGAGAAGGGGAACTCCCGAGGTAATCTGGCCCCCTATCTGCATCCCTCCCCCCAAGCCTCTTTTTCCTTTACCTGATACCCGTGCACTCTAATCAAGTCAGAGCTTGATCCTTAGATACTAGGGTAGAGAGCATTTGAGGCGCTTACTTGCATCCGAGAAATTGCTCGTTGCTGATCGCAGGTCTACTTCATTCGATTCCGTCGTTTCTGGAGCTGAGTGAATGTGAGTGCAGTCATCCGGTCCGTTTCTGCACATGCGGTATTCGCCGACTGGGCCGAAAAGGACTAAGCCGTTGACCAGACATAAAGACTGGAAAGCAGCGGATCGTGCGTGGGCAGCAGGGCGAGAGCGGGTGGCCGTAAGGCTCTTGCGAAACCACCTGTCAACTGAGCCCGGTGATGTCCGACGGTGGATTTTACTTGGTCTTTGGCTGGAAGACATGGGTGACACCGATGGAGCGATTGAGGCTGCAAGAGTTGCGCTCTCAAGTGCGGACTCCTCTCAGATCCGCGCGAAGTGTCACGCATTCGTCGGGCGTCTCTTGGATGATGTGGGCGATTTTGACGAGGCGATCACCCAGCTGGAGTCAGCACTAGTTAGCACTGATTCCGATGCCGGTGACCGCGCTGACAATCTGATACTTCTTGGGAGCGCGCAAGCACATGCAGGACGATTTGATCAGAGTAAAATCAGCTTCCGTTCGGCCTGTGAGATAGCTCCAGATAGCGAGGAAGCCGCGTACAACTTTGGAATCGCCCTTCGCCGAGAGAATTCGGGTCTGGCCGTGGCGCATTTTCGAGATGCACTCACGAGATTTCCGGACTCTGAGCGATGCGTACGGGCACTCGCTATCTCTTATTTCGTTCTAGGTGAGCAGAGTACGGCTATTCGCATTATCGAAGAGAACTTGGGCAATCCGAGCCCTACTACGCGAGGGGTCTATGCGTACATCGTTCTTCGAAGTGGTGACAATCGCCTTGCTCGAAAAGTGCTGGGCACGCCGCCCAGAGCGAGAGATCTGATTTACGATTGGTGTCGCGTTACAGTGTTAGAGGGGTCGCGCGAGTTGCATGATGAATGGCATTCGAACTTCAGTATTCAGGTCGGCCAGAGTCATGGCAAGGGCTACCAGCTTCTACATCTCCTGATCGAATTCAATGAGAGAAAGGCCGCAATACGTGCCTTGAAGGTGGCGCCTCGTCATTTTGTAGAGATCTATGCCGACTGGCTCCGAGCCGTTAAACTCATGTAACCCCGGCATACCGCGCCCCGTCTATTCCCACCAGTTTCACAATACCGTGCCGCGTTTTCTCCCACCAAGTTCATGACTTAAGTCTCGCCTACAAAGATGCGTTTTCTGTGTTCTCCATCAACGCGACGCGATTCGCAGCGTGACGGCCATGGTGGATGCGGCAGCGTCGACCAACATCTCGAGTTTCACGTTCCAGAGAGCTACGGCGTACGTGATGAGCAGCCAGATATTTTCCCACCAACCTCGTGACCCTCGGCTGTTGCTCTTCCGAATATCACATGGCGCTTACACAAGTCGCACTACGGCGCCGCGTTCTCTTCTTCACGGAAAATGGCGCATTGGTTGGACCATGCGCGGATGCCAACGATGAGTCCGTAGACGAAGATGAACGTAATGAGCACCAGACCGTACACGTTCCAGGCCCGCACGCTCGCCAGGGAGCCGTACCAGCAGTAGCCGAGCAGGAGTCCGACGATTGTGCCGAGCACGGTCACCACGGCGAACGCGCGGCGCGCGCCGCGATCGGTTATGACGTTGTCTTCGGTCGTGCGTGCGTTCGAACTGGATGAATCGTCGGCCATGGGGAACTCCTTCCGAGGCAGGTCCTATGGTAGCCGGGGGCCTTGCTAACCCACATCTTCGCTCGCGGGGCGGCGCGGGGGTGGTGGTGCGTGGGCGTCGGCTTCAGCGCCCGCGGGTCTTGACCTGCGCCTGGGAGCCTTCTTGCTGGGTTTTTTGCGCGATGGTTTGCGAGACCGGTCCGACGAGCTTCGATTGTTCGGTGTTCGGCCACGAGCGTTGCCGCCCCGCCCGCGACGCGAGCGCCCTCGGCCCCCGCCGCCGCCCCTTGGTCCGCGTCCACCACGACGGGCATTTCCAGTCTGGGTGTAGCGCCGCATCGTGGTGATGGCACCGGCTTCAGCCGCTTCGTCCTCCCATTGATGAAGCGTTTCGGTGGAGGTGTCGGTGACGTCCGCACACCAAGCGCTGTAGACGAGCGCGGGTGCGAATGCCCGACGGCGCATGAGTCCACGGTCGAAGTTGCTGCGAGGCTCCCATGCTAGGTGCATTGCGATCCACAAGAGATCGGTGAGTTCGCGTGTGGCCCAGCGTGGAATGCTCATGAGGCGCGCCACCGGACCAAACGTACGCGTCATATGATGTCCAAAAGATGCGTAACCGCGGCCGAGGTACTTGCCACGTGACGGCGCCTGCCGCGACTTGGGCCCGCGCATGCCTTGAACCCACGTATTGAGCAAGTAAGGGCCAAACAACGCGGCCATGCGAATGCTATCGGGGACGGCGTCGTGTTCGGAGTAATCCCACGTATCCGCCGTGGTCATGATATCCCACGGAACGCGCGTGGCGTTCACCCATGCCGGCGTGCCGTCTTCTTCCTCGTCGCCCTCGGATGCCGACATTTTAACGAGGTAGGCGTCGAGATTGGGGAGCCACGGTTCCAGTACGCCCAACGTATGCAATCCGCGAAAGGTGCCACTTGCCGCGCGACGAGACAGCATCTTGATGAGTTCTACATAGAGCCGTGCATTGCTCGCATCCATGATGCACATCGACATATCTCGAATCGCCGACTCAAGGGCGGGTTCCACCTTGAATTTCATGCGCTCGGAGAAGTGAACGGCGCGCAACATGCGCACAGGATCTTCCTCAATACGCACGTGCGGATCGCCGATGCATCGAATGACCTTGGACTGAATGTCGTCGTAGCCGCCTACCCAGTCGATGACTTCGTCGTCATGCGGATCGTAGAACAGGGCGTTGACGGTAAAGTCGCGGCGGTGTGCGTCTTCGAAGGCCGTTCCAAACACGTTTTCAACGGAGTCGCGCCAGTCGCGCCTGCGACCATCGGGTGCGATCGAGTCGTTCTGTGGTGCTTGTTCGTTTGGCGTTCCGCGGAAGGTGGCCGTTTCAATGACGTGATTCGGACCGTAGCGCACATGCACAAGACGAAAGCGGCGTCCAATCACTCGTGCGCGTCGGAACAGGCGCTTGATGCGATTGGGGTGTGCATCGGTGGCCACGTCAAAGTCCTTTGGTGCCAGGCCCGCGAGTAGGTCCCTGACGCAGCCGCCGACCAAATAGGCCTCGTGCCCATTACGTTGAAGCGTGCGCACCACGTCGAGCGCATCCCGGTCAAGTAGATCGCGTGGAATAATCCCGCGATAGCGCTGGGGCTGGGGTTCGCGCGGTTTGGGGCGTCGATTCCTACCGCTTGAGCGAGTCGTGTTACGCGAGCGGGCCGCGTTGCGTGTACGGCCTGAGGACTGGCTTGAACTCGCTTGCTCGCCGTTCGATTCGCCCTCATCGATCCACTCAATGTCGTCGGACCCGGGCGTTGGCGTTGCCATCGATGCCATGCAGCGAAATGGTATTCCCCCGGTCCGTCACCGAAGTCGGTATCGGTAGCCGGTTAGATTGATCGCCGCGCGTCTCATGTCGTGAGCTGGCAACCGTTGGATGACCGGCAACCGTTGGATGAAACGTGCGGCTCTTAGAAAACGTACGGAGTCGGTCTAGGTGCCCTCGGGCGCGTCAGGCTTCCAGGTGCGGCGTACAGGCTTTTGAATCACACCGCGGCGAAGCAACTTGGCCGATACTTTTACGCGCACCACGCGCCCATCCACCACCGCGCGAACGCGTTGAATATTGGGCTTGAACATGCGTTTGGTCTTCCCGGTGGTCTTCTTACCGACACCGCCCTTGGACTTGGCCAAACCGCGTGTGGTGTAGGTGCGACCGGCGCGAGTCTTCTTACCGCTGTACTGGCATACACGGGGCATAAGCAACTCCTTGGGCGGAAGCCGGAAAGGGTAGGCGCCCGCACGATTGGCACCAAGAAGGGATCCCCATGCGCCAAAAATACCTGGTATTTGTGGCGCAGCGATTTTGGCCTGGTACACGCGTGTCGGGTTATTTTACACTATTACGTAGAGAACCATGACAATTTGACGTTTCTGGTCCCGATGAAGGGGACCAGGACCCTCCGAGGAGCGCGATTTCTTGGCCTCGATCGCCTTACACGACCTCAATGAGCGCCAACGCGAGGCCGTTACCCATCCCGGAGGCCCCCTTTTGGTGGTCGCTGGGGCCGGAACGGGAAAAACGCGGGTTCTGACCCACCGGGTCGCCTGGCTGGTCGAGCAGGGCGTACACCCCAGTTCCATTCTGGCAATCACCTTTACCAATCGAGCCGCGGGGGTCATGCGCGACCGATTGGCTGATCTGGACGTCGATCGTGGGGTTTGGGCTGGGACGTTTCACGGATTTGGCGCCTACCTCCTCCGGCGTCACGGCGAAGACGTCGGCATCGATCCCCAATTTACGATTCTCGATCGCGATGACCAGCGGCGTCTGCTGACGCGCCTGATTAAGGAAATCGGCCATCATGCCTCGGGCTTCAAGCCGCGCGAACTCGCCGCGTTGATTTCGTTGCGCAAACAGGGGCGTCAAAGCATCCGTGAGGATCGGCGTTTGGAATCGCGCGGATTGATGTCGGCATTCGACGAGGCATTCGCTGAATACCAACGAAAGCTCACGCAGGGCAGTCTCGTCGATTTCGATGATCTCCTCGCGGAAGCGGTGCGTCTACTTGTGGACGTCGAAGACACCCGCGAACTCTTGCGCGAGCGATTTACGCACATCCTCGTAGACGAGTATCAAGACACGAATGTGATGCAGCGAGACTTGGTTATGCGGCTGTTATCGCCCACGCGCGATCTCACGGCCGTCGGTGACCCGGATCAGAGCATCTACAGTTGGCGTGGCGCGGCCGTCAAGAACATCCTCAACTTCGAGCGCGATGTCGAAGGCGCCACGACGGTTGTGTTGGATCAAAACTATCGTTCCACCAAGGCCATTTTGTATGCGTCAGAAGCGGTCATCGATAAGAACGAAGATCGACCCAAGAAGGTCTTGCGCACAGAAAATCCCGAAGGCACGCCCATGCACGTCGTGCGTTGCGCAAATGCTGACGATGAGGGGCTTGCCATCGCGCGCCTGGCGGAGCGCTGGGCTGAGCACGGTGGCGCCCTCGGTGAAATGGCGGTCTTTTACCGCGTGAATGCCTTGTCGCGCGCCATCGAGCTCGGATTCCGCACGCTGCGCGTGCCCTATATCGTTGTTGCGGGCATTGAGTTCTTCCAACGCAGAGAAGTAAAGGATCTCGTGTGCTACTTGCGTTTGGTTGTGAATCCCGGCGACATTGCGGCGTTTGATCGTGTTGTAAACGTGCCGAAACGCGGAATTGGAGCAACAAGCCTGTCCCGCTTTCGCGTGGCGGCCGCGGAACAGGGGTTGTCGGCGGCAATGTGGGCGGCACGCGGGGAGGTGGGCGTGCTAAAGGGTCGCGCCCGAAAGGGTATGGAACGTTTCGCCGAACTGTTGGCCGTCGCGCGCGCGATGCCGGACACACCCGTGGCACCGATTCTCAATCACCTGGTGCGTGCTACGGGCTATCGCAACGCACTGGAAGATCATCCCGACGAAATGGAGCGTCAACGCGTTGAGAATATCGACGAGTTGATTGCCTATGCACGTCAGTATGACGCCACGGAGGCAGAGGGGAATCTGCTTGGCTTCCTCGAACGCGTTGCGCTGGTTAGCGATCAAGACGATCCGGAAGATCCCGTGGGCCGCGTGAACTTGATGAGTGTTCACGCGGCGAAAGGACTTGAGTATGACCACGTTGTCATTGCGGGCAGTGAATCGGGCTTGTTTCCGCACGAACGAAGCATGGAAGAGCATGAGAGCCGCGAAGAAGAACGGCGGCTGTTTTATGTGGCCATGACCCGCGCGCGCAAACGACTCACCGCGACGTATGCCATGCGGCGAATGACCTATCAGGGTCCCACGAGCCCACTGCCGAGCCCGTACTTGTTGGATGTGCCCGAGGCGTGGCGCACCGTTGAAGATCGTGTGTCGGGTCGCCCGGGGCAGGTGCTGCGTCGGCGCCCACGCTTTGACTATGCCGATCCCTCGGTTCTGGGTCCCGATGCGTACGACCGTGATCCCGAGCCCCAAGTCGGGCAACACGACGAGGCTCAACCGGAAACGAACGAAGTCGTCCGTGAAGAATCGCTGGGTGTTGCGGTGGGAGATCGTGTGGCCCATCCCTTCTTTGGCGAGGGCGTGCTCACGGCGGTGGCGGGCGCGGGTGCGCGCACGCGTGTGACAGTTGATTTTTCCGCGTACGGCGAGAAGCAGTTGCTCTTGACGTACGCACGATTGGAACGCATTTGATGAGCAAGACCACGACGAAGACCTCACCCTGCATGGTGTATGAATGGGACGGTGAATCTCACGTTGTGCCCATGATTGGCGACACGCTCGTTGTGGGTCGTGGTACCAAAGCCGATATTAGTCTTTCGGATCGAAGCTTGAGTGCGAATCACTGTCGCGTGGAACGCACGGGCAGTGGCGTTTGGAAAGTTGTCGATCTCGAAAGCAAGAATGGCACCTATGTCAACGATCGTCTGATTAAGCAGCGTCAGTTGCAGGACGGCGACCGCATTCGCGTGGGTCGGCAGGAAATGCGGTTCTTTAAGCGGGCGCCGGGAAAGAGCCCCCTCGATGCATTGGAGGCCGTCGTGCATGATGCCGCGCGAGAAGGAGGTGCTGAAGCGGTCCGCGTGGCCGCTGCGCGCTTTGCGCTCATCGCCGATCGCGCAGGCTATCCGGGTCTCTTGGTTGACTCGGAACTTGTAAGAGCGGCTGAGCATATGCAGCGCGTGCTCACGGCAATGGTTGAGTCGCGCCAACCCCATGCCGTGATCGAAATGATCGTCGATACGCTGATCGGCTACACAGGCGCGGAACGCGGATTTTTCATACTTGCACCCGAGCGAAGCAAAATACAATCGAAACGGGCGACGCGGAGTGGGTCACGGAAAACTTCGAAAACCAAGCAAGAGGACCGCGTGGTTGCGGCTCGCAATTTCGATCGTGAAGCGGTGGGTGATGCGCTCAGCAAGATTAGCAAAAGCGTTGAGCGTCAAGTGCTCAAGACCGGTAATCCGCTAATTGTCACTGACGCGTCCCTCGACGATCGTTTCACAGGACAAAAGAGCGTCGCGGGCTTGCGTCTGCGCTCCATCCTTGCGGCGCCTGTGATGAGCGCGGATGGCCCGGTGGGCACGATTTACCTCGACAACCGTTTTGAGCGCGGCGTGTTCAACGAAGAGCACCTGCCCGTGATTCGCATGTTTGCGGACCAGGCGGCAGTAGCGCTTAACAATGCGCGACTCCATGCCGAGAACGAGGAACGACTTGAAGAGCTGACGCTTGCCAAATCCGAAGTTGAAGAACTCAACCGCATCCTTGCGGATCGTGTGGCGCAGACGAGCGCCGAACTACAGGAAGTGCGCGATCAGGTACTTCGCGATCGACATGAAGCACCGCTCAAATACAGCTATGGCGGGATCATTGGCGAAAGCCCCGCCATGCGCGACGTCTTTCATCTGCTCGATAAGGTCACCGACAGTGAAGTGCCGGTACTGATTCAGGGCGAGAGCGGAACGGGTAAGGAGCTTGTCGCGCGCGCCATTCACTACAACGGCCCGCGCAAGAACGGTGCATTCGTAAGCGAGAACTGCGCTGCGATTCCCGAATCCTTGCTTGAGAGTGAGCTCTTCGGATTCAAGAAGGGCGCGTTTACAGGCGCCACCGCTGATCGCAAGGGACTCTTTGAAGCGGCCAACGGTGGCACGATCTTCTTGGATGAGATTGGCGACATGCCGATGGACATGCAGAAGAAGCTGTTACGTGTGCTTCAGGAACGGGAAGTTCGGCGGGTGGGGGGCAACCGCCCTATTGCCATCGATGTGCGCGTGCTCGCAGCATCAAATCAGGATTTACGAAAGCTCTGTGAGAAGGGGTTGTTTCGTGAGGATCTCTTCTATCGACTCAATGTGATCACCGTTGCCTTGCCACCCCTTCGTGAGCGACAGGGCGATATTCCTTTGCTCGTCGAACATTTCCTGAAGGAGACACAAGCGGGCGATGTGCCGGATACGAAGACTGTTAGCGACGCGGCTATGCGCGCATTCAAGCGTCATGATTGGCCAGGCAACGTTCGAGAGTTGCGCAATGAGGTCATTCGCGCCGCGGCATTGAGCGACAACGTCATCGTGCCGATGATTCTGAGCCCCGCATTGGCGACCCCCGTTCCGCGCAATCCAGCGATTGATGAGTTGGGCACGCGGTCGCTCAAGGAGATGGTCAAGGAACGCACCGAAGAACTTGAGCGCGAAGTCATTCAAGAGGCACTCAACCGATGCGGTGGCAAGAAGGCGCCGGCAGCACGCATGCTGGGCGTCAGTCGTCCCACACTTGACTCAAAGATCGAGAACTACGGGTTGGTGCTGAAGAAGTCATAGGCTATTTCGATGGACCGTGATCCATGAAATCCGCCGTGGATCATGCGGGTGCCCACGTCCTTAGGGGACGCATGCGTAAAGGTCACGCAGAGACACGCTTCGACCTCGGGCGACGTGACATGCGCCTGCCCCGAGTGTTCGATTTGCGCGTCGAACGCGTCCATGCAACCAGTAGGCCGATGACGAGCCCGCTTCCGGTGCCCACAACCAGGAAGATGAGGTAAGCGAGATACGCCAAGTCCGAACGCTTCCCCGTTTCGCAAAGTGCAATGACGCCCAATGCCACCACCAAGCCGATCAGTGCGCCACGTGCGATCGTGCCCATCGCGGGGGCCGTCCGCGTGAGGATCGACGGCTTGGTTGCCGCCTCACCCCGGCGCCCGGTCGCGCACAGGAGTGCGCCCAACACCGCAAAGGATGAGAAGAACAGAAGTTTGTTGTCGGAGAAATCGCGAGTCATGGCGTGCGCGAGAAGCGCGAGAGCAAACCCGGCCCCGCTGCCCAGGAACGTCGCCGCAATTCTTCGATGAGGACGCATGAAGCGGAACCGCGAGAAAAGTGCCAGCAGAAGTCCGGCAACTCCTCCCGTAAGTGTGGTATTGACGACCAGCCGCGCGCTGAGCTCGTCTGAGGTATTGCTCACGTACCCAAGCGTGTCTCCCAGGGCGTAGCCAAGCCCCAGCCCGGCGGCCGTTGCCAACAGGAGTCGAATGACTGACGTGGTTGTGAGTTTCATGGCGACCTCCAGCGAACGATTGCGCGTACAGAGGCATGTACGAAAATGAGGCGTGGGATCGCAGGGGAGAGCAAACAAGTTCGGATCGCGGCCCAGGGGGCCCCAATGTCACTTCGTGAGCGTTAGACGCAGCGACTCGCGAGATCCTTGTTCGATCGACACATCAGCCACGGCATTGCCTTTGCGCCCCTCCGCGCGGATTGTCCATGTCCCGAGCGGAAGACTGTTCAACTCAAACGTCTCGCGTTCGTACCGTGCGACGGCTCGTTGGTCGTTTCCTGACCACGTGTCGGGGAGCGAGAGCCTTCCCTTCGTGGGTGCGCCGTTCTCGTCCACAAGCTGAACTGTCAGCGAGCCACCGGAAACCATGGTGATTCGCTGAAGTTGCGTCGCCGAACCCTCTAGCACATTGACCGTGGCGGGTTCGCGGTTGACATAGTTGCCCATCGTTGCCATGAGCGTGTAAGTCCCCGGTGGCACGCGTTGTTCAAACGCAAATTCAAGACCGTTTCGTACGAGGTCGGCACCCGTTCGGTAGTGCGTACCGTGAAACTGGACGCTCCCAGAAAGCATCTGTTCTGTGCCCCAGGGTCCTTCGACAACGCCGCGTATGAGCCCGTGCCATACGAAGGGCATAACAACCTTGTTTTCGCCGGGAGCAACGCGGGCTAATTGGCAGTTGCCACGCGGGTGCGTCGCGGTGAGAAGGTAAGCGCCCGACCCCAAATCTTGGAGTGTGACGAGTCCATCGGGGCCTGTCGTCCCACTACCTGAAATGTATTCAAACCTGCTCGCGCGTAACCCGGACATTGATCGCGGTATTGCGTTGGCGCGAATGCCGACACCGGAGATGGGCTTGCCCTCAGCATCCACCACGGAGACAGCGAGGGCGCGTCCAATGGGAGGCGCCTGCAGGCTATCAACCTGTGTTTCTTCGTTGGCCTTGACCGTCACCGTAATGGGCTTGCTTCTGCGGCCATTTCGCTTGCACTGAACGGTCCACGTCCCCACGGGCACGTCTGCAAGTTTGAACGTTCCATCCTTTTCAATCGTCGCGTTTCGATGTGTATACCGCTTGTGTTCAACATCGCGACCCTCTACCCGTGATTTGAGAACGACAGGCGCTCCATGCGCAACGATCTCAGCGCCAAGAAGCTCTGCTTCGCTCCCATTCACATGCCCAACTATGCTGCCTACTTCGACTTCTTTGGCGTCTGTTCCTGTGGGTGAGGTACGTGGCACAGTTCCTGGAATGCCGGGCCATTCGATTGGCTTGCCAGGCGATTTTGGGATGACCTGCACGTCGAGCGTAGCCATGCCATCCTCGGGCTGTTCGGGTATAAGCACAGGATTCGTCTTCCACCCTAGACCTTGAATGGCGACTCTGTTCTTCGAAGGCGAATCGATCCACAATTCGTCTCGGACGACTCCCTTCAGGACCGAAACGCTTCCTCCGGAATTGCCACGTCCCTCTCGATCAACGTACTGGATGTAGGCCTGGGAGCCCGGGGGTGGTATCCACTCGCCCTTGAGCACGAGTTGAAGTGTGTATGCGCGCATGAGCACAACGTCCAGCGAGGGATCTATCGCTGTGAAAGTACGTGACCAATTGCGGTAGTCAGCCGCATGTACCTGCACGTCGATGCGTTCATTCGGGTGGGCAACGATACGAAATGTCCCTTGTTCACTCGCGCAAATAATGCGTGAAGTCCCGTCTTGAGTTGTTCTTACCGATGCGAACGGAATGGCGTTTCCAGATACATCGGATACCGTGCCCGTGATTTCCAGGCCCGGCGGGAGTTTGAGTTCCACGTCCCGCGTGGGCAGGTTGGCTCGCACTGTCACATCAACGTGCGTAGGAGTGGCGTTGTCTCCATGGCCAGGGATCGCCCTGAACCTATAGCGCCCCACGGGCAGTTCACTAATGTGAAACCGTCCCTGACCGTCTACGATGAAGCGCTTGTTGCCAAAGATCGCAGACATGGATTGATTGTCGCTGTCACGAAGAGGGGATACTTGAATGTGTGCCGCCGTCGCGGGTCGTCCGCTCGGCAATCGAACCGTTCCCTTCACTGGAACGGCATGACCCAACCGAATCTCAAGAGGCTGCTCGGGCTTGGCCTCAACGATTTCGGGTAGCAGATTTGGTGCGCGAGCCACAATCCACGAGGTGGCATCACGTGCTCTATAAATTGTGATGCGAAAGGCGCCGTTGGCATCGGTCCTCACTGGCTCGTGCTTGCCCAGCATGTTGACGCAAGCGCCTCTCACCGCGCGACCGTTTGGCGCCAATACGGTGCCGAAAACCTCGGCCTTCGATCGCGGCGAAATGCCCACGTCCACGCGACCCGTGCCGTCTGAGAACTCGATTGGAGCGTTTGACCCTCCATATCCCTCTTTCAGAATGCGGACTTCTGAGAGTTCAGACGTGGCCTGAAATCGAAATTGACCGTCCGCATTCGTGCGCACAGGCTTGCCAAACATTTCGTGCGTCGTGATCCTCGCATCAGCGACCGCCTCACCCGTCGCCAGATCCGTGACGCGGCCCTCCACCCTGTATGCAGGTTGAAGGACGATGTCTCCTGCGTCATGAGCGTCGGAACGCAGTCCGAATAGGCGAACTGAATTGTCCAAGTAACCACTGGCCCACACGCGCAAGTACGAGTCGATCCCCGTGATGAACGGAACGCTATATCGACCTTTGGCATCCGTATGTCCAACGACACCGTGCTGATGGCCCTCGGGCGTGAATACGTGTACTGTTGCCCGCGGAACACCATTGCCATCCGCATTGATGACCGTTCCACGAACGCTCGTGTTGGCACGCCTCAGCACGAGCCGTACGGGCGCATCGCCGCCTGTCCAGTAGACGCTCGCACCCACGAATCCTCTTGCGCTCGCATGCACACGATCGATGTGCTTCGTTGGTGCGAGACAAAAGCGCCCGCGTTCGTCGGTCTTCGCCATTTGTGAGGCTTGTCGCATCGTCATGAACCAACGATCATCGCGCGTCCATGCCGTTCGAATCGCGGCGCCAACGACAGGTGCTCCACGGATGTCCACAACAACGCCGTGCACGGTGCCATGGGGAAACGCGATGTTCTTGGTTGTGGATTCGGTCCCCGCCCCCGGACGCAGTACGGGTCGTGAAGCGCGCTCATCATCCGCCTTCGCACTTGCAGACGAATGGGTGCGGGTGCTCAAGTCGTCTGAAACCGTAGGGGACGATTCCAAGTATCTATGGGCCACCCAAACGGAAGCAGCAAAGAGGACGCAAACGACGGCGGCAGCGACGAGTTTCTTCATGGCAAGTATTCCACCAAGTTCCGCAATGCTGGTTGCCGCACCGAGCATGCCGCCACGTGGAAGCATGCCAGTTGCCCAGTGATGCCAATCGGTACTTGTGTCTTGCTGAAGTACTCGACGGAGGCGCGCAAGGGCGCGCTTGATTCGCGAGCGAACAGTCTCGATTGGCATTGAGAGTGCATGGGAAATCTCTCGCGGCGAGTGTTCTTCATAAAACCGAAGAAGAAGCACCTCCCGATCGTTATCGGGAAGTCCGAGAATTGCGGCTACGACGCGTCGACGAGTTTCTTCACGTTCCAGAACGTCTGTGGGGGATGGAACACGCGAGTCGCTTCGCCGTCCTCGTTGCTCAACCGTGGAGCGCATGGATTCACGCTTGGCCAAACGACGCGATGTGTTGCGTGCGATCGCTCCCAGCCATGCGCGGGGTGAGCTGCCGTATTGCATCGGCCGTTTCATGGCCTTCAAATAGGACTCTTGGACAGCGTCCTCCGCATCGTGATGGTTCAGCAGCCCCCGTGCGATGTGTACAAGAAACGCTCGGTGTACGAGTAGCGCTTCAGTGCCGGGTGGAACTTCTTCCATTTACACATATCCAAACCCCTGAGCGACGTGATCTGGTTCAGGTATTCGTAAATTTGTCGCCGAGCGCCAACGCTACTTGACTGCCTCCGGCACTTTGATCTTGAGTACATGCACGCCGTGGGCGGCGGACTTGGTGCTTAGGGCGCGAACGCGGATGGTGAGCGATTTGTAGGGCAGTTCAGTGGGCAGTTGCACGTTGGCCCGAAAGCTGTCACTTGTAATAGTCGCCGTCGTCCTGCTTAGTACATGATTGCGCGCCGCCTCCCAGCGCTTCAGGAGCGCGGTGTCGCGGACGGCTCCTTTTGCTTTGGGCAGTGGGGCGACGCCCGCTGGCGTCGATCCGTAGGGGCGTTCGAATACGATTTCAACGTTGGGCGCCTCGCCTTTGGCGCCTGCGAGTGACGCCGGCAACGTGCCTTCAATCTCGATTGTTCCTCCGGGTGATGCATCACCCTTTACCGTGAGTGCCAGGGTCGGGGGCGCAAGTGGAAGGCGCAGCGCGGGATCGCCAAGCAGCATCCACATTTCGAGATGCTCCCTGCGCTGTACGTCGAGAGGAACCTTGCCGCCGCTGCCATCCGCACGGTCGTACAGCATGAATTTGAACTTGCTGATTTCGCCGTGTGCAAGTCCCGCTTTGATGGCAAGCCACCATTCGCCGAGCCGCCCGGGCGGCGCGGCGCTGCTCAGAATGGGGAGCAGCCCTTCCAAGGCAAGCTTGCCGAGCGCGCCGTAACTTTCTCCGAATGCACCGACGACCGCGACTGGGCCCTTGGCATTTCGAATGGCTGCTTGTCCGTATCCCTCGCCTCGTGCGCCGCCTTTGTGGCACGCCCAGCAACCGCAGGTAAGAAACACACCACTCGCTTCATGAAACGCAACCTTGGCAAAGTCGTCACGCGTCACGCTGTAGGTGTTCTCCGACCAGAATCCCTTTGTGCCGGAATGGCCGAGGTAAATCGAAAGCAACTGGCCTTGGTTGAGCGTTTCAATCGTACACTTGCGTAGCGCCGACGTTGGCGGGCAGTAGGGCGAGATGTCCATGTGGACGACGGCTTGCTTGTCCCAATACGGATGAGCGCGCGCGATCGCGCTTGATATATCCCCGTTTACCATTCGGGCGCCGATGGCACGTTGGAAGCCGTTCGTTCCACCGGGATGACCCACCAAGAGAGCGATGCGCTTTCGCCAAGCAAGTGAGTCCGGTCCGGCTGTTCGCTGACGCTCGAACGCGATCGTCTTCTTGACCATCGTTGCCACTTCGTTTGCGTTTCGAACCGGGAATCGTCCAATGGCAACGTCGGGCAACAAGTCATCGTCTATGCAGCCCAACCCATTGTCCGATGGCAGGCCTCGCATGCGCCCAATCGTCCCCGGTAGCGTGGGCACGATCGACTCGGGTGGGGTTTTAGCACCGGGCGCGGAAACATCACCTACTAGCAACGCATAGCTTTTTCCCTTGGCTTCCGCGACAAGCGTGGCAAGTCGCTTCTTGAGCGCGAGACCATCACGGGTCGGATTGGGTTTCTCAGTAGAGAGCGACTTGATGTTGAGCCGAACGACGTCAAAGCCCTGGGCACGCCGAACCTTGCATAGTGGTTCAACAGCTTCTTTGAAGGCAGGCGGATACACTACGATCCAACGCGGTGTCTCTTCCGAAGCGTGTCCCACATTGGCCCGGGAATAACCCAGCGCAAGCAGCATGAAAACGATCAGTGCTACACAGCGATTTCGAGCGGGCATGGTTTGAGTGGGCATAGCGGGGCTCCCACATGATCGTAGCAAATGATCTCGCCTATCTTGGTTGCGCTGCTTCATCTGGAGGAACGTCGTTCGTGTTTAGGGGGCCCGCATCCCTCGCCCTATTTGCGGACGAAGCGCATTTCGCCCATCTTGGGGTCACTCATCACAAGGGCGTCGCCGTCTCGTCGTAATGTCTTCGGCGTCGCACCCGTTTCGTCGTCGGTAAAGATGTACTTGTCACCTTCGGCCTTCCACGTTCCTTTCGTTACCTCTTTGCGGCCTTCCGATTGAATGCCATGAATCTGGGAGCGAGCATACGATCCATCTGCGTTGATGGTGATGGCGACATTCTTAACCGCCATTTCAAGCAGCGGATACGAGTCGCCTTCACCTTTTTTTTCCATCTGCACCTTTAACGCCGGCAAGTCAACAACGTACGTGCCGGCCACATCGCCTGCGCCCGAGTCACCGCACGCCGATAGGCTCAAGGCCGCGATCAAAGTCACCAACGGCGCAAGTCGTATATACATATTCGCCTCCAACGGTTCAAAATGAATGGCCGCGCGGACTATCGAAGTCCAGCAGGCGATAGTCTACATCAAGGTCGTATGCAAACGCGAAGTGCAATGGGCGCGTCCATGTACTTCGACTCGGCGGTCAAAGGAATTGGCGCAGTGCGCGATCCAACGCCTCTCATCTCATTTGGCTGCAAGGTACTCCACACCTTCCCCGACATGCTCCCGGAACAATTCATCTCCGCGATAGTGATAGGCACTACCTCCCTCGCTACGCCACGCCTCTACATGAGTCCGCGAATTGTCGATGAGGAGTGCTTCTTCCGGTGTGTACCGCTCGAGCATGTTGTCCAACGCCAATCGACACAAGGGTCGCTTGTCGAGCGTCCGCGCCTCGCCCGATATGGCCATTGTTTCCACAAATTGGTCAAGTCCGAGTTTCACAGCCAAGGTTCGAAACAATGCTGGGTTGATGGTGACGATGGCTTGCGGAAGCACGTTTCGCTGAAAGAAGCCAAGCGTGAACGCGTGAGGCACAAACAGATCCGTGCGATTTAGGTGCGCGCGCACGCTGTCCGGATTCATATTGAACCGTGTTGCGATTTCAGCGATCGCTTGCTCATCGTCGATGTCGCCCCGGGACCAACGCTCGCCCAGACCTCCCGCCTCGCTAAACGAACGATAGATCGCCATCCAATCTTCACTTCCGCGCCAGAGCGAAAGCTCCTCGAAGAGGGTGTCCCCGAAGTCCCATAGCAAGCAACGGACGCTCATCGTTTCAGCCTACTCGCGCAGCCGGTAGTCGTGCACGCATGGTTCTCGTAGCACGTCGATGTAAGCCAAGTTGACAGCTTTACAGTGCGCCATTTCGCCGCGGTGGCGAAATGGTGGCAAGCAGCCGTAAGTCGTGCTTCCGAAGGTGGTTGCGGAGCTTCCTCGGAAGGCCGGAGGGCTGGTGCTGTGGCACAGTTCTTGAGCGTATGCTCCGCATACCCCCACGAGGAATGCACTCATGGCCGAACTTGTCATCCATACAAAGGGCATCAAAGAGCGAATTGTCCCTCTTGAAGCAGGGTCGATCGTGTTGGGCCGTGGGGATGATTGCGAAGTCCAACTGATTGAGAAGATGGCTTCGCGACGGCACCTCAAGATCACCTGTCCACCCGCCGGAGACGCGTTGGCGGGTGGCGTGATAGTTGAAGAGTTGGGTTCCAGCAATGGCACATGGTTTGGCGACCAGCGTATCGCTCGCAAGCTCTGCTACCCCGGTGATGAGCTTCGTATTGGGGAAACAACGATTCGCCTGCGCGGCGCGCCGCCGGCGGTTGGCAACGATGTGCCTTTGGTGTCTGGCACACTGGACATGGTTGATCTGGGTCCCGCCGGATCCGCATTCGTCGTTGAAACCAGATCTGCACCCTCCGCCCCTTCACCTCGTGTCAATGCACCCCATGAGGAACGCCCTACGTCGTCTCGGCCCTCGCGTTCCGGTACGTGGGGTCGGCGCGATCGCGAGGCCGTCATGCGGGCGGCCGTCGTCGTACTGGTGGGGCTCGGTGCGCTTTTTGGCGTCAATCACTTTTTGGGAAACAAGGCGCAAGTCGAGCAGAAGCGCGCCGAGGCTGAGCGTGAAAGTCGCCGTGTCATGGAAACCGTGGCGCAGGGTGACGCGCAGGGCTTTGCCAAGCGTGTAGCTGATTTTCGTGCCAAGTATCCGGAGAGTCCTGCAAATCTCGCGCTCGCCAAAGCACGTGACGAGTTGACCAAGCGTGAACAAGAGCATCGCACATGGCTCGATGAGGCCGATCGCTTGGCACGACACATTGGCAACTCGGCAAGCGTTGATCAACGAGACGAGCTCTACCAACTCGCAGCGCGATCCGACTACGACGTGCTGCAAAAACGTGTGAATCACATGTTGCGCGACCTCACGTCAAGGCGCGATCGCGGTGACCACGACGCATTGAAACTGCTGACGAGTCGCGTAACTGCGTTATTGAACAGGGGGATGCCCGGTCGCGCGTTGGCGCTAACAACGTCATTCTCGTCGAACCGTCCAGGACTGCCAGAGGAGGCACAGGCGTCGCTGCGCGAACTCACTCGTCGTGCCGGCAAGGCCGTCGATGCGGCGCATACAGGCGCGTTGGCAGCGGCGGCTAAGGCAAAGTCAACCGCTCAAAAGGCAAGCCACTTGGCATCGGCGTGGCGCGCGCTGGTTGGATCGGCTCACGAAGAAGATATCGCTTCGCGCATGAACGCCTTAGCAGTTATGCGACTACGGACGTTCAGACCACCGGTTGCGTCGAAGCCTGCTAGCGCCACGCCGTCACAACCGGGAGGGACAACGTCGTCGGAGCCTGGTTCCGCGCGCGATCCCGCGACACGCGATCCCTCGGCATCGGGCGGTTCAACATCCGATCCCATGCGACCATCGCCCGAAGATGAAGCGATTCTTCGTGAGTCCATGAAGGCCGAAGGATTGATGCGGGAACGGAAATGGGGCTCCGCGCGAGCCGCGCTTGCAGTCTTGGTAGATAAGACGGGGGAAGGATTGCTTAAGACGGAATGGAAGGCCCGAATGGCCGACGCCGATCGACTCATATCACTCGCAGACCGATTGGCACAGCGCGTCACGCCCGATTCACCGCTACCAAAGACACTAAGTATGGGTAAGGCCCGCATTGTGCGCGCTACGCAAGACGGAATCACGTTGACCATCGGCAAGGGTGAGTCTAAAGCGATGCGTTTCGGGGAACTTGAGGACGATGATCTCTTCACTGTCTTGCACGTGAAGGCATCGGACACAGACACGGTGCTTGCTGTGGCTACGTTGGCTGCGGAACTGGGTCGTTCCGGGGGTGTGGTCAGGGCGTTGAAGCCGCTCTATAAGGGAAAGCGTGACCTATCGGCGGCCAATGCGCTCGTGGCGCGTCATATCTACGGGCAACACACCGTTCCCGAGGGAGGCTACATACTCTACAAGGACGAACTGCTCGACCGTGCGGGGCACAAGGAAGTATTGAGGCAGGAGCGCATTGCCGAACTTCGTCACGTTGCCGCAGAACTTGTAGACAGGATGGGCAATATTCCCGCGTTTCGAAAGTTGTCGAAAGTACGCGACCTTCGCGAAAGACTCGACAAGGCCCGTCGCTATGCCTTGCTTGCGATTTTCAACGAAAAACACTACCCCTATCCGGCCAACAAGTCTTCTGTGACGTATCAAGCAGTTCAGCGCGAGATCAATCGCCGTGTGGATCTTGTGCGCAACATTTGGAACACCAATTTGTCGGTAACGATCAAGCGTAAAGGGCGCGTCAAGAAGATAATGGATCAGTGGGATGCGACGCTCACCGAGTATGAGTCCTTGGGTCAATCGACCAAGAAACTCAAGAAGTCCATGGCCCCATATTCTGTTTACGTAACCGAGCGACCGATTACGGTGCGTTCGTATTTCTACTCCGCCAAAGAGCGGGCAATGCGTGAGTACAGCCATTGGGTGATGACAAAGTACAATCCCGCTCGCGACGAGGTCGCCACCGTGCCCGAGCGCCAGCAGGTCGCAATCACCAATCGCTATCGCATGATGATGGGATTTGCTGCCAAAGTACTGCCGGGAGGGGCCGACGTCAGCGCGATCGATGACAAGAGCGTAGTCAAGATTCTGGATGACGGACACGTCGAAGACTTGACGCCATTGGTCGCCGTGCGCATCGACAATCGGCTGGTGAAAGCGGCGCGCGATCACAGCATTGACATGACCCGCCGCGGCTACTTTTCACACCATTCCAAACCCAACCCCGAGACCGGCGAGGGAAGCGTGGATCCCTTTACGCGTATGGGTCGCGCCGGGTACCCGAACGGCGGATCGGAGAATATTGCGCAGTCTCCCAATCCTCAGCAAGCACACGATATGTGGTGCCAATCGTCGGGCCACCATCGCAACATTCTGACGGACTGGACGGATCTCGGATCCGGCGTGGCGGGTCGCAATTTCACTCAGAACTTCGGCTATGGCGGGGGCAACCGTCGTGTGATTCAGCCCACGACCAAGGATCTGGGGCCGGTAACGGGCGCCATCGCGAGATAGTCCGCGCGTAGCGGCGCTCTGGCGGTGCGATGGATGCAAGGCGGCCACTTCATCGGTACCATTGGCGTGCGGTCGCTACGCAAGCGAGGAGACCACGTGCCCAAGTTGCTCATCAACGAAAACGGGAATCAGTCCGTTTACGAAATTTTTGAAACCGAAGTGACCATTGGACGCGGTGCATCCAATGAGGTCCAACTTCACGACTCAGCCACGAGTAAGTTCCACGCGGCCATACGAAACATTCAGGGCCATTGGAAACTCGTTGATCTGGAAAGCCGCAATGGCGTTGTCGTAAATGGCGAACTCCGAAATCAGCACTGGCTCTCGGAGGGTGACGCGCTCACTGTGGGTTCGAGCACACTTCGGTTTGCTGCCGAGGGGGCACCTGGCGGGCCACCCGTACTCGCACTAGAAGATGTCGATGACATGGTGGAGGACGTCATCGAAGAAATTGGCGTCGCGGTTCCCGAGGTACTTGAAGAAGAGGTGATTCAAACTACGGCACCGTCGGCGCGAGCTCCCGCGCGAGCACCTTCGTCCAGGGCGCCATCGACACGTGCTCCATCAAATCGAACAGCGACGAGTCGCGCGGCGCCTGTCGTTTCAAGTCGTCGCAGGCGCCCACGCGATGACTACGATGATGACGGCTACGAAGACGATCGCCGCTCACGGTACGACCGCGGCAAGAAGAAGCCCAGTTGGGTCATTCCCGCCATTGTGCTCGGTGCTGCTGCGTTTATTCCCCTCATGTTCATGCTGGCCGGGGGTGGGATGAACCACAACCAAAAGGTGTTGAGCAAAGGCGAGAAGCTCGTTGACGAGAACAAGATTGAAGACGCCATTCGCTATGCCGAAGTCAATGGCCAGGAGGGTGGCGAGAGCTACTCACGCCTTGAAGCGGCTGTGATGGAGTGGAAGGGAACGCTGCAGGGGCGTCAGGCGCTCAAACGCAACGATGAAGCCTACAAATATTACGACTACGAGATATTTCGAAAGTCCGTTACGCCCAAAGTCACGCCCAAACATGCCTTGCCCAACAGCGAAATCGTGGACCGATTGCAGAACTTCATGAAGAAGTACTGGGATACGCGGACGGTACAGGCGTTACTCCACGGCGATCAGGTGGAGTACAAACACTACCGCGACCTCTTGCGTGAAAACGCAGACGACACGCTCAAGGCCGGCGCGGTGTTTTCAGAAATCGGCGGCGATCTGGATCAGTGGATTTCTAGCGGGAACTACGGCAGGGCTGCTTTGCGATTGACGCGGCACAAGGAAATCCATCGATTGATCATGACGGAAGAGAAATGGAAAGATCTCAAGTCATTGGTGGACACGCGGATGCAGTCTGTCGAGATGGAGGCGCAGTCCGACTTCAAGCGCGAACTTGAAGTGCTCAATGAGATCGTGGCCAGCAAGGATAAGCATAAGGCGCGTTCGCGTATCAAGTCGTTGCTGCGTCGCTTTGCGTTAGGGGATATGCCGTCGCAACTGCGGGCGATTCGCGAGGGGTTGTAGCTCGAACCCGCTGCCCTAATCCGATTCACCTTTCCCCAACCAAAGCTGAATCTTAATCTGAATCCTTCGCCTTACCCCTCACCGAACACGTGGCGTGCGAGAGTTACGCTGTTCGTGAAGTGTGTGCGTCTACACCGTGGTCGCATGCTCCTCATTTCACGCGGAGAGGCGCCAAGATGCAGAGGCGCAGAGAGCTGCATGTGGCGGTACGCGGTTGGGCGAATGCGGAGCTGTCGGTGGCGGGACGGTAGAAGGAGACGAAGAAGAAGAGAGCGCACACAAGGAGCACGAAGAATCAAAGCGCAAGCGTTGGGGCGCGGTACCAGAGAAGTTTCGACCGATTGAAAAACAACGCCAACGGCGGCGCATGTAAAGCCCAAGGGTGCAGCGTGGAGATCAGAAGTCAGTTCGGGCGAATGATTCAGTGGCAGGTTCAGGTTCGGATACGGATACGGATTCGGGTGGAGAAGACGACGCCGCGAATCGTGAGACTCGCGGCGTCGTGGTTATGCGTTAGTAGACGTGTTTGCGTCGCCGCTGGCGAGTGAACGTACTTGATCGGTCAAGTTGCCCTGACCCAAGACGAAACGCACGTCGGCGCCGGCAAGCACGTCCTGGAGCATTTCCAGTTCCTTGATGCGCATGAGCGTTGGGTTCTCGGCCAATAGCTTGGCTGTGTTGGCCTGGCTACGTGCCGCGGCCGTTTCTTCCCGACGCTTGATCACATTGGCTTCGGCCTGCTTCTTGGCGGCGATGACCTGGTTGAGGATCGTCTTCATATCACCCGGTAGGATGATGTCGCGAAGACCCACGCCTCGGATCTCAACGCCAAAGGACGCCGCGCGCTTGCTCAGTGCGCTTCGAATCTCAGCACCCACACTGTCCTTGTCGGACAACAACTGGTCGAGCGTTCGAACGCCAACGGCTTCTCGCAGGGCCAACTGCGCGTCGCGGTAGAGCGTTTGCGCCCAATCCTTGACGATCGAAACCGCCTTGAGCGCATCCACAACCCGCGACGTCACGACCAAGTTGACTCGCAACGTGACCTTGTCTCGCGTCATGATTTCCTGACCCGACACATCGGCCACCTGCTCACGCAGATCCACGTCGCGCACAACGAGCGGCCGACCCGTGCGCCACATGACGTACCGGCCCTGCCGTACTTGCGCGATCTTTATTGCGTTCCGGTAGAGAATCACCTCTTCGTGTGGAGACACATCGATCCCCTGAAGCAGCGTCTGGGCTTCCGGAAGCTTCAGAATTGCATCGAGTGCCGGGTGTTCAAGGCGCGGATTCTCGTCTACGTTGAATGTCTCGGTTGTGATCGTGTACGGTTCCTTCCAGAACGCGTGACGACCGGGGCCAAGAATCCACCGTGCCCGCTTGTCCTTGAACACGACGGCACGTTCGCTGTCGCCGAGGTCAAGCACGTGGAGCATGGGCTTCAATGCCAATTCCCGAATGAGCATGTCGAGCCACTTGTGTTCGAACTTGCACGCAAGCGTGTCAATCACGTCAATCTCAATGCCGCGGAGCTTCGGAAACAACGGATTCAGGTGGGACCCCGGGCCAAGAACGCGCATAAGTGCGCCGTGCTTGAAGACAAGGCCGCATTCGGTCGGCTTGATGTGAATAGTACGCTTCATGATGGTCTCCTCTTGGTTTCAGCCAAGGATTGGTGTTGCTTTCATGCGAAGCAACCTGGTCGTGTGTCCATGTCCTGAGACACCTGGACGCACGCAAAAAGTGCGAATCACCAAAAGCGATTGGCCGTACGGCGCCGCGGTTACGCGGAACAAGCGAGTCGCAATGCGTATTCACTCGCGTGCGCGACATCGGGCACGTGCCTTCCACTGGGCAAGGCGCGTGATGGAGTTCGCGGGTACGAGCGAAACATCGAAGCGAGGTTCGCTTATTCGAGCGCAAGCCGCGGTGCTGCGAAATGCAGCGAGCCGTACGGGTCGCGAGTGACGATTCGCGGTGGTATGCGGGTTTTCATGCCGCTTGGGGGGAGAAAAGACTCGGGAATCGAACCCGAAACCTCAAGATCCATAGTCTTGTGCTCTACCAATTGAGCTAGTCACGGCAGACAACTACGGGAGTCGAACCCGTGGCCTCCCGCACACTGCGGGCGCTCTGCCTCTGAGCTAAGCTGTCCGAGCCAACAGGCACACACGCGGTCGAAATCCGGTTGGGAATGCCCCGGAAAAACGCCTACGCGAATCCGGGTACACCGCCGGCCAACGAGCTTGCCTGTAGTTTGAGAGTGGGAGTGAATGCAATCGCATTCACGTTGAAGAAGAGAGATGGAGGGCGAGGGATTTCGAACGCGCAGCTACGTCGGTTACTGCGCGCGTCGTTTTCGTGAAGAGACGCGCATGGGCTCGCGATACACGCATATGACTTCCCCATTCGCTTCTCGGGCGAATCGAGCATGACGTGTTGCGGTTCGTTGGGGAGCCATGGGATTGATCTCTTCCTCGAAAATCGGTGCGTCGGTCAAGGACGCTAGGAGGTATGTGACGCGACGCGCGGGAGGGGTGTTCCACGGTTTAAAGAAAAATTTGGAGTGCGTCACAATCTCCAATCCGAAGCTGAATCTTAATCCTTCGCATCTCCCGTCGCCGAACACCCTGCGCGCGAGAATCGCGTTGCTCCCGGAGTATGTGCGGCTACGCTGTGGTCTCATGCTCCTAATCTCACGCAGAGACGCCAAGATGCAGAGGCGCAGAGAGCTGCATGCGGCTGTACGCGGTTGGGCGAATGCGGAGCTGCCAGTGGCGGGACGGTAAAAGAGGAGGAAGAAGAAGAGAGCGCACACAAAGAGCACGAAGAGTGCGACAGGCCAAGCCTGGACAAGGAGGAACTCATGACGTGACGAAACCTTGTGATGGAGCCCAACGGGTAACCAATCCCGTCCGGCCAAGCTGACCGAGCAGCCGGAAGCAAACCTAGCGCGCTCTGTGGGTAACTGCGGGGTGTGAAGCACTAGGCAAGCGTGTGTGCGGGCTGTGTGATTGAGCCTCGAAATTCTTATGACTGCGGTGGCCGACGATGTTCTTTGATCGGAAGGCACCATCGGAGACGAGCGTGTAGGTCTGCTCCCTCCGGCCCGCCGGGGTCTATGAGCAGGGCACGTACACAAAGGGGCTTCCCCAGGAACCTGTGAGATCCCATGCTGTCCTTCGAGAACTCGGCGCGGAAGGGCCGTAGACACTTCCAGCAATACGCAGCACGAGGCACACGCTTGTGTTGGGTGCGAAACAAGCGTGTGAAACGAAGGTACGGCGTCGCGAAGTCACCCGAGCGGCGCTGGACGCAGGTGGGAAGTCGGAGCGCTCCGTAGTACCGATGAACGGGGGGAACCTTTCACCAAGGGACCCTCGGGAGGGATGGGAGCGCCGCTATGTGTACTCCGTAGGAGGGAACCATGACAGAGATCCCAAGCTTTGATCCCGTGTTACCGAAACTCCGACGGATCGCAATGCTTGCGAAGCAATCCCCGGAGATGGCGTTCACGTCGTTGAACTCCGCTCTGGACATGACGTTACTGCGTGAAGCGCATCGGCGAACGCGCAAAGGAGGCGCAACGGGCATAGATCGCCAGACGGCGCAGGATTACGCGAAGGACCTGGAGAGCAATCTCCAGAGCCTGCTAAACCGTGCCAAGTCCGGCGACCGTTACCGCGCACCTCCTGTGCGACGTGTGCATATTCCCAAGGACAAGCCCGGGGAGACTCGGCCCCTGGGGATACCGACGTTTGAGGACAAGATCCTCCAACGCGCGGTGGCCATGATTCTGGAATCCATCTACGAACAGGACTTTGACTCCTGCTCGTACGGTTTCCGGCCTGGCCGCTCGGCACACGATCTGTTGGCTGCACTTCGTAACTCGATGATGAACATGAACGGCGGGTGGGTGCTTGAAGCCGATATCCGCAAGTTCTTCGACAGCGTCGATCACGCGCAGCTAATGGACGTGCTTCGCAAGCGGGTGCGAGATGGTGTGATTTTGCGATTGATTGGCAAGTGGCTAAATGCAGGTGTCATGGAGGATGGCCGCGTGAGCTATCCCAAAGGAACTGGTACGCCGCAAGGCGGAGTGATCTCCCCCGTGTTGGCCAACATCTTCCTCCATGAAGTGTTGGACACCTGGTGGAAAGAAGATGTCGCCCCTCGCATGAAGGGGGAGGCGCATCTCTTTCGTTACGCAGATGACTTCGTGATTGTATTCGCTCGTGAAGCGGATGCACGGCGTGTGATGGACGTCGTTCCAAAGCGCTTCGACAAGTACGGCCTTGCCATCCACCCAGATAAGACTCGCTTGGTGCGATTCAAACGCCCGCGGCACTACGACTCCGATCATGATTCGGAAACGTTCGACCTGTTGGGCTTTACGCATCTATGGAGTCGATCCCGTAAGGGATACTGGGTGATTCGGCAGTTGACCGCACGAAGTCGGTATCGCCGCGGTCTGACGCGGATGTCCAAGTGGCTCCGCTCCGTCCGCCACCAACCTGTGCATTGGCAGCGTACAAAACTGGCACAAAAACTCCAGGGGCATTACGCCTACTACGGGGTGACTGGCAATACGCGTCGGCTGCACAACTTCCGGCGGGAAGCCATACGGCTTTGGAGGTACTGGCTGTGCCGCCGTTCACAGCGCGCCAAGATGCCATGGGATCGTTTCAACCGACTCCTACAGCATCACCCCATTCCACCATCACGTGTCACGCGCTCGATCTATCGCGCCACCTAATCGGCGACCCACATAGCGAGGAGCCGGATGCGGTAATCCCGCACGTCCGGATCTGTAGGGGGGCTGGGGAGGGAAACCTCCCCGGCCTACCCGACATCGAAGCGCAAGCGTGTTGGGATACGATTGGAGTGAGCGCGCGCCTACTGGTAGGGGGTCGCCACTCATGAAGAAAGAAGCTCTCGCCAAGGACACCAAGACCACCAAGCGCAACTGGCGAGGAGCGCGGTAAGTTTTTGTGAGCACCATTCATTGGGAGCAAAGCGATTAGCGTCAATAGACCACATAGCCATAAGAAGCACGTCTTCGTTGTGATTCGTCTGGACTTCTTTCAAGATGGCGGTGAAGAGATTCGCATTCCAAACGACCCGGGGTCGTGGGGCTGTGTTTCAGGCGGGGAGCGTATCCCGCACCAGTTCACTCCCACCAGCGCGTTTCACTCCCGAGGTGAAGCTTGGGACGAAGTACGTCGATTAAACGCGCTCAGGTCGGATAGCGGCTCTAGCTATGTTGCGATGATGGCGCGACTAGTCGATAGGAAGACACATGATGGTGAGCGTTCAACGAATCAGAACGATGCCTCGCAAACCCAGCTTCGCGAATGCGGTCATTCGGAGTACTGGAATCGGATAGCAGAGCCGCTGGGCGTACGCGTTGTCGCACCGCATGAAGTGGTCCTCTCTGGTGGTCAGACGATTGTGGTTCCAGTCTTTGTGCCGCGATTTGGTGGAACGCGCGGGATGTTGATTGTCTCAAACGTCGAGACCATCGCCTCGCATGCTGACGAACTCGGAAAAATCGGATATGGCATTAGCGTCATGAGTGAACCTGCCATTGGTAGTCCAGTTGATATCGAATCATTAAAGGAGGTTCTGGCTGACTGGACCTGGTGCGGCCCCAAAGCCGAAAGGCCCGACTGGCTTCCTGAATAGGAAGTCCTTACTCCAGTGGCGTATTCTATTCCATCACCAGCCGCATATCCCTTGTGCTCCTTCTACAAAATCGTCTTTCCCAACGCCGACAATATGAGGTCGCGTGCGAGTACGCCGGTTCGGTTCCGTTCATCCAATGACGGATTGAGCTCGACCACGTCCATGCCGAGCAGTCGTCCGGTTCGTGCAACCGCTTCGCACGCGAGGTGTGCTTCGCGGAAGGTGAGTCCGCCTTGAACCGGAGTTCCTACACCCGGCGCCTCGCGAGGATCCACGCCGTCCAGATCAAAGGAAAGATGAAAGCCTGCCGTGTCTTGCGTGATGCGCTGAATCGCTTCGGCGAGGCATTCCGAGAACCCGCGCGCGTCGATCTCGGTCATGGTGTAGGCGCGAACGCCGGAGTCTTTCACGAGGCGCCGTTCGTGTTTGTCCACGCTGCGAATGCCTAACAGCGCCACATTGTCGCCGTGAAGAGCTGGACGATTGCCTGCGAGTTTACGAAGGGCCGGGATGCCTTTGCCGAGCAAATGAGCGAGTGGCATGCCGTGGATATTGCCGCTAGGGGACGTGTCGGGCACATTCATGTCGGTGTGGGCGTCGATCCAAAGGAGACCAACATCACCCATGCCGGTCTTGCGGCAATGAGAAACTACACCTGACACGCTACCCATCGCGATGCTGTGATCACCACCCAATACCACAGGTAGGAAACCCGCGGATAGTGACTCCATTGTTCGGTCTCGTAAGCGGGTACACACATCGAGGACGGCCGCGGAGTAACGTGCGTTAACGCGTCCTTCACGCAGCGACTCGGGATCGTCCGCATGGACCGAACCCATTTCGCGTACGCGGTAGCCGAGTTTTTGAAGGCCTTCATTCAGTCCTGCAAGTCGGATGGCCGAAGGCCCCATGTCCACGCCACGACGCCCGGCGCCTAGATCCATATGAACCGAAATAATGCCCGCGCTCTTCTTGCGGGAACGTGCGTACGGTTGGGTTCGCGATCCTCTGCGTGCAGCCATGGGCGCTCCTTTGTTGTGAGCGAATACGTTAACGTGGATTGCCGCTCGGCCCGCGTTTGCGTTCTACATGCGGCGTAATCATGGCATCAAGTTCGTCAAGCGAAACGAGAGACCGCGGCCATACGCCGAGGTAAGACTCAAACAACCGTCTGCGATGCAGATCGGAAAATGGGAGCGAGGCGTCGAGTCGCGCCAAGTCCTTTGCTCGTCGTGCCCATCCCGGCGCTCTTCGCCGAACCCGCAAGCCATCCAAATCAACAAACCACATGGCCGGTTTTGTGTTTGCATCGACGCGAACCAAGAGGTTGGGTGCTTTGAGGTCGCGGTGCGTTAGCGCGCACTCGTGAAGGTGGCGCAGCGTGCGCCCAACATGGTGCAGCAGATCCAATTGGGATCGCTCCGGAAGTGCCGAAAATCCTTCGGATGATGGGTCATGAAAGAACGCGTGAAGATCGGGGGCATCGATCCACTCCGATATCAGTATGCCCTCACCGGTCGTTGCCCAGCGACACGAAAGCGCGCGTGGTGCCGGCAAATATCGATTGGTCAATGCGAACGCCGTGATGAAAGCGCGCCGTACTCGCGTCCGACGGAACATCGGCACTGGTTCGAAGTACTTGACCGCAAACGTACCCTCGTCGGTGGTGATACGAAACACGCTTGGGCCGCGTGCCGAGGACTTGAAGGGCACGAGTTCATAGGTGCTCTTGCCCACAGGTACGTACTCGTGTTCGTCTAACACGGCGTCGTAGCACGCACGTGTGAGTTCGGGCAATGTGTCCGGCACATTGCGGCATGCCCGAATGCTCCGGACGCGAGTCTTTCGATCGATGTCGGCCTGAAAGTGACGGCCACTTCTCGTTGCACGACGATCGCGGCCGCGACGATAACGCCTAGCCATCCTCGCAGATTGCTTCGACACATGATTGATGGTCTCGCACAGGCGGGCCCGATTCCACGGGATATCTACTACATTTCCATAGTCTTTAAGCCAACGAATCTGACTCGTTGTCGAAAGCCGATCCAGCGACGAGTGATGGATAAGACTGAGCATCGCGTAGTCGAGTGGGTCTTCGCGTCTACCAAGCACCGCTCCCCCAAAATCAAGCAGGAGGGGTTTGCCATATCTAAGCGCGACATTGCCGAGATGAAGATCACGGTGCCACAAGCCGCGCTGCCGCGCATTGGCAATCAACTCGCAGAGCGTCTCGCGTAACTCGGGACCCGTTCCCTCCAACGTGGGGATTGCGACGAGATCCGGAATCCATCGCGTGACAAGCATCTGTGCGGGTCGGGAACGCCAACCCAAGACCTCAGGTACGGCGATGCCCTCCTGCGCAATGCGCCGCATCACGTCACCTTCCCGCGCCGCACGCCTTCCCGATCGCCACCCACGCGCGGTGGGCGCGTGCCACTTGACGACGACTTCGATTGGCTCGTCAAGGTCATGGGAGAGCGTCCCGCGCATCACGATGCGCATGGAACGACGCTTGTCAATGAGTTCAAATCCGGGAGGCACGCTTGGAAATTCCGCATGCGCAAGCACGTGCGCCAGCGCATCAAGCGCGCGCGTTAGGTGTGGCGTGCTCCATGATGACGCGGTGCCCAAGCCGTCAGCTTCCTCTCTGAAGATAACTCGCCCCATACGAGGCGGACTCAGCATACAACTGCCTGCCGTTTTCCAAGTACGGGGCGCCACGATTGGGGGGCAGCATGCTTGCAAGAGGCTCAACCCCAAGCGAACGTACACGTCGCATCATGGGCGGTGCGGGAGATCAATTTGCTTCGAATCCAACGAGCGCTGATTGTGGAGATGCTTGTCATCTTCGTGTTGGTCGCTTCGTTGGTGACCGCAGCCGTGTTTGTCGGCTCCACGATTCGTTTTATGGGGGCCGGCGGTGACGCGCTGGAATCAGACTTAATCGCCCATCTCTTGCCCAAGTTTATTCCCGTGGCCCTCGGTTTCGCTGTGCCGTTTTCGTGGCTTGCCGCAGTCGCACTCACGCTGGGTCGCTGGTCCGCCGATCACGAGCTGACGATTGTGCGAACTGCGGGGTGGCCCATGCGGACCCTGGCGATGCCCGTACTTGCCGTGGGTGCCCTCCTCGCCGTGGGCGCCATGGCGTTCCACGCCTACTACGTGCCGATCTCGCATCGGACGGTGCGAAGCACGATGAAAGATCATCTGCCGAAGTTCTTGGGATCGCTCCGAGGAAACAATCGTTCGATTGCCATGGAGCATGGTCGCTTCTCGTTTCGTACGTTTCAGGATGGCGCGTTTCACGATGTCGAGCTTGAGAAACGCGGACCATCCGGGGAACTCGATTGGAAGGTGCTCGCCAAACGAGCGGCACTGAGCCAAATCGGAATGGACGGCACGGATCGCGGACTTCTGTTTGAGGTGGACGGCGGCACCATTGCCAAGGACGGTGGCGAGTTCGACGTCAAGTCGGTGACCGGCGCGCGCACCTTGAACATGGGCGCCGTTGCCAAGACCGGCGTGAGTTCTACGTTTGAGACGTTCATTGGCGCTTCACGCTGGACCTACCGGCCGAAAGACATGACCGCAAACGAACTTCTATATCTCGCGAAGCGCACAGGCGGTCCCTATCACGACACGGAGCGGCCTGCATTGGCGTTGCACGGACGACTCTCGCTCGGTGCCTCTGTTTTCTTCCTTTCCTTGTTCGCGCTGGCGATGTCACTTGTGCTTCCGCCTACGGGAAGGCGCGTCCGCGATGCTCTGGTGTGTATCTTGCCCGCCATCGCCATTTTCGCGCCGCTCTATATCGCCGGTCCATCATTTGCCAAACGTTTCGGCATGGAGCCGTGGATCGCCATGTGGCTCCCCAATGCTCTCCTTGCGGTCGTATCCGCCGCCGTCTACTTACTTGGGCGGAGGCAGTAGGCGTGTTCCGTCGTCATGATCGATACATTCTAAAGTCTTTTTGGGGTACGTTTATTGCGGTACTCCTGTTCATTTCCGCCATTGTCTTGGTGATGGAGCTGAGCGACCGCGCGGATCGGTTGGCGCGCTACTGGAAAGACATCAAGAAGGCTGGCTACGATCCGTTGGCGCTCATCATTCGCTATTACGCCACGTTTTTTCCCTTTGTATGGACGCAGTTGATCCCTCTGTGTGCGCCCATAGCGGCCTGCATGTGTCTATCCCGATTGTCCCGACGCGGCGAGTTGACGCCGCTGCTCGTGTCGGGCGTATCCATGCGTAGGGCCGTTCTGCCGATTATTGTCTCGTCGGTGCTTATCGCGGGTGTGCTCATCGCCACTCAAGTTGCCCTTGTCCCGGGGCTCAGCCGCGAAAACATGCGAATGCAACGGTTGCTTGGAAAGAAGAATCCGCATCGCAGTGCAAAGATTGCGCCTTATCACGATTCAGGAGGTCACCGACTTTCCATGGGCGCTTACAACCCCATTGAGAGTCGCATGGAGAATGTTTTCTTGACGCAGTGGGGGGAGGATGGATATGAAGCCATCCGTCGCTATCCACAACTTACATGGGATCAAGCGCGCGCAGGATGGTTTGCCCCGCATGGCGGAGAACTTATTCCTCGACGAGACGATGCGCCCGGATCGGTTCGGCGGCCCATCGAAAAGGGCGCCCGCGCGCCGCTCTATGATTCACGACGGTTGATGGAAATCACACTCACCCGCGCCGGGCGACTCGGGGTGTCGTTTGATGAAGTGGAAGCGCTGATTGAGGCCAATCCACACGATGTGCGCTTTCGGCTTATGCGACATCAGTTGTGGACGCAGCCACTCTCCGTCATTGTGTTGCTGCTGCTTGCGTTGCCCTTTTGCACGCAAGTAGGCCAGCGAAAATCGAGTGCCTTGCCAGGGATTCTCAATGCCATGGGGGTGGCTGCACTGTACTTCGGCGCCGGATACGTCGCTTCGCTGTTGTCGAAAACGATGGGGCTCAATCCCGTGGTTATGGCATGGATGCCCACCGTGATATTCGGAAGCTTGGGCATCGCGTTCTACCTCTCGCTCGACGGATAGCATGAACGTCGTGTTGGTCGTGGGCGATGGACGCGCGCCCTACACGCGATGCGGTCCTCTTGGTATTCTGGTTCACGTGCGTTCTGCCCCTACCCATTCTCCGAAAATCTGGACGCGTCGCCGATGTGCGCCGCGGCTTGATTGGCGATGACGCGCCTTCTCCGGCAGTACACCGATCACTCCAAGCCGCGCGAATCGTATCGATTTCGGGTGGATGAGCCCATGGCGGGGATGCGGATCGATTCACTTTTGCGTGAACGGTATCCGTGGAAGAGTCGCAACCATTTTCGGAACATGTGCAAGGCGGGCGAGATCCTAATTGGAAACAGGCCCGCCAAGGCCTCGATGCGCGTGAAGCAAGGTGACCTCATTGAAGTGCGCCTGCCAGTGATCCCTGGTGCACCCAGCGAAGAGCGTTCCGATGACCTCGTTATTCTCTACGAAGACGAATTTCTTCTGGCGATTGACAAGCCCAGTGGCATGTCCGCGCATCCCGTGGGCACGACGCGCCATGGAACGTTGCTGGGAAAGCTTCACGCGCTTGCCAAGGCCCGACGGCCACATGATCGCGACCCATCGGATGATCGAATTCCGAGGCTGGGCCATCGGTTGGATCGCGATACCAGTGGTGTGGTGCTTGCCGTGAAGGACCGTGCAGTTGACGCGATCATTGGAAAGATGTTCGCGAATCGTGAAATGAACAAGTGCTACATGGCGCTCATCGACGGGGTGCCAGTCGAATCGCACGGAGTGATCGACGCGCCGATCGCTACCGATCCGCACGCAGAAACCACGCTTCATCAAGCGGTGCTTCCTGATGGGCTACCCGCACAAACAACGTGGCGTGTGGCCGAACGCTTTGACCGGCATGCACTGTTGGAACTCGAACCTCATACGGGCCGTACTCATCAACTTCGCGTGCATCTTGCACATGTGAGGTGGCCCATCGTGGCGGATCATTTGTATGGCGATGTGCGACCCCTCTATCGATCGGCCATTGATCCCCGCGTTTCACGTTCCGAGGATCGGCCGGTGTTGTCGCGTCTCGCGCTGCACGCGCGTGAACTCTCCTTTCGGCATCCCATGACAGGAGAAGACATTGTGCTGCGTAGCGACGTGCCGGCCGATATGCGGGCGGCGATTCGCGCGCTTCGCCATGCAGCGGGTGGCATCCGTTGACGCTTTCGAAGTCACAAGCGGCGCGCTTGCGTCAGATAGTGCGCGGGCGCGGCGACATGACCGAGCACGTGTTGGAGGGGCCCAAAGCTATTGTCGATGCGCTCTCGCTTGGCGTTGTGCGTTCGCTGTGGGTGGCCGACGACGTTCGCGACGACGTGCGGGAAACAATCGAAAGCGCGGCTCGCGCACAGGACATTGACGTTCAACAGGCGTCGCGCAACGAAATGGATCGAGTCAGTGAAACGGTCACGTCGTCGGGTGTCTTAGCAATCGTGCGAGATACGTCTACGTCGTGGGAACAGCTGCGACAGGCACGCGGCCCGTTGGTCTGGCTGGATGGGGTTCAGGACCCGGGTAATGTGGGTGCGATCTTTCGGATCGTTGCGGCCTTTTCTGTATCCGCATGCGTTGTCACGGAGGGCACGGCCTATCCGCTTGGCGCGAAAGCGTTGCGCGCGTCCGCGGGCCTAGCGCTCCACGTTCCGTTCGCGCGTGCCAATCGAAGCGAGGTCTTAGATGACGTTGCCTCGGCGTCGCGCGACCTATGGATCACGGATGCGGGTGGCGAGAGCGTCTTTGAAGCCCCTTCGCTTCCCGGGAACGCACTTCTCGTTGTCGGTTCAGAGGCGCGCGGCGCCCACGAAGCTGTGGTTGCTGCGGCAACCCGCATTGTTTCGGTCCCCATCGCGCCCCATGTGGAATCGCTTAACGCTGCTGTAGCAGCGGGCATCGTCATCGCAACACTGCACGGCAATCGGGGCAGCAAACGTTCATGACTGACGACGCGATCATCTACGAGGCGACGGTTGTGCGATTGGATGCTCGCGGCTGTTTAGTTCGTCTGGATGATCCCCCTGAGGACCTCGCGAGCGATGCCCGGCTTTGGTGCAATGTGCGTGGTCGTATTCATCTTCGTGACCGCACGCACCAAAAGTCGCCGGTCGCGGTGGGGGATCGCGTTCGTGTGGTGCGCACGGCTCTAGACCGAGGCGCCATTGAGTCCATTGAGCCCCGACGAAGCTTGTTGTCGCGCCCCGCGAATCGGCAGGAGCGGGTAGAGCACGTAATTGCGGCCAATCTTGACGCAGTTGCATTGGTCAGTGCGGCAGCAGATCCGGAATTCAATCCCGCACTTGTGGATCGTGTGTTGGCTGTCATCGAACACTGCGATCTAGAAGCGATCCTCGTCATCAACAAAATCGATCTGACGGACGAGGCGCCACACGAAGTCGAACTCTATCGATCACTGGGATATCCCGTATTCGTAGTGAGTGCCACAGAAGGTGACGGCATCGGCGCACTCCGAGATGCTCTCGTTGGTCGCGTAACGGTCATCTGCGGACACAGCGGTGTTGGGAAGTCATCCGTTCTCAATGCCATCAACAACGCGTGGGACCTAACGGTGGGGGACGTGAACGAGTTCACCGGCAAAGGCACGCACACCACCACCGCCACGACCCTCTTCGAGCTACCGAATGGGGGTGCGGTGATTGACACCGCGGGCGTGCGCGAGTTTGGACTATTCGGGATCCCCAAGCGTGATCTGCCGTGGCTCTTCCGCGACATCGCCGAACTCGCACCGAACTGCAAGTTCCCCGACTGCAGCCACACCCACGAACCCCGTTGTGCTGTCCAATCCGCTCTCGTCGAAGGCGACCTCGCCCCGTCCCGCTTCGACTCCTACCTCCGCATCCTCGAGTCCCTCGACCAAGCTAACTAATGCGCCGAAAATACCAGGTATAAGTGGCGCACGTGCCCGCATAGCGCTATTTGTTGCGCTTCTCCTCGACGGGCGGGGTCACTCATGCACCAGAAATACCAGGTATCTATGGCGCATCGAAAGCAGTGAGCCAATAATGCCAGGTTCATTTGGCGCTTTTGGTTGTGCGGAGGTCGCTTGGTACTTCGAGCGTCCAGTTAAGCGTCGTGGCCTTGCCGGGCTTGATGACCACCTTCTTACGCAGGAGCATCTGTACGCCGTCGTCCACTACGCATTTCCGCCCATATTTTCCTACTTTTACCTTCCACCGCAAGGGCTCATGCCAACACGTAACAGAGTATGTGCCTGGCGGTATATCCGAAATCGCATAGGACCCACTGATGGGTGTTGGACCTGAAACGTATGGATGTGGCGAACATTGGATGTAGCTGGGAACGGTCGAGCAGATGTCGCATCTTGTAATGTATATACCGACCCGTGAGAGCTTTGTATCCGTAGTCGAGAAGTGATCCTTAGAAAACGGAAGACTAATATTCCACGCCGTCGTCGCCAGAGAGTTGAAATATCCATGAACACTAACTTCGCTCTTGTGTTTCGTCGTGTCCCAGGCTAAGAGGCGAAAACCTATACGCTTGCCTCTGCGGGTCCACTGGATACGAGGCTTGAACTCATACTTGTCCATGTCGATCTTGACACGCGATTTCGTATTGGCCATCGTCGCTGGCCACGGGTTTCCCTTACTTATGCGTTCAATCGAAATCATGCAGCCGGGTGCACCCAAGTTCTTTGGATCGAATCGCGTTGGCGTGTTCTCGGTCTCAAGATACGCCGGACAACCGCCAATCGTCGCCGTACGAATCGGCATTGCGTGCGAGAAGCTGCATGTACCCTTCAGCGAACCCCACGTTCCCGGGTTTCCAATCACGGCATATTTAGGTGGCTTCTTGACGACTCGGCGCTTTTTCGATTCGCGTCCTTGTGTCGTCGAGGCGACGCTCACGACGGACAACGCAGCCATCGTCACGATGGCGAAGACCCGGGTTCGACGTTTCGACGTACCACTACAAGTAGTCATTCCTGTAGTCTACGAACGCCCGGCACCGCGCGAACTCGGAATGCGCCAAAAATACCAGGTTTATCTGGCGAGTAGGCGCCGCCGCCGGGGGTTTCGATGCGGAGGCGGTCGCCGGGCCGTACGTCGAGGTTGGCCTTGCCACCGATGTCTTGACCGTTAAATATGTTTCGTCCCGGTTGGCCAGAACCGCCGCCGTGCAATCCAAAAGGGGTGCGCTTGCGTCGTTCGCTGAGGATCGATACGCGTAGCGGCGCCGTGAATTCGTACTCACGAATGAGACCATCACCGCCCGCGTGTAGACCCTGTCCGCCCGAGCCGCGACGAATACCGAACTCAATCAGACGTATTGGAAAGCGCGCTTCTAGGATTTCGGGATCGGTGATGCGTGTGTTGGTCATGTGCGAGTGCATGGCGCTGGCGCCTGGTCCGTGAGTCGTTGCGCCCATGCCGCCGCCAAGGGTCTCGTAGTAGCCAAACGTATCTGAACCAAAGCTCATATTGTTCATCGTGCCTTGACTCGCCGCCGCCAACCCCAGGGCGCCCAGCAACGCATCCACAATGCGTTGTGATGTTTCCACGTTGCCACCACAGACGGCGCGCCCGGGCGATGGCGAGAGGATGGACGGCGACGGAATGCGAATCGTAATCGGCGCAAGACAACCCGCATTTAGGGGTAGATTGCGTCCGACCATGACGCGGACGACGTAGATGACTGCCGCGTGTACGACGGCGGGTGGCGCATTGAGATTGCCCTCATGTTCCGGTGCACTTCCCTCAAAGTCGATGGTTAGTGCGCGACCTCGTTTGATCAATCGTGCTGCGATGGGTCCCGCTTCGTCGAGTTCATCGCGAAATGTAACGTCGCTATCGGGCAGCGCATTCAATGCGTCTTCTACGCGTTCGCGCGCGTTTTCTTGAATGTGGTGCATGTAGGCCGAGACGGTCTCGGTCCCAACGCGCTCACAAAGTCGATGAAGCAGTCGCATGCCATGCACATTGGCTGCGACCTGCGCTTCCAAATCTGCGATGTTTTGGTCGAGGCGCCGCGCAGGGACATCCGTATTCGTAAGTGCGCACCGGATGGCCTGCTCGTCCAAGTGCCCGCGATGAACGATGCGCAACGCGGCAAATGACGCGCCTTCGTCTCGCAACGACGTGGAGAACGCGGGCATGGAACCGGGCGTGACACCGCCGACATCCTCGTGATGTCCTCGATTCGCGACGAAGAATCGAAGTACGCCGTCACGGTCAAACACAGGCGACACCACGGTAATGTCTGGCAAATGCGAACCACCCGCGAATGGATCGTTGGCTGCGTACACATCGCCGGGTTCCATTGCAGGCGTACGTTCGAAAATGGCTCGAACCGTTGCGCTCATGGCACCCAAGTGAACGGGTACGTGCGGGGCATTCGCAACCAGCCCACCGCTTGCATCAAAGACAGCACACGAAAAGTCGAGACGGTCTCGAATGTTCGTGGACTGCGCGGTCAACGCCAATACGCGACCCATTTGTTCCGCGATGGACATCAATCGATTGCCATAGATCTCAAGCAGTACGGGATCGCGGGTCGTCGTGCATGGCGTAGACCGCGTCACCGCTTGCGAAACTCGTCGAATCACCAGCGAACCATCCTGCGTCATCGTGGCATTGAACCCCGGTTCAAGAAACAGTGTTCCGGTTGCCTCGAGGATGTGCGCCGGGCCCTCAAGCCGCGTTCCCACGTCGAGCGACTCGCGGCGATGGGCAGGTACACAGTCTATCCAAGCACCATTCAAGTAGACGCGACCCGGTTCATAAGCGGTCGATGACGCTCGGATTGCGGGTGGATTCAATCGACGCGGAACGCCAAACGTGACTTGAAGTCGAACAGCCGCGACCTCAATGTCGTGTCTATCACGGATGTAGCCGAACTGCTTGTGATGGGCGTCAACGAACGATTCACGAGCTGCATCGACGCCGTTCCAAGTCACCGTGATGCACGCGTCGCAGCCCCGATAGCGCAACTCGACCTGCCGTACCATCTCACTCTTGTTGCCGTCATCAACATCGGATTCGATTGATTGGAAGGCACTCACAATGAGCGCATCCGATTCGCAGGAGAGCAAAGGTCGCCCGATGTCGCGCGCTTCGCTCCATCCGTGTGTCGCGCTCCCCATGCCCACGGCCGAAAGCAATCCTGCGTACGGCGGCAGTACCACCGTGTCCACATCCAGCGAGCGGGCGAGCGCGCAAGCATGTTGACCGGCGGCACCTCCAAAGACGATCAGCCCATCGTTGCGAACATCGTGACCTCTGGCTGTCGTGACGTGCGCTATGGCATCTGCGAGGTGATGAATCGCGACGCGAAAGAAGCCTTCAGCCACATCGGGTGCATCTTTGCCATCTATGTGTGCTGAGAGTTCATCCAGGCCTCGTTGAGCGCGCTCCCGTGCCAATGGAAACGGAAAGTGATCGTCACGTAGTCGTCCCAACAGGAGGTTGATGTCGGTTAGCGTCAGCGCGTTTGCCGATTCGCGCCCGTAACAAAGGGGGCCAGGATCGGCGCCCGAGCTTTCAGGCCCCACGGTCAAACGGTAACCGTCGTAGCGACAGATGGAGCCACCCCCTGCCGCAACTGTATGAATCGCCAGCATGGGTGTTCGCAGGCGAACACCCGCGACTTCAGTCTCTAGCGTTGTTTCTATCTCGCCGTCAATCCGAGAGACATCGGTAGATGTGCCGCCCATGTCAACGCACGTCACGCTCGGCAATCCAAGCTTCTTTGCGACTTGCCTGCAAGCAACCACACCGCCGGCCGGGCCCGATAGCACCGCGTTCTTGCCCTGAAAGCCGGCGTCATCGACCAGCGTTCCGTTGGACTGCATAAATGCCAGCGTGCTGCCGGGTAGTTGCGCCTGTAACTCGTCGATGTAACGTCGCAAGACGGGAGTTAGGTAGGCATCGACAAGCGTCGTATCACCTCGCCCAACAAAACCGACTTCACACGCCACGCGGTGGGAGAGGCTTACGTGATGGACCCCTGCGCGCTGCAGAGCGGGCAGTAGCTCGTTTTCAATGTCCGGGCAGGCATAGGCGTGAAGCAACGCAACGGCAACGCTCGCTGCACCCCGCTGCAACTCACGATCGATGTGGGTTGCAAACTCGTCCATGTTCGTGTTCGCGATGATCGTGCCATTCGAATCGGCGCGTCCGTCCACTTCGATGACCGCGTCATACAGCACGTCGGGTGGCTCGGTATGCAGCGCGAAGATATCGGGTCGCGTCTGGTTGCCAATTGCCAGCGCGTCGCGAAAGCCCCGAGTGACAACAAGGATCGTCCGTTCCCCCTTTCGTTCCAGCAACGCGTTGGTGGCCACCGTTGTGCCCATGCGAACGTCACACGGAGGGACCGCCTCGTCGTCTGTGATGCCGAGGATCTTGCGAATCGCGATCACCGGGGCATTGCTAGTTGAAAGCACCTTTGCGGTGTGCGTATGCCCGTCCGGTGCGACGCCAATACAGTCCGTAAACGTGCCGCCACGATCGATGAGAAATTGCCAGCGCCCCGCTGCCACGCTCAGGACTCCCGTTTCGTCCGACTCCATGTGCCGCGCAACATGCCCGCGAGGTAGAGGCTTCCCGAGATCAACATGACGTCGTCCATCGCCATAGCGTCGGTCGCGCGTTCCAAGGCATGCCTGGGATTCGTGTCGGCAATCACCAGTGCGTCAGTCAATGAGGCAGTGATTTCTGCCAGCGATTCAGCAGGTACAGCCCGAGGCGACCCAACTTGCGTGACCACTACGGTGTGGGCGCCGGCAATGAGATCGGGAAGAACGTTTTCCGATTTCTTCGTTCGCAACATCGCCACCAACGCAACACGCTTGCGCGTGGGCCACCACGTTTTGAGCGTCTTGTTCGCGGCCGCCGCCGATCGCGCGGTGTGGGCGCCGTCCAGCACGATCAATGGATCCGTAAAGACCACTTCCATCGCTGCCGGCAAGACGACGCTTGCGAGACCGGCTTCGATGTGCTTCCACGAAACGCCGAGGCAACGCGCAACGACGGCTGCCACTGCCGCGTTTTCGCCCTGATGGAGCCCCAGGACGGGAACCTCCAACTCGCGATACCCATCCTGCGTGCGAAGGGACACGCGAATGCCGTCAAGACCCTTTGGCGTTACGGCTTCACAATCATACGACTCGCCAAGGATATGGACTGGGCACTGAAGTGCTGCCGCACGCTCCACAATCACTCGCAGTGCGTCGCCGCGGGCCGATGTGACGACCGGTACGCCCTGTTTGAGGATGCCCGCCTTTTCGCCGGCAACGGCCGCCAGTGTGTTGCCAAGCAATGCCGTATGTTCGAGCTCAATCGGTGTGATCGCGCAGACGGTGGGGTGGCACGTATTGGTGGCGTCGAGGCGTCCGCCTAGGCCCGTTTCGAGTACGACATGTTGGCACTGCCGGGCGGCGAACACACCCCAGGCCGCCGCTGTGAGAATTTCGAAGAATGTCGGCGCGTCATCTGTGCCTTGCGCTGTAATCACGTGGTCTCGAAATGACTCTGCGGCGTGGGCCAATTCGCCACCCATGGCAGGCTGTCCATCCACCATCACGCGTTCGGCCAAATCCTCAACGTGGGGAGACGTATAGAGTCCAACCGGACCTCGATTGGCTGCCATCAGAATCGCGGCAACCATGCGGCACACACTCCCCTTGCCCTTGGACCCCGCAACATGCGTGGTCGGAATGCGCTGTTCCGGCGAGCCGAGCAGGCGAAGCAATGCTCGCGTACGCTCCAGTCGGAACTTGCGCGGAACAAGCCGCTTGGGCATTTTCTCTTCGTAGTTCGTTACGGCGGCCAGCAACGCGTCAAAGTCGTCTCGTGTTTCAAGCGGTTGTTGGGGTGGCGCGGTCATGCGCGGAGAATAGCCTGACCTGCTTCGATCCCTCCCCGGACGCGCACGATCTTCCTGTAGAATCGAGGCACCCCGGCCGACCCCGCAGAGGCAACGAGAATGCTCGACCATCTGAAGAAGGAGCGCCAGGCCGGACTTCATCGCCAAGAGAAGATCCGCCTGTCGCTATACGTCGCGGGGATGGTGGTCCTGGGCGCCGCAATTTTCGCCGACCATGCCATGCGCGACAAGCGGACTGATGAAGGCGCGGACACTCGAGTCGAAACGGGAACCTCGCCGGATGGCGACGGCGCCTCAGACAACACCGCCGTCGGTGGCACGAACGCCAAAGACTCGGCAAGCCCCGTCGCGATCGATCGCGCGAAGCTCGCCCAGCGCGTTGAGGCATCGGGCGATGCACCGTTTCGCTATGCCTCGGGCGCGATCGCGTTCCTCAACGACCAGCCCGGGTGGTATCCGAGGCCTGAGCGCCAGCTCACGCCCGCCGAATTCATCACCCTGACCAAGACATCCTCCCAGAACGACGACTCAAACGCCCTCGTCGGTCGCACGTTTGACATCGTCGGCAACGTGATTGATCGAACGCGCGAGGTGTTTCGGCGTCCGGATGCGCCCAAGGGCGACGCGCGTCTGTGGTCGCTCGTGATCGAAGGGGAAGACGGCACACTTGCGGCATCGGTATCGGTTGGCAATGAGTCGGACGTGGGGCACGGCGCACCGTTGGATACGGTCGGCCCCCATCGGGTCGCCGAAACGATCATGCCTGGCCACGATGTCGTTTTGCGTGGCACGTTCTTGCAAATGCGAACGGGCACGATTGGAGAAACGATCCTTCGAGGCACGACGCCCGTGTTCTTTCTTCATCGTGCCCGCATTGCCTATCCGCCCAAGCGAGCCGCGGAGACGATTCTTGAGCTCGACCACGCGAGTTGGGAAGACGTGCGCGACCGAAAGATGAAAGACAGCGTAAAGCTGCTTGAGAACGCAGTCTTTCAAACGATTAGGTGGGCGCGATCCGAGGGCTACACGAAGATCCACGAGGGGATCAAATCAAAAACGATTCCCTGGACTCCGTGGGAAGGCGATACGTTTGATCGCTGGATGAAGGAAATCGATGTAGACGAAAAGGCCGACCGACCGTTTACCGAGGCTGCGCGTGGCAAGCTGTTTCGTGTTACCGGCATGCTGGCCGACTGGACGCAGGAAGGGTGGGAGACCGTGCCGCGCAATCCGTGGCAAATCGACGGCTTCGACATGGTGACGATTCTCTCCGATCACTACATGCACCTTGCGATTCCCACCGTCATGGCCTTTCGCGGTCAGGAGTTGCCCAACTTCACGGGAAAGCGACAGGACCATGTCGCCCTCTACGGGGTGTTCGTGAAGAACTACTCCTACAAGACGCGATTTCGCTCTAAGCGTGGCGGGACGCATATGTACACCGTCCCGCTCTTCGTCGTGCTTGACGCCCACCCGGTTGTCTACAGCAAGGACCGCGGCCTCAGCAACATCATGGTGTGGATTGCCGCGGGCATGGTGCTCTTTGCGTTGCTGTTCTTCCTCGTGATTGTCCCCAGCGGTGCCCGCCAACAGAAGCGTATGGAAGCGCATCGTATGGCCCTACGTCGTCGCGCGCGCGCAGCCGGTCAAGGCAAGGTCGCGGGCACGCCACCGGAATCACCAACGAAACCAGATGATTCACCGACCCCGGACTGATTGGGCGGAGCCACAACCTTGACGCAACAGCACATTCAATCGCCAGCGTGGGATGATCGCGCGCGTGTCGATCTCCCCAGATGTCCGACGGATATTGCGTACGGCGCGCGCTTGTACGCCTCGTTGGGCACGCGACTGCGTGCGTGGCTGCCCGATGCAACGCGCGTTGCCTGGATTGTGGACGAACACGTCGATTCGCTTTGGCCGGTTCCGAGCGATGTCGCCGCGAAGTTCGACGTCACACCCATTGTGCTGCCGCGCGGTGAACGAGCGAAGACGTGGTCCACGCTGAAGGCAGTGATCGATTTGTTGTTGAGCCTTCGACGCGATGAGCCGGTGATCGTAGTGGGGGGGGGCGCGGCCACTGATGTGGGCGGACTTGCCGCTTGTCTGGCGCGACGCGGTATGCCGTGGATGGCAGTTCCAACGACCGTCGTTGGGATGTGCGACGCCGCGATTGGTGGCAAAGTTGCGATCAATTCCGATGCTGGCAAGAACTTGGTGGGCGCGTTCTATCCACCGAGCCATGTAGTGTGTGACGTAGCGACTTTGCGAACGCTCGACACAAGAGATGCACAGGCCGGACTTGCCGAAATCTACAAGTGCGGTTGGGTGCGCGCCCATCCACAGCTCGAATCGCTACCGAAGCCCGACTCCGATGTCACTACATGGGGACCGTGGATCGCCGTCGCGGGTCGTATCAAGGCCTCACTGGTCGAACAGGACGAACGCGATCTGGGGCAGCGGCGGCTACTCAACTACGGGCACACAATTGGCCACGCGCTTGAGCGACTGGTGAGCAATGACACGCTGCGCCACGGCGAAGCAGTCGCCATAGGTATGGTGGCAGCCGCCGAACTCTCGGTTGCGCGCGGATTATTGACGCGTGACGACTCGGAGGCGCAACGAGCAAAACTGTCAACGGTTGGGCTGCCCGTACAAGTGCCTCGCGGTATCGACGAAGAACAACTGCTTCGGGCAATGGCTCACGACAAGAAGCGCAGCGCCGACGAGACACACACGTTCATCCTGCCGACCATGGCATCAGGGAAACGCTCGCTCCTCATCGCGACCGACGTCAGACGCGACGAGGTGCTTCGGGCACTAACCCATATGTAGTCCGGGCTAACCGAGCTCCGACTTCCACTCTTTGTGGTTTTTGACGAATTCATCGAGGTGTTCACGGTCGGACGATTTCATGTCGCCGTAGGACACCCGCGCCGTGAGAACGTGATTGCTCTCTTCGTCGGCGCGCGTCACGTCAATGACTTCGCCGGTCATTTCGAAGTAGTAGTCCTTGACCGCGAAGGGCTGCCGAAACTTCATTTTGATCTGCGTACCGGACTGCAAGAAGTTGCTTATGGGGTCGCTACCATCCGCGGAAACGTCGCAGCGAAACAGCAGGCCGTCTTCGCGGAGTGTGACGATCCGCCCCACTTGATTGGGTAACTCATCGCCTTTCTCGCCAATGGGACGGAAGAGAATGGGCGTCTCACCTTTGAGCGCGTCATCTTCTTCGCCACCTTCCAAGTTGAGCTGACCAATGTCGAGTCCCTTCTTGAAATGAAGCATGGCCGATTCAACCGAGTCAAACACCTTGAACACGCTGTCGAGTCCGAGTGTGGTGAGCGTCTTCTTTACAAACTTGGAGGGGCGAGCGATTAGCACTTCGCCGCCACCCGCCTTGGCGCGCTTGGACATCTTGATGAGGTAGCCGAGCGCCGCGGAATTGATGAATCGAAGGAGCTTCAAATCCAAAATGAAGTGGTCGTCGCCCGCAGCTGCCATGCGGTCAATTCGTTCGCTAAATGTAGGCAAGTTGAACGTGTCAAACTCCCCCGTAAACCGCAGAATCACAACATCTTCGTAGCGGTGCTTTTCGAGCTTCATCATTTCTCCCTGACTGAGCAAGTGAGCCGGTCGGAGCAAAAGCGCTCAAGCCGTGGCCCATGTTCCATCGACGGCCCACCGTGGGGGCCGAATCCCTCATCGCGGACGCGGGGTAGCGAAACCCACCCGTCCACCGTTTGGGGCGCTCAATCCTATCCCCCGGAGAGCAGTGGGCCCTCGAAACGACCACACCGGTTTCCCGGCATGGGCCAGAAAATGGCCGGAATGGGGCGCATCGGCAGTTACGCAGAGCGCAACGCCGCGTCAACGATCGATTCGGGCACGATTCCCTCGGCCTCGGCTTCGAAGTTGAGGGCCAGGCGGTGGCGAAGCGCGCTGTGGGCGATGGCACGTGCGTCGGCAATGGCAACCGCACCACGACCGTTTCGCAATGCACGGTACTTGGCACCAAGTGTGATTGCCTGAGCCGCCCGAACGCTGGCGCCATAGCGAACATACTTTTTGACGATATCGCTCGCGTGGGGTGATGTGGGGCGCGTGGCGTCCACCAGCCGCGCAATCCAACGCTTAGGCTTAGGACCCAATGGCACCTGTCTCGTCAACTGCTGCATGTCTACAATGCGCTCGGCATCCAAAACCGGACGAACCGATGTCGTGACACCGGCCGTGGTACGGTCGAGCACGGTTTCCATATCCTCCACACCGAGATTGGTGACCAGTGCTTTCAACAAAAATCGATCGAGTTGTGCCTCCGGAAGAGGATACGTACCTTCCATTTCGATGGGATTGATGGTGGCCAGCACAACAAACGGTACGGGCAGCGGATAGGTCTTGCCGCCGGCCGTGACTTGCCCTTCTTGCATCGATTCCAAGAGCGCGCTCTGTGTCTTGGGCGTGGCGCGATTGATCTCGTCGGCCAACACGACGTTGGCAAACACAGGACCTTTCCGAAAGCGAAACTCGCGCTGTCCCTTCGATTCGGTCATGAGGTAGGTGCCAATAACATCCGCCGGCATAAGATCGGGCGTGCACTGTATGCGACCGAAGTCGACGTCTACGCACTCGGCCAAGGTGCGAACGAGCAGCGTTTTGCCGGTGCCGGGTACTCCTTCCATGAGCAGGTGCCCGCCACAAAACAGGCAGAGGAGGACGGCGTCGACCAACTCGTCGTTTCCCACGATGACGCGTCCGATTTCGCGCTGAAGCTTGGCCACGTCGTCCACATACTTCGCAACGATTTGGGCCGCCACTTGCGTATCGGAATTTGCCACGGCTAGTTCTCCGAGCCCACAGGAGTAGAGGTGGGCAGTCCAAACAAGTCGCGCGCATTGGAGGTCGTCACCAAGGCCAAGTCCGACTCGCTCATGGATTTACGCTCGGCCAATGCTCGCGCCGTGTGGCGAACGTAGGCAGGCTCATTGCGTTTTCCACGCCGTGGCACCGGCGCGAGGAAGGGGCTGTCGGTTTCAACCAAGAGCCGGGATGCATCCACGACGTCGGCGGCACGTCGCACGTTCTCTCCCTTCGGGAAGGTCAAGATGCCACTGAATGAAACGTGCATACCCAGCTCTTGATAGGTCTCCGCAAAGCTGGCTTCGCCCGTGTAGCAGTGGATGACGCCCCGTAGCCCTTGTACCGAGCCGATGATGTCGGCTACATCCTGAAATGCACGCTCGCGCGCGGGTTTGTCGCGAATGTGGACGATCACCGGCAGATCGGAGTCGCGCGCAAGTTCACACTGCGCCTGAAAGCTCTTGCGTTGGCATTCGACGGCCGATTCGTCGCGGAAGTAGTCGAGTCCCGTCTCGCCGACTGCCACATAGTCGCCTGTCGCCACGAGTTCACCCAGTTGACCCAATGCCTCGTCGAGGCCTTTCGGTACGTCACATGGATGAATGCCGGCCGTGGGGAACAGAGCGTCATAGCGAGCACAGAGGGCATGCGTGGCCAAGGCGTCCTCTACGGAAGTGGCCACCACAACGGCCTGAACCACGTTTTGTTCGTCCATACGCGCCACGAGGGCGGGTACGTCGTCGACAAGACTCGGCCACGTGAGGTGGCAGTGTGAATCGATCAGAGGCGGAGGCGCTGTCGTTGCCATAGGAATCGGAAAGGTAGCACGGTTCGGGCGAAAAACGCGTGGGGCAGCGGGGGACACCGTCGGCACACTGCGCCTATGGATGTTCGCGCTCATCTTATCTCGCCCGATTGGCGCAAGGCCCTTGGGACGGTGTTGAGTGACACGGCAACGGCACCGTTGATGGCATTTCTCGACGACGAAACGAAGGCCCGCCGAACATGGCTGCCTGATCCTCAACTCGTTTTTGCCGCATACAACCTCGTGCCTCCGGGGCGCGCGCGCGTCGTCATCGTCGGACAAGATCCCTACCCGACGCCGGGTCATGCACATGGTTTGGCATTCTCGTACCGCGGATCGGGATCGGTGCCGCGATCACTTCGAAACATTTTGGAAGAGGTCGCGCGAGACATGGCGTGCGACATGGACGCGCACTCGGGCGATTTGACCGCGTGGGCGAAGCAAGGTGTGTTCTTGTTGAACACGATTCTCACGGTGCGTGAAGGCGACGCAGGTGCCCATCGAGGCAAGGGGTGGGAGGCGATCACGGCCGCCACCATTGACGTGCTTGCGAGCCAACCGCAGCGCGTAGTTTTTCTATTGTGGGGCAATCACGCCAAGCGCATGTCTCGCGTGATCGCCAACCGTCAGCCGGTGCTCACGGCAAGCCATCCATCGCCCTTATCTGTACGCGGATTTCGAGGATGCGGGCATTTCAGTGAGGCCAATACACTGCTGGGGGAGTACGCCATCGATTGGCAACGTACGCTGTAGCCCCATGACCGCCCCGCGCCCACGACTGATTCACGCCGGCGTGTCTTCCGAGGTCATTTTGAACTGCCCGGCGGGGCACGAATTGGTGCGACAGTGTTACCCGCTAAAGCGTAGCCAGGGACGCGAGCGAAACGAAACCGTGGAGCCCTTTCCAACGCTGTTCTGGCTTACCTGCACGTCGGTTGTGCAACAGATCTCACGCCTGGAACACGGGGGTGCGATTCAGTGGTTGCAACAGCACATCCAGTCCGATGCAACATTTCGTTCCCGCGTCCACCAGGACCATCGCGCCTATATTGCCCGGCGTCATCAAGCGTTGCGCGCGGACGATATTGCGTGTGTCAGGCTGGAGCCTTGGTGGACGAAGTTTCAGTCACGAGGTATTGGCGGGATTGAAAACTGGGATGCAGTAAAGTGCCTGCACCTCCATTACGCGCACCACCTCGCACTTGGAAGCACGATCGGTCGATGGATTGACGATCACGCATCCATCGAGAAGTGTCATGGCCAGAACACCGAAGTACAGCCGACGTCGCAAACGTGAACGATCTCGTGGGGCCAATGACCCGAACCCGCATTGACCAGCCCGTGAACATCGGCACAATTGGCGTACGCCCTCTCCGTTTGTCTTAGGCGGATGTCTTGAAGGGCCGACTCACCCCAGTTCGAGGAGTTCGATCATGTCACATTCCTGCAGGTCAACAACCACCTCAAGCGCGCGGGGGGCCGTTGCCTTGCGTGCTCTCATCGGCGTACTTGCTTTGGGCGCCCTCGCGATTGTTGCGGTTCCCGCTCTAACGCAAACCAGCCAGGCCGAAGACTGTCCTCCCGGTGTGGCGCCTGGGGGTGTGATTGGCAACAACGCGGTGATTCGCGCCCTTGAAGCGGGCAACCCGATTCCATCCGGTGCCTGCCGCATTGTGTTTCCGTGGATGGGCAAGCAGAGCGTGATGTGTGTGGGCGATTCAGTTGAGCGCCAGATTGCGTTCGTGGACTTCAGCGCCGAAGCCGACGCCATTCCCGATTCCGGGCTCATCGGCACCGTAGATGTGGACGCCCGCGGCGGTGCCACGGGTTCGTTTACCGTACCTGCGGTGTTGTTGCGAACCGGTGATAAGAGTCGCAACGAGAAACTGCAAGGCGGCGCGTGGCTCGACGCCGAATCCAATCCCAGTTTGGAATTGCGATTGATTCGTGCGCAGCGGGTTGGCAACACGGTGTGGGACATCTACGGTGAGTGGACTATGCGCGGCGTCACGCAACCGGTGAGTATTCTCGCCAATGTGCAACACGTCCCCGAGATGAAGCACATGGGCAAGAATCTTGCCCGCGTGAAAGGCAGCTTCTTTATCGATCTAAAACAGCACGAAATTCTGAACGACGCGGTGGGCACGCCGGCCGTTGCGCAGAAGTGGCTGGTCGATGTGGTCCTTCTGGGCAAGATCATGCCGGCCGTTGCGAAGAAGGAAGCGCCGGCAAAGACCGAGGCGCCAACGGCCGAAGGCAATCCGCCCGCGAACCCGGCAAACAAAGACAAGGTGGCGGAGCCGAAGGAAGAGAAAGAAAAGGAAGACGCCGCGGGCGAGCCCGAGAAGAAGTAGTCGGATCGTTGCCGTCGAGGCGACGGCGGTTCGATCATGTCAACGGCAAGATTGTGTGCCTGGCTGTGCATCGTGGGCGCGCTGCTCATCGCCGCCCTGTCGCTCTGGGCGGAGTACGCTCGCAGTGAAACCGTCCATGTTCTTGCCCGACTCCATGACAACGACACGCGCGACGTGTTCCTGGCCATGCCCGAGGACGCGATGCCATCGGCCGAGCGCTATGGCGTTGTGGAAGGGCTCGGACCCGTGGAATGCATCGTCTTCAATCGTGATCGTCTGATCGTTCCGAAATCGGCGGATGGGCCGCCGTTGTTGTTTGTCGATCGAGCGGCGGGCGAAGGACTGTTGCTCCGGCGCGCGCTTCGGGGACGTTGCTTCTTGGCCCTTTCGCTGGTGATTCTTTGCGGTTTTTCGTGTTCGCACATCAGTCGTCGCCAACCGGAAGAGGATTCGTTCTGCGGCGATTGACGTCCGCGTAGGATGCTCGGCCCCTGAGATCCCGTGCGGTTTGCGCGCGATGCTCAGCGACGAGGAGCACCGATGGCGGCAAAGCGCGGGCGCAAGAAGAAGGCATCGAAGTCAACCAAGAAGGCACGCCGCAAGAAGAAGGCCGCCGCGCGTAAGAAGAAGGCGCGCCGCAAGAAAAAGAGGCGCTCGAGTCGTGCACGGGGCGTGGCGCGCGGTGCCCCACCACCTAGCCCATTTGGCTACTACCGCCATCCCACCGTCCATGGGGATCGCATCGTATTTTTGAGCGAAGGCGACTTGTGGTCCGTGGCCATTGCAGGCGGCATTGCACGTCGCATAACATCCGGTGGCAGCGTTGTAGGTAGCCCACACTTTTCCCCCGATGGTTCCAAGCTCGCGTTTACCGCCACAATGGACGGGCCCGCTGATGTCTACGTAATGGATGCGGACGGGGGCATGGTGCGCCGCCTCACGCATGAGGCGTGGCGGACAGGCGTGGTGGGGTGGAGCAAGGACGGGAAGTGGATTCGATTCGCTTCGTCTTCCCGCAGGCCTTTCATGGGCGATGTGGGTCTCCACGAAGTTCCGGTCGGGGGCGGTGATATTCGTAGCTTCGGATGGGGCCACGCCAATGATTTGACAGAAGAACCGGGCGGCAAGGGTGTTGTGATTGGCATCAACACGGGCGACCCCGCGCGCTGGAAGCGGTACCGCGGGGGTACGCGTGGACGACTGTGGATCGATCGAAGGGGAACCGGTGCGTTCAAGCCGTGGCTGACAAAGAACGGTGACGAACTCGCGGGCAATCTTGCCGGCCCCATGTGGATCGGAAATCGTATTTATTTCCTTTCCGATGAAGAGGGACACGCCAACCTCTATTCCGCAACGCCTTCGGGCAAGGGCATGACGCGGCACACCGATCATGAGAACTACTTCGCGCGCACGCCCGACACCGACGGCAAACACATTGTATACACCGCGGGCGCCGACATCTATCTCTTCCATGTGAAGTCGGGAACTTCGAAACGACTCGCTATACGGTTGCAGTCAAGCCGAAGTTCACGCACCCGAAAGTTCGTAGATTCCAGCGACTACGTGGATGACGCGGCACTGCATCCCAAGGGACATTCGCTTGCACTCAACGTGCGCGGCGGGCTTTACACGATGCCGCTCTGGGATGGCGTCGTTGAGCGTCACGGCGAGGTGTCGTCTACGCGCTATCGACTCACGCGCTGGTTGTCCGACGGTAAGCGCGTGGTGGGTGTTCACGATGGACAGGGCGAAGAGGCCATCGAAGTTCGTAACGTCGATGGCTCCGGTCGTCCCAAGGTGATCGCCAAGAATCTGGGACTCACGCTTGCGTTGGAACCGGCTCCCAAGGGCGGTGATGTGGTGGCGCTTACCAACCATCGTCAAGAAGTGTGGCTGGTTGACGTGAAGGCTTCGACGGCCAAGAAAATCGCAACAAGTAAGTTTGAGGCGATTCGCCATGTGTCTTGGTCGCCCGATGGCCGCTGGCTTGCGTTTGCCATGCCCGCATCGCGCAACGCTTCCACAGTGTGCATCTACGACATGAAGTCAAAAAAGACACACACGATTACCCGACCGGACTTTGCCGACTCCTTGCCTACGTTTGATCCCAAGGGTCGTTATCTCTATTTCCTCAGTGCCCGCGTGTACAACCCCGTGTACGACGCGCAGTACTTTGATCTTGGGTTCCCACGCGGTGTGCGCCCGTTTTTGGTGACGCTACGAGGCGATGCGCCCTCGCCATTTCCCGCTGCTACGCGCACACCCAGACTGCCAGGAGGCGCCTCTTCGGAAGAGCCAGCGGCAAGCAAACCCACAAAAGGGAAGGGCAAGGCCAAAAAGAAGGACGAACTCATTGTCGAGATCGACTTCAACGGCATCGAGGATCGCGTGGTGGCCATTCCAGCACCGGAAGCGCGTTACTATGATTTGGCCGCGGGCGCCGATCGCGTGTTCTTTGTGTCGGCACCGATTCAAGGCGCACTGCATGCACCGGATTGGTCCAGTGGCGGGCCACCTCCTGCGACGGGTGTGCTGCAGGCATGGGGTTTAAATGACCATACGCTGCACACCTTCCCAGGTCGAGTGACGTCCATTGCTGGAACGGCAAGCGGTAAGCATCTCATGATGATGGTCGGCAGTCGTCTGCGTGTTGTCGATGCCGGCTTCGATGCCTCCGACGGGACGCGCAAGGAAGGCGCGAGTCCCAAGTCGGGTTGGATCGCCTTGTCACGTGTTCGTGTCGAAGTCGATCCGGGTGCCGAGTGGCGTCAGATGTACCGCGAGGCGTGGCGATTGCAGCGCGACTTCTTCTGGACCGAATCGATGGCAGGCGTGGATTGGAATGCCGTATATGATCGGTATCTGCCGCTTGTGGACCGCGTTGCTACGCGCAATGAACTCTCCGACGTCATGTGGGAAATGCAGGGTGAACTTGGGACGTCGCACAGCTATGAGTTCGGCGGCGACTACGATCCCTCTCGTGGCTATTACCAGGGCTTTTTGGGCGCCGACCTCACTTGGGACGCGCGCAAGCGTGCTTGGGTGATCGCGAATATCGTTAAGGGTGATAGTTGGACCAAGAGTGCATCGCCGTTAGCGGCACCGGGTCTTGGGCTCAAGGACGGTGACAAACTACTCGCCGTGGGTGGTCGATCTGTAGATGCACGAACCACGCCCCAGTCATTGCTCGTCAACCGGGCGCGCCAGGCTGTGTCGCTAACCGTGCAGCGAGGATCGACGAAACCGCGGAACGTTGTCGTCACCACATTGGGCTCGGAGTACGGTTTGCGTTATCGCAACTGGGTAGAGTCCAATCGCGCGTGGGTGCACAAGAAGAGTGGAGGGAAGCTCGGCTACGTGCACGTGCCCGATATGGGTGCGCGTGGGTTTAGCGAGTTTCATCGCTATTTCAAACACGAATCCCAACGTGATGGGTTGGTTGTCGACGTGCGCTACAACGGGGGCGGGCACGTGTCGCAGCTCCTGTTGGAAAAGTTGTTACGGCGGCGCGTGGGCTATGACCGCTCTCGGTGGATGGGTACCTTCGTTTACCCCGACTCGGCGCCCAACCAGGGTTGCATGGTGGCAATCACCAACGAGTGCGCGGGTTCAGATGGCGATATCTTCAGTCACTGCTTCAAGCTCTATGGACTGGGGCCATTGATCGGTCGGCGCACATGGGGCGGCGTAGTTGGTATTTGGCCGCGTCACGCGCTTGTAGATGGTGCGATCACGACGCAACCGGAGTTTGCCAACTGGTTTGTCGATGTGGGGTATGCCGTTGAAAACTATGGCACCGACCCCGATATTCCGGTTGACATCACGCCCGCTGATGCCAAGAAGGGTCGTGATACACAGCTCGAGGTCGCCGTAAAGGAAGCATTAGCACTCGTCAAGAAGGTCAATCCAAAGCCGCCCGATTTGAGCAAAGTGCCCAGCATGCGCGCACCTCGTTTACCACGGCGCAAACGATAATTCGTAGCCCGGTTTTGCCGGCCCCTGACGTTATTGCAGAGGAGTTGAACGTGGCGAAGAACGTACTCGGCACCGAACTAAAGACGTGTTCAATCGATCCCATGACCGGTTGGTATCGAAACGGGAAGTGTGACACCGGCCACGGCGACACCGGCCTGCACTGCGTGTGCATTGAGGCCACTGAGGAGTTTCTAGCTTTCAGCAAGGCACGAGGCAACGACTTGAGCACGCCCATGCCCATGTTCGCGTTTCCGGGTCTCCATGCCGGCGACCACTGGTGCCTGTGTGTCTTGCGTTGGAAAGAAGCCCTGGAGGCCGGCGCGGCGCCTCGCGTTGATCTCGAAGCCACGCATATGTCCACGCTTGAATTCGTGGATCTCGCCGACCTTCAAGCCCATGCGATTCGCGCGGAACCCGCTTAAGACCCGTATGAGTAAGCGTCACATCTGCGTCAGTCCGATTTTGAGTTGGTTGTGCGCCACAAATGCCAGGTATTTCTGGCGCATTGGTTGCGGGTGGGCCAATTACTAGACCTATCGGGGGAGGGGGGACGACGTCGTACGCTGCGGATGCGCCACAGAAACCAGGTATTTTTGGCGCAAAGGAGCTAGCGATGTGCGAGCGATTGGGTGAGGGACCGCATGCACCGGATCGAACTCGTCGCTCGATTTTGGCGGCGTTAGCGGGGTTGGGCCTGTTTGGTTGCGCGGTCCGAAGGACTCGTCGTGTGTCGTGTGTGCCGAGACGTGAGGCTCCGATTTCGCCGTATGTGCCAGACACTATCTACCCGAAGACTGTTTATCCAAGCGCCGGCTACGATGACGGTCACGCGACACCACCGGTGGTTGTTTCCTATCCCGACGTTACGTCACCCATCGTTGAGTCCGCGCCGGACGCCGCGAAGAGGGAGCCGTGGGAGTTTGTGACGCGCGCAGAGTGGGGCGCGAGTGATTTGCGCGATAATCACGATCCCATGACGCCCATCGAGCGGCTCACACTGCACCACACCGACACGTTGGATGTGGTGAAGGACAAATCCGATGCGGAGTTCGTGAAAGCGGTTCAAGAACTTCATCAGGACAAGCGCGGCTGGGCCGACATTGGCTATCACTACTTGATTGGTCGCGACGGGAAGGTGTATGAGGGGCGGCGAATTGACGTGCAGGGGGCGCATGCCGGCGCGGGCAACAATGGTGGCAATCTTGGCATTAGCGTGATTGGCAACTTTGAGGAGGCGCTGCCGGGCAAGGCACAACTCGCGACCCTTCAAGCGTTTCTCGCTCACCAAGTTGGGGTCCACGCGCTCAAGGTCGAAGGTCTGCTGGCGCACCGCGACTTGAAGGCTACCGAGTGTCCGGGCGATGCCCTCTACGCGTGGTACGGAACCAAGAAGCCGACCCTTGGCACGTCCGGATAGTCGAAAAATCTGCCCGATGGGCCAATTAGGGGCCCGGGCGCTTCGGATTTCTTCTACGGCCCACACGTCGCGTTACCCTTCGGAGCGCTTTCCCATGAGCGACATCTGAACCGTCAAGAGGACCCCACCTATGTCCCGATTTTCTTCAATTTGTCTCGTCGCATCCTTCGCATTGGCTGCGTGCCTGCCCATTGCCTGTGCCGAAGACGGTGCGCCAACCAAAACGGGCGACGCCAAGGCCGAGAAGGGTGCCGCGGCTACGGGGGGGGATCGTCCCCACGCAGCGATCAAGACCAACCACGGAACCATCATCGTGGAGTTGTTTCGCGACCAAGCGCCCAAGACCGTCTCCACGTTCTTAGGTCTGGCCGAAGGCACGCTTGAGTTTGAAGATCACAAAACCAAGAAGATGGTGAAGCGCCCCTTTTACGACGGCCTGATCTTTCATCGAGTCATCAAGGGATTCATGATTCAAGGCGGTTGCCAGCGTGGCGACGGCGGGGGTGGCATCGGTAAGCCCTACGAAGACGAAATCAACCCCGATTCTTTGGGGCTCGACAAACTCATGGCGTTCTCGAATGGAAAGCCGCATCCGCGAATCGCAAGCGACCAACGAAGCTTGATGCAAGTCGTTCGCGGTGTGGTGCAGCCCCAGTTGCTGAAGGACGAGGGCATCGCCCCCAACGACACCGAGGCAATCAAGGCGCGCCAACAAGAACTCAACACCAAGATGATGGAGCGGCTAAACAAGATGTCGCTCAAGGCATTCTTTCAGGCCCTTGGATACAAGTACAACTCGAAGCTCAAGTCGTCTCAGCCCACGCGCGGCGTGATTGCTTGCGCCAACGCAGGACCGAATACCAACGGCAGTCAGTTCTTTATCAATCTGGTCGATACGCCTCACTTGGCTGGCAAGCACACCGTGTTCGGTCGCGTGGTCAAAGGCATGGACATTGTGGACAAAATCGGCAAGGTCAAGGTCGCCGCCGGGTCGCGCCCCGTGGAACAGGTGACCATTCAGTCGATCCGTGCCGTGGCCGCACCCGCGAAAGAGGCCAAGGGCAAGTAGCTGCTCGCGCAGCGCTAGCGATCGATATCGAGACCACCGTCTCCCCACGTCTCACCAAAATGCGGAGCAGACCGCCCAAAAAAACTGGCGATCGCGTGTGATCCCTCGGCTACGCTTCCCGGCCCAGAAGCAGGATGGCTCTGGGCACGACTCCACCCGGCTGGGTACTCAAGTGGTCAACGAGGGCAGACTGTAAATCTGCTGGCTTAGCCTTCGGCGGTTCGAATCCGTCCCCAGCCACCATCCCCTTCTTACGTCTAAACGTGGATAGGGAGTTCCTCGGTCCCCACATCGCAAAGAGGCCGCTCCAGCCGCTGACAAGCCGGTGACCGCAGAATGCCCACTTAGGCTCGCGATATGACCTTTATTTCACCAAATCGAATTGCCGATCTTTGAGGGAGGCGAGTCAGTTAGTAGTCTGCCGTCATGGACGGCACGAGTCGCATTCGGCACGGCCTGTCAACTAGGTAGCACGTCTTGGAAGCCGTGCCTTAAGGAGGCGACGATTTGTCGTCTTACTTGGGAGGAGCCAGTATGTCCTTGCAATCAAAGTTCAGTGGATGGGCAGTTTTTTGCGCCGTGATCGCCGTTTCAATGGCTAGCTGTGCCGTATCACCCGCCATGCCGTCTAGTGGCGGTATCTTCGGAAGTGATTCCGACGACACTATCGACGGCAGCATTCCGGCCACCGACTCGGGCTACTACTCATCCACGGCCGGCGCCGCATCCCCAGTTAGCCCTGCGGCTCCGGCAAACGCAACTGAAGGGGCCGTAGCATCGGCGTCAGACTATCTGAGCACGGCAACGCCTCCTGGGTTGGCCTCCCCTCCTGGGTTGGCCTCTGGGGGCGTCACGACCCCATCAGGCGCGGTGAGCAACGGAACACCTTTGTATGGGAGCGAAGGTGTGTCTACCGGTTCGTACGCGGCTGGAACCCACACGGAGGGTGCCACGGCGAGCGGCGGCTATACTGGCGTGGGATCCGCGTCCACCGCGCCCTACGTTGACGCGAGCGTGCCGGGCATCTCATACGCCGCCCCAAGTGGGGAACCGGTTATCGCCATGACCGGGCCCTGCGCGGATCCGTGTGGAGGTGCCGTGGCCGTATCGACGCCATGCGCCCCGGCTGTGACACACACCTATGTCGCACCTCAGCCGGTCGCTATTCAACCTGTTGTCACACAGCCCGTCGCCACTCGAACCGAAGTCCAGGCTGCGCCTCAGCCCGAACCCAGCGTCGCATGTAAGACGCGCGATGTCTGCAGGACCTGCGGCCCGGACTGGAACCTAGACCTTTGTGGCCCAGGACTTCCCTGCGAGAACAATCAAACCCAGTGGCACGTTCGCGGTGTCTTCGGCGCGGCACTATTTAGCGGCGACGATGCTGCCGACGACTGCGGCTACTGGGGGTTGGATGTCGGACGAAACCTCTGCTGCTCCTGCTGGGGCGTGGACGGGTTTTTCCGAACCAACAGCGGACGCTTCGATCGCCTCAATCCGAATGGGACCATTGGTCGTGACGGCGGTGACTTCTATCACCTCGGCGTAAAAGCCACATGGCAGAACTCGTTGGGGAACACCAACTTCTTCTACTGGGCGGGTCTTGGACCGGAGTATTTCTGGACTGAGGATTACATCAACGACGACAGTGGCTTCGGCATCTATGGCGAGTTGGGCATTGGCTACAATTTCTCCGAGAACTGGCGCCTCCGCGCCGGTGTCAACGTCCATGCCATGGACACCGACGTCGGTCGCGAGAACCCCGCCGACGATGGGGACTCGCGCTGGTTGTTCATCTTTGCCCCCGTGATCCAGGTTGAGGGCAGCTTCTAGAGCCGATTCAGAGAATCGGCGCACTGGGACCCATCGGGCCTTGGAGTCTGGCCAAGAGTCGGACCGCGAGGCCCGTGTCTTGTTTTGCCCAGGTGTCTAGGCGAAGGCGTCTGCATTCGGAAACTGGCGGCGCTCGTAAATAGCTGTCAGCAGATAGGTTACATCTTTACAATTTATTCGCCCTACGACCCTGAGGCGTTCTCACAGCTGTGCTCTCCTGCGCATACAAGGCGTGAGTATTCACGTCGCATCCAGGAGCATGAACGATGAAACGGTTAGGTACAGCAGCACTCGTTGTGGCGTGCATGGGCACTCTTGCGTGGGCCGAAGTCACGAAGGTCGATCCGGGCCTTCCCGCCTATAAGGCAACAACGGGCGTGTCGGGCACTATCAAGAGTGTTGGCTCAGACACCATGAACAATCTCATGGCACTGTGGAGTGACGACTTCAACAAGTTCTATTCGAACGCGAAGCGCGCCATTGAAGGTAAGGGGAGTTCAACGGCCCCGCCCGCAATGATCAGCGGAAGTGCCACCTTTGGACCCATGAGTCGTCCCATGAAGGCCAAAGAGCAAGATGCGTTTGAAAAGGCCTTTGGCTATAAGGCGACGCAACTGCGCGTAGGCATCGACATGTTGGCCGTGTATGTGCACAAAGACAATCCCCTCAAGCACCTCACGTTGCAGCAGGTGGATGCCATCTTTAGCAAGTCCCGCAAGGGTGGGCACACGAGCGACATCAAGACGTGGGGCGATCTCGGTCTCACCGGTGCCTGGGCCACACGACCCATTACGATCTACGGTCGTAATTCGGCATCCGGCACCTACAGCTACTTCAAGAAGCATGCGCTCTTCAAGGGCGACTACAAGGATTCAGTGAAGGAGCAGCCCGGAAGCTCCGCGGTCATCAGCAGCATCGCCAAGGATGTAACCGGCATCGGTTATAGCGGCATCGGTTACAAGACGTCCGACGTGCGTGCCTTGCCCTTGGCCCAGCGCCCTGGCAAGCCCTATGTACCGGCCGTGGCCGCGAGCGTCTATCGCAGCAAGGATCGCTATCCCCTGGCGCGCTTCCTGTTGCTCACCGTCAACTACAAGCCTGGCAGCAAGTTGGATCCGCTGCGCGCCGAGTTCATCAAGCTCGTCTTTAGCAAGCAGGGTCAGGAGAGCGTACTCAAGGACGGCTACTTGCCGGTCACGGCAGCCGTTGCGAGTCGCGAGCTGACGTCGGTGGGGCTCGCGGCGTCTACGGCGAAACGTGCACCTGCGACCGTTTCAAAGTAGAGACGTAGCACATCCGTGGGTCCGCCCGTGTCGGCGGGCCCACCGATGCCCTCCCTTTTGGGGGCACAAGAGACCCCGTTAGGGATTTCGATTCTCCTTTTGGGGATCCCAATGAGTGACGCGTCATGAGTGACGTGGGTTGGACAGGACGCGAGCGAACCCGCGTTACGCCGTGGCGTACGCGGGCCAGCGAAACCGTTATGCGCGGCGTCATTTCGGCAGGTGGCTTCGGCACCATTGCCGCGGTGCTGCTCATCTTTGTGTTTTTGCTGTTTGTCGTTATTCCACTGTTTCTTCCCGGCACGCTAGGGAATGCGTCAACACCTACGGCGCTGCATCAGCGATCACCGGGCAACGAGCGCCCCCTGTACTTCGCGTCCGATGAACTCAAGACGCTTCGACTGACACTCTGGAAGGATGGCTCCGCGGACGTCCACCGGGCGGACGGTTCCCTTGTCTCCTCCGCGCCGCTCTTTGGCGGCATAGCGCCCACCTGCATGGCCAAGGATCCGGGGACGGCAATCTTCGCCTTTGGATTCGAAGATGGAACGGTGCGGCAGGGCACCATTCGATTCGCTACGCGATTTCTCTCCCGGGACGAACGACGCCACTTTGCTACTCAAGAAGGAACGCCAAGCGAGCTTGGCGCGCTCCTTCCGCACGACGAGGGCGCGCTCATCGTTACGCATCGTGGCGACATGCGCCTGCAGTACGTCGAGATCGATATTGGCGAACCGATTGAGATTTCCAGTTCACCGATTGCACACGCCGATATCTCGTTGACGACACGGGGACCGGTCTTCGCAGCGCTGAGCGAAGACAGCGTACTCGCCCTCTATGAGACCAACGAAGAGATGGACATGATGACCGGCGAAACGGTCACGAGCGTCGATCGCTTTGAGCTACCCTTTGCCGCCACGTCGGGGAGTCGATTCGATGACATGGTGGGCGTATTCCTCGATGGTGCTTCGACAACGCTCTCGGTACTTTGGCGCGATGGCAGACTTCTGCGCTTTGATGCACGTCGTGAACATCTAGCCCTGGCCGAACAGCGCGATGTGTTGGTCGATGGGAGCGTGACAACCGCGACGTGGTTGATTGGAAAATCAACGCTCCTGGTAGGCGACAGCAGCGGTGGCGTTGGCACGTGGTTTCTGACGCGCGACGATCCCGATGTATCGGACCTACCGCCCATGGGGTCCGACGCCCAGGCATTGGTTAGCAGTCGTGCGATTGAAGATCACAACGTGTCATCTCCGGTGACACAGTTGAGCCCAAGTGCGCGCACGCGGTTGGTTGTTGCCTCGCACAAAGATGGCACGCTGCGCGTGGTGCACACCACGACGGGAAATGAGATCGTCCGGACGAAACTTGAGGATGGCGTCGCAGTTCTAGCGGCCAGGACCGCTCCGAAAGACGACGCCGTTATCGCACTGAGCGACCGCGGTTCGATGACCTGGCCATTCGATGCGCGCCATCCTGAGGTAACGTTCGCGTCACTCTTCGCGCCCGTGTGGTACGAGGGATACGCCGAGCCTACGAATGTGTGGCAGTCTAGCGGCGGCGACGGCTTTGAACCCAAGCTCGGCCTGTGGCCGCTGATCTTTGGCACGCTCAAAGCAACGCTCTATGCAATGTTGTTTGCGGCGCCGCTCGCGATTCTGGCCGCGATTTATACGACACAGTTTCTTTCCCTCGGCGCTCGGGCGCCCGTCAAGACGTGCGTTGAACTCATGGCGGGACTTCCCAGTGTCGTGCTTGGCTTCATCGCGGGCCTCGCGATTGCTCCGTACATCCAAACGGTTTTGCCTGCCACGATGCTGTCGTTCGTTTTGGTTCCCTTCGCACTGCTGCTCGGTGCGCGGCTCTGGCAGTTCCTGCCCGATCGAATCGCTCGCGAACGAGAGGGCGGGTCACGCTTTGCCCTCATGGGCGTTGCGCTCGTCATGGGAGTGCTGCTCGCCGCGTTGTTGGGGCCTTGGCTTAGTCGCGTGTGTTTCGATGGCGACCTTGTCGAATGGCTTGGACGGAGCGATCGCGGGGGTGGCATTCTGACGTGGGCATTTTTCCTACTGCCGGTCGCGGCACTGTTGGCCGTCTACGTCATGTCTTCGGTGGTCGGCCCGCGATTTCGGGCTTTGACTCACGGCTATACCCGCGCCGAGAGCGCGAACGCTGATCTCTTGAAGTTCCTAGCCGGTGCCGTACTCGCCATTGTGTGTGCGGGTGTATTGGGTACGCTCGCCTACCTTGTGCTTGGCGACCCGCGCAGCACCCTATTCGGTGGCTATACCCAAAAGAACGCGCTCATCGTGGGCTTCGTGATGGGCTTTGCGGTGATTCCTATCATCTTCACCATTGCAGACGACGCGCTCTCCAGCGTGCCTCGTCAGCTCAAAGAGGGCTCACTGGGTGCGGGCGCAACGCGATGGCAAACCACGTGGCGCGTCATGCTGCCCGCGGCAATGAGTGGGATCTTCAGCGCCTTGATGGTGGGACTCGGCCGTGCGGTAGGCGAGACCATGATCGTGCTGATGGCGGTTGGCAACTCACCCATCATGGACGTCAATCCATTCAATGGGTTTCGAACGTTGGCCGCCAATATTGCCGTCGAACTGCCCGAAGCCGTCAAGGACAGTTCGCACTACCGCACGTTGTTCTTGGCCGCGCTGGTGCTCTTTGCCATGACGTTTGTAATCAACACGATTGCCGAGGTCGTGCGACGACGTTTCCGCAAACGCTTCGCGCAACTCTAACGGAGAACCTACGTACGTATGGGCGAACCCACACCAACACCGACTGAGCCACCCGCCAGCGAGAAGGCGTCGTCGGGCACGTCCTTGGTACGTCGGCGCAGTTCGCTCTTCGCGCGCGGCGAACCCATGGTGTGGTTGTGCGGTGGCGCCCTAGCCATCTGTCTATTGATGGCCGTGGGGCTGATTGTGTTGGTGGGCTGGCAGGGCGGTCGAGCATTTTGGCCCAAAGAGCTCACGCGCGTGGAAACAAGCGCGGGCAAGGCTCTGCTTGGCGAGCCTGCCAATGAAGAGTGGTTTACGCCGGATGCATCCTTGCTCACCTCCATGGAAGAGCAGTCGAAAGACCTGGCCGCCCGCGCGCGCGCCGAGATGGCCGAGAACGACGGGCAGCTTCACCGGATGCAACTTCGCATCGGCAACTATGAACTCACCGGTGCGCATTACGCTTGGGTCACCGGTGTCGATGGGGCTACGGAGACGGCCCAGCAACCCGAGTGGGCGATCACAGTCGAGCGTCTTGAGTGGGGGCGGTTTTATGGGACGCCGAAAGCGTTTTCCGAAGGACGTGCCGCCCACGGTTATCAGGGTCACGATGAGACGCAATTGACGTTCACGCGCAAGCACGAAGGGGATCCGGCCGCCGTATGGGAGGCGTTTGAGGCACTCCACGAGACCATCCGAGATCGATGGAAAGAGGCGCGAGAGATTGAGAAGGACGAGATTGGTAGCCTAAACGATGAACTCAAAAGGGCGGATTTAGATCGGCGACGCACCGAACGTGACCACGGCGTTCTCTCGGATAGGGGGCGAGCGGCGTTGGTTACCTATTTGGCGCTGCGACACCGCATTGAGGGCGAGGACGTGCGTGAGGGCTATCAGCCCATGTACGAACGGTTGGCGGCGCTCGATGCCATTCTTCAAGGGCAGGCACAACGTGCGGCATCCGGCGAGTTGCAGGAAACCTTTGATCGCTTCGCGGGACTACGCGAGCGCGCGTTGGGCATTGCAGACGCACCGGAGCCCGATGCAAAGGAGGCGGAGGCCCCCATCAAGCGCGTGCGTGGGTCGATTGATGAAGTCGTGGATCGCGTAGCGGCGCTGGATTTTGAGAACGCGAAGTCTGCCATCGTCTTTGAAACGGCGAGTGGGCAGGAAAAGGTCATCCCGCTTGCCGAGATCGTTCGCGCCTACCCGGCCAATCAACTTGGATGGCTCGACAAACTCGGCGTCTACGCCTCACGGTGGTGGGAGTTTCTTACCGACGATCCCCGCGAAGCCAATGCGGAGGGCGGTGTATGGCCCGCCATCTTTGGCACCGTCGTGATGACGCTCATCATGTCGTTGTTGGTCGTTCCATTTGGCGTGCTTGCCGCGCTCTATCTACGCGAATATGCCAAACAGGGCGCGCTCGTTAGTGCGGTCCGAATCGCCGTCAACAACTTGGCTGGTGTGCCAAGCATTGTGTTTGGCGTATTCGGTCTCGGGTTCTTTTGCTACATCGTCGGGGGTCGCATCGACGAGATGTTCTATTCACTGGAACTAAAGGAACTCAACAACCCCACCTACGGCAAAGGCGGATTGCTCTGGGCGTCGCTGACCTTGGCGCTGCTCACGCTTCCGGTAGTGGTGGTTGCAACCGAGGAAGCCTTGTCGGCCGTGCCCAACAGCATGCGCGAGGGTTCGTTTGCTTGCGGCGCAAGCAAATGGCAAACCATCCGCCGCATCATTCTCCCGCGCGCCTTGCCGGGCATCATGACGGGGATGATTCTCTCGGTCGCGCGTGGCGCAGGCGAAGTGGCGCCCCTCATGCTCGTGGGAGCGGTGAAGTTGGCTCCGGATCTCCCCATTGACGGCACCGCGCCCTTTATTCACCCCGAGCGTAGCTTTATGCACCTCGGGTTTCACATCTACGACCTTGGATTGCAAAGTTCCAACAGCGAAGCGGCGCGCCCCATGGTGTACACCTCGACCATGCTCCTGATTGGCGTGGTGGTGGTGCTCAATCTCGCGGCCATCTGGATTCGAGCGCGCTTGCGAAAATCCCACGGATAGCATATGAATCACGCAGAGACCCCACCCATGACGCGACCTTCGTTCGACCCCAAGCAACCGCAAAAGTCCGCACCGCGGCAGGCGGAGCATGACCATGCAGAATCGTCAGCCGTGAATCCGCCCGACGTGAACCCGCCCGCGAGGGACTCTTCCGGCGCCCCGCTGGGGGAACGCTTGTCGAGTGGACCCGGATCGGGTTCTGCACCAAATACGCCCTATCTGGGCGGCGTGTTTGAGGCCGTCGAACGTGACGAGTCGTTCACTACTTGTGTTCACGAAGCGGTTGAGAAGGAAGTGTGCGATCTTGCGATCAAGGACTTCAGCCTCTGGTACGGACAAAAGCAGGCGCTCTACCAGTGCTCCATGCGCGTTCCTCGCGGAAAGGTGACGGCACTGATCGGACCCTCAGGATGCGGCAAGTCAACGCTACTGCGATCGGTCAATCGAATGAACGACCTCGTGGAGGGGGTGCGCATCGAGGGGGAGATGCGTGTGGGCGACCAGATCATTTATGGTCGCGGAATCGATGTCATTCAGCTACGAAAGCGGATTGGGATGGTCTTTCAGAAGCCCAATCCCTTCCCAATGAGCATCTTTGAAAATGTGGTGTACTCCCTACGCATCGACGGCGTACGCGATCGCAACCTGCTTGAGGAAGTGTGTGAGAAGAGCCTCAAAGGGGCAGGACTGTGGAGCGAAGTAAAGGACCGTCTCTCGGAGAGCGGTTTGAGCCTCAGCGGCGGTCAGCAACAGCGTCTGTGCATTGCGCGTGCTATCTCGGGTGAGCCCGACATTTTGCTGCTCGACGAACCCTGCTCCGCGCTCGACCCGATCGCCACCGGAAAGATCGAGGATTTGATCAGCGAACTCAAAGGCCAGTATACGCTGCTCATGGTGACGCACAATATGCAGCAAGCTTCACGTGCGAGCGACTATACTGCATTCATGTATCTGGGTCGCATGGTCGAGTTTGGGCCCACGCAAGACATCTTCGTTTTGCCAAAGCTCAAGGAAACGGAAGACTATGTTACTGGTCGATTCGGGTAGCCTGTCGGTTCGGCTAGTTCGGCACTGGCAGTTTCGACGAAGAGCGTTACACGTCGCTGTGCAAATGAGTGACCTCTCTTAGCGCAATGATTCGTAGAGGATTTTGATTGACGCCCCCAACGGACACCGAACGGCTCGCGCGCGCCAAGGTCACGGCGCAGCCGGATGCCGACGCGTCCTCCGCCGCGCGTCGATTGGCAGCAGTCGATCTGGGATCCAACAGCTTTCACATGATTGTGGCCCGCGAACGAGATGGGCTCCTAGAAGTCGAAGATCGTTTGCGTGAACCTGTGCGCTTGGCGATGGGGCTCAATCGCAAACGCGAGTTGTCTAAGAAAGCGCGCCGACGCGCGTGGGACGCTCTCGAACGGTTCGGCGAGCGGTTGGCGGGGTTTCCCGATAGCAATGTACGCGCCGTAGGCACGAATACCCTCCGGCTTGCGGTGGGTGCGGACCGGTTCATTCGTCGGTGCGAAGACGTCCTGGGGCATCCCATTGAAGTTATCTCGGGACAAGAAGAGGCGCGCCTCATCTATCTTGGTGTGTTGCACGCCATTGGCGATCACCAGAGCCGTTCACTCGTCATCGATATCGGCGGGGGCAGTACGGAACTCATCGTGGGGCGCGGGGGAAGCATTGAACACGCCCGTAGCTTGTCGATGGGATGCGTGTCCTTTTCCCGGCAGTTCTTTCCGCACGGTCGCGTTACGAAAAAGGCGATGCAGAAGGCAAAGACCGCCGCGCGACTTCGGCTCAAATCCATTCGAGCCCACTTTGAAGACGGTGCGTGGCAGCAGTGCCTGGGTGCCTCCGGGACCATACGAGCCATTGCGGGCTTCATTCAGAGTCATGGTTGGCGTCAAGGGGACATTGACGCAAAGAGCATGAAACTTGTGGTCAAGTCGCTCATCGAGGCAGGCAATACGTCCGAGGTACGTGGGGGGCACATTAGCTCAGATCGGTTACCGGTGTTTGCAGGTGGCGTAGCCGTACTCGCCTCCATTTTTGACGACTTGCCCATAAAGCGCCTGTCCGTGTCGGACGGTGCGCTCCGCGAAGGCTTGCTTTGGGATCTCATTGGTCGCTTGGGTGATCGAGACGTGCGGGAAGCCACCGTGTCGTCCCTACAACACCGCTACGCCGTGGATGTTGCCCAGGCGACGCGCGTACGAACCACCGCGATTGCACTCCTGGAGCAAGTGTATGCCGATTGGCGGTTGCCCGGCGCACAAAGCAAGAAGCTGTTGGAATGGGCGAGTGCCATTCACGAAATCGGCATCGCAGTTGCCCACAGTGGATACCAGCGCCACGGCGCGTACCTGATTGAGCACGCAAACTTGCCGGGATTCACACGTTCCGAGCAAAGTGCACTTGCCGCCATGGTCGCGTGCCACCGCGGCAAGTTCCGCTTTCGCACGGCGGGCCGTCGAGTGCCCCGTCGGCTTTCACGAACGGTGTTACGTCTCACGTGCTTACTACGTATTGCCGTGCTTCTCAATCGAAGTCGCCGCGCACCTGCCGTAGTGCCATTGCGTGTTCGCGCCAAGGATCACAAGCTCAAGCTTGAATTCGAATCGGGATGGCTCGATTCTCATCCGCTAACGTGCGCGGATCTCAATACCGAATGCCAACGCCAGGCCCAACACGAAATCGATCTGCGTGTTGCGGGGCTGGACTGACACGGACATCGAGCTCGGCTCTGTTTGAAAACTCCTCTACTACGTGATCCGATTCTCTCGCTGCGAGGCGCGTCCCTTCGAAATTGTCATCCTCGGCGTGAACAGACCACGCCTGCGGGCCAATTTCTTGGCCCATCGCCTCTCGCGTCGGCCTCGAATCACTCGCTACGAGCCTTTTCAAACAGAACCTAGTCGTACTCTTCCACTTGATGCCGAATCACTTCGCCCTCTACCATGAAAACGACATCTTCCGCGATGTTTGTTGCGAGGTCGGCGATCCTCTCCAAGTGGCGTGCAACCGACAGCAGATGAATGGCTCGCTTGATGGACTCGCCGTCGTCCAACATGTGTTTGCGTAGCGTGAGATACATGTCGCTATTGAATCGATCCACTTCGTCGTCGCGTGCACACACGGCGCGCGCCAGCGCGGGGTCGCGTTGCGTGAGTGCATCCAGGCAGTCGCGTACCATTTGCCGCACGACCGATCCCATTTCTCGGAAGTGGAGCCGAACATCGAGCTTGGGGTGTGTGGCGAGGTACTTGGCGCGTTCGGCAATATTGACCGCCAAATCACCCATTCGCTCCAAGTCGTTGTTCATCTTGAGCACTGCCACGATGAATCGCAAGTCGATGGCCACGGGTTGATGAAGGGCGAGAATCTTGAGCGCGTCGTTTTCCACTTCGACTTCGAGTTGGTCGATGCGCATATCCCCTTGAAGCACATGATTGGCAAGGTCCGCGCGGCGATCAATGATGGATTCAATCGCGTCGTTGGTGGCCTGCTCGACCATCGTGCCCACTTCAAACAGCTTGCGCGTGAGGTCTTCCAGATCTCGATGAAGGTGAATGCCCATGCGGTACTCCTACAGGGCTATGGCCCTGTCTGCGCTGCAATTGCGGAGCGCTGGGTTGGTTCGCTCGTGCGCGCAATTATGCGGGACGGTTTACCGCGGCCACACGCATACCAAGGAACAAATCCCGTCAATTTTCGTAATTGGTGTGTGCGCGTTCGCGTGGTCCGTGGGGGGCTGCCACAAACGCGACTTGAAAGACGCTTCCGGGTTCCTCGTGTTCGTCGACCGTCACCTCCGCGCCACATGACTGCGCGAGGTGCTTGACAATGGCAAGTCCGAGCCCCGTTCCACCGTGTTCACGTCCTCGTCCCGCATCGAGACGATAGAAGCGTTCAAAGATCCGTTGTCGCTTCGACGGTGGAATGCCGGGGCCTCGATCTTTCACATAAAACTGCACACGGCCCGCGTCATGGCTCACACCCGCATCAATGCGCGCACCCTTCGGCGAGTATTTTACCGCGTTGTTCAAGAGATTGGAAACGATGCGAAATACCGATTCCCGCGGTGCGACCACACGGGGGGCGTCGGGTGCTTCGTGAAACGCAATGCGCACGTGTTTCTCGTGGGCAAGCGGTTCGACGCCCTCCATAGCCATCGCCACCATCGTGTGTACGTTGCAGTGTTCAGGCCCATCGGAACGGGTGGTCGCACTTTCGATGCGCGCGAGGTCGATCATTTCCTCGACAAGCGATTGAAGACGCTTGCCATTGGCCATGACGGAACGGGTGAAGCGCTCGCGAATGTCCGGTGCCATATCGTCCCCGTCGAGCAGGGTTTCCGACGCGGCGCAGATCGACGCAATGGGCGTCTTTAACTCGTGAGATGCGTTGGCGAAAAACTCGCGACGCGCGCCCTCGAGCCTCGAGAGATCGGTGGTATCGCGGAGCAATAGCACCGCGCCTTCCAGCGTGCCATCGGGATCGATGAGAGGCGCCGCGGTTGCTTGAATCAGTCGTTCGTCGTCGCCGTGAAAGACACGCGCCGCGGTCGCACGAGGTTCAGCATGTCTAAGGACATCTCGAGCACAGTCGATCAACGGTTGGGCACGTGTGAACTCCCACAAGGATCGCCCCTTGGCCTGGTCATCCGGAAACGCAAGCATGACGGCGCCTGCTCGATTGAATCGTCGGATGCGCTCGTCGGTGTCGATCGCAACGACGCCATCTTGCAGACCACGCAAAATGGCCGCCAACTCCGACTGTTCTTGTCCCATGGCTGCGACGCGAGACTCCATGGCGTCGCCCAAGTGGTTCAGGGCTTCCGCCAGCGACGAGTAGGAGCTCTCGGTCCCCATCGATAGGCGTATGTCGTATCGTTCTTGCTGAATGTGTTCAACGTGCTGCTTGAGGTCGTCGAATCGCTTCCGCATGGCGGTGACGAGTAGGCGCCATGTAAGAAAGCCCTGGAGTATGAGCACGCCCGCCGCCAACGGCCACGGTGAATGCAATCCAATCAGTACACACGCCGACAGGACCAAGGCGAGAATCGCAATCGCGATCGGTCGTGTCCAGTGCAAGACGGTTCCTCGAGCCGACGCCCAGCCCTACGATTGAGGTCGGAACCGATAGCCTACCCCACGAACGGTTTCGATGGCACCTCGAAGTGTACCAAGCTTCTTGCGGATGGCACGCACATGCACGTCGATATTGCGTCCGCTGAGCAGCGAGTCGTCGCCAAGTACGTAACGCAGGAGTTCGTCGCGCGTCCACACGTGACCCGGTTTGCGGGCCATAAAATGAAGGAGCCGAAACTCGGTGGCTGTGAAGTGTGCTCGCTCACCGTGCACAAGAACTTCGTGCTGGGAGGGGTCAATGGTCAAGGACTCGAACCGAAGCGTCTTAGCGTCGTCGGCGTCGCCTTTGGTCGAATGGCGTCGGAGAACGGCCTTGACGCGCGCCACCAGCTCGCGAACGCGAAAGGGTTTGGTGATGTAGTCGTCGGCACCCAATCCAAGACCAAGGAGCACGTCGGATTCTTCCGTGCGGGCCGTAACCATGATGATGGGAATGTCGTGTTGATCGGCCGATTGACGAATGCGACGGCAGAGGTCGTAGCCATCCGTATCGGGAAGCATGAGATCGAGCAGGATGAGATCCGGGCGCGATCGACTTAGCTGATCAATGGCTTCCTTGCCGTTGGCGGCCGTAAACACACGAAAGCGTTCCTTCGTGAGGTTGTAGGCCACAATTTCGCGAAGATCACCTTCGTCTTCCACGATAAGGATCCGGCCGGCATTTAAGGAGGAGGGTCGATCAACCATTGCGGCCGCCTGTTGTTTCATGTGCGTAGCATCTCGCTCGATTGACGGTCGCGCAAGCAGCACGTCACGCCCGAATGTAAAAATCGCGTGAAGTGGGAGTTGGACAGCAGGTGGCACTATTTGACGATGAGTGCGCGGGCAGCCGAGAGCTGCGAGTCGGTGGCCTCATCCAGTGCATCCTTCCAGGATGCGGGCGCCTCGACGTCGGGGACACGGCCCTTGCCAACAAACGGAACACCCTGACCATCGACCACAATGGAAGCCGCCAGATCGACCTTGATGCCGGAGTGGGGCAATCGATGGCGCGTCGTGAGTGCGAAGCTCCCCGCGGTGACTTCACCGAGTACGGTTACGTTTGGTCGCTTAGAAAGCGCCGCGACCAATGCCTCGGCGGCTCCCTGCGTGCCCGCGTTGATTAGCACCACAATAGGTTTGTTAAAACGGTTTGGCTTGGTTTTGGCGTTCGCGCGATAGACATACGCGAATCGTGCACTTCGTGCCTGCTCCCCGAGCGAAGATTCCGTTGCAACGGGATCCACTAAGGCCGCTAGTGCCTTTCGATCCGATGGCGCCATGGATGCATCGCCAACGGGGAGGTACCCGGAAGCGCGCAACGTTGTGGCGAGTGGCGTGGCCGATTGGCCGCTCGAATGCCTCACCGCAAGCGAGACGATTGGAATCCACGACTCGTTCTTCTCCGCAACGCGAGCCATCACCAGATCTACAAAGGCAAGACCCGTGCCCGTTGTGTCACGGAGATCCAGAATGAGACCGCGTGCATCCTTTAGGCGCGTTAGCCAGCGCTCCAAATCGTCTCGGTCACGTGCGTCTTGGGTCATGGTGGCGATACGTAGGTGCCCAATGTCGCCGCTAAGACGGGCGCCGCGCACGGCGTTGGCGCCGAAGCGAAGTGAAGATCCTGATTGTAGAGGCAACTTGACTTCGCTTCGTTCAAGACCATCGGCGGAGCGAAGCGAGATTGTGACGCGGTTTTCCGTAGTTGACGGTACGACCCGTTTGCGCAGTGCACCAATATGTCTCAGCAAACCTGCCGAACGATACATGCGCGCCGCATCGGTTGCGCCTAGCGCAAGGGCGTTGCACGCGCTGAGCCACTTCGAAACGGGTACGCCGTCTATGGCGTGAATCAATGGCGTGGTGGTGGGGCCCAGGGGCGTTTCATCTCGCCCCATGAGGCCAGCGACATCATTACCGACACGCAAGAAGCGAACGTCGATGTCGCCCGCCGCGCTCAACTCGCGTTCGATATCCACTACGTGACTCACTCCGTCGTGAAGTGACGTCACCAGATGACGATGAATCCTCTCCGCGAGCTCCGACTTGGTCATGCCGTCTGCCGGAATACGATCGGAAAACTCCATTAGCAATGCTTTGGCCTGTTGTGCCTGTTGCGCATGGCCCACGTAGTTTGACTCAATCAAATCTACGAGCGCTTGAATGTCTTGTTTCAAGTGTTTGCTGGAGAGCGTGTCTTGTTTCTTTGCCGAGGGCGCTGACGTGGGCAGGACATCGTCTAGGGACGGATGATCGTCCTGGTTGCCCTGATTGACCGGTGCGGCGGGCGCACGGCTCGCAGTATTGGGCGTGGGCGATTCACTGCCCAGGCGTGCCGGTTGTTCGGTGGTGGAACCACGTGGTGAAGGCTCGACCTTATTTGACGGCTCAGACTCAGGGGGTGACGAATTGGGGTTGTCGGTGCGCGGCGCCGAGTTTCGCGCGGCGACAACACGTGCAACGTTTTCGGCCGTGTGCGGTACATCGAGGGAATAGGGAGAACCTGAGCTAAATGCGCGCACGTCTACGGTCACACTTGCGCCGAGTGGTGTGCCTAGGGTGGCGACCAACTCATCCAGGCGTTCTTCCACGGCGGTCTTCCATGCGGTTCCGTGACGCGACTTGGCCTCGGCAATGATGTTGACAAGTTTCACGCCGTCGATGCGATCGGCATGAAACCAAGAGTCAGAGATGCGGACGCGCATCCGGTCGCTTCCGTCCTTCTGTGTATCCCACACAACGGCATCCCAGGGCGCACGTTGCTTCGTCGTTGTATTTGTTGTCATCGTGTCCGTTGCCACCGTCGATGATTCCGACTCGGGTGGTGATGCTTCGGACGGGGCGATGGCCGGCGCCTTGTTTCCGTGCGTGTGCCATGCCGATGCTGTGTGCGCACCGCGGTCTGTGTTCATGGAAACTGTCCGCGTATCAACGCCGGCCCCTGCCGTTGTGTCAAGCGGGGAAAGCTCAAGACGCACGCTGTTCCCGGGTCGGCGATTCATTGTTTCAAGGAGGCCGTCCAAGTTTGTTGCGATGTTTTCTTGCCAGGCGGCGCCGAAATGATTTTGCGCCGTCATAACAAGGTGGAGCGCCTTCACATTGTTGAGCTTGAGCAATCGTGACCAACTGTCGCCCAGCTTTACGTGGATCTCACGTGTGCCAGGTGGGAAGTAAACCGCTTCCCAGGGCGCTCGTGGCGCATGCCCGGACGCCGATTCTGAATCTTTTGCCTTACCCGGAGCATGGTCGGGTGCGCTTTGTCCTGCCTCGGGTACGCGATGAGGTGGCGTTTCTGCCACAAGTCCCGGTTCGTCCGCTGAGTTTAGCGATGGCGTAGGCTTTGTAGGACTCGACGTTGGCACATCGGTCGGATCGCTTGGAAGCGGTTGCGCTACTGGCTTTGCCCCGTTCGGCACCGACTTTGTCGATGGTTGATTGTCGGCGCGGGGGGGAACCACCTCTGGGGGTTCTTTGACTGGCGTACCTGGCTGCTCATTTACGGCGGGCGCCCGTTGTTTGGTTGGAGCAGCAGCAGCATTGGCCCTGCGTTTTACCGCGTCGTAATTGAAGCGCGTGAGCGCGACGCCTCGAAGACGGGTGAGTTTCTTGCTGGGAATGTGAATGCCTTGCATGGACACCCATTTGCGAGGCGCTTTCCCTAGCCGACGTAACACGGGCACGATTCGGGCACGTAACCCATCCTTCCATGCAGTCTTATAAAGTTGTTGGCTCGCGGCAATGAGGTGCTTTGTCTCTACGCCTTCGAGCGAAACCAGGTGATACCAGCGGCCGCCTACGTGCACCACCATGCCCTTCGGCGTAAAGGTCACGGCGTCCCAGGGCGCGACGTGATCGGGATTTCGCGCCGACGCATCGGACTGCTTTGGGGATGCCTCCAAAGGCGCAATCGATAGCGTGACGCATAGGCCTACGACGAATCCCAGCAGCATGCGAACGGTTGCCAACATAACGAGAGCTCCTGTGCCGAGAGGAAGGCGGCGCGCGCGAACATCGTAGCCCCGCGCTGGTGCGGCGCGAGGCCATGCGTGAACCGATTCAAAATCCGTCCGTTTATGCCTTTCGAATGGCCCTCAACTGTGCCGCTGAGGCCTTGACCGTTCCCTTTCGATCGAGATTCGTTGGTGTCGCGATTCGTTGGCGTTGCATTGTGGTGCCGTCGCATCGTGGCGTCCGGGTCCTCGTATCGAACCGTCCGGCCCTCCCCATGTGAGCCCCTTCGCGATGTCCAGTCGGCGATTTCTCATCGGCGACGAACGATCGAAGGGGGCCGATAAGGAGGACACCATGACCGGTCCAAGTAGGTCACGCCCCTATGCCGTCGCCTCAGTTCGCGCGGCATCGCCGTTTGGCGAATCCAATTTTGATGAGCAACTCTACCTCGCACTTCGTAATAGTCCCTGGTGGATGGTGAGTATTGCATTGCACGTACTCGCATTCTTTGTGCTCATGTTGCTTGGTGCGAATGGGAGCGACAATGTACCGCCACCCGCATCGCAGACCGTTCATGTCGAAACGCCGCCCGAATACGTGACACCTGAAGACAATCAAGACGATGAGCCGGTTGATCTGCCCGTGGACGATGTGAAGAGCGAAGATCCGATCATTGCCGAAAATCCAAATGAGAATCCGCCAGAAGCCGATGTGGATGAACCGTTTGATGAAACATTCGGTGAAGTGGACGACGCTATGGCAACGCAAGGCGAGGCCATCAATCCCAATGCCGATCGCGCCATCATTGGTATTGGCGCAGGTACAGGGACGCTCGGCCGACGCGGCCGTGGGGGTGACGGTGAGGCCGGTGGCGGAAGGGGGCAGCGCAAGCGATTCAATGATGCCCTAGACGACGCACTTGAGTGGTTGGCCGCACATCAATCGCCTGATGGTCGCTGGGAAGCTGCAGGGTTTGGTGACTGGTGCGACGGAAAACGCGTAGACAACGGCCCCGGTGGCAAGGGCAAGGCCATGTACGACGTTGGCGTTACCGGCACAGCACTATGCGCATTCCTTGGTGCCGGTTACACCCATCGAGGTAAATCCAAATTCGCGCGCGTCGTGGGCCGCGGACTTCGTTGGCTCAAGAAGGTCCAAGATGCTGAGGGTTGTTTCGGACCGCGCAGCTCGTCGCACTACATCTACAACCACGCCACGGCGTCACTGGCGATTGTCGAGGCGTATGCCATGACCGGTAGCGCGATCTACAAGAGTGCTGCACAGCGCGCTTTGGACTTTATTGCGCTTACGAGAAATCCATACTTTGCGTGGCGCTACGGCATCCGTTCGGGTCAAAACGACACCTCAGTAACCGGCTGGATGATGATGGCGCTCAAAAGTGCCAGCATCCTAAACAAGACCGCAATTAAGCGTGGCATGGCAGCACCACTCGTCATTGACGAGTCGTCGTTTGAAGGGGTTACCGCGTGGCTCGATAAGATGACCGATCCGGACACCGGTCGTGTGGGCTACATTACACGCGGCGGCGGCTCGGCGCGCGCACCCGAAATGCAAGACCGCTTCCCGGTGGAGAAAACTGAGTCCACCACGGCGGTGGGCGTGCTAGCGCGCATCTTTTCAGGCGAAGACCCGAAGAAGAGCAAATCCATTCGTTTGGGCGCAGAGCTCATGGCTAGGTGTTTGCCTACGTGGAACCCCAAGGACGGATCCATCGACATGTACTATTGGTACTACGGAACACTGGCAGCGTTTCAATGCGACGGCAACGTGTGGCGGGATTGGTCACGTGCAATGGACGCTTCCATGATTCAGTCGCAGCGAAGAGATACGGACTATTGTCAGTACAAGGGTTCATGGGATCCGATTGGACCGTGGGGCGCGGATGGTGGTCGTGTGTACTCCACCGCGCTTATGGCCATGTGTCTCGAGGTGTACTACCGCTACGATCGCGTATTCACCGGCGGGCGATAGACCTCGCCAACATCCCTCTTCTGCATCTTAATCTGTTTCCTTCTCCCTACCCGTTCCTGTTCTTATTCACCTTGTCTAGAGAGGCCTGGGCGCAAGGAAATTGAAAACTCTGCACCCGTTGGGGGCGAGCATGACGCGGGGCGCTGTATGGGCTTCAAGCATCGTGTTTGCGGTCAAACGCACGCTGAAACGAAGTCGAGTACTCAAATGCGTTTTTTGACGACCCCCGATGTCACTGCATGCAAGTGGATGTAGTCGGAGTCAAGAATTCAGATTGGGCGAAGGATTAAGATTCAGCTTCGGATAAGGGTGGGTGAGAGTGCGCGGGAGGCATCCTTACATGTGAACGCATTGCCATGTTCATTTCGCCCACGGCCCACTCGTAGTCGTAGCTCACGTCGCCATTTCTCCACAAAGTGATATGAATCCGCTCGTGCAGGCCTCCCGGCGTATCCGGTGGGCCGGAGTCAAAGATGGCAACCCACGACGTGTCGCGTTCTTCGACGACAGTGGCAGGATGCACAATCAACGATTTCGCATTGCTATGCACGCTGCAAAGCATCATCGATTCACTTCCCTGGGGCGCGAGCAACGCGTCTTCCACATGCAAGACAACGCCTTCGTACGCACCGGCGGTACCCTTGGCGATGTAGGTCAATCGAACACCGACGCGGCTTGCTGTTGGTTCAATCACCATCGATCCACGAAACGTGTCCCCTTCGTGATTGGTGCCCTCGCCGACGTAGGAACCGGCGCGTTCGGAGATTCGGCGTAGAAATTCAACTGCCGCGTAGCCGGCAAACGTCTTGCTTGGTTTGTTCACGAAATCGCCGAAACCCAGGTCTTTGCCATGCTGGTGCCGTACTCGGTCCAGTAGGCCCGTATGCGCTTCAGGTCGTCGTCCGATAGGCGGTCCGTGGCGCGCAGGTGCTCCACGACGTGTCCTGTGGTTACGACGGGAATCACGCGCACACCGGTTTTCTCGGCGAAGTCAGAAACGGCATTGCGGCCGTCGGGAAGCGTCTCCTGTCGGTCCAGTACGATTAGCAGGGCGGCAACCGTGCACTTGGGAGCGATTTCTTTCAGCAGCGCAACCGCTTCTCGCTTCGTCGCTCCGTCTGTGAGCACGTCGTCCACAAGCACAAAGCGGGCATCGTCGTTGGGTGGCCGTCCCAAAAGCCGCTTGCCCACACTTCCGCCCGCAGCTTCGGCGCCGTGCACCTTGGCTTCCTTTCGATCCGCAAGAAACGCCTTATCCATATCGAGCTCGGCTAGGCCCATGGCGGTTGCGACGGCAAGCGGGATGCCTTTGTATGCGGGTCCAAAGACCACATCAAAGGCGTCGGCGCCCACTTCACCTGCAAGTGTGGCCGCATAGCCGCGTCCAAGGTGAATGAGGCTCTTGCCCGAGTCGAGCAGGCCCGTATTGAGATAGAGCGGCGATATGCGGCCACTCTTCAGTTGAAACTCGCCGATTTTGAGGGCACCTGCGTCCCACAAGAAGTCAATGAATGCGCTCTGGTAGTCCTTCATGCTGGCACTATGCACCGACCGTGAGACCGCCACCGCATTTCGCGCGGCTCGCCGCCTCAAGCCCATGATTCGACGGGGATCTACGCCCACAAACCGGTCGGATTGGCGGGCAAGGAGGCCAAGAAGCGCGTGAAAGCGCGCACAACATTGGACACGGGGGTGGAAGTTAGGTATTCACGGGTCGGAAGGCACATGGGAGTCCGATGCATGAAGCGCACACGCAAGGGATTGGCGGCCGCCCTGATGGTTGTTTTTTTGGCGGCTCCGCTGCAGGGATGCGCCCCCAAGCTGCCCGGCGCCGGTGCCATCCCTAATCTGGCTTTGAGTTTGGCGGCGAGCGTCGGGAGCTATCTGCTGATTCGCGAATTGCAGTAGCGCCGTCCCTTGCGGGATCGCTGAAGGCGCGGCGTCGAATCTAGCGCGTCCGGGGCAGGAATTGTTGACCCCCTGCCCTGCCTTCGTAGTATTCCGCCCCTTGCGCTCGCGCTTTCGCGCTCAGGCGTCGGAACCCCCTCAATGGGTGGCGGGGCCTCGATGTCTGTGCGCGGGCGTAGCTCAATGGTAGAGCTGTAGCCTTCCAAGCTACTGACGTGGGTTCGATTCCCATCGCCCGCTCCATTGTTTCAGCACCGTTTGCTCGGTGCGGTACAGGGAACGGTGCGTATGCAGCGTGGATCACCGGCGCTGGAGTAGCTCAGTGGTAGAGCACCTCCTTGGTAAGGAGGAGGTCGCGGGTTCAATCCCCGCCTCCAGCTCCAACTCCACGGAAAGTTGCTGTGAGCATTGGGCTGCACCTAGTCGTGGGCACCAAGGACGAGTTACCCTCGAGTCACGAGTTACTTTCGAGTCTCTGGCGCGGTTGCGCAAGTGGCGTCGATGCAGTTGTCGTTTCGACTTCTGAATAGTTTTTTGATAGGTGGTCACCGTCGCACATGGGGTGCGGGCGGCGATCCAACAAGGAGTGCCTCAAATGGCCAAGGACGTATTCGAACGCACCAAGCCGCACGTCAACGTCGGCACCATCGGTCACGTTGACCACGGCAAGACAACCCTTACCGCGGCATTGACGTATGTGATGGAAGCCAAGGGCCACTCCAAGGCCAAGGCCTACAAAGACATCGCCAAGGGCGGTACGGTTCGCGATGATTCTAAGACGGTGACCATCGCAGCAGCACACGTCGAATATGAGACGGAAAACCGTCACTATGCTCACGTGGACTGCCCCGGTCACGCCGACTATGTGAAGAACATGATCACGGGTGCCGCCCAGATGGACGGCGCGATTCTCGTGGTGAGCGCCGCCGACGGTCCCATGCCGCAGACGCGAGAGCACATCCTGCTTGCTCGTCAGGTGGGCGTACCGGCCATCGTCGTATTCCTCAACAAGGTTGACCTCGTGGACGACCCCGAGTTGCTTGAACTCGTCGAGCTTGAAGTGCGCGAGTTGCTCAATGAGTACGAGTTCCCCGGCGACGACATTCCTGTCATTGGCGGTTCGGCGTTGAAGGCCATGAACAACCCCAGCGACTACGACGATGAGCAGGGCGCTGGCTCTATCATCAAGCTGCTCGAAGCGGTTGACAGCTACATCCCGATTCCCGAGCGTGACGTCGACAAGCCCTTCTTGATGCCTGTCGAGGACGTGTTCTCGATTAAGGGTCGCGGCACCGTGGGTACCGGTCGTATCGAGCGTGGCGTGGTCAAGGTCGGTGAGCCGATCGAGATCGTGGGACTCATGGAAGAGAACATGAAGACGACCTGCACGGGTGTCGAAATGTTCAACAAGACGCTCGACAGCGGCCAAGCCGGCGACAACGTGGGCCTGCTGCTTCGCGGTGTCGATAAGGAAGCTTTGGATCGCGGCATGGTGCTCTGCAAGCCCGGTTCGATTCATCCCCACACCAAGTTCGAGGCTGAGGTGTATGTGTTGAGCAAGGACGAAGGCGGACGCCACACGCCCTTCTTCAACAACTATCGTCCCCAGTTCTATATGCGAACGACCGACGTCACGGGCACCATCATGCTCCAGGGCGGCGCCGAAATGTGCATGCCCGGTGACAACATCACCATCCAGGTCGAACTCAATAAGCCTGTGGCCTGCGAAGAGCGCCAGCGCTTTGCGATTCGCGAAGGTGGCCGCACGGTGGGTGCCGGCGCCATTACGAAGATCCTGGAGTAGAACTCGCGCAATGAAACCGGCCCGCGGTGAACGCCGCGGGAACGTGTACGTTTGGGATGCGGGAGGGTGGTCGCGCCCGCTCGCCCCAAATCGTTGACTACACGTGTCAACTACACCACGAGGACCGAAACGATGGCAAAGAGCAACGCCGCCCGCGGGTATGTCTGGCTTCAGTGTACGGAAACCGGCGATTTGAACTATCGCGTTCAAAAGCGCATCAAGGGCAATCCGTACAAACTGGAGCTCAAGAAGTATTGCCCTCGACTTCGCAAACACACGATTCATAAGGAATCGAAGAAGAAGTAGGTGAATCGCAGTTATCGGAAACGGCAGTAGCTCAATTGGCAGAGCAGCTGATTCCAAATCAGCAGGTTGAGGGTTCAAGTCCTTCCTGCCGTGCCATCTTGATTGAATCCGCCGGGTGGCGGTCGGAAGCGCGGCCTTCGACCTGCCTTGGAAAGTAGAGTACAAAGCACCATGGGTACAGGACAACATGGGGGTACAGGGCAACATGGGTCTTGAGATCTACAAGAAGGGCCAAGGCACTTGGGCGCGTGGCGTTGGCTACGTTTGCTGCGGGTTGCTCGTGCTTTTCGGGGCCATTCGGCTCTTCGCGTTTTTCAACGTTCCGGGCAAGCACATTTGGATCAAGGATGTCCCCCTGCTCGGCAATATCACGATGTACCACGCCATTGCGCTGGGTGCATTTCTGATTGGCATGTTGCTCGTGCACCTCGTGCTCAACCGCGAAGATATGGTCAACCTGCTCATCGATACCGAGCAGGAAATGAAAAAGGTGTCCTGGCCTTCCAAGAAGGAAGTCTGGAGCGCCACCCTTGTTGTGATTCTCGTAACGTTCTTGTTGGCCGGATTGCTCTTCGGATTCGATATCGTCCTACAACGAATCTTCAAACTGATTTTCTAGGGAACGTATGCGTCGCGCGCACTGCGCGCGTCGATTCGTTCTTGGAGACTAGATTTGGCCAGGCGCTGGTATGTCGTCCGTGTGCAGAGTGGCCGTGAGAATACGGTTCAGACGTCGCTCACCCGTCGCCTCAAATTGGCGGGGCTTGAGAACGTTGTGCCCCGCGTGCTCGTCCCGATGGAAGTCGTGACCGAACTTAAGTCGGGCAAGAAGCGCACACGCAAAACCAAGCTCTATCCCGGCTACGTGCTGCTTGAGATCGAAGAGAACAAGGATGGCAGCGTGCCACGCGAGGTGTGGTTCTTGGTGCGCGAAACGTCCGGTGTGGGGGACTTCGTAGGTCTCCAGCCCATCGAGCCCGAAGAAGTCGAACGCCTGCTCAAGTCGATGGAGAAGGCCGAGGACAAGACGCCGCAGGTCAAGATCAAGCTCAAGGTTGGCGACAAAGTGAAGATCAAAGAGGGGCCGCTTGAGTCCTTCGAAGGCGTAGTAGACGAAGTCATTCCCGCGAAGGGCATTGTTCGCGTCACCGTGACGATTTTCGGTCGCGCCACGCCCGTCGAGTTGGAGTATTGGCAAGTCGACGAAATGTAGTTGACGCGAATCGATCGTTGGGCGCCCATCGCCGGTGCCTGCGCGTCGAGGCGGCGCTAGAGAGAAACGAGACGAACGATGGCAAAAGAGTTCAAGGCAAAGATCAAGCTTCAGTGTCCCGGTGGCCAGGCGACGCCCGCGCCACCCGTAGGTCCTGCGCTGGGTCAGCACGGCGTCAACATTGGCGAATTCGTCAAGCGCTTCAACGACGCCACCCGTCAAGACATGGGCACTACCATCCCGGTCATCCTCACCGTCTACACCGACCGTTCGTTTGACTTTGAGCTCAAGAGCCCGCCCGCTGCCGTCCTTCTGCGTAAGGCGGCCGGCCTCGACAAGGGCAGCCCCACCCCCAACACGCTGAAGGTTGGTTCGGTCACCCGCGCTCAAGTCGATGAAATCGCGGAGAAGAAGATGGCTGATCTCAATGCGTTCAACAAGGACGCAGCCGCCAACATCATCATGGGCACCGCCCGTTCTATGGGAATCACGATCGACGAATAGACGAGACGAACCGCGTCCAAACGGCGCGAAGGAGCTCGTCGTAGCTGATTTTGAAAAGTTGCCACTAAAAATCGAGGGTCGTCCGAAAGCACTTGCGGAGACCTCGCGGATGATCGTGCATCGCTTCGCTGGTAAGCTCGCGGTATGGCGGCTTATCAAGTTCCATCTTCTGAGAACGGTGGGGGCGCGTTGCGTCGTCCCTTCTCCGAGTCGTCTGTTCTGCGTGCGCACTTCGAACGAGGCGTTACGACGTATGGCGATCACGCCTACCCACGCAAGGACTTCAATCAACGTGCAATCCGTGTAACGCGTCGTTGGTTTGATGGATCGCAAGACGAATGGCTGTCGACGTTGGCCGCGATCGTAGGCGCCGATCTCTATCTCACCAGCGCATGCGACGCGGGCAGGGAGTCGGCGTGGACGAAGTTGCGTGATGCATTTCGTACCCGACTCAAGAACGTTGCCATGCGCAAGGGCATGAGCGCTGCGCAGGCGGCGGACGCAACGGATGAGACGTTCTCCGATCTGAGCATGCCGTCTCACTACGACGGCGATCGACTTCGCATTGGGCGCTACACCGGCCGCGGCGCACTGTTCGTATACTTGCTAACGCTCGTCCTGCGCCGACGCATCGACGATGTTCGGCGCGACCACCGCGAACACGCACGAGCCGAACGAAGTGTCCGCGCGCGACCTGGCGAGCAGACTGTGACACACGGCCCCTTGGAAGCCGCGGTGGGCAAAGAGACCGCCGAACGCATTCGGCAAGCGCTGTCGGAATCACTTGAAGCATTGACGAGTCGCGAACACTTTGCGCTCGTCTTGAAGTATCGGGATGGCGTGGCTCAAAAAGACATTGCCACCATCTTGGACGTGGGGGCGCCGCGCGTAAGCCGCCTCCTTGAGCAAGCGGTCAGCAAACTTGCCAAGGGTCTTCGACGTCGCATGCAGGAGCGTCCCGAAGACGACGCAGGGATGTGGGCCTTGGTCTGCGACGCAGTCAAAACGGAGCTGGAAGAGCAGCGGGTGGAGGGAGAGTCGTGAATCGAGAAGACGAAGCGTTGGTAAGCGCGCTTGTTCGCGGCGTGCCGCTGGCCGTCGACGTGGAAAGTAGGCCTCACGACGCGCATGCGGTGGCGGATACGGTGGCTGCCTACGTCGCGGGCACGCTATCGAATGATCAGCGTGAAGAATTTGAGCGACGCCTGGCCACCGACGAAGATCTTCGACACGTTTGGCATGCTGTGCGCGCCGAACGCGGCGCGTTGCACTCGACCGGCGTGAACGAAGAGCAACCTCAACCCGAGACGGGACGTAAGTTTTTCCTGCCCATGCTCGCTATGGCCGCCGCGGCATTGCTTGCGTTTGGACTCTGGCAAATCCAAGGGGACTCGGGCGGTGCCACGAAGGAATCCATGCGAACTCAGTTGGTTGCGCGGGCAGCGGAGCTTCGCAAAGACGCTGTGTGGTTGGGTGCGTTGCCCCATTTGGCGGATGAGCCACCCACGACCCCCGGAAACGGCGTGTACCGCGATGGGCTCGTGCTGCGTGCTCCCAAAGGACGCTACCTAGCCTCAAGCGGGCCTACGTTTCATTTCGATGTTCCCGACCATGCGGACGAAACCTCAATTCGGATCGAGGACGAGGCGTCGGCAAAACTTATCTTCAAGGGCACTTCGATTTCCAGCCCATGGGCGTGGCCCGACGACGCACCTAGTTTGACGCCTGGGCATCGATACCTGTGGCATCTCGAAACACGCACCGGTGGCGCCGTCCAAGAAGCGAGTGCCGCCTTTGAAGTGGCCTCGATCGAGGAGCAGGCACGCTTGGCGGCTCTGTTGTCGAAGCTCGATTCATCAGGTGACGACGCGGATCGGTTGCTGGGTGCTGTGATTGTGCTCGACCTCGGTTTCATCGACGAAGCGCAGCGCCGGATCGAAAAACTGCCCAAAGCCATGGCTCAGACGCCAACGGGTCGTCGTCTCTTGAAGTCGTTGGCAGCGCTTCGGTCGTAGGGCGCCTCCTGGAAGAAGAAGCTCTCACCAAGGACACGAAGGTCACCAAGCGCAGCCTGAGGACGCGACATTTGCTGGCATCGGTGGGACCCATTGGCGGGATGAGAAGAAGAGCCGCGCGCAGAGGCGCAGAGTTGCAGAGCGCAAGCGTTGGTGGACGCGAGTCGTGTAAATGTGGAATGGGTCGCAAGCACGTCGTCTCAAGAATGGGCACACGAAGAAGCTTAGTCACGAAGCGCAAGCGAGGCGGCGCGTGGCAAGGCGGTGTGTGTGCGATCGGTTTCGGTGCGCCGCCCGAGAGAGGAGAAGAGATCTCACCAAGGGCGCCAAGACCACCAAGCGCGGCCTGAAAGTTGGATGCCGCATTCCTAAAGACAATCGAAAGGACGTGGCTCCGAAGGTGCCAACGATGATAGCTCGCTTCCAATCTTCATGAGTGAGGCTTCCGAACCCTGGTAGAGTTTGCGTCCCCAATGGAAGCGCTCTGAAGGAGCGCAAGTGACAAATTCAGACATGAGGACCCGAACTTCTTATTCGTGAACACCTCGACGCGCGTGTCGGGGATTTCTTGGGTAGAAGACCCAACGAAATCGCAGATCCTGAGTAAGCATAAGCGAATCTCTGATTCGCGACGTGCGCATCGAAGGACCAAATCAACAGACGCGTAGATCGGGTAATGGCGAAATCGTGCCCCGGTCATCCACACGGTTTCCGCACCCAACGGTTCCGCGGTTGTTCAACGAACAAATCGAGAGTTCAGGAGGTACTCTCCTGCTCGCGTATGAGTACGAAGATGAATCATTCGAACGCTAACGTAGGTCGTGCGCGAATTCCAGATTGGCAACTTGCCAACGCCATCGCCGTTCACGTTCCACAACACCGTCAACGGCCTCTTAGGAGCCATGGGCCAATAGCCTAGGGTCAGCAGCGCGAAGCGCTGCGCAGCCCTAGGAATAGATCCCCACGATTCGAAACCGCCCTGTAGACAAGATGGCCGTGCCCTAGTAGCGCAGCTGGAGAGGTAAAGGCTGAGCTCCTTGGCATCTGGGGTTGATTCGGCAAGAATTGTCGAACCCTATCCCGAAAACAAGTATCGAACTTGTCCGTCAACAGGAGCCCAGCCATGAGCCAGACTACTCAATTCTTAGGAATCGACCTTCATAAGAGAGAGGCGGTGATTGCGATTCTTCCGGAGGATTCGGGTTCGTGTGAAGGCGTCATCCGCGTTCCCAATGAGCACGCGCCATTGCGACGTGCTATTGCTCAGATTGCGAAACGCGGTCCGATTATCTCCTGCTACGAAGCTAGTGGTTCCGGATATGTGCTGCATCGGCTCATGCAATCGTGGGGCCACCAATGTGTTGTGATTGCGCCATCGCTTGCACCGAAGCGTCCCGGAGATCGAGTGAAGACCGATCGACGAGATGCAGAAAGGTTGGCATTTGACCTCCGCGCGGGACTCCTTACGGCGATTCACATTCCTACCGAAGAAGAAGAAAGTGTCCGCAATCTGGTTCGTTGTCGTGAACAATTTCGACGGGAGATCCATCGGTCCAAACAGATGATTTTGAAGCTGCTCGATCGGCATGGACTCAAGTATGGATTGAAAAGGAACTGGACTGCCGCATTCTGGATGTGGCTTCGTGGCATAGAGCTTGAACACCACGATCAGTTCGTCTTGAACAACCACATCGCGCTGCTTCAGATCAAATTCTCGCAGTTCAGTGAGATTGAAAACAGGATCGAGCGAGTTGCCGAGAGTGATCGATACCGAGAAGCCGTAGGTCGGCTCACGTGTTTCCGCGGCGTAAAGACACTTACGGCTATGACATTTCTCGTAGAAGTGATCGATGTGAAACGATTCTCGAGCCCAAGAGCACTGATGGACTACCTCGGCCTGTCGGTATCGGAGTATTCCAGTGGGCCCCGTCGCCGACGAGGCGGCATAACCAAGGCAGGAAACTCAACCGTACGGCGGATCTTGGTTCAAGCTGCTTGGCAATACCGACATCGACCTGCCGTAGGTGTTGGCTTGAAACGCCGGCAAGCCGGCCAGGACCCCTTGGTTGTTGCGCACGCGTGGCGTGCGCAACATCGTCTCAATAGACGCTTTCACCGGCTCCACGCACGAATGCCGAGTCAGAAAGCAGTGACGGCGGTAGCGCGCGAACTCGTGGGATTCATGTGGGCGGTACTGCAAGACAACACGAGCTACTGTCACAAGCGAACCGCATAACACGAGAGGATCCAAAGAAAAGACAAAGAAGTTTTGAGAGGAAGGGAGTGCGCGACTGGAGAACATCCTCGTCGCCCTTATGTGGCAGGATGCACGGCATCTGAATCCACGGCTGTAGATCGAGGCATCTCCCGACGAACACTTTCCCTGTGGTACCCAATCCACGAATACCAGGCTAGCGTCGTTCAGCCTCCCTTCCTCTCGACCAACCCGAAAGCGCCCTGATCCGAGAACTCAACCAACCACTCCACGCGCAACTTGACACGTGCGGCCATACCATGGGCGGCGGAACTGCGCAATCGTCTGCGTCCGTAGTCAAGCGTCTTGACTAATGAATTACGCAGGCGAGGTTGCGCTTCCGTTTCTGCATTGACAGCGCTATTGGGGGCACGTCAGAGTCCCAAGTCACCTACTTGGTGGGAAAATTACGGCTCTACTGCTCCTTGTGTGGGCCGGAATCTGGCGATTTAGTGTCCTGCCGCCCCTAAAATGGTGCGGGCGGTAAGATAAGATAATGATGTTGGCTAGATTGGGCTGTCCAAGCTAGTGGGGTCGTGCAAACCCAGATACTGAGCCGTTCAAAGGCGCTATTCTTCATGTTGTTAGCGTGTAGTGACCGCGTCGGAACCAGTCCGATACAGCCGTGACCCACACGAAGAGCAGGATGCTCGAACAAAATATGCGGCTGCGTATTTAGGTTGAATCGGCAAGTCCCTATGCTATGATATCATGATAGCCCACAGAGAAAGGATGACAGCATGAAAAACAAGTCATTCTTAGCATCAGTTGTGGCTGCGTTAGCAATCGTGATAGGCGGAGCCCACGCACTAGCGGCAGGAGGCGGGGGCGCCTGTACCGGTACCGGGCAGTGGGAACCAGATTCGCAGGGCAATCCGGTGCCGACCACGGTTCACTGTTTCGGGGATTGTCCCCTTCTTCTACCCGTTGGTGCCGAGTGCCAACTGGTCGTCAGAAGTCAAAGTGGTGCAACTGCAGTCTCAACGTGTGGGTGTACAAATTTGCCCAGCGGGGGAAGCAGCACTCAGTTTGATACTATTGATCCGGATGGGCCGGGGCCACTGAAGCCGCAGATAGCGTGCGACATGATCATAATCGTTGATCACTCTCAAAATCCATCCGTTGTTACCTTTCAGGGATGCTCGGGGCTTTGTTCACCCGCGAGCTTGAACTGCACGGAGTCGATTCTTTTTAACGAGAACGGACACAAGCTATCGAGTTGTAGATGCCAGTAGGGGACGAGCGCGTTTGTCCCCATTCCCCATGGACGTAGAGTCCAAGACAGCGCGTAGGTTTCCGGGGTTCCGCGGATCCCGTAGGTTCGCGGTTTGTGCGTTTTGTCTTGGCGTATCGCTCACGCTCTGCATTTTTTATGACATCTTGATCGTCTCACTGCCGCCCGATCCATATGTGCAAGCCACCGTTCGGCCGAGACCGCGAATCGATCCGTATTTGCTGGTTGCGCCACACTCGCCAAACTCCGGCAAACCTGATCGGCGTACCAACGAGGACTCCGGGAATTCGCATGTACAGTTTCGCCTATTTGATAGCCAAAGCGGCTCAAACGTAAGTGGCGAGCAGGCGGTCTTCGCCGATCCGCACAGTCGGAGCGAAGCCACAATACCTTTCGACGTGGATCCAGGCACTGGCGAGTTGCGCATTCGACGAGACGCTCTTGAGCGTGCCCGATGGCGAGTGACAGTCCGCGTACGCGGTTTTGCGCAGCATGTTTTTGAGCTAAATTCAGAAGACAACCGTAATGAACTTGCGTTGATGAGAGCCGATTGGATTCGAGGCACAGTTCGGACACCAAAGGGAGATGGAATTAGTGATGCGAAAGTGTTGATTCGGACTCTTGGCGTCGCGAGGTCAAAGAGCCTAAACGCTCTGGGGTCTACCGAAGGTTGCACGTCGATAGCTCGATCAGACGAGAGTGGAAACTGGCGCGCTCCTTTGCCATACAGTGCTAGTTCACGAACAGTAGAGGTTACTGCGTGGCATGAGAGCGCCGCACAGGCTGATTCTCAAGTGCTCAGTGAACTTGTTTTGAAGGAACCCGGCAAAGCAGCCAACCTGCGCGAGCGAACTCTCGACGCGAATTGGTCAAGCGACTCTTCTGTGGATCTCGTACTCATGCCGAGTGTCGGCATCCGAATTCAATTTCTGAACGCGGACAGTGGACTCCCCATTACGATCCGTCCGACACAAGTGGAAGTTCATGTGCCGCAAGCAGGGATAGTTCGAAATCTATTCCACTCAAGAGTCGTTTGGGCTGCCGATACGTGGCAGCGCTTGCCCTCGGACGCCGGGATCCGCAAGGGGGTCTATGAGCTCGTCGTTCCGATGAGTGATCTTCCAGCTGAGAAAGTCGTGGTTCTATCGCGAATTCCCGGATACATGCCCGTGAGGGCGATCGTGCCAACAGTGAAGTTGACCGAATTGGGTACGAGCATTCGGCCATTCGAAATAATGGTTCCTGTCGCAATTGGGCAGAGGTTTGTAGGTGTGCGCACAAAGTCAGCTAGGCCTGGGTATCCCGAGCTACGGCGATCTGCAGTGCCGCAACTCGCATACAGTGCGCGAGGAGGAGTAGGAGGGGGGATCGTATATGGCACTCAGGATATGGAGGGGCACTGGGTGTTTTCGCAGGTGCCACTCTTCGATGAACTTCGAGTACAGCTTATCGACGGCTTAGGCGGATCGAATTATGTTCCTGTCAGTCAAACGTCTGGGGACTCCGAGTCAGTAGTCTCATTGAGTTTCACGTGGCCAGTATTGTGCGGATTTTCGCCGAGGTTACTTAATGAGGACGGAGAGCGAGTCATCGGCGCACGGGTGCGTTACAACAGTGCCGATTGGCCGCTTCTTGGCGGCCTAAGACGTACGATGTATGTGCATCAGTCTATTAGCCGCGATCCGATCGAGTTGGATGTGTTTGGTTTTCAGCCGACTAAACCCGGAATTCACACGCTCTTTGTAGACGGGCCAGGGCTCGAATTTGTCAGCCATGAGTTCCGAGTTGAGGACAGCGAGGTGGCCACACCACAAGTGATCGTGAAGTTCGTTCGCTAGGAAAAGAGAGCATGCGCGGTGAAACTCGAGCTACGAATTGGCGTTTTGTGCTCACGCTGATTATCTCGCTTGTCTTGACTTCGAGTGCGATAGCAAAGATTTTGTCTAGAAATTTCTGGCCCTTCGAACTGCTTAGCATTTCTTCAGTTGCACGGTTTATCGTGACGCTGATAGAACTCGTCGTAGCAGCAACACTAGTGACTCCCCGCTACCGGCATACGACCGCACTCGCGTTGTATTGGGGATTCATCGGGGCAGCCGCAACTTCCGTAGTGCTGCTTCCCTGGACGCCATCCGACTTCAGTTGTGGGTGTCTTGGCAGTGCGCGATTGCCCACGGGCGTTACAGTGTTCATCCAGGGATTGATACTGATCCTTGTGACTGTACTTCTTCGTCTTGAGTCAAGTGCCGCGAGTCGAGGTTCGCGTGGCTGAAACCGGTGTGTCGTGTCTTTGATGTCGCCTGCAGGTCCTGCACCGACATGTGGCGTTGGCGCATGGTTCGAAATGGGTGCAGCTAAGTACTTGACGTTGGGCAAATTTTGCGAGATTAACGTTCCGTGATGCCGACCGCCTGGCAAGGATCACCAACAAAGTGTGACCACGACCGTTAGTCTTCAGCGCGGGGAGTCTCTCTAGTCTCGACGACTTCGCCCGCTTTCATCGCCTGGCGCTCGAGTTCGCTCTCGGTGAGGGTGTCTCGCGCAGCTTCTAGCTCCGCCAAGATTTCTTGAGCTTGTTTAAGTTGGGCTTCCGGCACCCATACGCGAATGCCCGAATTTCCCGCGGCGTCGTCATAGGCGATGAGTTCTTCGATAACGACATCGACGCTGTGTGCCTTGAGTCGGCCCGCAAGGAGCGTGGCTTCGTAGTTCATGCCGACGCGTGTAAGGAGTACAGAATCGGGGCGTTGCTCCAACATGGTGAACCAGTTTAGCCTACGAACGGGCATGCATTCACGAGCCAACGTACAATTCGCTTATGGACCCACTGCTCTCCCTGTCTCGCGTTGAAGGCTGCATCAGGACCAAATCCACACATGTCATGGAGTGTGATTTCTCTGTTCGCCGTCGAACGCGACTCGTTTCGCACAGAAGGATGGCTACGTCAAGATGAACTCTGCTTCGACAACAAGATGCCAAGACATCTCAAGACGCGTGTCGGAGACAACGAGGGTCGAAGACCCGACGTAGTCGGAGACCCTGAGTAAGCACAAGTGGATCGAAGATCCACGACGTGCGCATCGAAGGGCCGAACTAGAGCGAGCCCGTGTCTAAGGCGAGCGCCACTGTGGCGTTTCACGCCCAAAGAATCCTACATTATCGAGTTCCGACACTTCCCGATTCTGGGCCACCAGCCAACGGGACGCATCCCCTCTGCGCCTCTCTCCCTCCTCGCGAAACGGCTCACGCCCGACGAACAAGGCATCTTCACCTTCACCCAACACGTCAGGTTCCGGCTAAAGTAGAACGCATGCGTCGCTTCTTCACCCTGTGTGGCTGCCTGATGTTTGGGGTGCTGTCGGCGCATGCCGCGGAAGACAATCCGGGTGGACGCATTGCGCCAACGGCGGAAGCGATCTATGCCGCACATCAAGCAGGCAAGCCTGCGGTAGTCATGGCAACACTCGCTACGTATTCACACGACGTCTTGGAGCTAGGCGCTGCACTTGTGGGCGCCCATGTCCACGCGACCGAAAAGAATGATGACCCTGAGGAGCGAACAAGGTTCTTGGCGTTGTTGGACAAGGTCGCCGGGCATACGAAGCACCTGCCCGGTTCGGCCGCGCTTCGTGGAGAGGTCAAGCGTTGGTCATCGCTGACGGAAGAGCAGTGGGCCGTCGAGCTGCGCGTGTGTCGTGTCGGCCATCGACTTGAACGACTCCTCAATCTTGGGCTGCCCCATACCGTGTTGCGCGTCGCGAAGTTGCACGATGGGCTGCGTGCAAAACTGCCACCCAGTTTTCTAGGCTGGCGCTATGACCGCTGGCTAAGCATCGCCTACGGTCGTCTTGGGATGCAGAAGGAAGCGCGAGCGATAAATCGTGCGGCCGGCAAGCTGGCCATGGACCATGCGTGGTTCCTTCAAGCTGCACGTGCGTATCGGGTCGCGGCGACATACAGTCAGCAACTCCAAGATATTGGTGGCATACGAGTCGATGAGCAGCGTGCGTGGGATGCGGTGTTGGCGAGCGGTGATGCCGATACCATCGCGCGCATTGGATCGAACATCGCGAGCCGTCGAATCAAACTCGGCCAGTACGAAGACGTTCCCGCGGTATTGGATCGTGCCTACACCGCGGCCCTCAAGGCGCGTGATCCGCACAAGATGTACAACGTGCTCACACTTCGCTGGAACCTCGAAAGCGATCTGCCTGGAAACGATCCCGAGCTACGGGTCGCAGACGAGCACATTGCCTACGCGACGAAGAGGGGTCATGTAGCGCAGTTGCAATCGGGCCTCCACCGGCGAGCGCAAGTGTGCTTTGCAATGAATCGGTTCGCTCCGGCGATGGAGTCCATTGAGAAAGCGCTTGCACTCAAGTTGAAAAAGCCCAACCCGAAGACGCGCTTCAACCTTCTCTCTCTTCAGGCCACGCTACTCGGCGTGCTGCGCGAGAACGCGCGCGCGAAGGACGTTGTGCTTGCGATGAAGTCGCTTGCCGAATCGCAGGCCTGGCGGTTGAAGGTGGCGGAAACGCAGCTACAGCTCGCCCAAATTCACTTCAATCTCAAGGAAATGGATCAAGCGGAGGCGGCGGCAAACAAGGCCCTTGCGTTGCTCAAGCCGGACGACGTCACCGAGTTGCGTGGTCGGAGTCTGATTCATCTCGGTCAGTTGGCAGAGATTCAAGAGCGCTGGGATCTTGCGGAAGCGCACTATGACCGAGCCATGGAGAGTTTTCGTCCCCTTCCCTCCAAGACGTATTTGCGCTCGGCACGTATTGTCCGTGCGGGGCTCGATGTTCACCGCGGAAAGCCGAAAGAGGCCCTTGCTCAGTTGCGCGCCCTTCGCGATGAACCTGCCGAGATTGAGGGTTCGATTGGTGTCATCGATGAAATGTTTACCCAGGCGGCCATTGCCAGTGGGTTGTTTCGCGAGGGTCTCGAAGCCGCAAAGTCCGCCGCCACGTTTCAAATCGAAAGCTACGAAGGATTACCGCCCGGCACAGCGATGAACCGCCAATGGCGTACATCGCGGCTTGCACGATTGGGCCTCGAGGCCGTGCATGCACTTTTGCGCGGTGCCAAAGGCGACGATGTTGCCCAGATCAAAGCGGATGGATATTGGCTCTTTGAAGTTGGGCGCGCAACGCAACTCACGCAGGCCCTGCACACACTCAAGGCACATGTTCGATTGCCCGACGAGCTTGCCAAGGCGGATCGCGAGAGTCGTGCCCGACTCCGACGTGCCCAACGTCGCGTAGTTTCGCTTCGGCGGTTGAGGCGAGGCGGCGACGAAGCAGCCGGTGCTGCCTCGGATCTTGAGGCGGCATGGACCGCGCGCAACGTCGTCGTATCGGCCATTGCCAAGCATTCACGGCGCAGCGCCATGGTGTCGCGTATTCGCCCCGCGGAACTGAGCGTGTTTCAAACCACGCTGGATAAGCACACAGCGTATGTTGCCTATGACACCTCCTTTGCCGACGCGATTTCGGTCATGATCATTGACAGCGAATCCGTAACGTTTCACCGATTGGACTCTAACGATGGCCTCATTGACCTCGTTATGGCGTATCGTCGTCGACTCTCAACGCCGGGTGCAAAGTCTGACTCTCTTGCGACTCAGCTTTACACGCGACTGGTTAAGCCACTCGAAGTGACATTGAAAGGCAAGACGCATTTGCTGATTTCGCCGGATGGATCTCTCGCAACGCTACCTTTCGAAGCCCTTATACGTGCTGATGGTCAACGAGTACTCTCGTCTTACGCCGTGTCATTCGTTCCGAGTGTTACCGCTGCCATGACGCTACGGACGAGCGCCTCTCGCGGTGAGGGCTTCTTCGCTGTAGCCAATCCGCCATCGACGGGTACGTTTCCCGAGCTACCCGCAAGCGAAAGCGAAGTGGCAAACATCAGGCAGTACTTCGAGGACGAATCGACAACTGTATTGACCCGCGATGAAACCACAGTGACGCGCGTAGCGAATGACTACGCGGAGGCCACACGTCCATGGCGTGTGGCCCACTTCGCATGCCACGGCGTACTCAATGCCAAGCGCGCCGATGCGTCGGGACTGGTGCTTGCCGATGATGCGGTGTGGAGTGCAAGTGCTATCGCTACCACCAAGGTGGATGCGGATCTGGTTGTGCTTTCGGCGTGCAACTCGGCGCGTGGCGTTCCTACGTGGGGCGAAGGCCTGCTGGGACTTAGCCGCGCGTTTCTTTGGTCGGGTGCGCGTCGTGTCATCGCGAGTGCGTGGCGCGTTGAAGACAAGGCGACCGCGCGTTTCTTTGAGCGCTTCTACGACGCCCATCTGGGCCGAGGCCTTTCGCCCATGGACGCCCTGCGCGCCGCCAAGTTGGAGGCCATCGCCGCGAAGGATGTTGACGCAAGCCCCGCCTGCTGGGCTGCGTTTCTACTTTGGGGATGAACGACAGCGAGGGCGGCACGCGGGCGCTCTCACACGTGGCCCCGTGTCATAGACCACCGAACCGAAGCGATGCAACACGTGGGGAAACAGCGCGCGTCGATCCGGTTGTGAATGAACGCGAATCGAGTACGCATCCAGCATGAGTTCCACACAGGTCCATCGTTCAGGGTGTGGCCTGCCAACGGCAATACCAATGTCGTATCCTCTGCCCACGCGTGATCGCGCGAATTGAACAGCGGCTGCCGCGCGCTGCGGTGACTGCTGATGAGGACGTACAACCTGCATGTGGTGCATTCGCCACAGGTAGGTGTGAAGCGGCTTGGTGCGCACGCCAAGTGGCGCAGCATCGATTATGCATCGTGCGTGTGCGTCGTAGATCCCCACATGGGACCATGGCGTATTTCCCGCGGCGCTGACTAGTGTATGAAACGGCGTATAGCCGCGCATGAGGATCCAATCGCCGTGCTGTGCATGCCTCTCGATTGCACGCTCCCATCGGTCGCTTTGTTTCTTGGCAACAAACGGGCCGGGATACGGTGGCGGTAGTGCATAGGAACAGGCCGTTATGCATCCTACAGTGATCAAGGAAACAATGTAGGTGCAGGCGCGTTTCATTTCTCTGACGTGTTTCGTGCTTCGCTTGACGCCACGCGCTCAAAGCGCGTTCCATTGGGTAGTTGCAGGATCGCATCGGCGATGGTGAGCGGTTTGGCCTTCCATGTCTCGAAGTCAAACGCGACGTATTGGTTCTTTCCTACATGCACGAAGCGTTTGCTAAACACTGTGCCTACGGGGTAGAGTGACATCTCATCGACATGGGGCCCGCCCCAGCGCGCGACAAGCAAGCGCCGGCGCCGCTGAAATGTAAGTTCGAATAGTGAGTACTGCATCACTTGCGTACTTACGTTGCCAATATGTCTCCACGATTCGAGTGCGCCTACTTTGGCGCGCGCTAGCGCCCACCCCTTGCAGAATGCTTTGGGCATCCCGTATGCCAGGGCGTCATCTACTGCATCCTCGCCAAGCGCATTGAGGAGATTGGTGAGCCGTTCGTTGCGCCACGTCCAGCCACTCCAGTGCGAGCGTCCCCAACGGCCCGGGCGACGCGCTCCCGACGTGTGGCCGAACAGCTGCGCGAGTGCGGATTGCGATCGTGGCGTCACAATCAATCCTCGTTCGCTGGGGTCCACGCGGATCATCGCGCGATTTTTGCTCTGGTACTCGCCGCGCCATGCATTGCTTGTTGATGCATTCAGTTGCACAGCATCGGGGGGCATAACAACGGGTTGTTCGCGGGCAATGAGTTCCAGCCCGCGCGCAATGTAGCCAATGCCACGCCGATTCGCGAGTACGGCGACAAGCAGGCCGTCTTGTGGAATTCGGCGAAGCCCCGACTCGAATCCCATGGTCGCGCCGGAGTGCGAAATGTGCTGTTTATGTTGCGAGAGCTTGCGGACGAGTACGCCATAGCCGAAACGTCCCGCATGCGGTGTGTTCATGGCGGCGAGTGATTCCACGCTCAGCACTTGACCGGCTCGGAGCGCGCGATCCCATGCACGCAGTTCCTCGACGGTCGTGAGCACACCCACGCTGCCTTTGAAACGCCAGGGAAACCGTTCTCGATTTGCCGGGAGGCGTTCAACGCCCTTCTCAAGACCGCGCGCACATCGCGGGGTGGCTTTACGTTCACGGGGAAAGTGTGTTCTTGTCATGCCCGCGCGGTGAAAGACTTGCTCGCGGACATAGTGTTCGAATGACTTCTTTGACACCACTTCAATGAGTGCTGCAAGAACGGAGTAGCCAAGATTGCTGTAGCTCGCCTTGTCGTTGGCGGTGGCGTGTGGACCCAACTGCTTTGCCGCGCGAAGAAATCCTGCTCGACTTGGATCGCGAACAAGGCCGGGATGGACGTCGCGTGGAATCCCGGACGCGTGCGCGAGGAGTTGGTGAATCGTGACAGGCTTCCAGCGATCGCCGAGCGTGGGGAGGTGCTCGGCCACCGGGTCGCTCAGCTTGATGACGCCTTGCTCCTTGAGGCGCAACACCGCGGCCGCGGTGAACTGCTTGGCGACCGAACCGGCATCGAACAGCGTGTCCGGGCGATTGGCGACTCCCTCCGCCCGCGACGCGAATCCATAGCCCGAGCGCAACAAGATCTCGTCATTGCGCACGACGATCACGGCGCCCTCGAATCCATGGACCGCGCACGCATCCATGAACAACTCAAGGCGGTCTCGAACTGTTAGCGTGTCGTCCTCCTTGGCGAGGGCGGGGCCCCCAAGCGGCAGCCCTGTCAGAAAAATCGCAAGGGGGAGCGCCACGAGCGACGCCAGGTATCTCACCCGCTCTGCGGTCAGCTTTGGATTCGAGGTGGATTGGATCGCCGCGCTCCTTTGGAGATGCAGGACCACCCACGATACCGTCGCCCTTTGCGACCCGGAGGGGCGAGGGCCCTCAAGAATTTGTCGTCTCCCGCCCGCGGTTGAGGCACCATCTGCCGCTTCGATCGTTCCGGAGACGGGACGACACACGATAACTCGCACCGCTCTGGCGACCGCGCGACAGGACGGGAGAGGGAGATTCGCGGATGGCACGAACCACGAAACGCTACCGGGCTGCCACCGGCACGCCGGGCTACGAGAAGCTTAAGAGCTATACCGTGTCCGACGCGCTCGAGATGCTGGGCAAGTTTCCCAAGGCCAAATTCGACGAGACCGTCGAGATGGCGATGCGTCTTGGCATTGATACCACCAAGGCCGATCAACAAGTGCGGGGCAGCGTCTCCTTGCCCAAGGGCATTGGAAAGACGCGCACCGTGATTGTATTCGCGGAGGGTGAGCACGCGGAGGCCGCTACCGAAGCGGGCGCGGATGAAGTGGGTGGCGAAGACCTCGCGAGCCGCATCCAAGAAGGCTGGATGGACTTCGATGTGTGTATTGCGCATCCGAGCATGATGCGTGTCGTGGGCAAGCTCGGCCGCGTTCTTGGACCGCAAGGCAAGATGCCCAGCCCCAAGTCGGGTACGGTCACACCACGTGTTGCCGAGGCCGTCACCGAGTTCAAAGCGGGTAAGGTTGAGTTCAAGGCGGACAAGACGGGCAATGTGCACGTACCGGTCGGCAAGCGCAGTTTTTCTCGTGAAGATCTGGAAGCCAACATTCGCCACTTCTTCGAGTTCATCAAAAACATGAAGCCCGCGGCGGTGAAGGGCACCTACATCAAGCGGGTAGCAATCTCCGCGTCGATGACCCCTGGCCTTCGGTTGGACCTCAACTAAGAAAGGAGTCCGTGATGGCAAAAGAACTTAAGCGGCTCCTTGCCACCCAGTTGGAATCGGCGTTGGTCGATGCCGACGCCGGGCTGTTGGTTTTGGATCCCGGTCCCATGACGGTCGAGAACGTCCAAGAGTTTCGCAAGGACCTGCGCGAAAAGGCGGGGGGCGCCAAACTTCGTGTGATTCACAATCGCACCGCCAAGTTGGCCCTCAAGCGTCGCTATTTCGAAGACGCCGACACGGTTGAAGATCTTGAGGCCATGTTGAAGGGGCCCACAGCCGTGGTCTATGGCGGCGACGGTCCGATTCCGTGCGCCAAGATCGTCCGCGATTGGCGAAAGAAGTTCAAGCCGCTCACGCTGAAAGGCGCTGTGGCGGATGGCGAGTTGATGGACGCGTCCGACGCGGCCACCCTGGCCGACATGCCGGGGCTCACTGAGCTCAAGGGCATGTTGCTGAGCGCCATCATTGGCAGTCCGCGCGGCATTGCCACGTGCCTTAGCGGCGTCTATGGCGGTCTCGCGCGTTGTCTGCAGGCAAGAATCGATAAGTCTTCGGAGGACGGAGAAGGCGAGGCCGGGGAGCCGGTCGCCGCGGAATAGGCTCCGCGCAATCCCACGCGCAGTCCAAGAATCAAAGGCATTTACAGTTTTCGTTTCGCGTCGGGCGCCGTTTCGTCGCCTTGCGCACCAAGTTTCGTATTTCAGGAGTTGGAATCATGTCCGACGAACAGGAAACCATCGAGCTCGACAGCGACCTCGAGGCCATTTTCACTTCTCTCGACTCGCTGACGATTGCCAAGGCCGCCAAATTGGTCAAGGCCATGGAAGGTCGTTGGGGTGTGTCGGCTTCGGCACCCGCCGCAGTCATGGCGGCGCCCGCTGCTGGCGGCGGTGGCGATGCGGAAGCCGAGCAGACGGCATTCGATGTCATCTTGAAGAGCGCTGGCCAGCAGAAGATCCAGGTGATCAAGGCCGTCCGCGCTATCACCGGACTTGGTCTCAAAGAAGCCAAGGCGATGGTGGACGGCGCACCCAAGGCCGTCAAAGAAGGCGTGTCCAAGGACGACGCCGAGACCCTCAAGAAGCAGCTGGAAGAAGCCGGCGCTGAGGTTGAGGTCAAGTAGCTCGATCCTTGGGGTCAATGAATAAATTTTTCGGCGGGCGGGCCTCAGAGGCCCGCCTATGCTGATGCTGGGTGGCGTCCGTCATGGACGCGCCCAGGAATATCTCTGCACTCACCCGCCAGCGCGTTCCTCTGGCCGAGGGAACCTCCAGATTGGGTGCTGCAGGGTTGCGGCCGCGATGAGATGGTTGCATTTGCACACGACTCCATTTGCACGCGATACCAATCGCACGCAATGTGTTGTGTACGTGCACATTTCTTATCACGTGTTTCGAATCGAAACGAATCGACTCGAAAGCAAGTCGTACGCGTTTGGAAACCCTTGGGAACCAAAGCGCGAATTAACTGGTTATGAGCCGCAACCATTTCTCACGTGAGCGCAACCACCTTGTGGTTGTACTTCGCCAAGAAATGCGCCTTGGACACACGTTTTGGCAGCACGTCGCGCCCACAGAGTGCGTGACATCCACGCTGTGTGTAACAGGCTGCGTGCTCTTGACCTTAGTTCGTGTTGCCCAGGTCTCCGCGTGTGTGTGCAAGGAGGCAGTGAATCGTGGCAAGCAACACGAATGGCAATAGCAAAGGCGGCAGCAATGGCAATGGCAGTCTCTCGGGCAGTGCGGGTCACAATACGCTTGCCGAGGTGATTGGCACGCCCATCGGCGATCTCGAACAGCGTCGGTTCGGCGGGCGCCGGTCACAACCCGTGCCCAACCTTGTGCATCTTCAGACGAATGCGTTTTCGTCATTCCTCCAGGAAGACATCACGCCCGAGCACCGTGTCCACAGCGGTCTTCATGGCGTGCTGAGCGAGATCTTTCCCATTCCGTCCTACGACGGCACGATGGAACTTCAGTACCTCGGCTACGAACTCGGTAGTCCGCGCTACACGCAGGACGAGTGCCGCGAGCTCAAGCTCACCTACGGACGTCCGTTCAAGATCCGCGTGCGGCTACAGAAGGAGTCGCCCGTCGAGGAAGATGTCTACCTCGGCGAGATCCCCATCATGATCGGAGGGGGTGAGTTCCTCATCAATGGCACCGAGCGTGTCATTGTCACGCAGTTGCACCGCTCGCCGGGCGTCGACTTCTCTGTACAGACGCACGGTTCGGAACGAAAGCTTCACAGTTGCTGGCTGATTCCCGAGCGCGGCTCGTGGATTGAACTCAATGTGACCAAGAAGGAAGTCTTGGCCGTACGCATTGACCAGTCGGGTAAATTCCCGGCTACGGCCTTGTTGCGTGCGGTGAGCGAAGAGTTCAGCACCGACGCCGATATCGTGCGACTGTTCTACAAGACCAAATCGCTCTCGGTGAAGTCTCGCACCTTCAAGAAGAACATCATTGGTCGCCACGTGCTCGAGCAGCAGGCCGATCCGGACACCGGCGAGATCATTGTGGAAGCGCTTGAGCCGGTCAGCGAAGAGGCCGCGGAACGTCTCAAGAAGTCGGGACTCGAGTCGGTGGAGACCGTCGCCGATCTCGACGACGCGTTGGTGCTCAACACACTGCTTGAAGACACCACCGAGAGCCACGAAGAAGCGTTGCAAAAGATCTACGGGCGCCTGCGTCCCGGCAACCCGCCGCAGATTGAGAAAGCCAAAGATCTCTTCCGTGAGAAGTTCTTCGACGCTGGCCGTTACCGCCTTGGCAAGGTCGGGCGCTTCCGCCTCAATCGAAAGTTCAACACCTCGGTGCCCGAGAATCAGCAGACGCTTCACAAGGACGACCTCGTGCAGGCGGTTCGCTACCTCATGAAGTTGCGGGCCGGCCAAGGTGAAGTGGACGATATCGATCACCTCGGTAACCGTCGTATTCGCACCATCGCCGAACTCGCCGCCGACGAGATGCGTAAAGGATTCCTCAAGCTGCGTCGCACGGCGCAGGAGCGCATGAACATTGAGGACTCCGATTCCATCACGCCGCGTTCGGTGATCAACTCCAAGACCATTTCCTCGGCCATCGACTACTTCTTTGGTCGCGGCGAGTTGAGTCAGGTGGTTGACCAAACCAACCCACTTTCGCAGCTCAAGCACGAGCGGGGTCTCTCGGCGCTTGGGCCAGGTGGTCTCAACCGTAAGCGCGCTGGCTTCGAAGTGCGCGACGTGCATATCAGCCACTACGGTCGCATTTGCCCGATTGAAACGCCCGAAGGCACGAATATCGGTCTTATCTCATCGCTAGCGATTTACAGCGGCGTGGATGAGTACGGGTTCTTGATCACGCCCTACCAGGTTGTGAAGAACGGTGTTGTTACCAAGGAGATTGTGTTCCTACGCGCCGATCAAGAGCTCGATCAGATCATGGCTCCGGCCGACACGCCGGTCGAAGACAGCGGCAAGATCGCCGAGACCAATATTCTTGGTCGCTACAACGACGACTTCCTCATCGTGAAGGCCAAGGATGTGGCCTACATGGACGTGAGTCCCATGCAGCTGGTGGGCGTTTCGGCGTCGTTGATTCCCTTCCTTGAGCACGACGATGCAAACCGCGCGCTCATGGGAAGCAACATGCAGCGCCAGGCCGTTCCGCTCCTCAGGACCGACCCGCCCATCGTCGGTACGGGGATGGAAACGATCGTCGCGGCCAACTCCAGCATGGTGGTGGTCGCCAAAGGCGATGGCGCGGTGTCTTACGTAGACGCACTCAAGATCGTGGTTGACGAAAAGGAAGGTTCGCGCACCTATACATTCCGCAAGTTCGTAGGACTCAATGAGCGCACCTGCCAAAACCAAAAGCCACTCGTGAACGTTGGTGACACCGTCAAAGCCGGTCAGATCATTGCCGATGGCGCCGCAACGCATAAGGGTGAACTCGCGCTCGGTCGCAACATCCTCGTGGCGTTCATGCCGTGGGATGGCTACAACTTTGAGGATGCCATTCTCGTCAGTGAAGCGCTGGTCCGCGACGACGCCTACACATCGATTCACATCGACATGTATGAGATCGAGATTCGCGAAACCAAGTTGGGCCGCGAAGAATTCACCAACGACATTCCCAATGTGTCGGAGCGCGCGCTGCGCAATCTCGACGACGAGGGGATTGTCCGCGTGGGCACGCGCGTGAAACCGGGCGACATTCTCGTGGGGAAGGTCGCGCCCAAGAGCAAGAGTGAGCTTTCGCCGGAAGAGAAGCTGCTTCATGCCATCTTTGGTCGCGCGGGTGAAGACGTGCGCAACGATTCGCTAACGGTCTCGCCGGGTGTTGAGGGCATTGTCATCAACACCAAGAAGTTCACACGTAAGGTGAACGTGAGCGAAGAAGAGCGTCTTGAGAATCAGCAGAAGATCAAAGAGATCGAAACCGAATTCCATAAGCTCTTCGTCACGCGCCTCGATGCGCTGCTCGAATCCATGAGCGAGAGTCTTGGGCGCAAACTCATCGATCCGGTTACCCGCAAGCAGTTTTCGGCCGAAGGCGTTACCAAGCCTGCCGAACTCCGCGAGTTCCGTGATCGACTCACCACGGCCATCCGCGGATCGGGATTGCGACCGGATGATCCCTTCCACGCGGAGGCACGCCAGCGCCTGCGTGAGATCGACGACGCAGAAGCCGTCAAGAACAAGCGTGTGAATCGCTTGTCGCGTGGCGATGAGTTGGCCACGGGCGTTCTTGAGGTCGTCAAGGTGTACCTCGCCACGCGTCGCAACTTGTCGGTGGGCGATAAGATGGCGGGTCGCCACGGGAACAAGGGTGTGATTAGCCGCATTCTTCCCATGGAAGATATGCCGTTCTTAGCCGATGGGACGCCGGTTGAAATTTGCCTCAATCCGTTGGGTGTTCCCAGCCGTATGAACGTGGGCCAGATTATGGAAACCCACCTCGGCCACGCAGCGCGCTTGCTCAACACACGCGTGGCCACAGCAGTCTTTGATGGTGCCACCGAGCAGGCTGTCGAAGACATGTTGGTGGAAGCAGGGCTGCCGGCCGACGGCAAGGTCACGCTCTACGACGGTCGGACGGGCAGTCGATTCGATCAGGATGTCACGGTGGGCTACATGTACATGCTCAAGCTGCACCACTTGGTCGATGAAAAGATCCACGCGCGTGCCACGGGGCCCTACAGCCTCATTACGCAGCAGCCCCTGGGCGGCAAGGCGCGCTTCGGTGGTCAGCGCTTTGGCGAGATGGAGGTGTGGGCGCTCGAAGCGTATGGCGCCGCCAACATTTTGCAGGAGTTGCTCACCGTCAAGTCCGATGACGTGGACGGTCGCATGAAGATTTACGAATCGATGGTCAAGGGCGAAAACGTCTTGGAAGCCGGCACGCCGGTCTCCTTTGAGGTGCTCTGCAATGAGATTCGAGGCCTCGGGCTCAACATCGAACTGGAAAAGAGCCGTCTCTAGTACGGTCGTCTCGTACGGCCCGTGCGGGTGCTTCGGCATGTCCACCCGCAACGCCAACAAATCGCCTCGGCACGCCGGCCCATCACAACACCATCGAAGATAGAAAAGACGAGAGGAACTGAACAATGATCGAGAGCATGTTCAACCGCGTCAATGACTACACGGCCATCCGCATCAACTTGGCAACGCCCGAGCTGATTCGTTCGTGGTCCTATGGCGAAGTCAAGAAACCCGAAACCATCAACTACCGCACCTACCGGTCGGAGAAGGATGGTCTGTTCTGCGAAAAGATCTTTGGACCGGAGCGCGACTGGGAATGCTTCTGCGGCAAGTACAAGGGCATCAAGCACAAGGGCATCATTTGCGATCGCTGCGGGGTGAAAGTAACCCATAGCCGCGTTCGTCGTAAGCGCATGGGCCATATTTCACTGGCTGCGCCGGTGGTTCACATTTGGTTCTTCAAGGCCATGCCGTCTCGCTTGGGCACGTTGCTCAATATGAAGACGTCCAGTCTTGAGCGCGTGGTCTATTTTCAGGACTACGTCGTGATTGACGCGGGCGACACGCCGCTGAAGGAAGCCGAACTCCTCACCGAGGATCAGTACCGCGAGCTTCGCCAGAAGTATGGCGACTCCTTCCGCGCGGGCATGGGCGCCGAAGCCATCAAGGAAATGCTCCGCCGCATTGACTTGGACAAGCTGTCGCAGGAGTTGCGCGCCGACCTCGAGGCCACGCGCAGCAAGCAGAAGACGAAGGACTACCTCAAGCGCTTGCGCACCGTAGAGGCGTTGCGTGACTCCGGTAACCGCACCGAGACCTTGGTGCTCGACGTAATTCCCGTCATTCCTCCTGACCTACGTCCTTTGGTATTGCTCGATTCGGGCAACTTCGCCACCTCCGACTTGAACGACCTCTATCGCCGCTTGATCAACCGCAACAATCGCTTAAAGAAGCTGCTCGACCTCAATGCACCCGAAGTCATCATTCGCAATGAAAAGCGTATGTTGCAGCAATCGGTGGACGCGCTCTTCGACAACGCGCGGTGCCGACGCAGTGTGTTGGGTTCAAGCAACCGCCCGCTCAAGTCACTGACCGACATGATCAAGGGAAAGCAGGGGCGCTTCCGCGAGAACCTGCTCGGCAAGCGCGTGGACTACAGCGCGCGTTCGGTGATTGTGGTTGGCCCGGAACTCAAGCTCCACCAGTGCGGTTTGCCCAAGAAGATTGCACTTGAGCTCTACCAGCCGTTCATCATTCGCCGGCTGAAGGACCTCGGTTATGCCGAGACCATCAAGGCCGCGAAGAAGATGCTTGAACGTAAAGAAGAGGAAGTCTGGGACATCCTCGACGAGGTCACACGCGAGCACCCTGTGTTGCTCAACCGCGCGCCCACGCTCCACCGCATGGGCATTCAGGCCTTTGAGCCTACGCTGATCGAAGGCAATGCGATTCGTTTGCATCCGCTTGTCTGCACCGGTTTCAACGCCGACTTCGACGGTGACCAGATGGCTGTTCACCTTCCGCTCTCCTACGAAGCGCAGGTCGAGGCCACCACGTTGGTGCTCTCCACCAACAACATTTTTTCGCCGGCCGATGGCCGTCCGCTGATCGCCCCGTCGCAGGACATGGTGCTTGGGATCTACTACCTCACGGTGGGCTTCCCCACGCAGCAGCAGAAAGTGCCGGTATGCACGCATAGCAACGAGGTCTTCCTCGGCTACAGCGAAGGCAAGTTTGGCATTCACGACCGCGTAAAGCTTCGTTTGGATGAAGGTGCGATTGTGGCCACCGGCCCCGGCCAGTGGGAACCCATGTCAATGGTTGAAACCACCGTTGGTCGGGTGCTGTTCAACGACATCCTTCCGTTTGGTATGCCGTTTTACAACTACAACCTCACCAAGAAGCGCGTCGGTGGATTGATTGGCGATTGCCACAAGCTGCTCGGCAAGGGCTCCACGCTCAAGCTGCTCGACGACATTAAGTCGATTGGTTTCAAGTCGGCCACGCGTGCGGGCCTTTCCTTCGCCAAAGACGACATGCGCGTTCCGGAAGAAAAGGAAGCCATTCTTCGCGACGCAGAGAAGGAGGTTGCCGAGATCGAAGCCCACTTGAAGCGCGGTGAGATCACGCGCGGCGAGCGCTATTCGAAGATCATCGACACGTGGACCCGTGCCCGTGAAGAGGTTGGGCGCGTCATGATGGACTCGCTCAAGAACGACGTCCGCGACGGCATTCCGTACTTGAATCCCATTTTCGCGATGGCCGAGTCCGGTGCGCGTGGTTCGGTGGAACAGATTCGTCAGCTTGCCGGTATGCGCGGTCTCATGGCCAAGCCGTCGGGCAAGATCATTGAGACGCCCATTCGCTCCAACTTCCGCGAGGGCCTGCACGTGCTTGAGTACTTCTCATCCACACACGGCGCGCGTAAGGGTCTTGCCGACACGGCGCTCAAGACGGCCGACTCCGGGTATCTCACGCGCAAGCTCAGTGACGTGGCGCAGAATGTTGTCGTGTCTCGCGAAGATTGTGAAACGCTCAATGGCGTTAGCAAGGGGCAGATCTACAAGGGCGAGAAGCTCGAAGTGTCGCTGGCACAAGCCATTCGTGGTCGCACGGCGCGAGACACCATCATCGACGTCGTCACCGACGAAGTGGTTGTGCGTGAAGGTGATGTCATCACCGAAGAGACGGCGCGACGTATCGAGAGCATGGGTTACGAGAAGGTGCGCGTGCGTTCGCCTCTCACATGCGAATCGCCCACGGGTGTTTGCCAGAAGTGCTATGGCATGGATCTGTCGCGCGGCGCCATCGTTGAGAAGGGGCTTGCGGTGGGCATCATTGCCGCACAGTCCATTGGTGAGCCGGGTACGCAGCTCACCATGCGCACATTCCACATTGGTGGTACGGCCACCAAGGGCGTGGAAGAGTCCGACATCAAGGCGTCACAATCCGGAACGATTCGTTATCACAATTTGAACGTGGCCTCGCCCAGTGGCGGTGAAACCGTCGCCATTAGCCGCAACGGTGAGCTGCTTTTGCTCGACAAGCGCGAGCGCGAGCTTGATCGCTTCGTAGTACCTCTCGGTGGCGTGGTGCGCGTCGAAGATGGTGGCCAGGTGAAGGAGAAGGACGTTCTCTTCTCGTGGGACCCATTCAACGTTCAGATTCTCGCCGAGCGTGAAGGCGTGGTTCGCTTCGATGACATCGTGGATGGCAAGACCATGCGCGAAGAAATCGATGCTGCCTCTGGCGTGAGCCATCGCGTGATCATGGAACACAAGGGCGATTTGCACCCGCAGATCATTATCGAAGACGACGATGGCACGCCCATCGCGCTCTATCCGGTGCCCGAGCGTGCCCACCTGCACGTGAACGAAGGCGATCGCGTGGAGGCCGGCGCGCAGCTTGCCAAGACGCCACGCGAAATTGGCGGTACGCAGGACATCGTGGGTGGTCTTCCGCGCGTTACGGAAGTCTACGAAGCGCGTCGTCCGAAGGAGCCCGCCACACTTGCCGAGATCGACGGTCTGGTCGAACTCGGTGACAAGCGTCGCGGCAAGCGCACGATTCTCGTGAAGTCCGACGGTGGTCAGACGATTGAGCACTTGGTGCCCCATGGCAAACACTTGCGCGTGCACTCGGGCGACCGTGTGAAGGCCGGCTCCCCGCTCGTCGATGGTCCTCTTGTTCCCCACGACATCTTGCGCATTTCGGGTCTCGAAGCATTGCACGAGTATCTGCTTGAGGAAGTGCAGAGCGTATATCGTGCGCAGAATGTAACGATTGACGACAAGCACCACGAGATCATTGTCTCGCAGATGCTCCGTAAGGTTCGCATTGAGGATCCGGGTGACACCGATCTTTTGCCGGGCGCGGTGGTGGACAAGTTCCGCTTCCGTCGCAAGAACAAGCGCGTCATTGAGGCGGGTGGTAAGCCCGCGCGCGCCGAGCCGTTGCTCCTCGGGATCACCAAGGCGTCACTCCAGAGTGAGTCGTTCATCTCGGCGGCGTCGTTCCAGGAGACCACCAAGGTGTTGACGCAGGCCGCGCTATCCGGTCGCGTGGACCACCTTGTGGGGCTCAAGGAGAATGTGATTCTCGGTCACTTGATTCCCGCCGGAACGGGTTTCCGTGAGTACGTGAATACGCGTGTTTCGAAGAACATCCCCCTCGAGGAGTCGGTTGCCGGTTATGTCGATGTGCCTGAGGACTTGGAAGCACTCCAGGAGCTCAAGGACCTCTTGGGATCGGTGGACGCGCTGGACGACGCCCCGGGCGACGCCACCAACAATGCGTCATCGCCACCCATGCCGCCATCGGAGGAGAGCGACGAAGCGGGGGACGGGGCTGCACAGGCCCAGTAATTGCCCCGGCAGAATCGGATTTGCCCATTGTGACGGAGGATTTCGTCCCGAAATTGGCCTCCGCTCAGGGGCGCATACGGTACGCTTCCCCGCTTGTTCGGTGAATTCAGGCAGCGTTCTGTCCGCGTTCTGTCCCTGTGGACGGCGGACGGCATCGACGCATGGTGATTTGCCGAGACAGTTCCCGTTTTCCGGATTGCTTATGCCCACCATCAATCAGTTGGTCCGCAAGGGCCGCAAGCAGATCAAGAAGAAGAGCAAGAGCCCCGTGCTTCAGTCGTGCCCTCAAAAGCGCGGCGTGTGTCTGTCGGTAAAGACCCAGACGCCGAAGAAGCCCAACTCGGCACTTCGTAAGATCGCGCGTGTGCGCCTGTCAAACGGTCGTGAAGTCACGGCCTACATCGGCGGTGAAGGTCACAACCTCCAGGAGCACAGCATTGTTCTGATCCGTGGCGGTCGAGTGCGCGACCTTCCCGGTGTGCGCTACCACATCATTCGCGGCACGCTCGATGCTTCGGGTGTGGACGGTCGCAAGCAGCAGCGTTCCAAGTACGGTCAGAAGAAGAACAAGTAGGGGTCCCCGTGGCAGGCAAGTACTACCGTAGCTTTGAGCACCTTCTCAAGCCCGATCCGGTTTACGGCGACATTCACATCGCCAAGTTCATCTCGTGCCTCATGCTCGACGGCAAGCGCTCGACGGCGGAACGCATCTTTTATGATTCCTTGGAGATCATCTCTCAGCGAATTAAGGATCGCGAGCCGCTCGACGTGTTCAAGCAGGCCATTGACAATATCAAACCCATGGTGGAAGTCCGCAGCAAGCGTGTGGGTGGTGCCAACTACCAGGTGCCCGTGGAAGTCAACAACAAGCGTCAACGCGCCCTCGCGTTTCGCTGGTTGTTGGAGGCCGCGCGCGGTCGCAAGGGTCGTCCCATGCGTGTGGCCCTGGCCGATGAGTTGGTCGCGGCCTACAACAAAGAAGGCGGCGCAGTACTGCGTCGCGAAAATGCGCATAAGCAGGCCGAGGCAAACAAAGCCTTCGCGCATTTTGCCTTCTAATGCGAGCCTTCTAACGCGAACAGGAAACGTACGACTGGTATCAGTAGCTAGGGTATCTAGGAAGAACGACAACATGGCCAAGAAGAGCAGTATTGAAAAGAACGAGCGCCGCAAGCGGCTTGTGAAGAAGTACGCGCCGCTACGCAAAGAGCTGTATGCCGTGATTCGCTCATCTTCGGCGTCCGAAGAAGAAAAAGACATCGCGTGGGGCAAGCTTCGCGCACTCCCCCGCGACAGCAACCCCAACCGCATTCGCAATCGCTGTCAGTTCACCGGTCGTTCTCGCGGCAACTATCGCAAGTTTGGCATTAGCCGCATCATGCTTCGTGAAATGGCCCGCAACGGTGAGATCCCGGGTCTCAAGAAAGCGAGTTGGTAAGGGCAAGCCCGTAGCTCACCTCCTCGGCCCGAGTCGCAATCGAGCCAATCGCCATTATTACGTCACCGCTGCCGCATGTTCGGTGTGCGTCCTGCGGAGGGCGTTGTAGCCATGGCCTCTAGCAAGACGTCCAAAGAGCAAGAGGCGCTCGCACGGCTGCGCAACTTTGGCATCTGTGCCCATATCGACGCGGGCAAGACGACCGTCAGCGAGCGCATTCTCTATTACACCGGCAAGGAACACGCGATCGGTGAGGTCCACGACGGCAGTGCCAAGATGGACTACATGGAAGAGGAGCAGGAGCGCGGCATCACCATTACCGCGGCGGCTACGACCATTGCGTGGGGAGATCACACCCTCAATCTGATTGACACGCCGGGACACGTAGACTTCACGGCTGAAGTTGAGCGCAGCCTGCGCGTACTCGATGGCGCAGTCGTCGTTTTCGATGGGGTACACGGTGTGGAGGCGCAATCAGAAACCGTTTGGCTTCAAGCCGATCGCTACAACGTGCCGCGACTTTGCTTCATCAACAAAATGGACCGCGCCGGCGCCGACTTCGATGCCTCTTGTGCATCCATCAAGGAGCGTCTCGGTGCCACAATCGCGCCGCTCACGGTGCCCGTTGGCTTTGGCGACACATTCAAGGGCGTTGTGGATCTCATTGCGATGACGTTTCTTCGCTTTGAGGGCGAACAAGGAAGCGATGTCGTAACGGAGGCGATTCCCGAGGATCTCGCCGACGAGATGGAACTGCGCCGCGGCGAACTGTTGGAGGCCTTGGCCGACCACGACGACGAACTGATGGAAGTTGTCTTGGATGGCGGCGAGCTCGACGCCGAACAGATTCATCGCGTGTTGCGCAAGGCCGTGCTCACAGCGTCGTTTTTTCCAATTCTTGCGGGCGCCGCGCTTCGAAATGCCGGTGTGCAACCATTGCTCGACGCCGTCGTGCGTTACTTGCCGAGCCCCATCGATGTGGGGGCCATTCAGGGCGTCGATCCCAACCAGACGAGCCGTGAGCGTTCCGTTACGCCAAGCCGTGATGAACCGCTTTGCGCGTTAGCGTTTAAGATCATTACCGATTCTCACGGCGACTTGGTGTTCGCGCGCATTTACAGCGGCGAGATTGTGCAGGGCAAAGGCGTATTCAATCCACGACTTGGTCGCCATGAGCGCGCCATGCGCCTACTCAAAATGCACGCCAACGAGCGCGAGCAGGTGGAGCGCGCCGGCCCTGGCGAAATTGTTGCCTTGGTGGGCCTCAAACTCACGGCCACGGGCGACACGCTCTGTGAGAAGACGGCGCCGATCCTCCTTGAACACATTGAGTTTCCCGAGCCCGTGATCTCCATGGCCATTGAGCCCAAGTCGGCCAAGGACCGCGCTCGGCTCGATGAGGTACTAGCGCGTCTATCGCGCGAGGATCCAACGTTTCGGGTTCAGCAAGACGCCGAGACCGGTCAATTGATCATTGCCGGCATGGGGGAGCTGCACTTGGAAGTGCTAAAGAACCGCATGGTTCGTGACTTCCGGGTAGACGCCAATGTGGGTAAGCCGCGCGTGTCCTACCGCCAGACGGTTGCGGGTTCTGGCAGTGCCGCACACACATTTGAGCGGCTGGTCGCCGGCAGCGAACAGGTGGCCACCGTAACCGTCGCCGTTCGCGCAGGTGCATCCGGGAGCGGCATTGCCATAGACGTGAGCGCCGACGAAGCCTCGATTCCGACCGCGTTTCGGGATGCGGTGCGTGAAGGCATTCAATTTGGTGCCGAGGGCGGATTGGATCTGGGCTATCCGGTGCTAGATGTCGTGGCCGACGCCACCGGTGGGAAGGCTCACGAGACCGACAGCACCGAGACGGCCTTTCAGGTCGCCGCGGGTGAGGCCTTCCAAGCGGCGTGTCATGCTGCGGGCGTCGTAATATTGGAACCCATTATGGCGTTTGAGGTTACGACGCCGGATGAGTTCGTGGGCCCCATCAGCTCCGACCTCGTTCGTCGTCGCGCGGTGCTTGCCGGCGAGGAGATGCGCGGTGCGCGCCGTGTCTTGCGTGGAACGGTCGCCCTCTCTGCCATGTTCGGCTACAGCACCACTGTACGATCCCTCAGCCAGGGTCGCGCCAGCTACACGATGACGCCCAGCGGATTTGCACCCGTCTCCGAGGCCGACCGCAAGCGTCTCATGCTGGAAGAATTCTAGCCGCCTCCCCGATCTCACCTCTCTCGCGTTAGGCACTCCGAAGCCGGGGATTTAGCGCTAAAATCCCCGGTTCTTGACTCCACTTTCCTTCTTGTCCCTCTCCAAATGCGCCTAACATCGCCGCCTTCGCGTTCCCTTTCCGTTGCGTGTTTCCTCACGCGAAACAGACCTTCGGAAGCAGTCGCGGCACGCCCTGTCCCCTCGATCGGGTAGGCGCGTCCGGCACGGGAAGCGATGAAAACGCATCGTCTCTGTTCGGTTTCAGCGATGAATCACGATGGCGGTGCGTCCGTAGGCGGTCTCACGGTTTCGTGAGTCCTCGCGACGCACGAAAGTGAATTGGAAGAACGGACGCTCATGAGCACAGCCGGCACCATTAAGATTCGTCTTGAGAGTTACGATCACGAAGCACTCGACAAGAGTTCCGCGGAACTTGTGGATACCGCCAAGCGCACTGGCGCCCGTGTTCAGGGTCCGGTCCCGCTACCCACGCGCATTGAGCGTTACACGGTGTTGCGTTCCCCGCACATCGACAAGAAGTCACGCGAACAGTTCGAGATTCGAACGCATAAGCGCATCATGTTTATCTCGGACTATGGCCCCAAGACGGTGGATTCCATCTCCCGATTGAACCTCCCGGCCGGCGTCGATATCCGAATCAAGGTCTAGTAGGCGACACGCATTTTTCACAAGCGGATGTCGCCAGGCGGCTCCGCGTGTGTGACGGAGCAGTCATGGCATCCATCAAAAATCTTAGCGGGGGCTCGGTGTCGTCCGTGGACGTGGCCGACGACACGTTCGGGACTCGCATGAATCCCGTCGTGCTTCGCGAAGCCGTCGAAATGTACGAAGCCAACAAACGCGTCGGCACGGTCAACACGCTGAGCCGTCGATTCGTAAGTGGCACCACCAAAAAATTCCAGGCACAAAAGGGCGCCGGCCGCGCACGGCACGGAGACCGCAAAGCGCCGTCGTTTCGCGGTGGTGGTGTGGCGCACGGCCCACACCCACGCGACTACAGCTATTCGCTGCCTCGTAAGGCACTCACGCGCGCGCTGCGTATCGCATTGGCCGGCAAACTCCGCGATGGCGAAATTTGCCAGTGGGCAAGCGATGGCGCCATGAGCAAGCCGTCCACCAAGCAAGCCAAGAAGGCCCTTGGCGCGCTTGAGGCCGAAGGCGGTGCACTCATTGCTGCCGCCGGCGACGTGGATCGCAATCTTTTGTTGTCGGTGCGCAACTTGCCGCGCGTATCGCTTTTGCCCGCACGTGAGATCACGGCCTACGACGTCGTATCCCATCGCAATCTCGTGTTGCTAGACGGTGCCCTGGATGTGCTCATTGAGCGTGTCGGCGCCAAGAACGACGGAGGTGAGGCATGAGTCGCACACCGGCAGAGAACATCGTCTTGCGTCCGCTCGTTACGGAGAAGACGCTGCGCATGGCCGAGCGCGATCGCGCGTACACCTTTCAGGTGTTGTTGGCCGCCAACAAAGTACAGATCCGCGATGCCATTGAAGAGCTCTTCAAGGTGAAGGTCACAGGTGTTCGCACCTCGACCTACCTCGGCAAGGGCCGCCGGATGGGTCGCTACTTCGGTACCACGCCCACATGGAAACGAGCCGTAGTGTCGGTCAAAGAGGGAGACACGATCGACTTCTACTAGGCAGCTCTTCGCAGGGTAGCTGTCTGCAAGAGCTGCGTCGTTGTGATCGCCCGCAGAATGTTTTTTTAGTTTAGGAAATCAGAGTCATGCCCATCCGTCGCGTCAAGCCGATGACCAATGGTCAACGAGGCCTGTCCTACATCGACACGAGTGACCTCACCCGCAAGTCGCCGGAGAAGCGTCTCACGCGCGGACTCCGCAAGTCGGGCGGACGGAACAACCTCGGGCGCATGACCGTGCGTCGTCGCGGTGGGGGTCACAAGCGTCGCTATCGTCAGATCGACTGGAAGCGCAGCGACAAGGACGGCATTCCCGCCACCATTAAGGCGCTTGAGTACGATCCCAACCGCAATGCGCGCTTGCACCTCCTGGTCTACGCCGACGGTGAGAAGCGGTACGTTCTTGCGGCCCACGGGCTCAAAATTGGCCAGAAGGTCTTTGCTGGCGAGACCGCCGAACCCAAGCCGGGGAACAACCTGGAGCTAAAGAACATTCCGGTTGGTCTTGTGGTGCACGCGGTTGAACTTGTTCCCGGTCGCGGTGCCCAGATGGCACGCAGCGCGGGGACCCACTGCGTGTTGAGTGCCAAGGAAGGCAAGTACGCCTTGCTCACGTTGCCGTCGGGTGAAATGCGCCGCGTTCACATGCGCTGCCGCGCCACCATAGGCCAAGTGGGCAACATTGACTACAGCCTCATGAAGTGGGGCAAGGCCGGACGCCGGCGTCACATGGGACGTCGTCCCAAGGTGCGAGGTAGCGCCATGAACCCCGTCGCCCACCCCATGGGCGGTGGTGAGGGGCGTCGCGCCGGTGGCCGGCATCCGCGTTCGAAGTGGGGTCAGCTCAGTAAGGGCGGCAACACGCGCAAGAAGGGCAAGGCATCCAACCGTTTCATTGTTCGTGGTCGCAAGCGCGGCAAGCAGGTTGGTAAGTAGGCCCGTGCGCTCGTAATCCCAGGGGCGTTCACGAGAGGTAGATTGATATGAGCCGCAGTTTGAAGAAAGGCCCGTTCGTAGACGAGAAGCTCTACGAAAAGGTCATGAAAATGGAAGACCAGGGCCGCAAAGATCCCATCAAGACGTGGGCTCGTCGGTGCGACATCGTGCCTGAGTTTGTGGGCCACACCTTCATGGTGCACAACGGCAAGGTCTTCTTACGCGTTTACGTCACGGAAGACATGGTCGGCCACAAGCTCGGCGAATTCTCGCCCACGCGCTTGTTCCGCGGTCATTCCGGCGGCAAGAAGTAGCGCAGCTACCGGTTCACCCGAGAAACGAGGACGGTATGAGTAAGACTCCCAAGGGCGGCATCAAGGGCTATCGCGCGTCGCATCGCTATGCGCGCATATCGGCCACCAAGGCGCGTCCGGTCATCGACCTCGTGCGTGGACGACCGGTGGATGAGGCGCTTGAAGTGCTTCAGTTTGAGCCACGCCGCGCCGCGCCCATGATTCGAAAAGTCATTCAGTCGGCGCTCGCCAATGCATCGGCCGATCTCAATATCAATCTGCGGACATTGGTGGTTGCCGATGCCCGTGTAGACGGCGCGGGCCTGCTCAACGGCCGTCAGCGTTGGCAGCCGCGCGCGATGGGTCGCGCCTTTCCGATTCGCAAGGAAGCCAGCCACATCAGCGTGGTGCTTGCACCGGGTACGGAGGAGTAGTTCGTGGGACAGAAGACACACCCCGTCGGCTTTCGTACCGGCATCTACATGGACTGGAAATCGCGTTGGTATGCACCCAAGCGCGACTTCGCCCGTCTGCTCAGCGAAGACCGCAAGATTCGCCAGTTCATTCGCAAAGACTTCTACGGTGCGGGCATTCCCAAGGTCGAGATTGAGCGCAAGGCCGACGCCCTGCGCGTGATCGTGCACACCGCCAAGCCCGGTGTGCTCATCGGTCGCAAAGGCGTCAAGGCCGAGGAGCTTCAAAAGCGCATTGAAAAACTCACCGGTCGCCGTGTGGGTCTCGACATCAAAGAGATCAACCGCCCCGAGCTCAATGCCACATTGGTCGCGCAAAACATCGCCGAGCAGTTGGTGAAGCGCGCCGCCTATCGACGCACGCTCAAGCGCGCGGTGTCCAACACCATGGACCGCGGCGCATTGGGCATGAAGGTCATCATTGGTGGTCGTTTGGGCGGCGCCGATATCGCCCGTCAAGAGAAACAGTCCAAAGGCAGCATTCCGCTGTCCACGTTGCGCGCCAACATCGACTACGGCACCGCGGAAGCCCGTACCACCTACGGCATCATCGGTGTGAAGGTGTGGATTTATCTCGGCACCCTTGAAAAGGCCGAACCCAAGCGCCGCGAGGAGAACAACTAATGTTGATGCCCAAGCGAGTGAAGTGGCGTAAGCAGCAACGCGGACGCCTCAAGGGAAACGCCAGCCGTGGCAATAAGGTCGAGTTTGGTACCCACGGACTCCAGGCCTTGGAGCACGGGTGGATTCCATCCAATGTGATCGAGGCCGGTCGTGTGGCCGCAGTGCGTGGCGCCCCGGATGGCCGCGTCTATATCCGCATCTTTCCGCACAAGTCGGTTAGCTCCACGCCGGAAGAAACTCGAATGGGTACCGGTAAGGGCGAGCCCGATTATTGGGCCGCCGTCGTGCGCCCCGGCACGGTGATGTTTGAAATCGGTGGTGGCGTACCCGAGGAAGTCGCCAAGAAGGCACTCAATAAGGTTGCCCACAAGATGCCGATTCGCTGTCGCCTTGTGACCAAGAGGAGTCACTAGATGAGACCGCGCGACTTACGACGGCGCGATTCCGCCGACCTCGAACGCGAGGTTGTGCGTTTGCGCAAAGAAATTTTCGAGCAACGTTTTCGCGGCAAGAGCGAAGAGGTTGTGGATCGCGGCATGGTCGGTAAGCACCGCCGCGATATCGCACGCATTCAAACCATTCTTCGGGAGCGCACGCTCGGTCTCAACAGCGAGTTGGAGGCCGAAGCAAGGCGCACCGCGGGCAAAGGCAAGAAGGGTGGTGACTAATGAACGAGTCATCCAGCACAAATTCATCAGATACGGCGGATGGGCGCGCCAAACCACGCCTCGTTACCGGATTTGTCGTTAGCGACAAGATGAATAAGACCATTACCGTGCGTCAAGAACGCATGGTGAAGCATCCGCTCTATGGCAAGTACATTCGTCGCGCCTCAACCTACAAGGCCCACGACGAAAAGAACGAGGCCGGTGAAGGCGATCTCGTCGAGATTCGTTTCACCCGTCCGCAGAGCAAGACCAAGTGCTGGTCGCTCATCAAAGTTATTCGTCGTGCGCGCTTGAGTGGTGCAGTCGTCACGGGTGCTTCCGAAGTTGCGGGCGCCGACGGCGTTGCTGCTGAAAGCACGCCGGTCGAAGTCACTGAGGGCGTCAACGACGCGTCCTCCAGTGAAGAGGCGGTGTCATGATTCAGTTGCGCACGTGGCTCGACGTAGCCGACAACTCCGGTGCCAAGCGCTGCCATGCCATCAAAGTGGTGGGGCGCGGCAACAAGACCACCGCCGAAATCGGCGACGTGGTGGTGGCCTCGGTTCGCAAGGCAATACCGAGTTCACCGGTCAAGCCCGGCTCGGTGGTGCGCGGCGTGGTGGTTCGCACCCGCAATGCCCACCGTCGTCCCGACGGCACCTATGTTCGCTTCGACTCCAACGCCATTGTGCTCATCAATGAGGACAAGAGCCCCAAAGGCACCCGCGTCTTTGGCGCCGTGGCACGAGAACTGCGCGGGAAGGGGTTCACGAAGATCGTGAACCTCGCATCGGAGGTCGTGTAATGCCGGCGCGCATTCGAACGGGCGATATCGTTGCGGTGGTCTCGGGCAATGACCGGGGGCGTCGCGGCAAAGTGCTTCGCATCCTCAAAGACAAGAATCGCGTGGTGGTGGAAGGCGTCAATATGCGCTTCAAGCATCTGCGCAAAAGTCAGCAATATCCCAATGGCGGTCGCATTCGCATCGAGGTGCCGATTCATCTCAGCAATGTAATGCCCATTGATGGTGAGAGTGGTCAGCCCACACGGGTGTCGTTCAAGGAGAACGACGGTCGTTTGGAACGCGTGGGTCGTCGATCCGGCGCCGCGCTGGGCACCTCCACGACGAAAAAGGAGTAGGTGATGGCCGCTGCCAAAGCGAGTGCTGCGCCCGTGCCCCACGCACGCCTACGCACGCAGTACCAAGAGTCCATTCGCCCCGAGCTCATGAAGTCGCTCGGGATTGCCAACATCTATGCCGCACCCGAGATTCGCAAAATCACGGTGTCGTGCGGTGTGGGGGACGCGAAGGACAACAAGAAGTTCATGGAAAACGCCACTAAGATTTTGGAGCGCGTCACGGGTCAGAAGCCCGTTATCACGCGAGCCAAGCGTTCCATCGCACAGTTCCGTCTGCGCGAAGGTATGCAGGTGGGGTGCTGCGTCACATTGCGGGGCAACCGCATGTATGAGTTCTTGGATCGATTCATCAATGTGGTTGTTCCACGTATTCGAGACTTTCGCGGTCTGAAGCGCAAGTTCGACGGACGTGGCAACTACAACGTGGGCATTGGCGATCAGTCGGTGTTTCCCGAAATCAGTGGCGATCTCCTGGAGACGCCGCAGGGGCTCAATGTGGCCATCGTGATTTCTGGGGGCAATGACGCCCACAGCTTGGCGCTGCTAGAAGCCTACCGCTTCCCGTTCAAGCCGCTTGAGGAGGATGTGTAACCCATGTCAATGAACGATACGGTTTCGGACATGCTCACCCGCATTCGCAACGGCCTGCAAGTCCGTCGCGATGAAGTGGATGTCATCGCCTCGCGTCTCAATCGCCGCGTGGCCGACGTGTTGGAGCGCGAGGGCTTTATCCTGGGCGTTACGGCCATCACGAGTTCCACCGGGCATCCGTTGTTGCGCGTGAAGCTCAAGTATGACGACGACGGTGCAGCGGTCATTTCCCGTATAGGTCGTGTATCGCGTCCTGGACGCCGCATCTATCGCGGTGTTCGCGAGTTGCCGCGTGTGCTCGATGGATTGGGCATCTCCGTGCTTAGTACGTCCAAGGGTGTGCTCTCCGATCGCGAGGCCCGCGAAGTGGGCATTGGTGGCGAAGTGCTCTGTGAGGTGTGGTAGCGCATCGCGCTACTTGTTCGGATCGGCAATTGCTTTCGAATCCGGTGTTTTCGAATCCAGGAGTAGAAGATGTCCCGCGTAGGAAACATACCCATCGGCATCCCGGATGGCGTCACGGTGGAAGTGAATGGCGATACCGTCAAGGTGAAAGGTGCGCTGGGCGAACTCACGCGCAAGCTCACGGGTGGCGTTACGGCGGAAGTCGAAGACGGTCACCTCAAGCTGTCTCGTCCCAACGATGAGCCACAGACCAAGGCCCTCCACGGACTGTATCGCGCCCTGTGTTCAAACATGGCCGAGGGGGTGTCCAAGGGCTTTCGCAAGCGTCTTGAGGTTGTAGGGGTGAGCTACCAGGCTGCGGTGGAGGGCAACAAGCTGCGTTTGCAGGTTGGCTTTAGTCACCCCGTTCACGTCGCGATTCCCTCGGGCCTCAAAGTCGAAACGCCGTCCGCCACACAGATTCTTGTGGAAGGTACGGATAAGCAGTTGGTGGGCGAGTTTGCCGCCCGCGTTCGTCGTGTGCGTCCCCCCGAGCCCTACAAGGGCAAGGGTGTTCGTTATCTCGGCGAACAGATCACCCTGAAGCCGGGTAAGTCCTTCGTGGGTGGGGAGAAGTAATCATGGATCGCCTCAAGAGAATGGCGCGGCGAAAGAAGAATCGCGCCTACCGCGTACGCAAGAAAGTGCAGGGCACGGCCGAGCGGCCGCGTCTTTCCATCCATCGCACCACCAAGCATTTCTATGCACAGGCCATCGACGATCTTGCGGGTCGCACGTTGTGTGCCACGTCATCCCAGCGTCTCAAGCTCGGTCGCGGCAGCACCACCGCAGCCGCGAAAGAAGTTGGCGAAGCCATGGCGGGCCTGTTGAAGGACAACAAAATTGAACGCGTTGGCTTTGACCGCGGCGCGTTCCGTTACCACGGACGCGTCAAGGCGTTCGCCGACGCCGTTCGCGAAGGCGGCGTCAAGTTCTAGTCGGGCAGTCGATCAACACCCATTCAGCACCTGTTTAGGAAGAACAACACAACAGTTTCGACATCGTTTGCCGTGGGCAGCGCCACGCAATCGACTACACAGAAGGAGGCGCCATGCGCCGCGACATTGACTACATCGATCCTGAAGGCCTTGAGCTCAATGACCAGGTCATCAAGATCAACCGCTCGGCGAAGGTCGTAAAGGGTGGCCGTCGCTTTGGCTTTAGCGCCCTCGTTGTCGTGGGCAATGGCGATGGCGTCGTTGGCCTCGGCTTTGGCAAGGCGCGCGAAGTGCCACCGTCCGTCGAAAAGGGCGTCACCGATGCACGCAAGCATTTGGTGCGTGTCCCCTTGAAGGGCACCACCATTCCACACGCCATGACGGCCTCCTACCGATCCAGCCGCGTGAAGTTGATTCCCGCCGCGCCCGGCACGGGCATTATTGCGGGCGCCGCTGTGCGCGCTGTGCTTGAGGCCGCGGGCGTGAAAGACGTTCTAACCAAGGCGCTTGGCAGCAAGAACCAAATGAATCTCGCCAAAGCAACGTTTCATGGTCTCCGCACCATGAAGACCCGCCGCGAGGTCATGGAACGACGGGGAGTGAAGATCTAATGGATCTCAAAGACGTACGAAATATCAAGATCCCCCGCCAAAATCGCCATCGCGTAGGGCGCGGTACGGGGTCCGGTTGGGGTCGTCAGTCGGGCCGCGGACACAAGGGTGCCGGGCAGCGTTCCGGTACACGTTTTCGCCTGAGATTTGAGGGTGGTCAGATGCCGCTCTACCGTCGCTTGCCGAAGAAGGGCTTCACCAACAAGCGCTTCAAGGTCACGATGCACGAAGTCAATGTTGGTGCCCTCGATCGCACCTTCGACGCGGGCGCGGAAGTCACTCTCAACGCCCTCAAAGAAGCAGGCCTTGCGCCGAAGCGCGCCGAGTTTCTCAAGGTTCTTGGCTACGGCGAACTCTCCAAGTCATTGACCATTCGCGCCCACGGCGTGAGTGCCGGTGCACGCAAGAAGATCGAAGCCGGCGGCGGATCCATCGAGATCTTGCCCGCGCGTACCGAGTACCGTCCCAAGTTTGTGAAAAAGACAGTTGTCAGGAAACAGAAAACCGCGGGAGGCGCGTCCGCCAAGAGCACCTCCGGTGAGGATGCGTAGTGATCGAGAAGTTTCTCCAGCTATTCCGCATCCCCGAGATCCGCAACCGGATCATGGTGACCGTTGGATTCTTGCTGCTCTACCGCGTGGGCTGGAACATTCCCATTCCCGGCGTGAACCTCGATGTCGTCGACAAGATGTCGCAGGGCCAGGGCGGCGTATTTGGCCAGCTGTTTAGCATCATCTCGGGTGGTGGACTCTACTCGTGTGCGCTGTTTAGCCTCGGCGTCATGCCCTACATCAGCTCAAGCATTATCTTTAGCTTGCTGACAAAAGTGGTGCCCACGCTCGAAGCGATCGCTAAGGAAGGTGCGGCCGGACAACGCAAGATCAATCAGTGGACACGATGGGGTACTGTCCCGCTCGCGTTGCTGCAGGCAATTATTCTGGTGGCCAATATCTACCGTTCACCGGTCGATATTGGGAATGGCATGAGCGGCTCGTTGCTGGATCCGGGCTTCGGGTTGTCGTTGATCGCCGTGCTCGCGCTCGTTGCGGGCACCATCATGCTCATGTGGATCGGTGAACAGATCACCGAGTACGGCGTGGGCAACGGTATCTCCTTGCTGATTATGGCGGGCATTATCGCCCAGGTGCCAAGCGCCTTAGTGAAGTTGATCCAAAGCGAAGAAGGCGCGTTCATTCCCTTCGCCCTCCTGATTCTCTTCTTGATCGTGGTCGTGGTGGTTGTGTACATCACCAAGGGCACGCGCAAGATTCCGGTGCAGTACGCCAAACTCACCCGCGGCCGCAAGGTCTACGGCGGCCAGCGCCACTTCTTGCCGATCAAGGTCAATCAGGCTGGCGTTATGCCGGTCATCTTCTCGAGCGCGCTCTTGAGCTTCCCGAGCCTGTTGGCTGGCGTGTGGCCCGATCTGGCCAACTCCATTGTTCCGGGATCGTGGTGGTACACCGTCTTCGACATCGCGCTGATCTTCTTCTTCTCGTTCTTCTGGAACAGCTTGATGTACAACCCGGTCGAGATGGCCAAGAACATGAAGGAGGGCGGCTCCTTTGTTCCCGGCATTCGACCCGGCAAACACACTGCCGATTTCCTCAAGCGCATCATGACGCGTATCACGCTCGCCGGTGCGGCGTTCCTTGCCATCATTGCCGCGGTTCCCCACCAAGTGGCGTCGTGGATTTCAGCCAAGGTACCGCCCGACATTCGCTACTTCTTGGGTGGCACATCCATCCTGATTGTGGTGAGCGTTGCGCTCGATCTCGTCGAGAAGCTCAACAGTGCCCTCCTCACTCGTAACTACGGCGGGTTCTATGGCGACGGACCCGGTGGCAAGGGCAAAGGACGTGGCGGCGGAGGTCGCGACGGCGAAGGTGGGCGGCGATCCCGCCGTGACCGAGGCCGGGATGGCGAGAAGAAGGGGGGCCGGGCGTGACCCTGCGCGTCGTCCTGCGCGTCGTCCTACTTGGCCCGCCCGGCGCCGGAAAGGGAACGCAAGCGGAGCAGATTTGCACGACCCACGCATGGGATCACGTGTCTACGGGCGATCTCTTGCGCGCGGCGGTCGCGGCCGAGACCGAGTTGGGTCAAAAAGCGAAGGACTACATGGATCGTGGTGAGTTGGTGCCCGACGAGCTGGTAGTCGCATTGGTGCAGGAGCGTCTGTCGTCGGAGAACGCGCCGGCTGGCTATCTGCTCGATGGATTCCCACGAAATGCATCCCAAGCCGAGGCGCTGCAGCGCGTATTGGGTGAGGGAGAGGGCGTTGATCTTGTCGTGCATATGCGGCTTCAAGACGACGAGATTGTGAAGCGCCTGCTCGCCCGTGGTCGCAAGGACGATACCGAAGACGTTATTCGAAATCGGCTCAAGGTCTACCACGCCGAGACAACCCCCCTGATTGACTACTATGAGGAACGCGGCATATTGCGAAGCGTCGATGCCTTCGGTTCCATCGAAGACGTCGCCCAGCGCATACGCCAAGCGCTTGCGTCTGATGGCGGATCTCCATCCGCACCATCGGGTGACACGGTTGGCAAAGCCCGTTCCAATTGAGTTCAAGTCGTCCCATGAGAGAGATCAACAGCATTTTGAGAGAGTTTCGAATCGTTTGTAGCGCGCGGAGAGTCGGCTAGTGGCCCGTGAAGACAATCTGCGCCTGGATGCCAAGGTCGTGGAGGCCCGTCCCAACGCCATGTTCATTGTGGAGTTGGAGAATGGTCACCGCGTATTGGCCCATATTTCCGGCAAGATGCGCACCAATTGGATTCGCATTCTGCCCGGTGACAAGGTCACCGTGGAAATGAGTCCCTACGACCTAACCAAAGGTCGCATTGTGTATCGGGATTAGGTGTACCGGGACTAGCCCGAGAGAGGTTTCGTCGTGAAAGTACGATCAAGCGTTCATCGCATCTGTGAAAGTTGCCGCATCATCCGCCGTCACGGACGGGTGCGCGTCATTTGCAGCAAAAATCCCCGCCATAAGCAAGTTCAGGGGTAGTCCCCCCGTTTCCCGCGTTCCCCCAAAAACCAACCGGCCCAACCGGGCGCATCGAGTCCATCCGTGGTCTCGCGCCCTTGATTGAGTCGCAAAGTGTACCGCGCAGTCATTCGCTCCCCAGAGGGATGGTTGCCAGCAGGAGAGTCCTATGCCACGTCTCGTTGGTGTTGATATTCCCGATGGGAAGCCCACCTATGTGTCGCTTCAATATGTCCACGGTATTGGCCAGCATCGCGCCCTTGAGATCTGCGCTGCCATTGGCGTGGATCCCCGTCGCCGCGCCAAAGACCTGACCGACGAAGAAGTTGCCCGCATTGCCGGCTACCTCGAGCAGAATCTGATCGTGGAAGGCAACTTACGCCGCCAAGTTCAGCAGAACATTGCGCGCCTCAAGGACGTCGCCTGCTACCGCGGGATGCGCCATCGGCGCGGACTGCCCGCGCGAGGCCAGCGCACCCAGACGAACGCCCGCACCCGCAAGGGTCGCAAGAAGACGGTTGCCGGTAAGAAGTCGGTCAAGGCGCTCCGCTAGACGAGCCCACTACTTCGGCTCTGGCCTCCATTATTTGGGCGATCGAGGGTTATCGTCGCGGTCGGCCAGAAAGTTGCAGGGGACGTGGTGGGGGGTACCCTTCTCCTCGCTCGCTGCGTCGGCTTTCTTCGCGTCGGGTCCCCTCGATGTCTTTGCCCAAGGTGCCGCTTTTCGAAGAGGCGTCGTCGTTTGGAAAGACATCGCCTTGTGTCTTGTCGAGGCAATTCGTCGAGGCAATCACCTTCACGAGTTGGCGCGTTTTTGAAATCAATCGAAGCGTTGTCAGCAACGAGACAAGTTGTCAGCAACCAGGCAATCGGCGGAACGACACGTTCGAAACAAGGATCAGAGTCAGTGAAATAGAGGGTGTGTGAGTAGCCGCATGCGGTGCTCCAGGCCCAGTTGAGCGGAACTGTCGATCAGTTCTGCTGAAGGATGCCACGCGATGCGGTCGTGTGCGTTCTCCTCAGGAGAGTAAAGTATGGCGGGTAAGAAGAAGGTACGTCGCAATGTCCCCAAGGCCATTGTGCACGTCCACGCATCGTTCAACAATACGATCGTTACGTTCGCCGCCCCGAATGGCGAAACACTTTGCTGGGACTCCGCTGGCACCATCGGTTTCAAGGGCTCGCGTAAGTCCACACCCTTCGCCGCGCAGAAGGCGGCCGAACGCGCTTCAGAAAAGGCCCTGAAAATGGGTGTGCGCGAGGTGGAAGTGCGCGTTAAGGGGCCCGGCGCCGGACGCGAGTCGGCCATTCGCAGTTTGCAAGCGCGTGGACTCAAAGTGCGCGCTATCGAAGACGTCACACCCCTGCCCCACAACGGTTGCCGCCCGCGCAAGCGTCGTCGCGTCTAAGTCTCTTTTCTGCTAGGCGCCGTCCACGGGGACTCGCGCAGCTTGTCATTTGTTTTGCGTCGCACGGTGTAGACGCAGTGCCTATTCATCACGAATCCGACTCAATCCCAAACACTTAGCCGGACGCTCCACGCGTTCGTTTCACGGAGTCTTGAATGCGAATTCGCTGGCGTAACCTTGAACTTCCCACCCGTGTTGTCGCCGATTCGGCCACGCGCACGGACCGCTATGCCCGCTTTACGGCCGAGCCTTTTGAGCGCGGCTACGGCGTGACGGTGGGCAACGGCCTGCGTCGAGTTCTTTTGAGCTCGATCGAGGGCGCAGCCGTCACTTCGGTGAAGATTCAAGGCATCAAGCATGAGTTTTCATCCCTCGAAGGCATCAAAGAAGATGTGACCGACATCAACTTGGCATTCAAGCGGTTGCGTGTGCGTTTTCATACCGACGATCCCAAGGTCTTGCGCATTGAGAAACAAGGGCCCGGGCCGGTTACGGGGGCCGACATTCAGACCTCGTCCGACTGTGATGTCATCAATAAAGATCTCTTGATCTGTAACATCACGACCGATCGCACCTTCGATGCCGAAATTGAAGTTCGTCGTGGCCGCGGCTATGTAACCGCCGATGAGAACGCGCGCGAAGAGCAAGAGATTGGCGTCATGCCGCTCGATTCGATCTTCTCGCCCGTCCAGCGTGTTCGCTACCGCACCGAGAACACGCGCGTGGGCAAGCTCACCAACTACGACCGCCTGATTCTTGAGCTGTGGACAGACGGCACCGTGACACCCGAGAAGGCACTGGTCGAAGCAAGCAAGATTTATCGCAAGCACTTGAACCCCTTCATTCAATTCTTCGACGTGGGCAAGGAACTACTGATGGATGTGGCGCCCGAGCCCACGAGCGTAACGTTCGCCATGCCCGGCTCCACGCCGGCTGAGATGCCCGGTTCATCGCTTAGGACCTCAAGTCCCGCGTCGAGTTCGTCCATGGGAAGCACGATGCCGAGTCCTACGCTTGGGGGCGGCGCGGGTGCTGATGGCGCCGAACTGCGTGCCAAGATGGAAGCCAGCATCTCACAGTTGGATCTCTCGGTGCGTGCAAGCAACTGCTTGGAAGCCGAGGGCATTCAGACCATTGGTCAGTTGGTTCGTCGCTCGCACGACGAGTTGATTGATCTACCCAACTTTGGGCGCACGTCGCTCAAGGAGATTGTAAAGAAGCTGGAAGAGGCCAATCTGCGCCTCGGTATGGACGTAGACAGTATTATGGGAGTGTAGTCCAGGGACCTCTCCTTAGGACTACCCTTTCACAATTCAGGAACGCGGCATTCGCGGAGATGCCGACGCTAATTTTCGAGGGCGCCATGCGACACAAAGTAGCCGGTAAGAAACTGACGGCCGACACCCAGCACCGGTTGGCCATGCGCCGCAACCTCGCTCGCGCCCTGTTTCTCAATGGACGCATCGTCACAACCATGGCCAAGGCGAAGGCCACGCGCCCCTTCGTTGAGAAGCTCGTCACGCGTGCCAAGAAGGCAAACGCGCTGAAACAGGCTGGCGACAATCCGGCATATGTCCACCAACTCCGCCTGCTCCGCCGAGATATCCCCGATCGCCAGATTCTGAAGTTCTTGGTGGAGACGATTGCTCCAATCTTCGCCGATCGTCCGGGTGGCTACACCCGCATCCTCCGCATGAGCAAGAATCAGCTCGGCGACAATGCCCCCCGCGCCGTGTGGGAGTTTGTGGCCCGTCCCAAGGCCCCTGAGCCCGAGGAGGACGAAGGCAAGAAGGGAAAGAAGGGCAAGAAGAAGGACAAGAAGGCCGCCGCCAAGTAGCCTCGATCCTCTCGGTTCACGCTGCGCTAGACTTGTGGCATGAGCGAAAAACAAGAACCACGCCCCCTCGTCACACCTCTCGAACCGGGAACGCACGCAATCTGCGCATGCGGGAATACGGGCAATGCCCCGTTTTGCGACGGCTCACACAAGGACACGGACAAACGTCCGGTAATTGAGAAGGTGGAAGACGTGGGGCGAAACATCGCGTGGTGTACGTGTTCCGCCACGGACAAACATCCCTACTGCGACGGCAGCCATCGCCAGTTCTGGGATAACCCGGAGAAGCCGCCGCGCAAGCCCGAGTGAAACGACACAAAGGGAGTACGACATGGCCGCGAGTACGGAAGAACGTCTGATCGAAGCCGAGTCGCGTCTAATGCACTTGGAACGCCTGCTCGAGCAACTCAATTGCACCGTTGTAGAACAAGGGGTGCTGCTGGATCGGCTTGGGCGTGAAGTGGTGGAGCTTCGGAATGAAGCGCAGGGCGCTGAAGAAAGCGACTAGTGCCGGCGACCGCCGTTGGAGCGGCGGTTCTCACGCAGAGGCGGTGAGTTGCAGAGGCGCAGGGCGCAAGCGTCGAGCGGTGCGGATTTGACAAGTCGTGAATGCGCCCGGTGGCGAGACGGGGCTTGGAGAAGAAGAAAGGTCTCACAAAGGACACCAAGCATCGCCGGGGTCGCGGGACGAGCTTTCATGTGGATGGTGAGTAGTGGCCAGGAGGGTGGCCCCGACGGGGCCAAAGCGAACGTGTCAGAAATTTGGTCGAGCCTTGCGGGGGCGAAAGGGCGTGCGAACACTGGAAAGAAACGCCGAAAGATGTTGGCTGTGGTTTGCACGATTGGCGCCTCGATTCCCGTCACCTGTCACCTGTCACCCGTCACCCGTCACCCGTTACCCCAAACCCGATACCCGTACTCAAGAATGAACGCGTATTGAATCGACTCGTCCAGCGTAAAGGACATGGACGTGGACGTGGACGTGGACGTGGACGTGGGCGTCGAGAGCAGATTGGCGAAGCCCTTTTGCACCAGATCCTGAGTAAGCAAGCGGATCTCAGATCAGCGCAGTGCGCGTCGAAGGGTGGACGTGGAAAATTCAGGTGGGCGGCATAATTCGGAGTTTGGCACCAACGAAAGTGGATGGCGCGGCAACTTTAGGTAACGCAGAATGTGGATACGCGCATATGAGCACTCCCGACGCAAGCTACGACCTGAAACGACTGCTAGCGCAAGCGGGGTGGATTCGGCGGTTGGCAGCGAATCTGATTCACGATCCGGGAACGGCGGACGATGTAGCGCAAGAGACGTTGCTTGCGGCCATGAAGGAATCGCCAGAGCCCAAGGCCACTCGGCGAGGATGGTTGGCGGGAACGGTCCGAAATAGGGCGAAAGCGCGCTGGCGATCCGAGCAACGACGGGCCAAACGGGAGCTCGCTGTCGGGCGCAAGCGAGGCCACGCACCGTCAACCGCTGACGTGGCGGAGCGGGTCGAGGCACAGCGTCATCTGGCTCAGGCCATACTTGTGCTCGACGATCCGATTCGATCCACCATCGTTCGTCACTACTTGGATGGCATCTCGATGGCCGAGATCGCAAGGCAAGAAGGAGTGGCCTCTGCTACCGTGCGCAGCCGCCACGCCCGCGGGCTTGTGCTGTTGCGCCGCGAACTTGATGGACGCTATGACTCAGATCGCAATGCCTGGCAGAAGGCACTCAGTCCCTTTGCGGCTACCGGTGGTGGCGCCGCGGTAGAGACGGTCACCGTTGCGGCCCTCAGCGTGATGGAAAAAGTGCTCATCGGTGGCATTGTCGCAAGTCTCGTCGCGTGTGCTTTCTTGCTTTCCCACATCTTGCGACAGCCGGATGCAAGTGACACAGTCGTCAAGCGCGCGAGTGAGGGGCTCATGGACCCCACGGGACAACCCGTCGGACTACGCGGTCGTGGGACTAAACGTGGGCCTTTCACGGTGCCGGACGCGAACATGCGTCGTTGGCAGGATATGGAGAAAGGCTCAGAGGATTGGTGGCAGAGCGACGTTCACGGGATCTGCGTGTCGGGACGTGTGGTTGACGCAGAAGGGCAGCCAATTGAACGCGCAGTTGTTTATCGTATACCGCGTTGGACACGATCTTCCGGAGACACAAACGAAGATGACGGTTCCGACGCGGGCACGATCTCGGCACCATTCACTGCCACGGACGCAAACGGCAAGTTCTCATTTAGGTCGCATGAACTACATGGCGATCTTCGTTTGCGATTTTTTGCCTCCAATTACGCCGTCAACGAAGCGAAGATCGAGGTCGAGCCCGGACAAGATCAAGACGTCGGGACGATTGTATTGTCTCCCGGTGGCGAGGTGCGAGGGCGCGTCGTTGATGAGCGGGGAGTTCCTGTGGAAGGTGCCGACGTCACACTGGAACTTGCGATTGCGGCGACGAATGCTCTCTCGCCCAACTGGCGCCGTCGCCATCTGCTTCTTGACCGGTTTGCATGCTTTCCAAGTACAGCGAAGACATCCGGCGACGGGACATTTCTGCTCCGCGGGGTAGGCGAAGATGTCGTGTGCGTACTCGCACATGCAAGGGGTAGACATAGCGCATTCAGCGAGCTGTTAGAAGTGGTGTCAGGCAGGACCATTGATGACGTTGAGGTCGTACTCAGACCATTGGGGCCCAAGGATGCGGTTCGGGGCATCGTGCGATTCGAAGATGGTCGTGCGGTTCGATCTGTGGATGTACACGCCAAGGTAAATTACGAGTACGGAAGGTGGAATACAACGATCTACCCTGATTCGTCCGGCGCGTTTGAGTTGTATCTACCTAAGGACGCCAAGGCCACGATTCAAGCCAAGAGCAACTTCAGAGGATTTACATCAAGTACATTCGTCAATCTGATCGGTTCGCCTACCGTCCATGACTTTGTCTTACGCAAGGTCGACACAGTACGCGTGAATATCGATACAACCGACGGTGTCCAACCCAATCACGTTACGGTCCGTTGCAAATCGACGGAAGGGAGTTCTAATTCGTACCCCAGAGATGGACTTGACTACGTCGATGCGGAGATACCCGATGGAGTCCCGTTTGAGCTGATCGTTGATGCACGTGGGTACCAGAAAGTGGCACTAGGTCCCTATACGCGCGCCGATGTGCCCGATCCACTCAATGTTACGCTTCAGGGAATGGGAGGCGTTACTGGGATCGTCATGGCGAACGGCAAACCATTCGAGGGCGCCACGGTACGACTGTTTCGCGTGTTTGACGACACCGAAGGTGCGACACGTCTCGGATTTCCTCTGTGGGCAAATCCGATGAGTTCAACACACTCGACAAGCACAACGATGGACGGTCGCTTTGCACTGTCCGCTGAAGATCAAGGAGCACACATCGTGCGAGCGGAAGCCGAAGGCTTCGCGCCCGCCGAGTCGCAGCGAATCGAGTTCACCAATGAAACCAGGGTGACGGATCTCAAACTCTCGCTCGATGAAGGCGGTTCACTTCGCGGCCACGTGCGGGGAAATCACGGTCATGGTGTGAGGAATGTGATTGTTGGAATCTCTCGTGGCGATGGACACCCCCGCACTACGAGGACCGATGAGCACGGCGCGTACACGTTTAGCCTGCTCATGCCAGGGAGGTATGAAGTGCGCTTGGTCAGGCGTGATATTCGGTCAGACGAAGCGTCGATGAGCATGACGAGCGGTCCATCGCCCGGTGAACGAGTGATTCCGTGGAACGTCGAAGTACAACACGCGAAGACTGCGATCCATGAGATTACATCGACCCTACCTGCAGCCGGGCATGTGCATGTACGAGGCCGCATCTCGATGAATGGATCGCCAGCGGTGGGGTGCAGACTTGCTGTTTCGCGGTCGGTTCCCATCGCCTTCCTGTTCAGCATGACATTGGGGGATGGGCCGCTCGCGGCAGGAAAAGCCGATCAGAAGGGAATGTACGATTTTGAGCTTTCCCATGAGGGGGCATGCTTCGTTTACTTCCTACCCGTTGACCTAGCCCATGGCGTTCATCGGACGTTCATCGCCGCCGAAGCAAGCAGCGAGGACATCGAACACGACGTATCGTTGTCGACGGGGTCACTTCGCGTTTCAATAGGAAAGAGGTATGATCGGTCGAATGCGATATTGATCGTGGTGGCTGAGTTGGGTGGCGGGCTACGCACCGTGAGCGGTATTGGGCCTATCCGAGAAGGCAAGGCGTTTATGAAGTCGATGATTGCTGGGCGTTACGAGTTGCTTGCAGTCACAAAGGATTCGATTGAGGTCATGAGAATGGATCAGTCAAGGTTGTTCTCACAGGACGTAAAGAACCGAATCGGCATTGGCTCGTTTGAAATTGTCGCGGGAGAGACAACCGAGATCCAGATACCAGCGGAGAAGTAATCGAGGATCCCGGAACGAAGAAAGCGATGCGGTGTACCGGCGACGTATGCTCGATCCTAGGCCTAAGCTCGATTAGGTGTTCGTTGTAAGAGATATATCTCAGGAAGAAGCGCAACTGTTCAGAGTTGCAAAGTGAGTATGACTCGGTGAGCGTCGGATCTGATTCGAGGAACGTGCCGGGTGCAGATTCGAATGATTCGAATGATTCGCACTTCGTCACCCGTCACCCGCTACCCGAGACCCGTACTTAAGAGTGGTCATCCGAAGATCGATTCACGCCGACTCGTGGACGTGGACGTGGACGTGGACGTGGACACACAATCGTCGCAGTACCGAGAATTTCGCCAGCTACGACCGCTCGCACTCGCCACGGCGCTTTACTGTTCGCGCCTGGCTCTACAATCTTCCAATGCTTCATCATCCTCGAGTGTTGGCAACGATACGATTCGCAGCCCTTGTGGCATTGGTTGGGTCGTTGGGGCCGCCTATCGCCGAAGGTAAGGGGTACGTCGATCCCAAGCGCGATGCGAACGATGCGGGGAATCATGCGTCGCCGAGCATTCGGTTTCCGGCGCTTGAGCGTTATGCGCGCATGGGAACACCCGATGCGTTTGAGACATTGAAGAAAGCCTACGCCAGTCCGAAGAGGGACTCGGGGCGTTCGCGGGTCGTGGCGGCGGCGCAGTTGGCGCGCTATTTTCAACGGCCGAAGCAGTACGAACAGCGCAAGGCGTTGCGGTTGGCCTATGACCGGCCGGGGCATGAGTGGCTCTGGTATACGTCCATGCTGGTGGACGCGCGTACCTCACCGGGTGTAGACGAGGCGTTGGCCTACCTAGCCGATGAGGAGTTTCCCCACGAACTGAAGTTGCCGATTCTCGCCGCACTTGGCGAACATGGGCATATCGCCGTAGCCGAACAGGCACCCACATTCCTTTCAATGCTGCCCAAGAAGCCTGCACGTCAGTCGGATTGGATTGAGACGATTGCGGTGAGCTTGCCGCGCATTGAGGGTGGCATTTCGGAGGCGCCGGTGCGGGCGGCCGCGGACTTGCTCGAGAAGCGCCTTGATGACGCCGCGACACCAGTACGTACCAAAGTCGTGATCGCTCGGTCGCTACAGAAACTCTACGACGCGAAGCACGCCTACACGGAATCATCTACCTGGGCGAAGCATCGCGATCGCCCGGTGCGCACGAAGAAGAGTGATGCCGCCCGGTTGACGTCGGTGGATGTGGGTGTGCGTGAGTTGGTGGGCTCCCGCTTTGCCATTCTTGTCGATGCATCGAACTTTACGGATGCGCCGGCTGACAAGGAAACGGCTGTCCGACTTGTGCCGGAGTTCAAGCAACCGAAAACCATCCTTGAGCTGCAGCGTCTACTTGTTCGCAGCATCTTGGAACAGTTAAAGCCCCATGACCACGTTGCCGTGATTCCCTACGCCCACCGATTCAAGATCGAGCAGTCGGGCTTAGGGACATGGGTCGCGGCCACGGCCGCCAACAAGAAGATTATTCTTGATGCCCTCTACGACTTGAAGCGTGAGGGAGCCGCCGACTTGCACGCCGGACTGCGAAGGGCGTGTTCATTGGCGCAGGGAGGCGTTGCCAACAAAGACATGCCGATCGATGACAAAGTGATGCTGAGTGGATTCGATACGCTTATCGCATTGTCTGCGTCGCCTACACAGGTTGATTCGTGGGTCGCAAAGTCGATCAAGAGTCGCAGGGCGCCCGCCCGCACGCTTCCATTGGGGTTGGCGGCGTGGGGAGCGTATCCGGATCCCGCATTGCTCTCCTGCGACCTTGCCTATTGGCGTCGCGCCATGCGTGCCGAGTTCGCAGCGATTGCACTCCACACCGCGCACCCAGCCCAAACGCGTGTCATTGAGAACGCTTCTGTGTCGAGCCCGCTCGGTGACTTGCGACATGGTTGGGACACACTGCTTCGCCCGCGATCGTTTGGCGAGTCAGATGATGCATTTGGCAAGCGCAAGAAGGCACTCGCCAAGCAGTTGAAACGTCCAAGTCTGAACAAGCGAACACGCGGGCGACGATCGTTTCTGCAGGGCGCCGATATCCGGGCACTGGAGACACTGGTATACGACTACGCGACGTGCAAGGAGCCCCGCCCTGAGACGCAGCAGACCATTGTCGATATGGCCCTGCGTGCGTTTGGCAATCAGGGTGCGCTACCCACGTTTGCTTGGTGGCGAGGCGAACATCAACAGCGGCGAGATGCCTGGCTCTGGTTTCGCGGTCTTTCGCTCGCCAACCGTGCCGGCGATGATCGGTCGGCACGAACGACCGCCGCGTTCGGGCATGATCTCTTTCTTCGGGCTGCCGCCATACGGGCAATGGCATCTCAACAAGATCGTGAATTGCTTGCGAAAATACCTATTTGGACGAAGGAACTGCGTGCGTCCAAACTCAAGCCAAACGAGCGAATGTTGCTCATCGAAGCCATGGCCTCTGCCTTCTCTGCCATGGGGACACGTCACGACGAGGATGACTACAAGCAGGCCGCGCTCGCGCTGCTCGATACATTTGATGACAAAGAGACACTACGCCGTACCAAGCTCACCGTGGTGCGCCACATTGCTTACGGACTGGAGGTATCTCCCCAAGGACTCGACAAGAGCCTGTGGATGCGTGAAGTTCGCGCAGGAGGTAGCGGCGCGGGCGGCGAAGTGCGGGGGTACGGACCAACGTTCGCGGGTCTGATCGCAAGCGGTACCCGCATCGCCTATGTAATTGACATGAGCGATTCGATGTTGACGCCGCTTGAGCCGCGCGAAATGCCCAAGGTGGTTACCGGGGCGCCGTCCAAACCCAAGCGACCCGAAGATGCGGTGGATTGGCGACGTGTAAAGACGCGCTTTGACCTCGCACGCGCGCTTGTTATGCAGTCATTGCTCGACCTGCCGCCAAAGACCCATTTCTGTGTCGTGAAGTTTGGGAGCGAGGCTGAGCCACTCAAATGCACGACGAAGTTAATTGAAACCACGCCCGCCAATGTCAATAAGGCGATTAGCGAACTCTACGCAATCAAGCCCGGCAAGACCGGCGAAGGAAAACACAAGACGCAGGTCAAGTGGGGGTCGCTCATGGGCGAAACCAACTTGCACGGAGGGATCGCCAAAGCGCTCACGCGAACCCTGGGCAAGTCCATGAGTGGCTACGTCTACATCAACAAGAAGGGAAATCTCGAGGGCTGCGATTCCATCTTCGTGTTGTCTGATGGAGCACCCACGGTTGATGATTTCGTCAAGAACGACAAGCGCGATCCCAATGATCACGCCGTCGTGGACCGTGAAACCGGGATCAAAGCCAAAGACACGCCCACCCTCAACTACCCCGGTCCCTACGCATCGGGCTCCGGCGACTTCATGCTCGACCTCTTTCGCCGCAACTTCTTCCGCCACTGCGAGATACACTGCATTGGCATTGGCGAAGCGAAAATGGGTTTGTTGCACCGCATTGCACGTGTTGGTTTGGGCAAAGCCCGCAAACTCGGGGAAGACAAGAAGTAGGGCCCTTGTCCGGTCTGGATAGCGTCTACGCCTCTTCTCCCTGAGGCTCCTTTTGGTGCTTCTTTTTGCCCTTTTTCTTCTGCTTGGCGCGTTCCTTTTTCTTCTTTCGCTTTTCGAGACGCTTGGCTTCCTTCTCGGCGGCTTCTTTGCGTGCTTCTTCGCGTTTTGCGGCGGCGGCCTTGGGGTCAAAGGTCTTCTTGTTCTCGCGCCACCACTCACGCCAAGCATTGTCACCGCCACGGCCTTTGATGCGATTCCATTGCTTGCGGATATTGCCGGCACCTGTTGCGTAGCGGAGCGCACCGTCGGCGGCGCCGCGTTGACCGGGGCGATCGCGACGCCCGCCGGAGTCCATAAACTTGATGAGTAGCTCAATGGCTTCTTTGCTCGGCACATTGGCGACCGCCTTGAGTCGCGCACTCACCTCGCCCGCTTCCATATTGCGGTCAATGCCATCAAGCAACGCCTTCATCGAGCCGGGTTCTGCGAGATCATGCAACGCATAGATCACGGCAAGGCGTTCTGGCAAATCTTCGAGCTTGGTGCGTTTGTTGAGGTGTGCACCAAGCGAACTCGCGGCCTTCTTGCGATCGGCCTTCTCTTGCCGGGTCTTCAGCGCATCAACGGCTGCGATTCGAACCGCTCGATCTTTGTTGCTCAGCAACTTTGTAAGGGGGCGCAGCAACTCATGATCGGGAACCTTGGCGGCCTCGTTGGCGGCGGTGGTGAGTTCGTCGGGCGATTTGCTCTTGAGGGCCTCAACGAGTTCTTCGGTGGAGCGCACCGCATCCTCGGCATCGCGGGCACCTGGCTTCGGCTCTGCGCCCGGTGCTTCCTTGGCATAGACGACGCCGCCGAGTGCGCCAAAGACGAGGCACGCGGCCATGAAGAGGGCGGATGCGGGCACGATCGACCCGGTTGAAAACTTCAGCATGACGATACTCCAGTCGCGCAGCACTCTTGGCATGGCGAGGGGCCTTGCCTGTTGATACCCCAACTTGATGCACGGGTTGCGAGATTTCGCGTGTAAGTGGCTAGCCACCGTTAGTAAAGCGTCCGTCCGGACCGCTCCCCCCAGGACGAGAGAATCTCGGCGCCTTTCTCGCCCAGAAGTTGGCGAATGGGCACGTGACGGTCTTCCGGCGGTCGCGCGAACTCGTCGTAGAACGTCTCGTCATCAAATCCAATGGCCGCGGCGTCATGTCGAGAGCCCGCGTACCAGATCGCGTCGATTCGCGCCCAAAACGACGCGGCGAGACACATCGGGCACGGTTCACAGGACGAGAACAACGTGGTGCCGCTCAGGTCGTGTGTGCCAAGCGCATCGGCCGCGGCGCGAATGGCTACGATCTCCGCGTGGGCCGTGGGGTCCTTCGAAGCCAGCACGCGATTGCGGCCGCGCGCCACGATCAATCCCTCACGAACGATGACGGCGCCGAACGGTCCACCCACGTTGTCGCCCATGGCCTTTTGAGCCTCACGAAGTGCAGCACGCATGTGCTTTTCGCGCGTTTCATCGCGGTCACGATCTAGCGAGCTGGGTTCTTCTGGACTGGACTCTTCCATCGCACGGCTCCGATCGACTACGGATATGATCTCACGATGCGTCCAACCCAACGGAAAGTCCTCGTCCAATGAAGCCTCGATCCATGGCGATGGGCATTTTGGTCGCTATCGGCCTCGCGGTTCTCTTTGTTTGGGTTGGACCCAGGGACGAGCGCAATGTCGTTCGGCCCAAACGAACGCCACCACCACCTCCGAAGCGTGTGGCCGACTTGCCGGCGGTGTTCGTTTCACTTCCCGAGAGCCCGGCCGCACGCCGTACGTTTGTCCGCACGCATATGCTCACTCTCTTGCAACACAGCAGGGATCCGCGTCCACTGATTCAAGAGGCGTTGCAGTCATCCAATGACCATGTGCGCTGGGCCGGGATGATGGTATTTGACTATTACGGAACGGCGGATCGTGGGATCGCCGAACGAATCGCAGATTCTTTGGCCCCCGAGCGACTGCCTGAGCTGCAGCTCGATGCCGCGAAGGCCGCCGGCCGCGTTGCGCCGGAGGATTTTATTCTTGTTGAACCGGGCCTACGCGCCCTAGCCGGCGCTGGGACGCCGCCCTTGACGTCCGACGATCTGCAGAATCAAGCGCGTCGCGCAGCGGTGGCCACACTTACGTCGCGTGCCGTGGAGGACACGAAATCCCTCGCGTGGTTGGCGACATTGTTTGACGATCCAGATCCCGCTGTTCGCGAGAGTGGTGCTTACGGATTCTCGCAGTTTGAGTTTGGCGAACGCCTGCAGCGAAACGATGTAGTACCCTACGTGCCGTTACTTCGTGGCGCGCTCAAGGACGACGTGGCGTCTGTGCGGTCGTATGCGTTGATGGCGCTGGGTCGCATGGGAGGCGCGGCAGCATCTGCGGTGCCCGACATGGCCGCATGCATTCACGACGAAGACGTGTTGGTGCGGCGCACGTGTTTGACGGCTCTTGGAGGCATTGGCGCGGCCGCCGTGCCAGCGCTTATGAATGGCCTGTCCACATGCTCCGACGAACACGTGGGGAGCTTTATGCACGCTCTCTATATGATCGGCGATGAGGCCGATGCTGCACTCAAACAGGCGTCTACAGGCAAGCGCGCCATTGTGCGCGTGCATGCACTCATTAAGCGGTGGGAGCGTCGCGGCGACGTCAACGAGGTCTTGGACGATCTCACGCAGGAGTTGGCGGCACCACTGACGACGGCGTCCGCGGTGGCCGTGCTTCAGGCCGCGCGCGGGTTGGGGCGCATGGGCAAAGCGGCAAAGACCGCGCTTCCAGCACTCCGCCGCGCATACACGGGAACCGAGACGGCGCTAAGTTCAGACGCGGCGCGTGAACTTACGCGCGAGGACATTCAACGTGTACAGCGTGCCATCGACGCCGCCATCAATCTGATCGACCGCTAGGAGACGCCTATGGATGTGGCGACGCTTGAGTCGATGCTTGCCGCAAGCTTGGAAGATCATCGTCTATCACGTGGAGAGAAGAAGGCGCTACGCGAGGTTCTTAAGTCTGGTGAACTCGGGCCACGCGGCATCGATCACCTACGAAAGCACGCGTTTCGACTAGCACGAGAACATAGTGATGACATTCCTGGCGATCGACTCATGACGTGGCTGGAAGACCTCATGCGACTCGTGAGCCCGAGTCGACCTGCCGTCGCCATGACCCACGTCGAGGCGGGCGCCTGGTTTTCACCGAGCGAAGAGTGCCGCCGTGCGATTCTCAAGGAGTTTCAAGCCCTTCACCGCGGCGAACGTGCCGACGTTTGTGTATTTAGCATCACCGACAATGTCTTGTCGGAGGGCATCTTGCTGGCGAGTCGTCGCGGTGTACGTGTGCGTGTGATCAGCGACAATGACAAGCGGGGCGACGCGGGTTCTGACATCGCCAAATTGAGGCGCGGCGGTGTAGACGTAGCCGTAGATCACACGCCTGATCATATGCACCACAAATTTGCGCTCTTTGGCGGCAAGCGGCTCCTTACGGGTAGCTACAACTGGACTCGTGCAGCGGCGGAGCGCAATCATGAGAATGTACTACTCACCTCAAACCCAAAGCTCGTACGTGCGTTTCGTGAAGAGTTTGATGCTCTGTGGCGGCGCTACGCCTAGAGCCATTCATAGCGGAGTAGATGCTGAAGGGCTGCGGAGGGCATCACGTGTCCGAAACCAGGCGGAAAAGAACGAACGCGCTCGCTTACCCCATGCGCGCTTCTCAAGCACCATGTCGCCAAAGACCAAGACGTCGATGCCCGTCCCGAGGAACGTGCGCAGTGCGTCGTCCGGTGTTTCGACGATGGGTTCGCCGCGTATGTTGAAACTTGTGTTCACGAGCACGGGGCATCCCGTCGCTTCGTAAAACGCGGTGAGCAGCGCGTGGAAGCGAGGGTTCATCGATTTGGAGACGACTTGAACACGGGCCGTACCATCCACGTGTGTTACGGCAGGAATTCGCGCGCGCTTCTCCGGCAAGACGTCGTTGGCTAAGAGCATGAATGGGCTGAAGTGGGGACCTGCGAACCATTCGGCGGCATGTTCCTCAAGCACCGCAGGGGCAAACGGACGAAACGCTTGCCGATGTTTCACGCGCCGGTTCAGACGATCCATCATGCCGGGATCACGTGGATCGGCGAGCAGGCTTCGATTTCCAAGCGCACGGGGCCCAAACTCGGAACCGCCTTGACACCAGCCGACGACAGCGCCGCGGGCAAGGCGGGATGCCGTATCGTTGCACACATCGTGTGAGATTTTCACCGTGGCGACGGCCTTTAGCGTGCGAGCGCGAAACGCATTTTTCGTTTGCGTTTCGTCGTAGGTCATGCCGAGGTAGGGGTGCTTCATTACGTAGCCGCGCGATCCACCATCGAGTGCAAGATGCCCGTAGAGCGCGGCGCCCAACGCAATGCCGTCGTCCCCCGAGGCGGGTTGAATCCAAACGTTCTCGAATGGCGTTTCTGCGGCGATGCGCCCATTGGCTACGCAGTTGAGGGCTACCCCACCGGCGATACAGAGATTTCGCTCGCCCGTGTGTTCGTGTAGCCAATTGGCGCGAGCTATTAGCGCGCTTTCGGTGTCGCGCTGTACTCGCCATGCCACATCGCGCCACTCGTTCATGTGTGGACTCTTTGCCCACGCGTCATCCGAGTCGCCGTCGTACGGATTGCAGAGTGTGTCGGGCCACGGTGCGAATCGGAGTTCATTGGCATCATCGATTTCAAAGAATGGCGGCAGTGACTCCTTCCCGTAAGGAGCGAGCCCCATGACTTCACCGCAACGATTCCAGTGGCCGAAAATGTACTCGGATATGCGCGAATAAAAGGCGCCGATACCAGCCAGCTGGGTGAACTCGTCATTTACCAGCCCCCGATGCGGTGGCAGCCAGACTTTCTTCAATGGCGAGATGTGTGAACCGTGAAAACGGTAATACGACTCAGACTCTCGGGCGAGGTCTGGCGCCTCACTCCCTTCCGGCATGGGTTCGGTCATGTCCCCACGGTAGCCACCCACGCCGTCAATCACCATGACGGCCCCTCGATCGAAGGGTGAGCACGCAAATGCGCTATAGGCGTGGGCGAGATGGTGCGACACATCGACCGCACGTTCTGCGGCAAGCCCGAACAAGGGGGAGTCAATCGCAAGGCGGCGCTCGCGCGCGCCAATCAAGTTGGCAATCCATTGGGAGCGAAAGCGACGCTCCAGCTCCGCGACCGGCAAGAGATAGGAGTTGCGCACAATAAGATCGAGGTCGTCAAGCGTGAGGCCCGCTGCCAAGCAACAATAGAGGGCCGGTGCTTCGTAAAAGCCGCTGTCGTTCTTGCGGCGCGTCAAGCGTTCCTTGTTGATTGCTGCAACGACCTGCCCGTTGCGAAGCAAACACGCGCTCGTGTCGTGGTCATAGGCATTGACGCCGAGCACATAGCGTTCGCGCACGTGGATCTCCATTGGCCGCGTTCGCAACCGGTCGAACAAGGTGTAGATTGTGCGTGCCGACACGGCCGGGCGCAACTGCGCGCTACGATCGAAACCCCCGTTGCGGAGTGGCCATGACCCGACCCCCTGAAATCGCCTTGGCGGGCTATCCTCACTACAGCGACGAGGAAATGTGTGCACGTGCTCGGGCGTATCGCGACATCCAAACCTGCAGGCGCACGGTGCGGGACTACGACGCGCGTGACATTCCCGACGATGTGATCCATGATGCCTTGCGTGTAGCAGGCAGTGCACCGAGTGGTGCGAACTTTCAACCGTGGCATTTCGTTGTCGTGCGCGATGCCGAGATCAAGTCGAAAATTCGCGTGGCCGCGGAGGCGGAGGAACGAAGGTTTTACCAGCAGCGTGCACCCGACGCGTGGTTGGAGGCGCTCCGACCGCTTGGCACGAATGAGCACAAGCCGTTCCTTGAGACTGCGCCTGTGCTTATCGCGATTTTTGCCGAACGCTACGGGATCAATGACGACGGAAGCAAGCGCAAGCATTACTACGTTGACGAGTCGGTGGGGATCGCCACCGGCATGTTGGTGGCCGCCCTGCATCACGCGGGACTTGCCACGCTTACGCACACGCCAAGTCCCATGGGCTTTCTGCGGGAGATCCTGGGTCGGCCCAGTCACGAACGGCCCTTTCTTTTGTTGGTCGTTGGCCACCCTGCCAAGGACGCGCGCGTGCCGGACATTGAGCGAAAGCGCCTACGCGACACGGTGAGTTTCGTGTAGTGTGAGTTTTGTGTAGCGCGAGATTCGTATGGCGAGAGTTACGTATGGCGCGATTCACACTACGACGTCGCCGGTAGTCCTTGAGACAATTCGCGAGGCGTTCTTCGCGAGGCGTTCTTCGCGAGAGGGTGAATCGGCCATACACATTAGGAAGCGGGAAGCGCGCGAGCGCACTACACCGATTGGATAAGACTCGGCTGCTACTTAGATCCCTTTGAGGGATTTGAACGCGCCGACTTGGGTATTAAGGATGGTTTGGGGCGCGCCTTATAACGAGCAATCTCCGATTCTAGGGCCTCTATGGCCTTCCCAAGCTGCGCGTCGTTGCCCGCGATCTCGTCGCTCGGTGTATTCCAGATCTCGATGTCGGGCTTGCAGCCGTTCATTTCCATATCGTCTCCGCTCTCGGTCAAGTACCACCCGCGGAAGGGGATGCGCAGAGATCCAAGGCCCATGACGCGCCTGCCCCCGGTACTAATCACGCCGCCGGCCGTTTGTACACCGACTACCTTCCCTCGTTTGAGCGTCTTGATGGCGTGCGCGAAGATCTCGGCATTGCTAAAACTATTCTGATTGCAGAGCACAACAACGGGCTGATCCCAGCGGGCATACACCATGCGATCTTGGGGGTAGCCGGGTCCGCCTCCGCGCGGCACGGTGATCGCGTGCCGAGGTTGGGTGAGGCAAGTGAGCAGATGATCGGCCGTAAATCCACCGCCGTTTTCGCGAACGTCGATCAGGAGCCCGTCCCGCCCATGTGCAGCCTTGTATAAGTCGGCTTCAAAGCTCTGGAAACTACTCCAGTTCATGCTGCGCACGTGAATATAGCCCATACGCCCCTTGCTGGCTTTGTCAACGGCCTCGCGTGTGTCCTCGATCCATTGGCGGTAAAGATTTTCGCGAAAGGCGCCATGTGTAATGAGGCGGGTCGCAACGTTCCGAATCTTGCCCTTCGTGTTCTTGACACGCAGGGTGATCTCTTTGGATACATCACGGGTGAGCACTTTGGTCCACTCAGTATTCGCGTCCACGGGCATATCGTCTATCGACAGCAAAATTTCGCCGGGCTCAATGCGACTTCGGGCTTGATCCGGAGGCGAGCCCTTGATGACGCGCGAGACCCGCACGCCCTCACCTTCGTACGTGGCATCAAATTCGAGCCCAAGGTGGCCCGTGATGGGGCGCCAGCCCGGGGCGCGCCAACGGGGTGCGACCATCGAGCGAAAGCCCATATGGGACGCGTTGAGCTCGCCCAGCATCATGTTGATGAGTTGATCTACTTCTCCAACGGTCGCCACGGCGGTGAGTCCCGGCGCATACTTGGCACGAATGGCATCCCAGTCCTTTCCATTCAGGTTCTCATCGTAGAACTGATCGCGGATCGTTTGCCAGCACCGATGAAACGCGGCGCGATACACTGCGGGCCAATGCGTGCTTGCCTGAATTCGAAACCCGTAGCGTTTCGATTTGCCTTTGCCGCTCAGTGATGCGGGTTGGCCTCCCTGGAGCCAGCAAATCTTGTCGCCCTGCTTGATCCACGTGGCGTGTGTGCCGCGCTCGCTGCCAATGCGTTGTGGTTTCAGTTTGTCTGGGAACGTAACTTTGTAGGTGCCCGTCTGGCCTTTGATGGTGGCCTGGAAGGCTAGATCCTTGCTGTTGTGTGACCACGTAAGATAGGTCTCCGTCGCATTGGGAATGGAGATGCGGCGCACGCGATCTTCAATGCCCTCAAGGTCGAGCTTCATGGCTGCTTTGGGCTCTTCAGCCGGCTCGTTCGACGCGCGCTTGTCGTTGCCCGGTTTCCTCGCGTCCGTCTTGCTGGGTGCGGCCTTCGGTGACTCAGGCTTGTCGGTGGCGGCGTTGCTTGCGCCATCCTTTGTGTTGGAGCTGCTCGATTTGGTCATTGAGAACGTGCCATCCATGAGGTCTTGGATCGACCATGTACCCGATAGTGCGCCGTCCTTCAGAGTGCCTTGTAGTGTGAGTAACCCGAGCGGTGTATCTGCTGTGGCGTTTAGACTGGCATTTTCCTTGTTGAACTCGCACGTCTTGAGCGGTTCATCAATCTGATCAACAACGACAAAGGTCCCTTCCAGCACGCCCATGTCGTTCATGGAAAGCGTGACGCGAAGCCTTGAACCATCGGCCGGAATCGGGTCGGGGCCCTTGACACGACCTGTCCATGTGCCCACAAGGGATTTCGCTGTGGCAGGCTTCTCCTTGTCCGATGTCTTGGAGGTGGCCGCTCCCGCCTTCTTCGAAGACGGTTTCGTGTTCTTCTTGCCCTTCTTGCGGGCCTTCATGGCTTTGAGGGCCTTCTCCAACTTGCGATCGCGAGGGCTCTCCTCACCGTCCTTCTCGACAAGGTAGACGTAACATATGTCTCGTTCTTCGCCCCAGCGGCGACCACTCCAGGCCAGGATTTTTCCATCGGGCGACCATGTGGGCCATGTGTCGTTGTCGGGGTGCATGGACACGTTTACCGGTGGTTTGCTGCCGTCCACCGGTTTGATCCACACATCGGCATTGAAGTTGTTGTCATCGACGGCGTAGGTGAGCCACTTGCCATCGGGTGAAAAGTCGTAATAGGGGTCGCTCCAGCTCTCGAGTATCCGCTTGTGCGAGTCGTCTTTGATGTGGTGCAGGAAGAGATCCCCGCGTGTCTTAACGTAGGAAATGTGTTCGCCGTCCGGCGTGGCGCGCAGATCCCACTCCGGCGCAGTATCGTTGGTGATTTGCTTCACCGTGAACGACTCGTTTTGCCACCAAAATTTCTCGGCATCGACACGCTCGGCACGCCAGATGTCGGGTTGTCCGCCCGCATCACTCGTAAAGTAGAGGTATTTGAGATCTTTGGAGAAGACCGGATCACCTTCTTCGGCGGGTGTTTTGGTCACGCGCACCGGTTCGCGGAGCTCTGTGTCCATCACGAAGAGATCGCCGCCCGATACAGTGGCAATTTCAAGCCCGTCGTTTGTGAAGGCCACATCGGATGCGCGCGTCAGTGTGCGACGTTCAATCGGCTCCACGGTGGGCGGGCCGACGTATTCAATGGGCAATCGGGTGGGTGTCGCGTCTTTCTTGTCTAGTGGTAGACGGTATAGGTCAAATAGACGGCGAAAGACCACCGCAGAGCCATCGTACGAAACCGTTGGAAACGTCACACCATCGTCTTTGAAGTGAGTGAGCTGCTTGCGATTTGTGCCGTCCGCGTTCATGGACCAAAGGTTCATCGTGCCATCGGCATCACTGACGTAGAGGAGCTCGGGCCCGCGCCAACATGGCCAGAGTTCAGAATGTGATCCTGAGCTGAGTTTTGCGAACGACTTTGCTTCCGTGTCGTAGATCCAAATTTGAGACGCGCTCGGCCCGCGGTAGGCCTTGCGCATCCAGCCCACACCTTCGCGCGTGAACGCAATGCGTTTTCCATCGGACGATACAGCGGCGGTTCGGGCCGACGCATCAAATACAAGCTCGGCGTCCTGTGCATCGTCCGCAACGGACGTGCGATAGATGCGACTTCCATGTCGCCAGTGTCGATCGCGTCGGCTTCGAAAGTAAACGTGTTCGCCATCGCGATACCATCCGTAGAGCGCGGCGGATTCCGTATGTCGAGTTACGCGTTTCGGCGCGCCGCCCGCAAGTGGCATGACCCAGATTTGATCACTGCCTTCGCGATTGCTCACAAAGGCAATCCGCGTATCGTCCGGCGACAGAAAGGGCCGTAGATCGCGGCCGGGGTGGACCGTAATGCGCTTTAACCGATTCGACGAAAATGTGTATTGCCAAATGTCGTCACGCCAGGAAAAGACAAGGAATGCGCCATCGCTGGAGAGGCATGGATACACCGCCAGCTTTACGGCTTCGCGCGCTTCGCTGGCTGCCGAGAACGGCATGTTACCGACGAAACATGCCAAGATCAGCGCGCAGGCAACACGGCGTACGCCAGCGGGTCTATGGAGCGGAGTAGGCGTCACGGCGTCTCCCGATCGAGGATTCAAGCCGCAGCATATTGAGAACTCATCGCCATGCCTACCGGAAGCGGGCGTGTAGCGCCTACGAGTCAATGCAGGCAGGCCTGTCGTCCTTGGAAGTTGCCAACAGGGCGCGTTTCCCGTAGGGACTCGCAACCCTACCGACGTATCTTCTCTTGGGCTGGCACGGGCTCGTGGCACTCGATCGACCAGATTTCAAGGAGGATTCGTTGAAACGCTCAATTCAATCCGCGGCAGACGATCTAAAGCGCGATGTGGATTTCTGCTCGGTTCGCTATTACGAAGAGCAGAACGAGACGATTGCCGTCGAACGCGGTACGTTGCTTCCGTTCCACCGCGACTTTGATGGTGGCGCGATGGTCACGGTGGCCGACAAAGGCGGTACGGGCTATTGCGCCACAAGTGACGTGAGCCCCTCAGGGCTTCTGGCGGCAAAGCGTCGCGCCCATACATGGGCGAAGCGCACCGCCAATTGCGCCGTCACGGACTATTCCCGCGTACGGCCCGAGCCCCACCAAGGAAGCTACGAGTCTCCGGTTCAAACGGACTGGAGTAGCTTGCCGCTTGCCGAACGCATCGATCTGGTGCGCGCGCCGTGCGATGGCCTCAAGTCCGATGATCGCGTGGTCATGTGGCAAAGTGCGGTGAATTACACGAAGGCCACCAGCTACCTGTGGAGTTCGGATGGCGCCGACATCGAACAGCGCTTTTCATACATCGCGCCGGCGCTCGGCCTTACGGTTAGTGATGGTAAGCGCGTGCAATCGCGTTCGCTCGGTGCGCGTGCGCTGGCTCGCCAAGGTGGCAAAGAAGTACTCGACGACGTCAAGTTCTTTACCGACGGGCCGCGCCTGGTGGACGAGGCGTTGCAGTTGCTTGCCGCACCCTCGTGCCCCGCGGGAACCATGGACCTCTTGCTCGCCCCAGATCAAATGGTGCTTCAAGTTCACGAGAGCATTGGCCATCCACTCGAACTGGATCGCATTCTTGGAGACGAACGAAACTACGCGGGCACAAGCTTCGTCACGCTCGATATGTTTGGGTCCTACGCCTACGGCTCCCCGCTCCTCAACGTCACCTTTGATCCCACAGCGCCCGGCGAACTCGCAAGCTATGGCTTTGATGACGACGGTGAGCCGGCAACCAAGACGTACGTAATCCAGGACGGCATTTTGAAGCGACCCCTCGGCGGGCGCATCTCACAGCTTCGCGCCGACATGCCGGGTGTTGGCAATTCACGCGCATGCAGTTGGAATCGCCCGCCCATCGATCGCATGGCCAATCTCAACATGGAGCCCGGAACGTCGAGCTTTGACGACATGGTGTCATCGGTTGAACGGGGTGTGTTCATGCAGACCAACTGCAGTTGGTCCATTGACGACTCCCGCAACAAGTTTCAGTTTGGCTGCCAGTATGGTCGTTTGATCGAAAACGGTGAACTCACGTCACTTGTGCGCACGCCCAACTACCGTGGCATCTCCGCCACGTTTTGGCGCAACCTCAAGGCTGTGGGCGATCCATCAACGCACGTCATGATGGGCACGCCCAACTGTGGCAAGGGCGAACCGAACCAAGTGATTCGAGTGGGACACGCAACACCGACGTCGCTCTTTGCCGATGTCGAAGTATTCGGAGAAGGCTAGTGCGCGACTATTTCGAACAGTTGGCTACGCACGTGTTCGCCGGACTCTCGGGGAGTGAGGTCGCGCTGGTGTCCGGGTCGGGCGAGACGTCCGACTTCGTACGGCTAAACCGAGGCTTGGTGCGTCAGTCGGGCAGCGTCAAGCAGGCGGCGCTCTCCATTTCGCTGCTGTGCGATGGACGCGACGCATCGGGTTCAACCACGATTTCCGGCGACCCCGATGCAGATACGGCCCGTCTGACGAAGCTCACTACCGACTTGCGCGAGACGCTCCCGCATGTGCCCGAGAATCCGTATCAAACGTATAACGACGCGGTCGAATCCACGGAACACGTGGCCGAGAGCCGCGTGCCGAAAACGCCAGACACCTTGGATCAGATTCGTGCCGCTGCGGGCGACCATGATTTGGTTGGCATCCTGGCGAACGGCGTCATGTGGTCGGGGTTTGCCAACTCGCTCGGGCAGCGCAATTGGAAGGAAACGTGGAACTACAATTTTGACTGGAGTCTCTATCACCAAGCCGATAAGGCGGTGAAGAACGGGTACTCGGGATTCGAGTGGGACGAGCAGGCATTTGCCGACAAAATGACGCTGTCGAAAGAACAGTTGCGCGTTATGACGAGGGCGCCCAAATCCATTCGGCCCGGCATGTACCGAGCCTATCTCGCGCCGTCGGCCCTCTGCGAAGTCATCTCGATGATGTCCTGGGGAGGATTCAGCCTTCGCGCGCGGCGCACGCGCACGACGCCTCTACTGCACCTGATCGATGGCAAGGATCAGTTTGATGCGAGCGTCCATATGGACGAGAACATCGGGGAGGGCATTGCGCCCAACTTCGAGCGACACGGTTTCCTGTCGCCCGATCGCATTCCATTGATTCGTGGGGGAGAGGCTGCCGACAGCTTGGTGTCTCCGCGCTCCGCCTTGGAGTTTGACGAAACCACCAACGGTGCCAATGGCATGGAGGCGCCGGGTAGCATGGATATGGCCGGCGGTGATATCGCCAAGGACAGCGTGCTCACCACGCTGGGGGATGGCCTCTACATTGGCAACCTCTGGTATTTGAACTTTTCGGATCGTCAAGCGTGTCGAACGACCGGTGTAACGCGCTTTGGCACATTCTGGGTCGAGGGCGGAGAACTCGTAGCACCGGTGAGTGTCATGCGGTTTGACGAATCGGTGTACCGCGCACTCGGGGACAACCTCGAAGGTCTCACGACCGAGCGCGAGTTTCAGATCGACCCGGGAACGTATGGTGGTCGCACCTACAACTCCGTGCGACTTCCAGGTGCCATCATTGGCGACTTTTCGCTGACGCTCTAGACGATCTGTCAACCACGATTTGGGCTGTCGACTAATATTCGGGCGCCTCGTCGTAGTCCTCATCCCACGATTCATCCGCATGGGCGTAGCCGAATTCGTCGTCTACCTCATCGTCGTCGAGCGCGGGGTCGTGGGCCGCTGCGTAGTTGACATACGTCATGAGTGCGAAACAGATCATGCCAACGGGGGCCATCCCCCAGTACAGATCGCTTGCCCACTTAGCAACGTAGGGGAGGTTCGGACGTCCAAACTTGAGCAACACAAGTAGCTGCACGAGGAAAAACAAAAGACCCGCAAGCGACCACAAGAACACGAGGTTGCGAGCGCGGTGCGTTCCAAAGTCGGCGCCCTTCCACGCCACGCCGAAGATCAATACGCAGGTAAAGCCAACCAAAATGAGCAGGGTGGCCATACTTGCGTAGGCATAGATTGCAGGGAACGAAAATGTCAGCGGCTCGGAGCGGCCAAGGAGAGCCGAACCCGCGACACCCATAATGAACAAGGCAAGGAAGACGCCGAGGGCGAATCCAAGTCCGTTGGCCCAGCCAAAGCGCGAAGGATGCCAAATCGGTCGCTTGGGTGGTTCGGGGGCGCGTTTGCGGGCCATGGGCTCTCCGGCGAGGGGCTATCTTGCGAGGAGCGTAACGAGGTCTCACCCTCAAGCGACTGCGTAGACTTGGCTCCCGCGCCCATCGTATGCACACTTTCGGCATGCCTGCCCACAGAACTATAGCCCCCGACGCCGATAATTCACTGGCGGCGCTTCGCTGGCGGACGCCTTCGCACTGGATTCAGACGGCTAGTTCCGATGTCTGCGCGCTTCTCTGTGACCACGCGCATTTGGAACGCAAGGCGACGAGCAATGCGCTGGCACTGCTGGGTCTTTGGCCTCATCGCGTGGAACTGCATGAGTCGTCCGATCCGTCGGCATCCACATGGGTGCGCACATTGGCAGCCATCGCACGGGATGAAGCAGCCCACTTGGCCACTGTTACGCGTGAGTTGCATCGTCGCGGGGGTGCGCTTGTACCGGGTCACAAAAATGCGTACGCGAGTGAGCTCCACCGCCTCGTTCGTTGGGGTCGGAGCGAACGCGAACTTTTGGATCGCCTGCTCGTTTCTGCGCTGATCGAACTACGTTCCTACGAGCGATTTCTCTTGCTCGCCGATGGCATTGACGATGAAGCGCTTGCCTTGCTCTATCGTCGCCTTCAACAGTCCGAGCACGGACACTACATGCAGTTTTTGGAGCTTGCCGAAGTGTTAGCAATCGGGCGCGATGCGCGTGATTCGCGCTGGCACGCACTCTGTGAATTTGAAGGCGAGATTGCACGGTCCCAACCCGCTGGGCCGTGGATGCACAGTGGCGCCTCAACCCTCTGTGCACCTCATTCGAGCAAAGGCACGCCGCGTGCCTGAACTCCCCGAGGTGGAAACTACGATGCGGCTCATTGCGCCCCAGATTGAGGGCAAGTCGATTCGCGGCGTGACCGCTGGGTGGGAGCGTTCACTTGGTGGTCGGTCATTGGCTTCGTTTAGGAAGCGCGTTGTCGGAAGGCGCGTGGGCACCTTGCGTCGGCGCGGGAAGTACATCGTTCTTCCGCTACATAAGGGGCGAGGACCGGCTGGCGACTTGGTGGGCCATCTGCGTATGTCGGGACGGTTGGTTGTATTGCCGCCGCGTGAACGTCCCGCCTATGCCCGCGTATCGCTTGCCCTCAGCGGCGGCAAGGTCTTTCACTTTCTGGATGTGCGCAAATTTGGGCGCCTCGAGTTCTGTGCGAACGCCGATGAGCGGCTCAAGGACTTGGGGCTAGAGCCGTTGGGTCCCGATTTCACCGCTGCCTGGCTGCGTGGCGCGCTCGCCAAGCGGAAGCGAAGAATCAAGCCGTTGCTCCTCGATCAGTCCCTAATTGCCGGTCTTGGCAATATTTATGTGGACGAGTCGCTCCACGCGTCGAGGATTCATCCAGAGCGCCCAGCCTGCCGAATCTCGCGTGCGGCGGTTTCGCGATTGCATGCGAACATTCGGGCCATTCTCCGGCGAGCCATTGAGCGTGAGGGATCGAGTTTTGACAGCTTTTATCGAACGCCCGAAGGCAGCCCCGGCTCCTACCAGCACCTCTTCGCTGTGTATGGACGGGCGGGCAAGGCCTGTGGCACGTGCGGGAGCGTCATACGACGTATCGTCGTTGCCCAGCGCGGAACGCATATCTGCAGCCGCTGTCAGCGCGCCCCACGCTTGTAGTTGGACTTCTGGAATTTGCGCCATCGGTTCAGTCTTGCTCTTGGTCGCGATGTCGGGCGTATGCATTGCGAGTCCCGAGGATGGGCACGGTACGGGATCCACGTTTCCAGCACCCGCACCCGCGAACGGGCCGTTTGTTTCGCAGCCGGCACCTGTGCGCATCGACACGCCGATTCCGGCACCAGTCCCTGCAGAAACGGGCACTACCTATGCTCCCTACGCGCCTCCTCAGAAAACACCCCAGTCCTATCCTGCAAGTCCTCCTGCGGGCCATACGACACCGGGAACGATTTATGTTTCGCCGCATGGTTCAAGTGGCGGGTACACCACGCCACAGCCCGTGAGTCAGTACCCGATCTACTATCCGCCTACGCATGTGGTTCCTTCGTCGCCATACGGTCAACGCCAACCCGGTTACACAACACCCGCCGCGCCAAGAACCTACGGATCAATGGGAACGCGTCGCACAGTGGTGCAGCCTGCCACGCCGCAGCCGTCAGGCATCGTGCGTTCGCTCCTGCGCTACAAGCCCGACGCCGACATGTTTCCCTCCGCATGGCGTAGCGGTCGTACCCAGGCACGCGGCTATCCGCTGCGCACCCAACAAGAACGGGCCTTTGCGGCCTCGATTGCTTCACGTGCCCTCAGCAAGTACCCAGCATCGTTGCTGCGCAAGTATGTCGATCGAGTCTACATCCTCGGGCGTTTACAGTTTTATGGTGTGCAAGCGGGCGGAACCAACAGCAACCGTCGCATCTATGTCTGCTACGGCGGCTTCGGGGCCGACCCCACCGGCCGTGCCATGGAACGCGTAATTCACGCCGAGCTTTCGAGTGTTTTCTTGCGCAGCAGTCCCCATCTCCTGAGCCGTGTACATTGGTCGCGCGTGAATCCAACACAGTTTCGCTACGGCTCAAGCGGGAGTTCGGCGCTGCGGCGTGGTCGAGGAGGCGTAACGCCGCGTCCGTCGTATATGAAACACGGTTTTCTCTATCAGTACGCGCAGTCGAGTTTCGAGAACGATTTCAATAGTATCGCGAGCTACTTATTCCTCGATGGTGCGCCGCTATGGACCTATGCCGATCGGTGGCACAAGATCGGATACAAAGCCAAGCTGGCGGTGCGATTTTATGCCGGTCTGAATGCGCAGTATACGGAGCGGTGGTTTCGCTCCCGGTAGGGGCGCGGCCGGCGTAAGGGTCAGGAAGACCTGATTGGAAGAAAAGGCTCACACAAAGAGCGCTAAGAAACGAAGCGCAAAGCGTTATGGGGCGGTGCAGAGAAATACTGAAAGATGCCTGGGCGCGGAGCGAGGCTTGGAGAAGAAGGGTCTCACAAAGGACACTAAGTTCACCAAGCACAGCTGTGGCTACAGAAATCTCGTCCATGGGAATGGCCGCACGATGGAATGGTTCTGGTGAACGATACAGTGTGCGGGCAAAAAGCACGCCCTTTGAGGAGTGAGGATGCTCCCGGTGTGATCAAATGCGATTCATCGCACGCAGAGACACCGTTGCGGGGACGCAGAAGAACGATGTTTAGGGATACGCGGAAAGGTGGTCAATCGATTCGAATCGCTATGCGAGTGTGACTACTCGCTCGCGAAATCCTCGGTTAACCGCTCCTGCGCATCTTCCAATGTCTCTTCCACGTCGATGCCTACACTGCGCATGAGCGCGAGTGCGTTGCTTCGGGTGACGCGGCCGTCGCGGAGGATGTAGTCGAAGGCGATGCGTCCGTCTTCGACGTGATCGACGAAGTGGACATTTTTGAGGCGGCCGCCGGACTCGGTGGCGAGGTCGCTGAGCGCTAAGTCGTGTGTGGTGATGAGTCCCATGGCGCCGTGGCTCAACAAGCTACGCACAATGCCGCGGGTACCGACACGGCGGTCGTGGGAATTGGTGCCATGCAGTACTTCATCGATCAGAAACAGGCAAGTTGGTGATTCACGGCTGGCGTCAACGACTTGTTTTAGGCGTTCGATTTCGGCATAAAAGCGAGAGGCGCCTTTCATGAGGCTGTCTTGCACAGTGATGGAGGCGGCTACGCGAAGCGGAGAAAGCGTCATCGATGATGCCACAACCGGCGCGCCCGCCTGAGCCAGCACCACGTTGGTGCCCACCGTGCGAAGCATGGTGCTTTTGCCCGACATGTTGGAACCGCTCACGATGAGTCCGGTGGGCACGTCGTCTTGATCTCGGGCCAACGAAACGTCATTGGTCACGCATGCGTCGGGGTGGAGCAAGGGATGCCCCAGTTCCGTTGCCGTCAATGCGATGGACTGGGGATCTAGCGTGGGCATCGCTGCTTGGGGTCTTTCAAACGACCATGTAGCTAGACTCGCAAGTGCCTCGTAGCGTGCGCAGTGTTCGACCCAATGCAACACGGTCTCGCCGTGTGCCTTGCGCCACGACTCAATGCCGAATCCAAGGTGCGTGCCGAGGCAACCGAGCCAGGCGATCACCATAAAGAGTGGATTCGCGCGCGACTCGACATAGGCGCGCCTGCGTTCGATGCCTTTGAGTATTTCGCTGGGCGTTCCGTGCTCGCCCGCACGCGTCTCCGATAGCTCTCCCAGCATCGGTGCGTCGAAATCTTCGGCGCGAAGCCGCTCCAGCAGACGCCCAAGCAGAGCAAGTTCTTGCGCGGGGCCCATCGTGTTGGCAAGTGTCTTCTCAACGGACTTCGATAGCGGGCGAGTTAGCGCGTACTGAATCAGTGCCGCGCCGAAGAACCAGAGTGGATTGATGAGACTCATCAGCCAACCCACAAGCGCCGCCGTTGTCACGAGAGAAGAAAGCACCAGCACGGGACGCAGGCCGCGACCGGGAATGGTGGAGTCGTCCGTTAGCCAACTGCGAAGACTCTGGGACCGCCCCGCACGTTTCATGTCGTCGCCAACGAGTGCGGCGTCTTCGCGGAGCGTATGTCGTGTGGCCAAGTCGAGTACGGCCGCTTGGCGGCGTGTGATCTCATTGGGTTCGGCCCGTTGTTTTAGCCAAGCCGCCAATCGCTCCTGACCGGCGCGCAACCGTGCAGTGCACAGGCGTTGAAAAAGCGACCCTTTGCCAAAGAGATCTAAATCCGGTGCATAGAGATGGTGTGAGTCCTTGAACGACGCGCCGTCCGGCGAATGGCCATGCCACGCGCCGTCCAAACGTTCCAGTCCGCGTTCATACATCGCACGTCCGCGCGATGCGCGTCGAGCCGTGTTGCTCACATTCATGTGAATGGAGATCAAGACAATGAACGCCGCAAGGGGCAGCAACAGCCACAAGAGTGACCACCCATTTGCGTACGTCAGCCACCAGAGGATGCCTGCAGCTAACGCCACCAAGAGTCGATAGGTCCCGAGTTGTTCCTCCTTCTTGGAAAGCGCCTCCTCGAGCGCAGCAAAGTGATCGCGCCGAGATTCGTAGTGCTGTCGGGGCGTGAGCGTGACGTTGGTCAAGGGGGGCGTCCTTCGGTTGGCGATGGGCGGGCGTAGGGTACGAGAAGGTCGGTCGATCTCACGCGCTATTGCACACAACGATCCCACTGCGCCCGCAATTGTTCCACTGACACGACGTTCGGCTGACCACGGCCCGATGCAAAGAGCGTGACGCGGAAATCTTCAAGCATCCACCGCATTCGTTCTAACTCGGGATCGAATGTGTGCTCGCGAAAATGACGTGCCTCGCGGTCGAGGTAGCGCTGCCAGTGGGGGCGAATCTGCTCCGATAGGCGCCGATCGCGTTTGAGTTCTCCCTGGCCCAGTTTGATCAGTCGGGTGTTCATTGCTTGCAGGTAGCGCGGATAGCCGCGGAGCGTTTCAAGCGGCGTGCGGTAGATCCATCCGGGCTCAACGAGGCGCGCCAGTTGTCCCATCATGTCACTGATGGGTTCTTCAAATCCGGGTGGGGCCTCAAGCATAAGTTTGCGTGCAACGTCGGCGTAGGCGTTCAGCGAATCCGAGATGATCGGAATCACGTTACGATGGAACGTGGGTCCTAGTCGTGAGCGTGCCGAAGTCATGGCCACCTTGAAATCGGCCTCACTGCGAATGTCGGACGTGAGAGTGGATGCAGTACGGATGAGTAGTCCCATCAATCCGTCATGCAGAGCATCACTGCTTCCAAGCGTGGCGTGAAGTAGTTCAAGCCGCTGTATCTGTGCATGTCCACGAATCAGCGAGCGAAGTTCTTTGCGATGCGTGAACGTTCCCAAGCGAACAAGGCCATCCACGTGCAGTCGCGCAGCTCGCCTGGGCTCGTCCACAAGCGTCAATCGAACACCGGTATCCACGTCGATGAGGGTCGGATAGGTCGGTACCGAGTAGCCCTTGCGATCCGTGTCTTCCTGGAAGGGTATGTCGCCAAAGGTCCACGACGTGTGAATCGTGCCGTCGTCCAGTTGTTTGCGCGCCACATCCACGGCGTGCTTGGCGTGTTGACGCAGTCGTTTTCGCACCGCATCGAGCGAACGGCCTTCGGCCAACAACATTCCGTCGTTGCCTATCACACGAATGTTCATTTCGAGATGCGGTTCAAGTTTCTCGGGCCGAAACTCAGATGTCGAGACACGAATTCGTGCATAGTCGGCCAACGCGTTTGTGAGCGCGGGAATAAGGTGGGTGCCGCCCGGTTTCATTTTAGCGTTCAGCACGTTCGCTCGATCGGGAAGGGGCACGAGCTGTTTCCGAATCGACTTGGGCAGTGTTTTGAGTAGTGCTGTGATCTTTGCGATGCGCAGCCCGGGAACGAGCCACGAGAGCGTGGCACCGGATATCTGCGAAAGGCGCTCGATCGGAACACGCAGCGTGACGCCATCGGCGCGATGACCTGGTTGATAGCGGTATGCCAATTCAAGCCGCGTTCCCCCTTGAACAATCGCATCTGGAAATGCGGTGCGAATTTCCTCCGGCGTCATGCGGCCGGTTGCCGTGCGCAACATTTCGTCGCGAGGAAGGAATAGCGCGGTTGGGTTATCCGCTTCCACATGCCGCCGCCAGCGTTCAAAGCTCTTGCGTCCCACCACATCGGCAGGCACCACGCTGTCAAAGAACGCGAAGAGATCGTCTCCGTCGAGTTCAAGAGTGCGATCGCGGACCCGTATGGCGAGTTCCTTTGCGTCGCCAATAACGCTGGCGTTGTGTCGCGCAAACGGTGCGTTGGTTTTGTAGCGACCAAGTACCAGCGCGTGTCGAATGAAAATCTCTCGAGAGCGCTTGGGGTTGATGCGACCAAAATGCACACGCCTACGTTTGACGAGCACCAGGCCATCAAGCGTAATGCGTTCAAAGGCGAGGACGTGCCCCTGTTTTTCGTCGAAGTGTGCGTCGGAATAGGTGCGTTTGGCCAGGTGAGCGGCGTACGGCTCAATCCACGCGCGCCTAATGGGCGCCACGATGCGTGCATAGAGCCGTGTTGTTTCCACACGTTCTGCAGAAATTATCCACTTCGGTTTCACCGCGAAGAGCGTGGAGCCGGGAAACACAAAGACCTGCACATTCTTGGTGCCCAAGTAGGCGTGCCCTTTGCCGCGAATGGCCACATGACGCACGAACCCGGGAATGACCGCGCGGTGAATGTCGTCATCCGGAGCCTTGCCTTCGTTTAGCGGCCAATCCATGCGTTCGACCAGCTCGGCCACTTGGTGCCGCAAGTCCTCCCACTCGCGCATGCGCGGATAGGAGAGGTAGTTCTTGCGACACCAGCGTCTAAGCGCAGATCGAGTTCCATCGTTTCGCTTGGTTTCGTAGGCACGGTAGAGAACGAGATAGCTGAGAAAATCGGATGCCTGATGTTGGTGGCGGGCGTGGACGCGGTCGGCGTCCTGCTTGCGGTCACTCGGGCGCACGTTGGGATCCTGGACAGACAGCGCGGCGGCAATCGTGAGCATTTCCGACAGGCAACCGAGCCGACTCGCCTCCAGCAGAATGCGGCCCACGCGCGGATCAATGGGAAGCCGCGCAAGCTGGTGGCCGATTGCGGTGAGCCTTAAATCTTCGCCCACGGCACCCAAGTCAAATAGGGTTTGGTAGCCATCGCGAATGAGTTGATTGCTCGGCGGATCAATGAATGGAAAGGCCTCTATATCGCCAAGATCTAATGATTTCATCTGCAAGATGACGCTTGCGAGGTTGGTGCGTTGAATCTCGGGTTGCGTGAACTCGCGCCGGCGTTCAAAGTCCTCTTCGTCAAATAGACGAATGCAGATGCCGTCTTCCAAGCGGCCACAGCGGCCCGCGCGCTGCTTTGCGGAGGCCTGACTAACGCGTTCCACGGGCAGGCGTTGAATCTTGGCACGGGCACTGTAGCGACTGACCTTGGCTCGTCCCGAATCGATGACGTACCGAATCCCCGGCACGGTCAACGAAGTCTCCGCCACGTTGGTTGCTAAGACGATGTGTCGTTCATCGTGCGGTTGAAACACGCGTTGCTGGTCTTTACTCGATAGTCGGGCGTACAACGGGAGCACGCGCGTTTTTGGAAAACTTTTGTCTTCCAGCGCTTCGCGGCACTCGTTGATCTCCCGTTCCCCGGATAGAAACACAAGGATATCGCCGCGCCCCTCCGACATGAGTTCTTCGCAGGCGAGCACCACTTGCCTCTCAAGTGCGAGTTCCTCGTCGTCATCCACCGGTGCCGGGCGATAACGAACGTCCACTGGAAACGTGCGTCCGCTCACTTCAATGATGGGTGCATCGCCAAAGTGTTCGCTGAACCGATCCGGATCGATCGTCGCGCTCGTGATCACCACTTTGAGTTCAGGGCGCAAGGGCAGGAGCCCCTTCATGTAACCCAATAGAAAGTCAATATTGAGGCTTCGCTCGTGGGCTTCGTCAATAATGATGGTGTCGTACTGCTCAAGGAGGGGATCGCGCTGTGTCTCGGCCAACAACATGCCGTCAGTAAGCAGCTTGACGCATGTGTCTTTACTCGTTTCGTCGTCGAAGCGGACCTTCCAACCCACGTACGATCCCACACGGCATCCGAGCTCTTCGGCAATCCGCCGCGCAACGCTCCGTGCAGCAATGCGTCGCGGTTGCGTGTGCCCAATGGAACCAAACACCCCGCGTCCCAGTTCGAGGCAGATCTTTGGAATCTGCGTGGTCTTACCCGATCCGGTTTCACCGCAGATGACAACCACTTGATGATCGCGAATCGCATCGAGGATTGCCTCGCGTTTGGCGGCAATTGGGAGAGCGTCGTCATACGCGATCGCGGGGCGGGCGGCTCGTCGATCTTCCACACGCCGCCTACTTGCCTGAATGTCCCGAACGAGGCTCTCGAACTGCTTGGCAAGCGAATTGTCATCGACTTCTTGGCGCCGCAGCGCATCGATGCGTTTACCCAGTCGATGGCGATCTCGCAGCAGGCAGTCCGGTAGCCCGGCGGTGAGTGGTTCCAGCGAGCAATTCCCTGAGGCGCCTGAGGCCGCAGGTTCTTCGGCGTTCATTGCAATTGTCCGCTCACGCCATCAGTGTTCGGTGGCGAGGCTTATTCGAGGCGTAGTGGAACTGTCACGTCGTGGGACGGTTGAGTGGCGCGTCGATCGTGAAACGCGCCCCCCGCAAATTGCGACTTGGGCTAGGCGCTCTCACCTGCAACCGGCGCGCCCGCCGTGTTGCGCTCGATTTCAACTTGGCAGAGCACATTCTGTGCTTCGAGTCGCAGCGAAGAGGCGCGCGATGCGCCAGCGTCCCATCCCAAAATGAATCCAGCGAGGGTGCAACCAAGGACGCTCCACTTACCCATGGTCCAGTGTCGCAGCATGCCAATGCCCGAGTCCGCAAACATTTCGTTCAGAGCTGGCATGACCATCAATGAAAGGACCGCACCAAAGAACGCGTAGATTAGGCCGAATCGGAGTCGAGCCCAGTCGGCTTTGCCGTCTAGGTCGTTGGCGTATTCGGCGACGGCTTGGGGATCATAGGTAAGCATGGAAATGTCCTCCGGGCAGGATCGGCAAGTTGCGTGCGTCCAACCTGGCGTTCATCGGAGAAGCACGGGCGCGGACGATGGATTGGTGCCGAAGGTGGGACTCGAACCCACAAGGGCATAAAGCCCACTAGGTCCTGAACCTAGCGCGTCTGCCAATTCCGCCACTTCGGCACGGGGACCGAAGGCTACCCGAAGCGCGTCTTCCGGCGGACCGAAAACGTGCTACTTGGCGTCCGCGGGCGATCTCGCGCGTTTCCCCCGAGCTGAACGACACGACCCGCACCAGCAATCACCGGCCAGCGCTGCCGCAGCATCGTCCACCGATCCCCAGGGAATGAGGGCAGTAGAACGACTTCGGGTCGAGGCTTTGCGTAGTGCCTGTCGCTCGGCGGTATTCGTGCCCGCTTCAATGTAGGGGTGACCGCGAAGCACCAACGCCTGCCCATCTGTGATCGTCGTTCCCCCGACCGCCTGCCAGTGCATTAGCATGCCACCGCCGGGCGTACTGCAAGGACCGCCGGCACCACTCGCAGGACACTCCGGCGTGTCGTCGATGAAGTCGTGGGATCCATTTTGCTCGGTGGTGTGAAAGAGACCAAGGAAATGTCCCAGTTCATGTGCCGCAACAAGGCCAATAAAGTTGGCGGTACTGCCTTCGTAGATCGATGCGACGGCTGCAAACGGACTGCCCTTCTTCTTCGGACCTGCGACACGCAGCGCAACGCCCACTACGCCGCCGCCGAGGACAGTCTCCGCAAACACGAGATTGAGGCGGTCTTCCTGAGCGCTACTTGAGAGCCGGGCAATGGACTGAAGCTCTGCCGAGGAATCAATGACGTTGTGAGCGCTGTTGGTGAGGTTGTAATAGTCGATGTCACCAAGCCGTATGTTCTTTACTGCCAGGATGGCGTCAACGCGCGCAAGGATTGCCTGCATGCGGGTGTCGGTGGCGGCGCCCGCCGCGTTTACCGAAAGCCCCGGCGCCATCCACACATTGAGCGGCAATACGTTGGGTACAAGCACTACATCATCGCGCCGTTCAATGCGCACGCGCACCGTCAGCGCACTTGAAGGACCGGAGAGTTTGCGAAGTCGAAAACGATACGTGCCACCGCCGGACACAAGCTGTGTGGCACTGCGATCGGTGTTGGGCACCGTTGTAGAGAAGTGCTCAAACTGCTGCTGCCATATGTAGGCGCCTGTGAGAATGAGGTTCTCGTAAACACGATTCCCGGGGCCAACGAGAAAGCCCAGGCCCATGCGGTCCGACGGACTGCCTTCGGCTTCGAACGTGAGTGAAATCGCATCGGCGGGAACATCTACCGTGAGTTCGGCTGTGTTGCCGTCGCTGCCAATCGTTTGCACACCGTATTCAACCACTTGCTCGCTGCCACCGAGTGTGGATGTGCTTTGCAACGAAAGGAGAAGGGATGATGAAAGTCCCACGTCGAGTTGCACGGTCTCATTCAGCACGGTTTGCGCTTGGGGCGCAAGCTCGAATTCAAGTGCGAGACGTTCGCCGGGATCTACGCGGGCAGGCAGCGTGGGGGACACCAGCGAAAGCGCGCTGTGTTCGATCGAGAAGGTGCTGAGCGTTAGCGTTGAGACTTCGCTGTCGTTGAAAACAGTTGCGGTTCTGCGAGCGGTTTCGCCGGTGCCGACCGCGCCGAAATCCAACGTCGATTCGGCGAGGCGCGCATCCGGCACTTCCACGCGCGTGGAGACCACGTAGACGCGGCTTGCCTGCGTACCGGCTCGTTCAAGGGTCAAGGTGACGACGCCTTCAAGGCGGCCCGGTGCAACGGGAGTGGACGTGACCGTAAGGCTCGCGGCATCCGCACTCACCGGAACCGGGAATTGGCTGGCTGCCAATGCGAGAGGACCGGTCACCTGGGCGGCAACGACACTGTGGCCGTCAAAGCCAGGCGTCGGAAACGAGAGCGAATGACTGCTTGCTTCTGTACCCGAGACAAGCGGCGCAAGGCTCAGAGCTGTTGGCGCGGGGGGTGCTGGGGGCGAACTTGAACCCGAGCCGCCGCAGCCAGAAGTCATGGCGAGAATGAGCGCAACCAGAAGCGCATGGCGTGTGCGATAGAGCATAGGGCCTACCTAGTCACTGTGCATACCGAGGATCTGCCGTCAACGCCCGAGCACCAGCCTCTATTGAATCGACGATTTCAGCGTGGGGGCTCAGTTCTTTCGAAATTTCTATTGTCTCGCTCCTGTCACAGCCGTGGAGCGGAAGTCTGCGGGGGCGGACGCCAAAATTCGAACCCGAAGATTCGGCCGGGGGGCGGGTATCTTGGCGCGTCTGGACGGTTGTCCATCCTGCCAGTCCCAGGTTCGCGCGGTGTGGCCCCGGCGGGTCGCACGGCGACGTGGTGCGGAGTGTGTCGTGCGCGTTCTCGTGGTTTCGTGTTTGACCTTGCTTGTTGCGTCTGGTTGCAGCACCCGCTCCAAAAAGCTTGGCGGCGGTAGTTTCACCGACACGTTGATCTACGACGTGCTCGCTCAGGATCGCGATCCGGACTACTACTACACGCTCGTGAAGAACAATCACGATACCCGTCGCGAGCGCGGGGCTTACCTTTCCACCCAAGATCCCTTCCTGGTGGACAAAGTCGTCGATGCGATTCAGAAACTCGGCGACGTGCAATACAGCCGACTTGAGGGTCAGGCGCAAGTGGTGGTGTTGCTCGGTGAAGTTATGGCCGACGACCCCTCGGCGATGGCCCAGACACACGCAGCGAATACGTTGACCAAACTCGCGCTCAAAATGCCTCCCTATGACGCGCCTGCGACCGGAACCGAAGAACGCGGCGATACGTTTCTTGCCCTCGTGCGAGAAATGGATGGCCTGCACGACGAGAACGGCGCGCCGCGTGATGCCACTTCCGTACAGCGGACGACGCAGATTGTTACAACCATTGGCGACGCCGACATCAAGCGTGCCAAGCTCGCGCGCGATGCGTTGCGCCCGTTCGCTACGCGTGACTTTCTTATTGATGCGAAAGATCCGGAGCTGAGACGCGCTATCGACACGGCCCTTGTTAAACGCATGCGGCGCTCGATTGAGCTCTCGTTGCAAGAGGCATTGGAGGCGCCGTCCGATCACGTGCGCCGCGAATCGGTGCTCGGCATCAAACTGCTTGGTGACGAATCGGCCATGGAAGCAGTACTCGCGCGCATGGAAGTTGAGCACGATTGGCAAGTGCGGGCCGAGGCGGTTGAGTACCTAGGTAAGATGGGTACGGCTGAGGGTGTCGCGGCGCTACTTCCGATTCTCGACGACGAGGATCCCACACTTCGCCACAAGTCACGGCAGGCATTGACACGCATTGCGGGCCGAGACTATGGGAGGCGGCGCGCAACGTGGGCACGCTGGGCTTCGGCGCGGTATCCACAACTTGCCGAGAGCCTTATCGACGACGGTGAAGAGCGTGAAGATGACGACGAGCGGGCTCGTGAAGACGATCAGCCCGAACGCGACGACCGCCCGCCGGGTCCGCCCGCGCCGGTTGAAGGTCCCGGTGGTTCCAATGACGAGCCACTTCCACCGCTAGAGACGCCCGTGCCGCCCGCACCTGGACGCGGCCCTCCAATCGCGGATCGTCAACCACCGCTGCCCACACTTGATGATCCCGGTGCTATGGGACCTGGAAGCCCTGTGCCTCCTCCCGGTGGATCGCCAGTTTCCGAGCGAGGTGCACCTATTCCCCCTCGTGCTTCTTCGGGTGTCGTGAGTGCTCCTTCAGCGAGTTCACCAAGCGCAATTCCGCCTCGAAGCTACGGCGCACCTCCCGGTTTGATACCTGTGGCACCTTTCACGCCGCACCCGCCGGGCGGGACGCCTCTTCCTCGCGCACCGAACTCACCTGCTTTACCAATGGGACCTCGTGCGACAACACCCGTCCCCGCACCAGTAACGCCGCTTCCCCCGCGCGCGATTCCAAATCCAGCTACCAGTACACCAAGCGCCGCTCCGTCTTCGTTACCGCCCTTACTACCGCCGCAACCACGCTCCGACGGTGCCCCATCGGCCACCGTGTTGCCGCCACCCCTGCCACCCCTTGATCCCCCAGGCAATTAGGACGCGGCTCATTGGCGCCGGGTAGCGATTCGTCGCAAGCGGAGCAGGGCAGTGAACTGAGTGTCGCTGCACCCAAGATTTCATGGCTTGGTCTGGCGTTACGACTGCTTGGCCTTGGCGTCGTCGTCTGGGTCCTCGCAGGTCATGTGCATTGGTGGGATCGCGTTGCCGTTGATGAACAAACGAATGTCGTTGGCATCGTGGAGGCCGTCGAAGGCAACACAGTGCGCATACGATCGCGTGAAGGTGTTTCGCGTGACTACACGATCTTCACTCAAGACAAGCCCTCGCAAAGCAATGCGACTCGCGTTCAATACGGGCTGCGTTCCCTGGGACGTCGACTCATCAAGTCTTGGCCTACGGTCATGTTTGTGCTGTTGGGCCTCATGGGACTCATTGTGCTCACTGCGTGGCGTTGGCACGCGCTCTTGCACGCTGCGCGCATTGGTTTGAGTCGGCTCCACACGATCAAACTCACGTGGATCGGTTCCTTCTTCAATCTAGCCTTCCCCGGCAGCACAGGGGGCGACGTGGTAAAGGCGATACTTGCCTCGCGCGCCACAGGCGCACCCACGCGTTCCGTATTGAGTGTGTTTGGCGACCGGGCCCTTGGCATATTGGGCCTGATCGTGCTCGCCGCGGTAGTGCTCGTTGTATATCCCCACGACTCGCGCGTAGGTCTGCTTCGAGTCACCGTGCTCTTGCTCTTACTGGGCGCCCTACTCGCGGCGGCTGTCGTGTTTTCTCCCCGCCTTCGACGTGTGCTTGGTCTGCGTCGCTTGTTCGCCAAGTTGCCCTTTCAAAGCGTGCTAAGCGAAGCGAGTGAATGTGGCCGCCTCTATGGAGCACGACCCGGTACGCTTGGCGGGGGACTGCTTATCTCGGTGGTCAATCACGCCGGACTAGCGATTGCAGTGTGGATTCTTGCCGGTGCACTCGGAACCGAAGGCGTCACCCTGTCGCGAGCAATCCTCCTGGTGCCATTGGCCAATCTGGTGAGTGCCATTCCACTCCTGCCCGGGGGTTGGGGGGTCGGGGAAGCGGCGTTTGCCTACTTCTTTGGCTTGGTCGGTGTGCCCGCGACCGAAGCGGTAAGCCTGAGTGTGGTATATCGCTTAGCTGTACTGGCCTCTAGCCTCCCGGGCGGTGTGCTTTGGCTGGGGCTGAAGCAGCGACCGATCGCGCCCGCGGCCTAGAACCGCTCGCGCAACCCCCTTGGAGCAACGAAGCGAAATGAGTAGCGAGCCCACGACCCTCTGCGTTGTTGGAACCCTTGCCTTTGACGATGTGGAAACACCCGCGGGGAAGCGCACGGATCTCCTAGGCGGTAGCGCTACCTACTTCAGCATTGCATCAAGCTACTTCACCGACGTTGGTGTGGTGGGGGTGGTGGGTAAAGATTTTCCCGATTCGTTTCGATCCGTGTTAACCGATCACGGCGTGGGTCTGGACGGGCTGGAAGTCAGCGAAGAGGGCAAGACGTTCCATTGGGCCGGGCGCTATGAGGGCGCCATGGACCAAGCCGAAACACTTCAGACCGACCTCAATGTGCTTGAGACGTTTCAACCGAAGCTGCCGCCCACATTATCCGCATCGCCGTATGTGTTCTTGGCCAACACCGACCCCAAGATTCAACACGCGGTCATCGACCAGTTGGACTCGCCCTCGCTTGTTGTCCTCGACACAATGAACCTCTGGATCGACATTGCACAAGAGCCCTTGCTCGAAGCAATGAAGCGCGTGGACGGCGTCATCTTGAACGACGCCGAAGCGAAGATGTTGGCCAAAAGCGACAATCTGATTGCGGCGGGCAAATGGTTGATCGAACACGGGCCCAAACGCTTCGTTGTCATCAAGCGCGGTGAACACGGTTCGATCCTTGTGTCGCATGAGCGCTTGTTTGCCCTCCCTGCATTTCCGCTCGATACCATTGTGGATCCAACAGGCGCCGGAGACTCGTTCGCCGGCGGTCTTATGGGCTTCCTCGCTGGCAACGACGCGGCATCCGACGGATCGCTTGCGATTGCTGACGTCTGCGAAGCCATGCTCTATGGCACGTGCGTGGCGAGTTTCACGGTTTCGGACTTTAGCTTGGATCAACTCGCCGCGCTTGGACGTGGGCAGATTGACGCGCGGGTGTCGGAATTTAAAAATTACATTACGTTGTAGGGGGTAAGGCAGGGGCGTTGGGTTCAACAAGCGCAGGCGCCGGGAGTAGCCGTTTCGTTGGCGCGTTCGGGGCTAGTGGTGGGACGATTCTTGGATAAAGAGGATCTCACCAAGGGCGCCAAGTTCACCAAGCGCAACCGATGATGGGGAGTACTTGTCAGGTCAAGCGGTATTTCTTCCCTTTTCCTTTCCCTTGTCCTCTTCTGAAGCTGAATCATTATCCTGACCCGAAGCCTAAACTGCGCTGGATTCCTTGGGCGCAGCTGTCTTCAAGCAGAGTCTCTAGGATTCAAAAGAGACTCACACGAAGAGCGCCCAGATCACCAAGCGCAACCGAGGAGTGTGGCGCTGTCACAAAATGGGTGAGAAGAGTCTGGTTTCTCGAAGAAGTTCAGAGACTCTGGGCTGCGACTAAATCTGATACGTTAGAGCGCGGGACTTCAACCGGGATTCGTTTAGGAGTCGAACGTTGCGACCTTGGATCGAACTGAGTCGTCTCTGTAGACGATTGCATCAAGACTTGGTTTCGGGGAGAGGGTGCGAGGTGGCCACGGAATTGTTGGAGACGTTGAGCCTATTGTTGGCTCACGAAGAAGTCGTCCATTCAAATGAGGGCATCCTCAAGATGGAGGGGCATGCACTACTTCATGAACTGCGAGGCAACGTTCATTGGGCTATTGAATTTAGGCGCAAGGAGATAGCCCTCATGGAAAGGCTGCACGAGATCATGAGGGGTGAAGATTCAAGTAGCCGTGCGTTCGCAATTCAAGATCGAGACGAGGCGGCGCTGCTCGAGAGGAAGATGATCTTGGAGCGGCTATTGAGAGCGGTGCGAGAAGCGGAACCGGGCGGCTCTTCACCCTCTTCGTGACCATCGACTCGCTACGTTGACCGCAGGGGCCTGACACCGCTACGTTCGCGCCGCCATGTGACGTGCTGGGCGTTGTCAAGAACACTCGCACTGCAATGCAGCTCCCAAGTCACGGTGATTGACGCGACGATTCAAACACGAAGCGTTTCAAGACGTAGGGAAGACACACGATTTATGCCCGACTCCAAGAGATGGTCATGGCGGTCAGAACGGGCCCTCGCGGAGCGCGTAGCATACACGACGAAGCGATCGTACGCACGACGCGTACGTCGCGAGGCAGGAACGAAGCGAAAGCGAGCCGCTAGGGAGGCGAGAATGCGCAACGTGAGCTGGATTGTGGTGCTCATTACAGTGTTTGGCTGTGGCGCCGTCTCTTCGTCGTTCGCGGAAGAGTCTACTGGTGTTTCAGACGCCAAGAAGAACCCGGCTAAGAAGCGCGCCGTGGCCGCCAATGAGCGCGTGTGGGAAGGCTACCTCTGGAAGGACGATCAAGGGCGAATACAGATCGGCTGGCCCGTGGTTTCGATGGGCGTCATCGCGATGCCCGCGCACGTCGTTCGATTTCCAAAGGGGATTGACGTCACGCCGTTTCTGGCGCCGGCTACGAGTTCGTATGTGTTCTGGAACTACACACTGGAAGCGCCTTTTGAAAAGTCACTGCCCAAGCTACCGCGCACACTGATTCGCATTCGAGGTGCCGTTACGTCGAGCCCTGGTCAAAGGGATCTCACCATGAACAATCCGATCGTGCTATCGGTCGAGCACGTATCGGAAGCATGGCTGAAGGCATGGGCGCCTGTGTTTCGTACCGAATGGTCACCCTGGCGCATTCGAAAATCACCCGCAGGTGACAAGATCCAAGGAACGAGGAAGGCCGCCCCGGTAATTTTTTCGGCGTTCAAAGCGATGCACGCCGTACCCAAGACCTCGGACGCCGAGCGGAAGGCAATCACCAAGGCATTTCCGAATGCATCCGTAGTAGACACGTTTCGACGATCCACGGAGTTGAATATCGTCCGTTGGCTGCGCGACGTCGCTACGAAACATGGTGTGAAGTTGGAGGGACTTGATCAGTTTGGTCCCGTACCGCCCACGGGCGTTGAAATCCAGCGCATATTCGCGAGTGCTGCATCGCGCGACGCTTTCGTGAAGGCACTCAAGAAGCGTTGGCCCGGCTCGGTGGCCACGGTGAAAATGCCCTACTACGCAAAGAACAGTCGTGGTGGCGTTACGTGGGCCGAGGTCCCATTGGCAGATGTCTTGGCATGGAGCGAAGAAGCGTTTCGAGGCCATCAGAGGCTCACTCAAATCACGCTGAAGCGATGACACGATCTTCACTTGCCGCGTTCGTTGCCGGCGCGGGCGTCATGAGCCTAGAGATCCTTACGAGCCGTCTCTTGGCGCCAAGTTTTGGATTTACGGTCGAGACCTGGGCCATCATTATCTCCGTCACCTTGCTTTCGAGTGCGTTGGGTGCATTGGTGGGTGGGCGACTGGGCCGACGTGCTTCATGGAAGCGACTCGGTAGCCTTCTCTTGTTGGCTGGCGTGTGGATCGCAGGCGCGGTGGTGCTTGGTCCGGCGTTAATCGAGACCTTGGAACCGTTACCTATCTTGTTGGGCGCTGTACTGGCCACGGCGCTTCTATTGTGTGTACCCATTGTATTACTTGGTGCTGTACTACCGGTTGCGGTCGCACGTACAAAACGAGATGAAGAGTTTTCTACGTCCATCGGTCGATTGATTGCCTGGTCGACATTCGGTAGCCTCGTAGGTACTCTTGTGGCTGCCTTTGTGTTCACTCCAACAATTGGCGTGGCCATGGGGGGCGTTTGCACGGGCCTCGCGCTTGTCTGTAGTGCCATCTGGGTTGTCTCAGGTGATCGAGGCGCCAATGAAATCATCGCCATTTTGCTGGTTGCAGCGCTGGGCGTATATGGTTTAGGTCGTGAACGCGAAGGGATCGCGACGCCCTACGGCCAACTCACGTTCGACGCCTACGGTCCCGGTGGCTGGACCATGGCCATCGATGGAATTCCTCAAGCCACGCTCTCGCCATTGGTTTCGAGTCCCGGCGACCTGCTCTCGAAGCGAAACTATGTCGAGCTCCTTCCGTATCTGCGTCCGCTTGGGACCGTAGCACTGCAGGTGGGTCTGGGAGGTGGGCTCATGGCGCAAGCACTTGAACGCTACGGGATTCAAACACAGTCCTTCGAAATCAATCCAGGCGTTGTGTCGGTCTTGCGAGAGCGACTTCAATTTGACGGCGAGGTCACCATCGGCGACGGACGAGCACTACTACGTCGCACGGATGATCGCTTCGACTTTGTGATTCTCGATGCGTTCCAAGGCGAGTCCGTGCCGAGCCATCTCTTGACGGTTGAAGCATTCGAGGACATTGCTGCCCATCTCAGGCCGAGTGGCGTCGTTTGTATTCACTTGATTGGCCATCCAGCGCACCAAGCAATTGAAAGCGTGGCGAAAACACTCGGGCGTGTGTTTCGGCACGTCATGGCCTGTCGATCCGGCGTGGCCGACGAGTTACAAGATATTTATCTCTTCGCATCGGCGCGAGCGCTAGTCGTGCCATCAGCACCCGAGCTCAGCCGACATGGATGGCTAGGAAACGAAACCTTCGTGCCCGACACCAGGGATGCATTTGTTCTCACCGATGACCAGAATCCTCTGGATCGATTGCACGCGCCCCTCGGTCGAATGCACCGACGAGCGGCTATGCGGAGCCGGTAGCTCTTGCAGGATCGCTGGCTGCGTTGATGCGGCGTTCAATCAGTCGCAGTCCCCACGCACAGCCTGCCCCCGCGACGGCTGCAAGGACAACCCACACGACGTCCTCGCCAGGCCCGACATTGTTCATCTGCGCTTGCTTGATTTCGTAGTTGTCTTTCCACGGCCACAGAGCAAGAAGACTGCCTGCCATCAAGCCTGTCAGCGCCGCCATGGTGCGATCGTGATATCGCCGTAATAGGGCACGTAAAACGGGAACAAAGAGAAGGAGCCCCAAGACGACGCCCAGCAAGAATATGCCAAGTATGTGCCATTCGCGGTCGTGAATCGACCCGGCGACTGTGGTGTATTGTCCAAGAATAAGCAACAGGAGTGAACCACTGATTCCCGGCAACAACATGACGCCGATCGCGAGTGCGCCGCCATAGAGCAACGCGAAATTCGAAGGTGTCGTTGTGGCGTGTGGGAGGGTTACGAAGACTGCCGCCACCACGCCAGCCAGGAGTGCGAACAGGTAACACATTGCGTCTACGTTGCGAATTCGCTGCCACGGTTCGACCAAGCTGGCGAGGACCAATCCGAAGAAGAATGCGTAACACAGTGGCGCCGTAGGGAGCTTGCGAATCCAACCCGGTTCGTCGGCGGGTCCTACGAGAAGCTTGGTTGCTACGTAGTAGGCTGCCAAAACGCCCAATCCAAGTGGCACGAGGAAGCGGAGCGCACGCAAGGTGCTGCGGCGCCCCTCGCTGGATCGAATGTGTCGCGGCAATGCGAGAATCGTTCCAATGTTTTCAATCAGTCGCTCGTAAACGCCTAGAATGAGTGCAATGGTGCCACCTGAGACGCCCGGTACGGCGTCTGCGGATCCCATGAGTGCGCCCGCCGTAAAGTTTAGGAGTGGTCCTGTTGTCGATGCGGCTGTCGATGTCGATTCGTCCATGGAGCCCTCGACGGGCGCCCGTTACCTGCCCGCATATGCCCATTGAATCCCGGAACCCGAAAATTCACATGAATCTTCTTCATCTCACACGTCAATCGGTCGAAGGTGAGAATTGTCTCATCGAGTGGCAACATCGATCACCGGGGAGATCCATATGAATGAAAAACTGCAAACGAGTGATGGAAGTCGTACGGATCGAAGGCATCGCAAGCGAATTCCCGTCAGCCTGCCGGGGACGTTGTACATGTCGCGTGGACGCGTGATCCCCATTCGACTTGTAAACGTCGGGGGCAACGGGGCGCTCATGAGCCTTGAGGATTTTGAGCACGGGGTCGACGAGCACGAGCGTGTCGTATTGGAGCACCCGGGTTTTCGAGGACCGACGCCGCATCGAAACGAGCCCATGGCCCGTACGACAGGCGTCATCGTTCGCGTCGAAGTGGATTTTGATGAGAACGGCATCACCCGCCACGTGGCCGTCTACTTCGATGGTGGCCCCGCTCCGGATCTTGATCGATCTCCCAGCGACTAAAGTGACTTTCGCATGACGGGATTGCCCCCTGACGGGGTGATGCGCCGTCCGTAAGCCACGAGAGCGGGGAACCGGCCAGATAAGATGACGTGGATGGACCCATCCCACGCGCCAGCATCTGAGTCACCGCCAACCGAAGCCAAACGTCCCGCGCGGCGCTCGTGGTTGCGACGGTTGCTGCCGTTTATCGCGATTCTTTTGTTGCTCCTGTTTTGTGCGCCCTTGGCGTTGGGTCTCGCCCCGGTCAGAGATTATGTCGCCGACAAGGTAGGTGAGGCGATTGGGCGCAAAGTAGACATTGGTTCCGCATCGGCATTTTGGTTTTCGGGCGTTTCCTTGGAGGACGTAACGGTCCACAGCCCGGAAGGCTTCCCTGAGCCCTTGGCACGCGTAAAGAAGCTGCACGCAGATATCGACCTCTTGAAACTCATGGGCGGCGCGGTTGAGGCCGAAGTGCGCGTGGAAGAGCCGCACATTGTGTTAGAGGGCCGTGATGGAGGCGCAACCAACTTTGACAATCTGTTTCCCAACACCGAAGACGAGCCCGAGAAAGAGCGCGAACCGCCACATGTAGTTGTGAAGGTCCTCGGTGGGCGAGTCGATTCGCGTGGTGGCGGGGACCTGCCAGCATCCACATTGGCTGACATTCGGGGTCAAGTTCAAATGCTGCCAGATGGGCAGCAGCGGGCTGAACTACGAGGCACGTTGGGCGCCGCGGGACCGGCGCGGCAAGACGTGGCACTGCACGGATTTGTCAATCTCGATGCCGAGCGAAACGGCCCGGTCGCATTGACGACCGATGGCCTCATCGATCTCGCACCGATCGCACCCTCGTTGTCACGCACACTCAAACTGCAGTCCCTAGAAGGGGCTGCGCAAGTTTATGCAAACGGAGAATTGCACGCAGGGTCTCGATTTAGCGGCAAGCTCAAGGTGCTACTCGATGGCATCAAAGCAACCACGTCCCAAGGAAGCTCGATTGCCACTAAAAAAGTACGCGCGGCCGCGAATCTAACGGACGAGCCGGCTCAGGATGCCACGCAGGGTCGTGTTTATCTCATCGCTGATCAAGTCCATGTGCTCCAAGTGCCCTCGCACGCGTCGAATGATGGGTCCACTCGCGAATTTATGGAAGATCGCGTTGAAATAACGATAGAAGGCCGCCTCCAGCCCTCGACGAACGGTCACGACATTGGGCTAAATAGGGCTATGGCACGAGCGGGCGAAGCGCTCAAACTGCGCTCCACCACACCCATCGACATTAGGCTTGTGCAGGGAAAGCGGCCTGTTGTGGCGGGTGAAGTTGCTGTCGAAGCCGATCTGGGTCGCCTGTCCAACTTGCAAGGACTGATCCCGGCACTTGCCGATCTTGAGTCGGGCCATGTTGTTGCGCGAATTGATGCCATCGATTTGGTGGCCGATGACGGCGTACACGGAACCAATTTCCGTGTCGGTGCGCGCGTTGCCAATCTCAAAATGATGCCGTCGAGCTCACTTCCGCGTGGATTGCAAGAGCCCGATGCCTCAGTTCGGTTGCAGAGCTTCTTTGGCGACGATGGGACGTTGCGTGTACAGGTTCACGAGGCAAACTCTTCGGTTATCACAAGCCGAACGGCCTCGCGTGCACTCGAGATTCTCGTCCCCAACCCAGACCTTACCAACAACAATGCCGGACCTTCGATTGCGGGCCCATTTGATATCTCCGTCGACCTGTCGCGCGTCTCGGAAATCCTGGGGACGCATATGGGCCTTGGCGAACGCGAGCTCATTGCCGGCACGCTCACGTTGCGTGGCATGGGTCGCGGAAACGCCGAACACGGTGAGATCGAGGCCGAGATTGAGACCACAGGGTTGGCGTGGCCGAAACGTTGGGAACTTGCGGAGGGTCCCTCAGAAGTTCGCGGCAAGTTCATGGCCGCGCGAAACGGAACCGCATTACGGGCCTCGCTTGATTCTATCTCGGCGCTCGGATGCCTAATTTCGGGCGCCGTTGATCTACACGAGGACGGCAACGGCGCGTGGCATGTTGGCACCGGTACTGCGGACATTCGCGGCGAACTGCAACAAGTTCGTGCCTTGCAGGCGGCGCTGGACCCAACCGGTAGCTCCACCCTTGGGGGTCAGTTTCGCTATCGTGCCGAGGTGCAGGCAGGCGACGGCGGATTCACGATTGCGCGTGGCGCGCTCCGCATTGCAGGTTTTGATCTGCGCTCCGCCAATAACAATGTCGCCATATCCGAACCGACCGTGGGACTCGATCACGTCATTTCGATACCGCCCACGGGACAGCGCGGACGAATCGACTTGTTCAATCTCGAAAGTCAGACGCTTAGCGCCAAGTTGAGCAACGGCTCCTTCGCTATCGATCCCGTCACTGATCTTCAGGGCCGGCTCGAGGTGTCCGGACAGGCCGCGCGCCTCGCGCCCTACTTGAGAACCATGCTGGGTGAGGACTATAAGGATCTTGAAGGCGATGGCGCGATTCAAGGAACGATCGATCTAACGAGTGGACCAGGGCCGCACCTGGGAAACCTCGGCATTGATGCCAATCTGCAATTGGGCGCATGGTCCACCGGGGGAATCGCGCTGAGCAATACAACCGTTACGGCAAAGCGCGCAGGACCCGGGGATCCGCTTCACACCACGCTCCAGGCGGGCGTGAATGGCGGCGGCCTCGGTATGAGCGCGGCCATGCGATTGGGGCAACCCGATATGCCATGGGTGGCACGCGCGCAGATGCGCGGCGTTGACACGTCCGATTGGATCGTGTCCGACGGCGCGGCGCGAGGGATGAGCTATGCGCTCCCCGTGCTCTTACCTGCCGATGGCGCGGGGGGCGTATTGAGCGGGCGACTGGATGCCGACATCACGGCGCGCGCGAGTGACTTCAAGAGTCCTGTTTTGATGGACTCGCTCACGGGCAAGGGCACCATCGAAATGAAGGATGGTGAGATTAAAGGAAGTACGCTCTTTGGTGGTAGCGGAGCACAGCAAGGGCAAGGGCTCGGAAAGCTCGTCAGCGTGCTCAGCGTGGCCGCTCCCGTTGTTGGCAAGGTCTTAGGTGAAGCGGCTAAAGCCCTCGCCTTTCAGCGCATCGATTCAAGATTCACCATTGCGCAGCGCATCATCAATGTCGAGAAGATCGAAGTCGCCGGCCAAGTGCTGTCGGTCTTTATGAAGGGTCGCGTGGGGCTCAACAAGTCGGTACATATGAATGCCGATATCCAGTTGGGCGACGCAGGCGAGATCGTGAAGCGCGTGATTCCCGGCGCCAAAATTCCTCTCCAAATCCGCGGGTCACTGGATCAACCCGCCATCATTCCGCGCCTTGATACCGGCTCGATCTTGCGCTCCGGATTGCTCGATGGCGTTCGCAAAAAGCTTCCGGGCGTTGGTAAGAAGCTGCCCAAGAATCCGCTCGACGCTTTGCGGGGCGCCATGGGGCGCTGACTCAAAGAGCAGATGGACGCGTTTCGCGAGGAAGTGCTGGTTAGATTTGCTTGCTTCGTGCGCGATTCAACGATTGTATTCCCGTCACCCGTCACCCGTCACCCGTCACCCGAAACCCGGATTCAAGTGTGAGCGTCCGATAGTCGAGTCGCGCTGGTCCGTGGGCGTCAAGAGCAAATGGCCTTGCCATTTGCGCGAAGACCCTGAGTAAGCACAGGCGGATCTTTGATCCGCGCAGTGCGCTTCGAAGGGTGCGCATCGATGGGTGGACGTGGTCATTGTTCTCAAGCACGTCATGAAAGGACTGAGAACACGCGCGGCCTCGCTATAACTGCTCCCTTGGCGCAGCAATAAGTGCATCCACCGCCGAAGGCACGAACTGGGTGCCGCGATGGGAGACAATTTCATCGAGTGCTTCGCGGCGCGAGCGAGACGACTTGTAGGGCCGGGGATTGATGATGGCGTTGTAGGCACCGGCAAGACCGACGATGCCTGCGCCGAGTGGGATTTCGTCGCCCCGAAGTCCGTCGGGGTAGCCGAGACCGTCTGGCCGCTCGCAGTGATGACGGACAAAGAGCGCGGCTTCGGAGAAGGGGGCCAAGATCCGTGCGCCAACAACCGGGTGCATCTGGAGTACGCGACGCTCGGCTTCGGTGAGGGGACCCGCGCGTTGAAGCACGCCATCGGGGAGGCTGACTTTGCCCACATCGTGTAGCCGCGCAGCAAGGGAAATGAACCGAATCTCACGCGTGGACAGGCCGAGCTGTTCGGCAATAACGGTGGCCACGCGCGCCGCACGCTTGGCGTGACCGCGGTAGAGCGTGCCGCGGGTTTCAAGGGCATCCAAGATGCCTTCGGAGACTCGAATGGCGCTCAGGCGGGCGGAGCGGCGGTGAATTTCGGCGCTCAACGAAACGCTGAGTGCTTGCGGAAGAAGCGCGAAGAGAAAGCGATCGCCGCGGGCGTCGTCTTCGTCTTGGGGTTCGCGGACGAGGAACATGGCGCCGAGATCGCGTTCCGCCAACCGCACCGATGCGGCCATGACTTGCAGCGGCTGATTCTTACCAAGCACGGAATCGACAACGACCGCATCTGTATTGCGCGATGCGGCTTGTAAGAGATCAACACCCATGGAGTTCAATACGGCGGCGCTAGTCGGGTCCTCGCCACTTTCAATCGTTTGTACGCCATCACCTAAGTCGGCCTCGATACGAACGGCGAGCGCACCGAAGCGATCGGCAATCATTTTGGCCAGATCGGCAAGCATGGTTTCGGATTCGCTCGAATGAGACAACATCGCAGTCATCCGCCGAACGAAATTCAAGTCATGCGAGCGCTTTTCCAAGTTGCTTCGATACGCGGCGAGGGCGCCCTGTGCTTCCGCAAGGTCGCGTTCGGCACGAAGGCTTCGCGCGCGGAGGCTATCGGCTTCCTCGCGCACACGCGTTTGTTGCACTCGCGACGACCGATGACCGCGATGGGCGTCGGTAACGCGCTGCAGTTGATCGCGCAAGCGGTCGAGTGCGAACGGTTTGGTGAGGAAGTCATCCGCACCGGCACGCATCGCCTCGACGGCGGTTTCCGTTGTTCCCGTTGACGTCATCAAGATGATGGCCGTGTGCGGGCGCATGGATCGTGTCGTGCTGCAAAGCTTGAGGCCCGACATGCCGGGCATCGTCAAGTCCGTGAGGACCACATCGAATTTGCCGCGGCGGATCTTGCCGAGCGCCTCTTCACCGGAACCGGCGAGCACCACATCGTGGCCGTCGCGCGTGAGCGCTTCGGCGAGGAATGTTCGCGTGGCGTCCTCATCGTCTACGACGAGGATGTGTAATCTGGGCAAACCGAGACCAGGCTGCAGCGCGGGCGCGGAAGTCAGGGCACGGTCGGGGACCCACATATGCCGTTGAATCGGTCCTGGGCAGGCCGACCTTCGCCCATTTGCAGGCCTCTGGGGACCTTTTCTCGGTCTGCGCGAGTTTTCTTGGGCGGTGCGAGGGCTACGCAGGCATCAAGGCCACGGCGAGCCACCCAGCGGCCACCCCGGCCATGCAATTCACCATGTCGTTGTTGACGATGCGCACTCCCCGAACGGTTTCGCCGGCGCCGGATTCAACCAGTTCGCCCGTCTTGGAGTCACGGCCCACGAACTGGACCGTGCCTCCAAGCAGGCTGTCGGTGACTGCGCCCACAGTGCCGGCTCCGGACACCGCGCCGATGGTGGCGGGTGAAATCGACGATGTGAAGCCCGCCCACACACATGCGACCAGCGTGGCAAAGAAGGCGGAGGCCATGAGCCCCATCAAGGACACGCCGCCTGAGCGCCCCACGTCGAGTTGCGCGCCAGAAAGTACGTGGCGAGGCGTCCCGCCGAAGCGCGTCCCCAGTTCGGTTGCACTGGTGTCGGCGGCGAGGAAGGCGACGCCTCCCAGGAAGAACGGCGTACCCACGTGGGGATGCCCAAGCGCGTGAATCAGGCAACCAAGTGCCGGTGCTAGGCCGTTGGCCGCCACTTGCTTCCATGTTCGTGGGCCGCGACTCTCCGTTGAGCCCCCCGGCAATTTCGACAATAGCGTGCCCACAAAGAACGCGAGCATGAGTACGCCAAGTCCGGCGTGTCCCAAGCGCCACGTCGTCACTATGCCCAGCGCAAACGCAAGCACAGCGCCGCCACGCGTGAGCCATTGAGTCCATCGACAGCTGGCGAAGGCAAGCAGGGCGAGCAGAACGGCATATAGGCTCAGTAGTCCTGGAGATGAAATCGTTGAGCTCAGCGAGATAAACGCCTCCGTACTATTCGATGCGCGAGTCAGTGCGCCGTTGACGGACTCATGGTAGAGGGCGGCGTGCGAGGTTGCTATGACCTGCTCCTCTTCAGGGGTACTGATGAGAACGAGGGAACCAACAAGTAGCACCATCACGAGCAGCACCCTGTATCGCCATCGGTAGGGAACAAACGGAATCGAGAGCAGTAGCGCGATGTACGCCGCGATCCAGAGAAGCGATGGTGGCCCGACCGCCACCGAGCCACAACCGAGTTCCAGAATGCCACGCATGGCACTCGTCAGTAGTTCATAGGCACCTTGAAACAGTGAGCCACAGACGTAAGCGAGCGGTGCGATGTCGGCGAATACGGCGACTAGCAATGCAAGGGTGAGGAGCATGGCCGTGAGCGGAATGGTGAGCACAGACGCCCAGGGCCCTGCTGGCGCAAGACGACCCATATGGAGCGCAACCCAGGGCAATGTGGCGAGCCAAGCCGCCAACGAAACACATAGGAGTCGCCGAATGGGGGCGCGCTTGATTTGCAGGACGGGATGGGCCACGACGCTTGGACCCACCAACCAGCGTTCGAAGACCGGCGTGAGCCATAGGATGCCCGCCACTGCGGAAAACGAAAGGTGTAGCGACAATTCCGATGCGGCGCCCGGATCCAATGCACACACCAGTGTGCCCACACCGAGCAATACACGCCAGCCACCGAGTCGCACACCAAGCAATCGTGCGAGTGCATATGATGCGGCGCCAAGCCCGGCGCGCATGGCCGAAGGTGCAGGACCCGTGAGCGGCACGTAAAGCGCCATCGAAACTATGACCGCAGTCCACTGCCATGTGCCGGGAACACGCAGGAACCTCAATACGATCAATAGCGTTCCAAGTACGAGTCCCACATGAAGTCCCGACACCGCGAGCAGGTGGGCTTGGCCGGTTGTTCGAAAGAGAGAACGCACGTGGGGATTGAGTTCGTGTCGGCGTCCCACGGTAAGTGCAGCTGCAAGTGCTGCTTGATCACGCGGTAACCAACGTGCGATACGCCGAGCGCAGGAGCGGCGCAACGTGTGGACCGTCCATGGCAAGGGAGGCGCGACCTCTAGCTTTCGAATGCTCCGCAAGTTCTTACAGATGGCGCGCAGCTGCACACCACGATCCGTGCGCTTCGTTCGAATGAACGCTTCTACCGACACGCGATTGCCCAGCATGAGATCGCGCGCGCCAAATCGTGGTCGCGGTGTCGTGAGGTGTACATCGATTGGGGGTTCGAACGGGCGCTCGCCAATCGAATCGGCGTGGAGCAGAAGCGTCTGCCCACCAAAACCCGACCACAACGTGCGTCCTACTTGTCCTCGCAAGACGTAGATGCCGGGCGTTTCGAAAGCGTGCACGTGTACATTGCTGGGGCCACCGACGTTGAGCAGCCCCAAAGCGAGCGCAAGCGCCGGCGTGCGAGCGCGCGGGATAGTGAGCAATATCGCGATGCCTGCAGGCGCGACAACATGGAATGGCGTGTGGGCGATGCTCCTGCCCATCACAATGCTCACGAGTACCACCAAAAGGGCCGGGGCGCGCCGTTTGAGGTGGTGCCGCACGCTGTGCCCGATGGCCACGAAGGAGGGGCGATACGTGGTGCTGCGTAAGGCCCGCGCAAGGCGCTGTGATGGTGTGGGGGAATTCATGGGATCGGGGCAAGCTCTGGAGCCCGCGCTCCCTTCATGACGCACGGCGGCGTGATTGGCCACGCATGGCGACAATGGAGTGCTTCGAAGTCATTGATCGAGGCAAAGGCGTGCGGCCCCCGTATGCTCCTGCCCATGAACGGCGACGCCTACAAGACCGCGCTCCATGTCGTGCAGCAGGAGAGCGAAGCACTTGCTAAGCTCGTTTCTCGTATGCCGGCGCTGCGCGCGTCACTCGAAGAGGCGGTGTCACTGCTCTTGGGCTGTGAGGGACGCGTCATCCTGTGTGGCATGGGCAAGTCGGGCCATGTGGGGCGCAAGATTGCCAGCACCATGGTATCCACGGGTACGCCGGCCTCGTTTCTACATCCCGCCGAGGGTTTTCACGGCGACGTGGGCATTGTGACCTCTCGAGACGTCGTTATCGCGATCAGCAACTCAGGAACCACGCGGGAAGTCATTGAACTCGTACCCGTCATGCGCAATCTCGGTGCCAAGGTGATCGCGCTTACCGGAGTCGCTGACAGTGCATTAGGGCGAGCCGCGGATGTGACGTTGGACTGGGGCGAGTTTCGAGAAGCCGACGACACCGGTTTGGTGCCTACCGTGTCTTCCATCCTGACGCTCGCATTGGGTGATGCACTCACGGTGGCACTCATGCACGTGCGTGGGTTCGGCGCGGGTGAATACCGCCTATTTCATCCGCGTGGAGCCATTGGCACGAAACTCACACTACGTGTCATGGATTTGCTGCGTGGCGACCATACGAACCCGACCATCGGCAAGAACGCGACGTTTCGAGAAGCGCTCGACGTCGTGACCCGTAATACGCTTGGCGGTGTTTCGATCATCGACGAACGCCGCCAGTTGGTCGGGTTGCTTACCGACGGTGATGTGCGACGCGCGTTGCATGTGGCGCGGGGCGATGTGTCCACGTTGCTTGATCGTCCCATCTCCACATTGATGACCAAGGATCCAACTTCGGTGGGTCACGATACGCTTGCCATTGATGCGCTGAAAATGATGGAAGGCCACAAGCCACGCCCCATTTTCTTGCTGCCCGTGGTGGATGATGCGGGCTGCGTTGTGGGCATGTTGCATGTTCATAGCTTGGTTCAGGCTGGATTGACGTCTGACCGCGACGAGAAACTCTAAACCCCGCCAGCGAGGCATCTTTGTGACATCTTCGGCACCTTCGACGCCCCCCGCCATGAACCCAACCATGTTTCGCGAATACGATGTTCGCGGCCGCGTTCCTGAGTATTTCCCCGACATTCAAAATGAACTGAGCGACGACGGTATGCGCTCGCTCGGCAAAGGCTTTGGTACGTTGGCGCAAGAGCGCGGGTTGACCAAAGTGGTTGTGGGTCACGATCTGCGCCACTACAGCGCACGCTTGCGGGACTGCTTTGTGGAGGGCCTCGTGGCTACGGGCATTCATGCCATCGATATTGGGTGTGGCTTGTCGCCCACGCTTTACTTCGCCACGATTCACTTGGACTGCCAAGCAGGTGTCATGATTACCGCGAGTCACAATCCACAAGGCTGGAGCGGGCTCAAAATGTCGCTCAACTACGTTCAGACATTGCTACGGCCGGATATTGAGCGGCTTCAAAGCATTTGCACCGAAGGATCGTTCAGAAGCGGCGAGGGCGACGTCGAAACCTACGACATTCGCGAGGCCTACATCAGCGACATGGTCAAGCGCGTCAATATCGGTCGCCCGCTCAAGATCGTGCTGGATCCGGGCAATGGCACGGCAGCGTACTTCTGCCAAGAGGTATTTGAGCGTGCGGGGTGCGAGGTGGTGCCGCTATTTTGCGAACCCAATGCCGACTTCCCAAATCATTTTCCCAATCCATCGGATGTGAAGGCCCGTGAGGCCATCCGCAAGGCGGTGCGCGAATCAAACGCCGACCTCGGCTTTTCGTTTGACGGAGACGGAGATCGCTTGGGTGTGCAAGATCATCTAGGCAATGACGTCATGTCGGATCGCGTCTTGATGATTTTGGCGCGCCCGATTGTGGCAGATCAGCCCGGTGCACCGATTGTGTTCGACGTCAAGTGCAGTCAAGCCTTGATTGACGACATCGTTGCCCATGGCGGACGACCCGTGATGTGGAAGACGGGGCACTCCTACATCAAATCGAAGATGATCGAAATGGATGCGCCACTCGCGGGCGAGCGCAGTGGACATATTTTTGTGCGTGCGGGCTTTCACGGCTACGACGACGGCTTGTTTGCTGGGCTGAAACTTGCGGAAGCGGTGGTCGACGCCGGGAAGCCACTTGCCGAGATGCTAGCGGACGCACCGCAGTATGTGACGAGCAATGAAATTCACGTGGATTGTGCGGACGAAGTCAAATACGACGTCATGAAACAAGTTGTTGAGGATCTTGTGGGCGAGTTCGGAGAAGCGGTGAACACTATCAATGGCGCGCGCGTGCAGTTCCCCGATGGGTGGGGACTCGTGCGACCCTCGTCGAACCTTCCGGAATTGGTGCTGGTGTTTGAGGGGAAGACCGAGGCGGTTATGAAACGCATCAAAGAGATGTTTCGAGAGCGGCTAAAGAAGTATCGCGACATCGGCGCCACGTGGCACAACGAATAGAAACGCAGCGCGGGTGCCCCAGCGTAATAAACGTCCGCTCACTTGGCGCTTGAAGGACGCCATCGGTGGGCGGCTCATCAAGATGGTTGTCGATGCAGGTGGGCGGCGAAGTCCATGGCCGCATGGTAGCGAAACACGACTGCGTGGACTCACCGACGAGGCCAGCATCTCGCGAGACGCGCATGGCGTTCCCCACATTCGTGCAACGTCCGACGCCGACGCGATGCGAGCGCACGGATATTGCCACGCGTTGGATCGCTACGTGCAAATGGATATGTTGCGACGGGTCCTGCGCGGTCGGCTCGCAGCCACCATTGGCGATCGTGATGTGGCCCTGCCCTTTTCACGCGGTCAAACCAGCGTGGACAGCGACCGATTTATGCGCGGCATTGGACTTGTTGCTTCGGCACGCGGCTCGTTTGACATGTTGAGCGCGGAAGCGCAGGGCCTCCTCCAAGCCTACGCGGAAGGGGTAAACGCCGCCGCGAGGCGACTGCGTCGTCACCCGTCGCCTGCCATGCGCTTACTGAAGTTGCGCATACGGCCATGGACGCCAGTTGACTCGATTCTCATCACGAAGGCGATGGCGTTGATGCTTTCGTTCAAGTGGCAGACGGCGCAGGTGTTTCACGCAGTTGCCGAGCGTTTGAGCGACAACCCACGGCGATTGGGCGAGTTGCTTCCTGACGCCAGCAACTTTGAACAAGAAGCCATGCTGCGGCTCACGAGCCCAGCGCGCTCGCGCGTGCCGATTTTTGGGCCCCATCATATTGCGATGCGCGGTAGCAATGCGTTCATGGTGGGCAGCGCGCGGAGTACTTCGGGTGCGCCTATACTCGCGAACGATCCACATCTAGAGCTTGGACTGCCCAGCATTTGGTACCTGTCGAGTGTTCGAGGCGACACGTACCGTGCCGTGGGCGCGTCGATTCCCGGTGTACCTGGCGTTGTTCTTGGGCGCACGAACACGATTGCGTGGGGTGTGACCAATGCGATGGTGGACGACGCCGATCTCTGGATAGAAGAACTCGATACGGCCGGAACGCGTTACCGCCTAGACGGCAAATGGCAGCGGCTGCGCGTCGAAACGAAACGTATCGAGCGCAAGGGAGGCGCGCCCAACGTCTATCGACAACGGTACACGCATCGCGGGCCCCTATTGAGTGATGCCTACGGACAATCCGGTGGACCCCACTATTCCATTCGGTTCGCTATGACGGAACCCAGTCGTGACGTCGAGGCATTCCTTGCGCTTGGTCGCGCTCGCTCCGTTGATGAGGCGCGTGAGGCCTTCCTTGACTATGGCTCCCCGGCACAAAATCTGCTTTTGGCCGATGTGGAGGGGCGTGCGCACTACCGACTGGTTGGCCGGGTGCCACGACGCGCCATGCGTGGTCATGGAGCACCAGCGCATCCGGCGTTGCCGCGAGACGGCACAACTCGGAAGAGCGATTGGATGGGCTACGTCGATGCAACGTCACTGCCTGCGTGGGACGTGACCGAAAGCGAAGTGTGCGCGTCGGCCAATCAACCGCACGTTGCCGGGGACTATGAAACCTACATTAGCCATCTCTACGAACCAGCGAATCGAAGTGATCGAATCGTTGAACGACTTGATTCCCAGCATCAACACACCCAGAAGAGTCTCGCGGCGATTCAGATGGATCACGTAAGTCACGCTGTACGTCGTTTCCGCTCGTCAATCTTGCTGCCACTGGCACCGCATGTGCGCGCCAAGGTGCCCGGACTGGCCTCCGCCTTGGACCAACTGATTGCGTGGGACGGTGTGGAAGGAGTCGCTTCCACCGACGCTGCGTTGTGGCACTTCACGTTTCACCATCTTGTGCGACGAACGTTTGAGCCGCGACTGGGTGCTTATGTATTGAATCGCTGGATGGGATCCATCAATCTAGTGCATGCCGCACTCTTTGAAGCCTTTGAATCCGATCAAAGTGCTTGGGTTCCCGAAGACGTACGGTCCACACTCTTTGCCGAGGCGTTGACGGATGCGCAAACGTCGCTACGAAGCACGTTTGGCACAACGCGTATTCGGTGGGGGGAAGCGCACGCACTTACGCTGAGTCATCCGGTGTCTGGATCCCCGTGGACCCGCCGCGCCTATGCGCGTGGTCCCTATGAACTAGGCGGCGGTCCGTTTTCAGTGTGCAGTGGTCAGTACAGACACACCAATCCCGCTCGCGTCTATTCCGGTGCGTCGTTGCGTTTCGTCGTTGATCTTGGTCAGCCAAACAAGGCCACGATGATCATGCCCGGGGGCCAGTCCGAGCGTCCGGGATCCAGTCATTACAACGACTTGACGCATCGCTGGTTGCTCAACCGCGGCATCCCAATGCGTCTTACCGATACGCCCATTAATGGGACTACGCTCGTACTGCGACCCGGATAATTGCTTCACTTGTTCGCTGCATATGGATTACCTCACACAGAGATGAGTTGGGTACGACCACAGCGGAACCCTACGCTTCGTTAACCGAGGCCTCTGGGTGAACAAACCGGATCCAACGCTTGTTGTTGGGCGCCGACTCGTCGATGGCGATCATTTTGTAGCGTACAAGTCGCGCCACGCATTCTCGGACGTCGGCCAGATGGCGGCCCGTACGACTGCACACGCGTGTGAGATCGAGCCAGCCATCGGCCTCATCCATTGTCGTGAGAATCACATTGAGTGTGGCGGATTCGAGGGAGCTGAGCGACCGTGGCATGGGAGCATCGATTCCTTGGTGGGGTGCGCGAATGCGTACACAGAACTATAGACAGCGTCGCATGTGTGCCTACGAATTCGCAGCTACCTACGAAATCACTGCTCGGACGCTTCTCGGTGGGTTCGAGGCGCCGTTTGGTCCGGGATTCCGGCGGCGGCCCTACAATCACACAGCCCTGTGCCGGTGCGGGGGCTGAGACAGGAGTCCCCCCTTTGCGCGTATTGCTTGCCGACGACGAAAAGGCCATCGCGATCACACTCAGCGATGATTTGCGGCGCGAGGGGTTTGACGTGGACGTCGCCCACGACGGGGACACGGCCCTGACTCAGTTTCAAGAAGGTGCGTACGACGTCGTCATTACCGACATGAACATGCCCGGTAAGACGGGGCTTGAGTTGCTGGAAACCATTAAAGGCCAGCGTTCGCCAGCCGAAGTCATTCTGATTACGGGCTACGGCACGATCGACTCGGCGGTGGACGCCATGCGCAAGGGCGCGTTTGACTACATTCTAAAGCCCTTCAACAATCGCGAGATCCTCGAAAAACTGGGCAAGATTCGCGAGTTTCGTCGGCTACGCACCGAGAACGACGCACTGCGACAGGAACTGGCCCGCGAACGGGGTCTCGAGAATCTGATTGGCATGAGCGCGCCCATGATGCGTGTCATAGAACGCATTCGCACCATTGCCGATCGGGATGCGCGCGTATTGATTACCGGTGAGTCGGGCACCGGAAAGGAGCGCGTGGCGCGAGCAATTCACGACACGTCGCTCCGCAAGGAGAATGCTTTTGTGCCGCTCGCGTGTGCGGCAATCCCTTCGCAGTTGTTGGAAGACGAGATCTTTGGGCATGAGAAGGGCGCATTTACCGATGCCAAAGAACGCAAGGCCGGTCGCTTTGAGCGTGCCGATGGCGGCACGCTCTTCCTGGACGATATCGACGACATGCCAATGGAAACGCAGGTCAAGCTATTGCGAGTACTCCAGGAGGGCGAGGTCGAGCCGCTGGGCAGCGAGAAAGCGATACCCGTCGATGTGCGCGTGATTGCTGCAACGAAAGTGGATCTCAGTGAAGCGGTGGATGACGGTGAATTCCGCGAAGACCTCTATTACCGACTCAATGTGGTTCCCATCGACCTTCCTCCACTTCGTGAACGCAACGATGACATTCCGTTGCTGGTGCAGCACTTCATTGAAAAGTTGAGTGGCGACGAAGAGTTTAGTGTTGAGCCCGAGGTGATGGCCGAGTTGTGTGCCTATCGTTGGCCTGGAAACGTTCGCGAGCTTGAAAATGCGGTGGAACGCGCACTCGCGCTCGTAGGTAGCGACAAGGTGCTGCCGCGCGACCTATTGTTGGAAGGTGCGTTGCGTCGCAAGCGCAAGGGCGGCGATGATCAGGGTGATGGGCCGCTCGTGACGTTGCGCGAAGTCGTGCGTACCGCGGAAGCCAATCATATCCGTCGCGTGCTTCGTGGAACCGAGGGGCACCGCGCAAACGCCGCCAAAGTTTTGGGTATCTCCCGTAAGAACTTGTGGGAGAAGATGAAAGACTATGAAATTGAGTAGCCGGGAGTGCCGCGCATGATTCGAGTTCTTGCACTACTTGTATTCGCTGGTATGGCCACCGCGTGCGGCGGATCGTCCGGTGGCGGCGGTGCTCCGGGCGGCGGAACACCCCCACGCGACTCCCAGACGATTGCCGCCGATATCTTGTCGGGGTGCGCCGCGCAGACACTCGACGAATGGACGACGCTCCTAGATGCTCTGCAAGGCATAGGCGCTGACGGCGCTACGCAAACCCCCGCCGCGCGCTTGGATGGTTTCGTGTTGATTCCTTCCCCTGGCGTGAATTGGGTTTTTGACATCGATGGCGATGGGACGGACGACGGTACGGGGCAGACTACGTTTCCAGGCGCAGGGCCAACGTTCTTCCTCCTTTTCGCCGGTCTTGCCGCGGGGACCGTCACGAACGAGCAGTTCTTGGCCCAGATCCCCGACGGGACTGTTGTACGGACAAGCTTCGACATCGATCAGGCGTACATGACCACCGGTGTCCTCACGACGACCTTGAGCAATCCCGGTGACGGTTCCCCCGCCGTTCCCGCCACAACCGATGGCGATATCACGTTTGCGCAACAGAGCTGCGAAGTTCAGTACCAGTGGCTTGACGTTGCGTTAGACGACTTGGCGGTCCCTGCTGGCCAGTATCCCAGCGCTGAACTCTCCATGGACGTGCGATCTGATGATGGTGACCTCGAGGGCGACTTGACCTTCGATGGTACGAGTGAAGCGTTATTAGCCACACAGCTACTACCCGATGGCGACGCGAACGACTTTCTGATTGACTTGACGACAGGTGAGGTGATGGCGCAGTAGAGGCACATAACGGGTGGCGTTGGAGGCGGTGCATGTCAGAAGCTAAGAGGGAAGGGGATCGGTACGGAACGAGATTTGAGCTTCAGCTCGAGGAAGGGGCGTGAATCGGTAGGGTGGCGCCCTAAGCGTTAAGAACTAGCGCTACTGTAGCTTCGTACCGCAATGCGCCACACGGCGACCATGATCGCGAAGGCGATGCACGTGGTGAGGGCCATCTGGCCAAGTATCGCCCATGGATTGTCGTCGAAGAGAATGCGCACGGGGAATGAGACGATGAGGAGTAGTGGGATCACCGACGTGAGCACGCGTCGAATCCAGCCTTGGTAGATCGAGTCGGGGCGATGGAAGAAGGGGCCCATACCAAACCAGATTGTGCGAAGGCCGTCGGCGCGGTGCATCCAAAACACAGGCAACATGAACAGGAGCTTCAAGATGTAATGCAGAAGGACTCCGAGGCCGAGTCCTAGTGCATAAAGCACCAAGCGCCCGGTCGAGATGTCGCCACCGTGTGCCGCAAACATATAGATCAGGATGCCGAACGCCAACAAGAGATTTAGGAACGAGTTGGCCGCGAAGTCGCGCAGGCTCAAGAAGTAGAGCGTGGAGACCGGTCGCACGAGGTAGAAGTCGAGGTCGCCGCGGTTCACAAAGATGGGGAACCACCACATGTTGTTGGCGAACACTGTCATGTGGATCGCATCGGAGACGAACATAGACGCCACAAATAGGCGCACTTGATCCGGGGTCCAGCCCATGAGCGTATCGGTCTGTAGAAAGAGAATATCGAAGAACAACAGTTGAACGGCGTACCACAGCGCGTCCATACCCACACGAAAGAAGAAATCGAGTCGAAACTCCATCGCCTTTACGAACGAGAATCGGAGGAAATGGGCGTAGAGACGAACGTAGCGCATCTACATGCCCACCCCGCTGTACCGCAAACGTCCTCGATTCCACACCCACGCACAAAAGAAGCGCAGGACCACGATCCACCCGCAGGCGATGAGTAGCGCGCGGCCCCATGTTGCCAGGTCAACGCGGCCGAGAAGCGTTTGGGCCGGCAAATGGTAGAGAATCGGAAACGGTGTCCACGACAAGGCGGATTGCGCCCATTCAGGAAACATCGTAAGGGGGATTAGCGCGCCGCCGAGTAGTGTAGTCGTCATGCGAAGCGCCACGCTAAGGCTCCACACGTTGTCGGCCCAAAACGCCGTGGCTTGGAGTGGGAAGTCCATCAAGAAGTACACAAGTTGCGCTACGAAAACGGCCAGCACGCATGCGGCGACACTGCCCCACGTGAGCGAGACGTCACTTGGGATGCCCAAGACGAACGCTACGACTACGCCAAAGAGTCCGAGCTGTATGAAGGACGGGGTCAGCGCACCGATGTGTTCCGCGTACTTGGCGGGCAAATAGGGGATGGGCAGCACGAGGTATCGATTGAGCGATCCGGTGTAGATGTCGCCCGACACGGTGCTGTCGACCATGGGGCTGCGGATTACGCGTTGCAGCAGCACAACAACCACCATGTAGAGGATGATCGCATCAAAGGAGAATCCACCCATCGACGTCACATTTGCGGATGCGAACATTGCCTTCCACAGGAACCACGCCGCACCCAGGGCGATGCCAAACACAAGGACAGCGCTAATCCAAAAGTCCACGCGGTACGACATCGCCTTGCGGGCCTCGACGCCCATAATGTGAAAGAAGAGTCGCACGTTCACGGCGTGCGATCTCGATAGATGCGTTCGACGATTGATGCCATGTCGTCGTCTTCGATGGAGAGATCCGCCACGCGAATACGTTGCAGTAAGGCTTGCGCGGCGCCCGCGACGTCGTTGCGTTTCACGCGCAAGCGAACTTCGCCATCTTCAAGGGAGCAGACATCGCCTAGATCACTTAGGGTGGCCGCCCTGAGGGGCGCGTGTGTGTCGCGATGATAGCGTGCAACAATCAACTTGTGATTGGCATAACGTTCACGCAAATCTTCGATCGGCCCGTCAAAGGCAAACTGGCCATCGCGAATGATGATGATGCGCGGGCAGAGTCGCTCGATGTCCTCCATGTAGTGGCTCGTGAGGATCATCGCCGGTCGATGAACTTCACGGTAATGCAGCAAAAAGTCGCGAATGGCGCGTTGGGCGGTGAAGTCGAGCCCAATCGTGGGCTCATCGAGAAAGACGACTCGCGGCTGGTGAAGGAGCGCAGCCATGAGTTCCAGTTTCATGCGTTCGCCGAGACTGAGGCGCCGAACGGGAATCGTCAACTGATCTCGAACACCGAGAAGGTCGGTCAGCTCGTCGTAGGTACGCTTGAATGCACCACGTTCAAGTCGGTAGATCTCTCGCAACAGAAGGAATGAATCGGCAGCGGGAAGATCCCACCAGAGCTGTGCCTTCTGCCCCATGACAAGCGCGATTTGACGGCGAAAATCGTTATGTCGCTTCCAAGGATCAAAGCCGAGTACTTCCGCGGTTCCCGATGTGGGATGCACAATGCCCGCCAACATCTTCACGAGCGTTGTCTTTCCGGCGCCGTTGGGTCCCACCAGCCCGAGAATCTCACCGGCCTCCACCTGAAACGACACGCCAGTGACGGCATGCTTTTCCACCGTCTCCCTGCGGATCAACCCACGAACGGACCCCCAGAGCCCGGGATCCTTGCGATGAACACGGTAGGTTTTACTCAAGTCCCGTGCGCGAATCACGTGGGTGGCTCCAACCGGTGCGTGCGGCGAATCCTAGCCCAACAATCTGCCAATGGTCACTTGTTGCGGCCCTTGTCACGTTGCCGTCACCTCAGGATGAGATCCAGCCCATCCTCGAAAGAGAACCGTGTGCGGTGGCAAAGGCAAGGTCTACCATAGAGCGTTCTCGTTCGTTTGTCTCTTGAGGAGATTTAGCGATGACGCTTGAGCAGGCCATCAAGACCCGTGAACGTCCGAACTCGCCAGGCCTCCGAGACATCTTGGGAACCGTCGGTGCTGTGGCGCTCGGAGGCATTCTCCTATTCGCCGCCTACGCCAAGATCATTGATCCCGTGCGCTTTGAAGAGACCATCCGCTTGGAGGGATTGGATTTTCTGTTGTCGGCACGCGCGGTGGCATTGATTGCCATCGCACTTGAGGTCTTTCTCGGCGTGGCGCTCTTGCTGGGCGTACGTCATAAGGCCGTCGTGATACCGTCCATTCTGCTTGTGGCGTTCTTCATCTATTTGACCGCCCATGCGTGGTACGCCGTAGAGACCGGCGCGAGGACGCCCGAAGAGAACTGTGGCTGCTTCGGAAATTTGGTGGACCGCACACCCAAAGAAGCGTTCTTTATGGATCTTCTGCTCCTGGTCCCGCCGCTGCTCCTACTCATATGGGGCATGCGCGGCGGTGCCCTACCCCGTGCCCGCGTGTGGCTCGCCGCGGTGCTCGCCGCGGTGCTCACTGGCGTTGCATTTATGGCTCCGGATTTGCCTTTTGACGACCTTGCTACGCGATTGCACGAGGGCGATCGCGTATCGGAAACGTGTGCTGGAGAAGGATTGGAGCGCAGTTGCCTGACCACCGTTCAAGTGGGTCTTGATCGTGGCCATTGGTTGGTGGTGTTGGCGGATCTCGATGACCGCACGTTCATTGAAAAGCACTTTCGCGAGCTGAATGATTACGCGGCAACCGTTCGAGGGACCGATCGTCCTCAACTTGTCCTCATGACGCCAACCAGCGAAGACGACGTCAAGATGATCCATGCCGAGTTCAGCCCCACATTTTACCTGCGCCATGCGCCGCTTGCGCTGATTCGACCCCTTTACAGACGTCTGCCGCGAACCCTGCGCGTGTCCGGCGATCACGTCGTGGAGTTATGGGATGGCATTCCCTCGTTGACCGATGGCGGAAAAGGGAATCAGGGCTGGGGTAGCGGTGCGTCCAAAGGTGGCACGACGTATGGCGAGTACGGTTCAGGCCCCGATTACGGCGACGAAAAACCTGGTGATACGAATCCAGGTTATACAACGCCCGAGTATGGCGATACGCCAAGTGACACGCCAACCCCTGAGTACGGGGATGAACCCGAGAAGAAGATTCCCCCAAAGAGACGCCTGTCGTTCCGGAGTATGGTGACTAGCCTGCTCTTCCCTCATCTGAATCTCAATCTGTAGGCCAACCCTGACCCGATTCCTATCTTTGCGTGAGATCAACTACACGCACCGCCAATGGGGAACGGGCTAGGCGAAGGATTCAGATTCGGCGACGGGATTTTAGGGACAATAGAGCGGATACGCAGGGAGATTTAATCCATCCCCACGCCTCGATACTCCCCACCCGTCGCGCGTGCGATGCGTTGCAAGAGCGAGCGATTGTGACTTGGGCCGACGCCAATCGTGTGCACGACACAGCGATAGACCTCGTTCGCCTTTAGAAACGCCTGCAACTGCTCTTCCATTTTTCCGGGCTTTAGTGGTTGTCCCGAAGGGTCGGTGGGGGAACCATCGGAAAGTAGGAATATGGTGTTGGCGCCACCCTTGGCCGCCTTGTTCTTCTTCGACTTCTTGGTCGGAACGTCCGCGTACTTCAGTGCGGTCATGAGCGCATCGAACAACTGTGTCGAACCTTCGGGCTTGAGTTCTGAATACCACTTGATGGCATCGGCCTTGTCGGGTGGCGTAGCGGCGCGCATGTCTGGCGCGGGCTGCCACACTTTGACGTCGGTGCTATAAAACACGAGGGCAAACGCTACGTCGCGATCGAGGTTTTGAATCGAGCGCGTCAATTGAGACTTGGCCACAGCAAGTCGCGTATCGCCCGCCAGGGGTTGATAGACCTTCCCCGGCTCTCCCTTCTTCTTCTTGGGTCCGCCCGTGGTAGGTCCCTTGGGCGGCAGCTTCGCCTTGCGTGCGCGTGTCTTTTCGCCCGCCTTGTCCTTCATACTCCCGGATCGATCGAGCACAAAGACGATGGCCTGACTCTGTGTGGGGATGTCATAGAAGGTTGCGCGCGTGCCGGTGTGTTGCTTTTCCTTACGCCTCGCTTTGTGGCGATCTGTTTTGGCTCCCGCCGACGCCAGCCACGCCTCGCCTTCCCGCGCCCACCACTGTTTCCAAATGTCGGCCACGGCATTGAAGTGGTTGCCCGTGTACCAATGCAACACAGCCTCGATCTGATTTCCCAAGAATGGCGATGCGTTCTCGAGTGCATCAATGAGCGGCTTGACGGCATTTGGGTCATTGTAGACTTGCAGTGCGGCGACGGCGGAGCGCGCCGTTATGCCATCCGGTTTCGTAAGTCCCTTGGCGATCACAGCGATGCCACCCGACATTTTGTTTGTTGCCAGGTAGTGATATGCCAATGCGCGTTCTTTGGGATCGGCGTCGTCGCCCGCCGCCTGCAACACCCACGTCCCCACTTGATCTACAGGTTTGGTCGAGAGGCAGCGCATGATGGCCACGCGTAGCCTCGCGCCATGGGGGTCCTTTTTCTTTTTTCGCAACTTGGGTGCAAGATGGTCGGCGAGCCAAGCCGTGCCCTGCTTGTCGCTCACGCCTGCAATTGCGCCTGCCAAACGTCGCCGTAGCGCTCGCTCGGTGTCCACATGCATTTTGGCGGCGTCACGCATCTTGCAGAGCGCCTTCCACGTTTTCATCACACTCGCCTTGACCGTTTTTCCCGGCCCTGACCCCGACGTTCGTTGATGATCCTCGACCTTCTGCACAGCCTCGACATGGGCCGGTATGAGAGTCTTGGTGGACCACGTGCCCGATCGCAAGTACCAGTCGGCCATGAGTTTGACCGCGTCGCCGTGTCCCACAGCACGGAGGGCCTCCACAAGCTTCTCCTTCGACCCCATCTTACCGGGCGTCTTCCAGAGTTTCTTTACGGCCTTGCTGGTTGTCTTCCATGAAACCTCGTCTTTGGCCGAGGCCGGGAGGGGCGCGAAGAGTGCAATACAGGTGAGCAGCGTGGTCAGCGTCTTCATACGTGAACAGTATCAGCACTTGACCCACGTGCCGATTGCCGGCACGATCGCACGGTCGAACTGGACTTTCGCCATCATGCCAATCGAAGCTACAAATCGCCCCCATGACGCCGAGGAGGGCTCGTGCGTCCGCAGCTTGGGTTATGTAAGCCTGTACTACGAAGATTACGAGCAGGCCACGGCGTTTTATTCCACGGCACTTGGCGGTCCCACCATGACGTCCCCCGATGGCAATATTCGCGGCTGGCGCTGCGGGACAACATGGCTGACATTGTTTCCCTCCCGCATTGGAACTCGACCCGGAAAGAACCCTGCCAACGCCGAGTTCGCCTTGTCTGTGGCCCAGCCCGAGGATGTGGATGCGTTGCATAGGGCATTCGTGGATGCCGGTGCAAGGACTGTGATGGAGCCGCAGGACACGTGGATGTACGAGGCCATGCGGTTCGCGTGTGTGGATGATCCCTTTGGTGCGCGCATCGACGTGCTCTGTCCACTACCCAATCGACCGGATCTCGCGCCGAAGCAACCCAGCGACTCCGCTACAGACGATACCGCATTAGGCAGTGAAGACAGAGGGTGATGAATCGACAGGTCCGTTATCAGGGCGCCCTTGTTGAAGACGGGCGATGCCTCTTGCTCTACTACCGACCGCACAATCGCGATGCGTTTTGGCTCTTACCTGGCGGCGGCCGGGAAGAAGGAGAGAGCGCGACAGCATGCGTGGCACGCGAACTGTGGGAAGAGACGCGCGTTCACGTTCGGGTTGAGCGCCTGTTGTTTGAATGGCCGCTCAATCTTCCGCATGTGAGTTACACGCGTCTATTAACGTATCTTTGTTCACGACTCAGTGGACTGCCCGCGCCCGGCGAGGAACCTAGCCAACCCGATGCGCCCCGTGGACGCATTGAACGTGTCGCGTGGTTCTCGCTGCGTGACGATGTGGACTGGCCATCGCCGAGGTCCTGGCGACCGGAGACTCGTGAGCAGCTCCTTCACATTGCAAAGGAGCTGCATCTTTGGAAGGCGGGGGCGGATTAGGGAACCAGTGTGACGGTCGTGACGACACGCTTGTGAATCACGAGATCGGAGCGGCTGCTCACGTGCGCGTAGTTCATCACGATCCAGTCCGCAAAGTCTTCGGGCGAGTTAAAGCCTGTGGAGCCCCCACGATCTACCGTGGTCTCCTGAGAGGTATTGCTTGAAGTGCAATGTGCGTACGTGGAGAGCATGGCGATGTACTCCACACCATCGCCATCATCCGTTGAATCTTCACACCAGACCCAAGCGACAGGATCGGTGTTTCCGGGCTGACTGAGTTCAAACCAACCTTGGTCCATGCCCGACAGCGCGACGGGAAGGGCAAGACAGGTGAGCAAAACAAAAGCGCTAAGTGTGGTGGGAATACGTGCAAGCGTACGAATCATCAGAAGTCCTCATTTCGGTAAAGGCAGTGGATGCACACGTGGCACCCAGGCTTAGTTACCGAATGAGGTCTTCGCTATTGCACGGCTTCTTCGATTGAGACGATTTCTCTGCGAAATCCCCAAAGATTGGCGTCTATGGCCTCTGCACGCTCACGCACGTAGTCGCGGCACGCTGCCGCGGTGTCCGGTCGAGCCAAGGACAAGAGATAGCCACTCTGAATTGCACTAACCGTGTCGGCATCGTTCTGAATTTCGCCCAACAATGCTTGTACGTCGTTTGCGGACGGCAATGCGCTCGATGTGGCGAGTACGAGCGCCTTCGCTAATCGCTCGCCAGATGCATTGCGACGGTGAAACGCCTTTGCCGCGTGCGTGGATAGCCTGTTGGCCAACTCGCGCTCGGCTTGCCGCCATGCAATGGCCGCTTCATTGAAGGCGGCCATGCCCGGGGACGTCTTTGACAGGGCCTCTTCGCACGCGTCAACAAATTCCGGATCCGGTTGAACATCGTCACTTCGGCGATAGCGCGCTGCGCGCATCATGAGTTCACTACGGGCCACGAGTGAGGTGTGGCGTCTAGGGGAGGCCCAGTCATGTACGATTTTGGCCTCGCGAAGCGCATCATCAAACTTTCCCGCCTCCAAGAACGCCGACGCTGCATTGGTGCGAAACGTCATCTGTGTTGAAAGCATGGGTGCACGGTCAACCGCTCGCAAGTGCTGACGTGCTGCCGACACGTAGTCGTCTTCCCGGTACGCCAGCCATGCTCGAGCACCCACCAGGGAAAAACAGTCGTTAGTCTGCATCCGTGCGGCAACGGCTCGCTCGGCGAGGTGCAGATGCCTTCGGAATGTAGGCATCGGCGACACTCGTGCCGCGAACATCCACACCGAGATCATCGTGCGATACGCACGAACACTTGCCGGGGGCGCATCGAGAGGTAGGGCTTTGAGTGCGCGTTCGGCTTCTGCAGAAGTCACGAATGTCGCGGCGCGCATCGTCCTACGCAATGGTTCAATGGCATCGGAAGCAACGTAGGCGCGTCCCAACTCGTATTCGCTGAGCGCCAATGCACGCGGGCTTCCAAGGGTGAGCGCGTACTCGCACATCCGTTCGAGCAATTCAACAACATGACCGCGCGTGTTGGTTTGATAGGCCGTGCGTAAACCCTCGCGAACGACATTCCAGGCCTGTTGCACACGACCATGCGAAGTCAGCGTGTCGGCTAGTGCCGCTGCCTCGCGCGTGGCCGCATCCAACTCACCTGCGAGGATCAGGTGTTGCATTCGTTTGGGTTCATCCTTAGGTAGCGTGCTGGCGATGCCACGGTGCAGCGAGCGGAGTTGTGCGGGTCCCAACTGGGAGCCATGGTTCATGGGTACGCGAACGAAATAACCGCCACTGTCGGTGGCTTGGAGTGTGCCCTCTCGCTCCATGGACTCCATTTGCAATTCGGCCTCAGCAATGGATATGCCCAGCGCTTTGGCGCATCGCGCGGGCGACGCGTGCCTACCAAGCAGGTCAACACACGCGAGCAGTGCTCGTTCTGTCCGCGGTCGATCGCTCACGGCACTCACGGGTGAATCGGGCACGAGTCCATCCTGGTGTCGCACCCGAAGCCCGCCGCGCAGGCGCGTTATTGCGTCTCGATCGATGCGCATGCGATCGCCATCCCAGTGAGCCAGCCCCGCGCGTTCCCATGCGTTGAGTTCATCAAGGACCAGTCCCGCACGGCCTCCGGTGCGGAGCCACAGTTGATGTGCGGCGTCGCTGGGAATGTAGTGAATGCGCTCTCGGCCGTGAAAGCAGCGCATGAGTTCGCTTGCGCTCACGGGAGGCACGGCGAGGGCGCCCGGTGTGTCCATCAGGACCGCGCGCACGATGCCTCCGGCCTGCCGTGCCGAGGTCAGCATTTCGCGAGAGTGTGAATCAACGGTTGTCGGATGGGGCACCATAACGATCGTGCCGCCAGAGAGGATCGAGTGGAGCTTGCTCGTAACAGCATTTTGGAGGGCATGTCGAGTGTCGGCTTGAAGGCGCGAGACATTGATACCGATGCTTGCAAGTGACTCAAAGGGCCGCGTGCCCGCTTGAACGAAGGCAACGCTTCTCCCCTCGGCAACTAGACGCGCCCCGAGCTTGCGCAGCGTCATCGAACGACCGGAACGACGGGGACCCGACACATCGACCGAGTGTCCCGCCATGATCCGATTGAACAGGCGCTCCACAAACTCGCTTGAGCACAGAGCAAACTCATCGTTTACGTCGAGACGTTCTGATCCCGCTTCCAAATCCGTAAGCACGCTCAACGCATTGGGGTATCGGTGCTTGGGATCGGACGCGATCATGCGATCGATGCAGGCCGCAATGCGTGGTGGTACGTCGGGCGCAACATCCCGAAGCGGTGGGGGTGAGCAATGCACGCGGCGTGCAATCGTCTCGTGTGCGGTACGGGCGTCATGCGGATCGCAACCCGCCAGCGCTTCGTACAGCATGATGCCAAGAGAGTACAGATCCGACGCCGCGGTAGCGGGCTTACCATCCAGTTGTTCGGGCGAAATGTAGCGAGGCGTTCCCGCGAGGGCGATGGAGCGCAGCGTCTCTCGATCCAGTCCCGGATCTCGACTAATCCCCAAATCCAACACCACCGAAGAACCGTTGCGACGCACGAGCACGTTGCCCGGTTTGAGGTCGGCATGCACAATTCCGCGAGAGTGCACGCGAGACAGCGTTTCCAACAAACCAATCGTCGGTTGGCGGATCGTCTGCCACGTATGCCGTAACGGTGCATTTTCGCTTCGAGGATCGGCGAGCGGGGCCGACCATCCGGGATAGGGTTTTCCCTCTACGTACTCCATGACAAGGAACGTCTGGTCGCCTTCGATGCCCTCGTCCAAGAGCCGGACAATGCCGGGTAGTGCGAGGAGTCGAAGCGCGGATGCCTCAAGGCGTGCCACGTCGTAGCGCACGGCGTGCTGCTTGGCGATGATCTTGACGACCACATCGTCGCCCGTCATTTGATCCTTCGCGCGATGCACCCATGACGTGCCGCCTTCGCCAATCAACTCCTTGATGAGATAGCGGTCCGCGAGCAACGTGTCGGGGAACGTGTTGTGATGCGCCGCCTTGTCTTCTAAACGATGCGGTTCCAGTACGTCGGTTGGCGGCGGTGCCAGAAACGACGCGGCCGCGACATGATGCTCCAAGAGGCTCTGAGCCTCCGCGGCTATGGCGGGCGAGTAGTTCGTCCTGAGGTAGGCGCACCGCTCGTGCTCCGGCAATTCCATGGCGTGATCGAACGCTGCGCGAATGTCGGACCACGCAAATGGTTGTTGGGTAGATGACAAGGGCACTCCTGCATAAAGCGGGTGCACACGAAGGACGCGAGTGTTACGAACTTGTGGGCAGGTCAAGCGCCCGGTGCAACCATGCCCGCGCGAAGCGAAACTCGCGCTCGATCGTCCGTTTGGGAGTGGCCAATGTGCTGGCGATTTCCTGCATGGTCAGCCCGCCAAACGCACGGAACTGCACAATCGTCGCACCGCGCTCTTCGTCGGGTCCGAGCTGTGATAGTTCGGCCAGCTTGGCCTCCAAGTCGAGCATATCAACGTGCTGCTGCTCGAAGTGCACCAGGAGTCCCTCGACCAGGGGAACGCGATTCCCCTCCGCGTTTCGTTTGGCGCTGCATCGCTGGCGCGCGTAGTCGGCCAACACGCGAACCATGACTTTGGAGGACATCGCCAAGAAGTGCTGACGCGAACGCCAACGCCCTGGGTGGATGTTTCGCACCCGGAGGTACGCCTCGTTAGCGAGCGCCGTGGGCTGGAGTGTGTGCCCCCGCGGCTGTCCCCTCATGTAGATCTTGGCTTGCTTATGAATCTCGTCGTACAGCAGCGAGAAGAGTTCGCTGGATTCCTGAGGAAGCCCTTCTTCGGTGGGCTCGCGTTTGTTGGCAGTCGAACGAGTCGGCGGATTCACCACGCTTCCTTTCTCAGTCGGTCATACGGGAGCTGCCCTGTTATACCCGCGCAGCCACGTCTCTATGGTGTCGCGCGCAAACAACACGCGAACGATGAATGTGAGTTTTTTCAAGAATTCCTGGCGGACTACAGCGGCCAAATGCGAGGACCTATGTGGTCGTGTGCGGAATGTCATCTGATGGAAAGCCGCTCGGGCGTGAACGCCCAAAGGGCGGAGCAACATCGGGATCTGTGCAGCGCCTCAAGAGGTGCTGAGTGACATGAGAAGCGAGAGCGCGGCGTGTGGAGCCGCAAGAGATGCCCCTCGCGATATTGCTGAGGGCGGTCGCGGAGAGGAGGACGAGTAGGAATCGGGTCGCCGCGGAGTCGCAACAACTTCTCGGTTTCAGCCCGATTCTGGAGAAAAGGGCCCCTTTTCCGGAGCCGCTCGGTGTTTGACTTCAGTACGACCCATTGGAGTCGGGTCAAAGAGTTGGGTAGTCCTGAATGCGCAACGGAGGCGTCAGGATTGGGCGCGAACTCGAAAGGCGCCCCGGAATCTGCAGTTCAGAACGCGGACCCTGGAAGCGCCGAACAGGTTTCACATGATGCAGGGGAAGCGGGCGCCTACGACGCGGTCCAAGACGCGTGGCGACATCTAACGGGGAAGTACTTGCCCGCGATGATTTGGATAGCCAGTCGTGAGCTCGAGCGCACGGGTGGGGGCGTCGTTCGCGGTGACGAGGCCGCCGACGTTGTGCACGAGCTCTTGACGGCTTGCTACGAGCGCGATTGGCTGCTCCGCGCTGACCCCGAACGTGGACGCTTTCGAGATTTTCTCTTCGCAATGACCAAGAACTTTACGCGCAACTATGTGCGTCATCGCCTGGCGAAGCGCCGCCATCCCGAGGGTGGCCTAGAGTCGTTGGACGCGGGAACCATGCGCCTGCGAGTCGACGCCTTACCGTCCACCCAGAGAACCAATTCCGCCGACGAGAGTGACGAGATGGAACAGTGGGTGCGCTGCATGCTCATGGCCGCCACGGAACGTATGCGTACGCGCAGCCCAGGAAACGCGCGCGCTGTAGAAATCCTCATCCGTGAAGGGCCGCTCAGCACGAGCGAACTCAGTCTGCTACTTGGCACGACGCATGCGAAGGCCTCGTTAGCGCGCCATCGAGGCATACGCATGCTTGGCGAGGAAATTGTTCGCGAAGTGCGTCATACCGTTGCCAATCGCAATGCGTACCGCGCGGAACTTTCACTGATTCGGCCGATCCTGGATCGCTATATCCTCCGGCGATTCGCCTAACCTCGTTTGACGTGGAGGTTCGAGTACTCCTATACGGTCGCAAACAATACATTTCACGCAAAGGGCCAACGAAACGAAACGAAGCGCAAGCGTTGTGAACAGATGTTGGAGAGCGCGCTTGACCACACTCTACGGGAGCTGCTTGAGTAGTTCCTTTGCTTGTTTCTTGGTGTTTTGTGCATTGAGCCACGATTCATCAATGACGCGATTGAGTGATGTACGGGCCTCGTCGTGGCGGCCGACATCGATTAGTCCGCGCGCAAGGTCGATCAAGCGGGCAGGGTTCTTGGCGTCGTGCTTCGCAGCAAGCGACCAATGTCGTACGGCCTCGTCCTTATCCCCACTCGCCCGTCGAATCGACGCGAGGCGATGGTGTCCATCGGAGCTCTTGGGAAGGACTTCGACGAGCGTAGTCAATGCACGTTCGCGTTGAACCTTCTGGCCGAGCTCTTGGTAACGCTTGGCGAGCCCCTCGTAGGCCACGAGATTGCGAGGAGACAACGTGGCCGACGAAAGTAGCACTTCCATGGCCTTTTGCTTTTGGCCCAATGTGTCGTAGCTCTTGAGCAGCTTGGTCAAGACCTGTTCGTCGCGTGGATCGAGTTCGCGAGCGAGCACAAGTTGTGCCGCGGCGCGTTCGTAATCCTTGCGCATTGCCCATGCGTCCGCCATGGCTTGCCGGACAAGTGAGCTGTCAATGGAAGTCTCGGCGACTTCCTTGTCGTAGACGCCTGTGTAGCTCTCCAAGTCTTTGGCTTCCGTGAACACCTTGACCAGTGCGGTGTATTGACTCCTGCGCGCACTGCGGTTGCGCGCCGACGTCGCGGCCACGGCGGCAGTTGCCGCCTTTACGGCTCGCGCTGTATCGCCGAGGCGCGAACGAGCAATGGCCAGCTGCGCGTACCACGTGGCCATTTGGTTGGAACGACCGCCTCGGTGACCGCTGCGTTCGCGCAGCAGCCGCAGCGCTTCTTCCATCCACGTGGCACCCGGTTCGTCGAGTCGATGTCGGATGGCGGTCATGCCCAACGTTGACGCCACTTCGGCGCGCCAGAGCTTGGCCTTGTTCTTGGTCGCCTCGTCTTGACCGCGGAAGTAGGTCTCGGCCGATTGAAGAACCTTGAGCATGGCGTCCATATTCTTTAGCGCGCCGTGACATTCGGCCACCAAGATGTAGCGCTGCAACTGCTCGGGGCGACCCTCCAAGAGCTTCAACCCCAAGTCACGGCCTTCTTGGAAACGAGCATCTTGCTTGTACCAGTTGGCCAATGTCCATTGGCCACTGTCATCCAGTTGACCGCGACTCAGTGCACTTGCCAGCACGGTCACCGCGTCTGCGCGTGCTCCGAGGTTTCGGAGGGTGCGCGCGCAGCGCATGGTGGTTGTCTGCGAATCGCCGTGCGTTTCCGCCGTGGCGACGGCGAGCTGCACAAAGTTGGCGTGCTTTTCGCGCCATTCGTGGCTACCGCCACGATTCCAGAATGCACTCGCCCGTGAGTTCGATGTGCCCGTAAGCATGCCGACGTAGTCGGCCTTCACCAACTCCCAGAGGCCCTGATCTTGACTTCGGGACTCGCTGCGCCATTTGGCAAACATCCACGTGTTCTGACTCCAGAGATCGAGATTCAGGCGCTTGATAAATGCCGGCTGCGTGGCATAGGTATCTAGTAGATAGCGCAGTCCTGCGCTCGCGCCCGCGAGCTTGTGAATGCCTTGCGCCATTGCACGCATGCCGTACGTTTGCTGCAGTGGTGCGCGACGGCAGATAGTCGCAAAGCGTTCGCGGGCATACCTATCTAGTGCGTTGCCTGCGTCAGGAAGTACACGCGCGTGTTTGGCCGCGTGATGGAGTGAAACGATCTGCGACGCGAACTGGTTTAGTTCTCCAGGCGCTTGTTCAAGACTCGCGTGCATAAGCTCGAGCGTGCGCGAGTACAGGCTCGCACCCTGACCGATGCTCACGGCGCCCCCGTTGCGGACGGCTGCAACGTAGACGCGCCACAGATTGTGTTCCAAATTGCGCTTGGTCCGGACATCGTCATGGCGCGCCACTTCATCCTTGACGAAACGCTCCGCGTCACGGTAACGGCCCTTGTGTGTGAGCCAGTTCGTCAAGAGCGGTATGGCCTGGTGGCCCAAGGGATAGCGTGCGTTGATCGCTCGACCCTCGTCAATCGTGCGAGCCAAGAGATCGATCGCATCGGATTGAGACGCAGGGTTGCGCCAAAGCGCCCGTGCAAGCAGTGTCTTGAGACGAATGCGTGTCGTGCCGGTTTCGCTCGGCAGCTCGGACAGGGCGCGAAGTTGCCGTACGATCTCCTGTTCGATGGCACCGTCGCCGGGCCGCCCCTGACCGTAGAGGTACTGCGCCATGAGGAGCGGCTCACCCTTCTCCCAGTTGCCTTCTTTGAATGCTGCCCTCAACGCCTCAAGCGCCAGCGTGCGGTGGTCTGCGTCCTTTTCCAGAACGCGGCTTGCACGTGATTCCACGATCGACGTGAGCAAGTAAAAGGCGCGGCGATCCACACTCGATTCAGTAGCGCTGCGCAACTCGGCCAAGCGACGCGTGAGTTCGTCACAGGTGGCTTCTTCATGCACATTGTTGACCAGGTGCTGCATGCACGTGAGGAAACGGTAGATGCGCTCCTTGGTGTGCCCCGTCATGCTCGTCACGGTGGCCCCCAAGACACGGAAATCCTTGGTGGCGCGGTAGATGTTGCGAATGCGCCAACGATGGTTGTCCGGATAGTTGGCCTTGCTCATGAGCACGCGGATCATGTCGAATGTCTCGGGCTCTAGCTCCGCAGGGATGCCCTTGCCGCGACGCTGAACCGTTCGGCTCCTAGCACTGATTTGATTGGCGAGTTGCCATTCGTTCATTGCTTTGTAGCGTGCGACGAGGGCGGCCCTGCGCGCGTCGTCCTTGTTGAGGACCAGATACCAGCGCGCCAGGTGGGCGAGTTCCTGTTCGCCGAGTTCCTTTTTTACGTGGACGGCTTCGAAGTGTTCGGCGCCCTTGTCGATGCGACCCAACTCGGTTTCGGTGTAGCCGAGGGCCACACGCCAACGACTGGCCATCAGATCCATGTCTTCCCAGGTCTTGATTGAGGCGATCAGCGCCTCGGGGCGGTCAAGGGCAACCTGGAGTCGGAAGATGTGATACGGCCAGTCCAAGAGCGACACGGTTTCCTTGTCCTCGGCCAGTAGAGCAACTTCCTCGGCACGGCCCTTCTCGAAGTGTGCGAGCAACGAGTCGGCGAAGCCTTCCGGGGCGTTTCGTTTCACGGCCGCGAATGTGAGAATAGCAGCAAGACGACGTCGTTCGGTGTGATCAAAGGCGTCGACCTTGCGTTCCCACTTGCGCGTAAAACGCGCCATCGCCTCTTTGACTACAGCGGGCAAGTCCGTCGCGAGTTCGGCCATGAGTGTAAGGCGTTCCAGGTCGAGCCAACGCTTCGCCAAATTGGGGACGGACGCGCGCACGCTGTTCAACCGCGACACCATCTGCTCGCGAGAGACCTTCTTCGCATCCTTACCGAGTTGCTTAAACTGAGCGCGCGACAGTTTCTCGTGTTCCTCGCCCGGCCCCATGGCGGCGGTGATGCGCCACGATGCTGCCGTTGCGGTCCACTGGCTGATAGCTCCCGCCCACGCCGCTTCCTGTTGCTGCGCGTTGGCACCGGGATGAATGCGAAGCGGCATGAGCGAAAGCAACTCGTTTTCGCGTTTCTCAATGTCGGCGAGCGTCTCGCCCTTCTTGGTGTGGGCCAATAGCCGCGTGAAGAGTTGTCTTGCAATGCTGTGCTTGCGTGAGGCGTCTGTGCGTGCCAATCGTGCACGCAGGAAGTCGAGGGCGCGCTCTGCCTCCTGTTGGGCGTCCAGTAGTGTCAGAATGTGTCCCGACAGTGTGTTGCGTTCCGTGAAGTCTTCGGCTGCTTGCCAGCGTTCTTCAAGTCCGCCTTCAAATGTCTCCCAGTGACTGCGATCCACTGCGCCCGAGGTCCACGGCAGACGGCTGATGTAGTGGGCGAGTTGGCGCGATGAGGCGGCCTTCACCCACGCAGCCTTGCCCGTGTCGGCCTGTAGCGCCTTGATCAGGGTCTTATGCTCGTCGGTGCGGCGATAACGCCAATCAGCAAAGACCTGCCATGCTGCCCGGAAGGGTTCTACGTTGCTACGAATCACATGATGAACGAGGTTCGCGACGGGTTTGCGCCAAGAGGCGGGTGTGACCTGCGTTTGAAATTGCCATCCACCGCCCAGCGCCATGCGCATGGCAGCGCCAAGTTGTGCGATTTCGTTCTTGGATTCCTTACCCGTGGGACGCCGCGCGAGGAGCGCGCCTACCGTTTCGTTCACTTCACCGTCGCGCTGCAAGAAGTAGAGCGACGACCAATGACGCAAATAGGGCGCGCCCTCCACTGGGCTCGTCTCGGTCCACCGCCGCGCAACGGCTTCGAGCGCGTCGAGGCGCCGCATCTGCCACAGCCGATCGGTCCACCTGGAAAAGATGGCCGAACGCTCGGCGTGAGTCCACGGTTCACGTTCATCCACGAGTCGCTTGAGCAAGGCGAGTGCGTCGTCGCGCTTGCCGATGCCAAACAAGTCGCTTTCGAGCGTGAGCTGTGCGGTGACGTCGAAGGGCAGTAGCGTTGCGCGCTTGGCACGGATGTCACGCGCCTCTCGGTGACGACCCAATCGATCAAGCAGCGCGGCGCGCATGAGAAGAACGCGTGCCCGCAGGCGTGTGGCGAGACGAACGTCCTCTTCGCGTTCCGTATCGCTCGTGGCGGTCATGGGTGCCTGCAGTTGATCGAGCAAGTCCAGCGACTCGCCGGCGCCGAACTTTGACTGTGAGACGGCGTAGATGAAGTAGCTCAGGAATCGTTTCGCAGTCTCGGGTGTGGCTGCGGTTGCCTGGGGCACCAGCGAGCGCGCGAGAGCCAGCAGGCGCTCGTTGTCGCGTACGTGCGAGCGAACGGTGTACTCAACAAACTTGAGTGCCGATGAGGTACCCGTGGCGTCTTCGAAGCCCCTCCAGCTGACATCGAGTTCGTCCCAGGTTTGTGCACCCAACGTTTGCAACAGGACCGCAAGGTGATCCATGGATGTTGCCTTGCCGGCCTTGACTGCGTCCTTAGCGTCGGTACGTGTTGGAAGTGGTAGAGAAATCGCGAAACCTTCTTTGCTCGCGAGTGCAACGCGGGCGAGTTGCTCGTCCAACGCCTTCGTCGCTACGGCTTCAATCGTGCGCACCGATTCGCCCGTCATGCGGTCTTTGTCGTCAAAGCGGCGAATCAGCGTTTCCCAGTGACGACCCGCCACTTCAACGAATTTGCCAAAGGTCGTGCGAGACAACGTCTTGCCTTCGGCATTGACGTAGGCCATTTCGGTGGCCACATTGCGGGTGGTGTCGATGGTCAGGCGCGTGGTGGGGCAAGGTTCCTTTCCACTGCCGAGTACGAGCACCACTGTGTTCTCAGATTTCGAGGCAATCTTGGCGGTCAAGCCGAGGCGGGCGAAGTCGGCCAGCATGTTCTTGTAGCGCATGTCCCAGAACGGAAGGAACCACGCCTCGCCATCGCGCGGCTTTGCTTTGCGCGAGGTCGCCAGGCCACGAGCGACGTGTAGCGCGCCGCGATGGGTGCCGTTGAACCAGTCGATGCGTTGTCCTGCGGTGTCGGACGGACGCACATGATCAAGGACCCATGCGTTTCGCGCGATCCAACCTTCCCAACGACTGGAGCCACCAACGAGACTGCGGAGCCCCACGTAGGCGCGGTGAACATCCACAACGTGTACTCCGCCCTCGATGGTGGCGAGCACACCGCGCCGCTCAAGTGCAGTGAGTAGCTTGACCACTTCGGGGTCATAGTCGTGGGGCGTTTCCTTTCCGTCGCTTCCTTTCTCGTTTGGCGGTGGCGGAGGAAGCAGCGGGAAGCCAATGGAGCTATAGGAAGCCATTCCGGGTATTGATGTTCCGGGCGCGGCGTAGAGCTGTTGATTTGCTTGCTCATGCAGCGCGTACGGGCGATTGCCCACTACGCTGGGCTGGTTCATGCGGTTTGCAGGTCCGCTCGGAGCGTAGTATCCCGCCTTACGACTAGAGCGAGGCATCTTCTTGCTCTTGGAACGTGCTTCATCGACAAGCTCGCTGAGTTCGTCCATTTCCATGTCCACTTCGTCTCGTTTGGCAGCTCCTTCAAGCTTGCCGTCACCATTGAAGTCCCCGCGATCCTTGTCGGCGCCCCAAGCGCCGTCGGAAGACGTGGCTTCCGCGGGGTCTCCGGCGACAGGCGGTGCGGAAGGTGCTGCGAGGCCAGACTCGGATTGGGGCGTGGGGAGTCCCTGGTGCTCCTCCGCGGCTCTGCGGAGTGAAGCCAAACGGGCGCGCGGCGCGCCACCCTTGGCGGCACTACGTCCACGGCCACCGAATCGCGCACCGGCTCCACCGCCAATGGGGCGCGAACTGCCACAACTCCCTGAACTGCCGCAACTACCCGACATCGGGGATTCGGAGTGTTCCCACTGCCTTTCGGCGTCTGCGAGTCGGTCGTAAACGGTTTCGTAAACCGCGGGGACCACCTCGCCGTCAACGCGCATCGATGCGGGTCGCACAAGGACCGTTCTGGAAGCCGCGGCCATGTCGCCTGTGTATGTAGCACCGTATGTACGTACCGCGGAATAGGCGCGTTCACCGATGCCCCATGCGATCGCACGCACGTTCGCCCCGGGAGGCGTAGGCGCAGGCGGGTGGTACCCGGGCAATCCAATGTGGCGTCCCAGTGCTGCAATCTCGCGCATGATGCTGTGTCGAAGCGCTTGACGCCACCGGCCAGCAACCTTGAGAGCACTGCGGCGTTGCTCAAGTGCAACGCGATCCCGAGCCGTCGCAAAGAATCGTTCGCCGTCACGCATGCGTACGCGTCGCGTCACGCCATACTCTTCTCGTTGGGCATCGCTCTCAAGCACCAGGAACGATGTGTATGGCGTCATAATGCCGAAGCGTTCGCTGAACTCAATGATCTCTTCGCGAATCTTCTTGGAACTTCCCTGCTCCAACAATGCGTCCAGGTGCATTCGTGCCCATAGACGTGACAGGAAGGAGTTACCCGCGTCGGTTGCGGGAATGGTGAACGTGGTGCTGTACGTAACAGGTGCGTCCGAGAGTGTTCCCTTTACACGAACGGTCCCCGTCTGTTCTTGATCGCTTGGTAAGAAGCGGCCCAGCACGAGCATCTGCTGGCCCGCGGGGAGATTGGGAAGGGAGGCGGGGTATACGCGCGCTGTACGAATGCCATCAATTTCAATCTGCATGTCACGAATGGATGGACGAACGGCTTCTCGAAGTAGCGCGGCGGCCGTCTCAACCGGCTTTGGATCCAAACCGCGTAGCGACCCCGATCCGATACTTGCGAGTGCTTTTAGGACACCGGACTCGTAGGTCGAAGCAGGTGCTACAGCATGAACGGTTGCCTTGCTTGACCCGGCGGACGCCCGGATATCTGCCGCAACGCCAACCGGATCGCCATCACCGTTCGTACCAATGCCGTCGCCCACGTAGACCACGAGTCCACCGTCTGCGACCTTTGCCGTGGCTTCTTTGATTGCGGCGGGAATGTCGGACCAGCCGAGGGAATCGCGCGCATCCAGATCATCCAGCGCGGCTTGCAATTCATCGCTATTCGCGGCGAGCGGCTCATTCGTAATCCACACCGGCGAGACGTCGTAGGCCATAATCGAAACGCGGTCGTCGGGACTCAACAAGGAAACAAGTGCGCGTATGAACTGACTCTGCTTTACGCGCGTAGCCGGATCCATGGAGCCCGATGTATCGGCAACCATCACGATCTTGAGGGGTGCACCATCAGGGACAAGGTCTCGTTGCCAACCGTTCGCGTCGGTCGAAGGTGGCATGAGCTGCACCATGAAGTAGCCGTCTTCGCCTCGCCGATGCGGCACAACCACTATGTTGTCTTTGGCTTCGATCCCCACACGCACTTCAAAGTCTTGCGTGGGTGCATACTCTCGCGCTTCGTACTCGACACTGGCCTCGTGATCGGTGAGGCGCTTAATGGTGGCGTCGTGCGTGGCACAGGTGAGCTGCCCAAGTTTGGGTGTGGACATGACGCGAACGGTCATTTTGAGTTCGCGCAGGGGTTTGCGTGTGAGCAATTCACTGCGGAGGGCATAGCGGTAGCGATAGGAATCACCTTCGCGGGGCAACACTTGCGTGTAGCGCAGGCGTATGCGCTTTTCGCTTCCCGCTTCAATGGGGAATACGCGCGCTTTGAACAAGTTGCCGCCTTCCCATTCAAGGAGACCCGGGTCCTTCTTCTTGCGGAGGATGTCCTCGTAGATCTCTCTCGCGCGTTGCTTTTCGACGATGTCGGCCTCGACGAGCTCGCCGCCGATCCACATGCCGAACCCGCTGATAGAGGCGCCGGGGGGAAGTGGGAAGTAGAAGACGCCTTCCATGCGGTTGCGTGTGCTGTTGATGAAGGACTGCTCGATGGTCGTGCGCGCTATTTGGTCGCGAATCTCGACCGTCACGTTGTGGTAGCCAACGGCGAGTGGGACGTCGCGTCCATCGACCTTGGCCATGAGCGCGCCCATCCACTCATTGCTGGCACTAGCGCGATAGCCCTTTACCCAAGTGGGCGTTTTATCGAACTGACGAATCTTCTCACGTCCCTCGGTAGACAACCAAAGTGTTCCAGTAACGGACGATGAGAAATCGCCCGGGGCCGTGACGACCATGGGCTTTACAGCAGGCCCGCCCTTCTTGGCGGTAGCGGCCTTCACTTCCACGTCGCCTTGAATGAGACGCACGGCTTGGTCGGCGTCGACCTCAACCTCTGTAGCGGGGCCAAGCAAGACGGTGCCGGATCCGACGGCAAGCTCAACCGCGTGTGCTCCTCGAACGTCGGTTCGTATGCGGTCACCCGGGAACACCAGATCCTTGGCATTCAGCGGTGACCAGCGTCCTTGGCTGGCAGGGCGCACGAGCACGGTTCCCTGTGTGTCGATCACGCTCCCTGCCCGACCATCGTCTTTGAATGATGGCGACGGCTTCTTGTCGCCTTCATCTGCACGCAAGGGGTTGCCGCTGAAACACGCGGCAAGCACGACCAACATCGCGGCAGCCCGAACGAGGGTTCGGCGGCCAGAAGGACGGCGCCCAAGAGGACGACGCCCAAGAGGACGACGCAACGAGCGCGGTGATGCGGAGGAAATTGACTTCGACATCTGTGTCTACTCCGGACAGAAGGGGGCCAATGCGTCTTCTTTGACAACGCACGGCGGCGTGGGTTCCCAGGGATGCAGGTCGTCGTTCCGACGAGGGTTGGTAGTCTACGTGCGGTGCGTCCCACGCCTCTACGGAAGGAACTCCCATGAGCACACCCACGCCTCGCCTCGACTCTTTCTCGTCCCGGACCACCCTCGACATACATGGTCGTCGGTATGGCATCGCGTCGCTCTCGGCGCTGGTAGATGCCGGTCACAAGGGAATTGAGACGCTTCCGTTCTCGCTGAAGGTCCTGCTCGAGAACCTCCTCCGACGGGAGAATGGTGGCAGCGTCAAGAAATCCCACATTGAAGCGCTGCTGAACTGGGATCCAAGCGCCGAGCCGAGCACCGAAATCGCATTTATGCCTGCGCGGGTGCTGCTCCAGGATTTCACCGGTGTCCCCGCGGTCGTCGATCTCGCGGCCATGCGTGATGCAACGGTTGAGCGTGGGCTGCCCGCATCGCGCATTAACCCGCAGGTCCCAGTGGATCTCGTGATTGATCACTCAGTCCAGGTGGATCAGTTCGGTACGCCCCAGGCTCTTGCACAGAACGTCAAGCGTGAGTACGAGCGAAATCTTGAGCGCTACGAGTTTTTGCGCTGGGGGGCGAATGCGTTTGAGAACTTCCGCGTCGTGCCTCCAGGTACCGGCATTGTGCACCAGATCAATCTTGAGTACTTAGCTTCCTGCGTGTTCGTGGGCGGCAGCAGCGACGAGCCCGAACTCTATCCTGACTCTCTCGTTGGCACCGACAGCCACACCACCATGATCAACGGCCTCGGCGTGCTCGGGTGGGGCGTTGGCGGCATTGAGGCCGAAGCCGGCATGCTCGGCCAGCCCATCTCAATGCTCATTCCTCAAGTGGTGGGCTTCAAGATGACGGGCGCGCTTCCGGCGGGCGCAACGGCCACCGATTTGGTGCTCACAGTGACTCAGCGGCTTCGCGAAGTGGGGGTTGTAGGAAAGTTCGTCGAGTTCTTTGGTCCCGGGCTGGACTCGTTGACACTGGCAGACCGCGCCACGATCGCAAACATGTCGCCTGAATACGGCGCCACGATGGGCTTCTTCCCTGTGGATGACAAGACGCTTGAATACTTGCGATTCAGTGGCCGCGATCCAAGTCACGTGGATGCGGTCGAGGCGTACACGCGCGAGCAGGGCTTGTTCCGCACCGCCGAGAGCCCCGATCCGCGATTCACGAAGGTGGTTGAACTCGACTTGAGTACGGTCGTACCGAGCCTCGCGGGCCCCAAGCGACCGCACGATCGCGTAGCGCTGACCGACATGAAGCAGTCCTTTCGAACCACCTGTGACGAAATGATTAAAAACCGCGTCGGGTCCAAGGCGCCGGTCGTCATGACCCCCGTGGGAACCATCACTGATGGCTCCTTGGCCATTGCCGCCATCACCAGTTGCACCAATACGAGCAACCCGTCAGTCATGTTGGCCGCCGGTTTGGTAGCGAAAAGAGCTCGCGAGCGCGGACTGAAAAGCCATCCGTGGGTGAAAACCTCCTTGGCGCCCGGATCGCGAGTCGTCACGCGCTATCTGGAAGAAGCGGGCCTGTTGGCCGATTTGGAAGCTATTGGATTCAATCTCGTTGGCTACGGTTGTACGACTTGCATCGGCAATAGTGGGCCGCTACTTCCCGATGTCACAAAGGCCGTCAAGGAACACGACTTGGTTGTAGCGTCCGTGCTGTCGGGCAATCGCAACTTTGAAGGTCGCGTGAGTCCCCACACCAAGACCAACTACCTTGCCTCACCGCCGCTGGTGGTTGCCTACGCGCTTGCTGGCACGGTCGACATCGACCTCACGCGCGATCCCCTCGGCACCGACACGAGCGGTAATGCGGTCTATCTGAAGGATCTTTGGCCCTCAGGGGATGAAGTCCAGGCGGCCATTCGTGGCGGCGTAAAGCCCGAGCAGTTTCGTGCGGAGTACGCGACGGTCTTTGATGGTGATGAAACGTGGCGCGCGATTGAGGTTCCGGAAGGTGCACAGTTCAAGTGGGGGCGCGATAGCACCTACGTGCGCCGTCCGTCGTTCTTAGAAGACGTACCTGATCAGCCCGAGGCACCGCAGGACATCAAGGACGCACGCGTGCTCGCCCTCCTCGGGGACTCCGTCACGACGGACCACATCTCGCCCGCGGGTGCGATTCCTGAGGATGGTCCTGCGGCGGCTTGGCTGAAGGAAAACGGTGTCGCGCGCGCCGAATTCAACTCGTTCGGAAGTCGTCGCGGCAACCACGAAGTTATGGTGCGCGGGACATTTGGCAACATTCGATTGCGTAACCAGTTGGCGCCGGGCACCGAAGGTGGATGGACGTGCCATCAACCCAGCGAAGAACAGATGTCCATCTACGACGCATCGAAACGCTATCGCGAAAGCAACGTGCCCACAATCGTGATCGCCGGTGGCAGCTACGGCATGGGAAGCAGTCGCGACTGGGCGGCGAAGGGCACGCTGCTATTGGGTGTGCGTGCCGTCATCGCTACCTCGTTTGAGCGCATTCACCGGAGCAATCTGATTGGTATGGGTGTACTGCCATTGGAGTTTCCGACGGGCGAAAGTGCGGCGTCGTTGGGCCTCACGGGCAAGGAGACCTACACCATCACAGGTGTGGCAGAGGGACTTGCACCGGGCAAAATGCTCACGGTCGCAGCTACGTCCGCGAAGGGCGATTCAAAGACCCTTTTTGAAGTACGCTGCCGCATCGACACGCCTGAGGAAAACGCCTACTACGAGCACGGAGGCATCTTGAACTACGTCCTGCGTGAACTTTGTGAGCCCGAACCCGCACCTGCAGTGTAATTGCTGGTGAATCGTTGCTACTGAGGTGCCCCGTGTCCGTTCAAATCAAGCTTGAGTTCACCCCCAATCCCGACACGCTAAAGTACAGCGTGGATCGCGCCCTTCTGGAGCGCGGCGCCGCCAACTTTACGTCGGTCGCCGAGACCGAGCATGCTCCGCTTGCGGCTCGCTTGTTTGGGATTGAAGGTGTCTCGGGCGTCATGATTGGCAAAGATTTCGTCACGATTACGGTGGCCGATCAGGCGCTCATGGGCGGCATTCACCAAGGTGTCTTGCGTGAACTCAATGCACACCTCAGTTCGGACGAACCCGTGGTCACCGAGGCATTTCAGCAAGGCGGACACGCGGGAGCCGATTCGGAAGTTGAGCAGAAGATTGTTGAGATTTTGGATTCACAGATTCGACCCGCAGTTGCCATGGATGGCGGTGACATCGTTTTTGACCGATTTGAGGGTGGCGTGGTGTTTCTCCAAATGAAGGGATCGTGTCACGGTTGCCCGAGTTCACTGCTCACACTAAAGCAAGGCATCGAAACGCGATTGAAGCAATCCATCCCCGAAGTCATGGAAGTGCAAGCCGTCTAACACCCCCGGCCCAAATCGGGTACAGTGACGTCTCCCGTACTGAGGAGATTGTCATGTCTCGAATGCTTCGATTTGCGATTGGTACCACCGTCGTCGTGTTGTTTGCCGGGTCGGCGTTGGCGAGAGATCTGACGCCCGAGCAGGCCCAGTCACTTCGAAATGCCGCCAACATGATTCGCAGCGCACAGGGCGATCTGCAGGCCGCGGGCTCCACAGCCGGTACGAAAGCGAATCCGGCGAAAGGCTCTCGCCTCAAGCTGACAAAGATGCGGTTGGCGAGTGCCACCGAGCGGCTCACAAAGGCTGGCCAGATCCTGGAAACGCTGCCAGCGGAGCACGCCGAAGTCAAAGCGGCGCTTACTTCCCTAAAGGCGAGCAACGACGCCGCTGCTGTTTTGAATGGCATCGTGGGCGGAGGTAGTGCGTCTCCCACCGCAACACCCGTGGGGCCCAAACTTCATTACACCCAGGAGAAGGCGCTCAAAGACGCGCGATACTACATGAATACGGTGAAGGGCAATTTCGAGGCGGCGAAGAAGGTGCTGGATGCCTACCAGGCGGGCGGGAACGACAAGCCGGTTCACGCCGACATTCGTGCCGCCGTCCAAACCATCGATACGGCTGCCGAGAAACACGCATTGGCCATGAAGCGCTTGACGACACTGCCCGCGGACCATCCTCAGGTAGCACCGGTATTGAAAGCGGCCAACGCTGCGGCGAGCAACATCGAGTCCACATCAAAAGCACTGAAGGTCATCGACGCCACCCTGCAAAAACTGACGGGAATGGAGAACTATCCGCAGTACAACGCGGACCTAAAGAAGGTGCAGGAGCTTGGCGCGCGCTATCGCGATTGGGACGCGCTCGTTCAGCAACCCGAGCGCTACGCGGCTACGGTGAAAGAAGACGAAGCGGTCCAGAAAGAGATTCAACGCATCGCCAAGCTCTATCAACCGCTCGTCGATCAGAAGACGCGTGCAGGTGAGCAAATGATGGGTGTGTTTCGTTTCTATGCCTCGAAACGCAAGACATTTGCAGAGAAACTTCAAGCGCACCGAAAGGTGCTGCCTGGGGAGATTGACGCGGACATCGCCGAGGCAAAGAAGATGGCCGACAAGGCGGTCAAGGATGGTAAGCCCCTATTCTTTGGGGAGCACGGTGGCATTGCGCAGCGCATGAAGTGGGCCGACCAGAAGGTGCTCGTGCTCACGGCGTATGACGCCAAGGCCGGTGACGCGTATGCCACGCGCGTGAAGGACGCGCGCGCGGCGCTGAAACAGCAGGCCAAGCAGCTTGAAAAGCAAATCATCGACGCCAATCGCATGCCCGCTACAGGCTACGGGGCCGCTGACATCAAGTCCGTTGTGGATACGGCTGTGGCCGCCATCAAGAAGCAGATGGCGGATGCCGAGATCCTCGCGACCCGCGTACCGTCATCCGCTTGGGAGCGAGATACGCGCTGGCGCTACTCAAGTGGGCAGTTCTATCGCGTGGACGGTTCCCGCCTTCAGGTGCTCGTGTTTGTGAAGGCAAACGACGACTTGGCGGTGTGTCGTCCCGTGAATCTCTACAAGAATCACTTGAAGGGCGACGCCGTGTCCGCCACACCGATGGACTCGCCGAAAGACGAGTTGCCACCCCATCGCTACTACTTGCTCAGGCACATCCAGAAGTAGCAATCACACCCAGAAATAGACAGGCAGGCGACCATGCGAGTGCGTCAATCCATGCGAACCGAGAACCAGTCCACGTTAATGGACTTCAGGCGCTCTAGCTGCTCGTCGTGTAAGTAGTCGAGGGTGCGATTGCGGAAGTCGCGTTGCAGCGCTGTAACGCGCTGAAAGTACGTCGTCTCGGTTCCGGGGATTTTGAGCTGGAAGAGCTTGACGAAGATTTCGGTCTTGGAGGGGTCGCCCTCCTTGAGCGCTTCCGCCTTGGCAATCTCGCCCATGACATCCACGCCGTCGCTGCGCTCGATCGTGAGCGCTTCCATCAGCTTGCCTTGCATGTCTTCGACGTCCTTGCGCATGGTATCGGACTGTCGTTGGTCAAGCTTCAATACGTCCGCCACCCTGGCAAACGGCGCATTCTTTGGAATGTCTTTGGGCGGAACGTTGAGCCCCAACTTTGTCCGGAAATCGACGTTGTCCGTGAGTTCCATCACCACGTCTTTGACAGCTCCATAAAACACGGCGTCATCGGGTGAAGGTGTGCCCGGCGAAGTCGCTCCCGCTCGGGTTGTTCCCGCGGCCGCCGGACGCGACGAATTTTGAAGAAGTCTAGTGAGGGCGGAAACAACCGCGGCGTCTTCTTGAGAATCTTGAAGCACACGCTTAAGCGCACCGGATCGAAGCGCATGCTCGACTTGGTCTTCGAAGGTGGTGTCGGCCTCCAACGTGGGGTGGTCTGAATCGCTGCTAGATTCACTTCGTTGTGTCGCCGTTGCTGGATTATTGAGGCGCTCGGTGAGATCGCAGACGTCGCCTTCTAACGTGTGAACTCGCGAAGCTAACCAAATCACCGTGCCACCAAGCGCAACGAAGACGAGACCGACAAGCACTGCGGTGCGACTCATAGCTGACCTCCGTAGAACGCCAAGCCTACTTCAGTCGCCCGGGTCCTCGGATTCGCCAAGTAGCCAAGCCGCGCGTGTGGCGCCCGGACGAAACGGCTCGGGAAGATCTTCCACGAAACAGCCAAGTTGTGGGCTGTAGCCAACGCGGTGGCACAGGCGCAGCAAGCCAATCTCAGTCTTCGCATCGGGAATCTCGCCTTTTCGACAGAGGTGGAGCGCGTCGTCGATGTCGAACAACAACACTTCGCCACCGTCTTCCATCGGTGAGCCGTCACCCGCGGCCTCGCCGCGTTCAGAAAGCATGGTTTGCGCCGCGCAATAGAAGACCTTTTCATCACTCACGCCGGGGCTGGCAAACATAGGTTGCCCCAAAGACATGATTGCACCGGGCGGCACGGCGTAACCCGCTTCCTCTTCACACTCAAGTGCGGCGCGTTGGCGGATACCTTCCTCGCCCTTGTCTTCATCTTCCAACACACCGGCACAGATCTCGGTCATTAAGAGATGCTCACGATCATCGGGTTGCACAAGATCGGTGCGGTCTTTGCGAAAGTAGATCGGCGGTCGGATGCCGGTGCGCATTGCGACTTTGAGGGTGCGCATGCCGGTGCGTTCCCAAATCACAATTGCAACCGCATCCGTGTAGCGCCGTGAAACGATGTCACAAGGATAGGGATCCGACACGGTGCCATCACGATAGGTATTTTCGAGTTTCAAACGACGGACGCGCAGGAAGCCCTCATCGGGCTTGGAACGACTTGTGTAGTCTTCGACGACACGGATGGACTTAAGGGGCGCAGTCATTGGGGTTGACCTCATGCTCCGTTTGGACAACTAGAGAAAAAAGTCCGGTGTCTTGGAAGGTGCCGGTGTCTTGGAAGGTGAAGGTGACACGGGACCGGCATTCTCGATGAGGGATTCAATCCACCAGTTCACATCGTGGTAGAGGCACGTCACTTCGCGGCACTCATGACGGGCGTCGAAGGATTCAATCATGGCCTGCGTGTGCCTTGCTGCGATCGCACCGGTGTCGTCCTGGGTGTGAATGGTCCGTTCGGCAATCTTCGCGCCGTCAACCCCGCGGTGGGCGGGGCAATTCCAAAGACCTTCGGGGCTTAGCACTTGACGAAACGCCTGCATGTGACACTGCTTCGGTTGCTTTGTCCACGCCTCCCACGTCCCTTGCTCAAGGACCTTCCAATTGGTGCTCTCAAGCACGCAAAACGTGGGCGAGGCGAACTGCTTTGCGCCGTCGATGGCTGTGCGAATGCGCTGAACCACCTCATCGAGCGCTTCCTTTGCACCATGGGGATCGAGCACTTCCGCGCCCTCGTCTGTTCTCAATAAGAACGGTTTGAACGAGATGTAGTCAAAGCCGTGGTCGCGGGCCAAGCGAGCCGCGGATTCAATCTCGCCAATATTCTCCACGACCGCGGGTGCGTCGGGGGCGCGCATGGCGCCATTCCACGTCATGACGAAGCTAAACCCAATTGTGGGCACGGGGTTCTTTGCCTTGAGTTTCGATACACCTTTGCAAATGGCCTCGAGCGTGATGGCCTTCTTGGGTCGATGCATGGCCTGAAACGTTTCGTCCGTGCCCGAATCGAGACTAAGGCGCACCCAGTCCTCCGCCTCAAGGATGTCCATGACCTCCGCTATGCGATCGTTGCGGCTACCGTTGCTCACAATGGCAACCTGGAGGCTCAACGACTTCAGGTACCGGACCATGGAAGCGAATCCGGGGTAGATCGTGGGCTCACCGCCGCCAATCAAGATGACGCTCCTTAGGCCATCACGGTGCATGGCGGCAATCGATGCGCGCAACTCCTCATCGCGGTGATTGATGCCGCTATTGAGAATGTCCCAATCGATGCAGTGATCGCATGCGTAGTTGCACGCGGTCGTAAGATCCAGATTGATACTCACGGGTGCCCTTACGGGCAGTGGGGGTGCGTCGTTTCCGTTCTTCTCACCGCTTCGCGCCTGGCGCTGCCATTGAACATACGCATTCAGTGCATCGCACACGCCCGGCTGGCGGAGCTTGCGCCCAAAGTCGTGAATCGGCGTTAGCTGCGGAGTGGAACGGTCGGCCATAGGTGCGCAAGTTTACCTGCGCGATGGCCAATCTTCGACGGCGGTACGAATCGACTCAAGCAATCGCACACCGGGCACAGCGCCCGGATGGACGAACGCCGGCTCGTGCTTCTGGACTGCCCGGACAAACGCCGCCATGCTATCGCGTGCGGGTTCGGGGAGATGACGATCGTCGCCGGATGCCTCGTCGCGCAGTCGCAGAGACGTCCCCCGATCATCGCGCACGCGAGTTGCCAGGTGGCCGTCCCAGCCATAGCCCATATTCCGCAACGGGTCGAAATGAGACTCGATGCGTACTGTGCAGTTCACGCGCACTTCCGATGTCACGTAGTCAAATGTCACTCGAAGGGTTTCGGGGTCGTCGTCGAGTTCGAATGTTTCCACGTTGGCCTGTGGATCCGGGTGTACGGCAAGGAGCAAGCTGAGCGGGTGGGGCATGCACTCCGCAATCGTGTGTTCGCGACTCGCCGGCAACGACATGCGCATCGAAAACCGCCGCGAGGATGCAAGATCGATGTTTGGAAAGAGCGATTGATACGTCGGCAGGGTGAAGGGCCATTGCGTCCCAACATGCAGATGGAGCCCCTTCGCGAGAAAGGCGTCGGCAAGTTCCTTTGCCTGAACTTGCATGTCTCGGGACCAAAGCAGGGGCTTTTCACAGTAGACGTGCAGCGAAGCCTCTAGGGCTCTTTCAAGATAGGCTCCATGCGTGTTCGCGGGCGATGCGATGATCACCGCATCGATTCCTGCGTCGGTCAACTCGCCCCATGTCGTACACGCCAACACTTCGCACGCCGTCGATTGACCGATCTGATTGGCAGCGGATGACGACGATGAAGACGTGGTTCCCAAGACGGTAGCGAGTGAGGCGCCAGCGTCGTGCGCGAAACGGGCAAGAAACGCCCCCGTTCCACTTCGCACTCTTCGCGCACCTACAACACCGATCCGCATTTCTGATACCTTTCCGGCCAAACCTATCGCCGATGTCCCTACGGTACTGGAGCACGTCATGAGTTCCGAACTTGTCATCGCCCTCTACAAGCCCCGCCGCAGCAAACGGGACGAGTTTCAAGCGCTGCTCGCCAAGCATGAGGGATTGCTCCGCAAGGCCGGCCTCGTGACCGATCGACCCTTCGTCATGATGAAGTCCGACGACGGAACGATTCTCGAAGTCTTCGAATGGATCGATGGCGCGGCGGCACACAAGGCGCACGAGCACGCCGAGGTGGGCCCGCTGTGGAACGCCATGGCTGAGATCGCGGAGTTTCCGTGTCTGGCGGAGTTGCCCGAGGCCACGAAGCGCTTTCCGCATTTTGGGGTGGTGTGAGACTGCAATGAAGGCAGGTGGTGCCGCGTATCTCAACGGTCAAACATATTCCGAAAGAACTCCGATTGATGTCGGCGCAAAAAGATGATCGTCGTACACAAAACCAGCACGACGACTGCCATGAGAATCGTCTTCAGTTCAAGCACTGTGAGATGTGCGATGATGGCTCCCGTCATCACCGCGCTACCAAGTGCGGCGCCGAGAATGCCACTTGCTGGAATGAGTAATGCGACGGCCGCAATCGCTTCCAGCACGCCAATCAAGATGCGTCCGCCGGGTTCCATTCCTAACGCTGTGAACATGGCGACTGCGTCTTCGGTGGCCGCGAACTTACTCCACGCCGCGTATCCGAGAATGCCAGCAGCACAGAGCTCGCAAACAAAGGCAATGATGGACGCCGTGGTCGATTTCGGCTTGGGCGGTGGTTTCGTAGCGGCCATATCAACGTACCTCTTCGGCGAGAATGGATCCCGAGGGCACGAATAGCGTTTCGCGGCTGAGTTTGCGGTAGCTGCGCGCGCCGACGCTGCACAACAGTTCTTGAAGTTCGTGCTCGAGGCTGTCCACGTAGTGCGCCACGCGGTTGGACTTAGGTTCGATGACCAGGCCGGATTGCAGCGCCTCGTCGTGCGTTGTAATGCCGACGGGGCACGTATTGTTGCCACAAAGCATGGCTTGAATACAACCGATGGCGAGCATGAAACCGCGCGCGCTGTAGATCGCATCGGCGCCGAGACACATGGCGATGAGTTGACGTCCGGCGGTGATGAGTTTGCCGGCAGCGATGAGCTTGAGTCGGTCGCGTACACCCAGTTCCACCAAGATGTCCTGCACACCGGCAAGGGCGGGCAAGAGTGGAAGACCAAAATTGTCCAAGTAGGTTCGAGGCGCCGCTCCCGTTCCTCCTTCGGCCCCGTCGATGGCGATGAAGTCGGGGAAACAGTCCTGGCGCCGCATTTCAAGAATGAGTTGTTTGGTGTCTTCGAGTGATCCCACACAGAACTTGATGCCGGTGGGAAGTCCCGACACGTCTTGCACCTGCTTGATGAGCGCCACGGTGGAGGCATTGTCGCGGCACTCCACATGGTAGGGGGGCGAGATCACGTCTTTGCCCATGGCCACGCCGCGCAGTTCGGCAATCTCTTGGGAGATCTTCTCCTTCGGCAGCAGCCCGCCCTTCCCAGGCTTGGCGCCTTGCGAGAACTTAATCTCAATCATCTTGACCGACGGTTGGCTGGCAATGTTGCGAAGTCCGTCTTCGTTGAGGCTGCCGTCTTCATTTCGACAGCCAAACTTGGCGGTACCCATCTGAAAAATGAGTTCGCTGCCTTCTACCAAGTGGTGCTTGGGGAATCCGCCTTCGCCGGTGTTCATGGGGATCCCGGCCTTTTTCGCGCCACGCGACAACGTGCGAACCGCCTGCCGCCCGAGTGATCCATAACTCATGGCGCTAATCATGATGTGGCGATGGATGGTGTATGCCGAGGCCAGTCCTCGCTCCTCGCCGAACGTCACGCGATAGGGTTCTAAGTCGTGATGATCGAGTGGATACATCGCGTGCCGAATCTTGATTTCAGTGGGATCGAACTCCTTTTGCGACCCAAAGCTAGAGGCGGAGTCAACACCTTTGGCCTTGCGATAGACCTCTGCGCGTTCATTGCGGTCGAAGGGTCGTTCTTCACGATTGTTGGCAAAGAGATACTGCCGAAGTTCCGGCCCCACGCTCTCCAGGATGTAGCGCATCTGACCGACGATGCCGAAGTTGCGAAGGATTGCGTGTTTGGTTTGCACATGCCGATAGAAGAAGTTGGCAATCGTGAGCAGCAGGAAGATCACGGTGCCAAAGTGAAAGTAGAACGAGACGTAGTAGCCCGCGGCAAAGAAGGCAGCTGCTAGGACCGGCAACGCCAAGTTGAGAAAGCGTGCCAGCTTGTGGAGATCCACGGTTGCTTGGGTCGCCATCAGATATCCTCGCGCGGAATGGAGCTACAGATCTAAATCGACTTCCATACCTTGGCCAAACTCTCGCCGTGAACTGACAGGTCCCATTCACAAAAATAGCCGAAAGGCGTAATCCAAACTTCGTATCCCGTCTGCCGGAGACGCTCGGCCAGGGAGTCAAATAGGGCTCGCGACTCCTCGGGGTCGGCATTCTCACCGCCAAGATGGGCAAAGGTGTGGAGCACAATCGAGCGGTACTCGCGCTTGTTGGCCAGCCATTTGAGGTGTTTGAGCGCGGTCTTGAAGACCTTGGACCGGCGTTCTTCGCTCACATCATCCGGTTCAACGTGAATAAACGCCACCACGCAGTCCGAAATCGACTCTCCACCCTCAGCGTCAGGCGCGTCGTCCAGCGTTTTCGAGAACGGCGTCCACGCGAATCGTTTGGCTTGGAAGGTGAGGAGTTTCACGGGCCGTACTGTATTCGAACCTCTCCAGTTCGTTTCCGATACCCGTGACCCGAATCCCGTTACCCGAAACGTGGACCCAAGTGGGAGCGTTCGATGATCGACTCTCGCCAGTTCGTGGACGTGGACGATCACGGGTCGTCAAATCGACGCTGAAGTACGAACAACATGGCGGCGCATTGCTCCAGGGAGTTCATCGCACGTGAGATCACGGCGTCGCTGGCGAGTCCGAGTAGTAGCGCATGATGTAGAGCGGCAATGGCTTCGGTGCATTCGGCATGTGCGATGTCGTAGGCCCTGCGCTTCTCGGCTGGCCGCCGCTTCGATAGGCCTTCGGCGACGTTAAGCGCCACGCTTGTACTTGCGCGCCTGAGTTGATCGGCGAGCTTTGCGTGGCCTCGAGGCCATGCATTGCAGATTGCGACGCACGCGACCGCCGCGGCCTGCGAAGCACGGTAGACATCGAAGCGTTTGAGGTATTCGAGCGTGGAAGACGCGCTTGTCATGATGGAACTCCAGCGTGAAAGGAACGCAAGCCGTTTGCTCGCGTGTGCCCTTCGTGAAGGAGCCGAAGGCGAAGGAGGGCGCACGCGAGCGGGTCGTACAGAGGAAGCCCCGCTCAAACGCGACAACTCGTTCTCAAGCTGGAGTTCCATCACAAGCGGCGCCCGCGCGTACCGAAGGCGCTGGGGCACCCGGCGGTGTTGCCCAAGTTCCCGTCACCCGGAACCCATACTCAAGTTTGAGCGTCCGATGATCGATTCGCGCCGCCCTAACGTGGACGTGGACGTGGACGTGGACGTGGACGTGGACGTGGACGTGGACGTGGACGTGGACGTGGACGTGAAGAGCGGGTGGCAGGAGCGCGACAGCCGCATACGAGCGACACCGATTGAGCACCGAACTGATTGCTATGTGACTTGAAGGTGCACTGGGCAACACCCTTTGGGAAGTGCTACGTGCATGCCCCATTCGCCACGAGGGCGAGGGCAGGCACTCGCATTCCCGCGGGTGTTTCCTCGTGGAGCTTCTCGTATGTCACACAGCAAACAGTTCTCGGTTACTTCCACGGCGGGTCGGCTTGAACGATTCGATGTGTATCGAATTGCGCGGCGCGCGGCTGCCAGTATTCATCAGCTTTGTGGATCGCTACCGCGAGGCAACGCCGAGCTTGCAAGCCAAGCTCGGCGAGCCTCTACAGCCGTCGTCCTAAACATCGCTGAAGGCATAGGGCGCGCTGGCGCGGGCGCCAAGCACCGTTCATTCTCTATCGCTCGCGGCGAGTGTGTCGAGGCCGCGGCGGCACTCGACCTCATGGATGCGATGGGCATCCTCACGGATGCGAGCGCAGTACCAGCGCTCCGCGACCTAGATCGCGTTCGCGCGATGTTGAATGCACTAATCCGCCGTTGGAGGGAGTGAGGCGCTCCCATTCATGCGCCGATTCCCGCAGATTGGTGCCGGGCGCAAATTGCGTGTGTCATCCAGTAGCGCTCTCCCGTCACCCGCAACCCGTGACCCGGATTCAAGTGTGAGCGTCCGATAGTCGATTCACGCCAGCTCGTGGACGTGGACGTGGACGTGGACGTGGACGTGGACGTGGAATTAGGCAGACCGAACATCAGGATCGAGAGCGAGAAGTGGTGGAGGCGGGGGGAATCGAACCCCCGTCCCTAGGTGAGCAAGCAGTGGCTTCTACGCGCGTAGTTCGTGGCTTTAGGTCTCGCTAGATCGAACGCCCCCGAACAGGCTTGCGATCCGGCCAGCGGGTAGAGTCTCGCCCTAACCGCAACCCGCGGTGTGATGAGGGCCAGCCCACCGTATGGCAATCGACATCCCCTGGTAGGCAGAGGGGAGCGATCGCGCGGCGCTAATTAGGCCGCGAGAGAATAGCTGCTGTTGGCAACTGAGTTTTCCAGACGGTTGGTAACGAGGGCCAGCCTGGATCCCCGGCGCGCGACCAAAACAAGCCGGCACCCGGTCGAGTCCATTCGCCCCCATGCACGAAAAGTCGTTGTTCACGGCCCGTGTTCGTTCAAGTCCACGGGTGGTTCATGTCTCGCAGATGCACACAGCATGAAACTGGTGCGTTGATGTACGGCCATCTGTCAAAGATCAATCCATCCATCATAACGCGGCGACAACCCCCTTGTCTCCGGAATCCGTCCCGCCGCGTCCCCTTCTGAACCTGAATCTCTCGCCGAATCTTGACCCTTGTCCTCTCCTGTGGGTAGATATCACCGATGCTCCCGAATCGCCTTGCGGTCATATTTCTCCCGCTCGCGATTGCGCTTATCACCCTTGCGACGCCCACGCCCCAGCCCAAGCTCCACCTTCACCCGCGATCCCTTGAAGTAGAGCGAAAGCGGAACCAGCGTCATGCCCTTGGCTTCCAACTTCAGCCGCAACTTCTTGATCTCGCGCTTGTGCATGAGACACAATCGTTTGCGCATGGGCTCATGATTCAGCCAACTGGCCTGGGGGAGCATGGCGATATGGACGCCGTAGAGCCATAATTGCTCTCCTTCCAAGCGCGCGTATCCCTCTGAGAGCGTGGGGGTCTGGTTTCGGAGTGATTTGACCTCGCTGCCCAGTAGCACGAGACCCGCCTCCATGGTCGTATCGATGTGAAACTTGTGGCGCGCCTTGCGATTGGTCGCCAGAACAATCCGTTTCGGCCCCTCGGGAGCGCCATTTTTGGCGCTCGAAGCTTTGGATTTGGAACGCGAGGACTTACGGGCCATAGGCGGTATCCTACGCCGCGATGTTTCTTCATCCACCGCCATGCCGCACTTCTTTCCTCGTACGCGCTCGATTCGGCGTCTTTGCCACGTTCGCGATGCTCGCCTTGGCGGCCTGTGCCGGGAACGTGCCGCTCGACGGCGATGGGCTCGGCGCTTCGATTGAAGACGCGCCGCGCTATCGAAGTGGTGGCCCGCGCATGCCCAGTTTCAGTGGAGGCGATCCATCAAAACTCGGCTGGGTCAAAGTAGACGATCTACTCTGGATCGAACGCGAACATGTCGAGGCCTATCGCCGCGGCGAAATATTCAATGGCCAAAGATATGTTCCGTTTGAATCGGCGCTAAGCGGAGACGCCACGGCCGATCGCGGCTTTCGCCTCCGCACCGATCATGTCACCGTGCGCTCGAATGTTTCCTGGCATCGCGCGGTTGAAATGGCACGCGAATCCGAGAATCACGTTCGTCGATTCATGTCGAGTTATTCGACCGTACTCGAAGTGCGACTACCCCGCGATCCACTTCCCGTCGTCATTACCGCAACGCGTCAAGAGTTTGAACAGAAGTTGCGCGGATTGGTCGCCAACCCCGTTACATGGGGTGCGTTCTACGACAGTCGCTCAGGCGTCGTCAACATCTGTGCCGAACCTGCGCGTCAGGGTGCATTGCCATGGCAGGCAGATGTGCGACACGAAATGACGCATCAAATCTTGGACCTTGCACGTACCGGTCGGTTGCGGGGTCGCCCCTTCGGTGAAGGTTGGTTTTGGATGTGGGAAGCCATTGCCGTGTGGTCAGAGCGCCTTGGCGATGGACCGGGGCAGAACACAAGTCAGCCCCGCTTTGATCGATTCCGTCGCCGACTCGCATGGAATCAATGGACGCCGCTTGCAGAACTCTTCGAGATGAACCAGTCCAAATTCGAGGGTCGGCACTATGACCAGACCGCCAGCCTGATGGGCTTCCTCATGGACGGCGGCAACTCGCGTCGTCGCGCAGGTGTGCTGGATCTCGTTCGAAGATTATTGCGAGGCGAATTGCCTCGACGTGAGCTCAATCGCGCGCTTGGCGCCTCGACGAAGGACCTCGAACGAGAGTGGCTGACGAGCATCGGCGTGACCCGGTAGGCCGGATGAGTGACGTCAGCCCCCGCATGGCGGACACGATTCGAAAGCTTGTGGCCTACAGCGTCGCGGGCTTCGGCACCGTTCTACTCATGCGCGTTCTCTTTCGCTGGGCCAATGGACGAGGTGCGCTCTTCGATCCCGAACTATTCATCGTAGTCGCGCTTGCGGCCTTGATGATTTGGTGGGTACGCGCGGCCAAGCCGGTTCGTCGTCACGGCACGATCACCGGGCGTGACGACAAACCAACGTCCCCGTAGGGCACCGTACGCGAGCCGAAACTGCCGGTAAACTCTGCGGAGCGTCCCGAATGATCGGCGCGCACGACGAGGAGTACTCATGCGTCCCAGTGTTGGATGGTCCACGACGTTTTCGCTCGTGGCAGTCGTGGGGGCGTTGGCCCTCGCATTGACTACGCCTGTGCAGGCCAAAACGGAAACCACGACGCCTGTTGCGATCGATGCTGCGATTCCTGACTTCAAGATCGCCGATCGCAATGGTGGCGTCTTTGATTTCGCCCAGCGCGCAATCACCGCCGAGGGCGTGAAGGCCCATCTGCTAGCTTCAGCGAAGAAAGCCGGCGCCGCTGACCCGAAGGATCTCGGAATCAAGTTCGATGCCATCAAGGGCGCCCTCAATGACGAGGGCAAGCCCGACGAAGGCAGCAAATTTGAGTTTATTCAGGGCGTCGTCAAGCACTTCGGATTTCAAGTCACCGAAGAGGCAACTGCTGAGATGAAGTCGCTGGCTGACCTCGCGGCGTGGATTGTAAAGCGCAAGGACAAACCGCTACTCTTTGTCGTCTGGTCACCCAAGTGCCCCACAAGTAGCGTGCTCAATGACCGCACCATCGAGTTTGTCCAGGCTACGGGGGTGCGAATGTATGCCATCGCATCCAACTACAAGGACACCAATGAACGGTATCAGGAGTTCATTGAAGCCCAAGATTTCAATGTACGCATCTTCCCCGATCGCGATCAACGCGTATGCGATATCTTGGGCGGCAAGCAAACGCCGCACTATTTCTTGGTCGATACCAAGGGGGTGTTGCGTTACAAGGGCGCACTCAGTAACGACGTTCGCGACACCTTGGATGAAGACAAGAAGAAGACGTATTTGCTCGACGCATTCACCGCAATCGAGGCCGGGAAAGACGTCCCTGTAAAAATGACCAAGCCGTTTGGCTGAAGCGTGAAGCGCAAAAAGCGCAAAGCCCCGGGTTCCGGGGACGCCAAGAAGCCCGCAACGAAGCAGTAGTTTGTGAACGCGCACGAAATGAACGTGAATCGGAGGGTGCTATGGTGCGCCCTCCTTTTCCTTTTTGTTCCCCTCAGTTTTATTCCATTCAGTGCCGCGCGGGTTGAGGCCGCCGAACCGCCGCCCGATGTGAGAGGACTCGCAACCGAGTTTGAGGCTGCGAAGCAGATGTTTCGCTCGCGCAAGTATGCCAATGCCACAAAGGCGTTTAAGGCCGTTGTCACAAAGGCTGAGCAGTTGGGTGACACTGCGACGTGGGCCGAGTCACTTTCCTTAGCTGCCCGTGGACATCTCATCCAAGGGGACGCCAAGGGCGGCGCACCATGGTTGGAGAAGGCGAAGGCACTCCTCGTCAGGGAAGACGGCGAGACGAATCTTCCAAGCGCTTGGGCGACGTATCTCGGTGTGCGTGGCCGCTTTGAGTGGAAAGGCGGCGACAAGCCCACTGCCACCAAGACGTTCGTTACCATGTACGACTACTGCAACAAGCATAAGCTCTTCAACAAGGCCGTGGACGCTGCGCACATGGTGGCCATCACCGGCACGAACGAACAGCAGTTGGTATGGGCGAAGAAAGGTATTGCCGCCGCGGAAGCCGGCAAACTCGAAAGCTGGTTGGGCCCGTTGTGGAACAACCTCGGCGTGACACGCGACGAGCGCGGTGAGTTCAAACTAGCGCTCGAGGCCTACACCAAAGCGCGTCATTATCACTGGAAGGGCACCAGCGAGATCGCCAAGCTGGCTGCGGACTGGGCCGTTGGCAAGACTCATCGACGGCTCGGTGATCAGGAGAAGGCAGGCATGTGGCTACGCCCCGTATTGGCGTGGGCAGAGCGTTTGCATGCCGAGAAACCCTCCAAGACCACGAAAGAGTGGGTGGGCTGGGCATGCAATGAAATGGGTGAACGCGCGCTTGCGTTGGGCAAAAAGAACGACGCGCGTGGACTCTTGAAGCGCGCCAAGAAGCACTTGGAACCACTTGGCGTTCACAAGTGGGACCCCAAGGCATGGAAGCGGTTGGGGGAGGCGCTTGAGTTGCTGGAAGAGTCTGTCGCGGAGTCGGCGAAGTAATACAACGCAACTCGCGCATCAGAAATATGCTTGGGCTCTTTCAGTGCGCACTGTCTTGGTGGTACACGAAGTACTAGGGTTCTCTGCTTTCAGGCTCCCCGTCACCCGCCAACCGGACTCAAGTGTGAGCGTCCGGTGACCGTATCGCGCCAATTCGTGGGCGTGGGCGTGGGCGTGGGCGTGGACGTGGAGAACGGACGGCAGGAGCGCGATAGCCGCATACGAGCGACACCGATTGAGCACCGAAAGCCGCGAAAAAGTACCGGGTGTGAATTTGCAGACCTAAGCACTCGATGATCGATTCGCGCCAGTTCGTGGACGTGGACGTGAGAACTGTGTCGGATCTAGGTGTAGGAAAGGGAACCTAATTCCATTTCAGCTCTTCCGCCTTCGCATCGCGCAACGCGTAGATTGCCCAGACCACACCCGATTCTTTGATCTCTTCGACCTTAAGCGTGCCCACGACTTTGACGGGTTGAAGCGTTTGGCGAAGGCCTGAGGCACCGTCTTCGAGTTTCACATAGATCACGCCATCGAGCCCCGGGGGGATGCCGTAGCAACAACTCCAGTGACTGGCTACGAGATGGAACTCGCGAATGTCTTCGTACTCAAAGGTGGCCATTAAGAAGCCCACCATCACGACCTTTTGGCCGTCGAATTTCTGAACGGACTCGGGCACGTCTTCAAGGCCCGCTTGATACTTGTAGTCGCGCAATACTTCCCACGACAGCGACTTGGCTCCGTCATCGCCTTCGAGCGAGAGCCCCACCAGCTCACCCGTAACCGGGTCAATACGGATTCCTGCTGGCAAGCCCAACGCCACATTGGGGTCGTAGGAGCCATCGGGCGAAAGGCCCATGCCGCGACCGTAGAGCCCCTTGGCACGCGTATGTTTGAGGTCTTCGTTGGCGCGCGAATCACTTGCGCCGTACCACCAGAGACAAAAGACTGCGAGACAACAGAGCGTGCCGAGGACAATGTCACGTGTGGAGACCATACCCACTAGCGTATCGCGGATCAGAGGAAGAAATTGGTCCCGATTATTTTAGATAGTCCATTATTTCATTTATCAATTATTGATAATGTCCAGTATAATTGCGGCATGGCCAAGCAAGTCAACCACTACAGCATTCAGAAAAGCACGGGATACTGGATTCAGCGTATCGCTTCATCGATGAGCGAACACTTTAGAGAACAACTCGCTCAGCACGGTGTCGCGCGGAGTACATGGCCAATCCTTTCGGCCATTCACAACGAAGAAGCCTCCACACCCATGGCGCTGTCCCGGTTCATTGGGATGGACCCCTCGGCGGTTACTCGGAAACTCGACCAGCTTGAGAAGGCGGGTCTCGTAGTACGAACACCGAATGGAAGCGATCGGCGATCCATCAAACTCACGTTAACGAGCAAGGCCAAAGGGCTCGTCGCCAAACTTGCCGCTTGTTCGATGGCCACCAACGAGAAATTTTTGTCTAACGTTCCTTCAGCCGACGCCAAGGAGTTAGTTCGCATCATTAAGGCAATGCTGAAGAACGCTGAGGGTCCGGTTCGCGAACTTTAACGACATAACCTACAGGCAACCACATCCGTGGAATACTAACCGAAAGGATGAATGATGAACAGCAACCGAGCTTGGCGAATCCGGGCACCCCTGGCAGTTGTCGCGAGCATCTCAGTTACTCTTATGCTCATAATTGCCGTGATTTTCCTAACGCCGGCCTCTTCGTCCGGCGAACCCAAGCCACCTCCGCTTCGTTTTGCCGGAGCGCTTGAGTTTGGCCCAGATGGCGTCCTCTTCGTCGGCGACAATCTTGGCGGCGCGATCTATGCCTTCGAGATGGGCGTGGGTAAGGCGCCAACGAACAACGTCGCCATAAACGTGGACAGTATCGACGAAGTAGTCGCCAATTCGTTGGGAGCCACCAAGAAGCACATTTCCATCAACGACATGGCGGTCCATCCAACATCGCGAGAAATATATCTCTCGGTCATGCGCAGAGCCGGAGAGATCGTTCATCCCGGTATCGTGCGCGTGGATCAAGCTGGAAACGTACACCATGTGCGTCTAGATAGCTTGACCTATACTCGTCAGGCACTTTCCGATATGCCGGACGGGACCAAACACTTTCGGCCACGCGGCATGATGGGCAATCCGCCCTCAAACAAAGACATGGCCAAAGCCAAACGACCGATGCGCGTGCTCGCCATCATGGATATTGAGTATTACAAGGGCGAAGTCTTTGTCGCGGGTATATCCAATGAGGAGTTTTCCTCCACGCTGCGCCGCATGCCCTATCCCTTCACTGGAAAGCACGGCTCTACAAACGTGCGCATGTTTCACGTGGCTCATGACCAGTACGAAACGCGCGCGCCCATTCGATCGATGGTTGCCAAGCGGCTCGGTGAGGCTGACTATCTCATCGCAGCGTACACCTGTAGCCCCGTAGTCCTCGTTCCAATAGCCCAGCTCAAGGACGGAGCGCGCGTGACCGCGAGAACAATCGGCGACATCGGCAACGGCCAACCCATCGATATGGTGGCGTTCAAGAACAAGGTCGCCGGTGGCAAGGAGTATCTATTCGTCACCAACAATAGCCGCATGCCACAGGTGTTTCCCATCGAAGGACTGGAAAAAGCCACACCCCTCACCAAAGAGAACACCAAGCGCGGCATGAAGATGGACGCACAAGGCGTGTTTCCCATGGGGCCCGTGGGTCGGCCCATCATGTTTGTAGGCACCTCGCTGCAAGCCGACCTGCTCAACGATAATTTCTTTGTCTCGCTCACGCGCGATCCCTACACCGGCACGCTCGATCTTGAGTCGTTGGCAACTGTATTCCCAGTCAAATTGCACTACTTATATGCGGAGTTTGACTTCCCGGGCGTTCCCCATCCGATGGCTGGCAAGAAGAAGTAGCGCGCCTGATGCTGCGCACCGTATCGATAGTTGCATTGTGTTTGGGAATCGTCGGCGCGTGTGGCAACGCGCCGACGACCGAACGGCTTGTTCGACTCGATCTGCCATCGAGCGTCAACGATCCGATTACGTTGCACACGACGTGTATCGAACAAATCGCACCCACCTACTTGCGCAACCGTTTCGCCGTCTATGTGGCGCCGGACGATGGGGCGCGACCGACAATCTCCGTGGCGGGTGGTTATCGGCAATCCCGCGGCACCGTTCGATTTATTCCTGACTTCCCTTTTGTGACAGGTGTGACCTATTTGGTCCTTGTGGACGCGCTCCTTGGCGGCGAGGAAGCGATTGGAGATGCGTCGCGGGAGGTGCACGGGAAGCAAACGTATGCTCGATTCACCATACCTCATACGAAACGCCCGCCGCCGCGAGTCGAGCGCGTGTTTCCGACCCATGACACATTGCCGCAAAACGCGCTTCGCTTCTACATCTACTTTTCGAATCCCATGCAGCGGGGCATGGCGATGCAATACGTGCGGCTCCTAAGCGCGAACGGCCGTGCGGATGAGAAGGCCTTCATGTCGTTCAAGCAGGAGTTGTGGAGTCCTGATGGGCGGCGGTTGACGGTGTTGCTGGATCCCGGGCGTATCAAGCGAGGTGTGGAAACAAACCGTCGGCTTGGACCGGCACTCGTCGAGGGAGCACTGTGCCGATTGACCGTGGAGCCCGGTTGGCGCGACGTGTTTGGGCAGCCACTTTCTCAGCGCTATGAGCAGTCGTTCCGTGTAGGCCCACCCGAACGGCGTGCGATAGAACACAAGCACTGGCAAGTTACTCTCCCATCGGCCGAGTCCAACGAACCCTTGAGCGTCGCCTTTGACCGATGCATGGATCATGCCCTGCTTGCGCGGATGATTTCGGTCTGTCACGGCGATGGCCGGCAGGTATCGGGAAGCGTGAAAGCAGCTCAGCACGAACACGTCTGGCAGTTTCGCTCCGATGAACCCTGGCGAGCGGGCAGCTACACGATTGTCGTGGCCCCCGAGTTGGAAGACGTATCTGGAAACAACCTGCTAGGAGCCCTGGACCGAAGGCGAGCCACTGTCGAGAACAGGATTCATCTCGTGCGCATTGCCTTCGAGGTATCAGGGCACGTCAACTGAGGGTAGCGATGCCTTCTAACGCCCGACCGTGCGGGCTGACGATCTACCGTGGGTACAAGTTATCGGCGACCTCCGTACGCAATCCGCGAAGCGCAGGCAAAAGCCCCACAAGCACGCCAATGCCCGCCAAGGCTGCGAGAATCTTCAAATCGAGTGCACCCGGTGAACTCTCAACGTATACACCGTAGGCGTCCAGGAGGTGGGGGGCTGCCAACGTGACCGCACCGTGTCCGAGCAGTAGGCCAATGAGTCCGCCCGCGAGTACAAGCAGTACCGATTCAAGCACCAGCACGGAAAACACATGGTGGGGGCGTGCACCAAGTGCGCGCATGATGGCAATCTCGCGGCGACGTCCTTGGATGGTGTTGTAGAGACTCACAAGAATGCCAATTGCGGCAACTAGAATCACGAGCAGTGCCGTCCAACGAAACACGGCATCCACACTGCCGACCAACCGCATCAAATCACCAATTTGATCCACAGGGACGACGGCTTCAACCGGTCCACCACTCGTTCGGTACTCGTGCAGATAACGCAGGCGCAAGACGGGATTGACCAATCGCAATCCAATCGCGGACACGCCCAATTTCTTGAGTACAGGGTCCGTTGCTTCCGGTGAGTCACGGTCGTTGGGATCGAGGGGGACGACGTCCGCACCTTCCCCTGCGTGGGAACCAATATGATAGAACGTATCGATCGGAATGAAGATCGCGCGATCCGCAGGTGTGCCGGTGGGGCGCATGACGCCAACCACTTTGAAGTCTTCCGTGTGCTCGTGAAATGTGATCTCAACGCCGTGTAAGACGCGAAATATGTCCCCGCGACGAAGTCCTCCCTTGCTGGCAGCAATACTCCCGATCACCGCTTCAAATGTTCGGGGGCGGAAAATCGTTCCGCGAATGCCTTCGCCCAACGGGCGCTTCGCCCGGTCGTGAAGAATCTCAAAGAACTGTGTTGTGGTTCCCACGACGTGATGTCCGCGAAAACTATCGCCCACCGCGTAGGGGATCGCGGCGCGCACACGCTTGTCACTCAGCGCCTTCTCGTAGTGCTCATACGGCATTGTTCCGCCGGCATTGCCGACGTGAAACATGGTGTTCATCACAAGCTGGAGCGGTGACCCGTGGCTGGGTCCTAGCAAAATGTCATACCCGCGTGCAGCGTCTTGAAACGACTTGGTGGCCGACGCACGCGTAGACATAACGGCAACGACAAGGCCAACGCCAAGGGCGACAGACAGCGCCGTGAGGATGCTCGACAGCGGACGCGATCGAATGCCGCGCCAAGCAAGCGAAAGAACATTCATGCGGAGGTCCTCTCCGCGGCAGGTTCCAGCTCCACCAGTCGAAGGGAACGTGCAAAACGGCGCTGCACACGCTCATCATGGGTCACCACAACGAGCGCCGCGTTGCGTTCGGCACAAAACGACTCAAGGAGATCCATGCACGAGGCGCCGCGTTCGGCATCCAGGTTGGACGTGGGTTCGTCGGCCAGCACTAGCGAGGGATCACCTGCCATGGCGCGCGCAATCGCTACGCGTTGCTGCTGTCCAACGCTCAGTTGGGAGGGGCGATGGTGCAGTCGATTGGAGAGGCCTACTCGATCGAGTGCAGTTCGCGCGGCAGCACGCGTTCCGCCCGCAGGCCTTGGACGAAAGGTCATGCCAAGGAGCACATTTTCAAGCGACGATAGGCCCGGCAACAGATTGAACGTCTGGAACAGATACCCGATGTGCTTGGCACGTAGCACGTCGCGTCTCGTTTCAGAAATGCCCGTCATGGGCTCGTCGCAGATCGTTATGGTGCCTTCATCAGCGCGGACAATGCCGGCGATCATGTGTAGCAAGGTCGTCTTGCCACTTCCACTGGCACCCTCAATCACGAGCGACTCGCCGCGCGCCACATCGAGCGCGTCCAGCGAAACAATGAGCGTATTGTGGCCTTCGGGATCGGCATACCACTTGCGTAGATCACGAACGCGGAGGCATGAATCCGGGGACGGCGACGTCATGCGGCCTCTTCTACCGGGGAGGTGACGCAAACGGAAGCCGTTCTCCGAGTTGAAGCCCTCGTCGTGTCACCAGTAGCTGACAGGCCATGACTTCGACCCCGGAGGCAACCGCTTGATCGAGGGCCTTGGCATACGCAGGATCAATCTCACGTGCGGCACGAAAGCGCCGTAGCCCGGCGCGCGCCACCACGTAAAGCATCACAGCACGATCGCCCTTGGCAACGAGACGGGTCAGTGCGCCAAGATGTTTGCGTCCCCGCTCTGTCACCGCATCGGGAAAGCACGCGTCGCGACCAACGCGAAGCGTGACGTTCTTGACTTCGATCCAACACCGCCGCACCCCCGATTCGAGACGAAAGTCGATTCGACTCGTATCACCATCAGAAACCTCTGCGTTGACCTGCAACCCGCGTAGCGTGGAATCCACTTCGCCTCGGCGAAGCGCCTCACCTACGACGCGGTTGGGCAGTGCCGTGTTGACCGCCACCCACACGCCGCTGCTCTTTACTTGCTCCAAGTTGAATCGGAGTTTGCGCTTTGGATTGCCCGAATCACGAATGCGTACGGGGCTGCCGGGCTCACTGCATGTGCGCATGGATCCCGGGTTGGCCGCATGCACCGTGAGCACGGAGCCATCGGCGCGCTCCACGTCTGCTAGGAAGCGCTTGTAACGCTTGATGAGCGTGGCGTCTTCTAGCGGCGATGGATAGACATAGTGAAGCGACGGTGGGGACACATACGCTAGCGTACGGTCGCTCGATGGAATCTCGCAATAGCGCGCACGAATCGCACGAGAAACAGCAGCGCACCGAGCGCGAAGCAAATCATGAAGATTCGCGACACGAGCGTGTTCATGACCTCAGCGGCCTCGGGATTTCGCATCGTTTGGGGGAATGAAACGAGGGGCGAAAGCGTGCAGAGCCACCCCAATACACCTGCTGCCGACAAACTGCCCAGGGCGTCAAAGAGAATGGCGGGTCGTCGGGCCCGGCCTCGCCGCAACAGCACAATGATGTGTCGCAGGGCGAAGAGTGCCAACGGGAGACTTAGCCACGGAAGCGCCGACGCCAACGGTGACGCAAGGAATGAGTGCAAGCCTTTGCTGGTACGCACGACAAATATGGAGTCCACGGCGAATGCGTTGAGCAGTATGCCCAACAGACCCACCATGGCGAGACCCTTCCATGCATCCGTACGGGACTCTGCCAGTTCCGTGGGCACGGCAACAAAGGGCGCGGGTGTGGCACGACCCCGGCGCAACCAGAAATACGTAAACACGGCACCGACATCAAGCAGGACGATGCCCAGCACGGAGAGAAAGGTTTGAAACCAGTTGCCAAACGGAAGTGGTCCCAACAATGCAGACGCGCTTTCGGTTTGTCCGGAGAGTCCCAGTACGGCACTGAGCAACAAGTGAATCGGTATGACGATCGCAAGGGTGCGTAAGAACGCTTGGCGTGTGGCGCGAGGAATCGCACTCGGCGTAGGTCCAATCGATCCGCTAACGCTTCCGGCGCGCCCATGGATCGAATCGCGCGCGACTCGGCTTCACGAGGATCGAGGCTGGGCTCCGCTTCCAGCTCGGCGTCAACGCGATCAAGAATCATCGCTTCTACATCTTCACGAATGCGCGCGGCTTCTCGTGCAGGGAGCAGGTCTTCCAGCCGTTCGAGGAACTGATCACGCGTGTCGTGTGTGGCGGTTCCCTGCGTCATGCCGAGTCCCCCGCAATCGATTGCGCTATCGTGATTACTATCGGAATCATCTTCCGCGTTCGTATCGTCATGGGGCGAGTCATTCTGTCCGTCATCTTCGGGCACACGGGTTGCGGTTGAGAGTGCGTCATTCGCCGCGACGTTCACGCGTGCCCACACTTCCAGCATCTCGTCCAGTTGGTCGGCGCCCTCGGAAGTCAACTCGTAGTACTTTCGCGGACGGGTCCCGCCGGTCTCCCAGCGACTTGTCACAAGACCGTTCTTTTCAAACCGACGAAGCAGTGGGTAGAGCGTACCTTCTTCGATACTGAAGCCCGCCCGCCCAAGATGGCGGATGAGGTCATAGCCGTATCGAGGCCTCTTTAGCAATCGCAAGGCGACCATTTGGATCACACCACGGCGCAGTTCCACCTCGAAGCGCGAGTGTCGCGCGCCCTTTGAAGCAGCCGCTTCATGATTTGGGGGGGTGCTCGGTGACTTCGCCATACATCCAACGCGGGCCCAACCCGCCGCCGATCGAGATTGACCCGCAAAGCGGCTGCGGACCTCGCAGCCTCTACTCCGGATATCGGCAATTTCACGGCACACGCGGCAGCGAGAATCTCCCTACGCAGGCTGGAAATCCCCCGTAGGCTCTCGACATGGCCTCGCAGCAGACTACCGCCATCCGCCTGGGGTTGGGGGCGCTAATCGTGATTAGTGCTTACGTTACGGTAGTTTACGAGCCTGGCCTAGCCCACGCGCGACGCGCTGATTCGGCCGACGTCGAATCGGGGCTTCGTGATGCTATTCGCAAGCTCTCGAGTCCGCTCGCCCACCAACGGCGCGCCGGAGCCCTGCTCATCGAGCGGGCACTGCCCCGTGGCCGCGAGCAACTGATTGCCGCGTTTGAGGGGGCACCCGCACCTGCACAACGTGCGATTGCGGTGTTGTTACTCCACGAAGGATCTCGCGCCTCGGTTGAGGCCGTCCTTGAACGCGTGTTGCGCGCGGATCCGGTACAGAGCACCGCGCTTGCACTCGCCATTGTTCGAGACGTGGAGAGCCACAGCCTCCTCTTCAAACAATACAAGCAGGATCCGAAGCACTTCATCGCCCGTATGGGCAGTCGCGTCAAAGGCAAGCGAGCCGCGCAAGCGGCCGATGTCTTCGTTGGTCTGCTTGAACGCGCTGAGATAGAAGCGCTCTTTCTGTCGCGCATCTCAAAGTCAGGTGGTACCGGCTACTACCGAGGTCAATACGACATTCTAAAGAAATGCATCAATCCCGGGCGTGCCCTTGATGTGGTGACCTCGATAGCTCTCGACGAGTCGATGCCCATCCCCGGTCGTTTTACAACGGGACCCTACGAGTACCTGCGCAAGCACGGCGCGAGTCAATACGAACTTGGCGGAATGGCCACCAACGCCGTAGCCGAACTCTGTTCGCCCGAAGACGCTCACGTCGTCAGTCGCATCGATGAACGCCGTGTGAAACTGGGACGCGAGATTCGCACCGAACGCCGTGCCCTTGAGCGCATGAACAATACACTCGCGCGCTTCACGGATGCCGACGCGTTTCAGAATCGACTCTTTGATCTCGGTGCGAAAATCAGTGAGTACGGCGAGTTTATGACGTGCCTGTACTTGATTGACCCTTCCATGTATGAGCGCGACGTGCGTCGTTTTCTCTCGTCACTTCGATCCGACTATCGGCGCGTTCGACCCATACGGGTTTCCAGCTTGCCGCCGGTCATCTTGATTCGTGTGGGCTGGTACGAAGAGGCCGTGGCGGCGTTCCATCGCAACTTGCGTGGCGGGTCCATCTCGTCGGACGTGCTCAACTACTACAACCTCGCCTGCGCCTATGCGAGTTGGTCCTTGGAGCCGGGGAACGAAAGCGCCGCGGATTTGCGGCGACGTGCGTTGGCGTGTCTGGCCATTAGCGTAGAGAAGGGGTGGCGCGACCTCGATTGGATGGAAGAGGATCGCGACCTGGATCCCATTCGCAAGCACGCAGAGTACCGTCGAATCGTTTCGATCATTCGCGGACACCTTGAGTTGTCCGACGACAGAAAGTAACGTTCACGGCATTCGTACGTTGTCCACGAGCGGCTTGGGGAGACGGAGCGCGCGAATGGCGAGCTGCGTTCCGATCATGGCACACCACGCCATCACAAAGCCCGCGCCTTCGATCCACAGCCCGTGCTTCGCAAGACTCGTCAACACGACAAACGCCAGCAGGTAGAGCCCAAGCAACATTTCGAGCGTTTGCTTCTTTGCCGGTCCGGGCTTGGGTGTGCGTCCAAACAACACACTGCTGGACACGCCGAAGGCTAGGACGGCCCCCAAGGTGGGGCGCTCTGCATGCATCCACGCCAATGCAGCGGCGCCCACAAATGAGATCATGGTCAACACGCGCGCGACCCACGTTCGCGTTGTCGAGAGTTGCTCCTCGGTGGTTGAGTGCACCAAAATGGCCGCCGAATACAAGCCGATGCAGAGTGGTGCACCGTAGTGCAAGAGCATGTCCGGAGCGTCGCTAACTAGAGCAAATGGCAGGCATAACGCCGATGCATTGAAGAAACGCGTGGCACCCATCGCCATAGCGCCGCCCCACACATTGCGCTTTAGCAATGTGTTGTAGAGTGTCGCACAAAGAAGTGCCGCTGGCACCACAAGGGGCACGTGGCGTTCACTCAATAGCCAGACACCGCACGCAAGCAGCGCCGCAACAACAACGGTGAGCGTCGCCACGTTGGCACTGAGATCCGCGCGTGGCAACGGACGGTCGGGATTGTTCTCGCGATCGCGTGGGCAGTCCACCAGATCATTGAGACCCATGCCAAATATATAGATGCAGGCCGCACTCAGCGCCGCGGTCCCAATCAATGAGAATTCCACGACCAAGGGGGTGCCATCCGTCTTCGCCGAAATGTCTGCCGAGCGTAGGCCACACACAAGGACATCAAACACCGCGGTGAGCAGTAGTGGGGCGCGGATAAATCGAAGCCAGGGCTTCATGGGTCGTCCGGACTAGAGGTTGAACAGGCGCGTAATGTCGTTCTTGAGCGCAAAGAACATCAAGAGCAACAGGAGCAACATGCCCACCTTTTGAAAGTTGTACATGGTCTCAGGTTTGAGCGGTGAGCCCTTGATCTTCTCAATAATGATGAAGAGCAAGTGACCACCATCGAGTACGGGTATGGGCAGGATGTTCATGACCGCCAACATGACGCTGATGTAGGCCAAGAACCAAATGAACTTGGGCATGCTCTCTTCGGCCATGTCATTGCTGACATCGATCATGGTGATGGGGCCGGCAATGCTCTTATTGAAGTTGAGACGCCCTGTAAAGAGCGCACCAATGGTCCGGAATACGTTTTTGACTTCACGCCACGTGCGCGATGCACCCATCCCCAACGCGTGGAAGAACCCGTCGGGTTCGTAGCGTTCTTGGACGAGATTGGGTTGGGTCGGCAACGTGCCAAGTGGCTCAAGACGTGCCGGTGTCAAGGACAGGATGCGAGACTTGCCATCGGGGCCTACGACCTCCACTTCGATGGGCTTGTCAGAACTAACGTTTTTTAGCGCGATTGTGGCTTTCTCAATCGTGTCTGCCTTTTGCTCGCCCACGCGTACCAAGCGGTCGCCGGCGTGTAGCCCGGCGTCAAGGGCAGGGCTTGCTGGTAAGCGATACAGTCCTTCCCCGACTAGATACAAATGGTCTGCGTTCAAAGGCTCCACCGTGCCAGGGCGCGCCTTGATAAATGCCATGGACTCGATGAGTGCAATCACGTCTTCGGGGGTGGACGTCGCAACCGGCACATCCTCTTCAACACCGGGCACGCCAGCCTTCGCAAAGCGTCGCACGCGCAGTGACTGAATCGTCTTGCCCTGCCACGGCAGGCGTTCTAGCTGATTCGCAGAATTGAGCGCATGGGACTCGCCCGAACCATCTGCGTACCCCACAACCATGTCGCCCTTCTTGAGCTTGCCGGTCAGCACGCCAGCGACATCGTCAATCACCAGCGGCCGTGCGGCCCCAATACCAATGCGTACCGGCAGCTCATCGGCCTTGGATGTGGTCTCAAAGGGCTTGGGTTTCAGTTCAAACGTCTCGCCATTCGCGCGGGTGAGCGTGGCAGATGCTTTTCCGAGCGACGTGAGCTGTTTGAGCGCGTGATTGACGCCCGCACCACCGGTCACCTCCACGCCATTGACGCGTACGGGTTCAACCAACCCAATGCGAAACGGGTTCTTCTCATCGCCAAAGGCTGCGCCTTGAGCAAGCAAAATCTGAAGTCGACCACGCCCCACCTCTTCGTCGTAGCGTCCTTGAACCTCCACGGGAATGATCTTGTCGCCCCGTTTGATGGTTGCCTTGGTGGGCTTCTCAAACGACATCAGTGCGGCTTCGGTCAATAGATCGACACGCGTTTCGATTTTCTTATCACCGATCGTAACGATGCGATCGCCCGCGCGAATGCCCGCGTCCCATGCAGCACCACCGGGCTCGGCATGACCCACCACCGGCGGTACGAAGGCCTTGTTCATATTGTACGTGAGGCCGTAGAACACGATCGCCGTAATGATGTTCATGATCACGCCGGCGCAGATAATAAATGCTCGTGCCCCGGCTGACTTGCTGGGGAACTCATCAGGGGCGCCGCCGGGCGTTTCTTCCCCAGGCAGCTCACCCGCCATCTTGACGTAACCGCCCAAGGGAATTGCTGCCACGCGAAAGTCCATCGAATGATCTTCGGGATCGAGCTGTCGCGCACCCACGGTGAATCGACGCGCGCCTTCCCGGTCCTTTTCCCAACCAAAGAGCCGTGGACCAAATCCGATTGAAAATGTCTCGGTGCGTGTGCCGGTCAACTTGCAGGCCGCAAAGTGACCCCACTCATGAACAAAGATGAGAAAGCTAATGCCCAGAATCGCGAGGATGACGGAGCCGCCGGGAATCGCTGCCAAGGTGGGTGCCACCACGGCCAGTCCCAGCAAAAGCGGTAGGGGTCGTCGCTTCAACATACTTGTCGTGCCTCATCGCGAGCCCATCCGTCAACGGCCAAGAGGTCGTCGAGGGTGGGATCCGCAGTAAACGAATGGTTGGCCAGCGCTCGCTCGCAAAGGGATGCAATGCCGGTAAACGGTAAGTCGCCTGCGAGGAAACGACTTACGGCGACCTCGTCGGCCGCGTTGAGTGCCGCGCCAGCCGTGCCGCCTCGGGCCGCCGCCTCAAAGCCTAGACGTAGCGCAGGGAAGGTCTCGGTATCCGGCGCCTCAAAGGTGAGATTCTGATAGTCGCGCCATGAGAATCGAGGTTGTTGAGCGGGCAATCGCGCGGGCCACCCGAGCGCGAATCGAATGGGCAACCGCATATCGGGAGGTCCCATCTGGGCGACGACCGATCCATCCACGAACTCGACCATGCTGTGGATCACGGATTGCGGATGCACCACGACCTCGATTTGATCCGGTTCAAGATCGAAGAGCCAGCGTGCCTCGATGACTTCGAGAGCTTTGTTCATGAGCGTCGCACTGTCAATCGTGATGCGCTTGCCCATTGCCCACGTGGGATGATTCAACGCCTCCGCCGCCGTGATGTCTCGCAGGGAATCTGTGGAGCGGCCACGAAACGGACCACCGCTGGCGGTGAGAATCACACGCCGGACTTCCTCGCGCTGACCGCCGCGCAGGCATTGAAATATGGCGGAGTGTTCGGAATCTACAGGAACAATCGTGGCGCCGCCCTGCCTCGCTTCGCGCATAAGCAACGGGCCCGCCACCACAAGACTCTCCTTATTGGCAAGTGCCACGTGCTTTCCAGCACGCACGGCTGCGAGCGTGGCCTCCAAGCCCGCGGCACCACTGGTTGCCTGGAGCACGATGTCAAGCGTCGGTTCTCGTACAATTTCCAAAACTGCCGCTTGGCCTGCACGAAGTTCGGGATCGCCGGGTCGCACGGAGGGGCGTAGCGCCGCCTCCGCTTCATCTGAAAGCAGCACCATTCGTTCGGCGCTCACGCGACGTCCGATGTCGAGCAACGCACCGCCGCGCGTGCCCGCGACCACTGCCACTACGTCGAATGCCTCGGGGTGGGCAAGCACCACGTCAACAGCCGCCGTACCCACACTGCCGGTCGCACCAAGAAGCGCGATGCGTTTGCGGGGGGGATTGGCTGGGCACATGAAGGGAGACTTTACTTGCGACCGGTTCACAGCCGGCTGATTTCCGCCGCCTCGGATTCCCCTTTCGGAGGCGCCAAAGGCCAATTTCGGGGGCTGTGCCGGGCACAATAGGGGAGTCAGCGCGCCGTACGTTCGAGGAGCCTCCATGTCCAAGCTCAGCTACAAAGATGCAGGCGTCGATATCGACAAGAAAATGAACATGATTGGGTCGATTGGCGCCAAAGTCGCGACCACATTCGGCCCGGATGTGTTGCACGAACTGGGTTCCTTCGGCGGCATGTATGACGGGCGCTTTCCCGAATCGGATCAACCGATTCTGGTCGCAACCAATGATGGTGTTGGCACCAAAGTGCGCACCGCCGTTCAAGCGAATCGCGTCCGCGGACTCGGGCACGACATTGTGAATCACTGCGTGAACGACATCTTGGTTCAAGGCGCCACGCCGCTCTTCTTCATGGACTACTTCGCCAGCAGCCGTTTGGACCCTGAAGTCTTCAGCGAAGTCGTTGAGGGACTGGTCGAAGCCTGCCAGGCCGCGGGTGCCGCCCTGCTCGGCGGGGAAACCGCGGAAATGCCCGGTGTGTACTGCGATGGTGAGTTCGACATTGTGGGCTTCATTGTCGGCAAGGTCGATCGCAAGGACGTGCTTCCGCGCAACGTGGATGCGGGCGATGTGTTGATTGGTTTGCGCTCCGATGGCTTGCACACGAACGGATTTTCGCTGGTCAACAAGCTGCTCGAACGCGACGCACACGACCTAGATGCTGCCCCTGAATCACTGGGTGAATCACTAGCAGAGGCGCTACTTCGTCCGCACCGCAGCTATTTGAATCCCGTAATGGCAGTAAACAAGTCAATCAAACTCCATGCCCTTGCCCACATTACGGGCGGCGGGATTCAAGACAATTTGCCGCGGGTGTTGCCAGATGGGGTTGGGGCGCGCATTGACCTTTCCTCGTGGAACCCCAATCCGATCTTTGAATGGATTTTGAATGCGAGTCGCATGGGCCGCGGTGAGGCGTATCACGTATTCAATATGGGTTGCGGCATGATTGCCGTAGTTGGCAAGAACGACGCGAGTGCGGCGGTACAGGCGTTTACCGATGCCGGCGAAGAGGCGTGGGTACTGGGTGAGCTCACAGACTCAGGCGAAATTGCGTTTGAGTCGTAACGCGGACTATTCGTTCGACGCGGTGTCAGCGTCTACAGGCGGACTCGCATCAATCGGTGCAAACGCGTCGCTTAGGACACGCCCTCCGGCCTGTTGCCGAAGTGCCTCCATATAGAGCTGACCAAACTCTGTAAATCGAATCGGGCGCCCGGCTTCATCTTCAACCCGGCCAACGTCCACCGGGCGATTTCCGGCGTAAATCACCATGGGCACCACGCGGTTATGAGTGGGGGTGTTGCGTTCCCGCGGGCTGGTGTCGTGGCGACGTCGCAGGGCGTAGATTTGAATATGCGAAAATGCCGTACTGAGCGAGGCCACGACGGGACTCAGGACGGTGCGACTGCGCGGTGCGTCATGAAGTACTAGTGAAACGAATCCGCCGTCGCAGAGGGATGCGTGCAGTTGTTCGACCGCTTCGGTGGTCATCGTGTGCCATCGGACGGTGCGCCCTGCACGCGTGTCGATGTGGATCCACCCAAAGCGTGCATGCGTCTCATGGTGGCGCAGATACGGGCGCATGTCTTGCTGACGCAGGGCAAATGTTGGTGCCGCAGGCCAGTCAATCGCGCGTAGAAACGCTTCATAAAACGCGGATTCCGTGACGAGCACCGTCGTCGTGCCGCGCGCGGGACTGCGCGCAGCAACCGGCCACACAATCGGCGAATAGCCATCGCTTGCAATGAGAACGTTGTCCTTCTTTGCGTCGATCAGCCCTTTGATGCCGAGGCCCATGACGAATGCATCCAAGTCGCCCGACGTCCATGTGGGGTCGTGCAGATCCACCACCGCGCGTTCACGACCAGCATCACTCAACACGCGGAGCGACCGTCCGACGCGACCCAGCAGTGCTTCTACGGCTTTACGTCCCTTGGGCTGCGAAATGGCTCGGCGCAATTCGAGCTCTTGCGTCCGCGACATCGGCCCGCGCCATGAAATGCGTGGAGGACTTCGAAGGAAGCCGAGCTTTTCTGACAGTTTCGGGTGCGTACGAAGCGCATCAAACGTACTGAGGCTTTCGACTTCAATCATTGCGGTTGTCGTGGGGCCCGCGTGTAGATCGCCGCGTCGGCTTCGCCAACTGCTTGTCGTAATTGGTGGTTGATATGCAACCGCACCCGCAAGCGCGATCGCGGCAATGATCGGAATGAGCAGACGAATGCCTTGTCCCGCAAGCAAGACCCACGCTGCCGCACTGATGGCACAAAAGGCCAGTGCAATTCGAAGCGGTCCATGTGTGCCCAAGTACCCCGGCAGCAGATTCGCGAAGAGCACACCCGCACCCACGCCGAGTGCCGTCATGGCCAACGAGCGTCCTACGTGATGGCCATCTGCACTAGCGTCTTCAAGGGGTGCACGAATGACGATCACCAAGAGCGCGCCGAGCACCACGGCACACGGGGCCACCAGGCTAAGTCCGGTGAGCCACGGCGTTCGCAGCGCAGACGAACGCTCTAGCGGCCACCAAAGCGGCACCACAACAGCAAGCCCCAGCAAGACAAACAAGGCGGCTGCCGCTGGGCGTGCCAAGGCGCGATCCACACGCTTTCTGGCAATCCAGATGCCCACCGCAGCCATGAGTGCGGTGATGGGCACGATGTGTTCCGCAATGTCGATGTCGTAAACGAATCGCGCTGCGCGCACGCGCGCCACAACGAGAAACGATGTAGCAATCATGGCCATGGCGAATGCGGTCCACGGCCAAACACGGCCGACCGATTGCCAACGACCTTCGTGTCGGCGCGTGCGGACCATGTCGCCGCGATCTTCGATCCGCAGGGTGAGTAGTGCGCCCACCACCGATACACCAGCAATCGCAGCCGTATAGAACGGCGCTTCCAGTAAAAGAACGACCCCGTAACGAAACAAGAGTGGCGCGCACGCGAGACCGACACACAGTCCAATGCACGGCCACGCCAAAGCGTGTCCCGCAAAGCGGTGACGACTAAGTGTTTCCTTGATCAAAAGCACAGTCAGTGTGCCCAGTAGGAAGCAAACTGGCAGCAACCAGAGCGCAGCATATGCCACGGCATGTAGCGTTGGGGGAATCGACTCAGTGAGGAGTTCGGGCCATAAAAAGTAGCCCGCCCACATCCATACTGAGGCGAACAACAACGCCACCCACGTGAGGGGCATGGTGTTTCGCCGACCACGATCGGCCAATCGTCCCCCAAACACGAATCCCAATGCCAACGCCATCGAGGCCAGGCTGACTGGGGCGAGTGACGTCATATCTCCCGGACCCACGATGGGTATCAGCCAGCGGCGTGTTGCCAAGACGGCGAGACCCAGCGCACATCCCAATGTTGCAGCGATACACGTCGGCAGCAACCGACTGGATCGTGGCGTGGGGGACGTGGCTGGCATAGAGCGGTTTCCGAGTATGGCGGCTATGGGGAGCGGTGTTTATGGCTTCGCGGATTCACCCTATCGGCGCCATTCCACCTCTTGATCTAGAACACCAGGAAAAAGACGCCGTAAGGCGAGCTCTACCTCCACAAAATCTTGATCTTCGGGGAGTGTCATTCCCTCATCGGATGGGCCTGTTATGGGCGATCCGCGACCGGGAACATACTGCTTGTACATCATTGAGTACGTACCCGGCTGGAGCGCATGGGTCGATTCAAAGCGTGCGGTGTCGGCGTTCCATAGCAACTGCACCCACGAGTAAGTAGTCGGAGCTGACGATTGGAGGTCCCAACTCATGGAAACTTCGAACGAATAGCGTGAAATTATCTCGGCAATCTGTCTCGGATGAACCGCCGCATTCTGTTCCTCCCTGGATGACTTCAGGTACAGGTGACATCCTCGAAGGCGCGGGATTTCAATGGTCTGGTCTTCACCTGCCACCACCTTGATGCGTTTGACCTGGAGTGCGGTGTTCTTGTTGATGAACTCCGCACGCAGTTTCCAGTCGCCAGGGCAAACACGTCCGAATGACTGTGGATCCTTTGGCCCCTCAAACAGTGTGAGTGTGCGAGTAACTCGGGGATGAATGTCCGTGGAAAACATATCTTCTTCCATCGGCGTGAGCGTGATCTTCGCGCCGCGAGACTTCCATGTGTCCGATTCGCGAAATTTGACACTCAGTTGTCCGTAAGGCGCTTCCTTCCAATCGAGCTTGACCTTAACGGGTCCCGACTGATCCGTGGCGTCGATCTCTTTCTGCCCACGAAATGGTGAACGAGTGTTTGTGCCTGGCACGATGCCCCGGATGCGGTAGCGGCCGCTCTCCGATATAGGAATGCGCATGACCGTGCGCGTCTTTCCATCTACGGTTTCCCAGACGGCTGAATCCTTTAGTGACTGGGCCAATAGTCGAACCGGACGTGCGCCAAGCGCGTCATCCGAGGGTCGAATCTCAAGCCAGGGGAGCATTCTCGCTTGCTCAATCACTACGTCTTCACCACCTTGACACTCCTTTGAGTGTTCATCGGCGAGGTACGGACTGCGCACCGTAAGCAGGTACTTGTGATCTCCGGTTTGACCGGCGATAAACGAGCCGTCCGGTCGAATCGGCGTAACCGCGTCAAGTGCGTAACGCGCACCGCTTTCCGCAAATTGCTCCACGACGACCTCGCCAGCACCGGGTGGCAAAGAAACATCGCCCGAACTCGCGATTCGTCCCATGATCGGCTTACATGGCTTGGCAACCAACAGTCGATCAATCATGCCGCCCTCGCCGGGTGGTCGGAACTCGATGATCTCTGTGGCGGCACGGACGGCTTCCATGCCCCGCTCCGCACGAAAGATGACGACGAGCTTCTTGCAATCGGGATACACACGAAACGCGGCGGCCTTGTCTGGTCGTGCGATCGCACGACCGTCCATCACCTCAATCGACGATGCAGGCGTTGTTGCCGGGTGAATGCTCGCGCGCATTTTGCCGAGATGGGAATCGCGTATCGTCAATCGCAAGACGCCATGGCGCATTAGTGCGAAGCGAACGCGCCACTGGCCATTCTCGTCTCTCTTTACCGTGGGCGATGTGCCTTGCCGCAGCGTGAGATAGGGCGCGCGTGCTAGCACCGCTTCGCCGACAGCTTTCGGCGTCCATTCTTCGCCGGGTCGAATGGGGAGGTCACGGAATGTGTACTGTCCCTTTGAGTCGCATGCGAGCCACTTCGTGTCGCCAAAGCGGGCGCGAACTTGCGCATTGGTCACTGGCAACCCCGATTTTTTCGCGACTACTTCGACCAATACGTGATTGCCCTCCGCTTCGCGCGAAGTACCGGATTTCGTCGATTGAACAATGGCGTATGTCGCGACCGCGAGGCCGAGAAACAGAAGGGGAACGATGAGTCGTTTCATGACGGCTGTATGGTGCCCGCCTACTCCCCCGATCGCGCGACTTTTGTTGTTGCGGGCGCTACACTAGCAGCCGAACGTAGCTCTCTGCGAGGTCAAACGCCGGCTGGAAGATCCGTCCCCCAAAGTAGAAGATGAGCAGAAAGGCGCCCATCATGAACGGCTGATTGTCCGGATTCCGAATGAGCGCCTTGTAGCCGGGACTGAAATTGGCCAACACCGTTGACCCATCGAGCGGCGGTACGGGCAGCAAGTTGAACAGGCAAAGTACGAAATTGAGACCGCCAAAGAGAATCAGTGGGTGGGAAAGCGACATGTTGTAGCCGGTAAACCGCACCCACAAACCTGCGACGGTCAACGAGATAAATGCCAAGATCAGATTGGTCGCGGGTCCGGCGAATGACACAATCGCGTCACCGTAGCGGCTCTTGAAGCGCCGAGGATTGACCGGCATCATTCCGAACCCGATGCCCGCGATCAGCACCATGGCAATGGAGAGTCCACCCATATGAACCATGGGATTGAGCGTCATGTGTCCCAAGTCGCGGGGGGTCGTGTCGCCCTGTTGAAGAGCCGCCACGCCGTGACCCAGCTCGTGCAGCACGATACTGACCACGATGCAGAGCACCCAGGTGACATAGAACACAGGGTTCTCGGTCAAGTAGTTGATGAAGAGCATGGCGGCATTCTGCCTTCCGGTCGAGCGTCCTCCAACCGCGGCATCATGGGAATTGCCAAGGAGAACCCATGCACGACCCACTCGCCCTGCAGCTCCATCAAAACACCTTGCACATCGAGACGTCGGGACGTGGATTCTTCTCCCTAGATCGACAAGTCACTCACGAGGTACGAAAGAGCACATTCAAATCGGGCTTCGTCACCCTCTTCTGCCGCCACACGTCATGCAGCCTCCTGATTCAAGAGAACGCCGATCCGCGCGTGCAGGACGACTTGATGGCATGGTTCCTGCGAGTTGCCCCTGACGGCGACCCCGCCTACACCCACCGCGACGAAGGCCCCGACGACATGCCTGCCCACATCCGCACGGCAATCACTCAGACGTCGTTGCAGGTTCCAATCGTGAATGGTGAGTTGGCATTAGGAACATGGCAGAGCATCTATCTGGTGGAGCATCGCGTGAGGCCGCATCGGCGAAGGGTGGTGGTACAGATTGTGGGTATCTAGAAAACCGTTCCGCACAGCATTGCAGGTCACGCCGAGCGGCATGAGTGGCGTCCGCACCTGCAAGCAGATTGGGGCGGTCGTCCTTCTCGACGGATTTTGAGTCGTTGCTCATACTTTGTGCCCTGGAGGAACGAGCTTTGACACTTGCCCGCGTATCGATTGGTATTTCCCTCGCGTTGGTTCTGCTTTTACCCTGTGCGCCGACGACTGCAGAAGATGCGCCAACGAATCTCTGATAGGGATCCGCCTATCTCTTGGCGTACGAAAATTCGCTCCAAAGGTGAAATATATCCTCGATTCGAATGAGGTTTGCTTTCCGGGTACTTCATGTTATTATACTTCTCATCCCAAATCGAAAGGAGGATTCTATGTTTCGACGCGATGAAAACCGAAAGCTCTCATTATCGCAATCGGCCTAGCCACATGTGTCATTGGAGTGGCCAAGGAGGCTTGGGCTGATTCTAGCTGTGAGATGACCGTGTACAGGTCTGGAAACCCTACAAATTGGAACTATTGGATCGCATATTCTTGTCCCAGTGGTGCGTGTACACCAGCCACAGCCGGGTCTTGTACGACCCAGGTCATTGGCAATTTGTATTACTGCAAATGCAGTCTTTCAAACGCGGGCGATCCTTGCAAGACAATGACGACGGGGACCGGCTCGCAGGGTGGAACGCCAACCGCTGTCGAATGCAAGGACATCGGCTGCCCTGATGACTGTGCCGAAGGATGGACTGTCGTTGATCCAGGTGTTGAGCGGATGTCTTGCTGGTGTCCTGGTGGCCCATGAGATGAGGGCGTTAGCGGCCTGACTAATCTGGATTTGCTGGCAACTGCGATTGTGTACTGGGGGCACGGGTGCCATGATGGATTCGTGCCCCCATCTTCAGCGGTGAAGGGGGAGTTATGCAGAACGCAATTTGTTCCGTCTTGGGCGCTTCGTGGATTCTGCTCGGACTGGCGAAGATTGGGGATCCGAAGGCAGACGGCACACTTGGTGATTGGTTAGATTCGGATGTGGCGTTGTTCGCGACGAGTCTGACTATAGGATTTGAAGTTGTCGTCGGGCTCGCTATTTTATTGGGCAAAGCGTCTTTATTGGGCAAAGCGTCGCCTCGTCAACTAGCCTTGGTTTGCTCGGGTGTGATGTTGATTGCCTATGCGGCTTGGAGCGTTATACAGCCATCCGTGGTTTGCGGCTGCGCAGGACGCATTGCTAGCCTGACCCCGCTGATGCACTCTCTATTGTCAGGTCTAATGCTCCTGGCTACTGGGTTCGCCCTGCAACTACATAGTCCAGACTCGTCAATTCGTGGGGGAGGCCGAATTGGGACAAGGGTTAGCGCCTTAGCTCTGTTGGCTATACTCGTAGTTATTGCGTTCACGCACCAGTTCTCAGTTTCGGGAAAGCGTGCCGAAATCAAGCGGTTGGCTGACAGCAGTGTCGCGCAATTGCGACCTCGGGATCCCGATGACATTCCAGCGCTGCGCGCTCCCGTGCGCGCGACTGGTTATGCCTCAAGCAAGGCTATGAAAGAAGAGCGAGTCGATAACGTTCAAGAACGTATGTTTCAAATACGGGTAGTTGACGCCAAGGATAAATCAACGATTGAGGGAGCGAGCGTATACTTGCAGTGGGATGGAGGGCCCGCATCCGGCCCGATTAAGAGTAGTGTGGATGGTGAGGCGAAGTTCTCTATGGTGGAAGGTCGAAAACCTCGCTCAGTTGCGGTTTGGTGCGACGGTTTTCTCCCTAAGTGCGTAGCGTTGAGTTCACTAGAACAGATTCATGACGACATTGTGGTTGAACTTGATCGCGGATCCTATCGCGTACATGGATTGGTCGTGTCTGCGAGAGGCCGTCCCGTGCAGGGAGCACACGTTGAAGTGGGCAGGGTGCGAGCTAGTGAATTTGCGCGCGGGCGAACGGGGCCATTTTCACCAGAGGGCGTGCCGGATCTTGTCCGTACACGTTCCGCTGAGGATGGTTCCTTTGAGGTGCGCTGCGGCTCGGAAGCTGAGGTAGTTGTGAGAGTTTGGAAGCGGGGCTGGTCATCGGTTGGCCGCACGGGGAAGCGCTACGAACCACTTGTTCGACCCGGAAGTGAGACACCGGTTCGGGCTGTTCTCGAACAAATTTCGTCCATTGACCTCATAGTCGTAGATGCCGATACTAAGCAACGCGTCGCGACAGCAGGCTTCATCATCAGTCCCGGTGGCGGCACGTCACGTGACACCAACATGTGGCGTGCGAAAGAGCAGTTTCTCGAGGCGGGACGTCTGTACTTTCCAATGGTCAGAGTTGTCAAGTCTTCTAAAGTCTGGGTACGGGCGCCGGGATACAAATCTCGCGAAATCCTAATTAGTCAACACAGACTCGAAACAAGTAAGACCTCCGGCAACCGAATCGTTGTGGAGTTGTCAAAATTAGGACTGCATGAGACAGCTGAACTTGACTTCGCTGTCAAATTGGGCCAAGGCATCGGGTACACCGGACCTGCAATTCTTCAATTAAGCCGCAACGGTGAGCATCCAAGCCCTATACTCGTCGAGTTTGACCAAGGAAGAACGGTTAGGAAACTAGCACTACCAACAGGTACATATGAAGGTGAATTGAAGGGGGGATATGGGAGCGCCACACTTGTATCGAGAATGGGCCCGCGATTTCGATTCGAAGTGGATGTTGCTGGTCGAAACTTACTGATCTCGGTGCCAACCCGTGTGGCTGGCTTGGCGGTGCGCGCAAATTCGACGACCGGAATCACGCTCCAGAAGTTGTTCCTCAATTTCGGTGGCAGGCGTACGAATGGTCACTTCTGGACGGATGATTTACTGGCGGATTCGCTAACATCCATTCGGCTTCCAAGTGATGAGGAACTGCCCATCTTCCTAGTTCATGCCGATACCACGATCGACGTCGGCATACATGCGATGGATCACGAGGCGTATGGCTATGTACAGCCCCCACTTGCAGCGGGCGAAGTGGAGATTGTAACTCCACAGCTTAAATACAACCCTGATATCGAATCAGGTTCGGCGCAGAGCGCCGCGTTGCTCAAGCGCAGATTCGAAGAGGCGCGAGAACGAGATAGGTGATCATTGTGCACGCCGTAGCTCGGAGTCGCACCCCTCTACGCTACCTGCAACGCCGAATACACGATGAAGCCTATGTAGGCCATCAGGAGCAGTACGCCCGTCGCACGTCCTATAGCGCGACGCGCGGCGCCTACGACGAGCGGGACGGCTGCGAGCGCAATCATAATGGGGAAAGAGATGTTGATCTGATCGCTGCCCACGGATTGGTTGGCGAACGATCCCGCGGCGCCCAAGACGAGCAACAAGTTGAAGATGTTGCTACCAATGACATTACCAAGCGCCATGTGGAGCTGGTTGGCGCGTGCCGCGGCTAGAGCGGCACCAAGTTCCGGAAGACTGGTTCCCAGGGCAACAACGGTTTCGCCAATCACGGCTTTGCTCATGCCGAGACGTTCGGCCACATCCACTGCGCCTTCTAAGAACAGTGAGGCGCCACCGAGTACTGCCGCCAATCCCAACACGGTGAGAACGATATTCCAGGGCACGCGGTGATCGGTCGTTTCGTCGGGCTCGGGGGTGTCGCGTTTGTCGCTCGTCAAAATGGCGAAGATGGCGTAGACCGCAAAGGCGCCGAGCAAGATGAGAGCTTCATGGCGAACCAACGAGCCATCCCGGACGAGATAGAGCGCTAGAAAACTTGCCAAGAGGCAGACCGGAATCTCAAGCTTCAAGATGAAACGGTTTACCGGAACCGTCGCAATCAATGCAGTGGCGCCAAGAATCAACCCTACATTCGCAATGTTGCTCCCAATGACATTGCCGATTGCTATGGCTCCATCACCCTTGTAGGCTGCGAGGGAGCTGACAACGAGTTCGGGAAACGAAGTGCCGAATCCCAAGATAAACACGCCCGCCATGCCCGGCGAGACACCCATCGCATTGCCGAGGCGCACGGCACCTGCAACGAGGAGATCGCCGCCCTTCCAGAGAAGTATGGCACCAGCGATGAGAAACAAAATCGTCTGGTAGAGCGGCATGCGCGCACTATCGGGGCGGCGGGTTCATTCGGTGAGGGATTTGTTGCGTCATTCCTGGGCGCCGGAGGACTACACGGGCTCAAGTGGTCTCGGCGTGCCATCCGGAAGCGCGACCTGAACCAAATCGTCCGTTTTCACCACGCCACCATGGATGACGACTGCCATGACTCCGGTCTTGCGCAGCAGTCCGCCCTCGGGTGTTTTCTCAAGTACCGCTTCTTTCAGCCCCGGAGAAAGTCCGTCGAGCTGCGAACAAGGATTTCGTAGACCCGTGAGTTCGACCTCCGCATGAGGTCCAATACGTAGGCGTGTTCCTCGCGGTAGATCCAGCAACGCAACACCCTTGACTGTCACGTTCTCACCCATTTGTCCGGGCAGCACCTGGTGCCCCTGGGCTGCGAGTTCATCAAACAACTCCGCATGCATGAGATGCACTTGACGCAGATTCTTGAGCTCCGGGTGCTTCGCGGCCCGCGAGCGATGCTTCACGGTAGGGCCGGCATGCACGTCACCTTCCACGCCAAATTCCTCGATGAGCTTGATGGACGCTGCAGTGGACTTTGAGATTTGGTGTGTGGGGCTCTTGTGGACAGCGACTACGGTTGCTTTCATAGCGACACCGTACCGCAACCGGAGACTCACGCTGTCATTCGCACCCACAAATGCTGGTAGCGCTTCCGAGGACATAGCGCCTCGACTCGTGGTGGGGCTCATGTCGGGTATGAGCATGGACGGGCTCGATCTCGCGCTTGTGCGCATCCAAGGAGCGCCTGAACGGCCTCAAGTCGACCTCGTTGCTCATGACACTCGAGATTATGACGCGCAACTTCGAGCACGAATGCAACGTGCACGTTCTGGAACCGTTGAAGACGTTTCGCTCTTGGATTTCGACTTAGCAGAGTGTTGGAGCCAGTGGGTACTTGAGTTTCTCGAACGTGCTGGGACCACCTATCGCGACATTCACGCCATAGGAAGCCACGGACAAACGCTCTTTCACCAACCAAAGACTGCCGAAGCACCTGCACGCACACTTCAGATTGGGCGCGGTGACATCTTGGCGGCCCGCACGAAGATTCGCACGGTGTGTGACTTTCGCCCGCGTGACATTGCGGAGGGGGGCGAGGGCGCGCCGCTCATTCCCCTAGTGGATTGGTTGCTTTATCGTGACGATCATGAACTTCGTGGCTGTGTGAATCTAGGCAGTATCGCCAACATGACCGTATTGACGCCGCGCCGGAGCGACGTATTGGGTTTCGACATTGGGCCGGCCAATGCACTGATCGACGCATTCGCATCCGATACGGAAGGGCATCCTCGATTTGATAAAGACGGCGCCATAGCACGCGCAACAACAGTTTCGGAAGATGTCTTGTTGTCACTCTATACGTCGCGGGCGAAGTGGATTGCTGCGTCGCCGCCCAAGAGCGCGGGCTACGACACGTTTGGCCCCGCACTCGTTCAGGCAATCAAGCGTAAGCATCCTGACGTGCCTCCCGAAGTTCTAGTGGCGACTGCAACCGAATTCACAGCCGAAGTTCTCCGCGATGGCATTGAGAACCATGTGCTCATTCGTCATCAGGAACTCAGAAGACTTCTGTTTAGCGGTGGGGGTTGTCGCAATGGCTATCTGATGGAGTGCATCAGTGAGAAGCTGAGCGCGCTCGACATCGAAACTCGAACGCTTCCCGATGCGTGGATTGACGCCAAAGAGGCCGTGGGCTTTGCGTTGCTTGCTGATCGACGGCTCCTGGGGCTTCCCGGAAACTTACCGAGTGCAACCGGCGCGACACGCGCTGTGGCGCTTGGGACGGTTCATGACGTCTGACTAGCCCATTTGACGTATCAAGTTCATCGTCTCCGTGTGACTTACGAAATTCGTAGTTCGGCCCTTCGATGCGTCCAGCGCGGACCCTTGGTCCGCTTGGACTTACTCAGGATCTCCGACTACGTCGGGTCTTCGACCCTCCTTGTCTCCGACACGCGCCATTCGATGTTGACGCCTAATCTAGATGGAGTCTCCCTTAGGCGCGGTCCCCTGAGATAGTCTCAATTTCTGAGGTGTGTACGGGTCGATTCCTACAACACGCGATATCTCAACCTCAAGGGGCGTGTCGGAGGTCAATGGGCTATGCCCATTGACCGGAGATCCTGAGTAAGCACTAGCGGATCTTTGATCCGCGTAGTGCGCATCGAAGGACCAATCTAGAGGCATCGTGTATCGAAGACATGCGCAGACTGGACCAACACGTCCACGTCCACGTCCACGTCCACGTCCACGTCCACGTCCACGTCTTAAACGCTGGAAGAATCGATCGTTGAACATTCATCCTTGAGTTCGGGGGACGGGTATACGGGGTAAGGGGAAACGGCGTACGGACAACTTGAACAACCTGCCGCTAGCAACGAGATGTGGCCAATCGAGGTTTGGTTCGTAGTAGGCCTGTGATCAAAGCGTTCATCACCGGCCTCATCGACACGTGGTTTCCACCTCGCTGTGTGCTCTGCGGCGTGGACACGTGGGATGCACCTGATCGTCGATTCTGCGATGGCTGCATGGCGGCACTGCCTATGTGGCGACCGCGATGTCGACGTTGCGGGAGGAGTGTGGGGCCGCGTGTGTCGCTTGAGTCCTGCCCGCAATGTTTGGGACCCTCAGCAGAGCTCGATGCGATCGGGTCGCGTGTGCCGCGTCGGCGAGACGTGATTGCCGGAGTGATTGCGCCCTACTCGTATCGAGAAAGCGCACGACAACTTGTCCTTGGGCTCAAGTTTCGAGACGGCTGCCATCTTGCTGAGATGCTTGCGGGTCCGATGGAGGAGGCGCTTCGAGCCGCCGACATTCCCGGCGACCTGTTGGTTCCAGTTCCACTATCCGCGAAGCGAATGCGAGAACGGGGCTACAACCAATCCGCGTTACTGGCCAAGGCACTTGGTCGGCGTTTGCACATTCCAGTTGCCTCGCGAGCGGTAAAGCGACGCGTCCACGGCCCGCCTCAAACGACACGTTCCAAAGCCCAGCGACGACTGGGACCACGCGGTGGCTTTGTCGCGAAGCGCCGTGCGGTAGCGGGGCGATGCGTCATGCTGGTCGACGACGTGATCACGAGCGGCGCCACCGCCCGCGCAGTCTCCTATGCACTGCTTCGCGCGGGCGCACTTCGCGTGGTCGTTGTCGTGGCCTGTCGCACAGAACGTGGTGCATAATGCTCGACATGAATGAAGCGGCCCCCGTCACCGGCATCCGCGGCACCTTCCGCGACGATGCCCATGCCATCGAAGCGCAGGATGCATTGAACGCGTGGTTTCGCCGGTTGGTGGATGGCGAAACGGAGCTGCAATGGGACGGGTTTGAGGAAATCGATCCCGATGAGTACGCGTGGATATTGAGTGAAGACACCGATTGGGAGTTCGTGCCCCATGCAAAGGCTGTCGGACGCGTCGTTTCCATTGCGCTCGAAACCCGTGAAACGCATCGCCGATTGGTCGGGCTGCTGCGGCGAATGGGGGCGCTTGATGTGGTGTGGGCAACGGATGATGAGTGAACTCTATTGCGTTCGAATCGAGTACGTGTTCGTCGGGAGTGGGTTACCTCACGCAGAGCCCCTGAGGGCGCGGAGGCGCAGTGAGAAGTGTGTTCCGTTGGCTGCAAGCTCGGCTTCATAGGGATTGAGTTTCCCCGTATCCCCGTCACCCGTGAACCGTTCCCCCTCACCCGGACTCAAGGATGAGCATTCGATGATCGATTCGTCCGGCGTTCCTCAAACCTGCGCTCTGCGCCTCCGCAACCCGGCGCCTCTGCGTGAGATGAACGGCGTTCGACACGGGGGTGCGCAGGAACGCCGAGTCCGATTCAATCAGCGAATGTGAGCCCATATCTTAGATTTCTAAATAGGGATGCGTTCCTGTAGGCTCCCCTGCGTGCCTCGGGTTCGCATTCGTACCAGTCTACTTACACTGCTAATGTCGCTAATTTTGGCGCTGGTGGCAGCGCTCTTGTTCGTGAATCACCGGGCGGGGAAGGCCATCGCAGAGGACCTCGGCGGACGCTACCTCGACAAGACGCGAGATGTCGTCGTGGAAAAGCTCGGGGGGTTCTTTTTACCTGTGATGACGGGCATTCGAAATGGCCGCGCCTGGGCGCGGTCGCACGTGGTGGAACCGAAGGATATGCACGGCTCCAACAAAGTGTATTTGCCCGTGTTGGAGGCGATGCCGCAGGTCACCTCCATTGCAACCGGCAATACCGGCGGATACAGCTACCGACTTGGTGCAAAGGGTGACAACTATCTCAATCGTCTGACATACGCCGGGGAGAAAGGACGTCCGGCCGACTATTTCATTGTGACGCCGGAAGGCGAGGTGCTTGAGGAATACAGCAAAGCCACCAAATTCGATCCTCGTAAACGACCATGGTACGCGGGTGCACGTAAGCAGTTGGAACTGGCGGACGGCGACGTTGCCAACACGAAGATGGCCTGGACCGATCCATTCATTCTCAACACCAGCAAAAACCCCGGTATCGCCGCCTCACTCCCCTATGAGGGGCCCGGTAACGACGTCTACATGATGACGTTCAATGTCATGTTGACAAAACTGAGTAACTTTACGGCATCTCTTCGTCCCACGCCCAACAGCATGGCGATGGTATTGACCAAAGATGGTCGCATTGTGGGTTTTCCGGCGACGGAAGAATACAACACGGCAGAAAAGCGACTGGCCCACGTCAAGGCACTCGGCAACCGCATGCCGGAGCTTCACGAAGTGGGTCAACCATCACTTGCCGGCGTGCGTAAGTTGTACGAATCGATTGAAGCCACCGGAAAGCCTTCTCGTCGTCGCTTGGAAATTGACGGCGAGGCATGGCGCGTTCAGTTCGAACCGTACACGCTAGAACAAGGGCCGCCCCTGTGGATTGGTGTGGTAGTACCCGAAGCTGATTTCCTGGGCCAAGTGAAGGAGCAACAACGAAACATCCTGTGGGTGTCCGGGTTGGCCCTGCTTATTGCACTTGGCCTCGCAGCCCTCATGGCCCGCATGTACGGGCGACCACTACGGCAATTGGCCAAAGAAAGCGAACGCATTCGTTCGCTTGACCTGAGCCCCGGCAAGCCCATTGAGTCGCACGTACTGGAAACGCATCTGTTGGCGGGCGCGCAGGAGAACATGCGCACGGCCTTGGAGAGCTTTTCGAAGTACATTCCCACGGAAGTGGTGCGGGAACTGCTTCGTCGCGGCGAGGCGGCCAAGCTCGGCGGCGAAGCCATGCCGGTGACGATCTTGTTTACCGATATTCGTGGCTTCACGACCATTTCAGAAGGCATGTCGAATACCGATCTCTCCGAACACCTCTCGGCCTACTTCGAAGGCATGCTCGAGATCATTCGGGAAGAACACGGGGTGGTGGACAAGATGGTGGGTGACGCCATCATGGCGATGTGGGGCGCTCCGGTCGAACGTGACGATCACGGTGCCGGCGCCGTTCGGGCCGCATTGCGCTGCGCATCATTTGTCGAGGCGTTTAATGCGCGCTGTGAGGCGCAGGGGCGTCCACCGCTATGGACGGGGTTCGGCATTGCCTCGGGCCGCGCCTTCGTCGGCAACTTTGGCTCACCGTCCCGACTGAACTTTACGGCACTTGGCGATGTTGTGAATCTCGCCGCACGATTGGAGGGTGCCAACAAGGTCTTCGGAAGCACGATTCTCTGCTCAAAGAAGACGCGGGATCAATCCGCCGACGAGTTTGAATGGCTAAGGCTCCACCGCGTGGGGGTCAAGGGCAAAACGAAGCCCGAGCCCGTGTATCAGCCCCTTGGACGACGTGGAGACGTTCCCGACGATGTCTTGTCGGCGGCCAAGAGTTACGAACGTGCATTGACTTCCTACACCGATGCGCGTTTCGGCGATGCGCTGGCCGCGTTAGAAGAGATTGATGCGTCCAATCCGCTCTATGCCGTGAGCATGCTGCTCACCGCGAAGTGTATGGAACAACAAAAGCAGGACAGCGCAGAAGCGTTTGACGACGTGTGGTGGTTGTCCTCAAAGTAGACGCTTACGGACGGCATGAACGAGCCGGTCACCTGCCCGCCGTGCGCCCGCGATGTTTCGCGAGGTGGGTCCCAACTCAAGTTCTGCAAGCGGACCTGAGACGAAGATGCGCGGATGCCAACGCAGCAACGTGCCCACGACGGGATATCCGCAACTTGCGCACGGCAATGTGGCAGACCCAGTGTGTTCATGAAGCGCGGCCCCGAGCTAGTCGCCACCCCAAAGCTGATACCCCGCCCAATAGAACGGATGCGTCGTCTCCGGCTTGCGGAGGACATCGAGGCGAGTTTGTCGCAGGGCCTCGCTCGTACGCTTCAATGCCTTGCGGCGCTTGTGCATGGCCACCATGAATTCTGCGGCGTGCGTGTCGGCCAGTTGCCAAGTGGAACACACAACTTGCGAAACGCCCGCCGCCATCAGAGAGCGCGTAAGGCCCAGTAAACCCTCCCCGGGTGAATGGGTGCCGCTGCCGGAGTCGCACGCGGAGAGAACAGCCAAGCGCGCTGGAATGCGAGTGCGTTCGATGCGCTCGGCGGTGAGCACACTGCCGCCAGCCAATACCAGACCGGATAGCGAGGGCGTGGCGTTGTCGGCCAGCCCATGGGTTGCAATGTGAAGGACGTCCAGTGGCGTTGATCGATCCCGTACGTGCTTCATGAGATTCGGAATCGTCGCAGCCTTACCCGTTAGTACTTCACGGTGCTCACTGGCAAACAGTGCGCCGATGCGCTCGACCTCTGCGCGCGTGGCAGGAAGTGGAGGGAGTGTAAGTCCGCCTCGGAGCCTGCTCGCAAGGACGCGTCCCTCGTCGACAAGCACACTTGCATCGTGGGGATAGGGAACGCCGCCAAGTGCTACAATACCTCGCGGCACACTCTGTTCACTGCGCCGTGCACGCAGGAGCTTGTAGACGCTATACGATTGTGCGTAGCACACACTGAACCGTTCAATGACACGCGTGGGCCGAGGCTTGCCACCTATTTCAGCTACGAGGGCATCCACTGGAATGGTCGCGATGGCACCGTCGGGAACAACACATAGGTGCTTGGCATCACCGATCACATTCTGAAACGGCGCAATGAGTCGGTTGTAGAGGGTGTGGGCCACTTTCTCATCCCGACCGCCCGGAATCGATGCAAGGTCGCGCCACGCAGTGATGAGTTCTGCAATGTCGTTCGTCGAGCCAATTCGGGCGATGGACGCACCGCGCTTGCTGGCTGCCATGCCCCAAAACTCATCCTGGGCGAGATGAAAGCGGAGCACGCACTCGTCGTCATTCAATGCGCCTCGTGCCTCTTCAAGAGAGACAAGCGTCGGCATTGTTGCGGGAGGACGGCGTCGGGCGTCGAGAGCCTTTGCCGCCTCGTGTGCAGCCCTTAGCGCTGCATCGAGCTGGGGGCGAAGCCGTTGTTGGTGCTTCGTTTCCCCATACGCAAGCGCCAAGACGTGCTCCCGCTGGAGTGTTTCCACCCTTTCCATCGCTGTTTCATACTGATTCCGCAGTTCCGAATCATTCGTCGGCTTGCCAGACACCAAGGCCTGCGCCATCGCTTGCGCGCGCCCCGCCTCTCCAAACCACCAGGCGGCTTCCAGCGCTTGCGCTTGCTTAGATGGGTCCGCGCGGCTCCACTCAAATGCTGCCCGCATACCTTCGCCTGCCAAGTTGTTCACCGTATGGCGTTGTGCATTCCTGCTAAGCAGGCCGACACCGCGCCATACTTGACTCTTTTTCGTAATGGCTTCGCGAAAGTGGTCAATAGCATTTGAAAAGCGTCCAAGTTTGAGCGCGCAGCTCCCGGACAATGAGTGCGCGTATGCAACGCTCTGTGGACGTAACGTTTGTGAGGTCGTGGGTTTCAGGCACGCAATAGCCTCTTCCCACTTGTGATCGTGAATGTGCACGTGGGCCATCGCAACGCGTGCGCGTATGGCATGGAAAGCGGATGGGGACGATTCGCTGGCCAGCTCCAGGGCCTTCTCTGCCGATGTGCGTGCTGCGGCATGATGCCCTAGGGTGAACTCGACACGACTTAGACTTGCCCAGGCAAATGAGGAGGGCCTGGTCTTGATGATGCGACGTGTAAGCTCTCTATACTTTTCAAGCAACTGATCGTTCTCGGACGTATTGTCTTTGTCCGGTGTGCGCGTCAACAACTCACCGCGCATCGCCATCGCGCGGTCATCCATCAATAATGCGTGATTGCTCAGCAAGGCTCTTGCGCCCTTGAAATGGGCATACGCCTGCTGTTGGTTATCGAGCGAGAGTTCTAGTGATGCGATGGAGAGTCTTGCCCTCGCCACATAACTTTGATGAACGCCGTCTACACTTGAAAGCGCTGCGTCGAGTTGGTGTCCATAACGAATTGCTTCTTGCATCAGTGCCTGTAGTCGCATCAAGTTCACGAGGTGAGTGAGCGATCGGACGACCAACGTACGAGCCTCCGGATTGTCAAGAAGCCCTCGCACCATCTTCCACACCTGAATCTTGAGTTCGATGGCATGCGTGTACTCACGTCGCGCCACCGCGATTTCACTTCGAGCGAGACACACACTCGCAATGAGCGTGGGATCGTTCGTGTCTGTGGCGATGGCCATCGCACTTCCAATGTGACGCTCTGCCGCCTTGTAATCGCGCCGTACACGAGCGGCGTCCGCGAGCGCTGTGAGCACGGTGGCCGCCCGACCCCACCGCCTTGATCGAATGAGAAGTTTCGCAGCACGCTTACCTTCTTGTTCGGCCGCCTTGAACGCTCCCGCATAGCGCATGAGTTCGAAACGCTCCTGACAAAACTCGGCCGCCCGTGCGTGATCTCCCGATTCCGTGGCAGCGCGAATCATGAGCTCACGCTCGTTGATCGCCTCCTTAAGTCGTTTGGATCGACGCAGAAGTTTGATGTACATACTCCAAAGCATGAATCGCGCGTAAGAATGTCGATCGTTTCTCACCGAGCTCATTTGCGAATCGAGAAAACGTAGGACGTCTTCCACAGGCTCTGTCCGCAGGCGTTTCGCGATCTGGCCGGTGTGACGCCAATAGGCTCGCTCCCGTTTGTAGTCAGCCTCTTCTGCTTGCAGCCAATAGGCTCCAAAGGCTCGAGCCGGGTTGTCTTCTTTGAGGTGCTTGACGTAGGCACTTGCGATTTCGCGTTGCGCTTCCCGTGGCGCGTTCGGGCGAAACAGAATGGCAGAAAGTACACCCGTATGGTCGTGGTCTTCACTCGCGAGTCGACGGATACGATCAATGTTCCTCGATTCAAACGCTTGCGTGACTTCGTGTGCCACTTTGGGATACGGTCGCCATACCGGCAGGCGCCGCCGCTCCTGCTTCTTGGCGAGCGCGCCAGTCGGCGAAATCGCGACGAGGATGCAAAGCAGGCCCATTATCCAAGTGGGGCGCAATCGCGAAAGGGGGTCCTCCACGCTGCTCGTCGATCCGCAAGTCATGCGTCGCACCTATTTCTGAGTGTGCATACGGTCTAGGTAGTTGAGGAACTCTCCTCGTTCGTTCGAGGCTGTCGTGACGTCCTCGTCAACTTCAAGGTGCGCTCGCGCTTGCTCCCATAGCTCGTAACGGGCCGCGAGGTGCGCGGCGAGAAGCGCACGAGCACCCGGATCATTTACAGCAGTGTCGATGGCACGCAGTCCAGCCTTGTAGTTCTCAAACTCTTCGTCGTGGATCCAATGAAAGGGTGAGCCACCCTTTAGCGCTACGCCACCAGCCTCAGCCTCGATGCGGAGCACATAGTGAGTGCCTTTAGCGAGTGGCAACGCATCGGCGGACGGCGTCAGACTCGTTTGATGCGTTACCTTGGAGAACACCGTTTGGCCGTCATCACTGACGACTCGCGCTTGGTAGTCATCAACGCCCTTTACGGATTGCCATGCAAGTGTAGGTTGTTTCGTGATGGCGCCGCGTGGCGAGGTCACGGCAATCCCGCCGCGGTAGACACCGTTGCCCCCCTGTTTCTGTTCTTTGCTCAGAATGGGGTGAAGGTCTTGAAACGCGTCCGGGTCGCTGGCCTTGAGATGGTCAAACGCGCGGGTCAGCGTGGCGTCGTCCCAGACGTTGGCGACGAATCGTGTTGGCTCGTCCTTCTTCTTCAGCAATGGAAACAGCGTAAAGGCAAGAGCAATCGCGGCGGCGGCAGCGAGGGGCACCGCGAGCCATGACAATCGTCTTTTCGAGGCAGGCGTTCCCTGCTTGTGTTCGACATCGCGTGTGCGCTCCTGCGGTGTGCGTGTCTCGGCGTACTCCAACAAGTCCGCAAACACGTCACCGTCATGGGGCGAATGTTCTAGCGCTCGTAGGTATGTTTCCCGTTCTTCCTGGGAAAGCTCTGTGTGCATGAGCGTGGCCAGCTCATTGGGATCGAGCACGTCATTCGGATCTACTTGAGCTGCGGTAGCACGTTCACCCCGACGCGCCAAGCGCGCTGCGAGGTCCTCCCAAAATGGTTCCTGAGATTCGTGCACGGTTACTCCGCCTTCCTGTGCCGCTCGCCGTCTGAAATTTCAAAATGACTTACGAGCGCCGATTCCATCCGCGTCCAGAGCCCCGGATCTTGGATGGGATCTTGCCCCAAGGCCGCAATTACTTGGCCTCTGATCTTCACGACGGCGCGTTGCAGAATTCGCGTCACCGTGGGGGGCGAAGTGCCTAGGGCGGTCGCGATTTGGCGCCCGTTGAGCCCCTGATTGTGACGCAGGCTGAGTGCCATGCGTTCCTTGGGTTCCATGTCGGCCCAGGCCTTGTCAAGCGCCAGGGCGAACGCACGAAGCCGGGCGCCCCAATCCAGTGCCGACGCGTTGGGTCCCTCTTTGGCAGGCACGGGACCGGCGGTTTCATCCATGGACACGGGGTCGCGCTTTCTCCGCTTACTAACGCGTCGCAGGCCGATGGTTGCGAGCCAAGCCCAAAGCGGGCCGGTGCCCTCATAGGCGCCGAGTTGCGTCCTGAATGTTCCTTTGGCCGGCGGAAGTGCCATGTCGGCCAAGACCGCCGCCGCTTCGCTCTCTGCATTGGCCGTTCCCACACGGCGAGCCAACACACCCTCCAAGTCGGGCTGGTAACGCTCATGAAACAAGCGCCACGCAGCTTCATCCCCTTGTTCACATCGCGTGGCCAACAAGAGGTCATCCCAGCACATGGCGTCAGCGACGTCTACAAACTCTTCGAACTCGATGGACTGTTCCCGTCGCACGCGACCGCGCTGCCAGCCCGCCAAAACCGATGTGCCAAACACTTCCAACGAGAGCGGAACCGATCCCGTTTCGCGGCACGCCGCTTTCCAGTGACGCTCAATGCAGCGTTTGACCGCATCGGGAACGTGGTCCCAGGACACGGAGTTGGGGGATGGCGGTTTGGCAGACGAATTCAATGCGCGCTCAGTGTATTCGATTTCTCCATGGAACGGGGGTTGGACGGCTCGTCGAGGGACGTAATCGAGTTCATCGTAGGCAAACACTCGCCTACCTGCGTTCTCACGGCGTAGGCTGTGCCCCGCCCACGCCCTGACGGAGACATTTCGTGCGTATCGACCCCAACGTTCTCAGCCCCAAGGAGAGCTACCTGACGATGATCGCGTGCGTCATTCCTCGGCCCATCGCGTGGGTGCTGACGCTGAATGCGGAGGGTGGAAGAAATTTGGCTCCCTTTTCCTTTTTCGCCGGTGTGACGACGCATCCGATGACCGTGATGGTGAGCGTTGGCCGACGTTCTTCGGGCGCGCGCAAAGACACCGCAGAGAATCTGTTGACGACACGTGAAGCGGTCGTGCACATCCCGCCATCGGCGTTGCAGCAGGAAATGGTCATGACGTCGCGTGACGACGGGCCGGATGCCGACGAGGTATCGCTAACCGGCTTGTTGGTGTCGCCAAGTGACGTGGTTGGGCCTCCGCGTTTGGCGAATGCACCGATCGCGATGGAAGCACGTCTTACCAAACACATGGAAATGGGCCATGGGCCGGTGGATTTGTTCTTTTTGGAGGTTGTGTACCTGCACATTGAAGATGAAATCGTGAGCGATGGATTGCCCGATCCCGCCAAACTCAATGCCCTCGGACGTCTGGGCGGTGCGATGTATTCCGACACATCGGCGCCCTTTGTGATTCCTCGTGGGTAGGCAGGGGGCCATGCGCACGTTCGCTGCGATTCGTTGTGGAAGGGCGGCGGCGAAATCGCTTTGTCGATTGGCGACCGCGTGGGCGGCGAACGACCGAGCGTTGCGAGTGCCGCACGAGAACGACTTTCACATCACGCTGCATTTCTTGGGCAACACGGACGAACGCGACGTGGCCGATATTGGTCGTGCGATGGCCGACGCCGTGGAAGACATTCCGCCCTTTGGTGTGACCTATCGTGGGGTGGGCGCGTTTCCGCGCCCCGAGCGTCCTCGCGTGTTGTGGGCGGGCGTTGATCCCGAGGCCGCCGAGGCGCTCGAACACGTGGCGCGATCCATTCACCGCGCGGTCGGCGACCTCGGCTATCCGCCCGATCGCAGAAAATTTCATCCGCATGTGACGCTCGCCCGTGTTCATCAGCGGCCACAACCAGCCACCATGCAGCTACTTACAAGCGATGGAGAGCCCGACGACCTCGCCCAGGACTGGGTGTCGGAGGTGAAACTTATTCTTTCCGACCCCGCTGTCGGAGCGTACCGTTACATTGACCTAACAACGCAGCAACTCTCAGGCTGATCCGCGTATCGCAGTTCGTGCCCCTGAGTGCGCTGCTTTGTGGGTGTGGCCGAACTCGTCGTTATGCGACGTATGAGTAGGTCCGTAGTGAAGCAGTAAGCAGCAAGGAAGCAGAAGGAGGGCTTAGGCCATGGTGGTTCAGAACAAGAAGGTGATTGGCAAAAAGGCGAGCACACCTGCCGGGCGTTCCTCCGCGAAGGGAAGTGCGGGCACAAAGAAACCCAGCCGAAATAGCAATGCCAGTGGTGTTGGCAAAGGCAGTGGTGTTAGCAAAGGCAGTGCGAAGGGCGGCCAAAAGGGAAGCACGAAAAGCGGCGACACGCAAAAGAAGAAGGCGCTCGACTTCGCGCTTGCTCAGATTGAAAAGAACTACGGCAAGGGTTCCATTATGACCCTTGGTGAGAAGGGTGCCGTTGGGATCGACGGTATCAGTACCCACAGCATTTCGCTCGATGTTGCGCTCGGTGGCTACGGCATTCCGCGCGGACGCATTACCGAGATCTATGGCCCAGAGAGTTCCGGTAAGACCACGCTGTGTAGTCACATCATTGCCAGCGCACAGAAGCAAGGGGGTACGTGCGCGTTCATCGATGCTGAGCACGCCTTTGATGCGTCCTATGCCAAGAATTTGGGTGTAAATCTCGACGAGTTGTTGGTCAGCCAGCCCGATACGGGTGAGCAGGCGCTAGAAATCGCCGAAGCGCTCATTCGCAGCAACGCGGTTGACGTGGTGGTGATCGACTCTGTGGCGGCGCTGGTTCCCAAGGCCGAAATCGAGGGCGAAATGGGAGACACCCACGTGGGTCTCCAGGCCCGGTTGATGAGCCAGGCACTGCGTAAGCTCGGTGGCGCCATCCGTCAGTCCAACGCCGCCATGATTTTCACCAATCAAATCCGCATGAAAATCGGCGTCATGTTTGGCAGTCCCGAAACCACCAGTGGGGGACGTGCCCTCAAGTTCTATGCATCCGTCCGCATCGACATGCGTCGTATTGGTTCCATCAAGGGCCCGGGCGACCAAGTCATGGGCAACCGCACGCGCGCCAAGGTGGTCAAGAACAAGATTGCACCGCCCTTCCGCATTGCCGAGTTCGACATCATGTTCGGTCGCGGCATCGATCGCGTGGGTGACTTGTTGGACCTTGCCGTGAATGGCGGTGTCGCCACAAAGAGCGGTTCGTGGTTCTCGTGGAAAGAGACGCGACTTGGCCAGGGCAAGGAGAAGTCCTGCGAGTTCTTGCGCCAAAATGAGGACATCTTGACGGGTCTTGAGAAAGAAACGGCGCAGGCGCTGGGCATTCCGCTACTGCTTGAAAAGCATGGACTGATGGAGAAACCAGAAACGGCAGAAACCTCGTCATCTTGACGGATCCTAACGACCGTCTCGTAATGACGGGCTATCCGCACCGCCGCGTGCTGACTTCTTCACTCGCCAACTCCTTCGCTCCCTAACTCCTTCACTCCCTAACTCCTTCACTCTGGGGACCAGCACCTACGTTTTATGAGTGCACAACTTATCGGGCATGGGTCACGTTTCAGATAGCGAAACTGGCAGATAGCGGAAGCAGCGTAAACGTCCTACCTACGGTGACTCACCAGCATCCGAACGGAGGTTTGTACCGCGCGTCGTCGCATTTACTGGGCGGCGCACGGTACTGTGTGCGCAACGCAAATCGTCGCCAATGATTCACAAAGGACGACTTGTGCGCGAGTAGCAACGAATCAGACGTCAAATCGGCGAACACAGTCAAATCGACAAACGCAATCGTCGATAAGAACTCGATTCGGTTGTGGCGGAGCTCCAAGCATTAGGGCTCGCGTTCATGAGCACACACACAGAAAATTCCACCCTGCAGACATCATCTACCGGCTCACGATCGGCGGTTGGGTTGTCACTTGAACGCTGTTCGGCAACCGCTGGACGGGTAGCGGCCGAATCTGCGCTCGCCGCGCTCGGCGATAGTGGCAACAGGCAACGTCCCAAGCCCAACGGCGCCATCGTCTTCGCCACCGCCGCCCACGATCAAGCCGTGCTCTTGCGATCCATCCGCACTGTGCTTGGCGACATCCCCATAGCCGGTTGTTCCGGCGAGGGGGTCATTGCAGGAAACGAGTCACTCGAGCGAGACTACGCCTGCTCCGTACTGGCGATCCACAGCCCGCAGCTCGATTTCCACGCCTACCTTCATGAGGCCTTCGACGACGCTCCACGAGAGATCGGTAAGCGCCTCGCCGATGAAGCCAATACGGATGCAGGCGACAAGCCGGCCTTACTCATGCTCTTTCCCGACGGGCTCCGTGGCGATTGCACGGCGATGCTTGCCGCACTAAAGGAAAGCCTCAAGCCCGATATCACGGTCATAGGTGGAGCCGCTGCCGATGGCATGTTGTTCGAGCGAACGTATCAGTACGCGCGTGGCCGCGCATACACCGGCGCCGTCGGAGCCATGCTCATCTCAGGTGGGCCTGAGATCGAGATCGCCCTTAGCCACGGATGTACGCCACTTGGATCCAAGCGCGAGATCACGCGCGGCAGTGACGGCTGGGTCCATGAAATCGATGGTGTACCGGCGTGGGACGTTTTGCGCACCTACTTGTCCGGGGATCCGCAGGACCTAAACGCGCAGGGCATCGTCCATCTATGTATTGGCATTCCCACGGAACATGAAGAGGGTGACATTGGCGATAAGTACATTGTCCGCACGCCGCTTGACCTCGATAAGTCTACAGGAGCACTACGCGTTCCTGGAGGCGGACTCGATACGGGCACCGCCGTTTGCATGATGCGCCGAGACCCGACGACGATACGGCAATCGCTAGAGGAATCGGCAACGCATATGCGTGAGCGAATCGCCGACCGATCACCGCTCATGGTTTTGCAATTCGACTGCGCAGGTCGCGGACGCATTCTCTTTGGCGGATGTGCTTCAGAAGAAATTGTGGCGCCCGTTCGGCGATCGATGGCGCCCACGGTTCCGTGGATTGGCTGCCACACCTACGGTGAAATCGCGCCCATCCACGGCCAAACCAGTTACCACAACTACACGGCGGTCGTCTGTGCCGTGTTGCCTCCCAAACCACGTGAGGATGCACTCGAATGACGCAGGGCGAGGCATCCCTCGAACAAAAGATTGAGGCACTCCGCCGTGAGAATACGGCGCTTGAAGAGCAGGTCAAACTGCTCGTGCGTACGGAGCATCGACTCTCGATCTACCAATCAACGGTCCAGCGTCAGTTGGAGCGTATTGAGGGCGCCGTACGCATGTTTGCCGATTTCGATATTCGCGAAGATGAAGTCGGCGTTTTGGCCAAACTCGTGGAATTTATGGAAGAGCATTTTCTCGTCCATGCGTGCGCCACGTTGGAAGCTGAAATCGAAAGGCGTGAGATCCAGTACGTACCAAGGGCCTCGCAAGGCTTGCGCGTCAAGACACCAAGCACGCGAGTCAACAACAATCTCGACCAACGCCTCGGTCAAGTCCTCGCGCCCATACAGGATGTCACCGTTGTGATCGAATCTGCATCCACAACGATGTCGAGCATCACGTCCTTCTTTCAGGCCATGGACCCCGTCTTACCACTGTCGCCCGATGGTGGTGACCGCTATGTAATCGTGCCGATTCGACCCTCCGCAGGGTCCAAGCATTGGTTTCTGATTCTTGCCACATTCGCCAAAGGCCGTATGTCGCACTATGTCGCGGCTCCGAGTGAGAGTGACGCATCGTTCTTTTCGCTTGTGGCACGCCACATGGCGCGTCTGATAAACGATCGACGACAGACCAATTCGCTGCGGCGTGAACGCATCAAGCTGTCTGAAAGCAATGATGCGCTGCAACGCAGCCTCGAAGAACTGCGTCAGACCCAAGAGCGTCTGGTGCGGTCGACCAAGCTAGAAGCGGTGGGGCGTCTTTCGGCAGGCGTAGCGCATGACTTCAACAACTTGCTTACCCTCATTCTTGGCTATGGCGCCGAATTGCGCCACGAATTCTCAAACGGAACGCGGCAACGCGGGGATGTAGACGCCATTCTCGAGGCCGGGAATCGCGCGGCCGAGCTCACACGGCAATTGCTGGTATTCGGCCGAGGACGACGCGTGCGTACCCAGCACGTCAATCTCAATCAAGTCGTCGAAGACATGCTCAATATGCTTCGTCGCCTGCTGAGCGAGGACATTGAGTTTCAGTGCGATCTGTCGTCCGGTGAGCTGCCCATTATCGCCGATCCCAGTGAACTGGAGCAAGTGGTCATGAACCTGGTAATCAATGCCCAGGATGCCATGCCTCGCGGTGGACGGTTGGTCGTCTCAACGCGACGTACTATGGCGCTCATTCCCACCGAGCCCGGGGGACCCAAGCCCGATGCTTCCGTGCCCTGTGCGGTACTTAGTGTTTCCGATACGGGCATGGGCATGGACGAAAAGACGCGCGGGCGCGTTTTTGAGCCGTTCTTCACCACGAAGGAGGTCGGCGAAGGCACGGGGATGGGACTTGCGATCGTCTACGGGGTCGTATCGGACATTGGCGGCGCCATCGACGTCCACAGCCGTGTGGGCTCAGGTACTCGGTTTGACGTGCAGATTCCGCTTTGTGAGCGATCGAGCAGCGCCACCGATGGACAGCGGACCTCGTCTGAAGCGCACATGCACGGTGCGCGCATTGTCGTTCTGGAAGACGAGCCGGGCATACGGCGTCTTTGCGAACGAATTCTGTCCGCACGCGGTTTTGAGGTGATCCTCTGCGATTCGCCCAACCAGGTCATGGACGCGGTGACGAACACGTCGCGGCCCGCCGAATTGCTTCTCTTGGACGTCGTCATGCCAGGCACGTGCGGCCCTGAAGTTGCCAAAGCCGTACGCCGCACGCACCCGCACCTTCCCATCTTGTTTATGTCGGGCCACACGCGCTCCAAGTTGGACGCGCATGAGTTTGATGGGGATCGCCATCAGCTCATCCGCAAGCCCTTTGCCCCAGCCAAGCTCATTGACGCAGTTCAAGACGCCCTCGGCGCGTCCCGCATCGCGAGCACCACGCGCGAGCCCCAATGACTCAGTGAAGGATACGTGATTCAGTGAAGGACATCACATGACAACGAAGCCCCAAATACTACTAGTAGATGATGAGCCCACCATCCTCAAACTTCATCGCCGCATGCTTACTCCGTTGGACGCAGACGTGCACGCTGTCACGTCAGCCGCCGAAGCACTCGAAATACTTGCCACCCGAGACATTCACGTCCTGGTGAGCGACGAGTGCATGCCGGAGATCCGCGGCCGCGAGTTACTTGCACGGAGTCGCGTCGATTTTCCGCACGTGGCCACCATACTCTTGACTGGCTACGCATCGATGGAGGCCGCTATGAGCGCGGTGAACGAGGGGCATGTCTTTCGGCTCCTCACCAAACCGTGCGACAGCGCGACGCTACATCGAGCAATCCGGCAGGCACTTGACTACCAACTCTTGCTAAAGGGCGCTACGCGATTCGTGGAATCGGAACGCCGACGCCGAGCGTCGATGAGCAAGCTTGAGGCCGGGCACCCTGGCATTGGAGATGTCGAACGTGATGACGATGGTTGCATTGAGATCCATGCGCCGAGCGAAGCGGACATCAAAGAGCTTGAAGACGTCCTGCGACGCGCTTCGAGAGCCGAGCCCGAGCTTTCGAAGCCATAACGCTTCCTTTCTCGTCAGATTCCCCGCATCCCGTCACCACTCCAGGAGGCATACTTTGTCTGCGTTCCGGCAGAATCGCGCAGTTGCTAGCCCTTCGTGAATAATCCGGCGAACCCGTTTTGCCGGAGATTCGCTCATGCCTTCTACGAACGCCGATGCGCTGCGTGCTTCATGGTGCGCGTTTTTTGAAGCGCGTGGTCACACGGTGTACCCGAGTGCCTCGCTGGTGCCTGAAAACGATCCCACGCTGCTGTTTACCGGCGCAGGCATGAATCAGTTCAAGGCTATGTTTTTGGGGAAGGGCGATCTGCCATTTTCGCGGGCGGCGACAATTCAGAAGTGTTTTCGCCAAGGTGATTTGGACAATGTAGGCAAGACGCCACGCCACCTGACGTTCTTTGAGATGCTTGGGCACTTCAGTTTCGGCGACTACTTTAAGGACGATGCGATTCCGTGGGCCTGGGAGTTTCTTACCAGAGAACTTGGCCTGTCGGCCGACCGTTTGCGCGTCTCGGTCTACAAGGACGACGACGTCGCCTACAAGGCGTGGATCAAAACGGGGGTGTCGCGCGACTCGATTCGCCGCTTTGACGCAGCTGAAAACTATTGGCCCGCCGATGCCCCCCGCAAGGGGCCCAACGGTCCGTGCGGCCCTTGCGCAGAAATATTCTTCGATTACGGCAAGGACGCGGAGCTGGGGGACGAGAACGAAAACCAATTCGACTCCGGGCGCTTCGTAGAGATTTGGAACACAGTGTTTACACAGTTCAATCGCCGCGGTGTGAACGACCTGGAGCCCTTGCCGCAAGAAAACATTGACTGCGGCGCAGGATTCGAGCGCCTCGTTGCTGCCATCGAGGGCGAGCAATCACCCTTTGGATCAACGTTATTTCGCCCCATGATCGAACACGTTGCGGGCATGGCGGACAAACCCTATGCTTTTGATCCCAAGGGCTTGCAGACGCCCGGCGAGGATCCTGCGCGCATGCGTCGCATTGCCGAACACTCGCGGGCAGCATGCGCGCTTATTGCAGACGGAGTCAAACCCGGCAATGAAGGACGAGGCTATGTGCTTCGCCGCATCCTTCGGCGTGCCATTCGCGATGGCATTCAACTTGGACTTGAGAAGCCGTTCCTGGCCGACATGGTGGATCCGGTACTCTCGGTCATGGGCACGGCGTATCCGACGTGGTGCGAGGGCGCCGACGTACTTCGAAGCACACTGGCGGGCGAAGACAAGCGATTTCGTGAAACATACACCACCGGCCTTCGCTATTTGGAAGGCGAAGTACGAAAACTCGGATCCGACAAGACACTCTCCGGCGAAGCGGCCTTTCGCCTGTATGACACCTACGGCTTTCCGCTAGATCTTGCCGAGGCAATACTCGTAGAGCGCGGGCTTGCCGTCGATCACAAGGGATTTGAAACTGCAATGAAGGCCCAGCGCGAGCGCGCGCGCGCGGGCAGTAAGATTGCGGGCGACATTTTCGCTGGTGGTCCATTGATGGAACTCAAGGCGAAGGGCGTCGCCGCCACCACCTTTTTGGGCCACGCGCATCCAGGCATTGAGACCGACGCGCATATTGTCGGTATGTTTGGTGAAGGCGGTGATCTTCTAGAACACATCGATCGCCCTGAAGACGAGGTTGTGTTGGTCTTGGATCAATCCACCTTTTACGCCGAATCCGGTGGACAAGTGGGAGATCGCGGCGTCATTACGAGCGACGCGGCGTCGTTTGAGGTCTTTGATACAACCAGCGCCGAAGGCTACATTCTCCATCGCGGCTCACTTCGGCAGGGGAGTTTTCGTGTAGGTGATGTCGTGCATGCGCGTGTAGCCGGCGCTGTACGAGACGCAGTGCGGCGCAATCACACAGCAACGCATTTGCTGCATGCGGCCCTTCATCGCGTGTTGGGTGATCACGTTCGCCAAGAGGGTTCCCTTGTGGCGCCCGATCGCTTGCGCTTTGACTTTCATCACGAACAGGCCATGACGCCCGAAGAGATCGAGCGCGTGGAGGATGTGGTCAACCGTTGGATTGTTGCCAACGACTCTGTCGAGACAGATGTCATGGATTTGGACGCCGCCAAAGCCAGTGGCGCCATGGCGCTCTTCGGTGAAAAATACGACGACGAGGTGCGCGTCGTCCACGTGGCCAGTGGTTCGCGAGAACTCTGCGGCGGTACGCACTGTGTGCGCACGGGTGACATCGGCACATTTCATGTGACGACGGAAACCAACATTGCAGCGGGTGTGCGGCGCATCGAAGCGGTGACCGGACTCGGTGCGGCTGAAGCCGCACAGCGCGCTCGCGACGTTGTGCAGTCGCTCGGTGTCATGCTCAAGGCCAAGCCCAATGAAATCGTCGAGCGCGTGGACGCGCTTCGAAGGGAAGTCAAGCGACTCAAACGTGAGGCGGAACGCGCGAGACTTGAGGCCGGGCAGCAAGCTGCGGCAGGTTTGGCGTCGTCGGCGGAGACCATCGACGGCATCAAGGTGTTGATTGCGGCCATACCCGGTGCGGACGGCAAAGCACTCAAAGGCGTCTGGGACACACTCAAGAAGGCCGGTGTTGACGTAGCACTGATTGCAGGTGAGGCAGGTGACAAGGCGCCTCTGCTGGCAGCGCTAAACGATTCCGTGGTTGCGCGTGGTTTGAGCGCGAACGATCTCCTCGCATCGACCACCCGCGTGCTCGGCGGGGGTGGCGGCGGTCGCCCGCAAATGGCTCAGGGGATGGGCCAGGATCGAAAGCAACTCGATGACGCATTCGCCGCGGCTCGTGCCTACGTAAGCAACGCGCTTGCCGGCGAGTAATGAGCCGGCGTCGTTCCCCTTGACGTCGACATACACTTGTGGTGTACGCCTCGATCGGTGAGGCGCGCGCGAGATGAAGGACGAAGCCATGATTCAACGCTCAACATCCTTTCGAATCGGACTGACTGTGGCCGCACTTTCCGTGGCATGTTTCGCACTATCTGGCTGCGGCGCCGACGCGAAACGTGACGCAAAGGAGATCGGCGCGGGTCTCAAGAAGACGTGGAACGCGATATCGAACTACACCGCGGGACGCAAAGATGAAGCGGTCGCGTTGTTCTCAAAAGCTATGGAGAATGCGGAATCAACACTTGATAGCGCCAAGGAGAAGGCATCCAAACTTGGCGCCGACGCGAAAGACTCCCTGGCCGCGCGATGGGAAGATACGAAGAATGCCCTCGCTGCGGCCAAGGATGCCAGCGGCGACGCGTGGGACGGCGCACGTGACAAGTTTGATGCTGCGTGGAACGCACTACAGGAAAAAATCAAAGAAGTACGCGACAAGTAAGTCGACCGAGGATTTGCTAGCGGAGCGCTAGTGTGCGGAAAACGGGCGTTCACCGCTCCAATTTCCGCGTGGAGCGTAGTTGCAGACCCACATCTCTTGGTCGCCCACGCGTGCGACACCGCCACCGACGTGTGTTGTGTTGTGCCAAACGACTTGGCTCCAGTGGCCTGCGCGCGGCCACCAGTTGTTCTTGGCTTCATCGTAGTACTCAACTTCGCTGCCCCATGCATCCACCACGTCGTCCGGGCTCGCTTGCTTCCCTCGACACCAATAGATGTTTTCTCCGTAGCGATTGGGCGTGCGGTGACGCATCTTCATGCCGGATGTAGCTAGGGTACGCGCCCAATCGGATGCAACCGTTGCCAGGTCATCAGACCAAGACAGCGGTGCGACACCGTACCGCGCACGCCACCGATTGTGTGCAGCGATCAATTCATCGATCTCCGCCGCCGTGACAGTCTGTATCGCTTCTATCGTCGCCAAGGGATCGGGAACGTTCCGAGATTTCGATGACGCCTTGAGACTGAATCCCGCTCGCCCCTTCACCAGTTCAACAACGATAACGTAGGCCCCACCTTCGCTGGTATCGAACGCGACGTGCGCATCCGAACGAGGGCTGTCGTCGCGCGCCACTTCGTTCCCCTGCTCATCCAATACGACGAGATTGAAATCCACATCGTCTGCCTCGGTTTCCACCTGAATCGTGTGCGTCATGTCACCGGGCAGCGATGCTTCGTAGCGCCACTCTTGAGTCATCCGTCGTTACCTCCTCGTCGTGTCCAGCGACCGGCTGAATCGCGCTAGTCGCCGCACTGGGCATATAGGCTACGCGGATGAGCGACGAACGAACAGTCGATGGACCCGCCACGCCGGCATGGCAATCCCTGGACCCGAATGTCGTACCCTATCTACGTCGTTCGGGGTTGATTCGGATCGTGATGGAGTGTTTAGTCGTCGGTGTCGGTAGCCTGATCATGTATTCCGAGGCGTGGTTCACGCCGGCCGTGCGCGGCGTGCTCCTTGCGCTGGGGATCGCATGGATCGTGGTCGATGCCGTGCTCTTGGTGATCGTTCCGCAACTTCACTTTCGCCATGCGGGCTACGCCGTCTTTGATGATCGCGTGGAGTACCGCGAGGGGGCGTGGTGGCGAAACCACTACCTCGTGCCTCGTAGCCGGATTCAATACTTTGACGTTACGCAGGGACCTCTCGAGCGTGCGTTTCGGCTCGGGCGGCTGCATCTCCATACGGCCGGTACGTCGGATGCGGTCGTAACCATTTACGGCCTTCCTCACGAGACGGCGTCAGCGCTCCGCGATGAACTTCGAGGGGAAGGTGTGGGAGCCGGTGGTGTCTAACGCTGCGCCATCTGCTCACGCAAACGTAGAACCCGTAACGCGTCGCCTTCATCCTTCGACGCTTGTCTTTGATTTGATTCAAGCGGTGTGGAGTGCGGCACTCCCCATCGTGCTCATGGTGTTCGGATCCTTCCAGGGTGCGTTGCTGATCTTTGTACTCACCATCTTTGGCGTCAGTGTTCTTACGTCGTTGGCGCGCTACATATCGCTGCGCTGGACGATTGAACCCAAGGAATTGGTGATTCGCACCGGGCTCATTTGGAAGCAGGACCGGCGTCTGCCGTGGGACCGCGTTCAAAACCTCAATGTTATCCAAAACCCCATACATCAGTTCTTTCGTGTGGCCGAAGTGCGTATTGAGAGTGCGTCGGGCGCCGATGCGGAAGCCAAGCTGCGCGTGATTCATTTGCGTCATGTCGAGCGCCTACAAGCCGAAGTCGCACGCGCGAACGTAGCGACAGGGGCCGCGAGCGACGAAGAACGACCCGCGTCGGTGCACACACAGGATGCCGCCCCGGAAAACGTTCTCCTCCGTGTTCCCGGGGATCACATCGCCATCCTCGGGCTCGTTGCCGGCAAGGGACTCGCGGTCGTCGCGGGATCCTATATGGCCGTGCAGCAGACGGGGGCGATCGACGGCCTCATCGAATCGCTACCGTTCGGCGCGTGGTACGACTCGCTTAGCGCGCGGGGCGTTGTGGGCGCGCTGACATTTGTTGCGGTGTTTGCCTTGGTCATCGGAGCGATGTTGATTGGCCTGTCTGTGCTGTGGGCGCTAGTACGCTACTACAAATTCACACTTACTCGTGATGGCGACGATCTGCACGTTGCGTGCGGACTCTGGACGCGAATTCGTGCCACAGTGCCACGCTCGCGCATTCAAGCATTGGTCGTACACGCGCCACTCATTCCTAGAAAGCTTGGCTTCGCCGCATTGCAGGCGTCATCTGCGGCGCCGGCAGGCGCCAGTGAAACGGCCGCCACGATCGCGACCCATCGCATCGCACCCATACTCAAAACAGAACAACTTGAGGGCTTGCTGCCGCAAGTGCTTGATGGCGCCAGGTGGGGGGGCGAGGACTGGCAGTCCCTCGCGGCCGGTGCCAAGCGGCGGCTTCGAAAGCGCGGCGTCGTGCTCTCGCTTCTGTTGTTGTTGCCTGCCGCGTTGTGGCTCGGGACGTGGGGCAAACTCGCGCTATTGACAGGCGTACCCCTGGCGTGGTGGTGGGCCGGAGCGACGTATCGCGCTATGCGATGGTGCACTTCGCCGTGGGGCATTCATTGGCAGCGAGGGGTATTGACACGAGCGACGACCCTCTTGCCCTTTCATCGTGTGCAAGGCAGCTCGATTCACCACTCGCCCTTTGATCGACGTTACGGCCATGCCACCATGCGGATCGATGTAGCGGGGGGCAACGACGGCGCGGTCGTGACCATTCCTTACATGGCACATGACGCGGCGCTGGCGCTTTGCCGGTCACTGGGCACGCGCGAACGGGCACTTAACGGGCAGCGGTCATGGGCACCCGAGGCGGTTTCCTGAGGTGACCCGCCGAGGACGCTTGACCTACCCGACGTCAGGGGTAATCTCCGCGTCCGTGTGTCGACGGTTTTCGTCGTCCTCACGAGCACCCGCAACCCGCGCCGCCACCCACGAGCAGCCGCCCAGAAGCGGCCACGGGAAGCAGAACGCAGAAGAAACAGAGGAGCGATCATGGCCGTCCCGATGCGCAAGCTGAGCAAGCGTCGCACGCGCATGCGCGCAGCCCACCACGCCCTCACCGCAAAGAATCTACGCGACTGCCCCCGTTGTGGAACACGCGGTCCGCGGCACCGCGTCTGTGACAATTGCGGCTACTACCGGGGTCGCGAAGTCTTCAACAAAGAAGACGAGTAGGAGAGAACTAGCGGTTTCTGCCGACAGGATCCAGCGGCGCGTCAAGCTTCAGTTCTCATTTGAGGCTACGTGTTGGGTTCACTCCGCAAGACGAAGCTAGATCAACGCGCGTAGGGAGTACGGATGCCGATTCGAGTCGCCATCGATGCTATGGGTGGCGATTTCGCTCCCGCCGAACCGGTTGCCGGCGCCCTGCAAGCGCTCCGTGTTCATGACGACGTGGAACTCGCGTTCGTCGGCGCCCCCGATGCGATTGAGACGGAGTTGGCACGCGCGACAGACGTCGATGCGCTACAACCGCGATTCCGTGTTGTCGAAGCACCCGGCGTGGTTGGCATGAACGATGATCCGGTACGCACCATTCGAAGTGATCCCACATGCAGCGCGCGTGTATGCGCAGAACTGCTGAGTGCCGATGAAGTCGATGGCGTAGTCAATATGGGTAGCACGGGTGCGGCCGTTGCCGCCGCTACGTTGTATTGCCGTCGATTGCAGGGCGTAAAGCGCACCGGCATCGCCGTGCCGTTTCCTCGGCGCGAAGGCGCCACGATTGTGATTGACGGCGGCGCCAACCCCGATGCGCGGCCAAGCCATCTCCACCAATATGCCGCCATGGGTTCGGAATATGTCCGTGCCGCCTTTGATACTGCATCGCCCAAGATTGGCATTCTGTCGATTGGCGAAGAAGAGCACAAGGGCAACCGCATGGTGGAAGCCGCGTGGGAGGCATTTCGTGCCAACCCCGTGCCCGGTTTCATCGGCAACGTCGAGCCGCGTCAGTTGTTTACGGACTATGCCGACGTTGTTGTTGCGGATGGATTCGTGGGAAACATCGCGCTCAAATCCGCGGAAGCGATGGCGGAGTTTGTCCTTGCGGGTTTAGCGCCCATCCTTGCGAAGATCAAGGGCATCAATCCCAAGGAAATCCTCGCCAGCATGATCCAAAGTGTGGACTATTCCGAATACGGCGGCGCCCCCTTGCTTGGCGTTCGAGGCGGCTACATGATTGGTCACGGGCGAAGCCGTGCGCACGCCTTCACAAGTGCCGTCGGAGCCATTCGAAAATTTGTTCTTGGGCGTGTGAGCGAGCGCATCGTTGAGCGTCTCGCCAATGATCCACCCGCCGACCTAAGAGGGGCCGCTTCATGAGCCGTCGCGCCGCGTTGATCTTTCCGGGCCAAGGCGCCCAGCACGTTGGCATGGGTGTCGATTTTGCGGACCGCTACGAGCGCGCCGCGGCGGTATTCGCTGAAGCCTCCGATGTCTTGGAGATTGACCTACTCACGCTCTGTCGCGAGGGACCACTCAAGGCGCTCGTACGCACCGACATCCAACAACCGGCGATTTTGGCCGCAGGCGCGGCCACGGTGGAGGCGATGCGTGAGGCGGGCGCGTTGTCCGACGACGATACGGTTGTCTGTTTCGGTTTGAGCCTCGGCGAGTTCACGGCACTTTGGGCGGCGGGCGCCCTGTCGTTGCGCGACGCCCTCACTCTGGTGCGTGAACGTGGCATCGGTATGCAAGAGGCAAGCGAAGCCACGCCGTCGGGCCTGCTTGCTTTGCGCTGCGAACGCGAACAGGCCGAGACAGTGTGTACGGCCGTTCGTGAAGAAACGGGCGGCGTATGTGGGGTTGCCAACTTGAATGCCCCCGGGCAAGTCGTCATTAGTGGGGATGCGCCGAGCTTGGAAGCGGCCGAGCGGATTGCGACCGACGAAGGCATTCGCCGCCCGCGCCGCCTACAGGTTGCGGGCGCTTTCCATAGTTCCCTCATGGCACCGGGAGCCAAACGTCTCGAGGCTGCGCTTGACCACGTCACCGTTGAAACGCCGCGCGTACCGGTCATTTCCAATGTCACGGCGGAAGCATCGACCGACGCCAATGTATTGCGCGCCAATGTGATTCGTCAGGTGACAAGCCCGGTCTTGTTCATGGACTGCGTGCGCCACGCAGCGTCCATGAAGGTGGCAACCATGATCGAATCAGCGCCCGGGCGTGTACTCAGTGCATTGGTACGTCGCATCCTCGACGATATGCCCGTTACCAATGTCTCGTCGACCGAGGCGCTCGACGAGTTTATCAACAACCAATCTGAGAGGAGCGCGCAGTGACGACGCCGTTCATGCATGTAGAAGGCGCATCGGCGCTCGTAACGGGTGGCACGCGTGGTATTGGGCGCGCCATCGTAAAGGCGCTCGTCGATCAGGGTGCCAAGGTGTTATTCACGGGAACAAACGCCGAAGCCGCTAAGGAAACCATTGCGACGTGCAGTGACGCGACACGTGTTTGCTTTCAGGCAAGCGACGTGAGCAAGCGTGAAGACGCAGACGCCGCCGTTGCCGCTGCCGTTGAGCACGGCGGGGGACTGGACATTCTCGTCAACAACGCGGGCATTACGCGGGACGGCATTTTGATGCGTATGTCCGATGAAGACTGGCAACGCGTGCTCGACGTGAATCTCACGGGCACCTTTCAGATGACCCGCGCCGCGTGCCGACGCATCATGAAAAGTAGACGCGGGCGCATTATCAACATCACGTCGGTGGTGGGGGTCACCGGCAATGCGGGACAGTCCAACTACGCCGCTAGCAAGGCTGGCATCATTGGTTTCACGAAAGCGACCGCCAAAGAACTGGCAGGCCGCAGCGTCACGGTGAACGCTATTGCGCCCGGATTCATCAGGACCGACATGACCGCAGGCCTTCCAGACGGCGCGGCGGACGAGCTCATGAGTCGCATCCCTTTGGCGCGCCTCGGTGATGCCGAGGACGTGGCTCAGGCGGTGGTGTTTCTGGCATCGAGCGGTGCGGGATACATCACGGGGCAAGTGTTGCCGGTGGACGGCGGCATGATCACATAGTCGGACCCGACGAATGGCGTCCGAGCCCGGAGCGGCTGTCTGCGGCGTGTTTTTTGGGCCCACCGGGGCGAATGCGTCCGCATGCGCGGATTTCCGGGTACGGTCCGGCGATCATGCTTGTGAATCCCTGCCGGGGATGGTTTCTTGCGCCCGCCGCGCAAGTTGCGGTCGCTGATCGAGGATTCCCATTGACCGCACCGCGAACACGGGTTTGCTGTGCAACGCGGAGCCCCGATTCGGTGGCGATTCAGTTCTAGGAGATTTGCCATGGGCGAGAGCATCAAGGAAAAAGTCATTAAGATCGTCTGTGAACAGATGGGTCAGAGCGAAGACAAGGTCACCGAGTCAACGTCATTCATCGAAGATCTCGGCGCCGACAGCCTCGACACGGTCGAGCTTGTGATGGAGCTTGAAGACGTGTTCAAGACCAGCATTCCCGATGAAGAGGCCGAGAAAATCAAGACCGTCGGCGATGCGGTTCGCTACATCGAAGAGCACCTCGACAAAGAAGATTAGCCCGATTGATTCGTGAAGCGCGCGCCGCTTTTTGAGCACGTCGAAAGGATGGGTAGTACCGCATGCGCCGTCGCGTTGTCATTACCGGATTGGGCACCGTCAACCCCTGCGGGCTCAGCGTGAGCGAGTCGTGGGGGCGCGTTGTTCGCGGCGAGAGTGGCATCGCACGTATCTCGCGTTTTGACGCCGTCGGCATGGAAATGCCCTGCTTGATTGCGGGCGAACTCAAAGGCTACGAGCCCACCGACTACGTCCAAGCGCGCAACATCAAGAAGCTCGACCTAAGCGTGCTCTATGGCATCGCGGCGGCCGATAAGGCGTGGGCCGACGCGGGCTTTGTTTCGCCTGACAATGAAAAGGGCGACGCCTTTCAAGCGGAGCGCGCGGGCGCCATCGTAGGTACGGGCATTGGCGGTCTGGACTCAATAGAACAGACCCACACCAAGATCATGGAAAAGGGGCCACAACGCGTGAGTGCGTTCTTTGTGCCCAAGATGATGCCGAATGCCATTGCAGGCAACTTGAGCATACGCTTTGGCTTGCAAGGTCCCTCGTTCATTACCGCAAGTGCGTGCGCCTCAAGCAATCACGCCATGGCGTTAGCGCTTCGAAGCATTCGCACGGACGAACAGGACGTGTGCATAACGGGCGGTACGGAGGCCACCATTACTTCCATGGGCATGGCCGGATTCAATGCCATGCGCGCCATGTCCCGAAGGAATGACAAGCCGACAGAAGCCAGTCGCCCCTTTGATAAGAACCGCGACGGTTTCGTTATGGGCGAAGGCTCGGGCATGTTGGTGTTCGAAGAGTACGAGCACGCGAAGAAGCGCGGCGCCAAGATCTATTGTGAGGTGTTGGGTGCGGGTATGTCAGCCGACGCGCACCACATTACCGCACCCGCGCCAGGCGGAATTGGCCCCATGCGCGCCATGGACCTGTCACTCAAGGACGCCAAGCTCAATCCGGACACGATCGATTACATCAATGCCCACGGCACAAGCACGGCGCTCAACGATGCTGCAGAGACTTCGGCGATCAAGAGCGTGTTTGGCGATCACGCCTACAAGCTCTGTATCTCATCGAGCAAGTCCATGGTAGGACACTTGTTGGGCGGTTCCGGCGGCGTGGAAGCTGTGTTCACGGCCATGAGCATCTCTGAGGGCAAGGTTCATCCCACCATCAACCAGTTCGAATCCGATCCTGAATGTGACCTCGACTACATTCCCAATGAAGCGCGTGATCTCAAGATCAACTACGCATTGAGCAACAGCCTAGGCTTTGGCGGCCACAATGTTACCGTTGCCTTCGGCAAGATTTAGGGTTACCGTTGCCTTCGGCAAGATTTAGGGTTACCGTTGCCTTCGGCAAGATTTAGGGTTACCGTTGCCTTCGGCAAGATTTAGGGTTACCGTTGCCTTCGGCAAGATTTAGGGTTACCGTTGCCTTCGGCAAGATTTAGGGTTACCGTTGCCTTCGGCAAGATTTAGGGTTACCGTTGCCTTCGGCAAGATTTAGGGTCACCGTTGCCTTCGGCAAGGTGTAGAATAGCGGGTGGCGCCAGCGTGGCTTAGCGCTCTTGTCGATGCTTCGAAAGCAGCGCTAGATCGGCACACGCAGCGAGCTATAGACAATACGAGCAATTGACAATAACTGTGATTGACGACTCATTAGCGCAGCAGCTTCGCGCCGCCGAGCAATCGCATCTGCTTTCGCACGTAGCTACGCTCAGCGATGCGGCACGTGCCCGGTTTCAAGAGCAACTCGCGCGGGTGCCGTGGACCGAATGCCACGCCGCGCTACATGCCCCCGCGCCTGCTAGCAGCGCTGTTTTGCGTCCACCCATTGCACTGCGTTGGAAGCGGCAACGAGCGGAGGGTGGGTTGCGCGCACGCCTTGCACGTCGCGGCCTCGAACTCCTACACAAGGGGAAAGTGGCGGCCTTCTTGCTGGCAGGCGGTCAGGGCACGCGGCTGGGCCTTGATGGGCCCAAGGGCAATGTCGAGTTCGGGCCCGACGCAGGTCGAACGCTCTATCGCATTCATGCCGAGCGCGTTGCGCGCTGGAGCGAACGCACCGGCCATGCCGTTCCGTTGCTCGTGCTGGTCAATGAGGCCACCGAAGCAGCAACACGCGAAACGTTCAGCAAACACGGCACTTCCTTCGGTCTCCAGCCGGATCAAACCACGATCCTCGTGCAAGGCCGGCTCCCCTGCTTTGACGCGGACGGTCGAGCATTGTTGGCGGCACCCGGGGAACTCGCCACCGCACCCGACGGCCACGGCGGCGCTCACACGGCGCTACATCGTTTTGGCGCGATGGATCGTCTGCTCGACGCGGGCGTTGAGGTGATCTCTACGTTTCAAGTGGACAATCCACTGGCGCGTCCACTCGATCCCGTGATGCTGGGCTGGATGCTAGAACGCCGGGCTCACGTGGTGACCAAAGCGGTGGCCAAGGCGTCCCCGGATGAACGCGTTGGGGTATTCGCGCGCGACCTGCAGGGGCGCCACCGAATTGTCGAGTACTCCGAGTTGCCCGATGAGGGCGCGGACGATCTGACCCTCGGGAGTATCGCGATCCACGCCATGAGCCTGCGCTGGCTGCAAGCCACGTATGCGGGCGGTTATGTGGGGCCACTGCATCGCGCGACAAAGAAGTCGCCCTACTGGACCAAGGCCACCGGCCTTGTGCATCCCACCGCTCCCAATGCCACCAAGCTTGAGCGGTTCATCTTCGACATCTTGCCCGAGGCGCCTCGTCTCGAAGTACATGAGGTCTGTCGCGCGTGGGAGTTTGCGCCGGTGAAGCACGCGACGGGCGTGGACAGTCTCGCGTCGGCTCAAGCACTCGTCGGCGAGGAAGTCGTGCGATGGCACAACGAACTCGGACGGGAGCCCACATTTCCCATCGCCCTTCGCCCGCGAGAACTCGACGGGTCCGAAGCCCATCAAGTGGATTCGCAGTAGATTCGCCATTCAGCCCTTGCGACGCTCGCATTGAATGGAAAAGCTGACGCCAGTGGCCCTGTCGGAGAGCCGATCCAAAGTAAGGGGACCTCGAATCCACAGGAGAGCTGCGTGCGACCCAATCCCGCTTCCTATCGCGATCGCCGGGCGCGCGATGCACGCGAGCGAGGCGGTGCGCGTCGAGCCGATGGCATTCGTATCGCTGTCCTCATGGGCGGACCCAGCAGCGAACACGAAGTCAGTCTGCAAGGCGGTGCCAATGTGGTCGCCGCCCTCTTTCAGCGCCACTTCGCGGTTCGACCCTTTGTCATTGGGCGCGACGGTCGTTGGTTGACGCCGCCAAAGGGATGGCGCGCCGAGAGTTCTGGATCTACGTCTACGCAGGCTGTGTCGGAATTGCGCGCGCTGCCTCGCGGGAGTCATGCGCGAGTGGGGAGGCGCCATTCTGGAGCGCCACAACCCACGTCCAGATTCGATCCACGGCAGACGGAAGGCTGGCGATCCTACGACGGCGTATGGGATGGCATATCGGCGCTCAAAGATTGGTGCGTCGACATTGTGATTCCCGTCCTTCACGGTGCGTTTGGCGAGGATGGAACCATCCAGGCTTGCTTGCGCGCGGCGGGGCTCTCGTTTGTAGGCAGCGGTGTTAAGGGAAGTGCCCTGGCGTTTGACAAGGTGCGAACGAAGGAAGTGCTCTCGTTTCACGGCATTCCCACACCCGACTTCCTCGTTGCCAAGACGTCGGATGTACTAGCATCAAGAACCAACCATGTGGATCAATGGCTTGAAGCATTTGGTCTACCGCTTGTGATTAAGAATCCGTGCGGCGGCAGCACGCTAGAAGTTCGACTTGTTCGAGATGCCGGAGAAGCCACAGCCGTCATTGACGAGTTGGCCCCCGAGGCGGACTCGCTCTTGATCGAACGCTTTGTCGAGGGGCGCGAGCTTACAGCCGGTGTGCTAGAGGGGGCGCCATGTCCAGACGGGGTTGTCGTCGATGGACTAACAAGTTTGCCAATCGTTGAGATTCGGCCCCGCAGTGGTCAGTTCTTCGACTATCACGAAAAATACAGCACGCAGGGCGCCGAAGAAATCTGCCCGGCGCCCATTTCGGACGACCTTGCGGATGAAGCGCAAGCCCTTGGTCGCGTGGTGCACCAAATTCTTGGCCTGCGAGGTCTCTCCCGTACGGATCTGATGTTGACACCCGAGGGTGAGCTAACCGTTCTTGAGGTCAATACGCTCCCGGGCATGACGTCTCGCGGCTTGGTGCCTCAGGCGGCTGCCGTGGCAGGCCTCCCCTTTCCCGCGCTGATTCAGGCGTTGATCCGTACGTCGAGCGTGGCGAGCTAGGCCGGACTACTTGATCAAGGGGATCTCGGGCAAAATGAAGTCCTTGCGGCGCCCCCGGTAGGTGCGAGACTAGACGAGTGACTGTTGCTTGTGTCAGGTGCAGTCGACACGCGTATCGGGACCCTCGCATGAGTTCGATGAAGAATGTGCTTTCCCAGACCCCGGCCAAACGCGTTCAGAAGGTGTGGGGCGAGGAGCATTGGCTGGTCAACGCGGCCTATTGCGGTAAGCGTCTCATGCTCAAGAAGGGCTATCGCTGCAGCCTGCACTTTCACAAGATCAAAGACGAGACGTTTTACGTCGCGCGGGGACTGGTATTCCTTGAGTTGGGGGACGGCGAGCGCGTCATGCGTCCCGGTGACCACCACCACATTCCTGTTGGCGTCGAACACCGCTTCTGGGGACTGGAAGACTCAGAGATCATTGAGTTCAGCACCCATCACGAGGACAGTGACTCTTACCGCGTCCCCGGGGAGGAGAGTTCGGCCTTTGATCGCTCGACGCTCGTAGCTCGGTTGGCCCAACATGGCCTCTAACCCGGACTCTTCACGAATCGTCCGGGCTACCATGCCCTGAATCGTTAGCATTCACGCAATTCAGTGCGACGCACCCGCGTGTCCGCCGTGCGGCATCGCACGGCATCGGCATGTCGGTGCCCTCCGATTGGCGTTACGGTACGACTCCGCGCGGCACGTCACTTGCCGCCGTGACCTATAGGCATCCGCGATGTACCGAGTCCGCTCTACGTCGCTTTCTTGGAAGTGCCAGTCTCTCGGATGAAATCCCATGCGAACCGTTGCAATCCTCGCTGTGTTGATCGCCCTAGCTGCGGCCCTCGTCACATTCATCCTCTTTGGGGGCAATGCGACGCCGCCTGACTATGAGGCGCTGCCTACCCCTTCCAAAGAACACACGCCCGATCCAGCGCCTATGCCTGAATACATGAAGGGGGCTCGCGCGCTCCGCCCGCAAGCGGGCGGCGTGTATGCAGGCAGGGTGCTGACTCGATCCGACACCCCGATTGAAGGCGCCACCGTGTTGTTGGTTGAATATTCAACCGGGCTTTTGAAGGGTGGGCCCGCGGGACTCGATCCGGATGAAGAATCGGACGACTCCATCAACCCGTACGGCGTAGCCTTGGTAGGAAACAATGGCATCGCCGCGGAAACCCGTAGCGACGGTGATGGACATTTCACGTTGGCAGCCGATGCCGGCCAGATGATTAGCCATGTGGTGGCATTTCACGATGGGTACTTTCTTCAAGTGCTCGATGTCCGTGGCGACGAAACGTCCAAGCACGGTCGCGACGATCTCCTGTTTCATTTGCAGGAGGGGGGGCGCGTCAAGGGCCGCGTCGTAGACGACGAGAGCGGCGCCCCTGTTGCCGACGCGCTTGTGGAAGTCAATCTTCAATCCATCACCGTGCCCCCGATCGATACGCCAGAGGAAGGCGAACACGTCGGAACCCGCACGTGGACGCCCGAAATGCGACCGCGATTTTCGCAGATTCCGCAGTTGGTACAGTTCATTGCAAAGCATTTGGGCGAGCGCGTGTGGGGTATTCGCTACGAGGGAGGCAGTTCGTTACGTCTGTATACTGACAAACAGGGCCGTTTCGAAATCGGTCCACTCGGCGATGAGGTGCAACTCGAGTTTGTCGTCACCCATCCCGAATACGCCTGGACCGATATGGATCGTCCCGATGGCGGCTCCAAAGCGCCGCGGCGCCTGATTGTTACACCGGGTAAAACCGCCCATCGCGAATTGCGGCTCAAGAAGGGCGGCGAGATCTCGGGCAAAGTCATTGACGGGGACGGCCGCGGCGTGGCCGGTGTCGAAATCCACGCGCGCAGCATCGTCGCCACGCCGCGCCATACGTATTACGTCAATGGCCGGCCCCGAAAGGCCATCACGGGCAGCGACGGCAGCTTTCGCGTCGCGGGTCTCGCAACCGAGGTCCACAATCTGGAAGCGCGGCACCCGGCGATTGGCATTTTGCATGAATACGCCGTGAAACCTGGGACCGATGATCTGGTGATGGTTGCGGAGCGCAAGAGTGCGTTGGTCGCGCGACTCAAAGGTGGCGCACGACGACACGCGGGGGGGCCCGTTCGCGTCCATATGACGCAGCGGGACGAGAATGGCCACGTACTCGCTCGCTCGCTTCGTCGCGCCGTGCTGCGCGCCGATCAGACATTTGCCTTGTCTGAGATCTCACCTGGATCGTACGAGGCTTGGTGCACGGTGGAATCTGAATCTTCGCAACCCGTTACGTTCGACGTAAAGCCAATGGGTACCGCGGCGGTCGAGTTCGATATGGAGGGCGGCGGAAGCTTCATCTTGCCCCTCGATGGCGACGGCGCCCATGTCGTGGATCCCGCGATGGCCAAACTGATTCGCTTGGCGCCCGCCAAGACGGGCAATGCCACGCCACCAGGCCCGGAATCGGAGCTCGGTAACTTTTTATCGCGCGAAGGGATGATCGACGCCCGCGGCGTAGCACCCGGGCGCTACAAGTTGCGCGTCTCGGCAGTAGGTTTCGTAACCGCCGAGTCGCCGCCGTTTGTTGTCGAAGCGGGCGAACACACTGAGTTGAGTGCGCTCATATTGAAGCGCTTTGCAAAGCTCCGGTTTGCCGGCTTTGTGACGGCCGATGGACGACGGCCCAAAGGCATGGTGATCTTGGAAATGAAGGTTGGCACGGGCGAGTTCAAGCGCGTGCAAGGTCTCTCACGTGATGGAGAGATTGAGGTACCACCGGGTCCCATTGAGGTTCGTGCCTATGTTGTCGGCACCAACTGGAAGGCAGCCGACAAAGAGCGTGTAAATAGCGGCGAAGTCAAAGCCATCCAAATCGTCTTCAAGGAAGGCGGATAACGCCGTGCAAAGGCTCCGTGGGCGCAGGCCCTACCTCCTCACACAATCAACGCACAATTCCATGGTGCGCCCGTGTACCCTGACGTCATGAGCGAAGTCAACGATGAGCCGCCCGGACACGATGAGTCCGCCGCCCCTCGTGCAGTACCGGACCAAACGTCGCCCTCTAATTCCGATGTGCCGACTCCCGAGATGGACCGTCGGGTGCGCAGGGAACGCCGAAAGGGCGAACGTCGCCAGAAAAACATCAAGGTGGATCCCGATCGGCGCAAGACGGCGGATCGACGCGCCGGACCTCGCCGGCGGCCGCGCAGCATCAATCAATACGACATGGAAGAAGAGACGCTCGAGTTCATCCGCGCCATCAATCGCTTCAAGGAGCGCAGTGGGCGATCCTTCCCTACGTGGTCCGAGGTATTGGGAATCCTAAAAGAGCTCGGCTATGAACGAAGGGCCGATCGAGGCTAAGACTTTTCACCATAATGGCTTACGACAATCTGAGGCAGCCCCGTCGCGAGCGAGAAGGGCCGAGGGCCTCGGGGTAGACTTCGACGTGTGGCTGAAGCCAGTAACACCACCCAGGCGCCGTCGGCGACCGCCCCGCCCAGCGGTTCGCCGCTGCTGCGGCTCATCGAGATCGCCCGCGGCAAGCAGAGCCCGCTCATTCATTTGCAGCACAACCCCGATCCCGATGCGCTCGCGTCGGCCGAGGCGCTCCGGGTATTGTTGCGCCGGCTGTTTGAAGTGGATGCGGTGCTGGCTTACACGGGCCGCGTCGGACGGGTTGAAAACCGTGCCATGCTTCGTCATCTCGCCATTTCCATACGACCATCCTACCGCCTGAACTACGACGACTTTGACTTGATCATTGTGGTGGACACGCATCCCGGCGCGGGAACCTGTCGGCTGCCTCAGGGTGTAACGCCCGACATTGTGATTGACCACCACCCTGGCGTAAGTTCGCTAGTAGGCATCCCGTTTCCATACTGCGATCCAACGTTTGGTAGCACCAGCACCATGGTGGGGGCGCTGTTTGTCGATCACAACATTCCAATGGATCGGGTACTCGCTACCGCCCTCACGTACGGCATCCGCACCGATACCATGGACTTGTCGCGCGGTGTGAGTTCGGAAGACGAACGGGTGTATGAACAGGTCTACAAGCTTTCCGATAAACAGATCCTGGCGCGCATCGAACGTGCCCGCGTACCCCAAACCTATTTTGTCACGATGGCCCGCGCGCTTCAGCAAGCGCTGGTGACCGACTTCACCGTGTCTACCTACTTGGGCACCATTGCCCACGCCGACCTGGTAGCAGAAGTTGCCGACTTGCTCTTCCGACTCGAGGGGGTGAAGTGGGCACTTGCGGCGGGCTACCATGTTCCGCCAGAAGGTGAATCGCCGGTGCTGTACTGCTCACTCCGCAGCGTGAAGAGCAACGATCCCGACTTGGCCGCGGGGGCCGTCGCCCGTGCGATCAGCGACGGCCATGGTGGGGGGCACGACACGTTTGCTGCGGCCCAGGTACCCATCGTGGGCGACAGCGCCGAAGCCGAAGCGCGGTTTGATGAATTGCGCGAGACGTTTCTGAAGATGGTGCGCGCCAAAAAGTCGCTCACGCGCCAGCTCTGTCTACCCACGTTCGATGGCTACGACGCAACCGACGGCTATGACGGTAGCGAGAATGGTGAGGCGTCGAACGCGCCATCCACAACGGAACCGACGGACCCCGAGACCGTGAACGCAAAGGGTGGTTAGCAGGCACATGATGGCTTTCTTCGAAGATCGTCGGGTCGCACGCACGCTCGGCGCGATAGCGCTCCTCGCGGGACTTGTGCTGCTTGGATGTGCGCCGGATATCGCGTGGGCCAAGGACGACGCACCCGCCACATCGAGCCCGCTCTCCAAGGAAGAGCAAAACCGCATTGAAAAACAGTTCAAGAGCACCCTGAGCGACAAAGATCCCGCAGTGCGCGCACGTGCCTTTGAGTTGCTCCGCCCCATGGCAGGTCCTCGGGCCATCGAGTTGCTTCTTGGCGGCGTGAAGCGGGTTGCGGGGCAACGACAGAAACTGGTGAAGCTTCAGCGATCGTGCGAAGAGAAGTACGAAAACTGCATTGACAAACTGCAAAGTCTCCAAGAGCAGTTCGATATGAGCACGAAGTCGGGGCACGACATTGACCGGTTCAACAAGAAGTCGAAGAAGGTTGGCAAACAACAGGAGACCATTCTCAAAACACTCAAAGATCTAGAAAATCAATACGCTCAGAACGACGCGCTGATGCAGTCCGCCACGCTCGTCACAACGGCGATGTTGCGCACGCTGGACGGGGACGCGCTCATTCAGTCGCTCACGCAAATCGAAAACGCGTGGCTCTTGTCTAAGAAACCTCCGGACCGTGTTCGTTGGCTCCATGCGGTGTGGGATGTACGAAAGCCCGAAGTGGATGAACGTCTGGTCGCCGTCTATGACAACAGCGAGACGCCGCCATCGATCCGCCGCCTCGCCCTGCGTGTGCTTGCTGCGCATGGCGATGGGCGCACCTTCCCACGCGCCATCGCCACGCTGAAATTGCCGCCCGACCAGAGCAATTTGACGCTCGATGGCATCGAGGCCCTGGCGCGTATGCACGACAAGCGTTGCATCATGCCGCTGATCACATTTTTGGGACGCGAAGATATCGCCCGACTTCGCGAGGATGCGCAGCGCGCGCTCACGTCGCTCACCGGATTGAAGCACGGTCCCTACCCCGGGCCTTGGAAGACGTGGTGGGATGAGCATGGTGAGCAGTTCATCCTGCCAAAAAACCCCGTGCCCCACACAGTGAGTGATCAAAGCAAAAAGGGCGGCACGTTCTACGGCATTCCAACATTCAGTGATCGCGTCCTCTACATCATCGACATTTCAGGTTCGATGGACCGCGTCCCCCGAAAGGAAGCCGCCAAGCGTCAAACGAAAATGGACGTGGCCAAGCGTGAGCTGATGGGTGCTATCCATGGACTCAATCCAACCGATCAGTTCGGCGTGATCTTCTTCAATCATTCGGTGATTCCCTGGCAATCCAAGGCCAAGACTGCCAGCGAAGGCACCAAGAAGGTCATTCAAGGCTGGGTCACGAAACAGAAGCCCGTGGGGGGCACCAACATCCACGACGCGCTGGAAGCGGGATTTCGTTTCGCTTCCACCGTAACGGGTCGCCCCGTCGTTGACACCATCTTCTTTCTCACCGACGGCCGTCCTACCGCGGGTCGCCTGCTCGATAGCAAACGCATTCTTGATGCGGTGCGCGAGTGGAATGACTCATTGAAGTTGCGCATTCACGCCGTAGGCATTGGCGAGGACCACGACGCCGACTTCATGCGCGAACTTGCCCAAATTGGTGGCGGGGAATATCGCGTCCGAAAGAATTGAGGCGTCACGCGTGCAACACCCTTGCACCTCACGCAGAGACGCAACGTTGTAGAGGCGCAGAGCGACACAAGCATCAGATCAGGACAGATTGAGATTCAGATGAGGGAAGGGAGAAGAATTAGGGAAGGACTAGGCGTTGTAGTTCTCATCAATCGATGTGTGGCGGCCGAAGACGGCCAAAATTTTCCGAACGCCGTCCACATGTTCATGGCACTCGCGACGCACGGCTTCAAGGATCTCTTCGACCGGCCCTTGCACGTTGCGTTCGGCGAGAAGCTCTTCGATGCGAATCAAGGAACGCTGCACGGGTTCGGCAAGATCGCGAGAAATATAATCCAGCATGTACTGCTGGTGGGCCAGGGCACGACTGAGTCGCTCTTGTTCCAGGCTGCGTTCGCGCGCCCGTTGGAGCAGGGAACGCTTTTCGTGATAGGTCGAGCCGAGGACTTCCACGATCAAGAGGCCGCCATGATTTTCGAGATGAACGGCGGAAACTTGTAGGGAGATCTCATTGCCGTTGCCGTCGGTTTGCACCCACGGCGTACTCTGCAAGAGGCCTCGTGACTTGGAACGCCAGAATTCCACCGCTTCGGGAAGAAACGCTTCCAAAAATGGAAACGTGTCTACATGGAGTAGCATCTTGCCATCCGCAGCCGTGCGCGTAGCCGCGGCGGAATCGACGTGCTTGCTCTGCGTCAATGCATCGGCCCACGTTGGGAGCGGCGACAGGACGCGCAGCCAAGCAAAAGCAGGTGATGCCTCCTGTTGCGTGTCGCGTGCCGGCTCTAACAAGAGCGCGTCGCGCGCCCCCAGGAGCGTGAGGAGGCTCGCGTGCATGGGTGAAATGCCACGTAGCGCGTGTTCATTGCGCGACTGTTGAACGGCTTCCAGTCGATAGGCTTCGGAACTCGTGTCCAAAATGATGGCGAACGTGCTCTCGATACCGCCGTGCTCGCCGCGGACCGACACCACGTGAATATCGGCCAGTCCACCGCTGGGCATTTGAACGAACGGAAACACATACCGGGGCGCAACATCTTCGAACATGCCGGTGAGGTAGGGAAAGGCCACCTCCGCATGTTGGCCGATGACCGCGGCATCAAAGCGATAGAACGTGGACCGACCGCCCACTGCGCGAACGATGCGATTCTCATCCACCTCAAACCACGCGACGTGGCGCGCGAGATCAAGTTGATGCGCCAGATACGACTGCACGGGCGCCGGAAACCGTGAGGTGGCCAAGTTCAACGTTGCACCATTTCTCGTGTGAGCATCATGAAGGCATCTTCGACGCTCTCGCCGGTCTTGGCGCTTGTGCGAAGCACGGGGCAGGCGAACTCGGTGCTCGCGGCGGCATCGTCCACGGCCCATTCGGTGGTGAGATCACACTTATTGACAAGTAGAACGAAAGGAATTTCTCCGACGGCCTCCGTGGCGGTGTCTTTTAGGCGACGGGCCACTGCCATGGTTTCGGGGCGCGTTCCGTCGGCGACCAGCAGAATGCCGGATGAGCCTCGCAGGTACGTGGCGCGCACCTTTTGAAAATCATCTTCGCCGTGAAGGTCCCACAAAATCAGTCGTACCGGGACGCCGTCAATATCAATCTCTTTGCGATCGATCTTCACGCCCACGGTGGTTTGGTACTTCTCGGAAAACTTATTTTGAACATATCGAGCCACCAGACTCGACTTGCCCACGGCGAAGGAGCCGACCATGCAAATTTTCTTTTGAATCACGGTTCTCAATCTCCGGTCGAGTCGCGCTCGCGCATTGTGGGTGACGTCGCGGGTGACGTCGCGGGTGACGTCGCGGGTGACATCTCAATGTCAAACATCACCGCAGGCGCAGCATCTTCGGGCTCGACCGGAGCCAAGCGCACACGCGTATTGTCTGACGAGGTGGGGGCATCGGCAAGCCCAACGTCTCCGCGCGCAAAACGTTGGGGTTGTTTCGCTTCAATGTGAATCGTCGCCGACCTATCGGAAAACGACTTCCGCAGATACGTCACGATGCGCCCGATGCCGGAACCGGCCAAAGAAAGCGCTTCGGACGATTGGCCCGCTGACCGCACGATGACTGTTACACGGCGCTTCTTGGACGGATGGTCGAGGATGCGCTGAATGGGTTTCATTACCTGATTGCGAAGTCGGTCAAGGGCGGCATCCGAAACAGCGCTACCCGGTGCTGGATCAAGACGCAACCGCACCGCTTGAATCGATCGGATGGTGTCGTGACAATACGCATCCTCACTCGCCAGCACGTCGCGCATTTCAATCTGTGACAGCCCCGGTACCACCGAGGAAACAAGTCGAGCGCGGCGAAGCCACGTGCGCGGCGCCACGCCGTGCAGGCGGGGGCCATCTGACTGCATATCGAAGGTGACAGTGGGTGGGGGCGACAGGTGCCTCCGCCAGCGCCGCTCAAGGATCGCAGGTTCGCTGGCCGTTGTTGGAATCCATCGAATGGCCACGGGATCGCCCTCGTGAAGCGTCTCTTGGATGAGCGTTGCGGGATCCCGTGCGTTGGGGTCCCTGAGGCCAAGAAGCGTAAAACGACCGTCGTACTCCCGTTCCCACGCAACCGACAATCCCGGCTCGGACTCGATGCGCTCCGTGAGCGCGGAGAAACGCTGTCGCAAATCCCGCGTTCGAATGTGATTGCCAATCAGCGCATAGCCGCCATAGATCAGCAGCGACAAGAGCAAAATAGAAGCCAGGAATCCAAAAGGTCCAAAGCGCTGTGTGCGCTTGCGCCTGTCGGCCTTGTCGCGACGAACGAGGCAGGCCTCAAGGGTCTTCCGTTCACCCATCAAGATGGAGGCGTCGCCATCAAAGGACTTCAGCACACGCGCGTGCCGTCCGTGAATGTCCTCAAGCGCTTTCTGCATCAACGGCCTCACGGTGGGCGGTGCCGTCCCACGTACCACGGCGGCCAACACGGCTGACGGCCCTTGTTCGACCAAGACCGTCACGTCACCGACCTGAAACTGTTCCAGTACATCCCCGTCGTCCATATGAAAGCTATCGCGCACGAAATCCTGAATAGCCGTGAGCATACCGGAGACAAGATCGGCATCGTTTTGAGTGGCCGATCCCTCTTGAACGTGCAACAGAAGCAGTCCGGTCTCCTTGTGAATGAGGTAGACCTCCTCCACGTGATAGAGCAGGCTGTGGGCGAGTGCGACCTCGGCATAGGTGCGGCCACTTCGCTTGGCTTCGAGGCGCCACCTGAGTCCACGGGCCGTAAAGCGTGACTCAATCGTGGTATTGACATTCTCCACCAGTGAGCCAATGGCATCCCGAATGGCGCGACGAATAGCGGGACCCATGACCGGGAAAATGGCGTCGGCCAATGCGTGTGGATTGCGGTTGGCAGACTCATGCAGCGCGGACTCAACCGTGGGCATCATGGCTGCCGCCAAGCGTTCCTTGGCGCCCAACGAAAAAGCCGCAGGGAGCGCGGTGGCCATCTCTTCGGCACGCACCGTCACGTCGTCGAGTCGCCGTTGAAGCGCTTCAATATCCAACTGTTCTTCTTCGAGCAACAGTTCTCGTAAGGCTTCGAGTTGATGGACTTCAACACGTAGTGGGGGCGTGGAGCGTCTCGGCGTCGCGACGTCCCTTGCGGCGTCGTCGAGTTCACGATTCGATGCATGCCGCGAAGCGTCCGCGGGCAACTCCGTGGGAACTTCTGCGGTGGTGTGTTTGTCGGGAACCAATTACCACCGCCGCTTCTTGCGCCGTGCCATCAGCTCAGCAATGAGCGCTTGAACATCAGCGCTCGTCATGAATGCCCCGTCGGCAGCCGCAAGTTCACGAATGCGACGGGTCATCAGTGCCTCAAAGTCATCCAACCCTTCGGTGCGCATCCGCAGGTGTTCCACGGCATTCTTGAGTTCTGCAATTTCCTCTTCAAGGATGGTCTGCTTTCGAATCATGTCGCCCCGGAGCGCGCGAACTTCCTCCGTCACCGCGTCGGCCGCCTCGCGAGCGTGCTGTCGAGCCTCGGCCATACCGAGTTCTCTATGCCGATCGAGTGTCGCCCTGAGTTGCTCTAGCCGCGAGTTGGCGTCGTCATCAACCGCATCCAATCGCTTGCGTAAAGCGGTCATGGTGGCTTCGGCCTGATTCATAGCGCCATCGAGCACAATGGCACGAATCCGGTCAAGACGCACACCTGCGTCGCTGCGGCTGGGTTCAGTTGACGTCACGAACGAATACTCTCCACTCGACTACTCATCATTGACAGCTCGATTCAAACAGGAAACGTGCAACCTAGAGAGGGTACGGGAAGCCGACGATTCGGGGTCTTCTCACCACATTTCTAACGTCTGATAATCTATATTATGTTGTGTTGTTGGTGTGGGGGTCATAGAGGCGCCCGTCCACGTACTTAAGCTCGCTGGCCGAGTTTCTAGGGCTTAGAGGGCAGCCGAGGCACATTCATCGCCCGGTTTGAGCAAGCGCCTCGAAATCAGTAGCACAGTGAGAATCAGGGCAGCCAGAGCAATCAGTGCCACCCAGCGCGCCTTGTTTCGCGCGGCATGTGCGTGGGCCTTGGCCTGCTCCACGCTTTCGATGGTTGGCTGGGGCCCGTAAATGGCGTCGTACTTGATCAGACTCATATCGATTGCCCGGCCGAGCCGAGGCGCGTTCACCCGCCAACTGTGGAGCAACGATGCGCTTCGCTTCTGGGGAGTTTCGCTAGCGCTCTCGCGAACGCGCCGGTCCTGAAGCAAGATCGTGGCTGTGGGCGCCGGATCGGGTTCATCCTCAGTGAAGGGCGAATCGATTCGCGTGGAATCGCTCAACCACGCCTCCACCTGCAGCGAAGAATCCAGCGCTTGGACATCGATCGCACGCTGATGGGAGGGTCGCCACGCAAAGTCGCGCAAGGCCCTGAGATAGCGAAGCGTTTTCGGCGGTAATGAAGCCGACGCGAAATCGACGTCGTCAAAGCGCCCCTCAACGTACGCGATTTCGATCGCCTCGGTGGCTTCATTGGCATTTGCCGCGGGCAAGGAACCAAGTAGACAGGCCCCCACGGCACAGATCCATGCAAGCATTCGTCCGAAACGGATCACAGTCCAAACTCCTCGTCGGCGATCTGTTCGGCGGGCGAACGATCGTCAGTCAATAGGAGTTCGTTTTCGCGTGACCGAAAGCGCCACGTGAGACGTTCAAGGGCAAATACCGCGGTGCGAAGTTGGGGATGAAGTGTGGCGCCGCCGTCCACGCGCGGCCCACGTGGCGCGTTGGGTGATGCCCAGATAATGACATTGCCTGGAAACGAGGGATTGGGCGTCAGAAACGCACTGCCCAAGACATCATTGGCCGTAGCCGACACCGCGCGCGCTACCGGACTCTTCGCTCCCCCACCCAGCACATTGAGTCCCAGCCAACCACCCGGTTTGAGATGGCCCTGAACGTGTGCGAAAAACTCACGGCTGGCCAGTTGAAAAGGAACGTAGTTGGTTCGGGTATAGGCATCCACCAGAATCAAATCAAAACGCCGGTCGTCGGGAAGCGCGTTGACCACGGTGCGCCCATCTTCCCCCGTAATGAGCGTAAGTCGTTCGTCTTCAAGGGTTTTGTGATCCAAGTATGCACGCGCGACGTTCACGACTTCCGGATCAAGCTCCACGGCGATGCAGTGCAAGTCGCGTTCCTTGGGCACTGTGTCTCGCAGCACGCGGTACACAGTGCCGCCCGCGTGGCCGATGATCAATACGTCAAGCCGCTTGTCTTTACGCTGCGCGCGATAGAACTGGGCGCCAATCGCCATATGTTCGAAGTACCGCCCTCCGGTGAGTTGTGTGGCGTGCTTGTCTTTGAGCCATGCACTCTGATACGTCTCATGATCCTCGTCGTGGCGTAAGAAGCGCATGGGAATCTGATTCGTGGGTTGCCACTCCGACGGCGGCTTGGCGGGATACACGGCCACCTGCATTTGTTCCGCAGCACGAATCGTTTGGTACGCGGATTCCACTTCCGCGAGTTGTCCTTTGTCGTGGAGTAGGGCCGGGCGCCAGATGGCGAGGGTCAACAATGCCGCCACCGATAGCGCGAGGGCGCCGCCAAACGTCATGGCTTTTCCACGCGGTGTCTGCTTTGCCGTCGTCTCCCCGATGGGTCGCGTACCAAGCGACCATGCACACAGTGTCAGCAATACGGCCGAGAGCGCGATGGTCGCACGCGAGCCAATGGCCGGAACCAAGAGCGATGCCGAGATGACGCATCCGATCAGCCCCCCCACGGTATTCCACGCGAATACGCGACCCGCTACCGCGCCCGCGCGTCCCTGCGGAGAGGCCAAACGAATCACCACTGGAACCGCCATGCCCGCCACGGTCAATGGCGGAGCAAAGAGCAAGAGGGTGGCCGCAAGACTTCCCCACAAGGACACACCAAGCACGTAGGCATTGGACAGCGTTACGGGAACCAACCACTCCATAACGATAGGCGTGAGTGCCAATGCCAAGAGAAGCCAACCAGCGGCTATCGCGAGAATACGTGCAAACGGCAGCGATTGAGGACGGGCGTCGATGAAGCGACCCCCCAAGTGACTCCCAATGGCAATCGAGAGCAAGCACACACCAATCACATTTGCCCACACAAGGTTGGATTGACCGACCCAGGGCGACATCATGCGGATTGCCGCAAACTCGATCACGGTAATGGCGAGTCCCATGGCGAGCGCCACCAAGAACAATCGTCTAGGTGCCTTCTGGGATCCGGAAACCGGTGTTGCGCGGGACGACGCATCAGTCGATTTCGTCGGTACGAAATAGAGCACGAGGCCGAGGACGAATAGCAAGCCGGCCAACACAAAACACGTGAGGCGCGTCCCCCACCAAGGCAACATGTAGATGGGCGCCGCGTAACACCCCGCAAGACTTCCCAATGTACCGATGGCATAGATCCAGCCCGCACTCGATCCCTCGGCGCCACGACGTGCGTCGCGTTGCACGAGAATGGGGCTTGTCGTCGCGGCCAACACCACAGGAGGTGCAAATAGCAAGACGGTGGTCGCAAGGCTTGGCCAGAATGCTAGTGGAAGGGTGCGATCGGGAAACACGCCCGACGGCATCATGCCCGCCATGAACGAGGGACCCCAGAGCACCGCGCCAACAATCCAGCACGACGCCACAACGTAATACAGCGTAAGAGGCTTGAAACTTGAACTCGAGAGACCCGTTCGTCCCCCGAGCCGATACCCCACAACCAACGCCGCCAAAATGACACCGATCACATTGGCCCATATCCATGTGGATTGGCCAAATTGAGGTGCCATGAGACGGATCGCGGCGAACTCAAGCGCGACAATGACAAATCCCGCGACGAACGCGACAGCGCCGCGGAAAAGCCTCATGTGTTCTATTCCTCAATGTGAGACACGAGCAACTACGAGAGAACCGAGACCGACTTATCCCTCGATCTCGGCCAACAATTTCTTTGCCGCTACGCTCTGACGGTTGTGGGGCAGCCCCAAGACCTTCTTGAGCAGTCGCGACGCCTTCCCCTTGTCGCCCGATTTGTGCGCTTCTTGCGCCTTGGTGAAGTAACGCTTCGCGTCATTCTCTTCTTTCTCGGACGCTTCGAACTTCTTGGGTTCAACGGACGAGGCGTTATCGTCGGGCTTCTTCTTATCCGTGGTGGCATCCGCAGGTGGACGCACTTCCAAACCGACGATGCGTCCGGGCATGAGCCATCCGAAATACATACTCTGTCGCAACTCAATCGGCTTGCGGTCAAAGATAAGATCGAAGGGACGGGTTAGCTTGGTCTGGTCGTCGTCGGGCTTGCCCACGACGGCACTCTTGTAAGCCAGATGCCCATTGATTGTGACTTTGACCGGCTTGTCCAAGTCAACAAGTGTATCGTCAAGAAAGAGGGCAATTTCGGTAACGCCGCGCGCCCGAATGTCGATGTCGTTGTTGTCTACCTTAACGTCGAGTGTCTTTTCCGATGCGCGGTGATCCAGGCTGGCGATACTGATCCAATGCGCCAGCACCTTGTCGTCGGTATTTGCGTTCCACGTGAATGTGGTGGGCCGTTTGCGACGCAGCGCACTCATCCATGTCATCAGATCCTTACCATCGCCATCCGTCACGTTCTTGTGACCCGCCTCACGCATGGTTTTTGCGAGCTTCTTGTCGTCCACGACATAAACCGGTGTGTGGGCATAGTTTTGAACAATTGCCTTGTCGTCGTCCGTGAGAAAGCCCGAACGCACAATGATGCCCGACAAGTAAACCGCACGTGACGCGGCAATGGTCGTAACGATGGGCGCAACACCGTCGAGAACAACATGGTCGAAATCGACGTGATAGTGGCGAAACACCATCGCCCAAGGACTATCGAAACTTCCTCGATCCACCTGACCCGAACGAACAAATTGACCTGCCGCGGTGATGGGGGCGCACACGAGCCACTTCTGATAGAGTTCCCCAAATTCGCCCTTGGGCCAGCGCTTTTTCAACATCGTCATGCCCGGATACTCTTTGCCCGAATAGTCCGACTTGTCGTGAAGTGAAATCAACGTGGGCCATGGCTTCGCACGCGGAAAGGCGTCAAATTCTTTGTTTTTCTTGGGGTAGTTCTTCGGCGGCGATACGTGCATCCAGTACGAGGGCGTTTTGATGGTAAACGATGTGCCCGAGTGTTTCTTGAACGACGTAATATTTTGGCCCTTGCGCCACTTGGTTTCCGCCATTTGCGGGTGGAATGCGCGCGACTGAGCACAGAGCCAGCTTAAGAACTTGGTGTCCGATAGTGGATCGCGCTTCTTTTGTGCCTGGAGCATTTCCAAGGCGCCGATAAATGCCAGACGCGACTTCCACTTTTCTTCATCGACGTCGAAGTAGTCTCGCGCCGCTTCTATGAGTTTCTTGTACAGCTTTGGATTGGCCTCGACGTCCTTCATGAGATCGACGCTGGGGTCATTCACAAAGGCGGGTTCGGTCTTCTTTTTGTCTTCGCCCTTCGCGGCAGCGATGTTGAGCGCACCAATTGGCGCAACCATCACGATCCCAAGCGCGACAAGGGCAATCATTAACGTGGCCCGCGGCGCCGCGCCTGTAGCCCTCACATATCCATGGCGGTTGTTGTTCATCGGAACGAGTTTCATCGCGTCTCCGTCTCTTGGGGATTGCAGGGCACGAACACCCAACAATCTCGCTCGCTGTCTAGGACCGCGCCATCTGCCGGCATCGCGTGCCGGAATGACTCGTCGAGCCGAAACTCCTAGCGAAGGCCTCGCTCGTCGAGAAGACCTCACCAGGACGACTACGCCGGAAGGCGCAGGCCGAGGAGTGTACGGCGGGGAGCGCCGCCATGCCTCACCAGCGCACGCCGGGTGGCGCGTCTCAGTCCATCGATTCATCCTAACATGTTTCTATGGCGTACGTTGCGTGCGCACGGCGTCTCTAGCGAAGCGCCGAACGACGTTGAATTCTCCAGGCTTGCTCCCAAAGGAAGCGATAGGTTCCGGGGCGGCGGTCTTCGCGACGCGCCAGCTGCACCGCCCTGCCCAAGTGGGCGCTGGCCCTTTTGACGGGAGCACTGTTGACGGGGGCATTGTTCGCGTTGCCCAGTAAGACGAGTTGCCGGGCGGCGTTCTGATACCCAGCCAAGTAGCTCTCGTCGATGGCGACCGACGCTTCAAATGCGCGTAACGCTTCATCGAATTGGCCTGCCGCGGCCAGCGCGAGGCCATGGTCACTACGCAGTACGGGATCTTCGTCATCAAGTGCCGCTGCCTTTTCGTAGGCCTCCAGCGAGTCCTTCGTAAGTCCGGCGCGACGCAGTGAGTTGCCAAGATTACTCCACACCGTCGCGTTCTCAGGCGCGGCCTTTGTCAACGCACGCTGAATGCGAAGACAGGCCTCCACCGCATCGGGATCCATCCACATGCGACGGTCATAGATGCCGGCAAGTTGCCCCAGAATGTATACGGCATCCGCCTTGGTGCTCGGCTCGTCAATGGCCGCAAGAAAATGATCCACGGCTTGCTTACGCGCCTCGTCTGCACCGTCGCCGGTGACTGCGACGAGCAACCGACCGAGATTGACACGCGTGCGCGCAACTTCGGCGGGCGTACCGCGCTTCTCAATCACAGCCAGTGACTTTCGTAACAAGGCAATAGCGGAGGCCTCGTCACCCCGCGCCTCGCGAATGGACGCGCGAAATGCAAGAACGTGTGCACGCTGCGTTTCGGTTGCCGGCTTGAGGGCCTCGGCAATGGCATCCAGTTCGGCGAATCCATGAAAGAAGCGGGACGATCGAAATGCTTCGGCCGAGACAGTGGCAAACGACGCTGCACCCTTGTTGTCCGGGCTCGACAAGGCGTCTTGCATCAGTGAACGGTAGACCTTCAGCGCCTCTTCGCGGTTCTTTGCGGCGGACCACGCGGCAGCGGCACCCCGTGGATTTCCAGCATGCGCAAAGGCCTTGGCGGCCTCTTTGTAGTTCTTGGCGCCGTAGTGGGCGCGCGCACACTGATCCCACAAGCTCTTGCGATGCGTCTCGTCAAAGGAGTTTGGATTGGCGGCTTGGAACAAGTTGGCCGCTTCTTTATGTTTGCCCTGCCAACGAAGGGCGCCAGCACGCGACGTCAGAAGGGATCGCCGCAACGCGGAACTCAATGACGAATCGGGCTTGACGGAAAGGCCGTTGGTTGCGTCCACAGCGTCAATCAAAAGCGGCGTGACAACAGCGTTCACACCGCCCCGCCCGGCCTCATGCCGTGCGAGCGCGAAACGTGCTGCACCGAGCTCGATCAGATCGCTCGCTGTGGCTTCATGGGAGTCACTACCGCGCGTGAGGGCTTCGTACATGGCCACCGCGTCCCCGAGTTTGTCAGCGGCAACCAACCGCTGCGCCAACGCTCGTCGCAATTGCGTTACGCGTTTCGTGTCGTGCGCTTCGGCCAACGCCTCTTCCAATTTCGAAATGGCTTCCTCGTGACTGGCGTCTTTAAGTGAATCGACAAGACGGGCGACACCGTCAGACTCTTCGGCGTGGACATCGTGGCTGTACAACGCCATCACAGCGATGAGTAGCGCGCAAGATCCAACCGCGGCGCTGATTAACGAGACGCGTACGTGCCTAGCGGTCATGGCCCCCTCCTTCGTTGCCGGTCGTCGGTCCAGGCTCGGGTCCTTTCGTCGGAAACTCGACATCAGACGTTCCACGTGGTGGTGCAGGGACGAGCGTGCCCGCCCACGGATCACCTGCACCTCCATTTGCATTCGCATTGGGCTGGATTGGTGGGAACGGTGAGATTGGTGGGAGCGACGTCGCGGGGAGCGAGGCGTTTCCCGGCATGGAGGGCGTCGGATGGGGCGTAAGCGACGCCACCATGGTGGTTATGCGCGACGCATCGGCTTCGATCTCCCACGGCTCGCCAACCGTACGCGGAATCAGACGATCCCCAGTCCAGACCGCCAGCGCTTCCGCCATAAGCCTTCGTTCGTCGTGGGTGAGTGGCGATCGATAGCGACGTACAAACTCTTGCGCCGCGTGAGGATGGCGCGCGGAAGCCAGTGCCAGGACCGCAGCTTCGTAGCCCGGTTCACGTTGCAAGGCGGCGCGCAGCAAGGGTTCGGGGTGTGTGTGTGCGAGATCTGCCAATCGACTTTGTGCGCGCATGGCACGCACCCGATCGGGCTGCGCCACACGCCAACTCAAATAGCGCCATTCTTCGTCCGGCGACAACAACACGGGTCCGTGTAAGTCTTCCATGAGACTCAACCAGCGCGGATCACGTTCCGCGGGCCGTTCACGTGCAATTTGCAACAATCGCGTGCGTTCGTCTTCATTGAGACCACGCAGATTGCGCTCCGCTTGCTGGCTGCGGCGCGTGTCACTGGAGAGAAGCGCTTGTATTTCATCTCGAAGGCCCGCGTCATCCTTCGAAGAAAACGGGCGCGTCTTTCCACGGACCGAGGTGTTCTCGCCTCTGATTCCATCCAGCGGCGTACTCGCGCACCCGGTGTTCGATAGGCACCCCACGCCCAGCACCAATACCGCAAGGCGTGGCAAAGAACGGATTGGGGTAGTGCGGCGCATCACGATACTTACTTTGACTCCTCACCAAAGGTAAACGTCACACGATGAACGACTCGCGCGGTCTGCACGTCCTGAATGTCGTCGGGACCGCTTTCCGCCTTGAGACTGTCTTCGGTAAGCCAATCACGCGGTGTCAAGCGATACACAAGCCACGCTTCGCCACGCCCCTTCTTCACGCCTTTCAATGTGTACCTTCCAGGGCCATCGCCATTGGTGCTAACGCGCGCCAGCGGCGCAATCTGCGTATCCTTTTTGCCGGAGTTGCGATAGTACTTACGAAATGTGGCCAGATGTGCCTTGGCCTGTTGCCTGGGATTGAGGGGATCAAGCAGCACCGTGCCTTTGTCGTCCCACAACTTGATGTACGTATCAAACGATCGATGCCGTGCATCGGTGGGAATGGAGTGACCGGCGCCAACGTTGGTAACGAATACCCGGAAGTCCCAGTCTTTCTCGCCCGTCGTTTTGCTCACAAAACTCGCGACTTCTACGTCGAGCGTTGCGGCGCGTTTGAGTTGAGAAAAACTGTGTCCCCCCAACCACGTATGCCGCCGTCCTTTGCGAACCGGTCCGCCTTTGACGAGGGGTCGCTCGACTTCGGGCATGTGGCAGTCGAGGCACGATTTGCTAGGTGCTTTTCGCGGATCGGCGGCCTCGGGTGACCAAGGACCCCCAATCCACTCGTTGCCGGTGTCATGTTGGTTGTGGCAAGGAAAACACATCTTTACGACGTTGCGCTGGGCTTCGTCCCCAACCGGACGGCACGCGCCGGACAAGCCACCGAAAGGCCCCGCGACATTTCCACCACTCTGATGACACGTGAGACACGACACCGCATCCGCTCGACGGGCGGTACGCGCTATCGGTGTGTCAAAGTCGGCTTCCCGCAGTGGAATCGGTGCGTGACAACGAATGCACTCTTCCGGATTGTTGGCGTCATCCGCCATTTCAAGAAACAACGGATCCGACATCGCGCGCCCGTGAAACGATGCCTTCCACTCGTTGTAGATCGCTACGTGACACTTTCCGCACTGGGCGGCGCTTCGAAACGCAGGTTCATTGGGGTCGTCACCAGGCTTAGGCAGATCTGTGTCCGTCTCTGCGTTCCTTCCATCGACCTGTGGGTCGCCATCGTTCTTACCGGCCTCATCTGAACTGATATCCGCCGAATTTGACGAGTTGTGGCTACTGGATTTCCGCTTGCCCCTATCCGGCGATTCGACTGGCGATTTCTCATCGCCACACGCCACGAGCACAGCGGCCACGAGGATTGCCGTTGCGAGCGGAAGCCACCATCGGGTTGCCCAGCTGAATCGGCTCGCCCAACTGGATTGTGTTGCTACTTGGTTGTTGCGGTTAGCGCCCAACGGTTAGCTCCTCGTCGCGAACGTCGTTCTTCGTATCGCGGGTCGCGTGGTCCAAAGCAACCGGCCCGTCGCCAGGTTGTGCAAGTACGAGCGTTGGCCGTGTCGTAAGTCGTACGGCCACCGAAGAGCCGTCCGCAGGCAGATTGTCCTCCGTGAAGAATGTGCATCGCTCGGCTGCACCATCGACAACGTGACTCAACGCCGTGACGCGCCAACCATGACGCGCTGGCGTTGAGCGAATGGGATATACGGTTGCCGTGCGATCATCACGGTTCGGCGTGTGCACGAGTTCGATGTGTTCCGGTCGCACGAGTGCCAAGAGCGGCTGCCCATGCGTTTGCCCCCATCTGGTCGTGGCGGAGCCTGTGCCGTCAAATGTGCCCAACGCGGTGTGAATCCGATCACCCTGGACACTTGCGCGAAGTGCCGTAACGGGCCCCAAAGCACGAGCAACGCGAAGCGAGGTCGGATTTCGATACAGCGCATGAGGCGTGTCCACAGCAGCGACGTTGCCGTCGGCGAGAATCGCAACACGATCCCCCAGCTCAAGCGCGTCTTCAGCATCGTGCGTCACATACACCACGGTGGTCTGGTGATTCTCAACAACCTGCCGAATGAGCAGTCGCAATGCACTGCGGCGGCGTGGGTCAAGGCTGGCGAGGGGCTCATCAAATAGCAACACACGTGGCTTCGCGGCCAACGAACGGCCAATCGCTACACGTTGCCGTTCACCCCCTGACAATGCCTCGGGCCTGCGTGCGAGCAGCCGTGAGTCGAGTCCCACGGATTCGGCGAGTGTGCATACAGCGGGACTCTCAAGAGCAGCGCGCTTCTTCGGTCGGCTAGGCAAAGCAAAACCCAGATGCTCGGCCACGGTCATATGTGGCCAGAGCTCAAGCTCCTGAAACACCATACCCACACCACGCTCGCGCGGGGGAACGACCACACCCGGATTGCTAAGTACCTGCCCACCCAATTCCACCCGTCCGGCATCGGCGTGCGTGAGGCCGGCAATAATTCGCAACAACGTGGTCTTGCCCGCTCCACTCTCACCCAGCAGCACCATCGCCGTGGCGCCCTCGACACGAAGATCGAGTCCATCAAGCACACGCGGTCCGCTGCGACCGCCCACGCGCTTGGAAATGCCAACGAGGTCGAGGTCCAGCTTCACGTTACTTGGTCCCCTCGTCGGTTGATCCATCGCGATACTCTTTGAGAACATCGAGCGTAACTTGATTGTCCGGAATACTCCCCGGGACAGCGGTTGCATTGAAAACGGTCGCTGGAATCGCCAGACCGCGTTTGAGGAGCTCCCACCACGATCGTCGAACGACACGTTGCTTGTGCTTGAGGCCGACATCGATTGCCTGCCAACGCGAATCATCGCCCTGAATAAATAGAGTTACGTCTTTGGCGCGCTGAAAGTCGGGGTCGTCTCCGTTTGCTGCCTGGATCGACGCCTTGATGGATGCACTGCGCGGGGCCATCACAAGTGCTTTCATGGCCGCCACACGACCCGCTTCGCCGGCCTCCTTGAGTGCCTCCAAGAGCCTCGCCTGCACGCGTTCATGCTTAGCGACATACGCGCTGAGTGCTTCTAACGCCTTGGCACGCACCGTCTCGCGTTTGTCGCGCGCCAACTGAAGGAGCGGATCGATCGCGCGCGGATCCCCCACGCGTCCCAAGGCCACCGCCAACTCACAACGTGCGCGAAGTTTGTCTGTCTTCGCGAGCGTCCGCAGCAGGCTCGGTGTCATGACAGTGCCCAATAGCTCACACGCGGCTTTTGTGATAATAAACTCGCGTGCATCCTTGCGCAGCAGGCGCGCCGACAATTGGTCAGACACGTCTGCAAACTGGGGATCGTTCTCATCGAATGACGCGTGGAGTTTGACCGAAGCGGGACCGGTTGATCGCCACCATGCACGCAATGCTCTATACGCCTTCGTGCGCTGGGGCGTGCCCTGATCGACGTTGTAAATGGTTGTGTCGAGTCCCTTGACATTGCGCCGCAGTGCGTCAATCGCGTCTTGTAAGACCCGCACGCGAAAGTTGGCCTTGTCGGGGTTTAGCTTCTCCTCAATCAAATAACCCGCCGCACCGGGGATTCCGAGACGGAGTAGCGCGTCTGCCGCGTGGGCATCCACAGAAAAGTAGTGCGCGCTAGGCCATTCCTCGGCAGTCAATGTGGTCTCTTTCGGGCCCGGATAATCCCATTGATCGCGGCTGCGAAAGAGATCACTGAGAACACATAGATGCCACGCCAGCGCCGGTGCGGCTGCAGGTAAGCCCGTGTCGCCCAGAGCAACCGCTGCGCGTGCACGCAACCAACCGTTGGTCTTTGATGCCAGGCACGTGCCCAAGACGGAAATGCTTGATGGATCACCGATGAAGCCCAACACGAGTACGGCCCGCAACGCGCGCTCGTGCGTACGCTCGGGCGTTGCGCCCGCTGCCTGGAGCGCGACGTCGTGAAGTAGTGGCAGCGCATTCTTTCCCATGCTGACCAACGCATCGAGCGCGGGACCCGCGACTTTGGGGTCGTCGGCGTTGGCTTGCTCGAGTGTGCGTAGAACGGGGAGACGTTCTTGAAGCTGTTTTAGCAGTTCGCCCTTACTTGCGGCGGCATCCTGCAATGCAAATGTATGCTCAATGGCCGCAAGCGTTTCCTTTGACGCTGGCCACGTTGCCAACAGCCCCGTGACAACACCATCATCGAGCGCTCCGAGGTCCATGGCCAATGCCCATACCGGACCCAGATCTTGTTTTGCGTCTCCATGTCTATTGGCAGACGTATGACGTGCGGCAAAGGCGAGCACCGTTTCGCGCAGCTCCGCGCGTTCGTCTTGGGCTAGCTTGGATAGCCCGGCACGAATGAGGGGAACGCCATGAGCAGGGGAAGCTGGCAACAACGCCCGCCCCGCATAGAGTGCGGCGCGGCCCACACGTTTCGCACCACCCGCCAGCGCACGCTTGGCGGCGCTTACGCGTTCGGGAAGCTCCCGATTGCTTCCGCGAACAACACTGAGGAGACGGCGCAACTCGGCATCATCGAGCGTCGTTTCACTTGACGCGTCCTCGCTTGGGTTCGTCCCTTCCTCCCCCGCGGGAGGTTCCTTGGCTTCGAGGCCGCCTCGAGGGGTGCACAGCCCAATCAAGAGTGCCGCCAACATGACGAGGGCGCTCAACCGCACACACCGCCTGTTGCTTTTTCGTAAGGATGATGTGGTGTCATCGCAACGCAACGTAACGACGTTGACACACTTCGCCCTCATCACCTGTGCGGACGGTGACCTGTCTGGGCGTAGCGCGCGATTAGTCGGAAGCGTCATGCGTTGGAAACTCCTCCTGCACGCGCCGTACCGCGCTTTCACGGTCGTCCAGGCGACCTTCCAACTGTTCATCAACCACCCAACGCAAGATCGTTCCGAATCGAGGTCCCTGTTCGTACCCAAGCGCAAGCAAGTCCTTGCCCGTCAAGAGAGGTGGTGGAATCACCGGTTCATCCGCGTACTCGGCGAGTTTCGAACGACAGAAATCAAGAATCTCCGAGCCCCCATGGCTGGCACCGCAATCGGCGGCATGCAGAGCAAGGTGCAGGTCGATGTCGTCTTGGCCCAAGAACCGCCGCATTTTCGCTTTGCGCATGTTGGGGACGGCCGCAATCTTCATGTGATTGCCGATCAGCGCGCCCACGCGTTCTTTGGCACGGTGGGGAAAACGGTAGCGCTCGAGTATGGTCTCGCTCATGCGCACGCCGTCGGCATCGTGTCCATTGAATCGAATACGACCATCGGGATCGCGCGTGTACGTCGTCGGCTTTGCCACATCGTGCAAGAGACACGACATGATGAGGTCGTCGGTTTTTGCTTCGACAGCTTTTCGTTCTTCTGCTGACATCGACGCTTCAATTGCGGGAGTCTCCAGCCCGTCAAGTACAAGACACGTGTGCACGAACACGTCACCTTCAGGGTGAAACTGCGGCGGCTGCGGGACGTCCACCATACGTTCCACTTCCGGCAAAACAACGCGCAGGAGGCCCGTGTCGCGTAAGAGGCGTAAGCCCGCGCCCCGACCGTGTCGCAAAATCTTTAGCAACTCCACGCGTATGCGTTCACCCGAAACGGTCTGGACTGCCTCGGCCATATCATCGACCGCTGCACGCGTATCGGGCGCCAAGGCAAAGTTGAGCTGCACGGCGAAGCGTACGGCGCGCAGGATCCGCAGATGATCTTCTTCAAAACGCGCCCATGGGTCGCCGATCGCACGAACCAAGCGCGCCTCGAGGTCGCGCCGGCCCTCAACGTAGTCAAGGATCTCACCCGTGAGTGGATCTTGAAACAGCCCATTGACCGTAAAGTCGCGACGGGAGGCATCGGTGGGTGCGTCCGAATACGTCACGGTCTCGGGACGTCGGCCATCCACATAGAGACCATCTGCGCGAAACGTAGCAAGTTCCACGGGCCCCGATGGCCGCGGCAAGATCAAGACGCCAAACTGCGCGCCCACCAATACCGCTTCCGGAAAGAGCCTCTGCCCCACTTCCGGCGGCGCCGACGTGGCCACGTCGAAATCGTTGGGCTCACGGCCCATGAGGTGATCGCGGACGGCGCCGCCGCACAGCAACGCTTCGTGTCCCCCATCGCGGAGCGTTCGCGCAATGGCGACGGCTTCACGGCGCTTGGCGGCAGCGACTGCGGATGTCACGAACGACTCCTCATCAGAAATTAGGGTCCGACGGGCACCATACCAGGATGGCCGCCAACCCCCATGCACTTCGGTTCACCGCCCGCTGGTACGCTGCCCACCCATGAAGAGTCGCATCGGCCTACCCCTTTTGGTCATCGCCCTTGCCATTGCGGCGACGTACGGGTGGTTGAATCGCGAGCTTGTAGCGGCGTCCAAGATTGTGACGCAGGAGGATGCGGCACAAAAGGTGCTGCGTGTGGTGTTGGACGCGGAGCGCCGCTATCACGAGCGACACAACACGTATGCGTGGGCAAGTGAGCTAGTGAAAGAGAACCTGCTGGAGGGTTTCGTACTAAACGACGAGCAGGCGATCTTGGTCGATGATGTCTACCGCATTGATGTTCTGCTTCCCTACCGCGCGGCATCCAAAGGAGCCATCGCGATTACCCCATTCGGGAAGGACGTACCCAGCGACGAACTGGCTACGACGTATGTCGCGTTGGTCGCGAGACCGCTCCGCCCGTCGAATAGTGGCTACCGCACCTATTACGTGGACCAGCACGGCACGTTCTTTGTTCACGAGGGCGTTGTTGACGAGGGGGCATTATTGGCCAATCGCTTGCCACCATTCGCCATTCAGCGCGACACGGCCAATGCCATCGCCATGAAGCGATGGGTCAGAGTCGACGCCGGCTCGGAGTAAGCCATTGCGTATTCCCTGTCTGCCGGCACGCCGCACGTGTCACGCGCGTAGAATCAACACCATGTCGTAGAATGCGTGAGTCAACGCGGCAATGCCCAATCCACGCGTAAGGAAGATCACGCCGAGCAAGACGCCGGCATAGAAGCGGAACGCAAAGACGCCTTGAGTGTAGGGCTCCCCAAAGCGACCCCAGTGGTGATAGTCGCTAAACAGATAGGCAGCTGCCAAGATGGCGAGGAACGAACTGCTAATGCGATCGAGTCCGAAGGCGTGGCGCAAGATCCACACCAGGGCAACCACACACAGTCCGCGAAAGACGAGTTCCTCAAACACGCCCGCGCCCACGGCCAAGCCCAAATCGCGCAAGCCCAACTTCATGCCGTGCAGCGGTTCATAAAACCCCGCCGTACCGGATAACGGTACGAGGCGGCCCATGGGAAGTGCACTGGCCAGCACGCTAGAGACCACGCCCAACAGGGCGGCGTAACACGCGGACTCGATATACATGCCAGCGAAAATGCCGGGGTCGCGCGTGGCTTCTCGGTGTCGAAGCAACACCACGAGCATGAGTACGAGCGCCGTCAAAAGGGATGTGAGCACGAAGTAGCGGTGGCCCATCGCGGCGACCAACGAGCGAATCCACGACGCGGCGGCGTTCTCGACCGGGCTGCGCGTACCAATCAGTGAAAACTCGTAGAACACGATCCAGGGCACCAGCACCATGAGGTTGACGGGCAGGTTCCGGGTACGCGACACGTAGTCGTACTCAAAGAGGCTCTCTGGGGGCGGACCGGTCCTCGGCATATTCCGGTACATCGGCCCCCCGAATCGGGCGCTGGAGGGTCCGACGGCGCCGCGATACTGGGGGCGTGCCCCGCCGTCGATCCCCATCCCGAGGTCCCGCCGCGATTCCCGCCTCCGTATTCGCGGACCGGCTCGACGCCCTAGCGAAAAAGGACACCGTGCCTTCGTGCGTCGTTTTCGCGGGAAGTGAGCCTTGGTTTCAGCGTGAGGCGCTCCAGACACTCCTTGCCACAGTTCTTCCGGGCGGCGATCCGGGCGGGGTCATTTCGCGACTCGACGCTGGGCGTTCCGAGGACAAGGATGCCGTGCTTGCGTCCGCCGAATCCATGCGAGGCGCCTCACTATTCGCCGATCAGCAGATCGTCATCGTGGATCGCGCCGAACTGATGCCGTCAGGACGACCGGGAAAGCTCGCACCGTTTACTAAGCTCGCCCTTGAGGCGGCAGCGTGTCCGGTAGAGCACCGGTTGCTTGTGTTGTGTACGAGCAAGCCCGTCAAAGGACGCGGGAGTGTTTCGGCAAAGAAACTGATCGATGCCGGTGTTGTGTTGGTGGACTGTCGCGCGCTTTATGCTGCACCCGCGCCCTGGGAGCGACATGCCGCGCCGCACGACACCGAACTCACACGCTTTTTGTCGCTCCGCATGAAACGTAACCATGGCGGGCGCATGAATCTGCAGGCAGCCCACACATTGGTTTCACGGGTGGGTACCGCGCTGAGTGAGTTGGACGATGCCCTGGCGTCCCTCTCTGCGGCATCGGCGGGACAGACCATTACAAGTGAACAGGTGCTCACGGCCTTTAGCGACAGACGAAGTGACGCGGTGTGGCCCTTCCTCGAGGCCATACTCGGTGGCGACAGAAACGAAACCCGTCGCCACATCGAGATGCTCGCCACCAATGGGCTCACCGCACAAGACGGTCGCGTAGAACGGCGGCATGAGTCCATGTTCCCCCTCGTCTTGGCGACGCTATATCGCAACTATCGACAGCACGCGCTCGCCGCAGAGTTGCTGGCGTCGGGCGCAGACGATGCAGAGGTCGCGAAGCGTGCCGGCGTAGCGCCATTCTTGGTCGGCCCCTTCCTCGCCCGCGTTCGTAAACGCTCCGCCGCGCAGTGGCGGGCATGCCACAGCGCCTTTTTTGAGGCAGATCGCGGTGTGAAATCGGGACGCGTCCCAGCACAGATTGCGCTCGAACGACTGGCGACCTCTGTCGCCGGCGGCTGGGTGCAACCAACGAAAGTGAGCAGCTAGGTATGGCACGCATTCGCGTACTCAATCCGCATGTAGTGAATCAAATCGCGGCCGGGGAGGTGGTGGAACGACCGTCAAGTGTCGTCAAAGAACTCGTCGAGAACGCCATCGATGCTGACGCAACAACCATTACCGTCGTGACCGATGATGGCGGGCGCACGCTGATTGAGGTGCGTGACAATGGCGGCGGTATGTCACCGGACGACTTGGCGCTCGCGTTTACTCCGCACGCCACGAGCAAGATCGCCGATGTGGAAGACTTGCGACACATTGCGTCCATGGGATTTCGCGGCGAGGCACTCGCGAGCATTGGAAGCGTGGCCCGTGTCGTCATCACGACGCGACGAACGAGCGATAGCGGTGCTATGCGACTCGTGAATGATCGTGGTTCGATCGAGACACCGAAACCGGCCGCAGGGCCGCCCGGCACGACGGTACGCGTCGAACATCTATTTCGAAGTGTTCCGGCACGGCGCAAGTTCATGCGCACCGCCGCAACGGAGCTTGGACACATTCGCGACGCCATGGGTCGCTTCGCGCTTGCTTATCCTGAAATCGGCTTTCGCTTGGAACAGGGCACGCGAGTCATACTTGACGTTCCGCCGGAACAGGATCGTCGCAAACGCATCGAGCGGCTCTACGGACGGGAGACGGCAGACGCGTTGCTCCAGGTAGAGGCGGTAGACGACGACCTCACGCTGGAGGGTTGGGTCGGTCCCCCGTCAAAAACACGCCGTGATAGTCGCTGGGAGCTGGTGTTCCTCAATGGGCGTCACATATCGGATCGAACAACGGCCCACGCGCTTCGACAGGCCTATCGCGATCTCTTGCCACCCGGCGGTCAGCGACCCATTGCGTTTCTCTTTCTTGCCTGTGACCCCGATGGTGTGGATGTCAATGTGCATCCGGCCAAGTCGGAAGTTCGCTGGCAGGAGAGTGATCGCGTACATCGCCTCGTGCGTCGTTCGATTCGACGTGTACTTGAGGATGCACCCGAAGGTGTACCCATCAAAACGGGCGCGCCGGGCGGCGCATTTCCCGATAGCACGAGCCGCCCGTATGCAAACACACAACACGCTCAGCGACACGCGGTTCGCCCGCTCACCGCTCGCCCAACGAGCACCGTTGCCGAACGCACGCACTACCACGACTCGCCGTCCCATACCGCGGCAACGGAATTTACGCTTTCCGATGAACCCGTAGCACTCGTTCAACCACCGCCTTTGCGTCCCTTGGGACAAGCACTCGGCACCTATCTTGTACTAGAAGCGAAAGACTCCATCGTATTGGTCGATCAACACGCGCTTCATGAACGCGTGCTCTTTGATCAGATCAACCGACGGCTCGGAACCGAAGGCAAACTTGAAGTCCAACAACTGCTTGTACCCATGCTGGTGGAGCTAAGCAGCGCGCGACGCGCCCGTCTATTGGAAGCAACAGAAGAACTTGCACGATTGGGGTGGCTACTGGAGCCTTTTGGCGAAGGCACGATTGCCGTCCAAGCGGTACCGGCCATTTTGAAAGCCCCAAAACCAGAAGAGGCACTGCGCGAGATCTTGGACCTGTTACCCGAATCGGGCACAGCCGAACTGGACCGAACGGCATTCGTTAGCGAAGCGGTGGATCGCTTGGCCTGCCGCTCCGCAGTAATGGCAGGCGATGTATTGGCACACGATGAAGTGCTTGCCCTCCTGGAACAAGCCGAGCAATTGAACCACAGCCACACGTGTCCGCATGGCCGCCCCACCCGTTTGACGCTCAGCCGATTCGAGTTGGAGAAGCACTTTCATCGGAGGTAGCGGAAGGGTTGCGTCTCTCGCAGAGGGATGCGATTTTCACGTCAACGTCCACGTCCACGTCCACGTCCACGTCCACGAACTGGCGTGAGTCGCCTTCGGAGTCCCAAACTTGAGTCCGGGTGACGGGATTCGGGGAACGGGTGACGGGTGGCGGGGAATCCCCCTCACTCCCTCCAGCGGCGAATCAGAGCATTCAACATCGCGCGAACGCGGTCCAGATCGCGAAGCCTTGGTGCGGCGTGGACGCCCGCGAGAATGCCCATCGCATCCATGAGGTCGAGAGCCGCCGCGGCCTCGACGCACTCACCGCGAGCGATCGAGAACGAACGGTGCTTGGCGCCTGCGCCAGCGCGCCCGATGCCTTCTGCGATGTTTAGGACGACGGCGGTCGAGGCTCGTCGAGCTTGGCTTGCAAGCTCGGCGTTGCCTCGCGGCAACGATCCACAAAGTCTGTGAACGCTGGCCGCGGCACGCCGTGCGATTCGATACACATCGAATCGATCAAGCCGAGCCGCCGTGGAAGTAACCGAGAACTGTTTGCTGTGTGACATACGAGAAACTCCACGAGGAAACACCCGTGGGAGTGCGAGTGCGTGCCCTCGCCCTCGTGGCGAATGGGGCATGCACGTAGCACTTCCCAAAGGGTGTTGCCCAGTGAGCATTCACGTCACGCAGCAAATCAGTTCGGTGTTTTATCGACGTCGAACGCGTGCGGTTATTGCGCTACTTGAAGCCGACGTCCCGGCGCGAATCGATCATCGAGCGCCCACACTTGAGTCCGGGTATCGGGTCGCGGGTGACGGGTTTCGGGTAACGGTGACGGGAGTAGAGAACGGAATACGGAAACAGAGTCAGGAAAGGGATTAAAATTCAGATTGGGGAGAAGATGTCGAGGGATGGATTACGCTTGAGAGATCCTAGCGGATCGCAAGATGCACATACGCAATTCCAAACGTCAACGGCTTAATGTTTACCGATGAAAACCCAGCTGCTTTCATGCGCTCCGCCAACACCTCCGGGCTCGGGAACGCCATCACGCTACGCGGTAAGTAGGCATAGGCGTTGTCGGCGCCGCCGCTGACGATGTTGCCAATCATGGGCAACACCAACATGAAATAAAGTCCGTAGACGGTGCGTACAATGGGGTTCTTGGGTCGATTGAACTCAAGAATCAACATGCGACCACCCGGTTTGAGTACGCGGTGGAGCGAGCGAAAGCCAGCGTCAAGATCTTCGAGATTGCGCGCGCCGAATCCAACGGTTGCCACGTCAAAGGTCTGATCGTCAAACGGTAGTTCGAGGGTGTCGGCCACTTGAAATGAAATCGTCTCTCCAGCCTTCTCATTGGCCAGACGAATCATCTCCGGACTGAAATCGGTACCCGCAACGGTTCCCGCGCCACCCTGCATAAGCGCAACGGCCAAGTCACCGGTACCACAACACGCGTCGAGCACGCGCTCGCTGCCGGTGAGATTCAACATCTTGACGGCCTGCTTGCGCCACCGCGTGTCGATATTGAGACTCAGCAGGTGATTGAGGAGGTCGTAGGTGGGCGCAATGCGATCAAACATCCTTGAGATGCGACGCCCTCGCTTGCGGGCGTGCTCGTCATCAAATCGCCGGGCCGTTGTCATGGCGGGATGCTACGAACACCCCCACCGCACGGCGCAATGGAACCGGGTGCAGCGTATGCATGGCCCCACGGAGGCACACGCCCATGTCTTGGGGGCAATCCTCAATAAATCCCCAACCCCTTGGGGCCCTTTAGAGGGCCGTGCTAGCATGAGCCCATCCTGTCGCCCTACCGGGGGAAGGTGCCTTTCCCGCTCTCGAAATTCAATCCCTGGAAATCCAATCCCTCGAAAGCCAGCCCTCTAAAACCCGGATCGGGGCGCGCCCACGATCTAAGCCATTCAAGCTATCTGAGGAACCGATGTCCAAGCAGCCGCGATCCGAGCAAGATGCCGCCGATACCGAGGCGAATGTCACGGGCGCCACCAGTGTGGGTGCAGCAGAACGAGCGCTGGAGCAACATCTTCGCCCCCGCAGTTTGGACGAATTTCTTGGTCAGCGTGTAGTCGCCGACAATCTCGCATTGGCACTCCGCGCCGCCGCCGAACGCGGTGATGTATTGGATCACCTGTTGCTATCCGGTCTCCCGGGTTTGGGGAAAACAACGCTTGCGCATCTCGTGGCCCACGAACGCGGAACACGCCTGCGCGAGGCATCCGCGCCCGTGCTCCAACGCGCCGCCGACCTCGCAGGACTGCTCACGCGTCTCGAAGAGGGTGACATTCTGTTCATCGATGAGATTCATCGACTACCGGCAGCCGTCGAGGAATACCTCTACTCCGCGATGGAAGATTATTTCATCGACATCATGATTGACCAAGGCCCCAGTGCGCGCAGTGTTCGCATCGACTTGCCCAAGTTTACATTGGTTGGCGCCACCACACGCGAAGGCCTGCTGTCGGCGCCCTTGCGTGCGCGCTTTCCGATTCATGAGCGACTGGAACCGTACGCGCCCGACGTACTTAGCAAAATTGCTAAGCGCACCGCCACCATTCTCAACGTTGGCCTCGATTCGGAGGCCGCCGCGTACCTAGCGGGTCGTGCGCGCGGCACGCCCCGAGTCGTAAATCGCTTCGTTCGCCGTGTTCGCGATTTGGCACAAATCGAGTCGAACAATCATATTTCGGTCGAAGTCGCACGTGCCGGCTTGGCGCGCATGGGCGTAGACGACCGTGGCCTCAATCGTGTAGATCGCCTATTCTTGGAAGCCCTTGCACGTGCTGGCGGTGTGCCCGTGGGCCTCAAGACGTTGGCCGCCACCGTGGGTGAAGACGAACGCACGCTCGAAGAGGTCTACGAACCCCATCTACTTCGCCAAGGGCTGATTGTTAAGACACCCCGAGGACGCGCGCTCTCCGCCGCGGGCATGGAGTTGTTTCCCGACGCCCCAAGACCCCGTTCGGGTGGCACCGGTTCAAGTGATCCGGACCTCTTTCCCTTCACGCAGGTCGAGCCGGCATGAGACCCGAAGGCTTCTCCTCTCAATTGAGTCGATGGTTTTGCAGAATATATGCCGTGCCGTATCCGACCTATCTACGAGAGCCCACGAATCTACGAAAGCCCATAGAGGTCGTGTGCAAGGCTCGGATGAGGGAACGCCATGCGCTCGGATAGTCCGAAAGCAACCCATGTGAAGGCACGGTTGAGTGGGCACGTGTCGAGGCGTGGCCTCGGTACGCTGCTGGGTGCGGCACTGCTCCTGCTGCTTAGTGCATGTGGTGATCGCTATCCCCCGCCGCTACTTGCAGGCACACGAGCTCCGGTCATTCGTGTTCGGCTTGGCAGCGTACGCGCAAAGTCTGCACTTGTCGTGGGCGCGCAATCATGGGAACTGAAGGATCGGAGCAATCGCAGTATCACCAAGGGCCGCACCTCGTTTCGAACCACTGTCAGCGCGTCTCGGCGCGGCATCACGTTTCGCGGTCAAGAGCACGCCACCGACATTTTGCGACTCAATACGTCACGCACGTTCACGCTCGATTCGACTCGCTATGAAGGCAATCTCCTCGTTCGTCGTCGCGGCAATCAGCTGGAATTTGTGAATGAACTCCCCATGGAGGACTACATCGCGGGCGTGATTGCCAACGAAGCGGCGCCCAATTCCGCACCGGCTACTTATCGCGCTCAGGCAGTAACGGCACGCACCTATGCCTACATTCACGTCTCGACACCCGATGCGCGTTCCAAGTTCTTTCATCTTTTCGATAGCACCCACAGCCAGGTCTATCGCGGGCATTCAATCCCCGACTACGCTGGCGTGACCTATCCTCAGATGGTGGCCGCCGCGCAGAGTACGGCAGGCGTGATCATGACCTACAACGGGCGCCCGTTTAGTGCTTACTATGCGTCCACGTGTGGCGGACATACGACCGACGCGAAAACGTCACGACTTGATCCGGGCGACGGTGAGGGCGCACTCCAAGGCGTACGCTGCCCCCACTGCCGCACGAGCCCCAAGTTTTCGTGGACCAAAGAGGTCAGCAATGAAGATCTCATCGCGGGTATGAAGGCCGATGGCCGCCCCGTGAGCAAGCCCATTCACGCCATCCAAGTGACCAAACGCGGTCGCGGTGACTGGGCCGCGGAGCTTCACATCGTCTACGGCCCCTCCAAGCGAACCAAACTCGTGCCCGGCACGACCTTTCGCACCGTGGCACGCCTGTTGTCTCACAACATTCGCGCCATCAAGCGCACCAAAGACGGCTGGTCGATTCAGGGTCGCGGTTGGGGACACGGGGTTGGCATGTGCCAATGGGGCGCCATGGAAATGGGTAAGAAGGGCATGACCGACACCGAGATTCTGTCGTTTTACTATCCAGGCGTCGCATTTCGGCGAATGTACTAAGAACGAGGACTGACTGCGCACCCGTCGATGCGCAAATGTCGAAGCCATTTGCTCTTGATGTTGTGGCGTGAATCGATCACCGATCGCTCACTCTTGAGTCCGGGTGACGAATATCGGCAAAGGCGTTGCAAGTAGTAGATTTTTATGCTCAGCCTATCAGCAAAGACTCAGCACTAATTCGCCCGATACACATCAATCGTGTGCGCCAGATTCTCAATCGCTACGAACTCGCCAGTATCGAAGTCCATTTCACACGCTTTCCAACCACTGAGAAGATCGGCGAAGTCGAGGCGATGAAAGAACAAGCTCTTTGAGTCGCTGGACCAACGAGGAACCGTATTGACCTGTCCGTCGTCGAGCAACGTGCGGTAATCGGTGCCATCGGGTCGAACGGCTTGCAGTTCAACGGGGCCGGTAATCATGGCGAGCGCATGTCGAGCAGACTTCCATGCGATCGCTAGTTCGCGCGCTTCAGGAAGAAATACGGCATAGAGCGTATGCCATTTTGGTCGCTCTGCACTTGCCAATACGTCATCAGACGATCACCCACGGGTATAAACATGATCCACCACGGCCGTTCCGCATTGGGATCTTCCGACGAGTAAAGGCCGGCCGCCACATACCCGTCAAACGTCTTCCATCGGCCCCGCCACAACTGGCGTGTCTCTTTGCTGGTTTCGTCGTCTTTGGAGACCATGGTCCACTCTGCATCCGAATTGTTCCGCAGCACGAGTCGAAGGCTCGATTTTGCGTAGCGGTTCTTGATGTCCTCGGCCAACCCCTCCGACGCGCGAATCAACTCCTTGAGCGGGGGCGAATCGGGGCGTGCGATCATGAATGCGTGAAATCGCGCGTGATGGATGGTCTCGTCCACATCGGGAACCCACGTTCCCTCGACGTTGCCGCCTGCACGTGTGCTGGAGTTTGACGACGACTCGCCCTCACCGCACGCCGCGAGCAACAAGAGTCCCATCGTCAGTGTGCAGAACGCACGCAACATATTCCGAGAGTCACATGGTCGGCGCAAAAGACAGGGTCGACGCAAGAGATAGGGTCGAAGCAAGGCGGAGCCTCCTGACGGTGCCGCCATTCTACCTATGGTCTATTGGGAGTGATGATCTCTTAGGGTTCGTTCCGGCGTGGCAATCACACGCACGCGGATCGGTTTCGATGCCCCGTTCGCCGATTGGGTGACAGACGGAGAAGGCGTAAAGCGAATCTCGGTGAGGTAGGTGCCAACCCGGAACAGAACTTGCTTCAAGACGGGTTCGCTCGTGGGTAGCTCCACCCGAACGCGTTGTAGAGACGCAGGCGCCAGTGCTCGTTTCGATTCTCCTTCATCCGGTGAAGCGGGTTTGGCGAGTCCTACGGAAACGTCAATCGTGCCGGGCGGGCCATCGATTTGAATAGCAATGCGTGAAGGCGCTCCCAAGGTGAATCCAACATGCGCGACGCCGTCGGCTTCGGGCCGCACACGAACATCGGCGAGTAGACCGGCCTCGGAGGAGCGAACATTCGAGGTGGGCCGGTTGCTTGTCCAGGCGACGAAACCAATCACTGCCGCAGTGAGTAGCAGCCATGCGACGAACGCCATGGATTTGTCGGGGCGAGGCAATGCAGACTGAGGCTCTCGCTGATTCACGCCAATTCCTCCCTGTGTGCCGTAAGTGGTGCGCCGTAAGTGGTGCGACGTAAGTGGTGCGACGTACGTGCCCGTGGCTGGCGACCGCGCTTTCGTCACACCGCTCGACACTGTATGAATGCGAACGCGCGAGCGACGCATCTATTTCTTTGTGCGCCGCCGAATCAACCACAAATCGGTGCGCCCGGCACCGGCGAACGGACCGTCGATCACCTCGCCATTGAAGATGACCAACTCACCTGCGCGGCACAAGAGTACAGTGGCATGCACGCCCGGTATGTCGTCGCCGCGCCACCACGCCTCAAACTCTTTCGTCGTTAGCAAACCGCCCCGAAACCTGGAATGCGCATGCTGTGTACTCCTTGCCATGGATGCATACGGTTCCACAATTTCTCGCTGCAACCATGCACCCGAGTTGCCACCAGCCAGATACGCCGGTGTCTTGCTGTAGAAGTCAAGCCCCTGCGGATACCGCTTGAAGCAAACGAGGGCCTCGTCTTCTGAAACGTGCTTGTCAACCGCGCGCGCCAAGGCTTGCGCCGATCCCACCCGTGATGTGCGCGCCAATCCGACGTCGATCGACCACCAAGCAAACGCGACCAAAGCGAAGGTGAACACCAACGATCGTTGCGTGCGCATGCGGCTCGCGAACCACAGACCAAGTAGCAATACGCCGCCAGCGACGCTCAGAGGCATGACGAGGCCCTGCCAACGCGGCGCATCGAGCGCCTTGTCAATGCCACCGGTTTGAAGCGGCAAAAGCACCGCCGTCCCAATCAAGGCCGCGGCGGCAACCAGCCCACCACCAAAGGCGAACAGTCCTGTGCGGTAGGTCCAGCGAAGACAGCCTCGTAGTTCAGCAAGGCGCGCCCCAGCAAGCACGAACAAAGGCGCCGCTGCTGGCAGAAGATAGTTGAGCAATTTTCGCGTTGCCGTGCTGTAGAGACAGAACGCGGCAACGAACCACCAAAGACAAACGGTGCTGGCCTGCAGATGACGACTGGGGACACGGGATTCGATTTCGGTCGATTCGCGAAGCGTGGTGCGCCAGGTCCGTGGAGAAAACGGACCAAGAAACGAGTGCAGCACGGCTCGTTGTCCACGTGCTTTGCGCCAAAGCAAGGGCGTCCATGGAAATGCATAGATCAATGCAATGGGCACGTAGAACCAAAACGGGTGGAAGCTACGATGATCCCCACGCGAGAATCGACCGAAGTGCTCGTACACGATGAAGTGTTGAATCCATCCGGGCATCGCGCGTTCAACCAGCACGTACCACGGTGCAGCAATCGCGAGCGCCACGCCCCATGCCAGTGGCGAGAAGAGGATCCGTACGTAGCGCCGCCACGGCGCGCCGGCCAAACACCACATGCAACCAACCAGGGCCGTTACGGCGACGACCAACGGCCCCTTGATCAATAGCCCGCAACCAATCGCCACCCCCATGAGAACATCGAATCGACGCCCGCCACCCTCAAGTTTGCGTAGACCGGCATAGAGCGCCCACGCGACCGCGGCGGCCAACGGCATATCCATTTGCGGTCCCACGCGAGATCCCACAATGCCCGCCACGGACGTAGCGGCGATGCCAAGTGCACACCATGCGACCTCTCGCCTTCTTGTAAGACGCAGGGAGAATACAAAAATGGCCACCATCCAAAGCGCACCGGCAAGCAGGGTGGGTAGCCGTGCAACAAAGGGTGACGCGCCGGCGATGTGAATGCCAATCACTTGGATCCAGTACACGAGCGGCGGCTTATCCATGAACGGCATGCCGTTCAAATGGGGAACAACATAGTCGCCACGCGCAACCATGTTTTGCGCCACCGCTGCATAGCGTCCTTCATCGGCGTCAAAAAGCGCACGCGTCCCGGCAAATGGAAGGAGTACGAGCAGTGACACACCAAGTGCCAGTAGCCAGCCCCGATTGCCGGACGAAACCTTCATAAAACGCTGAACTCCCTGGGCGAAGCATCGCTTCATTCGACGCCTCCGCACCACCGCCATCTCAACGCAAGTGCAGCACACACACGACATTTCGCACGCCGGGGAACCTCGTGGAATCGGATTGCGTCGTATCTGTTTTGGTCGGGGGGTACCATCCCAACCCCCAAACCGGCGGAAGGAGCCCCCGTGAGCCAGTCCTATGACCCGTCCATCGTGGAGCCAACTTGGCAGCAGCGATGGGAAGACGACGATGCGTTTCGTGTCGAGGAAGATTCTTCGAAGCCGAAGAAGTACATTCTCGACATGTTTCCCTACCCGTCGGGCAAGGGACTCCACGTCGGTCACGTCGAGAACTACACCATTTCCGACATCATGAGCCGCTACTACCGGCTCAAAGGCTTTCGCGTCTTGCATCCTATGGGTTGGGATGCGTTTGGTTTGCCCGCTGAGCAATATGCGATTAAGAACGAAGTCCATCCTCGTGTAGCCGTCGAACGCAACGTGGCGACCTTTCGTAAACAGCTCAAGCGTATGGGCTATAGCTACGACTGGTCGCGCGAGATCAACACCACCGATCCCAACTACTACCGCTGGACGCAGTGGATCTTTTTGAAGCTCTACGAGCGCGGCCTGGCCTATCAACAGGAGATCCCCGTCAACTGGTGCGAGGCGCTCGGCACCGTCCTGGCCAACGAAGAGGTTATTGACGGCAAGAGTGAAGTGGGCGGCTATCCCGTTGTGCGTCGCCCCATGCGCCAATGGGTCCTAAAGATTACGGCCTATGCGGATCGACTGCTGGATGACTTGGACAGCTTGGATTGGCCTGACTCGCTCAAGCGCATGCAACGCGAGTGGATCGGGCGGAGCGAAGGGGCCGAAGTCACATTTCGCGTCGAAGGCCACAACGACAAGTCGTTTACGGTGTTCACAACACGGCCCGACACCTTGTTCGGCGCCACGTTTTGCGTCTTGGCACCGGAACACGCATTGGTCGATGACATTGTGAGTGACGCCCAGCGGGACGACGTTGAGCAGTACGTCCAGCGTGCCTCGACCCGATCGGAGCGAGATCGCATCGCCGACGTCAAAGAGAAGACGGGCGTGGCAACCGGTGCGTTCGCGATCAATCCGGTCAATGGACAACGCGTGCCCATTTGGATTGCCGACTATGTCTTGGCCACGTATGGCACCGGGGCGGTGATGGCCGTACCCGGACACGATCAGCGAGACTACGAGTTTGCCAAGGCCTTTGACTTGCCAATCGTGGAAGTGATCTCAGGCGGCGATCTGTCCAAGGAGGCCCACGCCGGTGACGGCGCGTTGGTGAATTCCGGTGATTGGGACGGCAAGTCGGTCGCCGATGCAAAGGCGGGCATTACCACGTGGCTGGGCGAGCAAGGCTTGGGACGTGCGCGTGTGCAGTACCGCCTGCGCGACTGGTTGTTTTCGCGCCAACGCTACTGGGGCGAACCGTTTCCCGTAATTCACCGTAAGGACGGCACCACCGTTCCCCTGCCCGACGACGCACTGCCGGTGCAACTGCCCGATGTGGACAGCTACAAGCCCACCGGCGATGGCCAAAGTCCGTTGGCAGCTATTTCAGCATGGGTGGAAACCACGGATCCGCGCGACAGCACACCGGCGATGCGTGAAACCGACACCATGCCTCAATGGGCCGGCAGTTGTTGGTACTACTTGCGCTTCTTGGATCCGACCAACAGCGAACGATTTGTCGATGCAAGCATTGAGAAGGAATGGATGCCCGTCGACATTTACGTGGGTGGTGTCGAACACGCAGTGTTGCATTTGCTCTACGCACGCTTTTGGCACAAGGTCTTGTTCGACCTGGGATTGGTCTCAACCCAAGAGCCCTTCCAACGCCTGGTGAACCAGGGCATGATCGTGTGCACGTCACACCGCGATCCGGACACGGGGAAGTACGTTCCCGCGACACAACTTGAGACGCGCGACGGCATGGTCGTTGTCAAGGCCACAGGAAAACCAACCATTGCCATGGTTGAAAAGATGAGCAAGTCCAAGCACAACGTCGTGAATCCCGACAATATCGTTCGGGAGCACGGCGCCGACGCACTGCGGCTCTACATCATGTTCGTGGGCCCGCCCGAAGCCGATGTCATTTGGACCGACGCAGGCATCACCGGCATCGACCGTTTCTTGCAGAGGGCCTGGCGCTTGTTGGCAGGCACGGAGCGACACGACGCACTGCCACGTACCGACGGTTCCGCCGAGGGCGATTTGAGACGTGCCATGCACACGGCGATAGCGGAAATCACGCGCGACATGGATGCTATCGCATACAACACCGCAGTGAGCAAATTGATGGTCCTGCTGAACGCCATGGGCGCATCAACGTGCATCCCCAATGAAGTTGCGCGCACATTCCTGACCATGCTCAGCCCCATGGCGCCACACATCGCCGATGAGTTGTGGACGCGGATGGGCTATGAGGGCCTTGCGTCCACAAGCGAATGGCCGACCCATGACCCCGCAGCATTGGCAGCCGACACCATTGAGTACGCCGTACAAATCAACGGCAAAGTGCGTGGCAAGATCGAACTCGCGGCGGAGCTGCCCGAGCAAGAGGTCATTGCCGCCGCTCAGGCCATTGACAACGTCGTTTCGCACTTGGATGGCAAAATCATTCGGAAGGCGATGGTCGTCTCCGGCAACTTGGTTGTGCTGGTTGCGACGTAGTCTTGCCTCCGTACCCGCAAAATAGTGCCGGGTGCAAATCGCGCGCGCACTAAAGCAGCGCGCCTCGGTTGCCCGTCACCCGTTACCCGTTACCCGTACCCCGATACCCGGGCTCAAGTGTGAGCGTCCGATATTCGATGCGCGCCGGTTCGTGGACGTGGACGTGGACGTGGACGTGGACCGTCAAGGATCGCCAAACTTGCGTTGCAGCACGAATAGCATGGCGGCGGCGCGCTCTAGGTTATTCATGGCTCGAGAGGTCGCGTGCTCGCTCGCGATCCAGAGGAGAAGGGCGTGATGTAGCGCAGCGATCGCTTCGGTGCACTCGGCGTGGGCGATGTCGTATGCCTTGCGCTTCTCGGCGGGGCGGCGTTTCGCTAGTCCTTCTGCAACGTTGAGTGCAACGCTGGCGCTTGCGCGCCGGAGTTGGTCGGCAAGCTTTGCGTGGCCCCGAGGCCATGCGGCGCAGACTGCGACGCACTCGACCGCCGCGGCTTGCGACACACGATAGACATCGAAGCGTTTGAGGTATTCGAGCGTGGAAGATGCGCTTGTCATGATGGAACTCCAGCGTGAAGGGATCGCAAGCCGTTTGCTCGCGTGTGCCCTTCACAAAGAAGCCGAAGGCGAGGGAGGGCACACGCGAGCGGGTCGCTCAAACAGAAGTCCGCGTGATCGCGACACCCCGTTCTCAAGCTGGAGTTCCATTACAAGCGCCGTTCGCGCGTACCGATCGCGCTGGAGCAACCGGTCGCGCATTCCAAGCTCCCGTCACCCATCACCCGTTACCCGAAATCCGTCACCCGGACTCAAGTGTGAGCGTCCGATATTCGATTCACGCCGGTTCGTGGACGTGGACGTCAAGAGCAAATGGCTTTGCCATTTGCGCGAAGACCCTGAGTAAGCACCGGCGGATCTTTGATCCGCGCAGTGCGCACCGAAGGGTGGACGAGCAACCGCCCTTCTATTCTTCAGAATCCCCTTCACCGCCGTCTTTGTCGTCTCCGTCGCCACCATCTTCCTTGTCGGGCTTCTTTGGCGGCACACCGTAGGTCAACACGGACTTGGCATGCTTTGCATCCGTGGCCGTGATCTTGGCAGCGTTGTCTACTTGAATCGAGATTGACGAAAGTGGTGTCCCAACATCGGGAATCGTGCCCCAGACGGCGGCGGTTTCCGATTCGCTTTCTTCATCTTCGTCGGACGTGGCCGACGCCTTTGCGCGCTTCCACAGTGCTGCGATGCCCGCTCCGGAGATCTCACGCAGTTGCGTAGCGCCATTCTCATCATCGGCAATCTGAACTACGCAGTGACTCTTGCTGCCATCAGCGCTTGTTCCATACGTTGAAGCCGTGATGTAGGTCCCCGGTCCGATCCCATCCACATTGGGACTCACCTCGGCCCAATCCAACCAGGCCGCATCGAGTTCCTTCTTTGGGGTTGACGGGGGCAGACGCTTGCGCGCATACATTCGTCCGTCGGCGGTGCCATAGAGCAGCAGACCACTGGCCAAATCAAATCGCGCTAGAACGCCACGATTCCAGCCGTGTTTCGCGAGTCTCGCGGCGCCTTTGTCATCCTTTTCGGGTGCAAGCCCTTCCGCGATGGATTGCCACGACTTGCCGCCGTCCCATGTCTCGAACACACCGCCCGCCCTATCCCTGCGCATCCACATGGGCTTGAGGGTGGTTGCGGCGATGACGATGTGATCGCTGTTTGCAGGATCCACGGCAAGGGAACGCGCAAAGGTATCTCCATTGAACGGTTCCTTCTTCGTGGCCGTCCACTCCTTGCCATCCGTGGTCGTTAGAACATTGCCGCGACGCTCAAGCAGAATACGCATGGCTCCGTCAGTGCCAATGTTCACATCCACAACGCGGTCGCCGATGCTCTCCGGCTCATACAAGACGGACCATGTGCCTCCATTGTCGGCGGTCTTCAGCAACGCGTCGCCCAAAGCCAGCCACTCGCCGGCAGCGCGCAGTGGGCGAATTTCCGTAACCATCGTCGTCATCGTGCCCCGCGGCGACCATGTATCGGCACCCGTGGCGCGGTGATAGGCCCCGCCGACGGTGTCAAACGCCAATCGACACCCGGTGGCGGGATGGGTGGACACAAGCGTTAGCGGCATGGCGATGGAAGGCATCAGCCGATCGTTGGCGTTGTCCTTCCCGATGGTCCCGGGCAGTACGGGCCTAATGGTCTCGCCGCTATCGCGGCTAATGTGTAGGCCGGTGGTGGGTGAGGCGAAATACACCGTCTTACGGTCGCGCGGATGAAAGAGAATCTCGCGAATGCCCGCGTGGACATAGCCATCGCCCGCATCGTCTTTTTTGTCGCCACCCTTCTTGTCGCGGTCCTTTTCGTCACTGTCCTTTTTGTTATTGCCTTTCTTGTCACCCGAATCGTCAGCGGGCTTGTCCTCGCCATCATCCGTTGATGACGCGTCGTCTTGCGCAGCGGACGGCGGTGCGCCAAGATTCGAAGGCGGATACGACCCCTTGATCAGCTTCCACTGCTTATAACGCGCGTCCTGACTAACCTCGATGCCGCGTTCAAGCGTCACGATAATGAGGCGCGAGCGAGCAAACGGGTCGAGTTCGGCGGCGACTACGGTGCCCTGCGCAACCGGCTTTTTGCCCCATCCCTTTCCCGCATCTTTGGAATGCCAAACACCGGATGGCGTGCCCGCGAACAGGTCACGCGTATTGGCAAAGCGACTCAGGGAATAGACGCGGTGCGGCTCGGATGAGCCTTTGCCTTGCCCGGGGTCGTTACGCTTGAATGTCTTCCCACGATCATCGCTGTACCAAAGTCCCTGATCACCGGCGATGCAGATGTTCTTTTCCGTGCGCGGATCTCGGCGCACGAATCGTGTTTGCGACCCGAGGCCGGAGTCTTCCACGTTGCTTCCGGCAACCTGCTCCCAGCTCTTCCCCGCATCGCGTGATACGTAGAATCCGCCGTAAAAACGCGCCGACGGGCGGGTGCCCGCCATGAGGTAAACGCCCTTCTTGGGATCCACGCTCACGGAGTGGATCATCGAGCGACTCTCCTTTTTGTCCCAGCGCTGCGATGCGAGCGCGCCGCTCGACGAGTCTTCCCAGCTCTCACCGCCATCTGTCGAACGATACACATGGCCGTCGATCACCAAATACATGATCTTGGGCTTGCCGTGATCGAAACTAATCTGAATGGAGCACGGTCCGTCGAATGCTTCGCGGATGCCTTTGGCGCGCAGTGTCCACGACGCGCCGCCATTCTTGCTGACACACGGACCTACGCCATGCACGTGAGCCCACAGCTCGTCGGTGGCCTTGGGGTGCATCTGCAGCGAACTGATTCCGCGGGCCACGAGTCCCTCACCCGCCTCATGCCACTCGAACCCATCGCGAACCGGATACTCCACTTGGGTCGACTTGGCGCGTGCCTCGCCGCCCATCAGGAGCGTGAGTGCCATGATCAAGAGTGCGAAACGCGTGAGCACCATTCTCGTTCTGCGTTGCGCGCGAGTCTGCGAGCCAAAGTCCATAGCCGAGCCCCAAATGCCGGAGTGCTGAGCATGGCCGGCAGGTACCAGGGAAGCGCACACGTGCCCGGACGCTCCGGAATCAGTGAGCACCTTCAGCCGCAAATGATAGCAACGCGCAAACGGAAGTGCCACCGGGAACGGGAATTACGACGAATCACCCCGCTTATTCGGACGGGCGCTTCCTCGAAGACCGCTTAGGGGCTTTTCGCGTTGCTCGGCGCGCCGACGCGGAGCGGCGTGGCGGAGACGAAGCCGCGGCCTTGCGCGTGGTCGGCGTCATGGGCTTTAGCCCTTCATCATCCGGTGTTTGGCCACGCTTGCCGTTAGTACTCATGTCTTGAGCATCAACACCATACGTCCCGAGAACTTCATCAAGGAACGCGGCCATTCCCGAACGTACATGCTCAGGCGTCATCACTTCGGCATGCGATCCGTAGCGAGCAATGTGGGTGTAAAGCCACCGCGGACGATCGGCATTGATGCGGAACGTGCGAATCACTTCACCGCCTGGCAATTCTTCGATCAACTTCTTCGGCACACCTTCTCGAATTCGCGGTGCGGCGCGTTTTGAGAATCGAACGCGCACCAACACATCATCGGGGCCCGGAATCCACATTTCGTCACGTCGATACGACTCGGTCGTAAACGAGTCCGGCACCTCGTATTCATGCCCCTCAACCAATGCAGCCGTATTGATGCGATCCACGCGAAACGGTGCTTCACGATTCCGTGCGGGGTCTCGGCCAATGACGTACCAATGGCCGCTGTGATCAATAAGGCCATAGGGTTCAAGAACCCGTTCACTGACTGCATCACGGCTGGCGGTGTAGTAGGAAATCGACACTGCGACGTTTCTAGCCATGGCCGCTTTGAGAACGCCGATCGTACCGGTCACATGATCGGTGGGCGCCGTGCCGCCTACAGCGCGATCCAAAACATCGAGGGCTGTGCGGTCCTTGCCGCGAATCAATCCCCGCACGGTTTTCCGCAGCCGTGGCGCCGCATCGCCAAACGTGGGCACACGCCCGCCCGACACGCTGCGTAATGCCAAGTCAATCGCCAACGCCTCTTGGAGCGTCAAGTGAACCGGACGGCTCAAATGCTCGGCAAAGCGAATGCTCACGCGATCGCCAAGAATCGAAAACACGAGGTAGTTGTGCGGCAGGTACGGTGGAATGCCGCACATGGTGAGGACTTCGGTAATGTCCTCCCAAATCTCGTCCTCGCGCACACCGAAGATGCTCGCCAAATCGGGAATACGAATCCCGGGACGCGCGCGAATGAGGGGAATCATGGCGAGGCAACGGCGAATGCGATCACGCGCGATGGATGACATTGATGCGAGTCTACGCGGTGAGCGTTCACGGACAAAGCCGCGCCGCGGGCGGCATCTTGGCTGAAATTGGGCCGAACTTGTGTGACACATTGGTGAATGAGGCGCCCACCGATCGTTCGTCCCGGCGTCGGAATGAGGGAATCTCGTCGGTAGCAACAGAGAGATGATGGTTTGACCCCAATATCGCGTAGAGTGACGCTGGATTCTTGGCACGCACCCCATACGGGTTTGGACGATGCTGGGCCGCGGCTCGCGCGTCGATTCCGGGCACGCCCGCTTCCGTGAGTTTTTTGGCTTCCGTGAGTTTTTGGTTGAACGAGGATCTGGGCGTTTTTTTCGGACCCTAGTTCCAATCAGAAGTACCGACGCATGTTCGAGGCACACACGACCGGAGATTTGCACCGATGGAGACAGGTCGCACGATGAACCATTCGAGCAAGAACCATTCGAGCAGGAAACATTCGAGCCGCGAGAACGATTCGAATAGCAATGTGAACAGGCGTACGAGCATGTGCCGCGATGGATGGCGCGATCCACGTCGATGCCTCGGTCCTTTGGCAAAGGGCATGGCCATCGTATGCATCGCATCGGCGGCGTTCGTATGCGATGGCGTCAAGGCACCACGCGATGCCGAGGCACGGGGCGGAACCGCGGCGCCCCGACCTGCAAGTCGCGCAAGCTGGGGTCCCGCGCTCTTTGATCAATGCGTTCGTTGGGTTTCCAAGGGTTCCACGGGCATTCAACACACATCCGATTTTTACATCAACCTGGACGCCCACATCGTCCTGCCAGGCTCAAGCCACACGGGACCCATGCGCATTTGGTGGCAACAGCCCGATAAGTTCCGTCAAGAACTCACGCTTCAGGGCGCCCGAACTACAAAGATCCTCAATGCCGATTTCATGTGGATTGTCGATCCGCGTGGGCGCGTCTCGCGCGTGCATGGCAAGGAAGGCGCGCGGCGCACGATTACGCAGTTGAAAAATGACCGAGATCGCTTGGGCGACCTCGCCAAGTTCATGACGTTGGGCGCACTTAAGAAGCCGGGCGCTTCATTCATCTTCAAAGGCGAAAAGCGCGGCACCGGCAGCTACGCAGGTAACTGGCTTAAGATCACGCGTCGCGCACCCGGCGCTGCCACGATGCACTTCTGGCTCGCCTACTCTCGTAATCAGCAAGGGCAGTACGTCGTGCGCTATCCGGGCATCGTTCGCATCGACGGCGATCCACGCCAACGCATCCCCACCGAGGATTACATCCTCCGCGATTGGCGCGATTCGGACCCCCGTCAGCCCAGAACGTTTCGCTATCCCCGTCAGATTGAGGCCTATTCCCTGAGGCCGGGAGGTTCGCCCGCGCGATTCCTTCAGGCCACCGTGCGCGATATCAAAATCAACGCCGGCATCGACCCGACACGTTTTCAGCGCCCGCGCCGGTAACGCGGCGAAAGGACTTGGGACTCGGAACGTTCATCGGCGTATTCGGGCGTTTACTTCGTTTTTGCGAATCGAAGGCAACGCCCACCAGACCGTCGCGCTCGGTTCGTTCATTTTGCCTGTCGTTCATTTTGCCTGAACCAGACGAGGACCCTGCGTGCCAACGGGCTAAGATGACGCCGATACACACGTGCAGGGACGTGAATCTCATATCAGGTGGGCGCGGTTGAAGCGGCCAAAACGAGGAAGTGCCATGAGCAAGAAGACAACGTTTTTCAGCGCATCCATGAGACGCGGGCTCGTGCTCGGAAGCGCCGCAGCCATTCTTGCCTTGAGCGTATTCATAGGTGCACCATCCAGCGTTGAGGCCCGTGGCGGCGCATCGGCACCCGTCAAGGCAAAGCCCGCAAGCACGGCACCACGTAAACCCGACTACAAACTCGGCGCGCAATACTTCGATCAAGCCATTGCATGGGTCAGTGCAGGACGCGGACGAATACCCGATGTCAACAATTTCTACTGCGACCTTGAAGACGTGCAGATGAAGGTGGACGCCCAGCACCAAGAGGGCTTCGTGCGGCTTTGGTTTCAGGATCCCGATAAGTACCGCTTCGAAATTCGCCCCCGCAAGCCTCTGCGCAACACCACCACCAAGATTCTCAATGGCGACAAGATGTGGGTCGTCTCGTCCAATGGGCGTGTCACGCGCATGCACGGCAAGGAAGGTGGCGCCAAAGCCATCAACCAACTTCGGAAGGACCGCACGCGCCTCGCCGACCTCAGCAAGTTCGTCACGCTTCAGGGTCTCAAGGGACCCGGCGTAAAGTTCTCCTTTGATGGAAAGAAGAAGGGCTCGTCCACCTTTGCCGGCAAGTGGGTTCAAATCACGCGCGAGGTGCCCGGTGGCGCCACGATCGTGTTTTTCTTCGCCCATGAAGAAGATCAGTACGGGCGCATTCGCCGCGTCAATCATCCGGGCATCGTGACCGTTGTGGGCCGTCCCGAACGCGGGGAGCCGACTGAGTATTACCTCTTGCAAGAGTGGAAACAGGGACCCCAGTTCCGCTACCCCGGCCGTATCGAGGCCTACACGCAGGCACGTCCCGGTGCGCAGATGAAGCGTTTCTTGCTTGCGTTTCCCAATGTGATTCGCGTCAATGCACAGCTCAAGCCAAAGACCTTCTCGCCACCAGCAGCACGCAAATCGTCCTCAAGCAATTCGGCCACGCGCAAGAAGTAGAGCCGCTAGCTCGAACTCGTTAGTTCGAGCGGAGGACGCGCTTCGAGCCCGCCCGACGTGAGAAGCCCGTTTTGTCGAGCGCTTCAAGCAGCGGAATGATCCACTTGCGCGTTGTGTCAAGCGCGCTGCGGGCATCCGCCGGCGAAAATCCACCTTGTGCTTTGGCAATCTCGGCCAGTTTCAACTTGGACTGCTCGACCCACGCGCCTTCAAACCAATAGGGTTCGGCTCGAAGAATGAGATTTCGCGCCGCAAGTAGCCGCAGCGCACGCTTCAAGTCCGACGAGGAGATTCCCGCCAAACCCGCAAGATCTTCTTCGCTTGGCGGTCGCCCTTCGGCTTTCGCCAACACATTGATTACGCGCTCGCAAACGGCTTTGTCCTTGGGAGGTAGCTCGGAGCTGTGTTCATGGTGGTAGATGGTGCCGCCCGCTGTGCGCACCAACTCCCCATCATCGGTGAGTGAACGCAGGGCCTCATCGAAGACGGCTTCGTGAATGCGCCCAAGCGAACTTCGAATCTGTGCAATGGGCAAGCTATCCACCGCTTCGTCTTTGGTGTGCAGGCGCTTGACGACTTCGACAATGCGATCCCGAACCGAACCAAAGTGGCCGGGGGCGATCCAACGACCGGAGCGACCGATGGGCCGCAACGTGTTTTTGCCCGCAAGCCCCTGCATGAGTCCGGAAAGCGCTTTGGGCACAATCGAGGTGGTTTTCGTGATCTCGCTCTCAAGCAAGCCATCCATCCCCGCGGCCTCGACTATGGCCTCCACGAGATGTTTGGGAGAGTCCAAGTGATTTGTGCGGTCGCGCAAACGATCGATTAGCCCCTGCCGTTTACTGGGGAGCCGACGCGCTAGAGGCTCAATCACCACGCCACCACCCAGTGTTGATGCCGCATTCTCTTCGCGCAGCACCATGGCGTCCCCCGGAAGGGCGATCACAGGGGCTACTGCCTGAAGCTCCACGATTTCACTCGACCCCGGTGGAACCGCTTTGCGCAAGGGCAAGTGGACTTGCGCGACGGTTTGCGACGCCCCCAGGTGAAGACGAACGCGATCACGATGTTGGATGGGCTTGCGGGCGCTCTCCAGCAAATCTAGGCGAGCGACGAGTCGTGTGGTGGGCGCTACAAGTCCCGCTTGACTCACCACCATGCCGCGACGAATGGCACTCGCTTTCACGTCGCTGATCGCCATGGCCGTGCGATGACCCGCGCGCGCCTCCTCGGCTTCGCGATGATGGACTTGAATGCTCCGCACCCGGCACGGCGCGCCAATGGGCTGAATCTCAATCCCGTCCCCCACCGCGATGTGTCCGGACAACGGAATACCGGTCACCACGACGCCCCGGCCCGCCACATCGAAGCGTCGCAGAATCGGCATGCGGAAGGCGAAGCGACTCTCCTTGGCCTTCCGGCTCTTCGGAATTGCTCCGACGATGGCCTTCTTGAGTGCGTCAAAACCCTCGCCCGTTTCCGAACTGACGGGAACGACGGGCGCGCCCTTCAATGAGGTGGTCTCGACCAGTTCGTTGACCGCTTCGGTGGCGAGTTCGACCATGTCCGCATCCACGAGGTCGATCTTGGTCAGCGCAACGACCAACCGGTTCACGCCGAGCACATCCAGAATCTCAATGTGTTCGCGGGTTTGGGGCATGGGACCGTCGTCGGCCGCCACGACGAGTAGGGCAACGTCCATCGCCGTGGCGCCCGCCACCATCGTGTGGACGAAACTCTCGTGACCCGGCACGTCGAGCAACCCGGCTTCCGTGCCGTCGGGCAACATGAATGTGGCATAGCCGATATCGATCGTCATGCCACGCGTGCGCTCTTCGGGCAGGCGATCGGCCTCCTCACTGGCGGTGAGACGCTTGACGAGCGAGGTCTTGCCGTGGTCGATGTGCCCGGCAGTTCCCAAAATGATGCGTCGAACGGCGGCTGCCGCCATGGGGGTCTCCGAAGGTGCGGGCGGTCATGCTACTGAAAACGAATGAACCCCGCCTATTTGGCGGCCCCGATCAAACACGCGCGGAACTGGGGCTTTGGGCGTGTACAACGAGTCCACTCCGTGACCGCTTCGGAGGGAGGTCGGCTATTTCATCGGGATCCAACCCCACGGCGATGTCTCGCCGCCCATGGCGCTTGCGACGAGCACGGGACGCGCGCGCCGCGGAGCCCGCCTCTGAGGCACGGGAAGAAGGTCGTGACGCATTTTGTGCAGCGCTCGATGTTGATGGTTTGGTGGCCAATTTGCTTTGGGAGCGAGGTGTTCGCACCCGCCATGAGGCTCAGCGATTCCTAGAGCCGAAGCTGGCCCACTTGAGCTCTCCGTTCGAGTTGCCAGGGATGGACAACGCCGCCGATCGGCTCGCGCGCGCCATCACCGACGATGAACACATCGCAATCTGCGGTGACTACGATGTCGATGGCATGACGGCAACGGCACTCCTGGTTCGATTTTTCAACTTGCTCGGCGCCAATGTGAGTTGGTCGATTCCGTTACGTGACGCCGATGGCTACGGCCTCCGACGCGAAACCATCGATGAACTCAAGGCGCGCGAGGTCAATGTCGCCGTCACGGTGGACAACGGCATCTCTGCCCACGACGCGGTGGATGCCGCTACGCAGCATGGCATCGACGTCGTCATCACAGACCATCATCCCCCAGGGAATCGATTGCCGACCGCGTGCGCGATTGTGAATCCGCATCTTGCGGCCGATGGATCCATACAGACTTCGGATTCGAGTAACGACGCACCGCCTCTCTGCGGTTGTGGCGTGGCCTTCAAACTCGCCTGGGGAATCGCCGATCGGTTGCGAGGCGGTGTTCTGCGTTCGAGGGCCGCCGAGTTTAAGCGCTTTATGAAACATGCCGTTGGGCTCGTGGCGATTGCCACGGTGGCCGATGTCGTGCCGCTTCATGGAGAGAATCGTGTGCTCGTGGCCAATGGTCTCAAGGCACTGCGCGAATCGCCGCATGCGGGCGTTCAGGCGCTACTACGCGTATCGGATGTGGGTGAGTTGCCCATTACGGCAGAGGACATTGGATTTCGGTTGGGTCCCCGGCTAAACGCGGCGGGGCGGTTGAGCCAACCCGAGTTGGTTATTGAGCTCCTGGTCTCCGATGATCCGGATGTATGTGAACGAAAAGCCCAGGCCCTGGATCAGGCCAACACGAAACGTCGTGAGATCGAGCAGGGCGTACTCAAGCAGGCCGAACATGCTGCACAGACGTTGCTCGCTGAGCATGAATCGCTGGGAAGCCCGCGTAAGAGTTTGGTGCTTTGGGGTGACGATTGGCATGTTGGCGTGATCGGTATCGTGGCCGCGCGACTTGTGGATCGCTTTGGTCTGCCCACGGCCGTCGTCGGTATGCAAGGTGACGAAGGTCGTGGCTCATGCCGCACCCCACCGGGATACGACCTCCATCACGCGCTTGCTGCTTGTCATGACGTTCTTGCGGCCCATGGTGGCCATGCCATGGCGGCGGGGCTCGAGGTTGCTCGCAGTCAGCTCGATGCGTTCCGCGCTGCATTCGAACGCGCGGTCACCCGGCAGGCAGAACAGACCGAAGCCTCGGGCGCGCTGTATTTCGATGCCGAATCGTCGGTGGATCATTGGCACGTCGATACGGTTGAAGCATTGCACAGACTTGCGCCCTTTGGCCAGGGCAACCCAGAGCCCGTGTTTGTACTCAAGGGTGCAGAGCTAGCGGGCAAGCCCAAACTCATGGGCAAGAACGCAACGCACCTCTCCTTTGCGCTCAAGCAGACCGGTGGCGCCATTCGGGTGGTTGGGTGGCGCCAAGCAGCCCTCTTTGACGTGGTCGGTCAAGGCCAGCCGCTCGATGTGGCGGTGGTCCCCTACCTAAACCACTGGCGCGGGATGACCACCGCCGAGTTGCGTTTGATCGACGTGCGGCCAACCAACTTGTCCCGAACCAAGAAACCGTAGCAATGGGGTCGTTGGTTCTACGGTTCTACGCCCGTAAGACAACGAAACTCGGAAGCGGAACGCGCCGTTTTCGACGTGACGAAGTCGCCCCCTTGGCGCGCGTCAAATGGCCGGGATGGCGCTTGGCAATTTGTTCGGCAAGGTAGGCATGCAGTCGCGACTCGGTGGTTTGAATCGCATCACTCGATGTGTCCGATGCGATCCACTTGCGTCCCAATCGCTCGGCGGCCACGCACGACGTACCGGAGCCACAGAAGAAGTCAGCAAACAGTCCGTCCTCGGGACACGAGCTTCGAACAATGCGTTCAAGCAATGCTTCCGGCTTCTGTGTGGGATACCCCGAGCGCTCGCGAGACATATTGTTGAGTGCTGGAATATCCCACGTGTCGGGCGCCTTCTTGGTCTGCCCCTTGAGACGCTGCGATGTGGCCGGTATCCGATCGGCCACGAAGTAGTGTTGTTTGGCATTTTTGGCGTACCACAAAATCGTGTCGTGCTTGCGCGGCCAGTAGCGCGGGGAACTCCCCCCCAGTCCATAGAGCCACACAATCTCATTGAGAAAGTTGTCGTAACCAAAGATGCGATCGGCCTCGACCTTGACGTAATGCACTGCATGCCAGTCGAGATGGATATACATGGACCCGGTGTCTTTTAGCAGGCGATGCATATCTGCAATGCGTGGCATGAGCCAGCTCAAATAGGCCGTCAATCCCCCGGGCCAGTGATCATCGAATTGAGCCGCGTGCGTTTCGCCATCAAGGTCCCGCGGTCCCAACTTTTTGCTGCCGGTAAAAAACGGCGGGTCGATGTAAATCAGATCCAAACACGCATCCGGCAGGCGCTGCATGACTTCCAGACAATCACCGTGCACAAGTTGACTGCCCTCAAGGGCAAGTCGCATATCGAGCTGCGCAACACGCGCGCGCGTACTGGATTCGGAAGGGCGGCGATCAATCATGAGGCTCCTAGCCTCCCCGCGCGGGGGGACAGTCCCCGTCACCCATCGATGCGTGCGGCGCGAATCGTTCGTCGGATGCTCAGTTGGGTGTCCGGGGGACGGGTGTCGGGTAACGGCTTTCGGATATTGCAGATCGCACGTGTGATCCCGGCACGGATTTGCGCGTTCACGTCCACGTCCACGTCCACGTCCACGTCCACGTCCACGAGCAGGCGTGAATCGACTATCGGACGCTCACACTGGAGTCCGGGTAACGGGTGACAGGTAACGGGTGACGGACAATGGGTGACGGAGTGCGCGACGCTGTGCATAAATGGGAACGCTTCACTCCCTCCAACGGCGGATGAGCGCATTCAGCATCGCGCGAACGCGGTCAAGGTCGCGAAGCGTCGGTGCGGCGTGGGCGCTGGCGAGGATGCCCATTGCATCCATGAGGTCGAGTGCCGCAGCGGCTTCGACACACTCGCCGCGAGCGATGGAGAACGAACGGTGCTTGGCGCCTGCGCCAGCGCGCCCGATGCCTTCAGCGATGTTGAGAACGACGGCGGTCGAGGCGCGTCGAGCTTGGCTTGCAAGCTCGGCGTTGCCTCGCGGTAGCGATCCACAAAGCTGGTGAATACTGGCAGCGGCACGCCGCGCGATTCGATACACGTCGAATCGCTCAAGCCGACTAGCTGTGGAGGAAACCGAGAACTGTTTGCTGTGTGACATACGAGAAGCTCCACGAGGAAACACCCGCGGGAATGCGAGTGCGTGCCCTCGCCCTCATGGCGAATGGGGCATGCACGTAGCACTTCCCAAAGGGTGTTGCCCAGTGCGCCTTCACGTCACACAGCAGACAGTTCGGTGTTTATCCGGTATCGGCCGCACGCGGCTAGTGCGCTACTTGACGTCCACGTCCACGTTAGACCGGCGCGAATTGACCATCGAACGCTCACACTTGAGTCCGGGTGACGGGTTTCGGGTAAAGGGTAACGGTTGACGGGTATCGGATTCCGGGCAGGCCATCGGTAACTCATGCGCGACCGGACCGGTACGCGCGGGCGCCGCTTGTGATGGAACTCCAGCTTGAGAACAAGTTGTCGCATTTGCGCAGGGCTTCCTTTGTACGACCCGCTCGCGTGTGCCCTCCTTCGCCTTCGGCTCTTTTGTGAAGGGCACACGCGAGCAAACGGCTTGCGATCCCTTCACGCTGGAGTTCCATCATGACAAGCGCATCTTCCACGCTCGAATACCTCAAACGCTTCGATGTCTACCGTGCTTCGCAGGCCGCGTCGGTCGAGTGCGTAGCAATCTGCGGTGCATGGCCTCGTGGCCACGCAAAGCTCGCCGATCAACTCAGGCGCGCAAGTATCAGCGTTGCCCTAAACGTCGCCGAAGGACTCTCGAAACGACGGCCAGCCGAGAAACGCAAAGCGTACGACATCGCACACGCCGAATGCACCGAGGCCATTGCCGCTCTACATCAGGCTCTACTACTCGGACTCGCCAGCGAGGCCGCAATCTCAGGTGTCATGAACATACTAGAGCGATCCGCCGCTATGTTGTTCGTGCTTCAACGAAGGTTCGACGAGCCTTGATCGTCCACGTCCACGTCCACGTCCACGTCCACGTCCACGTCCACGTCCACGTCCACGAGCTGGCGTGAATCGAATTTCGGACGCTCACACTTGAGTCCGGGTATCGGGTCACGGGTCACGGGAAAGCGGGACATCGGACGTCAACGCAAACTGCTCCACCACGCACAGTCGCTCAAGCCGCGCTCTGCTATCAGATCGTGCCCGAACGCACAACCATGCTGAAGGCGTGGCGCTTGAACGCCCTGAGATGTAGAGTAGGGATACCATGACCTTCAAAATCGCCTGGAAGGGGCTCGTCGTCTCCGTCCAGCCCCGAATCCGACTCACGAGGAGCTTTGACCAGCGCAGTCACAGCTACCTCGGCTATGTCCTTCGAATCGATGGAACATGTGGCGAAGAAGAGCGGCTGTTCGCAGTCGCAATCGGCAAGGCCGCACAATCGAAACATCTCTTCCGCGCGGACGACACCGTCTCCGGATTGGGCGTGCTCGTTGCCGAACCGCGACGCGAGGTGGCCGATCTCTATAAGATTAGTCGCCTCAAAGCAGAACGTCCCTCAACCGTGAAACTCGTACAACCTCCTCCCTTTCTCGGCGTCCCCCCGGAACTCCCCACCTACCGCGAACGCGGCCACCGACGATTGGCCGCGCGCACTTTCGCAAATATGTGCGTCTCATGCATGTGGGCTTGTGAAATGGCGGTCGAAGTGATCATCGACCACTGGAATCCCAAGCAGCGCCGCTACCGCCGCGAAACCTTCTGCTACGGCCCCAAATCTTGCCCGCTCTACAAATCCGGCCCCACCCGCAAGGTCCCCGGCCGCCGCGGCATGTCCTACGAAGAAGAGGATTGGGTGGACGAAGAAGCGACGGCGCATCGAGGGGAAGATGAGTAGGCGTGAATTGCGCCGGCATCATCCGTTGAACGCTATCGAACCGCTTTGGAGAGTTTTTCGAGCAACGCCTTTGCGCTGATGAGGTTCATGAGCACGACGCCCGTCATGCCGCCGGAGCGTGTATCGGTGAGAACCAGTGTCACGCGTCGGTCAATCTTCGGCTCGCCGGTAGTTGTTCGACCGCGGTGTTCGGCGGCAAAGCGCACTTGACCAAAAGGATGAACGATCTTGGCGGACGGGCCGTAACCCCCTAGGTGGAGCTCGGCCTGACACTGCGATGTGGACGCCTTCTCATCGGATTCGCGCGACTGAATCGAATGCTCAAGTTCGAACAGGAGCTTCTTACCATACGTTTTCTTGGGCAAGCGCAGTCCCAGTACAACGGTCTTTTTGTCGAGGACCTCAATCACCAAATCTCGCCCCTTGCGAGAGACGCCCCACGTGAGGGTGGTTGGTGTCTTGAGCGTGCGGCCCCCACCGCCGTAGGGTGTCACGTCGATGCTCACCTGAATCGAAGTGGGCTTGAAAAGAACCGCTTCGAGTGCGGCCGATACCTTGTGGGCCGAGTCGCCTTTGTTGGAGAGCACGAACACACACACGTCGTCTTCGAGATAGCGAATGACGTTTGTGCCATAGCCCTCAACACCACCTGAGTGATGCACGCAGCGCGTGCCTCGGTCGGTATGTTCGACTTCCCATCCGCAGGCATAGAAGTTCTTGTAGGGCATGTAGAGCGCCTCGCGTGCCTCTTCTTTCAGAATCGTGTCGTCGCGCAGTGCCCGGTCCCACTTCAGTAGATCCAAGACACTTGTGACCACGCCGCCCATCCCGCGGTAGCCCCACCCATAATGCCAGTCGGCGGCCGTCTTGCCGCGAAGTCGCCCCTTGCGCACGGAAGCACGTCCTGTCTCTTGTAGATCCTTGTCACCGATAAACCCGGTATCCTTCAGTCCCGCAGGTTTGAACAAGTATTTCTCAACGTATTCCTCATACGTCATCTTCGAGACCTGCTCAACAATGGCCGCCAGTAAGGCATAGCCAACATTGCTATAGGCGTAGGTCTCACCCGGTTTGGAATCAAGCGGCTCGGCCATCATTTTTTTGACGTAGTTCTTTCGGTCGATGGGCGATGCGTAAGAGACTCCAGCCTCTCTGGAAATTCCGGAGGTGTGGGTCAGAAGATGACGAATTGTGATGGCCTTCTTCTCCTTGGGCACCTTCTTGAAATATTTCCCGATCGAATCGCCAATCTTGAGTTTGCGTCGCTGCTGAAGATGCAAAATGGCCGTACCCGCGACCTGCTTGCTTGCCGACGCGAGCTCGTGCAGCGTCCGTGCCGTGTTGGGCTTGTTCTTGTAGTCGGCCATGCCATAGCCCTTGGCCAACAACACCTTGCCCTTCTTGGCAACGAGCACCGACCCCCAAAACTCAGGCACTTTGTCGCTGACTCGTTCATCGAGTTCCGCGCCGAGCTTGCCCTTGACAATCGTTTCGTCCTTGGATTTCTCGCGCGCATCGGCGGCGGGCGTCAGCGCGAACGCTGCCCCGCACACAAGCACTACAGTGAGTCGAAATGCAAACCTCATGAACGTGACTCCTCGCCGCAGACCCTCTTTTCACCACATCCATGGCTGGGCCCTGCGCATCGAGTATCTGACGCCGCGGGCGGCGACGCCGTCCTCGCTTTCTACCGTAAGAAGCTCATGTCACACCCGCGTGTGGATCGGGAGTGACACGGCAACGTGTCGTGGAGGCCATCACCCGAATGACGCCATCGCAGCGTCCGCGCGTACCGATCGCGCTGGACCAATCGGCGTGTTTCCCAAGTTTCCGTCGCCCGTTACCCTGACTCAGGTTTGAGCATTCGATGAACGACTCGCGCCGCTTTAACGTGGACGTCAAGAGCAAATGGCATTGCCATTTGCGCGAAGACCCTGAGTAAGCACCAGCAGATCTTTGATCTGCGCGTTGCGCATCGAACGGTGGACGATCCGAGCTTCCTCTTTACTCCGTGCCGACTCGCGGGCAACGTTCCACGTCAAGATCAACGGCCCCAAAGGGGCCACGGATCACAGCCCAGTGTGGAGCGCAAGCGCAGCGGCGCGGAACGCTGGGTTTAGACACCCCCAACATGGGACCACCCCGCAGGGGTGGTGGAAACGCACGAACATCGGGAAGCGGAATCACGCATATGCAGCGTGCGGTTTACATCCCGTCGATTTGAGACGTGATCGTATAAAGTGCAGATCGCTGATGGCGAAGCGTCATGAGCATTGCGTGAAACCCGTCTAGCGCGAGCGCTGGTGGCCATGCGCTGCCAACCAAGGCGTAAATGCACGCCCTCATCAGGCCAAATCCGACGCAAGTCAACGGGTGTGAGCGTGTCGAGTTGTGCAGAATCAACGGTCGTATGGCAACTCCAGAAACCAGCATGTATGTCGCACCGGAATTGTCTCCGTCAGTTCAAGGGCCATCGATCTACCCAGTGCGCGTACTGGCCTCGCATCACCTCGACGTTCACACGGATACCCCAGCACGTGAGGCCTCGAACACTCGTTCGTGTGTAGAATTTGTTCATACACCGTATCTCTGCATTCGGCAGGACGAGGGGGTGCCGATATTCTGGTGTTCCGCAGCATTTCCTCGGAGGCCTGTCAAATGAGATTGAATGTTAACGACGCAGTGACGATCTGGAAGGAGTATTGCGAGGAGGTCCGACACCGAAATTCTGTGTACTGGCAGCTGAGTCGGAACTTCGGTGCCGCGCTAGTGATTTTGATCTCAGGCGCGGTCGGCGTGATGTCGATCGGCGAGATACCGGGTCAAAGTAGAGCCGTCGGGGTGGCAGCACTCTTACTACTTGCTGGGCTCTGCGGCCTCCTAGCAGGAGATGTGCTGCGGCGACAAGGCACGCAACTCATTGGACTGTCGATGGTCGCACGCCGAGCGACTGAGCGAATCGTCCTATCCGCGTTGAAGAGCATCGTGACCTCTGAACGTCACAAGTCCGCCATAGATGAAGCAGCCAAGGCGAGAAAGGCCGATGATCTCACTTCGCCGTCGTCATTCACCAGATCGAGCATGCGCAACCTCGTATCGTGGAGCTTTTACCTGATCGGTTCGATGTGTGTGCTGCTCGCAGTTGCCGCTCTCGTGCATCGTGATGAGTTGTCGAGTTGGAGTAAGATCGCTCCTCTCAAGCACGCAACTAGCGATGAAAGCACAAAGTGAGCGCACGCAACAAGTGCTCTACCTTCCCTAACACGCGCAAACCCGTCCGCACGTAATACAATACACGTAATACAATAATCGAGCGGCCCTATGTGAATTATGCCTTTCCGCACTTGATCTTTGCGGTCTCTGTTGCTCGAAGCGCACTGGGAAACAGCCCTCCCTTTGTCTCAATAACGAAGAAAAGACGTTCTTCTTCGCCTCGCCCAACGAATGTGTCCCTCACGAGTTGCTCCCCAGATGCACAGAACTGGGGTGGGAGGATCGTAACTAGCGAGTTCCCCAGGTGCGGCAAACTGCGACGGCCGGCTTGCGGTCTTTACACATGGATAACGCGCATCTGCGACCGACTCACTGTCCCTGCAGCGACGACCTCGTCCGTCCGTAAACCGGAAATCCGATAGGATACCCTATGATCGAAAGATCTAAACCGATGGCACGATTCTCCGACGAACACAAAGCGACCAACGAGTCCCAGACGCTCGCACTCTTCCTTCGTTTCTTGGAGGACGAGGTGGGCCAGGCCGTTTACGACGAAATTCGATTTCGCGAACGCCCGGATGCCGTTCTACGCCGAATACGTGACAATACTGAAGTTGGGGCTGAGATCACCCGCGTCGTTTTGTCGGAGGACGCCGCGGCTCAACGAGCTACGCGCCAGATGGGGCAGAGATTCGTCGAGAGGCTAAGATCGGCCTCTCCAGGCGGCTATATCGAATTGCAAACGGGGCGATTCCCCGACTTGAGCAGGAGTGGGCAGGAAGAACTTTTTGCCGCGCTGGACGCTGAGATCTTGCGTGCGGGAGGCGCAGGCCCGTTCATTGCTAGATTGAGAGATGGCATTTGGGAATGGAACGTCACACGCTTCCGATTTGGAATAAACGACAAAGAGAAGTGGACTACTCGCGCCAATGTTGATCGATCGCCGCTGCACACGAAGATCAAGAATGAGCAACTTGACGCCCTTGTCTTGGAGCGCTTGCATGCCAAGGCGAAGAGCGCACCTCAGTATCCTTGGTCCGGGCCGTTGATCTTGCTTGTGCGGAACACCTACCAAGCCTTCACTCCGGCCGAGGCTACTTTGGCCGAAGCAACAAGTCTCATGGGCGGCATCTTTCAAGAGGCATGGCTCGTGAATCACCTGGAAGGAGTGCGGGATCTGTCGCCGCCGAAGCCGCGCTTGGTAAGGCTCGCCTGACGCCCCCGCAGTTGGTCGGCCACGCCCCAAACGAAGCCGACCTTCTTGGAGAAGTTGTTCACGAGAACTCCCTGCCAACTCGTGACTACTGGGACGTGCGCGGATTCTCATATGCCTTCCACACGTCAATCAGGAACGATGGACCATTCAGAGAGACTCGTATAATACGTTCTGGCGGCGCGTGCTTGCCCGATGGGTTGAGAGCCGAGGTAAATGGGAGCTTGCCCCGGAGTAGGTTTATGTTAGCATGGACCGCCCTGAGATTGACGACCGCTCCAAGGAAGACACCGATGTTGATCCACGTCAGAGGCGACTTGTTCGAGTCACCCGCACAAGTCCTGGTCAACACCGTGAACACGGTCGGGGTCATGGGAAAGGGCATCGCGAAGCGATTCAAGGCAATATATCCCAAGATGTTTCGCGAGTACCAAGATCTCTGCGAACGCGGCGTGCTGACGATTGGCGGACTACATCTCTACAAGACGGCGCACAAGTGGATTCTGAACTTTCCAACGAAGAAGCACTGGCGTCAAGCATCGCGCCTTGAGTACATCGAGGCTGGCCTCAAGACGTTTACAGATACGTATGCGGAAGCGGGTATTCACTCCGTAGCGTTCCCTGCGCTGGGATGCGGAAATGGTCAGTTAAACTATCGAGAGCAGGTTGAGCCGCTCATGCACAGGTACCTGAAGCGGTTACCGATCGCAGTATTCATTCACTCTGCCCTTCCTCAGGAGTCCGCGCCTGAGCATTTGGATCAGCAAGCGATTGACGCTTGGCTTCGGTCTGAACCGCGCTCTCTTGCTTATGAAGAAGTATCTCGAGATCTACGTCGAGCGTTGGCGAAACACCCTACGCTGAAGACAACCAATGGAGGGATCTTTCGTGCAGCATTTTCTGACTCGTCACTTCGCGTGACCGCAAACGGACGTACCTACTCATTCAGCGAAGACGATCTCCTAGAGTTCTGGCAGCAATTGCGCCAACATGGGTTTGTGTATCGAAACATTGCGCCCGCCCATATGCGAGTCTCATATCTCATGCCAATATTCGCGTTACTGAAATACGTACGCGTTGTTCATGTATCGAAGAGTGACGAGGGCCTGTCGCGTAATGCTGCTAAGGCCCTACAGTTTCGGGCGCCGCAACTTCAACACGAGTCCTCCGATCTGTTTTCTACCCAATGATCCACCGCAATGAGCCTAACGCCCGATGAAGCCGCAGCATTTGTAGACCGATTACCAACAATTGCATCTCTCGATAAGGCGCGTCGTTGGTGGCCGATGTTTGTCTATCGCTCTGACCACGTGGAAAACATCGCTAGAATTTTGAACGCCGGCTGCCTTCTATCGCGTGCAGCTGCGGAATTGGCTGGGACCATCGCTGTTGACTCGGCCGACCTAAGTCTTGTTGCAGATCTAGATGAGGCGGACCGCCGATGGGTCCGTCTCTACTTTCGACCGCGCGCGCCTACTCAGTTTGCGAACGAAGGTGTTCGACCGCGTCCCATGGTGCAGGGTGGCGCGCATATGCCAGTGCCCGTCTATCTCCTCTTTCAGGCGCCGAAGATCTTGAGCCAGCGTGGAGTCGTATTCACGAAGGGGCGCATGACGAAGTATGCCGAGAGAGGATCTGGCCTCGCGTTCCTGGAGTCGATGAACTGGCGATGGGTGTATCACGACTCTGGCGTCGGGCGCCCTGGATCTCACAATCGGGCCGAAATCCTGAATGCTAGGCACTCGGAGGTTCTCGTTCCCGACAAGCTCGATCTGAAGCACTTACGCTGGGTCGTGTGCCGCTCGGCCGCAGAGCGAGACACGCTGCTGAATCTCTTGGATGGACCTGCCGAGCATCGATGGATGTCCAAAGTGCGTCTTGAGAGCCCGGCACGCATGTTTTGGAAGCGCGCGACATTCGTTCAACAGGTCAATCTTGCTTCCGACCATGTTGTCATAAGATTCTTCGTAGACACGAAGGATCGCGAATGGCGTGGGCCATTCTTGTTGCAGACTCAAGTACGTTTTGCAAGTGGTTATCAGGATGTGAAACGCACTGAGGGATTCTACGCAGAAGCTGCGCCTCACGTTATCACGCTCAATCCGCCCGCCGATAAATACGACGTGAAAGTTACATTGGACGACGCGTTGGTATATCTGGGTCGATTCATCCAGACGGATCAGCCCACGGTGTTCACCTAGAGCTGCTCCGATCAAGGTCGCTATGCAGCATGCCATCCTCTGCCTGTTGACGTGATAGTCATGTCACACCCCCTACCACCTCTCCCAAAAGACGCGAACCGTGGGCTTGCCATCTTGGTTGGTTGTCAAATGAACATCGAGCTCGTAGCCGTTCTCGAAGGCAAAGTTGAATAACGATTCTCCGATCGCCAATCCGTTTAGCGCCTTGTTGTGGGCACGCTTGAGTTCGGCCGTTATGTCGTTTAGTTCGTTGGCATAGGGGCCATCGCTCGACTGTGGTGCCGTACCGTCGCCAAATGCTGGACTACCGAGGCTCGCAAGGACGTCGGCTCCGGGGGCGTGCGTGCCCATGGCGTGCTCGAGACGAGTACCGTTCGCGATTGCAGCGACCCAGGTGTCGTTGTCTAGGAAGAGGACGAAGCCGGCTCGTGCGGCCTGTGAGCTGATCACTGTACGGCCCTTCACAAAGTGCTGGAGTGGCTCAAGGGACTTTACGTATTCACTATTTTGAAGACGCTCGATCAGCGCGATGATCTCGGGCGGTGCCTCGGTGACGGTTTCGGGCGGTTGATCGTGTTGTGGGGAGCGGCCATGCTCCTGGGCGGGCCCAGGCTCGGATGCCCCGTTTGATGCGTTTCGTTGCGTTGATTCGTCTGATTGTGTGCTCATGGGTGGGTCCTCTTCAAAAATGGGGAAGGAGTACGGACGCCACCGGAATCAAGAAGGTTCCAAAGAACCTGCGAATGTTGTCAACCAGACTTCACCTGCACGCAACAGCCTCCCATCCAGCGGCCACTACTCTATAGAGATGGACCTCGATGCGATCACTGCCGGAGACCTGCGGGTTGCAACCCTGCGTATGAAATGCCTGGCGCGAGCTGTGCTTGGGAACGAGCACGACTCGGACGACGCGGCGCAGGATGCTTGGTGCCGGGTCTTGAATGCACCACAAACGATCAAACGCAGCGACGCATGGCTGGCGGGGGTTGCCCGCAACGTCGCTCGGGAGCGGCGCAGATCTCAGCAAAGACGTAAGAAGCGCGAGGAGCACTGCGCCCTACCGGAAGGCAAGTCAGCCGACCAGATCGCACTTGATCAGATGGATGCGCTTGAGTCGCTGATTCAGGTCGTTCGCTCCATCGACCAACCCTATCGGTCTGCCTTGGTGTTGCAGTTCGTCGTCGGCCTCGAGCCCGCTCAGGCCGCCGAGGCGCTGGGCGTGAACAGGGCCACCCATCGATCGCATGTGCACCGGGGCCTCGCGTTGGTGCGCGCAGAATTGCACCGCAAACACCAAGCGGACCGTAAGCCGTGGCAGGCATCCATTGCACCTCTACTCACGGGGGCACTTCCAAAACTCGCGGGAGGAATCGCAGTGACAAAGTCGACAGCAGCACTCGGAGGCGCTCTTCTGCTCCTTCTCATCGGGAGCATCGCGTATGTAGAGATATCGTCTCGTGACGCGGAGCACGCGATCCAAGACAACTATCAAGAATCGCTCTCAACCGAGGCATCTCATCTTGAACATCTGGACGCTTCGCTGGATACCGATCGCGAGGCGTCGCCCCCCACCATGTTGGGACCACCGAGGAACGAGCCGCTTACGCCAAGTCAGGCAAATCCCGCGCTGCGCTCGTCCGGCAAGTCCGCACCGAGCGCTGCTAAAGAAGACAAAGAAGAGCATGAAGAAGCAGAGACCGAATCGCAACCAAAGACTGTCGATGAAGAAGAACCCAAGGAAACCAAAACACGAATTTGGAACGTGCTCCATGCAGTCAGAGTCCTGAAGTTGGAGCCGCATCAGGCCGAGGATATGCAACGAATCCAGAATGAAGTGCGGGACGAGATTCTTGCGATACTTAAGACAGAACCTCACACGGGTCGGGCGCCACACGAAATCAAACAAGACGTTGCAGATCATTTGGTGGCAACTACCCGCGAAGGCCGTGACAAAGGGACGAAATTCGAAAGCGAGTTGCAAGCCGTGATGGCTCAGCGCATGCCAGGATCGTCATCGACCTACAAAGATGTGCTCGCCGAGATACGCGAGGAAGGCCATCGGCGGATGCGACGCGTGCTCACGCTCCAGCAACTAGAACGCTGGGACGAGGCCGATACGTCAACCGTGTTCAACGTCACGATGATTGCAGGCGGACGACACATCAAGATGCGCCGTGCGCGGTAGTGATGGAACCCGCAATCGGGTTCGAGTTTACGCGTCTCCTGGAACTGCGCGCCAAGGGTGCAAGTGCGACTTCAAGCCCTCGCGCTACTCCACTTCCAGGAATTCATCGTAGACGTTCAGCGCACGCATGAACTCAAGTTCTTCGTTGTCTGTAACCCGGACAACTAGGCCGATCTTTGTAGAGTCGACCGCATTGATCACCTCTACCTCAACGACCTCGCACCGAATGGCCACGCTGCCATTGAGCGGAACGTTCACGGACATGCCCGCATCGATCACCCCAGCGCGAACCTGACCGGCGAACACAAAGCGGTCCGGAAGGATCGTAAAGGTCTGCTCGCAGTGAAATGTGGCCATGTCGTCGAGGCTACCTCTCCATTTAGCCAACCTCCGCCTTCACGCTCGCCTACCGCGGGGCCCTTCCATCCTGCGAACACCGCCGCGGCCCCAACTACGTCCGTCCCCCCCAGATGTTTGGCGGACGAAACGCGAATGTCTCAAGATCACGACGCGGGGGGTCGAAAGGTTCATGTTCGCTTTTTTCATCATGAACCACCCCAAACCCGCCAATTCCAGCGCTTCCCTGCCCGACGCTCGTCCTGTGGACGGGGCGCGGGTGTTGGTCGTGGATGACAAGGAGATCGTGCGCGACTTCTTGCGAAGCGTGCTCGAAATGGCGGGGTATGCGGTCACGACGGTGAGCAACGGCGTGGCGGCGTTGGATGCGGCGCGGGAAGAGCCGCCGGAAGTGGTGTTGACGGATCTGCAGATGTCGCCGATGGGTGGGAGCGAATTGGTGACACAGATTGCCGAGATTTCGCCGGCCTCGGTGTGCATTGTATTGACCGGCTACGGAACCGTGGAACGAGCCGTGGAGCTTATGCGCGCAGGGGCGTTCGATGTACTCACGAAGCCGTGCCGCGCTACCGAGATCTTGGCAACGGTTGAGAAAGCACGCGAGCACCATATGGCGCTACGTAGCAACTTGGATCTGCGTCAACAACTTCGTGTCAAAGACAAGCTGGCCATGATTGGCAAGTTGGCAGCGGGCGTTGCTCACGAGCTCAACAACCCCCTTGATGCCACATTGCGCTGCGTGCGACTTACCAAGAGTCATGTGGCGGACGATCCGGAAGCTACCGAGTACCTGGATTTGGCCCATGCGGGATTGCAGCGTATGGCCAATATCGTTCAGAGTCTGCTGAAATTTTCTCGCAATGCCGCAATTGAACAAACACCCGAGCCTTTGAATACCGTGATTCAAGGTGCGGTCGCGGCCGTCAACATGGCGCTGGGCACCAATGCCTCACCCATTGAGGTGTCGATCGACCCGGGCGTGAGTGAACTCACATTGCCACGGGGCATTCACCAAGTGCTCATCAATCTGATGCGTAATGCCAATGACGCCAACCTCAACGGCCACGCGATTTTGGTGCGTGCATTCAAGAAGGCCGCCGCGGTCCATATTGAAGTTGTGGATCACGGCACTGGCATCTCTGAAGATGTGTTGGCACGCATCTTCGAACCTTTCTATACGACCAAGGAACCCGGCAAAGGTACGGGCCTCGGTCTTCCGATTTCCGCTCGTTTGGTGGAGAAGTTTGGGGGCAGCCTCAGTGTTGAGAGCCCCCGCGATGGCGGCACCGTTGCGCGGATTGTGCTGCCGAGGGATCGCGCGGACCCTTCGTCGCCTCCTCCCCCATCTGAGCGACTCACGACGAACGCAGAACCTGCAAACTCTAAGGAACGTGAACAATGACGGCTCACATTCTCATTGTGGATGACGATCCACTTGTACCGCGCACCCTACGCATTCTCCTGCGTAAACACGGCCATGAAGTGGAGGCCGCCGCGCGCGTTGATGAAGCAATGACGTTGCTGGATGCGCAGCCCTTCGATCTCATTATCTCGGATATCAATATGCCGGGGGCCGATGGTTTTGAGTTGTTGGCGCGCGTCAAGCGGCAAAGCCCACATACAGAAGTGATTCTGGTCACGGGCTACGGCACCATTGAGAATGCGGTCCGCGGCATGCGCGAAGGCGCGTTTGACTATGTGACCAAACCGGTGCTCGACGAAGAAATGGTGATGGTTGTGGAGCGCGCGCTTGAGTCCACGCGACTGCGCAATGAGAATCGCAACTTGCGCGCGCAACTTGCCGATGCGAAGCGCGGCTCACGCCCCGGTGACCCTATAGGTCAGGACCCCGCGTTCTTACGCGTGTTTGAAACAGTGGACGCTGCGGCCCCCACACGCGCAACCGTATTGATCACCGGCGAAAGCGGCACAGGCAAGTCGCTTGTCGCGCGACGCATTCATGAGTCGTCGGGTCGCGCCGACAAGCCGTTTGTCGAGATCAACTGCGGCGCGCTGCCCGAAGGCCTTCTTGAAAGTGAACTCTTTGGCCACGCCAAGGGCGCGTTTACCGGTGCATCGGGCGAGCGCGTGGGTCGCTTTCAAGCGGCGGATGGCGGCACGCTCTTCCTGGATGAGATTGGAACCGCGAGCCCAGCCCTACAAGTCAAACTGCTGCGCGTGCTTCAAGAACGAAGCTTTGAGCCGGTCGGCAGTGAGACCACAGTCAACGTAGATGTGCGTTTGATCCTTGCTACGAACGAAGACTTGTCGGAAGCGGTGGAGCAGGGGCGCTTCCGGCAGGATCTTTTCTATCGCATCAACATCATTCCCATTCACCTGCCGCCACTTCGCGAGCGTATCGCCGACATTCCTTTGCTTGCCGCACATTTTCTTGATCGCTTCGCCAGCGAAAACGAGAAGAACGTGGAGACGATTGAGGACAGCGCGCTCACGGTGCTGCAAGCCCACCACTGGCCCGGCAACATTCGCGAGCTCGAAAACGTGATCGAGCGCGGCGTCATCCTCTGCAAAGGGGATGTGTTGACCACCAAGTTCTTGCCTCCGGGCCTCACGCACTCGGTAAGTGCACCGGAGCCGGGACAAGTGCTTCCCCTGCGCAAGGCGCTGGAGATTCCCGAACGCGAGATCATTGAACGCACGCTTCGCAGTCACGGCTGGAACCGCCAAGAGACCGCAGCGGCACTCATGATCAATCGCACGACACTCTTCAATAAGATGCGCAAATACGGCCTGTTGGGAAGCCGGCGCGACAAGAAGGGCAGCGCGTCTCGCAGCGGTCCCGGCAGTTCACGCTCCACCTATCCTGTAGGCAGCAACGGGAACGGTCGCAACGGGACGGCATAGAGACCGATGCGGCGTCGCGCCGTTACGGTCTACATGCAGCAGAGAGGCGTGCAGCAAAGAACACTGCAGCAAGGACCACTGTGTATGTTGGCCGAACTCACTTGGGCTTGAGGTAGGACCGAATCCACGCTCGCGTTTCCCGAACTAGAGCATGGTTATCTGGTGCATCTTGCAGCAGTTGATGCGCCTCGGACCAACGTTCCCAGTGGGCTGCCCACTGCGATGCCGTCAGAGACGCTAGGGGTCCGCCGCGCACGTTGATCGCCGCCAGCCCTTCGCGATACCGACGCGATTCATCTTGACTCAACCGATGAATCGCCATGGCGGCCGTTGCACGGCGCGCGGGCGTTTTCGCCACCAACTTCCAAACATACTTGCCCGGGGGAAGTTCCGATTCATGCTCCGGCCAAGCGAGTTCGGTCGACTCGCAAGATTCCTTGATGAGCGTGTCACCCGTCTCACTCACAACCGTCACTACATAAGACGTGGCGCCGTGAACCGCTTTCCAACGAAATGTGGGTCGTCCTGAAATCAAGGCACCGTGGGGCGCTATGAGTGTGGGTGCTCCACGACGCACGCGATCGTAAGGCGCAAGTCGATCCTTCGATGTTGCGGGAGAGAATCCCTCGAAGAGCTTGGGGTGTGACTGCGTTAGCGTATCCACGTAAGCAACAAGTTGCGCTTCGAGCGTGGCGGGACGAGGCTCGCGGGTGAGGAAGAACACCGCGGCGCCCACACCCAGGATCAGCGCCGCCGCCACGCCCAACGGGAACCAGCGCCGGAGCGGCTCGTTGGGCGCCGACGTCGTGCTGGGTTGGGCCTCACCATCTGTCTCGCAAATCTCAGCCAACAATTCGCGGAATGCAGGCTCGCGGTCCAGCAACTGAAGGGCCTTTGCACGTTCATCGTCGAGGAGCGTTCCCGATGCGAGTCCCGCCAAGAGGTCATCGTAGGGAAAATCCATCGCCGGGAGTTCTCCCCCGGCGTCAAGATGGCGAAGAAGAGCCGCTATCAGCTGGTCATCGGTCATAAGGGTCCGTTTCTGAGGGCAGCGTTTCTGTGGACGGGGCGCCACCTGGGAGTGGCTCGAGCGCCTCAAAAGTCGCAAGCTTATTTTCCAGACGCGCCTTTAAGTGATCCCATGTGGACGATTCGTCCGACGAGGGTCGCCGAACCCCGTGCACGATTGCCGCTTTGAGCTTCTCGCTCGCGCGCTTGACAATCCGACTGACTTGGTATTCCTTCATGCCAAGTAGGGTCGCAATGCGCCGTTGGGCACATCCATGCCGATGCTTGAGTAGCGTGCACGTGCGCTCTTCGGCAGTAAGGGCTTTCCACGCGCCGTCGAGCGCCAATTCCAATGCAGCCGCGGTTTCGGCCGACACGGAGCCCGCCCAAACCGGCGAAGCTCGGGCGTCGCGCTCACGATCTACGAACGAGGTGGAACCGTCTCGATCTCGTCGGCGGCGATCCTTCCATAGGCGCCGCGCAACTTGCGTAGCGAGCCATGCACCAAGTGCCCCCATGCCCGCATAGGTCCCCATCTGCGTGCGCCCCTTGCCCGACGGAGGGCGAAGTGCGAGATCCGATAACAGGGCACTCACGGTATGTAATGGTGTGGCCCCTCGTCCGCCACGACGTTGGACGTGTGAGACGAGCCGGGGTTGGTAAACGCTGACCAAGACGCCCCATGCACGTTCGCATCCGGCTTCGCACGCGCGCGCAAGCGTGAGATCTTTCAGTGCACGGTACTTCAGCGCCACGATGAGGTCATCGGGGGTTGTCTCAAGTCCCAGCGCCTCACGAGCACGTCGAACGAGTTGCACCACGTCGGACGCATAGGAGTCGAACGTGAGATCCAGGGGGCCGAACGCAACACGCCCCGCATCGAACCCGGCACGCAACAACGCATGGGCTGATTGCGGGAGTGCTTCGTTCATCGCCGCATGATAGATGCCCATGCGTGGAAGCGATCAGTTCGCGGTGACGTCTATCTGCCCCAGAGCACGAATGGCGCCCAGAAGTAGGGATGCGCATAATGACCATGTTGCCGACGTAGCGATAGGCGGGCGTTTCTCAATGCTGAGGATGCTTGGGCTAGCGGTTGCTGCCATGATCGATGAAACGTCGCCATCAGCCCGCCCGTAGCTGCATCAGACACGGCCCACGTCGATGCAACCACACTAGGAACACCTGCCTGGAAGAAAGCACGTGTCATCGCCATAACACCCTCCCCTCGACGGCTCGTACCGTAGGCCGTTTCACATGCCGATAGCACCACAACATCGGACAGAAGTCGGCGTCTACACACCTGCTCGATACTCAACACGTGCCCGCCCGAAAACACCAGACCACTCAACCAGGGTCGTTCTGTATCAACGAGTCCATGACACGCGACATGCACCGCGCGCCACGCCTTGTCACTTGAGCGAGCTTGCTCCCAATTGGCGACCGTGGCGTCCGTACCCGCCAAGACGAGTTGCTGATCCTTAGGGTAAAGCGACGCAATGGCACGGATTTCCGCCTGCGTGCCTCCTAGCGACTCCACCCAATGGGCGCCTGACTCGCTGTAGTCCGGATCGCCCACAGCCAACAAGCCAGTCCCCATTTTGCGTTCAGAGCGGGCGGTGGACAACGCGACATAGACCGTGCCCGACGGTACATAGCTCACCCGCCAACGATCGAGAACGTACGTCACGCCAGTGTTCTTGTGCTTACGCTCGCACACAAGACCACTGAACGGAAGATTCGCAAGCGCACCCGCCGGCAGTACGAGGATCGACGAGCATGCATTCAATGCCTTCTCGAAAGGTCTCATGAGGCGGTCGTAGAGTATTGCGCCGAGCGTATTCGTGGGTCCACCGGGCGCCGAAGCAAGGTCACGCCACGCCGAAACGAGTCGTGTCACTTCTTTTGCATGCCCAAGATCGTGCGTTGCAACTCGCAGATTCGTGATGCAAGAACCCAAGATTCGATCACCAGCCAGAACGTAGGCCAGCGCGGCTTGTTGCGGTGCCAGATATCGTTGAAATACGTCCAGCGCTACAGGCTTCGCACGACGCCACCCACGCTGTTCACGGAGCAGACGATCGGAGCGCTGCACGATCGATTCATAGTGCTTGCGTGCGTCACGAAACGTCTCTTGCGCTTCCCTTTGGCGCTCGTCCCCCACGATACCGGAGAGTAAACGCGTCTGCGCGCTAGAGAGTCTGCGCAGGGCAGTCTCTTCATCCGCACGCGCTTGAGGAGGAAGATTGGCCTGCGAGTGATCGTCGCGATTCTCAATGAAATCTGCGAGTAAGAGTGAGTGACCCGCCTCGCGAAACCACCAAAGATCGCCCGGGCGCTGTAAGCGCTGTGCACACGTCACGCCCGCCATGGCCACGTCGTGCGCCCGTGTGCGTAGCGCCAGTGCATGGCGTTCGCCTATTCCAGTGGCGATGCGAACAAGCGTTTCCGTGGCACCTCGATGCAGCTTCAGTGCCGTCGCGTCGTGTCCAAGGCGATCATGGGCCTTGCCGAGCAGCGCCAGTCGGTATGCATCGATCGCTGGTTGAGACTCGTCGGATTTGGTGAGTTGGAGGGCGGACCGAAGGGTCAGGGCGCATGCCTCGAACTGACCTGCCGCAAACTGCACGCGCCCAACCAGCTCCAGAGCGCTCGCTTGTTTCCCGCGTGAAAGACGTTCAGATAGTCGCCGGACCTCGTCTGCTCGGTTGCGTGCCGCATCGATGTCTCCCTTATCCAGATCGAACTGGACAAGCGCAGTTAAGGATTCCATGAGCCTGTGCGGCTGATTCAACGATCGATAGACTTTGGCGGTTCGCTCGTGCAGTTCCCGCGACTCGTCCTGCTTGCCGACTTGGTTCAATAACGAGGCTGTCAATCCCAGCAGCATGGCGCTCGACGTGCGCGCCCGCTGCCGGGCGCTTGAGGCATGCGTCAGCGCCGTCTGGCATAGACGTAGGGCTTCGGATTCCTGTCCGACGTCTCGAAACAACTGCGCGATCGCCATGACATCACGGACGTCGCGGGTAGACGGATCGGCAAATGCGGGTTCACTACGGATCTCGTCGGCGATTTTAAGCGCTTCACCAAACTGACCCTGGGATCGGCGTAACGACAGAAGTTGTGTACGCGCGCGACGGTACACGTCCGGGACATCAATCTTCTTTGCCGCGTCCATAACACGTTTGGCGCGCGCGACCCCTTTGCCAAATTCGCCAAGACGGTGTTCGCAGTCGGTCAGCCACAACTCGCTTGCAAGCTGCGCTGACTTGGGTGCGGAACGGAGTGCCAGTTCATGCAATCGGAGCCCCAGCGCGTAGCGTTGTGCCATGCGGCCTTGATGGGTCAGCAAGACGATCGCAAACTGAAGCGCGAGCGACTCGTGCTCACTGCTTTTCAACAAGGCAGCGTGGTCAGCCATTCGGCGGTAGGCATCAACGGCTTCGCTCGGTCGTTTCGCCGCGCGCAGGGCCTCCGCGCGTGCCTGTTCGAGGCGAACGCCGAGGTAGTGCCAGCGCCGAATCCTCACCGTGATGGCGAGTTGTTGAGCTTCTCGGAGGGCGGCATCTGTGCGATCCGCCTTCGTCAGCGCACGCAACTTGAACAACACCGCCAGAGGTTGCACCACCGATCGAGGAACACTGGATGCATCCTCGTCGCTCAAGCCGTCACCAAAGCGCGCATCGACCGCTCCTTGATTCAAGCGATGCTTATAGGATTGCAGCGCGCGAAGCCGATTTCGCTCCACCTTCAGGCGCGCCTCCGATGCTTGAGCCCAGTAGTCGGCCTCCGTCGCGGCACCCGCATGGGCATCGTCACGACGCAGCGATGCCGCCATGGCCTCAAGAACCTGCTTTCGTGATTCCGTATCGCGGGCATTCAGTGCAACGGCAAGAATCACCTGAAAACGATCGGGCAATCCTCTTCGAACGAGCGCATCAAACGCGTCATCCTTCGTCGACCATGCCGCATGAATCTCATTCGCCGCATCGGCAACCTGTTCGTCGGTTTGCGGAGCGCCAAACACGGAGGAGACGGACGATGTGCCAAAGATCAGCAACGCGCCGAGCATGGGCCCTATGACGCGCATGGCGAATGGTCGCGGTGATTCGATGCGAAGAGTCTAGGCGGATTTACGGTCGCTGGCGATAGGTCATATCACGCACATCCACTCGACGAGAGCCCATCCCGAAATTCAAAAATCTTTATTTCTGCAAGTTCCTTGGGACTCCGGGCACTCCCCTATGTCCGACGCGTGTCGGCGCCTTTGGAGATTCCCATGCGTATGCTCGCTCTCGCCCTTGCCCTCGTTTGCCTCACCCTCGCTGGATGTGGAAGCAGCGGCGGTGGTTCCGATTTCGACGTACCCACCAACAACTGGGACAGCCTTCAGTGGAATCAGGGGCAGTGGGCGTAGCCCGCCGCCCGCCTTTCGCCAGTACCGCCGTATCAAGGAGTTTCTATGTTCACCCAACGCCCTACCCCCATTGCTTCATTGCTCATGCCGTCACTGCTCGTCGTTGCCATCATTGCGGGCGTCAGCCTCGCAAGCAGCGTGACCCTGCCACATACGTTTGTACCGGGCACGGTGGCCTCTGCGGATGAAGTCAACGCCAACTTCACGGCCATTGCCAGCGCGGTGAATGACAACGATTCGCGCATTACGCAGAACAGGTCGGAACTGGACAACATCCACTTGATTCGTCCGCGTCTGGCGATCAAGGTCGATGCTAGCGCCAACGTCGAAAGCTATGCTGCCACGAGTGACATGATCCCCGTCGTTACGCGCCCCAATCCGGGCTACTACGAGATCGACCTCACCAACATCACGGCACTTGCGCGCGCGCAGTTCCTAAACCAAGCCTACCTCAGCGCCACGATGACCCATGGGTTCGGCCTCAGCCGTAACCTTGAAGTACAAGTAGGGACACTTGCCAATGGCAATGAGGGAATCATCGTCCAGATCTTCTCATCGACCACTGCGATTCTCGTGAATCATGGGTTTACGCTACTCGCCCTGCGGTAGCGCAAACGCAACCGGAAATTTCCGCTACACGTGATGGATGCAACGCGCCCTTGTTGGTTCAGGCCAATCGAGGGCGCTCGCCGTTTTGGCCCTCACAGCCTTGACGTCAAACACTCGACTAGAAAAGCAGCATGTTTGCGAACGGTTCGCGCATTGTGAGCGGGCCGATGAATCGAAGCGCCGTGACACAAGCGCCGCCTTTTCCATCGGACCCGTCGCTGGCGGCCTTGCGCATGCGAACGACGACGCCGGTGCCGCGGAGATCAACGCTGGGTGGTGCGGCTCGGCGATCGCCCTCTTCGTCAAGTTGAATCTCGACCACCACTTCCGAACCCACATCCAGGCGAGAGCCGGTGGGGCACGAGGCGCGGAGTCCGCCTGCGCTCACGTCCAGCAGGTTCGCCACCACAATGTTCGCGGCCCCACGGTCGCCCGGCTCGTCGCGCGAGGCCAGACGCACAAGTGCAGTCGCAGGGATGCGGGGATCTCGTCTACGTTCTTTCATGGTGCGTATGCCCGTCAACATGCCTGCGGCTACGCACTCACCATGCCCACCGTGCCATGGCCGACGATCTGCCGTTTCGCGCGCGCTTACCCTGAAATACGTCGAAGCCGATCAACATCGAGCAAAAAACGTTGATCTGGGTCAACATGGACCCAAAACAGTCGGGCTAATCGCCTATGGCGTCCAATGTGGCGTCGATGACTCGCTGCTGCTCATCGATGGAGAGGCCAGGGAAGCACGGAAGCGACAGCACCTCCCCGCTGAGGCGCTCGGTGTTGGGGCACGGGTCTTGTGAGTAGGAGGCAAAGCAGTGTTGGCTGTGGAGTGGATTGGGGTAGTAGATCCCCGTTGCAATCCCCGCTTCCTCCATTGCACCGCGCACGTGATCCCGCCCGGGCACGCGGATCGTAAAGAGGTGATAGGCCGAGCGGGCGCCCGGCGTCTTACCCTGACACTGTACGGCGAGCGTTGATGAAAAAGCTTGCTCATAGCGAGCCGCAATCGCCTGACGCGCCTCGGTCCACGCCGCGACATGGAGCAGTTTGATGCGCAGAACTGCAGCTTGAATTTCGTCCATGCGGCTGTTGGTGCCCACGCGTTCGTATTCGTACGCAACGTCGGCCTGCCCGTGGTTGCGAAGACTACGGGCCAACCCATTGATGGCTTCGCTGTTGGTGACCAACATGCCGGCGTCGCCCGCGGCGCCCACGTTCTTGGATGGGTAGAACGAGAACGTACCCGCGTCGCCGATGGCGCCTGTTCGAAGCGCGGAGCCTGAGCCATGCGAAACACCATTTGCGGCGTGACTCGACCCGTTACTGCCGCCTGTCGTCCTCGCGTGACTTTGGGCAGGCAGACGGATATCGGCGTGAATGGACTGTGCGGCATCTTCCAGCACGAACACGTGCTCGCGCCGTCCTGCCGCGATGAGCACCTCATCGAGGGCATGCATATCCGCAGGCATACCAAATAGATGCACGGGAATGATCGCCGCGGTTTGGGGACCGAGCAGCGCATCCACGCTCTTGGGATCAATACAATGCGTATCGAGATCGACATCGGCGAAGCGTGGGATGCCACCCGCGTTGACAACAGCCCCCGCGGTGGCGATGAATGTAAATGACGGAAGGATCACCTCACGCTGACTTGCGGGACGTCCCTCGAAACAGGCTTGCAATGCCAGCGTGAGCGCGTCGGTGCAGGAATCGAGCGCGATGGCGTGGCGCACGCCCACATAGGCCGCAAACTCCGCTTCAAGTCGCTCTACATGGATGCCACGCACGTAGCGCTGGCTTCGAAGAATCTGAACGACTTCGGTTTCTGCTTCGGGGCCCCACGAAGCATACACTCGCGACGGATCCATAAGTGGCACCGGGCCGGTGGCCGCTCGCCGCGAATCCGTCGCGGACGAAGGCGCCTGGACGGTGGACGCGCGACGACGAAGCGCGGCCTCCGGCGTTACAGCGGGATCCACAGCGTTCGGGGCAGACTCGGGGGTGCGACCGTTCACGCCGTGATCTTCCCCGCGCAGGGGTTTTGCCGCACCAAAAAAGTCCAACTCGCGAGCAGAAAATGAGCATGCGCGCCCCCCACCCAACAGCGCCCAAACGCGTGGCCCCAAACTCCGCGGCCCAACGGCACACTGCGGCGCAAGGCTTCGCGGCGCGGTTCACATGCGTTCAAAAAGGTAGCCCCAACGCCTCTGCCTGGAATGCCATGTAGCTGCGAACGTCTCGAAAGCGCTGCGCAAGGAACGTCACGAGATCGGCGCGCGTCACATCCGATTTTTTGAGGTTGCAGACCGCAATGTGGTCCTTGCGCCGCAGATCCTCGATCAATGGATGGTCTATTGGATAACCCTTGGGTGCGCGCTTGAGGCTGTCCCCTGCGAGTTCCCAGTTGTCACGTAGGCGCTTGGCTCGCGAAGCCCGCTTCCAGGCGGCGCCATCGGCATCGATCGCCTCGCGCATGGCTTTAAGGGCCGATGCATCCGGGTGCCACATACCGGCGCCCAAAAAGACATTCGTTGGATCGACGTGAAGGTAGAAGCCCGGCGCGTGGACATCCTTGCCAGACTCGTGCCGAAACTGAATGCCGAGGTTGGTCTTGTAGGGGGACTTGTCCTTGGAGAAGCGGACGTCTCGATGCACGCGCATCAGCGATCCCCCGACCTTGCGATCGCTCGCCACGAAGTGGGGCGAGATCTTCTCAAGCGGCTTTTCCATCGCGCGAATAAATGCCAAGGCAGGTTCGCGGACGTGCGTCTCGTAGCGCTCTTTGTTCTCGGCAAACCAATCGCGCGTGTTGTTGGCCTGTAGCTCCTTGAGAAACCGCATGAGTCCGGGTCCGAAGGGCGCCTTCCGGGTACGCGTTGCGGACGCGCGTTTCGTTGATCCACGTTTTGCAGCCATCTTGCCTCCTTTGGGACGGTGACGAGTCGTTGACGACGCGCCCACAGCGTGATTATGGTAGACGCATGCACAACTCCACTCCACGCACCGTTTTGTCCCTCCTTTTCCTTGCCGCCATTTCGATCGGATGCGGCGGCGATGACACGTCAGGCACGTCCAAAGGGGACAACGCCGCAACTACGTCGTCAAGCGGTACGGCGGTCGCTCCCGAATCGACCTCCGTCACAGAATCCAATACCGGACTTCGGGACCATATGGTCGCCATTTTGAAGAAGGTGGCTGCAGGTGAAGACGTCGTAGACGACTGTAAAGCGCTGCTCATCCCGAACCACAAGGCCTGGTTTAAGCACGTCTTTGGAGAGGAGATGGGGTCCAAGCTCGGCGACGATTACGACAAGGCAGCCGAGAGTATTGGCCAGCTTACGTCCTTGTTTAAGGGCGTCCATGAATCGGGTAAGACGGTGGTGGATGTTATCTCAGTCGATAACGCTTCGAGCACGCTTGCCACAGGTCTTCAGGTGTCGGCACTGAAGGCGATGAAGAACCCAGTCAAACTCTACTCGGTCAAATTCGTTGAGCCGGGTGAATTGGCGGGCATGAAGCTTTGGTCGTTCGTATTTGTTGACGGCGGGTGGCGGCTCGCGAGCAAGATGAAGCCGCTGCGCGATTAGGCGTCCTATCACGCAGCATCAGGGTAACGGACAGCAGCTTCTTCAAGGGACTGTGAACTAGGCAACTCGTGTCCCCCACATCCCATTCGCCGTCATTTCATTGCCTCGCCAAGTGCGGTGACGCACGCGTGACGACCTTCGAAACCGCGCATGGCACCGTGCAAACCCCGGCCTTTATGCCGGTCGCGACGCGCGCTTCGCTCAAGGGCGTGACGAATGAGCAGTTGGACGAGCTACGCCCCGATTTGCTCGTCGCCAACACCTACCACTTGCATCAGCGCCCCGGTGAAGCACTCATTGAGGACATGGGCGGGTTGCATGGCTTTACAGGTTGGCAGCGCCCGTGGTTGACGGATTCAGGTGGCTATCAAGTCTTTTCGCTGGGCGCGCTGGTGAAGCTTCGTGAAGACGGCGTCAAGGTGAAGAGTCATCTTGACGGATCCATCATGAATCTAACGCCTGCTCGCTCGATCGCCATTCAAGAAGCCCTCGGTGCCGACATCATCATGGCGTTTGATCACTGTGTGGGTCTACCGGCTTCACGCGATGACATGGAGGCGGCTGTTCACCGCACGACGCGCTGGACGGAACTTGCCATGAGGGCGCGTACGCGTAACGACCAACTGCTTTTTGGGATTGTGCAGGGCGGGGATGACGAGGCGCTTCGCGAACTGTCGACGGACGCACTTGTAGCGCTGGAGTTGCCTGGCTACGCGATTGGCGGATTGGCTGTTGGCGAGTCGAAGGAGACTCAGTACCGGGTGGTCAAGCACACGGCGAGACGATTGCCACCCAACAAACCGCGTTACCTCATGGGCGTGGGACATCCGTTAGACATGCTCCATGCCATCGCATCGGGGATTGACATGTTCGATTGCGTGCTACCTACTCGCAATGGTCGCCGGGGTTATCTCTATACGCACGACGGCGTGATTCGCATAGGTGCGCGCAAGTACGAGCGCGATGACCGCCCGATTGATGCGGAAACCCCCCACGCCGTCAGTCGCAACTACTCCCGAGGCTACCTGCGCCATCTATTCAAGTCCCGCGAACAGTCCGCAATCACACTTGGATCCCTGCACAACCTGGCGTTCCTCCTGAATCTCGTCCGGCGCGCACGCAAAGAGATTGAGGCGGGAACATTTGATGACTGGCATGAGGCCTTCGCTGCACGCTACACGGCGGGTGAGGAGCGTTCGGCGATCGAACACGCGGCGGATCCAGAGGCACTTGAGCGCAGCCAGGCAGCGCGTGAGCGAGATGAGCAACTCCGTAAGGAGCGAGCCGAAAGTTAACGCGTGCCGGTGGGGTTCTTTCGAACGACGGGTTCGGGCAACGGCTCAAGCGTGTGGACCATGACGAGCGGCAAGCCGAATACACGATGCTTGGTCTGCTTGCCCACGACTTTGGTTTGCTTTCCGTCGTAGCGGCGCAAATCGGGAAAGCTCACATTCACGCCCGGTGCAGGACGCAATACGTGGGAAGGTGCCTCGCGCTGCCACAGGACCCATTCGCCCTGATTGTTTTCCGTGGGTTCAAAACGCGGGATACCTGTGAGGGCCACGGGCCCCACAGCGTGCGGTGTCGGCTTTCTTGGTGCTGGACTGGCCTTCCCGGTAGGTGGCCCGCTGGCCAGGGCTTCGTCGGCACGTGCCGCGCGCAGCGCAGCTTCGGCCTCCAGGTCTAAATACATCGCAGTTGCAAGTCGCCGCACGCGGGGTAATGCACTTGCGTGCGCCTTAAGTCCATCGCGTAAGTGATCCCTCAACGCGATGACCGGCGCTTGATCGAGGGTGTTCTTGCGGCGTAGTTCTGCCAACTCACGCTGCACGTGTCCGATGACTTCGCGCAGTCGATTGGCCGATACGCGTGAAACGTGCTCTTTGCGACGCGCATCAAGAATCGCAATGTTCTTCTTGCGAAACTCGCGGGCCTTGGCGAGAACGTCTTGGTGCTCGCGAGCAGGACCCAGTTCCTTCACATAGCGCGCGCTGATGTAGGCGCGGACATACTCGGGAGCCAACACCCAGGCCCAATCCCCCTCCGTTCGAATCACGGGAACGACAGCACCAGGCTTGGGGTGGTCGCGAAATGCAGGGGGCGCTGCCCTACCTGAACCGGGAATCGCCACCCGCAAATTGAGATTGGTGGCATCGATCTGCACGCGACCTTCGGCCACCGGCTTTAGATAACGCATGGACGCGACGGCAGGAAATCCAACCGGTACATGTATGCCCAACCAGTCATCAATTCGCTCAACAATGACGACGACCGCGCCGCGGTTGAGTTGCGCAATTCGATGCGGTCCTCGGCGCGGACCCACGCGCAGATTCACATTTTGTCCGCGCACGATACCGATGATTCCGTCCGCGTTCTTGTCCGGCCCCTTCGGCACCACAACACGCGTCTTGCTAGGCGGCTCCACGTCCTTAGGCGGCTTGGGGGCATCTAAGGGCTGCGCGAGAGGATCTTTGGTTTCACCCTCTGGCTTCGCGCCCGATACGTCTTCTTTGTTAGTGGCGGCATTCTCTTTCTTCGGTGCGTCCTTCTCTGACTCAGGTGCATCGACCTTCTTGGGTGCCTCCGTTGGCGACTCGCCTGGTACGTCGGCCCAAACAAGGCTGCTGATGGCCAAGACGGCGATAGCGACAAGGGTCCCCATTGCGATGCATGGGCGAGCGGATCGGCATGTGGGCATGGCCATCGTGAAGCCTCCGTACATTGCGGATTCGTCTCCTGGACACCGCCATTGTATTCAGGACACAGGACTCTCGGCGGCGGCCGCGTGCATCTATGATTGCATCAGCCTGGGAGGGTCCAATGCGCCATTCGTCGCCGTCTGACGGGATGCCACACGCCGATGCGCCGTTTCCGTACATGCGCTTTGCGAAGCAAAATCTCGTGGAACCCCACCCACGCACCATGGGGTTGAGTGGCATGCCGCTGCCGGATGACGCCCCTTCGTGGGCCAAGGACGGCAGCCCCGCGACGGCTGCAAAATCACGCCTCGGCGAGCTATACAACGTCGGGCACGATCAAATTCACCTCACATGCGGCTCATCGCACGCCAACTTTGTTTGTTACTTGGCGCTGGCGAAGTCGGGTCGCGTGATTGCCGAACGGCCGGCCTATGAGGCGTTGCATCGACTCGCGGGTGCGGTGAATGCCGATCTCGCGTTCGTAGAACGCGATCCAAAGAACGATTGGAAATTCGATCTGGATGCGCTTGAGAACGAAGCGCGGCGCGGCGTGGACCTGATTGCAGTAACGGACCTACACAATCCAAGCGGCTGCCGCATAACGGATGAGGACTACGAGGCGCTCGGACGAATTGCCGACAAATACGACGCGCATGTATTGGTCGACGAGGTCTATGCCGACTTTGATCCCGTGGAGCGCCCCTCCGCCGCTCTGCGCCATCCTCGTTTCGTCGTAACGAATAGTCTGACCAAAGTCCACGGACGGCAGCACTTGCGATTCGGTTGGACGCTGGCCGCGCCTGACGTGATTACGCGCCTTGCCGAATGGGATGACTTGGTGTGCCCTGTGCTACCGCCCGAACCTATGCTGCACGCCGCGGCCTATCTTCGCGATGCCCCAGGACATGCGGCCAATGCACGACGACTGGGCTTTAAGCGCGCACGTCGCGTGAACGCTTGGGTCGAGGCTACGGAAGGCGTGTCCTGGACCCAGCCTCATGGCGGCATCACCGGTGTGTTGTTTATCGACGCACTCAAGCAGGGTATTGCTTCACATGCATTCTGTGACGCGTTGCGCGCGCAACACGACGTCATCGCAATTCCCGGCGAGTACTTCCAACTCCCCGACGCAATACGCATCTCATTTGGACTCGATGTCGAGACGTTGGATCCGTGCTTGGCCGCTATCGAGTCTACGATTCGTTCGATGTCGACGTAGCTACCTCTCGGTACGCAAGCATGGCGGCGTCCATGACGTCGCGTAGGGCCACACCGTGTGTGTGCGCAATCGTTGCACAGTCCTCATACTCGGGCGATGCACGTTCTTCGCCCGAAGGCAGTGTACGTACTTTGACTTGTACTAGCCCCCACGGCGTCATGACTTGCTGCAGACGTCGTGGGAGCGTTGAACGCGTCACGGTGCTCGCGCGAATGCCAAGGGTGGTGGTTTCTTCGAACAGTAGTGCTTCGAGTGTTTCGCGATGGGCTCGATTGGTGAGAACGCTCAACACGACGCCCGGGCGCCCTTTCTTCATCGTGGACGGAGTAGCCCACGCATCGAGTGCGCCGAGTGCGAGTGCACGTTCAATGACATAGCCCATCTGCTCACCCGTGCAATCGTCGAGATTGGTTTCAAGTAGTAAGGCTTCGCCGGCTTCCGGCTTGCGGATAGTGGCAACGGTACCTATGACGAGACGCAAGACGTTCGCAAGCCGCCCACCGGGATGATGACCAGCGCCCATGCCCACGTGCTCCGGGCAAAAATCGTTGGGGAGCGCCTCGTCGGTAACGAGTGCACGCACAAGAGCCGCGCCGGTGGGCGTTACTTGCTCATACGTCTCGCCACTTGGAAACGTCGCCAGTCCTGTTAGCAATCGCACGGTTGCAGGAGCGGGAATCGGCATCTCACCGTGGGCGCCGTGTACGGTCCCGGTGCCCCAAGGCAGGGGCGATACCGCAAGTCGAGACACGCCAAGCTCTGCGAATCCAATGCACGTACCGGCGATATCGACAATCGCGTCAGCCGCGCCGACTTCGTGAAAATGAACGCGCTCGACGTCGGTGCCATGAACAGCCGCCTCGGCTTCGGCAAGCAACCGAAAGGCGCGCGCGGCCGTCGCAAGCGGACCGATTTCAAGTGAACCGGCGTGGCTCAAGATGTGCAGGACATCGGCGAGGGTGCGGTGCACGTGATTGTGACCGTGGTCGTGGTCGTGCCCGTCATGTGAATCGAAGGCACGTTGGTGAACATCGATCGCGGGCGTGACGTGTTTGTCGTTTACGAGTACATCGACTTTGGTCGCGGCGAACGCGGCACGCTCGGTCTTGGTGATTCGTACTTCGACATGGGGAAGCCCAAGTCGCGCGGGCAATGCTGTTAGTACGTCCGGCGAAAGACCCGCGTCGATCAACGCGCCGAGAAACATATCGCCGGACAGTCCGGCAGGCGCATCGATGTAGCAGACGCGCTCGCTCACTTGGCTACATTGCCTTCAACTGTGTGGCTGCCTGCACCGGACCGTGATCCAAGCACTTCGTAGACTTTGTCGGCGTTGTAGGACGAGCGCACGAACGGACCGCACGCGGCCGAAAGAAAGCCAAGTTCGTACGCTCTCGTTTCCCACGACGAAAACTCCTCTGGCGGAATGAAACGCTCCACCGGAAGCTGAGCCAAGCTCGGTCGCAAGTACTGCCCCAACGTGAGGATATCGACCTTGACCTTGCGCAAATCACGCAGGACCCTCAACAGATCGTCGCTCGATTCACCAAGCCCGAGCATGAGCCCCGACTTTGTAAAGATCGTGTCGTCGGTCTCCTTGACGCGCTCCAAGAGGCGCAGACTGCGCTCGTAGCCAGCACCAGGACGCACGCGTTTGTAGAGCCGCGGCACGGTCTCCAAATTGTGATTGAAGATGTCGGGGCGTGCATTGCAAACGATATCGATGCAAGATTCCTCGCCACGAAAGTCGGGCGTCAATACTTCGATGACCGCTTCAGGTAGGCGCTCACGAATGGCGCGAATGGTCTTCGCGAAATGCGCTGCGCCCTGATCGGGAAGCTCGTCGCGATCCACGCTCGTCACAACGACGTGCCGCAGATTGAGTTTCGCCGCGGCCTCAGCCACTTTCGTTGGTTCATCTTGATCGAGCGGCAACGGTTTGCCCTTGGGCACCGTGCAGAACCGACACGTGCGCGTGCAGATATCGCCCATGATCATGAACGTGGCCGCACTGCGCGACCAACACTCATTGAGGTTGGGACAGCGCGCACTCTGACAAACGGTGTGCAGCTCCAAATCGTCCATCAGCTTGCGAACGTCGGCGACTTCGTTGCCGCGGGGAAGGCGCTTCTTGAGCCAGGGCGCCAACCGCTCGCGCGGGGCGTCGGGGGATTTCAACGAAGGATCGCGAAGCGGATGGGGCGAGGGACTTGACGTCATGGGCCCATCGTACTCAGGCGTGGGCGCCCGCAGCGACCTCGTCGTAGAGCGCACACGTATCAGCGACCAAACGCGCCGCGGAAAATCGTTCATGGGCCGCTTCTCGTGCTGCCGCACCGAGTCGAAAGCGCAACGTCGGATGTGTGGCCAGTCGATCCATGGCGCGCGCCAGGTCACGTGTGTCGCCCGGGGCAAACCACAGGCCGGTGCGTTCGTGCGCCACCACGTCGGGCAGCCCTCCCACCGTGGGCACGACCGGCGGCACGCCAAGTGCCATGGCCTCGATCACCGAAATCGGTGTTCCTTCGGATCGCGAGCTCAACACAAACGCATCGGCCCGCGCGACAAGGCGGGGCACATCGGCGATAGGCAGTGCACCGGCGAACATCACGAGATGTTCGAGTCCCATGGCGCGCGCAGCCTCCCCTATAGCAGGTCGTTCGGGGCCATCCCCGATCAGCAACAACTCGTGCGTGTGCTTGGTCTTGGAGAGCGCTTCCAACAATATGCGCAGTCGTTTCACGCCAACCATGCGGCCCGTCCAAATCCACTTCATGGCACGCGGATTCGACCACGGCGTGTCGTCCACCTCTTCCATCGCGTCGATGTGCAGCGCTCGAAGGGAAATGCCCGGTGAAATCACATGGATCGGAACGGAATCGCCAAACACACGCGCTAAGTCACGGCGCTGACGCGTGGAGAGTGCGATCAAATGATCCGGCGCAGGAATCAGTCCACGCTCAATCATGCGAATCGCGCGGCCACGAACGCCCGGTTCAAGAAAATGATGTCCGTGAAACGTGTGGACCGTAGGTATGCCCTCAATGCGCCCAACCGCGCGCGCAAGCGCGCCGGCTTTGAATGTATGCGAATGCAAAATGCGTGGGCGCAAACGACGCACGACACCCAACGCGCGGCGAAGGGTGACGAGATCCGTCACAGGTTGGATGCCGCGCGCGAGGCCTGGCAGCGAAATCAAATGCACACCGCGCTCGCGCAGTCGATGCGCACCGTCTGTTTCGTGGGGTTCGACCCTGCCGTGGATGACGGGGCCGCGCCAATGTGTTTCCGCCAACCCGGGGCAGAGCGCTTCGAGTTGTCGCAGCGGACCTCCGACATTGAGGCGCGTAATAAATCGAAGGACGTCGCACCCTGCTTGGGAACCACGCGCCACGACGCCGTGCTAGTCCGACAGCGCCGACGCCATGGCGCTCACCGCACGCTTGACGTCATCATCGTTCACATCGCAGTGCGTGACAAACCGCAACCTGTCGATCGCTGTCGCCACGGCCAACACGCCTTCCCCCGCCAACGCTGATTGAACCTCGCGCGCATCGTGATTGTTGACTTGAACGAACAATATGTTGGTCTCGGGCATGCCCAGAGGCAATGAGACGGAGGCAAGCGAATCGAGCGCGGAACCGAGAGCACTCGCACGTCGATGATCCTCGGCCAGCCGTTCGCGATAATCCTTAAGACCCACCAAGGCCGGTGCCGCAAGCACCCCCGTCTGCCGCATGCCCCCTCCCAAGAGCTTGCGAATCTCGCGCGCCTCGGTCATTGCCGCTTCGGTGCCGAGCAAAAGTGAACCAATGGGCGCCCCGATCCCCTTGCTAAGACAGACCATCATGGTGTGACAGAGTGCGCCATAGTCGGCCAACGTCGTGTCGCTAGCGACTGACGCGTTCCAAATGCGCGCGCCGTCGATGTGGAGCGTGGCGCCTGCATCAACAACTGCATCCCAAAGGGCACGCATGTGATCCAAGGGAACCACTGCACCACCGCAGAAGTTGTGTGTGTTCTCAACAATGAGTAGACGACACGCGGGTCGGAATCCTCCCGCGTGACGCAAAGTCATGCGCGCCGCATCAACATCGACACGACCCGCCGGCGCCGGAATTGCGCGGGCCTGCACACCGGAGAGTGCCGCCAAACCGGCAAGCTCCCAATCGAGTGTGTGGCTGTTCTCCCCCACGACCACTTCCTGACCGGGTCGTGTGTGCAATCGCACCGCGATCTGATTGCCTTGTGTTCCCGACGGCACAAAGAGCGACGCCTCTTTCCCAAACATCGCAGCGACTTCGCGCTCAAGTTCAAGCACCGTGGGATCGTCGGCAAACACATCGTCCCCGACCAACGCCGCGGCCATGGCGCCGCGCATGGCCTGCGATGGTTTGGTTACCGTATCGCTTCGGAAGTCGGCTGCGTGCATCCCTTCGGGCACGCGGGGTGCACTGGCGCCCGAGCGACTCATCCGTTGTGCCTCAGTTCTGGATACACGATGTCGTCCTCGTTCTCAAATATGCCGTCGGGGCCGGCGCTTGCAATGTAGAACGTGCGATCCTCAGAGCGATACAAATAGGGATTCCCCCATGGATCTGCGGGAACGGGATCTTCGTTGAGCAGCCCGACGCGCACAAGTTCATCAAGTGTGCCAGGAAGTCGCTCATGTTTTAGACGGAATTGACTCAATGCATCACGAAACAAAATAATCTGAGACTTGGCCAGACTCTTCTTGCTTTGCTTGCCGTTCCAGACATTGGGCCCCAGCACGGCGATTGCCATACCTACAACGAATACCAGGGCGACCCATTTCAAGACGCCGAACTTGAGGCGCGGCGTGCTGTCGCTCAAGTTACTCACTTCGTGCGACTCTCCGTTGGATAGGCGATGTCGTCCTCGGTCCCGAACTTTCCATCGGGCCCGGCAGATGCAATGGAAAACGCTCGGTCGGTCGCAAGATACATGTACGGGCGCCCCCAAGGATCCAGAGGTATGCGGTCGTCACCTAAGAACCGCTCACCGTCCGCATCCGGTTTCGTGAGGTCGTCAAGCGATGTGGGGAGTCGCTTATTCATAAGCTTGTACATACTGACTGCGTTTCGGAACGCAAAGAGCTGCGTCCTTGCAAGCTCGTCCTTTTGATCGCCGAGCGGCAATGCGCGCACGACGTTCATTCCGACCGCAACTGCGAGCAAGAAGGTGTATTGGCTCATGATCATTGGCATGGGTCCCTGCACAGAGACTGCCAGCCCCTTTCCATCGATTGTTGTAAATGTCATCGTGCCGTCAAAATACTTGTTCACTACGCGCGCCGCAGGAAGCTTCGTAAAGTCGAGCATTGGGAAATCGCGTGGCAGCATATTGGGCTTGCCCGCGGCTTGGAGCAACGGCACGGCGGTATCATAAAGCATGCGCATCATTGCCGCCGTGTCGTAATAGGTCACGAACGACGTGTGCGCGGGTCGGCTCTTGACCAATCGCTGAAACTCCGTGTTGGCTGCAAGGGATTCGCCCTTGGCTTCGTGGCGGAGAATCAGCTCCTTCATGGTGTGAGGGACCAAACTCAGCACCATCCAATCGCCGATGAATGACCACGTAGGCGTTAGCGGGACGAGGTCGTCGCCCTTAGCGGCTTGCAACTTGACAAGGTGCAGCTGCTTACCTCGAAACGTTCGTGACTCGACATTCGCGAGGACTTCGCCTTCCTCGTTGAGCGCGCCGGCGATGGCGCCTGCGAGGCGCATCATGCGCGGCGCCGCTGTTTGTGCATCCTTGACTTTCACCATGATGACGACCTCGGGATACAACCCGCCCGTGGCTGGCATCGCAACGTAACTCGCCAAACCGCCTTCGAGCTGAGACAGAACCTCGTCCTCGATGTTTATGTCCAGATGTCGACGAAGACGGTCTACGAACCGCTCCACCGCACGATTCGCTTCGGGGTCGAGCTCATCGTTGAACGCACGGATTCTTGCAACTACATCCGACAGCACAATACAACCCTCGGAAAAATACACGGCGTTCTTCGGCGCCAACGCCACTGTTTCGCCGCGATACGGTCGCGCCTGAATCAACGAGAACAAACCCCCGGTTGCGTTCGGCACGTAAACTACAAAAGAGTCGCGAAATCCGCGTTCAACGAACGACATCCCATAGGCCAATCCGCGCAGCGCCTCGCCGCCGAATATGCGTGCCGCGACTTGAGCGGGTTCACCCCCCGCGGCGACGAGTGACTCTGCGTTGGCAAAGAGCACCAGTGAGCGTGCATCCGTACCCATGCGGGCCAAGGTCTTCGTATAGATTTCTGATAACGCCAACGAGTCGGAAGGTGGGGCATCGATGACGTGTTTTACCGCTTCTACGCTCGAACCAACTAAGAACGTGGCACCAAAGGTGGTTGCCGCCATCGACAATCCGCCGCTGTCTAACGCCCACCAGGTACGGCCCTCGCGCGCTTCGCTCGCAACGCGTTCGCCCGAGGGATCTACGCTCGCGCGCAATTGTTCCATGCTCTCAACGAAGTCATCGAGATCGCCCTGGGCATCAAAGCTGGCCACGAAGGACGGAGGCCCGCCATCCGGCGCCAACGCCAAGAGAGCAATACTCAATTGGCCCTTTAGCGTGAGCACGTGCTCTAGCACCGAAACCAACTCGGGCGGCATCCCTGACTCGCGCCCGTCGGACGTCAATTCGTCTCGAAATCGCTTGATGCGCTCAATCACGGGCGCCAGGAACGCCTTCATCTCGGGTTCATCGAGAAACTCACCGAGTGAGGTCTGCGCAAACTGGTCGTCCAGTGACGCAACGTCTTCGATTGCCACGTACGCCACCGTGGAAGCCGGGACGCGAGAAGCCAAGTCCCACGCGTCCTTGGCACCCGCGTTCCCCGCACGCAGCCCAATTGCGACGAGCGCAAGCACCGCCAATAACGAGCCGCCAACAAGCGCATTCCGAAGACTCATGATCTTGCCCCCCACCTTCGCGCGTGTTATCGCACGAGACGGTGCGCCCAGTGGGGCGGTTCTACTTCCCCGAATCCTTGTCGCGAGCGAGCCCTATCGTTCCCATGGGCGCGACATGATCGTCGTCCTTGGTGCCCTCAATACCGTCTTGGCCCATGGAATAAATGTCGTAGGAACCGTCTTTTAGGCGATACACATAGGATCGATTCCAATAGTCTCTCGGTATGTAGCGAAGTATTGGCTTCTGACCTTGCGACGCTTGTGTTAGCTCCGAAAGCGACTTCGGTAGGCGTCCGTGCAGCTTCGTAAACGCCTTGATCGCTCGCATAAATGTGTTGCCATCGTGCATGGACTTCGCGACACGGTCTATCTCTTCTTCGGTCACATCGTTCATTACGTCTCGTTCGCGACTTTGCCAAGATCTACTACGCACCGCGAACGTTGCTGCACCAAGCCCGGCCATAAACACCATCTGGCCCATGATCATGGGCATGGGTCCCTGCACGGATACGGCAAGTCCCTCATCGTCCATGGTGGTGAAGGCCGCCATGCTGTGCATGTAGGGCTTCATCGTGCGTGCCGCAGGGAGCTTGCTGAAATCGAGCGGTGGCATCTCGCGCGGCATCATGTTGGGCTTCACCGCTGTTTGCAACAACGGGACGGCCGTGTCGTAGATGAGTCCCATAATGGACGCCGTATCGTAGTAGGTCACGAACGATGCGTGATCGGGCTTGTGCTTGAGTAGACTTTGAAAATCCGGACTCGCTGTGATGCTTTCGCCCGTCTCTCTGCTGCGCAGAATCAATTCTTTCATAGTGTGCGGAACGAGACTCACCATCATCCAGTCGCCCATGAAGCTCCATGTGGGCGTGAACGGGAGTACGTCTCGCCCTCGTGCTGCCTGGAGATGGAACAGATTCATGGGCTTGTCGTGATAGGTACGTGACTCTACGCTGCAAATCGCTTCGCCACTCTCATTCACCATGCCCGCGATGCCATTTGCCAGCCGCTCCATATTTTGTTGGGCCACCGCGGCATCTTTCATCTTCAGCATAAAGACGAATTCAGGAAATAGCCCTCCCGTCATTGGCATCGACAGGTACGACGCCATGCTGCCGTCCAATTGATTGATGACGTCCTTCTCGACATCAACACCTAACGCCTGACGCAGATGATCGAGTGCTTGGGAGAACTCTTGTTCCGCGCCGGGATCGATCTCTGCAGCGAACTTGCGAATGTTGGACATCAGTCCTTCGACATCAAACGCGCCTTCGGAGTAATAGACCGCGTCCTTGGGAACGAATGGGGCGGCTTCGCCCGCGTAGGGGCGACCACGAATCAACGAAAAGATGCCATGCGTGGGATTGGGCGCATACACCACCACGGAGTCGCGGAAGCCCTCTTCCACGAACGCCATGCCATAGGCTGCTGCGTGAATTGTGTCAACGCCCAAGAGCTTCATCATGCCGCCGGCCTGCTTGCCCATTTGCGAACCGAAGCGACCCATCACTTCAGCGACGTTTCCGTAGAGCATCAACGACTGCGAATGGCCACCCATACGCGCCAACGTCTTGGTGTAGGCGGCTGACGACGCGAGTGACTCAGCGCCCGGCGACGCGATCGTCTGGGTCACGGTGGCCTCATCGGTTCCGATCACGAATGCGGATCCAAACGTGGTGGCGACGATGGGCACATCGCCACCATCAAGCGTCCACCATGTACGGCCGTCACGCTCGGTGCTCTTGATGTGTTCACCGCCCGGATCCACTTCACCCCGAACGCGGTTGAGAAACGTTACGAAATCCCCGACGTTGCCGCCGAAATCGAGACTTGCAACGAGGGACGGCGTGCCCGTTTCCTGTGACAAGTCAAGCAGGGCAATTCCGAGTTGACCCTTGAGCCCTTGAAGCTGCTTGAAGAAATCCATGAGCATGGGAGGCACCGGTCCGCCTTGCCCCGGCGCGGCACTCGCCGCGTCGTCCATCATCGACTGCGCGAAATCCGTCAGGGGTTTCAGGAACTCCTGCATCTCCGGTTCTTGCATCATTCTGCCGAACGACGTGTTCCCCAGTTTCTCCGACAGTGAGCCAATGTCATTGACGCCCAAGTAGGCGAGCGTGGTGCCGGGAATGCGAGCTTCGAGACGCCAAGGAGCTTTCTCCTCAGCATGACCGGTACGAAGAGTGAGCGTGAGCACGACAAGCGCCACGGGAAGGCACGCGAGCTTCAAAATTGGGTGGGACAGCATGTTTTGAGACAATGACATCGACATGGGAACTCCTTCAAGATCGCGATGGGGCGACGTGCTGTGGGCACCATGGTAGTGGGCCGCGAGCCTCCCGCGACGACTGACTCGGAGAACACGCGCGTTCTACGACGGCGACTCAAGTACGCGGCGCATACGTGCAACGGCTTCGCGAATCCGTGCCTCGTCGGCGGCGAACGAGAAGCGAATATGGCTTTCGCCATTACCGCCAAAGGACGGTCCTTCGACGCACGCGACGCCACCTTCTTCCAGGAATCGACCCGCCAACCGCGTGGCATCGATGCCGGTACCGGACACGTCCGCAAAGGCAAAGAACGAACCCCCGGGCATGTCGCATGTGACGCCGGGAAGGTCGTTCAATCCACCCGAAAGCACACGGGCGCGCGACGCGAACGCACTCACCATGCGCTCCACATCGGATGTGGGGCCACGCAACGCGGCCAACGCGCCGTGTTGGGCAAAGTTCACGGCGCACGACGCATCGTTGGTCATAAGTTTGGCGAACGTTTCTGCCATGGGCACTGGCGAAACGCTGTAGCCCAGTCGCCAGCCCGTCATGCTCCACGTCTTGCTAAAGCCATCGAGAATAATGGTGCGCTGGCGCATGCCGTCGATGGCCGCAATGCTGTGGTGCTGTTTGCCAAAGATTATGCGCGAGTAGATTTCATCACTGAGCACTTGAACGTCGTGCTCGATCGCGAGCGCCGCAATGGCATGCAGCTCTTCGTGCGAATGAACAATGCCCGTTGGATTGCCGGGACTGTTGAGCACCAATAACTTTGTCTTGGGCCCCATGAGCTCGGCGAGCTGATCCAAATTGGGTCGACGCGTCGAACCCGACCCTGGATGCCATGGGCGTTTCACGGCCCCCAACGCGTCGGCCATCGACTCGAAGATTGGAAAACCGGGATCCGGATAAATGACTTCGTCGCCGGGCTCCAGTAGCGCCATGTAGGTTGCGAAAATCACCGGTTTCCCACCGGGAAACACAACGACTTCATCTGCCCCCACTTCAATCGAACGGGTCGTAGAGACATACGAGGCAATCGCTTCTCTTAGTGCAGGGAGCCCAGCCGCGGGCGCATAGCCCGTGTGTCCATCCTTAAGCGCGGCAATCGCGGCTTCGGTAATGAAGCCAGGCGTCGGAAAATCGGGTTGTCCCATCTCCAGGTGGACAATGTCTCGCCCACCGGCCTCCAGAGCCTTCGCACGTGCAAACACGCGAAACGCCGCCTCGGTTCCCATGCGTTGTAGACGCGTTGCGATGGGCCATGGTTGCACGGTCTGCCTCCTTGCTGGATTGCGCCTGCTATCTTGCCGGACCCATGACTGACCCCGACGAATCTCCCAGCGTTTCCGAGACGTCTCCACCCTCTCCAGAGCAAGCGCCGACAACGACGCCTACGCCTGCAGGTGCACCCGTAGGCGCGCCGGAGTTGTCGTGGCTTCGGCGAATCCATCGAGACGCATCGGGATGGCTAGCCAAGCGAGGCTGGTCGTCGATTCGCCTCGTACTGGTAGCTCTCATCATTGCTGGCTTGTCAAGTGCTTGCTTCGCCCTCGCGCATCCCGGTGTGGGCGCACTGCTGGCGATTCCCGCGATTGTGCTGGCGTGGTTTTCACGACCCGAGAGCCGACGACGCGGCGCACAAATGAAAATCGATCAGACACGTAAGGACGCGTTCGTTTCACTCTTGAGTGAGGGGGTTCCGCTCGCATTGATCGGCGGCATGATCTTGGACGCCGCAAGTGACGGCTCTTCGTTTCGCACGCTCATTTTGTTGATCGCCCTTGGCGCCGTCCTGCTTCTTGCGCTTACACGTGCATTGGATGCGACCGAAGGACGCTTGCCGGAAGGGCCAACACTTTGGTCGTGGGCCGAGCGACTGCTGGTTCTCGCATTGGGCGCACTCATGGGCAAGACCGGCATCGCCGTGTTTCTCGTCGCGGGCATTTCCGTGTTCGATTTGCTAATGCGCCTGTCCATCATGCGCTCGGACAACCGCGGTGAAGAAGCGCTCCCCCTACCGGTTCGCGGCCTTGTGCAACCCTCGGGTGAAGTTCAAGCCGGTGTGCGCATTGCCACGCTACTAGCAACGTTCCTGTTGTTTGTCATTCTGCCTACGGCGAGTGATTGGCGGTGGTAGATAACAACCGCTTCGCCTAGCTAGTTCCGTCCACCGTTCGATGCGAATCGATCTTCGGATGCTCACAGTGGAGTCCGGGTGTCGGCTGACGGGTATCGGGTGACGGCATACGCATCGCGCCCACCCTGATCTTAAACAAGCTATTCCACCCGCGAATACATGTACACATCCGACGGCTCGTCGCTAATGTTCGGGTGGTGCATATAACACCGTAATATTCCCTCCCTCTCGAACCCTGCCCGTTCTAATACACGCTGAGACGGTATATTCTTGATGCTCGTCGTTGCTTCGACGCGGACAATTTCGCCTAGTACAGTGTCGTTTTGTACAGTGTCGTCTAGTGCAAGCGCCGCATCGGCCACGGCACCAACGACCTCGGTCATAATGCCCTTTCCCCACTCCCGCCGCGCGAGTACATAGCCAAATGCAATCCGACGGGGAGCCAGTCGGATGTCCACCATACCCAAGACTCGATCGTCTTCGTGCGCAACAATCATGTACGGACTGCGCGTCGCCTTCGCTGATTCCCAGAGCTCTAGGCAGTGTTGCAGAAACCCTTCGCTGTCCCGAAGCGCCGTGTGGGGTTTCCATGTCAGATACTTGGTGACGACAGAATCCGACGTCCAACCTTCGTAGATAGCTGAGGCGTCTTCAATCGCCGGTCGGCGAAGTCGTGTTCGGTTGGTCTCGAACCCCTCGAAATGCCTCATACCGTAACGCTTTCGCCCGTCGATCGTGCTTTCACCCGCGCATACATCCACAAGTCTCGTGGTTCGGGGCCAATGGTGGGACACATGCCGTACTTTCGAAGCACAGCTTCGCGTTGAAACCCCGCTTTCTCTAGCACGCGGGCCGAAGCAATGTTTTCCACATCGACGGTAGCATCCACGCGGTAGATCGCTTTGCGTCCGAGCAAATCTGACGAAAGTGTGTCAATCAACTCTGTCATGAGACCCTGCCCCCACACGTCCCGCGCCAATACGTAGCCGAGCCCAATGCAGGATCGCTTGTGACTGAGGTCCATAAAGCCAACAGCATCCTGTTCCACTTTGCGGACAAGGATGAATTGTGCGTGCGGGCTCGTGGGGTCGCTCCAAAATGTTCTGCAGCGCTCGAGGTAGTCTTCCGTTTCTGAGATCTCGCGGTGCGTTTCATACGTAACGTAGCGCGCCACTTGTGGATCCGACGTCCATCTGCGAAACATGACGGGGGCATCGCCAAGCTGCGGCTCGCGCAATCTCAGACGTTTGGTTTCGAATCCGTCGTAGGACTTTACGAGACTCATGATTGCTTGGCTTGAAACGTATCTCGATTGTCGTCCCACCACTTTTGCCAGGTCGCTACGTCGTCGGGCATCGTCTGGCCGGTGAGGCGCGTGAGGTGGGCGTGGGCCTTTGCGCGAACGTCGGCGTCGTTGGTCTTGAGGGCCTGGATCAGAATGTCTACTGAGGCGGCGTCATTGCGCGTCCCGCCACTGGCGCCCACACCCATGGCATTCGCGGTCGCTGCAACGGCCGCGGCCGACGCGCCGGGTGTGCCACCGGCCCGCAGCGCACTTACGAGCATGCCCATGTGCATACGCATGGTTCCGACCTCGCCGATCAGCATCATGAGCACCAAGAAGGCCGTGGCGAGCCCAATACGAGAGACGATCGAGACCCCTTCCGGTAGGGCATCGGGCGCGAAGGCGAACCAGCCCGCAAATAGCAGTAGCAGGATGCGGAGTATCAGGGCGATAATCAGGCGGGACGATGCACTCATGGCGGGCTCCTACGGTCTTCAAGAGATTATGCCCAGATGGACCCGCCGTCTGGCCAAGGGCGGGAATCGTGCAGAGATTGCCTCCTCCCGGTATGCTCACGGCCTCAACACCGCCCCCCTGTGAGACCGCCACTCCATGGCATACGAGATCATCGACACCTGCATCGGATGTACGGCCTGCGAAAAGGCCTGCCCCGTGACCGCCATCTCGGGCGTGCGCGGTGAAATGCACGTGATTCACCCCGATATCTGCGTGGATTGCGGCCTGTGCGGCTACGTGTGCCCGCCGGAAGCCATTCTCGATTTCAATGGCGACGTGGCCACACGTTTCAAGCGCCGCCAGGACAAAGAGCGTCTCGCCATTGTCAACACGGATCGATGCACGGCGTGCGATTTCTGCTTCGACGTATGTCCCTACGACGCCATCAACTACGTGAAAGTGGACGATGGCTTCTTCAACGTCGCCCATGTAGATCCCGACGCCTGCAAGGGCTGCGACATGCTCTGCACCACGGTGTGCATCAAGGAAGCGATCCAGCTCCACCCGCGCACCAGCGAAGAGGCCGAAGAAATCATCCGCCTCAAGAAGGAACAGGAAGCCGCCGCGGCCAGCTAGTCGCGTTGATTCACGACCCGCCGTACTTCCCCTCGATCCCTCGTCCGAGCCAGAAGGCGAGCGCCCCGGCTGCCAACATCATGAGTTCACGCTGGGCCACTCCCCTTGCCGCACCGCCCTTGAGGCCGTAGTACAGCGCGAACGGTACGAGAATCAGTCCGAAGAACTGCAATGCGCGGCCAACGTAGTACATGTGGCTAGCCTAGAACGACCAACACTCTCGGCTCGCAATTGCCACGGTGAATCATGTGCCTGCCGGGCCCGTAGGATACGCCGATGCGATTTCTCCGTACCCGCTTCGAGCTCCCCGTGTCTCTCTTGCTCGTCGCAGCGATCGGCACGGTGGTGTGGACACCCCAGCGTGGCGAAGCGAAAGAGGTGGCCAAGCAGCAAACTCGGAATGTGGGCGAAATCCGTGTGGCAACTGACGGGTTTTACCGTGTGTCCACCAAGGCGTTGAGTGCATTGGACGCTGGGAAGCCATCGGACCTTGTCGTCACGCGGCGCGGTGTGCCCGTACCGAGCATATTGGCGGACGGCGAATTGGTGTTTTTGGCGCTGTCTACGTCTGGACCCCACAGTCGTGTAGCTACGTATCGAATCGAACACACCTCCTATGTGGATCGGACGGCCGAGGAGCCAAATCCGGTTCCTGCAACCGGAAACGAATCCCGAATTCTTCGTCGCGTTCACGCACCGGACCACTACTTAGGCGCCCTTGCCTCGGCGGATCCAACCGTGTATGCGGGCAATCGTCCCGTGTGGTTTGCGATGGGCCTGGAATCACTTGGCGAGGGCTCCATGTTGCTCGGTGGCATGGGCGCCGCACGGGGCAAGGAACAGATCTTGCGCGCACATGTGTATGCAACCCACACGGGCCCCGTGAGTCTTAAAGCGGCGTGGAACAATGTGGACCTCGGTGTTGCAACAACGCAGCGCGCGTCGGGGGGTGCCGTCCTCGAGTGGAAGGTCCCCGCGAAGGCCATTCCCAACATGCGCGAATCGATTCGTCTTCGAGACGTGACGAAATCGCTTCCTCCGCGCGCGCGAAATGACATGTCCGCTGGTTACGGTTCGATTTGGATCGATGGGTTTCATTTGGTGGGACCCATGGGGGCCGTTGAGGAGCAACTTACCTACGAGCCCTTCGCGCGTGTGCCCGTTGCCTCCGGCGATCGGGTGCCTGCACCCGACAAGGGCATTGCGTTCGTACTCAGCCGTGGGTCCACCTACCCGATGCCTGCACGTTGGCGATCCCGGGACGGCGCGTATCTGATACCTGATGTTCCCAGCGATGCGGTGCTGTATGCGGCAACAAACGCAACGGAAGTGACGCCGACAAAACGAACACTCGCACCCGAAGATCAGTTCCTGGTTCCCTCGGGCACACAACACGTCATCGTTGCTGTGCCCGAACTCTTGGACGCGGTAAAGCCGCTTGTGGATCATCGCGGGAAAACGGGTACGCCCTCAACCGTCGTGTCCATCGCGGAGATCTACAGCCGATTCGGCTATGGCGAGCACACACCCGAAGCGCTCCGCGCCTTCATTGTGCATTTGATGCAGCGTAAAGATGTACCGCTCAAATATGTACTGCTTGTCGGCGATGCAGTCTATGACCGCACCGATTTTACCAAGACATGGACCATCCCCACACCGATGGCCCGCACGATGTACAACGGCGCTACTGCTTCAGATCGGCTCTACACACGTCCTGTGGGTGGCGTGGTTCACACGGGGGGCCCCGCCTTGGGTCGGTTGCCGTTTCGCGAGCCGAAGGATGTACAAGCATTTGTCGATCGCCTGATTAAGTATGAAAACGCGCCGCCGAAGCACGCTTCTCGGCGCATGATGCGATTCATCACATCGGAAGGGCGCTTTGGCCCCATTGTCGATACGCTACTGGAGAGCGCATTTCGCAAAGTCGTTGCCGATGGCATTCCGCCTGCCTACGACATCGAAGTTACCTTCGCGAGCGCGCGTTCGCCGTTTCTTTGGCCGCCGCCCGAGTTCAACGCAAAGGTCATCAAGGGCGTCAACGACGGAGCGCTGTTCTATACCTACGTTGGGCACGGCTTTGCGGAGGGCTTTGATGAACTTCAAGCGGGAGGAAGGCGCTTCCCCATTCTCACCGTCCGCCATGCACCCCAGATTGACGTAAAGGGAACAAAGCCCATCGTATTGGTGCTGGCCTGCACAACGGCGCAGTTTGATCGAAAGCAGAAGCGCGGGGACGGTATCGGCGAGGCGCTCATGAAACGCCCGCAGGGGCCGATTGCCTTTTGGGGTGCAACGCGCATCTGCCACCCAGCGGCCAATACGCTCATTGCGCGCGCTATGACCCGCTACCTCCACGGCGATGGTGGTAACATGCGGCTGGGCGATGTCATTCGCAATGCGATTGATGAGTGCATCGCCCCCACCAAGCCGGATCCCGGACTTACCGCGATTCGATTCGGCATCAAGATGATGGTTGGCGGCGTGAGCCCCGACCGCCTGGTGCGCGAAGCGTCTGAGATGTTTATCTTGCTCGGTGATCCCGCCACAAAGATCGCCTTCCCAAAGAACAATATTCACGTGACCGCCGCACGCGGCGAAGAGCCCGTCACCCTAAACATTCTCGCGAAGGCAGACCTTCCTGACGACACCCCCGTGCAGATCTCCGTCGAATTTCCTCGCACCGCCAATGCCTACAAACCCAAGCGTGTCGCCAACGTGCTTGACCCCGAGGCCTTCCCCACCATTCGCGAGAACCACAAGCGCATGAACGACTGGGCCATTGCACGCGTAAGCGGCGTCATAAAGGACGGCAAAGTCGGCGCCAAAATCACGCTTTCCACTGCCGAAGGCTGGGAAGGGCTGATTGTAAAGACCGTCGCCATGACCACGTCAGATGTTCATCAGGGGGCGTACGTGATACCTGCGCAAGAAGAGGATAAGTAGGCGCATCGATCATCGGAGCCTCACACTTGAGCCCGGGTAGCGGGTGACGGGGTTCGGGTAACGGGTATTGCAGATCGCACGTCCACGTCCACGTCCACGTCCACGTCCACGTCCACGTCCACGTCCACGTCCACGTCCACGTCCACGTCCACGTCCACGTCCACGTCCACGTCCACGTCCACGTCCACGTCCACGTCCACGTCCACGTCCACGTCCACGTCCACGTCCACGTCCACGTTAAGACGGCGCAAATCGTTCATCGGATGCCCGCCCTTGAGTACGGGTCACGGGGAACGGGTGACGGGTAACGGGTGACGGGTAACGGGTGACGGGACTTTGGACAGCACCGCCGGTAGCTCCAGCGCAAACGGTACGCGCGGGCGCCGCTTGTGATGGAACTCCAGCTTGGGAACGAGTTGTCGTTTTCACGCGGGTTCTTTTTGTACGACCCGCTCGCGTGTGCCCTCCTTCGCCTTCGGCTTTTTTGCGAAGGGCACACGCGAGCAAACTGCTTGCGTTCCCTTCATCTGGAGTTCCATCATGACAAGCGCCTCTTCTACGCTCGAGTACCTCAAACGCTTCGATGTCTACCGTACTTCGCAAGCCGCGGCGATCGAGTGCGTCGCAATCTGCGCCGCATGGCCTCGCGGCCACGCAAAGCTCGCCGATCAACTCAGGCGCGCAAGTACCAGCGTTGCGCTAAACGTCGCTGAAGGCCTATCGAAACGGCGGCCAGCCGAAAAGCGCAGGGCCTACGACATCGCACACGCCGAATGCACCGAGGCCATTGCCGCTCTACACCACGCGCTATTGCTTGGTCTCGCCAGCGAAGCCGCAATCTCACTCGTCATGAACAGCTTGGAGCGATCCGCCGCCATGTTGTTCGTACTTCAGCGCCGATTCGACGAACCGTGATCGTCCACGTCTTAAACGTGCCTCGAATCGATCATCGGATGCTCACACTTGAGACCGGGTATCGGGTATCGGGTATCGGGTATCGGGTCTCGGGTAACGGGTAACGGCATACGGGCGCTGAAAACAGAGTCGGGAACCACGTGCAGAAAACTGTCCGCTAGGAGGCGAACCCTAACGCCTTCGCCGACGCCTTGGTCTTGGAGCGATCGGAGCACTTGGACGACTGGGAACATCCGCGGAGCGCGGTTCCGGGGCTGCGGGACGCACAGGAACCTTGATGGAACCGGCGGCTGGTTTTGCTTTCGCTGCTACGCCCATCGCACTGGAGGGGCTGGCACCACGAGCCAACTGCAATTCGCGAATGGCGGATTCCAACTGCGGAATCAAAACGCTGGCGGACTCGGTTCGGTCGCCGCGGCGCTTTTGGAGCAGACCAAAGACCAGTTCATCGCTCATCTCGCTAATCGTGGGATCGATTGTTCGCACGTGGGGCACGGGTTCCGTGAGGTGTTTGGCGAGTACAGCACCTGCGTCGTTGCCGGTGTAGGGCGGGCGACCGGTTACCATGTGAAACCACGTGGCGCCCAAGCTATAGAGATCGGTACGTTCGTCCACGGTTACATCGCCGCGAGCCTGCTCGGGCGAAATGTAGGCGGGGGTGCCCATACGTTGGGGCGCCTCACCCTCCGCGCTTTCCAATCGGGCAAGACCCAAGTCACACAGCTTCGCGACGCCATCTTTCGTGATGATGATGTTGTCGGGTTTGACGTCGCGGTGAACCAAGTTGTTGCGATGCGCGTGATCTAAGGCACGAGCCATTTGGAGCACAACCCACAACGCGCGCTCTTCATCGAGCGCACCGCCGCGTTCAAGCAGGGAACTCACCGTCATTCCGTCGGCATACTCCATAACGAGATATTTGATGCCGTCTGCGTCGCCCACATCGATGCCGCTGATAATGTTTGTGTGATTGAGTCGGGCCACGGCGCGCGCCTCGCTCATGAAACGCTTGACGTACTCGTCATTGCTCGCCAGTTCGGGGTCGAGAACCTTGACAGCCACTTCTCTATCCAGCGAAAGCTGCTTTGCACGATAGACGGCACCCATCGCGCCCTCACCGAGACGATCGAGGAGGCGATAGCCGGCAATTTGCTCTTTGCCCTCCACACGCTTGGCTTCGCGCTGGAGCCGATCGAAAACTTCCTTGTCGATGTATTCCTTTTCGAAAAGAACGTCGATCACGGAGCGCGACTTCATGCCCATTTCACTGAGCCGACTGCAAATTTCAAGGGCCTCATCCACCTGCTCACGGGTGGCCACGCCCATTTCTAAGACGCGTTCGACAAGGTGCTGCTGACTCGACATGACGATCTCCGAAGGACGCCCTATCCTCGGAGAGAGAGGCGTAAAGGGCAATCATTCGCGGGGGGCGTGAGTAGGGCGGGGGCGATTACCGACGTCCGTAGATTGCATTGCAACCCAATCGGCGTAGCCATCGCCTCTCGGCAGCACGCATTCGTCTTCGATCGGCGGGATCGTGATCGTCGTACCCCACGAAGTGGAGTGTGCCGTGAACTGCATACAGGCACAACTCATCTGCCCCACTGTGTGCGCGAGATGCTGCTTCACGAACGGCGGTGTCGGCCGACACAAGGATCTCGCCGTGACGTATGTCGTGTGTGTGACCCATGTCAAAGGAGAGCACATCGGTTGGATAGTCATGGTTGAGCGCAGCTTTGTTCTGCGCGCGCATCTCGTCGTCCCCAAGCACCACATAGACGAGCTCCAACGAACACCCGGCATAGGCAGCCGCCATGTGTGCCACAGCTTGCATGCGTCGCTCGAAAACCGACTTACCTCCGGGAATCTCTACGCAATCGACAATCGATACGGAAGCCGTTGGGGAACCGCCACTCATGCGCCTTGCGATTCGTCGTCGCTCACATCGTCTGCGTCGCTTGATGACTCATTCGCTGCTCGTCGATCGTCTTCGCGGTCATAGGCATCCACAATGCGTTGAACCAACGGATGACGCAATATGTCGGTTGGTGCGAAGCGAACCACGGCGATTCCGGGAACATCCTCAAGAATGCGAACGCTTTGACTCAGCCCCGATGATGTAGTTCCACCGGGCAAGTCCACCTGGGATGCGTCGCCATTTACGACGACTTTGGATCGTTCGCCCATACGTGTGAGAAACATCTTCATCTGCGCGGGAGTCGTATTCTGCGCCTCGTCAAGAATGATGAATGCCTCTTTCAAGGTGCGACCGCGCATATAGGCCAACGGCACAATTTCAATCACGTCGGCCTCGAAGTAGCGTTGTACTTCGGCGTGCGTTAGCAACTCGCCCAGCGCATCATAGAGCGGTCGTAAATAGGGATTGATCTTCGCTTGAAAATCACCCGGCAAAAATCCTAGCTTCTCACCTGCCTCCACCGCGGGACGCGTGAGGATAATCTTGCGGGCCGTGCCGTCTCGTAGGCAACGCACGGCTTCTACGACTGCCAAAAACGTTTTGCCCGTGCCCGCCGGCCCCAAGGCAAACACGACGTCGTGCTCTCGGATGGCATCGATGTAGCGTTCTTGGCCCGGCGTCTTTGGTTTGGGTGCAATCGAACCGCCGTGATCACGCGCCGTGGTCTTCGACATGCGGTGAGGCGCTTGGCCTGTGCCCGTGCGTGGTCCGTTTGAGGTTCGAATCTTGCGACTCGACGATGGCTTTCCGGATCCAAGCAAAATCTCTTCGACTTCGTTCTCAGGTGGCTCGGTGCGCCCATTCATGCGACCCAACACGCGCTTCAATCGTCGCGCGACATCTTCAACCGCGTCCACATCGTCGCCCTCAAGCGTGAGTACTTCGTTGCGAGCGCTTATGCGCACGCCGAAATGCTCACGAATCCGGCGCAGATGTTTGTCCATAGGACCAAACAACACGCGCTGCGCGGCTTCTCCGGTGTTGGCGATGCGGACTTGGGGCATGTGGAACTCGTGGTGCTTTTGATGATATGTCTTCGAAAGGGCCGGCCACTCTAACGCGTTCAACTACGCCACCACAAATCGATACCACAGATACGCCACCGGAACCGCAAAGAGCAGCGAATCGGTCATGTCGAGGATGCCGCCCATCTCCGGAATCAGGGCGCTTGAGTCCTTGACGCCTGCACGGCGTTTCCATCCGCTTTGCGTGACGCCCACCAAGATGGTGGCCGCCCCCACCATGAATCCGAATCCCACGCGCATCGCTACGGACCACTCGGACTCAGGCAATCCGAATAGGTCGGGAAGGAATACCGCCGCGGCGATGCTCAGGACAATGCCCCCCGTGGTGCCTTCCCACGACTTTCCTGGCGACACGGTGGGCACCATTTTGTGCTTGCCAAACAGCTTGCCAAATACCCAGCCACCGATGTCACACGCTTTGGCGACCAAGACCACCCACATGACCCGACGCGCCGCAAGAGGGCCAGCACAAATTTCACATGCTAGCGAGAGCGGTAGGCCGATGTAGAGCACGGGCAGAAAGACGCGGCCAATTTCGGACGTGGATTTGTGACGTGTATCCAAGAAGTACTTGCCCACCAAGATGCACCAGGTGAATGCGATGACGATGAGTACGCGCAGTTCCATGCGCAGACCCGCATCGGCGACGTAACTTGACGTGGGCCGCAGAAGCTCGATCAAACCCACCCCCGCAAGCAGTCCGCACGTGATCCACGCCAACGCTCCGCCCTTGAGGCGCTCGCTTGTCCCTGACGGCGCAAGCATGCGCACAAACTCAATGCCTGAACCAATGGCAAAAAACATGATCAAGAGATGAAGTGGAAGGCGCGACTCGAAGTGTTCAGCGAGCCAGATCGTGCCCAATACGACGGCCAAGACGATGGGTGCTACGACGAGTCGCACGCGCACATCGCGACTGCTCTTTGACGTAGACGTGGAATCGCTGGTCATGCGCGACGTGCCTCTTTCGTGCCAGGCCGCTATCCGGCCTGTACTTTGGAACCCACGTTTTTTACAGATTGATGCGGACGCGTCATGTCAATAAACTGATCGCGTTCCGGCCCCACGCTCACAATGGATATGGGCGTGTTGAGGAACGATTCAATCGCATGTACGTAATGTTGCGCCGCGACCGGCAAGTCGATGAAGTGCCGAACGCCAGAAATGTCCTCGTTCCAACCGTCATAGGTGGTATAGACCGGTTTCAGGTCGTCCCAGTCACCAATCCAAGCCGGCGGCGCAGTAAGCGTTTCTCCTTGGTATGTGTAGGCCGTGCACACCTTGATTTCGGTGAGTCCCGAGAGCACGTCCATCTTCATGAGGCAAACAGAATCGACGCCCTGCGTTTCAATGGCACGCTTCGCGATCACGCCATCGAACCAGCCGCAGCCCCGTGGTCGCCCGGTCGTAGCGCCAAATTCGGCGCCGTGCTTGCCAAGATGTTCCGCGACCGACGGTTCCGCTGCCGTGGGAAATGGTCCAGCGCCCACGCGCGTGCTATAGGCCTTAACAACACCAACCATTTCGTCGATCGCGCGCGGCGGCAACCCCGTGCCTGCAGCCGCACCCGCCGGGCACGTACTACTTGACGTAACAAACGGATAAGTGCCGTGATCGATGTCGAGTGCGTACCCTTGCGCACCTTCGAGCAAGATGCGCACGCCCTTCTCTTGCTGATCAAGAAGAAACGAAACCGTGTCGCGAACAAAGGGGCGCAATCGTTTCCCCCACGCGGACAGTTGTTTTGCCGACGCGTCCACGTCGATGGGGTCCATGCCCACCTTCTCAAGAATCGGATCGCCGTAGCGCTTCGCCATGGTGAGCGCCGGAGCAAAACGTTTGGTCTCAAGCAAGTCAACGATCCGCACGCCGTCTCGGCTCGCTTTGTCCGAATATGCAGGTCCGATGCCGCGAAAGGTCGTGCCCAGCGCGCCATCGCCACGCAACGCCTCAAACGCACGGTCAAGCAACTTGTGATGCGGCAGCACAACGTGGGCGCGGTCCGAGATGAATAGACGCCCATCGAGCTTGATCCCACGGCCCACAAGCTCGTCGATTTCGGCCAGCACGACTTCGGGATCCACCACGACGCCGTTTCCGATCACATTGATCGTGCTGGGTTGAATCACGCCCGAGGGCAGGAGGTGAAGCACATATTTTTGGTCGTCCACAATGACGGTGTGGCCCGCGTTTGCGCCACCCTGAAAACGGACAACCACATCGGACTGCGCGGCGAGCAGGTCTACAATGCGCCCCTTACCCTCGTCGCCCCAGTGCATACCAAAGACACAGGTTACGCTCATGGCGCATTCTCCGTGTAAAAGCGGATTCTACCCGGGCAGATGACGGGGAACGACTCAAAATGAGCGCAATTCGCGGAGTTCGCTCCCGGTGGCAATTTGCACTGCAAGTCGTTCATTGAACGCTCACACTGGCGACCGGGTGTCGGGTAACGAGTGATGGGTGACGGGAATCGGGGCTCGGGGTACGGGGGAACGGGTCGCGGGGCACGCACGTTCGCGCCCGGCACCAATTTGCGTCCACCCTTCGATGCGCACTGCGCGGATCAGAGATCCGCTGGTGCTTACTCAGGGTCTTCGCGCAAATGGGCTTCGCCCATCTGCTCTCCACGTCCACGTCCACGAACCGGCGTGAATCGATCATCGGATGTCCACATTTGAGTCCGGATGACGGGATACGGGTGACGGATTCCGGGCGGGCCGCGGGCAAGGCATGCGCGACCGTTACGCGCGGGCTGCGCTTGTGATGGAACTCCAGCTTGAGAACGAGTTGTCGCTGTCACGAGGGGACTTTTTGTACGACCCGCTCGCGTGTGCCCTCCTTCGCCTTCGGCTCTTTTGTGAAGGGCACACGCGAGCAAACGGCTTGCGTTCCCTTCACGCTGGAGTTCCATCATGACAAGCGCGTCTTCCACGCTCCATTACCTCAAACGCTTCGATGTCTACCGTGCTTCGCAGGCAGCAGCAGTCGAGTGCGTCGCGCTCTGCGCAACATGGCCTCGAGGCCACGCAAAACTCGCCGATCAACTCCGGCGCGCTAGTACCAGCGTTGCACTCAACGTCGCAGAGGGGCTGGCGAAGCGCCGCCCCGCCGAGAAGCGCAAGGCATACGACATCGCCCACGCCGAGTGCACCGAAGCGATCGCTGCGCTGCATCACGCCCAGCTGCTTGGAATCGCAAGCGAGCGCGCAACGTCGCAGGCGATGAACACCCTAGAACGCGCCGCCGCCATGTTGTTCGTGCTTCAACACAAATTCGGCGGTCCCTGACCGTCCACCGTTCGATGCGCGCTGCACAGATCGACCATCGTACGCTCACGTTTGAGTCCGGGTATCGGGTAACGGGTGTCGGGCCGCGCATCACGGGTAACGGGCAACCGCGAGGAAGCTCACTGGGGTCACACCAACGTTGCACTACCTTCAATCAGCTGGCGAAAGCGATAAAACAGATGCCCGGCGTCGCGTGGACCGGGGGCGGCCTCGGGGTGGTACTGGACGGCGAATGCGCGTAGGGCCTCGCTGGCCATGCCGGCATTGGTGTTGTCGTTGAGGTTGGTGTGCGTAGGCTTGAATGGGGTGCCGCCCAGGCTCTCTTCTTCCACCACAAAGCCGTGATTTTGGCTCGTGATTTCTATGCGACCCGTGGCGTGTTCGCGAATGGGATGGTTGGCGCCGCGGTGACCGAACTTGAGCTTGCGGGTCTTTGCCCCCGCCGCCAACGCCATCAGTTGGTGCCCGAGGCAAATCCCGAATGTGGGAACCTTGCCCAGCAGTTCCTTGATGGTGTCAATGGCATAGGTAACGGCGGCGGGATCTCCCGGACCATTGCTAAAAAACACGCCGTCGGGATTACGCGCCAAAATGTCGGCGGCTGAGGTCGAGGCAGGAACCACGTAAGGCTCTAAGCCAAAGGTACGAAGTGAACGAAGAATGTTGCGTTTCACACCAAAGTCCATGACAACGACCGACTTGGGCGAGAGCGAATCGGCCTTCGAAGGCCCAACACCGTCGCGTCCTTGTCCGATGTGTTCTGGCGAAGGGAACCATGGCTCGGGCCACGCTTCACCAAAGGAATACGGCTCTTTGCATGTCACCGTGGTCACAAGATCCATGCCGGCCATTGAAGGCAACGCTTTCGCTTGTTCCAAAAGTGCGTCGGTCTTGCTTCCCGGTCCGCCGACGACACCGCCAATGGCTCCCATAGTTCGTACATGACGCGTGAGGCGCCGCGTATCAACACCTTCTATGCCAATGATGTCGTGTGCCTTGAGCCATCCATCCAAGGTGTTGTTCGAACGAAAGTTGCTGGCAATCGGCGAATGTTCGCGCACGACGAAGGCCTCGATCCACGGGTGGGCCGCTTCGAGGTCTTCGTCATTCACGCCGGTATTGCCGATGTGGGGGTACGTCATGCAGACAATTTGCCCCGCGTACGACGGATCGGTCGCGATCTCTTGGTATCCGGTCATGGCCGTGTTGAACACGACTTCGCCCGCGCGCGCTTTGTCGGCGCCGAAGTGTCGTCCGTGAAAGACCGACCCGTCGGCAAGAACGAGGGTGGCCGGTGAGGGTGCATTCATGCCCGAGAGGCTACTCGGAGGGCACCGCACGCTTCAGAGATTGGTGGCTCGCATGTTCTGGATGCGCGGAAGCCATGGCGTTGATGGTTGCGGCCAGGTAGCCTGCACCGAAGCCATTGTCGATATTGACCACGGACACGCCGGGAGCGCAGGCATTTAGCATGGTGAGCAGGGGCGCCACGCCCTGCCATGCCGCGCCGTACCCAACACTCGTGGGTACTGCGATAACGGGCGCCGCGGTCAGTCCCGCGACCACACTCGGAAGCGCCCCGTCCATACCCGCTACGACCACAATGACGCGCGACATTCGTAGCGTGTCGAGCTCTGCCAGGATTCGTTGAAGTCCTGCCACGCCCACGTCGTAGCGCGTTTCGGGTGCCTCCCCCATCATTGAGGCCGTGACCCGCGCCTCTTCAGCCACCGGCACATCACTTGTACCGGCACAGGCGATCAATACGCCCGTTCGAGATTCCGTCGGAGCCTCAGGCATGACGGTGATGCAGCGAGCGCGTTCGTGATACATCGCGACCGGTACGGCGTTCAAGACCGCCTCAAATCGTCGCCTATCCGCACGCGTAACCAGCAACGAACCGGACGCGTCCAGGGCCGCCCGTACAAGTCGAGCCAAGTCGCTCGGCTCTTTGGATTCACCATAGATCACTTCCGGGAATCCACAGCGATCGGCACGATTCGCGTCCAAGCGCGCAATCACTGCTTCTGCTTGAAAGGCTGGTGCAGCGTTTGTAACGCCCGAAATGCGCCCCATGGCGGTGGCCACATCGACCGAGCCCTCGCGAACATCGCGCAGCAGCGACTCGAGCGCGTCATGTTGCATGGACCGACTCCGGGGTGAACCAGCGGGTATAGTACGGCGATGCAGAAGCCGCCCCTGAATTTGAAGATGGTGCTGGAGAACTTCTCCGGGGACGTACGCCTGTTTCCCCTACCTAATCTGGTGCTCTTTCCTGATGGCCTTGCGCCCCTCAAAGTCTATGAACGGCGTTACGTGAAGATGGTGACCGACGCCCTCGAAGACGACGGCCTCATCGCCACCGCGCTGCTCAAGCCCGGCTGGGACGACGCTGACGATTCCTACCTCGGCAACCCACCGATTCACGACGTCATTACGGTGGGGCAAATATTTCGCCACCACGAACAGCCCACCGGTAAGTGCGACATTTTGCTCTACGGACTTTTCCGCGCCCGCATTGTCGATGAGATTCCACACGACCCGTATCGTCGCGCGCGCGTCGAAGTCATTGGTGACACCATGCGCCCCGATCAATCGGGCGACATCGCAAAGGCTATGAAGCGCGCACTCGACATGCTCCCGGGCCGTCAAAACATCATTTGGGAAATGCGCCGCATGGCCAATCAAACCCGCGGCGTGGACGCGAGCCCGGGCCGCTACGCGGATGCCGTCGCCACGGCTAGCGATCTTGAACCTAATGAACGCTATGCGTTATTGGCCGAGCCCGACATCTTGAAACGCTTCACCCAGCTCGTTTCGTATCTAGAAAAACAAGCCTACGCAAGTGACCCTCCTGTGCCTCCAGGGACACGACCGGAACTGAACTAGCATCATGTCCACCGTTCGGTGCGCACCGCGCGGATCAGAGATCCGTTGGTGCTTACTCAGGGTTTCGTCCACGTCCACGTCCACGTCCACGTCCACGTCCACGTCCACGTCCACGTCCACGTCCACGTCCACGTCCACGTCCACGTCCACGTCCACGTCCACGTCCACGTCCACGAACGGCGCGAATCGATCATCAGAGGCTCACACTTGAGTCCGGGTAACGGGTCTCGGGTAACGGGACACCCCCTCATTCCCTCCAGCGCCGGATGAGCGCGTTCAACATTGCGCGAACGCGGTCAAGGTCGCGAAGCGTTGGCGCGGCGTGGGCGCCTGTAAGGATTCCCATCGCGTGCATGAGGTCGAGTGCCGCGGTGGCCTCGACGCACTCGCCGCGAGCGATGGAGAACGAACGGTGCTTGGCGCCTGCGCCAGCGCGCCCGATGCCCTCGGCGATGTTGAGGACGACGGCTGTAGAGGCTCGTCGAGCTTGGCTTGCAAGCTCGGCGTTGCCTCGCGGCAGGGATCCACAAAGCTGGTGAATGCTGGCCGCGGCACGGCGTGCGATTCGATACACGTCGAAACGTTCAAGCCGACCTGCCGTGGAAGTAATCGAGAACTGTTTGCTGTGTGACATACGAGAAACTCCACGAGGAAACACCCGCGGGAATGCGAGTGCGTGCCCTCGCCCTCATGGCGAATGGGGCATGCACGTAGCACTTCTCAAAGGGTGTTGCCCAGTGCGCGTTCACGTCACACAGCAAACAGTTCGGTGGTCCATCGGTACCGAACGCATACGACTATTACGCTACTTGAGGTCCACCCTTCGATGCGCACCCTTTGATGCGCACTGCGCGGATCAGAGATCCGCTGGTGCTTACTCAGGGTCTTCGTGCAAATGGCAAAGCCATTCACTCTCGACGACCCGGCGTGAATCGATCATTGAGCGCTCACACTTGAGCCCGGGTTTCGGGTTTCGGGTAACGGTAAGGAAATACGCACGAATCCTTCAGACTCCATCCGGCCTGTTTCGCAGGATCTACTTCCTTCCCGCCACCTATTCACCCTTCGGATCACACGCATCCAACGCACCCTCAAACGCCGCACCGATCAACTCGCCGCCGCGGGGGCCATAGAGGGTGGCAAGTGCCTCGTAGCCCCCGGCGTCATACTCTTCTGGCGTGGTCAAGTAGGCACACGCACCCCCAGCCAGTCCGGCAATCATGCAATGGTCGTAGCCACGTGACGCGGCCATGGCGCGCCATGACTTGCCCAGCGCCTGTGTTGCTTCGCCGGGCTGCCACACACCTACTGTACGAAACCTCACATTGGTCGAATCACCCAGCTCAAGTATCCACGCGCCGACCTGCAGCTCGGTTTGTTCCATCGATGGATCCAGTGAGACCATCGTTGCACCGCCTCCACCAAAATCGAATGCAACGCGCGCTTCAGATAGCCCAATACTCCAAAGAAGCGCGTTGCCAGGATACGAAAGCACGTCACAGATCGACTGACTCGTGGATCCCTCGACGTATCCCGACCGAAATCGCTCCGCCCAACCCGCGCGGTCTTCACCAGCAACAATCGCAAAGGGGGACCCTGGATCGCACGTTGCAAACGCGGTGTGCATACGTCCATGGGTGTATGGCGCCGCGGAAGTGACCGTGTCCTTTAGGACGCGGGCAAATCGTTCGGCAAGCGCGTCGGCACGAAACTCATCCGAATACCCCTCGATGCGTGCAGGTCCAATATCGCCCTGCGCGCCATTCAAGAAGAGTGTCATCGGTCGACTGGGAATCGTCTTACTAACCGCCTCCTCTACGGACCCCACCAAGTCTCGGTGAAGGGAACATGTATGTCGTTTTAGGACCGTTGGATGAACGGCGTAGTTCAGCAGAATCGCAATCGTCTCCCTAGCCTGCGAGTCGACACGTATCCCAAAGACGCGATCGTCAATGTCGGTGTCATTCTTCTTACGCCGATTGCGGGCAAGCGCGCTACGTCCATCTGCCAAACGATCATGCGTCATAAACGGTGCTAGCTGAGCAGCCGAGCGGGTTGACCAGGCGATAGAAATGGCCTGAAGAGCCGCGTCGGCGACTGCCTTTCGAACGTCTGAACGAAGATGGTCCGTACCCGCAAGCGCGGAGAGGCGTTGCTCGCTATACCCGGCCATACAACTGTGCGTATGTGATGCGGCCACCACAAGACGATCAGGCGTCACACGCGGGTGAGACTTCTTGACGCGTGTGAGAATGTCTGCAACGAGTCCCGGCGACACCGTGACCAAATCTAGACGCACCCACGTCATTGGCACGCCGTCTCCACACGAAATCGAAATGGCGCGCGCGCCAACGCGTTCCAACGTCTGGGGCGCATCCTCTTTCGCGGCCGAAAAGAAGAGCGGCTTGCGCGGCATGCCGTCGCCACCCGTCCCGGCCATGAAGTCTTGACTTAGGCGCCCCAGAATCCCTATACCTCCAAAGGCGGGAACACGATAGCGACGGGGTCGCATACCCCAACCACCAAGCGTCACATCCCTGGGAATGACAAACGCCGCTTCACCGACGCCCGCGCGAATCTGACCCATGTCAGCGCCATCGTGCGTCCCGGGTCGCACTTGGGGCACGCCGGGCGCACGAAGTGAAGATCCAGCGATGCCTACGTAGGACCAAAACAGTACGTGGCCGAAAACGGCGAGACGGTAGAGACGCCGCCATTGTTTGTTTTCGCGGACGCGTGCAAGGCCCCAGGCAGCGGAGAACCAAACCAGCAGAAACGTCGCAATGCAGGCGCCAATGCCGTGGTTGTTGAGTGGGACGAAGGTTAGTGCCAACGAGCCAGCGACGAGACCGAGTGACGCGGGAACGACCTGTCCCAGCAACGCCGACAGCACGCGTCGGAAAGCTCCGGGCCGGCGCTCCATGATCGGCGGTCTCCATCAGAAATGGGCGCATTGGGCGCCTGGACAATTCGCTACGCGCCGCGAAATGCTCGATACTTTGCGTCGTTCACAAAGCCTTTTTTCGCGCGCCCCACGCGGTGTGTTCGGAGGATACCCCGCATGAGCGGTACACGTGTTGTCTATCTACCCGGCGACGGTATCGGCCCGGAGGTGGCTGCATCAGCGCGTCGCGTGCTTGATGCTGCTGAGATGAACTTTGACTGGATCGAGGCTGATCTCGGCCTGTGCGCCCTTGAGAAGCACGGCGACGCCATGCCTACAAAGACGGTGGATCTCGTTCGGGACATTGGGGTAGCGCTCAAGGGACCCACGACCACGCCAAGTGGCGGTGGCCACGTATCTGCCAACGTTCGACTGCGGAAAGCGCTCGAACTGTTCGCCAATGTTCGTCCGGTGAAAACGGTTCCCGGTCTCGAGACGTCGCACGGTCCCGTCGATTTGGTCATCGTTCGTGAGAACACGGAAGACCTTTATGCCGGCATGGAGAACGAGGTTGCACCGGGCGTCGTCACCTCACTAAAGGTTATTACAGATCGCGCCAGTCGTCGCATCGCCGAGTTCGCGTTTTCCTACGCCAAGCGCTGGGAGCGTAAGAAGGTCACTGCCGTTCACAAGGCAAACATCATGAAGAAGGCGGATGGCCTGTTCTTGCGCTGTGCAGAAGAATCATCGGAACCGTTTAGGGGCACCGTCGAGTTTACCGATGTCCTCGTTGACGCGTTGTGCATGCACCTAGTGACCAATCCCGGCCGTTACGACGTTCTTCTTCTTGAAAATCTATACGGGGACATTGTGAGCGACCTGGCGGCCGGCCTGATTGGCGGCCTCGGTTTGGCTCCGGGCGGAAACTACGGGGCAGAGTGCGCCGTGTTTGAGGCGATCCACGGCACCGCCCCAGACATTGCGGGCAAAGGTGTCGCCAATCCAATCGCAATGATTCTCAGTGCTGCCATGATGTGTCATCACTTGGGTGATGTAGATGCGTACCATCGCATTCGCCGTGGTGTCGCCGCCGTAACGAGCCATCGCAAGGAAGCATTGACGCCTGACCTAGGCGGGAATGGCACCACCGATGACATCACGCGCGCGATCGTTGAAGAAGTGAAGAAGCAGCCGAAGGCATCTTCGTAGGAGGCCGCGCCGTGGGTCCCGTATTCAAGGCGCTTGGGCTTACGTTGTTGGCGTGTGTGCTATTCGCCGCCATCAGCTCGCTAACCACGAAGGACGCCCATGAGGTCATCGTTACCGAATTCGCAAAGGCGCTGTTGTCCAACGCGGTGCATGACTCCATCGAAACACTTCCACATGTCGCTAAGCCCCTTCTTGTGTATTGGCACCCCCATGCATTCGGCGAACAGCGGAAACAGTATCAAGCCCAATTCGGAAACGTGAGAGCGGTAAACGACATTCGAATCGAGGAGGTGTCGGAAACAGGAGGCAAGGCGCGAAAGACGGTACTTGCTACGCTGAGTTGCGAACACGTCATCCTTGATTCCACGTTTCATCTTAGGCGAAATCCAGCCACAGGCGGCCGCTGGCTAATCGCACGTTACACGTTAACCCCTCGCGCCGCACAGGCTGAGCACGTAATCACTGCCCGCGATGAACAGCGGAAACTGCTCGAACAGGACGCCATGCGCGGCGCCGTTGAGCAGGTCGCGCAAGGCAATCCTCAAACCATCTCGAAGTTCGTATCGGGCGATATGATTGAGCGTGAGTCACTGCCAACCAAGATCGATCTCGTCGATGGAAAACAAGGCGCGTTCAAGAATCTCATGCGCACATCGTTTGGGCCCGGTGAAAACGACTCCCTACAAGCAAAGTACCTCGTAACCTATGAGCATCTAACGCGCGAGTACACAATCACGCTTTCATGGGTCGAAGTGCGGTACATGATTACGTCGTGGATTGAGAAAGACGTACCCAAGAAAGACGACGACTAAGATGCACCCAATCTGATTCCACGTCCACGTCCACGTCCACGTCCACGTCCACGTCCACGTCCACGTCCACGTCCACGTCCACGTCCACGTCCACGTCCACGTCCACGTCCACGTCCACGTCCACGTCCACGTCCACGTCCACGTCCACGTCCACGTCCACGTCCACGTAAAGACGGCGCGAATCGTCCATCCGACGCTCACCCTTGAGTCTGGGATTCGGTTTACGGGTAACGGGTAACGGGTGAAGGGTGACTGGGCCTTGGACAGCACCGCCGGTTGCCATAGCGCGTTCGGTACGCGCAGGCGCCGCTTGTGATGGAACTCCAGTTTGGGAACGAGTTGTCGCTGTCACGCGGGCTCTGTTTGTACGACCCGCTCGCGTGTGCCCTCCTTCGCCTTCGGCTCTTTTGCGAAGGGCACACGCGAGCAAACGGCTTGCGTTCCCTTCAACTGGAGTTCCATCATGACAAGCGCGTCTTCAACGCTCGAGTACCTCAAACGCTTCGACGTCTACCGTGCTTCGCAGGCCGCGGCAGTCGAGTGCGTCGCCATCTGCGCCGAGTGGCCACGAGGCAACGCAAAACTTGCCGATCAACTCAGGCGCGCAAGCACCAGCGTTGCCCTAAACGTCGCCGAAGGCCTATCGAAACGGCGGGCAGCCGAGAAGCGCAGGGCCTACGACATTGCACACGCCGAATGCACCGAAGCCATCGCGGCTCTACATCACGCGCTCCTACTCCGTCTCTCGAGTGAACTCAAAGTTTCGCGAGTCATGAACACGCTGGAGCGAACCGCCGCGATGTTGTTCGTCCTCCAGCGGCGATTCAACGTTCCATGAGCGTCTACCCTTCGATGCACACCGCGCGCGAAAATGCACCCGGCACAAATCTGGATTCCGGGTGACGGGAAACGGGAAAAGGGAAACGATGAGCGCGGGACATATGTCGAGTAGCACATGCATGCGTTACGTCACGGACAGCAACCACCCGTACTCATCTTCGGCATCGCCGGATTGAATCGCGGTCAATGCTTCACGCAGCTTTCTGACGTTCGGACCAATGCTCCCATCACCCACCACGTGCTCTTTGCCCTCGTGAATGAGCACGCCAACCGGCGCAAGTACGGCCGCGGTACCGGACAAACCTGCTTCTGCGTTCGGCGCCCACGTAAGTAGCTCATCCACGGAGAACTCGCGTTCTTCTACATTGAAGCCAAGTGAAGGTGCAATCGTCAGCAGGGAGTCGCGGGTGACGCCGTGCAAGATCGTGTCGTCCAGTGGTTTGGTAATCACCGTCTTGTTGTGAATCACGATGAAGTTGGCGGCGCCTGTCTCCTGAACGTTGCCATCTGGACAAAACAACACTTGATCGGCGTCATGGTCTCGCTTCGCGGTGAGGACAGGGCGCAGCGCCGCGGCATAGTTCGAACCCGTCTTTACGCAACCGAATCCAGGTGCGGCGCGTGCACGATCGGTGACAGTGGCTATACGAAGCGGTCGCATACCGCCCTCAAAGTAGTCTCCCACGGGACACACCAAAACAACGAGTTGCGCTTCGTCGCTCGCGGATCCGGCCGCGCCAACCGACTCCAACGTGCCAAAGAGAATCGGTCGAATGTAGAGGGCGCCTGGATAGACCGGAACCTCATCGCGGCACCGATCAACCAACGCATAGATCATGTCGTGAAATTGCGAGGCATCGGGAACGGGCAGCCGCAAAGCCTCTGCGCTCGCCTGCATGCGTTCAACATGCCGGTCAAGGCGAAAGATGTGTACTCGTCCGTCGTCGCGGCGATACGCCTTGAGCCCTTCGAAACAACTGCTTCCGTAGTGCAGCCCGTGCGCCCCCGGATGAATCGAGATGGGTGCCACAGGCGCAAGCGTCCATGGACTCCAGCCCCCGCTCTCGAATGTAGCGAGGGCATACGTCGAACAGAACACGCTTCCGAAACTGCTGGCCATGGTCGAGAGCTTACCGAATCACGTACCGGAGTCCCTTCCGAAGCGCACCGCAGGGGGCTAGAAATTCGCCTCGGATGCTGAAACTGAAATTTTGCGCCATGCGATGCCCCCGATACTCGAACTGCGCTTGACATGCATTCCCGATTCAGGAGTCTCGCGATCATGACGCAATTTGCACGCTCCCATCCACTCGCAATCTTCACACTGATTGCCGTCAACTTGATTCCACTCTACGGCGTGCTGGCAGGGGGGTGGGACCTCGCCATGGTGCTCTATCTATACTGGGCCGAATCTGCCGTCATCGGATTCTACTCCATTCTGAAGTTGTTCTCACTCAAGAGGAAAAGGAATGCGTTCTTTGACGTGTCCTTCTTCACGCTGCACTTCGGTGGGTTTATGGTGGGACACGCATTGTTCCTGTGGATACTGACGAGACCTTCATGGTCAAACAGCATCCTGATTTCGCGACCCAAGTCCCACTCGTTCTTCAACTACACGATCGATACACTTGGTAGACTGGAACCGCACTGGCTTCTGGTGATAGGCGCGATGTTTGTTAGCCACGGCATTTCGTATGCCTTGAACTTTAAGAAGAACGTTGTCCAGGCAGCGGACGCATCCTTCGATCCCATGGCCGCGGCGTACACGCGAATCTTTATCATGCAGTTCGCCATTATTTTAGGTAACTTTGTTGTCTTGCTCTTCAACAGCACCATCGGCATCCTGGCTGTTCTCGTCATCGCGAAGATCGTAGTCGACCTGACTCTTCATCTCCGCGAACGCGGAGCGGAACGAAAGACAATAAGAGACGCGCCACACGCCGACATCCTCGACGGCCCGCCACGCCGTGCGTGATAGGCATCGAGGGCGTCCACCCTTCGATGCGCACCGCGCGGATCACAGATCCTCTGGTGCTTGCTCAGGGTCTCGTGCAAACGGGCTTCGCCCATCTGCTCTCGACGTCCACGTCCACGTCCACGTCCACGTCCACGTCCACGTCCACGTCCACGTCCACGTCCACGTCCACGTCCACGTCCACGTCCACGTCCACGTCCACGTCCACGTCCACGTCCACGTCCACGTCCACGTCCACGTCCACGTCCACGTCCACGTCCACGTCCACGTCCACGTCCACGTCCACGTCCACGTCCACGTCCACGTTTTGAACGCGACACGAATCGATTATCGGACGCTCACACTTGAGTCCGGGTGACGGGTTTCGGGGAACGGGTGACGGGTGGCGGGAGTGCGCTAACCGGTGCAAAATTACACCCGGCACTTTTTGCGAGGTTCGCTGCGAATGGGCGTGCCTCACTCCCGCCAGCGGCGGATCAGCGCATTCAGCATCGCGCGGACGCGATCTAGATCATGAAGCGTCGGTGCGGCGCTGGCTCCTGTGATAATGCCCATCGCCTGCATGAGGTCGAGTGCCGCGGCGGCCTCGACGCACTCACCGCGAGCAATTGAGAACGAGCGGTGTTTGGCGCCCGCGCCAGCGCGGCCGATACCCTCCGCGATGTTGAGGACGACGGCTGTAGAGGCTCGTCGAGCTTGGCTTGCAAGCTCGGCGTTGCCTCGAGGCAGCGATCCACAGAGCTGGTGAATACTGGCCGCGACACGACGTGCGATTCGATACACATCGAATCGTTCAAGCCGACCCGCCGTGGAAGTAACCGAGAACTGTTTGCTGTATGACATACGAGAAGCTCCACGAGGAAACACCCGCGGGAATGCGAGTGCGTGCCCTCGCCCTCGTGGCGAGTGGGGCATGCACGTAGCACTTCCCAAAGGGTGTTGCCCCGTGCACTTTCAAGTCATACAGCAAGCAGTTCGGTGCGTTCTGCGCAGATTAGAAATCGCAGGAGCTCACTCGGACTTGCATGCAGTCGGGCGGCGTCCCTACAGAACGCTAAAGAGAAGAGACGACTATACCTGGGGTTAAAACCCCAGGCTATTACACGTGACCCCGTTGGGGTCCTTCTCCGATACACGCTTTTGTCCACTTGTACGTCCACGTCCACCGATCGATGCGCACTGCGCGGATCAGAGATCTGCTGGTGCTTACTCACGGTCTTCGCGCAAATGGCAAAGCCATTTGCTCTTGACGTCCACGAACTGGCGCGAATCGATCACCGGACGCTCACACTTGAGTTCGGGTTTCGGGTGACGGGGAAACGAGCGAATGGCGTCGCCGCGCATGAGCCCATGATCGAATCCCCTACCCCTCTTCCGCCTTCTTCCGTGCCCGCTTAATCATCATCGTGCGCTTCGCCTTCTCCTTCGGCGAGATACCCGGTTCATCGGGATCCGGCATTCCGGCGGCGGGATCACTCGCAGGTGCGGCGGCGCCCGCACCACCTGCTGCTTCGGCCTTCTTTTGCGCACGTTTGATCATCATGGTGCGCTTGGCTTTCTCTTTCGACGAGATGCCAGGCTCGTTGGGGTCGGGCATGCCTGCGGCCGGATCGCTTGTGGGTGAGGCGGCTCCGCCTTCCGCTTCGGCCTTTTTGCGCGCACGTTTGATCATCATGGTGCGCTTGGCTCGTTCCTTAGGACTGATGCCCTTTTCATTGGGATCGGGCAGACCGAAGTTGTCGTCGCCGCCTGCAGCCGCGGTCACACCGGCAGGCGGTTTCCCTGCAATGGCGCCGGGCCCCGCATCTTTGAGTGCCTTCAAGCGCGCGATCTTGCGCTTGGCGTTCTCCTCCATGGAGATGCCCGGTTCGGCGGGATCGGGATACTTGCTGAGATCCACATACACCGGTCCGCTGGATGCTGCGCCGACACCAGCGGCTGCCTTCGCCATGGCTTCTTTGACAGCTTTCAGGCGCGCAATCTTTCGTCGCGCATTCTCTTCCATGGAAATGCCCGCTTCGTGAGGATCGGGCATGCCTTCCGTGGGATCGTAGTCGAGGGTGACCTTGACAGGTTTGGCAGACTTCTTCTTGCGCGCGGCAGCTTTGGCGGCTTTTTCCGCCGCCAACCGATCGGCGCGCGCCTTCTTGACGGCAACGATCTTCTCCGCATACGTCTCTGCTTCGCGCGCTTTCGCATTGGCAGCGACGGCTCGCAACTCGCCGAGCGTCGTCTCCTTCTCTCGAAGAATCGTACGCAGAGCCGTGTGGGCAACGCGCATTTCCTCCGGAAACGCGCTAATCGTTTCCTTGTAGAGCGCAATATCGTCTTCCAGTGACTCGACTACGAAGCCCGCCATATAGGGAGCCGTCAGGTAATTGAGATCACGGTGCCAATAGGGAAACGCGCCAGGTTCAGGCACGAGGTCGTACATTTCGGTGAGGCCGGCAAGCAACAGTGCATGTTGGCGATCATCCTCGCGCACGTCGGCAAGACGGTTCATGACCGGGAGGTCGGTATCAACGAGATAGGGTTGCGACTCGAATACGTACCCCGCCGCGCTGTAATACGAACGCGAGAAGAGGGTGTTGAGGCGACGCCGCAATTCGGGCGAGAGTCCAGGTAGCGTGTCGGTCATGACGGCATCCCTCCCGCGAGGGTGGGCACGACGGTCTGCGCCCACTCCCAGAGGGGCCCCCACCACACAAAGAAGCCAAGCAACGGCAGCGCCAATACGGCACACAACACGCCATCAACCAAGGACAGGCGTATGGGCGCGTGCTGGGGCGACGTCTCATCGCTATCGAACGGCCACATGGCCATGGCAACTTTGGCATAGTAGTAAAGCGAAATGACGCCATTGACGAGGCCGATGACGCCGAGCCACGCGTAGCCCTTTTCAAAGATGGCCGTAAAGATCTGCAACTTGCCGATGAAACCAAAGAAGGGCGGCAGTCCCGTGAGGCTAAACAGGCAGAGCGTGAGTGAGGCGGCGAGCCACACATTGCGCTTGGCGAGGCCACGGAACGCCGAAATTTTGCCGGTCCCCGTTTCCCGAATGGCGATACCCGCCACGAAAAACGCCGCGAGATTCATCAACAAGTAGGCGACGAGATAGAGCACAAGGCCCGCAATCGCGTCTTTGCCCCACACGGATATCGCCAGCAAGATGTAGCCCGCGTGGGCAATGCTCGACCACGCCAAGAGTCGCTTGATTTCACGCTGCTTGAGCGCTGCCAAGTTGCCAAACGTCATTGTGAGAATTGCGCAAACCGCGATGGCTTTCATGAGGAAATTGCCATCCGGCAAGAACGCCGTGATGGGGTTTTCCGCTGGAAGCACATTGGGTAAGGTTGCCGCCACGACGCGAACGAGCGCCGCAAAGCCCGCCGCCTTACTTGCAACGGCCAAAAAGCCGCCAACGGCTGCCGGGGCGCCCCCGTAAACATCCGGTGCCCAAAAGTGAAACGGTACGGCTGAGATCTTGAACGCGAATCCAGCCAACACCATCAAGCTCGCCACCCAGAAGATGGGTTGCGAAGCCGCGCCGTTTTGGATGGCTACGGACAGCCCGTCGAGCGTTGTGGTTCCGGCGAGTCCCACAAACATGGACAGGCCATAGAGCATCACGCCCGATGACACGGCCCCAAAAAGTACATACTTGAGACTCGCTTCGTTGGCACGCACGTCGGCCCGGCGCATGCCCACCAGGACGTAGCTGGGAATCGAAACGGTTTCAAACGCCAAATAAAGCGTGAGCAGATCCACCGACATCGATAGCAGCGACATACCGATGACTGCGGCCAGGATCAAGGTGAGATACTCACCGCCCGGTGTACGGAACGCTTCACCGCGGGTGGTGGCAATGACCGTAATCAATCCGGTAATGCAACAGATAAGCGTAAACACATTGCCGAATCGATCGGCGCGCAAGACACCGAGCACGGTCTTGTCTTGGTCCTTGAGCGTCCAAGCAAGCACCACGCTCACGGCCAGCGAAATAATGGCTATCGCGATCGGTATCGTGGGGCGCTTGCCGCGCGTAACGAGATCGGCAATGATCACCGCCAGCAAGCCGATGGTGAGCACAATGGCCGGGGAGATGGGTGAGAGATCAACCATCGGGAACTACACACCTCCCCGCGTGGTGGTAATGGCCGCAGTGAGCAGCTCCTCCAGGCCACCAACGAAGCCACTATAGAGGTCCATGGCGAGGCTTGGCATCACACCCATGACGAGCGTAACCACGCCGAGCGGCACCAACACGGCCAACTCACGCGCACTCAGGTCGGGATAGGACTTCTTGTCCATGTACACCTCGGGCGTCTTCCCGAGATAGACCTTCTGGAGCGTAATCAGGTAGTAGGCCGCCGTGATCACCACACCGAGCAACGAGATGACGGCCGCCCACACATGGGGTCCCTTGAACGCACCTACAAAAGTGGTGAGTTCGGCGATAAACCCGCTCAAGAGGGGCAGCCCCAAACTTGCGAAAAAGGCGAACGTGGCCCACATCGAATACTTGGGCATGGGCGTCATGAGCCCGCCGAAACGATCGATGTCGCGATGATGGGCGCGGTCGTATATGACGCCCACAATCATAAAGAGCATGGCGCTGATGGTGCCGTGCGCGAGCATCATGTACATCGCGCCGTTGATACCTTCCGCGGTGCCTGCTGCAAGTCCCAAGGTGACAAAGCCCATATGGCTCACCGAGGAGTAGGCGATCATCTTCTTGAAGTCGGTCTGCGCCATCGCCACAAACGCGCCATAAACAATCGCAATTACTGAGATCGCCGAGATAAATGCGCCACACGCAACCGCCGCATCGGGGAAGAAGGGATAGGCGATGCGCATCAGCCCATAGCCACCCATTTTCAGCAGCACGCCGGCAAGAATCATCGAGATGGGCGTGGGTGCCTGCACGTGGGCATCCGGAAGCCACGTGTGGAACGGGAACGAAGGGATCTTGACGGCGAAGCCAATAAACATGCCGATGAATGCCAACAGGCTGAGCGTTGAATTCTCGAGAACGCCACCCGCCCCGGCCGTCTTGGCGATCTCGGAGATTTGGGGGATTGACCACGTTCCCAGCTTGAGGCGCACCAAGATAATGCCGGCGAGCAGGAGCACGGAGCCTGCCAAGGTGTAGAGGAAGAACTTGATCGACGCGTACTTCCGATTGGGTCCGCCCCAGATACCGATCAGGAAGAACATCGGCAGGAGCATGAGCTCCCAGAAGCAATAGAACAGGAAGAGGTCGAGCGCCACAAACACGCCGAGCATTCCGGTCAACAACAACAGGAACATCATGTGATAGCCGCGCGACATGGTCTTGATGTTCCATGAGGCGATAGCCGAAACCAGCGAAACGAAACTGGTAAGCAAGAGCAGAGCAACGCCGAGCCCATCAACACCCAGGTAGTACTCAATGCCAACGCTCGAAATCCAGTCAACTCGTTCGACGAGGCTGTAGCCGGTGTCACCCGTGTTCATGGCGATCACGGCGGTAAGCACGAACACAACCGCGCAACACAGCACATTGATCGACTTGGCTGCTTTCTCCGGAGAGATCCAGCAGAGCAGTACGCCTAGCACGGGGAGGAATACGGTGATTGTGAGCATCTTAGAACCCTACGATCCTTCGTGAACGCGGAGCGCCGTCCGCCGAGGGACGGCGCACGTGACTGCGGATCTGGTCATCGAGCACGGTTGTCATTGACTTCACGCCTTCGCTTTCACGCTAAAACACCCAACGCAGGAGTAAGGCGAGCGCCAACGCACCCACGCTGAGGGAGAGATACAGTCGCACCTTGCCGCTTTGCGTGGCACTTACGCCCGCGCCCAAGGCCTGCGAAACGGTGCCGGTGCCGCGCACGACGCCGTCCACCACATGGTCGTCAACGGAACCCGACAACGTGGCCGCGCGTTTGCCGCCGCGACCGGTCGCATTGACCAAGCCATCGACGCCATAGGCATCGGCCGCATTGAAGAGATTCGCAATGGCATACGCCGGACGCAAAATCACCTCACGGTACAGCTCGTCGAAATAGAACTTGTTATGGAAGGCGCGCTCAAGGGCGGCAAAGGGCTTCTTGATGGCGGGTACCCGCGCCGTCATGACGCCAAAGATCAAAAAGCCCATTAGCAGCCCACCCAGCCCGGCGATGATTGCCATCGTGGCCACCGTGGTGCTGTGCTCAAAGTGCGCGAGATCGCCGACCGTGGCAACGCCGGGGTGCGACGCGGCGGGTTGCCCAACCGCAGCGATTCCACTTGCATCGGCGACAAGTTCTGGGTTTAGCAATGTGCCGTGCCACGCGCCCCATCCGGCGGCCACCGCCAATACGCCGAGCACGATGAGCGGGAACGTCATGGAGAAGGGCGACTCATGAGCGTGGTCGTAGACGTGCTTGTCCTTGGGCTTGCCCATGAACGTCATCACGAACAGTCGCATCATGTAGAACGCCGTGAGCACGGCGGCACAGAGACCGATGTAGAACAGCGCGGGATAGCGGTGATAGGCACCCGCAAGAATCGCGTCCTTCGAATAGAAGCCCGAAATAAACGGCACGCCGGCAATGGCCAACACACCGAAGAAAAACGTGGTACCGGTAATGGGCATCTTCTTCCAGAGCCCGCCCATTTTTCGCATGTCCTGCTCGTGATGGCAGGCGTGAATCACGCTACCGGAACCCAAGAACATGAGCGCCTTGAAGAAGGCGTGCGTGGTCAAGTGGAACAACGCTGCGTGCCACGCGCCCACGCCCAGCCCCAGGAACATGTAGCCGAGTTGGCTGATCGTTGAATAGGCCAACACACGCTTGATGTCGTCTTGCGCAAGGGCAATGAACCCGGCCATGAGCGCCGTAACGGCACCGACTGTGGCGATGACCACAAGGGCCTCGGGTGTGAGAATGGGCATGAAGCGCCCAATCAAATACACACCGGCCGCGACCATGGTGGCAGCGTGAATCAATGCACTGACGGGTGTGGGGCCTTCCATCGCATCGGGCAACCACACATGCAGTGGCAACTGCGCGCTCTTCCCCATCGCGGCGAAGAAAAGACCTAGTCCCGAAATTGTGAGCCAAGTGCCGCCGAACGTGCCTGTGGCCACTGCCTCGCGCACAACATCGAACTCAAACGAGCCCACATGTTTGTAGATGGCCATGATGGCAATCAACATGCCCACGTCGCCAATACGCGTGGTGATGAACGCCTTGCGGGACGCATTGCAGGGATCAGGTTTTTCGTTCCAGAAGCCAATCAGTTTGTAGGAGCAAAGCCCCACAAGCTCCCAACCCATGAAGAGGTGAAGCAGGTTGTTGGCCAACACCAAGATCAACATGGACACGGAGAACATCTGAAGCCAGGCGAAGAACGCCCAATACTTCTTATCCCCCTTCATGTAGCCCATACTGAACACGTGAACGAGGAACGCCACCAACGTGACGACGACCAACATGACCGCAGTCAAGCCGTCGATGTGAATGCCAATCGACCACGCCGAATCGCCCGCACCGCCAGGATTGAACCAGTCCCATGCCTTTGAGAATGTCTCGCCACCCATCGTCTTAAAGAAGATCATGACGGAACAGGCGAGCGACACGCCAATCGTAATGACGGTGAGCCAGTCCCCTTGGCGCGGGAGCTTTCTGCCAAAGCTGTACTGCAGGCAGAACCCTACGAGCGGGGCAATCAGAATGAGGAGGGCGAGTGTCAACATCGGTCGGGCACTACCCCTTGAGTTTCTGGACTTGATCGACATCAATGCGATCGCGTCCGTCAAAGACGTTGAGAATGATGGCCAGCGCCACGGCTGCCTCGGCAGCGGCAATGACCAATACGAACAGCGCGAACAACTGACCGCGAATCAGTCCGGGGCCGTAGCGATCAAACGCAACGAGGTTGAGATTGGCCGCATTGAGCATCAACTCAATGCCGATCAAAATCGCGATGGCGTTGCGACGCGCCATGACGGTAATGAGCCCGGCGCAAAATAGCGCTGCACCCACGACCAGGAAGTGGTACAGACCAATGGTCATCCTGCGCGCCTCCTTCGTGCCAAGTAGGCCGCGCCCACAAGTGCCGCGAGCAGCAACACCGATGCAAGCTCAAACGGAATCAGATACTGGTCGGGATCGAGGAACGCCCGTCCAATGGCTGCCGTGGTGGCTTTCGGTTCAGCCGGTGTGGCGGTGGCGTTAAACGTGCTGCTCGAAATGGCGATGATGAGTCCAAGGAACACCACCCCGCCCGTAATGATAGGCAGGGCAACATTGGGCAGTTTCTCTAAGCCGAGGCTCAGCCGTGTACGACCGGTGAGCAAAATGCCGAAAACCAACAGCACCAGGATGCCACCTACGTAGACAATCACTTGGGCAAACGTTAAGAAGTCGGCACCGAGCATGGCGTAGAGCCCGGCAACCCCAAAGAACGCGAGCATGAGTCCAAATGCCGCGTGCACGATCTTTGGGGCCGTCGCGGCAACGATGCCACCAATCACACACATGGCCGCGAGCGCATAAAACACCCCGGGGAAGATGTAGGGGGTCAAGTCGGGAATGGGGAGTCCGGCAAGCTGGGAGGGCACATGGATTATCATTCCGCCCCCCCTTCCGCCGATTCGCCGTTGGCTTCCTTGAGATGCGGACCCTTTAAGTGCATCCGTAGGCCTGCCTCGGGGTGTGCACTGGTCTCGGCCGTGCGCCAATACCCCTCGCCGTTTGTGAAGTCGATCTTCACGCCGCCTTGATCGCGTTGGAACGCGGACAAGTCGTACTGCTGGCCCATATGAATGCAGTCCACGGGACACGGATCGATGCACAATGAGCAAAACAGGCACTTGCTGTAGTCAATCTCGTAGACCGCCAAGATCTTGCCGTTTGGGCCCCTTCCCACCGTCCTCAATGCGAATGCAATCCACGGGACAGGCCTTCGCGCACAGGAAGCACACAATGCATTTCTCGGGCTCAAACTCGTGCAGCCCGCGCTCATAGGGGCTGAAGTAGGTCTCTTCGCCTACATCGGGGTACTGAATCGTTGTGGGCTTGGTAAAGAAGTGCTTCCACGTAAGCCACATGCCCTTGGCTGTGGACGTAATGCCATTGCGCACATTCTTTAAGTAGCTGCCGGCCGCGCTCATGGGGCACCTCCCGCAAGCCAACGTGCAAATGCATTGCCTTCCGCTGCGCCAAGGTGGGCACCAAGCAACACCTGAAGCGCCGCACCGACAATGCAAATCACACTGAAGGGCAGCAAGACCTTGTAACAGAGATACATGACCTTATCGATGCGGAAGCGCGGAAGGCTCCAGCGAATCCAAATCATGGTGAAGAGCAGGAATATGGACTTGGCCATCACAATGCCAAACCCAATCCAGCGCGCGCCCGGACCCGACAAGTCGATGGGGAAGCCAGGCGACCATCCCCCCAAGAAGAGCAACGTGGTGAGCACCGCGAACAGAATCATGGCGGAGTATTCGGCGAGGAAAAACACCGCGAAGCGAAATCCCGTGTACTCCGTGTGGAAGCCCGCAACGAGTTCCGATTCCGCCTCGGGCAAGTCAAACGGCGCGCGCTTGAGGCTAGCCAGCGCTGACGTGAAGAACACGAAGAACGCGGCAAAGGCAAACGGTCCACGGAAGACGTACCAGTTCCAAAGCATGCCTTCTTGTTGCAGCACGATGTCGGTGAGGTTCATCGTCCCGGCAAGGATCACAACCACCAACGCCGAGATGCTGAGCGGCATTTCGTAGCTAATCATCTGGGCCACTTCGCGCATCGAACCCAACACCGCCCACTTCGAGTTGCTCGCCCACCCCGCCATGATCACGCCGACCACCTCGACGCTGGTAATGGCAAGTATCACGAACAAGCCCACATTCATGTCGGCGGGTACAAGGCCGTAGCCCAATGGCAACACCGCAAAGCCAGCAAACGCACCCATGAAAACAATGAGCGGCGCCAACAGGAACACCGGTTTGTCGGCCGTGCTCGGCACCACGTCCTCCTTGGAGAGCAGCTTCAGACCGTCCGCCAAGAACTGCAGCAGTCCCTGCGGCCCCACGCGGTTGGGTCCAATGCGCGCCTGCATGCGTCCTGACACGCGCCGTTCAAGCCATACCGTTTCACCCGCCAGCAAACTGACCATGACGAGGATCAGTTTGGCGGCGATGATGATGCCTACGGTGTAGAGCAACCCCTTGGGCAGGCTCTGCATCCAAGACGTATCGCGGATGAGGGAGTCAATCCAATCCTGCATCTCAGCGGTCAACCTCACCTAGGACGATGTCGAGACTTCCAATCAGAGCGACCAAGTCGGCGATCAAGACGCCTTCGGCTACCTCACAAATCACGGCAATGTTGCTAAACGACGGTCCACGGCAACGTATGCGATAGGCGGTGTCTTTGCCCTCACTCACCATGTAGCAGGCGAGTTCACCGCGCGGGTTCTCGCCGCGCACATAGACCTCACCCGTGGGCGGCTTAAAGCTCTTCGGCAACGTAGCGCGCGTGGGCCCCTCAGGCATCGCCGCCAACGCTTGGCGAATGATCTTGACGGACTCTTCCACTTCACGGAATCGGATCCAGTGGCGCTGGAAGCAGTCACCCTGCACACCGGCAATGCCGCTGTGGCCATGTGGGACGTCGAATTCAAACTCGTCGTAGATGCTGTAGGGTGCGTCACGACGCACGTCCCAGTCAACGCCTGCGGCACGCAACGCGGGGCCCGTAACGCCCCAACGCGTGGCCATGTCGCGATCAATAAGGCCGATGTTGCACGTGCGCTCTTGGAAGATGTGATTGTGCATCAACAACGTGTTGTATTCCGGCACGCGCTTCTCAACGGCATCGAGGAACGCCTCGAGTTCATCGATCCATTCGCGATCAAAGTCGCGCTTCACTCCACCAATTTGAATGTAGTGGTAGAGCAGGCGACCGCCGGAAATGTGATCCAAGAGGTCGAGGCCGCGTTCACGCTCGCGGAACTGATGCAGGAAGGGTGTGAAGGCGCCCAAGTCGAGGCCATACACACCAATGGCCATCAAGTGGCTCAAGATGCGTTGCACTTCGGCGACGATGACGCGACAAAACTCGGCGCGACGCGGAATCTCTAACCCGGCCAAACGCTCAATGGCCATGCACGCCACGTGTTCATTGCACATGGCCGCGAGGTAGTCCATACGATCGACATAGGGCAGCCACTGGTAGTAGGGAATGCTCTCGCCGATCTTCTCAACACAGCGATGGAGATTGCCGACGTGGGGTTGGAGCGCCTTGACGATCTCGCCGTCGGTCTTGATGACCACACGCAACACACCGTGCGTGGCGGGGTGCTGCGGGCCAATGTTGAGCACCATGTCTTCGGTACGCAGGTCACGACCAACGAGCAATTGACGCTCGTGTACCTGACTCTCGGGCTCGCCCGCGCCACTATACACATCCGGCGCACCGGCGGTGCCGGCGTAAGGCGTCTGGCTCGCAGCCTCGTGCGTGTCGGAAGCGTCTGTGTTCACAGGTCCTCCGGCGAAATGATAGGAATGCCGTGATAATCGGCGGGGAATTCCCAGTCCTTCAAGAGGGGATGACCCGGCCAGTCCTCTGGCAAGAGAATGCGTTGTAGACCTTGGCGACCCGTAAACTCAACGCCGACGAGATCGTAGGTCTCACGCTCGTGCCAGTCGGCACCGGTCCAGATGTCCATTACGCTGGGCACGTGGGGCGCGTCACGCGGCACACGAACTTTCAGCGCAATCCACGGATCGTTCTTGGCCTTCAGTGGATCGCGTTTGCGATAGTCGGCACTGGGCTTGCGCGCGTAGGAACAGAGGTGATAGACCACTTCGATTTCACCTGCGTCGCCCGCCTTAGGCCAATCAACGGCCGAAATCAAATGCAAGCAGTCCATGCGCACACTGGCGTCGGCCTTGAGCAATGTGCAGACGTCGCGCAAGCTGTCGGCAGTGACTTGAATCCACGGATGCAATCCACCGATCTCGGATGCAACAACGGCATCCGCAAACGAGCGCTTGATTAGACCGAGGGCTTCTTCGGTTACCGGGTCTGCGATCAATGGTTCGGTGTCTTTGCTCATGACGAATCGCATACACGCAAGGAAAACCTACGCGGCGCTAGGATTGTCCTCCGTGGATGGCGGGCGAGAACCCTTGGGCAGTTCCGTAAGTGTGGAGCCACCGTGTTCCAGAATGCGGAACTGAAGCTTTCGAATGGCGTCGATCAACGCCTCGGGGCGAGGAGGGCAACCGGGCAGATAGATGTCGACCGGAACCACCAAGTCAACGCCCTGTACCACGTGATACCCGTATTTGACATACGGACCGCCCCCCACCGTGCATGCGCCCATGGCAATGACGTACTTCGGATTGGGCATCTGCTCGTAGAGTCGCTTCACGCGTGGCGCCATCTTGTGCGTGACGGTACCTGCAACAATCATGAGGTCGCTTTGCCGCGGCGACGCGCGAAACACACCGGCACCGAAGCGATCCAAGTCGTACTTTGTGGCTGCCGTAGCCATCATCTCCATGGCACAACACGCCAGTCCGAAGGCCATGGGCCAGAGGGCGTGCCGACGTCCCCAGTCCTTAACCCACTCCACTTTGGTGAGGATCAACGACTGTTGCAGTTCGGGATCGACCTCGTATTCGGCCATTACTAACTCCCCCGATCCACGGCGGCGCCCGCACCGACGGGTTCCGCCTCGACCGGCAGCGGCTCGCTACTGCTGGCGTGAGTCATGCTGCTGCGCTGCGCATAATCGGAACCTTCACCGCGAAGCTCCATCTCGTCTTCCTTGGGCGTCCAGTCGATATCGCCCCGCGCCCAGACATAGGCGAGGCCAACCATCAAGATGGCAATGAACGTGCCTGCCTCGATCATCGCCAGGGTGCCAAGGCCGCGCTCCGCAAGGTCGCGGAAGATCACCCCCCACGGAAACAGCAGCGCCACTTCCACGTCGAACACGACAAACATGAGCGCCACGGTGTAGAAGCGAATGTCGAATCGAATCCAGGCCTGGCCCACCGTGGGTTCGCCGCATTCATAGATCTCGTGTTTGCTGCCTTCTTTGCGGCCCTTGGGCCGCAGGAGACGCGCAATCACCAAATTGAGGGCCACGAACGCGACGCCCAATACGGTGAATACGAGCACGTTGGCGAACTCGAAGTACAAGCGAAACTCCCGTCCGACGGCGGCGTCGCCCTCCCGCCTCGGCGGGGGTGGACAAATGCCCGGGAAGGGTAACAAGCCGACTCGTTTCGCCTCACGCTAAACCCGGCCCCGCGACCGGACTCCAGCGTCATCCCTGTCTCCCCTTGAGCCGTCTCGACTGCCACGCTGAAACGCCGAATTGCAGCGTTTCGGTCGGACGCGTTTCTCGGTACCATCCCCGCGGAACCAACTGCGCGGAGGCCCCATGATTCAGATTAGAAATCGACCCCGATGTGTCACACCGGATGCGGGGCCGCGCCAGCATGGAAGCCGGTCGCTGGGGTTGCTCAGCCTTGGGTGCCTGGTTGCGTTGGCGTGCTTTACCAGCCGCTCGGGGATCGCCGAAGCCGCCGAACCAACCCCCATGAAGGGCGTGGAATTGATCGAAGCGTGGCCCGACTCCGAATGGGAGGCACCCGTCTTCGTCACGCACGCGGGCGATGGCACCGACATGCTGTACGTGATCGAACAGTCAGGCCGCATCAAGATGATCCAAAAGTATCGTGGCTCGGGTCCCGTCCCCCGCGCCAGCGTGTTCTTGGATTTGCGACGCGTGATTGCCGGTCAAAAGGCGCAAGGCGGGCTGCTAGGCCTTGCATTTCATCCCCAGTACAAGACCAACAAGAAAATCTACGTAAGCTTCGTTACGCCGCACGACAACCCCGCCATGCCATCCAAGAAGCTCGCATTTGTATTGGCCGAGTTCCAAGTGACAAACGGGCGCGTGTCAGTGGCCAGTCGCCGCGACATGATTCGTGTTCCCAAGCGCTTTCCGATGCATCAAGCGGGCTGTCTTGGCTTTCGACCCGAAAAGGGTGTCAACTACCTCTACATCAGCATTGGTGACGGCGGTGCCAAGAATGACGCCGACGGCAATGCCCAAAGTCCCGCACGTCTCATGGGCAAGATCTTACGTATCGATGTTGATGGACGGTCACCGGGCCTAAATTACAAAGTGCCCGAGAGCAATCCATGGGCCACGCATGCGCGCTCGGGCCGAGTCCGTGGTGAAATCTGGGCCTACGGCTTTCGCAACCCATGGCGCTTTTGGTGGGATACGCAGGGTCGCATGTGGACGGTAGAACCCGGCACCACCGGTCCACAGAGCAACGAGTGGCTCACGCAGGTCGTGCGTGGCGGAAATCACGGATGGCCGTACTTCGCGGGTCCTCGCCGCGTCAAAACGACGCAACAACCTCCGCGAGGCATCGTACGCAGTACGTTCTCGTGGACCCGAGGCAAGGCAACCGGTTCTGCCGGTGTGGGCGGTGCCACGTATACCGGCTCGCGCGTGCGGGCTCTGAAAGGCAAGTTCATCATCGGCGACTACATGCGCGGCGAGGTCTACGCCCTCACGGTCACCGGCAACGGTACGAATACGCGCGCCTCGAACTGGCAGAAGATTGGCGACGTGCCGGAACTCGCCAGTATCTGCCAGGATGCCCAGGGTGAACTCTACTTCTGTGCCAATGACATCGGCACCATCATGACGTTGACTACCGAAAAGTAGCTCGCTCCCGCCAACAAAGCCCACGACCTCGCCAGCAAACTCGATACCCAGGGCCAGCTCGGCTCGACACCAGCGAGGTCGGGGCTCACCAAGGTGACGAAGCCACACTGCGAAAGTTGTCAGGAGAAATCCTGTGCGTGGGCTTGGCGGTGCATTCGCACATTTCGCTCCCGGCACGAATTGTTAATTTCACAATTTGCTCCCGGTACGAATTGTGCGATTTGTTTCACGCGGAGACGCCGAAGTGGGGGGGGAGCAGGCGTCGGAGACTGCGTGGGCGCCGGATTGCGGTCGAGCGGACCCAAATCCAACAGTTCGCGACCGGTACGAAATCGTTTTGCGCTACTTGAGGTCCACCCTTCGATCCGCTGGTGCTTACTCAGGGTCTTCGCGCAAATGGCAAGGCCATTTGCTCTCCACGTCCGCGTCCACGTCCACGTCCACGTCCATGTCCACGTCCACGTCCACGTCCACGTCCACGTCCACGAACGGCGCGAACGATCATCGGATGTCCACTTATGAGTCCGGGTGACGGGATACGGGAAACGGGTGACGGGATTCGGGTATCGGGTATCGGGGTACCGGAAACGGACACCCATCTCCACTCCGTAGGATTCTGGCTAGTGAATCCCTTTCGCCGCCAACCAACGCTCGGCATCCAAAGCACCCATACAGCCCGAGCCTGCGGCGGTTACGGCTTGGCGATACATCTTGTCGGCAACGTCCCCAACGGCGAAAACGCCTTCAATATTGGTTCGCGTGGTGCCGGGTTCGGCATGAATGATGTAGTCGGACTCGTCAGTCGTGATCTGACCTTCGAGAAACTTCGTATTGGGCTGATGACCGATTGCAATGAAGAGTCCCTTGCAATCCACGTCGCTTTCGTCGCCCGTCTTGGTGTCCTTCATTTTGACACCCGTGATGAATTCGTCGCCGTGCACATCAACGACTTGCTTGTTCCACGCAAACTCAATCTTCGGATTATCAAACGCGCGCTGCTGCATGATCTTGCTGGCGCGAAGTTCGTCGCGGCGGTGAATGATGGTCACTTTGCCTGCGTATTTGGTGAGGTAGGACGCTTCTTCAATGGCCGTATCACCCCCACCCACAACCATCAAGTGCTCGTCGCGAAACACCGGCAACGCCCCGTCGCAAACCGCGCAAGCGGATACACCGCCACCGCTCGTCGCAAGGCGCTGCTCATTGTCGAGCCACAGCCATTTGGCCTTCGCGCCGGTGGCGATGATTACGGAATGGGCTTTGATGGTATTTCCCGATTCGTCGTGCAACACGAACGGCGTCTTGTCGAACTCACACTTCACGATGTCTTCGGTGATCACGCGCGTATCGAATCGCACGGCTTGCTTTTTGAAGTCGGCCATCATGTCTTGGCCCTGCACGCCTTCAGGATAGCCGGGGTAGTTCTCGACGTCGGTCGTGAACATCAACTGCCCGCCGGGAATCATCTCTTGCGACGGTGAACCTTCGTAGACGAGCGGTTCGAGATTGGCGCGCGCGGCGTAGATTGCGGCGGTCCAGCCCGCAGGGCCGGATCCGATAATGACGACGCGTTCAATGTCCTTCTTCTCGACCTTCGTCATGGCGGTTCGTACTCCTCTCGCGGACTCGGGATGCGTAGGGATCGCGCGCGTGATAGTACTCCGCGACGAGCAAATGCAACGGGCGAAGTCGCGCCCAAAATCGTTGGTTAGCGCGCACCACCAGGCACAGACGACAGCGACGCCAGTTCATTCGTAGCCTCGGTCACAAGGGCGTCTTGGTCGGCAGCACGAAGATTCGGAATCGCTTCCGTGTAGGCCAGTATTGCACGGTCAGCTTGGTCGGCACGTGCCACGCATCGCGCGAGGTAAAGCAGTGACTTCCCCAGCTCACCTGGCTCCTGCCACACCCGTCCCATTTGAATCGCAACGCGAAATGCACTCTCGGCTTCGGCCAGCCGATCCCACTCGAGATACCAATAGCCGAGATTAAAGTAGGCGCGCAAGAGGTAGGGCTGCTTGGCAAGGACGCGACGGCGCTCCACCGATTCGCGGAGCGCGTCGATCGCCTCGTCGCGGCGGTCGAGCATGGCGTAGTGATACGCGAGATTGTTTACGGATATCGCCGCCTGAGTACCTTCGCCCACGTTGTCCAATTCGGCAATCACGGCGAGGTAGGCCTCAATCGCCGCATCGTGTTCATCGGCGTGTGAGCGCATGTCCGCACGAACCAAGAGGGCCTTTGCGCGCTCCAATGGATCTGCGTCCTTTGGGATCGCCGCGCATAGCGTCTCGATGTGTTTGCGCGCTTCGTCGGCCTTCTTCGCACGTCGAAGCTCACGAATCGTGTCGAGTGCCTCAGCTAGTTCGGATGGCGTACTCATAGCGTCAAAGAATACACCAATGCTTACTTGGCTGTAGGCGCACCCACAACCCAACGAAACGCGGCCAAGACCGACGATGTGCGAGCGAGGCCCACACACACGGCACGCACGGCAGGCGCGTCGCTGGCATCTGGGATGGTCTCGGCCATGAGATCCAGCGTGGCCGACCAAGCGACTTCGGCCAGATCAACGAGACCCTCAACGAGTTCGGCGGATCCGTCGTCGTCGGTCGCCAAGGCGTGTTCGACGGGACCGAGTACCGATTCGCATAGCGCCACAAAGGCCGACTCTTGTTCGCCCGACAGTGGGCCCATCAACAACTCAAGTGCGTCTTCAGGCGCCCACGGATAGGGCGCGCGCAGGGCAAGCGCCGACAACGCCACAATGTATCCAAATTGAAAATAGAGAAATGCGCGTTTGCGTACAGGTGCCGCCTGCGTTTCGTCGCTTGAATCCACCGCGTCCACGTCGATGCGTTCTGCGAGGTGTGGTGCCGACGCGCATAGCGCCAACCAATCAAATCCTGCGGGAAAGTGTCCACCGAATTGCGGACCGTAGCGCCCAAACGCCTCTTCCACAAAGTGGCGCAGGGGAACGGAAGTCATGAGTGTGTCCTTGGATTCGCTTCGTTACGCGGTGAACGACGTGCCGCAACCACACGTGCCGGTAGCGTTGGGGTTCTTGAACGCAAAGCCCTGACCCATGAGCGATTGGTGGTAATCAATCTGCGTGCCGGAGATGAAGAGCGCCGACTTGGGGTCGAGGTAGATCTTGATGCCTTCGGACTCAATGACTTGGTCGTTCTCGCTGGGCTCACGTTCAAGCGCGATCTCGTAGCTGAGTCCTGAGCATCCGCCCCCGACAACCTTTACGCGCAGGCCCGTGGCCTCGGACTGGTCGGGTTGCGCCATCAAATCGCGAACCTTGTTGGCGGCCGTTTCGGTGAGAGTGATCGACATGGGACGTTCCTTAGATCTGAACCGTGCATCCGTGAGCGGCACACGACCTCCATCGTAGCCAACAGACGGCCGTCGGGGCTCGCGAATCTCGCGCGAGAATGGATTCGCCCGTGCATATTCGTGGACGTGCACTACCTGGACAATCACACAACGACCCAACCCGCGCCCGAAGTCGTCGAGGCCATGCTGCCGTTCCTCGGCGAGCGATTCGGTCATCCTGGCAGCCGCGCACACGCCTACGGCTGGGCCGCCGAACGCGCCATGGACACCGCGCGCGAACAAGTCGCCGAACTCATTGGCGCCCACCCCGCCGAAGTGATCTTCACCAGCGGCGCCACCGAATCGGACAACCTCGCCATCAAGGGCGCCGCCCTCGCTCGCGTTTCGCATGGCAAACACATCATCACCTCAGAAGTCGAGAGCCGACCGGTGCTCGACTGCTGCCTGTGGCTAAAGTCGCAGGGCTATGAGGTAGATGTCGTTCCCTGTGATGCAGATGGCCGCGTGGATGCCGTTGGCGTCGCAGGCCGGCTTCGCGATGACACGATCCTCGTTTCGATTCAACTCGCCAATCAAGAGGTGGGCACGCTACAGCCCATCCATGAGATCGCGAAGGCCTGTGACGAAAGGGGAGCATGGCTTCACGTCGATGCGCGGGTCGGTCCCTTGTGGACGGCGATCGACACGAAGACGCTGCCTGCACATCTGATTACGCTCTGCGCCCACCGCATGCACGGCCCTAAGGGTATTGGAGCGCTCTACATTCGACGTAGGCGACCCCGCGTGCGCCTGGCGCCATTGATTCACGGCGGGTCCAACGAGCGCGGACTTCGCGGCGGCACACCCAACGTGCCGGGCGCCGTTGGGTTCGGCGTTGCGGCAACACTGTGTGACGCGCATAGAGACGATGACGCCAAGCGAGTCGCCGGACTACGAGACAAACTCGAACAGAAAATGATCGAACGTGTAGAGCGCGCCGTCGCCATCGGCCCGACCTCAGAACGCATCCCCAGCGTCTCAAACATCAGTTTCGGAGACGTGGAGGGCGAAGCCGTCCTTGTTGCCGCGCGCAACATCGCCTTGGCCACCGGATCCGCTTGTACGAGTAGCGACATGCGCCCAAGTTATGTTCTCGGCAGCATGGGCCTGCTGCGTGCGGCCATCACGTCCACGATCCGATTTGCGTTGGGACGTTATTCAACGGTTGACGATGTTGATCAGGCGCTTGCAGATGTGCCCGGCATCGTTAAAAAACTGCGAGCGATGGCGCCGTAGTTACTCCGCCTCGAGCACAACACGTACTCGTGTGATCTTCTTCGGCGAGATGACGATCGGAACGCGCCTCTCCTTGTATCCCTTGTGAACTACGACGAGCGAATACTCGCCAACCGGAAGTGATTCGGATTGGAAGCCCGACGTGATGGGCGCAAGGCCGTGACGTGGCTCCTCGCGAGAGATTCGATTCACAGATGAAGGATTCACAAACACGAGCGGCGGACCCTTTCTCTCTTCCTGCATGAGACCAACGCTGGCCGGCAGGAGCGCTCCTTTGGCATTGACTACCGACATCGCGAGCCGCCCGCCCACCGCCATTGTCAATGGTACCTCTACAGTCTTTCCAGGCGGGAGTCTCACGCGTTTGCTAGCCGCTAGATAAAACTTATCGTCACCCGAGTCGACACCCTGCTTGGTTGACACGCTTACGTCCCATACCGTCGGTTTTAGATCATCAATCGCTACGGCGCCGTTCTCAAGATTCGTGCTAATCCCTACTCCGCCGAATCGTTGACCGTCTTTTCGCACGGGATTGACGCTAACGCTGACGTAGGAGAGCGCGCCCCCATCCGCCGTAGTGGGTCGAACGACAATGGTGCCACGGGCTTCAATGCTGGGTAACGCTACTTCGCGCTCGAAATGTTCGCCGACTCCCACAGGTGCCAACTTGAACCGCATCAACTCATCGCTCGTATCGCCAACAACGACTACTGTGTAATCCACGCCGGGGCACACAAGGAAGATTCCCGTCCCCGCATCATCTGCATACCTACTGAACTGCGGATGCCCGGACTCGGAATCGTCAATCGGCGCCCGCACAAATACAACGCGTACATTGTTTGGTGGTTCTCCATCGTGTTGAAGCTTCAAAGTGACGGTTGCGCCTTCAATCGAGAAATCTACGCCGTCGCGCGGGGGGGTTTCAATGCACTGCTCATTGAGAATTCGTTCGTCGATGGCCCACTCTTGAACAAGCGAAAGTCGCACCAGATACGCTGTGTCAGAAAGTCCTATTAGCTCGTATTCTCCATGCTCATTCGTATCGGTACTGTGAGAAGCGCGTACGGGCCTTCCCTCCCTAATCGTCCATTGCGAATGCGCGAAAGTGAACGACGGGGGCCATTCCGCCGTCGTGAAGTCCTTGCACGTGGCAGATATACCCGCGGATGCCGCGCGCTTCCCCTTGACCATCACACGACCTCGTATCGTCAGACCTTGCGCAATAACGAAGGGGTCGAGCGTAATTTCGCGATCAACAACGTCGATCACTCGCGTTTGAATTGGAAACGCACCCACGACAGCGGACACCGCGTAGCGACCGGGGCTTGGTACGCGGAGCGTAAACGTCTTTTCCTTTGAGATTCTGCCGACCTTCCGATCGACACCTACGGGGCTACGGTAGTCGTCCAACTTCTGAATGATTGCGCCTTGCTCATTGACACGATGGACGACGACGCCACCATGCTGTGATTCGTCATTCACGGGTGAGCGGACCAGAACGTTGATTGAATAGCTCTTCGCAAGGTGGACATCAAGGTCGATTGACTCAACGCGCTTTGATGAACGCAGGTCGGCTAGGTCAAACTCAGCCTCACCGATGCTGTACCTCGGATGCTTAACGACCACGCGAATGCGCCCGGGTCCCTCGCTCACAACTGCCGCAATGTCAATCTCGGGCTCTACAAGACGTGACGTCGTCTCGAGCGAGGGCTTTAATTGCATGCCCATAACGCGAAAGACCTCGTTCTTCCCCGCATGGGGGTGGATGAGCGCAATTGAGAACGGTGCCGACTCACCTTCTTCAACGCCCACCAAACGCAAACGGAGCGTGTGCCGCATTGTCGACTGGCCGACTTTGTCTTGAGGCTTCTTGTCTACCGAATCGACTTCGGCACCATGCCCCACCAACAGCGGAGCGTCGCTCTCCGGTTGCTGCAGGGGCTCATTGGCGGAAACAACGTCGTTCGATTCGACATCGTTACCTGCGCTCGGACATCCAACGTAGAGCGCGGCAACAAGAGCTGCGATTCCGACAAGTATGAGTACCCGCTTCACGGGGCCAGCATACCGCGCCAAACAGGTCTCGTTAGAGCCTTGGCCGTAACTGCTCAGGTTGCTGCGCAAATCCAGGTCACACCCACCGCAAGTCCCAACTCTCCTCTCGCTCTGGGAGAGGGGTTGGGGGTGAGGGTTCCGGACGAGCGCCATCCGCCAATCTCGCATTCCCTTCGCGACGGTTCTTTCAATCGACGGTGTCAGCGGTTCCTAAACGTCCACCCTTCGATGCGCACTGCGCGGATCAAAGATCCGCTGGCGCTTACTCAGGGTCTCGTGCAAATGGCAAAGCCATTTGCTCTCGACGTCCACGGCCACGGCATCGAATTCACGATCTTCGTGGAGTGTGATCACCTGCTTAGTCGGCGCACGCGCCTCATTTCGCGCAGAGGCGCAGAGAGCGGCGCGTTATGGGGCGCGGCCTTGCGAGTGAGGGACGCTGGTAGCGAAACGGTTCTTGAAGAAAAAGCTCATACTTGGAATTCTAAAACTGCGCGCACGGAATGGTCCGCCTCAATATTAGGCAATTGATGAATCGGGCGGACTTCCCACTGCGCCTTCGCACCTCTGAGGCTCTGCGTGAGATAGACCCACGTCCAACGAGCCTAGACGCCCAACTCACCTATTCAGATAAATCCGAATCTGTTTACGAGTAAGCGCAATCCAACTCGGCAGTCGCGTCGCCAAGCGCGGGTTGTCCGAGCGATCAGTCAACCACCCCACCATGCTCAGCATGCGCAGCGCACAAAAGCACGGCAACGCTTCAATCGTTCGCTCATCGAGCGCGGCTTGTGGCTCATACCCTTCACGAAACCAGTCGACGCGATCCCAGAACCCGGCATCCAAAACGGATCTGAGGGCTACAGCGATCTCATAGCCATACCACCCTGCGCCGCAGTCATCGAAGTCAATAGGTCGTGCGCGATCGTCCGCGATGACGACGTTGCCGCTGTGTAGGTCGGCATGAATCAAGCCCCATACAGCCCTGTTCTTGCCCAATCGACGTAGATCTGCTCGCATTCGTTTCTTGGCGACGAGAAAGAGATCTCGATCTCGATTGCTTAGGCGTGGCGCGAGCATGGGGTCGCCAAAGCCGGGCGCTTCGCCAAACAAGACAGCCGTGGTCCACGACCGGCGAGAGAAGGTGCGCGGTCGCTTCCATACGCGCGCATGCGAATGCAGGCGACCGGCCAGTTCGCCGAGCATGCGGTAGTAGTTCGCATTCCTGCTGAGCCTTCGGAATCGACCGTGTACCCACGCCAAAAGTACTACACTTCGAGTTCCGGGAACGCCATTGTGATCTACACGCTGAACGAAGTGCCCGTCACGACCCTTCCTCGGTTTGGGCACCACGATATCCGTGTCGCGCCTTAGGGCGGCGAGCCATTGCATTTCTGAAGAGATCATTTTCGGTGTTTGATAGTCGGCGCGGTGAATGCGCAGGGCATATCGTTTGCCCCTTCGGTCACGGGTCTGAAACACGGTGTTCTCGCCGTGACTGCAGAGTTTGAGCGGTGCAGACGGCGGTAGGCCGAATCGCGAAAGTGCAGATTGTCCTAGTTCCCGTAAGCGTTGCACTTGGCCGCGATACGTGAGTTGTCGATACTCCTTCGTCATGCGCGTCGCGCGCCTTCGAGCAGATTAATGTCATAGAGCACTTGATCGAGCCAGTCCCCGGCCTGGATGGGCGGGTGCTGTTGCAGGTGATTGGCATCAATGCAACTAGGAACGGGCGAAAGAATGGTCCACGGCGTTGGATGACAGAATTGCACAACGGAATAGCGCTCGCCGCGCAGGCTTGGATCGGCAACGACGCGGTGGATGCCGGACGGAATGCGACCGTTACTCACGCGCTCCAACATCATGCCCGTGTTGATGATGGCGTGTCCGTCGGGCGGTACGGCGTCTACCCACGTTTCCCCAATCTTTACTTGCAATCCCTTCGTCGTTGCACGGGGCAATGCCGTAATGAGATTGATGTCGGCGTGCTCTTCCGACCACACATGATCGCCCTCCGGTGCCTCGTCCATGGGCGGATAACGAAGTGCGCGGCAAAGCGTGGGGCCATCCTTAAGGCAGCCGTCAAAGTAGTGCGCATGAACACCCAGACCTTCAGCGACGATGCGCAATACGCGACGCTGTAGATCGAGCAGCGTGTCGTAAAGTGACGAAAGGGCATCGCCAATGCCAGGAACCACATCGTCGGGAAAGCCGCGTTTCATGTAACGATGCGGAAACTTGCGCACCAGTGGATGCCCATCAGGCAGCTCGATGCCCCAGTTCAACATTTCCTTCCAATCCGGCGTGTCCGAGATGGCGGCCGTCTCAACGAGTAGGCCCGTGTAGCCAGTCTGCCCCATAGAGCCCGGCACCATGAAGCCGAGTTTCACGTCGCGATCGAGATGAAAGAAAGTGGCAAGCAACTCGTAGGCACGATCGATGACCTCGGCGGGCATGTCGTGGGCGCAGTAGACAAACCCGGTCTCCAGGCTCTTCGTAACGGCGTCGACCACATCCCGTCGCTGGGCGGCGTTGCCCGTCTCGTAGCGGAGCAGATCGACACTTAAAATGTCACTCATCTTGGATTCGGTCATGGGACCAGCGTACCGATCAATGGCAGACAATGCCCAGTTCGCGGTAAAGGCACGACTATTCCATTGACGCCGCCAGCAGTTCGAATCACGATGCCCGCTGTCACGGCGGGCGAGACGCGCAGCGCCAATCGGAGATAGTGCCATGGAAGATTTGGGCCCATACGTCGTCCCGGTTCTCATGGGAATCGTCGCAGGCTGGGCGGCCTCCGTGCTCTTGGGTGGCAAGGGCGGCCTGATTCGCTACGCGATCCTTGGATTGATTGGCGGCGTGATTGGCGGCATTCTGGTTCCCAAGCTCGGGCTCACGCTCACGGACAATGAAACGCTCAACTCGCTCATTACAGCAACTGGCGGTGCCGTGGTCTTGCTTGCCGTCGTTCAGTTCTTGGGCGGAAAAGACTAGCCGGCCTAAGTAACGCCTGCAGCTCGCCGCATTTCACGACGCTTGCGTAAGAAGTCGAGGTCATCGCGAGGAATCGCGTCGATCAGACGTCGTGTATAGTCTTCACGCGGGTTGGCGTAGATGTCTTCGGCGTCACCCATTTCCACGATCTTGCCCGCCTTCATGACGGCCATGATGTCGGACATGAACTTCACCACGGATAGGTCGTGGCTAATGAAGATGTAGGTAAGGCCCAGCTTCTCCTGCAAGTCCTTCAAGATGTTCAGTACCTGTGCCTGTACCGAAACGTCGAGTGCCGACACCGATTCGTCGCACACAATAAAGGATGGTTCGAGCGCGAGCGCGCGGGCAATCGAGATGCGTTGTCGCTGACCGCCTGAGAACTCGTGCGGGTAACGGTTCATGTGCTCGGCCTTGAGGCTCACTTCTTCCAGTAGCTGAACCACACGATCGGTGCGCTCGCGTTTGGTGGCGTAGAGCTTATGTACTTCCATGGGCTCGGCGATCATGTCGGCCACGGTCATGCGCGGGTTGAGCGAGGAATAGGGGTCCTGGAAGATGATCTGCATCTTGCGACGCAGGGCGCGAAACTCGCTGCGAGGAATGTCGTCGAGATTGCGTCCCTCATATTTGACCGTGCCCTCGACCTTCACACCGCCCTTGTTTTCAATCAAACGAAGAATCGCACGTCCTGCTGTGGTCTTTCCGCAGCCGGACTCGCCGACGAGGCCCAACGTTTGCCCCGGCCATACATTGAACGAGATGCCATCCACGGCTTTGACGTAATCGGCTACGCGCCCAAGAACACCTTTGCGAATGGGGAAGTGGACTTTGAGGTCGTCCACTTCCAGAAGTGGATCTCCCTCCGGATCGGTCAATCGATCGCGACCTGTGGTCTCAAGGCGCTTGAGCGCTTCGGCCGATACGGGTTTCTCGTTGATGACCAGTTGATGTTCGTCGTTGATGTGCCAATCCATGAACGTGGACGTTGTGGGCAGCCGACGATACTTCGTGTCGAGCGTGGGGCGACAGGCAAGCAGGCTGCGCGTGTAGGGATGCTTGGGATTCTCAAAGATCTCAAGCACGTCGCCAAACTCGACCAAATGTCCCTGGAACATGACGGCCACGTCGTCAGCGATTTCCGCAATCACACCCAAGTCGTGCGTAATGAAGAGAATCGCCATGCCGCGCTCGTCGCGAAGCTGGCGTAAGAGATCCAAGATCTGCTTTTGAATGGTCACATCGAGCGCGGTGGTGGGCTCGTCGGCGATCAACAGTTTGGGATTGCAGGAAAGTGCCATGGCGATCATGACGCGCTGCTTCTGGCCACCCGACATTTCGTGGGGATAGCTATCAATACGCCGTTCAGGATCGGGAATGTCCACCTCGCGGAAGAGCTGCAGCACGCGCTCGCGGGCCTCTTCGCGCCCAACCTTTTCATGGAGCATGATGGGCTCCATGACTTGATCCCCTACCCGGAAGACCGGGTTCAATGACGTCATGGGCTCCTGGAAGATCATGCCGATGTCTTTGCCGCGATGCCGGCGCATTTCGTCGCGCGGTAAGCGAACGATGTCCTTGCCAAGGAAGGAGATGTCGCCGCCTTCAATGACCGCCGTCTCGGGCGGCAGCAACTGCATCACGGAGAGGGCGGTCACCGACTTTCCCGAGCCACTTTCCCCCACCACGCCGAGCGTCTGGCCCGGACGAATGAGAATCTCGTTCTCGGGCTTGAGATCGACGGCACGGACGACCTTGTCTTCGGTGTGAAAATAGGTCCGAAGACCCTTGATATGCAGAATGGGTTCACTCATTGAGGCAGATTCTCAGGCCCCTCGAGGGAGAAGTCAAACGCGCGCGCTCGCTTCCACGCCTGTGGAGCCAAATCCGCCACTACCGCGCGCCGTTTCCTCGAGCACGTCCACGCGATGCCAGGCCGCCTGAACCACTGGGCTCAACACGAACTGTGCGATGCGCATACCTCGTTCAATGACGAACGGCTCGCTCCCCAGGTTGGCCACAATGGCTCGCAATTCTCCGCGATAGTCCGAATCCACGGTACCCGGGCTATTTGGACAGACAATGCCGTGCTTGAGTGACAGGCCACTGCGCGACCGAACCTGTCCCTCAAATCCCGGTGGAATGTCAACGCACAAACCGGTCGGCACAAGCGTGCGCTCGCCCGGCGACAGCGTGATGGGTCCATCGATCGCCGCCATGAGGTCCATACCCGCCGCTCCGCCCGTCTCGTATTGCGGTAGCGGCAAGTCCTCGCCGTGCGGCAGGACAACAACGTCGAGAGAGAGCTGCTGGGTCATGCTGAAAAGCCTATCGGACGCCACCCACGTCCAATCGCATGAGCGAACGTAGATTGAGCGCCAGAGCGAGGTCGTCCCAGGGGATGAGTACGGCGGCCAAGCAAGCGAGAACGAGCAACGCCCAGCCCCACAGGAGCCAGGTCGCAAGCGAAGAATGGGGCCTTTCGACGCCTTCGAGGTCGGTCGCTGAGGCCGGTTCGCTTTGGTTCGTGTTCGTCATTCTAAACTACCGAGTTCGCGCACTAGACTACGCAGCCTGCACCCGTCGCAGGATACCGCGAGCCGCGACGCTCGTGCCCCCAACACCAACCAAGGAGACCAACTTTGCGCCACGCGCAACTGCTGTTGCCGTCCCCCCTCGGGCTTCTTGAGTACGACGTGCTCGAGGACAGCGTTTTTGTGGGCCCCGGCGCCCGGGACGGACTTCGCGCGCAGGACACGCCGTTCCCCGAAGCGCTTGTCGCACTCACGCGCAAGCCCGACGGATTCTGGGTTCGACCTCTACCCGATGCGCCGCAGCCCGAGGTGAATGGGGAGACAACAGACGGCAAACGTCTCGAGGATGGTGATCGCATTCGGCTAGCTGGAAAGACGGCACTTTTTCGCACGCAGTCCGACGCAACAACGAAGAAATCTGCGCCGCCCCCACCACCTCGCGAAGCGGCGCAGCGGCTCACGCGCCCGACGGAAGAACGCAACGCGCCCGCACCCAGTCGAGGAATTGCTACTGCACTCAAACTCGTGGGCGCAGGACTGATTTTGTTTGCGACGGTCAAGGCACTCAACTTTGCACTCACACTAGGTGATGCCAAGAAGACCAAGTCCTACGACATTGCGCTCGACGAGCACGCGAGTGCCGCACCCAAGGAAACATCAGCGTACCGGGAATACAAACGCTTCGTGCAACTTGCCGATCGCCAACGGAACGATCCAGGGCAGATACTTCGAGCCGCGACCTCGTATCTGGAGCTACACCCAGAAAGTCGATACGCAGATGCCGTAATTGACCGTATGCGCACCGCAAATTCGGCGCTCGCGAAGGCGACCCGTCGCGAATTGAATCAGCAAGTCGAGTCGTTGCGCGCACTTCGACAATATCGAGAGAGCTTGGAGGCCATTCACCGTTTTCAAGAGGCCCATGGCGCAAGCGAAGCCGCTGTCGGCGTTGATGATCTGCTCTCCGAAGTGGAGCAAGAAGCGAAACGCTATGCCGACGACGTGCGCTCACGGGCAGCATCCATGATTGTGCGCTCGCCGCGACAGGCCTATCAACTGCTGCTTGCCGCTGGGCTGCAGTTGCCGCCGGATCTGCATGCAACACTTCTACCCCTGCTGGAACGCGCCTCGTTGCGCGTGGTGACCAAAGAGGCCGAGTCCCCACGTGTGCCGCCCAAAGACACACCGCCGACGCGCACGCCAGATCGACCACGACCGCCGAAGGAGCCTTCGCCCGGCACGACCGATCCCGATAAGCCGACGCCCAACGCGGCCAATCCCGGTACGAGTCGCGAAGATCAAGTTCGGGCCGCGTGGCGCAGAGCACGCCTCCAACTATTGGCAGGCCACTACGACATCGCGTTGGAAAGTTACACATCACTACTCAAGAAATATGCTCAGTCGGAAACTGTAAAAATGCACGGCTTCCAAATTCGAAATGGGGAAAAGGCCGCACGTGCCGGACTCATGGGTTCAACCGGGTTGCTTCGGGCCCCGTCCAAGGCAAAAGATCCCACCATCGACGTCACGTACAACATGGCCGACAAGGCGTTGGCCGAATCGGACTGGCGTCTAGAGCAGCCGTTTGCAAGCCACCTCGCTCTCAAAGGCGGTCACGTAAAGAACGGCATGCGATTGCGCGGTGCGACCGGACTCTTCTTAAACGTCGTGTTTGATCCCGACGTCATTGTGGAAGCAACGATTCGGGCCGAAACGGCGACAGACTTCGGCGCCATGGCGCTAGAGAACAGCACAAGCTATCGCGCCGTGTTGTTCAATATTAACAATAAGGACTTTCAACTGAAGAAGGGCGCGGCGTCCCGCAAGGAGCCCGGCCATGTTCTTTGGTACATCGGCCAAGGCGTGTGGGCCGATGCCGACGCCGACGCACACGGATTCATCAAACTCGACGCGGCATCCAAAGTATCCATCAAGCACGGTGACCGCGTAACCATTCGCTTTGCGCGCAAGAAGCACCAATGCACGGCGAGTTTTCAGGGCAAGACCGACAAAGCCTCGGTGAAGGGCACCGTGAAAGGCGACAACGACAGCACGATGGGTCCCGCGCGCATTGGATTCTTTACCAGCGGCGGCGACATTACTGTTGAATCGGTACGCGTACGAGGCCGTGTAAACAGTGAGTGGTTCGAGAACGAACTGGTGCGGCTCATTGATGGTGATCCAGGTCCCGACGAGTAGCGTGTAGGGCGACCATCTTGGACTCGGAGATCAGGTCCCCATGAGCAACTCGAAAACTTCGTCGATCCGAGCCGTGGGCGGCAGGCTCGACATCGACGCAGTGATGGATGCGGCGCAACACGGCGTTACTCTGAAACTGGCATCGGGGGCCGCCGCTCGCATCCGCGCGTCTGCGGCTCGCATTGCACGGGCCGTGAAAGACAAGGAATGGGTCTACGGGGTCACCACGGGCTTTGGCAGCAACGCGGACATGGCGATCTCGGCGGACGAAGTCACGACGTTGCAGCACAATCTTATTCAGAGTCACGCCATGGGCGATGGGCCGTTGCTCTCCGATGAGACGGTGCGACTCGCGCTTTTCCTACGCATTCACGCCCTCGCGCAGGGCCATTCCGGTATTCGCCGTTCAACGCTCGACACGATGATCGCAATCTACGAGAACGACATCCTTGCGGAGGTCCCCTCGCGTGGGAGCGTTGGCGCGAGTGGCGACTTGGCGCCACTTTCCTATCTCGCGTTGCCCATGATTGGCAGGGGCCATGTGCATGTGCGTAGAAGGCGCATGACGGCCACAGCCGCGCTACGAAAGGCCGGAATTTCACCCGTTCGGTTGGCGGCGAAAGAAGGTCTGGCACTCGTCAACGGCATGCAGATCACGCTTTCGATTGCGTTGCGCGCTTGGCGTGAAGCCGCGACGCTGTCAACAATGGCGGATGTTGCGGCCGCAATGACAGCCGAAGCACTCGCAGGCCGTTCGGAAGCGTTTGACGACCGCTTGCACGCAGCACGCCACCACGTCGGTCAACAAGCAAGTGCGGCGCGCATCCGTAAGCTGCTGCGCGGCAGCAAACTCATCGACGCTCCGTCGGATGCCATTCCCGGTAAACGCATTTCGCCGCAAGATGCTTATGGCATTCGATGTGCGCCGCAGGTGCATGGCGCCGCAGCCGAGGGGCTCACCTTTGCAGCCGGCGTATTCGCGCGTGAAATCAATGCCACAACCGACAACCCACTCGTGTTCGGCGAAGACATACTCTCGGGTGGCAACTTTCATGGTGAAGCGCTTGGCCTCGCCGCCGATCACCTACGCTTGTGCACGCATGAGTTGGGCAGCATAAGCGAGCGACGTACGGCTACGCTGGTTGACGCGCATATGAACGAGGGATTGCCTCCGTACCTCACTCCGGAAAAGGGTCTGCACTCCGGCTACATGATTCCGCAGTATGTTGCCGCCGCACTTGCCTCCGAAAGCAAAGGACTCTGTGTGCCGGCGACGGCCGACTCGATCCCGACCGGCGCCAACATCGAGGATCACGTGAGCATGGCGCCCATCGCGGCGCGGCGCTGCCTCGATGTGGCGGAACTCGTGCGTGGGATCCTCGCCATCGAAATCATGGCAGCCGCGCAAGCGATCGAACTGCGTGCGCAGTCTCCTTCCAAGCGTGTCCAAGCCGTGGTGGATGCCGTTCGCACGCTTATCCCCTTCCGTGCAAAGGACCGACTCTGGAAGGATTCGCTCGCGAAGGTGAAAGCCGCCATTGCGGATGGAACGTTTCTGGCCGCCGCTGGCCTAAAGCCACTGAGTGCTCCGAAGGCGTAAATTCAGGCCGCAAGGAAACCTGCGCTCGAATCCTAGCGTCTCGTAATCTCTGTGGAGTACGCATGAAGCGTCTAGGAATTCGCCATGTCCATCATTCAACCGCGCACACTCAAAGGCTTTCGCGATTTATTGCCAAACCGTGCGCATCGTCAACTGAAAATGGTGCGAACACTTCAAGACGTGTTCATCGCATACGGCTACGCACCCATCGAAACACCCGTGCTGGAGTTGGCCGAGATCCTCAAAGGCAAGGGGGGCGAAGACAGCGATCGCGAACTGTTTGAGTTCACCAACAAGGGCGGACGCCAAGTGGCCATGCGCTTTGATTTAACGGTTCCGCTCGCACGATTCATCGCCCAACACCAGGGTGAGTTGCCCGTGCCGTTTCGCCGGTCGCATGTGGGCTTGTGCTGGCGTGGCGAACGTCCCCAACGAGGGCGCGCGCGCGAGTTTCTGCAGTGCGATGCCGACATTGTGGGTGCCACCGGTGTATTGCCCGACGCCGAAATCTTGATCCTTATGCTCACCGCGTATGAACGCATCGATGCAGGCCCCATCACCATTCGTGTGAACGATCGGCGCATTCTCAACGCCATGCTGGCGCGATTCGGCGTGTCCGACAGTGGGCCGAGCGTGCTACGGGCCATTGATAAGTTTGAAAAACGCGGCCGCGATGTCGTGCTGGGCGAACTCGAGGAAGCGGGACTTTCCGCCGCACAGGCATCCGAACTGCTCGAAGCGAGTACGCCTGAAGACAACGATGAATCCACATTGGCGGCACTCGAGGCGGCGGTAGACGACGACGGTAAGAAGGCCGTAGACGCACTTCGCGAGGTGCGTGCCTTGGTGCGTTCAACCGGCAAGCCTGAGTCGTCGATTCGCATCGATCCAATGATTGCACGAGGGCTCGATTACTACACAGGCATCGTCCTGGAAGCGCAACACCAGTCGTTGCCCGACATTGGCAGTGTGGGATCCGGCGGTCGCTACGACAATCTCGCGCGGCTCTATACGAAGACCGACTTCCCCGGCGTGGGTTGCTCCATCGGTGTAACGCGTTTGCTCGACGCGTTGGAAGCCATCGAAGAGGGCGAGGACACGCAAGGCGTTGTCGATGTCATGATCGCATTTCCCGAACACCAGGGGATTGGCGCGGCCTTTACGTGGGCGGAGAATCTCCGCGACGCGGGATTCGCCACGGAAGTGTTCCCCACCCGCAAGAAGCACGGCCAACAGATGCGTCACGCCGATCGCAAGAGTGTCGCCTATGTCATTACGCTAAACGAAGACGACGGCGCACACATCAAGCGTATGCATGACGGTGAAACGGCGAAGGTGGGGACCGCCGCGGAAGCCACCGAGTGGCTTCTCAGATAGCACTGGAACGTATCTCTACAGGTGGCGTATGCTGGGTGCATGCGATCGTGGCTGATTACGATGCTTGTGGCGCTCGCTGCCATGCTGGTGACGTGGATTCTCGTGGGCACACCACAGCCGGATGTTGGTGACTCTAAAGAGGACGCCGCTCAGTCGTTGTCGCCTGTAAACACGTTGTCGCCTGTAAACACATTGTCGACGGGGACACTTTCAGGTCGCACACCGTTAGTCGACGCACCTTCATCTACGGATCTAGATCGAGCCGACGTCCAGGGCGAAAATCCGGCGAATCAAGAACTTCGTGGCGCTGAAGCATCTCCCTGGATAGCTGCTCGCGTTCGTGTTCGTGTGCACGGAGTTCCGAGAGCAACCAAGAGGAAGCCGGTCGGATCCCTCTTCGCGGTGCCCGCTGACGAGCGCGCGTTGGCCGATGATGACCCTCGTGGAGTTCGAAAGTCGTGGCGAGGTGAACATGACACTGTCTTGGCGCTGCCCAAAGCCGGGTGGTGGCACATAGGGATCCGCCAATCGTCGGGCGGCGACCTCGCCGAGAGCGTGCATGTGACTTCGGGATCGACGCCCACCGTTGATCTTCATCTGCCGAAGACCGGCGAGATCCGCATCGAGTTGAAGAACGCACAAGGAGGACCGATCGACCTTTCGGATTCGATTCTGCAGGCCAACGCATACGAGCAGCGCAAGAAGAATGCTAACTCGTTGAGCAACAAACTTCTCCACAATGCCAGTAGTGGTACGAAGATCCGTGGACCTATAGGCACCATTTCAAATTTGGCCGTCGATCGTACGTATCGACTCGCCGTAACATCGCCTAGCCATCTACTACATCGCGCAGAAACATCCGACACGTTTCCAGCGCTATTCAAGCCGATGCGACACACTCATCATGTACACGCAGGCGAGACGATCACGGTACCCATCGTTCGACTTGGACGCATCGTAGTAAACGTCACCAACGAATCGCCGCATGTGCCCACACTTTGGATTACCAACCCCGCCTTGAAGGGTCGCAAGAATCTGACTCGCTCCAATTCGCTACGTCGCGCAGTCGTGCGACCGGGTACATGGACGTTGCGATGCGGCAAGTACTGGACGATTCACGGCGAATCGAAGCTTGAGGTGCGCCCCGGTGAATCAACCGAGGTCGCCGTGCGCATAGAGGGGACCCCGCCATGGAAGAAGGCCGCGCGCGGTACTAGACACAAGCGCAACAACAAACCCAGCCCCCCCACCACCACGGTTGAATTCGCTGCGAAAAACGTCGATGCACGCGAAACGTCGTTGGACGTGTACGCACAGATCGTGGATGGCGAGCGAAACTCGTGGGTCGATTCGTTCGACGTCAAACCGATGAGTGCTAGCGCCTGGCGCATCAAGACAAGCGACAACACGATTCGACACCTGTATGCGTATCTCACAAAAGGCGGTCGCAAATACCCGACGAATGAATTTCAAGCCGTCCGAACATCTACCGTAGCAAAAGACGAAACGACGCGACTCACGCTCGCACCGGCTGGATTCTTGATCGTCGTACCTGAAGCGGTCGTGCCGCAGTCAATCGGCACACTGTGGCTCACCGCAAGCGACCGAGGACTCATCCCCTGGGCCGAACAAGAGAATGACGGCGACACAATGGCACCTATCTCCGTCTCTGATGTCAGCCCTAGGGTTCACGTCGCTACTGGCACCCTGTTGGGACCCTTTCCGCCAGGCAAGTACACATTCAATGTCGAACTGGGCGGAACGAGCCTTGGGACCGCCTCGGCGACGGTACGGGCTGGTAAGAACACACCTCTAGTCATCCGCCCGCCCAGACGCTAACGGCGAGATCGTGTGCGCCGCAAAAGCCAGGCTTTTGTGGCGCGCCAGACATCAGGAGGGGCGGGTGAGCTTGGTGTCGGCGTGGTAGAGCACGACGGCGGCGCAGGTAGCGACGTTTAGGCTGTTGGTGACGCCATAGATCGGTAGCGACACGACCTGGTCTGCGATACCCAGAATGCTGTCGCGAATGCCCGCACGTTCGTGGCCCAAGACGATTATGGCGCGCTCGCCGAAGTCGCATTCCTTCAAGCTGATTGACGGCACTCCCTGCTCGACGGCAATCACGCGCCAGCCATCTGCCCTTCTGGCGCGAACGGCTTCGAATGCATCGGGCACATGGCGCCAAGGAACCGATTCGAGACTCCCCCCCACACCCGTTTTCTCCATGCGGGCCATGGCACGGTCCGATACGCCGGGATACGGCGAGATGCCCCCCAACCACAATTCGGCGATGTTCAGGCAATCGCAGAGGCGGAAAATCAAGCCCACGTTGCTGGCCGATCGAATGTCGTCGAGCAGCAAAATGGTGGGCAGACGCGTACGTTCCCGTTCCCCCATCGTGGGTCGGCTCGCGATCAATTCCTCGGTGGTGTAGCGGCGAAATGTTCCCACGGGAGGATCGTAGCCTCAGCCACGACTCGGGCTACCCTCTGCGGCTGACCCTGACCTTCGGAGGCCCCGTGCAAAATCAAGCGCTCATCGATCAGCTCAATCGTCTGCTCGCCATGGAAATGGAAGGCGTCAATCGCTACCTCCACCACAGCTTCATGGTCTTCGGTTGGGGCCGTGAACCCATCGTCAACTACCTGCGGGCGAATGCGCAAGAGAGCCTGCAGCACGCCATTCAACTTGGCGAGAAGATCGTTTCGCTTGGCAGTCAGCCCAATATTGAGGCCCAAAAGGCCTGGGAAACAAAGAGCCTCAATGTCCAGGAAATGCTTGAGTCCAACCTCGAAGCAGAGAAGGCCGCCGTTGATGGCTACCTTGCGCTCCTCAAACTCATTCCCGAGAACGAAGTCGCCCTTGAAGAGTACGCACGCGGCATGGTGCGCGAAGAGCAGGAGCATGTGGAAGAGCTGCAGAAGTACGTACGGCGCGAGTAGCTCACCCCTTCCACACGTTCGCTCCTGGCACCGATTCGCGCCCTTGGCCTACGACGACCACCCTTCGATGCGCACCGCGCGGATCAAAGATCCGCTGGTGCTTACTCAGGGTCTTTGCGCAAATGGCAAGGCCATTTGCTCTTGACGTCCACGTCCACGTCCACGTCCACGTCCACGTCCACGTCCACGTCCACGTCCACGTCCACGAGCCTGCGTGAATCGATTATCGGACGCTCACTCTTGAGTCCGGGTGACGGGATTCGGGTAACGGGTGACGGATTCGGGGCAGGCCATCGGTAACTCATGCGCGACCGGTACGCGCGGGCGCCGCTTGTGATGGAACTCCAGCATGGAACGGGTTGCCGAGTCCACGCGGGACCTTGTTCGTACGGTCCGCTCGCGTGCGCCCTCCTTCGCCTTCGGCTCTTTTGCGAAGGGCACACGCGAGCAAACGGCTTGCGCTCCTTTCACGCCGGAGTTCCATCATGACAAGCGCGACTTCCACGCTCGAGTACCTCAAACGCTTCGATGTCTACCGTGCTTCGCAGGCCGCGGCAGTCGAGTGCGTAGCAACCTGCGCGGCATGGCCTCGGGGCCACGCAAAGCTCGCAGATCAGCTCAGGCGCGCAAGTGTCAGCGTTGCCCTAAACGTCGCCGAAGGACTCTCGAAACGACGGCCAGCCGAGAAACGCAAAGCGTACGACATCGCACACGCCGAACGCACCGAGGCCATTGCCGCTCTACATCAGGCTCTACTACTCGGACTCTCCAGCGAGGCCGCAATCTCAGGTGTCATGAACATACTAGAGCGATCCGCCGCTATGTTGTTCGTGCTTCAACGAAGGTTCGACGAGCCTTGATCGTCCACGTCCACGTCCACGTCCACGTCCACGTCCACGTCCACGTCCACGTCCACGTCCACGTCCACGTCCACGTCCACGTCCACGTCCACGTCCACGTCCACGTCCACGAACCGGCGCGAATCGATCATTGAGCGATCACACTTGAGTCCGGGTGACGGGATTCGGGTAACGGGTAACGAATAGAACACGAATTCTGCGACTCTAGGCCTGGCACCAAATGCGAGTTTCACGACGCCGAATTTCGTGAATAGGCGCCCGATATTCGCCTGGAATTTCTACAAATAGACTAGGCATCGTCAAATGTGTATCCAGGAGCATCCGATGAGTAGCGGCGACCCGATTCTTCGATTTCGGTCAGGTACCGTCGAAGACGTTCCCACACTCGTAGGGCTTTTGGCAGACGATGAGCTAGGGGCGCACCGCGAGCGAGTCGAGGCAGAGCATCGACCCAAGTACATCGCAGCGATGCATGCGATTTGCGCAGATCCTCGAAACGAAATCGTTGTGGGCGTGCTCGGCGACGACATTGTGGCAATGGCCCAAGTCACGTACATTCCTGGGCTCTCGCGATACGCCTCGGAGCGACTCCAGTTCGAAGGCGTTCGTGTGGCACGTGCCTACCGCGGTTCGGGTTACGGGAGGCAGTTGATTTCAACCGTGCTCCATAGGGCGCGCGAACGAGGATGCGCGCTGGCCCAACTCACAACCGACAAGCAACGCACCGAAGCCCACTCGTTCTATCAATCCTTGGGATTCGTGCCCAGTCATGAAGGACTGAAACTCACCTTGTGATCAGGAACATTCATCTCCATTCGGAGGAGAATTTCTCAGCTACGGCTGCGCTTGGTGTCCTTGGTGAGACCTTTCTCCCGCTCCAAGCCCAGTTCCGCCTCCGAATATCTCCACGCATTCTCAAACATCTCCCCGCAACGCATTGCGCTTCGTTGTCGGGTAGGCCGGGGAGGTTTCCCTCCCCAGCCCCCCTACAGATCCGGACGTGCGGGATTACCGCATCCGGCTCCTCGCTATGTGGGTCGCCGATTAGGTGGCGCGATAGATCGAGCGCGTGACACGTGATGGTGGAATGGGGTGATGCTGTAGGAGTCGGTTGAAACGATCCCATGGCATCTTGGCGCGCTGTGAACGGCGGCACAGCCAGTACCTCCAAAGCCGTATGGCTTCCCGCCGGAAGTTGTGCAGCCGACGCGTATTGCCAGTCACCCCGTAGTAGGCGTAATGCCCCTGGAGTTTTTGTGCCAGTTTTGTACGCTGCCAATGCACAGGTTGGTGGCGGACGGAGCGGAGCCACTTGGACATCCGCGTCAGACCGCGGCGATACCGACTTCGTGCGGTCAACTGCCGAATCACCCAGTATCCCTTACGGGATCGACTCCATAGATGCGTAAAGCCCAACAGGTCGAACGTTTCCGAATCATGATCGGAGTCGTAGTGCCGCGGGCGTTTGAATCGCACCAAGCGAGTCTTATCTGGGTGGATGGCAAGGCCGTACTTGTCGAAGCGCTTTGGAACGACGTCCATCACACGCCGTGCATCCGCTTCACGAGCGAATACAATCACGAAGTCATCTGCGTAACGAAAGAGATGCGCCTCCCCCTTCATGCGAGGGGCGACATCTTCTTTCCACCAGGTGTCCAACACTTCATGGAGGAAGATGTTGGCCAACACGGGGGAGATCACTCCGCCTTGCGGCGTACCAGTTCCTTTGGGATAGCTCACGCGGCCATCCTCCATGACACCTGCATTTAGCCACTTGCCAATCAATCGCAAAATCACACCATCTCGCACCCGCTTGCGAAGCACGTCCATTAGCTGCGCGTGATCGACGCTGTCGAAGAACTTGCGGATATCGGCTTCAAGCACCCACCCGCCGTTCATGTTCATCATCGAGTTACGAAGTGCAGCCAACAGATCGTGTGCCGAGCGGCCAGGCCGGAAACCGTACGAGCAGGAGTCAAAGTCCTGTTCGTAGATGGATTCCAGAATCATGGCCACCGCGCGTTGGAGGATCTTGTCCTCAAACGTCGGTATCCCCAGGGGCCGAGTCTCCCCGGGCTTGTCCTTGGGAATATGCACACGTCGCACAGGAGGTGCGCGGTAACGGTCGCCGGACTTGGCACGGTTTAGCAGGCTCTGGAGATTGCTCTCCAGGTCCTTCGCGTAATCCTGCGCCGTCTGGCGATCTATGCCCGTTGCGCCTCCTTTGCGCGTTCGCCGATGCGCTTCACGCAGTAACGTCATGTCCAGAGCGGAGTTCAACGACGTGAACGCCATCTCCGGGGATTGCTTCGCAAGCATTGCGATCCGTCGGAGTTTCGGTAACACGGGATCAAAGCTTGGGATCTCTGTCATGGTTCCCTCCTACGGAGTACACATAGCGGCGCTCCCATCCCTCCCGAGGGTCCCTTGGTGAAAGGTTCCCCCCGTTCATCGGTACTACGGAGCGCTCCGACTTCCCACCTGCGTCCAGCGCCGCTCGGGTGACTTCGCGACGCCGTACCTTCGTTTCACACGCTTGTTTCGCACCCAACACAAGCGTGTGCCTCGTGCTGCGTATTGCTGGAAGTGTCTACGGCCCTTCCGCGCCGAGTTCTCGAAGGACAGCATGGGATCTCACAGGTTCCTGGGGAAGCCCCTTTGTGTACGTGCCCTGCTCATAGACCCCGGCGGGCCGGAGGGAGCAGACCTACACGCTCGTCTCCGATGGTGCCTTCCGATCAAAGAACATCGTCGGCCACCGCAGTCATAAGAATTTCGAGGCTCAATCACACAGCCCGCACACACGCTTGCCTAGTGCTTCACACCCCGCAGTTACCCACAGAGCGCGCTAGGTTTGCTTCCGGCTGCTCGGTCAGCTTGGCCGGACGGGATTGGTTACCCGTTGGGCTCCATCACAAGGTTTCGTCACGTCATGAGTTCCTCCTTGTCCAGGCTTGGCCTGTCGCACTCTTTGCGCCCTTCGTGTGAGCCTTCTTTCCCCCGATGCGCCGTGCGGCCAGCAAGCGCCCGTACTCCCAAGGCGTCCCGCCCCAAAACGAACTGTGGGACGCCTCCCTATCGGAAGGCGTCCCACGAATGTGAATCACTGAAGTCACCGCGCCCAAGTCCCTAGGCGCGGCGGGTTCACTTGCGTCTGACGTTATACGTCGTTCGGCACGTGCTCCATGTTGATATCCGGGCAAAGACGAACCATCTCGTCGTCATCGCTGAAGACCCAATCCACCGTCGTGCAGAGTCGGGCGTCGGTCCAGCGATCGATTTCACCGTCACCATCGGTGTCTACCGAATCGCAGTCGCAGTCGCGATTGACGCGGAAGGTCACTTCGTAGAGGCAGTCGTCACCGTCCACACCCACTTTGCACGCCTCAAGGAGTGTGAGGTTTCCAAAGCGGCTGTCGAGCTCGCCCTTGAAGCACTCACCTTCCCACTCGGTTGCGACGCGGTCGATGATGTTGTCGGTTTCACCCAACAGCAACTTCAACTCAACGTGGTGGACATCGCCCTGGCTGTATTCACAGGGCACACGGTAGGTGTACGTGAACACTTCAGGGCCAAAGTCGATCTTGCACGCGGGCTCTACATAGTAGAAGTCGCGGTCGGTGACGTTGTCGCCGTCATTCACTGTGGGGCCGTAGCTCGTGGGATCACGCGCGTCGTAGCCCGAGAGAATGATGTCGTTGCCATCCGAATCCTTGACCATCACCGTGTAGGCGCCGGTCGGGATGTCCATGAACGCGTAGGTGCCGTCGGTGCTCGTGGTGGTGGTCTCGGAGTAACCGGCAGCGTCGCCGCTGGTACCCACAAGCTCAACCGCTAGACCCTCGAACGGATTGTCGGCGTCCGACTCCCATACACCGTTTTCGTCGGCTTCAAGCTCCCACCAGACGCGTCCGCTTAGCGACTGCTCGGGATCTTCTCCGTTGCACTTCTTCCAACCGTCGTAGCTGAGCGTCTTCAACACCAAGAAGCGCGCTTCGCACTCGGGCAGGCACTGGGCAAGCCACTGGTAGGGATCCTCAACGACGATGTCGCAGGGCGGCATGTCGCCACAGGCTTCCGAGTAGGTGAACAGGCTGCCGGGACGCACGTCTTCGCACATGAAGCGTGTGTGACCCGCGGCGGTGTCCTTGTTGAAGCTCACCTCAACGCGATAGTTCGTACCGCCGAAGTGACCCATTGGGAAGCTGTCGGCGTCGGCCATGGCACAGACCTTGACGATGGCCGAACCCCAGGGGTGTACCGTCACGTGGTCGATGCGAAGCACGCCATCGAGACCCGTCGCAGCACCCGGGAACGCATCTTCGTAGGCAAGTTCCACCGTGTCAATCACGGCATCGCCATCATAGAGCGTGGCCCGAACGGTGATGAGATCACCGGGCTCTAGGTCCCATGCACAGTGCTCGGACTCGAAGCAGAGCTGCTGGAGGTAACCCTCACAGCAAGAAGGCTCGCTGCATGTGGGGCAGAAGCCAAACGCCTCATAGACGTCCTCGCCACACTTGAGCTCCACAGGACGGCAATCGCGTCCGTCGCTGAACACTTCGTAGCCCGCCAGGATCTCCTGGTTGCCACCCGGGTAGACCTCGTACATACCGGGCTCCAAGCCCATGAAGCAGTACTCGCCGTTCGCGTCGGTGAAGCCCGAAGCGATGTAGCCGTCGGTCTGACCCTGAGCACGTACGAAGACTTCAACGCCACCAAGTGGCATATCAACGCCGTCATCAAAGACGCCATCACAGGCGTCCATGGGCTCGCCGAAGATCTTCAGACAGATGTCCTGGGTATCGTCGCAACCAACAGGCTGATTGACATAGTAGAAGTCCTGATCGTGCGCAGCGCCGTTCACCGGTACGTCGGGCGTGCGCTGATCGGGCGTGGGGCCAACAAGGCCTTCCGTGATCGTCACATTGCCTGCGCTGTCGGTGATCTTGACGATGTAGGTGCCGGCCGGGATGCCTTCGAAGTTGTACATGCCAACGTCGGGGGTGCCCTCGCCATATGTGAACGTGGTGTCCGTGTAGCCCGTCGCCGGACCATCGACGCCCTCGATAGACACTTCCACGCCCACAAGCCCCGTGTCGTCCGCAGGGTTCCACACACCATCGGTGTTGGTGTAGTCCTCCTGCCACACACGGCCACAGAGCTTTTGGTCCGTAGTTGTGTAGACGAAGTCCTGGTCATCCACGTTGCCATTGAGCGGTACGTCGGGCGTGCGCTCGGTCGGCGGCACCGCGTCGAGCGTACCGAGAATGGTCTCGTTGCCAGCGCTGTCCGTGACCACAACCCGATAGGTTCCGGCCGGAATGCCCTGGAAGCAGTAGCGGCCATCGTCGCCCGTAAGCATCGTGTCGCTGTAACCATCCGCGTCGCCGGCAATACCCGTAATGCTCACTTCCACACCGGCGAGCGGCGTGTCGTTCTCATTGTCGGGATCCCAAATGCTGTTGAGCTCGGCGTAGTCTTCTTGCCACACACGACCGCAGAGCGTCTGCATCGTGCCGGTGTAGTAGAAGTCCTGCTCGACGATGTTGTCGCCGGGATTCACCGTGGGCTGGCGCAACGTGGGATCCTGAGCGATGAGCTCGCCAAGAATCGCCTGATTGCCTGCGTTGTCGGTGACGTAGACGTCATAGGTACCGGTGGGAATGTTGTCGAATTGGTAGAACCCGTCCGCATTCGTGTTGGTATCAAACGTCTGGCCGAGCGCGTCGCCCGATGTGCCCTCGATGGTCACGTTGACACCCGCCAGCGGCGTGTCTTCCGTGGGCTCCCAAATGCCGTTGAGATCCTCGAAGACCTCTTGCCACACGCGGCCGCTTAGCGACTGCGTGGGATCGACGTAATAGAAGTCCTGGTTGGGCACCGTCTCATTCACACCCACGCTCGGCGTGCGCTCATCGGGCGTCGGGCCGGTGAGGCCTTCCACGATGGTCACATTGCCAGCGCTGTCGGTGATCTTGATCAAGTACGAACCGGCCGGAATGTCGTCAAACGAGTAGAAGCCTTGATTGTCGGTGGTGGTGGTGTCGTTGTATCCAACGGCATCACCCGTTACACCGGTGATTTCAACTTCAACGTTGGCCAGGGGCGTGTCCTCTGTGGGCTCCCACACACCGTTGGTGCCGCCGAAGGTCTCCTTCCACACGCGGCCCGATACAGCTTGCATCGTGCTCGTGTAGTAGAAGTCCTGATCGTCAACAAAGTCACCCGGTGCCAGCGACGGATCGCGAAGCGTGGGGTCCTGTGCCTCGAGGCCCGATAGGATCGTTTGGTTACCGGCATTATCCGTAACAACAATCTCGTACTGACCCGTGGGCAAGTTGTCGAAACGATACTTACCCTGCGCGTCGGTGGTGGTTTCGTCGGTGTAGCCAAGGGCATCACCCGAAACACCTTCGATGCTTACCGAAACACCGGCGAGCGGCGTGTCTTCGGTGGGCTCCCAAACGCCATTGAGCTGCTCGAAGACCTCGCTCCACACGCGACCGGCAAGTGCCTGTGCGCAAAGACCGTAGTCCACGCGCTCGGTTTCACCGGGCAGGAGCGATACGTCGACTTGCTTGTCGGCGGGGCTCACGAGGTAGCAGTTGTCACCGGCGGTAGGTTCGGTGATTTGGAGCTCGACGGTGTAATCGCCAGCGTCCAAGTCGCCAAACTCATACTTGCCAAACGCATCGGTCGTTTCTGAAGCGACAACCGCACCGTTTTGGATCAAGTCGACCTGCCAGTTTTCAAGGCCTTCACCGTTGGCGTACTCACCGTCGCAATCGCCTACGGGATCCTTGAACACGTAACCCTCAATCTTCGCTGGGCGGCAGCCCGCGAAGTTGACGGTCGTCGTGCCACCGGGCGTGATGAGCGCTGGGACCGACGTGGCGGAAGACGGCGACACCCCAAAGGTGCCCATGTCCTGCCCGTCCACCGTGACGTTGTAGTCACCGGCAGGCAGATTGTTGAACACGTAGATGCCGTTTTGGTTCGTGTTGATTGACGCGTTAAGCGGACCGGTAATGGTCACTGTCACGCCTGCAAGGCCATTGGCTTCTTCGTCCTGCTGCAACTCACCGTCGCAAGGACGCTCGTGGCTCTCTTCAAAGACGAGACCTGTCAAACGACCCGGCTCGGGGCAGTAATAGAAGTCGATGTCTTCGTAGGTGCGGCTACCACCGTTGGCGCTAAACGAGCCGATCGGTCCGGTCACAAGCACACCGTTGTGGTAGGCCCCCGTCTTGCCCGGGAGATCCGCATCAATCAAGCGCACCCGATACGTACCGGGAATCTTGGTCGAGAGCGTGTACTCACCGGCGCCGTTGGTCTGGCCATTGACGACATTCGTGCCATCAATCTGCTCAAGACGAACTTGCATGCCGGCCAGCGGTGTGTCGTTCTCAGGCTGGAATACGCCATCACAACCGGGTGAACCACCATCGCACCAGAAACGACCCTTGACCGTGAGGACACAGTCATACGGGAAGTGTGGCAGGTACGGGAACGTGGAACTCTCGTCGACGACGAAATCGAACGTGGTGCCCGCGGCGGGCGTGGGTGCATTCTCGCCGGTGGGCGAAATGATGGTGAGCGTCCACGCGCCCGGAGGCACGTCCACACCCTCTGCCGGATTCGGCGCGGTAAACGGCGCGTCAATCCAATCGCAGGAGGTACCCCTCAACACCGGATCAGCGTTTGGCTGACCCTGGGGACGAATCTCCCAAGCGAGGTTCAGGACCGGCTCGGTGTAGGTCGCCGTGGCTTCACGCAGGCCGCTTCCGTCCACGTCGCACCAGGCGAGCGGGCAAATCCAGAGCTGACACACAACGAAGTCGTTGTCGTCGGAACTGAAGTCGGAAACGTCAAGCGGTACGCTGACATCGATGTCTTCGGGTGCGGGGCCGACCTTGGAGGCCAGCGCTGCCTGGCCCGCCTTCACACGCACGGTGTAGTCGGTACCTGTAGCCAGATCATCAAAGATGTAACGACCGTTGCCTGCTGTGGTGGCGGTGTCCACAACCACGTTGTTCGATATCAGTTCGACCTCGATGCCAGCGAGCAACGAGTCGGTGTCGCCACCGGCCTCGCCCACCGTGGCGGTTGGGTCGTAGGTGTTGTTGCACGGGCTCACGGCGCCAGCGCCATTGCCAATCGTGGGACGTTCGCACCAGATCTTGCCGGAGATGGCCACCGTTGTTCGGCAGTAGGCAAAGTCCAAGTCGCGAATGGAGCGATTGCCACCGGTTTGCTCGGTGAACTTCGCATCCCAGAACGTGGGCGTGGGGCCAAGCTTCCCTTCAAGTTCGGGTTGACCGGGCACCACTTCAACCGTGTAGTCGGCCACCTCAAGAATATTGAAGGTGTACATGCCTTCTGAGTTGGTCTGCGCAGGCTGACCGACTTGAACGCCGTCCTTCTTGAGGATGACATCGATGCCAGCAAGCGGCTGGTCGGTGCCGGCGTCATAGTCGCCGTCACAATCGCCGCCGGGGCCACCTTCACAGAAGACGCGTCCCGACACCTCAAGTAGGCAATAGGCAAAGTCGAGGCCGGTAATGGTGCTGGTCAACTCGCCAGCATTAGGCACCTCGATGTCGGTGTAGTTCTCTGGTGCGGGGCCGATCTTGCCAGCAAGCGCTGCCTGACCCGCCTTGACACGAACGGTGTAAGGAAATGCCTTTGAGGGCGCTACACCCGAGAAGATGTAGGTGCCGTCGGCAATCGTGGTGGTTTCGGCGACTACACTTCCATTGCGTACAAGCTCAAGCACAATGCCCTCGAGCGCGTCGTCAACGTTTAGGTCGTACTCGCCGTCGCAGTCCTCATTGGGCCCTTCGCAGAAGACACGACCGGAGATGGTCGAGCTGCAGTCAAAGCGGAAGTCGATGTCATCAATGGAGCCATTACGGGCATCCACCTCGATGCTTAGCAACTGCCCGGTGGCCGGCGAAACGCCATCAAGCGCAGGCACCTGTGGCATGGGCACCATGACCACCCACTCACCGGGAGGCACGGGCAAGCAGTAATTGCCGTCTTCATCGGTGGTCGCGGTGATGGGATCGGCGGTGGGTTCCCCCTTGGGGCGGGCTTCTACCTGAACACCTTCAAGCTCGCGGTCATCGCCTGCCGTGTAATCCTCAGATAGGTCATCATCACAGTAGATGCGACCGCAAATCTGCTCAAGGCAAACGAGCGGGAAGATCACGTCATCGATCTGTCCTGTTGTATCGGCCGATAGCGTACGTTCGTAGCTCTCCACCGCACATGGGCTATCCACAATATTAAGCGTGGAATCCACGGTAATGAGGTAGGTGCCGAAGGCGAGTCCGTCAACACACCACTCATGGGAGTCCGTTCCGTCGAGAACCTTGGTGATCGCCGGGCCGATGGCGTCCTTGGACACGGGATCGATAGGCGTTACGACGATCGTTGCGCTAGCACCCGCTGGCAAGACGCCGTCGTTGCCATTGAAGATGCAGTCACCGTTGTCGTCACAGAACAGCTCACCACAGATGGACTGCGTGCACTGATACCCGATATCGACTTGCTTATCACAGTCATCACCGTCGAGTTCGAATTCGATGGGGAGCGTCACGCCCGTGGACAGCGAGAAGCTAATGGTGTCGGTTACGTCAAGCGTGTAGCAACCCTCAAGCAAACCCTGAAGGGTCCACTCGCCAGCGGCATTGGTAACGACCGGAATGGGTGCACCGACGGGCGCCTTGGACTGGCAGTCGATGCGTTGCACGCTCAAGTTGACCGCGCCACCGCTCCAAGGCATATCGGTACCGTCGTCATAAACACCATTGTCATTGGCGTCACAGAAGATGCGTCCGCTAGCCCTCGGTGCGACGGGTGTGGTACCAACGTCCACATTGAACTTCATGAACACAAAGTTGGAGATGTCCACGCTTTCCCAACGCACGCGGTAAAAGCCCGGGTTCGCAAGGATATCCTCCTTGGGCATGGTGCTGGCTTGGAAGGTTCCAGCCTGCTTGGCTGCTGTAATCGACGCGTGATTGCTGGGCGCGTTGGCCACGTCGGTGAACTGCGGCGCAGCCGGTGTATTGGCACCATCGGGGGGCGTGGTGATGTCGGCAACGGGGTAAATCGACCAACGTACGGGGCGGGGGCCATTCCCAATGTCATCCGTAATCAGGAAGGCACTAACGTCACGGAAGTTGAACGTGTCGCCGGGTCGCAAGTAATAGGGCACGTTGTCGGGAGGAATACCGACGAGGGCCGGCTCGACAAGCGGGTTGGCCTTGGTCTGGCCCGCGGTGGTGGGCGTCTGATAGTCCGCATCGGCCTCGCTGAAGACGAGGTCGTCTTCGCACGCGTTGGACGAGCGGAAGTGGAAGTCAAACACACCGTTGAACAAGTAGGGCGTACCTGCGTTCTGAACCGGAACCGGCGCACTCGACTTGGTGAGATAGGTGTTGGGATCACGCGTGTCGTGAATCGCCTGATTCTCGGTACCCACAATGGTGCGCTCATCCACTGCACCACCGGCAAAGCCAAACACGGTTCCACCGGGAAGGATGTATGTACCGTTAAACGCAATCTTGTGACCGGCACGCTCGGGCCCCTGCAAGGCGAATGATCCTGCAGCAGGCGTCATGGAGATCCGCATCAAGAAGCGGTACGAGCCATTGGCAGACTGTGCGGCGGGCACGGCCGACGCGGGCTGATCGAAAAACGAAACCCACGCATTGTCCGTTGTGGCATCGGGGTCGTAGTCGGTCTCGGAGTTCGTCGTGACCAATGCCGAAGGATCGTTGGCGGCCACGCCATCCTGAAGAAGCGATAGCGCATCGCCCGCCGGGTCGGCATAGAGACGATAGCGAATATTGGGCGCCTTGTTCAGGAAGATGCCGAACGCACGCTGATCCCATACGCCAATACCATTCGCGTCGAAAATGCCAACCCGAATGGGGTCGCTATCGGACGCTGGCGTAAAGACAAGCTGAACGAACGTTTCGCCGGGCCCGTTTTCGGTACCAACCAACGAATTGTTGGCCGGTCCTGAAAGGACCATGAAACGAGCGCTGTCGTCGTCGTTGTCGGGAAGACCCTGAAATCCTGCGCCTGCGGGATCCCAGGACGGTGGCGTTGCCAACGCATCCTGAATCACACCGCAAAACGGCACCAACGCTATGAGCAATAGCGCGGGGATGAAGAACCGTTTGAACATGGGTGAAAACTCCAGTTGATTCACGACGCCGGACGGGTGGGGCTCCTCTGCCTACCTCCACCTACGCGCGTGTGCCTCAACGTCACGTATTTCTCAACGTTAGGTCGTTGGCAAATTGCACGCAGAAAACCGGCTTCGCCCGCCAATACGCACGCGTAGTGCCCACTGCACCACGACGCGATAAATTTGGCGTAAACCTCCTATTTACAGGCAATTACGATGAACCTACTGGCCGTGGGCATCGCTCAAAATGTTTGAGAAATTGCGCTTCGCGACCGGCTGCGTTCAACGGATTGAACACACTAGCTGAGTGACTAACAGGATCAAGACCTACCTAAGTGCAAATGATGAAAAAAGCGACAATAGTGGTCGAGATGGTCCCAAATTGGGGACGATTTGCGATGCACGAGTCATGAATTCTACACGAAGCGGTCTAATTGACCCCCTCATTGAAGATAACTATGAAGAAAGGAGCGTGAGTCACGCTCCATTAGGAGTGTGAACGAATTGAGAATGCCCCAACAAACGGACACTGCTACTTGGCGTGCTATTCGTGAAATGTGAGGGTCACGACCAATGGGACATGAATGGGCATGAGTTCGACGCAAGCGTAGAAGTGAATTGAGTTCCGATTACCGAAGATCTTCAAGGATCCAATGAGGTGGCTCGTTGACCCAGCGCAGGCCCGGGCGCATTTTCGCCGGGAGCCGCTGAATCAGTTGCGCACGGACATCCGAGAGGACGCGTCCGTTATTGCCCATATACGAGTGACCCTGAGAGATGCCCGATACGTCGATCGCATCGACGGAGGAGTAACCCTTGTAGTGCGCGAGGTAGGTCGCATCCCCCACCCGTCGGTTGCCATTGAACTCGGAGGAGAGCTTGATCATTTCGTCATTGGCACTTGCGTAGAGCGTAACCATGTGAGCACGCTTACCGATGCGTGGGGCGATTTCGTTTTCAAACGCGTCGGCGTCTAAGTCGGGTGCCGCGAGAATGATTGACTGAAAGTCGGGGCCATCACCCATGGGCTCAAGATCCCGCAGTGCTTTGCAGAGACACCGCGTACCCATGCTGTGTGCGACGAGGTGGATAATCTCCGCGCCCGACTTCGTTTTCAGATTCTTCAAGAACTCGCGCAAGTGGCCACTGCCCCATTCCGCGTCGTCACGGTCTACAAAATAGGCGGTCTTGATCGCGTCGGAGGGCCAACTGTAGAAAATTGGCGCGCCCTTGAATTGCAGATCATGTGCAATCTGCGCGGTTCGAAGCGCCGCACGCTCAAAGGTCGTGTTGTAGCCGTGAATAAACACGAATGCGCTCTTATCGGGATCAGACGTCACACGACCACGCACGTGTTGAAAGTACTCACCTTCCGCCTGGGGATCGATGTCGGTGAGAACGAAGTGCTTTACGGGATCGGGAATGAACTCGCCCTTCCACCAGCGCTCGGTGTGCATGGTGCCACGTTCACGACGTAAGGGTACCGACACCGTGACTTGGCCGAGGTCAGATGTATAGCGATCTTCCCCGGCATTCGCCACGCGACGGTCACCGGTGTAGATGAAGCCCCACCGTTTGTCGCGTTGGTAGTCGCCATAAATCTCATGGACCTGCCACAATGCGCCGGCGAGCAACAAAAGCCACGTAACGGTTCTGAGCGAGGCGGGCGAAAACTTCCAACGTCCGCGAAACCACCGGGGCCCAAAGAAGGACATCAAAGCGGCGAAAAGGAGTAAGGCTCCACCGATCCACAACTGTCGCTTGTAGGCGTTGAGGGAAAACCCACCGCGCGCACGACTCGTGGCGTAGTAGACGGTGACATCGACCGCGTCGGGGTTCTTCCCCGGTGGCACAAGACTTGGCGGTACAGCGGCGCTCGTGGGGCTGGCGACGCCAACGTCGTCATCCAATAGGTCGTCACCAAACGGATCCTCGCCGCCGCCTCGAGGTGTCCATCCCGCCGGCTGGCTATCGTCAGGATCGGATGGATCAGTATTGTCCGGGTCTCCGTGGTCAACCGGCTCCTGATTGGAGCGAGCAGCCTGATCACCGTGACGAACCGACGAATCCGTATCGCCACCGCACGATGCGAGCGCAAACACAAGCATCGTGTACACCAGCAACGCAACCCAATTGACTCGGCCGAGTGCCCAATTGCCTTTCCCGAGTGCCCAATCGCCTTTCCCGAGTGAACGTGCGCGGATCATGATCCATTCTCCATTCGGGACGCCGCTCGCCGCGTTCATGCCAGCGTTGCGATCTCCGTCCACTAGCTAGTACGCCAATCCTGCCTCGGGTACCTCACGGATTCCACCAATTCGACCAAGCGACAGTTCCTTGCAACTGGAACGCGCGCCCTACCCTCGCTCGTGCTGCTGAAACGCCTCCCAGATGCGGCGATTCAACTCGCGGGCATCGTCGGCAATCTCCGCGGCCATCCAGCGAAGGAAGTGGCTTCCGACGCGAGTACCTGTGATGCCCGCACTCATGACCATATTGATTAACGCCACGTGAAACACGGCCACCCGACAGGATCCCCGCACCGTCGCGGTGCGCTCGTCATTGAGAAAGAACCCCACCTGACCAAACAGCCGCCCGGGTCCCATGGGCTTCTGAATCTCGAAATCGGCGTCCTTATCTCCTTCCACCGAAAGTCCGCACTCGCCTTCAATGATGTAGAACACCGCGTCGCTTGGATCGCCCTGAGAAACGATTGATGCGTTTTGGTACGACAACAGCTCCGCCGCGCGCGACAAGAATCCAATTGACTGTTTGCCCATGTCTTCCGGCGTATCGGTCGCGCCGCGCTCTTCCACGTCATGCGGCACATCACCACGCTTGTACCCAAGTGGCCAGAGTTCCTTTTCTTCGAGCATGCGCTTTAGCAAGGTCTCACTCGTGTTCTTCGCCTCGATGGAAGACAACGTATCGCCCGAATGGCTCCGAGGAATTCGTATCCGGACGTTTCGATACGCGTCTTCGATCCCGTCACGAATCGCCATAGCACTGGGGAACATGAGTTCCCCCTCTTCATTTTCATTTCTCTCAAAGCGAACCGCCGAAGCGCGCGCCAACCGCAACGCGATTTGTTTGCCAAGGCGCAAGTAGATCTGTCCCGCGATTTCGGGATGGTCCGAGTCCACGAGCCAGCGCAGCTTGTCGTAGCGGAGGCGAAACAGCGGCATGGACTTGCCAACCTTGACCGTGGCAGATGCCTTACCGGGGCGAACCGCACCCAAGTCTCCCACCAGAACACCCGTACCAGGCTGAAGCATGATCGTAGGAGCCTTCGCTTTGCGGCTCGCCGATTTGCTCACGTCCAACTTTCCTAGCGGAGCAAAAATGAGGGCATCGTGGTATTCGCCAAACCGGCAAAGAGCTTCCCCCGCGTCGAGGTACATCGGCTCAAGCGACATGAGGAGTAGCTGCTGCGCCTCATCATCGAGTTCATTCATGAGCCAAGAAAAGCTCTTTCGAAACCACGTCTTGGCATTCTGGAAGGAATAGGACACACATACCTCCTGCGCAACCTGCGCGCGTCAACCGCTTTGACGAGGGATGAGGATACTCGCGGTCCGCATCGAGGTGAATCGATGGCGCAGTCGTCAGATGATCAGACGCACCCCGCCCAGTTCGGCGAGGCCATACATGAAGCCATCGCCCGGCGAGCCGATGAACATGAAATTGGTGGGCACGTTCCACTTGCGCGAGAGATCCTGCACGAGTTCGGGCCCAAATTTACCTTCCAGGGTCACAAACTCGATGACGACGTCGGGATACGCCTCATCCAAGAAGTCGATGTTCTGCGTCAATCGTTCGTGAACATGCTCGCCGGGCCGAAGCACCGTCACAATCTTCATGCGATTGGTGTGTTCGTTTCGGCGCACATACAGCACGGCGCGATTGAGATTGGCGAGGTTGTCCCCGCGCGTAAAGAACACGAACTGCTGTGAGTTAATGTGCTCGATGTGCTGCTCGAGCGATCCGGCAAACTTCGCGAGCGGTGTTCGAACACGTTCCATCATGCCCTTGGTAGCAAACAAAGCGGCCTTCAGCACGGGCACGCGCGCCAACATGAGGGTGATCACGAGCATGGCAGGAATGAAGTACTGAAGAAATATGCCAAAGTACTCGGGGTTGCGCGTCGCATTGCCAATAATGCCCACAATCACGCCAGCCATGGCCACCAACACCGTGATCCACCCGGCACGAACCGGTCGCGGCAATCGATCGCGTTTGACCTTGAGCAGAATGTTGCCCAACGCAAAGAGTGCCATCACGGAAAGGAATGAAATCGTATACACGCCGGCCAACGCATCCAGATTGCCCTGCGTGATAAACAACACCGATGCGGTGAGCAGGAAGAACCCGATCAAGATGCGATGGGTGGTGCCCTTGCGGTTGGTCTTGAGAAGGAATTGAGGTAAGCAACGATCCAGCGTCATGCGTCGGACAAGCCCGCTCACGCCGACAAAGCTCGTAAGCACGGCACCACAGAGCACGAGGGCGGCGTCGATGCTGATGAGCGTTGAGAGCCACGCGCCACCGGTTTCATGACCAATGTGCGCAAGCAGCGCGCCCTTGTTTGGCTCCACGGCCGCCATGGGAATTACGGCAAGCACAAGCAGTGCCATCACCGGATTGAAGAATGAGACCGCCATCCACATATTGCGCAGCGTCTTCGGAAACACCCCATCCGCCTGCTCTTCCACAAAGTTCGATGAGCTTTCAAAGCCCGAAATCCCCAGTAGCGAAACGCAAAACCCGAAAAACAGGGCCTTCCCGATGCCCCCCGGTGCTGGCGCCGACAAGTTCTCCATGAGATTGCCCAGGCCATTTGACGAGAGGAAGACGATCCCAACCCCAAGCAACAAGAGCAATGAGAAGATATGAAACAAAAAGATAGCAATCGCGGCCACAGCCGATTCGGAGATGCCTACGATGGTCAGCATCATAAAGAATGCCAACACACCAACGGTGGCCCACAGCGTGACCGTGTGATCGAGTCCATTCACGAGGTGGCCGATGTAGTGGACGGCCTCGATACCAGAGATAACGGCCGTCGCCATATACGAAAGTATCGTCAGGCACGCGGCCACCGATGCGCGTGACTTGCTCGTGGTGTTGAGCAAGGCATTGTAGGCGCCACCATTGAGTGGCAGAGCGCCAACAACTTCGGCGTAAATCTTGCGGAACATCCATAGCAAGACGGCCACGAGGAGTAGTGCCACCGGTGCCCATGGCCCCGCCGCAATGACGGCCAACCCCGAAACATAGAGACACGACGACGTAATGTCGTTCCCGCAGATGGCGGTCGAAGCCAACTCTCCCAAGCCGCCGTGCTTGCTGTCTTTCAGGATCTCATGTTTGTGAGGCGCTGGCCCACTTGGCGCTGTAGCGGCTGAATCATCGGACTGCGTTGCATTTGATGCGGCGGTGGACGAATCAGGCAATGTATGTTCGGATGGCGCTTGTTCGAATGCATCGCCTGGAGAAGGCGGCTGCGTACCGTTCTCTTTATTCGGTCCTGGCGCCGTGTCTTCGGGTCCTGATCCGGACTGTTCCGTGAGGCCTCCTCGGATCCTTCGATCCTCGCACCGACAGTGAGACTTCTACCCCGGGTCGGGCTTGAAACCAGCGTCCCGTTTCGCCCAATCGCGAAATTCGGTCACGACCTAAAACGATGCGATTTCACGCCAACGGGGCGAAGGAAGCCTACCGTTCGGAGTATTCAGCGCCAGACGAGGATGAGCCTACCAAGGTGGTGCTCTCCGTCTCGGTGGCCAGCATGGTGCCGTCTACCGTATTGACATCGGCGGTGACTTTCACCATGCGCCCCGGGGGTGCAGCGTCCACTCGCGCAAGCACATTCAGTGTGCGTGACTCGCCAACGGGTAACGTGAAGTCGCTCGATGTCGCCGATTGTCCAGCTCCTGTGATGGACACGATGCCTTCGCCAGACCCGGAAACGAAGCTCAGGCTCGGGGGCAAGCGGAACTGGACGCGCATGGCGGTCATTCCCTCGGTGCCACCATCGTGGGACACAATCAGGCGATAGCGGACACTGTCGCCCACCGAGAACACGCCGGCATCAGAACCCGATGGATTCATGTCCACCAGCTCGACCTGAAGCGATGGCAGGCCTTTGCCTACCTTTGCCTTTGCAACCGGCGCATCGGGAAAAGGAGCGGGAAGAGGAGCAGGTGCTTCAACCGGCGCGGGCGCTGGCATTTCGGCTACGACCGCAGGTTCCTGCTCAATGATGGGAGCGGGCTCCGGCAGTTCCGATGGCGTGTCGCAAATGGAACAATCGGGGGAAATCACAGGCTCGACCGTGAATGTTGGTGGTGCCATATAGGAAGGTGTGTACTCAGCCGCCGTTGCGACGAGCGGTTCACACGTGTGCCCCGCGCTGCGACATTCGCTACAAAGCACGCGGCGGACGCTCTTCCAGTAGCCGGGACGGATGGTGATTTTGCGGCGAATCGTCTTGTATTGTGCGGGGACGGGGATCTCAACGCACGTCGCCGGCTTGACGATATAGCGCTCTTGCACTTCGCGATACTGCGCGGGCTTGTAGTGGAGTTTCGTTCGGGACGGGCCAATGCAGACCTTCTCGCACTTCTCGGCAAAGATGGGTGGAATGACTTCCTTCTTCCAGCAGCCACACGTCTTTTCGACCGGCCCGCACGTACCGCAGGCATCGCCACACGGGTCGCCACACGTCCCCGTGTTGCACGTATCGCACACCACGGGCACCACGACTTCACTGCCATGACGAACAATGACGGTCTTGCGGCGAATCTTGAACTCGGCGGGAGTGACTTCGTGCTTGATTCCGGCAGCTTCAACGCACTTGAGCTTCATGCGGTACCCATACTCGGGCGGGTTCCAATGCTTGCTCACGCTGGCGGGCTTTACGCACACCGTCTTACATACGGTCTTTGTGACGGCTGGCACCCACTTGCGTGCGCAGATGCATTGGTTGCAGGCCGGAGGGACAGATGAAGGTGTCAAATGAACCGGAAACAACACCGCGTCGAGGCCACCGTTGGCGTTGGATGTGAGGCGGGTTCCACGGCAGGCCGTGGAGGCAGTGATGAGTCCAACTGCGATAAGCGTGAACATCGCGAATCGCAGTAGCACAGGCGCGACACGTGGTGACGTGGCTCCCTGGTTCGAATGGGCCTGATCCAAATTGATTCGTCCCACGGATTCCATACCGGTTCCCTCCCTTGGGATGTGAATCACCGACGCGCCCCTCCCGACGCGTCGGCAATTACGGTGTCGGACCACCGCGCACACAGACTAGCGCCCGCGGGTTGCAAATCCCAGGCAAAGCAGCAATAGGGCACCTTCGAGCTACCCGACAAGGCCGCCTATCTCCTGGAGCGCTTCTTCGCGCGTCATGGCATTGTCACGAGGGATGTGACCTGTGGGAATCGCATCTGGTATTTGCGACCTATCTCGCGGCGGCACGCTCGGCCAATCACGCATTGGAATGAGACCTCGTAGTCAGCGACGAATCGGCTGGCGCGTTTTGTGGCCCGAAGACAACGACGCCAAGAACTTGTCGTAAATCTGCTTTGTGTACGCCTCAAGACTCGTGCCACGGTACGCCGTATACAAGCTGCGAAGGTCTGTCACCGCCCGCGCCCGGCGTCCTCGAGCTGCCCCTCGCCGAGCCAACTCCGCCTGATGGTTGACCTTTTCCGTAGCAAGGATCTTCAACTGTTGGCGCGCAGCCGTCGCGGGATTGGTGGCGTCTTTCATCGACTCGGCCAAGCGGAGTGCCGCGCCATAGTCGTCGCGGATGGCCGCGTCACGTACGTGGCTCCAGTTGGCAACGCGCGGAACACGACCGTCATATTCGCGTGCCCGATACTTCCGTAACTCGCGCTCCACCTGAGACGCGCTCACCCGATTGCTCGCCACGATGCGCCCATCAATATCAACCAAATAGTCCGTGGGGCGACGTCCCACACCATACCGACGACCCATGCGGCCATGGCGATCAATGCCCACGCGAAAGTTCCACCCGTTGCGACGCATTAGCGGTTCTACTTGATTGGGTTGCCAATGATTCATGACCGTGAGCACGACCAACCCCGCGCGGTTGTACCGCTCGTGCATGCGTTGCGCCTCGGGCATCTGCGCCTGACACACGGGACAGTCACGCAGCCAAAACTTGATCCACACCACGTGCCCGCGAAACGACGACAACGGCGTGGAGGCGTCAGCCCCATAGAGGCCACTTGAAAACGTAATCTCACGCGCCATTTGACCGTCGAGTTGGTACCCGGCCGCGCCCGCCAGCCGCGGTGCTTCAATGCACAGAGCAAAGGCCAGAATCAGGAGGACGTACCAGCGCGAGAGGAGACATCGCATAGGCACAGCGTAGCGCGAGACCTACGACCTCGGGGAGATTCTTGTCCGAGACCATTCACACCTGAGAATTCAGAATCTCACTTCGTGCTACCTTGCGGATGCAGCGGCACGGAAAACCGCGGGTTGATCTCAAAATCAGAGGTAAATGCGTAGGGCGCCAGCTCAGGCGCGGATTGGCTGCCATTCATCCGCGTTGGGATTCAGTTCCCAGTGCCTAACACGCGTGCATCTGCCATCGAGGAGCGCTCCATGCCATGGTTAACCCGCGTCCGACGTGATGCCCCTCAACGAATGTCGTTCACGACTGGGAGCTTGGCACTGATTGCCGCCCTCCTGATCGGTTGCGGTGGTGGCGGAGGCGGCGGGGGTGGAAACGGTTCCGGAGGTGACGGACCATTGAGCGATAAGGCCGACCTAAGTGGGCTGGTCCTATCCCTAGGTGCTCTCACGCCCGCATTTGATCCCGCCGTTGCAGCCTATACCGCCCGTGTGGCTACCGGCGACACATCGATAACGATTCAACCGACCGCGGATGATGCGACGGCGACGATTCTCGTTGACGGCATGGCCGTGCCGAGTGGCTCCCCTTCGCAATCCATCCCGCTAGCGACCGGGCTCAACCCCATCACCGTCGTCGTTACGGCGGAAGATGGATCGCAACAGACCTACACCATTGTTATCAATCGCCCGAGCATTGCACTTGAGGCATACATCAAGGCAGCCAACACCAGCGATGGCGATCACTTTGGCACCAGCGTGGCTATCGATGGCGATACGCTCGTCGTGGGTGCGAACTTTGAAAGCAGTGACGGTTCAGACCCAAACGTGAATACGCATGTCTGGGCGGGCGCCGCTTACGTGTATGTGCGTAGTGGCACAACGTGGACTTTTCAAGCACTTCTCAAAGCACCCAATGCCGACATGCTTGATGAATTCGGACGCGCCGTAGCGGTGTCGGGAGACACGATTGCGGTCGGTGCGCCGCACGAATCCAGCGGTAGCGCGGCAAACCAAGCCGATAACTCCGTGTCGCGATCGGGCGCGGTCTATGTATTCACGCGCTCGGGCACAACCTGGTCATTCCAGACCTATCTCAAAGCAATGAATCCAGGCAACGAGGACTTCTTCGGCAATGCCGTTGCGCTGCAGGTGGACACCTTGGTTGTTGGAGCACCCGGTGAAGACAGCAACGCAACGGGCGTTGGGGGGAACGAAGCCGACAATAACGCATTCGCTGCCGGTGCTGCCTACGCTTTCCAATTTGACGGCACGTCATGGTCGGCCCCGATCTACCTCAAGGCATCCAACACCGACGACTTGGACGCATTCGGAAGTGCGGTTGCCGTATCCGACACCATCATCGTTGTGGGCGCACCCGGCGAGGACAGCAATGCAACGGGTGTCAATCCATCAGGACAAGCAGACAACTCGCAGGAAGAAGCCGGCGCCGTCTACGTGTTTTTTCGAAACGGTCCTTCTTGGATCCAAGAGGCATACATCAAGGCATCCAACGCCGATCCGTTTGACCGCTTTGGCGCAAGCGTTACCTGTTGGACGGAGACAATGGTTATCGGTGCACCCGGAGAAGACAGCGCGGCGACGTCCATTGGCGGTGATGAAACCGACAACAGCCTTGCCGACACCGGTGCGGCCTATGTATTTGATCGCGTCGGGGGTGCATGGAGTCAGACGTCCTACATCAAACCGTCTGACGTTGGCGTGACCGAAGAGTTTGGTGTATCGCTACAGCTCTTCGAAAATCGGCTGATTATTGGTGCACCACGCGAAGACGGCAACGCCGAGGGTATTGGCGGTGACGCATCCAATAACGACAGCATGGGTGCTGGTGCAGCGTTCGTCTTTGAGTTCGACGGGAGCGCATGGGCTCAATCGCTCTACCTGAAGGCTTCCAATACCGATGCCGACGACCGCTTTGGCACCAGCGTTTCGCTGAATTCCGACTCGTACGCAATCGGCGCAGAACTTGAGAGCAGCAACGCGACGCTCATCGGCGGAGATCAAACCAACAACACTGCCTTTGATGCCGGTGCGGCCTATGTGATTCGGTAGGTCGAGGTCACGAGGGGAAACCGCGATGGCTCCGCCATTTCCCAATCTACGCGACTCTTGATTCGGCCCTTCGATGCGCGTGGCGTGAATCTTCCTTCGCGCCAAGAGGCGAAATCAAGAATTCGATTGCATCCAGGGTTTCTCCTCGCTTCGCTCGTCGTACACCCTTTGCTATCACAGGGTTCGCTTCGCTCACCCTTAGCTATCAGCTTTGGCTCCTTCGGAGCCCTTTCTCCCGAACCTTTCCCATTGATCGCCGTAACCGAACATCGGGCTGCGCTTGGTGCCCTTCGCCTTTCCTTGGTGAGCCCCTCTTCTTCCAAGAATCGCTCCACCAAATACCGAAGCTAGCCCGGACTATTCATGAATAGTCCGGGCTCTAGTACGTCCGCCGCAACACGAACGCAGCGATCGCATCCAGACATACAACCGCCTCTTGATCCGCTGCGCCAGAGAATTCAGCAAGCACCGCACGGGCTTGTTCACATTCATGTCGTGCAGCGTCATCGGTTGCAGAGAGTGCCTTGCTGTCTTTTATCGCCGCAAGCAACTCTGCGGCTGCGGCCTCATCGGTTCGCGCTCGAGAAAGAAGCGCCTCGGCCTTGGCCCGACTTGCATCCGTCTGTTCACGTAACCAACAAATCATGGGCAACGTAAGCTTGCCCTCGCTGATGTCGCGACCTAGAGACTTGCCGACACGCGCCTCGTCACCGCTCAAATCCAAACGATCATCCACGATCTGAAATGCCATGCCCACGTGATGGCCGTAGCGTCCCAACGTTTCACGAACGGTCTCAGTAGCCCCACCGTAATGCGCGCCCACCTGCAGTGCTGCGTCGTAGAGCGCCGCCGTCTTACCGCGAATGATGCGTCGATACTGATGTTCGGCAGCGTCAAGATCACTGTGATCTTGATCGTCTACATCCACCGCGAGCACATCTTGAAGAATCTCGCCTTCGAGAACCTCACCCACGGCATCGGCTAGGTGTTGCGACGCAAAACGATCATCGAGATAAGACGCCGTGCGATAGGCCTTCGAAAAGAGCACGTCCCCCACCAACACAGCGGCTTGCTCGCCCCACTTGGCGTTGAGCGTCTTTCGTTCGCGGCGCAAGTCGGCGGAATCCAAGATGTCGTCGTGGACGAGCGTTGCGGTGTGAATCAACTCCACAATCGCCGCCACGGTTGCCACATCGTCGTCCACCCCACCGCCCGCAACCCGCGCCGCCAAACAAGTGAGTGCGGGACGCAATTGCTTTCCCGAAAACGCCGCCGCGCTCTTGACCATCGTTGCGGCCTCTTCCGATACATCGGCCACGATGCCAACGAATGCGTCACGCACGCGCACCAAATCGGCTTGCACCGGTTCCAACACCGACGGCAAGTCAACGTCGAGTCGTGTCGCCTGCCCCTCGCGTTTCGGTAGATCGACGTCCATGACCCGAGTATCGCGCGTCTTGGCAGGACAACACCCAGAAGTTCGCGGGTCACACCGGAAAAATGCCTACGGGGTGTAGTACACCGCTTCCGTCTCTCGCTTGCTCAGTACGGGAACGCCCTTGATAGACGCGCACACCGTGTTTCGAATAGATATCCAGCTTGCAGGCGACGGCTCCTACGTAGCAACCGCGCGGTGATCGGCTCGTGCCGGTGACGCAAGGAGCAGCGCGGGACGTTGTCCTGAATTCCGCAGTGGCACCGGCCGATGGGCCCGGGCGCGTTCGAGGAAGAAAAACGCCACGAACGCGCCCACCCCAAACAACGCGATTAGCACCAGCCACAACAATCGCGTCGAGCGCTGCATGTGGAGGCGTTTCATGCGCCAGATTGCGATGAGCAAGAGAATGACCATCGCGACGAGGCAAAAGAGCAGGGGCGCGATGCGTTTGTTCCCCATGACGAAGGGATCAAAGAGCCACGCTTGGTTGCTGTCAAGCGCGTAACTCCCGAGTTCGAAGAGAGGGGCTCGCAACGCGGAGTAGGCACAACCGACCAAGACAAGCGCGTGCTCGAATTTCGTCCTGGGCTCATAGTCATGCGAAAAAATCGTGCGGCCCTTTTCGTCCAGAATCTCAGCGCGATGCTTGAGCGAATCCCGAATGCCTGCCGCAGTAACCCGCGAAACCAAGCGCCGTTGGATGGGCAATGCGGCTTCGATGCGACGCTGCTGTTCCAACAATTCCCGCAATTTTGGTGTCGGTTCGACGGGGACGAGTTGATCGTTCTTCCAGTGATAGCAGTCCCCATCTTGCACAAGGAGCAGATACGCGACGTTGTCTCGGATGTCTCGCTGTATTCCCACGCGGTTATTGGCAAGGTGTGGGTTTCCCGGAGCATGCGACAACGCCGTTGGACGGAAGGGCTTTGGCAAGGGAATCGACTCTAAGGAGGCCTCATGGGGTCCTCGAGTCACATCGGCGGTGAGCCGCCACAGCGTCAAATCGGATCCATCAAACAGAAATGACCCGTCGGAGACCGTTACGATCGATACGCGATGCCCAAACGGTTTTTTGTCTGCGCGTTGAAAGTCCCGCGTCCAAGGCTTGGGTAGTGTTTCCAGGTCATTGCGCCGAAGCGACGGAACGCCTCGATTGCGAAGGGCCATGACACGGAGGCGCCCACTCGGTCGCAGAATGCGAACGATGCGATGCATGGTGGAGTGAATGGTCCAACTACGTTGCATTTGATTGAGCAGCGTGTCCGCCGATTCTTCAAACATGGGCGACCAATCGTTTCGAACGTGGTTCCGCGGCCACAACTGCATATGCCAGTATTGATCGCTGTACGGACGCCAGCCCTCCGTGTTCGTTCGGAAGAGTCGGTCGTTGTCATCAAGCATGATCGTCGGCTTCGCGCGGCGCCTGTGTTGTTCGTTTCTAAACTCCGCGAATCGCACCGTGATCCAGTTGGGCCAAGAATTCCTCAACTCGCCTTCATTCTCGCGCTCAAGCATCATGTGGCGAACTTTGGCGAGGTGGGGTACACCATCGGGCTGAGCAATGATCTCTGGATACGCGCGTCGAACGTTCCTTTGCCAACTCTGTTGTGCGCCTCCAGCGAAAAGACCCGCCAATAGGGATGCCGTAAGTGCAACGCCCCCGAGTAAAGGCATTCGTTCGCTCAGGGCGTCATCTACATCGCGATCGAATCCACGGATGAAGCCGCGTGCGGAAAGATGCAGGATGAACAGACCGACCATCAACTGAACGGCCGCGTAGAGCCAAGGCGAGGCGAGGTATCCAGAATCCAAAGGACGCAGGAGGCGTTGCATCAAGAAGATCGTGGGCATGCCCAGGACACCGAGCTTGAAGAGAATAGCCACGAACGACCCATGGGACAACGCGGCAAATGCTCCGAGAGCAAATGCAGGCACGATGCACGAAGCCATGGACAGATGAAGCCATGCACGGCTCGCGTCCCACACCGTCCGATTGCCAGTGTCTTCCGTCGGACTGATCCATGAATACACGTAGGGAAGCACGTTGGCGAGCAGGAGAATGCCAAGGCACATCGCCGTGCGTACCCAGAACACGCGCGACCAAGACTGGGGACGATGCAATAGATACTCGCGAGTGCCCAGCGCTCGATCCGCAAAGCACGCGACAAAACCCACTACAACTCCGGCGATGATCCAAACGGCGAACACAACATCGAATCGAAGCTCAATGCCGTGAATCCACAGTCGGTCTGCACGATTGGAGAGAATCGCCGCGCCGAAGATTCCGGTCGCCCCCACCAACAACAGGGCATACCAAACGAAGTCTTTGCGAAGTAGCGCTCTCATGCCACGGCCTCCTTTCTATCACCGGCTGCCACGGCAGGACTGCCACCCACGAGATTCACAAAGAACTCTTCCAACGTCGGTGTTTTAGGACGCGTCAACGTCTCACCGGACCTTGTCAACAGCGACTCAAGTTCACGGTTGCAATCCACCAGCGTGAGCTCGTGTCCGGTGCGCGTGGGCCGCGAACTCACAATGCGCGCATCCACAGGTGGTTCGCACGACACCTGCGGAATCCAATGACGTTGCGTTACACGGCGCTTCATGTCGTCCACGGTGGCGTCCACGATCAATTGTCCGTCGCGCAAGATGCCCACGCGATCGGCCATGCGTTCGACGTCGGTGAGAATATGACTGGTCATCAGCACCGCGCATCCGCGATCACTCAACAGAGAAATCATGGCGTCGAGAAGTTCGCGGCGCATCACTGCGTCAAGCCCCAGCGCGGGGTCGTCAAAGACAAGCACTTCGGGCCTTGAAGCGGCAGCGATGGCCAAAGCAAGTTGCGCGCGTTGTCCACGCGAGAGCCGGCGAACACGTTTCTTGCTATCAAGTCCCAGCTCACTCACATGCTTTCGTGCTTCGGCAAGTTCAAACGTCTTGCGCGTGCCCGCTTCGAAGCGCAACACATGATCCACCTTCATGCTTCCATAGAGCTTGTGCCCCTCGGTGACATAGGCAATGCGCGCGCGATGCGCCGGTGTGAGCTGTGTACTATCGCAATCTAAAATCGATGCCGTACCGTGATGGGGTCGTAGGAATCCAAGCAGAATGCGTATTGCGGTGGATTTACCACACCCGTTGCGTCCCAACAGGGCGTAGACCGTACCGGGTTCCACGCGAAACGTGAGACCGCGCAGTACCTCTTGCTTGTTGAAGCGACGATAGACGTCATCAAACACAATGGCTGAGGATGTTGTGTTCACTTTGCTTTCCTTCGCTTCTTAGGCTGTTCCGAGGCGTCACCATGCACCTCATCACCAAACGACAGGCCGCCCAATGCGTCATTCACAGCGCGCAATATTTCCGGCGGTTGGCAGCCGAGATGGAACGCGTCGGTCACGGCACGAGTTGCAATGTCTTGCAGCCGCTGCAACCGTTCGGCGGCGCGCATCGACGAGGCGCGATCCACATGCACAAAGCACCCCGCCCCTTGCCGCTTCACAATGACGCCTTCGCGATGCAACAACTCGTATGCACGCGACACCGTGTTGGGATTGATTGAGACCTCACGCGCCAATGCACGAACTGAAGGCAGCTTGTCGCCGTCTTCGAGCTCCCCTCGCGCGACCGCCCCTTTGATCTGGTAGACGATCTGCTCGAAGATGGGATCGGGTCCCTGGGGATTGATGCGGATGATCATGGCGCTCACGGTGCTGTGATTTCGGACCGGGTCTGTGACTCACGAACGGGTTCACTGACCCAACTGTATTAGTTCATACCATACACTTTGACGAAAGCAAGCGTCGGCCCCTTTGCCCACGTCAAGGGTCTCCGAACCCCAACAAATGGGGATTTAGTAGGGCACGACCACCGATTCGCATCCAATCGATGCCCGCCGCGGAGCCGTACGAGCCCGCCAAAATCGCCCGGAGTTCCCAAAAGGAATGCCAACGGAGTTTCGGCGTGCCTCGCTACCCTGTCGCCATGGACAGCGAACAAAACCCTCTCATCTTCCCCGGTATCCGTAGGCACGCTAGGTGCCTTCGATGCGCCCTCTCCATCGGAGTCATGGCGCTAGCATCGTTCTTCGCTGCCTGTGGTGGCGATGGACCCGATCGACCTGAAGTGATCGCCACCTATCCGGCTCGTGCTGAGATTCTCGATGGCGCGCTTTCAGAAATCCGCGTGCATTACGACCGACCCGTGGAGATTCTTCGAGGTGACCTCGTGGGTGTTGCGGCCAACGGCGTTGGCGTTCCTGTGTTCATGCGCATGTGCCCCGATGACCCCTCATGCATTTTGATTCGACCGCTGCCCGGTGAAGGTTTTCCGCCCAATGAGTTCTTAACCGTTGCTGTTGGCGAGGGCGCCGTCGTCGCCCAAGATGGCAGCTACGCACTCGATCGATTTGCATACAACTTCACGTCCGGTACCGCGCCCGACATCATGGTGGGTTCGCCGGGCACAGTTTCGTTTCTAAACGCAGATACCCTCACGCTGGAGGGCAGCATCGCGACGCCGGCTGGACGCGATCCGGTTGGCATCGTGGACGCGTATGCAGGGACCATGCGTCGCATTTGGGTCCAACTAAATGATGGCGACGGAACCGGGACGGCACTTGCCTACTTCGCACCAGGCGACGCAGCGATGACCCCCGTCACACTCTCCACCGAAGGCGGACTCGGCGATCTCTCTGCAAGTGCAGACGCCATTGTGCTTGGCCCGGACGGCGTGTATCTCTATGCAGCGTATCGCGACGATGATGAAGGCATGGTGCGCGTGTTCAAGATCGACGTGGAAGTCGGCGACGAAGTTGCGGCCATCTTGCTGTCGATACCCATGGACGGCGCGTCGGAACCACTCGGCATGGTCCTGGATGCCAACGGTGAACATCTGTTGGTTTCGTGTGAAGACGGCGCCACCGGGCAGCTCGCCTTCGTTGAACTCGAGACGTTTACGGAAGTGGATCAAGACGATGCCCTTCCCGACGTACAGGCGTTTGTGTTGCCCGAAGGCGCGGGTCCAATTGTTGCGCAGGGAACGCGGGCAATCATTGGCCACAATGCGCATGGCGGCGTAACGCTCGTGGATCTCCAAGTGCCCTCTGCCAGCGTGAGTACAACGACCACGACCGCCTCGGCCGTCCCGGCCCTCACCAGCACAGAAGGCGCCGAAATCGCGTTCGTGGGTCTCGCCGGATTCGCCTCCGATGAAGCGCTCGACGTTCGCACGCTAGCCGACGGCTACAGCACAGTGGCCCCTGTCATTGTGATCGATGACACGGCGGGCGGCCCCACCGGCATCGCGAGCGTGACGGCTATGGGACGCCTCGCGTTCCCCCGACGCTTTTTGTTCCTCTTCGACAACGGCTACGCAACGACCTGGACGCTCACGGAAAGTGAATTTCTCCAGGAAGATCTGGACGCCGTGACCGATGACATACAAGGGGTCGACTTGTCGGCCACCGTGCCCGGCATCACAACCATCGGCAGCGCACACGGCATCTACCCGCCGTAGGGTGAAGAACTTGGGGGTGAAGAACTTGGGGGTGAAGAACTTGGGCGCTACGCCGAACAACGTATCAAGGTCGCTCGAAGCGATTCGATCGACGGCGACGGTTGGTTGCGTTGCTATGCTGGCACCGTCCCTACGCAAGCGCGGGGACGACAACCTCGTGGCCAAAGAGCGACCCTAGGACATTCGCGTGCAAGGCGAGAGCAAGCCAAAGACGGAACAACGACGCCCGCCGGCTGCCTCGGCGGCGGGGGATGGTCGTGCCAACTCGAAACCTGCCAACTCAGGGCCTGGTGACACCCATCGCGATGATACCCACCGCAGTGATACCCACCGCACTGATACCCAGAAAGGCGTTTCGATTCCCAAGGTGGTTACAAGCACGGACGAAGGCCGCCACTCAACTTCGGAGCTTTCATCGACGGGCGTGCAATCGAGCATGAAAGACATGTCGCGCCTGCTGGGTGCGATCAAGGAAACGCTCCAGAGCCGCGACGGCCAAGTGCAACAAACGCTTTCGGCGCTACCCGAGTTCTTGGCACAAGTCCCCCGCATTCATCGTGCCGAAATCGAGTGCCTCGCGCAGATCAGCAAGCAACTCGAACACATGGGCGGTGGTACACGCGACGTCCTCGCGCGCCTCGACGGCCTCCCCGATCTCCTTCGCACACTCGCACTGGGACAGAAGGAACAACAACAGTTCCTCGATGGTTTGCAGGGCCGCCTCGCCGAAACGCTTGAGATCCAAGCAGGCGCCATTCGCGAAGGGCTTGACCAGTCACGCAAGAACTCCGAAACACAGCTCCAGATGATTCGCAGCATGGCGACCACGCAGGAAGACATCTTCGCTACGTTTCAAAACACTCAGAACCGCGCACTCAACGTGTTCCACCGCTCCCAACAACAAGTCATGACCCAGCATCGCGAAACACAAAAGGTGCTCAACAAACAAGTCGAGATGCTTGTGGATCGTGTGCATTCCGCCCAAACAAGAATCTTCTGGCTGGGCATCGCTTGCGCGGTGTTGGCGGCGGGTGTGGTGGCAGCGTTTTTGTTGACGTAACGAAGCATTGGGGAAGCGCGATGGTGAGACGAATGGAACAACCGTCAGCCGTTGTCCTGGGGGTGTGTCTAGCTACGAAATACCGCAGTCGTGCGGCGTACCTACAGGACGCGATGGATGGGAGATGTGCTTTTCCTGGGGTTAAAGCCCTTGGGCTTGACACGCCATGCCTACAGCATGGATTCGCAGTCGATTACGAACTGATTGGCACTCAATCATTTGCTGATTGCAAATCGTCATGTGAATGACCGCCCGCGCTCTTAATCCGGAGGCGAGGACGCGCATTCCACGTGTACGGCTGCGCTTGGTGATCTTGGCGCCCTTGGTGAGACCCTTCTTCCTCTCCAAAACTGTTTCGCCATAAGGAACTTCTTCACATTCTCTGGATGCACCCCCAACGCTTTGCGCTTCGTTCCTTAGCGCCCTTTGTGTGAGCCTCTTCTTCAGGACACGTCCCGCAACAAGCGGCCCCCCAACTTCAAAGACCCACTCCTCAACTCTCTGAGCTTCCCGTTACCCGAAACCCAAAACCCGAAACCCGGACTCAGGCATAAGCGCCCGATGAACAATTCGCCCAGCGACGTGGACGTCAAGAGTAAATGGCTTAGCCATTTGCGCGAGACCCTGAGTAAGCACCAACGGATCGTTGATTCGCCCAGTGCGCATCGAAAGATTGACGCGCACGAAGGGTGGACGTCTTGGAAGTAGCGTCGGTCAGCGTGGTGGTGGAGCTGAGGGGGATCGAACCCCTTACCTCTTGAATGCCATTCAAGCGCTCTACCAATTGAGCTACAGCCCCACGCTGTGAATCTGAAAGGCGCCGGCAATTTCGCGTGCCTCGAAGCCCAGGTCAACAATGGAAAGTGGTGTCTCGGGGCCGTATTCTCCGGGCCGCTCTTTTCAATTCGGAACATTTCGCGACGAAGCGCTCCATGGGACGTACGCCGCGGAATGCTGGGTGTCGAAGTCGATTGTTCGGGCCGCTTGGTTCGAACGGAAGTGGGGTGCAATTCCCCCGCGGGACCGCCGCTGTAACCGAGGACGACCACCGCAACGCATGCCCAATGGGCGTGCAGCCACTGTGCCGCGTAGATTTTCGCGCTCGTTGAAGCGCGAGGATTCACCGGCATGGGAAGGCGCGGTGGAAGGATGAATCGGAAGCCAGAAGACGGACCTCGTCACCTGTTCCTTGGTTTCTTTTTCTTCCGGCTCGAAGGAATGGAAGGCCGACGGCAAGGCTGGCAGTGACACGCGCACGGCCTTGCTTTCGAACCCTCCATCCTGCGCGCATCCGCACTTCGATGCCGGCGAAAGGATGGCTATGTCTTTACGTTATTCGATCTCACAACCGCGCAGTCGGGTCCGTGCCGTTTCACGATTTGCTTTCGCAGCGCTTGCCTTATGCCTCATGAGCGCTTGTGGAGGCGGCGGAGGTGGATCAACGCCGTTTGTGATCGGCGGTTCGCCATTCGTAGATGGCCCATACATCGGAGGCGGCGGGAACGGAAACGGTGGCAATGGAAGTGGTGGCGTGGTTCCACCACCTGCACCCACGGTACAGCCCGTTTGGAACGAGAACGCGTATCAACACGGACGCGTACCCTACTTTGGCGCCTACCCCAGCGACTTGGAGCGATACGGCGACACACTCTTTACCGTTGACGCGGATGAGATCGACTCGTCAAATGCGCGCATTGTCCCTGTGGACATGACGGCTTCCGGCCTTGTACCCAGTGCGCTCTTTCTACCCACCATGATTCGCGATATGGATCTCGTGGATGCGCTCGGGCAACCGGCGTCGCTGGCCAGTCCAATTGGATTCGGGTTCTTCGTCAATGACTTGGCGGTGGCGTCCCCCACGCTGGGATTCGCACTCGTAAATGCCGGCGGCTCCGATACCCGCCCCAATCTCTCCAATCTCATTGTCTTCAATCCGTCCACGGGCGCCATCGTTCAGGTCGTCAACCTGGCGATTCCCTACAGCGATTCCACGACGCAACTTGTGGATAGCAATGGCGCGTACGTCAATTCGAGCACGTTCATGCAGAGCAGTGCGGAGGGCATTGCGTATGTGCCCGGCATAAACGGACAGGATTTGCTTTACGTCGCGATGGCAAATGCAACGAACACCTACCCGGCCATCTGGAACCCGGGGACCTTGCAGTGTTTTCGCGTCACGCAAGGCGCACCGCTACCCGTATCGCAATTTCCAGAAGCGGGTCGTAGCACGCGCACCCTTCAAACCCTTCACTACAATCCGGTAGAGCTTTCCGTCATCTACCCACAATCGCCGCCCGGCAATCCGCCCACCCCCCGCCTCTTGGTGACCGTGGCCGGCGCGCTTGGTGCCGACGCCAACTTCAATCTGATTCCCGCCACGCCTGCCGCCGTAGAAGCCTATGACGCCGTATCCGGCTATCGCGAAGGGTGGTTCGCTATGGGCATGGCGGCGCTTGCGGCCAAACCACCGGCCATTGGCCAAGATGGTGCGGGCAACTATGTTGGCTTCTTTCCATCCCAGATCACGGGCGAAATCTACCTTCTCAATCTAAAGGGGTTGTACTCGCCGGTCATTGCACCCAACCAACTTGCCATCCTACGCGGCGTAGGCAATGGCATTCCCATCGTTCAACCATCCGGCGCATCGGTGCCCGGTCGAAACATCTCTGGCGTTGCACTTTCAGGCGATGGACGCACATTGATTGCCACGACTTTTGGCGACCTGTTCGCATCACCCACGCCGAAGGGCGGCACGCTGTATGCGCTCTCCCTCCCGCACAACGTCGTAACTGGCTCCGGCTTTGGCACCCAATTCGTGCCGGAAGCCAATGAATTCGCGGCAGCGAACGGTCGCAATCTCTCGTCTCCCCTTATTTACGCAACCGGTCCCATGCAGGATGAAGTGTTCGCCGTCGTAAGTGGCGCGCTCGACGCGAACTTCTTGGGGCTCTCCCCCGCGAGCATCGGCAGCTTGAACACACACGACGCCGTGAAGTAGACTCTCGCGCATGAGTATCAAGACGATCGTTGTCGCCGCGTCGCTCGGCCTTCTGAGCAGCACGGCCTGGGCCACCGAGTTTCATGAGCCCGAGCTGCTAAAAGCGGGCGATCAACCGATCGCGGTGGAGTCGCCCGGATACGCCTGCCCCACCTTTGTGGACATCGATGGCGACGATCTGAAGGATCTTGTCGTCGGACAATTCAAATCCGGCAAGATGCACGCCTTCAAAAACACCGGGTCCAACGAGGCCCCGGCATTCGCCCAGGGCGATTGGATTCGTGTAGGCGACAAAATCGCCGAAGTGCCGGGCGTGTGGTGATGCGCCAGTTCAACCCCACAGTTTGTGGATCTCAACGACGACGGTCACCTCGATATCGTATCCGGCTGCTACACAGGCAAGGGGCTCAAGGTCATGCACGCACCCGTCTATGTGCTGTACGGCAAAGGCGAAGGCGACTATGCAAAACCCGTTGCGCTTAAGACCGCCGAGGATCGGCACCTGGTCCTCACCGATACGCCCAATGCACCCCGCACACGCCACATCTGTACCGAACCGTTCGCCATCGACTGGGATCAGGACGGCGATCTTGACTTTGTCATTGGCAACTTCGAGGGCACGTTCTTGCTTGCTACGAACGTGGGCACCAAGAAGGAGCCAAAATTCACCGGCGAGCCCATCCTGCTGAAGAGTGCCAAGGGGGAGCCCCTAAAGATTGAAGGCATGCACTCGGCCCCCCATCTCGTTGACTTTGATGGCGACGGGGACTTCGATTTGTTGAGTGGAAGCACCACGGGCGGTGTCCAGATTTCAAAGAACAATCCTGGTGACGATGGCGTGCCCTCCTTTGGAGATTTCGAAGAACTGATTCCCGGACCAGCAAAGCGCTTATCGGGCATATTGCCGCGTGATACGGAGGTGCCTCCGTCAACATGTACACGCCTCTGGGTAACCGACTACGACGGCGATGGGGCACTCGATATCTTGCTCGGCGATCTTGTGCGCTTTAGCACCCCTAAGGTGGACGTAAGCCTGGAAGAAACCAAGAAGCTCGAGGCCAAGTTCCAAGCGGCCCTCAAAGTCAAGCGCGATGAATTGAATGCCGCGTCGCGTGTGGCCAACGGCTACAAATCTACGGTCGAATCCGCTCGCCAATTGCTCCAAAAAGCCGCTGCGGCCAACGCACTGAGTGCCGAGGACGGCGAGCATGCAGCTAGTGAAGATCCAGGAGACAAAGGAAGTGATAATCCTCCCGAGGATTTGTCCGAGTTCGACGATGCCAAAATCGAGGCCCGCGTAAAGGCGCTTCAGGGCTACGTAAAGAAGCTTCGCACTGAGTATTCAGCGTTCTACCGCACCCGTAGCAAGCACGTCGACACTGTCGCGACGGGGCATGTGTGGCTGTATCGGCAGAAAAAGAACTAGGCGTTTAAGAAGAACGCCTCGCGCAGAGACGCAGAGCCTGCGGGGCGGGCAACCGCAGGCGGCTCGCGTTGCGCCACTCAGGTGAAATTCCCAAATTCGTTGAGCGCAATTGCGACGACCCGAGTGCGGATACAGGAAAGGGCCAGGCAAAGGATTCAAATTCGGAGATGGATTCGGCGAGGGATTGAGGAATCAATCTTTCATCAATAGTTCGCGAGCCTTCCCCGAGGCCATGTCCATCGCCCACACAACAATTGTGATAAAGAAGATAATCGTGCCCACTTTCGACCACGATCCAATCTGGCTGTAGTTCACCAACAGATCGCCAATGCCCCCACCGCCAATGATGCCGAGGATGGTAGCCATGCGTACATTGATGTCCCAACGATACACAGTGAACGAAAGAAACGGCGGGATGACTTGCGGAACCACGCCGTAGCGAATGGTCTGGAGCGTGTCGGCACCTGTTGCGCGCATCGCTTCCAATGGTCCGTCGTCAATCGATTCGATCGCCTCGCTGTAGAGTTTTCCGAGCGCGGCAATCGAATGCACCGTAAGCGCCAACATGCCGGCAAAGGGCCCGGCCCCCACCCACAACACAAAGATGATGGCCCAGATGAGTGGCTCAATCGACCGCGTCACGTTCATAAACACGCGCGCGATGGCGTAGAACACGCGCCCCCATGCGCTGTCTCGAGTCAGGTTTCGCGCCCCGAGAAAGCTCAAGCCAAAGGCGAATGGCAAGGCGACCACAGACGCCATAAGCGCCATGAACACGGTGTCGATCATGCGCGCCACGACGTCGGACACAATCGTCGTATCGGGATTCACCAGTTCCCGAAACATGGGTTTCGTCTTATTGAATCCGTCCTTCAAATCGCCGAGCGCAAACTGAGTGACAATGACTCCCACCCAGAACGTCAATAGCAACAAGATCAACAGCGCCCACATGGCCGGGCGCCGTGTCCAAGGGATCAACTCCTTGGGCACATCCCGTTCGCGGGCGCGCATGATGCGCACACCGGCGATTCGCTCAGCGACGCTATCGTGGGGACCTTGCGACAGAGCAAACCAACAGGCGGCAACGGCCAAGGCGAGCCATATTGCCGCGGAGCCCCAGGTCACACCAACAAACCAAATCGCCAACGCGAAGAGCATGATCCAAACCGCTGTTGCAACGCCCCACGTGAGTCGCTGAGAGAGATTGGCCGCTGTGCGACTCGACGAATCGGCGTGAACAAAACGAAGGCGGTGGCCCGCGATGCCAAGGCTCGCGCCGCTTGCATGCCACAACACCGCAACAACAGAAGTGAGCATCAACAAGCCAGGGTAGCGCCGTAAAAAGTCCCAATCGGGATTGTAGTGCGTCGCGATGTACTGCACGCACCAGAGTGCATACGCGACGAGCACGATGTCGAAGACGAGTGCACTTGAACGCGCTCGCAAGCGCGACCATGGGGCATCGAAGCGCGCGCCACTCACTAGTGAAGCTCCACATCGGCGGTGTCCTCGCCGTAGATCTTGTGAAAACGGTCTTCGTCAATGTCCTTTGGAAGACCATCAAACACCAGTTCGCCGGCCTTAAGTGCCAGAACGCGCGTTCCGTATTCGCGCGCCAAACTTAAGAAATGGAGATTCGCAATGATGGTGAGTCTCTGCTCCTCCTGCAAGGCTTTGAGATGCCGCATGACGCTATGCGACGTTGCCGGATCCAAGGACGCCACCGGTTCATCGGCCAGGATCACTTTCGGATCTTGCATGAGCGCGCGCGCAATCGCTACACGCTGTTGCTGACCGCCCGAGAGGGCATCGGCTCGGCGCCGTTCGTAGCCCTCCAAACCGACGAGCTTCATGCATCGCTGAGCACGCTCGCGATCTTCCCGTGGCCACATGCCGAATAAGCTGGCCAGTGTCCCCTGTCGATTGAGCGAGCCGGTGAGCACGTTTGTCAGAACCGACGTGCGCTTGATGAGATTGAAGCGTTGAAAGATCATGGCAAGGCGTTGTCGAACTCTCCGAAGTTCGGCGCCCTCCACGTGCGTAATGTCTTCGCCCTCAAAGAGGATCGTTCCCGCAGTGGGCTGCACGAGGCGATTGAGGCATCGAATAAACGTGGACTTCCCGGCACCCGACAACCCCACAATGACTACAAACTCACCAGCGCCAATGTCTACGTCGATACCCCGCAGCGCCTCGTAGCCATTGGGATAGACCAGTCTCAAGTCTGAAATCGAGAGCAGGGGTTCTATGGGCCTCGACACGTTCACTTGCGACCTCGCATGAAGTCGCGTCGGCCCTCGGGGTCATTTGCAAAGGATCGTTCAATGGTCTCCATTAGAACGTCGTAGTCCTTGTTGGTGGCGGGAATGTAGCCGACGATGTTCCCAACCAACTCGAGTTCGCGTCGCCCTTCTTCCGTGCGCCCCTTTGTGTTTACGTACAGCGCGAGTGCGCGCGCCATGGCCTGTCGAATCTCAGGCGAAATGACTTTGCGAATGACCACGGGTTCATTGGGAATCCATCGCGAGTAACCAATGATTCGCGTGTCGTCGAATACGTTCGGCGATGCTTTCTTGACAGTAATGCGCGCATCGTTGATGGGATTATCGGGATTGGGTGGCGACCACCAAATGCATCCGGCATCCACCGACTGCTGCAATACGGACGTAATGATCACCATGTAGCCACCGGACGGCACATAGCGTGGCGACTTGCCGAGCTCATTGAACAGCGCTGTAGGAAGTAAATAGCTGGCACCTGAGGTCGGCGGCCCCACGGCTACCTTGTGCTCGTCCGTCAGATCGGCGACGTTCTCTAGCGGCGAGTCCTTATGAACAATGATGGCCGCCCGGTAGGCAAGATCACTGCCTGGATACTTTGGATTGCCCTGCCGCACGGCGGATAGGAACGCTTCAATGTCATCTTCAGCGCTGTCGTTATTCTCTGTAGCGTAGCGCGCACGGGCGTAGCTCGTCGCGGTCAAGAATGCAATGTCACACTCGCCAACAACGATCTGTTCAATCACCAACCCGTAGTTCTTGAGGATTGCACCTTCGATGTTGTAGCCCGTGCGCAGGCGTAGCCACGCCATCATTTTGTCGATCGCGCCGCCCGCCTTGCCCGCATCGCTGGGCGGAATAAACGCCAGCTTCAAGGGACGATCTGCAGATCCTGGACCCATCTTGGGCATAACGGGCGTACCGTCAGTGCCCGCAAGGCGACCTGTAAGCACATCGCGCCCGCCCGCCTCAACTTGATGAATGACCCGTTGCCCAACGTGCTGCTCGGCGCGAGGATGCGCGAACGCGAACACGGCAACCCCAGCAAGCAACACCAACCAAAGCAAAGCCGGTACAACCCACGTGGGGCCAGATGGAACCGTCTCTTGCGCATTTGGGTCGGGTGCATCGGCCATCAATGCTAGCTCTCGATCTCAAATCCGGGCGTGGCCACGCCATCACCATCCACGATCCATGGCAACCACACGAGGTCACACGTAGTCACATCAATGTCGGATTTACGGGGACGAATCGGCTTGTCTTCGATTTCTAAGGCGTCATCGGCATACTTGGCTTTGAGTTCATCAAGATCGGCTTCAAAGGCCTTCTCCATCTCCTCCAGGTTTTCGACTGCGGTGTCCAGGTCCTCCGACGCGCGACGAACATCTTCCTTTTCTTTGGCGATCTTTGCCGAGCGGCTCATGGCCGTACCCGCGCGAGACACATTGCCTATGCTTCCGAGTTTTCGACCGAGCACGGCGCCCAAAATCGTTTTGCCCCAGGACATGACGGATGACGACTTCGCCGCCTCGTACTGCTCTTGTTCCTTGTCGACCTTTTGCTCGCTCTTGCGAATACGCTCGTCGAGACGCTCGAGTTTCGGTCGATACTTGTTCTTGAGTTTCTCAATCGCCTCGTCGCGCTTCTCACGAATGGCAAGTTGCATGCGCGCGCGGAAGTCGCCTTCACTCTCGCCAGCTTCGGAATAAAGCTTGAGCGCGGGACAACGAAAGAGCATCAATGTACGCTCACGATAGAAGTGATCTTTCAGTCTCTTCTTCCACGACGTATAGCTGGTCTTCTTGGTGGCGGCGCCGGGCAACTCGCCAAATCGCGCGCCCTCCTCGGGTTCGTCCTCGACCTCCAAGAGCGACGTACCGAGCGGTGTGGCATCGGCCCATAGGTCGGGGCGCGTGGCCTTGCCCTCCAACGCAACGAAGAGTGCCTCTTCATCCCATTGATCGATATCGCGCCGCGCATTCACAAAGTGCAGCCGACCCTGCGCCATCAATGCAGGACGATAGAGCAAGGATTGACCGTCGCGCATGGCCTTTTCACGTACGACGTAACGCGCTTCAATGCCAGGCGGCAAAACAGGAACCGCCCCATCAGCCTTGGCGACTTCTCTCTTGGTTGCCGCTTTGGCGGCCTTCGTTGCGGGCTTTGCGACCGGCTTGGCGGGCGCTGGACTTTGCCCGGAAAGCACTTTAATCTGTTGGCGTGTAAGCGGGCCACGAAGGTAGGAAAGCGCCCAGCGCGTGTGAAAGAGCATCGGCCCATCGTCGTGTACGTTGTTCATGAGAAACACACGACTCTTGAGGCCCGACAAGGTGGCCTCGACTTCCGCGCGGTTGAATGCACCGCTTGCACGGGACGCGCCCTCAAGACCATCCAAAATGCGCATTTTGTCGCGCTCCGTCTGGAGGCGACCGAGAAACCACGTGCCCATATTGCTGAGCGCCTTGTAGTCAAGATCCACGGGGTTTTGCGTAGCGAGCATCATGCCCACGCCGTAGGCACGCGCCTGCTTGAGCATTGTCAACATGGGCAGTTTGGAGGGCGGGTTCGCCGTGGGAGGCAAGAAGCCAAACACTTCATCCATATATACGATCGCACGCAAACTGGTGCTGCCCGACTGCCCGCGCATCCACGCCACGACTTCACTAAGCAGCAAGGTCACAAAGAACATGCGCTCCGACTCGTTGAGATGGGCGATGGAAATGATCGATAGCCGCGGCTTGCCTTCGTCCGTCCAGAGCAACCGCTGAATGTCGAGGGGTTCACCTTCAAGCCAGGCACCAAATGCTGGCGCCGCCAACAGGTTGTTGATGGTCATGGCCAGCGCGAATCGATCTTTCTCGGGAAAGAACGACTCGAGATCAAACACGCCAATGCGGTCCACACCCGGCTTCTGGATCTTTTGAATCACGGCGGCAAGGCTTAGATCCGTCCCCTCCGTCCAGGCGTTATGCAAGATGGTTGACAACAAAATGTGTTCACGACTCTGAATCGGATCGGCATCCACGCCCAGCAAACAAAGCAAACTGGAAACCGACGAGCTAACACGTTCGCGCATCGCCTCGTTGTCACCTCGCACGGCTTCCGCGGGCGCACTGAACGAACGCAAGACCGTCAGTTGCCGTCCCGCCGAACTCCCCGGGGTGTAGATGCTCAAATCAACCGCATCGCGAAAGCGCTGAATGCGAGCGCCGTCTTGGCCCCAATCGGCCAATCCATTCTTCCATAGGTCGGCCATGCGCTTGGCGTAAGCCTGTTTATCCATGCCCTTGCGCAGCGCTTCACCTTCATCCACCCACGGCTCAAAATCACTCGGCGAGAGCTTGGGGAATGTGAGCATGAGATTGCCCAGATCGCCCTTCGGATCAATGGCAATCGCGGGGATGCCGTCAATCGCTGCCTCTTCCAGCAAGGAGAGGCAAAGACCCGTCTTACCAGAACCCGTCATGCCCACACACATCCCGTGCGTCGTCAGGTCCTTGGCGTCATAGAGCAAGAGATCGTCGCGGGGTGCATCCGCTCCCGGATCGATGCCCTTGCCCAAGTAAAACGTCGAGGCCTTTTCATAGGCCGGAGTCGCGCCGGACGCCTTTTTCTTCGCCATCGAGAACTCTCCGCTGAGTGACGGCAGTGTACGGAGAGAGCGGGTTGGATCCCTTTGATCGCGCGAGCGGATCGCATGAGATTCGAGTGTTTAGTCGAGCCCCGCAAGCTGTCGATAGAGCGCCGTCGTGACTTTTGCCGTGGCGGCCCAAGTGAATGTGGCTGCGTGCGCTTGCGCTGCTTCTCGTTTGGGCTCCCAAGCATCCAAATCGGTGGCCAATTCATCGAGTGCCGATGCCCATCGCGAGACGCTAAACCCGTCGGGAATGATTGCCGTACCCCCGTGGACATCGGCGTGGGCTCCTTCGGCCGATGCGACACACGGTGTACCCGACGCCAATCCTTCGAGCAGCGAGAGTCCAAATCCTTCGTAGAGCGACGGATTGACACAGATCGCCGCACCGCGATACGCGGCGGCCAGCGCCGTGTCGCTTAGGCGACCCAAGATGCGCACCCGTTCGGAGATCCGCAATCGATCGGCGAGTTCAAGCAAGTCGCGCGTGTGTGCCGTGGTGGCTCCCACCAACACAAGGTCGAAGTCGCGCATGTGTTTGGCCGCCGCGAAGGCCTGAAAGAGAAACGAGAGATTCTTGCGTCGCAAGTGGAGCCCGACGTGGAGGACATACTGCTGTCGCAGTCCATGGCGCGTACGAAACGCGCGCACCGCTTCGTCATCGGATGTCACCAAGGAATTGCCGTGCGGAATCACATGAACGCGCTCCGCGGGAACGCTACCGAAGTGGGCCCGCAGGCGGTCGCGTGTAAACGTTGACGGCACAATGATGGCATCGGCCTTTGCCGTGGCGCGCGCCAATCGTCGAATCTGTTGTTCGGTTTCGCGAGGACCCAGAAATTCGGGTAGGTCCAACGCGCTGAGGTCGTGAATTGTAGCGATGCGCTTGCCCGGCTTGCGGCGCGGAATCCGCGTGCCCACGGCGTGGAATACGTCACCCTTCGGCGGCGACGTCCACCAGCCCCATCGGGCAATCGACGGCAGTTCGGTTCCAGGCCACCCCGTAGATGCCATCTGCGCGCGAAGCGACTTGCGCCGTCCGCGGGGGCCATAACGAATCGATAACGAGAGATTCACATCGTCGCGCAATGCCGCCAAGGCGCATGCCAATGAAACGCCGTAGCGCCCAACGCCCGCCCCCGCTGCTCGCGACGAGGCAGTGAGATCAAGAACGGCATTGACGGGGCGTGAGTTCACGGCGTTCCAGTGGACACGAGGCGGGTGACAACCCCGAGGCTCTCACCCGGGCTATTTCGTCGCTATTCGGCCTCGAGTTGATGTCGCAGCTCACCAAATCGTGCCCGATCGCCCTCGGCCACCTCGGGATAGTACATATCGAGCCCCTTCAGCGTCTGCACCACAATCGAGGCGACGGTTTGGCGCATGTAGGGCTTGTCGTCGGCGGGAATCGCGTACCACGGCGCCCACGGCCGCGACGTCTCCCGCATGACCTGTTCGTAGGCATGCATGTACGCATCCCAATGCCCCCTCTCGCGCACGTCGCCCGCAGAAAACTTCCAATTCTTCTCGGGTTCATCCAGACGCGAAAGAAATCGATTGCGCTGCTCGTCTTTGGAAACGTTTAGCCAAAATTTCAAGATGACCGTCCCACTACGCGCCAGGTGCTGCTCGTGGTCTCGGATGGATTGAAATCGCTGATTCCACAACTCATCGACGTTGTAGCGCGGAGGCAACTGCTGCCCCTCAAGGAATTCCGGATGCACGCGGACCACCAGTGTCTCTTCGTAATAACTGCGATTGAATACGCCAATGCGCCCTCGCTCAGGCAAAGACCGCGTCGTGCGCCATAGGAAATCGTGATCCAATTCCCGCTTGGATGGCTGTTTGAACGAAAACACTTGGCAACCGGCCGGATTTACACCGCTCAGCACCGCACGAATGGTTCCATCCTTGCCCGCCGCGTCCATCGCCTGAAACACGAGCAATACCGAGTATCGATCATGCGCATAGAGCAGTTCCTGCAGTTCGCCCAATTGCTCAACACGCTTTCGCAGCCGCTTCTTGTTGCGCTTGCGATCGTCGTCGCCCTTCGGTGGCGAGGTCGGCGCCGTGGCCTGTTCGAATGTCCCGTCCATGGGGACCAAATACCTATGTTCCACCGGTGGATGCCAGCGAGATGAGGCGGCGTTACTATGAGACTGCGGCATGGAACGTTGTCCTTCTGAGTTGCGGTGGCGCTACAGAACGTCGGGCGCGAATCGTATCCGAGACGGTCGTAGCAAGTCGCCGAGATGCCGGGCGTCCAACGCCTATGTCCAGTTTTCATCCTGTTCGTTCGTTTCGTGACACGGGGTGCGGGCGCAACGCGCCGAAAGCGCTATTTTTTGCCTACTTACGACGGTTTCGAGGTGAACCGGCCCCGTGCTTTCCCGTACGATCTAGCGAGGACTTTGCGAGATGGAAACCTCGCGCGATATCAACACTCGCGATATCGGTAGTCTTCTAGGCTTGGAGGATCGCGCTCAATGCATCTGCCTCTCTCCCGATGCGCACCATCCATGCGCGAACCCTCGGGCCACCCCAAGACGCACCCACTGCAAAACTGCATACGTCCGCGCATACATCCACGGCTCAGGGTCATGGGGCTCAGGGTCATGGCTCACAGCTTGGCCATGGCGTTAGGGGTAGTGTGTGTCGCATGGCCGCTGTCCCCTGCCTGGGGAGCGCCACGCGGAGGCGCGCCCGCCCCCAAAGCCAAATCAGCAAAGGTCGCCGCGAAGAAGAAGGGCGCTGCAAAGAAGAAGCTCGTCGAGACATTGGTGAGCTCCGGCATCAAAGAGTTCAGCGGCAAAGACAGTTTGAAGATGAACTGGGATCCCAACAACAAAGGTGAGATCGGCGATGGGACCAGTGACTGCTTCGACACCGCCATGTCGCTCTCCGTAAACGGAAAAAACTGGTCCACGTCCGGCGAGGTGAAGAAGACCAAGCCCGGTGGCGAGATGGTCGTGACCGGTACAAGCACCGCGGCACCCGTCGAGATTCGCCGGCGCATGCTCTTTGATAAGAAGAACGCCTTGCTGCGATACATCGACACGTTCACGAATACGTCTCGAGCACGACACGACCTGTCGATTGCCTACCGCTCAACCCTTGGCTCTTCGGCACAAAACACGGTAAGCAACACGGGACGGGTGGCCATGAGCGGCCCCCTTGGAAAGGACGAAACGGGGATTGTCGCCTACCGCAACCGGCAAAGTCGACCGTCTGTTGTGTTTCATCTTTGTGCCCTTGGAGCGGGCAATCGACCCAATCTCTCGGTGGAAGGATCCCACCGCTACTACAACTTTCTCTACAACCTAAAGCTTCCACCCGGCAAGTCGCGGTCGGTGTGCATCACGATTGCTCAGCGACACCTCGACGCACAACCCAGCGCCGAGGCCGCCACGACGCTCCTCAAACCGCTCGACGTGGCAGCCACAGCCAGCCTCAAACTTCAGCCTCTGGTTGGCCCCATCGACAATTTGCAAGCGGGCAAGTCCTTTTCTGGCACGGTGGCGATCGCCGAAGGTGCGTTGGTCGAGCTGGATAGCCTCCTAAAGGCACGTGGCCTCGAACGCGTAGACAATGCCGACACGTTGATCTTGGATGATGGTCAGGAACTCGGCGGAGAGGTCACCGCAAGCCCCATGGCCATCCGTTCGCGGATGGGCTCCATTACGGTTCCAGCGGATGACGTCGCCGCAATCGTTGGGGGACGAGGCGAGGGATTCCCCACCCGCCTATTACTCCGCAACGGCGAGATCTTTACGGGCGACATCAAGCCGCAAGGTGTTCTCACCATCAAGACCAGTTCAGGCCTCGTGATTCCGGTTCGCGTGGACTCGATGGAGTTGCTCGTACTTCGCTACAAGGAATCGGACGGCGCGCGATTGGCGAAGGACGAAGTATTTCTTCGACTGCTCGACGGATCAAAATGTCTCGCGGCGACCAATAATGACGTGAACATAAAAGGCATTGCTCCGTGGGGCGAATTTGATGCCCGTCCGGCAGACATCGTTCACATGGGGCATTCGCTGGAACCATACCCGTCGTATTGGGTTGTCGATCGGCTCGGCTCGCGCTTTCCCGCAGCGCTCACAGCAGGCGACGCGCCGTTCACGCCCAAACGATTCGCGAAGGCGAAACTCAAGATTGGCGACATTGCGGCCGTCTATCGCACCGTGACGGACAACGGCGAGGATTCCGCCACGGATGATTCCAATGCCGATGATTCCAATACAGCAGACTCCGATACGAAATCAACGGAAGCCAAGTCAACCGAAGCGGACGGATCGAAGTCCCCCAAGGCCAAGACGAAGTTTATCGAGTTGATTGGAGGCGCGCGGTTAGCCGGAACCATCGAGTTAAAATCGCTAAAGATAAGCAACGGGAAGCGCGCGAGAGATATTCCCGTGTCCATCGTGCATACATTTGCCCGCGACAAGAAGGCCCGTGAGTCGGCGGGCCTCGCCATCAATTGGGTATCTACATCCGGCGAAAAGTCGCCGGGTGTCTTGCGCACGCAGGTCGTCCCCGTCAAGACAGCGTATGGCGTTTGGAATGTCCCGGCCACCCACATTATGAGCGCTGCGGTGAACGATCGAATTCCTGAAAAAACCGTGAAAGAGGACGCTGAAGGCAAGTCGAACGGTACGGGTGAAAAGGAAGCCAAGAAGAAGGACGCGCCGGAAGAAACATCGGCGCCACCAAAGTCTCAGGCTGTGCCGAGTAAGCCTAAGGCACCCCCACCCGCCCCCGTCGCACCCCCGAAGAAGGCGCCGAGCCCTCCGAAGGCGCCTTAACCACGTGCGTATCCAACAGCCAGCCCATCCCAGTCGTCAACCAGATACCAAGGACACCAACACGTTGATTGCCCGACTCGACGATCTACCTCAGCGAGCTGATTCTACAAAGCGACATCTAACAAGGTCGTTGTGTCTCGTCACCATCGCGTTGACAGCATGGATCGGGATGCCCACCCACGCCACGGCAAAGGAACGCCTGGTCCCAGCAAAGTGGGGCGCGAAGAACGCGGGGGGTGGCGCCACGTGGACGTGCGATGCGCATGGGCGCGCCCACGTCAACAATAGCTATCTGCTCTCCAACATGAACATCAACGGACAGCAGTTTCAACCGTCCCAGCCGCCCATGATGACGCCGGATGGCAGCGAGTACGTCCTGCGGGGCCGCTGTGGCAGATTCACGGTGGAACGACGACTCAAAGTTCACCCCAAACTTCGAGGTGCACGACTCGTCGATCGCGTGACCAACACGTCCAAAGCCCCAATGAAGATCACACACAATGTGATGGGCCATCTCAATGTGCGACCGTCGTCCATGCTCACGTCCTCCGGTCAATCGGGTTCGCGGCAGATGACCGCGAAGGATGTGGGCGTTTACGCGCGGGTCCAAGGCAATATCAACGGGCACGTATTTTGGTATCTGCGCTCTCCTAAGAGCAGTGTGAAGCCGTTCTTCCGAACCAACAACAACAATCAGTCGCTCAACTTCAGTTACTCCGTGACCATTCAGCCGGGCCGCACGATTGGCATCATGCTGGGTGCGCGCATCGTTTCGAAGCCCACATTGAAAAAGGACAAGGTCGCTCGCGAGTTTCGTCACTTCAACGGCTCACGATGGACGCGAGATCTCCCGCGATCCGTGCGTAAGAGCTTGGTCAACGTGGGACGTGGCGGCTGGGGTAGCTCGGAGGGCGGTCTTACCCCATCAATCGAGTCGGAACTGGGCCTCACGCCCACAAATTTTGACGTCCTCGCACTTGGCAAACAAACCCTGGTGCAGGGCAAAGCCGCGTGCAGCCGCCTGGCCGTATTGACGGATCACGGCACGGTTGACGTGCCGATGAAGGACGTTGCTGCAATCGTCGGGTTACGAAACACAGCCCTTTCGCCGCGCGTGTATCTGCGTGACGGACAACGCCTGCTCGGCGATTTGGAAGCCACGGACCTGCGGTTTGATATGACGAGCGGCGCAACGGTGGATCTCTCAATTGATCGCCTCGACCGATTGGTCATGACCAAGTCGGCCGATAAACGACGCGGGCCCAGCCTACTCGACCCGATCGATGACCCGATCGATGATAAAGACGGTGCGGATCCCGAAAGCGGTGATTCCAAGGGCAGTGACGTGAATGACACTGACCCCAAAGACAGTGACCCCAAAGACAGCTGGATGGTGATGACGCGCGCAGGACTCGTGTTGCGCAGCATGAAGACGACCGGATCTTTGGGTATTGCCACATCGTGGGGTCCACTCGATCTCCCGCTTGAAGATATACGAATGATTCGTCCTCTCGACGACGACTACCCCGGCTATATGGTCCAACTGAAAGACGGCACGCGGCTGCGCGCGTTTTTGCGCGCTTCCTCCCTCGCACTTGAAAACAAACTGCTTGGGAAGATTGAACTCAAGGGACATGAGCTCCGCGCACTGCAATACGAAGAGCCGATTGAACGCGACCAATCCGAAGAGTCGTCATTTCATCGCGAGGATCATTCCGGCGAAGACGATGACGCCGCCATGCGCCCCCACGCGATTCTCAGTGGTGGGGACGTGATATTGGGCCGCGTGGATTTGGACACGCTCCACTTCCGTGCCGCCGGGGAGACACTGCCCGTGTCCCCCAGCCAGATGCGCGTCATGCGAAACGCCGAAGAGGGCGACCCCGAAGATCCTCTGTTCGTTCCCCAGTTTCAGGCAGAGATTTGGGGCGGCGGACAGATCTTTGGCACGTTGGAAGAAGTGTTGTTGCCCTTCGAGACCGATCGGGGGCGCATGATGATTCCCGTGCGAGATATTGTGGAAGTCCACGTACCCACACCCGTCATACCGGATGCGCTCCTGTCGCGCCTCACCAAGACCATTCAGGATCTTGGTGCCAACAGTTGGGAACGCCGCGAAGCCGCCTACGTCAAACTGCAAGAGATGGGCGACGTGGCGCGTTTGCCCATGGAACAGGCCCTGCGGCTCACCAAAGACCCCGAAGTCGAGCGACGCTTGCGTCGTTTGCTTCAAGAAGTTGGAGACGATCGCTAGTGCGTCGTCTCTTCACGCCAAACAACGAAACCTGAGGTTTCAATGAACAATCCAACCACACCACAAGCCGATGCGCACCGCGTCATATCGAACGCAACCGTAGGAGGACCGTTTACGGCGTTTGGTGAACGCCTTGCTTCGAGGCTTTTGCTTCGAGACTGGTTCCGATCCCTTCGCGCCAGTGCATGGCCCGTTTTTGGCGCGCTGGCCGTCCTGGTAGTGCTTAGCCGTATCTTCGGTCACCCCTGGGCGCCGGAATCCGCCTTTGCGCGCGTCGCAATCTGTGTGTTGGCCGTAGGTGTCTGGGCCTTGGCGTGTTTGTTTTACAGCCTTCTGCGTAGACCGTCGCCCGCATCTGCATTGGCACTGGTTGACCGCAGCGCAGGAACCGGCGAAACCCTACTTTCAGCCCATGCCTTTGAGCGTCGCGCTGGAGGTATGCCGACCGATGCCGGCGAGATGCTCCACATGGAACGCGCTACGCGAGCCCTGGATCAAGCGCGTACCAAGGTGTCCACGTATGTACCGCTGCGCGCACCGCTCTCGAGCTTGCTTGCTCCGGCCCTCTTCTGTGCCGTTGCACTCTCGATTGTTGTGATCGACAAGATTTCTGCACCTGAAGACCGCACGGTTGATGCCACCGACGTCGCCACCGCCATGGAAGACGAAGCGAAGCGTCTCGAAGACGAGAAGAAGGCTCTCACGCCCGAAGAAGCCAAAGCACTCGACGATCTCAAGAAAGAAATGAAGGCCAGTGCCGAGAAGATGAAGGAAAAGGAGAAGCAGTCGTCTCGAAAGGTGCTCGAAGCCCTTGAGAAGCAAGCACGCGAAGCAGAAAAGCTGGCGGCCGGGCTTAAGGCCATGGGCGAAAAGGTAAGTTCCGCGCTGTTGGCCGAGTTGGAGCGACATGCCGACACCGCAGCGCTCGCCGGTGCACTTCGCGCCGAAGACATGAAGCGCGCCTCGGCCGAAGCGCTCAAGCTCGCCGAACGATTGGCATCCGACAAACTCACCCATGAAGAACGCGCGAGGATTTCGACTGCGTTCGCCGCGGGACTCAAGAAGGCTTCGGCCAAGGATCTAAAGACTGCCTTGGGTCGCCATTTGGCGGCGGCGCAGAAGCGACTGGATGCCAAAGACGCCAAGGGGGCCTCACGCGAACTCCGTGAACTGGCGCGCAAGTACAAAAAGGCGGCCAATCGACTTCGTATGCGCAATCAACTTCGTCGTCTCGCACGCAATCTGCGGGCATCGGGGCAGCGCGCGCTTGGCAAGTCGGGCCGCACCATGAAACAGCTCACAACCATGACCGCGAATCGCAACCTCAAGTCGTTGCGCAACAACAACTCAAATCAGCCGATTCCATTGACGCGGCGCTACTCGTCCTATCAGCGCAATCAGCCCAAGAACAATCGTCGCTACAACAGTCATCAATCGTCCTCAACCCCCACGCCGGGCACCCAACCACCACCCGGCAATCAAGGACCGTGCTGACCGAACTGTGGACGCTCGCGGAGCGGGCGAACCCCTACACCGGGGACCGGCAACAAAGGACGACGCGGCGGCGCCCCCATTCCGGGCACATCACCCGGCGGCACCTGAAAGAGCGGCCCAGGCGGAACCTGAAGTGGTTCCGGCTCAGGAGCAGGTAGCTCCTCAAGTTCTGGCGCAGGCGTAATCCCCGGTCAAGGTGGACAGAGTGGCTCACAGAGCAACTCAAGCAGCAACAGTGCCGGTTCAGGATCGGCACCTATGGGCGGGGGCACGCGCCCCGGTTCGCGCGCCAATCGCGAAGAACGCATTAGCGTGGCTCCTCGCGGCGCCGGCCCAAGCACAACCCGCGACATCGATGGCCAACCGCGTTCGGAGGGCTCGTCGCGTTCGGTGCAAGACATCACGGTGGAGTTCTTAAAGGCACAAGAAGAAGCACTGGCCGATGACCCCATACCCCTGTCGCGCCGTGAACAAGTGCTTCGATACTTCACAGAACTACGCCGTCGGTTGGAAGACCCTGGGTCGGAAGCCGGGCAACCTGCGCGCGCCAAAGAAGAAGGACGCTAAGCCATGAGTGACCCGCAGACGAGTGAGGGGCGCGGGGATGTGCCCGTAGGTGGAACGGCCTCGGCGAGCGCGACTGCGTCCGCCACTGGGATGCGCGATGCGTTTGAAGGCCAGGACGCCAAAGCGCTCGCATCCGAGTTTGAACACTTCCGCACCACCTTCCCAAACACGCTCAAGCAGATGCAACGCGCGGTCGTCGGCCACGACGAACTCATTCGCGACGTGCTCATTGGTGTGTTTAGTGGCGGTCATGTGCTCTTAGAAGGTGTGCCCGGACTCGGTAAGACGTTTTTGGTGCGCATGTTGGGCCGTGTGCTTGAACTCGGCTTTGGTCGCATTCAGTGCACGCCCGATCTCATGCCTGCCGACATTCTGGGTAACCACATTGTGAGTGAAGACGATCGAGGGCATCGCTCCTTCCGATTTGAAAAGGGACCCGTTTTTACACACTTGCTGCTCGTCGATGAAATCAACCGAGCCACGCCCAAGACGCAAGCCGCCCTATTGGAAGTCATGCAGGAGCGACGCGTCACGGTGGGCGGTGATCAGTTCGACTTACCAGCGCCCTTCTTCTTGCTCGCAACGCAAAATCCACTGGAGATGGAAGGCACCTATCCGCTTCCCGAAGCACAGCTTGACCGATTCTTTTTCAAGTTGCGTGTGCGATACCCCAGCAAAGAGCAGTTGGTCGAAATCTCACGCCGCACCACAGGCTTTGTGGAGCCGGATGTGGATACGGTGATGACGGGTGACGATCTCACGCGCTTCCAACAGCTCATTACGCATGTGCCGGTGGCCGATCCCATTGCCACGTATGCCGCGTCCCTGGTTTTGAGTACCCATCCCGATGGCGACGGCAACGAGCAGGTCAAGCGCATGGTGGCCTATGGCGCCAGCCCACGAGGCATGCAGACGCTTATACGAGCGGCCCGCGTGTACTGCCTACTCGACGGTCGCACGGCGGTCTCCATTGACGACGTACGTCGCGCGGCCAAACCCGCGTTGCGCCACCGCATCATTCTCAACTTCGAAGGTGAAGCCGAGTCGCTCAATGTGGATGATTTGATCGACACCTTGATTCGTGAGACCCCGGCTCCCAGCCACGCCGCGGAGTAGTGTCTATGTACCGTGCTCGACGCACCGACCGGTCGCGTGCCGCCATGTCGTCCCCATCGCATTCGATGCGCTGGCGCGGGGCGCGTTCTCTACTTTGGCTTGTGCTGGTTCTATTCGCCCTTGGCGGTGGCGAGGCCTTGCGCTTCACCCCAACGGTCTTCGCCGAAGAAGACAACAAAGAGGACAAGACGGCAGAAATCGACAAGCGCGACACGGGTGCAGCAACTCAGAGCTTGGACGAGCGGAGTCTGGAGTTTCGCGCGCGCCTCCAACAATACCCAACGCAGGACGCACTCTTCGCCCGATTGCTTGAGATGTATCAAAAGGCCGGCGAGGTCGATCGGTTGGTCGGCATGTACCGGCAACACACCACGGTATATCCCAACGATGAAGCGGGGCGCATTGTCTATGTGCGGCTGCTTTCGTCGATCAACGATCCGGAGGCAGCCAACCAGGTGCGCGAAGCGCTGCGCGTGTTCCCAAAGAGCGGCTACCTGCACTACTTGCTCTTCGAACACTTGCACGAGGCGGGCGATCCAAAGGCGATTGACGCACTCGACAAGGCCGTCGAGTTTGGTACCGATCCTCGGGCTCGCGCCAAGTGGATTGAAAAGCTGCTCAAACTCGCCTTGGAAGACGATCGCCGCGACGTGGCCAAGCGCCACGTTAAGACCATGATCGACATCCAAGGTCCGCGGGCAGAGGGCAAGGTGCGCGCGGCCAAGCGCCTTGCTTCATTTGGACTGCACGAGAAGGCGTTAGAGGTATTGACGCAGGCCGCGGGGGCGGGACCCTCGCCGGAGACCATTATTGATATCGAGTTGCTGTCCGCGGTTAGCGAGATATCGCTTCGCCGAAGCAAAGCCGCGCGCGATCGACTCGACAAGCTGCTGACTCGATTGACGGCCGATCATTGGCGTCGCTCCGAAGTGCTCACCATGCGCCAACGGTTGATTGCATCCGAAGGCGAACGCGACACCATGCTCGACGCGGCGCGCAGAGCGGTTGCCGACCACCCAAATCGAGATACCGTGGCCCTTGACTTGGCGCGCATGTTACGTGGATTCGATCGCCATCGCGAGGCCTTGACCGTACTGCTTGATGCATCCAAGCGCATGCCCAACTCGGCCCAGCTCGAAAAGGAAACGCTGGACGTCTTCGATCACTTGGGCGATGTACGCCGTCGCGTCAAATACCTCGAAGCACGAATTGAGAAATTTCCTAGCCGCGACGATCTCGTCGATCGCCATATTCGCGCGCTGTTCTTGTTGCGTCGCACGAAAGACGCCACCGCGGAGTTCGAAAAGGCCATTGCCAATCTTCCGAGCGACAAGCAGGTCTCGCGGCTGCTCGATATGGCACGTTTCTTACGCGGAAACAATCGCCCCAAGCCGAGCGTTACGCTCTTTATGCGCGCGCTCGACTTGGCACCCGAGCGCGCGGCCGTCTTGCGTGAACTCGGTGAAATGCTTCGCACACAACGAGACCGCGCGGCGCTACACCGCCTCATGGTTCGTCCCATCCCCGATGCCGTTGGCAACGATGAGTTCTTAGACCTCATGAACTTCATGATGGAGGCGGGCCACTTTCGGCAAGCCGAACGCGCACTCATGGAGCGTCACGCCAAACAACCCGAGCACTTCGCACTTGGTTTGGCCCTACTCAAAGTTCGCGGCTACTTGATTCGACCTCGTAGTGGCGCACGACTTGTCCTTGATCTTCGTCGTCTGGCCGACTCCCCGGCGCGCTATCGACGGTGGCTTACACTTGCCACCGACTTTGCCGCATCGTATGCCGAATCGGGCAAGTTCTTGGAACAAGAACAGGTCCGCCTCGCCCAAGAGACCGGTGCTTGGGATGGCACGCGCGTCGACCGCATCGCTGCGTTTCTTGACGTGAGTTCGCGCCGCTACCGGATTGCCGAAGCACGTGCCCTGGTAGAAGAGTTGCTAGCAGGCAATCCACCCGAGAAAGCAGCCCTTGCTTTGCGGCGACATCTCGCGCTGCATCTAGAACGCAATTCCCGCCACTCCGTACTTGCCGGCGCGGAACTTGAGTCGCTTATCGAGGACGACACCGATCACGCCGAAGAATACAAAGCGCGTTTGGCGTTGGTCTACTTTGATGAACGTGACTACCCACGCGCTGAGAAGCACCTCGAGTCGCTGGATGTTTCCAAGATCGGCGACGCCGAGCTCTTGGCACGTCTCGCTCGCCCCTACCGCCAACTCAATGACTACGAGCGCCTGTTAAGCATCTATGAGCGGCTCACCCAGGCCGAACCCGAGCGTCGCTCCAACTGGGAGCGCTGGATCACCACGCTTGTAGCCGTTGGCGACGAGGACAAACTCCGCCGCACGCTACGGCGACTTCTGCGTGGAATACCACGCATGCCGGTTGCCAATGAAACCCGTCGCCTACTGCGAGAACACCTATCCGACAGTTACTGGCGCGGTGTATCCGCTGCATTTCGTCGGGGACATGAAGGCGAGTTCATTCAGGCATTGAGCACGCTTGACCGAGCAGAACGCTTGTATCCCCCAACCCGCCGCCCGCTTTGGCAGAGCTGGTCTCGCGTTTACGCACTGGGTCGCCTGGGACGAACAAAGGCAAAGGCCGATGCCTTAGAAACACTCAAGGAACTTCGCACCCTTCAAAGCGAAGAAGCCGGTCGGACGACCAAGACGCGCGACAACAAACCGTCACGCAAGCGAGCGAACACGTTGGCCATGGGCGATGAGTCTGAGTGGATTGCGTTTCCCGATGGATTGGCCGCCTCGTGGCAAGGGCTGGAGAGAATGGCCGACTTGGGGACCAACGGCACGCCCGCTAGCACGAAGCCGAATGCCGCCAATACGGGCAAGGGTGTCGGGGCAGGTCCGGCAGGCGCCGATCGGGTGCGCTGGGTATTCAAACTCTACGACAGTCGGCCCACGGCGCTGCTTGGGTTTGGCAACGCGCGACTGCTGTTGACTACAAGCGACGGTGCGATGCATTGCTTGAATCGCGCGTCGGGCAAGCTCACCTGGACACTACCGAGTTCCGTGACGAGCGAAAGTCAAGTCGCGCTGCCCGCCAGCAATCGCGTGGCACTCGTGCGCGGTCCAAATGTCGAGTGTTACGATGAAGCCGGAAACTTGGCGTGGCGAATTGTGGCCGACCACGGTCCGGTGCACATTGCGACGTCACCGCATGGGCTCATTGTGTTCGACGCCTATTCCGAAGAGATTCGTTGTATTGAGCCGGCTCACGGCAAGGTCAAGTGGTGGCACGAACTTGGGGACGCGGCCGATGGCGCCCATGCCACCAATTCAGGTCTCTCGGTACAGGGCGACCACATCTTGGCGTTCGGAAAACACACCTTTGTGCTCGACGCATCGGATGGACACCACTTGTGGCGCTTTGACCCAAGTAAGGTTCGCTCCGTACCCGTGGAACTCAAAGAGCCCGAGCGCGAAGACGGTGGTGGTCGCGGCGGCTGGTCCTCCTTGTTCTCCTCGCCGCTCTTTGGCGGTGGGATGCCCATGGGCGGCCCCATCTATTCATCATTCTCCTCAGGCTTGTCGTGCGGCGGTAGCTGCGGCGGTTCTTCGCCGTTTGCGAGCAGCCCGCCCATGATTTATTCGAGTTCCGGCACCCCGATCTACATGGGTTCTCACTTCGGCGCGCCGCCACCCGCGTGGAGCGCGGCGTCATCCGCATCGACGTTGCATCCTGTGGCGACCGTTGCCCACTGGGGATCGCCGCTTATCGGCAACCAAAAACGTAAGGGGCTCATCGAAGACGAATCCCTGCTCCTGTTTCGCGATTCGCTTGAAACAACGGCGCCCGCCAAGGGCACATTGACGGTCGCCAGCATTCGTGAGCCATTCCGAACGCACGTCCACGACGAAATGCCAGGCGTGTACATGGGCCGGCACCAGCAGCACTTGCTCTTCCTCAGTGAGAAGGGCATCACGCGCCTACATCCAATCACCGGCAATCGTCGCCTCATCGCCTTTGATAAAGACTTCGCGAACGATCACCCGATCCGAGCCACGTATGTGGATGGATACGTGTATGCCGCAGGCGATGAGCGCATCCTAACGATTCACGTGGAGAGCGGCACCACGGTAGCGGACGTCCCATGGCCCCATGAACTCGCCATAGACGAGGATGACGCCTACGAAGAAACCGTAGATGCCTGGGGCCGCACACGAAAGAAGCGCAAAGCGGCGCCGCGATTGCGTTATCTGTTCCGCGGCGTGGTAAACGCCCAATCGTCGGCCAAAAGTAGGCTCGCTATGGCCCAGCATCGTTCGCGCATGATGATGATGCGGCGCGGCTACCGCATGCCCTACTACCAGCCCCCCGTAATTCAGCAGACCGGCAGTACAGCCACCGACCTTCGCGCCACGCGCGTAATGGTTGTAGACCCGAGCGCGCTCTACACCACGCGTTCGTACAGCGAAGTTGTTGCCTTGGAAATGCCCACACAAAAGGCAGATCCAAAGTCGGGATCGCGCGGTACGGGGACCCGCGATGAGTGACTATGTAAGTGACAATGCGAGTGACGAGCAGCTCTTTGATGCCGACTTTTTGCGACGTCTCCGTACGCTCTTCTTCAAGCTACGCAAGCGCCGCCAACTTCAGAAAAAGGGCGCTGAACAAACCACGGCACTTGGATTTACACGTGAGTTCAAGGACTACCGCTCCTACACCTCCAGCGACGACTTTCGAAGTATCGATTGGCGGCTGTATGCCCGCATGGACAAGCTGTATGTAAAGCTCTTCGAAGAGATTCAAGAGTTTCACGTTCACATTCTGCTGGACCGCTCGGCGTCCATGATTGAGCCCCACCCCGAGAAGCGCGTCATGTCGCTGCGGCTCGCCGTTGCGCTCGCCTATCTCGCGTTGATGAACCAACACCGCGTATCGCTGCGCACCTTCGGTGACACGCTTGACATTGCCACGCCCCCGCTCAAAGGCCAAGGTCACATTCACAAGGTGCTCGACCACTTATCGGGCCTATCGTTTCAAGGTGAAACCAATCTCTCGTGCCTGCGTGCGTTTCGCCCGGGGCAGGGCCGCAAGGGCATCGTCTTTGTGCTCAGTGATCTTCTGAGTCTCGACCCCTCGCAGGCACGTGAATCCTTACGGAGCGCGCTTCATTGGCCTGCGGAAACTCACGTCGTGCAGTTTCTGCATCCGCTCGAACTCCGCCCGCGCCTGGAAGGCGAGTTGCAATTGGTGGACGTTGAGACCGGTGAAATGCGTCGAATCCATCTCAACAAACGTGACATGGAACGATACACCAACGCGTTTGATGCCTTTGTGGAGGACCTACGCCAGTTCTGTATGCAAAAGCAGGTGGCCTACAGCTTGTGGAACACCGAAGCGCCCTTTGAAGGCGCGTTCTTGGATCTACTGTCCAAGGGCAGCGCATTAGCAGGCGCCTAGTTCCTAGGCATGCGATTCGCTTCACCCGCCCTACTTGCTCTGCTTTGGTTGATCGTTCCGGCGATCTTGCTATTTGTGTTCAAGCGTCGCCCCCAACGCGTGCGCGTGAGCACACTACCCTTCTTCAAGTCGTTGGCGGTGGTGTACCAAGAGTCGCCCTGGCTGCGTCGGCTAAAGAAGCTGCTCGCCGTGCTCTTTGCCGTGCTTACGTTGGCGTGCATCGTCTTTGGATTGAGCCGACTCATCGCGTCACCCGCGGCGGGAAGTTGGAACGGCATGGTGGTTGTGTTGGATGGCTCCGCCTCCATGGCCATGAAAGACGCAGAAGGACGCACGCGCATGGACGCGGCCAAGCAGGAAATCGAACGCCGGATCGCTGCGTTGGGCGCGGGCACGAGTCTCTTGCTTATGCGTTACGACAAGCGGCCCGAAATTTTGGTGCCCCACAGTTTGGATCGGCGCGAATTTCGCCGGGCGCTCCGAGGGCTTGAAACGCGACCGGTTGCCGGTGATCCCGAACGCGCCCTCCGACTTGCTGGGCGACTGGCGGGTATGGTGAAACCCGCACGGATTCTACACATTTCGGATCGCTCGTTCGCCATGCCGAAACGTGAATCCTCAGGCACTGCAATCGAAGGCACTGACGCACCCGATCAGGAGCCGAAGGCACTGTCGCTAGAACACTATTTCGGCCTTTCGGACGATGTAGAATTCGCGCAACTTGTGATTGGTGACACGGCAGTCGTCAATGCCGGCATTACGGCGTTTTCTATGCGACCGCTTCCGCTTGAACACGGGCGCTTTGAAGCCTTCGTTGAATTGCGCGGACAGGGTACCGATGACAAGCCGCTCGCCTGTTCGTTGGACGTGCGCCTCGACAAAGAACTGGTTGCACTTCGCGAGGTATCGATTCCACCCGGCGAACCCGTTCGGTTGATGATTCCCATTGAAGGGCAAGCGGGCGATACGGTTCAGTTCCACCTAAAGACACCCGGCGACGCACTGGCGTCCGACAACCGCGTCGTCGCGCCTCTGCCTCCACGTAAGCCCCTCAATGTGCTGTGGGTGCGAGACAACCCCGATCCGTTCACACAGATTGCGTTGCAATCGTTCATGGATGGCGGCGAAGTCGAGGGGTTCGAAATGGAGCCCGCGGGGTGGCCCTACGCGGAAAAGCCAGTGGGCGACGACGTTGACGTGGTGCTCTTTGACGGATGGCTGCCGCCTACGTGGCCAACGAACGTCCCGGCGATTGTGCTGCGTCCCACGGGGTCCATAGGACCCATTGAAGCGGCAGCACTGTCGGGCGACGGTCTTCCGGTAGATCACCTGCGGGCAATCAACCAGGATCATCCATTGCTCTATGGCGTTGCCAGCGAACGCGTGGCGCTCACGCAAACCACAGTGCTCGAGGGCGACGGACCCATGACGCCGCTATGGCTTGGCCCGAACGGCCCGCTCCTTGTCGCCGGTGATGTTCGTGGGCAACGCGTTGTGGTCATGGGATTCTCCGCGGAGCGTTCTGAGTCCTTACCGTTTACGCCCGCTTACCCGCTGCTACTCGGCAACGCAATTCTTTGGTGTTGCCAGAAAGACGACGATCCAACCCGCTCAACCTATCGACGTACCGGAGACGTGCTCGACGTGGCAGATGCCAATGACGGGGCACGAGACGTCCGCTGGTTGATTCCCGATGCACATGGCGCACTCAAGGAGACGCAGGCCACGGCTTCGGGCGCGTTGCTGGAGCTTACATCCGTTGGCGCCTGGCAAGTTGGGGATCGTCGCGGCAGTGCCGCGCTACTCTCACATTCAGAAACGATGCCGCCAACGGCCGAAACCGACGTCGAGCAACACGAGGCAACGGTTGGAGGATCCTCATGGTTTCAGGGCGACTTGCGCCCGCACCTGATTTGGATTTTGCTCTTGCTGTTGATTGGCGAGGCGTGGCTCTTTCATCGCTGGAGCATGTTCTGATGGCCACACAACAACCCATGGCGCACCTCCGATTTTGGGAGGGATGTAGTTGAGCTTCGAACATCCCGCGCTTCTATTGCTCATCGTCCCCGCGGTCTTGCTGGTCATGTGGGCCGCCAAGCGATCGGTTCACCCCATGAGCCCCGAGCGTAAGAAACTCCTGCTCATTGTGCGTTCCGCGCTTCTTTCGTTGTTGATCCTTGCACTTGCCATGCCCAGTGTCGACGAGACGAGCGAAGAGCAAGCGGTGATCTTCTTGGTCGATCACAGCAAGAGCCTTGGGGAAGCCGGCCTACGGCGAGCGACCGAACGCGTCACTACGCTGCTCGATCACATCCCCGATGGTGCTTTTGTTGGGGCATTGGCCTTTGCCGCTTCACCGAAAGTGTTAATTCCCCCCACGAAGGACGCTGTCTCCTTTGTACCAGACGATGCCTTTCAGCGCGATCAGGGCCATGCCACGGACCTGTCGGCGGGACTGTCTCTCGCGGCCGGCCTATTTCCACCCGGTGTGGCACGTCGCATCGTTGTCGTAAGTGATGCTGTTGAGACGCAGGGCGACGCCGAAGAGGCGGCCCGCGATCTGGGTATTGGCGGCGTGGTCGTTGACGTAGTGGCCGTAAAGGGTGAGGCTCGCCCCGATGCGCGCATTGTGCGTTTGCGTTCGAGCAAAGCACGATCGCATGAAGGCGCCACGCTGAAATTTACGGTAGAGCTCCAAAGCAATTACGACACGAAGGGCAGCGTCCTCTTTTTTGAGAACGGCGTGCAAGTCGCCAGCAAACCCGTCACGCTCAAAGCGGGCGAAGACGGCAACGTGACCTTTTCGCGTACGCCCGAGGAGCGCAATCTCTATCGTTACTTGGCCCGCTTTGAAGACGATCGCACCGACGAAATTCCGCAGAACAACGAAGCCATGGCGTTGGTTGAAGTTCGCGGACGCCCGCTTCTTTTGTTGGTGGAAGGTGATGCGGAACAGGGCCACTTCTTGCCTGATGCTATGCAAGAAGAGGGCATTCGACTCGTTGTGCGCCCTCCGGAGTCGATTCCTCAATCGCTTGAAGAGTTGGCGGTATTTGATGGCATTGTGTTTTCCGATGTAGCGGCATTTCGCCTCCCGGAACGCACCATGACACTCGTTCAGGATTACGTCGAGCAGCTGGGCGGTGGCTTTCTCATGATTGGTGGCGTCAACTCCTTTGGCGTTGGCGGGTACTACAGAACGGCCATTGAAGACATCTTGCCCGTTCGCATGCAACCGCCTGACAAAGAGGAGCGCTATTCAACCGCGCTTGTGCTCGTCATCGATCGATCGGGGTCCATGGGCGGCGGCAAAATCGACATCTGTAAAGCCGCAGCCATTGGCACGTCCGAAATGTTGAGTCGCAAGGACTACATTGGCGTGGTGGCATTCTCAGGCAGTGCCTCGTGGGTGGTTCCCGTAATGCGCGCGGGTCGTAAGGGCGAGATTGAGCGCCGCATCGCCTCGTTGTCGGCCGGCGGCGGCACCAACATTTACCCCGGCATGTCGATGGGCTACGAGGGACTCAAGAACACGCGCGCACGCGTCAAGCACATGATCGTGTTGACCGACGGCCACTCGCAAGGCGCCGGCTACGAGCAACTGGCACAAACGATGAACTCAGAAGGTATGACCGTGTCCGCCGTGGGCGTGGGTCATGGCGCCGACAATCAGTTGTTGCAACGCATCGCGCAAGCGGGCGGTGGAAAGCACTACGCCACGGTGGATCCCTCTAGCATTCCGAAGATCTTCAGCCAAGACGCGGCCACCCACTTGGGCAAGATGGTACGGGAGCAGGCCTTCAAGCCCCAGCAGGTGGAACGCCATGCCATGCTGGCGGGTTGGGACGCCGATCAAGCGCCTTCGCTCCTTGGTTACGTTCGCACGCTTCCCAAAGCCACCAGCCAGGTGCCACTGGTAACCGATATTGGCGACCCGCTGCTTGCTCACTGGCGATACGGACTTGGGAAGGTCACGGCGTTTACGTCGGATTGCAAATCACGTTGGGCTGCGCTATGGGTTTCGGGCTGGGAAGGCTACGGCCAATTCTGGGGCCAAGTCTTGCGCGAAATGGCGCGCAATCCCCAGGGACGCACCATGGATGTGCGCATTGCACGCGAATCGGGTAAGGCCCAGATCATTGTGGACCTCTTAGAAGACGCCGCTTCGTTTAAGAACGCGGCCGACGTGCGCGCAACGATCTACTACGTCCCGCGTGGCGCCCTCGGCTCGAGCATGGAGAAGGTGTCGGAGGATACGCTCGCTCAAGCGGGCCCCGGGCGCTATCGAGGTTCGTTTGTCCCAAGCCGCCCTGGGATCTATCTCGTTCGCGCGCGGGCCGGCGCCGAGATCGTGTCCGCAGGCCTCGTCCATGAAACATCGACCGAAGTCGTCTCCAATCGGGTCAACGAAGTCCTGGCAAATCGCATTGTGTCAACCTGTGGCGGCATGCTGCGTGGAAACGACAACCTCACGATGGCCCCCCTACCGGCGGGCCGCGTACGCACGCGCGACCTTGTGCCCCTGTGCCTGGGCCTCGCATTGCTCCTCTTCCTCGCGGACCTCGTCATCCGTCGGTGGGAGAACGTTTTAGGCATCCGCGACGCATTCGTTCGCGCCGCATAGGAGCAACCTCAGGATCCGGGGGACGGGCTCTGTGCCTTCGCGCCCAGATCGGCGTACAAAATACTAAAAAACGCCGACCGGTGGGCTTTCCGCTACGACCGAGAATGAGGAACCGCCGAAGAAATAGTGGCGGCATACGCAGTCGCCGTGAGACACGGATGAATCTGCCCAAGACCATTTCTCCTGCCGACGCTCCGCCCAAACCGCTGCTCGCCGTAGCGGAGCGCTGGGCGGATTTTACCAAAGCAATGGCCATCTACCCCGAGGCCAATGTGCGAGTGGGGCGCGCCCTGGACGCCCTGCAACAAGCCTTGACGGAATCGAGTGCCGCCGGACACACCGATGCCGGTGGTCATGTGCGCGTGATCTTTACGGGGAGTCAAGTCCTTCTGGGTCAACACCTGCACACGCCGCGCCCCAACACCAATCTGACGTGGCTACGATCGCGCGTGGAACGCGGCGCCTTGGCTGGCGTTGGCTTTTTGCCCGATGTCGATCGAGAGCGTTTGGTGGCGTTCACCAAACGCCTGCTCGGCAATCACATGCGCATTGGTGGCGACAGCGAATTTGGATCGCTATGGCCTGAACGCTATCTCGGCATCGAACTGATTCAACGTCGCTTTGCCGGAGGATTCCGCCGCGACACCAAGTCCAAGCGCGAAGTTGAACTCGAAGAGGCCAAACCGATACGCTCGTGGGGCGACGGCGATGCTTTCCTCGAAGAAGACACGCCTGAGTCCCGTCTTGCGCGGTCGTTGTGGGAGAGCCGCGACGTCGCTGTGCGTGTGTGGCTCATCGAGCGCTTTCACAAGAACAACCAAGACACGCTTCAGGCAGCCGCCGCATCCGACACGTCCGATCCGTTTGCCGATCGATCGCAGGCGTCGATTGATCGCATGCGCGAAGAGTTGTTGGAAGAGATCGACGACGACATTGCCCCGGAACTGAGTATTGACGGCAAGCGCCTTGTCCGCCGCATTGTGCAGCACATGGGAAGTCGCCTGTTGGCAGCGGAAGATACGGCGCGACGGGTTGCCGAAAGCGTTCTTGAGAATCTTGAGGACCGCATCGTTTGGCAAGATGAAGCAAACGAGTTGGAGGACGCGCTAAGCGAAAACACGCTGGGTACCTTGATCGCCTCGGTATCGCGCCAACTCTTCATGCGGGTAGACGGTGCGGCCCCCGTATTGGGCGGCAATCATTTCGAGCGTTGGTCCAAACAAGAAAAAGTCGAACACGACCCCAAGAGGGCCGGCCACGCCGGCGACGACCAAATCACCGACGATGTGGCTTCGTTTCTCAAAGAACTTGAGAAGTTGCCCCAAGAACGCGTGAAGCCAATTTCCTCAGTTGAGGTGGATATTCGCGCCGAGCAGATCGGCGTCTTGTTGCACTACCTGGTGTCGGCGGAGGAGAGCGCCAAGTCCACCGCACTGATCGATGCGCTGGATCCGCTGCTGGACAATCTTGGTCCCGAAGAGCGCGGTGTCCTGCGGCAGTACGTGGACTACTTCTGGTCAGACGCCACGGAAAACGAAGACGCCGGTAATCAACCCCTTCCTGAGGAACGCATTCTGGCGCAGGACCGCCTGTTTCGACTCTTCAGGCGTGGCGATCGCACGCGCCTACTGCGTGAATTCGGTGTCTTGACGTCGGCCAACGCCGTTTCGCAGTTCCCTAAGCACTTTGTCACCTACTTTGATTCCCTCGATCTAACCAACGCCGATGAATCGCGCGAGCTGCTCGATGTTGTCAAGCAGCTGGGTCCGCAGCGATTGCTCACGGCCGAAAAGCAACTCACCCTGGGTGATGGTCTCGCATCCGATCCGCGACCCGAGCTGATCTTCTCGCTGAGTCACATAGACAGCACACCGTTTGTGAGCATGCTTGCCCGAGTAGACGGCTCGCGCTACCGCGATGCCATTGTCAATTTTTTGCAGCATCATGACTCGCGATCCGTCTTGCGTTCCGTGCTCAAAGTCGTGGATCAGCCATCGGCATGGTCGGTAGAGTGGTTGCGCGCGGCCCTGGACACGACGCCCAGCGAGTCTCAGATCGCCTTGATGTCGCGTGTGTCCACGCTGGCCCTGTGCAACGTGGTGCGCAGCGCCAAAGGCCTCGACCACATGCATCATCGGCGTCTGCAGGCCATTCATTTGCTTGCCGCCCACGACGCCAGTTTGGCCGAACCCGTGCTACGCGAACTGCTTTCGTGGGGCGCCTTTCCCACGTTCTGGAAGCGAGAGCACAAGGACATTCGAGACGCCGCACGCTATGTGTTGCAAGCGATGCGCGAGAGCGCGGCTCAACCCTCGGCGGAAATCTAAGCCCATGTGTGAACTCCATCATCACGGCATCGCAACCGAGGACCAACCGGTCGGCGCCAGTGAATTTATCGATCAACTTGTGGTGTGTGTGACCAACGCGCGCATCTATTGGCGCGATCACCCGCGTGTGCTCACATCACTACGCGCCCTGGCCGACATGCACCGCGCCCTACTCGCCAAAGAAAACTTGGATGAATTGGTATTTGGTATCGCGGACGGCTTCTTGTTCTACAACCAGCGCCCGTTGCTGGGTGCCAGTTTGAGCGCGCCACGTGTGATTGAACCCATCAAGCGGCTGGAAAGCGGCGGCCTGCTCTTTCGCAAAGACGTATCGGTGGACGACCTACGTTCGCTGGTTGAACTGTTGGGTGCGCGTCCGGCCGATGCACCGAATAATCACATCGAATCCAATGCGCGCTTGGTGAGTGAGAACTGCACGTCCATCGAGTTGCTCGGAAGTTACTCCATCTCCGAAGGCGAAGGCGATGGCATTGGCGTAGACTCGGGTGGCTTCCGTGTGTCGGGCAGTGTGGAAGGGGGAATCGATCCCACTGCCATGGAACGTGTTCATATTCCACGACACTTGTATAGCGGTATCGTTGCCCACATGCAGGACGTCATGGTCCGCGCGTGCAGTGGCGATGCGATTGATGTCAGCGAGTCGAGGAACTTCGTAGCCGATGTCTTGAAGTGCCTAAGTGAAGATGCCAAGGGATTGATGAGCATCAGTCGCTACGAGCAATTTGATGCATTTACCTTTGGCCACAGCATTCGCGTGTGCCTTCTGGCGCTGGACTTTGCCCGTGTACTGACGCGCGACGAAGAGACGCTCCACAAAATTGGGCTCGCCGCACTACTCCACGACGTGGGTAAAGCGTGGGTTCCGTATGAGGTGCTTCACAAGCGGGGCCGCCTCGATGATCAAGAACGTTTCGAAATGGAGCGCCACACGACGTACGGCGGAGAGATTCTGCTCGACATGGTCAATTGCGATCCGATTGCCGTGGCGGCGGCGTTCGGTCACCATCGCACCATCCGTCAGCAGGGCTATCCTCGTGCCGTACACCGCACACGTCAATCGGTCGTCACCAAGATTGTCAAGATCTGTGATGTGTACGAAGCACTCACGGCCGTACGCCCCTACAAACCGCGCATGAGTCCCGTGCGCGCGTACCGCATCATGATGACCATGAAGGAACACTTTGAGCCCACGCTGCTCAAGCGATTCATGCTCACTCAGGGCATTTTCCCGGTTGGCAGTCGCGTACGACTCAATACCGGCGAGTCGGGGCGTGTGGTTCGCCAGACCAAGTCGCTCCATCAGCCCGTAGTTGATCTGGAAGAGGGTCCCGATGGCAATCTGTTCCGTTCGGGTGATCAGTCGCGTCTGGATCTCAGTCATCAACGCGGTGATGGCGGCGTCGCCGTGGAAGCCCTACTGCTCGACGCGGAAATGTAGCGACCGCAACGTGCACGCTCCCTCGCATCGCATCACAATACGCCGATGCCCAGCGCTGACCGCCCCCATCCGTTAGACGTCGCGATCATTGGCGCGGGCGCCGCGGGACTCATGTGTGCGATCACCGCTGCTACCGAAAATCCACAAGCCACCATTGGGCTGTTTGATTCAGCACGAAAACCCGGCGCCAAAATCAACATCTCAGGCGGCGGGCGTTGCAATGTGACCCACGCAGTCGTTGGGGCAGACGACTTTTGCGGATCGACGCGGCCCGCGATTGCCAAGGTTCTCCGTCGCTTCACCGTGGACGACACCGTCGCGTTCTTTACGCGCATGGGCATTGCGCTAAAGCGCGAGGACACGGGCAAGCTGTTCCCCGTATCGGACCGCGCCAAAGATATCTCGTCAGGCTTGATTCGGCACGCAACGTCATTGGGCGTACAGTCCGTGTTTGGGAATCGCGTGGACCGTATTGTGTGTTCGACATCGGGATTTGCGATCGATTGCGATCAACAGCGATTTGAGGCTCGCCGCGTTGTGCTGGCAACAGGGGGACAGAGCCTTCCAAAGACGGGTTCGGACGGCCACGGCTACGAAATCGCTCGCGCATTGGGCCACACCACGACGCAACGTCTATATCCCGCACTGGTCCCGTTGCTGCTTCCCGAAACGGATCCATTGCGATTGCTACAGGGTGTATCCCTACCAGTGACACTTTCACTGACGACTGCGACGGGACGCCACGTGCACCGTGCAACGGGCGCAATGCTCTGTACACACTTCGGCATCAGTGGACCCGTGGTTCTGGACATGAGTCGTCATGTGGATGCTACACGTGCCGACGACCCTCACTGCCGCTTGCTGGTGTCGTGGCTTCCTGACCTCACGCCCGACGACGTTGACGATGCGCTTCGTTCGATTGCACGGGGAACAGTTCTTGAATGGATCGAGGGCCATGTCCCCAAGCGATTGGCTGGCGTACTGATGCAACTCGCGCACGTCGATGCTACGCAAGCAGGCAATCAACTCACCCGTGTCGAGCGACGCCGCTTGGTGAATACACTGGTCGCTCATCCGTTGTCGATTTTGGGCAGTCGCGGCTGGCGATTTGCCGAAGTCACGGCGGGTGGCATTCCGCTCAGCGAAGCCAACACGGCAACCATGGCCTCTCGAGTGTGTGCCGGGCTCTACCTGTCTGGCGAGATTCTTGATGTGGACGGGCGCATCGGTGGATTCAATTTTCAGTGGGCGTGGGCCAGCGGTTTCGTTGCGGGGTCGTCCTGTGCTTCTGAATTGCGGCCTACTGAGTAGGCTGCGCCACCATGACCACCCCCATCCTCACCAGCCTACGCGAACTCTACCGTGTAGGACCGGGACCCAGTTCGAGCCACACGTTGGGACCGATGCGCGCGGCACGTGCGTTTCGTGCATCAGCCATTTCACGGCTCGTTGGCGTACGCGAAGCCAAGGTCACCGTTGAGCTCTTTGGATCCCTCAGTGCTACGGGGCGTGGACACGGCACGCATCTCGCCATTCTCGCGGGCTTGCTGGACTGGGATCCCGAAACCTGTGACCCCGATGCCTTCCGAACAATCGAAGCAGGGTACGCCTCAGAACGCTCAACAAATTGGAGTCAGGCAACGGTCGCCTGGTCGAACGATTCGATTCAGTATGTCCCGTGGCGTGAGAGCGCGGACGTGGCGCTGGAACATCCCAATACCATTCGGTTTCGACTGCTTGAACTTACTGGGACGAAGGACGATACGCCGCAGCCCGAGACGCATACGATTCTTGAGGAAACATGGTTGTCTCCCGGTGGTGGCTCGATTCGTCGTGCTGGAGAACCGGCGCCGCGTAGGCGTCCACCGCCTGCAATTCCATTCTCGGATGCACAGACGTTGATGGCTCAAGGCGCGTCGCGCGATCTTACGCTCGGCGAAGTCGTGCTGCGAAACGAAATGGCATGGGACGAAGCGCTCGGACTCGAGCCCATTCACAACACATTGCTGCGTGCCTGGAAAGAAATGGTGGCCTGCATTCAGCGTGGCCTTGACGTTGAGGGTCAACTCCCCGGCGGCCTTGGCATGCGCCGACGCGCGAAAGCACTCCTCGAGCGTTGCGACGCACGCGCGGTAGACCCTGGCTATGAACATATTGCAAGAGCTCAGGCATATGCGTTCGCAGTCAATGAAGAAAACGCGGCGGGCGGGCGCATCGTTACGGCCCCCACCAACGGCGCGGCGGGCATTCTCCCTGCCGTACTATTCGAGATACGCAATCGCATGAAGCTTAGAGACGAAGTGATCGTGCGCGCGTTGGCCACCGCGGGCGCCATCGCGATGCTGGTAAAGACCCACGCAAGTCTTTCGGGCGCCGAAGTCGGATGCCAGGGCGAAGTTGGCACGGCCACCGCCATGGCCGCTGCAGCCTTGTGCGAAATCCAAGGAGGTTCTCGCGAACAAGTCGAGTTCGCGGCCGAAATCGCCATGGAGCACAATTTGGGCCTCACGTGTGATCCACTAAAGGGGCTCGTACAAGCACCATGTATCGAGCGTAATGCCATGGGCGTAGCCAAAGCGTGGAGCGCGGCCCAGTTGGCGCTGCACAGTGACGGCGAACATGTCATTTCGCTCGATCGCGTCATTCGCGTCATGAAACGCACAGGTCTGGATATGCGCCGCGAATACAAAGAAACCAGCGAAGGCGGATTGGCTGTGAGCTTGCCCGAGTGCTAGCCCCTTCCTCCTTCTCCTTCTCCCTCTCTGAACCTAAATCTGAATCACTCGCCCAACTCTATTCCTTCTCCCCGCACCCTTCTTAGCTAGCTCGCGCGCAAAGACTTTGGGAACTTCTCTGTGTGGCCATCAAGCCAAGGCTGGGCTGCGGGTGGAGCAGAAGGGGATAAGGACAAGGAAACAGATTCAGCTTCAGATTAGGGGAGATAGGACTCCAAACGAACACACAACTCCTCGAACGCATCGTCATCAAGTACCGTTTGCCGCAAATGTTCGTGAAACAAGGCGCCAAAGCGCTTGCGGGCACGATGGCGGAGGTGCGTAAGTTGCTTGCTGCTCTGCCCTAAACGCTCACCGAGATCATGACTTCCTTCGCCGTCCGTGCGCAAGAGGTCGGCAATGACTTCGGCATAGAGTTCGTTGCCACCACGAAGTTCTGCCAGTGCCTGCTCAATGGCAACGGCGACCCACCCTTCATCCAACTCTACGGCGGAGGGGTCGAGGCTGTCGCCCATGACGCCTTCAAGGGCTTCGGCAGACGCAAGCGCGCCGGAGTGTCGTTTTTGGGCGAACTTCTTGTCGAGGTGTTTGTAGACGAAGCGCTTGAGGTGTGTCTGGAGATAGGCACGAAAGCATCGGATGGACTCGACATCTCGTGTGAGCCAGCCCTTCTCAATGCACATTGAAAAGTAGTCTTGCACAATATCCTGTGCTTCATCAGGATCCGCGGGGCGCTTGAGCGCGCGTGACAACACACTCGACACGTACCGCACCATGGCGGGTGTATAGAGCGAAAAGAGCAACTGCCAACTCTCCGACCATGAGGCGCTTTCTCGATCGGCTAACTTGGGTAGGAGCGACTTGCGTGTGATAATCGAGCGCAGTCGCCGGGACGTTTCAATAATTGGCATGGGGTATCTCCTGCCCTAGTCTTCTTTGTTCTCGTCGTCCTCGTTCTCGCCTTCCTTGTCCTTGGCGGCGAGCGAATCGACGTCGAGCTCATTGAGGCGCGCCAGATAGCCCGTGATGGCGCGTTTCCATGCATCGTCGGTGCGCCCGCGACCGTCAATTTCCGCCTGGTACCACGAGCGAACGAGTGCCTGTTGTCGGCGGACCTCATCAATGCCATCTTCGCCTGATGCCGCAAGAATACCCGCGATGTTGTGTACGTACGCACCGAGGAATTTGTGGGTAAGCACCGTCGCACCCTTTGACTGTGTAGCACGCCTGAACTCGCGCAACCCATCCGCGGCAATCGCAATGCGCGCGAGTGGATCCTGCTCATCACTGCATGCACTGATTGAGAGCAGTTGCCATGTTTCAAGAACGTCCGTTGCATCTACGATGCGACGCATGACGTAGCGACATTGCTGGCGAGCTTCCTTCCGGCCCTGCTTGATTCGCTGGGGATCTCGTTCTAGCACAAGGGCGGCCGACGTTGTCCACACGACCAAAAATCGCCACCGAGGATTCTCAGGCTCAAGCGCAGAAAGCGCTTCTGCGAACTGAATGGCCTGACGCCGAAAGCGAAGTTCGGCCACAGCGTCACGCGGATCGGCCTTGGCGGCAATGGCGGCGTGCCGATCGCATAGTGTGATGAGTGCATGAATCCAACTCGCGTTGGAGGGGTCTCGCGCATGAAGTTCCTTGAACGTGTCGTAGGACTGAGTAAATGCGTCAAACCCCTGTGTGTATTCCCGATTGGATCGCGCCCTGGCGTCACCTAACGTCAGGAGCAAATACGCCAACTGCGCGCGCCACGCCATGTTGCTCGGGCGTTCCCGTGTGAGCCGCTTCATGATCTCGATGGCGGGAACCAGGATCTGCTCGGCTTCTTCGTGCCGGCGGGTGTATCGGCAAAGCCATGCCTTGCGACCCAGCACGTGTGCAGCAAACGCTGCGATGGACTTATTGTCGACGCGATTGGATCGCATCATCTTCGCGCGCGTAACCGCTAGATTGATGATCAAGTCGCTCCGCTGCGCGTTATTGGTGAGATACGCCATAAGCGCAGTCGACATCCCGGCCTCCGCTGCAAGGCGCAGCGCATCGAGATCCGTGGGGTGTCGGGACAACCAAGACTCCGCTTCCTTCAGCGCGACGCTGGCCACCTCATTGGCCGTGTCTCGGTCAGACACCCCTCGCAGCGAGTGGGCCAGTGCGATTTGCGCACGCACCCGAGTTTTCGTCAAGTCATTCTGCCCAATGCCATCAAATGGCTCGTCATTGAGCGCCTCAACCACCGCTTGGAGCTTGTCGGCGCCACGCCGCGGGAAGCCCTGAGCTAAGTCAACGCGCGCGACGTTCGAAACCGCGCGATTCCGTTCAAACACAGTGCGCGCATCACGCCCATGGACGACCAAGCGCTTGTCGCATTCGCTAACGGCTTCCTGAAACGCGCGGCGCGCTCCCTCCAAGTCACCGCGGGCCAAGTTGACTTCGCCCAACTGACGCAGCGCACGCATACGCAGCGCGAAACTCTCCTCGTGATCCGTCTCCACGGGAATGGACTCAAAATGGGCGCGCGCGCGTTCGGCGATCGTCGCCAGGATGTCAAGTCTGCCCTCTGGCTCCAGTTGATCCCGCAGCTCTTCGGTAATGAACCCAATCGCCTCCTCGGCTCGCTGCCGGTGTCGCTGGGCGTTGTCGCGCTCTGCCTTGGCCACATGTCGCGCGTCTTCGGCTTTCTGGCGCTCCACATTCATGAGGTACGCCACTGCGGCTCCCACAACGGCAAGGCCCGCAAGCGCACCCAGTGCGAGCTTCCGAAGAAACATCTTTTGGGAGCGGCGTGCCCGGGCGCGGATGCTCTCGTCGCGCAAGGTGTGGGCCTTTGCAAGCAACACCTTGGCGCGTGAGTCGTCGGGTCGTCTCGCTAGGACGCGTTGGCATGCCACGGTGGCACGTTCGGCGTGTCGCGTCATTTCAAGCGGGGAAAGTGACGGATTGTCTTCAAGGGCGAGTTCGGCTTCCGCGAGTATGCCCCGCACTTCGGCTTTGGTCGCGCGGTCCCGTTGCCAATTGCGAATCTGTGTAGCGAGCGTGGCCACGTCGTTCGGTCGTCGAGATGGGTGACGCGCCAACGCCGAAGCGCAGATCGCCGCAAGATCGGCAGGAACGGCTGGCTCCACCGTGGACGCGTCCGGTGCATCGGTTGCGTTCACCTTGGACGCATATTCTTCGAAACTTTTGAACTCGAAGGGTCGTACACCCGTGGCAATCTCAAACAGCATGACACCGAGGCTGTAGACGTCGGATGACGCGCCGACTTCATCGATGCGCCCGGCGGCTGCTTCAGGCGACATATACCCCGGCGTGCCCAACGCAGACGTCATCGTCTTCATGGATGCCGCGTCCCGAAAGTCCGATACTTTTTCTTGCCAACGACTGGCAAAGACGTCGGGTTGTGCGCCGAGCTTGGCAAGACCCCAGTCCAACACCACGGCTTCGCCGTACTCACCAAGCGCAACGTTGGCGGGTTTAAGATCGCGGTGAATCACACCGCGGTTGTGCGCGTAGGCGATGGCATCGCACACACGCAAGAAGGGCTCTAAGAGCTCAATGCGAGTGTCAAAGCCGCGAGCACGTCGTTCGTCGAGAGCGGTTTCAAGTGTTCGGTGCCCGCGGACGAAACGCATCGTGTAGTAGGGCACGCCACCACGCGTTCGACCGATCTCATACACCGGCACAATACCGGGATGCTCCATACCGCCCGTAACCCAAGCCTCTTGAAGAAAGCGAGCTTTTAGCTCTTCAAACGCCGACGTGGAGCGGTCGCCTTTGCTCGGTGCCTGCATGTGGAGCGGCGCAGGGGGTGTGACGCCGGAGCCCATGCCCTCCGTAGGTGGCCGAACGACTTTGAACGCGACTTGACGTCCGAGCTCCGTGTCCATCGCCCAATACACGATTCCCATCCCGCCCTCGCCCACGGGCATAAAGTCGAGATAGCGATCCTTGGGTAGCTCGCGCAACTCGAAGCGAATGCCGGCGCCGAGTTCGGTGAGTTGCCGTGAAGCCTGATGATCTTGGCGCGACACCGCCACGTGCAATTCATGGGTGAGTCCGCCGCGCTCCGTGACGGCCAGGCGAGGATCTCCGTTTGCGGCCGACACCAATTCCTCGACACGCTTGCTGATGGCCGCCATATCGGCCTCGCCAATCCCTGCCGTTGTGGCAAGTTCGTCGGCCAACGAGCGTTCGACGCGATCACGTCGATCCCAATACTTGAGCAGTGCGGCGGCTACGTGTCGCGCGGAAGCGTGTCCCTCGACCAGCGCCACATCCGCAAAGAGCAAGTCACGAAAATCAGCGGACGCATTCAATGAATTCAGTCTCCCGCGACGGGAATCGTACCTGCGAAACAGAAAATTGAAACACGTCCAGTCGATGCAATCCACGGCTAGCCTGATTTCGCGTGCGTGGGTATCCTCTGCCAATGACCCTGGTAGCGGCCAATGGCTTGTCGATGCACTTCGGCGGCCCCGTCTTGCTTGATGGCGTTAACGTCAAGATCGAGCGCGGGTGCCGCGTCGGACTCATTGGTCCAAATGGGAGCGGAAAGTCCACATTGCTTCGTTTGATCGCGGGGCAGCTTGCGCCCACATCCGGATCGGTCACAGCCAACGGCGCGGTTCGAATTGCGTATCAAGCGCAAGAGCTCGACACGAGCGTCGGGGCAACGGTCTTCGAGTTCATGCAGTCCGCGTTTGAAGATGAGGCAATGCGCGAGTCTCGACTTCGGGAGATTGAGGCGCGGCTTGCAGACGGGCACGACCGGGAGCCGTCGGATCCATTGCTTCGAACGTACGAGGCGTTGCAACGAGAACAGGAGCAATCGGGGATCTATGATGTAGAACGACGCATTAAGACCATGCTTACGCAGTTGGGTGTTCCGGAGTCATCCTGGCACAAGGACCTCGCGCGTTTCTCGGGCGGGGAGCGAAACGTCATAGGACTTGCCCGCGCGCTGCTTTCGCGCCCCGATGTGTTGTTGCTTGACGAGCCCTCGAACCATCTCGACATGGACGGCGTCGAATGGTTCATTCGGTTCATTCGAAAAATGGATTCGGCCGTGGTCATGGTCAGTCACAACCGGCATGTCCTGGACGCCGTCGCACAGTCCATTTGGGAATTGCGACGCGCAAAGATTCACGCGTGGAAGGGCAACTACTCCGAATTTGTCCGCCAGCGGGAAGAGGCGCTTGCCTTGCAGGCGCGGCAATACAAGGTGCAACAACGGCTCATTCAACGAATCGAGTTTCAAGCACGACGGCTTCGGGACATGGCCAACGCGTACGATGATCCAGCTCAAGCCAAACGTGCCAAATCCATGCTCAAACGCATCGAGCGCATGGAGAAGATCGAAGCACCCACCGACATCAAGCGACGATTCTCAGCCAGCGTAAGTACGAGCGGACGCCACGGACGCATTGCACTCCAGATCAACGACTTCTCCTTCGCCTACGGCGATCGCGTGCTCTTTGACCGAGCATCGCTTGAAATCGAATACGGAGAACGGGTTTGTCTGGTGGGCCCCAACGGCGCGGGGAAGTCCACGTTGTTTCGGGCCATCTTGGAACAGGGGCATTGGGAACACCCCACCTTGCGCCTCGGTAAGTCGGTGATCGTCGATGAATATCGACAATTGCACGACGACGTGGTCGAGGGTGGCACACTCGAAGACTGGCTTGTGGAGGCCAGCGGACTTCAACCGGCCGACGCCCGCGACACATTGCACCGCTTTATGTTCACCCGCGAAGACCTCGGGCGTGCTGTGACCACGCTTTCGGGAGGCGAGAAGAGTCGGCTACAGCTCGCACGGCTTGTGAGCAACGACGTGAACTTCCTCATGTTGGATGAGCCCACGAACCATCTGGACATCGAGGCGTGTGAGCAGTTGGAAGACATGCTTCAAGAGTTTGAAGGCACCTTGCTCGTCATCAGTCACGATCGCTATTTCCTCGACAAGTTGGTTGAGCGTGTCGTTGAGGTGAAAGACCTCGCGCTGGCCGATCATCGCTGTTCCTTTGCGGAGTGGTGGCAGACGCGGCGCGAACCGCCGCGCGCGCAGGCGCTCGCCAATCGCAACGAGGACCGAGAGGCGGAGAAGGCTAGTGCCCGGGCCGCATTCGAGGCCGAGCGCACCAAGAAACGCGAACGAAATCGACTTCAGAGTCGCCATCGAACCCTCGAGGCCAAGATCGCCGAGCTTGAACCCAAGGTGACGACACTCGCAGCCTCGTTGGAGCGGGCCTATAGCAGCAACCCCGATAGAGCGGACGAATCGCCCGACGAGATCCTCCGGGCTCTGGAGCAAGCCCGCGCGGACCTCGAACTATGTTATGAAGAGTGGGTCGAGCTGGAGAACGCGTTGGCCCCCGATGGGGCCTAGACGCCGTTCCGCTCGGACCGACTGTCAGGAGATTTCAAATGCCATTTGGACAACGAGGATCAAGGCAACCGCAATACGGCGGTGGCTACTCGGGACAACCCTTTCCCCAGCGACGCGTGGACCCGCGCTACCAAGACCCCCGTTACACCGATCCTCGTTACCGACGTTCGCCCATGCCGATGCCCACCGGAGGGCAGCGCGTGCCCCAACGTCCAAGCGGCGGATTGGGAGGCATTGGGAAACTCTTAAAGGGTCGCTTCCTGCTTGCCCTTGTTGTGGCTGCGATTCCCTTGTTCATGTACCTCAAGTCGTGTGAAACCAATCCCTTTACGGGTGAACAACAGTTCGTTGGAAAAATGACCGTGGAACAAGAGCGCGCGCTTGGACTCCAAGCCGCCCCTCAGATGGCCGCGCAGCACGGCGGACTTCACCAGGACTATCGTAAACAAGACGCCGTGACGTCGGTGGGTCAGCGCCTTCTGCGCGCCGAGCCCAAGACCATGGAAAACTATCAGTACAACTTCCACTGTTTGGCCGACCCGAACACCGTCAATGCCTTTGCGCTACCGGGTGGGCAAGTGTTCATCACCGATGCACTTTTGACACGCCTTCGAACCGAAGGCCAACTTGCAGGCGTATTGGGTCACGAGATCGGTCATGTTCTCGCGCGTCATGGTGCCCAAAAGATGGCCAAGGCCCAACTGACCCAAGGGTTGAGCGGCGCGGCCGTCATCGCCACCTACGATCCACGCAACCCGGCGAGCCGACGCAGCAAGGGCGTAATTCAGATGATCGGTAACATGATCAATATGAAGTATGGTCGTGAAGACGAACTCGAGAGCGATCGCATAGGCGTGGACCTGTTGGTGAAAGCCGGCTATGACCCGCGCGCGCTGATCGGCGTAATGAAGATCCTTGCGGAAGCAAGTGGCGGTCGCAAGCCCCCCGCCATGCTCAGCACGCACCCCCCATCCGAGAAGCGAATCGCCGTAATCGAGCAGCGCATCAAGGAGATCTTCCCCAACGGGGTGCCGTCGAACCTGCAGAAGTAGCGGCACGCTTGTCGTCGTAGGCGATTTATCTCACGCAGGGACGCCAAGTTGCCGAGGCGCGGAGGGCGCAAGCGTGGGGAGCGCGTCTTGGCATGGGCGGAGTCGAGCTCCTGTAGACTCCGCGACAGGATGTGTAAACACGTCAAGAATCGTGTCGGAGATTTGTCCGGTCGAAGACCCGGCGAATCGGAGATCCCGAGTAAGCACAAGTGAATCTCTGATTCGCGCGGTGCGCATCGAGGGGCCGAATCAAGAGGCGCGTGAACTGGGCAACAACGACATGGTGTCTGATTTTCATACACGTACCTGGCTGGAAAGACTCCGCGATACTGTGTCAGGGCCGAATTCACACTTTATGTGGAGTGTGAGCGGGTCCTGTGCGGTCGCACGTGATTCATCTCACGCGGAGACGCCAAATTGCAGAGACGCAGAGAGCGCAAGCGTTGATTGGCGCGAATCGCGGAACTGTGGAATGGGTTGCAAGCAGATAGCTTTCTTAGATGTCACACTTAGAAGCAAAGGAACGAAAGCGCCACCGAGACACGGCGCGTCTCCGGTGAAGTCGTTTGTACCCGCGCGCAGAGAAGCGGGGACCGCAGAGGGCGCAAGCGACGGTGAACGCGAATCATTGATACGTAGAACGGTTCGCAATCGGTTTGACTCTGGACGGATCTAACAAAGAGAATCAATGTCCTCGCCGGTTGCGTTACACGAAACAGTCAACGGCCCCGCAGGGGCCACGGGTCAATAGCCCAGGGTGTAGCGCAAGCGAAGCGGCGCGAAACCCTGGGTTTGCACCCACACCCAATCATCCCGCCCTGAATGGGCGGCGGAATTTTAGTGCCCTCGGTTGCATTCACATGTCGTCATGCGTCCGCGCTACCGCACGCGCATACGAGACTGCTTGTGTAACGCACGCGTGTCGGTTGTGTCACACACGAATTTATGCAACAAGCGTTCACAACAAACGGTGTTCCAAACTCGCAAAGCCGCAAGCAAGCTATCTTTGATCGTGATTGACGCGTCGTTCAAACGCGGTGTACTGGTAAGAACACGGTTGTTTTCTATGTAAAAAACGTTGAGAATTTCCGAGTCTCCTGCTCTTCATGTGGGTCATGGCAACTTCGGATGGAGTTCGATGCCGCCGTTGCACAGGAACAACATAGAGATCAGCGCCTTGGCGCTGTGAAATCCGTATGCTCGTCGAGCCACCATGCGGAGCCGATTGTTGATGCCTTCCACGATGCCGTTGGTCATGCGGCAACTGATGTAGGCGATGATGCCATCGAAGTGCTCCCGAAGCGTTTTGGCCAATCGCACGAACTGTTTGAGTTTGGATCGCGACGCCCAAGCCAGCCACTCACGAAGGGCGCGCCGAGCTCGCTTCGGTTGAAGGTAATCCAGTGCCGCACCAAGCGACTCCTTTAGGAGATAAGCGCGATACAGCTTCTTGTTCGTCCGCTCGATCTCGCTGAGCTTGGTCCGCTGCTTCGAATCGAGGTCACAGTAGTTCTTTAGGATTGCGTAACGCGAGTAGAAAATGAACCGACCTTGATCAGTGCCTCGAAGTTCTCGTAGCTGTTCGCGGCGTACTTCATCGAGTGCCACGCCTGCTAGCTTCTGGATGTGAAAGCGATCGAATACAACTTGGGCTTGAGGGATGTGTGTCGCAATGGCTTTGCGGTTCCATCCCGCCAGATCCGTCGTTACACCTTCGATCTTGGCAGCGTCCTCCGGCGATATCTCTTCGAAAAACTTGCGTAGCGTCGCTGAATCCTTCCCTTCGGCTGCCCACACCACGCGGCGACGATCGTGATCGACAACCAACGTAATGAAGTTGTGTCCGCGAAGATGGCTGAACTCATCCATGCCAATCCAGCGCAGATTCGAGAGTCGGTCGGGATCCTGGCGTTTCGCGACGACACGCGTGACGATGGAACCAACCGTTCGCCACGTCACGCCCATTTGGACTGAGACCTGCGTCTTGTCCGTCGTTCGAACTAAGTACGCCACCATTTCCTCGAAATCCTTTGTGAATCGGCTCTGAGCCTCAGCCCACGGCACTTGCTCGGCTCGCACGCCGCAACGGGAGCAGTTCACGCGACGCGGTGAGTATCTGAACCACACTCGCGTAGAACCGATCCCCAGGTGGCGCCAAAACCTAGATCTCAGCCGATCGTAGCCCGGGGCCCTTTCCCCACACCCACTGCAACGAGGCAGGCGATGGCGCGGAGACACCGTGGCGATCACGCCACGCAGCGAAAAATCTACCGATCGGACGTACATCCCCGGGACATCGATCATCCGATGCAATAACGTGGTGGCGCGCATGGGGCTCCTCTGTTGATTTGTCGATTTCGTAACCAACAAAGAAACATGAGTCCCGTGGGCACCTCTAGGTTGTGACAGCCTGTTCAAACAAACATCATTTCTTTTCCTGCCGTCCGCGCCCTCTTAGGGGCGGCAGGACAAGAAATCGCAAATGTACGACCCACACAAAGAGCAGTAGAGCCGAATTTCCGCGCCACCGGCCGCGCATGTCTCTAGTGTCGATTTCGCGCTGTCGAGAAGCACGCGCGAGTCGCCGTGTTCCTCGTTTTCTCCGCAACGAGCGACAGTCACACATATTGGGGTACGTATCCGCGCCACTCGCGGAGTGGATAGCTTCCCCATTTAGGGGGCACAGATGACCAACGACACATTGGATAAGAAGGGGAATCGCGAGCCAAAGCGAGACCACGAGCGTGAAGTTGGTTCCTCGGGTCGCGTTGATCGCGCGCAGAAGGTGAGGCGCGCTGCACCTGTCGCAGGTGTGATGCTTGTGGCACTTGTAGCAGCGGTGATCACCGCAGCGCCAACGCCGTACGAAGCTGACTTGGCGCTTTTGTCGAACGTCGATGCTCAGAAGCGCCAAGACGCGAGCGATCGTCTGGGAAAGGGAGGTAGCAAGCAGGCCACAAAGCTCTTGGACGAACTTGCAGGCAAACACTCCGCCGTCACACGCGCCGGTCTTGTGCGCTCCCTTTCAAAGCTACCTGTGGGTGGTGATCACGTGAGCGCACTTCGCGATCTCTTGGCGAGTGACAATGTCAACATTGCAGCCAGCGCAGCGCTGATTCTTCAGAAGGCGCCTAAGGCGCGTGACAAGCTTGTTCCTGAGCTTGCGAGCGTTCTTGCCGATGATCGCGTAGCCGATGGCGTCAAGGCGCGTGCAGCGCGTGCGCTCAAGGGAACCACGGGCGCGGGCGCAAAGGCCCTGGAGGCCGCAGCGGCAAGTTCCGGGCTCACGAAACTTGCCGCCATTCGCACGCTCGGTTTCATTCCTACGTCGGGTCCCGGCAAGCTCGCAGCGATCGCCGTGGACACTAAGCGCGAAGATCGAGATCGAGTTCTCGCGATGCGCTGTCTTGGCGAAGTCACGGACAGCAATGCAAGTTCGGCCTCTTCAGAACTCAAGACGCTTGTCAAGAGCACGTCGGGGTTCGTGCGCGAGCATGCTACAGCGGCTCTTAGCGCTCGAAGTGAGTCTGGAAACACCTCGACTTTCGTCACGCTTGCGAAAGACAAAGACGCGCGCGTTCGCCTTGAAGCACTGCGTGCGATTGAGAAGGCGAAGGCCGTCTCAAGCGAGAAGTCTACGGTCAAGACGTTGCTATCCGATTCGGATGTTCGCGTGCAAGAGCTTGCGCTTCGTCTCGCGGCCGCTGAGAAGCCGTGGGATCTGTCCGACGTCAAGAGCACATTCGTTTCCGAGCTTGGTTCCAAGAACTTCAAGATCCGTCTCGGTGCTGCCTTAGCGCTTGCCGCGTATGGCGACAAGGGCGGGCTTCAAACCATGAAGACCGACAAAGATTCATCCACCAAATCCGTCGCGGCCCAAGCCAAGGCCGCGTACGACCTCATTGACAAAATCGACGAATAGGCGCGACAAATAGGCGCAACGCATCACCTAAAACCATCAAGCAAGGCTTGAGCGAGATTGGGGTAGACATGGCTAGCAAGAACAGAAACAGTCGAAAGCGTTCAAAGAAGGACAGCCGCACGGAAACGCCTCGCCCTTGGGTGCATACGCCTCTGGGGCTGGTTGCCGTAGGGCTTGCAACCTATGCGCTGGCATTCCTCGTGCTAACCGGTGGTCGTCGCATTCTTGCTGAGGCGGCGCCTCCAAGTCCGATCGTCATCACCGACTTCGGTATGAAGGACACGAGCACCACAGGAAATCCGAAGGAGTCGTACAACTTGGCCGGGCAGGCTGGCGGCATCTACCAGGTCGATAACGAGAATCGCCATGCGGTTTCGTTCACGTCACTAAAGCCCGCCCACTCCAACAACGCGGTTCAGCAGATTGACTTGGATAAGACTTCCGGGGATGTCATCTACGGTGCGAGCAACGGTGAGATTGTTCGCGTTGACATGACGACCAACACGTCAACCACTGTCGGAACGGTTTCGGGTGCAGATTTCACCGTAGCCGCGGCCGACAACAACTCCTCAAGTGTGGATGCCTGGGCGATCGACGCGAATACCAACTCGCTTTATGAGTTCAAATCCAGTGGTCCGTCGGTACTCGGCAATCCCTCGTTTGGTCAGGGACCGACTGAACTTGCCGGTCCCAAGCCTGGCAACAATAACGTCGTGGCACTAGGCGACGGTTCGGCCGAGATATATCGCCTCGATGTGACGCTCTTAGTTGACTACGACGACACATTTGCCGGTGCCAATGTCGAGCCGACCGGGCTTGCTGTGGCCGATGCCGACTATTGTTACGTCTCGATCAATGACGGCTCGACGGCAAAGGTACTGCAGGTTGACTTGCGGGCATCGACGTTCGGATTTGTGACGCCCGTTATGGGGACGTACTCAAACGTGAGTGCGGTGGACATTTCTGTTGCCGGTCCGTGGGTCACCGTGCTCATGTCGGATAGCGCGAACAACGAGACGACCGCGCGTGTGTTTGATGTGGGTGTTCCAAGTTCGCCGCTTTACGTGGGCAGCGTGGACTTGTCGTTGGGCTACCAGGCCTACGGCGGGTTGACCACACAGCTCGGCGAGGGCGGGACCCTTGAAGATCTGGAGTTCATGTGGGCCAATCTCACTCAGGACATGAGCGTTACGACGGGTCGTGATGTTGAAGGCGAGTGGACATTTGGGTCTGCGAGCAGCGTCCCTCCGGGCGGCGTGTTTCCCACGATCACGGCGGCGGCATCGGGTGCCTACGGCATGGAAGCGCTCACTTGCGTCTGGCCGTGTCCTCCATTTGGACCCGATTCACAAGGCCCTGTTGCCGGCCCCACGCCACCAGCCCACACCGCATCCACGCCTCATAGTGTTCAGCTCAGCACGGGCGAAGAAGTGCTGATTCACCGACTGGTTTCGATTCCCGGTCGCGGCATGGATCTAGACCTCACGCTTACGTACCGATCGCGGCGAGATTTTGCGGGGCGCTACGGCAACAGTTGGTTCCTCAATCAAGACGTGCGGATGAAGACCGAGACGAACGGGGATATGACGTATCAAAGCCCCTATGGGCGTGTGGATACGTATGTCAAATCCGGGAGCACGTTCATTCCGCCCACGCACTACGACACCACGCTTGCGCCGTCGGGATCTAACCACACCGTTACCGATCGATTGGGCCGCGTGAGCACGTTTAATGCAAACGGGCAGCGGATAAGTCTGGCCGATCGCTATGGCAATACACACACTTATACCTACACGGGCGACAAGCTGACTCAGATCACGGATTCGCTGAATCGCAACATTTCACTCAACTACGACGCGATGGGGCGGCTTTCAAGTGTGGTTGACTTCGGCGGCCGCACGTGGACATTTTCCTATAACTACATGGGGGACCTCCGGACGATCACGAGTCCGGTTTCCGCACAGTTTTCCTCGGGGCGCACGGTGCGCTATTCCTACAGCGCCAACCACGCACAGACGCGCTTCAAGTCGAACCTGATTCACGTGGAAAACGCCAAGGGCGAAGTCGTTCAGACGCTTGAGTACGACGAGAACGACATGGTGGTAAAGGAGGCGCTTGGTCCGGGCGAATACACAATTTCGTATGACGTTCCCAACAAGCGGACGACCGTAGTTGACCGCGCGGGAAATACAACGCGCTGGACTTTTGGTTCCTTCGCGGTGCCCACGGAAAAGAAGGTCTATACCAAGGGTCTGCGTACCGGCGAGCCGACTGACTTCACCACGACGTATACGGTGAACGCAACCACCGGCATGACCACGGCTGTGGTATATCCGCGCGGAAACCGGACCGACTATACGTATGACAGTTCGCTCAATCTAACGGAGGTCCGGCACCGGACGACGGACACCAGCACCAACAGTGGCACGGACCTCGTAACCTCTTACCAGTACACGGGCCAATACAACCAAGTGAGCCAAGTGACCGACCCCAAGGGAAACGTCACCACCATGACGGTGGACTCTTCTGGCAACACGACGGCCGTATCGCGACCCACGGTCACCCAGCCGACGAACCAGTCCATCGCAGAGACCTATGCTTACGATTCATACGGGCGCATCACGTCGGCGACAGACGCCGAGAGCCGCGTGACAAATTTCGTTTACTACACGACGGGTTCCCAGAACGGATACTTGCACAAAGTCATTCGTGATCCTGGCGGGCTGGCGATCACCACGACATTTCAATATGATCAGTATGGAAACGTAACCTCTGTAACAGGCCCGAATGGCGCCACCACAACGATTACGGTGGACGCCGAAAATTTTGTTACCCAGATACAAGCGCCTACGCCGCTTAACTACAAACGCAAGTTCACCTACGATGCCAATCGAAATCTCACGCTGCTTGAAACGGAGAACCGCGACAAGAACGGCACGCTTGATGCCACTACGCCCTGGATTGAGACAAGTTATACGTACAACGAAATGGGCTGGCGCTTGACTGCCACCCAAGATCTGACGTCCTCAAGCCAAGCGGTAACGACGTATGAATACGACGGCGAGGGCAAGGTCACCAAAATTCAAAGCCCGACGGGCGACGAGACGAAGATCGAGTACGACGAGCGGGCGTTGCTCTTCAAGCTCACGCGCGGTTATGGCGCGACCGAGGCATCGACGATTCAAGTGGATTACGATGCCAACGGCAATCGCAGCAAGACGATTAATGGAGAAGGCGACGCGACGAATTTCACGTACGATCTCTTTGACCGTGCGACGAAACGGACAAACGCGCTGAGTCATTATGTTTCTTGGACCTATGATAAGAACGGAAACGTCCTAACGGCTGCGGCCTACAATGCCTCGAACGTGCTTCAGGCCAAGACGACGAACCACTTTGATGAGGTGAATCGGCTCTGGAAGCGCGTCAAGGATCGTTTCGGATCTGGGCTCACGCCGAGCTACCCGACGGTCACTATCCAGCACGACAAAACGGGCCGCGTCACGGAGATCAAAGATCCGCTCAACAATAAGACGACCTATCTCTATGACAATGCGGGGCGCCAGATTAAGGTCCAAGACGCCGTTGGAAATGAAACCGAGTGGATCCTCGATGCGCGCGGGCTCGCCACCAAGATCAAGCGCAAGGACATTCCTACGGCAGGTGGATCCGAGACTTTTGAAACCGAGTTTGTCTATGATGCTCTGGGCCGTCTCACGTCCAGGCGCGAGATCGACCGGCTCAACGCTTCGAACATTTTGACAACGAGTTTTTCGTATGACAGTCGCGGAAATTTGACCTTCCGCGTTGATGCCGAGGGGAGTCCTGTTCGCTGGGGTTACGACCTTGCGAACCGCCAAACAAGTTATGAGCGTGCGCTTGCCATTGGTACGTCGATTGACGATTTCACCAATAGCATTCTCGAGACGGCGAGCTTCGATGCGTCAGGCCGCATGACGTCAGTCACGGACGACAATCTAAACACGACGTCCTATTCTTATGACGCCCTTTCGCGCGTATTCAAGACGACCTTTGCCGACGCGAAGTTCGTGACCCGAACTTTCGATAAGAACGATCGCGTCAAGACCTTGACGGATCAGAACGGCACGGTGGTTACCAATACTTATGATGTGCTCAGTCGCTTGACCTCGCGCGCAGTCAATCGCGCCACCGGTGTCTTGGGAACGACGTCAGAGACCTATTCTTACGATGCGCTAAACCGCATGCTCACCGCAAAAGACAATGACTATGAGGTGCAGTTCACGTATGACAGCGTGGGTAACGAGTTGAAGGAAACGCAGGGCTACACGGTGACAGGCCAGGAGAAGTGGCGCACCGTCACTTCGACGTATACCGACGCGGGCTCTCGCAGCGCGATTCAGTATCCCAGTGCCTTCAGTGTGCTTCACCAGCGTGACGCGATCTACCGCATGACGGCGATGGTGGATTCCGCAGCCTCCACGAACATCGCAAGCTTCACATTTCAGGGCGCTGGCCGCCTGGCCAAGACGACCAACCAAAACGCGACTACGACGGATCACGGGTACGACGGCTTTGCGCGTCTCTCGCAGCTCGATCACAAGAACAGCTCGTCGCAGAGCTTTCACACGTTTGACTATCTGTATGACAAAGTCCACAACCGTCGGATGGAGAAGAATTCGTTCAACTCCACGTGGATCAATTCGTTGCCGACCGGGATCCAGCCATTCTTAAACGCTCGAAACGGCAAGGGCGATGTCTATGCCTACGATATGGCCTACCGCATGGTGGACACGCGTTACGATGTGACCAATCCCGCAACGGAAGTGGCGACGCCGGGTTCGCAGACCTACGTTACCAAGCAGGTCTACACGCTCGATGGCTTGGGCAATCGGAGCCAGACGCAGCAGACTCCATGGGGCGGCTCGGCCACGACGGTTAGTTACTCGTTCAACGCCATGAATGAGTATACGGCGATCGGCGGCACCTCGCGCACGCACGATAGCAACGGCAATCTAACCGACGACGGCACGCAGACGTACCACTACGATTATAAGAATCGTTTGGTCGAGGTGAGGGTCAGTGGATCGAGCACAGTTATTGCCAAGTACAAATACGACGCACTTGGCCGGCGGGTTGAAAAGCACGTCGTCTCCGGCGCGGTCACGACGCGCTACATTCTCGATGGCCAGGACATCGTCGAGGAGTTTGACGGCAACAATACCTGGCTTGCGCGTTACTTTCACGAGGACCGCATTGACCATCCGCGGGCGATGGATCGCGCAGACATCTCGGATGTGGATGGCGACAGCAATACGTCGGAGATTCTTCGGTTCACGTATCACCAGAATGCGCTTGGAAACGTGAGCGAGATTTCCGCGCCCAGTGGCGGCGTGGTTGAGTGGGTGACGTACGACGTCTATGGAAAGGCGACCGTTCGGAACTCGGCGGGAACGACGCAGGGGTCGAGTTACGTGGGAAATCCGTTCCTGTTTACAGGGCGGGAGTTCGACGCAGCATCGGGCATGTACCACTATCGCGCCAGGGCGTATGACCCCGAGGCGGGACGATTCTTGCAAAGGGATCCGTTGGGGTATGTGGACGGATTAGGACTCTATGAATTTGTTCTCAGTTCACCCGCTACACTGGCCGACCCATTAGGTCTCTCTCCGCCATCTCCAGAAGAGGCGCGCGCAGCCCTTAAAAAGTTGCTTGATAGAGTGGAGGAGAAGGAAAGAAAGAAAGGAACTCCTTACCAGACGGCCGATGTGCCCGGGGTCAATTATGGTCCGCCGGAAGCGAGTGATCCACTAGTACGGCGTAAGCCCCTGGGATCTTCTCCCACCGATTTCGGTCCAGACTTTCGATCAGATGAGGAGAAGGAGGCCAAAGAGAAGAAGGATGCTAAGGACGCTGAGAAGGGTCTTGGAAAGCTCGGATCGAAGATAGGGGAAGAGCTCGTCGGTCCTTGGCTACTTGACTTGCCTTGGGAACCATATGCTGGCGGGGGAATGTTGTTCGGAGCGGCGATTGCGATCTGGATTGAGAATGGCGGAGGAGGAGTCCGATTTCCAGAGGTGAAAAAGGAGTGGCCCCTCGGTAGAGGCCGAGTGGGGGTAAGTGCGAGGGTGGAGGTTGAGTTTGATGAAGGCGGACTAGATGGAGGAGTGCTAGACGTTGCGGGCGAGATCGAGCATCCGGTATCCGTCGGCGGAGTCCCAGGGAAGGTAAGCGGAGGCATTAAGTGGGGAATCCCCTTCTGTGGCAACGATGATGATGAGGAGGAGTGGAAATTATGGATTAAGCTAGTGTTCGAGCGATAGGCTCAATGTTCGTATCCACTCGCGAGCAGCTTGGAGACATACGATGATCGCCCGTTGCAGGTGTACCCACGAAAGGAAGCGTCATTGGCGGATACTGACAATGGCGGCGATACTCTCTTGCGGCATGTCGGACACGGGGATGCCGTCGGAAGTTGTTCCGTTGCCGAAAGCGATCCAGCACGCCGTTCGTCCCATCATGGGCCTCTTCTCGCCTATTACTGATGAAAACGGACGTATGATCGATGCGTGGTTATCATTGAGTTCAAGTCTCATTGTCCGTGGCTGGAGCGTTGACGAGATCTCGTCAAGTAAACATGAGCAAGCGGGGTCTGATGCTCGGCGAGCAAGGAAGCTCCTGGGTTTCCGGTTCGCCACCAAAACGCCGTCTAGTTCCTCAAATGCCCTTTCTGAGCTAGCTCGTGATGAGTCCAAGGACGTGTCCTGGGTAGTTCAGCCTGTGAATGCAGATGGACAGTTGCGCGTCCAACGAGCGATTTCCGTTGGTGGCGGGTGGGTCGGAGGACGGTTCTACGAAAGTCTTCTCGTAACCGGGGGTGTGGAGTCAGTCCCTGCCATTTTGCTCACGGAGAATGGTGAAATCGCTGGGGTTGGGCTCTGTGTGAGCCTAGGCGGCGAAGTTTGTTCTGTGATCAGGCATGGCGTAAGAGACTTGCTGGTGGGCGCGCAGGAACTTCTCACGTCGGAGGATAGCAAGAAGTTGTTTGATGTCTCCGCAGCGCGAGGATTCTGTGCTCGTGAACCGAGACAAGTACTCGCCCACTACTTGAAGGCGCTGCCAATTACCGTCGACGGCCATGGTTGGTCATTTGAAATTCTACTTCGTATTGTCGAGATAGCTGGTGATCTTAAGGGAGCTGAATACGCGCTTGGGCTGATCCCACAGATACGCAATGAGGGCGCGGCGAGGAATCTTATCAACTTTGTCGAAGCATTGGCATACGAGAGAATAGGCAGAAAGCGCGAATCCGCCGAGATTATGAAGTCGCTGCTGGGGGCCACTGGCCTTGAGTGGAGAGCGAGGGCAGGACTACTTAGAGCCAATGACACTGTCGGAGGAATACTTAACATTCCTGTCGGTGTTTACCCTCTACCACGCAAAATCTCCTCTCCCATAGCCGGGGCGGAGTTGGGGCTTGAACTTCTCCGGTACGGGAGGTATGAGGATGCGGCAAAATTGCTTCGTCCGATTTCGGAAACTCGAGGTGTGCCCAAGAAATTCATCGAGGCTTACGCTAGCGCGCTATATCTCACGGGGAGATACGAAGATGCTATAAATGAGCTGGAACGTGTAGTGTTGACAGCTGCGGCTGACACAAGCCCTAGCTCAAGACTCTTACTCGCTCAGTCCTATCAGAAAACGGGGCAACTAGAATCATCGGTTCGAGTCGCTCGATATGTTAGAGGACTGCTTCAAGATAGGGATGAATCCGATTCCGCTTCATTGACGGATTTGGTCGAACTTCTTGCAATCAGGGCATTGGCCAACTTAACCCTCATGAAATCTGAGCGTGCGTCAAGCGATGCGCTAGAAGCACTAAGATTAGGAGACGAATCTGGCATAGCGAGAATCGTTCTCTGTCGTCTTGCGATTGAGCGAGGCGACTTGAAGGATTTTGAAACGCACATTCGCCCCCTGGAGTCTCGTCATTCAAAGGCCGCCGCAAGGCTACGTCGTGAATGGAATGAAAGGCTTAGGTAGATTCGATGCGCAGGATACCGAGATACGGTGTACGGAAGTGTCAGAAATTTTGGCTCTACTGCTCTTTGTGTGGGTCGTGATTTGGTGATTTCTTGTCCTGCCGCCCCTAAGAGGGCGCGGACGGCAGGAAAAGAAATGATGTTGGTGAGATTGGGCTGTCACAAACTTGCGAATACCGTGCCGCGTTTTTTCCCACCAAGTTCGTGACTTAAGTCTCGCCTGCAAACATGCGTTCTTGCATCTTCCAACCGGGTGAATGCGGCTGCGTCCACCAACATCGCGAGTTTCACCTTCCAGGGCGCCGGCCGCCTCGCCAAGACGACCAACCAGAACGCGACCACAACGGACCACGGGTACGACGGCTTTGCGCGTCTCTCGCAGCTCGATCACAAGAACAGCTCGTCGCAGAGCTTTCACACGTTTGACTATCTGTATGACAAAGTCCACAACCGTCGGATGGAGAAGAATTCGTTCAACTCCACGTGGATCAATTCGTTGCCGACCGGGATCCAGCCATTCTTAAACGCTCGAAACGGCAAGGGCGATGTCTATGCGTACGACATGGCTTACCGCATGGTGGACACGCGCTACGACGTAACCAATCCCACGACGGAGGTGGCCACGCCCGGTTCGCAGACCTACGTCACCAAGCAGATTTACACGCTTGATGGCCTGGGTAACCGCAGCCAAACGCAGCAGACTCCATGGGGCGGCTCGGCCACAACGGTTAGCTACTCGTTCAACGCAATGAATGAGTATACGGCGATCGGCGGCACCTCCCGCACGCACGATAGCAACGGCAATCTCACCGACGACGGCACGCAGACGTATCATTACGATTACAAGAATCGCTTGGTCGAGGTGCGCGTCAGTGGATCGAGCACGGTTGTAGCGAAGTACAAATACGACGCCTTGGGCCGGCGAGTTGAGAAGCACGTAGTGTCCGGTGCGGTCACGACGCGCTACATTCTCGATGGCCAGGACATTGTTGAGGAGTTTGACGGGAACAACACCTGGCTTGCGCGTTACTTCCATGAAGACCGTATTGACCACCCGCGGGCGATGGACCGGGCGGACATCTCGGATGTGGATGGGGACAGCAATACGTCGGAGATTCTGAGGTTCACCTATCACCAGAACGCGCTTGGGAATGTGAGCGAAATCTCAGCGCCCGGTGGCGGCGTGGTTGAGTGGGTGACGTATGACGTCTATGGGAAGGCGACCGTTCGGAACTCGGCGGGAACGACGCAGGGGTCGAGTTACGTGGGAAATCCGTTCCTGTTTACAGGGCGGGAGTTCGACGCAGCATCGGGCATGTACCACTATCGCGCCAGGGCGTATGACCCCGAGGCGGGACGATTCTTGCAAAGGGATCCGTTGGGGTATGTGGATGGGCTCTCGGCGTACGAATACGTATCGAGTTCTCCTGGACGATACCGCGATCCTAGCGGGGAAGAGGGCGAGGATGATGAGGCTGACGACAGCCAGCCTCATCAGGATGAGATCGATAACGGTGTGGAGAACGGCCACGATTCAATCACGGAGGCTCTAAAAGCGATGGGGTTATTGGGGCCGAACGAGGACTGGGTGCAGGTCGGAGAGGATCGAGTTAAGGACAAAGATGCGAAGAAATGCGGCTGGAGTCGGCGAATCTATGTCCGAGTGATTCACTCGGACGGGTCTACGACGAAGTATAGCGTAAACATGGGCAAGGTTAAAGTGGTCTACACCACTCCGGCGCCGGAGAGCGAGGGAGGAGAGCAAGACAAGCCCAAGCCCAAGCCCAAGGTCGAGGAGGAGATCGAGGAACGATACGGGGGCGCTCACGAATCCAGCGATCAGGACAGAGACCCGTACAATCCCAAGAAGGACCGGAAGAGAGACAATGAAGGTAAAGAGGAGCGGCACAAGAATGGGAAGCCGAAACGCCCGGAATACGAGGGAGCGCCAAGGAACAAGGACAAAGAAGGCGCATCGCTTGCCAAGCGCAAGAAGGCACATAAGGGCGCGACCTCAAGCGATCCAGTGCGCTTCCCATAGGGTGGGGCAATAGAATGCTTCCTGAGTTCCGCTACACCGACATACCGGAACACTCCGTAGCTGTAGTAGCCACTAGAGATCCAAGCGATCTCGAGATGGGTGATCAGGACGGCATGGAGACCGTGATTCCCGCAGACCAACACCTCTCGGCGGCCCTGAGAGAGATGAGCGGGCCCGTACACCTGACTATGGACTCGGCAGCAGTAGTGCGCCTAAGTAGCCTGCCAAGTTCTTCGTTCCCTGGCGTACGCAGCTTGTCAGTGAGTGCATTCTCGATTCGAAGTGCCGATGATCTCCGAATCGTCTCGCAGTTCGAGGACCTTCGTATCCTGCATCTTCGAGGCGCGGGAGGTGACGTAGTCCGAAATCTGGGTTGGCTAGATGGACTTGACCAATTGGAGATATTCTCATCCGAAAACTGCGAGAACTTTCGAGAGGAAAGCGCTGCCACCCTGCCGCCATTGCCCTCGCTTGTCTGGATGACCATCGAGGCAGTGCAACCCAACCCGACCTTCCTCAGAAGCGTCGTACGGTTGCCGCGGCTGCGGCACCTCCGGGTGATTGGGGGAGCGCGCACTCGCAGCGTCTGGATCGATGAACTTCTATACTCTGACCGTCTTGAGTCACTTCGTGTCGATGGCCTGTCAGGATTGAGTGGTAAGAGGTGGCCGCGCATTGAAGGGCGTCATGATCGTGCTATGACTCTTCGTGGGTTGGAGCTACGAGGCTACGAGGCAGATCCCGGCCTGATCGACTCCGGACAGGCAGTGTGGCTGGACCTTTGGATCCAGGGGCGCATGGGCCGCGAGACGCTGAAGGCGGCAATCTCCAATGGAGCGATCCGCGCACTTGCATTGCGGTCCCCCCGCATGGGTCCGAGCGACACGCGCGCCATCTCATCCTCCGCTGATGGATCGCCCCTTCAAGCGATTTGTTTGGACGGACTGGTTCAGGCGGACCAAAGTGTCGGCGATGCTCTGCGGCGCTTTGTCGATCTACGCTACCTGGCCCTCAATCGGTGCCAGTTGGCCCCGTCGTCGTTTTGGAGGTGCGTCGCAGAAATGCCGCGACTACGAGCGGTGTTAGTCCGCTCAAGTGTGCCAATTGATGGGTTGGGTGCACTTGCCCAGAGCCCTAGCCTCCGAGTTCTGGATCTGAGTCGTGCACAGATATCAGAGGGGAACGCGACCGTGACTGCATTGGCGGAACGGGGGATTTTAGTTTCAGCGCCGTCTGGTACCTGGAGCATGGACGATAAAGAGAGGCGAAGACACATAGCAAAGTGGGTGGAGCCCGTCCCTGCCGGATGGCGGTGGTGAGATACGGTGGAGATACGGGGAATACGGTGCCAGGAACGAATTCACACTCTTTTATAGCGCTCGGGGATACGGCGTCGGGACCAGATCCACATTCTCAGCAACTCAATGACGCCTGCGCGTATCGCCTCGTCAATGTAAAGTAAAGCAAGAACTAGCGCAAGCACAAGGCGGGTTTGGCGAAACACTTACAAGTAAAGAAATGCCCGGCCGCCCACTACCGCACCGCCTGCGTCGACTAATTTGGACGGCTTGTATTCCCGCAGCAGTTGCAGCGATCATCATGTCTATTGAGTTCGTAAGCAACAAGCAGCGCGCGTTGCAAGAGCCATTTACATGGATTCGACCTCACGTGGAGGCGCCAGCATTGGCAACAAAATCAACCGACAATACGTTGCTCCATCTCGTTGAACGGAAGCACCCGTATTCAGCGCGAGCGGCTACGTCGAGAAACCAGCAACTAATCACGCCAACTATCCCCCCACTACGCGTCTTTAGCATCTCCATGTGGATACATGGCGCATCCGGAACTACGCTGACTCTTCGCTGTAAAGATCCAGCCCACGACATCGCCTATTGCATTGGCACCGACAACCCTGATCGAGACGTGAAGTTGGTACGAGTGGATGTGGACGACAAACGTGCGCGGTTTACTGTCAGTCGCGGCGACGAGCAGCACACATTCAAGTTCAATCGAACCAGTGAACGGCACGTATTCTCTCTGCGTCTCTGCAACTCAGCGTCTCTGCGTGAGATGGACCCACGTCCGACGAACAAGAAAGTGCATCGAGTACACAGTGCTGGTTCATATCCATCATCGTTTTTGAGTTAGCCGATACAACGCGATCGCAGCAGCAGCCGCCAAGTTGATGGAGTCCGTTTCGGCGTGCATGGGGATCACAATCTTGGCATCTGCAGCCGATTCAATGGCGGGCGACAGGCCGTCGTGCTCGGAGCCCACCGCCAAACACCATTTTTCTTCCGTGGCTAGCGTTGCCGCGAACGAGTCGAGCGGTACCGCATCGTCTGACGTCGTTAGGGCCAATAGGCGAATGTTGGCGCTATGAAGCGCTGCGATCGCGTGTTCATGGGACGCCGCGACGGTCCACGGTAAGCGCAACGCCGCACCCATCGATGCGCGCAGCGCTTTGCGATAGAGCGGGCTCGCGCACTTGGGTCCCATGATCAAACCGGTGGCGCCGAGAGCGAGGGCACTACGGATCACGGTCCCTACATTGTCCGGATTGCCGACTCCATCCAAGTAGACCAAGCGCCTCGTGACTGGCTGAGATGCGAAGAACGACATGGGCGTGGGCAGCGCGGGACGACGCGCGGCAGCAATGCAGCCCTGATGAAAACGAATACCGCCGATCGCCGTCATCACCTCAGGCTCGACGAGGTAGACCGGCACGTGCGGAGGCAGCGTCGATTCGAGACCGCCCAGCGCCTTCTTACCGGCGGGTGTCACCAAGAGGCTTTGCATCAGTTCCGGGCGATTCGCAATTAGTGCGCGTACAACGAGACGTCCCTCGGCAAGAAACGCATCGCTTGTTCGCACAAGTTCGGGGTCTCGAACAATGCGGTAGATTGCTACGCGCTCATCCGTGGCCTCGTCGATGCGTTCCTCGCGAATCAAATTCACTTTCCGGGAGCGACGGCCTTTGCCTTATCTGAGGCCTCGTCACCTCGGCTGCCGCTTGCCTTGCCGAGGCCATGGTCCAAGCACATGCCAAGCGTGAGGATCGCGTAGCCGGTGCCGTAATACTTGTGACAGTTTTGCAACTGATAGTCCCATGTGGACCCGTCGCGCTCTTGCATTTTGCGCATGTGCTTAGCGATCCGCGCTGCGTGAGCTCTGCGTTCTTTGACAGGCAAGTAAGGCAAACACATGGCGGCGTAGTAATAGCCGTAGAGACAGAAATAGCCTGAGTTCGCGTACCAACTCTCGTGGGGATACGGATACTTGCGTGCAATGCGAAGGAAGTGGCCGTGGCGCTCTAGATCGTCGAGCGCCTTTTGCATATTCTTCTGCGGTACGTCTTCGCCCCACAGCTCCATAGCCAGCAAACAAGGTGGCGTGCGCGCAAGGCTCCCCTTCACCTTGTTGATGCCCATCGTTTGGGCGTAGAGTAGATAGAGACCGTAGACGAAGGCGTTGTCAGGTCGCTTGCTAAGCGTAATGACCTTCATGGCCCCTTTGACAAGCTTGGGATCGATCCGAATCTTGTGCTTGGACGCCATATGCATGGCAATCAACACCGTGGCCGTTGTGAAACACACGGATCCCGGCCCGGGGTCCTTGGTCATCTCTTCGAAGTTGTAATAGCCCCAGCCGCCCTCCACAAACTTGAAGCGACGAAGCATGGCCACGCAACCCTTCGCAGCCTTGCGAACGGCTATCCTTCGCTCGGGCTCAAGATCCTCGTCGAGCAATCTCGCGAACGCCTCCAAGGCATAGGCAAGTGCCCACGTGTTGTAGAGCGTGTCGGCACGGATGCGGCGCACGGCATAGCGCTTGAGCAGATATGCGGTTCCTCGATCGATGGCGGCGCGCACGTCCTTTGAATCTCCGCCGTACTTGAGGAGCGCCGAGAGTGCCAACGCAGACGACGCCACCATATAGGAGCGTTGTGAGCCGGGTGCTGGCGAGTAAATGTCCCAAAGGTTCGTGGCCGGTGATCCCCATCCACCGTGCTTCTTTTGATTCTTCACGAGAAACGCAACGCCGCGCTTAATGCTTGCGCGAATCGCATCTGCCTCGAGCGGAGGTGGCGCCTTCAAGGGCTTGGGCGCTTCCTTCGATTTCGTATCGACACCCTTTTCAGGTGTCGCACGCTTCGCATTCGCGCCCTCGGAGGGTTCCTGAGCGCCCGCCGGTGCGGCGAAGACGATAACCAGCGCTGCAGCCAGGGTGAGCTGTCGCAAGGACACGACGCTACTTGCTCTTTTTCTTGTCGTCAGCGGACTCATCGCCCGCGTCGTCCTTTTTCTTGTCGTCCTTCTTTTCGCTGTCCTGCTTTTCTTCTTTCTTCTCGTCTTTCTCTTCTTTGGTGTCGTCCTTCTTCTTCTTTTCTTTCTTGGCCTCCTTGGGCGGCTTCGCCTGCAGTTCTTGCCCTTCCTCAAGCCCGCTCTCGATCTCCACCAGCCCGTTCATGCGGGCTCCTACCTCGACTTCCACGCCCTTGTCATTGCCGATGGGATACACGAAGTGCTTCTTCTTTTTCTCACGGAGGCAGTCCTTGGGGACGCAGATAGCCTCCCGCATCTCCGATGTGGGTAGTTCGACCTTGGTCTTCTGACCGGGACGCAGTCCATCAATCTCCTGCGGCAACTTGACCCACACCACGTACTTGCCATCGGACGGCAGGGGCGAGACATAGGTAATCTTGCCCTCAATCATGCCCTCGCCCTTGCACGTGCTCGTGCGTTCAACATAGGCCGGCGACCCAACCTCGATGCCATCGATATCTTCGTCTTTTACCGTGCAGCGCACACGTACGGTCCATGTGGGCAAAATCGTATAGATCACGCTGCCCGCCTTGAGCTTGTCCTCGGGACGGTAGCGATCCGCTCGATCGGCGCGGCCGCTCCATTTGGTTCCCGAAAATGCGGCAGGTACGGCGAATCCTGATACCGGCGCCTTGACCACCAGCAGGTCGAGATCCTTACGAAGTTCCGTCAACTTCTTCAGCGTTTCTTCGTGCCCTTCGCGCACATCGACAATGCCAATCTCCTGGCGCTCAACTGCAAAGCGCCACGTTTTGCGCTTCTTCTCCATCGTTGCTTCGGCATTTTCCAAGTTGTAACGCCGGCGCTCCAGCTCGCGGTCCATATACGTCTTTTTCCAGTGCTCATGTCGGATCTTCGAGAACTCGAAATAACGCTCACTCCGCGCCAAACGCCGTGCCGTACGGCGCAGCACGATCTCCTCCGTCTCTTCCGTGAGGTCGTCATCCTTGTACATCTTTTCAAGCTGCTCGAATTCTTCGCGCTGATCATTAAGCGAATCGATGTCCCACTGGAAGCTCAAATCTTCGGACTCCTCGCGAATCGCGCGTTCGACTTCGAGGTAGCGATCGTAGTTGTCCTTATAAATGCGGTGGTTGCGCTCCGCCCACTTGAACGCTCGTTCGGCCGTGGCACGCGCGTGGGCCAAGTTGATCTCGGCCTCTTGCATCTTGATCTTGGAGAGGGCGGTGGCTCGTTCGGCCTTCTCAATCGCCTTGTCAATGTCCTCGGTGTCGAAGCGAACCAATACATCGCCCGCTTTGACGGGACCCTCGGGGTGCGCTTCGATGACTTCAAGCTTGCCGGAATACTGCTTGAGTTCGACCTTGACCTTTTCGGGATCCTTTGGAACAAGCCAACCCGTTGCCGTGGTGGTGTCGGCGATGGATTGCGTAGTTGCTGCAACCGATTTGGCGGGCGTATCATCGGTGGACTGGGCACTCTTTGCCCACGACGTCGTGGCAATGGCGAGCACCAAGACGGCACCGAGCGCATACCGAACGCCAAAATTTGAACGCTTGTGAAGTCCGAACACGGGCAGTCCTCCGACACGAATCTAATGGTCGCGCCATGCTACGCGGGCGCCTGGGTGGCCGGGAACCCGTAGCGAGGGTTGGCGCAAAGTTCGGGCTGGAAACAACAAATTGACCTCCGGCAGGGCTTGCCGCGCTGCAGGACTTCCGGCACGTTTTGATTGGCCGCCTGCACCCCACCCCGAAAGGAACCCCGATGGCGAAATCTGTTGAGTGCATCGGCGCCGGACCCGCCTCGCTCTATTTCGCGATTCTCATGCGCAAGGCGTTTCCCGATGTTCGCGTTCATCTTCGCGAGCAGAACCCGCGCGGCGACACCTTTGGTTGGGGCGTCGTGTTCTCGGACGAGACCTTGGATGGCCTGCGCGAAGCGGATCCCGAGTCGTTCGCCAGCATTGAAAACGCCTTTGCGTATTGGACCGACATCGAGACCTATATCGGGGAGCGCTGTATTCGCTCCACGGGACATGGCTTCTGCGGCTTGGCGCGTCGCACGCTCCTGGACATTCTGCGCACGCGTGCCGAGGCATTGGGCGCCACGATTGACTACGAGACACGCGTCGAATCACTCGAAGCACTTCCCACCGCCGACCTTGTCGTAGCCGGCGATGGCATTCACAGCGTTGTGCGGGACGCCTATCCCGAGCACTTTCAACCCGATCTCGATTGGCGCAAATGCAAGTTTAGTTGGTTGGGCACAACCAAACCCCTCAGCGCGTTTACGTTCCTGTTCCGAGCAAACGAACATGGGCTGTTTCAGGTTCACGCCTACCCGTTTGAGCCAAATCTCAGCACGTTCATCGTGGAGTGTACGGAGACGACCTGGAAACGTGCCGGGCTCGACACCGCCACGGACGAGGACACGGTTGCCTACGTCGAAGCGTTGTTTCGAGATGACTTGGACGGCCACCCCGTGCTGTGCAACAAGAGCATGTGGCGGACGTTTCCTACGATTCGCTGTAAGACGTGGCACCGCGACCATGTCGTCATTTTGGGTGACGCGGCCCACACGGCACACTTCTCGATCGGCTCGGGTACAAAATTGGCGATGGAAGACGCGATTGTGCTCGTGGATGCCCTCAAAGACGGTGGCCTCGACGACATACCGGGTGCTTTGGCGCGCTACGAATCCATACGCAAGGACCAAGTCGAGCGCATTCAACATGCTGCACAAACCAGCCTGGAGTGGTTTGAAAACAGTGAACGATACATGCAGCAAAATCCACTGCAGTTCATGTTCAATCTCATGACGCGCTCCAAGCGCATTACGTATGACAACCTTGCCTTGCGCGATCCAGAACTGGTTGAGCAGGCTACGGCGTGGTTTGCCGATCAGGCGGGCGTCTCGTTTGACAAGGATCAGGAAGACGCGCCTGTTCCGGCGCTTACGCCCTACGCACTGCGAGAGCTAACGCTGCCCAATCGCATCGTTGTTTCCCCCATGTGCCAATACTCGGCCGTGAACGGATGCCCAACGGACTGGCACTTGGTGCACCTCGGAAGCCTAGCGCTCGGCGGCGCCGGCCTTGTCATTACCGAGATGACCGACGTATCGGAACAGGGACGCATCACGAAAGGGTGTGCGGGACTCTATACCGACGAGCAAGAAGCCGCGTGGGCACGCGTACTCGGGTTCATTCGTGAAAACAGCACAACAGCCATGGGCATCCAGCTCGCGCATGCGGGTCGCAAAGGTTCGTGCGCGCTACCTTGGGACGGTGACGCGCCCCTTCGCGGTGACGACGCCTGGGAGACGATTGGTCCATCGGCCACTCCCTTTGACGAAGGCTGGCACGTCCCCACGGCCATGACACGAGCGCATAGGGACGCGGTCAAGGATGAATTCGTCGCATCCACGCAACGTGCACTGAGACTGGGTTTCGATCTCGTTGAACTACACATGGCCCACGGCTACCTCCTGTCGAGTTTTCTCTCGCCGCTTTCCAACAGGCGCGACGATGAATACGGCGGCACCACCGAAAACCGCATGCGCTATCCCCTAGAGGTCTTTGATGCCGTGCGCGACGTCTGGCCCGATGACAGACCGCTGGCGGTCCGCATCTCGGCAACTGATTGGCTTGGCAACAAGGGGTGGACCGTCGATGAATCCGTTGCGCTTGCCCACGCGCTCAAGTCGCGAGGCTGTGACTTGATCGATGTCTCCAGCGCGGGCAACTCACCACGCTCGAAACCGGTCTACGGTCGTATGTATCAAGTTCCCTTTGCAGATCGCATTCGACACGAAGTGGGCATTTCCGTGATGGCGGTGGGTGGTATTCAAGGCTGGGACCACGCCAACACGGTGATAGGAGCGGGCCGTGCGGATCTATGTGCGCTAGCTCGTCCTCACCTCCTAAATCCACACCTGACGCTTGCCGCCGGTGCGGCATATCGCGATCAGCGGCAACCGTGGCCTAGGCAATACCTCGCGGCGCGCCCACCGCCGCTACCGCGTTCGTGAGGCGGCAATGGCTATTGAACGCGAATGGAAATTTCATGTGACGTCGATTTCGGATGCCGCGAGAGCTCGACTGATCGCCGCCCCGTCCACTGAAATCTCGCAGGGCTACCTCTCTTCGGCAGCGCCCGTAGTCCGGGTGCGTGTACGCGCAGGCAAGGGGTCGCTAACCATCAAATGGCCCGCGAACGACGAAACGCGATCCACGTCAAATGACGCGGGGCCTCGCGTGTCCGGTGAACTGGAGTATGAAATCCCACTGCCAGACGCTTCCACGCTGATGAACCAGTCACTCGCCTGCATCAAGAAGACGCGCTATCTGTACGAGGGCCTCGAGGTCGACGTCTTTGGGAGCGCGTTGACCGGACTCATCCTTGTGGAGCGGGAAGTGGATGAGGGTGAGCCCGCACCCCATCCACCCATCGGCTGGCTGTGGACCGACGTGAGTACGGATATCCGCTTTACCAACTTGCATCTTGCGCTGCACGGCGTACCGAAAGTAAGTTCCCCTCACGAGGACACGAACTGAAAATGGATTCGGTGTCGGCCTATGCGCTGCATTTGGTGGCGACAGACGAGTTGGATGAAAAGCTCCGCCCGCCGCCCCGTGAATTGCGCGATGCCGTCGAGGCGCGACTTCCGCTGCCCACAAACACAGAACACTTGCCGGGTCGCCCCGGCGCGCTTGCCATCGACTACACCCGCCGCGTTCGTGTGCCGCCGCCGTCCGGATTGAAGGATCCCGCGCAACGGATTCGCATTCTTCACGCCCACGCGAATCACGAGTTGCAAGCCATCGAGTTGTTTGCCTATGCGCTGTTGGCCTTCCCCGATACGCCCGATGCCTTTCGCGCTGGGTGCGTTCAGATTATTGCCGATGAGCAACGTCATTTGCGGCTCTACATGGAACGGCTGAGTGAACTTGGGAGCACATTTGGCGCGCTGCCCGTTACCGCACACTTTTGGCGGCGCGTAGACACCTATACGACGCCGCTTCGCTTCATTTGCGCAATGGGAATGACCTATGAGAGCGCGAATCTTGACTTTGCACTCGAACTGGCCCGTGCGGCGGACGATGCGAATGACAAGAAGACAGCGAAGATTCTTCGAACCGTACATGAAGATGAGATTCGTCACGTTGCCTTCGCCTGGGCGTGGCTCAAAAAGTGGAAACGGACTGAACAGACCATGTGGGACGCCTACATCGAACACGTGGTCCCACCTAACGGTCCGGAACGCGCTCGCGGTAAAGACTTTGATGGCCCCAGCCGAGGCGCTGCGGGATTTTCACCGGAGTTCGTGGCTCGCCTTGAAGCAACCGCGCCCACGCGACCGGGTGGAGCGCCACGATGACGCGTCACATTGTGGCGTCGCTTGACGTTGAGTCGCGATGGTTACGCGGACCCACACGGTCAAATCAACCTAGCAATGCCTTGCCTCACCCCTTACGACGCCGACTGAGTTTGCTCGGAACTCTCCTGCGCGTGTTTGCGCAAGACGGAGACACCCTGTGGTCGCTAGAACCGGTTGACGTGAACTCGATGCCGGATCTCCCGGGCATTGCACGGATTCATACGAAAGCGGGCGAGCCGCCACGGCACGACGACGCAACGCTCGATTGGTCGTGTGGCGCGATCGGTGTCGCCCCCACGATTCATAGCAAGCCAGATGCCATCGCGGAAGCGATTTGGCAGCCGACAGCAATGACGACCGATGAACGCATCCATGCGAATCGACGGACGACACTTAGCGAACTGGGCCTCAATGAATCTATGGCGTTACGAACCATCGGAGACGTCGATCTCGATCACGACGTGTGGCACGCACCGTGGGTCGTCAAAGGCGACCTCTCTGTGGCCGGGCGCGATCGGCTGCGCGGCGCGGATCGTCGCGACGCGTCGCGGCTCCACCAGCGAATCGAGAAGCTCGTGCAACGCCACGGCGGTGCGGTTGTGGAGCCATGGCGAAACCAGATTCAAGACGTGGCGCTCGTGGGTATGACGACACATCGCAACGGCATGCATCCCACCTGGATTCATCGCCACGCATCAAGCAGCGCGGGAGGGATAGAGAGCATCATCACTAGCGACGATCCTTCGATGCTCGTGGGAACCGAAATTCAATCGGCCATGCGAGTGTGTGCGGAGCAGGTCGTCTCCCAATTAGATCTACTCGGACCCTACGGCGTGGATGGCTACGTCCACGGGCGCGATCAGGGGGACCCACAGCTCGTGCCCATAAGTGAAGTCAACGCGCGCATGACGATGGGCATCGTGGCCCATGCGTGGCGCGAACGCGTGGCCGAGGCGCTGTGGGGACCCGGTCCACACATCGTGCGCCTTGGCTTCGGCGCGCGCACATCCAATGATGCGACGACGACCTGCCTCGTACGCGACACCGAGAGCGGCGAGAGCATCGCGTGGCTTGAACGCGTCCTGCCCAACGATGTCGCGCCCCTCACCCTATAACGGCACAACGGTAATTCGTTGGTGCCTTGCTTGGACGCGCGCCCCACTTCGGGCAAGCTCCCTCCCATCCCAAGGAGTCGTGCCATGAGAGACGTTCGCGCGGAATTGATTCCCGAGATCTTTGAAAACCGCGACCGGCTCCGCGAACAAGACGCCAAGGATGCGGTGCTTTCGGTAGTTGCAGACTTGGATGCAGGCCGATTGCGCGTGGCCACTCAGGAGGACGACGGTTCGTGGACCGTGCACGCGTGGATTCAGCAAGCCGTCTCACTCTACTTCGCCGTTGCGCCGATGGAGGCGTGGAACGCGGGGCCTGCGGCGTATCACGACAAGGTGCCACTTAAATCGGGCTTGGCGGAGGCGGGCATTCGCGTGGTTCCGGGTGGCGTCGTGCGCTACGGATCGTTTCTGGAACGCGGCGTCGTCGTGATGCCTGGTTTCGTGAACATCGGAGCGTGGGTCGGCTCCGGCACCATGGTGGATACGTGGGCCACCGTGGGTTCCTGTGCACAGATTGGGCGCGGCGTTCATCTGAGTGGTGGTGTTGGTATTGGTGGGGTGCTGGAACCGCCCGGTGCAAGGCCCGTCATTATCGAAGACGATTGCTTCATTGGGTCGCGCTGCATTGTGGTGGAGGGCGTTCACATCGGTAAGGGCGCTGTGCTTGGCGCCAACGTGGTGCTCACCGCATCCACACACATTATCGACGTACGTACTGAAACCCCCGTCACGTTGAAACAAACCGTTCCCCCGGGCGCCGTCGTCATCCCGGGTACGCGCCCGCGCCAATTTCCCGGTGGCACGTACGAACTCCCGTGCGCATTGATCATTGGCGAGCGAAGTGCGAGTACCGACAAGAAGACCTCACTCAACGACACGCTGCGGACCTTTGCCCTGTGACGTCGCCAGCCATCATGTCGCGAGACGATCTTGAGCGTCTCTGCCTCAACCTGCTAACGATCGATAGCCAGATTGGCAACGAGGCAGAACTTGCGTCGTTTGTGGTGGACTATGGGAAATCGTGCGGGTTTCATCGGGTCGAGCGCATTGGTGACAATGTGCTGCTCGTCCCACACGCACCGCGCAAGGATAAGCAGCGCGTCTTGTTGTTGGGCCATTTGGATACGGTTCCGCGCTCCGATGAGAATCCCCCACGTATCGAGGGGAATCGAATCTACGGGTTGGGTGCCTCGGACATGAAATGCGCCGACGCGGTGCTCCTCGCGCTCTTGGCTCGCGCCGCTACCCAGTCAGCCGACGTCGATGTGATTGGCGTGCTCTATGCTCGGGAAGAAGGCCCGTTTCACGCATCTGGGCTTCCCGAAGTGATGGACGCGGCGCCGGAAGCATTCGAACAGATTGACCTCGCAATTGCGATGGAACCCACCGACAACGGCATCGAACTTGGCTGTCTCGGCACATTGCACGCCTGCGCCCACTTCAAAGGCAAACGTGCACATTCGGCGCGTCCTTGGCAGGGTCAAAACGCCATTCACCTCGCCGCGCCCCTTTTGAATGCACTGCGATCGCTGCCCCCACGCGAAGTCATGCAACACGGCCACCGCTTCGTTGAAGTGTGCTCCGCCACCATGATCGACTATGTAGGCGCCCGAAATGTTGTTCCCGGTGCCTGTTCAGTGAACATCAACTTCCGTTACGGGCCAGATCGCACCCCCGAAGACGCCGTGGCCTGGATTCAAGCGTGGATTCGCAAACATGCGGCCGTGGAAGACGAACGCGCGCTCGAGATCGAACTCCGGGACGTTTGCCCCTCGGGACGCGTCTGCGGAGACAACGAACTCATGCTGGCGTTGCAAAACTCAACGTCCCCACCCATGACGACGTCGGCGAAACAAGCCTGGACAGACGTGGGTCGCCTTTCGGTTCACGGACTGGACGCCATCAACTACGGACCGGGCGCCGGCGCACAAGCCCACCAAGTTGGCGAGTGGTGTCCTCGTGAAGCGGTCCATGACGCCTACAAGACGCTGAGCGCATGGCTTTGGTCATAGCGTGAGTGAATGCTCACGTGTGGCGTCGCTCGTAGCGCTGAAACGTTAGCTCGGGCGTCTCGCCCTTACGATGTTCGCGGAGTGCCAATCGCGTGAAGTCGAGGTAGGGAAAGTGTGTATCACCTTCCACGGCAAGGCCAACTCGCGTCACATGAAAGGTGGTCACGTGGGGCAGCGCCATGCGATAGATTTCGGCCCCGCCAATCACGCGTGGATCCGAGTCTTTTTCGCGCGCGAGGTTGAGCGCCAACGCCCAACTGTGTGCGACGTCGCAACCTTCGGATTCGTAGGCCTTGTTGCGTGACAACACAATGTTTCGTCGCCCGGGCAACACCATACCGATCGATTCGTGCGTCTTACGCCCCATGATGACCGCGTGACCCGTCGTCACACGCTTGAAATGTTTCATGTCCTCGGTGAAATGCCACGGCATCTTGCCGTCTTTGCCAATGACTTGGTTTTCGGCCCAGGCCACCACCAACGAAAGGGGACTCATGCCTACACCGACACGGGCGCGCGAATGGCGGGCGCGGGGTTGTAGTCAACGATCTGAATGTCGTCGGGCGTAAACGAAAACAGATCCTTCACGGACTCGTTCAGCTTGAGTGTGGGTGGCTTCGTCGGCGTGCGAGCCAACTGGGTCTTTGCTTGTTCGACGTGATTGTTGTAGAGATGCACATCACCAAATGTGTGGACGAAGTCCCCCGGCAAAAGTTCACACACGTGCGCAATCATCGCGGTGAGCAAGCTGTAGCTTGCGATATTGAAGGGCACACCCAAAAAAATGTCGGCACTGCGTTGGTAGAGCTGACACGAAAGTTCGCGCTTTTCGTTGTCTACGTAGAATTGAAACAGCGTATGACACGGTGGCAGGGCAACCTGGTCGGCCTCCGCAGGGTTCCAACCGCTTACCAAATGTCGCCGACTCGTGGGGTTGTCGCGAATGGAAGCAACAACCCGCTTGATCTGATCGACGCCATCGCGGTTGTACGAGCCGTCGGCGCCGCGCGTGGCACCAAAATTGCGCCACTGATGCCCATACACGGGGCCCAAGTCACCCGCTTGGCGTCCAAACCGCGCGCACTGTTCTTCTGTGGCCCATTCATTCCAGATCCGTACCTTGCGATCTTGAAGCCACTTGACGTGCGTGTCGCCACGCAAGAACCAGAGCAATTCCACGATCACCGAGTGCACATGCACTTTCTTGGTCGTGAGCAATGGGAAGTGATCGCGTAGGTTGAAACGAAGCTGCCGTCCAAAGAGACTGCGCGTTCCCGTACCGGTGCGATCGTCGCGACCGCTGCCTTCCTCCAGTACCTCTCGAAGTAGATCCAGATACGATCGCACGAGTCAATTCACTCCATAATAAGAGACGTTTGGGTGCCCCGAACGGCGGAAGGCAACGTACATCGTACGACATACGTCCCCCAATCCTGAGCGTGCGTTCCCAGGGTTTACGAGGACGGGTTTGCGAGGGTGGGTATGAACTGCGTCGGTTTTGAGTGCGTCACGTCCGCTCAAGTCGATAGGCCAGGACAATCACCACACCTGCCAAAAGCACGACCACAAAGGCCGAAATCAGGAGGCCCAGCCCCTGTCCGCGCGAGCGCGCAACAAGCGGGCGCCCTTGACGGTCGTACGATCGCGTGGAACGCTCCACGGACACACCGTCGTCGCCAATGGCCGTGAGCCGGCACGTGGTCAACGTGGTATCTGTACCGGAGGCGACGCTTGACGATGTGGGGCGGCGCATGACCGGCGAATGCATGGCGTGAGCAATGTGCGCAGGGTCGACGGGTGTGCTGGCAGAACGCTGCCACTTGCGAAACGATTCGAGCTTGCCGGTGGGTACAGCCACAATCGAAAACTCGTCGGCGCTGTCGGGGACCTCTTGACCGGGCGCATAGGAGCTGAGCTCTATGTTGTCGCCATCCGTATGCCAAAGGAAGAGGGCATAGCCGCCGTTTCGAGGCGGTAGCCAAAGGGCCTGTCCGGGACGAATACGCGTGGGCATAATGCCCGGATTGAGTTCACGGATGCGGTGCACTTGACGAACCGAACCGAGTTCCCGCTTGGCGATATGCCCGAATGTGTCCCGATCGCGAACGCGAATCTGACGAACTAATTGCTCCGCAACAACACTGCAATCAATTTCAACGCGATGGGGTGAGCGCGGTCGCCACTCGTCACGCTCGTCGTCGCCCACGGCCCATGCATCGCTGGCGTACGCAGACGTCGAAACGAATGTGCCAAACGCCATCAAGATGACGAAGGCGAACACGGCACGCAATGCGACAGGGCGAACCACGACTTGCTCCTTCACGCAATACCACGGCGGACGTGGACCTCGATTGTATCCCGTTCGTGCGCTTGTCCAGGGCACCACTCATCTCCAAACGTGAATTATTAGCGACTAAAGACAGGCGACTGCGCAACCGATTCATTATCAATTGGCTCGCGCACGGCGGACAAAGTGAATGGTGTGAATACGTCGATTGTGACTGTCCACCAGCAGCACCCCATCGACCGGGAAGATCCAGGCGTACTCCATGAGTTGCCGTCGTGTCGCGCGTGTTGAAATCTTCGCCGACACATCGCCGCCCTTTGCCTCGGCAACGTACATCTTCCCTTTGCGCGCAACGATGGCGTCGGCGCGGACGGCGTAGCGCACCTCGACCCCGTCCACGGCGAGCACGCCTTCAGCGACGCATTCGCGTTCCACAATGCGGTACCCCGCATTCTGAAGTATGCGCCATGCGCGTTCTTCGCCTCGTCGCCCCAAACGACGAGTGCGTTTCGTGCTTCGCGTTCGCTGAACGCGCGTACGGCGCACAACAAGCAATGCGCCCACTACGAAGCAAAGCGATACCACGAGAACAGCAAGCGAGAGCGTGACGGAAATGCGCGAGCCTCCGTGCCGTACACTTCATTCATCGGACATGAGCCGTGGACCCGCCAATCAAACGTGATACGAAGCGATGACGACCGCGTTAGGGTCTTGATTGTTTTGCGGCAACGCGCGGCGACATCTCAAGGCTGCACGCTGCGCAGAACGGCTAAGATGCGTGCCCAATTGTGGTTGTCCGTCCAGAGTTTGTGGGCGAAGCAACCGATCTGTTTGGAATGGACTCACGCCACTTGGGAGGGAGCGTGTTAAGCACCGACCCATGTTCTGAGCCGTTCGCCGTTCGGCAAACGGTCGGTCGCTCGCTTTGGCGAGCACTCATGCCCGCCGCGCTTTCCATCGCGTGTGTCGCTCTGCCGTGCGTTACGCCGAACGCGCTCGCTGATGACTTCAGCCCGGGCACGGACGATGAGTACGATACGCGTGCTCGACCCGGCGCAGCGCCCACGCCCTATACGCCACCTACGCGTCCCCGCCCCGCCACGCCAGGTAAACCATTTACGGGCTTTTCAACGTTTCCCACAGCACCGGCCGGAACGCCTCGACACACACGCCCCCTCCCGCAGATACCTCCCGAGCGAGGACTTGACGAAGGACTCCCTGCACTTCCGGGAACCATGCCCGATCCATTAGCGCCGCCTCGCGCGTTGCCTCCGCAGGTTCCAAACACAGATGCCGACATCTATACGGCGCCGCCGCGTTTCGCACCGGTAGACCCAAATGTGAATCCCTATCGCGGGCATCCATCGACAACACGGCGCTATCCACCGGGAACCTTTCCGCCCGAAACAACGACGGCACCGCCCTACAACCAACCCCCCGTTGTTGTGTCGCCGCCCATCGTGCCGGTACCGCGAGGAACGAGTTCACAAGGTTTCCGTGAGACGCGACCCAACACGGTAGTTTCACCACCGATTACCTACGCCCCACGAATGCCACCGCGCACCCCACCACCCCAATCACAAGAACAACTTGTGGATGAGTTTGGACGTCCGATCAACACGCCCGTGCCACCTTTGCCCGAGAGCTTGCCGCCACCGCTGGGGCCCGTTGGGCGCTCTATTTCCGTGGTTCGACGCAACACGTCACGACTGACGATTCAAGGCGCCTATACGCTTCCAGCGGACGATCCCGAGGACATCATCGCCCTTCCGGGGCCGCTGGCGGGCTTTCACTGGGATGAACTGAACTACGACGGTCGCTTTGGGGGGCGCGCTGGACTCATGCTGCGCACCGGTGCCGATTCGCGTCTGCACGCACAGTTCACCTACCTTGGCGGGTTTGACGATATCACCCGGCAGCGAGCCACATTTACCTACTCGGACACACCCGGCGGTGTGGTCACCACAACACCGCTCAACGCCGCGCGCGTGGCTCGCGACCTCGACGTGTTTCATGGCGAGATAAGCTATCGCCCTCAGCTTTCGTCGTCTCGAACAGCGGATGTTGACGGCATCATCGGGGTTCGGGGCATCGTGGTCAATGAAGATGGGTCGGTCATCGACTTTGCGGCCCCCATCAACCCTGCCTTTGTAGGGGCACCGAGATTAGATGTCGAGGCGTCCACGACATTTATCGGCGCCCAGGGTGGAATCGGCGCCGAATTCAAACTTACCGATGACGTAAATCTGGAAATCTCTGCAAAGGCGTTTGGCGGCATCGCGTGGCGCGACCTTGAAAGTGAGCAGCGCGCGATCGTGGCAAGCGGAACCACAAAGTCTGATGACGACGACTCAATCTTTGCGTGGGGAGGTGAGATCGAAATGGGCATACGTGCGCCCATCTCAGACAGCGTGGGCGTGAGCGTAGGTTACAGCTTGCTCTATCTAGACGGCATTGTGGATGTCAACAGCGCGCTCGACTGGAGCAATACCGCGAGCGGTGCTGTGCCCGCCACTTTGAAGGATGAGAGCATCTTGACGCACACGTTCTTTGTAGGGCTATCGTTCGATTTCTAGGCTCTGTCTGAAAAGCCTCGTGACGAGCGATTCGAGACCGATGCGAGAGTCGATGGACCAAGAAATTGGCCCGCAGGCGTGGTCTGTTCACGTCGAGGACGGCAATTTCGAAGGGACGCGACTCGCAGCGAGAGGATCGGATTGCGTAGTAGAGGAGTTTTCAGACAGAGCCTAGCCCGGGCCAAAGCTAACGAACCGGTTATGCCTCAAGTGCTTTTGCGCCGCGCTGCTGAAGCCACCAAACGACGCCGCCACTCAAGATTGCCGTCTCCACGATGTAGAAGATTTTGAGCGCGCTCATGATGCCCTCGGTGCGTCCGTAGCTATGCAAGCCGTAGTCGAGTTGGTTGACGTGCCACCAGCTAAAGGCCACGATCACGCCCAATACGATGGAACTCATGGCAATGCCAAACTGCTTGATATAGCCCCCCATGCGACCGTGAAGAATGGCGAGTTCGACAAGGCAGATCATCAATGCGCCGTTTTCCTTGGGATCCCAACCCCAGAAGCGACCCCACGAATCGTTGGCCCAAATGCCGCCGGTCATAGTGCCGAAGATACTAAAGAGCAAACCGAAGCAGATCAGGCCATACGTCATGCGGTTGAGATCGCGGTAAAACCCGGGATCGTGCTTTTTAAAGCCGAATATGCGGCCCAGCACATGCACGTGAGCCACGCATGCCGCCATCAAACCAGCCGCATACCCAAACGTGACGGTAGTCACATGAACGGCGAGCCAAAAGTTGGTGTTGAGTACCGCCACGAGTTGCGGCATGGTGTCGGTCTTGACGAGTTCCTCATAACCACTGGCCAGCCAGAGTCCGGCAGCGCCGAGTAACGACGCCAAAACCACCGCAATGCGCTTGCGGTTGAGAAACTCAATGACCAGCAGCGTAAGGGCGGCGCCGGCCGAAACAAAGAGGACCGTTTCGTAAAGCGTGCTCACCGGGGGCCGACCGCGAATGATAGAGCGAATCACAATGCCGAAGATGTGCAGAATCAGCGCGGCGCTCACGCAGGCAACCGCAATGCGGAAGAGCCACTTGGAACGTGGCGCGAACCACGTCAAGGCAAAGAGCACGAATGCAACGATATAGAGCATATGGGATTTGAAGAGCGGATCGAGACGATAGTAGCGCGCCTCAAGCTCAACGTTGTCGATCTCACCCCGGGCGCCTGCCAAACGACTGGCAAGCGTGTGGGCCTTCTCGATATGGCTGCCGATTGTTTCCGGTGTACCTGCGGCTTGGCCCATGGCACTCCAGGCGCGCACCAAGTCAACGGCATCTGTCTTGCTAATCGCTTGCGTTGCTGCGTCGGCGCTTGATAGAAACGTGGAGACCGCGTACTGAGCGCCTTCATCCAGCGTCAGCCACTCATCGTGGACTTCCGGATTCGTGGGTGGTGGAACAACCGCCAACATATCGGCGCCTAACAGGGCCCGGTCGTAGCTTCGAAGCGCCTCGGCGGCCGCCGTCGCCTCTGCACTCAAGCCGTCGGGCAGCGACGTACCACGTGCAATGGCCTCAAGCGCTTTGGGGTCCGCCTTAGCAACCACGGAAGCAAGTTTCGCCACATGCGGAAGAAACGCCATGGCATCGATTGACGTCTTTTCCTTGAAGGCGTCAAAGTGTTTGGCAAGATTTCGAACGTCGATGGACGCAGTAGCGAACGCCATCGCATCCAGCAAGCGCTCAAATTTGTTTACGCTTTCGGCGAGATTTAGCACTTGGCGCGGAATACGCGAGAGCTTCTTCCCATCGCGCTCCGCCTTGCTGAGCGCCTGGCCCTGCCGCATAAGCTCACTGCGCGCGGGTCGCAGGTCGAGCCACGAGTATCGATCGCGCTTCTTTTCGATCTTGCCCTTGATGCCAATCGCTTCGAGCACTTGCCAGTCTTCCACCAAAAAGATGGGCTGCGTTTTGGCCACATCCTCGGTGAAGAGCGTGTCCATCAACCATTCGACGGGCCCGCGTTTGATGGTTTCTCCGTCCACGTCATAGCGCACACTGCTGCGACCGCTCATGGTCAGGAGCGTGAACCGCGCAAACGTAAGCATGGGCTTGATGCGACCATCGTGCTGAATGGGTATGCGAGCAAACCGCTCAACATCGTCCTCATTCCATTGCGTGGGTCGGGGCGGCTCCTGGTCGGTCGCGAAGGAGCAGGGCGCGGCCAGCAGCACAATGAACGCAGCGACGGCGAACCATGCGCAACCACGTGTCACACAGCTTGAGCATTGCAGAAGGCGATTCATGCGGCGGCCTCCTTCGGTCGCTCGTCGCGCCGGAGTTCACGTTGAATGTAGCGAATCAGTTTCATTCCGAACTGAATCAACATGCCAATCAGAATAATGACGCACGCAACGAGCGGAATCGAGTCGGCCGGGTTCTTGACCACCGAGAATACGGACTGCATCAATGGCCCATGTCGCGTCTTCGTAATCACGTTCATGCCCGATTGATAGAGCGTATACCCCTTATGGCGCAGCGGCTCGTTCATGGTGATGTGCATGGGCTCGCGCACACCATCTTCGATCATGGTGATGTAGCTTGAGTATTCACTGGGCATATTGGTGCCGGGGTACTTCTTTTCCACGCCACGGCGAAGCACGACGGAGAACGGAAGCTCCCATCCGCGCTTGAGCAAGTCAAACGCAATACGCTCCTTGCCATCCCCCACCACAAACGGCGCCTCTTGCTCGGCAGAAACCAGTCCAACCATGGGTTCGTCACTGCCACGCTGGATGGAAACGAAACATGCGGGCATGTTTCTCTCGGCTTGCTTCGGATCATCATCCAAAGCCATCAGCACGCGCCCGTCAATGCTGCCCTCGCCCCTACCCTTGCGAATCGCGGCATTGCGACGGTATCCGTACACTTCAAACGTGGGGCCGCCGTCAAGTGAGATGGTCACTCGCTGACTTGTTGCTGCCTTGAGGCGATCGGTTGGAATACGCCACTCGCGAACGGTCGTGCCGTCCGGCCTCATGCGCACGACCAAATCGCGGCTTTCATGACTGAGAAAGCGTTTGCCTGCGCGTGGCTCCATGCGCACGCCGTTGCGATCCACATCGGCGAATGGTTCGCCCTCGTCATACACGCCGTTGTTATCGCGATCGGTAAAGGGTTCGCCTTCATACACCGGCAAATAGCCCTTGATGGAAGTGGTGAACTCAACAAAGCCACCGATGAGCAACAGCGCTACGCCAAGGTGAATAACAAAAATACCTGCGCGGCTCCATGTGCGCTTTAAGCGAAGCATGCCGCCCACAATAAGGTTCACAAACAGTAGTGCGAGGAGCAAATAGGCACCTGGCATGGGGACCGGAAAATCAAGCACGTCGCTCACAAGGAAGACGGACTCAAAGTAGTCGCGCTGGACATCGAACAGCGCCGTGTCGGCTTGCTCCAGCGTGCCCATGAATGTGAGCAGTGTTAGCAGAAGTAAGATCACGCATGCCAAACCGTACGAGCCCAGAAATCGAAGCGCCTTGGCGCCCCAGGCGAACACGCCCTGTTGGTTGTCGCCGTCCGTCATTTGTTTTCCTCAATGGAGGTAACAAGTTCTTCAAACGCATCGACGTGGACTTGAACGTGTTTCTCTTGGCCAACCAATTTCACGACCAATGTAGGGCCGCCGAGATCGCAATACACGACGAGCATCATAGCACCCTTCGCCTCTCCACCGCTGCCGTCCGCTTTGTAGGTGCCTTTGAGTGTGAGGTAAGGCGCGGCGCGACCCAAGACCGGCAATGTGGGAAGCGCCGCGATCGCCTTGGCATCGAGGGGCTCCACACCTACTTGCCTGCACCAGCGTGCAATGTTGGCCTTCAGCCCACCCACGTCATTCCCAAAGTGAGAGATGCTGCACATGGCATCCATGGACTTGCCCGTAGGTGCATACGTCGCGAGCGAAAATGCAGCGGGTTTGAGTTTCTTCCATGACGCCGGCGCCGACCAACGGTAGGGGGGCTCCATCGGCGCATTGGGCTTGCCGTCGGCCGGCGCATCGCTACGCTTCGTTGGTGGATGACCGTGACCGCCCCCATGGGGCCCACCCGCGTGGGGCTTTACATCGATTGACTTTGCCAGTGCGAGAAAGTCGTCCTTGAGTGGGGCCATCGCGCTCTGCGTGCCGACCATTTTGAGAAAAATCATGCGCCCGGTTTGGGCCGGCCGCATCAACGCGAGCATCCGCGCGTCCTTGATTTCACCTGCATGGCCCATGCCTCGAAACGTCTCGCCTTCGAGATCAACGAAGAAGGCGTCGTCGCTTAAGAACTTGACCTTCGGGAGTTTTGACAGTCCCGATTTGTCGACGTCCTTCAGCCCGAGCTGTTTGCGCCACCGATTGAGGTTCTCAAGTGGACTCCCACCGGCCATCGATAACGTGGCTCGTAGTTTTGTCGCGGACATGTCCGTTGCGTCCGGCGATTTCGCTTGAGGTGGAATGAACATCGCCGAGACGATTCGCGACGTGCCGGGCTTGGCCGTCCAGCCCTCGGGTAGTTCGTAACGAAAGAGATCAAGCGGGTTGGTGATCTTCACGTCAGCCGTCTTCGGGTAGCGCTGGTCACTCGTAGGCGGGGGCCCGGTCCATACAGACTTGTCGTATCCCTTGGTAAATGTGCGGTGCGGGGCAACGGTCAACTCCGTGGGCCCGCCTCCCCCACACCCTGACGCGCCGAGTGCGAGGCACATCACAGCAAACAGGGCAGTGACGCGTTCCGTCAAACTGCCGGTAAATGAGATCGATCTCACAGTTCGTGTTCCTTGGAAGGTGTGACTTGCTATCTAGCCCGAACTACTCATGAATAATCCGGGCTAGGCCGATCCGTCGTACTTGGGCGCAACCGCCCCCACCCGTGGGCAGCGTAGGAGAATACGCAGGAGCATTCGGCTTCATCCCCGAATCCCCGCCGATCGCACATCGAATCCTTCCGGTCGATTGGCTTCAAATTGCCCTGCCGGGCGGGCCGAATTCGTGTCTTTTCGGTGCCCTCCGGTTCAATACGCATGCGATTGCGTACCGCCACGGACGCACGCCGCGGAGAGCACGATGCCGACCACGCCTTCTATCCTGGGCCAAAGCCAACACGAGTGCCTAGAACACCCCGATGGGTTTGCTTACCGCCATCTAGGGCCGAGTCACGACGAGCTTGAGGCCATGCTTAAGAGCCTGGGCTACGCCGACCTGGATGCACTGGCCGACGCGGCGGTGCCGCCGAGTATTCGCATGAAGAAGGCGTTGGCCCTCGGTGAGCCCATGTCTGAGTACGACATGCTGTCCACGCTCCGCGAACTTGCAGACAAAAATGTAATTCGCAAGAGCTACATTGGCATGGGCTACTACGACACGATTACGCCCCCGGTCATCCTTCGCAATGTGCTGGAGAATCCCGGCTGGTATACCCAATACACGCCGTACCAAGCGGAGATCGCACAGGGTCGCCTGGAGGCGCTGCTCAACTTTCAGACGCTCATTTGCGATCTTACGGGCCTTGACATGGCCAACTCAAGCCTGCTCGATGAGGGCACAGCCGCCGCAGAGGCCATGACGCTGTGCCATGCAGTCAACCGCAAAGTCAAAGACGCCCGCTTCTTTGTGTCGGCGCGCTGCCATCCGCAAACGTTGGCGGTCATGAAGACGCGCGCCGAGGCCGTTGGTATTGAACTCGTCGTCGGCGACGAGGCCGGGTTTGACTTCAAGCAACCGGTGTGCGGTGCCCTGGTGCAGATTCCCGATACCCATGGTCGCGTATGGGATCCCAAATCGTTTATCGAACGCGCCCACACAGCGGGTGCACTCGTGGTTGTGGCTTCCGACTTGATGGCACTTACGCTTCTGACGCCTCCGGGTGATGCCGGTGCCGATGTTGTGATTGGTAGCGCACAGCGCCTCGGGGTTCCGATGGGGTACGGCGGTCCCCATGCCGCGTTTATTGCCACCCGCGACACCTACAAACGCCAGCTTCCGGGTCGCATTGTAGGCATCACGAAGACCGTTGATGGCAAGCGCGCCCTACGCCTCGCGCTTCAGACGCGCGAACAGCACATCCGCCGCGAGAAGGCCACGAGCAATATCTGCACCGCGCAGGTGCTCCTGGCCATCATGGCCTCGATGTATGCCGTTTATCACGGTCCCGATGGGCTAAAGAAGATCGCCCGCCGCATACGCTTTCACGCGCTACTGCTGGCCGACGGACTTCGACGCTTGGGCTATGACCTGGGCGACGCCGTGTTCTTTGACACCGTGCGAGTGCCCACCGAAGGGTCGTCGCGAGATGATGTTCTTGCGGCGGCTGATCGGGCGGGCATCAATTTGCGTCGCGACCTCGAAGATTCGTTGGGCGTCGCGATTGACGAGACGACAGCGATTGACGATGTCGAACTGCTGCTAACGGTGTTTGCAGAAGGCAAACTCAAAGACTTTTCTGCCAACGATCTGATTGCGGATGTGAACGAGGCTCTGCCTGCGGAACTTGCGCGCACTAGCGAGTACCTCACAAATCCCGTCTTTCATAGCTACCACTCCGAAACCGAAATGCTGCGCTACATCCATCGACTCCAGGCCAAGGATTTGAGCCTCACCACGAGCATGATTCCGCTCGGCAGTTGCACGATGAAGCTCAACGCCACCACCGAGATGATTCCCGTGACGTGGCCCGAGTTTGGACGAATGCATCCCTTTGCGCCGCTTGATCAAGCCCAGGGCTACCAGGCCCTCTTCGAAGCACTCGAAGCGCAGCTGGCGGAGATCACCGGTTTTCATGCCTACTCGTTGCAACCCAATGCCGGTTCGCAGGGTGAGTACTCCGGTATGCTGGTGATTCGCGCCTATCACGCGTCACGCGGCGAAGGGCATCGCCACGTGTGCCTCATTCCCAGTTCGGCGCACGGTACAAATCCTGCCAGCGCCGTCATGGCCGGCATGAAGGTCGTGGTCACCAAGTGCGATGACCAGGGCAATATTGATCTTGCCGATCTGGCCGCAAAGGCCGAAAAGCACGCCGACAACCTCGCGGCCATCATGGTTACCTATCCGTCCACGCACGGCGTGTTTGAGTCAACGATTCGCGAAGTCTGCAAGATTGTGCACGATCACGGCGGGCAGGTCTACCTCGATGGCGCCAACCTCAATGCACAGATGGGTCTAGCGCGACCGGGCGACTACGGGGCCGATGTCTGCCATCTCAACTTGCACAAGACGTTTTGCATTCCGCATGGCGGTGGTGGACCCGGTATGGGTCCCATTGGCGTGGCAGAGCACTTAGCACCGTTTCTCCCGGGCCACCCTCTGGTCGCTTGCGGTGGAGAACAAGCAATGGGGCCGGTCGCCGCAGCACCTTGGGGTAGCCCAAGTATCTTGCCAATCAGTTACGCATTTATCGCGATGTTGGGCGCAGAGGGCATCAAGCGGGCATCGCAGGTTGCCATCCTCAACGCCAACTACATGGCCAAACGACTTGAGTCACACTATGACATTCTCTATCGCGGCCCGGATGGACTCGTCGCCCACGAGTTCATTTTGGATATGCGCCCACTTAAACAATCCGCCGACGTGGAAGTTGAAGACGTTGCCAAGCGCCTCATGGACTACGGCTTCCACGCCCCCACCATCAGTTGGCCCGTCGCGGGCACGATGATGATCGAACCCACCGAGAGTGAGAGCAAAGAAGAGTGCGATCGTCTCTGCGATGCCCTGATTGCCATTCACGATGAGGCCAAAGAAGTCGCCGACGGCGCGTGGCCTCGCGACGACAATCCGCTAAAGAATGCGCCCCACACGGCAGAGGAAATCGCCGTGGATGCCTGGCCCCATCCCTACACCCGCGAGGAAGCCGTATTTCCAAGCGCGTGGTCACGAAGCCATAAGTTCTGGCCTCCTGTCAAGCGCGCCGACAACGTCTACGGGGATCGCAATCTTATTTGCTCATGTCCACCCCTTGAGGCGTATGACGCGTAGATTGATGTGCCTGTTATTGCTTCGTCGAAATGGGGCGAAGTAACGCGCCCCGCAGCATCTTGCGGCGAATGCGCTTGAGTTCGTCAAAACGCGGCTCGTGTACGTCATAGGGCAAGCGCTTGGGCACGTCGCGCTGAGGATAGGGCGGCGCGGGTTTGACCAAAAAGAGCTCGGGCCATAGACGCTGCGGGCAATTGAAATAGATGGAATCAAAAGCTCCTTCCTCCTCCCACCACTGGAGCATCTTTTCATTTGTTTCAACAAGTAGCGCTTTGGCGTTCTGAAGTCGCAGCCGCGAACCGTAGCGCGACTTTCCCTTCGTCTTTGAATACAGCGGCTGCGCGCGTCCCTTACCCCGAACGACGTATTTCGTGATGCACTTGTGGCGGATGAGCTCGTTCTCGCGCCAGAGTCCCATCGCAGCGGCGCCGGCTTGCATCAGTAGCACATACTGAAGTCCGAGCTCGATCGGAAAACGGGATAGGTAGGCCTCGACCTGTTCATCCGGTCCATCGAGTGGAATGAGTGCGGGGGGCTCCAAGCGAATGATGCCCTCGCCCGTATCGCCGACAAAGGCGCGTCCGCTCTTGCTGGGCGAAATTGCAATGCCCTCCTGAAGGAGGTCCGCGATCACCTGTGGGGTATTACGCCATGGAAACGTGCTACGGGAAAACGATGTGGTCATTGGGAGTGGCGCCTCGCAAGGTCCAAAGCCCCACACCAAGAAACGAACCTTGCGAATGGGGCGGCCTCAGCCTACGTTCTTGGGCCACGAAACGAACCTACGGTTCATCGCCGCGCTTCAACGACCTGCATTTGGGTGCGTGCGATAGCCGCCAAACGCCGAAATCCGAGGTGTGCTATGACCCATACAACCATCACCACCAGCAAAAACGTCGCACAGATCGTCGCCGGTGATGTGTTTGGCATCAGGCCTTGCTTCGGTGTCTCGGTCGGTGTCTCGGAGCGAACGAAAGGCAATGGTGCCTCCGGCGAATACGAGTATTGCGATTTCGTAATTCGCTATGCATCACGAGCCGCGTGTTCAGTCGTGGCCCCTTCGCCACAGATGCCTACCCACGCGATTGCGTGACTCTTTCGCCGGTCGGCGAAAGCATCAACGTACGACCATCCGGCCTTTCTGGCCTGGCGCGCCGCCTGAGCGAGCGCCCCCTTGTGTTGGCCCATCTCGTGGACGTCAGTCCCGTTGCGGTCGTCCAGCATCTCGCGTGATGTCCCCCATCACACGCGCTTTCGCTAAGTCCTTCTTCAGCTTCCTAATTTTGAACCCCCACGATCATTATGAACTCCACGTTACCTACACCCTCAACCGAACCGGATTCGACCGCGTCCGTAGAGACACTGCGTCGATTGATCGCGTGCTTTCGCCCCGTGCTAGGCGCCGCGCTCGGTGTCATTGCCCTCATTCTCTTGCGCACCGCATTCGACTCCGTGTACCCGCTGCTCGTGAGCCGCGTTGTGGAGATGCTGCCCACGCCAGAACATGCCCGCGGATTTGACTTTGGTCCGGTTTACGGCGTGTTGTTGGCGTTGGCGGGCGTTTTGCTGGGCAAGCATCTCGCGTTCTATTTCTCTACGGTGGCCGCTGCGAGTGTGGGGCAAGACCTCGAGAACAACATGCGCACGCGGTTGTTTGATCATGTGATGCACTTGCGGTTTCGGTACCACGACAAGAATCGAAGTGGCAAGACCATCGCCCGCTCCCTACGCGACATGGATCAAGTCAAACGCTTCTTTCGCGAGGTGTGGTTCGGCTACGCGCAGATCGCGGCCTTGTTTCTCGTGATCCAAGTCATGCTGTTCATCGTGCACTGGTCGTACGGGCTGGTGACGCTGGCCGTCTATGCGGTTGGCATCTTCGCCTGCATTCGCACCGGTCGAAAAATCGCACGGCTCGACAAAGACGTGTGCGATGTCTACGACGATGTCACTACCGTGCTTCAGGAGAATGTCGCGGGCGCACGCGTGGTTCGCGCCTTTGGTCGTGAACGCAGCGAGTCATCGAAGTTCGGCGGTGAGATGACCTCGTTTACGTCGACATGGCGCAAACTGGAGCGCTATTGGACGGGCGTCATGCCGCTCATCAATGGGCTGTGCTTTTCGCTGTGCGTACCCTTCGTCTTGCTGTTGGCCGGTTGGCGCATTTCGGCGGGCCACGCAAGCGTGGGCGAGTTGGTCGCCGCATTGCTCTACGTCCGCATTCTCCATCATCAGATGCGCCCACTCACGCGCATGGTTATCGTGGGACAAAAGGCCGTTGCGAGTGCGGCGCGCGTTTTTGACGTACTTGATGTCAACGATCACATCGAAGATCCAATCACGCCTGCCACCCTTCCGAAACAGGGCGGACGCTTGACGTTTGACAACGTGCATTTCGCGTATCCCGAAGGACCGCCCGTGCTTCGCGGCGTATCGCTCGACATCACTCCCGGCGAGTCCGTCGGCATCATAGGTACCACCGGAGCAGGCAAGAGCACGCTCGTAGGGCTCGTTCCGCGCTACTACGAACCGACAAAGGGTGAGATTCGAATCGACGGCCATCCGTTACCGGAACTTGCGATCGACGAATTGCGTGCGGCGGTAGGTCTCGTGTTCCAAGAAGCGTTTCTCTTCTCCGATACGGTCAAAGGCAACGTTGCTTACGGACGCCCCGCGGCCACCCAAGAGGATGTTTCCAACTGCATTGAACTGTCGGCGGCCAAGAACTTTGTCGAAGCGCTACCAGACGGGTACGAGACCATGGTTGGCGAGCGCGGCGTGAGTCTATCGGGCGGCCAACGCCAACGATTGACGATTGCCCGCGCGTTGGTCATGAACCCGCGCGTGCTCATTTTCGACGACGCCACGGCAAGTGTCGATGCGGCGACCGAGAAGCAACTCTTTGATGGAATTCGCAAGGCGTCTGAGGGCCGCACCACGCTTGTGATCAGTCAGCGCGTACCGTCTGTGCGTTGGTGCGATCGCATTGTCGTCCTGGACGACGGCGTGCTCGTCGCCCAAGGCACGCATGACACATTGATGCAGTCGTCTCCGCTGTACGCAGAGATCGCTCGCCATCAGCAACTCGGGGAGGTGGGCTCATGACACATGCCATCGACCTCGAAGAAGAATTCGCCAAGACGAGTCTAAAACGGGCCACGTTCGGTCGGATCATGAGCTACATCAAACCCTACAAGGGTCTTGTTGCTAAGGCAGTACTGCTGGAAGTCGTATGGGTCCTGAGCATGGTGCTCGACGCGGTGCTTGTGCACCATGCGGTGGATGGCCCGATTCGTGAGGGCAACTTTGGTGGCGTGGCGCTCTACGTGGGCGCTATTCTCCTCAACTTGGGCTTCCGCTCATTCAATACACGCATTGAGTTGCGCGCGTCCACCGCCCTCGGCGTAAACGTGCTCCACGACGTCCGACGCGATGTATTCGATCATGTGCAACGCCTTAGCATGCGTTACTTCGATCGCACCAAACAAGGGCGCATCATTGCGCGCGCCGACCGCGATGTGGATTCCCTAGAACAACTTTTGTTCTGGGGTCCAATCATCGTGTCCATGGCGATTGTGAGTTTGACGGTGGCAATCGCCCGATTGATCTCGCTCAATGCTGGCCTTGCGCTTTGGTTGGTGGCCGCGCTGCCACTTGTCTTCGTGATCACGCGTGTATTTCATCATCTCGCGTTTCCGGCGTACCGTCGCATCCGCGAGGCGCAGTCGGCGATCACCGCCCATGTGGCGGAGTCCATTACCGGGGTACGCGTGATCCAGGCATTCCGCGCAGAGGATCGCGAGCGAGAGAAACTCGGGGGACTCCAACAGAGCTATCGCAAGGAAGTCATGCGTGGCGCGCGCGTGTCGGGCATGTACTGGCCGAGTCTCGGCATCGCCTATCACATGGTGCTGGTCATTGTTCTTTGGGTCGGCAGCGGAGAAGTTGCTTCCGGGGCCCTCAGCATTGGCGGACTCCTTGAGTTCATACTCTTGTTGGGCTTTGTGCTTGGCCCCATTGAGGGACTGGGCGGTCTCTACAACGAGTGTCTGGTGGCCGGTGCGGCCGCGGAGCGCATTTTCTTACTGTTGGATACCGACCCGGAAGTCGCCGATCGCGACACGGCTACTGATCCCGGACGCCTGCGCGGGCATATTGAATTCCGCGACGTCTTCTTCAGCTACGACCCGGAAGGAAAGGACGGCTGGCAGTTGGAAGACGTCAACTTCGTCGTGGAGCCCGGCAAGACCGTTGCGTTGGTGGGCCATACCGGCGCGGGCAAGACGTCCGTGATCAACCTGTTGGCACGCTTTTACGAAACATCCAAAGGGCAGGTCTTGCTCGACGGCAGCGACATTCAGGACATCACCTTGGAAGCGTTGCATCGCCAAACCGGTATCGTGTTGCAGTCCAACTTCCTGTTCGCGGGCACGGTGCTCGAAAACCTGCGCTTCGTCGCGCCGGACCTATCAGAGGCTGAGGCGCTTGAAGGATTCGAACAACTCGGATGCCGCCATGTGCTCGACCGCTTTGTGAAGGGACTGGCGACCGATGTTGGAGAACGCGGCGCGAATCTCTCCGAGGGTGAGCGACAGATCGTGTGTTTCGTGCGCGCACTGCTTGCGCGACCCTCGCTGCTCATCTTTGACGAAGCTACCAGTGCGGTCGATACGCGAACGGAGGCCACCATACTCGAAGCCATGAAGAAGCTCGCGGCGCAGCAAACGACCGTGGTCATTGCCCACCGGCTCTCTACCATCAAAGAGGCGGATCAGATTCTGGTCATGGAATCCGGTCGCATTGTGGAACGCGGCACACACAGCGAATTGTTGGCGAAACAAGGTGTATACTGCCGCCTGTATAGCGAGTACGCCGCTTAGCGAATTTCTGGAACTCCTCATGCCCAATGCGCGTGGCTCTCACCCGTTCGCCATTCTCTCGCTCATTCTAGTCAATCTCATACCGATCTACGGCGTGCTGTTTCAAGGGTGGGACATCGGAATGGTGCTGCATCTGTACTGGGCAGAAACCGTCATCATTGGGTTTTACGCCATACTCAAACTGCCATTCGTCGCGGGCTGGTCGTCCATCGCGCTCATACCATTCTTCTGCGTGCACTTTGGCCTGTTCATGTTCGTCCACGCCGCCTTTCTGGGGCAGTTTACCTCAGAGGAGGGCATGACCTTCGCGCCATGGGATGTCATACCAAAGCAATTGGGCGCCCTCAAACCGCATTGGTCCTTCGTACTCGGCGCCATGTTTGCCAGTCATGGCATATCGTTCGTGCTCAATTTCTTACGAGGCAAGGAAGCTCAAAACCTGTCCACGTTCGATGTGATGACGAGGGCCTACCTGCGCGTAGTTGCCATGCACGTCGCGCTCATTTTCGGTGGATTCTTTGTGATGACCGTCGGCGGCGCGTCAGGCGTTTTGGTCATACTCGTACTGATCAAGATCGCGTTCGATCTCTACGCCCACACCAAGGAGCACCGCCTCGCAAAGTTGATTGAACGCGCAACGAATACGTAGCGTTGAACGGATACCTACAATTGCTGCGTCGTTTTGAAATGAACTTTCGCCACACCATGCAATCGCTCGCGTCCGAAGTCGCGCACGAAAGCCTTCCCCGCTTTGAGGACGGGAGCGCCGGCGCCGGGAGGAAACGTGACGCCGTACTCGTTGTTGAGGTCGCTCAGGCCATCTAAGAATGCTGCGCGGGCCAAGATGCTCGCCGCCGCAACGGCTGGATCCCGCTCGCCCTTAGGTTCTGTGATGAGGCGAGGCCATGACGTCGCGCCGGGAAGTTGGATCGCGGACTCCAGGGGCTTCGTTTTCACACTGTAGCGGTCCACCACGATCGACGCAGGACGCACGTTTGCTTGCTTTGCAAGCGCAGAGATGCACGCGCCGTGCTCCTGACTCAGCAGCGTATTGATGTTTCGAATGTCGTCATAGGCCGGGTTGTACTCCACCGGTTGCAGCACGCGAACTTCACAAGCCCCTATGCGTTCCAGCACGCCTGCGATGCTTTGTATTCGTCGATCCGAGAGCGCCTTGCTGTCGGTCACCCCAAGTTTGGCAAGTTCGGGAACAACGTGTGCTTCCAAATAGAAGGACGCCACAACCAACGGACCGAAGTAGTCGCCTTTGCCCGATTCATCGGCACCGATACGCGGGAAGCCCGCGTCGAAGGGATCGGTCTCAGATTCAACCCTGCGCTTGGTTGACGCACTCTTGGGCTTAGCTCCGTCGAGTTCAAGAACGGCAGCGAGCGTGTTCCCCTGGGCGCCGCCCGGAACCGCGCGAAACCCCTTCTTGCCGAAGTAGCACGCGAGGGTGGCCTTGCCTCCACCGGGGTCAATCCAGCGCGTAAGGCGACCGTAGGCGATTGATCGATTCTCTTGAATCGTCCACCCGGCTGCTTCCGCCGCTTTTATGACATCGGCGAACTGGGTGCGAAACCACGAAGGTTCGGGCGGGCCGCCGCTCATCGATGAAATGCGTGCAGTCTCGTCACGCCCTACTCGTCAACCGAGGACGCATCGTCCTTGTTCTTGGATTCGGCCTTGTTCTTGGGTTCCGCTTGCGTGTCGGTCTTGGCATCCTCAGTCGTGGGGATCCTGAACCCATCGTAGAACTCTTGTTTCGCATGCGTTTCCGGATTCGTCTTACCCGATTCGCAACTCTCGCAACTGCACTTCGGGCCACGCGCTTCTTCCGCAGCCTTGGAGGCAATCTTCGCGGCGTCTTTCTTGTCGGAGAGTTCCTTGAGCGCCTGTTGAACACACGCTGGGCACTGGGCAGGCTCGCCATCGACCCAACCCTTCTTACGAACCTTGCACCACACGGGCAATCCGATATCGCGCTTCGCATCGGCCTCACGAATCGCCTGTTGCTCGGCTTCGGTGTAGGCACTCGCCTCGTCACTACCGCAACCCGCAAGTTGAGGCACGAAGAAACAGGCGACGAGTAACAAGATCCACGGATGACGGGCCATGAGGACACCTCCAGTTCGATAACGACATGGTACCGCGGTCTTGGGGATCCTCGATGGTGTTGCTTCGTTGGGAACTATGGACCGTCTTGGCTGGGAATGGTGCGCGAGAGTCCAGGGGGCGTCGGACGCGATGGCTTGAGGGGCGGTAACGTGCGCGCAACCCCAAGCGGACGCTGTGTAGGCAACGCACTCGGATGTGAATCTAGATGGGGACGTTGCAAGGGGCCTCCGTCGTACCTCGGCAATCCATCCGTCGCGCGCGATCGGGCGCCCCCATTGGAAACCGCCGATGAAGCCCGAGAAGCGACGTAGGGACGCGTCGAGGGCGAGCCTTTGCCTTGCAGCAAGAGCAACAATCCAAGCAGGGCGAGTCCGCCCAATCCGTAGAGTGCCCACGGGGGAAGGATGCCGCTGTCGGTGTTCACTTCAAGACTCGCGAGAAACGAACTCCATTCGTGTTCAGCAACCAGGCTCGTGTCGGAGTCGCCCGTCGCAATGAACACGTAGGCCCGGTCGTTTGAGAGCACGGCCAACGTCCGAAGTGTCATCGTTTCGCCGAGTTGCTCGCCGGTCCCAACAACTTCAAATGCGGGGCCACCGGCACCCTTGATCGTGCGAGATACGACCCGCACATCCGCAAGTTGACCGCTATCTTCTGCCTTCTTCGCACCCTGTTCCAGCTTGGTTCGAAACTGGTCGCGACTCGGACCATCGTCACCCGAGTCAAGATCGGCCTTGATCAAGACAAACCCCGAATCATTCGGTCCGGTGTAGATGTATACGGAAGGCTGGCCCTCTACCTTCAATCCGTTCAACGAACGGGTGGAGGAGCGTCCTCAGGTACCGCCACCCGTTGTGCACTGTGCGAATGAGTATCCAAGAGGTAGATTGAATTTGACGCCCGCGTCGTCGACGTCAAATGACTTGGCATACACCGACGTTCCGAAAAACAGGACCGCCGCGAGACCCGTAGTTACACGAAACACAATCGACATGGGGGACTCCGCACGAAATCGCGGTTCTTCCGCAGAGGTTCGCGCCCCCTATCGACCGAACGAAACCAGCAATTAACAGGCGGCTACTACCTCGTAGCCTCGAGGCCACGCAGGGATTCGTTGGTACCCGCAGGCCACCGATGCGTAATCCACCAGCGAGACGACCCGCGACGCCCACCGCGCTCGGCAGTCAATCGCATGACGTCACCCGAGTTCACACGAACAACTGCCCAATGTCGTCGCACGTAACGCTCAGCGCTTCCATTCCGACAGGGACCCGTGGTCTTGCCCGCCTGACCCACTTCAACAACGTCGTACGTTTGATTTCGCCAATGAAAGCGCCTCGGCATGCCGGGTGTGCCGGCTGCCAATGCGCCTGTATCCACGCCATCGCGGTGGACACGGATGGGCTCAAGAATCGTGTCGGGGTGAGTCACGTTGCGAACCCCCAATTAGGATCTTCGTTACGTTGCGCGTATGCGCAATAATTGCGTACACAAGCAACCGTCCGGGAGGGACAGCAGGTGCTGCGAGACTACGGCGAGCAATCGTACCCGAGATGTGGATTTCGCCTCCGGTGCGCATGCTTCGCGATTCTGGTGCTTGGTTCCTTTGGGTCGACCGGATATGGCGACGAGACGACGTCGGAATCTGCGCCGACACAGCATTCTCAAGATTTGGCTTCTCAAGATTTCGCCCCTCAAGAGTTGGATCCCATCGAAATCGAGGCGCCGCGCATACCGCCCACCACCATCGGGCCGTCGCCGACCACACCCTACGCCTTGCCACCAGGGCCCTATGTGGAACCCCAAGCGTCTCCGGCACCTGCACAGCCCACGCCTCTCGCAGCGCCCACTACACCCGCGCCCCAACCGGCTCCTGCCACGAGTACTCCATCACCGGCACTTGTTGACGCGATGTCGGAACAAGTGCTCACGCGCGAGGTCATGGTGCGCTCGGTCCCCGACGCTCTTTCCCGCGTACCAGGCGTGTTGATTCAAAAAACAGCACCCCTCCAGGCCTCGCCTTTCGTTCGTGGCTTCACAGGCTACAAGAACGTGATGTTGATAGACGGCCTGCGTCTAAACAACAGCGCATTTCGAGCCGGCCCCGTGCAGTACTGGAGCACCATCGATCCCTACAGCATTGAGCGCATCGACATCGACCGCGGACCCCATTCCGTGCGTTACGGAAGTGACGCCTGGGGCGGCACGATTCGCGTCACGCCCAAACAGCGCCGTAGTTTCGAACCCGGTCGCCACACGAACACGCGAAATATCATGCGATACGCGTCCGCGGAACGCGCGTTCTATGACCGCATGGAGCGCGAGGGCAACTGTGGCAACTTCGGTTGGTTTGCTGGCTACACACGCAAGGTGTATGGGGATATCGTCGCAGGCGATGACACTCGATTGCCGGGTACCGGTGGGGCCGATGAACACGCCGCCGACTTTCGAGTTGACGGGCTCATTGGCGGCGGATGGCATGTCGCGGCAGGCTTTCAGTACCTCAATCAAACCGACGCGCCGCGCACGGAACGCACAGTCGATGCGATTTCGTTCAAAGGCACATCGGTCGGATCCGAACTCAAGCGCGATCACGACCAACGGCGCATCCTGGCGTATACGTCGGCTCACTACGAAGCACCATCAACACGAGGGTTCATTCAAGAGGCCGACATTCGCCTGAGTTTTCACCACCACGAGGAAGAACGAGATCGACTTCGTACGGGCGGACGACGTGATCTCTCGAGTTTTACACTGCAACAGATTGGATTGGAAACCTACGTCACACAGCGTACCGGCATCGGCCCGCTGACGTATGGCTTGTCGTATTACCACGATGATGCCGACACGTTTCGTACCGACTTCCGGCCGGGCAGCGCCCCCGCTCGCAATGTTCAGGGTCCGATGGGTGACGACGCAAGTTACGACCTACTTGCCGCGTTTGTCGAGCAAAAGATTCCCTACGGTCGCTGGACGTTCATTGGCGGACTTCGCTTTACGTATGCCTCCGCCAACGCCGATCGCGTAGATAATCCGGCCGTGGCCGGAGCCGATCCGCTTACACCGGGCAACATCATTTCCGTCGATGGGTCATGGTCGCAGCTGACCGGCTCGCTGGGTGTGGACTACAACCTCGGCTGTGGCCGTGAATTCTATGCGCGCGCATCCACGGGCTTTCGCCCACCTTCCCTGCACGACTTGACGTCGTTAGAAAGCAGCAGCGTGGTAGAGACGCCCGCTCCGGATCTTGACGCAGAGGATATGTGGTCAGTTGAGTTGGGGCATCGAGTAACGACGGACAATGCGCGTCTACGAACGGCGCTTTGGTATACCGGTTTGGACAACACGATCATCCGCTCCCCCACCGGTGCACTCATTGACGGCGTCCCGGAAGTCCGCAAGGACAACATCGGAGACGGATGGGCGTATGGCATCGATGTCGAGGCCGCGTGGCGCTTTCATCCCGCATTCACGCTCTTCGGTCACGTCTCGTACATGGATGCTGAGGTGCAGGAGTTTGACGCCGCCTCCGGGGATCTCGTAGACAGTCCCCTCAGCCGTATGAAACCGCTCAGCGGCATGGTGGCGTTGCGCTACGACCCCTACAAGAACGGCGACCTCTTCGCGCAGCTAGAGTGGTTTGCCTCTGCGAAGGAAGACCGCCTGTCGCTTCGCGACAGAGCCGACACACGCCGCATCCCTCCCGGCGGCACGCCGAGCTGGAATATCCTCAATTTGCGCGCTGGCTATCGCGTACAGGACAACCTCTACATCACGGCGGGCGTCGAGAACATCCTCGACGAGTACTACCGCGTTCACGGCTCGGGCCAGAACGAACCCGGCCGCAACATCGTGGTGGGCGTAGAGATTGACATGTGATTTCCCCACCAGGGCCCCCAATCCGCTATAGTCGGTGGCGTGAGTACTGAAGCCCCGGTCCTGGTCCCCGAGTCGGAAACGGAAGAGAAAACCGCTCTTGCGCCACAGTGGAAGGTCTTGCTCCACGACGACGACGTGACCACGATCGAGTTCGTCATTTCCTTGCTCAAGAAGATCTTCCACAAAGCCCAGGCCGAGGCCGTGCGGCTCACCTATGAGATTCATCACACCGGGTCGGCGCTGATCGTGGTTACGAATTTTGAGCGCGCCGAGCTCTATGTGGAGCAAGTTCGCTCGCTGGCCCGACCCCGTGGATTTCCACTCGTGGCGTCCATGGAAAAGGCGTAGGTAGCCTCAAGACACCCCAATAATGGGGAAATGGACGCTGGCAATGGGCAAACGGGCTTTGGTCGGGACCAAATCCAGCCGAAGGGCATAGATAGGCGGCGGTTTCATTGCTGCAGGCCTACTTCGGAGGAGGCACCGATGCGGTCCATGTTCAACCAAGCATTCCTAGGCAGAGCATTCATTGGCAAGACAGTCTGCGTTCTCGTTCTCGCGCTGCTCGGCGGTGCGATGACCGGATGTTGCGCGCGCTGTGAAGACGGCTGGGGCTACTACAAAGAGTGCGACATTCTCGACGGCACCTACACGACCAACTGGCCCGGTTGCAACGAGACCGAGCGCCGCGTGTGTCGCCCGCGCGGTCGCTAACTCAGCACCTCAACCCGCACCTCAACACTGCCGCTCAGCGCTTGATCTTGAGTTTCGCGACGCCCGCCTTTGAGGCGTCGCGTGCTCATCGGCGTGTGCCATGACGAACGAATCGTCGCCTCCGATTCAATTTCTCTGCGCGCAGGGGCTGGGCGACGCAGTGCTCACCATGGCGATGGCCGAACGTGCGCGCGACCTCGGCCATGCGTCGGTGGTCTACTCAAACGCACTCCTGCCTACCGCGGCACTCTACCCGAACCACACGATTGAGCCCACGCCCCTCGGCGAATCCCTGCAAGCCATCGTCCATTCATCTGGACGCGTATTCGTGGGCAGCAAGAGCTACGTTTCTGCGGAGGCGGATCTACCACCGAACGATCAGCGCATTCTTTATCGCAAGCGCTACGGCAATCGAACCGTGCATCACTTGGCAAGCCTCAGCGCGCGCATGATCCAGGCTTGGGGGTTTGGGCTCGAAGAGCCCTACACGTCCGGCATCAATGCACCACCCAATTGGGATACGCGACGCGCAAATGTGATTGCGATCCATCCCATGAGCGCCCACAAGGTAAAGGACTGGCGCATGACCGGCTATCGTCGATTGAGTAATCGACTAGCCGACGATGGCTTCGATGTCGAGTGGATCGCGGCGCACGAACAGGTTGACGCATTGAAATCTGCGCTCGGAGCCGACATCAACGTCGCACCCACGCCTACGCTCATGGATCTCGCACGCGTTCTCGCGTCAGTTCGCGCACTCGTCGCCGTCGACTCAGGCGTGGGTCACCTTGCCTCCGCGCTGGGGACCCCCACGCTCTCGATCTTCCGAAAACAGAGCAGTGCGTGCTATTGGCGACCCGCCTTTGCACCGGGTGAAGTCGTGGCGCCGCGCTTTTCACTGCCCACACGCATGGGTGTGAAGCAATGGAAGTTCAACCTGAGTGCCTTGCGCGTTCACAGAGCACTCCACCGATTGCTGCACCGTGTCTAAGCCACCCCACATCCTGCACATTTCGTTTCGGTACGATCCCGATGTAAACAACTTGGCGTATCGACTGCTCGATGCGTTCGCGCCGCCAGAATACGCCTCGCTCCCGCTTTACTTGCTCGCCCCCCATCAGGAAGGCAAAGGTGCGCAAAGGGAAGGCATCTGCCTGAATGCGCAGAAAGCGAACCTCAAGGGATCGCGGCGGACTGTGCTCGAACGCGCCATGCGCGAGGCCCTTGAGGTACATACGAATAAGCAACCGTTCGATTGCATAATTGCCCATCGCATGCGTGGCGCCATTCTCGCGAGTCGCGCGCTGGCTAGTGAGTACAAGACCGGCATCGTCGTCGTGCATGGTCGTGGGACCATGCGCAAACGTCGTAGAAAGACACGCGTTCGCAAGTTTCTCGATGATCGCTGGTCATTCGTGGCCATTTCCAACGCCGTGCAAACCGATCTCATCGAACACGGCATCGACAAGGATCGAATCGAGATCATTCCCAACGCGTTGGATGTAGAAGCCATTCGAAACGCGCAGCTCGATCGCGAAGAAGCTCGCGCGGCACTGGGAATTGACGAGTTTGATGGGCGCATACTGGGCGTAGTGTCACGCCTCGTTCCCGGCAAGGGCATCCACACGTTGCTCGACGCCTTGAGCAGCGACGAATTTCGAGAGTCGCAGTTGGTCATCCTGGGAGACGGCCCAGAACGCGAAGCGCTTGAGGCCCAAGCAGGGCGGCTCGGCATTGCCAACCGCGTAACGTGGATGGGACACATCCCCGAGGCGCACAAGTTCATGCGCGCCTTTGACGTGTTTGTGCATCCCAGCCACGAGGAGGGTTTTGGCATGGTGCTCTTGGAGGCCATGGCCGCAAAGCGACCAATCGTCGCCTCGAATGCCGGCGGAATACCCGAAGTCTTGGGTGATCTAGGCAACACCGTTCCAGCGGGCGACATGCAAGCACTTCGAAATCGTCTCATGCTAGTGCTCAGTCAAGCCCCTGGAGCCCATGCGGCGTTGGGACAAGCGCTATTCGATCGACTGGTAGAACAGTTTTCGCTCGCCGATGCCCACAAAGCCATGCGTGCACACGTGTCGCGCAGACTTGAGACTACGCCTTAATTACGTACCACCCGAACGCGGTAATCTCACGCATGACGGCCAAGGGCTTACCGGGCCACGGAACCGTTTCGACTGCGGGAACGGTATAGCCAGCGATCCCACGTCGTTTGCAAGCGAGCTTGATGCGCGCCAAGTGATAGTCGTGGCTCACCATGAGAACGCGCGTCCAATCGTTGTGCTTGGACAGGCGCGCGACTTCATCCAGCGTATCCCTCGTGGTTGCGCCTTTGAGGTCGAGCACAATTGCATGCTCCGGTACGCCGGCACGCACCGCGATGCGTTTCATGCACTCGGGTTCACTCAACGCCGTGCCGGGCGTGTGTCCACCGGAAAACACCAACTGCGAAACAAGTCCTCGGTTGTATAGATCGCAGGCAGTGCGCGTGCGATCGAGCAGCGCGCCGCTTGGCCGTCCATCGACATTCACCTTGCACCCAAACACCACCGCGGCGTCGGCCTCGCGTCGGTAGTTACTTTCACCAAAGCAGGTCAAATGCACCCACACGCAACTGACCAGCATCATCGACACCGCGGCGACAACCGCAACCCGCCCCAGCCACCGACGCGCACGCCCTCGTATGACCATGCGCGGAAAGACGACACCTCCCAGCAGGAGCGCCGCAATACCAGCACTCATGGGCACGCCGACGGACGATTGGATCTCGCCGCGGTCAAGCAATGACCAATACGAGATTGCATCCAGCAAGCAGATCCCCGCAACTGCGAACGTAAACCCTCGCGCGGCCTTTGTTCTCAACAAAGTACTCAGGCCGAAGCCAATCAGAATGAGCGTCACCAGACCCGACGGCACCGGCGATCCCTGAATCCACAACCAGTTGCAGGCGTAGGACGGCGCTACGGCCGCGATCAACACGTTCGCCAATGCGAAGATCGCGAGGGTCTTGACGAAGAGATCTAGGCTCGCGCGGACGAAGGTTATGAGTCGGTGCATACCCTGCTCCTACGATGAGTCATCTACACCGTAACTCGACGCGAATGATTGCGTGCTGAATCACTTCGAAGGAGATTGTGCAGGAAGGAGACAATGTGACCACAAACTCTTTCCGCGTCTGAATCCGAATCCTAATCTGTTGCCTGACCCTATTCGTTCATGGTCGAACATCAGTCCGCCAATTTGTCGCCCGCGAGATTCACAATCGATCCGTACATCGCCTCTCCGATTGATACGATGAAGCGCGGTATGTCTAAGTCCCTAATCTCGTACGCGTACCGACTGGCTGTCGGCCTGGTATGCGCGATCATGCTCGTCTCCTGCGGATCCTCAGCCGATGATCCGCATCTAGACGAAACAGATGTGTATACGCCGTGGGTGCCGTTCAATGCCCAGGCAGCATTGCCGCCAACCTCATCAGAAGTCGTAATTCCGCTCCTTGGTATGCAGTTTGGCATCCTAGATCCACACGGTGCCGCAGTTGAGGCGGATTATTTTCTAGTAGGTGCATCAACGATCGAATGCGCACCCCATTCGTTGCCTCCACAGAATCCAACGTCCCTTGCCACTGACTACACGCTGATTCACGAATTCGTCGTGTACAACCGATCGACGGATGACCGATTGTTGCTCGGCATCGTTGGCGATGTTGAGATCGTGGGAGTCATCCAGGGCCGACTTGAATACTACAGGGACGCCAACGACGACGGACATTTCACCGCAAATGAGTTGGTTGCTACGATTGAGGATCCGAGCCCGCCTGCAGGAGGAGCACGCTGGACAAGCGTGGCTCCTACTATCTCAGGGGAGTGCTACGTGTTCGACACGCGCAACTACGAAATTCGCCGCGTGACAGACAGGAATGGTGACAGGGTTCCCGACGCCCTGTCAGCGACAGTTTTTCTCGACTCAACAAAGACGCACGAGCTTAAGGAGACCAGAGTCATCGAGTTCAACACGGCGGACAAGTGCCTTTGCCTCTATCGTGATGACCCCGCGATGGTAGGTACAGTCTTCGAAGACTTGCGTGTTCGCGACACGGATGGCGATGGGCGTGCGGATGAGCAACAGACAGTGAGGAATGATGTGCTCGAGTCCGATGAGGCGTCTCCTTATTTCATATGGCCTGCCCTTGTGGGCGAGACCACGATCAGAATCGTCGGCCCACCTTCGACATCGTTCGAACTCTGGAGCATGAACGCACAAGGTGACAAAATAACGAACCTTGCATCGGACTCTCACGTAGCTGGACAGACTGAATCCACTTTGAAGTCGAGCACGCCATTCCAGTTCGGCCAGACTCTCGCCCTTTGCATTTCTGGCTCCAAGGACATCCAGGACAGGATCGATGTCAAACCACGTGGAGTGTCGATTACCAGCATCTCGCCACGTGCCGTGAGCCGCGCAGCGGGAGCGGTTGTAAGCCTCGAGGGTTTCAAGTTCGACACAACCGTCAATGTCGCAGTGCTATTCCCATTCGACAGTAGCCACCCAGACAGTGGGGAGGCTCGCGACTATGTGCTCACGGTCCATTCGCCCACGCGAGCCACATTCACTATTCCTCCGATGCCAGGTGTGCCAGTGGGTCGTGCAGATCTCATTCTGAATAGAGCGGGCGGCGAAGCAGAGGCTCTTGTCCGACTTGAGATTATCGACTAGAGATTGATGCTCGGCACTTGTTCGCTCGAACCAGTAGCACGAGTAGGAGTCCGTCTCGACGATAGAACTTGCGGGATCATCAATCAACCATTACCCCCGCTCCAAAACCAACAGAATCTCATCCGTCACCGCCTCGCCCTTGTCTTTCGCATACCACGCCAGAATAGGCGAGTACCACTCGGCCAAATTCTCCTTCGTCGAAGGCCCCAACTCAACTTTGCGTGCCCGCATGACTGTCTGCAACGCTGCCGGTCGTGGCCCCCACACACCCAACACGTTGTTCTTCTCGTCTTGAATGATGCACATCGGAATAGCACGACCGCCGTGCGACGTGTAGCGCGAAAGTACATCTGGATGATCGTCCGACAACAAGTACCGCGCCTCAACGAGATCCGTCGCATCAAAGATGGCTTGAAGCTGTGGCACGGAACGCGCTGCGTCGCCGCACCAATCTTCGGTCAACACCAGCGCCCTACGTCTCCCGGGCAGTGCCTTCAATCGTGATGCTGCTAGTTCTGACACACGTGCGCGCTTCTCATAGCTCGCCCAAATGTCTTCTTTCGTCTTAACCGTCTTCAGATAGTCGTACCACGAAAGCGCGTTCGCCCATTCGTCTTCTCGAAATGCTTCAAACATGATTGCCCCCGCCAGACATGACTAAGATTGGCAAACCGAGTCTATCGATTCTTGGCTTCGCGCATCTGCTCGCGAATCTTCTTGTCGAGCAGCATGGCACCTTCACTGGTGCACCACGCCTTGTACGCATCCGGGCCCATGCCGGTCGCTTTCAGATATCCATCGTGAATGGCGACGTCGAGCGGGTATCTCAATTCCCATTCAATGCGCGCGTCATTGCCGCGGGCAAGCCAGCGCGCTGTGTCGGCCGTAATCATGCTCAATCGACGGTGCAGCATGGCGGGCTCGGAGGTGGGCGCATCGGGCCATAGGGCATTGACTACCGCTTCGATGTCTTCCTGCCAATTCGCGTTGGCCAGCCCTTGGCCGTCCTTCAGGACCGTGCGGAGGCGCGTTAGCACCTGTGCGGGTGTCTTGGTGCCCGACATCGATTTGCTTGTTTCGCGGGAAAGGGACGTGTCATTCCCGCCGCAAGCCACAAGCAATAGGGCCAGGAAGCAGCTCATTGCCAGGCGGGTGCGTTGAGCGTGCACGAACCGCTGTAAGTATGGTGACGGCAAGGTGTAGACTCCAAAAAGACGTCGGCATCGTAGTACGCACGGACGACCCTCAAAGCGCCATCGAATGCACGCATCTCCCCATTTTTTGGGCTGTCTGTACGGCGCGTGGTGCCTTGCTGGGCAACAGACAAGTACACTTTGATCGATTTATTTGCATATAGCAATCAAATGCGAGTAGGTCTACCTACGCCGCTTGGAGGCGAGTTCGAGACGGCGTATCCTTCGCGTTCGCTTGGCGTCTCTCGGGTTGTTCGTTGCGACGGAGACACACGAAAGAGGAGTTTTCATGACCACGGCACCCCCACCTATGCACTCGGTCATGGAAGCGAAGGGAAAGGCCAAGGGCCGCGCGCCTGCGGGCCTCAAGGACGAGGATTTCAAGTCCCTCTTTCGCGCCATGCTGATGACGCGCCTCTTTGATCAGCGGGGCATGAACCTTCAGCGTCAGGGCAGAATCGGATTTTTCGTGCCCTCGAAAGGCCAGGAAGCGAGCCAGATTGGTGCCGCCTATGCATTTGGCGATGAGGACGTACTCTTCCCGTCGTATCGCACGCATTCGATCGCACTGCTCAAGAACGTGCCACTTAAGGTGCTCTACGACCAACTTTGGGGCAATGCCACCGACCTCGTCAAGGGTCGCCAGATGCCCAACCACTTTGCGATACCCGATATCAACTGGGTAAGCATCAGTTCGCCCATCGGCACGCAGATTAGCCAGGCCGCAGGTGCAGCGCGTGCGGCACAGATTCGCGGCGACAAGAAAGTCGTGTGGGCATGGTTTGGCGATGGTGGAACGTCATCCAACGACTTCCATGCGGGGCTCAATTTCGCGGGTGTATGGAAATCGCCGTGCGTGTTCATGTGTGAGAACAACCACTGGGCGATCTCAGTTCCCCAGGAACAACAGACCGCGTCCACAACGTTTGCCGACAAGGCCATCGCCTACGGCATGCGCGGCGTGCGTGTCGATGGCAATGACGTGCTCGCAGTGTACGAAGCCGCGAAGGAAGCTCGCGAACGCGCAGTAAAGGGAGAAGGTCCCACGCTGATCGAAACGGTGACCTTCCGCATGGGTCCCCACTCGTCAAGTGACGATCCGTCCCGCTATCAAGCCAAAGAACTATTCGAATCCTGGCAGAAGAAGGACCCAATTGATCGTTTCCGTGCGTGGCTCAAGACGAAGAAGCTCTGGACAGAGGCTTGGGAGAAGGAGCTTACCGAAACGATCCAGGCCGACATCGCCGCGGCGGTCGAAGCCGCTGAGAGCACGCCCCAGCCGGCGGTAGAGACGCTCTTTGATGACGTGTGGCACGAGATGCCCGCCCAGCTCCGTGAGCAGCGCGACGCGTTGATGGATCAGATCAAGCGCAGCGGCGACATTGAAGACACGGGCGGCGCGTTCCCGCTCTAAACGTTCGCTCGCCTTCGTTTCAATACCCGTATTTCGTCGAATCCCATTCGACACGCATTCAGGAATCAGCTCATGCCTCAGATGACCATGCTGCAAGCCATCAACGACGCCCTGCATCTCGCGATGGATCGCGATGGCGACGTTGTGATGTTGGGTGAAGATATCGGCAAGAAAGGTGGCGTATTTGGCGCCACCGACGGACTTCACAACAAGTACGGCGACCTGCGCGTGATGGATACGCCGCTTTCAGAGTGCGGCATCATGGGCACAGCCATTGGCATGGCGCTCTACGGGTTGCGACCGGTGCCAGAGATTCAATTCTTAGATTTTATCTATCCCGGCTTTGACCAAATCGTTTCCGAGGCCGCGAAAATGCGCTATCGCTCCGGCGGTCACTTCACCTGCCCCATGGTGATTCGTTCGCCGTCCGGTGGAGGCATTCGCGGCGGTCACTATCACTCGCAGTCAAGTGAGGCCTACTTTGCCCACACACCCGGCTTGCGCGTGGTCATGCCAAGCACACCGTCTGACGCGAAGGGCATGTTGCTCTCATCCATCTTTTGCGATGACCCGGTGCTGTTCTTAGAGCCCAAAGCACTTTATCGCCATGGCAAACAAGACGTGGACGAGGGCTACTTCACCGTTGAGCTCGACAAGGCACGCACGGTGCGCAGCGGCAACGACATCACGGTTGTCACGTGGGGCGCTATGGTGCCCATCGTTGAGGCTGCGGCGGCGGAGGCCGCAGAAAAGGGCATCGACGCTGAGATCATTGATCTTCGCAGCTTGCTTCCGTGGGACGCTGCGTCAGTAGTTGAAAGCGTAAAGAAGACCGGGCGTTGTGTGGCCGTTCAGGAAGCACCACGCACGTGTGGTTTCGCTTCCGAAGTGTCTGCAACAGTTGCCGAGAAAGCCATCGAGTATCTCGAAGCGCCCATCGCTCGTGTTGCAGGATTCGACACGCCCTTCCCCTATGCGCTTGAGCATGTGTACAAGCCCGACAAGGCACGTGTACTCAATGCCATTGAGTACACGGCGCGCTGGGAATAGCCAATCACGAGGCGCCCCCATCCTGCAAACACACCATTCGAATCGACACGAGAGACTCTATGTACGAATTCAAGCTCCCCGACATTGGCGAAGGACTGACTGAAGGCGAAGTCGTTACGTGGCTCGTCAAAGAAGGTGACGTCGTCAAAGACGATCAGCCGATGGTTGAAGTCATGACGGACAAAGCGACGGTTGAGATCACCTCACCGTGCGCGGGCACCATCAAGAGCATCAAGGCGCAGGAAGGCGAGACCATTCCTGTAGGATCGATCATGGTTGTGATCGACAACGGGAAGGGTGGCGGAACTGCAGGCGGCGGCGACACGAAAGCCGAAGCGCCGGCTCCAGCATCAACGCAGACACCTACCGCGAGCGTACCCAAGGCGGCACCAACTCCCGTTGCGGCCGCGCCGATCTCTTCCTCGAACGGATCCACGACTTCGGTGCTTCGCGAACGCACTCTGGCGGCGCCCGCCGTACGCAAACTCGCCCGCGAGCGTGGCTATGATCTGAACGCGATTCCCGCAACCGGCGAACGTGGCCGGGTGACACGCAAGGACGTGGAAAACTATCGCGGCGGCGGTGCACCAGGGGTTGTGCCCGCGCCCGTTGCGGCGAGTGCACCTCGCGCACGGGTCGAACTTCCGCCTGTCGCCGCGCGTCGCGAAGACCAGGTGGTTCCACTGCGAGGTTTGCGCGGAAAGATTGCCGAACAAATGGTGCGCTCGAAACAGTTCTCGCCGCACTTCACGTTCGCCGACGAATGCGACATGACCAACTTGGCTAAGCTCCGCAAGGAAGCCAAGGCCGCCGCAGCTGCGGAAGGCGTCAAGCTCACCTACCTGCCGTTCATCATCAAGGCATTGGTTTCGTGCTTCCGTAAGTTCCCCACCGTCAATGCATTGGTAGACGACAACAACAACAGCTACATCGTGAAGGGCGACTACAACATAGGCATTGCCACGGATACCCCCTTGGGCCTCACGGTACCCGTCATCAAGGAAGTCGATCGCCTCAGCATCTTGCAGATTGCTTCCGAGCTTCAGCGCGTGACCGAGGCTGCACGTAACAAGAAGATTGCGGTCGAAGATCTCAAAGGTAGCACGTTTACGATTACAAGTGCGGGAAGCATCGGTGGCATCTTGGCCACGCCAATTCTCAACTACCCCGAAGTAGGTATTCTTGGTGTGTATAAGATTGCCGACACACCGGTCGTGCGCGACGGTGAGATTGTGATTCGGAAGATGTGCAATCTTTCCATCACACTTGATCACCGAATCGTGGACGGCGCTACAGCCGCTCGGTTCATGAATGAGCTCATTCGTTTGCTTGAGCAACCCGGTTTGATGCTGATAGAAGGCGTGTAGCTCGTGACGCCAGAGTCCACCGGATCCACCACCAAGAAGTCGGATGCTATGGCCGCCAAGAAGCGAACCCCTGCAAAAAAACGCGCAAGCAAGAAGGCGCCGCGTGGCGCGCTCGATCCTTACGAGGTCGGACCGCTCGGGCTCTATCAGCTTGTGGATGAAAACGGCAAGGAAGTAGGCACGCTCCCGTCCTTGCCAAAGGGACTCGCCGCACGCTTGCTTGAGGCCATGTTGTTTCAACGAGCGCTCGATCAGCGCATGCTGAACCTGCAGCGGCAGGGTCGAATCGGTTTCTACGGAACCGCCAAGGGACAAGAGGGCGCAGCACTTGGTTCGGGTGCAGCGTTTGAAGCCGACGACTGGCTCTTCCCCGCCCTTCGCGAAGGCGCGATAGCGCTTTGGCGCGGCATGCCCTTGGCCGACTACATCGCCCAGTGCTTTGCCAACGATGCCGATCCCACCAAAGGCCGGCAAATGCCATGTCACTACTCAGATCCGGCCAATCACTTCGTCACGCTCAGCTCGCCCATTGCTACGCAGGTTTCGCAGGCCGTCGGTGCTGCGCGTGCCATGCAAGTTCGAGGCGAAACCGATCGCGTTGTTGGCGGTTATCTGGGTGACGGGGCCACATCCGAGAACGACTTCCATGCCGGGCTCAATTTCGCCGGCGTGTGGAAGGCGCCGGTTGTGTTTGTGTGCCAAAACAACCAGTGGGCCATCTCAGTTCCGCTTTCGATGCAAACGGCGAGCGAAACACTGGCCATCAAGGCACGCGCCTACGGGATGCCTGGCATTCGTGTGGACGGCAACGATGCACTCGCGTGCTACATCGCCACCAAGGCGGCCGTCGATCGCGCGCGAAATGGTGAAGGCCCAACATTTATTGAGTGTTTGACCTACCGATTGGGCGGTCACAGTTCTTCCGATGACCCCACCAAGTATCGCGATGAACGTGAAGCCGCGATGTGGATCAAACGTGATCCCCTACTGCGTCTTCGCACATGGCTCGAGAGCAAGGGTGAGTGGGACGCAGGGCGCGAAGAAGACTTTCTCGCCGCGTCGGGCAAGACCATCAGTGAGACCATTGCCCAGGTGGAGGCCGCGAGTGCCGTTTCTCCCGCCACACTCTTCACCGATGTATGGCACGAAAAACCGGCGCAACTTCGCGATCAAGAAGAGCGTTTGGCGGGCGATCTTCCGGTCTAACGAATCTGTTCTTTCATGCACGAGGCGCTACGCGCGTCGCGTGAGGAGTTCTCAATGGCTGATCAACACTTTGATCTTGTCGTGATTGGATCTGGGCCGGGCGGCTATGTGGCCGCCATTCGTGCAGGTCAACTCGGACTCAAGACTGCCGTCATCGAAGAGGACAAGATTGGTGGCGTGTGTCTCAATGTGGGTTGCATTCCCTCAAAGAGCTTGATCTACGCAAGTGGCTTGGTGGACAAGATTCGCAAGGCCGATGCCATGGGCGTTGTCGTTGGTGATGTCGAGGTAGACGGGAAGAAGCTCCAGGAGTGGAAGTCGGGCATCGTCAATCGCCTCACAACAGGTGTTGGTTTCTTGCTTAGTAAGAACGGCGTGACCACGATTCACGGACATGCCGAGTTCACGTCGCCGAAGGCTCTCGCTGTGAAGGACAGCGACGGCAAGACGCAGGCGGTATCATTTGACAAGTGCATTGTGGCTACCGGAGCACGTGCGGCCACCCTGCCGTTTCTGCCCATCGGCGGCAATGTCATGACCTATCGCGAGGCGCTCGACATCGATTGGGTGCCGGATTCGTTCACGGTAATTGGCGGCGGCGTGATTGGCCTAGAGCTAGGGACTGTCTTCCAGCGCTTGGGTTCCAAGTTGACCGTGATTGAGCTGACCAAGTCGCTCCTTCCCGGTACGGATCCCGACCTCGTAAAGGTGGTCGAGAAGTCGATCAAGAAACTCAAGGGGAAGATTCATAAGGAAACCGGTGCCACAGCCATCGAAGGCACCGGCAAAAACCTCATCGTGAAAGCAAAGGATAAGAAGGGGAAAGAACTGTCGATACCCTCCGAAGTCGTCCTGTGTGCGATTGGCTTCAAACCCAATTCCGATCGCGTGGGTCGCGATGCGGCCGGCTTACAAATCGACGACACGGGTCACTTCGCCGTAAACGAAAGCCGACAGACCAATGTGCCACACATCTACGCGATTGGTGACGTCGCCGGATTGCCGTGGCTGGCCCACAAGGCAAGCAAGGAAGGCATTGTGGCAGCCGAGCACGCGGCCGGGAACACGAGTAGCGTCTACGACGTGCGTGCCATGCCCGCCGCAACGTTCACCCATCCCGAAGTCGCAACCGTAGGACTACAGGAACACGAGGCCAAAGAAGCGGGGCGTAACGTAAAGGTGGGCAAGTTCCCGTTCACAGCCTTGGGTCGCGCGCTCTCCGTGAGTGCCACCGACGGATTCGTAAAGATCATTGCGGATCCCGAAACCGATGAAGTACTGGGCGTGTCCGGCGTTGGCTACCAAGCTTCCGACCTCATCGCCGAAGCCGCGCTCGCCATCGAAATGGGCGCCACTAGCGAAGACATTGCCCTCACGGTCCACGCCCACCCCACCTGGCCCGAATCCCTCATGGAAGCCGCCGAAGCCGTTCACGGCAAAGCCATCCACATTCTCAACCCCTAATCCGTGCGCCAAAAATACCTGGTTTTTCTGGCGCACCGCCATGTCGCGTAGCGCGCTCGCCTATCGGCATGCGCCAAAAATACCTGGTTTCTGTGGCGCACGACGAGTATCGCGCGCCGGGGCGAGCCCAACGAATGGGCGTCTACGGGCCCGTGCGCCAACTATACCTGGTATTTGTGGCGCATTAGGCCCTGCCTGAAAAGCCTCGTGACGAGCCCGTGTCTCTTCAATAAACGCGGGAGACCGATGCGAGAGTCGATGGACCAAGAAATTGGCCCGCAGGCGTGGTCTGTTCACGTCGAGGACGGCAATTTCGAAGGGACGCGACTCGCAGCGAGAGGATCGGATTGCGCAGTAGAGGAGCTTTCAGACAGAGCCTAGTTTGCGGCGAAGCGTTTGGCGTGAGCGGGGTGGGCGTCGATGAGGGTGCGGCGGAGAGCGAGGATGCGATCGCGGGCGTGCTTGTAGGCGCTGAACTTGCCTCGCTTGGCGCCCAGTTCGGTTTGGATCCGTTTGATGTCGCCTGCCAAGCGTTCGAAGTACTCGTAGGCCATGTCCTTGCGGGCAAAGAGAGCAGCAAAGACATCGATGGAAATGATCGGATTGCGACCCGTGAGCACGGTCTTCCAGTTGTTGGTCACAAACTCCACGGCTTGTTCGGTTTCGATCGGTGCATTCATGGCAACCAACGCCGCAACAGCATTGGCGCGTTCTTCAGGCCGCGGTGCGTCGTCGCGCTTGCCACCGTAGGGAGCAAAGGCACGGGCAAAAAGATGCTCGCGCGCACGCTCTTTGAAGGGGCCCGTAACGAGCTTGTGGGCCAGTGAATCGGGAGACGACACCCAACGTAGCCAATCGATCGCAATCGGGTACAACTCGTCGGCACGCGTTTCAATGAGGCGCGGATCCAACTTCATGGCGCTCTCAATGTCTTGCGCGCCATCCGATATGCCGAGTCCGTTCTTTCGCGAAATCCGGTGGCGCGTGACGCCAAGTCGAAACAAAAAGTCGGCATCGCCTTTGCCCAGCTCGCGAAGCGTAGCAATCTCCCGTTGACTCTGGCTGTCAAATCGACCGCGCCAGCGACGTCGAGCCTCGTAGTCACTCGTGTAAAACCACAGCGCGTGGAGCTGCACTTCGCGGCGAATACGCGTGCGATCTTTGATACCTGGAAAGCGTTTCATGAGCGCGTCAAAGTGCTCGCGGATCGCCTTGCGCCCACTCGTCCGAGCTGTCATGCCAACAGAACGAATGATCATGTCGCCCAAAATACGCGTGGCCACAGGATGATGGGTGTCGTCTCCGAATGCCCCCGACAGGACCTCGATTGCTCGCTCTGCGTCATCGACCGATTCCGAGTGTTCATGCACGTGCCACGCGGTATCGATGGCCTCGATTCGCTTCTTGCACGCCGCGTAGGCGTTCCTCGGAGTGAACGTCGGGTCCGCACCCTGCAAGCCCTTACGCGCCGCCTCCGCGTCGCCGTCGCGTAGCGCCTGTTCCGCCGCCGCTAGCGCATCGATGTGAGTCAGCAACGCGGTCGGAATGAACTCGCGATTGCTACCGACAAGTGAACGGGCATCGTCCACGTTGTCGTCGGCAAGTAGCGCCTTGATGCGCTTTACCGATTCACCACCCTGATAGGCGTGAATCTCGCGCTGCAACTGCGCAATGCGTTCTTGACTCCCGCCGTCGGCTCCAAAATTGGCGATCGCGGATCGGGCGCCCTCCACATTGCCTTTGGCCAAGTAGGCACGAACGGCGTCGGTCGTACGATCGGCAGCGGTGGGGCCTTTGCTGCCACTAAACAGCGCCAGTCCCCCTACGACGAGCCCGCCGAGCAACAAGGCGCCTAAGGCCGTTGCCAGCAAAAGGTTCTTTCGCGAACGTGCCCGTTCGTCGGCAATGAGTTCCGCCAAGGAGTCGTGGCCGCTAGGAAGATCGCTGCCTGCAAGATCCGATAGCTCAAGCGCGTCGGATGGATCGTCGTCCTTAATGTCCGTATCGCGGATAAGACGTGCGTACTGTTCGTTGGTTACATCTTGGATGACCTTGTAGAGCTTGATCTCATGGCTCTGTTCACCCTTAGGTCGAAAGTTCTTTACGAAGACGTTGGGCACCTCCGCTTTGTTCATGGCGAGGAAGACCGATTCCGTGAAGTAGATTTCGTCGGGCCGTGTGGCCTTCTCAATCTTTGCCGCCACATTGACGCAATCGCCAAAGACATCGTTCTCGGTTACTGTGACTTCGCCAGCGTTGAGCGAAACCTTGATGTGTATCTGTTCGAATTCAACCCTGCCACGGTTGTGGCGCGCCAATCGATGTTGCATCAACATCCCACATTGCACGGCGTTCGTTGGACTTTCGAAGACGATCATGAGCGCATCGCCAATGGACTTCACAATACGACCTTCAAAGTGGCGCACAATGGGCATGAGTAGGGCGTTGTGCTCGTCGAGCCGCGCCATCAATTCATCGCGCGTAACGGTCTCGGTGTGCTTCGTAAACCCCGAGATATCGGTGAACATGACGGTGAGGGTCTTTTGGCGCCGCATGCGAGGATCCTACTCTCGACTCGTCAACATTCATCACGCAAGCTGGAGCCGCGCGCTACGGCAGCCTGTTCCTATTCTGCCACTGATTCTTTCTCCTGACCTTGCGCCGGACCCATCGGCGTACGCGATCGCTGCGGGAGAAGGAAAGGGTCAGGCTACAGATTAAGATTCAGAGACGGATACGGGAAGGTGCAGAGACGGCCTACTCGGTTGGCACTTCGTAAATATATGCGGCGTTGTAACTTGCCACGCCCGCTGGATCGAGTCCGCCACAGAAAAGCACATCACCATTCGCCAGTTTCGTCGCCGTATGTGCCGCCATGCCTGTTGGGAAACGCATACTCGTGGCGTAGGTGCGACTACCGCCAACGCCGCCTTCAACAATGATATCTACCGACGACTCAATCAAACCACCGCGTGAAAAGTCGATGCCACCCACAACCATGAGCGTGTCGGGTGCAATCACACTGGACGTCGCATACGAGCGTGCACGCCACAGCGGGCTACCGGTATTGAAGACAAAGGTCTCACCGTCACGCAAATGAAAGACATCGCCGCGCACGCTGCCACCTGCAACGGAAATACCGCCGCTCGGGAACAGGGCTGCCGCGGCACCAAACTGTGCCGACGCCGATGGTGGAATTCCCAAGCTGGTAAACGAATCGGTGGTGGGATCAAAGACACCCACGCGCAGGTCGCCTTGGCTTCCGCCAAAGAGTGCAACGTCACCGTCGGATCGTTTCAGCGCCACATGGCTGCTGCGTGTGTGCAGCATGTCTTCGGATAAGAGCGCAAATGTTGACGTTCCGGGATCGTAGATCTCGGCAGTAATGTGGTCGGTCAACGAGCCCGACACGTAGGTGCTTCCGCCGGCGATCAGCACGCGCCCATCGTCCAACAGTGTTGCCGTGTGGTTGGCGCGTTCCACCGCCATGTCGCCCACCGGCGCAAACGTGTTGGACGCAGGATTGTATACCTCGGCCGTCGCCAGGGCGGTCAACGTACTTCCACTCTGCTGACGGAATCCACCGCAAATGAGCACATGTCCATTTGCAAGTCGTACGGATGCATGGCTCGCGCGTTCAGTCAGCATCTCGTTGGACGTATTGATAAACGTGTCGTTGAACGGCAGATACAACTCGGCCGTATCGGTTGCGTGCGATCCGCTATCGAAACCACCCGTAACCAAAACGCGGCCATCAGTTAGTAGCGTGGCGCGGTGTGACTGCCGGCCTTCGTTCATCGATCCAATGGTTCGCCGAAGCCGCGTTGGATCGGGGATCGGGGGGCCGGTCGAACCGCCAATGGTATGGAACTCAAACTGCGTGGCACCGGAAAGCGCCTCGCCATCGACGGAACGTAACCCGCTCGACACGGTGCAAAAGTGACGTTCCCCTGCCACCATGAGTTCGGACGGCACCCACCGCAGTTCTCGGGGCCGAGTCTGTGACTGCGTTAGCGTTCCCTGAATCGCCCCGGCATCGTTGGCAACGATAGACAGTGACGAGGGAGTAACCGTCAGCGGATCAACGTCTTTGTTGAAGACCAAACTAATGATCTGATTGGTCGGTACATTGACGTGGCCATCACGAGGCGTGGTGTCGGCCAAGTAGAAGGTGATGACATCTGCGCTCCCACCACCTCCGCCACCGCAGGCAGCGAGGGTTGCCGCCAAAACCACCTGAAGCGACACCAGCAAGAGGCGCCCGCTACGAATGGCAGGGGATGAGGATTGTGTGGATCGCATCGGGACGTCGTCTCCAGTCCCCAGTGTACGCCAAGATGCACGAGGTGAAGGGCGTCTCCGTCATTGTCGAGTCCGCGTCGAGGACCTATCGATTGCGCGTCGATGAGTCCAAGGGCCCTGCTTAGTGGGAGGAGGCAATTCGTTTGCGCCAACGAGCAAGTTCGCGACGCACGTTGGCTGGGGAGGGTCCCCCAATCGCTCGACGACGTCTAACGGCGGTCAAGGGATCCAATACCGTGAATACCTCGTCATCAAACTTCCTATGCAGCCGCCTAAAGTCGTCGATGTCGAGCGCTTCCAGCCCTACGTCCCGAGTCTCGGCCAGACGAACGAGGGCGCCAACCGCTTCATGGGCTTCGCGAAAGGACACACCGCGAGACACAAGGTAGTCCGCGGCTTCCGTCGCCATGAGATACCCCGATGGTTCCGCTACCGCGGCCTCCATGCGCACTCGATCAAAGTCGATGCTGCGCATCATCGCGGATGCCACGGCCAACATGTCGAGCAATGTGTCTTCAGCATCAAAGAGCGCCGCTTTGTCTTCTTGGAGATCTTTGAAGTACCCCATCGGCAACCCGCGTTGAATCTCAAACACGCGCTGAAGTGCGCCAATCACTCGCGATGCCTTGCCTCGCAGAAGCTCCGCGCCATCGGGATTGCGCTTTTGCGGCATGATGCTTGAGCCCGTTGACACATCGTCACCAAGACGAGCAAAACCGAACTCGCGCGTCGTCCATAAAATGATGTCGCCACCCAGGCGCGACAGCGTCGTAGCGGTCGCGGCAAAGCCTGATAGTAGCCGGGCAAGATTTTGCCGCGACGACACGCCAACAAGACTGTTGCGAGACGGTCCACGGAAACCGAGCGCTTTGGCGGTCATGGCGCGGTCGATTGGATAGGTTGTGCCCGCCCCGGCGCCGGACCCGAGTGGGCACGCATTGAGGTCATACGCACACGCGTCCGTATCACGCTGAAGCATTTCTACGTAGGCAAGCAACACGTGAGCCATGACGATGGGCTGGGCACGTTGCATATGGGTATAGAACGGCACCAGTGCGTCATCCACGTCCGTCGCGGCGGAAACCAATGCCGCCTGCACGTCGCGAATCCCGTCCTGAATACGCTTGGCAGCCCGCGCGCAGTACAATTCCAAATCCGTCGCCACTTGATCGTTGCGGCTGCGACCCGTATGGAGACGTGCACCGTCGTCGCCAATCAACTCGACGAGGCGACGTTCGACGGCCATGTGAATGTCCTCGTCGGTTGCACACGCCTTGAACGTACGGGCTTCAAACTCCCCGTGAATCGTTAGGAGGCCTTTCACGATGCGTTTCACCGATGCCTGACTCAAAATGCCCTTTGCACCCAGCATGCGCGCATGAGCGAGCGAGCCCTCAATGTCTTCGCGCCAGAGGCGACGATCGATGGGGTAGGACCGATTGATGCGATCGAGCGCCTCGGCCGTGTGTTCAGAAAACCGTCCTCGCAAGGGATCGCCCTTCTTCGTCGATCGTTTCTTTGATCGTTTCTTTGATCGCTCGACAGCCACTATGCGCGCCCTCCCGGGGCCAAGTATGCACGAACGATGCTTTCGTATGCGACGACAGCCTTATCGAGCTGTTCTACGGCGACCGACTCATCGGCAGCATGACTCGCCGCACTGGTGCCGGGGCCCATGACGACACCGGGATGATGGCTCACATGAAAGAGATCCGACACGCCGCCGAACCCACGGACGTTACCCGTGGGACTTGACTCAACAGCAATACGAACGATTTCCTCATCATTGGCCGTACGCACCGGAAAAAAGCGATTGCTGCGAATGGTCACGTCACCCTTCGCGATTTCGTTCAATGCACGCTCCATCGCCTGATTGTCAAACGTGGGCGACGGGCGACCGTCGAGTTCCAATGTGCATTCTCCCGGCAACACATTGGGTCGCGTACCACCTTGGATCACCGTCACTTGAAGCGTTGCCGGACCCAACAGATCGTCGGCGGCACCCAAGTCCATTTCGTGTATGGCGGCAATATCGCGAGCAGCCATGTCAATTGCGTTGGCGCCCTCCCAAGGCCGACTTGCATGACACTGTTTGCCGCGTTCAACAATCGTTGCGCGAAACAAACCACGTTGCCCCGGACATACATCGAGTTCCGTAGGTTCCCCCACCACACTCGCTTGGAACGCAGGCAACTCGTCGCGACACACTTCAATGCCTTCGCCGCCCGTTTCCTCATCGCAAACCAGCGCAACAACCAAGCGGCCCTCAATGTGTGCCGGGTCGACATGAGCCGCGACCCACGCCATCGACGCAGCGCTTGACTTGGCGTCGTTGGAACCACGACCGAACACGAATCCGTCCTCAAGCGCGCCATCCCATGGATCTCGTGTCCACCCATCCCCCACAGGAACCACGTCGATGTGGGTAAGCAATAGAAGGCCACGATCACGGGCGGATGGCTTGCCCTCCACGGTCGCCAAGACATTACGCCCCGACGACCACGCCTTGACGCCCTGGTCTTTTAGCCAGTCAACGAGAAAGTCGCGGCACGCGTGCTCTTCCCCAGAAACGGAGGGAATGCGTACGATCGCCTGAAGTAGTTCCGTCACGTTCTTCACGCGGGGGCTCCGAGGCTCGCGGACTTCTCATCAACATCTCGCTCGATCAACGTGCCCACACCACGGTCCGTAAACAGTTCGGCGAGGAGCGCGTCGTGATCGAGGCCCGACAATATGATGCCAGCGCGAACGCCGCCTTCAACGGCGTCAATCAGTGTCTTCACCTTGGGAATCATTCCGCCTTGGATCGTTCCATCGCTGAGCGCCGTGCGTGCCTCACTCAGACTCAATCGTGAAATCACGCTGGTGGGATCGTCTTTGTCTTTCAGGAGCCCAGGGACGCCTGTAAGCGAAATCAGCTTGCTTGCTCGCAGGTCCCGCGCGATCTCCATTGCAACGGTATCGGCGTTTACGTTCAGCGCGTTGCCATCGTCATCACAACCCAGCGACGAAATCACCGGGACATAGCCGTGCTCCACCAACAGGGAAAGCAACTCGGTGTTCACCTCCACAATGTCGCCCACGTGCCCAAAGTCCACAATCTCCTTACGCCCCGTAGCCACGTCTTGCACCTCGGAAGGTGGACGGCGCCTGGCCATGAGTATGTCGGCGTCGATCCCCGACAGGCCCACGGCGCGCACGCCAGCAACGCGCAGGGCACCGAGAATGTCCACATTGATCTGCCCCGCAAATGCCATCTTGGCTACCTCGAGTGTGGCTGCGTCCGTGATTCGACGCCCCTGCACCATCTTGGTTTCGAGCCCGAGCTTCTCCGAAAGCTTGGTGGCCTGCGGACCACCGCCATGCACGGTAATGATGCGAATGTTGACATGCGTGAGCAACGAAATGCTCTTGGCCAACATGTCCAAGGCTTGCGGATTGGCCGCTATTTCACCGCCGAGCTTGACAACGACGGTCTGACGTCGGTGGCGGCGCAAGTAAGGCAGCGCTTCGCGAAGAATACCAATGTCTTTCATATCGTTTGGCCTCGACCCACGTCCACACCAAAGATGTCCATGAGGGTTGCTTTCTGAACATGCAAACGTGCTTCGGCTTGCGCCAAAACAACACTCGCTTCGCTATCGAGCACATCGGCATCCACAACGACGCCACGGCGAACGGGTAGACAGTGCATGAATACCGCATCTTGGCCCCGTGCTATCTTGGAACGATTCACCTTCCAATCGGCGTGCGATCTCAACGAAGCCTTCGAAGCGTCCACGTCGCCGTAGAACTGCGGCGACCCCCAACTCTTGGCATAGACCACGCGCGCACCGTTCAATGCTTCGTCTTGCTGATGCGTAACCGCCACACTTCCGCCCGACGACATTGCAATTCGCTTGGCGTGTTCCACAGCGCTCGATGCGAGGTCATAGCCTTTGGGATGAGCCACTACCACCTCGTGACCTTCACGAGCAAATGCCATGAGCGCAGACTGAGCCACAGCGAGTGGGAGTGGCTTGATGTGAGGTGCCCACGTGAGAGCGATACGAACACGTTCACCGGGATAGCGGCGACGCACCGTAAGCGCATCCGCCAAGCCCTGATGCGGATGGGTCATGGCCGACTCGAGATTGAGCACGGGTACCGGGGACGCGCCTGCAATGGCATTCAGTGCGGGATCGCGCACGTCTTCCGTGGCATCCGTCAACGAGGCGAACACGCGCACGCCCACGGCATCCGTCATGCAACCAAGCACACCAAAACCTTCACGCACATGCTCCGCGTGCGGCCCATCCATCTCGACGTCATCGCGATGCTCGAGGCTCCACAAACCACCGCCCACGTTGAGATTGATGGCGTGCGCGCCTAAATCAAAGCACGCAACTTCCAGTGCGGTCCGCGTTCGTAGCGACGCATTGAAAAAGACCATCGCTACACGTTTACCGCGCAAGTGATGGACGCGACCCAGTGGACCCGCCATGCACTCAGAGAGATCAAGTAGGCGATTCCAGCGCGCTGAATCCATATCATAGAGGTTTAGGACGTGCCGGAGCGTGGCAGGAGCGGGCTTCATGATTCACACCAAAGGAGATTCGACGACAGGACGGAAAAAAATAGTGGCTTAGCGCCTGTGTCGTCGTCGGTGTGCACGGTAGCTCATGGCGAAACTCTACGCCAAGGCGTCACGAAGTGCGGGAATCAACATTGAGGCTTCGCCTTCTGTCAGGGTCAGTGGAGGCAAGAGACGCAGTTGGTTGAGACGCCCTCCCGCCGTGCCAACAAGAATGCCCGCATCGAAGAGAGCCGACGCGATGGCCTTGGCCGGCCGATTCAAATCGATGCCGATCAGAAGACCGCGACCCGTTACGGCTTGAACGCCCTCAAGTGCGCTGAGCTCGCGGGACAGGAGTTTGCCAACGTGTGCGGCATTCTTGGGTAGATCCAACGTGCGAATCAAAGTGGCGGTAGCCGCGATCGCGGCACTCGCAAGCGGGCCCCCACCAAATGTCGTTCCCTGGTCGCCGTTCTTCACTGTGCGAGCGATGCGTTCGTGCACAAACGTAACGCCCGCCGGGAATCCACCGGCAAGTCCTTTGGCGCCCGTAATCAGATCCGGCACGACGTGCTCGTGTTCGCCAAAGAATATCGTTCCGGTGCGCCCAAAGCCCGTTTGCACTTCATCGAAGATCAGCAGCGCGCCGACGGCATCGCAATGCGCACGAAGGGCCGGCAGGTAGCCATCGGGCGCGCACTGAATGCCACCCATGGAGGGAATCGGTTCGAGTATGACTGCCGCCGTGTCGTTGCCCACCGCCGCTTTGGCCGCGTCCATGTCGCCGTGCGGTATGTAGCGATGTTCGGTCGGAATCGGGTACGCGGCATCGCGATACTTGGCAATTCCGGTAGCGCCAAGGCACCCGAGCGTGCGTCCATGGAAGCTCTCGTTCATGGAAACGACGTTGCGGCGCCCCGTAAACTTACGCGCCATCTTGAGGGCGGTCTCATTGGCTTCGGCACCTGAGTTGCAAAGAAACACCGACTGCAGTGGTTCCGGTGCCAACTGGCAGAGTCGCTCCACTGCAACCGCGCGCACATCGCTGTAGACCGCATTGCTATAAAACATCAACCGCTCGCACTGGGCCTGCACCGCGGTAACAAGGGTGGGATGGCAATGCCCCACGAGGGCCACGCAGTGCCCGCCGTACAAGTCCAGGAATCGTCGCCCTGTGACGTCTTCCACCCACGCACCTTTGCCTGCGGCAAGCGCCAAGCCCCACTTGGCGTAGGTCTTTATTTGATAGCGATCTTCCAAGGCGGTGACGGCCGGCGTTTCTTGTGGAAGGGCGCCAATGGCGCCTTCCAACTGTTGGCGCGCCCCTCTTGGATCCAGAGACTCGTTTGGATTCAACGGTTCATTGGTCTTCGCGGTCAAAGTCCAGGTCCTCCGCGATCCAGGCCGCTCATTTCAGGAAGGCCGAACATAATGTTCATATTTTGCACGGCTGAACCGGCCATCCCCTTGCCGAGATTGTCCTGCGCGAGTGCAATCACCGCAATGCCATCTGCCACGGTAACGCCAATGTCCACGAAGTTTGTACCCATGGAGGCGCGCAACTCAACCGTGCCTTCACGTAAACGCATGAACGGTTCCTCGGCGTAGCGGTCGTCGTACGCCGACATGACGGTCTCTAGATTCGCGTTGTCCACCGGCAAAAAGGCCGTCACATGTATGCCCCGCGCAACCGGCGCCGAGTGGGGAACGAAGTCAACGGGAGTATCGCCACCCAACGCTTGAACGACTTCGGGCAGGTGTTGATGTTTGAGCGGACGATACGCCTTAAAGTTGGAAAACCGCTCGGGATGGTGCGTGCCCGCTTTGGGGGAACTCCCCGAACCGGACGATCCTGTCACACTCACAACCGATACGCGCCCCTTCACCAGCCCGGCGTCCACCGCGGGCCAAAGCGCCAACACCGTTGCGCTTGCGTGGCACCCGGGATTGGCGACCAGTCGCGCGCGCGAAATCGCGTCGCGCAGTCCACACTCGGCGAGGCCATACACCGACTTGCTCAACCATGCGGGGTACGGATGCTCGTAGTCGTACCACGTTGGATACAGCGCCGCGTCTCGAAGTCGAAAGTCGCCTGAGAGGTCGATCACGCGCACTTCGGGTGCTGCGGCTAAGAGCGCCGGCAATTCATGGCAACCAACGCCGTGTGGCTTGGCCGAAAACACGACGTCGCATGCGTCCGCCAACGTCTCAAGTGCGCCTTCGGATTCCTTCGTAAAGTGAAGATCCGTCAGCCCACGCAAATGTGGGTAGCGCTCACCGACCGGACGCTCGTCGGTTCGGCTCGTGAGCGCCACAACCTCCACGTCTGCGTGACCCAGCAAGTAGCGCAGCAGTTCCATGCCGCCATAGCCGGTCCCACCGAGAATGACGGCACGAATCATGATTCAGAAACTCTCGCTACGCATCCAACGATTGAACGTCGGAAATGCCCTTGGCCACTGTTGCCGCCGATGCTTTGAGCGCCTTCAGTTCGTCGTCACGAAGGTCGAGTTCGATGATCTCCTCGACGCCGCCCTTGCCGAGCTTGGCAGGCACGCCGAGGTAGACGTCGTTGATGCCGTACTGACCGCTGAGCCAACAACTGCAGGGAAGCAAGCGCTTGCTGTCATTGAGTACGGCCTCGGCCATGATGGCCGCGCTGGCACCAGGCGCATAAAACGCACTTCCCGTACCAAGTAGCTTCACGATCTCGGCGCCGCCCTTACGCGTGCGGTCGCTAAGCGCCTCAATGCGCTCGGCCGACATGAGTTCGGTGATCGGAACACCGTTCACGGTACTAAACCGCGGAAGCGGAACCATGCTGTCGCCGTGCCCACCAAGCACCATCGCTTTCACATCCTTAGGCGTCACGCCAAGTTCCATGCGAATGAATGTTGAGAATCGGGAAGAATCGAGCACGCCCGCCATGCCGATGACACGCTCGGCCGGAAAACCGCTGGACTGCTGAATGACCCACGTCATGACATCAAGTGGATTGGTGACCACGATCACCACAGCGTTGGGTGCGTACTTCTTGAGTGCTTCACCGCTCGCGCGCGCAATCGCGACGTTTTTTCGCAGGAGGTCCATACGATCCATGCCGGCCTTGCGAGGAAAGCCTGCCGTTACCACCACAACTTCGGAGCCCTCAATGATGGACACGTCGTGGCTTCCGGTGATCGCGCCGTCAAATCCGAAGACCGGACCAACTTGCGACATGTCCAGCGCTTTGCCAGCGGGGACGCCTTCCAAAATGTCGTAAATCGCCACGTCGGCCATTCCGGCGGATGCGATTTGATACGCGCATGTGGCACCTACATTGCCACCGCCGATCATGCCTACCTTGCGCATTGCGCTCTCCTTGTTGATGTTGGATCGATGCACCCTCGTGAGGGCGTTCATCGGCTTGGGAGCATAGAACCCCGTACGAGATGCACAACAATCGTCTCGCCGATACCACGGCCGAATCGATCATCGATGCCGCGTCCTGATGTCTCGGGTCCGATGGTTCTGATTCGGGAGAATCCGAGTCAACGTCCCGGCTGGCCATTCCCGGGGTTTGCATTTCCGGGGTGTGCACTGCGTGCCGGATTGCGTGGGGGGACACGGGCACCCTCGCCCTTGGGCGCCGTCTCAAAAAGGCGAGTCCAGCGCGCTTCGTCGCGGCGGTACTTCTCCAGGGATGCCTGGTAGTTCTGCATGGCGGCGTGAATCATGGCGCGCACACGCGGATCGTGGACATCGGGGCGCGCCAGCAACTGACTCAGTTTGACCATGGCACGTTGCGCACCGGCCATCGCCTTCATGTAGTTGCGAGACGCCGCGCGCAAGTTGTCGAACGCGATCTCGCCCGGATCGGGCTTATTGGTGAGCAGCCAGGGCCGGGCGCGTAAATCCTCGGAGGCGTCGAGCAGATTGCGCGCCATGTCACCCAACGTATTGACTACATCGTCAAACTCGACGCCGAGATCATTGAGTATGCGCCTCGCGTCGGGCCCGATTCCAGCAAACTCGGTGGACAAAGATTTGAAGTTCTTAGCGGCCGATTCCATGTCGCGCGACATGTTGTTCATGCTCACAAGAAAGCTATCGACCTGCGGTTCGGCCTTGGCAATAATCTTGTCGAGTCGAGTGATAACGCCTTCGAGGGAAGCGAGATTCTTGTCCAACCCATCGCGAATGGCGTCCACCGTCTCGACGCCCGACTTGGTCATCGCCTTGGCATCAACGGACGCCTCTTCGATGTTGGCACCGATTCTCTCCAATCGAGCCTTCAACGACTCAATGGCTTCGCGCACCGCCTTGGCGATGACCTTCACTTCATCGTTGACTGTGGCGGTGTCGAGCGCGTCCACCTTTTCCTGCACGGTCGCGATGAGGTCGCGCGCCTCCACCAACACTTCGTCGGCACTCACCACCAACGTGTCCAACTTGCCAACCAGTTCATTGAGATTGGTGGTGACGTCTTTGATGCCTGGCGCTTCGCTGGCCGGAAGCGGCGACGACGCGGTCTGTTCGTCGGTGAGGTTTTCCGTGGAGGCACCCGGCAAAAGGGACAGTTGACGCACACCCGCAATGTTCTGATCGATCAGTGCCGCCGAGCCCTGCGGTATTACCTGATCGGCGGGCATCTTTACGGTCGCCAGCACATACATTTCGCGCACTTCGCCCGGCTCATCCGCCCTCAAGCCCAACTTGCGTCGATCGGCAACCGTCAACTGCTCATTGCGACGGACCTCTTCCCGCTGCTTCACATGGTGAACGCGCCCCACCGTAACGCCATTCATTTGAACGGGATCGCCAGGACGGGGTGCGAGGAAACCCGGTTGAAAGCGCAACTGCACATAGCGGTAGTCGCGCCACGGGCTCTCGGATCCACCGGCGAAGTACAGGAAGGCCAAGAACCCAAGAATGGCAAGCAGGACCACGACCCCGGCCTTGAACTCGGCGTTCTTTGTGTACATCGACACGGTTGTGCTCCGCGTGCCCTACAAACGATAGAGCAGCAAATAGTTTAGGATCCCATCGCTGATCACAATGCTGATAATGGTAGTCACCACCGCGCTGGTGGTGGCCCGGCCCACGCCCTCCGCACCGCCCGACACCCGGAAGCCCTTAAAACAACCAATGGCGCCGATGAGAAGCGCAAATACCACGCTCTTGGCGAGTCCACGCCAAACTTGACGCGGCGCCAACGTGGCCCACACATGCTCCCAAAACGTATTGGGGGATACATCCAACACGGAATGAGCCACGCTTGCGCCGCCGAGAATGCCCACGGCATTTCCGATAATCGTCACGCAGGGAACCATAAAGAGCACGGCCAACATGCGTGGCGCAACGATGACACGCACGGGATTGAGCGCCATGGTGCGCAAGGCGACAATCTCCTCCGACACCACCATGGTCCCAATCTCGGCAGCGAACGCCGCCCCGATGTAGCCGGTCATAATGATGCCTGTTAGCAGCGGGCCGAGTTCCATGACGATTCCCACGCCGATGAGGTCGCCCACATACTCTTTGAATCCGAGCAGATTGAGAATGTCGCCACCGATCAACGCGAGAATCACGCCGACGAAGAAGTTAATGATGCATACGATGAACAACGACTTGGGGCCGGCGCGCACAGCCTGCGTCATGAACGCGCGACGCGGTACACCTTGGCCGCGAAAGGGACCCAACACAAGATGGCCCACACTCTGGCGCACCATCAGCCCGAGGCCGCCAAGGAACTGGACCGTCCCTAGAACCGTTCCACCAAGGGCCTCAATCCACCGCCCTATGCCGCCTACGACCGCCACGAGTGTGGTCCCTTCCCGAGCGGAACGCGCGAGCGACCGTGCGGCAAAACGCTACTCCTTACACAAGTTCACTCGGCGGTTTCTCTCTGCCCCTGATCTAAATCGATTTTGAAAATGGCTACGCGGGGCCCGTGAGACCAAGCGCTTGGTCGCGGGTTTCCTTTACCTCGAAAATGCTTCCGAGATGGGCAAGTTCAAATAGGCGCTTGACTTCAGGCCGCAAACCACACAGGCACATGCGACCCCCATAGTGCGAGACCGACTGCAGCGCCTCAATCAACGTGGCGAGGCCGCTTGAATCAATAAACGCGACATCCGTGAGATCCACGACCAACGGTGTGCTTTTGCGCTTGAGCGCGCCGCGCAACTCATTGCGCAGCGTTGAGGTAGACCCCATGTCCAAGTGACCTTCAACGACAAATACGGATCCGTTCCCGTGGGATTCGCTGGTGACTTTCATGGGGTTTCCTTCATAGCATGTGGCGTGCGCCAACCGATTCGCTACGTAGCCGAATTGCTACGCATGCGATTCGAGATAGCGAACCATGGACAATGTTGTTCCCCCGTGCTCGTTCAACTTGTACTCCACGTCGTCCATGGTGGTCTTGATAAGGTGAACACCAATGCCGCCGGGGCGTACGTCCTCGAGCCTCCGTGACCGAATGGTTCCGGGATCCACAAACGTGCCGTAGTCGGTAATATACGTCGCGAGGCGGTCGGGGTGCAGTTCAATTGCCAGGTCAATGCGTGCGTCTTCGCGCCCGCCGTACACGTGTCGAATCACGTTGGTCCACGCTTCATTGACCGCCAAAGCGATTGACTCTTGTGCCTCGCGATCGAGTCCCACCACGCCGGCGGCTTCGCTCACTATGCCACGCACGACGGGAAGCCACCGTGGATTGGAGGTGAGAGAAGTCTCAAGCCGCTCTGTCTGGATTTGTTGCGGCTCACTCACCCATGCCCTCCCCATGTGGCGAATCCATGGTCATTGGCTTTGAGACTGGATACAGGGGAGGCGAACTCGCCGAGTCACCGATTTGCTGTTGTGACGCCCACCACAAACGCCACGCATCCCGCTGCGAACGCCTAACTTCTGGGGATGCATACGGCAGATAGCCGGTGTCTCGACCCGTGATGCGCTTGAGCGATGACGATGCAAGCATCCGCACTGTTGGGTCCTCATCGTCGAGCATTTCTATAAGTTCCGGCACCTCGCTTGTGTCACCGGACTGTATCGCACGCTGCACCGCGGCCACGCGAACGCCGGGACTGGGATGCTTGATCGCTTGATCCAAAGGCCGCGGCGCAAATGCTTCTTCACTCTGACACCCCCCCAATACACAAAGGATCAGCAACAGCAGCGGCCCGCAAGCGAGTTTGCGCAAGCGCGTCAGTCCGCGGCGAGGGGGTCGAGCATTCGGTAGCACCGTCGCATTCTCGGGGCGGACCCAAGCAAGGTCAAACACGACGTCCAAATCGGTTCCGGAAGGACGATCTCAGCGTTGGCGCACGAATCATCCGGCGAAACTCAAATTTTGAGCTGCCCGCGCGCGCGGTACACCGCAACAGTCTCCGGGAAGCCACGGGCAATCGGCGTGGATGCGCGCCAACTCGTGTCGCGCTGAACGCGTTCCGGGCTGCACACCCAATGTGCACTGGCGACCTCTCGAATTCGCTGGCTTCCGAGGAGCGAGGCACGACCCGTAATCTGTGTCACGAGATCCGTAACCTTCCCCGTGAGTCTGAGAAGGGAGGTGGGCAGTCGCAGTCGCCTGGATCTACGACCCATAGACGCCTCAGCGGCACGAATCATGTCGTCTACCGACACAATCTCCGGATGGGCGGCGAAGTAGGTCTTGCCGATCGTGGCCGGCGAGTCCCCCACTGCCATCAAAGCCTCGGCAAGATCCGGCGCGAAGATCAAACTGCACAGCGCGGTCGTGCGACGGCCAGGAACGAGCGCCACGCCCTTAGCAACGCTGTCGAAGAAGGTCAAAAAATCGCGATCACCGGGGCCGTACACGGCGGGTGGGCGAACGATGGATGTGTCGAATTCGCCGACACACCGACGTACAAGTGACTCGGCCTTGCGCTTGCTTTCGCCGTACCACGTGAGCGGCGCCATGGTTGCGGTCAGCTCAGTCAACGGCGTGCCGTCCAAACTGGGCGAACACGCAGCCAGCGAACTGCAGAATACGAATCGCCCTCGAAATCCGGATCGGCGCGCCGCCGCGAGGAGCCGCGCCGTTCCATCCACGTTTGTGCGCAGCATTTGGCTGCGCGTGACGCTGCGGGTCAGACCGGCGAGATGAAAGATGCGTTTTCGGTCCGCGACGGCCGCATCCAATCCTCGCCCGTCGTTCAAATCGCCATGGACGACCTCGACGTCGAGCCCGTCGAGACTGGCAGGCCGACCGCTGTGCCGGTAGAGGATGGAAACCGCATGCCCCGCCCCCAACAGAGAGCGAACGAGGTGCTGACCCACGAATCCATGTCCACCGGTGACAAGTACGCGCATGGAGGGACTATCGCGCCGAGGTGGGCTTGTCCCCAATGGACGTCGGACAGAATTCGCGCCGCCGGGTCGCACGCCTGCCGTCATGGTCTCCCGGCATCGGTAGACTTACCGAGCCCGTGGCGGGGCTGGGCGAAGGTCCCACGTCTCGCTAGATCCAAGTATGCCCCTTCCATCGAGCGCAGCCGGGCGATTCGATGAAACCGCCGCGCGAGGACGCCTGTGCTAGACCCGTTTGAGAAGGCCGAACGCTACGCGCGGGCGAAAGACCTGCAGGCCGCGGGCATCTACCCCTACTTCCGGGCCATCTCGGAAAGTAGACGCGGTACGCGTGTCAACATCGACGGGCGCGAACTCGTCATGGCCGGCTCCAATAACTACCTCGGTCTCACGCACGAACCGCGTGTGTTGGAAGCGGCCCGTGAAGCCATCTCAAAGTTTGGTTCGGGGTGCACCGGAAGCCGCTTCCTCAACGGCACATTAAGTCTCCATGAAGAAATGGAAGAGGAACTCGCGCGCTTTCTTGGCAAAGAGGCGTGCATTACATCGGGCACGGGCTTTCAAACCAATCTCGGCCTCATCTCTGCCATTGCCAGTCGTGACGACATCATCTTTGGCGACCGAGACAATCACGCATCCATCATCGATGGTTGCCGGCTGTCATTCGCCAAGCTCTTGAAATATCGACACAACGACGTGGATGACCTGGAGCGCGTGCTGGCGATTACCGAAATCCCCGAATGCGGCGGTCGCATCATCATTACGGATGGTGTGTTTTCCATGCTGGGCGATCTCGCGCCGCTACCTGAAATCGTTCGCTTGGCGAAACAGTACCCAGCGCGCGTCATTGTCGACGATGCCCATGCTCTGGGCGTCCTCGGTGAACATGGCCGTGGCACCGCCGAACACTTTGGTGTCATGGACGACGTAGACATCGTCGTTGGCACGTTTAGCAAGTCCTTTGCGTGCCTTGGCGGATTCATCGCCGGCCCTGCCGATGTCATTCACTTCCTCAAGCACGTCAGCCGATCGATCATTTTTTCAGCAAGCATGACGCCGTCGAGTGTGGCGACCGTGCTTGCGTGCCTGCACGTCATTCGCGACGAACCTGAACGGCGCAAAGCCCTGTGGAAGAACGTGGCCAAGATGAAGGCAGGCTTTGAAGCCATGGGCCTTGACGTGATTCACGACGGCGGCAGCCCGATTCTGAGTGTGGTGATTGGCGAAGAAGAACCCACTCTCAAGTTCAACCGCGCGCTCTTTGAGCAGGGCGTATTCGTCAATCCGGTGTTGCCCCCGGCCGTACCTCCCGGCCAAAGTCTCCTGCGCACGTCGTACATGGCCACGCACACCGACGAGGATTTGGACCTCGTGCTTCAGGCGTTCAGGAGCGTCGCGCAGCAATTTCAACTGGTCAAGGCGTAGCGACCGGCATCCCATTTCCATGTGAGCGATTTGTGAGCGACTCGTGAGCGACTCTTCCATGGATGCTCCGTCCACCACGCCCGTTGTCGTACGTCCCGAGCAGGGGCGTCGTGAGCGCAAGGCATTCATCGACTTTACCTACAAGATCAATGCGAAGTGGCCCGACTATGTACCGCCGCTCCGGATGGTCGAAGCCGCGCTCATGGACCAGAAAAAGAACCCCTTCTTCTTGCACGCCGACGCACAGCACTTTCTTGCGTGGCGCGGCAATGAGATCGTCGGGCGCATTGCTGCGATCGAAAATCGACGTCACAATGAAATCCACGAAGATCGCATTGGCTTCTTCGGGTTCTTTGACGTAGCGGCGTACGAAGACGTAGAAACCGCAAAGGCTTTGCTCAATGCGGCCAAGGCGTGGTGCGACGCACGCGGCCTCTCGCCCATGCGCGGACCGGTCAACTACTCGACGAATGACAGTTGCGGCATCCTCGTTCAGGGGTTCGGCGAGCCGCCGGCCATTCTGATGCCCTACAATCGACCGGACTACGACTTGCTGGTTACGGGTGCCGGCCTCGTGGGTGTGAAGGACCTCATAAGTTACTGGTGCCCCACGTCGCTCCCTCTGCCACCTCGCTTCAAACGCGTCATCGATCGCCAGCTTGTTCGCAAAGGCATAGTGATTCGCGCCATTGACACCGACAATTTCGACAGCGAAATCAAGATCATTCGAAGTCTCTACAATCGTTCTTGGGAAAAGAACTGGGGCTTCGTCCCGACGACCGATGCGGAATTCGATCATGCCGCCAAGGATCTCAAGATGCTGATCGACCCCAACATGTCCGGCGTCGCCGAGCGCAAGGGCGTCCCGGTGGGCTTCAGCGTGTTCCTGCGCGACATCAATCGAATTCTTCATCGCGGCCGAGGTCGCATGCTCCCGGTCATGTGGTTCAAGCTCTTGCGCGGGCTCAAAAACGTTCGTCGAACGCGCTGCGTACTTCTCGGCGTCGTTCCGGAGGCCCGCGGTTCCGCGATTGCTGAGGCCCTCATCACGCGCGGCCTCCTCGGTGGTCGCGCCTCTAAGGTCGTTGGCGCCGAGTGTGGCTGGGTGCTGGAAGACAATGCGAAGATGCGCGCCGGGATTGAGGCCATCGGTGGCATGATCACGAAGCGGTACCGGATCTATGAAACGGTTGAGGACGGCGGTTCCTCATAGGTTCGGCTTGCGAGGGAAGTGCGGTCGTTGGACGCGATTTACCTCACGCGGAGACGCCGCGTTGCAGAGGCGCAGAGCGATGCATGTAGTGGAGCGAAGCGATGCTCAACTGGACGTTTTGCTGATTCTTAATCTGTCGCCCGATCCATTGCCCGACCCGGTTGCTCAGCCTCCGAAGATGACGGTAGTCACGAGTGTGGATCTCGTTCTTTGCGGAGTTGGGCCCCTCAAACCTGGCCACGTAGGAGACGGCACCGATTTCCCCTTGCGCCTTTGCCACATAGCGCCTCTGCGTGAGGTGACCCACGCCCGGCGAACAAGCACTTGCCCTAGAAAATGAGAAATGCACAAATCCCACCCCGGACCCGGAGCGGACATACAGTAACGAGCACGTCACGCGAATCTGCGCGACGGACCTGAACGTCATTGGAGTACGTACGAAATGGATATGGCAGAAATTCTCGGTGGTCTTCTCAAGAAGAAGTCCCAATCCGGCGGCGGCATTGGAAAGATCCTCGAAGGCCTTTTGGGCGGCGATAAGAAAGCAGCGGCGGCTCCTCCGGCACAGCCGCGTCAACGCGACGACTTTGGTCGTGTGGCCCGTGACGCGTATTCGCGCTACGAGCAAAGCCGTGGCGCACCTCAGGCACCCGCACACCCAAAGAGCGAGCTTGATAACGCACAGGCCAAAATTCTTGTGCGCGCCATGGTGAACGCCGCCAAGTCCGATGGCAAGCTCGACGACAATGAGCAGACCGCGATTCTGAAGCAACTCGGTGACGTCACCGAAGCCGAAGTGCAGTTCCTGCGCGAAGAATTCGCTCGCCCGCTCGACGTCAAAGAGTTCGCCTGGGAAATCCCGCTTGGACTTGAGCAGCAGGTCTACGGTTTCTCGCTACTGACTCTGGACCTCGATCAGAACAAAGAAGCGCAGTACCTCAAGCAACTCGCCCACGGCCTGCGCCTACAACCGGAAGTGTGCAACAGCATTCACGAACAGTGCAATGCCCCGCGCATCTTTTAGTTGACACAGTTTCGTCGCTGCGCTCGCGCAGTGTGAATCGAACCGCACCCGGTCTTCCCGTTGGGGAGGCCGGGTTTCTTTGTGCGCCAAACAGAGGAGCGCAAGCGTTGGGGTGCGTTGTTTGGCGGGAGCGTACGTGATTGGTTGTGTGGCGCCGTTTGAAGAAGAAGGTTCTCACGAAGGACACCAAGATCACCAAGCGCAACCGGAGAACGAGGAGTTTCTTGTTTAGTCGGTTTTAGCCGCGCGCAGAGACCGCAGAGGCGCAGAGGGGCGCAAGCGTTTGGGATGGCAGTCGGTGAATGCGGGTGTTTGGAGGTGGCGGAACGGTGCTTGAAGAAATAGCTCACACTAAGAACGCTAAGAAACGAAGCGCAGGCGTAGCGGGCCGAAACGAGCGGAGGTCTGGACGCTACCGATGCGCCACGTCGATGACTAGCTCAGTAATGGCTTCTCTGACATACGGATCGACTTTGCAACGGAGCTTGATGAGTGGTACGAGATCCGTTGACTGAAGATTCGTCAATGCCAGGCACTCTAGAACGAGCCCCGCTTGACTAGCGTTAAACGGCGTTCTCCTGGGGGCGGGCTTCAGAATCTCCCCGACGAGCGCGTTTATTGCAGATGACGCAGGCGTCGAGCCCGCATTCGCCAGCGCAACCGCAATCCTGATTCGTACCCACGGGCTGGGACTTGTGACCGTTTCAAGGAACTCGGCCAACTCGCTGGGCTCCAACAATCGAGTCAGTTGTCCGATCGCATCCACGACGTAGCCCGGGGGCAGTTGCTTGTCTACGCGCACTACGTCTTTCAAGAATTTTAGCGCCCGCGGACGATCGAAGTCCGCACTTGCTTCCGCAGCAGCCAATGCAAGTGCGTCCCCGCCATCCATCTTTAGTTCTATCTGACGCTTTGCCTTTCGTCGCAATACCCGGGATCGTCGCGCGAAGTACAAGGCTGCAACAACATCCACGGGATGTCCTCGCGACAAGTAGTCAAGCGCCAACTCGACAAGCCTTGAGTTTGAATTGTCAGGCAAGTGCTCAAAAAATAGTGATGTTGGATTGGCGCCACTAGTTGGATTTCGTGAGAGCCACTCAGCGAAAGCGCTCCCGAGAGTCAAGTGATCAATGACAGACCAACGAACCAATTTCGCATAGGCACGCACAATGTACGGATGCTTCGTTGAGAAGATCACCTCGGGCTTCGGATGAAAACTCGATGCTCGCTTGCCATGCCTCGCTAGCCACTCAATGGCGCGGATACGAAACGAAATAGAATACGTCTCGCTCTCTGCAACACGAGTCACCGCGACCAGCGCCGTCGTATGTTGGTACCCCGCCACGGCTAGTGCCCGCAACGCGGCATGTGTGGTCTCAATGTCCTCATGGTCAAGCAGTTCATCTAGCAACTGAATGTACCCATCAGGTTTCGAGAAGCGGCTGGCAACAAGTCCTTCCAAGAGCGTGCGTCGTATCGAACTGTCGGTGGCATTTCGCAATAGACGCATCGCCACGTGAGGCACAACGCGACCGAGTTGATACGCAGAGGAACAGTCGCCGCCCGCCGCGTGCCTCTCTAATTCGACAACTGTCTCGGTGTTCTTGCAATCGCCACAAGCCGAGGACGACGCGATGAACAGCACAAGTAATGCACCAAAGGCCGCTTTGACACATTTGGAAACGGTGGGCCATTTAGGTCGCCACATTTTGCGCAAGGGCCTCGACTAGATAGTGTTGAGTCAATCTCAACGTCAGTCCATACACTACTGCGTAGCGTCTCATTCCACCAAGTCTGTTGCTTCAAGCCCACTTGCGCCCCTGCAGGGCGCCGAATTTCTTGTTTGGCCATTAACCCTGGATTTCATCTCGCTGCGCTCGATGTGCATCCTGGGCTATCAACGTTGGCCCCGTTGGAGCCATTTTCCTACATCGGACCGACTTGGAACGTAGCGCCCCTTTCAACGAGTGCGCTTGGTGAACTTGGTGCCCTTGGTGAGACCCTTCTTCTTCAAGCCGCGGCACGCTACAACGCAATTCCACGCACGCTCAATGTTTAGTCTGCGGCGCCTGCGCTTCGTTCCTTAGCGTTCTTCGTGTGAGCTTCTTCTTCCTTTTCTCCAGCCAATACCCCGCCATCGAAGAACATCCGCACTCGCCAATTGCACTCCCCAACGCTTGCGCCCTCTGCGCCTCTGCGCGCGGCCAAGAACCGACTACACAGGGTGCTCCCCATTCCACGGTTGCCCTTGGTGAGAGGCTTCTTCCCAATGCAGCGTCCCCATCTCAGGCCGCGTCCAGCGGCCTACCTCCCCAGCGCCACCAACCGTTCCCTTGCATGGTTCACTCGACCACGTTCCGACTCGGGAAGTTCATCACCCAACGCCTCCGTAGCCTCTACATACGCCTTGTAGTCGCGCTTGGCGTGATCGACATTTTCGATGCCTTCAAGCTTTGTTTCGTACAACAACGCTCGTTCATAGAGCGCTTGACGCATCTTGGGCTGCAGTCGCAACGTATGCGTCAACCAAAACGACGCTGCGCGCGCATAAGTAAACGCGAGCTTTGGGTCTGTGTGACGCGCTTCGCGGCCAAATGACATGCCAGCCCGAAATGCAAGCAGCGCTCTTTCTTGCAATGCACTCGGTACCGGATCGATTAGTCGAAACGCATAGACATACGCATTGCCCGCCTCGCGCCATGACTTAGCCGTCATATAACGATCGGCGAGTTCCACCCATTCGGCGGGCGACTTTTTGGGCCCGGTTTGCTTTGCACCGCATGCCGAAATGCACAAGGCCAACACAAAACAGACGACGATGGCAAGCTCGCGAGATTGCATAGGACCTACCCGTCCCCATCCGGGCTGCCGTAGCCAACAACGGGCGGCGGCTCATCGACAGGTTGGTTCGATGGACCTTTACGCGGTGCAATGGGGAGACCCAGGCCATCTGAATCCGCGTCCGCGCTCGCTGAAGCACCCGGCTTGGCGCGTGACGACTCACTTTCTTCACGATGGTGGTCGTAGAGTTCGTAGCGGCGTCGGTCGAGCCACCCTTGCCAACGCGCAATCGCTGCTTCCCGATCCTCCAAGCGGTCGTTGGCAACAAAGCCGAACGTCTCACCCGTGCATTCATTGAGTACTTGCATACACCTAGCACGCGTTGTGGCCTTCGCATGGGACAGCCCGCGAATCAACAGCGGCAACCCGCGGTCGTCTTTGCAGCGAGCCAATGCCGTTGCGGCCTCAAACGCCACGGCGGGATCGGTATCCCGCTGCGCGGCTGCCAATGCATCGAATGATCGTACGTCGTTCAACCTGCCGAGTGAGTACGCTGCGCGCATACGGATACGTGGACTTTGGTGCGTCAGCGCCTTCATGAGCTTGGGCACGGATGCTTCCCCCCGACCCACAAGCCGACGGTGAATCGTCGCATGCTGATCGGGCGAGGCGGTGGCGAGCGCTTCAATGTCGCGGGCGATCGATGCCTGGGTCTCCTTTGAGCCCAAGTAGAACGATCGCGACTTCGCAGCCTTGCGCTTTGCCAGCTTGCGATCGGAGGGCTTGCGCTCAAGCTCCCCATCCGCCTTGCCCGCCACAGAGCCCGATTGGCAACCGGCCAGCACGAACAAAAGTGCGATTGGAACCGAGAACGCGAGCGCGCGGATGGTGGGAACGCGAAGTGGCATATCGCTCGCCATCATTTCATCCGGCAAGCGCATCACCAAGCGCCATACGTTTGGCGGTGTTTGACTCGTGACGTTCCCACACGAAGAGCAATAGCGCCGCGAGAAGAAACCACGGCGCCCACGAGGAACCGCGAAACGTCTCGGCGCGTGGCGGCGACTGCCCACGTTGCAGTAGGCGCCCGCCACCGGCATCCGCAATGCGCATGAGCGATATCTCGTCGGTGCCAATGCGACGAAATTCGGGCGCGGGCCGCGCCGGCAGACGCAGTGTGTGCCGGGCGTCCCCATGGCGAATCGACAGTCCGTCGGCGAGCGGGATGGGTCCAACAAACATGCCAGGTTCACGTTCAATTAGCTCGCCCACAGGCCGTTCTTCGCCATCTAGCAGCGACAAGACACCGAGGCTCGCTGCAAATGGCGCCACAACCATGAGTTCGTTTCCATTGATCTCGGCCGCGAGACCGCGATCCGAGCGCGCGGCAAGGCGAACGACCAGCGGCAGCAACGCGTCCGTGGCGCGTGCGTGGTCTATGGAGCGCTCACCTTCAGGGCCCCAGGCCACCGACACGACGGTGCCCGCCCCCACCCGCCGCTCTGCGGCAAAGGGAAGCAACTCTCGACCGCGGCCGGCGGTCAACCGTGCAATGCGAATGGCTTGTGGATGGACGCTCAGACGATGTGCAAAGTGAATCGTAAGCTTCGCATCGATGGGACAACGAGTAGCGTCATCGATCACTAGCGTGATGGGAGGATTGACACGTTCCTTACTGCGACGACGACGTTGCAACTGTCGTCGGAGCGAATCGGGAAAGGCGCCGGGCTGGCGCAGCAACACCACATCCTTGGGATTGGACGACAACGTCACAAGGCGATCGGCCACGCGTTTCATGCCCACGACAAGTGCGCCGAACCCGATTTGCTCTTCAACCAAGATCTTCCGTGTGGCTTCGAGTTCCGATTCACTCAACTCGTGGTCGGGATCGCCATCGCTGAGCAGTACCACCCGTCGCTCGCGTGCATCCACATCTCGCAGGTGAGCCGCCGACGCTTGTATGGCACGAAGTAACTGCGTGCTCCCTCGCGCCTCCAATCCATCTAGCGCATGCAGCAACGTTTCAACCGCCGCCGTGTCGTCGCGCGAAACGAACCCCGGCGTCAACAGGGTGGCATCGCGACCGGAAGAGAAAGGCAAGACCGCAAGCCGTTCATCGGGTGCGAGCCCTGCAACCGCGGTCCGCACCGATTCGCGTAATCGCTGGAGTGCGCCACCCGCCATACTCCCGCTGTGATCAAGCGCAAGAACGAGTGCCAATGCGGTTCGATCGGATCGCTTGGATTGCAGCGCCGACAGACGCTCCTCGAGGTGCGTCCCTCCCCAACCACCTCCTGCATAAGCGTCGGGCCCTCCAAGCATGAGCAGGCTTCCGCCGCGCGCCACAAATGACTCGATGACGTCGGTGTGTCCTCGAATCTCGTAGTAGGGGATGTTCGAGACTACGAGAACATCGGCGGCGCGTACTTCGGCGGCTCGCAACACGTCGACCACCTGAATGGCGACATCCGATCGCTGGGCCAACGCATCGCGATCGAGATTGGGATCGCCCCACCACAGGGCGCGTCGCGTCCCGGCTTGAAGCACAACGTTAAGCTCGTCGTTTTCGGCGATGTCATTGGGCGTCTCAGCGCCAACCGTTAGACGAACGCGGTAGCGCGCTCGCGGCGCATCCCGGGCAACGGGCACGGTATCCACCAACTCAACGGTCCTCGTCTCGCCCGCCACGAATGAGAGGGTCCGCTCCAATGCAATTCGGTCTTCACGCTGAAGTGTCAGTCGGGCTTCGCCGGAAGTCGTCGCATGAAGCTCGGCTTCGAATGTGGCCCGAGGCCGCTCGGAAATCACCCGCAGCGAGGTCAAACCCACGTCTGCAACGCTGGATTTGGGCGGATGTGTGAAGACGCGACCGCCTTTTTGGTGGTGGTCACGGGACGCCATGATGGCATCGCCATCGGTATCCAATCCGTCGCTCACCAAAATCAAGGTTGTACCCTCGGGCGCCCTTCGAATGGCCTCTCCGAGCCGCGTCGCGCCCGTTCCTACTTGGGGCGGGGCTTGCCCTAGGCGCATATCCGCCGCCCTGGATGCGACATAAGTTACTGGATAACCGTATTTTATGTCATCCGGATGCTCTTGAGCGGCGGGACCCATGCTTGCGGAAACGTCAAGAATCAGCCTGGGAGGCGGTGGGTCACCGATGGGAATTGGTTGCAAATCGGCCAGGGCGAGGCCCACACAGAGGAGGATGCCGGCCCGCAGCGTCCATTGCTTCACGCCTGCGACCTCAGGGCAGTCTCGAATTCCGGTGCTCCGCGGCCCAAGTGTTGGCTAGGATTCGGGTTGTCACGCGAGCCCCACCGGGGTCGCGCCGCTGGAGGATCCATGAACAAAGCCGAAGTAATAGAGGCGATGGCAGGTCGCTTGGGCTCAAGCAAGGCCGAAGCCGAGCGCGCGCTCAACGCATTTGTCGAGTCCGTCACCCACGGCCTCGTGAGCGGAGGGGATGTTGCCATTCTTGGCTTCGGAACGTTCCGCCGCTCCGAGCGTAAAGCGCGAATGGGTACGAATCCCCAAACCGGGGCGCGCATCCAAATCCCTGCGTCCGTGGGCGTTACGTTCCGGGCGGGGAAAGCCCTCAAGGAAAAGCTCAAGCCGTAGCCTTTCCACAACGCATAGCCTTTCCGCAACTGGGTAGACCATGTTGTTTCTGACCGAGTTGTTTCGGACTGAGTTTCCCGAGCCCTCCGGCGCGGTGCGCCGGAGGGTTCTTTCGTTCGTGCGCGTATGGCAATTGATTCGTCACGCGCGTGACAGTCGGGCGTCCAACGAGACGGGGTAGTGACACGAGGCGCCTCATTCATGGTGGCGCGTTCCCCTGCATCACAGCTATACGCCCGATGGAGAGCCGACGTTGTCATGGTGTTCGTCACAACCACGCGCGTGCCTAGCCCTGCGTATCAACCGCGGACGGCTCAATCGTGGCGCCACACACTACGGCGTCTTCGCGATAGACGACGAGCACCTGTCCGGGCGTTGGTGCAAACACCGGGTCGTCAAATCGAAACGTGACAGTGTTGCCTTGGATGTGAAGCGTCCCCGCTTGCGGTGGCGAGGCATGGCGAATCCGTGCGTGAAGCCCATGCAAGATCGACCCGCTCTTCGGCGCATCGCAGTCAATCCAGTTGACGTCGCTACCGGCGACTTCACTGTGCATGAGGTGTTCCCGCGGCGCCATGCGAATGACGCCGGTGCTGGGTGACACATCCTTTACGTAGCGTGGCGTTCCAACCGCGGGCAGTCCCTTACGTTGACCCATGGTGTAACCCAGCGCGCCATCGTGTGACGCGACTTCGTTCCCGTGCTCGTCAACAAACACACCGGGACGATTGTCGTTTGCGCGCTTCTTTGCCAAGTACTCACGGGCGCCGCCCGCGGGAAGAAAACAGAGCTCTTGACTGTCGGGCTTGTCGGCAACGCCAAGGCCAAGCTCACGAGCTTCGTCGCGAACGTCGTCTTTGATTGTGTCACCCAACGGAAACCGTGCGGCCCGCAATTGATCTTGGTTCAGTCGGCAGAGCATATAACTCTGGTCCTTACGCGGATCACGCCCACGCAACAAGCGGATGCGTCCGTCGGTCGTGGTTTCGGTACGCGCATAGTGACCTGTAACGACAGCGCTCGCGCCGAGTTCATGGGCAATCTCAACCAGGCGCCCGAATTTGACCCACTGGTTGCACAACACGCACGGGCTCGGCGTGCGACCCGCCACATAGTCGCGTTCAAAGGCATCGATGACGCGACCAAACGATTGGCGAACGTCCACGACATAGAACGGGATCGACAACGTGCTGGCGATGGCCCGGGCGTCGCGGGCATCGTCCGCACCGCAGCAACTTCGGGCTCCGCCGGCCGCTGCGCCATCCTGCTCAACGCCGGTTCGTAGGTGTACAGCCACAACGTCGGCGCCCGATTGAATGGCGCGCGCGGCGGCAACAGCACTGTCAACCCCTCCGGAGAGGGCGGCAAGCAGGCGCATCGATTCTGGATCCCTGACCATCTGGCAGCGAAAGATGGTGAATGCAATGAAGGACTCGCCGCGCGATCATCGTCGCACGGCGGGCAGCAATTTCGACTGATTCGGGTGCTGTCTACCTAGGATGACGGGCTCGTATCAGGAGTTTCGCGTTGCACTGCGTTCAAGCCACAGCCAAGGTAACGGCATCCCTGGGTAGCTGGATGGCGGCTGATTCCGCAGCACCCGGCGGCGGCATTCTCGGTGCACTTGCCCCCCTCTTAATCGTATTCATGATCTTCTACTTCCTGGTGATTCGCCCAGGGATTCGAGAAAAGAAGGATCGCGAGGCCAAAGTCGCTTCCATCAAGAAACACACCAAGGTCATTACCAATGCGGGCATTCATGGAACCGTCGTTTCCTCGGACAATGACTCGGTGACGTTGTTGGTCGATGAAAAGCGCGGTGTGCGTATGCGCTTTACCAAAGGCGCCATCTGGCAAGTCTTGGATGGGTCCGAGAGTAAAACCTCAGGAAAGTCCGCCCCAACGAGCGGAAGCACCGAAGGGGCGACCTCCTAACGATGCGAACTACCGAACCACGTATGTCGAATCGCGAGACATGGTTGCGTCGCATGGGACTCGTTTCCATCCTCATGTTGTCACTCGTGAGCCCCGTGTGCTTTGGCTTATCACCGGCACAAGCAAACGATGATGGTGAAAGCAGCGCGCGCGAAGCCTCGGCAATTACGAATGTCAATGCGGCGCTGGCGATGGCCAGTGCCAAACTGGGTACCGACAAACCTACCGACGGCCTCATTACGTGTTCCGTTGTACGAGCCGAACTCACCGGCAGCAGCGTGTACGCATTCTTCTTTGGTCAACGGCCTGCCGCTTTGAGCGCGCTGGATGGCTCACGTCTCGCGGCGCGTACCACGCGCGACAGCTTTGACTCTCGCTGCCAAACCGACCTTGAACGGCTCGCGTCGATCGTCTTGCACTGTTGATCCACATGCATTGGGGGCTTAGCCCGTCCCCAACTGCCTCGACGCGGCACGTCGCGCTAGCCAAGGCAGACTCGAACCGCATGCACGAATGCTGTGTGTGCGTTGGGCGCATTCTCGTAAGCGTGATCTCAATCTGAACGTCGTTCAGTGAACCTACGAGAGCTTTCTTTCGAAGTCGGGCTTCGGCCCGCCGTCCATGGTCTGCACGCACGGAAGCGGCAGATGGAGTTTCATCATGATTGAACAATCCGATCTAAAGGGCCGGTTCTGGGTCATCCTCGCGGTCACCGGCATCTTGATTTGGGCCTTCCTGGCCTCGGGAATCAAACTCGGGCAAGACTTGGAGGGTGGAACGACCCTACGATTTTCACTCGATTTGGAACGCGCGATTGCGCGTGGAGATATTGAACCTACGACCGATCCGGTCAAGGTCGTCACGGATACGATCAAGGTCATCGACCAACGTATCAACGCATCCGGGTTGGCGGAGACCAACATCACGCCGCTGGGTGACAACAAGTTCGAGATTTCACTGCCGTCGGGCGCGGCGTCACGAGCCGACTACATTGCGGGCCTCGTTACGCAACTCGGTGACCTGCGGTTTCAAATCGAGGTATTGCCGGACAGCACGTACCTCGCGAGAGCCGGAAATAGGGAAGATCAAATCCCCGAGCGTAAAGGAGTCTGGCCGAAACTCTCGCCCACGGAATCAGACGAAGCCGCCGAACGAAGATTCGAGGCATTCAAGAAGAAGGAAGTCGAACTCTGGCAGGCAGCGCGCGACAAGGGCATCGAATACAAGCCGTCCGACAAACGCTTTCGAGTCGTCAAGTCCAAAGGGGCACCAGGATCAAACGTCAACGAGTTTCACGTACTTGAAGAAACCGGCGGGCCTGGCGACCGCTATTTCTTTGATGGCCGTATCCTGGTCAATCCAGTTGCGGCGCCTTCAGCCGATATGAGCAATCCCGGCTGGGTCGTGCTCTACAACGTCAAGAACGAATATCAAAATGTGTTTGCCGAGTGGACGGGTCGGAACAAGAAGCTCCCCATGGCCATCATCCTGAACAAGGAGTACTTCTCCGCACCCACGATTCAGGAAACGCTACGAGACAACGTGCAAATCACGCTTGGCCGGTCGACACAGGAGGAAGCCGAGCAGCTTGCTACAGTGCTTCAAACCGGTTCGCTGAAAGTACAGCCCACGCTGGAAGCGCAGACGCGAATCGGCGCCTCGCTTGCGGGTGAGTCGCGAAATCGCGGCCTGCTTTCGATCATCGTGGCTTTCCTGCTCGTGCTTGTGTTCATGTTCATCTACTACCGCGCCACAGGCATGGTGGCCAACATCGCGCTGCTGCTCAACCTTGTGTTGCTGGTGGGCTTTTTGGCGTTCTTCCAGGCAGTCCTCACACTGCCGGGTATCGCCGGCATTGTGTTGACCGTGGGTATGGCGGTGGACGCGAATATTCTGATTAACGAGCGTATTCGTGAGGAGTTACGCGGCGGCCGGAGCCTGCGCCGCGCGGTGTCCGAAGGCTATGACCGCGCACTGAGCGCCATCATCGACGCCAACGTAACGTCCATCATTACGGCCATCTTCCTGTTCAAATTTGGTTCGGGTCCCGTGCGTGGATTCGCAATCACGCTGGCCATCGGCCTGATGGTCTCTATGTTCACGGCCATCTTCGTAACGCGTACCATCGTTGAGTGGATGTTGCACAAGGGTTGGCTCAAGAAGCTCGGCATGCTCGGCACCGGTGTGCCACCGCGCACCAACTGGATTGGGCTTCGTCGACTGTTCCTGCCTATCTCCGTAGCCGCTGTGGTTACCGGGTTGGTTATCTTTGCCGGGACCGATAAGTACACGCTGTATGACGTTGACTTCACGGGTGGCTACAAGGCGCAGGCCGCATTTCACAAGACAACATCCGTCGACGATGTAAAGCAGGCGCTCTCCGAGGCCCGCGAAGTCACGATTCAGGAGGAGTACAAAGACGAGAAGGGCGAAGACAAGCTGCGCCCCGTCACACTGAATGTTGGGCCCTTTCCAAGTGCCCAAGTTCTTGCCGTGGGCACCGAAGGGCGCTCCACGGAAATTAAGGTGCAGCGCCTGTTCGATGAGAAGCAAAGCGAGTTGAGCGAGGAGCTCCAGTCGCGCGCGTTCATGAAGTACATCGAGGGCGTGCTCCACGATCGCCTCATGCCGAACTCGTCTCTCGAGGCCCCCACCAAATACGAACACCCCAAGGCCGCCGATGAAGACGCTGCCGGCGCCGACCCTGCGCTCGCGGCGGTCGATGGCGGATGGCACTTGCAGATCGGATTTCGTGATGCGGACAAGCTCATCAAACCGACGGTGCTTGAAACACTACTTCAGACCAAGTTTCCGCATTGGCAGTTCGAGGATGGGAAAGACGTTCCCAAGCTTCCAAGTGAAGTCCAGGGACTCAAACGCGCGGTGGTGGTACGCCCGGCGAAACAGCCGATTGCTGCACTCAACGCCTTTGACATTTGGATTAAGACCACAGCCGCAAACGGCGACTCGCTCGACGGCGACTGGCACGATCTTCAAAATCGACTGGATGCGTACTTGGACGGGCCTGAGTTCCGCGCCGAGATTGCAAAGGACGTAGGAAACGCTGGGCTCAGTGAAGAAAACTTCGGCTTGAGCGCACCATTCCGTTCGACGGACGTGATTGGTTCGAGCGTCGCACAGCGACTGAAGAACGACGCCATGCTGGCACTCGTGTTGTCGTTGCTGGGCATCATTGTGTACATCGCGATTCGATTCCGTTCGCGGGCGATGGGCTTTGCGGCGGTGTTGTGTCTCTTCCACGACGTCGCCATTACGCTCGGCTTGGTGGCAATCGCCAATACGCTCGGAATCGTGGATGCCAAGATCAACCTGGCAATGGTGGCCGCGTTCCTGACGCTCGTTGGGTATTCGGTCAATGACACGGTGGTCATCTTTGACCGTATTCGTGAGAACCGCGGCAAGCGACCCGATATTGACGCACCATTGATCAACCTGTCGATCAATCAGACGTTGGCGCGAACCATCAAGACGTCGGCCACGTTCTTGCTCGTGTGTTTGGCGCTCTTTGCGTTCAACATCGGGCAACGAAACGTGCTGGAAGGCTTCGCGTTCCTCCTGATCCTGGGTTCGATCATCGGTACCTATTCGACGATCGCCATCTCGTCGCCGCTGCTGCTCTACTTGCCGTGGCTGTGGGAGAAGATCAAGGGCTTCGCGCCGCCCAAGGGCATGCTCGCCAAGTGCCTGGAGAATCCGCTGCTCCTGATCCTCAGCCCGGTGATCTTCCTTGTGTGGCTCGCATGGTGGCTGGTGTTTGGTGCTATCGCCTTCGTCTACGGGCTCGTTATGCTCGTTCCCTGGGCACTCACCCACAAGGTCGAGGGCGACTCCGAACTCGCCCCCGCCGCCACCTAACTCACCCGCCCCACCAGAAATGGCCCGCGCCACAAAGGCCTGCCTTTTGTGGCGCGTGCTCCGCGGTGCGCCAGAAATACCAGGTATTTTTGGCGCATGAGAGTTGGCCGACTACTCGGAGAGGGCGATTTGCTCCGCACCTTCAAGGACGCGGACGCCCATCTCCTGGAGGCGGCGGGCATGGGGACGGTCGATGCGGACGTCGAGGATGGCGTCGTCGCCGTCATAGCGAATGGCGTCAACTTCGGCCCACTCCCGTATTTGCGTGAGCAACTTGCCCCGGCCTGCGGAGACCGAAAGGGTGAGGTTGACGTGGTGTCGCGTGACGTAGCCATACACCGCGTCTCGTAGCTCGTCTATGCCGCGGCCCGTTTGTGCGCTGGTGCGCACGCACGACGCGCGTTGCTCCTCGAGCAACCTTAGCGTTACGGGATCACGCTGACGATCGATCTTGTTGAGCACCGTAATGCGCGGCACCGCACTGGCACCAATCGAATACAGCGCCTCTTGAACGACATCGACGTGTTCCAGTGCATCCGGATCGGCGACATCCACCACGTGCAAAAGGAGATCCGCGCGCCGCGCTTCTTCGAGCGTTGCCAGGAAACTACTCACGAGATGGTGGGGCAGATCGCGGATGAAACCAATCGTGTCCGACAAGAATACCTTGCGGCCCGGTGCAATTTCCCAGGCCCGCGTGGTGGTATCGAGCGTTGCAAACAGCCGATCTTGAATGAACACGTCGGCGCCGGTCAATGCACGCAACAGGGTGCTCTTACCCGCGTTGGTGTAACCCACCAAACAGATCGTAAAGAACTTGTCGCGTGCTTTGGTTTGGAGCACGCGATGCTTTTGCATCTCCTTCAGTCCACGTTGCAGGTCTCGAATTCGCCTCCGCACGAGGCGCCGGTCAGTCTCAATCTGCTTTTCACCCGGCCCACGAACACCAATCCCTACGCGTCCGCCTGCCACCTCCCGATTGAGGTGCGTCCACAAGCGCTTTAGGCGAGGCAAACTGTATTGCATCTGCGCCAACTCAACTTGCGCCTTGGCCATCGCACTACTCGCACGACGCACGAAAATGTCCAAAATCAACTCGGTGCGGTCAATCACGCGTCCTTTGATGACCTTCTCAAGGTTGCGTGCCTGCGACGGACTCAAGTCGTGATCGACGATCACGAGATCTGCGCCCGTGGCGACCAGCAACTCACCGATTTCCTCGGCTTTGCCCTTCCCAATATAGGTCTTGGCATCGGGACGGTCACGCGACTGCACAATTTTGTCTACGGTGTCGGCGCCGGCAGTATCGGCCAGTCGTTCGAGTTCATCAAGGGGCTTTTGATACGACACAGGATCGCCTGGCAACTTGAGTCCCACGAGGATCGCTTTCTCGCGATCTCCCCCACCGCGCCGAACCTTGGGTCCGCGATCAATTTTCATGCACGGCTTCCGTCGTCTGCTGACTGCATTCGTTCAAATCGTGTTCCTTCGCCGCGCACGTGAACGATATGTCCAAGCCACGCCTTGTCGTCCCGCTTCTTGTAATCCAGACGGAAGTGTGTGCCACGACTTTCTTCGCGCATGTGGGCCGCTTTGCTCGCCAGGCGCGCCACACAGAGCATATTGAGTAGCGTCAGGCGACGCGTGTCTTCCTCGCTCCCCACCCGGTGCGCGAATCGTTCCCACGCAGTGATGGCGCCTTCTGCCCCCATCAATTCGGCGCCATTTCGAACAATTCCAACATCACGCCATGTGAGCGCCTTGAGCGAAATCCGCAGGTCGCGCACATCGATACGCCCTTCGCGCGGTCGCTCGACATCGCTTCGAATCTTTACGGGTCGAACGTTCTTTCCGCGCGTATCGCGAACCGCGTGTTCCCCCGCATGACGCCCTGCAACGAGGCCCTCTAAGAGTGAGTTGCTAGCGAGTCGATTGGCGCCATGCAATCCCGTTGACGACACTTCACCACACGCCAGGAGGCCAGGAATTGCCGTTCGCCCCTCAATGTCGGCAATCACACCGCCAATCGTGTAGTGCGCGGCAGGTCGAATGGGAATGCGATGCTCGCCAATATCCAATCCATGCGCCGCACACGAACGTGCCACACCCGGAAAGCGCTTCGTCATCTTCTCAGTATCCAAATGGCGCAGATCGAGAAACACCCCGCCATGTTCCGGATTCGCCAAGCGAGTGAGAATGGATCGCGAAAGCACATCGCGCGGGGCAAGTTCGGCCTGCTCGTGAACGTCTTTTAGGAATCGTTCCCCATTACCATCCACGATGTGTGCACCTTCACCGCGAACCGCTTCGGTGATCAGCATACGCGGTACACCCGCGAGATAGAGCGTGGTGGGATGAAACTGAATGAACTCCATATCACGCACTGCACAGCCAGCACGGAACGCGGCCGCAACCCCATCGCCACATGCACCGGGATAATTACTCGTCTCTTGATAGATCTGGCCGTAGCCACCCGCTGCTAAAACGACCGTACTCGCCCAAACGCAACGCAAATGCCCGCGCGACAACACAAGCGCACCGCGACAGCGCCCGTCGTCGTCGCTCAAAAGATCGACAACAAATGCACCGCCCCAGCGCGTTACATTCTTGTGGGACGTCACGGCATTGGCCAACACATCGCGAATCTCGGCGCCGGTTGCATCACCGCGCGCATGAAGAATACGTGGCCGACTATGTCCACCTTCGAGTCCGCGTGCCAACACGCCCTTTTCATTGAGGTCAAACGCCGCACCGAGTTCCTGAAGCAGCGCGACGCGATCCGCCGCTTCGCGCGCGACGCGTTCGACAACCGTAGCGTCGCACAGGCCGTGCCCTACGCGTATTGTGTCGGCGGCATGAGCCTCGGGAGAATCACTGCGGCTCTTGGCATCGGCGAGCACCGCCGCGATGCCTCCCTGCGCGTAGGCGGTATTGCTTTCGCCCGGCTCGCCTTTGGCCAACACCATGACGCGCGCGCCGCCACGTGCGGCCCAAAGCGCCGCTGAGTAGCCCGCCACGCCCGTGCCGATCACCAATACGTCGGTGAGGTGTTGCGGTAAGCGGAAGCTGTCAAAAGCAGCGAGGTAGCGGACGTCTTCGGGCTCCATCGCCAAAAGACTACGACAGAGCGCAGAAAATCGCTCGAATGGGCGAAGCCCTTACACACTTAGTCCCTACGTTGGTGCACGAAGCAAATGAACCGGATACGCCCTGGTCTCAAAGCCGCCAGCTGGCTATTTCTCGACGCGCAGTGCGCCCAGATCGGTCGTTTCGCCGGCCTTGACCTTGACGGCGAGTTCGATTTGGCCCAGGCGCAGGACGTAGTCGCCCGGCAACACACGCGTGAACCGAAACGCGCCCGTTCGTTGCAAGGGTGCTCGCTCATGCACACCATCGGAACGCTCGATCACAACGTCGGCACCGGCACGTATGCGATCCGATAGTCCCACAGTTCCATGAACGATTCCGCAGCGATCCACGACTATGCGCATGGGCTGATCGGCGACTTCGATGGGCGCGACGCGCGGGCGAACAGTAACTCCGTTCAGTTTGAGCTGAGCGCCGCGCCCGTAGATGCCATCGATGCGAAAGGACCCGTCCTCCCGGACGGGCGTCCACGCAAATGTAGACGACGCACGTAAGGACACGTCATGGGCAGGGGTTCCATCGCCATAGACCACAACGCCTTCCGCAATCTGCTCGCGCTCAATCGGAACCGAGACACCGACGACATCGGAGGCACCCTTGGCAATCACATGTCCGATATGGTCCTTCCCCATCGTATAACGCACACGGGTGCCGGTGACCAACAGGGTGAGGGCCTCGCTAGGCAGATGCTCAATTACGAAGTCTCCGCGTGCGTCGGCTAGGACGCTCCCAATCTCACGGGCGCTGGCCACCTCGCGATCATCGAACGCACCTTCCTTGAGGCGCGTGGGCACTCGACCGATCACGGCGGTTACATGCGCGTGAGAGACACGCTTGCCCCTTGAGTCCTTGACCGTGCCCGCAACCGATCTGCCTGGATTGAGCACTACCGTGTTCGGTAGGTGCGCTTCCGCCTTCGGCACGCCAACTTCCAACGGTGCAAATCGCGAGTGGGTCACCATCAACGTGACTGTCGATTCGAGAGCATCGGCCTTTTGAGGCGGGAACTCGAACGATCCATCACGCTTCGAAAATGCAGAAACTGAACGAACCACACCGTCGACCGTCTTGTAGCGCACGTGGGCACCCGCGATCGGCTTGCCAAATGCATCCACTATCTTGCCGAGAACTGTGATGCCCTCGTCTACCGGAATCATCTTGAAGTCAAGTGTGTGATGACGCGCGTCCTTTGGTGCGAAGTATGACGGCGATGCATCGAAGTAACCGGCAGCGCGCAGCCCGATTGCACCGACTGTAGTTCGTCCGCTCGACAGTCCCCCGAGTTCGTAGGCACCCATGGTGTCGGCGTGTATCGTAAATCCACGGTAGATTAGCTGTGCACCGGGAATGGGCTCATCGGTCTTGGCATCGAGTATTCGACCATTCAATGTGAGTCCACGCAACACCGAGACGCGGATGTCAGGTAGCGGGCTGGACGCCACGCGCACGTCACTCTTGATGCCACGCCGATAGCCCAAGAGATCCGCATGAATCGAATAGAGACCCGGCGCTATGCCCTCGAACGAATATTGACTTGTGAGTGAATCAAACGTGCCCGCGATACGCGGTTTATCTACGGAAACAAGCCACACTTGGCCGTTGGACGCATCGACAAGTGCGCCTCGATCGTCTACAATGGTTCCGGACACAACGGTGCCCAATTTCGTATCACTCGATGTGAGGGTAACCGGCATTAACTTGGAGCCCAGCCCAATGTACTCAACATCCTTCGGTTGATATCCCTCTTTCTCGATCCGAATCGACACGGTATAGGGCCCATCGGCGGGGAAATCAGTCACGCGCCATATGCCTCGTTCGTCCGACTGAATGCGCGACCAGTGATGTCGATACGAAAATCCGCGCGAGCCTCGCTCAAAAAATTCATCGATGTTCACGATGATCAGGGCGTTTGCGATGGGGTGCTTTTGCTCGTCCAATACCAGGCCCGATGTAACGTTCACAGCGTTCAGTGTGACATCTATGTGCGCTGGCTTGGCGGTGCGTGGCACGAAAACCTTCGATCGAACCGTGCTTGCGTACCCCGGATGCATGGCGAGCAATCGATGGAATCCCGGCGCAAGCCCGTGCAGGGTGAACTTCCCGTGTCGGTCACTTGTCGTCGTCACGCCCCGTCGAAGCGTTGACGAGAGCGTGGGCGAGAGCATGGGCAGTGCTCGATCGTAGTCACCTGCATAGATGTTCACGCCGGCGACGGGTGTGCCGTTCACATCTCGAACAATGCCACGAAGTGCACGCTGCTCGGGCAACTCCACAACACCCATATTGACGTGTTGACTCGACACGCTCAATGTGACGCCACAACGTTCGACATAACCAAAGTCTGGATGCGACACATGTAGGTCGTAAACGCGGTCGACAGGAAGCTCGTGGCATCGAAACTCACCGTTGCGGTCGGTTGAGTACACATTGGCACAAGCGTTGGGGTGATCGTCAGTAACCCAGTTGTTGCGGTGGTGGCGTGCGTATCGAACCACCACACGCGCGTGCGAAACGGGATGTCCCCTAGCCTCCGCCAAGACCACGCCTCCAATCACACCAGGGCCCGTTGTAGTAACGACGTCAGCAATCGTCTCACTCGATTCCTGACTGGTAGTCTCCGACGTTGTGCTCGCGGTTAGCTTTGGTGGAGAGTCACGATCCTCGTCCGATTCGTGGGAATCGGTTTCGCCTTTGGCCGTTGATGGCGCGTAAAACGAAGGCGGCTCGGCTTTAAGCAGGAAGAGAAGGACGCCAAGGATCACGGCGACGGCTCCAACGCCAATCATGATTGTTTTCATACAGAAAAGCCCTCCCACCGTGACGAGTGCCGAAGCGGTTCCAGGAATCGATATCTCGGACAGGTATGGCGCCATGAGCGAAAGTCGTTTACGACCGAATCGGCGCCTAAGGCGCCTTACGCCTCGCTGAAGACGAAACTGAGCGGTGGACTTAGGAAGTTCCAAGATCTCCGCGATTTCCGACAAAGAGAGCGCCTGGTAATAGCGCAGCACAAGAGGTGCCTTGAGCTCAGGGGGCATTGATTCGAGAGTATTCTCAAGCGCCAACTCGAATTCACGACGACTTGCTTGCTTGGACTGTGTGGCGGGTTGTGTCCTCACGATCTCGCCGAACAACTGTTCCAGATGCGGTGCGCGTTGCTGCTTGCGCCACCCCCCACGCACCTCATTCACCGTGATCTTGAGTAACCACGAACGAAACGCGCGGGGATTACGAACCTGATGAACACTTCGAATCGCCTTGAGGAACACGGACTGCGCAACATCGCGCGCGTCGAACTCGTTGTGCACAAGCCGCAATGCCACTTGATACACGTGGGGATAGTGACGCCCCAAGAGTTCGTTCAACGCATCGCGATCCCCCTGCGTGCGGTAGCGCTCAAGTAGTTCGGCATCCATTGACATGACACCCGTACAGACGTGTTTCGGTCGGCATCGTACGGAAAATTTCGGATTTCGCGGGTCGGAGCAACTCGAAGCCGCTAAAAATGGGGACAGGGCTGACGCGCGGAAGAATTTCGCCGAGTTTCGCGCCATCCGCAGCGGGCAAATCCTATGTAGCTCCTGACCCCGGGGGATGGGGTCAAGGAGACCTGCAATGTATCCCTCAAATAACCTGCTTTGCTATCTACCTGTATTGCTCGCTGCGCTCTCACTCACCGCCTGTGGCGGTGGAGGAGGCGGCGTGCGGCTCGACGCCTATGCCGATGAGAATGGGGATCCATCAACGACGTAAGATCGGTTTTTGGTTCACAAGACGCTTTCGGCGTCAGAAAACGGTGCCGCTACTCAGACGTTGTCGATGAGCGGCGTCCCCTACAATCGCTTTTCCATCGCTCTCGTGCTTAGTGAGAACGGTGAAACGCTCGACACCGCCATGCCAGCGCGCGCACATATGCGCGATCAGTCGTTCGTGCATCGCATTGACGATGTGAATACCCATCCAAGTCGAACGCTCGTAAAGATACGGTGTACGGGCAAATTTCACGCATTTCGACAAACAAGAACAAGCGTTTCAAACCTGCCCCATGACGTAGTTGTTCGCCAAATGGATAGGCAATATGGAGCATGGGACAATGATCTTCAATGCGTTGGAAAGAATCGCGGCTCACATTAAAGGTAAGGTGTGGATTGTCTCGACACTGTATCGTCCAGAATTCAATGCCCACAACATGAGCACGTGTTACTGTTCTGACCGTGAATAGACATGGAACGAATCGCAACGGACTGCTCGTAATCGGTGTTGTTGGACTTGCGTTGACCATCGGAGTGATGGTGCTTGCAACGGGACACCGTCGAAGTGGAGAATCGACGCCTGTCAAAGATCGCAATAGCGAATCAAGGACTACAAAGACAAGACGCGTCGAAGTCGGGGGAGCGGCGCTTCGCGGATCGAATCGCCAAGCCATACCCGCGCCGAAGCAAGAGGCCGCCACGAGTGACGACCGGGATACCGTTACGATATATCTCGTAGACGAGGACAATAAGTCGCCCATCAGCAGTCAGCATGTATCGGTTGGCATCGCTAAGAGAGAGTCTATCTATCGGATCTCCACGGGCCAGACGGACGCTTTGGGTCGATTTCGAGTTAGCAATGTTAGGGCGAGTGTGGACTCATTCTTCGTCAATGCACGTCGCTACATCGCGAAGAGGGATACAGGTACGCCAAGAAAGCTCTCGCCGGGTCAGTTCGAGCTTCGTGTTGCGCTCTCCCCGGGACTGACGATTCATGGTCACATTGATTTACCCCCCGGACTGCATGCGAGTGACATTCTCATAGAGCCAGAAGCGCAAGGTGTTCCAAGGCCCGACTTTGACGTGAATGGGGATGGGAGATTTTCGATTTACGCGCTAGAGTCAGGAAAGAAGTCGTTTGTTGTTCTAGGTTCGTCAAAGGAAGGCGCTTGGTCTGGGCACGTTTCGGCAGAAGCGGGCACTCAAGACGTTGCCGTCCAGATGATGCGCGCGCGACCTGGGGACAAGGTCGTGTTTCGGATCCAAACGCTGGATATAGACGGTCAGCTTGTCGCGTCTTCGGGGTCGCTGATCTCTCTGTCGAGCCATCACTCAAGTTCCGCATGGTTTGGAGTCTCCCCGTTCAATACGCCAACTCGAATCGAGCATGTAGCCGGTGCGAAGTACTTCGTCTTCCTACACGCCGACCCGGAGCGTGGGCTGGGTGAGCAGATTGCCGGCCCATTTCCATTGGCACAAGCCGTGATTCAGCGCAAGAAACAATGTGAACTGGTCGGCGTCGTTCAGACCATTGACGGCGACCCCATACCGGGTGTCAAGGTTCGCGCACTAATGCCGTTTCCCGAAATCGAGGAGAAGTTACTTGCATGGAAGCCATCAAAACTGAAGCGCTACAGTTCGCACGAGTGTGTGAGTGATAGCACGGGGCAGTTTCGGTTCGAGGGTCTTGCCAACACGCCCTACGTAGTTGATGTATCTGGTGCGCCAGGCCCCTTTTGCCGCATCGATTCGTTGCGGGCAACACCGGGGCAAGAGAAGCTCATCATCGAACTAAGGCGAGGCGAAGAGCACTCGGTCACCGTGATAGATGAACAAGGGATTGCGATCGCAGGCGCTAGAGTCTTCGCGACGTTCCCGCGCGGAAGCACCGACGTACAGAGTGAAGCCACGACAAATGAGGAGGGCGTCGCCGAGCTTCGGGGCCTACTACCGGATAGGGACTACCGCATTGACATACAGCCCCCGCCACGACGAAAGGATGTGTTGCCCGTGTTTCAGGAAGTGTGGAATCGCGGCGAAAATCGATTCGTCTTGCCCCTCGCCCATCAGATTTCAGGACGCATAATTGACAGGGATGGCAAGCCGGTGAAGGGAATCTGGGTTAGGGGTATCGGGAACGGCATGCCCTATGGAGGCACCGTACCGACTCGGGATTCGGAGGCGTCGCTTAGTGATGGCTACACCGTGAGTTATCCGGGTACGCGTACCGACAGCGATGGCCGATTCGTATTAGTCGGACTTCGCAAAGGGCAATACACGCTCTCGGCGGACGGTGTCCGAAAAGGTGCTAAGGCCGACGCAGGCGCAAAAAACGTAACTCTGATGCTGGATCGAGGCGCATTGCCCATCGAACTCAACGTCCGGTTTCACCCTTGGAATGTGGATGATCGGGGAAAGATGGCATACCTGCAGCAGGTGGGAAGCTTCTCCATCTTTCGACGTGCGCCCATCAATCGGGATGGCGTAGCCACATTCAATGAGGTGTCCCCCACCGGGAAGTTCAATGTGTGCGTCCTTCGACTTTCAGGCGGGCGCGGCGGATACAAGCTAGGCATCACGCCGAGTACAGACATGGTTCACATTGACACCCATCTGGCGAACTCCATTCGCGGGCAGTTGATTGCGCCGGATGGCCATTCATTGGCCGATATTGAGGAGCATTTCGTATCTCTCCCTGGTGGACCGCTGGGACCAAACTTCAGCGAGTATGAAGCGGAAGTCTCCTTTCGAGTTAAGTGGAACACATCAAAGCGGTCATTCGAGATACTCGACATACCGCCCGGAACATGGCCCATATCCATCTACTGTGAGATTAAGGGCAAGCCCTTCGAAGGAAGTGCCAACGGACGCCCCGGTGAACATGTGGAAATAGCACTTACAGAGCAATCGGACGACTAACGGTGTCTCGTTCCAATCGAATCTCCAGGAAGAAGCGACGCAATCGCGCGTGGATCGGCGTCGCAATCATTACAGTGCCCCTATTGATGGCGTTGTTTGGCGTCACCGCCTTCCTTTGGGCCCAAGGCATGAGCAATATGGGCAGCTGGGGCCCAAGGCCCGACACGAGGCTCATTCGGACGCTCGCGTATATCTGCCTCTTTATGTTCGCAGCGAGCGGACTACTCTATGTTTTGTCGGGGAGCAGCACGTCAAGATGGCTATCGCGGCGCGTGGCATTTGGCATTGGTATCTTCGGCTTGTTTGCGTCGGTCGCATTGTTTATCGCGTTTGTCAATGCGTTGGAGTCGTGACAAAAATGCGGATCTCTACCTGATCCGAGTCACGGAGCGTCCCGACAAGGGACTTCGTTGGAACGCTGAGATATGTCAAAACGATGTGGATTGGACTTTGGCTTGGTGCCCGGCAAAGAAAATAACACTTCCTCAAAATAGTGTGGTTTCTTCCCGTACACCGTATCCATCGCTATGAGACGCGCGATTCAATATAGGTCGCGCGATCAAATGTGGAGGCAACCGGATTCGAACCGGTGACCCCTGGCTTGCAAAGCCAATCGACACAGGTCGCAACTGCCAGGTTGATCAGGACATACGACAGGTACACGCCCTGGGTGTGCCCTCCAGTGTGCCCCATTTGCGTCAGAGCGTGCATGTGCCTACCCCAGCAGAGATGGCAGCGGACCTCCTGAAGCTCGCCGAGACAGTCCCGGATCCACTCCCCCTCATTCGGGCCGCTCGGGCTCTCTTGGAGCAAGCCACGGATACGCAGGAAGACAACCAAAGCGCAACAGGGTAAATGCGCAGAAAGCCCCAAAACCCGTGAGAAAAAACGTGCGTTTGGACGCTCGCTCGTAAACCCAATTCTCCCAAGGATTTACACCACCCCTCCCCACAACGTGATACATCCAGCTACCCGCCCAGCTCGACCTCTCGAAGCCCGTTACCGTCAATCTTCCCTATCTTGAGACTCTTTGGCGACCACCCTTCCCTCACTCGTTTTCGAAACATCGCAGGCTGCTTCACCGCGATCCCATCTCCGGCGAGTAGTACGTCACCACGCGTAAGGCCTAAGCCAGCCCAACCCGACTCGGATCTTATTCCCGTCACTCGCATGCCAATGCACTTGCCGCGGTCATCGAAGTAAGGAACTGCCTTGAGGTCTGGGTGCTTGGAGCTTGCGACCGCTTGGGATTGATAGCCTTGAGCGCCTAAAGCTGCTCCACGCGGACTGAATCGAATCACGCTGCTGTGAAACTCACGGCTGCGATCGAACCTGAACGTGTGCTGCTCGTCGCCGCGACTGACAGTAAAGCGCGCAAGTTTGCCGTCCACGTCCACTCCTACCAACTCCACGTCTCGATCAGGGCTGTCGGTTCCAACGCAATAGGCGATGTCGTGCGCAGGGTCTTTGCAGCGCAACGTCAATGTAGTTCCAGAATCACCGTGAATCCACATGGAGATGGCGAAAGCGCGTAGTGGAGGGGTAGTCGGTCCGGATACTTGCTGGTTTCTTGGCGTAGCCGCCCGCGCTGAATACGGGTGCATCCGTTCTGTGAGATGGAGCGACGTATATGCCACGACCAGCAACCTCGCTTCACAGGGCCACCCATCTTGAGATGATACCGTCATCCCAGCATCCCGACTTACTTATTCTCTGGTTCGGGTATTCGCGCCAGTTGCCCCCACACTTTTTGCCAATACTTGACGTAGCTCGGCCTTTCCTCTTCCACCCTATAGAACCACTCAATGGCAGAATTCAACGTATCCATATGCCACTCACTAGGATCGGTCGCGACATCATTATGGCGGGCCCAGGGTAGCCAATGCTCTCGATAGTATCTCTTGAGATCAAGTAGAGATTTGTGCTCAATTGATATCGCGGATTTTACGAAGTCGCGTTCCCAGATTTCGAGCTTCCGAGCTTGGTCGTACAAGGCGAGAAACAAGTCTCTACTCCTGATATTGTGCATTTCGAACACGAACGTCGACCACAACTCTTCAAATTTCCCGCGCGCCAAACGAATATGTCCTCCGCCACGATTCGGGCTGAAGTGACACGTTCCCAAGACGCCATTCGGGACATCAGAAGGTTCTTCTGACCGCCACGCAACTCGCCCACCTGCGAGTTCTTCGCTAAACTGCTCAACTGCCCACATCCAAATAGGGTCTCGCGAGTTGAGTTTTCTAATTGACCCATCGACTGTAGTCACCAATGCCATTTGAGGGCGATCCGCCAACATGGCGGCGACCTGTGATTGACCCCATGCAGACGTCAATTCTCCGAATTTGAAACGAGTGGGTTTGCATCGATGCGGCTCACTCTTATGTCTACTCTTAGTCGAATTATGTAGCTGAGGACATGCGACCGAGAGGGATGCAAGCAAGACTCCAATGAAGATAACGGACAACAGAGTCGCTCTAGACCTGTAATTGGGCACAATCAAGGACCGGCTCCCATTGATCTTGCCGGAGGCGTCGAAACTTTCTGCATAACCAACACGGCCTCTCACTGTCCAAATTTGCCTAACACGGAAAGATCTCTTCGCCCGTGCGCCGGTCCCAAAATCTGAGCGGATCTGGGAGAGCTTGAGGCCACCAAGGCTGCGTTCTCCTCAATGGCCATAGCCATGGAGGAGGGATAGGATAACCCCATGGGCCGGGAAAATAGGGCCCGAAAGCCGGGCCTGGCTGGTTGGGAGGATACACTGGCAGATCACCCTTGGGAGAAGTTGGCGGACTGTCCTTGGGTGGAAGCGACGTTGGCGGGGGACTAGGGTCTGGCTGATTAGACTTAGACTCTTCATATCTAGCCTGAATGTCTAGCAAGCGAGCCAGTCGAACCCTGTAGTTATACTGAGCTTCTATTAGAGTGCGGAGTTCCGCGGCGAGATCCGCCAAAACCTCTTTCTTATGCTCGTCTCGCTGATCGGTTTCAGACTTCTCTGATTCCTCGTCAAGTTCAACTTCGTCGACTCTAATTTCTGACCCTGGAGAGGAGTCCCATCCACGGATTACATGTGTCCCTCACGAGTTTCTGTCCGGTTGCTCTGGGGAAATGGGTGTTGATATTCGGCCTCTCCGAATCGTTAAGTACTTGAGTTTTTGTAACGCATGTGTGATTGATCTTCGTTTCAGCACGTCCATCGCAATCGGTCGATCCATCTTACGTGGATCTCGCGCGTGTGCTACGAGTTGACGCTGTGCTTCTTCATCGACGGCACGCTTGAATGCCTCTCGGTCGATTGGCGTAATGGGATCACGTTGCATAAACGCCTCGATCGGTGAAGGTCCTCTTGGACCCCACGGGCGCAGCGTTCCGTTTGCTTGGCGCCGTGCATGTTCGATGTCCCATGCGCCCCAGATGCCCGGATGGCCCTCGCGGTGGGCGATGTGTTGTATGCGCTTTTTCATCCACCCAAGGCTGCGCTCCACGGATCCGTTGTACGAAGGCGTGTAGGCCGGCGAGCGCAACGACGCAACGCCACGGGACTCTAGGAGTTTCTGCGTCTTGTGGGCCAAGAAGGCCGGGCCGCCGTCGTGCTTCATCACAAGCGGCGGCTCATAGGCCGCGAAGAGGGTTCGCAGACACTTTAGCACTTCGCTGGTTCGCTCCCCTTTGCACAGCACACACGTCAATCGCATCCCGCTCGCCAAGTCGCGAACCACAAGCAAGCATTTGTAGCCGTCGGGAAGTTTGGCGGTGGGCTTGGTAAAGTCCATCGCCCATGTCGTGCCCGCACGCATCCACTTGAGTCGCCGCTCGTACAGTCCGCGACGCCGTTCCCGGACGCGCTTTAGGCGCTTCTTCATGCTTGTGATCATGCGATAGGGAACCTCTTCGAACATCGAGCGAATCTGTGCAACACCCGCGCAGGGCCCAAGGGCGAGCATGAGGAGAATCACGCCTTGACGCGTGTCCCGATCAACGGCACGCGGCTTGGGGCCACGATTCTTAGGCTTCAGTGTGCCTTCGCGCTCACGCTGATCCCAACGCCGAATGCTTCGCTCACTTACCTGGTCGGTGCTGGCGACCGCGTTGCGCACCGCAACGCGCACCTGAGGCGCGGCCGCTCGCACCACCTGCACGGCGCGATCACGGCGGTCGTGGGCGCACTGCGCTTGGGAACTGACGTAGACTTTCATTTCTTGCTCCAGGTCTTGGAAAGAAACGCACTCTCCAATCGACGCTGGATCGCTTTGGCCGCTGGACCCCGAGCAAGCTCGAGTTGCACACGCGTGCGTTTGAGATCCTGTTCCAAGGTCGCGATCTCTTTGCGCAATGACTCCATGGCCTCTTTACGCGGATCACGTGATCGAGGCGGGCGTCCGGCTCGGCCCGGTTCCAACGCGAACAGTGCCGCTTGCAACATCGTCCTTCGAAGATCCTGGAACCGTGTGCGCGAAATCGAGAGCCGCTCCATCGCATCGGCCACGCTCCAATCACCCGTTAGCGTGAGAAGAATGATCGTTACGCGCTCGCGCGCCAGCTCACTGGCATCAAGCGCCTGAATGAGGGGTTCGGTCTGGCTGCGTCGACCCATCGCCCACCTCCTTTGCTCGTAACGTCTCCAGCACCACGCGCGCCCGTGGCTTCTTACGTCGTCGCTTTTTCTTCGTGCCCGCACGCTTCTTCGACGCTTTGATGCCCACCGTACGCCGCGCCGCGCGCAACAAGTTCTGCGCACGTCGTAGCTCCAGTGCCAGATCACGCTTCTCCTTCTCAAGCATCAAAATCATGCGCTCGGGCGTGTTCTGCCGTCCCCTACAACGCGGCTCAAGCGCACTCATCATTCCCTGAAGCGCACGCAGCTCCAGTTGGTAGTACCGCGCACTGGAGATCTCCAAGCGCTTGGCCGCTTCCGTCGTGCTGCACGCGCCCGACAGTGCCTCCAACAGCACCAGCATGAAACGCTTCGCCGCTTTGCTCCCTTGAAGCGCTGCAAGTCCCTTGGTCATCTTGCACCTCCCTCCTCGTCGTTCGCCTCGCTCGGCGTCAATGTCTCAAGTTCCGTTAGCACCTCATCCAATGAACTCGTGCCCGGATCCGACGCCTCAAGCGACACACGGCGCCCGGGCGCAGAAAGATCCACTTCCTCGCGAACACCCTCTTCGCCCGTGAGTACAACCTTCGTGCCCTCGGTATGAAGCGAGATCGACTCCTCACCCACACGCCCCGTCAAATACACATGCTTACGCGGTTTGCCTTGAAGGGAAAGTTCTTTGGCGTTCTTGGCCACGTTCGCCTCGATGGTGGCGCGTATCTCGGGCACCGCCTCGAAGTAGCGATCCGCCGGTACCAAGCCGTCGATCCCTTGATGGGTGCGTTGAAAGTTGTAATAGCCCACAAAGTGCGCAATGCGCTCGCGCGCCTCGTCCAGGTCACGGAAAATGGCGGCTTGAATCATCTCCCGATGAATCGTGCCCCAAAATCGTTCGATCTTGCCCAGCGTCTGCGGACGCCGTGGACGCGCCACAACTTGCTTAATGCCTCGCCGCTCGCAGAGCTTGGTAAACGCACTCTTCCCACGCCACGTCTGAAACTGCGTCCCGTTGTCGGTCAAAATCTCCTTCGGCGCGCCAAAGTTGGCAATCGAGGACTCAAACACCTCGCGCACAAGCGCGCCCGAAGCCGATGCATGCAGCCCATACCCAACGATGAAGCGGGAATGATCGTCCATGTAAGCAACCAGGTGCACACGGCGGCGTTGGCGCTTGAGCACAAAGCTGAACAGATCGGTTTGCCAAAGATCGTTGGGACGAGAGCGCTCAAAACGCTGAGGCTTGGGTGGGTTGGGCCTCGTCCGAAAAGCATGGACCTCGTACCCCGCCTCCTTCAACACCCGCTGCACCGCGCCCGCGCTGGCTTGCAGACCTTGGGAGCGCAGCAACATGTCGTGAATGCGGTCTTGCCCCCAATCCGGATGCTGTTCCTTCAACATCAAAATGGCTCGACGCACATGTTCCGGCAGGCGGCTGCCTCGCTGACCACGGCGATAGCCCAATAGCCCGGCAGGGCCTTCTGCATCAAACCGTTGCTTCCAACGACTCAACGTCTGAGGCGTGATGCCCACCAAGCGACCAAACTCCGTCGCCGGCAAGCCCGATCGCTGCCATGTGTCCAACAGCAACAACCGCTCTTCCCCAGAGTACTCCCCCTTGGAACCGGGACGTCGCGTTCCCACCGAACGATTGCGCCTCGGCGGACGGAACTCTTTCCCGCCCCCGTCGCGCCCCTTGCCTGACGATCCTCGATCTGACCTCTGTTTCTCGCTCATCGCTCTCCCTTTCTGCCGCACCTATGCAGCGAATGGGAGAGGCCGTTATCAACCCCTATTTCAGGTCCTCAACCGGACAGAAACTCGTTGAGGGACACAACCCCTTGCAAGAGAAGAGGGGGACGGCCATGCAACCTAGAAGCCGCCAAAAACCGCAGGGAGCGCCCCGACCCCTGCTCACGGTTAAGGAAACCGCCAAGATCCTCGGCTTATCAGAACGGACTCTGCGAGCACGAATCGCCAGTGGCTCGTTTCCCGTAGTCCGCGTCTCACCGAAACGAATCATGGTCCGCCCCGGACACCTGGAGCACTACATAGATGAAAGGACGCATCGACCATGAAACCAATCTGTGATACACTCATGCCTATGAAGAATCGAATCGAGAAAGAGCCGTACGGCACCGTTTCTGAAATGCTCGTGAGCATGAGGCTTCCGGCGGACCTTGTGAAACGGGCCAAGCGGCTGCAGAGGCGGCACGGTACGAAGGACAAGCCCATTAGTCGTAGCGTTATATTCCGCGAGGCGTTGGATATTGGCTTGAAAGCTCTAGAGAAGCAGAGAGGAAGGAAGCGATGAGCCTCTATCGACGCAAGAACCCAAAGTCGGGAAGGCTCTCGCCTGTTTGGTGGACGCGTTTCAGTGTTGAGGGCCGCAAATTTCGAAAGTCAACCGGGCTAACTGACAAGCGGGCGGCTGGAGCACGCGAGGCTGAGATGATTCGCACCGAACAGCGGAAAGCTGCGGGGCTCACGGATCACTTTGACGAGCATTCGACGCGCCCCCTCGCGCAACATGTGCTTGACTTTGAGTCTGCACTGCGGTCAAGGCGAGTGAGCGACGGACACTTCACAGACCGTATGAAGTGTCTACGCCGATTCGTTACAGATACGCGGCTGACATCGCTGGATCAACTTGACGGTGCGCTCGCAGCGAGGTGGCTCTCGGATATCGGAAATCAGGGCCTCCGCGCTCGCTCTGTGAACCGCCATTATCAGGCGCTTCGGCAGTTCGGGCGCTGGCTCCACCGACATCAACGGGTGCGCAGAGATCCGTTTACGGCCCTCAAGCCGAGGAATGAGGCAGAGGATCGGGCTAGGGAGCGAAGAGCGTTGGCGCCCGAAGAACTCGCCAGGCTGATACAGGCGGCCGCTGCTAGACCGCTCGACTATGCGTTGAAGACGCGTATCCACAAGGGAGTCACGGGAAAAGAGCGCGTGCGATTGACAAAGGAAGGTTCTCGCCGCTCATTTCTCTACGGATTCGCGGCCCTTACCGGAATACGCAGGAAAGAACTCGGGTCAATCACATGGGCCGACGTCGATTTGGAGCGTGAGACGATTCGAATTCGTGCCGCCAATGCCAAGAGCAGGCGGGAACAGTACGCATCGTTTCCCTCCTGCCTCGCGCCAGCCCTTCGACAACGGTCAGCGGAAGTGAACAATCCAGATGCGAAGGTGTTTCCTTCTGGGTGGATTCCTGTCATGCGTACGATGCGCAAGGATTTGGAGGCGGCCGGTATCGCGTATCAGGATATGCAAGGCCGCTACGTAGATTTCCATAGCCTTCGATGCACATTCGTCACCGGGCTGCGTGCTGCGAAAGTAGACCCGCAAGTAACACAGCATCTTGCGCGTCATGCCAACATTGAAACGACGATGTCGGTCTATACAGATCCGCGCTTGCTCGATCACCGCTCGGCTGTAAATGCGCCCGAATCCGTTCATGTGATCGGCGAGATGCTCGCCTCTGGAGACGCAGCAGACTGTGCTCCAATTTGTACCCCTTCTGGTGCCATTTCGGTGCATTCGGTCTCATCTGGTTGCAACCAAGTGGACAGGCGGAACGCAGAAGGCGATCGACGCGAAACCCGCAACGAACCCGATGAAACGTTGGTTTGTTGCGGGATTGAAAGTGGTGGAGGCAAAGGGATTCGAACCCTTGACCCCTGGCTTGCAAAGCCAGTGCTCTAGCCAGCTGAGCTATGCCCCCGTGTGGAGGGGCGTGAGGATACGGGCGAAACGACGGGGTGCAAAGACTGCATTTCCGAGAATCGAGGCCGGCTGGGTGTGCGGTAGAATGAGGGTTTCGGACCGGTTTGCCCCTCGCGAGGACCTACGCGCATGATCCCCAATACAGCAATCCCCAGTACCTCCCGTGTTCATATCAGCCTGCTCGTACGGGACCTCGATGCCAGCGTGAGTTTCTACACCACCCTCTTTGGGCGCGTACCGAGCAAGGTGAAAACCGACTACGCGAACTGGCGCCTCGACGCGCCGGCGATTCACTTGGCGCTCAATCATGAGCTCGGGCATACGGCCACAGCAACCAAACAGCACTTTGGGATCGAGATCGAATCCGATGAGCTCCTCGAGCAGTGGGGTACCAAGTTGGAAGCCGCGGGCCTAAACCCGCTACGCGAAGACGCTGTCACATGTTGCTACGCGGTCGCGAACAAGTTCTGGGTCAAAGATCCGGATGGCAATGACTGGGAACTCTGGGTTCGCAAGGATGACGCCGAAAGCATGCACGGCGACAAACCGATGGCATTGCACACATTGAGTACGGCGTCCGCGAGCGATGAGGATTGCTGAGCGCCTGCGTAGTTCATCCCGGCCGGGGTGGAGGTGTTGGTGGAGTCACGAGCAGTCGACCTCACGCGGAGGCGCCACGTTGCAGAGGCGGAGAGGCGCAAGCGTTGGGGATCGCGATTGGTGAATGCTGACGATTGTCGATGGCAGGACGGTCTTGGAAGAAGAAGCTCACACGAAGAACGCTAAGAAACGAAGCGCAAGCGTTACGGGCTGAGACATGAGTGTGCGTGGAGTTGCCTTGAAATATGACGTGGCTTGAGCTTAAAGAAGAAAGGTCTCACCTAGGAAAGGCAAAGGAGGGCACACGCGAGCGGTTCGCGCAAACCGAGCCCCGCGTCACAACGCCAACTCGTTCTCAAGCTGGAGTTCCATCACAAGCGGCGCGCGCGCGTACCGATCGCGCTGGAGCAACCGGTTGCGCCTTCCAAACTCCCGTCACCCGCTACCCATAACCCGTACTCAAGGGCAGGCGTCCGATAAACGATTCGCACCGCCTTAACGTGGACGTGGACGTCGAGATCAGATGAGCAGAGTTCATCTGCACGAGACCCTGAGTAAGCACAAGCGGATCCTTGATCCACACGGTGCGCATCGAAGGGTGGACGTGGACGGAATGAAGTAATCGGTCATGAGATTAGTTACTCAACGCGTATATCCACAATTCGAGTTACCTCGCCGCGGCCCTTGTGCGCAGTCAAGTCAACGCGAATCCAGAAGTCGGATACATGCTTGGTGATTTCGTGCCAGTTGCCGCTCACGACCCAACCATGATGAGAGAGCGGAACGTCGATTCGTGATTCGTTGCCCGGGGAAAATCTACTTGTGGGTATGTCTCGATAGGCCATGCCAAAGGAACCCTCTATTTGAATGCGCATCGTCTGATTGACGACCTGTTCTGGATCCGGCAGCACGCGTATCGTGAGATGTTTGGCCTCACGCCAGTCTCGACGAAACGACTCGGGCGCACGAAGCCAACACCAACCCTGCGCAGTGTCTTCCACAAGGAGTTGCTCGCCATCGACGCGGACGGTACCGCCCCGCGCACGCCATCCCTTGAGATCGCTTGCCATGGATCGCGACCTTGACTTCACCAATCGCACATCGTCGAGACTCACGACTTCCCCCCCGCCGTTGCTGCCATTGAGATCGAGCCGTAGGCGAAAGCGAGCGACGTTCTTGACGATGTCCGGCCATGACCCCTTGACGCGCCAATACACCGGTTTAAGCGGTACACGTACGGTACGCCACGTACCACGTAAAACCAATCGGCTGTGGAGTTCTTGCGTGGCCACGCCCCCATCACCTGCAATCTGTACCACGATGGCCTCGCTCGTGTCCCGGCGATGATCCGCGCGTACGCGAAACTGGATATGATCGACGTCCCGCCAATTGCCGTGGAACTTCTTAGGCGCTGTAAGCCAGTGCCAGTCGTCTGAAATGTCTTTGACAAGCAACACACCCGATTCCACCTCAAGTGCCTGGGCGCCGTCGTTACTCGTCCATCCATGATCCGAATCGTCGGGTCCGAATGAGGATCGAGTTTCCACGTCGTGTGTGACTTCGGCGGGCGAACGGGCGTGAGCGTTCAGGCTGCCATCGATGACCACCAGAACCGTCGATGCAATCAAAGCAGTGAACAAATGGGTACGTCGCATAGTGCCTCCTCGCTAGCTTCGAGTGGAAGAGCGTTACATACTAGACGCGAAACGAAGCTCAAAGTTCAGGGTCGAAGGCCACCAAACGTGGACTGGCGACGGCGGGGTGCTTTCAGTGGCTGCTCGGTGGTCAACAGCCCACGCGAAGAGCACGAAGCGCAACCCGAGGCAGGAACACGTAACTGATTCGTGGTGGTGCTGGATGCGGAATGTTGCCAAATGCCGCGAGCAAACGCGCGGAGTTTCTACATCGCAATTCTGATGAGCAGAAATAGCCCGCCGACGGTGAGCGCCGTGATCGCTGCGCCTGGAAAGCCCCATAGCTGATATGCAACTGCTGTAGCCAGCGCCCACAAGACGAGCGCGAGCACGCGCAGAAACGTCCACATAGGATCGACGAGACCTTCGACTTGAGTGGCCTGCTCACACTTGGGACAATTGGTAATGCCGCCGGCGAGGCTGTCGGCGACGTCGAAGCGGTTGCCGCACTTGCATGAAACGCGAATCGACATCGCACGTTTCTCCCACGTCGCCGCGCTAGCCCTGCCGTCCTTCGATGGCAGAAATGAGGATGGCGGCACCCATAAGCACGCGCGGGTCCACGCCGCTGTCGTCGGCGATTTCGACTTCGAGTTTGTAGACAAAGGGATTGAAGCGCTGCTTGAAGAAAGCGGCAGGTTTCTCGTCATCATCAGACACATGAAACCGCTGCGGGATAAGGTTGGAGAGGAGCCGGCGCAACATGGCCTTGGTCCCGGAATCTTCAATGACCTTTCCAACCACGTTGTCACCGTCATCTAGGAGTTCCCAAGAGTCCCGCAAAATGGACGTCCACCCCTTGCGACGACAGGCCCCCACCTTCTTGCCTTCGGTGGCATCCACAATGTCGTAGGCGGCGGAAAAATCGACGATTTGGCGCGCTTGAATGGTCAGTAGCTCGGCCTGCATACTCTCGTCAGCGAAGATGCGAATGTCCTCTTTGAGCTTAAACGCCTTTTGACGCGAGAATCCAACGACTTGATCGTTCGAATCGTAGATATGAAATGAAGCACCGAAGATGGTGAGAATCTTACGTCGAATCATGAACTTCTTGAGACCGAACAATTCCGACATGAGCGTCTCCTCGCGGGTGTCTGTGCGCGATTGGCGTGGAGCGTAGACTATCCGAAACGGCCCTCTGTCGCATGCGCATAGTTCAAAGATGTGGCAATGAGCCGGCACGCGATGGACGATAGGAACCCGTGGACGCCGCCACCCCCCACGATCGCCCGCGCGTGCTCTTTCTAAGCGCCTTTGGTGCGCCCCACGCGCATCTTGCGCACGCACTCATTCAGCAAGGATGCGTCACCCACGTGCTAAAGCTGCTGGACTCACCGAATCCCTCGCGGCCATCTCTCGTGCGCCGCGTACTCGCCCATCCATGGAAGAGCGTCTCGAGTAAGATCCGAGAACTCGTGCTGAATCCACACTTGGCATCCATCGACGACGAGGTGCGCGCCGCGTTCGCGGGCGGAGACTCCGCACCTGAAGAGTCGCTTTCCGTCCCCGTTCATGAAGTTCCCACGTGGCAAGTCAATGCACAGTCTACGGCCCACCTACTCCGAGAGCTAAAGCCCGATGTCATCCTTGTCTCGGGCGCGCCCATGTTGCGCAGGCACATTTTCGAGATTCCTACCCGCGGAACCGTGAACGTGCATTGGGGTATCGCTCCAGCCTATCGCGGTGGCCATACGCTGTTCTGGGCGCTCTACAATCGTGACGCGTCGGGCATTGGATACACCGTACACAAAGTCGCTCAAGGTTCCGACACGGGGGACGTGTATTGGCAACGCATCGTCATGGTGCCCCCCACGGCAACCGAATCTGATTGTTGGATTGCCTGTGTTCGAGACGCTGCTCAGTCTATTCCGCCCCTAGTACCTGCGATTGCGGATGGCTCGCTCTCCGCAGCGCCTCAGAAAGGCATGGGCACACTGTATCGCTACGGGGATCGCACGTTGTGGAAGCAAGTGCGTTACTTGCTCTTCCGCCGTGGACGTCCGTGGGATCCGACGTTTCGTGCCGGGCACGCAGAACACTGAATGCTGCTGCAGTGTTTCTTAGAACCTCGCGGATTTACCGCGCCGTGGCAATCGATCTTTCTCACATGGCGACGAAGGTACGCACGAATGGCGGCAAGCGTGGAGGTGGCGGCATTACGTAGTCGGCCCATGACGCCGCGGCGATGCACCACAACGTCCATGAGATGCTCGCTACTATTGGACCAGCGTAGTTTCCACTCGTAGCACCCCTCGCCAAGATCGAGCACACTACGCCCGCCGCCAATCACGGCATCGCGCAGGGCGAAGATCGCAACGAGATAACCGGGACTCAGCTTTGCAGCCGAAGGATCGAATCCCGTTTGATAGAGCGTTGTCGTATTGCCGCCGTGCCATCCATAGGCCGCTGCAACGGGTCGCCCGTGAATTTCAAGAAAGACGAGCAAGAGGCGACCTTCTCGTGCCAGTCGCCGCGCGACACGTTTGTGGAATACGCGCTGGTAAAAGCCCGTGAATTGCGTTCGTTTCTGCCGGGATCGAAAACGTCGTTCGTGAAGCTTGAAGAGGGTGTCGATGTCTTCGTCGAGCGCGTGACGTCCATCGGACCAGCGTATGGCCGCACCCGGTGTCTCTTCCCAGCGTCGAATGTGCCGCCGAATCTCGTGACGCACCTTCTTGGTTCTGGACTTGAGAAATGCGCTCCATGTAGTCATACGCTCGATGCGCGGAACCGCGGCACTCATAAACGCGCGCGTCGGTCCGAGTCGCCCCTCGGCCACCAAGGAACGGGCCAAGTGACCATTGGCCGCAAGGCGTTGGAACGAAATGTGTTTCCATGCATATGACCGAAGGGCGCCCAGCGCACCGCGCGCCACGTGATCCCCGTTCTCGGGAAGCGCCACGACGTCGCCGTGTTGTCCGCCCTCCATCGAGGCCGCGAACACGAGTCGTCCGCCGGGGAATTCCGCCATGGCCAGCAGCCCTACCAACGTCCGGTCTTCGCTGCGCGCTACGAGCACCAACGGCGTCACGGTGGCCCCCATCGTTTCAAACCACGCCAACACAAAGGTGGGTCCGAGCGATTCTTGACCCGGCCGAATCAACGCGGCCCATGCTCCGGAGAGCGCGCGAAGCGGGAGCAGGGAACGAAGCACTTCCCAGCGCAACGCCGATGATGAGGACGCGCCGTCCATCGGCCATCCTTGATGCTCATTGGATCGGGGAGGCCAGGCGGGCATCACGGGAGCTTCCTTGGGACGTATAAAGGTCGAGATCTTATCGGCTGTTTCGTATGCGAAAGGTAGCCGCCCTCGCTCGCTTCTCACGAGGGTCCGGTCGATTGCGTTCGAATTTTGCTAACATGGTGGCAGGCCGGGGGGAGGCCTACGGGAGGCGATGATGCAGCTCATACGTGTATTCGCGGCGCTCGCATGGCTATTGGGGAGCCTGACGTGGGGTCCCGATGCGATTGCTAAGTCGATCGTCGAACGTGAGCCCAGCCCCAAACAAGCGGGCACCCAGTTCAAATGGACATCGCCAACCGGCATTGCCTACCACTATCGACTTCCCAAGAACTACGACAAGAAGAAGGGCGCCAACCTCACGTTTATCCTCCACGGTTCAAACCTCGATCATCGCTGGGGGTTTGCCAACCACGCATCCAAGAGCTTTCGACCCGACGACATCGTCGTGAGTCCGGATGGCACGTCACAGCGGACGCCCATCCAGTTCAACTCATTCGGTCGCCCTGCCGACGCTAAGAAATTCAACAAATTTCACAAAGAGATCATGAGCCTACTTAATGTGCGGGCAACGTACATCTATGGACACAGTCAAGGCTCCTTTTTCGCACTCTACTATGCAGGGGAGTACCCGGCGGACGTACAGGGCGTCGTTGCTCATGCCAGTGGCGTCTGGACTCAGACCAAACTGGGAAAGAAGGGCCACCATCAAGCCATCGTGTTGATGCACGGCACGCAGGATCCGGCTGTACCGTACGTACAGAGCGTGGGCGGTTATGAGAGCTACGCGGAACGCAAGTATCCCCTACTTCGACTGCGAAGCCTTGAGTGGTGGAATCACTGGCCGGCCGAGCACAATGGTCCCGTACCGCATACGAGCCAGCAACTCGCGTGGGTCGAGGGCATGACGACGGACGACATAGACCGATTGGCGGTGTGTTGGAACGATGTGCTTGGAGAAGTCAAAAATGCCGAGCGCCACGACTACGCTGGGGCCTATCAACTCGCCATGCGGATTTCGGAGACGGAAGACGCCCCCGCGAAGCTAAAGAAGGACGCGGCGGCTGCGATCAAGACCATCGACAACCTGATCAAGGAGCACCTTGAAGCCATGAAGCTGGGCGAGAAAGACTCGCTTACGCTCGATGACTCCGAGCAAGCGGCTCACTATATCTACTTTGCTCGCCGCTTTATGGGCATTCCTGCCTGTGACACGATACTCGACACACACGTCAAGACCTTCAAGAAGCACAAGAAGGTCGCCGTTACCCATCTGAAAAAGTACTTTGCCGCGAAGCGCGGGGGCAAGGAGAAGGACGCCTTCGGACACGGTGTAGACGCAGTGGTGAAGGGATTTCTCTGGACCGAGATTCACGACAAGACATTTCGAAATAAAATGAAGGAACTACGCACCAAAGCGAAGAAGCTCAAGTGCCCGAAGGGCCTCATCGCCAAGTACGATGAGGCCGTTGCGCCGTTATTTGACGCCATGGACAAGAGTTGGAAGGCGTTTTCAAAGGTAAACAGCAAGAACGGGAAGTGGTAGTCGACGACGCATATCGCCAACGATAGTCGCAAGCCACCTTGGAGAATCGCCATGCGCCACGTCTTGAATCGCCTTCGACGAAGGGTGGCTGCTCTTGCGTGCATGGTGCTTTTGTTTACGAGTCCAATGCCCGAATCGTTTGCCAAGGAGCCGGCAACAACGGCCGCTGAACTCAGTACGGAAGACCGGCAGATTGCCGCGCTCTTGGCACACGGCGTCCTGCATCCGTCGGTTCGGCTTGCCAAGCTGGCTCGGGCACGTGAACGAATCCAGGCCATCGAGAACGGTCTTCGTTGGCTCGCGGCACATCAGGCGCCCGATGGCGGCTGGCGCGCCGCCGAGTTCGGGCATTGGTGTCATGGAAAGGAGGTTGCCGAGGGCGCCCGCAAGAACGAGGGGGCGGGTAAGTCCCCCTACGACGTCGGGGTCACGGGTATCGCGCTGCGTGCGTTTCTGACGGCGGGCCATCGGCACCAGTGCAAGGGTCCCTTTCGACATACGGTGCAAAAGGGAATCGACTATCTAAAGAAGGTACAGGATCAAGAGGGATGTATCAGCCCGCGTTCATCGCAGCACTATTTGTACAATCATGCGTTTGCTACATACGCACTCGTCATGGCCGTGATCGTTACGGGCGATCGTGACCTCGTTCCGATTGCTCAGCGAGCAATTGACTTTATTGAATTGTGTCGAAACGAGAACCTTGCGTGGCGCTACGGCATTCGGCCGGGTGAAAACGACACGTCCATGACAGGATCTGTGCTTATGCCCCTGGTCGCCGCGTGGCGTCTAAACGAGTTGGCCATTCGGCACGGTGGCGTCGCGCCTTCGTTTTCGGTCCCGCACAAGGCATTCAAGGGTGCGCTCGCATGGTGTGAGCAGATCATCAACCCACGGCTAGGTCGCGCGGGGTACTTTTCGAAGATCGTTGGATCCGCACGCCCGATAGAATTGATCGACGAGTTTCCAGCCGAAGAATCTCGATCCATGACAGCGTGCGCATTGGCGATACGGCTTACGTCGCCAACAGCGACTGAGATGCCGCAAGAATGGCATCGTGTAAACAAGCGCAGTCAAAATCAAGTGCTATCCCGACTGCCTCGGTGGGACCGGAAGCGTGGATCTACAGATCTCTACTATTGGTACTACGGCACAATAGCCATGGCGACCGTTGGTGGTGAAGCGTGGAAGCGGTGGGATAACGCCTTGGTCGAGGCCCTGCTCCCAAGTCAAGTCACGTCGGGCGACGCATGCGGCTATGCGGGATCGTGGAATCCGGAGTGCGTGTGGGGACCCGATGGTGGACGCGTTTATGCCACCGGCATGTGCGTATTGTGCCTACTCGCAAACGGCTACCACACGCCGCACAACGACTTGCACCGACACATCAAAGCGCGACTCCAAAGCGAATCGGTGAACGCTGATGAATGCGCGCACCTCTTGGATGCTGTTGCGCTGCACCGTATGCCCGGATTGGACGAGGTCGTCTCGCCCTTCATGCGCAGCAAAGATCCCGTACTGCGAGCCGCCTCGATTCGCGCCTTCCTACCAAATGAAGCAAGCTCGAGCACAACCAAGCTCGCCGCGCATTTGACTGAAAAGGACATCTCCGTCCTGCGCACGTTGCTTACTCGCTTCGCCCACGAGCTCACGCTGCCCGCAACCGCAATCGGACGCGTCGCGGATTTGCTTAGACATCGTGATGCGGACATTCGAACGGCGGCTGCGGCTGCTTTAGCCCACGCTCGAGACGGCGCAACCCCTGCCAAAGAAGCGCTGACGAAGGCCATGACGGATCCGGTCACAACGGTTTCTACGCAAGCCGCAACCGCGGTACTCGCGCTTGTGCCTGGGGAAGACACTGCCATCAAAATCTTGAAGTCATCCCTAACGAGCAGCGACGCCTCCATCAGGGCCGTCGCTTCATTGGCCCTTGCGGGCTTCCAACAACAGGCCTCGGATGATGTGGTGGCCGCACTGCACGCAGCACTTGACTCCGACGATGACGAACATCGGCTGGCGATCCTCCAGCGGCTAACGTTGATTGCCCCGGAACGCATTAAGTCGCATGCCAGCAAGATCGCTCCCTTGGTTCACAAGGGTCCTTCGCGCGTGCGTCGTTTGGCCATGCTTGCGCTCGCCCACGCCAACCCGCGGCGTGCGGCCCCTCACCTATGCGGCGCACTCATTCATCCGTCGCCCACGATTCGTCGCATGGGCGAGGAGGCCTTTGCAACACTCAAACTGCCACAGTCCGAGTTTGCAGAGATTTTTGGTGCGGCGCTCTATGAAAAGGACGACGCCATGTGGCGCGGAGGCATTGCGGGTCTGATACGACTTGGCAAGCCGGCAATTCCAGTGTTGCGCAAGGTCCTTTCCGGACGAGATGAACGCGCGGTGCCCGGTGCTGTCCTCGTTGCGCGCGGTTTGGGGCCGGTTGCTGCACCCATTGCGGGCGTCGTTGGTGATTTGCTCAAGCGAAAACTGCACGCGAGTGTGCGCGGGGACATCTTGGATGCCATGACGGCAATTGGGCGCGCCAACGATCGTGCGATTGACCATTTGCTTGAAATCGTTCAGAAGAATCCCAAGCGAGGCATACGCGAAGCCAAGGTGCTCGCAGCGGTGGCCGATGATAGCGACACGTCGGTCGCCGCACTCAATACGTTACTCGCCAGCAAGTCGTACCCCGATCCGATTCGCGTGCATGCACTTCGCGCGTTGCAGCGCGTGGGTCACGCCACCACAAAGGATTTGCTGGGCTACATCGGCAAGAAGCCGCGTGCACTTTCCGAAGAAGCCATTCAGTTGGTTGCCAAGGGCGGCAAAGAGGCGGTCAGGCTCATGAAATCTAACCTCAAATCGACGGAACCCGCTTTGCGCGTTGCCGCCATACGTGTGCTGGGCATGATGGGCGAAGAGGCCAAGAGCGCTGTTAAGCCACTCGCCGCCATGTACCGGGATCCACAACACACGGAACGATGGGAAGCGCTCACCGCGCTCACAAAGATCGGCAAACCTGCCGTTCGCCCTCTGCTGACCATTGGACGCACCCAGACAAGTTTTGACCTCATTCAAACCATCAACGCCTTTGGCGATATCGGGCCCGACGCCAAGGCTGCCAAGACGTTTTTGAAGAAGCACATTCGCTCCACCAACCTCAAAGTCTCGAAGGCCGCGCAGAAGGCGTTGGCGGCTGTGGCTGGCAACTAACGGGCGCTACTTCAAGTGCCGACCATCCGCGTGGGCTCGCAAAAACTTGGAGAACTTCTTGTCGAGGCCGGGAATGCGAAACATGAGCGTGCGCTTGTTCTTGTGCGTACGCTTAATCATGGACGAGGGATCAAAGTATCCCTTGGCATTGTCTACGGAAAGAACGAATGGGGGATGGCCCTTACGGGCCAACATGTAGCTCATCAGCAATGCGCCGGTTCGATGATTGCCTTCAAAGAAGAGCTGCGGACGACTCACTGAGCGCGTATACCAACCGGATGCGCGACGCCACACCGAGCGATCTCGGTGTCGAAGATACCAGTCGAGCAACACGTCAATATTGAACCCATCGGCAAAAAAGAAACGCTCACGCGTCTTCTCGATGTGCTTCTTGTACTCCTTGCGGCGCTTGGATTCGGCGCCGCATAGCACGGTGTGGTTGAGTTCCAATACGTGATCGCGACGCTTGCGAACAAGAAGCGGCTTATCTTTCGCTAGGTAGCGATTGATCTGTTCATAGCCCGCAAGCATATTCTCAACGATCTCGTCCGACATGTGTTCGCGCTTGGATTTGATGATCGAATTGATACGCGGGAAGTCTTTCTGGACCGCACGAAGCGAGTCTTCAATCGACTTGAGGTTCAGACGCCGTGCACCCATCATGGGTTCTCCTGCAGGCTGTTCGCTCTCGTCGAACGATCGATGAACGCGCGGAGGCCTGCACTGAATCTCATCACACGTGCACGTGCACTAGGGCTGAATCGTACCCACGGCTTGAAGTGCCCGCTTGCGAACATGATCGGGCAGTTGGAGATACCCTTGACCTTCTGCATAGCTCTGGCCTTCGCTCAAGCACCAACTGAGAAAGTCTCGAAGCGCTTTGGACTCGGCGGTGTCGGTGTATCGTCCGTATGCCAAGATCCACGTTAGGGAGCCGATGGGATAAGCGTCTTTGCCATCGGGGTCGGGGTTACTACCACATAAGTACTTATCGAGTTTCAGGCTCGCAATCATGGCCGTGCCGCTTGTTCCACTTGGCGCGATATAGCTGCCAGCCTTGTTTTCCAACGTGGCCAGGGGCAACGACAGTTTCTGGGCGAAGCCATACTGGATGTAACCAATGGACCCCGGAGAACGCTGAATCCGTGCGGCGACCCCTGCATTTCCTCGACCTGGAAGTGTGCGCGAGGGCCAGTCGATACGCTTTCCTATCCCTGGGCCGTCGCGCCAGGCAGGGCTAATGGCGGCGAGATGTTCAGTAAACACCGATGTGGTGCCTGATCCGTCCATGCGGACGGCCACGGTGATAGCGCGATCGGGCAAGGACTTCCCGGGATTGCTGGCCTTGATCTGCTCGTCATTCCATTGGGAAATGGTGCCCAAAAAGATGCCGGCCATCACGTTGCGGGAGAGCCTCAACTCGCCGTCAAATCCAGGAAGATTGTAGGCAAGCACAATACTCCCCGCGGTCATAGGTATCGGCACCGCTCCTCGCTGGACCATGTCAAGTTGATTCGGATTCGGCGCGACATCGCTGGCCCCGAAGGTCAGCCCAGGTTCGTTTGTAAGGTAGCGCTTGACCCCATCACCACTACCGACAGCCTCATATTCGATATCGATGGCTGGATGCTCTCGTTCGTACGTCTCGATCCACTTTTGGTAGATGAGTTTCGGGAACGTAGCCCCCGCGCCGCGAAGATATACGGCGGCCTTGTTCTGGGAGGCATCGCTGGCGCCGCAAGCAGGAAGCAGGCAGAGCAGGCAGAGCAGGCTCCCCCCCATGCATAGTACGGAGATCGCCATACAGACACGCCGACGCCGCCCAACCGTGTGACGACGTGCGCTAGCTAAACTCACCACGGATGTACTCCTTCGTTGAGTCCTCTTGCGGATCATCAAAGATTGTGCCGCTGTACTCGACCAAGTAGCCGGTACGACCGCCGCCCTGAGTATCGACATACATAAATGCCGTTTTGTCGGCAACGCGTTGTGCCTGCTGGAGATTGTGAGTGACAATGGCAATCGTGTATTTCTTCTTGAGCTCCTGCATCAATTCTTCGATGCGACGGGTGGCGATGGGGTCCAAGGCCGAGCAGGGCTCATCCATGAGCAGCACTTCAGGTTCCGTTGCAATCGCGCGAGCAATGCACAACCGCTGCTGTTGCCCTCCGGAGAGTGACAGGCCGCTTTGATTCAGCTTGTCTTTGACTTCTTCCCAGATGGCGGCGCCGCGGAGTGCTTTCTCAACACGCTCGTCATAGTCCCCTTTGAAGCCATTTAGCTTTAGGCCAAAGGCCACATTCTTGTAGACACTCATAGCAAATGGGTTGGGGTGCTGAAACACCATGCCGATGTGACGACGTACCGCCACGGGATCCACATCCGCGGCATAGATATCCTGGCCGCGAAAGTAGATAGACCCCTCGAAGCGAAACCCACGAATGAGATCGTTCATTCGGTTTAGACAGCGAAGCGCCGTGCTCTTCCCACAACCAGAAGGCCCAATGAACGCCGTAATGCTGCCGCGCTCGATCTGGATATGCGTATCTCGAACCGCCAGGAATTTCGAGTCTCCTGCTCTTCATGTGGGTCATGGCAACTTCGGATGGAGTTCGATGCCGCCGTTGCACAGGAACAACATAGAGATCAGCGCCTTGGCGCTGTGAAATCCGTATGCTCGTCGAGCCACCATGCGGAGCCGATTGTTGATGCCTTCCACGATGCCGTTGGTCATGCGGCAACTGATGTAGGCGATGATGCCATCGAAGTGCTCCCGAAGCGTTTTGGCCAATCGCACGAACTGTTTGAGTTTGGATCGCGACGCCCAAGCCAGCCACTCACGAAGGGCGCGCCGAGCTCGCTTCGGTTGAAGGTAATCCAGTGCCGCACCAAGCGACTCCTTTAGGAGATAAGCGCGATACAGCTTCTTGTTCGTCCGCTCGATCTCGCTGAGCTTGGTCCGCTGCTTCGAATCGAGGTCACAGTAGTTCTTTAGGATTGCGTAACGCGAGTAGAAAATGAACCGACCTTGATCAGTGCCTCGAAGTTCTCGTAGCTGTTCGCGGCGTACTTCATCGAGTGCCACGCCTGCTAGCTTCTGGATGTGAAAGCGATCGAATACAACTTGGGCTTGAGGGATGTGTGTCGCAATGGCTTTGCGGTTCCATCCCGCCAGATCCGTCGTTACACCTTCGATCTTGGCAGCGTCCTCCGGCGATATCTCTTCGAAAAACTTGCGTAGCGTCGCTGAATCCTTCCCTTCGGCTGCCCACACCACGCGGCGACGATCGTGATCGACAACCAACGTAATGAAGTTGTGTCCGCGAAGATGGCTGAACTCATCCATGCCAATCCAGCGCAGATTCGAGAGTCGGTCGGGATCCTGGCGTTTCGCGACGACACGCGTGACGATGGAACCAACCGTTCGCCACGTCACGCCCATTTGGACTGAGACCTGCGTCTTGTCCGTCGTTCGAACTAAGTACGCCACCATTTCCTCGAAATCCTTTGTGAATCGGCTCTGAGCCTCAGCCCACGGCACTTGCTCGGCTCGCACGCCGCAACGGGAGCAGTTCACGCGACGCGGTGAGTATCTGAACCACACTCGCGTAGAACCGATCCCCAGGTGGCGCCAAAACCTAGATCTCAGCCGATCGTAGCCCGGGGCCCTTTCCCCACACCCACTGCAACGAGGCAGGCGATGGCGCGGAGACACCGTGGCGATCACGCCACGCAGCGAAAAATCTACCGATCGGACGTACATCCCCGGGACATCGATCATCCGATGCAATAACGTGGTGGCGCGCATGGGGCTCCTCTGTTGATTTGTCGATTTCGTAACCAACAAAGAAACATGAGTCCCGTGGGCACCTCTAGGTTGTGACAGCCTGTTCTAACAAACATCATTTCTTTTCCTGCCGTCCGCGCCCTCTTAGGGGCGGCAGGACAAGAAATCGCAAATGTACGACCCACACAAAGAGCAGTAGAGCCGGAATTTCCCGTAATAGAGTTTCTTCATGTCGGCCTCAAGCGCGAAGGCTTGGTCGCTGGGCGCAACGGGCGGCTCAGGGGCATTCACGACATTCGTCACCATGGGATCTCCTACTGCAGTTCCGGTCACCGAACCGCCTGCTTGCTTGTGAACAGTTGGCCCACGATATTGATCACCAATACCAAGGCGACCAACACCAACGCAGCGGCCCACGCCAAATTGATTTGATTCTCAAATGGGCTACCGGAGAAGTTGTAGATCAGCACTGCCAAAGACGCCGCAGGCTCACTCACATCACCGGAGAACCAGTAGTCGGAGAACAACGCCGTCAAGAGCAGCGGTGCCGTTTCGCCCATGGAACGTGCAACCGCCAACATGACACCGGTCAAAATGCCGGGTGTTGCCGTTGGTAAAACAACTTTGAGCACGGTCTGTGCCTTTGTGCACCCCATGCCGACCGCTGCTTCGCGCATCTTGTTGGGCACCATCCGAATCGCTTCTTCGGCAGTGAGCAGCACCGTTGGCAACATGAGTACGGCCAATGCCACTCCCCCGGCCAGAGCGCTAAAGGACCCCATCGTGACCACGACAATGGCATAGGCAAAGACACCAGCCAAAATGGATGGCAATCCCGTAAGCACTTTGGCGGCGAAACGAACGGCACCTGCGAATTTTGAGGTCCCTCCGTACTCCGACAGAAATACGGCCGCCAAGATTCCAAAGGGAATTGAGAGCAACGACGCAATACCGGTCATCACCAGCGTACCGACTATGGCATTCCCAATGCCGCCGCCATCCATACCTGCAGCCGGAGGCAACTCCGTAAAGAGGCCCGCACTGATGGCCGAGGAACCCTTCGTAATCAACATGTAGAGCACGCACAGCAGTGGCAAAAGTGCCACGAGGCTCAGGCCTGTTGCCATGACAGACAGAAACGCGCTCGAAAACGTACGCGGATTCTTGAGTGTCTTTACCAAATCGGGACCCGCGTTACTCACCGCACCCCCTTTAGATTGCGACCGGCACGCAGCATGATGAGTGATCCCACGATGTTGACGGCCAACGTAATGAGCAACAACACAAGCGCCGCGTACATGAGGGCACCAACCTCTACGGCGTTTGCTTCAGGGAAGTAGTTTGCAAGTAGCGCGGACAGCGTGTTTCCGGGAGAGAACAAAGAGAAACTGAGCACGTTATCGTTGCCGACGAGCATGGCCAGTGCCATCGTCTCGCCGAGCGCGCGGCCAAAGCCAAGGACTAGCGCACCGAACACACCGGTCGCCGATGTGGGCAACACGACCTTGCGGATGGTTTCCCACCGCGTCGCGCCCAGGCCAAAGGATGCCTCTTTCAACTTCGGCGGCACGGCGACCATCGCCTCGCGTGAGATCGCCGTCACGGTTGGAAGAATCATGATGGCCAATACAAGCGACGCGGGAAGGAAGCCTGGGCCAACAAGTTCGGTGTTGAAGAGAGGAAACCAACCAAAGTGCTCGTGGAGCCAATCGGCGCCCGGCTTGACAGCCGGAATCACGAAGAAGATGCCCCAGAGTCCGTACACTACGCTGGGAATCGCCGCCAAGAGCTCGACGACGTTCTTCATGATTCGCTCGAGGCGCGGGCCCAAGAATCCCTGACTCAGAAAGATCGCCGTGATAACCCCGAGAAACCCACCGAGCAGGAGACCAAAGATCGAGGTATAGAGCGTGCCGTGAATCTCGGGGAGAATACTGAACTGCTCACGCGTAGGATCCCATGTGGTTCCGGTAAGAAAGTCGGTTCCGTAACGCGATACCGCCGGCGCTGCTTCCTTGCCAATCACAAAGATGATCCAGCCAAGGAGTAAGATCGTACCTGCCGCGAACGCTCGGGCGAGACCTCGAAAGAACCGATCAACAATGAGTTCGCGCGACGTGGGCGGTCGCGCGTACCCCCGCGTAACGGCAGCTACGGGTGAAGAGACATTCACTTAGCTGCTAGCCCCCGTGGCAATGCCATCCACCGCCCGACTCACAACCTCGACCACGTTTCGGGGAAGCGGGATGTAGTGAAGTTCATTGGCCAACTTTTGACCGTCGTTCAAGCACCACTTGAGGACTTGCTTGAGCGCCTTGACTTTCTTGGCATCGGCGTACTGCTTGTAGATCAACATCCATGTGTAGGTCACGATCGGATAGGAGTTCGCACCCGATGGGTCCGAAACCCAGGCAATCATGTTGCTGGGTAGCGTGACGTTGGCGAGGGCTGCCTGTGCTGTCTCCGGAGAGGGATGAATGTAGTGGCCGTCCTTGTTCTCTAGGGACGCCATGGAGAGACTCGTAGATACCGCGAATCCGTACTCCACGTAACCGATGGAACCTTCGGTCTGTTTCAGGAGTGCCGCAACGCCGTCGTTCTTCTTGCCACCTACATTGTTGCCAAGCCAACTGATCGATTTGCCGACCCCCGGGCCCGCGCGCCACGCCGCACTGATCTCGGCGAGGTGCTTGGTGAACACGTAGGTGGTCCCACTGCCATCCGAACGGCGAACAATCGTGATCGATTGATCCGGGAGCGACAGGCCTGGATTGGATTCCGTGATCTTCGGATCGTTCCAGTTCTTTATCTTGCCAAGGAAGATGCCCGAGTATGCATCGCGGGATAACTTTAGTTCCTTCACACCCGGAAGGTTGTAGGCCAACACGATGCTTCCAGCGGTCATAGGAAGCAACACGGCACCGCGTTTGACCTGCGCAATCTCACCGTCCTTCATCGCCGCGTCGCTTGCGCCGAAATCGGTTTGCTCAGCGATGAACGCCTTAACGCCGGCTCCTGAACCCACCGATTGGTAGTTGACGCGCACGTCGGGATTGGCGCGGTTGTACTCTTTAAACCAGCGCGAGTAGATCGGCGCGGGAAAGCTAGCGCCCGAACCTTGAAGCGTAATCGTGTCGCTGCTGCCTCCACAACCCGCATGGGGCAAACTGAACGCGAACGTCAGCACAACCAATGAAACCAAGCGTGCGTATGCCACAGTCTGAACCTCCTAGGCGAACCGTCAATTCGCACCGTCATCTTCGAATGGTTGCGAAACCTACCAGGACGGCGTTTTCGACGGCCGGTGGTCCTCACACCCCTTTACGTGCAGTACATGAATCGAAACACGTACGTTTACAATCCACGGCAGGCGCCCATTCTTAGCGGACGTTGGGCTTGCAAGTGGGCGTGTGCGAGGGCTCACCCGCTGCTTAGTCGAAGTGAATCGCGCCAATTTGCTGTCGCCAGGCGAATGTCACACCGCTAAGTTCAGAATTGGAACGCGCATCGCTTGCAGAGATCTTTGGCGCCGCGCCTTACGAAACGGGCAACGGCATGTGGCGCGGAGGGATTGCAGGATTGATACAACCTGGTAAGCCGGCAATTCTAGTAATGCGCAAGATTCTTTCGTGACGAGATGAACCCGCGGTGCCCGGTGCTAACCTCGTTGCGCGCCGGTTGAGGCCGGTTGGGGCCGGTGGCTGTACCCATCGCGGGTGTAGTTGATGATTTGCTCAAGCGAACGTTTCGCGAGAGTGTGCGCGAGGACATCTTGGATGCCAAGACGGCAAATGGTCGCGCCGACGAAGGCGCGGACCAAGCTCAAGAGCTCTACTCGAAACTCCACGCGTGAGAAGAACACAACTTACTGATTCGTCTTTGACGAATCACTAGAACGGCGTCACGATGCAGGTGTGGCCGTAGGGCGTGTTCGTGCCTTGGGTTAGCACTTCGTCATCACCGGTCGCCTCCATGGGCTCGATGAGCAAGGTATCGGCATCGAGGATCACCAAAGAGTCTTCAACGTCTGTGAGACCTCGTCGGACGTATATATACACCCTTGATCCGTCGGGACTGAAGCACGCGCCCGCCGTATCGAACGAGTCTGGATTGTCAAACGCGGTCGTCCACATGTTTGCGCCGAAATCATAGGCAGCTACACAGGGGAAGTTGTCATTGTAGGGGTGAAAGATGAACATGCGCCCATCCGGGTGCCTGCGAACGGCACCGATGTAGTTGTATGTGTACGTCCCGGCGTACTCCGCCGCCGGCGCCAAGGACCCAACGGTGCGAGCGGCAACATCGATCGTCAACATTGTTGAGTCGTGTGTACCGCCACTCGAATCCCCATCGCCTGAGAGGGCGACGAGCACACTGTTGTCGTCGCGGAAAACCGTCCTGCGCGGCCGATTCCCAATGCTGGTCGTGTCAAATCCCTGCGTCCCCGCCGTAACGAGGTCTGCATCAAAGATAGTCATTGTTGCGGCGTCCACAACGTACACCATCCCACCCTCTCGTATGCATGCCGCGAGCCGCGTACCCGAAGGTGAGAGACTGAGTCCCTTGCCCGTTGGAGAATTGCCATCAACAAGCGGGAGGGCTGTCGCCAACGTGGCACGTCCAACCTCTGCCTGTGTCACGCGATTGAGCTTTACAATATGAACATCCGAAGGTGCCACGAGGGATGCACCGCCATGTCCATCGACGTCGCCCCCAAAACTGCCGCCGGAATGACATCCCTCCGTCAGGAGCGCATAAAGGAACTGCCCATCGGGCGACATGATGACGTCATCAAGGAAACCTACTGAACCTGTGGCGTCGAACGCGATCGTGCCACCAGTCAAGTCGGCACCCATCACGGGGGTCATGGTCGTAAGATCGACCGTGATGATGCCGGGCTGATTTCTTGGCGCCAGGTAAAGAAAGCGGCCGTCTGGGGACACGGCCCCGCCTTGATTGCCCGCGTTTCCTCCTGCATGAAGCGCGAATGCGTCGGTATCGATCGGGTTGTTCTCGCCAGTCCCTGATGAGTCCATGGCAAGGATCGGGCCTCCACCGTTGTTGTCGCCGGGCACAAACACCATGGGATGGTCCACCCACTCAACGGTCATGCTGAAGGTGGTGCCACCAAGTCCCGTAATGGTCAGCGAACTCGACTCGGTGGCCGCTGGCGCAAGCGCGTTGGGTCCGAAGTAGACGTACGGATCGCCGGCAAAATCGCCGTCGCCCGCGGTGGTCCCGTCGCTGAGCGACGTTACGAGCGCCTTCAAATTGAATAGCAAGCGTGGAAAGTTGCTCAATACCGAGAGATTCACCGTGGCATTGCCACCGCCATCGTCGGTCGACGTTCCCGTAACAACTAGATGACTCGCAGGACTGGTCACGGTTACCGTGCCGGCCGCGATATCAACATCGAGCACCGCGATCTGCTGCCCGGGAGGCGTCGCGTTGTTTCCACCGCCCCCGCCGCCGCAAGCGGCGAGTGAAAGCGCGAAAGCTGGGATACACAATAGACGCAATAAGAACTTCATTGGATCCTCCAGGCGTGCCACGACGCGCTCATGTGCGACCCAAACTATACAGCATTTTTTCAGATTTGAAAGCACTTGCCCTCCTGGCGCCAATTCAACGCAGTGCGCTACGATTGAGATCGAACGGGCCCGTTGGGCGGCGTCTGGGAGCGAGGACGAACGTGTTTAGACAACTCTCATTCATTCTTGCCGGGCTGGTGCTCACCGCATGCGGCGACAACTCGGCTCCGATGCCCACGTCGAATGGAACGCTGCGAGTCCTCCTAGATGGCAACGAACGTGCGTTGCTGAGCGCCGAGGCGCTTCACCCTCGACTGCATTTGAATGAGGCGATCGCCAAAGGGCTACCAGATTACAAGACGTGGCTTGTACTAGAGGCCAGGAGTCCCTCGCGTGTCTTGCGCATCGAAGAACCAGCGAAACGCTATCGAGATCAAGATGTCATACTGTTTCTTGATGATGGCGGACGTCCCGCCTTGGGGATCTTTCGCCGGGATCGACCTGAACTCACCGAGGAAGTACGCCGTCTCATCAAGAAACCATCGCTCGCGCTCTACGCGGCAACGTCGATCCATATCCGAACCGTGCCTCAAGCCAAGCCAAACAAGGACGCCAAGTCACTCGAAGTCGTCACGCTCAGTGAACAGCCGCAGCGCTTGACCTCCGATCAGATGAATCAACTCAAGCCGTTCGAACTCTCGCAAACACCAGCCACCGATCGCTCGAAGAAAGGAAATCCAAATTCGCGCCGAAAGCGACGTGGCTATCACCTCGCCGATGTGCTCGACCTTGTCGAGTCTCGCGCGATTGCCTTAGCACGCCTCATCACTGCCGATGGCGACGACATCACTGTTAGTAAGGCGCTACTCGATGCACGCACAGGCGTCGTTCCGACGATCATGCTGAATCGCCGCGGCCAGTTTATCTATCGCACGGTCGGCGGTGAGAAGAACATAGAGTTGCGGGGCGTTACGCGCATTGAGTTGACGCTGGAGAAGTAGGTGAATTTGCGTCGCGAGTCTCTACTTGAGGACACACACTCATTCTAGATCGGCCCTTCGATGCGCCCTTTGCGGATCAAAGATCCGCTTGAGCTTACTCAGGATTTCACGTCCAAGGGCTGTTCCCTTGGACATTCAACACGATTCTCGAGAATTGAAGCGCAACAGGTTGCAGGACCAAACAAGTTCGACGTTACAAGGTGTATTTCGCCAAACTACAAGCCGTGTCGCTCGTGCTATCATCGCGACTTCGAGGAGCGAAGCATGGATACGCGACTTGATCGTTCGCGGCTGGTGGGATGGACACTTACAGCCATAGCTGCAGGGGTCATTGTATGGCTTGCAATGAGTGACCGATCAGGGCGGGCGCCCGAAAACGCTGTATCCATGCAATCGGAGACCAACGAAACTCAGCACGATGAAGCCCCGCTCTTGATTGGTACAGGAGATCGCAGCTCGAATCCGATAGTCGAAACCGAGGTCGTAGAGTCAGGGGTCATAGAGACCGCCGTCACCAAACTGCCCGCCAACCCACCAACCGACACAAGCCCACGCGTAAAAGTTCGCTTCGTGGGGTCCGGCGTTAAGCCATGGAACATTCTCGTCTCGCTGGTAGCGGATGATGACGTCAACAACAAGTTCTGGCTAAGAATTCGTCGGTACGCCAAGGTTGCCCTACCCGTAACGGCGAAGCGATACGAAGTCCATGCGATGACTTTAGATGGACGGGTGTCGGACAATCACTCCAAAGAGGCCAAGCGAATCGGACCAGGTCTTTTCGAAATTGTTGTCCGCGTCGTGGACAAGACCGTCCTTTCGGTCACGGACGAACGCGGCAACGCTCGTGCCGACGCATACGCCTACTGCATGTCTGGATCCGATGAGTACTGCAGAGAGTTTCCCACACCATCAGCCGCTTCCCTTGAAGGCAAACGCCGCGCCGCCGACGAAAGCGGATCGATCAAATTGCCACGTACGAATCGTCCAACGTCTTGGTGGGTTCGTGCACCCGATTGCGCCTGGGCGCGTGTCGAAGCTTCGCCCGATGTCGAAGTCATAGACGTTTCGCTGAAGGTGGGCGGCGGATTGAACGTAGAAGTAATCTGCCCAAAGGCACTCCCGCCCTACGCGATCCGCATCGCGCGGGTGATGGATGGTGTCGAATCCGAGATGCTGAATGACAAAAGGGCCAAAATGTTGCGCTCTGGCGAATTGGTCAAAGTGGATAACGATCACTTCCGAGTGTCCGGCCTGCGACCCGGTACATGGCAAGTGCTTGTGGGCAGAGACTCGGACTTGTTCATTTCTGAGGTGTGGGCCCAGCAGGACGTCGAGGTGCATGCCGGACAAGCGGTAGACGCATCCATCAACATTCCTCCTCAAGACTCCGATTCAATGCACGACGTCCGCGGTGAGCTGATCGTTCCATCAGCTTGGGGACGCAGACCAAGCCGTATCCGGATGGAGGGTGCGCTTGACGATAATGATTGGATTGATCGTGAGTGTTTGCTCGACACGCGGGAACAGGGATCCCATTGGCCCATCGAGTGGCAGGATGTACCGCGTGGACTCTACATGATTACGGTGTATCCATTTGGCCAGTCCTGGTACGTCCGAGTGCCCGACGACATCGCAGGACTGCGACTGGAAGTCCCACCACCAGTTTCCATGGAAGTCCATGTCGTGGATTCGGACACGCGCAAGCCCATTCCTAAAGCAGAAGTATGGGTGTCGTATTCCGTCGAACGCCCAGAAGAAGTAACCTCCTGGGGATCGGAAGGTAACGAAGCCAACCGCGAGCGCCCAACCGGCATCTTTCGGGGCACGTTCAGAGCCGGTCCGGTGGAAATTTCAGCAAGTGCGCCCGGATACGTTGAAAAGGAGATCTCCGACTCCCTCGATGCTTCCGCAACGCCATACCGCCGTACGTTCAGGTTAAGAAAAGGCGCCACGCTCCTCGTCCGAATCATGAAGCAGGGGACCTTAGTAAAGACTGCACGCGGCACGGTGATCTGGTCCAAAGAGCGCCATTCACTAAGCACGAACACCGAACCCTGGTCGTGGAGCAAGGATCTCAAGGGCGGAAGCGTTGAGATTGCTGACATCGCCGAAGGGACTTACTCGGTAGGCTTCTCAACAGGCTTTGTTCACCCGAAGTCTACTCAATCAGTGACGCTTCGAGCTGGGGAACGCCACGTCGTAGATATTGAATTGAACGATGAGTGAAAGTGGGACCCCACGGATGTAGCGCGCCACATTACCTCCTAGCTGTACCGAAGTCAACGAGCGCCCAAATGACCAGCGTTTCGCCCGCCACCTTGCTCAACTTCCGTGGATGGCACCGCTGCACAATACCCCCTACCGTTTTCTTCGAATAGCCCAGGTTCGCTTCGTTTCGAGTTCGCCCCGTTCAACGTCGAGCACCGGAACGAACCACGTTCGTCCATCGACGCCTTGAGTGACTACTGGCCATTCATGCGTCTGAGCGTTCAATTCCCGGCCATTCGGGCGACTCATGAGATACCAAGTGGTCACGCCGCCTTCGCCGAGACGACGTAGTTGCCACGTTCCATACAATTCCCCTTCACGAACGGATGCGTCGGAGCCCGGAACCCAGTGATAGGCGAACGTCCCATCCGCGAGAAACGTTACGTGAAGTCGCCATTCGAAATCAACCGGGGGTTCTCCACCAGATTCGACGGGGATCATGAATTCCGAACGGAAGTAGAGTTTGACAGGCTCTCCAAATGCGACTGACAGTGAGTCCGATTGCCTCGTTTGGCGAAGCGCATTAGCCCCAACTACGATGGCTAGTAGGACGATTCCAAGCGATGCGAAACCGACTGCCCGACTCAAAGAACTTCTCCGTATGTAGACCGCCAGATGAAGGCTTCCACACTCTGGTATACCGTGCCGCGATGTACTCCATTCAATGGAATCGTTCAAGTCCGCGTTCAATAACTCAATTTACGCCTCTAACCGTGTCTCGAACTTCACAACTTGAGGACACACGAGACCTCCAGATCGGCCCTTCGATGCGCACTGCACGGATCAGAGATCCGCTTGTGCTTACTCAGGATTTCACGTCCAAGTGCTTTGCCCTTGGACATTCAATCCGCCTCCTGAGAATTGAAACATGACAGGTTGCGGTGCTTGAGTCCAACGCGCTTCACCAAGTGTGACATGCACGAGTCTCCACCTACGCGTGACCACGACTAAAGAAGGTATAGATTGCTCTAGGCGCGTGTCGGAGATTTCGAGGGTCGAAGACCCGATGAAATCGTAGATCCTGAGTAAGCACTAGTGGATCGAAGATCCACGCAGTGCGCATCGAAGGGCCAAATCACAATCCGCGTCGAACTGCCCACACGGGGATAGCTTCAGATCTTGGAGAAGTCGCGACGCGACGCAGTCCAAGTCTGAAGCGTAAGGGGCTTTGCCCCTTGATTAAATAAACACGTACCCGCTCAGGGACTCGAACCTCGGACCCACGGATTAAGAATTCGAAAATGGCTATTCTGCCGCACCCTTAAAATGAGGATTTGTGGCTAATACTAGCCGTTTGGCGCTAACTGTCAACACACGCAAAGTCGCGCCAATCGCCGTTTCTGGAGGTGTTGCCTCGATGAGATGCCCCGATGGCCAGCCCGCGCGACTGGGTGAGCGATTGCGTAGCCAACTTGACCACGCACGCGAGAGCCCTAACTTGGCGGGTTCAAGTTTGAACCAGAACAGCGTGGAGGATGATTATGGGCGTAGGAATTCGGCGAGTGTCAATTTTGGCGATCGCGCTTTTGGTGGCCGCTAGCCCGAAAGCCGCTGCTGACGACCAGCAAGCTAAAGTAGCAGGCAAGCGAGCACAGGTTCGTAACGCGATGGCATGGGCCTCAATACTAGACACTCCCCGCCCATCGAAGCTCGAACGCGTCAAGGGCCACTACGACGTCGTCGTTATTGATCCTGACGACGCGATCAATGGCAAAGAAAACTCGTCCGTCGAGTTGTATCGAAAATTCCTTCGCAACAATGATGGACTCGTCATTGCATATCTAAATGTAGGGTGCTGCGAAACCTGGCGGGATTATTGGACGGCTTCCAAGAACAAGGAGCACCTGAAAAAGAAGTTCTTTGGCACAAGTAAGTTTCCCAAGTCTCTCGCAACTGGCGTACTGATGCCAAGCAGCTGGTCAGATAGTACGCACAAAGAATTTTACATGGATCCGAATCATTCGGAATGGCTGCGCATTTTACTCGGAGATCGCAAATCAAAAGGTGAACCACGAACCGGACCATCCTATCTTCATGAAATTATAAAGGCTGGATTTGACGGCGTGTTTCTTGACAACATCAACGGCATTGCTGACTATAGCTGGTGGATGTATGAGCCTGAGAAGAAGGGAGCCACACCAGACACCAATGGCAATCGAGTAAAGCAGGCGCTCGTCCTTGAATACTTGAAAGATCTTTATGAGGACGCGAATGATCAAGAGAAAGCGAAGAAAGCAGCGAGCAAATTGTATGAAAGATGCCGCGATCAGGGAGTGAGCAATATGGCTCGCCTCGTGGTTGAGCTGGCGAAGACGGCCCGCGCGCGAAACGAATCCAAGGACTTCGTGGTTTGTGTTCAGAACCCCTGGAGCCTTGTCAACTCATATCCACTCTGCGGAAGTAACGGTCGCGAGTTCAAAAGCGCGGATGAGAACACCAGAAATGCTCTCTTGCGTTCTGTGGATTGGATTAGCCTTGAGGGAGTTTGGGAAGCTGATTGCTGGGGTGATGATCTCAGCTCAACCAGTTGCGAGAAATTCAGAAACAGGCAAGCCGCAAGTGGCGAATGCAGGGAATGGCCCCACATGGTCAATCTACCAGTTGCAAGGCGATTCAAATTGAGAGGTAAATCCATATTAACTGCGAGTATCGAAAATGTCCGCAAACAGGACAGTCAAGATGACCTACATGACAAAGAGGTAGGGTCTCGAATTCACACAATCAATTGTTGGAGAAACCACAAACTTTCCTCGCGCCCATTGGTTTCGATCGTCGGGTACTTTGACGATCGCTACGACAAACTGACCAGAGGCTACAGACCTCTTCCCTATGAGTCATCAGAGGGCAGGGCATTTCTAAAACGTGCGCTCGCGCAAGGCTGGCTGCCATATGCAGGCCCGCGCATGCTGGACTTCGTCTCAATCAGGCCCGGCGGGCTCCCGCCGTTTGACGTCCCCCTGCGCAGCGGTGAGGCCCTTGACATAGATAGAACATGGCTTGATTACTACAGGGAGCAGCGGCAAGGTGGTCCCTGCGAAGCTGAGAGCGAATCGCCTGCAAAAAGGTGAACCAAGGCATGTAACGGAGTCACCTCGTCGGAGTTGTGTTGGGCGCGTAGCGCGGGAAGATGATGCCGATGGGGACCTTCTTTGAATGAGCGTAGATCGAAACTCGGTGTGCGGAATGGAAGATCCAGTTGCTTGGTGTGGACAAGCAACCGCCGGACATCGCGCGCATGAGAGCAGGTAGCGGAGCCGCGTCCATATTAGTCTTCGCCCACTTCGCCTTATACAGCCGCTTTGCCGGTTGCGACAGCACAACATTGACGATCGCATGTCGTGCGATTAGCGACACCCCCGGGGACCTTCATGAAAACGAATCTCGAGAGATTCGGGTTAGGGGATTAGGTCTTACGCCATTGGGCAGCCGAGGGCGTCAACACACACTCTACCCCAACAGTGACACCGGTGGGGATCTCCCCTGGTCGAATGCAAGCAATCGTGGTGGATGGGGAACTCTTACGCCCCAGAAGCAGCCACCAGCGTCAGCATCCACTCTACGCTCCACAACGTGCGTATCGACGCTATTTTTGAATTTGCCTCTAGAGCCCTAAGTCTCGCGTCAATCCGCTCCAGCATCTGCTCGGCTTCGTGGCGCTTGAAGTCCTCGTCGGCGTTTCGATCTGCCTTGGCTTCCACTGTCGCGAGACGTCGAAGTGCGTCCGTCACTCGCACTCGCGTCGGAGCGTGGCCATCTGTTTCTGCATGTTTGTGGAAGCGCATGCTTCTGACGCTATACTGGCCAAGAACGCGACGGTCGTGTTCATGAGAAAGGCAATTTCACAAACACTTCAGGAGCAAAGTCAATTGCTCATTCGGAGAGGCTGGTTTTCAACACCCAGTTCCCAAAGGGTAAAAATTCGTGGGGCTACAACTTCAAAAACTGCGGCGCCGTTCACTAGCCTGCGACCTATACTCGCCGCCAATGCTTACGGGAATCATCCGCACCAGGCTGATGGCTTCAAGGGGCGATGTGCAGGTTGGCGACGCTCCTGCCTTTGTTTGAGTATTGAGATTCACACGCGTCGAGCGTTTCAATAATGAGTGGCCCGCGAAGGCGATAGAACTTCGCCACCTACGAAAACAGAACAAGGAACAAGCAAAGGAGACTCGATGCGCATGATGCTTGTGGGCCTGCTCTTTCTAGGCTCGATGTTCATGATGTGGAAGGCAAACGCTAAATATCAAAAATCAGAGGATTTCAGGGTCAAGGCTATCACTCTTGATGCCATACGGTCGCTTGAGCATGCTAGGAGTGGCCGGTATTCCCGGGGGACCAGATATCCACCTACTACCATATACAAGTCACCTCCTCGAGTCCAAACGATGTTTAATGATGCGGCTGAACTCAAGACATCTTCGATCTACTGGGCAATCGCTGGTGCCTGCGGGCTTGTCCTTTCAGCCTGGCTCGGACACAAGTCCGCACGGTCACCCGCGAGAGCATGAGTATCCTCATGACGCTTGCTTTCAGTGGCATTGTCACGTGTTAGGAGTGGAATTACCCGCGAGGGTGACGGGGCAGGACGGTAGTCCGACGAGACAGGCCACGAACGATTTGAGCCTCAGGCAACTGGGAGTGTGACGTTGAACGATCAAACGCCAGATAGCCAACCGGTCTTCAATACCGCCGCTGCCGAGAAGCGCCTCTATAAGCAACTCAACATTCTAGACGCTAAGTGCTCTGCGCTCCTCCAGCTGGCATCCCTGGTAATGGTGCTTAACTCGATTCCATTCGCTGCCGGAGGCGTTCAAGATGCCGCTTCCGCGCTCCGCCTATGTTCCACACTCCTGTTTTTCGCTTCCTGTATTCCCTCTATAGTCGTTCTTCAAGTTGACTGGAATCCGAGCGTCGAGCTTGTCAACAAACGAACGAGGCTCTACAAGGTTGCATCGGCACTCGTGACCGCCGGGTTGATTTGTATGCTCGCCGTTGTGATTGCGTCTTCGTTTTAACTCTCTCACGCCACCCTCTCTCCATGCTCGGCCGATTCACCAAGCGTGTGGCAACCCGCCAACGCGTTACACCCCCCAAGGACCAACCCAAATGAAGAACCGAGCACTCATCCCCATTCTCCTGCTGCTCAACGTCGTCGTGCTCGCCGGCCAGATTTGGCCTAAAGGTGCGCCGCCGTTTGCGAGGACAGTGAACATCGTGTTTCTTGCGGCGAGTTTGATTTACTTCGTGTTCGCTTTGCGCGCTCCCAAGTAGGAGAAGATCACTACCCTCTCTCCATGCGCGCCGGTTCACCAGTCTCGCGGCGCATAGAAGATGAAACCGCAAGTCAATGGACACCATACGAGAACTCAAGTCGCGATGTCGAGAAGGCGACTCACATCCGTCTGTCAATTCCCATGAGGCGAACCCAACCCCAATTGCGTTCATCCTAGTAGCGACTCAAGTGAGCTGCAATTAGGAGAATGCAATGGCCGAAGAAGTCCGTAAAGAGCACCGCACCGAGTATCAAACTGAGTGCAGGCACGACAGTTCAACGAATGCCCAAACACTGCACAGGCGGAAGGTCGTCACAACGGTGACCCACTATGACGACGGGAGTTCACGAGTCACTGACGTCAACTATGGCGATTGGTACTCAACCGGCGCGCCCTGCTAGTGAGAAAGGAGGCTGAAATGGCTGGACGATGTCAACATTGCGACGGCATCGGCAAGTGCCAGGGATCTTGCTTCGGAACGGGTGACAACGGTTCAGGCCCTGGCTCGTGTGGCACGTGCTATGGCTCTGGACGCTGCTCTCGATGTGGAGGCAATGGCGTAGAGCCCTAGATGAGTCAACTAGATTCATGTCCGTGGGCGGCGCTCTTTCGTACTTGCGTCCGACAGCCGCTTGCCCACGGGCATTTTCAGTTGCGACATGCCCCACGTGCGGCCGATTCACCAAGCACCGAAACGAAGAGAGCCCCCACGTGGTGGACGTGGAGGCCCTGCGGAAGCCTCGATATCTAGCCGAAGCGAACGGCAGTCAAGAGGCGCTCTTGCCTTCCATCATTGTTGTCATACCAAATCACGGTTCCACCTTGCGTGTAGTATTGGACCTCCACGTGCACATGCCCGTTACCGACGCGGGTATACCCGTGAAAAGAAAGCGCGTCGTAGCCCCAGTGACTTGCGTCGCCGGTATTTACATGCGCGATCGGCGCGCCGTCCACGACCAATCGAAAACTGACATTCCTATTTCTTGAGTTGTTTTGCACCCTTGACAAGTTGACGAAAACGAGCAAGTTGTTTCCTTCTCCGTCAACCTCCAACTCCATCGGGGTGGGCAGGTTCGCCCAGGCGTTGCTTGTGCCCATCATCGCATTGTTCCACTTTCGGTTCTCTACACGCATACCGATTCTCCTATACCAAAGTTGCTAGATTCACGGGTCGCGCGTCCTTACGCATTCCCCACACCCCCTACCTCGCAAACCACACCCAGAGTCCGCCAGGAATTCTTAAGCGAACACAAATCTTGCACACTAAATGACGCCAATCTCGCGCTTTAGCGAAGTGCTCTAATTGATCTTCGTAATTCATGCGTGGAGTCCGCCAGGAAAATCGGATTCGAAGAATCAGGGTGCGAACGAAGAGCGACACACGTGGTCCCCGCAAGGCGAGAGGCCGCCTGATCCATGTGTTCGCGGACCGGGTAATGCGTAGGGCGTAAAAGACAGCGCCGCCCCGCGCACGCAAGCCCTCACTTGCCATACGGGGCGACGCTGTAGATACGTCGTCGCACTATGAAGTGTGCGACGTGATTGGCTTAGTCATCAATCCAAATTGGGAAGACTTTGCCGTTGCGTGGATAGATCCGTTTCCCTGTAGTTGGGTGCGTGATCCAGGGCCGAAAGATGAGTCGTTTGCCCTTTGGGGCTTTGCGGCTATTCAACTTTGGCTTTGCCATTGTATTTGGCTCCAAGAATGAGAGAGCCGCTCTCTTGACACCGCCAAACAGCCGAATTAGTCTCTATACTGGTACGTACGAGCCAAATCGGTGTATTCATGCGGACTCCCAGTGGGAGCGGCAACACTGAGAGGTTTGGTGAGGAGCGGCTGCTTAAACGGCCACTCCTCGCGTCGAGTTGAGCGGGGCGGCGGTACTTCCCGTCGCTTTCCGGGCTGGTGGGTTTCGCTGTCCCGCCCCGCTCTTTTCAGAGGACGCTCGACGCGCCCCTACACGCTCTCATGCGCCCCCTCCTCTTCGTCGTTGTCCTTATCCGCTCCTATTCGCACGCGTTTGACGGTCTTGCGGCGTTTAACACCCTCAGTGGCGATGTTGTAGAAGCCATTGGGCATCTTCGTGAAAGCTCGATTCTTGCCCAGGCTGATTTTCAGTCCATGGAGCGCCTTACCTTCCGAGCTATCCCCAAAGTCGAATCCGCCGCCTTCCATGATTTCGTACAACTCGTGCGCGCTCATCGGGCCTTGATCCCTGATAATCCGCTTGACGACGGTGGCGAGAGGCTTCCCATGGAATTCGCCACGCCCGTAGCCTACGCCAACGCTCCTTTCTTCCACACCCCTCACTGAATCCTGAAGGTCATAGGGAGGCTTCTCGTCCGCTGCCTCATGAACGGCATTGATGGCGGTCTGCCATTTGCGCAACTCCGCTAAAGCCAACTCCATTCGCGCTTCGAATTTTCGGATTTGCTGGCGATCGAGATCATCAAGCGGCATGGGAAACCTCCCTATTCCGGGTCCTATGATTGATCATCGTACGCTATCCCAACTAGATATGCAACAAGAAAAACCCTATCTTAAAAATAATTGTCTTGGAAAGCGGCTAATGCGGCTCATATCCCAAATAATGGCCTTGCAAGCCGTGCAATCTAATCCAATGGAGGATTCAGATGCAATTTATCCGTCATTATCTGATTCGGGAATAGAGGGCGAGGCGCGATGTCGCGCGGTCATATCCGCTGAAAGGGATCGAATTGTAGCGACAGGCTGGCGGGGCGGTCGAGAGCGACATCCCCGGAGACCTTCATGGACCGACAGTGCGCTCTCTCGACCATCTTGATCTAATCTGCACGCACGTATGAAACGCAAGGTGTCAACTGGAGGACATGATCGGGGCGCTCGCCCTCGAATGGGCTCGATTCGCCGTGACGCGGATACTCTCATAGCATGCAGATCATGTTACTTGGCGCAGAGCGTAGCGGATTGCCGCTGAGCATCGAGCACAGCAGCCACACCGCAGCGGCAGAGCCCGAGCCGTCCTCGCCACCCTGGCTAGGCGAGGCGGAAGAGATCCCTTTGGGTTGCGCTCCAGTCAAGGCCTGGATGGGAGTGCCGCGGTGCGCGGGAAGTGTAGGGTGACTATCCCCCAGCCACCCGCTCAACCTCACGCCCCAGCTTCTCCATGGCTTCTACGACGTCGTCCTCGTCAACCACGACGTACTTTGCCCACATCATCGAGTCAGGGGCATGTGAGAGCACTTGCCCAATAATCGGGCCGGGAACCTTGAGCTTGTGGAGTGTCGTAGCAACGGAGCGGCGGTAGCGGTGCCAGCCGTTCTGACCCTTGGGGGCGTCAGAGATACCCGCGGCGACCTGGAGCGCGCGCAGCGCTTTCCCCGCGCTGCTCTTGCTGCGCGGAAACTCAGAGCATACAGATCCTTCAGCGGGCCGCCCCTGTCGCATCCACTCGCGCCGGAGGATGGCAACGAGCTGTGGAATGAGCGGCGTGAGCATGCGCTCGCCCGTCTTGTCGCGTACTCGTCGGATCACGTTCTTCTCGAGATCGACCTCAGACCAGTCGAGAGACCGTAGATCGCCTAGCGACAATCCAGCGTATGCAGCCAGCGCAACCGGCGCCTGAAGCCACGCATGGCCCTCTGCTTCAGCGATAACGCTTTGAACTTGCTCGAGCGTTAAGTACTCGCGAATGACCGGCTTGGACTTTGGCAAACTCACGCCATCGGTCATGTCGTGCACGGGCGCGCCGTTTCGCTCGGCCCATCTCACGAAGCGTCGGATGGCGCCAAGCGTCTTTCGTTTCGTAGCCGGCGAGCAGTCTCGTCGCATCAAGAACCGTTCGATCGCAAGCGGCGACCACGACTGCCAGCGCAGGCCAAGTGCGTCAACCACGGGTGTGAGTTTCCCCTTGTAGTAGCCGACGGTCTCACTCGAAACATCCGTGGCCCGCATATGCGCAAGGAACAGACCAAGCGAGAGGCTCGCGTCGGTTTGATGGAGCAATGCGGGGTCTTTGCCTTCGTATCGCTTCTCGGCATGCGTGCGATACATCTCAGCGCGCTTGGCGCCAATGACTCCTAACGCCTCGCGTCCCTTTGTGCCGTCTTTGAATCGCCAGCGCACAGTTGCAGTGCGTTGCCCCTCTTTGGTTGTGTGCCACTCGATCCATGCCATCGGAGGTCCTTTCTGCCCCGATATCTGCCCCGATGAAGTTTGGAGCACAGGAGGGACAGCAGCAGAAAGGCCATTATTTGCGCTATGGAAAGTACCCGCTCAGGGACTCGAACCCCGGACCCACGGATTAAGAATCCGTTGCTCTAACCAACTGAGCTAAGCGGGCGTGTGTGTTTGATTGGCGCGTCAAGCGCGGGGGGAGAAGATACCCGGGCGGGCGGGATTGCCAAGCGAAGTGAATGACCGGAGCACGCACGAAACTCAGATCGGAAGCCGGAATTCCACGCCCAACGAGGCGCTACTTCTTGTCCGGCTCTGGGAACGACTCGTTCGGCGCCGGATTCGCTCCGCCCGACTCGCTAGGTTGATCGGAGACGTCGCGGCCTTTGCTCGTACCCGAGCCGCCGGGCTTTGGCGCAAATGGCTTACCACCAGGCTTCTCGGGACAGCCAGCGTTGATCCAGCGCTCAATCATCTGAATGTCGGCCTCGGGCATGGGCGGACTGTTCTTGGGCATACGCGGAATGTCCCTCGTGATGGTTTTCCCGTCGTCCTTTATGACCACGATGCCCTTTCCGTCCCGAAGTGCTCGAATCATGTTGGAGCCCGCTGCATTCCAGGGCTCAATCATTCGGATCTGCAAGTCGGGGTCGTCCCAGGAGAAGGGAAACTTGAGCGACACAAAGTCGGCATAGCCGCGTTCCCAAAATGCCTCGTGGCCTGCATCTTGTGGGCTGCCCTTGAGTCGCTTGAACGCTGCGATGACGTCGGCAAATCCAACCGGTTGGCCTGGCGCGGGTCCACGTGTCGTACCTGGATCTTTCGGCACGCCGCCCGGTCCGGAGTCCTTCGGCGCAACACTGCCTGCCGACGCATGTTCCGGACACCCTGCATCGATCCATTTGGATATGGCGTCGATGTCTTCGGCGGGCATGGGCTTCGCGCCCTTGGGCATACGCGAGATATTGATCGTCTTAGTCTTGCCACCGGGAAGGTCGACGACAATGCCGCGACCATCACGCAACGCGCGAATCAAGTTGGAATTCGCACCGTCCCCCACCTTGATCATTTTGATCTTGTTGTCGAAGTCGTCCCAGGATTCGGGGAACACAAGTTCAACGAATTCCTTGTAGGGAAGATTCCAGAACGCATCGTGGGGCGCGTCTTGGGGATTGGGCTCCAACGCGCGAAATAGATTCTGCACATTCTCGTAACTGAGTGCGCCATGCGCAGCGGGAGGCTGGGACGTTGATGTGCTGCCTGAGGTCGGGGTACCGCTACCCGGTGTTGCGTGCACCACGCCATCGGCCACGGCATCGGGCTCACATCCAATCGCCATCGGTATGTCCGCGAAATCAAACTCAAGGAACCAATCCTTGCCATTGCGGCCATACACACGAATAAAGCTGCCGCGCTTGTGCTCGAGTTTGCCAGAGTCGGTCACCGTCGAAAGATAGATACGCCCCATAGCAACCACCCGCGCGCGCTCGTGGTGTACCGTCTCGGGCTCGTAGTCGTAGCGCGTTTCGAGCAGTTGGAAGTCTTCAATGCGACCATCGCAGAGTGCTTTGAAGTATGAATTCCATGCCTTTGCCACATCGCGCGTGCCATTGACGCCGCCCTTTGGCAAGTCAGTGCGGTAGAGCGCGGGGCGCGTGGTCTTGGGCCAGCAGCACTGCCCCATTTCCTCCGCGTCTTTGTGTTTCATGGCCTGCGCCAGCCGAGCCTCGAGTTCTTCAATACCCTCGGGGGGATGACGCTTGTCGAGCACAATCGTGGATGCGTCGTGTCCCCAACTGGTACGCACATAGTTGACAACCGATACGATTTCCTCGTTGCTCAAAAGTTGGCCCCACGCAGGCATTTGCGTGCCGTGGACCCCCATGGAAACCTTCTTGAGCAGTCGAAACGGAGTCTGCGCTACGGCAAGCGTGGGTGTTTCGCGCAGGCGCGCGACGCCCTTATCCCCCACCGAACTCTTGCGGCCGAGTCCATCTTCGCCGTGGCACCTAGCACACGTATTGACATAGACCTGCTTGCCCATTTCCCACGATGGGCGTCGCAACGCCGCAGCGGCTTCACGCGGTGGACGGTTGGGATTGAACATGTAAAAGAGCGACCATGCGGTGATGCCAAGCAAGACGACCCACGCCCAGGTGGGAACGGGGCGCGGCGTTTCGGCCTTACCGGGTTCAAAGTCGACTTCGGTGTTGCCCGCATAGGCATTGACAATGAGCTCGACTTGACCACCAATCGTCTGCTCCGGTTCAAGACCGGACACACTTAGCGCCACGCCATTCCGCACGCGAAACGGAATCTCCTTGACGGATGGCGGCGCGAGACCGTTGCTCGCTTCAATACGAAGTACGTGAGGACCGTCGGGCAAGTTGATGGTGGAGAATGGAAAACGAACGGGCGGCTGGGCGGTCTTAAACGGTTCCGTAGAGTCATCGAGATAGATCTTGATGTCGGATTTGTCGGGAATAGGTGACGTCGTCATGGTGCGCACCTCGTGTCACTCGTACGTGTAACTTCTACTTGCCTGAGTGTTGCATCAATGGCAACGCTGTCATTCAAAATGCCGTGTTTGATGTGTGCGGGATCGTCTTCGCCGGGTCGGATCGTGTAGCTCACACACTTCCAGATGGACCACGCCGTGATGAGGCCTGCTAACCCAATCACCGTCCATTCCAAGGCGCCAAAGGACTCCCAGGACGGATGAACATGACCGCCAGCGAAAGGGCTACCGGCGAATGCGTGTTGCACGGCCAGCAACATTACTTCCCTCCATTGCTATTGGGCGCGTCGCCCTTATTGGGTGCGGTGCCGTCGTCGGTCCCCAACGTTTCTTCACTCGGATCCTTGTTGCGCAGATCCAAGAGGTATTCCACGAGCGCCTTTGCCTCCGGCTTGGCCCATAATTTGCCACCTTTCACGCCCAAGCCGTCGATCACGTCTACGCGGTCGTAGTTTCCAACCTCCGACGCGGGGGGTTCTTCGGTGGTGAACAAGAAGCGATAGGGCGGCATGATGGAATCGGGCGATACCGAACGTGGATCATAGAGATGCCAGTAGTGCCACTGTGCCCCGGGCAATCGGTCGCCCACATTCGTCAAATCGGGACCGGTTCGCTGCGTACCAAGCAGCGGCGGATCTTGGTGCAGATAATCTTTCGCATCGGAAGCACGCTGCCGCGAATAAATGGCATCGGCGGTGAGAACCGGCGTAACCCAGCCTCCACCGGTCTTGTAGCGCTTATGCCAGTCGCCGCGAATCTGCTGAGAATGACAGCACACGCAGTTGTAGCTGAGATACAGCTCGCGCCCCTTCGCCACGAGTTCAGACGTCTCGGGCTTGGGTTGCTTTGACTCCAGGTCCTTCGCGCTGATCGCGGGAATCACCGCCACCACCAAGACCAACACCGAATAGAGCAGCGCTGGAGCCCAGAACACGAAGCGATGGCTCTTATGCATATCGAAAATCACGATGCTGCTCCGCTGGGACCCGCCATCGTTGACTCACCGCCTTCGGCACCAAACGCCATGGTGAGTGCGCCCGGCCGCATGCGCCAAAGGCAGGCCACGAACACCACGTGTGAGGCAGTCATCAAAACGCCTCCAACGGCGCGCCAAACCATGTGCGGTGCAACGGATCGAACGGATTCGATAAAGGGCTCGCCTTCAACCCACGAACCGCCTTGTTTATGGCCGCCCCAGCACAGACCGACGACATAGATGATGATGCCCGCCAGTGCCAGCCAGAAGTGGACGCCCACGAGCAACACGGGCGGCTCGCGCCCGGTCATGCGCGGAACCAGTCCGTAAATGCAACCCCACACCAAGAAGCTCACAAAGGCGTAGAGCGCGAAGTGGGCGTGCCCCACCGTGTAGTGTGTGAGGTGCAGCGTCTCCTGAACTTCCGGTAGCGACTCGGCCGTCCCTTGAAGCGACGCCAAGGCATAGCCAATCACGCCAATCACAAAGAACGGGAGCGAGTAGCTATGGCTGATGGCAACACGCTCGCCCTTCATGGTGAGCAGGAAGTTGCCGGTGCTTGCCCACACGGGAACGATCATGGCCACGCTAAAGATGACGGCCATCGACTGCATCCACACGGGCACGGGCGAGTGGACGTAGTGGTGGGTGCCGATCACGGTATAGAAGAGAATGTGTGTAAAGAAGCCGAGCACACCGAGTGCGTACGAGTAAATCGGCTTGTTGAGGAGCTTGGGCAGGGCGTAGTACGTGAGGCCAACGGCCAAGGGCGTAAACCACATGCCCACAGCATTGTGAATATAGAAGCCATCCACGATGCGATCGGCAATGCCGGTGCGCCACCACGGCTGGTACCCCATGAACACCGTGACCGCCACCCAGAAACACGACGCCAAAATGAACCACGCCGAGATGTAGATTGTCTTGACGGCGCGTCGCGCAAGGCATCGATAGAAGATGATGCCAATCAGGGCAGCGCCAATGAAGATGGGCGCCATGGCGTAGATGGGATAGACGCGATATTCACGCCCAGCATTCAGGTCGCCGCCCAACATGACAACCATGCCAATGGCCACTCCAAGGTTCCAAAGGACGAGCGCCGCATTGGCCATCATACGCTCGACGCTGCCTAGCGGCTTGTGGGTTGGCAGCCACGCACACTTAACGATGACGTAAAACGAAAGACCGACAAGCGCCAGCGAGGCCCATCCAAAGAGCACCGTCATGACGTGCGCCGGACGAATGCGCCCGAAGTTTAACCATGCGACATCCCCGAGGAGATCGGGATGAACGAGTTTGAATGCGGCCAACAGCCCGAGCGCGCTCCCCAGCAACAGCCAAAATGCGGCGGAGAGCAGATAGCGCGTCACCAGTTTGGCGAAACGCGGATCCGTCCCTACGGCGGCAATGACTACAGGGATTCCAACAGGAATCTTAACCAATCGACTACTCCGCGACCCGCGCCGACACTCGGCGCCACCAACCTCTGGAAGGCGTAACGTACCAGCGGGGACGGTCTGGCTCTAGTGCGCAGGTCGCATGCGTCGCGGGCGTTTCTGTCGGCCCGGAATCAGCGAGTTGCTAGCGCGGCCATAACGAAGTGGCACGGTGCAACGGACGATCGCTCGTGTGGTGAAACAAGGAATTCTGTGCGAAATTGGCGCCGATTCGTAGATGTCGGCGGATTCGCCTGCCCGCGAGGATTGGCCGTTCTATGAAGGCTTCTTCGTCGAGGAGTCGTTGTTCGTCGGAGCAGACTGCTTCGTGGGCTTCGCATCCGCGGGCACGATGCCTTCCTCATAGAGTTCGCACGATGCGGGATCGTCGAAGGCGCATCCGTAGACCCGCTCGGTGCTCGTATAGGGCAGGGGTTTGTCGGCCACGATGGCCGTCAAGATCTCGTCGAGATAGTGCCGCGTGGGTTTCTCGTAGTCGTCATCCAACGCGCCGCGATAGAGCAGCTTGCCCGATGCGTCAACGACGACAACTTGCACGGCTTCCTTGAAACCAAGTTGAGCGCACACATCCTGCCGGGGGTCGAGCAGCATGTATTGGCAGGACCGTATCTCGCCCATGAGCTTTCGGACGCTCTCGCGGGTGTCCTTCGGTTCACCGGCAATGGCGATCCACGATACGCCGTTCTTCTGCTCATTGAACTTGGCGTAGAGCCCATGAATACGGGGCTCCAATGCAGCTACGCAGGGACAGAACGTGCTCCAACTATAAAACACGGTGGCCTTCTTCCCGGCAAGTTCGTTCAGCGCCACGGGTTGCGGCTTATCGGCCACGTCCATGAGCATTTGGGTCATGTCGAGCGTGGCTCCTACTTCTATGGGATCTGGCCGGCCATCGCTAAAGGGGTCATAGCCAAACTGCTTGGCAACTGCCCACGCACACAAGAGGACGATGACCGCTGCAATTACGATGTCGGTTCGAAGACGCATACCGGCATTCTAGTTAGACCCGATGCGAATCGCCGCAGATCCCGACCGAATCCAGCGGTAGGATTTCGGCGTGCCCCCCGCCGACACCACCGACGACTGTTTGCTCATTGCCGAGGCATGCGAGGTTTCCGCCGCCCTATGGCGCAAGATCGCCTCGCGGCTTGCTATCGACAGCGTCGAGGACGTCGAACGCGCCTGTCACCAGCATCAGTTCCGACGGATGAACCTTGAGGACGACAGCCTCGATCCTGTCAATCTCCAGATTCGATTGCAACAGGCGCTCGCCGAGCAGGCTTGGGGACGCACGACCTTTGCACTTCGCAATGCGCGCTCCGTCGCGTCAGACATATTCTCGGGCCTGCAGACGGAGCTGAGCGTGTTGCGTCTTGCAATTACCGGCGCAGTTCGTTGCATGGCTCCGCGCGTTGCCGTGCTCGAACTGCTCGCCACAGGCCATGACGTGAAGGCGGTCCAGCAAGCATTCGACCAACTCCCCATGTGGCACTCAGTCGAACACCCCCGCGATGGCGTCTCTCGTGCCGTGTCGCACATTGGTCTTCCAGTAGCGCTGACTGTGCTTGACGAGGATCCGGAGGCATTTTTCCGCACACTCGTTGTAACAACGGGACCGAACACGTTCATTGAGTCCGTTGTCGGGGAGCATACGGTTGAGGCCAAGGGGATCGGGAGCGAAGAGTCCATGCTCGCTGCCATGGACCTGCCCATTGTTCCGCCGGAGTGTCGCGAGTGGCCAATGCTTTGCACGAATCCGGACGACCTTGTAACCATGCGCGATATTCAGGGCTTTGCTAATGTTCAGACCACGCGTGGCAATGGTGCATTCGAAGACTCGTTCCTCGTGCCACAGATTCGGTCCGAGGGCTACGCATGGGCAATGTTCGCCGATCGCTACAATGAGCACGACGGCCCCGAACCTAATCCCATGGATCACGTAGAACCTGTCACCGAGGGCGAAGAGTCGTTTACCACAGTTCGTCTGGAGCTAGTCGCAATCGACAAGAGTGGCGACGTGTCGTTCGAAACGAAATCTTTGCCCGGCATGGCGGAACTTGAATCGCTTGAACCTCACGAAGAATCATCGCTCACCAGTCTATTTGTCAAGGCGTGTTCCCATCATCGTGTCCGCGTACTGGCAATTCCCTTGCGCGCGCAACTTGAGTCTTGGAACGATTGGGAATCCGTCCTTGCTTACTGCGCCAGGGGCGACGTCGCAATCGGCCTCATGAGTGATCCAGGTCGCTTCGTGCCCGGAGAATGGTGGCATCGCCTTGCCAAAGAGCTCGGCGTCAAAATGCTCCCCATGACCCAGGCTTACGACGCGAGCACACTTGACGACGTGTTGCTATCGGTGGGACAGGCACGGCGCGGTGGTTGGGAACGACGTTCGGTCATCTCCACGTGGAATGCCGCAACATTCACCAAGTGGCTCACCACGCCACGAGGACCCGGCTCGTGAAGAAGCGCACATCACGAAAGAAGCGCAAGGCGAAGAAGTCAAAGGGCGCCTATCGGGGACGTCGTGTCACCGCCGCCTCTAAAGCAAAGGCCGCTAAAGTCGTCGCCCAACTCAAACAGACCTACCCCGATGTCGAGTGCGCCCTCCACCACCGCAACGCATTCGAATTGACAGCCGCCACCATCTTGAGTGCTCAATGTACCGACGAACGCGTGAACATGGTTACGCCGCAACTCTTTCACCGCTGGCCCACACCGACCGCGCTCGCCCGCGCCGATCTCATTGAGGTAGAAGACGTCATTCGCAGCACCGGCTTCTTTCGCAACAAAGCCAAGAGCCTTGTTGGCATGGCCACTCGCGTCTCCGAACACTACGGCGGCGAGATCCCCCAAGCCATGAACGATCTCCTCACCCTTCCGGGCGTTGCGCGAAAGACCGCCAACGTGGTCCGCGGCGTGATCTGGGAGCTAGCCGACGGCGTGGTTGTCGATACCCACGTAAAGCGCATCAGCACGCTACTTGGTTGGACCAAGAAAGACTCACCCGTTCATATTGAACTTGATCTGATGAAGCTGCATCCGCAAGACACGTGGATTGAGTTGAGCCATATGTTGATTCATCACGGCCGCGCGATTTGCATTGCGAGAAGGCCGAAGTGTGGAGAGTGTCCGCTGTCGGATCTTTGTCCGTCGTCCGAATAGGTATCCGAAGAGGTAACGTCTCAAAGCGCGTGCACGTTTGAGACGCCAACCCCTTCACTGAATCTGAATCTTCCTCTTTCTCCTAACCCTACACCCCACCTTCAACGTTCCTCTTCAAGTTATCCAAATCCTTCTGAATCATCTTCTTCATTGTGCCCTTCATCAGGAAGCCTAGGGGCGCGAACGCGATCGCCATGCACGACTGTGCCTTTGAACTGATATTGAGCGCCACATGGGTCCCGTCATCCTTGGGCGTCAAGACAAATGTGCTAGTGAATCGTGCGCCGCAGCTATCGGCCTCCAGCGTGTACGAGCGCGGGGGGTCGAAGGCGGTAACTTCCATCTCCTCGGTGGCTTCTTTACCCATCATTTTGCGTGTCTCTTTGAACTTGGTGCCCACGCCGACGTCGCCTTGGGTGAGCATTTCGACCTTCGTGATGCCGTCGATGTGATCGGCCATATTGGCGAAGTCGGTGCCGGCACGAAAGACCGCTTCGGGTGTGCCTTTGATGAAAGTCTCGAGTGTCATCTTCATGGTCGAACGCTCCGGATCGAGGTGGGGTGCTTCATGTCCTACACTATGGAATCGCGTGAGTCCAATCGGTTGGCGGTCTGCGTGAAACGTGCTTGGGACTATAGGTAAGTAGGCATGGGAACGTCATTTGACCCCCACTCGCCTAGGCCACGCGCGCAGAAACCCTAGCCAGTTTGCGTTCATTTCACCGTCCACTGCTACGCAACAGTTAAATCCGCCTAACGCGTGCTCGTCTTTCGCACGCAGATGCCACGTGCGGCCATCGCCCGCAAGTTTATCAGCCGTGTCTTCCTTTGCCGGATCATCGGGTTTGGCGTCTTTGGCGGGCTTGGGTCGCCGAAGGTAGGTATCCGAGCCGCCCAAATCCATGAACAGGGCTGCTTGAGGCAAGCGAAAGTGAAGCACCGAGTCGCGGCGCGGTTTCTTGTAAGAAGCCCGATCGTCCACATCACCAAAGCCCTTGCCTTTGGCGTTCATGACGTAGACGTCGTCGCCGCCTTCATCGATAAAGATGGCGTTGCTGCGCACCTCGGCTACGCCAATGGAAATCTTCTTGGCCTCATAACGATCATTGCCATTGCCACGGTCAATCAGAATCGCGTTCACCAAGTCCCAACCAAACGCAAGTCCCGCGCCGCCGGTTTCGCTCAAGATGTGTTCGTCATTGCCGCCCTCGTCGATCAATGCGCCAATGGCGAAATGTGCGCCGGAGCCCTGTGTGAAGTACACACTGTGATACTTGTCGTCACCTCCGCCATCCCACATCAATCCCGTGCCATACCAGTATCCCAATCCTTGCGAGAAGTTGCCAGCGACGTAGTGGTCGTCTCCGTCTACATCAATCAGCGCGCCCAAGCCACCGGCCCAGTTATGCCCGTCGCTTATGTCGCCACGTCGCCCGGATCCAACGCCTTGTGCATTGCTAACGGCAATCTTGTTCTTTGAGTGATAGTCGGCACGCCCGGCTTTGGATGCCAAGGGCTCGCTGTAGTAACGATCGTTGCCAGAACGATCGGCAAGTATGCCGATGCCATTGGGTCCGCCAAACCCCTGGCCATCCCCCTTGCGCAAGTTGTAGGAATCATCTCCAGCGGCATCCAGCAGCAATCCGGCACCAAAGAACGCCGCACCCTGTCCCTGGCCGGGAATCTCGTACGTGTCGTTTCCACCCTCATCGATTAGCGCACCCAAGCCAAAGAACCCCGCGCCAAGGCCCCACGACGAACTTGCCCATTGTTGAGAAACATCGCCCGCGGCGTAGACAATCCCACAGCCCAATACGCCTCGTGCAACGGGACGTGACTCGTGCGATGTGGTGGATTCTTCCTTCATGGGGGGCGTCGATTCTGGTTCGGACGAATCTTTCGATGACTCAAGTGGCGGCATCAGCACCGCAACGCTCAGGTTCCGCGTGGCGTCGGTAGCACCAAGCGGCGAGCGCGGTGCCATCGGGTGTTCTTGCCAGTGGATCCAAAGCAGTGGCGCCCGCTTCGGTGCACCCTTTGTTGGAATATTGCTCAACACAATGGGACCCGCGAGTGTTGGGATCGTCACATACAGAAGCCCAAGTTCCATCTTCGTAAGATTCAATGCCGCCAGACGACGACGCGTATTCTGACTGGACTGAAGGGCCTTCAAGCATCCGTACCACAACGAGTGTTCGTCGACTACATCGGCAATGTCATCGACGACGGAATCGTATTGGGTTCCGTCCGGGGTGTGTTCGGCTGTGTCGGGCATGAGTCGATACAGTTCGGATCTTTGCTTGGGCGTAACGCGTCGCAATCCTCGATCGATCCATATCTTAGCGTCGTGAAGTTCCAGTAGGGTGAGCGCCAGTGCGCGCCGAATGTTCCCGGGGACAAGATCCGCCACCTCAGCGACGTCCTCGACACCCCACTTCGCCAGCGCCTTTTGAAGCGGCGCTTCTTTAGGTGCCTTAGGAGGCAGGTTTACCTTGAAGCGGCGAAAGCCCCCGATTCGACGTTCGGTTGCAAGCGATACACCAAGTCGAAACAGCGTTTCGCCGGTACCGGGCTTCTTGGGCTGTGCCGTAAGTGCCTGTGGCGTCAGCTCATCTTCGACAACGTTGCCCAATGTGCGCGTGAACTCGTACGTGTCGAGAGGACGGGCAAAGAGATCCTCAAAGAACGGCATCACATGCGGCGTCGTTTCCGGATGGGGATAGCGCGCAAAATGAGCAGGAGGCCGGTAGCCGAGGTCATCCACGGTGAGGCCTGCCTTTGCGAGCGCTTGCTCTAAGGGGCAGGGACCGGGTTTGGTCGCTTCATCTTTGGCTCGCGCCGGTCTGGGCGAAGTACACGCACACAGAAGCACAGTCGTCCAAAGAACTCGCGACACGCTGCGTCGATCCATAGCACCTCCGTGCACGAAATGATGCCAGAGGCAGCCGTTTTTCTCCGCACTGGCTTGAGGGCGGTTAGAGAATAGTGGTATGCGTTCGTTTCCACCCGTCACCCAGGATCACCTACACGCGCTCCGCGAACTTCTCGGTGAGCGCTGCATAGTGGACGAGGCCACGCTTGCGATTCACGGTCGCGACGAAACCGAGGACTTGGCGTATCGCCCTGAAGTTGTCGTTTTCCCCGAAGCAACGCAGGAAGTCGCGGCCATTCTCAAGCTGGCACACACGTATGGACTACCCGTTACGCCACGCGGTGCGGGCACGGGGCTCTCTGGCGGCGCGCTGCCTGTATTTGGCGGCATTGTGCTCTCTGTACAGCGGATGAACCGCATTCTGGAAATCGACGAAGCCAATCTCATGTGTCGCGTTCAACCTGGCGTGATTACCGGCGAGCTGCAGCGAGAGGTCGCGGAGCGCGGCCTCTACTACCCTCCGGATCCAGCGAGTTCGGGTTCGTGCATGATTGGCGGAAACATTGCTGAGAACAGCGGCGGCCCCCACTGCGTGAAGTATGGCTTGACGAAAGATTATGTGCTTTCGCTTGAGGCCGTCACCGCCTCGGGCAGCGTCGTACGCACCGGTGGCAAATTGCGCAAAGATGTGGCGGGCTACAATCTGACCCAGTTGCTTGTCGGTAGTGAAGGCACATTGGCAGTGGTCACCGAGGCCACGCTGCGCTTGATTCCCCATCCCACGCACAGGCGTTCACTACTTGCGGCTTTTGATGACTTAGACACCGCTGCGAAAGCACTTGTCGAAGTGTACAAATCGCGAGTAACGCCAGCGGCGCTCGAATTAGTAGAACGCGCTGCATTGTTGGCCGCTGAAGAACACTTGGGCCGCTCGGTTCCCTACTCCGATTCCGAAGCACAGATATTACTCGAGATCGACGGCTTTGATGAGGACTCGGTTGAACAAACGCTCATGCGCGTGGGTGGGTTGTTGATGGAACACGGTGCCCTCGACGCACTCATACCCGACACGCCACAAAAGGAGCGTGAACTTTGGCGTGTTCGTACGTGTTTGGGCGAGGCGGTGAAGAATCAGGCGGCCTACATCGAGTGCGACACCGCCGTACCGCCTAGTCAAGTGCCCGCACTGCTCCGCGGCGTGCGTCGCATTGCCGCAAAGTACAAGATTCGACAGATTTCGTATGGCCATGCGGGCGACGGTAACATTCATGTGAACGTCTTGACGGATACGCCGGATCGCGCGATGCGCGAGAAACGCTTGCGCCCGGCCATTGAGGCCATCTTTAAGCTTGCGGTATCGCTCGGCGGGACCATTACCGGAGAACACGGCGTGGGTTGTGCCCAGAGCCGGTATTTGTCACTTTGTCGAAATGAAACTGCAATTCGCATAATGCGCGCCATCAAGCACGCATGGGATCCCACGGGCATATTGAATCCGGGTAAAGTGCTCCCTGAGCCTGTCCCAGAACCCAACCGGCCCGCCATCTCGTCATCCGTGGATGCAAACTAGTTCAGGTGGCCGCTTCGCTCCCCGCACCGTATATCTCACACCTTGTGGATCCCGTTGGATTCGGCGATCTCGACGACGCAAACGCCATTGGACAAGCCGGCAGCATGATTGGTGGCATGGGTGTACGCGTGTCCTTCAATTTTGAAGGCGGCATTGAGCCCGATGGCGTCATTGAGCAAGTTGGCGGTGTCGTCGTTGGCGGCGTAGGTGCCCGCGCACCACTCAGTATCGCGCTGTTCTCCTTGCGCCACGCTCCAAGCTCTGCCGCCGTGCGCATCCGCGCACAGGACCTACTGTCATTATTGCGCGGCACAGAACACGATCACGTATTCCCCGCTGCCGTCGTTCGCGGTGCAACGATGGTTGTGGAGGCGATTCGTCGGGCGGTAGGCGCCAGCGATGAGGACGGACCCGGCGACGCAGATGGCCGTGGCCTGTTGGTGTGTCGATGCATTGGCATTGGCGATAAGACCATTCGCGCCGCGGTACATGCGGGAGCACGTACGCCCGAAGCGATCGCCGACAAAGCGGGTGCCTATCGAGGATGTCGAAGCTGCCGCCCCGAACTCTTGCAGCTTATTCACGAAACGTGGTCGCCGCAGTCGCGCCGACCCATGCGCATCGGTCGAACCGATGAACGTGATGGCATTGCGCGCATCGTGAAGGCCATTGCCGTCCCACACGCCCGGGCACTTGGACAAGAGGTTCGCTTTGTGGCGCATCGCGATCGAGTCGTCGAGATTGCAACGCGCCCCCTCGTGAGTCGCCCCGATGCATCTCCCATCGGCATCCGCGCAATTGTGCGTGGCATGCTGCGCGACTTGGTCTCCGATGACATCGAAGTGACCCTTTCGACGGGCTAACACGCCGCTTCTTGCATCGTTCAGACCAAACCGTGACGCGACGATGACCGCGCGGAACCGTCGCGACGATCGGTGAAGCCGAAATAACCGGGCGCTGGACCAAGAAGACGGGCACGGGAGCCGATTCCCTTGCGTAGACGGCGGCGCCAGCTCGTGGAGGGACGGGCTGGTGCCGCTTGGGCCGGCGCCTGCTTGGGCGGAGGCATGAGGGAGGGACGGATGCCTACGGCCGTACGCACACTTTTCACGATCGACGAATCGCACCAAGTTTTGCCACTGGTTCGCTCCATTGTTTGCGACATCGTGGATGACTTTCGCCATTTGCGCGCCGCGGGACGCGAGCGCCGCGCCTTGGAAATGGCACTCGATGCCACGGAGGATTCGAGCGATCGCATTGAAGAGCTTCGCGAAGAAGTCACCATGTATTCCGATCGCATCGAAGGCTACCTTCACGAGTTGGCAGAACTCGGACTTGAAGTGCGAGACTTGGAATTGGGCCTCGTTGACTTCCCCACATTGATCGATGGGGAACCGGCCTACCTCTCATGGCGGCTCGGCGAAGACCGTGTGTGCTGGTGGCATCCCGCCGACAAGGGCTTTAGCGACCGCACCCCCATCTCGCACCCCAGTTTGCACGCCCCCACATCGCCCGATGGCAACGCGCCGCTGAGTACGTAGGGACTTCGCCCCGCAATGGCAACGACCGCGCATGCTGGTACGGTCCGGCGATGGCGAGTCTGTTTACAAAGATCGTGCGCGGTGAGATCCCTTGTCATCGCGTCTACGAAGACGATGATCACTTAGCGTTCCTCGATATTCGACCTATTCGGCCGGGCCACACACTGGTGATTCCAAAGCAAGAGACGGAATACCTCTTCGACATGGAGCCGACCGCCTATGCCCGGCTCTGGGAGGCTGCGCGACGCGTGCAAGGACTAGTCAAACGCGCTACAAATGCGGCCCGCGTCGTTGTGATGGTGGTGGGCTACGAAGTGCCCCACGTACACATTCACCTCATTCCCACGGATGGCATCGAGGACTTTCCCCCACCCGCAGGCACACCGTCGAAGCATGAAGACCTTTCCGCAATGGCGAAACTCATCCAAAACGCTTCGGCGTAGCTCGCCACACCCCATTTGTCATCCCTGCCCATATCTGGAAGGCACTACCATTCGCCTTCGTTCTACGGGGGTTGCGTAGAACGCCGCGTGCAGGCGAAATCCGACTGCCGGCGGGACGGGCACAGACGGAGGGCGACGGGCGTTGAAGTCGCGGCGCATGACCTATCAGGTGATCGGTGCATCGGCACTTGTCTTTGCAGTGGCGCTCGGTGGGGTCGCCACCAAGGCATCGGCAATCCCTTCAGAGCCTGATGACGCAGGAGCTAAGGCTACGCCACTCAAGCGCGAAGTGATCGTACTCACGCGTTTCAATCCCACGGTGCGGCACAACGAGATCTATTGCAACGCGGCTCAGATCATTGAGATGCCGCTCAACTATCTCGGTATCACCATTCGACTTTGGAATATTGACAAGGGACTCCCACCGGAATCCTGGCTCGACGAGGTTCGCGGCGTTGTTACATGGTTTGACGGCGATAAGCCTGTGCCCAAATCACTCTGGCCATGGCTCGCTCAAGTGCGCAAACGCCAACTGAAGATCCTTCACCTCCAACAACTTGAACCGCTGTTGGACGTACCTCCGGACGCCGCCGAATGGGCAGCGCTAAACGCGCATCTCAAACACATGGGACTCAAGCATCGTTCAGGCTACGCTGCGGGGCTGGCACGGGTATCGGTTGCATTTACGGAACGAGGTCTACACACCGTTGAAGGCAATCCGAGTCACTTGGTGACATTGCAGGGGCCCACAAGCGTCGGAGCGGACAATCGCGTATGGCTACGAACGCAGGATCGGAAACGACCGGAAGATGTGCGCATGCCGGTGGTGACTGGACCGTGGGGCGGCATCGCCCTCGCGCCGTGGATTTGCAAAATTGGTGGAGATCGAAACGATCGTCGGCTCTTTCTCAACCTCTTCACGTTTTTTCAAGAGGCGCTCGCCCTCGACGATGTGCCTGCCCCCGATCCAAGTGTTCGATTAGGAAGGCGCAAGTTTTTCCTCCACGTGGACGGCGACGGCTTTGAGTCGATATCAACAGCGCGAGGAAAGCCCGACGAGTGCTGCGGTCTCGTGTGGGAACAAGAGATCTGCGACACGTTTCAGATCCCTCAAACGCTAAGTGTCATTGTGGCCAGTCTCACAGACACGATGACGCCCCCCACCAGCACCAAGACCATGCGCATTGCCAAGCGCCTATTGACGAGACCCGAAGTCGAGGCCGCATCCCACACCGTGACACACCCATTCGTGTGGCATAAACCCGATGCGCAACACGATGCACGCGGAACCACGCCGCATGGCGAACACCACGGCAAAGCGAACACGGAATACGGATTCGATCCGCCCAAAGGTTTCGATCGCACGTACGTAAGTGAGGTCACGGAATCGATCGCGTTTATCGAAAAGTACTTGCTTGCACCAGGCAAACGTTGCGAGGGCTTGCTGTGGTCCGGAGACTGTGAGCCACCCGAAGCGGCCATCCTTGCCGCCGATCGACTGGGGCGGTGGAATCTCAACGGGGGTGGCTTTCGCGTGGACCCGGCCTACAACTCGCTGGGCTACGTGTCACCGTGGGCGCGTGTGCGAGGCAAGGCCGTGCAGGTCTATGTAGGTGCCGCAAACGAGAACCATTTTCCTGGATTTTTCTCAACCAATCCAGGGGCATTTTTCCATATCGCCAAGACCCTCACCGCGACCGCACGCGACCGGATTCTCAAGCCCGCCAACATTTATGCGCACTTCTACAGCGTTGAACGCAAGGCGCGTATGGACGCACTCAAGCGCCTCATTCGGCGCTTTGCTTTCGTGGAAGAGACCATCGTTGTGCGCGCGTCGGACTACGCGAAAGCCGTGATCGCTGCACGCAACGCGGCGCTGGCCCGAACATCCACGGGCTGGACGTTCAAGGGATTTGACCACTGCCGCACCCTTCGTTTCGAACACGCCGATCAGCACGTAGACATCGGAGCGAGCGAGGGCGTAATCGGCCAACGGGTAATGCGCGGGCGCCTCTTCGTGAGCCTTGGTGCATCCAAGGGTCGCATTGTGTTAAGGGATTCGCCGCCATCGAGGCCTTACATCGAACAATCCAATCATCTGTTGCGAGACGTACGCCTGCTCCCAAATGGGGCCGCGTTCACGAGTGAGGCTACCTTCGCGCGCCTGATTGTGGTGGCGGGACTCGTTCCGGGTGCAACGGTCAGCGTCTTGATTGGTGGCATCGAACATGGGCAGGAGACCGTCGACGAGGACGGACGCGTCTCGATACACCGCCCCAAGGGTCCTGTTGAGCAGATAGAGGTCCGAACAACGTGAGGCTCACCTGGCAAGAAGCCATGATCTTCTTGACGTTGGGCGTGGGCGTACTCTTGCTGCTCTACTTAAGCACGCGCAGTACGACGCCGCCAACCGAGCCCGAACCAGCGCCCGTTACGCATACCGGTGAATCGATCGATCCGCCAACGAGCGACGACGCAGGCTCCGATCCGACGACAGTAGATCCCAAAGACACCGAGACCGATACTTCAACGGACTCCAATTCATCAAAATTGGATCCACTCCCCGAGGATCCCGACGCGAACTCGCCAGACCCCGTCACGCCATCGCCCGAAGAAATACTCAGCAAGCGAGTCGGGGAAGTGATCGCCGAAACCAAAGCCACCGGTGATGTACGCAAAGCGCTGCAGACGCTTGATGGCGTTGACGAGACTTTGAGCCAACAGGAGACTATTGCGACCATTCGAGCGTGGCTCTCGTCCGCGCTCACTCGCCCTCGCGACACCGTATCGTCAGAACACCCCGCCGCCGATGCGTGGAATCAAGAACGTGACGCCGCGTCAAAGCAACTTGATCAACTTGTAGCCATGGTGTCTTCGCCCCCACAACCCGGGACGCTCACCACCGACGTGCTCGCTACGCAACTGATTGCAGCAAGCGCCGATACCGTTCAGCGTACGTGGACGGAACAGTTCTTTGCCCTGCCAAGCGACACACCCGTGAAGTCGCCCGACCTCACAAACCTCCCGGAACCGGCAGATCGGGCAGCGGCCACCATTCTGCGCGCATGGGACACGCTTGACGCGAGTGAACGCGAAGCAGCCTCGCTCGCCATGGCAGCGAAGTTTCGTGCCGCAAACCGTATGCGCGCGAGGCTTCGTTGGCTGCACCGCGCCTACGCATCCCGTCCGTCACGGCGCGTCATTGATCGTCTGAGCGCGGCACATATTGAAAACGAAGAACAGCACAGCGCGTTTCTGTTACTCGGCGTCAGTATCGCAAGGCTCGATCGCAAATTGTTGGAGCGGCGCGCAACCGTGGCCGGCTGGTTGTCACGAACCCATGAAGAGGCAGACGCCCTGCGGCGCTTACCGGACGAGGCGCTGACCATCGCGCAGCGCAAGCGTCTCGTCGTCGCCCTCATGGCGCAAGTGAAGTTTTCTGTTGCTCTCGCCCATGCACGACGATTGGTCGCCGCACAGCCGAGTGAGGAACACATCAAGTTAGCGATTCATGTGGCGTTGTCAGCGGGCAATATCGACGCTGCACTCGACTTCTATCGAGTCGCGTGGTCGCAAGATAACAATCCGCGTCCCTGGAAAGAGGACGCCTATCGTATCGCGTTGCAGGACCTGCGCCTTGATCGCGCGGGCGACATTCTCAAATCGCTATATGACGCGTATCCGAGGGGAACCTTCGCTGGAAGCGATTCCGTTCGCTACGCCGATGAGTTGCTGGACCTCTACCTAAAGACCGACGATCGAGACAAATTGCGCGTGCTGCTCACCAAGGAGTTGGCAGTTGTAGAAGACGGGGCGTCGAAGCAACGCCTGCGAGTGCGATTGGCCAATCTTCACCTTGCATCACAGGATGTAGAGAAGGCAAGCGCAATCTACCGAGACACCTACGCTGCGATCGAGCGTGCCGACGACTATCTACGACTCGCGGATTACTTGTCTGCGGCCAAACTATCGTCCGAACAGGCTATGCAAAACGTTGAGCGATTGCTCGCCCATGAAGCGACCACGCCGGAACAAGGTATTGATCTGCTCTACGTACACCGCGACATAGTGGAAGACGACGATCTTGAGTCCCTGTTTGACGCCCTCGCCAAACGATTTCCCGACAGTGAACAGGTCCGTAAGGAGCGCTTGTTTCACCTTGACGCCAAGGATCCGAAACGAGCGGCTGCGCTGGAGCGCGCGCGTGCTTTGGCTGAGAACGGCGATGAGGACGCCATTCGCGATTGGGTCAAGCGCGCCACGTGGACGGATGACAGCGCCCTGAAGATTGAAGCACGCGAGGCCTTATTTCGGGTGGCGCCTCAGGATGTCAGCAATATGCGAGCCTTGGCGTCACTGTATGGCGCAGATGACCGCGGCGACGAGGCACTTCCGCTGCTGCGCGCCTTAGCTGATGCGTCAGGCGACACATCCGAAGACGCAGAACGTTATGTCCAAGCGCTCCTCGACAACGAGTCCTTTCACGAGGCGCTGCCGCTGGTGCGGAAACAATTTCGTGCCAATCCGAGTCAAAAGGACGCGCTGGACCGTTACCTCTACGCGCTGGAAGGCACCAAAGCCTACGCCGAGGCGTTACCCTACTTGCAAACTCGTGCCCACCGTGCCGATGCCAACGAAGAGGATATTGCGCGCTACATCACCGCGCTTGAAGAACTGAAGCGTTTGCCCGAAGCGATCGCGTTGCTTCAGGCTCGCGCGCGCCGACCCGATGCCACGCGCAGTGATTTTCGCCGGTTGCTGGCGGCCTTGCTTGCTGCAAAACGAAACGAGGAGATGGTAGCGGTCTACGAGCGCCTCGTTCGCCATCGGGACGCCACACGCGATGACCGACGTGAGTACGCCGGTGCGTTGGTCGATGCAAAGCGAGTGGACGACGCGGTTCGAGTATGGCGCACTCTCTATGAAGAACCGGATGCCACACGAACGGACCACATTCGATACGCCGAAGTCCTCGTCACAGCCGACCGCGTTGCCCAAGCTGTGCCTATATACAAGGCCTTGCTCGTCACCCAGCCAAGAGATGGACTCGTACTACGCCGACTGGGAGAAGCCTACGGTGTCGTGGGGCGTCCACGAATGGCGATTCCCTACCTCAAGCTTCGCCTTGCCATTGCGCCTCATGAATTGAAGGAGGACGAAAGGCGTGCACGCGGTCAAGTCCGCTACCTGCTTGGCGAAAACTACTGGTCGCTGAGGCATCGCACATTGGCGAAGCGGCACTTTCGCGTTGCGCTCGCAGCGCAGCGCGCGCTTTCGGATCGATCGATTGGCGAAGAGACGACTCTTGCCCGTTGCCTAATGCGCCTTGGTCCCGAAGCCGAAGGGTGTCGTCGCTTTCGCGAGTTGCGAGCCAAACATCCAGACGAGATAGCGATTCCACTGGATCTCGTAGACGGCCTAATAGGCAATGAACGCTTTTCCGCGGCGCGCCGCGTTTGGCGTGAAGCGTCGCAGTTGGAACCGGAGAACCGCCGACTCCTTCGGCAAGATGCCAACTTGAAACTCCATGAGCACCGTCCGGCCGACGCCGCAGAGGTACTGAAACGGGTCATTCGAACGGGGCCCCCGCCTGCGCCAAATTTCTGGGGCGAATATGCCACCGCCCTTCAATACAGCGGACGGGTGCAGGCGGCATCGCGCATGTATGCGCGACAGCTTGCACTGGCGCCCGATAGCAATGAAACGCGGCGTCAACTACGATCCAACCTCTTCGATACGGAGCGAACAGCAACCGCATTTTCACGGCATCGATTCGCCGCGGATGATCGCACTTCGTATACGGGGATCAGTGCGACAGTGCCGTTGCTTATAGACCGACTGCGGGCCGTTGTGAGTGGCACGCAAGCCAGCACGGAGGGCATCGCAACCGGAACACCGGGCAACAAGATCGGTGACGATTTTTGGCAACTACAAACCGACCTGCACTACCGCATCCATGGAACAACGTGGGCAATGATTGGCGCGGATGTCTATGACGACCGCGTCCGTGGTCCCGATGCCGGTGTCCGCGCATCGATTACGACGACGGGTTCGTTACCGTACTGGTCACTGTCACTTGAGGGCCACTACGACACGATCATGGACGAAACGGGTGCCGCGCCAGCATTGGGCGGACGTAAGCGTGGCGTTCGTGCGACCGTACACCGCGAGTTTGACACTTGTTATTGGCTGCATGCCACCGCGTCGTTTGATCGCTTTGGTGCACATGTGCCCGGGCACGGTTTGGCGTGGGATGGCTGGGCGAGTTGGTCGGTTGAGGCCGGTCGTCGGCTATTTGAGCTGCCCTGCGAGCTTTCAGTACGCCTGAACTACAGCGCCACGCGCCACCTTGACGATAGGCGCTTAGCCGAAGTTCTTCCGTTGGGCAAGCGGACGGACTTCCTAACGGCGGGGCTTCGGGCGAAGCGTCGCTTGGCGCAGGTGGTGGATGCGACAGCCGAATTCTACGCAGGGTTTGACCCGCATGCCGCAGGACTCCTCTGGGGTCTTGAAGGCGGACTTGAATGGCAACTCCACCGGTGTGCCCGCGTCCGGGCGACGTTCGGCTACGGCTCCAATAGCGAGTTCCAAGACGGCGACTTCGGACACGTCTCAATCTTCTTCGACTGGTTCTGGTAACCCCGCCAGCACGCACGGCCGATCTCAGAGTTCCCTGTCTGTGTTGCGCGACATTGGGTTTCTCTACACCGTATCAATTCTCATTGAGCTTGCCGTTGGAAGCTCGCCGCTGGGTCTCTACGGGGTGTATCCCCACCCGTACTGGCTGATCATCCTCGGCATGGCCGCCGCCCATGGCACTGTGGTGGGTATGTTGACCGCCGTCATTGGACTGACAATCCAAAGCCTGGGCCTGATGGCCGACGGCATGAGTGCACCACTCGCGTTCACGACACTCTTGTCCGATCCGCTTCCGTTGCTCTGCTTCTTTGGTGGTGCATTCTTGGTAGGCGAGATTCACGATGCCCACGCATCCACCTTTCGGCGCGTTGAAACGAAGCTGCAAACCGCCTCGCGCACTGCAGCGCGGCTTGGCTACGAACGCGATGTACTGCTAGAGGCCAATGCGCGACTCAAGGAGCGCATTGAAGAACTGCCTGTCCACGTCGCCAGTGCATTCGATTCCACGACCCAATTAGAACGCGAGGGCGTCGAGGATCCCTTTGCGCTCGTACTTCGTCTTGTGCGCAAGCACTGCGGCGCCACCAAGTCGTCGGTGATCGACGTAGCAACCGATGGCACCTTGACCGTTGCCAAGCACGATGGCTGGACCCACGAAGACCTGAAGATGCGCGCCCCGAAGCTCTCCGAAAGCCGGGTGCTCGCCCAGGCACTCAAACGCGAGCGACCGCTCAAGGCATTTGAAGTGCACGGCGTTCTTGGCGCCACCGATCCCTTGTTTGTTGCGCCCTTGCGCACGCGCGAAGGACGCATAGGCGCTTTGCTCTGCGTCGATGAAGTACCTACGCAACAACTCAGTCCCGAATCCGCTTCCGTATTCTTCGGCATTGCGGAGTGGGCCGAAACTTCACTGGACGCCAACCAGACTCGCCACCCGTCAAGCGCAACCGATGCCCATCCTCCGTTGGTGATTGCGTCCCAAGACGAGTTTGGTGAGCGCTTGCATGTTGAAACGCACCGAGCGGAACGGTACGGAACTTCGCTGGCCGTTGTGGCGATTCATGCCGACGGGTGGCGCCATGGGTCCGCGGGTGCTCAGACCGCACTCGACCGCGAACTTCGTCACTTGCTTGCCTCCGACTTTCATGGCAAGACGCTCTATCGATTCGGTCATCCGGGCTGTTATGTGATTGTCCTCACGGAGGGCGATGAGGCGCTGCGCTCGGTAAATCGCACGTGGACTGAGAAGTCCGATGCGCGACTTGAGTGTTCCGTACGTGCCACGCGCCTCGAGCCCACCACGCCTGATGCGTATGCCATGCTCGACGAGCTCGATCGCGAATTCCGCTTGCGCTCGACGATGAATCTCGATCCCGCATGCCCGGTTTCGATTCCGCACCACGGTCGCGTCGGCGATCTGGATGGACTGCTGCGGCGCATTCCGATGGAAACGAGCGTGGCCTCGACTACAGGCGACCCTTGCCAACTCGTACTCATCGAATCACGGCACGTTGCTAGCGAAGACACACAATCGGAAACGCTCCCTGCGCTCGCGGCTTCCTTACGTCCATCGGATGGTGTCTTCATGCTGGAATCCAACACACTTGTATTGCTACTTCCGGCGACCGATGCAAACGGCACCGACACCGCGGTTGCACGCTGCATTGAATTCCTAACCGATGCCATGGTCGACGCCAGACCGGGCGATTTCCACGTCAAGCGCCACACACTGGGCACGACAGGCACTCACGCGGATCATCACTTAAAGCTGCTTGGAATTCTCAGCTGATGGCACGCGCCATGATCGTAGGCAACTGCTTTGTTGCCATTGTGCTCGAACTGGTCGCGCTCGCGTTGGTCACATCGAGCAGTGGGTGGCTACAGATAGCCGCCTTGTTGGTGCATTGCGTAGCGACACTACTCATGTTGTGGGTGCCACCCTCGTTACGTGTGGCACGCCAACACAGCGTCGAGTTGCATATCGACGGCCTTATGACGTTTAGTGTCCCGCTCATAGGTGCCCTCCTCGCGCTCGTGGGTCGCCGCTCGCTCGGCACGCGCTTCGCCGAAGCGGGACACACGCTTCGACAGTTCCACGATGAAGTCCTTGAGAGCCACGACATGCGTCCGCGACGGAGCTTGTTCACGGGGCAACCCGACCGCGACCTAGCGGCCATGTGTGACGCAGAGAGTTTCGCGGCCATCCTTGAGCACGGCACGCCGGACCACAAACGCAATGCGCTCCGGAAGCTGGCAAAGCTGGGTCAACCCAAACACATGGCGTTGCTACGCCGTTGTCTGACGTTGCCCGACGCCGAAGTCGCGCTGTTCGCCCACGCACAGATCACGCAAGCCGAAGATCAGTACCTGGCGCGCATCCACGCCTGTACGCAGTCGTTGGGCGAACGGCCCGGCGACCTACAAGTCCAGGCCGAACTCAGCGATGCCCATCGCTCGTTGGCCACGTCGGGCGTACTCGATTCGCGTAGCGCGCGCTGGCACATGGAAGAGTCATTGCGTCAACAGGCAGGCTTGTCATCAACGCCCATGGCCCCCGTAAACAAGGGGCACGAGTCCGACGAAGTTCGCGAATCGATTCGCGATGCCGCGGAAGCCATTGAAAGGCGAGACTTTGATCGTGTGCGCGCCATTCATCGCTCGCTGAACGAGGCGGGTGCACACGTTCCCGTGTGGCTCTCCTTCGCAGCGACCGCAGAACGGGAGCGCGTTGCATGAGTGCCGACGTCTGCCTGATTTTGGAAGGAACCTATCCGTTTGTCACCGGAGGCGTGTCCTCATGGGTTCATCGCCTCGTAACCAAGCTCAACGATCTCACGTTTACGATTGTGCATTTGAGCCCGAAGCCCGACTACTACCCCAAAGGCCACCGCTACACATTGCCCGACAACGTAGTGGGCGTTCGTGAAGTCTATTTGCAGCACGCAGCCACAGAATCGGACATGTACTCCGTGCCGGCTGGAAAGTGGCGTGAAACGATTGAGACGTTTCAGCGTCTCATGACGCAGTTGCGCGACGACGACGTAGGTGCCTTTGACAACTTCTTTCGCGCGGTCAATGAAGAAGCGAATATTGAGCAACTCAAGCTCGCCCTCCTCAACTCCCCTGAAGGGTGGGACGTCATGCTCGAAACCTATCGCGAAGAAGCGTCGCGCGAGGGTCTCTTGCAGTTCTTTTGGACGTGGCGATTTGCACTGCTGCCCTTCCTCAACGTCTTGACGGCGCCGCTTCCTGATGCGCGCATGTTTCACACGGTGTGTACCGGCTATGCTGGCGTGCTTGCCGCGGGTGCGGTGGCCGCTACGGGTCGTCCCATGGTGCTCACCGAGCACGGTATCTATGCCAAGGAACGTCGCATCGATATTCAGCGCGCAACGTGGATTCCGGACGGGCCGGCCAGCGTGAATGTGACATCTCGAGAGGCCCCCTACTTCAAGCGATTCTGGATGCGTCAGTTCGCGATGATGAGCCGCGAGTGCTACCGCGCGGCGGACGATATCTATACACTCTATCAAGGCAACGCCGAGCTTCAGATGCGCGATGGCGCGCCCGCCGAAAAGATCCATGTGGTGCCAAACGGGATTGATCTGAGCCGCTTTGGTGCTGCACCAACGCCAAAGAACACCAAGACGAAGCCAACGGATCCCTTCGTGGTGGGCTTCGTGGGCCGTGTGTGCCCCATCAAAGACATTCGCACGTTGCTTCGCACGGCGCGCCTCGTACTCGATCGATATCCCAACGTGACCTTTCGCGTCATGGGCCCCTATGACGAGGATCCCGAATACGTGGCCGATTGCGAGTCACTGCGAACCATGTTGCGACTTGACGATCACGTCGTGTTCGAGGGGCGCGTCAATGTATTGGAGGAATATCCAAAGATTGATTTGTGCGTGCTGAGCAGCATTTCTGAAGCGCAACCGCTCGTGATTCTAGAAGCTGGGGCATTTGGCATTCCCACGGTGGCAACCGATGTGGGCTCGTGTTCCGAGTTGCTCATGGGAGACACGCCGGAAGAAAAGGCGCGCGGCGAGGGTGGGCTCGTTGTTCCGATTGCGTCGCCCGATGCTTTGGCGGGCGCCATTGAAACGCTCGTGGAAGACCGGCCGCGTCTTGCGCGTATGGGTGCATGCATGAGCGCCCGCGTCCGCGAACGTTACGACGAGCGTGACATGGTCGCGCGCTACGAATCGATCTACAAGCGACACGTCTTTGCCGCTGCGGAGGCCTCCTAGCATGGCGGGTATTGGCTTTGAACTGCGCCGCTTGATGACGAGCGAAGGCGATCTCGTGTCACGCGTGCGTGGATACGGGTCGGCGGGCCTAATTGCCGCCGGGCCCTGGGTAATGACAATCATCACATTGAGCGCACTAACCGCATTCGCACCTCTATTCGCTGACCGACACGACTTTCAGTTGTTTCGAACGCTCGTGACGTATTGCTTCGCATTCAGCTTGATCGTCGTAGGCCTCGCACAGATGTCGTTTACGCGCCGCACCGCCGATTTGCTCTATGCGCGCGAGTACGACCGGCTACTTCCGGCTTTCTCCACCGGCGCGATTGCCATTGCGGGCATTCAACTACTCATTGGAGTGGTGTTTTGCATCGTCGCCGCGCTTCCTGTTCACCTCGCCATTGCCACGATTCTTCTCTATGTGATTACAAGTCTCACCTGGCAGGCCCTCATCTGGCTCAGCGCGACAAAAGACTTCAACGCCATCGTGGCGGCCTTTGCATGGGGGTGCGTGGTTTCGCTCGCTGGCGTGGCGGTACTTGGCTTCAATGTCTTCAAACTCACGAGTATCCGCATCGATAGCGCTACAGGCCTATTGGTTGGCTACACAATGGGTGCCGGACTCACGCTAGTACTGCTCGTCCGTGCGGTGGTTCACCAAACCTCAGTGGGTGGGCGCCCCGACATGAGCATTCTGAAGAGCCTCAAGACATACCCGCGTCTCGCGTTGGTCGGCCTCACATACAACATTGCCATTTGGATTGACGAGATCATTGTGTGGTTTTCCGACGGTCAAATGATTCACACGTTGATCCACTTTCACCCCACCTACGATACATGTCGGTTCTTTGCGTACCTGACAGTTATTCCTGCATTGGCAGTCAATCTTGTCCTGGTTGAAACGTCGTTCTACGAACACTACCGCTCGTTTTATGGAAGTATCCTGCGAGACTTCCCGCTCAACGCTATCCGCGAGCGCCGCGAATCCATGCTGGCCGACTTGCGCAATGGCACCGTGCGCATTCTCCGCATTCAGGGTGCAATCACACTGCTCGCGTTAGTCTTCGCGCCCAACATCATCGCGTGGCTCAAACTTCCCGACGCCATGGTCACCACGTTTCGCTGTTGCTGCGTGGGCGCCTTTTTCCATGTTCTTTTGCTGATCACCATTCTGATTCAGCTCTACCTCGACTTGCGTGGAACTGCACTCGCGACGACGGTCACATTCCTTGTGGCCAATACAGGTTTCGCGATCGCAGGCATCTACGCGGGCCCGTCGGCATATGGCTTGGGCTATGCCGCCGCTGCATTCATCAGCCTCGTCGTAGGCTACGTGCTACTCATGAAGAAGTGTGAGAAACTGGCCTATCTCACCTTCACCAATCAACCGTCGGTGGTGGAGCCTGTGGCCACAGAGCACGCCTAACGAATACATTCGCTCACCTTGATGAGTGTAGAGTCACAAGCACATCGGTAGCGCCCGCGGCGATATCATTCGACTGCCCTCGAAAATTGCCAACCATGTCGCGCGCCTTGACGACATAGGTTCCCGGGGGCAATCCCAATAATGTGAATTCTCCGTTGGCACGGGCATATGTATGTGAACGCCACCCGCGCCCTTCGGCCTCAACGAACGCACGCGATCCCTTCCCTGCAATCTCCACTCGACCTTGAATGGCCTTGCCCTGTTTCACCGTGAGGACGACGCCCGTTGCCCCTGCATCAACTGGACCCGCAACGGCATAGCGATCGTTCCGACGCTTCGATGATGTCGCAACAATGAGCCACTTGGTGTTCATCCCGAGCAACGGGGTCGTCCATGATCCGTCTTCGTTGATGGGCGTGTGTCCGATTGTGCCCTCTTCATGTGCAGTTGCGTTGTAGGCGCGAAGCGACCACGTGCCGCCGTCGTCTGCGCCCATAAGGCTCCCCGAAATGCGCGCTCGATTCGGAACAACAATTCGTACATCGCTTGACGGCGCACGCACCGAAACGTCTGGTATCAACCGATTGCCCGCCCCTTTGACTACGGACAATGCAGACGCCCCCGGCGGAACGCCGAGCAACCGGAATTTGCCAGCGCGATTGCTCGTTGTCCATACGCGCGACTTGCCCGCAAGACGAACCGCAACATTGGTGAGCGGACTCCCAGCATGGTCCACAATCGTCCCCGCAATCGTCACGCCGAGCTGCAAGCGCACGACGAGATCCTCAGTCCCGGGCACTATATTGGTCAATGTCGCATCAAGCAGCACATCACCTGAAACGTCAGATTGAACAGGCTCTACTTGAAGCTTCACATGCTCACCCGCCGGGAAACCGCCGATTTCAAATACGCCGGTGGGACTTGCCTTGGAACTGACCTTCTTCTCAATGCCCGTGTTGCCATCCGCAAACGAAGCCGTTAGGTTGATGGCATGAGTGGCAATGCCCTTGGGAAGCACGACACGCCCACGAATCATCAGCCCCTGCTTGAGACGGATCTCCACGTCGTTGTCTTCCACCTTTGCGGAGAACCTCGGCACAGGGACAAAGCCAGGTGGAACGACTACTTCAAGGGACACGCGCGTGTGACCGGAGCGAACGGGCATGCCGGTGAGTGTCCACGACCCATCCTGTGCACTCACAGCCGATAGTTGACCGTGGCGCACCAGCACGCCGGCAACACCGCTGCCCTGCTCGTCGAGCGCCTTCCCGGAGACGGTGGCGCCCTGTCGGAGCGCGATCTGAATCGGTTTCGTGGGATCTTCAACCAGCTCATCGAGACTAAGGAATGCAGTAAGCAAACCTCGTTCGTCTTTCACATGAAGTACATCGATTAGAATCGGCGCCTCTCCTGTGTATTCAACCGAAAACTCCGTGCCATCGATCGAATAGGTTCGAGGATGACCGCCGCCCTTTTCGCGCACGTTCAACGTGAAAGATCCTATCCCCCCTTCATCGGAACGCTTCACCTGCCCCGAAAGCCGCGTCGTTTTCGGCGGATCAAACGTGAAAACCTCGTCTTGGAATGGGACAGGAACAGGAGGGCCAACGGGTTTCATGTCCCCACCAATCAATACGTAAAGCGTTGCGTTCCCCTTATGGTCGCTCTCAAGCCGAAACCGACCGTGCTCATCGGTTAGGCCCTTGACGAATGGCGACGTGTTGGTGGTGCCAATGAACAACAACGCGACTTCAGTATTTGCCAAGGGATCTCCGCTTGTCGTTTGCAGTGTTCCCGTGAGCGCCTTCGCCTTCTTGATGATGACCTTTACACCGCTGCGGTGCTCGCCGAGCGATAGGGTATCGACCGGCCATGTTTTCAGTCGTCTATTCACAAATACCTTGAGTGCATAGGCTTCGGGTGCCAGCCCCCTAAAGGAGAATTCCCCATGCGCTCCACTTACGGCAAACCTCTCTCCACTGACTAATTTGACATTTCCGCTTAGCAGGACTCGAACGCCCACCAGGGGCTTGCCATGTCCATCTACGACGTGCCCGTGTATCTCTGCACCGCGGACGACTCGCAAAATCACGTCATCACGTGGACCGTCTTGGAGAGACACAGGATCGCTCGCCGTACCCGCATAGCCATCGGCAACGGCGTAGAGCTGCCAGTTACTGCGCGGCGCCAGCCCCACCAATGCGAAGCGACCTTCGGCGTCCGATGTCGTCTGACCTTGAGGCGAGAAGGTCATAAAGCCACCCCACGAACGCAACACGTCCTTGGGAATGCCCACGTCTTCAATCGTGATTCGAGCCCCCTCAACTGGATGATCGTGCTCATCGAGGACACGCCCAGCCAACGTGGCACCGGCCTTGAGCGCGATGTTCTTCGTAACCGTTCGATCATTGGCGGTGAGCGAAACAACTAAGTGGCTTGGAACCGCAGGTGTCCGTTGCGAAGAAAAAGGGACCACCGGGAGCCCCTCAACGCTCGGATCGAAGTAGTGCTTGTGCTGGCCAAAGAGGATGTAGGAGCCGAGTCCCACCATCTCGAAACGAAAACGGCCTTGTTCATCGGACCGTGTTGAGATCGGCGACTCATGTTTTCGTTCGATGGAGCGTAGCAGAATCGTTGCGTTCGAGAGCACAGCACTGTCCGAAACGCGCGTCACAACGCCCTCGATGGAACCGCCTTGAGAGAGTGTGACGGGTACGGACGTGATCTGTCCTTCGGTGAGTTTGGTGGCGCCTTGTCCCGTTCGCATATGGGACACATAAGGCACGTACGACTCGCAGGCGGCCATAACTAGTGACAGTCTTCCCGCGGACGCGTTCTTCCACAGCGCGACGCCCATGTCATCCGTCAAACCGGCCAGTCTAGTGTGAAACGGATTTGCTGCATCGCCCGAAGAAACTCGTGCGTGGACTGCGGCATTAGCAACGGGTGATCCCGCTTCATTGGTTGCCACGATCCGCAGGCTCGCGGTGCCACTGGGAAGTTGAATTCTCAAGGGCCCTTTGAACGGAGGAGAAAAATCGAATCCGCCGTAGTTGCGCCCTTCCCCGGTCGTTACATGAAAGGTGAGCGAATCGGAAGGCGCATGAGCGATTTGAAAGGTGCCGGTCTCTGGATCGCACGTTCCTTGATGCGTCCAACCACTCTTGCCAGACACAGAGAAGCGCGTGCCTGCGTAGCTCCCATTCCGAGAAACTATTTGACCCTCAATCGCTGCGCCCCGGGCAAGCACCAACGTTACGTTCTTTGAAGACGTTTGCTCACGTGGCCAAAGAATCCATCGGCGTGGGCTAACGAGTGGCGGTGTGGGTTTGGCTTGAATCCAGACCCGCCTTCCCCTGCAAACATCGAACGTGATACGGCCGTCGCCATCGGAAACTCCGGCCGCGACTACGTACGTCGCTTTGCTAGCGCCGGATAGGGCGTCGCGAACCAGAGATTCGATGGAATCCCTTTGCTGGACGCGCGCGTCCTTCTGACTCGCATCGTGAGACGGCTTGATGAAGCTACGTACCTCCACCGCCACACCAGCAGCAGGCGCGCCATCTGAGTCACGAACCGTAACGTGGATCTTGCAGTTCGCGTGATCGGTCTTCGAGCGTTCATTCGGAGTCTCGTGTGGATTTTGCCCGTGAAGTACAGGCTGCGATGCATCGGTGCCCAGCTCTTTCGTCGCAACGGCATGGTCGTGAGACTCTTCCGCAATCGGGTCACCCAAGAGCACCCAGGCGAGTAATCCGCAGGCCACCAAGGCAATGAGTGTGAAAGCCGCGATGCGCATCGTTTGCCTCCATACCTAGCGCGAGTGCGTCTAGCCTAAACGATGGACAAGCAAGCGTCTGGCGCGGAAATAGCGGCGAGATTCGCTACGAAGCGGGAAGCGAGATTTCGATGAGTCCTGACTGTTGCCCCACGGGATGGACGCGAACCGCTTGAACGTGAGGTTCTTCCCGTAACGCCTCGCGCATGGCCGATAACGATGCATCGGAACCCAGCACTGTAGATGTCGTCTGCTTGATCACGTCGAATAGAGCGTCCATGTCGTTTTGTGCGAGCGCTTGCATTGCGCGGTTCAGCCCCTCTGCATCGTCATCAAAGTCGGGACGAACCGTTTTCGTCAGATGGCCGCGAACACGGTGGGTCAAGGGCCACGATTTGAGATCATCAAACGACATGCCGGGACGCACGTGTACAAACGAGTTGGGTTCACGTGCAAGCATGTGCGCGTCGATGTCGTACACCGAAGGACCTCCCCAGTGCCGCTCGACCCATCCAATATCGCGCGCGAGATCGTTCGCCGAACGCGACTCTTCGATCGCTGCGTAAAAGCTCCGAAGAATGGCAGCGGTGTACGCGGTAGATGAAGCGAGGCCCATTTTCTGAGGCAAGTCACCAATCACAACCATGTCGATGCCGGGCGGCCGCCAACCTTGGTTATCCAGTCGCGCGGCCGCACCGCGAGCAAGATCGGCCCAAAGACGGCCCGAACGTGTTGTTTCGCCATGCGAAAAGTGATCTTTGGCACGCTGATCCATGGCCCACACGGCAACACGGCGATCGGGGCGTATCCCCCAAACGGCTGAAATCCCTTGGGCCGTGGGCGCGACGAGAAGTTCATCGCCCGCTTCGGCATCTGCCCGACGCATGAGTACAGCGCGCCCCGGAGCGAACACACTTCCCTGGGGCGGTCGACCACAACGCGCGCTAAAGAGAAGTTCGGCGCGAACGGAGACGGATGCGGCCATGGGCGCATGGTGCGTGCGAGCGGGCTTGGCAGCAAGAAGCTACTCGCCGATCGCGGCGTAAATCGACCGATCGGCAGCAATCCCGCAAGCGAATCCGCCCTGCGCGCGATACAACGTGCCACTCACGCGTTCATGAGGATCAATCGACCATGGATGAAAACGCTTCTACACCGCCCGAAGCCATGCTTTCGGCGGTGACCCGCCTGCTCAATGGCATCGGTGAAGATCCAGAACGAGAAGGATTGCGTCGGACGCCGTTGCGCGTTGCAAAGAGCCTCAAGTTCTTGACGCACGGCTATGAGAGCAATGCCCACGACGTCTTGAACGCGGCAGTGTTCGAAAGCGATACCGATGAAATGGTGGTCGTAAAGGACATTGAACTCTACAGCCTCTGCGAGCATCACATGCTCCCCTTTTTCGGCCGTGCTCACGTTGCGTACCTACCGCGCAAGAAGATCGTGGGCTTGAGCAAACTCGCCCGCGTCGTCGATGTCTTTGCCCGTCGCCTCCAGGTCCAAGAACGCCTCACTACGCAAGTCGCTGAAGCGATTGCCGAGGCTCTCAATCCCCGCGGCGCTGGCGTCATTATCGAAGCCCAACATCTCTGCATGATGATGCGCGGCGTCAACAAGCAAAACAGCTCGACGGTCACATCCTGTATGCTCGGGACGTTTCGCAGTGACCCCAAAACGCGTCAAGAGTTCCTCGAGATCATCCGCCGCTAGCGCGCCACAAATACCTGGTATTCCTGGCGCACGGCGCCTTCTCTATGCGCCAAAGAAACCAGGTATTCTTGGCGCACCGCGAACCACTCGCCGTTTCCGGCCCGCCGCGCCATGGATGCGTCACAAATACCAGGTAAATTTGGCGCATGGGATAGAATGCCCCACCCACGCGAGAGTGGCGGAATTGGCAGACGCGCCAGATTTAGGATCTGGTTCCCGAAAGGGATTGGGGGTTCGAGTCCCCCCTCTCGCACCACGATCCCTTCTACGTCGTAAAGGCCGTTGACACTTCATTCGTGAACGTTCGTGCAACGCGCGCAGGACTCGATGAGTTCATTGTGCTGCAACGAGACGTGCTGCAACCAGACGTGCTGCAACCAAACACGGCGGAGCCGGTGTGGGCGTGTGAGCGACTTTCGGCGGGCACGTACGTCGTAGAGATCAAGTGCCAGGAACATGGGCGCACAACACGCCACGAAGTCGAGGTCAAGCCCGGCAGGGTGACCACGCTGGAGCGTTAGATGATCGTCATCGCAACTTGCGATAGGCTTTACGGCAATGAGCACGACCATCGATGCATCCACCGGCGGACTCAAGCGGCAAAAGGACGACTTGCCTGCCGGTTCTACGCTCGGACGCTATCGCATCGAAGAGCCCGTTGGCCGCGGCGGTATGGGTACCGTGTATCGCGCCTTTGACGAGCAGACCAATCGCTTCGTTGCGCTCAAATTGTTGGCGGATGGCATTCCTGAATCACTGCGGGAGCGCTTCTTGGCTGAGTGCGAAGCCGAAGCTGCGATTCGCCATGAGCATGTCATGCCGGTCTATGATCGGGGCTGGCTCAATCCCGAACGCCCCTACTTCGTCATGGAGTTGGTTTACGAACCCGTCACGCTCGACGTGGTCGTTGAGCTGGCCCAAAACGGAAAACTCGCAAGTACGTATCCCCGCCTCCGGCGATGGGCCGATCCCAAGCAGTTGATCGCCGATGTGATCTTGCCGGTCATCGACGGGATTCACGCGGCCAATCAGACGTACAAGATTCAACACCGCGACATCAAACCGGAAAACATATTGATCGACGTGCGCACGCGCCGTGCGTATGTCATCGACTTCGGCATTTGCCGCGCCATGGATGAAGTCCCCGCAGCTCGAAAGATCGTGGGAACGCCACGCTTTCTTTCACCCGAGCAAGCCGCCGCGAATGTCGATCCACGCACCGACGTGTGGGGTCTTGGCAATTTGATTCGCTATGTCTATTCTGCTGAGCCGCCCATCGGTCGTGCATCGCCGTTTAGCAAGAAAGACGTTGCCGAACGCGTCGAAGCACTCAAGAAGGCCGAGGCCAAAGCCGAAGCTGCCGGCGAACTCGCCAAGGCACGCGGCTACACCAAACGTCGCGAACAACTCGAAGCGCCCGACTTTCGCACCCAAGACGATATGTTGAGCGATGCGCGCAAGGGTGTGTATCCACCGCTGCCGGAAGTGATGGGATCCTCACTGAGCGCCATCGTCAATAAGGCCATGGCCGTACAGCCCGATGAACGCTACGCAACGGCCGGCGCGCTCAAGGAAGATCTCCAACGGTGGTTGCGCGGTCAAACCGCGCGCGCTGTGGTAGAAGGTGGCGCGGGATCGGCCACGCTGGATCGCGCGTTTCGTTGGCTGCGGCGCAATCGTTCCCGCATCCTTGGCACGTTGGCTGGCGTAGCGACGGGCCTTGTGCTCGGCATGGTGTTCCTGGCTCGCGAGCCCCACTCCGACGACTTGCGAACGGATGACGCCAGCACACAACTGACGGACCTCGATGAACGTTGGACCGCCCTACGAAACATCGACACACTTAAGAACGGAAGCGCGCGTGCATGGATGCACGCCATCCAAGCTGTGCGTAACGAAACGGAAGTCGCGGCAAAAAAAATCGAGGGGCTCCCTGCAGGCGCACACCGTGATGAGTTGGTGAGCCGTGTCGAATCGCTTCAAGCCATGTGGAAACCGGAGCCAATAGCCAATTCAAACGGAACCGTTACGGGGAAAGTGAAGGCCGTTGACGCGAGTGTGCAGTTTCCGAAGGAGCAGTACGCCGTGCGCAGCCTCGATGTATTGACACTTCCGCCAGGGATCTTTCGGATTTCGGGCGCGCGCATCGATCTCATGGTGCTCTGTGCTCCAGGGCGCGAAACGTCGGTGCCTCCGGCATTGCATTTTGGCGCCTCCATCGTTCCGCATCCCGAGGGCATGGTGTGGATACCTGCGACCAACAATCCTGCGAACAACCATCCGGGGAAACCGAACGCGCCACAACCCTTCGTTGCAAGCGTCGATCTCATTACCAACTCCGACTACGAAGCGTGGCTTGCGGAGATCGAGGACGATGCGGAGCGCCGAAGCCGCGTGCCCCCAAGTGGATTCGAGCGCGATCGAAGCGGTACGAAAATGTGGCTGGCCACAGCCGATGCGCGATCTCGCCCGGTACGGGGCATTCGACCGCACGATGCGGCGGCCTATGCCGCATGGCGCGCATCGATTGAGGAACTCCCCTATCGACTTCCCACGGAAGCCGAATGGCGACGTATGGCGGGCGAGGACTACCTAGACCAACCCGGAAGTGATGTGTTCTTTGGGCGCAACGGCGCGCGCCGCGACGGCACGGCGCGACCCGCGAGGCTCGGAGCGCGCTCCCCCATGGGGATCGCTCAGTTGGTCACCCGTGCCGACGGGGAGCTCGTTACCGACGCAGCAGGCGCCTACGTGCTCAAGCACCATCCTCGAGGACTGCTCACGCGCGCATCACTCGACGGCCGTACGGCGGTGGACGCCAATACGAAGGACAAAGCGCTCGTGTTTCGCCTCGTCATCGCCCCGAAGTAGCGCTCGCAATCCCCAAGGCCACTCACGCAATCCATATGCATCCCCATGCGCCAACGACCCCGACTCGATAGCCATCCCGGTATGATTCGGCCATGGACCGACGAACGATTCGCACGAGCACGTCGCCGAGAGGCTTTCGCCTAGGTACGTGCCTGTTCTTACTTGCAATCGGTGTCTATGGCCTTTCGGCCGTGCCACGTGTCGCGGACGCACGTACGAATGAAATCGACCGGTTGCTAAAAGACATCGCGACCCATGCGCGAGAACCCTTCAAGCAACGTGAACGCTTGAAGTCCATGCGCGCGATTGCCAAGTTGGGCACGCCGGAAGCCGCCAAAGCATTGTTGGAACTCATGGACGATCCGTATGAGCACATCCATGATCACGTTGTGAGCGCATGGATTCGAATGGCAGGTGGCAAACGCAAAGGGGAGGCCGCACGGGCGCGCGATGTGCGCACGTGGATGTGGAAGAAGGGGCTCGCCCACAAAGAACCTCATGTGCGGTGTGGCCTTGTCACTGCGCTGGGGTTGGCGGGGCGCAGAGACTTCTTCGACGCCATGCGTGCTCGTTTTCCTAAAGAGAAACACCCTGCGGTACTCACAACGTGGGCGCGTATGGCGCTACGCCTGAGTGGTTCGTGGGATGCGAAGGCACCTCGCTTTTCCGATCGAATCGGTAAGAAGGCTGGCGTCGCCAATTTTTGGCTCGCGCGTGCGGCGGGCAAAGTTGAAGAGCCCGAAACGGTAACCGCCATCCTGCGAGGTCATTTGCAGTCCGCCGTTCACCCCTTGGCACAGGCCGGAGCGGTACGCGGGTTGGAGCTTTGTGATGGCCTCTCAAAAAACGACGTAGCAAAGGCGTTGGCGTCGCCGCATGAGGAAGTGCGCATTGCTTTGGCGGATGTGTTTCCCTGCCGTCTTGAGTGCTTGACATGGCCGGGCGCAGGCATGCCCGTGCTTGTTTCGTTGCTTTCCGACACGTCGTGGCGCGTGCGTTCCGCGGCAATACTTGCCGCATTGCGTGTTTGGCAGCCAGACGTCGTTCCGTTGCTCATTGCGCGACTGGGCGCAGAAACCGGACGATTGAGCGACGACGCACAGCGCGCGTTGGAAACCATCTCGGGCAAAGCCCTGGGCGACGATCCCGACCTGTGGCAGGCGTGGTGGAACGCGCAGAAGGACAGACTCGAGTTGGACGCGCGTCCCGAGATCGATCGCCACGGTCGTATTGCATTTCGTGATCCAAGGGAGCGTGGCAAATCCAACAAAATGGGCGGCAGCGTGTCGTTTTTCGACGTGCCGTTACGCAGCAAGCAACTCGTATTCGTCTTTGACTTGAGCGGCTCCATGCGCGATGCCGCGAGCAAGCGAGACGCACGCACGAAACTCGATGTACTCCGTGAGGAGTTTGCCAAGACGCTTGAGGCATTCGACAAGGATGTGGCGTTCGATGTGTTTGTGTACCGCTACCCAAGTGACCATCCGCCAAAGGCCAAGCTCACGCGCGCGCTGGGCAAGATTCGCCCGGCCTCCGGCGCCAACAAGAAGAAGGCCCTCGGCTGGCTTCGCAAACAGGAGGCGGTGGGCTGGGGTGCCTTTGTGGAGCCGCTGGAGGCTGCGATCCACGAAGAGGTCGACACCGTCATTCTGCTTTCGGATGGCCGACCCAGTCGCGGGCGCCTCGACCGCGATTTTCGCATCCTTCAAGAGTTCCCAGCGCTCAACCGTTTCAGGCAGGTGCATATCAATACCGTTCTGATCGGAGAAAAGGGAGCCGACAAGAAGTTCATGACGGCGCTTGCCAAAGCCACCGGAGGCCGATCCCGCTCTAGTTCGGAGTCGGAAAAGTAGCAACCTCATACGCGCCCCCGCGATGGCTTCCCTTTCGGCGCGGCGCGTGCCACGCTTCCACTTCAGAGATCGATGGAGCCCGATTGGCATGAACCGCACACCCCTCTTTGACGCCCACCAAGCCGCGGGTGCCCGATTCGTCGACTTCTTCGGCTGGGACATGCCCGTCCAGTACACCGGCATCTTGGAAGAGACCACCTGCACACGCGAAACCGGCGGCATCTTTGACTTGTGTCATATGGGGCGCCTGGAAGTTCGCGGTCCTGCACGCGAAGACGTTGTTGAGCGTGTGTTTAGTGGCAATCTGGAACGATTGCGCGTGGGCCGAGCCAAGTACGGCTTTCTGCTGAATGAAGACGGCTATCCAATTGATGACGTACTCGTTTATCGCGATACGGATGTCGTACATATTGTGGTCAACGCAACCGGGCGCGACAAGGATTTTGCCTGGGTGCGTGATGCGGCCACGGGCATGAATGCCGACGCCGATGTACTCAACGTCTCGGATGTGCAGGCCATGATTGCCCTGCAAGGCAAGATTTCTGAAGCCGTACTTCAACCGCACTGCAACGTGAATCTATCTCGCCTCAAATACTACCGCTTCGCCAACGCCATCATCTGTGATCAACCCACGCTCATCGCGCGCACGGGTTATACGGGCGAAGACGGATTTGAATTGTTCTTCGACAAGCAGCATGCGCGCAGCGTCTGGGACGCACTTCTTTCGTCGGGAAGCGACAAAGGACTTCAGCCCATTGGGTTGGGCGCGCGAGACGTACTGCGCCTGGAAGCGGGCATGCCGCTCTATGGGCAGGAGATAAACGAATCCATCGATCCGCTTGAAGCCGACCTCGCCTTTGGTGTGGACCTATCGTTGGAAGACACCATCGGCATTCCTGCATTGAAGGCTCGCAAGGCCGAGGGTCTCGCGAGAGAAGCGGCCTCTCTGGCACAAGAGGGTGGTCGTGTGCCGCGCCATGGGTGCAAGGTGTATCGTGGGGATGATGAGATCGGCGAAGTCACGAGCGGCGGCATCAGTCCCACAGTGGGCAAACGCATTGCGCGCATTTTGGTAAAGGCCGGGTGTGCTCCGGTGGGCGCCACGCTCGATGTCGATCACCGCGGCAAGCGACAGCCCATGACGGTGGTGCCTGCCCCCTTTTACAAGCGCCCCCGCGCGTAATTCCACACCGAATCGCCCGCAAGTTGGGACTGGTCGCGGGCTCGGAAGCGGCTACGATGCGCGCCGCACATCCGACGGGGTTTCGACCTCGTCGCTGTCCCTCGCCCCCGTGCGAAACCCAAAGCATGCCATCAACCAAAGGAGCCGCCATGGCCGATCGCCCCGACGACGTCCTCTACACCAAAACTCACGAGTGGATTCGACTCGAAGGTGACGTGGCCACTGTCGGTCTTACCGACTTTGCCGTGGAACACCTTGGCGAACTGGTTTTTGTGGATCTCCCCGACGTGGGTCAGGACGTAGAAGCGGGCGAGTCCATATGCGAGGTCGAGAGCGTGAAAGCCGTCGGTGAAATCTACGCACCCTTCGACGGCGAGGTCATTGAGACCAATGAAGGCTTGGCCGACGACCAAACGCCCCTCACCAACGACTGCTTCGAAAGCGGTTGGTTATTCAAAATCAAGGCCAACGATCCGGGTGCCACTGGCGACTTTGTGGACTTGGGTGCCTACGAGGCCGGGCTCGAATAACACCAATAACTCCTGGCGACGTTTCGAATCATGTCCGCGAGCGAATGAAGGAGATCGACCGTGTATCCGGTTCTCTTTGAGATCAGCGAGTCGATCAAGATCTATGCCTTTGGCGCATTCATCGTGTTGGCATTTTTGGTGAGCTCGATTTATGTCCAACGTCGAGCGGTCAAGACGCTTGGGTTAGACGGCGAGCGCGTGATGAACCTGTGCTTCATCCTGCTCTTTATCGGCCTCGCTGGCGCACGGTTACTCTATGTATTGATCAACTATGAAGAGCATGCCAAGAATCCCATGCAGCTCTTTGAAGTGTGGAAGGGCGGGCTGGTTTACTACGGTGGCCTGATTGCCTGCTTGCTCTATCTCGCGTGGACGTTGCCACGACGAACCAAATGGAACGGGTGGGCACTGCTCGACATCATGAGTTTGGGTGCGTGTCTCGCCATCTTCGTGGGTCGCTTCGCGAGCTTTCTAGGCGGCGAAAATTTTGGCAAGCCCGCCGAAGGACTTCCATGGGCCGTGAAGTTTCCGCCGCACGAATACACCCAAGTTCCCAATCATCTCATTGGCGTTGAGCTTCACCCGGCGCAGCTCTATCACAGCCTGCATGGCCTTCTGCTATTCATCATTCTCTCACTCTTTATGCGCCGCGGACTCAAGCCCGGACGGGTCGCCGGTCTATTTCTCATGCTCTACGCCGTCGGTCGATCCATTGTGGAGGTCTGGCGCGGCGATGACGTGGCGCGAGGCATGGTGATTGACGGCTTCCTGAGCACGAGTCAGTTCATAAGCATCCCCATCTTCTTCGTGGGTCTCGCAATCTTCTTCGTCCGGAGACATGCGGAAGATGAATCGCAGTCGTTTGCATAGCGTGATTTGCGTCTACGTCTTCTGTGCGTTCCTCATTTCCCGTGTCCGAATCTCTCACTGAATCTGTCGCCTGAACTTGTTCTGGGTGGTTGACCGTCAGTGTTCATGCCTTCTCGTAGAAGAGACAGGAACAGGTTGGGAAAAGGATTCAGTTACAGAAGAAGTTACGCAGGCGCAGACGAAACCAATTGCTGGGCGTAGAGATGATAGAGAATCAAAACGCTGTATCCATATAGCGCCAACATCATGCAAAGCCGACCCAATGGCCAGTTCTTATGGAGACAAAGAAAACCCACCGCGAATATTGTTATCACAGTCTTAATGAGTACGAATGCGTGATTACCCAGAGTGAGGGCGGCGCGCATGACAGGATTGGCTTCGGTGGCGCCGCTGCGAATCAGATCGAGCGTAAACCATGCGTCGAGGAGGGAAAGGGCCAACAATGCGGTGAACGCCAACGCCATCCACCCCCCCGGTCGATCCACATAGATGTAGTCCCGCTCGCCATCGCGTCGCCCACCGATTCGCCGGCCTTTGAAGGACCAACGCGAGAGCATTTTGGTGGGTTGCTGACGCCGCTCAACCGCGCCGTAACGCGATTCGCTCGACGCAGAAGTGGCTTCGGTGGTCGATTGGGGGCGCTCCATCGGCAGAGAGCATACCGACGGAATGGTGGGGCACCATGTCTATTGCGCGGTCACCTGAAACTGGAACGTTTTCCGGATCCGTTCCTTGTCTCCTGCGAAGCACGGACCTATGCAGCCATGCTCCGGTTCAAGTCCAGGACATTGATTCAGTAGCGGGAAGGAAACGGGGAAGGTGTCAGTAGCGCTGGATGCTCAGGATGAAAACGTTGCTACTTCGCGCGGCGACGTATGCGGTGAATGACGGACTGGACAGCCTCCTCGTGCTTGTCGCCGAGTCGTTCGCCGAGACTCACAAGCACGGGGGCCGCCTCCGCCGGAAACGTCAGATACGCCAATGTCAATGCGAACGTGATTTCCTGGTGCGGCGTAGAGCGATCGATGGGGTTCATAAGCGCTCGTGCGAGCTTTAGGCCGACAGGATGCGGTTTGTGCTGGGGCCATGCGGTGATGTATGCCATGCGATGGGGCCCCAGAAGTCCCTGGACGAATGCAGCGATACCTGACTCACCAAAGTCCAACAAACTGCTCGCCATGAGTGACATTTCTTTGGCGGGCGCGGCATTGATCCATCCGATGTGCCTAACCAAAAATCTGTCGAATAGCTCGGGTTCAATTCCGTCGCGCTTGGCAAAGAGTGGAATCAGCATGCGACGAATCGCCGGTTGCTGTTCGGGCACTTGGCGATCGTGAAACGCCAACAGCATCGACGCATACTCGGGGCGCAAGTCGCGGCGAATTGCATGCAGCGCCGACCGCTTGGACAGATCGGTTGCATCATCCCCAATCAACATCTGCTTCAGCCGCTCGTCGCGCTCCGGCGCGACGGGTTCAAGGGCATCGTAGGCCGCCTGAACTGAAGGCCCCCACGTGGTAAGTGGACGCAATGTTTCCATCACTTTGAAAAGTGCGCGCTTGGCGCGCTCATCGGTCGAAGGATTCGGTACGGACTGAACAAGCTCAATCACCAACTTCGGTGTGGCGGCGAATTTCTCTCGGTCGGGCCCAATGGCCATCAACAGTTGCTCGACGGGATCGCTCCGCTCACCGTTTTCCGTAGTCGGCTGTCCCATCATGCAGTGCAAGGCGCGATAGTAGAGCAAGTCGTCGATGCCCTTGAGCGTTAGATCGGCATCCACGGAATTGAGGTAGACCGGCAACGGTGGATCGTGTCGCGCCAATCGGCATCGCGTTCGTGCGGCAGGTTCCTTCCCACTCAACAAGAGTCCGTGCACTGCTACCGAAGCCGTCTCATGAAATCGGCGTGATTGCCACCCCGAGTTCGAACGTGGCAAAGGATGCGTAGGAACGCTTCGTTCTTGGAATCCCTCCTGCGCCACACGCAACACCATCGGATCGGTCCACGCACGACGGTTGTCCCACGAAAACACCTTGAACTGCGGTAGGGATCGCGTCAACGGAGGTGCCGACGTCTCGACGAGATGAGACCACCATGCAAGGCGATCCATCGTGTCGTAATCCAGCGTTGGACCCGCCGCTCGTGCAATCAACGTGGCGGCGTTCTTCCAAAGGACCGGACCACCCGATCGATATGCAACCTGCAAGGCGCGTTCTGCCCAAGGTGATCCATAGGACACCAACGCCGACAGTGCGATCGGTCCAATGCGACGATCCCCCGGGTCATTCTTCAAAAAACGAAGTAACAGCCCGGCCAACGAGGGGTCTCGCGCCGTAACGATCAACTCCGTCGCTCGTCTACGGAACACCAAGAGCGACCCCTCGCGTTTCCTCGCGGGCGTCAATGCGGGTTCGGCCCAAGCACGCACAACGTCGGGCGGCACCCGGCGCACCATCGTGAGCTGCGCGATCACGTTGATCATGGCAAACCAGCCATCCAAGACGTGAACATGGGGACCGAAAAACCGTGCCTGAATCTCGGGACGCGCGAGTTGCTTGAGCGTTTCATCAGGTAGCGCGGCCAGGTCGGTCTGTGCCATGGCCAGCGATCGCTTATGCAAATGAGGAATAATCAGCCCCGTCGTTCTCTCCGGACCGCGCGAAATTCGTTCAAGGTTGTACCTGACTTTGGATTCGTTGCTGACGGATGAAAGCTCGGTTTCGCTGCGTTCGGGTACCGCTCGCTTGACGCCATGTTGCGTAGCGTCCTGTGGCGCGTCATGCGTGGCGACGGGAGGTTGGGCTTGCTGCGGATCAGCGTCATGGTTGGTCAACGCCGGTTGCTCCGATGGGCTGTCGCCACATGCACCAAGTGCCAGCACGATGGACAATATGAGATACCGCACGGCGCCCCGAATCGCCACGCCGCACAAGCGCCTGGCGCGGAGGTGGCCATCGCCCCTCGACGGAGATCGTGCGTTGACGCATCCAGAATTCATCATCGCACTATCGTAGGCGCGAGCGAACCCGCTTCCCGCGATTGTTCGTGCGTCGTGGTGTTTCGGTGGTCTACGAACCGGGCAATACGTCCGGCGCGATACGTAATGACTGCGCGAGGGAACCGGTCGCCTTCCACACACGCGCTTCGGCGGTTAGTGCCGTGGTCGCCGCGCGAGCAAGGCGGGTGCGGGCTGCCGTAAGCTGATCTTCTTTCTGAAGCACACGAAACGGTGTGGAACGCCCTTCGCGAAGCCGGGCGCGCTCGCCAGTTAGCCCTTCTTTCGCGGCTGTGACCTCTGCTTGCGCTGCATTTCGCTGAGCCCGCGCCGTGGCAAGTTCTCGGAGCGCACCCCGGACTTCAACAACGACTTGATTGCGTAGTTCGTCGATACCAAGCTCCACTTGCCTGCGGCGCCAGGTTGAGATGTGCCAGTTCGCGCGCGCGGCCCGATTGCCAACGTACATCGAGTACTCAACACCGATGCTCGCCGACAAGGCCTTACCGCGCGCGGCATCCGAGAGCGACGGACCCACGGTGGTGTCCAACCCCTGCGTGCCAACGCGTCCCACCACATTCAAGGACGGTCGCATGGCATCGCGCGCGCGCTGAATGTCGAGCCCGGTATTGGCAAGTGCCGCTCGTTGCTCACGCAACTCCGGTCGTGCAGAAAACGCGAGTCGCACCAATCGATCGGCGCTCGTTGACGCCGGAAGCTGCGGCGCGCGATCGGACGCGCGCTCACGCGGAATGATCACCACCGTATCCTCTGCCGATCCCTGAAACGGCATAATGAGTGCGCGCAACCGATCCGCAAGGCCATCACGAATGTTTTCGGCGGCAAGTCGTTCGCTACGACGGGCCTCGACGCCGGCCCGCGCCTCCGCCGTATCGAGCGGCGTGCCGAGTTCTGCATCCAAGCGCGCCTGCGCATCGGTCAACAACTCGCGCGCGACTTGTTCCGATTGCACGCGTGCTTCCAAGGATTCCTGCGCATAGACCAATTCCCAATAGGTCTCGACAATCGCCAGCAGGATGCGTTCCAACTGTTGACGATGGATGGCCTTCGCCGCGCGAATGTTGTTCTGCGCGCGCCGTACATCGTTGAGTGCAACAACGCCCGCACCCCGTAGTAAGGGTTGGGTAACTTCGTATGTAAGACCATTGGTCCACGCGGGGTTGATGGAGTTGAACTGGTTGTTTGTCTCCAACCGATCCGCACGATACATCAACGATACGCTGCCGCCACTTCGAAGCCGGCGTGAAAGGCCTGCACGTGCACGAACGGCGTCCTCCTCGACGACCGACGTACCAAAGAACGCCGATGTTGCGGGAGTTTCATTGCGACCGACTTCGAAACTTCCCGTCAGCAACATGTCAAAGCCTGCATCCGCGGCGATCCATTGACGGTCGGCTATCGGGACGCCATACGCCGATGACTGCAGGGATAGGTTCTTCTGAACGCCCATACGCAACACTTCTTCAAGCGTAAGGTGTAGCGCATCGTCGGGCACCGAACGCGTAACCGTGTCGCCCACAAGTTGAGTGACGGGCTCATCACGTTCCGAGTCGGAGTCTCCCGCTGAGTTGGAGCGATCACGCTTGCTGAACGCTGCGTCTGCAGCCGACCTCTCGGCCGGGGGGGCATTGTCCGTAGATGTAACGCCCGTAGATGTAACGCCCGTAGATGTAACGCCCGTGGAGTTAACACCCGGGGAGGCGCCGCTCCAGTCTCTGTTTGCATGGTTTGAACCGGACTTGCGGATAATGGGTGGTGGCAATGGGTTGTCGCGCGGAAGCTGCTGTTCGTCGGCAACTGCCGATGAGACGCCAACGACTGACACGCCGGCCACGCCCAAGGGTACGAGACAACTACCTAAGGCAAGACGTAAGATGAGAGGGCGCACGGCGACGGTACTCCAGCCCGCGAACAAAACGCGGCCTACCCCTTTACTACGGTTGTGGGCCCTTCGGTCCTAAGCCGTGATTAGCACCGGCTCGCTGATTCGCTTGTCTCGAAGCTAGCGTTTCGCGCCTCGTCTCACGGCAAAGTCATCAGAAAGCAAATAGGCCAGCCAAGCGGCCTCGGCGCGGGCGCTTGCACCGGATTGGCTCAGCGCACGCGCGTGCTCCGCCTTCAGCACCTGCAAGGCCGCCGACGAGCGAATGCGAGCGAGAGCAAGGAGAACCGCACGTCGCAACTCACGATTTTTCATGCGCTGCGTGAGCCAGCCGACGTCCAAGTCTTCTCCCAGGAGTCCGATGGCACGAATCAGCATCTCGCGAGTTTCAATGGCTACGGTACGCGCGTAGTGAACACGCAGTCGCGGAACAATCGCGTAGCAGCGGTTGTAGATGAGTCGATCCAAGACCCAACGCTGCAGCCCAAGCGACGATCGACCGAACGCCGAAAGGAGCGCCGCCACCGATCGCGGATCAGGATCGCTTGGATCCATTGCAGCCAGGAGTTGCGTGAAGAGCGACTCGCGCTGCACATCCGTCGTGGCATCATCGAAGAGTCGTAGCCACGTGTCCGTGCGCCGCTTGGCTCGCGAACCCGGCTTCTCGTCATCACGTGCGAGATCTTCTCCGGTCGGTGGCTCGCCGAATTCATCGCTCGGTCCAAGCGTGCGCATCAACTGTTGAAGCCAATGTTGTTGATCGGGAGTCAGTGCACGGCGCATCAGTGCGTCAATACGCTTGCGTTCTGACGAGCCAAAGAGGTCCGGCGCAACGCGCGCGATGTGATGAAGTTCTCGCGTGGCATTGACGCGGCTCCATCGCCCCCGCCCCCCCGCGCGCGTAAGTAGATAATCTATGAGCTTGCGTTCCCTAACGGCGCGATCCGGTAGCGCAATGAAGCGCGCAATGGTGCGCACCGCGTCCACTTTGTCGCTCCCTTCGCTTCCGTTCTCGCGAATCACGGATTGCAGCAACAGGCCACCACTGGCACCGAGATTGAGGAAGAACACACACTTCCCCTTCTCGTCCGGCTGAAAATGTAGCGGTCGCGCTTGGCCGGTTCCAAGCACACCGCGCGGGCCCCGCACCGCAACATGAACAACGTCGCCTGTACTCAATCGCCGGGTAGACCCCTTGGGCCAGGACTGCTTGAAGATCTCAATCACACGAACGGACAACAGTTGGCGTCCAGACCGCACCCCCACTTCCGAAACCGAGTCAAGGGCTCCGTGCACAACGACGCGTGCATTGCCCAGGGGGCCTGCTTCGAGTGCCGTGAGTTCGCGCGCGTCACACGCATCCGAGGCGGCGAAACCGATTCCCCCCAAAACTGCGAGTGCAAGGATCACGCGGTAGGCAACCGCTTTGACGCGAGCGACAGCAACGGCCAGATAAGGGTTGCCGAGATACGGGTCCCGTAGTCGAGTTGAGAATAGGTGTGGGTCCACGCCGCAACGCCTCGCCCGCATCTCGTCGATCGGATGCGAATCCGCTATGGTGCGGCAGCGATGTCACGGCTGCATCTTGGGCTTCACTCCCCGAATCTATAAGAGGGGCACAAATCGTAAGAGGGGAGTACGAGTGTACGAGGCGACTGACCGTACGAAAGGACTGGTGTGTGGGCGTTACGCCTGGGCGCGAATCGCTCGATACGAACGAATCAAGACGGGCTTGCTGCGCGGTGTCTTGAGTCCGTCTAACCGCTCCTGTTCAACCTTGGCAAAATGTATCGTCAAGAACCGATCACATTCATCGCGTGTGCCTACGAAGATCTCGAGGCTATCGCGCATGACGCGGTAGTAACGCAAACCATCTTGCAGGCATTTGAACTGCACGTGCATACTTGCGACTCCAGTTGCAGGCCACTCGTGTAGCGCGCGATCTAGGCAGCCGGACGGGATCGGGTCGCCGAAATCGCCGGATGAACTCCTATCGACGATCTTGCGACCGTCAGTGGAGTCCAAGTGGCAACAAGCAACGAATATGCCGGATATATATACGAACAATAACCTATCACGCGGGTAGCGCGTACCTTGATCGCAGTTGTACGCAACGCCTGCAAAGCCCATCAAGTGAGGTTCGCTACAATTTCTATCGGACTTGAGCCATGTGAATCGTAGGAGTCGTGCTCCAAGAAGTACGTTTTCTTTGCACTGTGTGCAGGAGCAATTGACACTTTGCGAGCGCGTTCGCACGATCTTCGCCGCTGACCGCGGTGTGGGACAGGGCAAAGAGCAACCGAGATTGGGCGCATCGAGCCCGCCCCCCGAATCCATATCGATGGAACCAACTCGCGTTGCACAAGTGTTCACCTCCATTCGCCAACACCACCATTTCATTGCACAAGTGTTCACCATGGTGACGAAGTTCGCTCCCCTTCCGACGGGCCGTAGCATGATTGCCAATGAGTACAACAACCTCTGTATCGTCGGATGCTGCAACGGTCTCCGACGCAACGAATTACAATGCGGCGGTCGCGCCGGTTCGATTCGAATCCTCGCCTGAACACTACCAGCATTGGGTGTTCAGTGTCGATGGTCATGTCGCTCGCCTTGGCATGAATGTGCAACCGAATGAGGGGCTGCGGCCCGGCTACGAACTCAAGCTAAACTCCTACGACTTGAGCGTGGATATCGAACTGGCTGACGTGATTCGCCGCCTTCGCTTTGAACATCCGGACGTACGCCTGTTGCTGGTGGAGAGTGCCGTTGCCGGCATCTTTTGTGCAGGCGCCAACATCAATATGCTTTGCTCGTCCACACACGGCTTCAAAGTGAACTTCTGCAAGTTCACCAACGAAACGCGCCTGTATCTCGAAGACATGGCAGACGAATGCGGCATTCACACCGTTGCATCTCTCAAGGGTACGTGCGCCGGTGGCGGCTACGAACTCGCCATGGCGTGCGACGAGATCATTTTGCAAGACGACGGAAGCACGGCAGTGAGCCTTCCCGAGGTGCCTTTGCTCGCCGTATTGCCAGGGACGGGCGGACTGACGCGACTGGTGGACAAGCGCAAAGTACGCCGCGACTTGGCCGACGTATTCAGTACGGTCGCCGAGGGTGTCAAAGGAAAACGCGCCGCATCATGGGGCTTGGTCGATGAATCGGTTCCGTCGAGCCGGTTTGGCAAACGTATCGAGGAAGTCGTTGCGTCGCATGCGGATGACGACGCGCCGCGTGGACGCTCGGGCAAAGGCGTTGGCCTGCCACCCTTGGAGGGCATCTACGACGCTACCGGCGTAACGCATTCGCTCGTGTCGCTCACCATTGATGATCGCGTCGGCACCATTGTGATCCGGGGTCCTTCCGACGTACCGCCTACCGACGCAGCGGGCGCACGCAAGCAGGCCACCACCTATTGGCCGCTTCGCATGGCCCGTGAACTCGATGATGTCCTCTTGGATCTGAGATTCAATCGACCCGACATTGGTACGTTGGTGATCAAGACAGAGGGCGATGCGGCACAGGTTCTGGCGCATGATGCGTTTCTTGACGAGCATGCGGCGACAGACTGGTTTGTGTTCGAGTCGCTGATGACGCTCAAGCGCGTATGGAAACGCCTCGACCTAACGGCGCGCAGTGCATTCGCATTGATCGAGCCCGGCTCGTGTTTCGTGGGTTCGCTTTTCGAACTCACGCTGGCCTGTGATCGAAGTTACATGCTGGATGATCCCGATGCCCCCAACAGCATTCAGCTTTCGGCGCTCAACCGCGGCCCCCTGCCCATGTCCAATGGCTTGACGCGCTTGGAAACCCGTTTCCTGGGCGGCGCAGAGGCACTCAAAGCCGCGTTAGCACATGACGGCACGTGGGATGCTCGCGCGGCTGAGGAAGCAGGGCTTGTTACGCTTTCGCCGGACGACATCGACTACGAGGATGAGGTGCGCATCGCGATTGAAGAGCGCGCCAGCCTTTCGCCCGACGCATTGACTGGTATGGAAGCCAACTTGCGTTTTGCCGGCCCGGAAACGTTGGAGACCAAGATCTTTGGTCGGCTCTCGGCGTGGCAAAACTGGATCTTCCAACGGCCCAACGCGGTTGGCGAACAGGGCGCCTTAACGCTCTATGGCCGGCCGGAACGTCCGGTCTTTGACTGGAACCGGACCTAAGGGCGAACGACATGTGTTCGAATGCGAAATTACTCGAATACGAAATCACCGATTGAAACGCGGAGCACCCCATGGGCAATGTGGACCTTAATGCCAAGATTCCCAACAACGTTGGTCTAAAAGATGACCGACGGTTGCAGCGCGCCCTTGAGGCGTGGCAACCCCACTTTGTCGATTGGTGGAAAGAAATGGGGCCTGAGGGGTTCCAAGCAGATGACATCTATCTGCGCACCGCAATCGACGTGGGTCGCGATGGATGGGCACAATTTGGCTACGTCAAAATGCCCGATTATCGCTGGGGCATTTTCCTACAGCCCCAGGAGGTGGACCGCACGATTCCTTGCGGTGATTTCGCGGGTCAACCCGCGTGGCAGAAGGTTCCCGGCGAATACCGGAATGCGCTCCGTCGCATCATTGTGACACAAGCCGATACGGAACCGGCCAGCGTCGAACAGCAGCGTCTCTTGGGGCAGACCGCGCCGAGTTTGTATGACTTGCGCAACCTCTTTCAGGTGAATGTTGAAGAAGGGCGACACTTGTGGGCCATGGTGTACCTGCTTCACACGCACTTTGGACGTGATGGTCGTGAAGAGGCCGACGATCTCTTGCGGCGCCGTAGCGGTCACGAAGATTCGCCGCGCATCCTGGGCACGTTTAATGAGCCGGTGGAAGACTGGCTCTCGTTCTTCATGTTTACGACGTTTACCGACCGCGACGGCAAGTTCCAATTGCTTGCGCTCTCCGAATCGGGCCTAGACCCCCTTGCCCGCACCACGCAATTCATGCTCACCGAGGAGGCCCACCACATGTTTGTGGGCGAGACGGGCGTGGGACGTGTGATTCAACGCACCGCAGAAGCCATGAATGAACTCAAGACCGACGATCCCGAGAAGCTGCGCCAGCAGGGCGTGATCGATTTGCCGACCATTCAGCGCTACATCAATCGTTGGTTTAGTTCTTCGGTCAATCTCTTTGGCGGCGAGATCAGCAACAACGCATCCGTGTACTTCGCCAATGGCCTCAAGGGTCGCTACAAAGAATCAAAGTACGAAGACCATAAGGCATTGGAAGGCGCCTACGAGATGCAAGTCCCTACCAAGAATGGCGGCACCAAGGTGTCGCTGACCACGGAGCAGGTACCGCTGCGCAACGCCATGAATGAAGTGCTGCGCGACGGCTACATTGGCGACTGCGTATTTGTCGTGGGCCGTTGGAATCGAATCCTTGAGAAGGAGAAGATTGACTTCCGATTCGAGCTCCCCCACCGCCGCTTCCACCGCAACATGGGCATCTACAGCGCAGGCCATTTCGATCCCAAAGGCGAGCCCGTCACCGAGGACGAGTTCAACAAAAACCGCGACGCATGGCTCCCCGGCAGCAGTGACCAGGCCTATGTCAAGAGCCTCATGACACCCGTCTTCGAGGTCGGTAAGATCGCCAGTTGGATCGCCCCGCCCCGCAAGGGCATCAACGGCAACGAGTTCGCATGGGAGTACGTGCGCTTTGACAAGTCGAGCGTGGGTGTGAGCCTTGGTGCCAAGCCGAGTTTGACTGGGTAGTACGTCACACAACGACGCAGAGCCCAAACGTTTCGGGGCGTGATTCGGTGGCTGCTGGGCACGTTGCGTGGCGGCACGCCGCTGAATTGCTCACATGAAGGGAGCTGAGAGCGGTCTCCGGCTCAAGGGCTCCACCCTTGGCCTCCGACGTCCACGTCCACGTCCACGTCCACGTCCACGTCCACGTCCACGTCCACGTCCACGTCCACGAGCTGGCGTGAATCGACTATCGGACGCTCACACTTGAGATGGGATGAAAAGGCCGGTAGCTCCTCTGTCGCGCAGTCACGGTAAACCGTGCTGCAAACAATAAGCGGGCTCTACGGCCCAGGAGGAGCTACCAGCATGCATAAGCGTATCACCGAAACGATTGGCATCGACTTAGGCGACCGATTCTCTTGGTATTGCGTCTTAGATCAAGACACGGGGGTTCAGAAGGAAGAAGGCGAGATAGCGACAACGCGCGAATCGTTTCACGAGTTTCTATCGAAGCACCGAACCGCTCGAGTTGTGATGGAGGCGGGAACGCATTCGCCTTGGGCGAGTCGGGTCGTCGAAGGTCGATGTGCTCAGTCGCTAGTCGCGAATCCGCGAGAGCTAAGCTTTATTTACAGGAACACTCGCAAGTCCGATCGAACGGATGCCAAGAAGTTGGCTGAAATCGGTCGCTTCGATCCCCAACTACTTGCCCCAATTCGGCATCGACCGGAGTCCGCACAACGAGACCTTGCGCTGATTCGTGCACGAGCCGCGCTTGTGTCGTCACGAACCAAGTTGGTGAACTCGCTACGAGGCGTCATTAAGAGCATGGGCGGGCGGTTGCGTAAGCAGGCATCAAAATGCATCGGAACGAAGACGCGGGCCGAGATTCCGGAGGAGCTCTACGATGTGCTTAGTCCCCTTCTCGGTGCAATCGAGCGAATCACTGAGTTGGTAAAGATCTACGACGCAAAGATCGATGAGTTGGCGAACGAGCGATATCCAGATACACAGTTGCTCACTCAGATTCCAGGCGTGGGCAATCTCACGGCACTCGCATTCATGTTAACCGTTCAAGATTGGGCGCGGTTTGAAGACCGCCGAGATGTCGGGGCGTTTCTCGGGATGGTTCCACGGCGTGATCAATCCGGCCAAATGGACAAGCAGCTACGCATAACGAAGGCTGGGGACCGTATGGTTCGGTCGTTGCTCGTTCAGTGCGCGCATCACATCCTCGGGCGACTGGGCCCGCCATGCGATCTAAAGTCCCACGGTGAGCGGATCATTGCGCGTGGAGGCGCAGTTGCGAAACGCAAGGCAGTCATCGCCGTGGCACGCAAGCTCTCCGTGCTCATGCTTGCGCTGTGGCGAACAGGCGAAGAGTACATACCGGTTCGATGCCCAGTGGCCGCCTGAACCTCGCGCAACAGCTTTAGGCAAGCATTAGATAAGGTCAGTTTCCACGTACCCCAATTCGAGTCCGGGTGACTGCGGTGCCCTGACCGACGTATAGCGACGTCGCTACTGAGTATGCAGCACCCAGACTCGTTCTCGGACCCCACCTTGCACCGGGTCGCATCAACTTCGATCCAACACGAGTGCGCATAGAAGCCTGAATGGGACGTGTTTTCTGGCGCCAGAGACGATGACTGGCAATCTGATTCGCCCCGATCCGCTGCCAAAAAGGCAAGGGCGGTAAGGGTAAGTTGCGCACTCAAGGGGCCGAACTACACATGCACAACGCGGTAAATGCGCTCGCCGACGCGGCTTCGCACTTGACATGCCAGGCCCTTTCATAGAAGTCCGGGTGACTGCGGTGCCCTGACCGACGTATAGCGACGTCGCTACTGAGTATGCAGCACCCAGACTCGTTCTCGGACCCCACCTTGCACCGGGTCGCATCAACTTCGATCCAACACGAGTGCGCATAGAAGCCTGAATGGGACGTGTTTTCTGGCGCCAGAGACGATGACTGGCAATCTGATTCGCCCCGATCCGCTGCCAAAAAGGCAAGGGCGGTAAGGGTAAGTTGCGCACTCAAGGGGCCGAACTACACATGCACAACGCGGTAAATGCGCTCGCCGACGCGGCTTCGCACTTGACATGCCAGGCCCTTTCATAGAAGTCCGGGTGACTGCGGTGCCCTGACCGACGTATAGCGACGTCGCTACTGAGTATGCAGCACCCAGACTCGTTCTCGGACCCCACCTTGCACCGGGTCGCATCAACTTCGATCCAACACGAGTGCGCATAGAAGCCTGAATGGGACGTGTTTTCTGGCGCCAGAGACGATGACTGGCAATCTGATTCGCCCCGATCCGCTGCCAAAAAGGCAAGGGCGGTAAGGGTAAGTTGCGCACTCAAGGGGCCGAACTACACATGCACAACGCGGTAAATGCGCTCGCCGACGCGGCTTCGCACTTGACATGCCAGGCCCTTTCATAGAAGTCCGGGTAACGGGTTGCGGGTGTCGGGTAACGGGTAACGGGTTTCGGGTAACGGGAGTGCGCTACTGGATGACACACGCAATCTGCGCCTGGCACCAAATTTCGAGAATCGCTGAATGAATGAGAGTGCCTCACGCCCTCCAGCGGCGGACGAGCGCGTTCAACATCGCGCGAACGCGGTCGAGGTCGCGAAGCGCTAATTCGGCGCTCGGCGATTCAATAGTCGGATTGCGGCGGAAGGATCCGAGCTACACCGCCGCCCCCACCCGCGGGCCCGCTTTGCGGATTGCAGGCGTGACGCCGTCCTCAAAGGCTTTGAAGTTCTCGTGAAACATCTGCGCCAACTTGGCGGCCCTTTCGTCGTAGGCGGACGTGTCGTCCCACACGCTACGCGGATCGAGGATTTCATCCGGGACGCCGGGGCACGACACCGGCACCGACACCCCGAAGGTGGGATCGACGCGCATCTCGACATCGTTGAGGGTGCCCGCGAGGGCGGCATTCAAAAGCGCACGCGAATAGCGTATGGGCATGCGGGATCCAACGCCATAGGCGCCCCCACTCCAGCCGGTATTGAGCAGCCAGCAACGGGTACCGTGTTCTTCGATCTTCTTACCTAGGAGTTCGGCATAACGACCGGGATGTAGCGGCATGAAGGGCGCGCCAAAGCATGCGGAGAACGTGGCTTTGGGTTCCGTGACGCCCCGCTCGGTACCCGCGACTTTGGCCGTGTACCCGCTTATGAAGTGATACATCGCCTGTTCCGGCGAGAGCATGGCCACGGGTGGCAACACGCCAAACGCATCGCAGGTGAGCATAATGACATGCTTGGGGTGCCCGCCCGTGCCCGACTCAACGATGTTGTCGATGCTCTCCAGCGGATAGGACGCGCGCGTATTCTCGGTGAGCGAATCGTCGTCAAGGTTGGGAATGCGCGTGCCTCGGAAGAACGGAACGTTCTCGAGGATGGTGCCGAACATGCCCGTGGTGCGATGGATCTCGGGCTCGGCTTCTTGTGACAATCGAATCACTTTGGCGTAGCAACCGCCTTCGAAATTGAAGATGCCCTGATCGCTCCACCCGTGCTCGTCATCACCAATCAACTCGCGCGATGCATCGGCCGAGAGCGTTGTTTTTCCTGTGCCCGATAACCCAAAGAACACGGCACTATCGCCATTGGCTCCCGTGTTAGCCGAGCAGTGCATACCCAGTACGCCCTTCAGGGGCAATAGGTAATTGAGCGCCGTAAAGATCGACTTCTTGATTTCGCCCGCATAGCGCGTGCCGCCGATCATGACGAGGCGGCGCTCCAAGTCGAGCGCAACAAACACCTCGGAGCGCGTGTCGTCGGCGTCGGGCGTGGCGGAAAATCCGGGGGTCTGAAGCACCGAAAACTCAGGCTCCCAATTCTTGAGGACGTCTGCGTCGTTCACTCGCCGAAACATGTTGTGCGCAAACAAGTTGTGCCACGCGCGCTCCGTTGCAATACGTACGCGCATTTGATTCTGTTCACCTGCGCCAGCGTAGCAATCACGCACGAAAAGTTCTTTGCCCTTGAGGTAGTCGAGTTGTTTTCTATGAAGTGCATCGAATTGCTCGCGAGTAAATCGATGCGCTTCTTTGCCGTCCCACCAAATGACGTTTTCCGTGGTTGACGTGGACACGATGTATTTGTCTTTGGGGGATCGTCCCGTGTATTCACCGGTCGTGGCGGCAATCGCGCCGCCCTTGGCCAGCTGCGCCTCGCCACGCGTCACAATGGCCTCGTAGAGCTCGGGACGACTGAGGTTCATATGAACCGCCGAGAGACCCTTGACCGCGGTTGCGTTGAGCTGTAGGTCCACAGTGCTTCTCCGTTGGACGAACTGGTGCAGGGCTGGGGCCCTAGAAATGGGAATACTATCGACCATCAACCCCGCCGCGCGGAAAGACGGTCACGAATTGGGCCCACTAGGCGGGGCCGAATTGGCTGACGCGGTTTGCTTCCTGTTGGGCTCTTCGAGGCCTACGTCTTGGGTCGTCCGCGTACGTCCAGGTCATTTCGCGTGGACGGACATCGCTCGCGCAGGAGCGTATAGCTGTAGATGCCTGATTCATGGCGATCGCTAAGATCAAATCGGAGCGCGTAGGTGCCCACCGCCTCAACATGGCTCACGGTCACGTGGGAAACAGCACGCCACGCCAGGTCGGGCTTTTGCCCCTTGTAGTGCCCACGGCAGTCGGCGCACGGGCAAATCCACCGCAGGTACGCGCCGCAGTAGGTGGACACGTGATCATCGGCCCAGGCGATTTCGAGCAGGTCATCCGCAACGTCCAGTCGAATCGCACGCGGCGTCGTTGCGGTCTCAGGCATTGCGCCAGACTCAGACATCACCGCACACCCAGCTCTCGTTTGAGGAACATCAATCGGTCCAACAGTTGAGCCCGCATCTGTTTCATGGAGGCGGCCCCGTGCCCCGACTCACGATCGATTCGTACGAGGATAGGCCGATGGGTACTGGTCGTGGCATGCTGCCACTGGGCGGCCATCTTACGCGCGTGGAGCGCATTGACGCGACCGTCATGGAGCCCGGCGGTCAGCAGCGTGGCGGGATACGCGGTGCCGGCCTTCACGTTGTGATAGGGCGAGTACTTGCGCAACCATTGGGCGTGTTTGGGATTGTCGGGATCACCGTATTCAAGCGTCCACGACTTGGCGAATTGAAACCTGTGATAGCGAAGCATATCGGTCAATGGCACGGCGCTGATCGCAGCGCGACAGAGGTCGGGACGCTGATTGACACACACCGCAGTGAGCAAACCGCCGTTGCTCCCCCCCGCAATGGCAAGTCGATCGCGCGTGCAGATGTTCTCATTCACCAGCCAATCGGCGGCAGCAATGAAGTCGTCAAAAACATTTTGCTTATTGCCCATAGCACCGGCCGCGTGCCACGCCTCGCCAAACTCGCTCCCCCCTCGAATACAGGCAACCGCCCAGATGCCGCCCATCTCGGCCCACAATGCCGACGCCCGACCAAAGCGGGGCGTCATGCTGTTGCGAAAGCCGCCGTATCCGTAGAGCACACACGGCGCACTTCCGTCAAGTGGCGTGTCTTGGAGCCTCAATAGGAAAATCGGTACGTCGGTGCCGTCCTTGCTCTTGTAGATGCGGCGCTCGCTCACCAGTCGATCGAGGTCGATCGTGGTGGGTAGCCGCTCCACGAGTCTCGTCGTGGGCTGTTCATCGTCGAGATCGACTTCCCAGTTGGAATCTGGCGTGCTGTAACTAGAAAAACGAAGCCACACGCGGGAGTCGCCTTCGCGGGTCACGATGCGTGACACGGTGCCAGGACTCGGCAGGGCAATCGTGCGACGTTTGCGCGTGCCGTCTTTGCTCTCTAGCGGGATCACCCAAAGCGAGCTGACTACATTGTCTCGTGCCTGCAGAAGCAGGTGACGACCCGCCACGATGTGCACGTTATCGATGGCACCGCGCTCACTGGGGGGAACCGCAACGCGCTCCCACGGTCCGGGCTCACGATTTTCTTGGACCTTCGATACATAAATCTCTCGGCGCCCATCGTGCCGGTCACTGTTGAGCACGTAGTAGTCGCCACTGCGTCCGATGTAGGTGCGGTCCTTCGCATCGGACATGATCGGAATTTCACGAGCCGTGCCGTCATTCCATTCGATTTCAACCGTATTGATCGCACGATACGGGAGTCCGTGGGACACATACACGTGCTTTCGGTCGGCGCTTCGATAACACCAACTCGATTCCAATGCCGGGCGCCCGCGACCCCAAACGATTGGATCATCAATAGGCACATCGCCGAGCGTGTGGTGATAGATGCGCCGGTTGTGTTGCGTTTCGGACGCGGGTACGAGTTCGGGATCGGGCATCCGGGAGTACATGAATCCTCGGCTGTCGCGATCCCAAATTATGTTTGAGAATTTCGTGCGTCCTATGCGTTCGGGCAAGTCACGGCCCGTTGCCACGTCGCGAATGTAGAGCGTAGAGTTTTCCGATCCCTTGGGGGCGCGCAAGTACGCCACGTATTTTCCATCGGGCGACACCTCGAACGACACGAGTCCTTCGGTTCCGTCTTTGCTCCACGTGTTGGGATCCAAGACGACACGGGGTTTTTCGGTGCCTTCAAGATTGGTCCTATACAGGGCGGCGTGATTTTGCCCTTTGTGGCGACGACGAAACCAACGTGCCTTATCGGAAAACCGTGGGAGCGACGCGATGCCGTCGAGTGCAAACTCTTCCTCGATGCGCGCAGCAATCGCATCTCGTCCCTCGACACCATCCAACGTGCTGCGCACAACATTCATTTGCGCCTTGTCCCACTTGATGACTTCCGGCGCATCGTCGTCTTCCAACCACCGATACGGATCATCTACACGCTCACCGTGCAACATATCGTGTACGTCGGTTCGAGGCGTCACGGGGTATGCAAAGCTCTCGTCCTTCGCAGGTTCCTTGGCTGAAGCGGGTGCAAAGATGCACGTCATGAGCAGCAATCCAATCCAAGTCATGAGGTTAAGAGACCAGGAGCGCGCAGATCCAGCAGATGCGTTCGCCTCCCTTCGAGGCCCTGAAACCATGCAGACATATGGATCCTTGCATGGTTGTCGCGTTTCGTGCACCGAGCTGGCAACGGGCATGGGTCGGTAGGCTCCCTGTCAAGCGATCGATTCGATCGACAACCTCAAGCGGCTTGGTTCAACGGCCCTTCCCGTACCCGCGCAGTACTTTGGGCGGAAGGAACCATTCCATCTCACCACGACCCGGCACTGCGCGACCCATGAAAGAAGCGCAAAATGCCGCCGACTTTTTGAACCCCATTCGCACACTCCAATCGCCGGCTACGAGGTAACTTGCAAGGGCACTCATGCTGGGCTGATGTCCAACCAACACGATCGCGTCATAACCGCCTTGCAACTCCGGCTCCGTAAGCACCGCCGCGGTGTCTTCGCCGATGGCAAGCGCGTCCACTAGGCGCACGTCGGTGGTGGCGGAAAGCTCTTCGCCAAGCAGTTCGGCCGTTTCGCGGGCACGAACAAGAGGACTCGAAAGCACGGCCACCGATTGACCGTCCAACAACCGCGCGAGCCCGGCGCACGCACGCCGCGTCTTGCGAATGCCCTCGGGGCTAAGCGGACGCGCAGCGTCGCTCTGAATCTCTCGACCGTCTTGGGGTAAGGCAATGCCGTGGCGGAGTAGAATGACCCTCATAGGCCCAATTAAACGCGGACACGCAGCAAAGACGGAGGATTCCCGAATGACGCGGGTGCCGGTACCCCTCCCCGATGCGAGCTGGCCAAGCGTTGAGCAAGCCGAGGGCGCGAGGCTCTTTCGCCCCATTCGAGTCGGACCCCTGACGGCAAGGTCGCGCACGTGGGTGCCGGCGATGGTCCCGTGGCGCGCAACGAATGACGGCTTCGTCACGAATCGAAACCTCGACTGGTATGCGCGTTTCGCGGCTGGGCAGCCGGGCGTACTGGTGGCCGAGGCCACAGGCATTCGCGACATCCCCAGCGGGCCGCTTTTACGCATCGGTCATGATCGATTCGTTCCGGGCATGAAACGCCTCACCGAGCGGGTCAAAGAGGCCAGCAAGGGTCAAACGCGATTCCTCCTCCAGATCATCGATTTTCTGCGGGTCAATCGACGGCCACAACCCGAGACCTACTTTCAGCGATACTTCAAACCCACCGCCGCACATCGGTGGAAGCTCGCAAACTTGCGGAGAGATTCTGGATGGCGAACGGCATCCGACGACGATGTGGCGAGCGCGGTCGCCGCGGCGACACCCGCGGAGCACCTTGGGCTGCTCTCCGCGCGCGAGCATGAAGCGCTTCACTTCGGGTACAGAGAAACGGTCAATGACACGCATCTCCCCCATATTCGATCGTTGCCGGTAACGCTGCCAACACTCTTTGCCGATGCCAGCGATCGCGCGGTTCGGGCAGGCTTTGACGGCGTGGAGCTCCATTTTGCACACGCCTACACCATGTCGTCCTTCTTGAGTCGCACCAATGTGCGAAGCGATGACTATGGCGGCACGCAGGCACGGAGAATGGCGTTGCCACTTGAGGTCATCCAAGCCGTTCGCGAGCGCGTGGGTCATGAGGTGTGCGTAGGTGCTCGCTTCCTTGGCGATGACGTCGTTGAGGGCGGCAGCCGCATCGAGGACGCAGTTGCCTATGGGCGGGCCTTTGCTGCCGCTGGGCTGGACTTCCTCTCGCTGTCCAAGGGCGGGCGATTTGAGGACGCCAAACGGCCACGAGTTGGTCACGCCATCTATCCCTACACAGGTGAAAGCGGGCATGAGTGCATGCCCACCACCCGAATCGGTCCGCCAGGTCCGTTTGGGCGCAATATTCCGCTGGCCCGGGCCGTCCGGGATGCGGTACGCGCCGATGGCCATGAAACGCCAATAGTGGCTGCCGGAGGCATCTGCACATTTGACCAGGCTGAGGCAGCACTCAAGGATGGACATGCCGATTTGATCGCTGCGGCCCGGCAATCACTGGCGGACCCTGACTGGTTCAGGAAAATGGCCCTCGGTCGCGGTTCCGAGATTCGGCGCTGTACCTATACGAACTATTGCGAGGGACTCGACCAGGCCCACAAAGAAGTGACGTGCAAGCTATGGGACAAGATTGGCTTGCGCGGCGCGGATCCGGTGCCGAACGACATCCCACGTACCGAGGACGGAAAACGACGTTTGCTGCCACCCGCATGGGACGCGTAACGACGACCCGCGTATGCGTTGCGCATGGCGCGTAGGAATCATCATGACGAAAAAGAAGAATCCGTTTCCTGAACAGATGCTCGTGCTCTGTGACGAATCCGGTTCGCCAACAGGCGTCAAGGAGCGCTCCGCGTGCCACGAAGGCAACGGCCAGCTGCATCAAGCCATCATGTTGTCGATTCGCGACGCGCGCGGTCTCGTGCTGCTTCACAAACGTCGGGCCGAGCTGTGGGACGGCTATTGGGACCTCGGTGGTGCTACACACCCGCTCGTACGCGGAGACGAAACCGAAACACTCGTTGATGCGGCGTGGCGATGCTTGCACGCGGAGTGGGGCTTGGCTGCACCGCTCTACGAGAAGTTCTCGTTCGTTTATCACGCAACGGAAGAACTCGGCAGTGAACATGAACACTGCACACTCTTTGAGTGCACCATCACCCACGAAGATGCCAAACTCAATCCCGACTATGCCTACACCATTGCGTGGATGGAGCTATCGCAATGCGCGGCGGCTGCCAAGGCAGATCCCGACATGTTTACGCCGTGGGCAAAAATCGCCATTGAGCGTCTTTGGGAAGAACACTTGAACACCGAGACGGAAGCGCCAGCGTCCAAGTAACGCAGCAAACACTCCTTCGTGGGCTCTCAACGCCCACCCACGACGCTCGTTGTCATGGGATGGTAGTCGGTTGCCAGGTGTGTAGGCAAACCGCGCTTGCTTCAATCCTTACGCGCAAGTGTTCCGCCCGGAGTCCCCCATGAAAACCCTCACACGATTTCTATCCGCCAAGCTGTTCATTGTCGCCACCTTGTTCGTTGCCGCACCCGCCGTCGTACTCCTTACAGGCTGTGGCGATTCCCAAGAGGCCGAGGCCTGCGCGACGTGCACAAAGGGCAAGAAAGGCGAGAACGTTTGGTGCGAAGCCTGCGGCGTGGGCTACGTCGATGGCAATAAGACGGGCTGCGAAAGTTGCTACAAGGGCAAGACCGGCGAAAGCGTATGGTGCGAAGCCTGCAGTGCTGGCTATATCAAAGGCGACAAAACCGCGTGCAAAGACTGCTATGAACACAAGGCCAACGGTGGCCCCGCGTGCAAGACATGCGCGATGAAGAAGGATGGGGCGTATAAGTAGCGTTTGACCGGGAACCTGACGCGAGCAATTTTGCGTCCACCCTTCGAAGCGCACTGCGCGGATCAGAGATCCGCTGGAGCTTACTCAGGGTCTTCGCGCAAATGGCAAGGCCATTTGCTCTCCACGTCCACGTCCACGTCCACGTCCACGTCCACGTCCACGTCCACGTCCACGTCCACGTCCACGAGCTGGCGTGAATCGAACATCGGACGCCCACACTTGAGTCCGGGTAACGGGGCACGGGAAACGGGTGACGGAACCTTGGGCAACACCGCCGGCTGCTCCAGCGGGATCGGTACGCGCGGGCGCCGCTTGCAATGGAACTCCAGCTTGAGAACGAGTTGTCGCTATTACGCGGGGCTTCTTTTGTACGACCCGCTCGCGTGTGCCCTCCTTCGCCTTCGGCTCCTTCACGAAGGGCACACGCGAGCAAACGGCTTGCATTCCCTTAACGCTGGAGTTCCATCATGACAAGCGCGTCTTCCACGCTTGAGTACCTCAAACGCTTCGATGTCTACCGCACCTCACAATCCACGGCACTTGAATGCAACGCCCTCTGTGCCACATGGCCTCGAGGCCACGCAAAGCTCGCCGATCAACTCAGGCGCGCTAGTACCAGCGTGGCGCTAAACGTCGCCGAAGGCCTATCGAAAAGGCGTCCAGCCGAGAAACGCAAAGCGTACGACATCGCACACGCCGAATGCACTGAAGCCATTGCGGCCCTACATCACGCGCTGCTACTCGGCCTCGCCAGCGACGCCATAACCTCACGCGTGATGAACTCCTTGGAGCGATGTGTCGCGATGTTGTTCGTACTTCAGCGTCGATTCGACGACCCGTGATCGTCCACGTCCACGTCCACGTCCACGTCCACGTCCACGTCCACGAACAGGCGCTAATCGAACATCGGACGCTCAGACTTGAGTCCGGGTAACGGGTGACGGGTGACGGGTGACGGGTGAGCTTTATCACATCTAGTTGTACCCAACCCCTACTTCCCCCGATCCGCCGTGATTTCGTTCAACGGCACCGGATACACAAACACAGGCGCAGGACCCAAGCTCAATTCGAGAACACCATCGCGCACGTTTACACGCTTCTTGGGTGCCGGCTTCGCGGTGGTGCGAATGGACTCAACGTAGTAGTGGCCATTGGGGAGTGGCATGGCGGCAAAGTGGAGCTTGGCTTTGGGGGGGCGGCCATTGCGACCCGGTTCGCCGGCCCATGTACGCGATGGATCGCGAAAGAGGACGGCGACAAATGAGTGCTTTGCATTCGCGTTGAAATGAAACAACACGGTTCGACCCGGGAGCCCTTTGTTGGCTTCAGCCACGCTGCGGTGGTCGTGCAGTAGATCGCCAAGTTGCTTTGCCGCGTACCAACTGGGTGTACGCGATGCCGTCGCAGCAACGTCAAGGTCTTTCGCGTCAACCAGACCCAAATACTGGGCGCCGCGAACGGTACGACCGCGAGCATCCAACACTTCATCAAACGGCGCATGACATACCACGGCATCGGCTCCGGCCAGGCGTGCCGTACAAAAGGTGCGAATAACGTCGTAGGCTTGACCCAAGCGCAACCAAGCCTTGGCACGCGCATGTTCAGAATGGCCAGGGTTGGTGGCGGGCGGCACCCAGCGTCGCCGAATACGGAGTTCGTCTTCGGATGGTTTGGGTTTACCGCGGATGGTGGCTCGTTCTAGATTGCGTCCCGCATTCACGAGCCACACGCGTCGGTCATACTCGCGCTTGCCATCCAGCGTTCTTCGCAGAAAGCGGATATTGGCAAAGTCGTTGTGCAGATTGCCCGATGCGCGCTGGCAAATCACATCGTAGACACGGGGCATTTCGAGCAGACGATCCAAGAGTTCAAAGGCGCGCTCGGCGGCCATGACCGCCGACTGAGGCGCGGTGGGTAACACATCCCGAATGCGCCGTTTCCACTGCTTCGGTGCGGGGTGAGGCGCCTGCCCCGTTTGCATCACATCGACGGCACCGGTGACGACAAGTGCGCTTGCACTCGCCGCGTGGGCGCCAAGATCTGTGTGGTGCAACAACCGCAGGTAGTCGCTGACGCTGCCAATCCAATCGTCAAGTTCGCCGGGCGATTCCTGAATCTGTACACCAATAATGGGGCGACGCAGTCCGGGCATATCGTGCTTCCCGTCACCGTCGTAGCGTTCCATAAGGTGTTGAACAAACACCTCCCAACGCTTCCAATGTTCCTTGCGCGGTGGACGACCCGATCCGTTGGTCTCCACCAAGGCCGCCGTAGCTTCGCCACGTGACAGTTCGCTCGAACAACGCTTCGCCCAAGCCGTTGTGTCGGTGGGTTGGCACGCCCATGATGAACGACAAGACAAAACAACCAGCGGTTCGAATCCGCCGAGCTGCAGAAGTCGCACGGCGGCGTCGAGTCGCCCCCATTCGTAGCGACCGAGCGTACCGGGCATCATGCGCGGCTCGAGTTCTTCCCACGCAATGGCTCGTGTGCGCGCAATCGATGGGCTCAACCCCGTGAGCACGGCAAGCGCACCCGCGGTGGATGTGTTCTTACCGCCAACAGGAAACGGGCCCATGCCCCACCGTGGCGTACCGCCGCATGCATCGTTCACAAGCAAACAGAAGGCGGCGACCATGAGAAGCGGCAGCGACGTGACAGGCGTGCGTTTGCCGCTCAGGGTAGCAACTCGAGTTCGGTGGGTGCGCCGTGCCATTCAAACAGGATAGCGAGCACCGAGCCCGAACCGCAGGATGGCTCGTTTCGGACGACATTCCGCATGCTGCCCGGTCGTCGGGCGTCCCCCCCACCAGGGATCATTTCGCCATGGTCCGAGATCCCCGCCGCGTCGAAGTCACCGAAATCTGCCATGCGCGCGGATGCCGCACCTACATCGCGGTGGATCCACGCTCTCGCGAGGCGTGTGTAGTCGATCCCGTGCTCGACAACATTCGCGAAACTATGGAAGCGCTCTCGAGCCAGCGGGCGCGCGTGCGCTACGTCGTGGATACCCACTCGCATGGCGATCACCTATCGGGCGGCGCGGCCCTTCATGCCCGCCTCGGGTGCGACTATGTCGTTCATCCCAACGCCGAAAATCAAAACGCCACAGCGCGACCGAGCGACGGCGCAATCCTTCCGCTCGGCGAGCAGCAACTCACGATTCACCACGCCCCCGGCGTTACCAATGACGCCCTGGTTGTTGAGGCGCCCGGCGCACTCTTCACGGGCGACACACTGTTGATTGGAACCGTCGGCGTACGCGACGCGCCCGGAAGCGACGGCAATGCATGGTTCGACACCATGGAACGCCTCTTCCGTAATCGCCCATCCGAAACCGTGGTGCATCCGGGCCACGACGACATGGGTCGCACCATGACCACCATTCGTGCCGAGCGCACGGGCAATCGTTGGCTGCGTGAAGACGATCGCGAAGCGTTTCTCAATATTTACAAAAACGACACCCGACAACCCGGCAAAGACGCGCAGAAGATCCTTGCCGCCAATCGACAAGGCCTCACACGAGCCCCCAAAGACCTCGCCGGCGCTGCCTCGGGATTCAGGTCGCCGGTCGAAGTACTCAACGATCAACAACGACGCGCTCGAGGTCCTGCGCAACCCGCATCGCGACATGCTTCAGAGGCCAAAGCGACATCGCCATGGACCTTTGTTCTCGCAGGCCTAGCCATCGCGGTTGCCACCGTTGCCGGATGGATGATCGATGAGCGCATCCACGGAGTTGCGATGGGCGTTGGTGTCGTGCTTTTGGCCATTGGCATGTTCCGTTTAGAACGCGGGCCAAAGACGAAGCGCAACGCGGATTCTGAATTGCTTTACGAGGGGCCGAGTAGGGGCGTTCCCAGCTGACCCATCGATGCGCACTGCGCGGATCAAAGATCCGCTGGTGCTTACTCAGGGTCTCCGCTTCCATCGGGTCTTCGACCCTTGGAATCTCCGACACGCGCCCTAAGTTGTTGTCGCCTTCTTTAGCTGAGTTCTCCCTGCGCCTCTCGCCAGTCCGCGCCTCTGCGTGAGGTACGCCGCTCCCGTCGCACACGCGCCTTCAATTTGCAGCGATTTCCATTTCACACCCAAATCCAATCTTGCCACCGCCCGATGCCCGAACGGAAACTATCCGGTCCCCCACGGAGCGCCTGACAAATGTCCGATCCTGACGAAAAGCCAATCGCCGACATGACACCGGACTTGCCAACCGGCGACTCAAAGGCACCAACGGACGAAGAATTGGAAAAGGAAATCGAGGCGGCGCTCGCTGGCACATCGCTAATGGGCAGCGAGGACGACGAACCGTCGATGGAAGACGCACTAGCTGCGTGGGATAGAACGCAAGACGCCATTTCAACGGATCCCAAAGAGGGCGCGTTCTGTCAGGGAACCGTGGCAGGCGTCACCGACAAAGATGTGTTCATTGAGTTTGGGCCTCGACTTCAAGGTGTTGTACCAGCGGGGCACTTCGGCACGCCACCCGACGTGGGCAGCTCCATCAAAGTCTTTGTGCGCGAACAAGATGCACAAGAGGGCATCTTCCTGTGCAGCCTTCACCGATCGATTCAAACGGCGGAGTGGGACGGGCTCGAAGTGGGTTCGATCCTTCAAGGCACGGTGCGCGCGACCAATACGGGTGGGTTCGAAGTGCAGTGTGGCGTACTGACCGCGTTCATGCCGGTCTCGCACATCGCGCTTGAGCGAGTGGAGGAGCCAGAGACTTTCGTGGGACGCGCCCTCTCTGTGGAAGTGATCGAGATCGATCGGGAAAAACGACGATTGATTGTCTCCCGCCGCGGACTCCTAAGACGAGAACGCGAAGAATCGCGTGCGCAGGCCGTCAGCAGCTTGGCGCCCGGTGTCGTCGTAAGTGGTTCGGTTACGCGCGTTGAGCCTTTTGGCGCATTTGTGGATATTGGAGGCGTCGAAGGCCTTTTGCATGTATCCGAACTCGCTTGGAAACGCGTCGAAGATCCCAAGGAACACATTTCTGAAGGCGACAAAGTCACCGTCAAGATTCTGTCCATTGAAGAAAACGGGCGACGCATCAGCCTGAGCAAAAAGGCGCTGGACCAAGATCCTTGGCTCGCATTCATCGAACGCAATCCTGCAGGATCGGTCGTCGAGGGCAAAGTCACACGCATGGCTCACTTCGGTGCGTTCGTCGAAGTTGCCGAAGGTGTGGAGGGATTGGCCCACGTAAGCCAACTTGCGCCCCATTCGGTGCGCTCCCCCAAAGAAGTCGTGTCGATTGGCCAAACGCTCAGCGTGCGCATCGCCAACATTGAACCGGATCGTCGTCGCATCGGACTCTCGCTACTAAGTGAACGCGGCGACTTGCTCACTGCCGACGTCGCCGACGATGCGACCATTCGCGATGTCTTGTCCGGTGGCCAAGAAGCCGAAGGCGAAACCCAACTCGGAGCGTTGCTTAGGAAGGCGTTGGAGAAGAAGGACGGCTGACGAAGGTGAGACGAACCCCGCAAATTTACACCCGGCACTTTTTTGCGGGATTCGGCTTTCATGTAACTCCCCTCATTCCCTCCAGCGGCGGATAAGTGCGTTCAACATCGCGCGGACGCGGTCGAGATCACGAAGTGTAGGCATCGCGCACGCGTTTGTGAGAATACCCATTGCCTGCATGAGGTCGAGCGCAGCCGAGGCCTCGACACACTCGCCGCGAGCGATTGAGAACGAACGGTGCTTGGCGCCCGTGCCGGCACGTCCGATGCCCTCCGCGACGTTGAGGACGACGGCCGCAGAGGCTCGTCGAGCTTGGCTTGCGAGCTCGGCGTTGCCTCGAGGCAGCGATCCACAGAGATGGTGAATGCTCGCCGCGGCACGCCGTGCAATTCGATACACGTCGAACCGTTCAAGCCGACTCGCCGTGGAAGTAACCGAGAACTGATTGCTGTGTGACATACGAGAATCTCCACGAGGAAACACCCGCGGGAATGCGAGTGCGTGCCCTCGCCCTTGTGGCGAATAGGGGCATGCACGTAGCACTTCCCAAGCGGGTGTTGCCCGGTGAGCCTTCACGTCACACAGCAATCAGTTCGGTGCGCACACCGTCCACGTCCACGTTCACGTTAAGGGGTCGTGAATCGTTCATCGGATGCCCGCCCTTGAACTCGGGGAAAGGGTAACGGGTGACGGAGCCTTAGACAACACCGCCAGTTGCTCCAGCACGTTCGGTACGCGCGAACTCCGCTTGTGATGGAACTCCAGCTTGAGAACGAGTTGACGCTATTGCGCGGGGTTCTGTTTGTACGACCCGCTCGTGTGCGCCCTCCTTCGCCTTCGGCTCTTTTGCGAAGGGCACACACGAGCAAACGGCTTGCGATCCCTTCACGCTGGAGCTCCATCATGACAAGCGCGTCTTCCACGCTCGAATACCTCAAACGCTTCGACGTCTACCGTGCATCGCAGGCCGCGGCGGTCGGGTGCGTCACCATCTGCGGTGAATGGCCTCGTGGCCACGCAAAACTCGCCGATCAACTCAGGCGCGCAAGTACCAGCGTGGCGCTAAACGTCGCCGAAGGCATATCGAAACGGCGGCCAGCCGAGAAACGCAAAGCTTACGATATCGCACACGCCGAATGCACCGAAGCCATTGCCGCTCTACATCAAGCGCTACTACTCGGACTCGCCAGCGAGGCCGCAGTTTCAAGCGTCATGAACACTCTGGAGCGATGCGCCGCCATGTTGTTTGTGCTTCAACGAAGGTTCGACGAGCCTTGACCGTCCACGTCCACGTCCACGTCCACGTCCACGTCCACGTCCTAAACGATGGACGAGTCGATCATCGAACACTCATTCTTGTGCCCGGGTGACGGGGTGACGGGGTACGGGGTACGGGGTACGGGAAAACGGATGACGGCGTTCCGAGCGGGACACGTTTATTCGCCGTACCCCACCACCCCCAGGTACCGCTCGACATGCAACATGGGCAAGCCAATCACATTGTCCACCGGACCTTCACACTTCGTGACCCACTCCGCCGCGTCGCCTTGAATTGCGTAAGCGCCTGCCTTGTCCATAGGTTCGCCGCTATTGACATAGTCGTGAATCTCTTGATCGTCCAATGCGCGAAAGCAGAGCGCGGTACGCACATGCCCTACATGCGCGGCCTCGGGGTTGCCGGGAGCAACAATTGCGACGCCGGTCCACACGTCATGCCAGCGATCCGAAAGGCGCTTCAACATGGCAACCGCGTCTTCTCGATCCTTCGGCTTCCCCAGGACATCCCCTTCGTGCACGACAATCGTGTCGGCGCCAAGAATGAATCGGTCGGGAAACTGGGCTATCGCGGCCTCGGCCTTTCGCTTCGCCAGCGATTCGACGATTTGAGTCGGTGCCCATCCGGCCTCATAGGACTCATCCACATTCAAACGGGGTGACACTTCGAATGCGATGCCGCCTTCGCGTAGCAACTCGGCGCGACGGGGACTGGCACTGGCGAGGACGAGTGGCTTCACGAATCGATGGTCCTACCGTGTCGTCAAAAATCTAGCCTTTTGAGAGGCGTCCCAAAAAGTGAAGCCGGCTTAGGACGAGACGAAGGCGCACCCCCACACGCGACAACTACCTACCGCCTGCGCTTCTTCGTCGCCCTTCGCTTGGCCTTCTTCTTTGTCTTGCGACGCGCTGCCTTCTTTTTGGGTTTCGACTTTGGCTTCTTCTTGGGCTTCTTTGCCTTCTTCTTCGCAGCCTTCTTCTTTGAGCCGGCACGCGTCTTCTTGCGTTTGGATGCCTTCTTCTTTGTTCGTGCGGGAGCCTTCTTCTTGCGCTTGGCCGCCGACGTCTTCTTTCTCACGGACTTTTTGGCGTTCTTCTTCTTTTTCGCAGCCTTCTTCTTGGCCGCAGCGCGCTTCTTGGCGAGAGCGGCTTTCTTCTTGGCGGCTGCAGCGCGCTTCTTGGCCATCGCAGCCTTCTTCTTCGCGGCAGCCTGCTTTTTGGCCATCGCTGCTTTCTTCTTCGCAGCAGCAGCTTTCTTCTTGGCGGCAGCGGCCTTCTTTTTGGCGAGTGCAGCTTTCTTCTTTGCCGCAGCGCGCTTCTTTGCAAGCGCAGCCTTCTTCTTGGCCATCGCCGCTTTCTTCTTCGCCATTGCGGCCTTCTTCTTGGCGGCCGCCTTCTTCTTCGCCAGCGCAGCCTTCTTCTTGGCCGCGGCAGCTTTCTTCTTGGCAATCATGGCCGCTTTCTTCTTGGCGGCAGCTTCCTTCTTGCGAATCGCTTCGGCCTTACGGCGAGCAATCATCTCAGCCTTTCGCTTGGCGGCGGCTTCCTTGCGGGCGAGGGCTTCTGCCTTGCGTCGGGCAGCGGCTTCTTCGCGCTTACGCTTCATCTCTTCGGCGCGCTGGCGCTTGGCTTCTTCGCGTTCAATGCGCTTGCGCTCGCGCTCTTCAATGCGACGTTGTTTCTCTTCTTCGATTCGACGCGCCTTTTCTTCGGCCTTGCGTCGGGCTTCTTCGCGTTTGGCTTCCTGCGCTCGAAGTTGGAGTTCCTTGGCCCGGGCCGCCGCAAGCAACTTGCAAAATGGATTTGCTGGATCGAAATCGTGTTCAAAGAGATTGGCGCCGTGGCCCGCCAGCCATGAGAAACGCCTCCGATCTTCTGGCTTTACCCGTCGTTCAATAGCTAGACGAATGCGTTCGCGCGTCGAGCTACGGGGTAGCAAGCCAAACCGCACCAACAACTTTTCCTCGCGCGGACCGAAGGCTACGTATTTGTCGCCACAAGCGATTTGGAAGATGAGCGCGGCAACCCCACCCGAAACATTCGGCAGGTCGGCCAAGAACTTGCGCTGATCCTCCGGTGGACGATTGCGCAGCGGTTCAAGATCGAGCCCATGGGAACCATCCCACACGTCTTGCAGCGCCATGCGCATATCCCACGCGGCGCGTTGACGCAGCGGCGCGGGCACATACGGCGCGATGATGTCTTCAAACTCGCGCAGGCCACTCACGCGCAACTCATTGAAGTCGATCACCCGGCGCGACGCGTCGCGAATGGCATCCTTGGCTTTTTCGATGCTGCCCGTGTAGGGCTCAAGCACCAACATTAACAACTTGTCGATTAACGGGTCTTCCGGCCGGCCGAGATCGCTCGGCGGTAGTCCGTAGCGCTCTTCCAGCACCGCCATGACGTCGTCAATGGTGGGCTTCTTTGCGGGTGCCTTCTTCGTTTGGGCCATAGACCGGGGTCCTTTTCGGTGTCGGAGATTCCGCTTCGCAGTTACGTCGTCAAGTGCAGGCTTGGGCGCGTCAGGGCGTACTCGTGGCGCGTCGCCATGAGCCTCACGGCGTGCCTACGCAGTGGACTTTTTATCTTTGACGCGACGCTTGCGACCCGAGCGACGCCGGGCGCGCTTAGGAATCTTGATCTCGTAACGCTTCAAAAAGCTGCGCACGGTCTCTGAGATATCGGCACCCTGCCCCAACCAATACTCGATACGTTCTTTGTCAAGCGTGACGTTTTTGGTGCTGTCGTGGGCGATGGGGTCGTAGTGTCCGAGATACTCGATGGGGGGACCGTCGCGGCGAGTGCGTCGGTCAAAAACACCTACACGGTAATGCGGGCGGTTACGGCGTCCCTGACGGGACAGGCGAATCACGGTAGCCATGGTGAAAATCTTCCTCGTTCGTTATGAACCAAATGATTGTGTAACTTCGCTTCACCCGTTCTTGAGTAGCAGCGAAGTGAATGGATGTGGTTGGATGCTGTGCGAATGGGATGAACTCGATTGGGCATACGACTTACTTAAACCAGCCACGGAAGTCCGCCCCTTCTTTCTTCAGTTTCTTCATGCGCTTATTCTTCTGACGTTTCATCGCCCCAGCCGCCACGCGGCCTACGAGGCCATTTTTTTTTAGCGTCTTCATTTGCTGCCGCATGGCCTTGTGCATCTTGAGCACTTCATTGACGGCCCCCACGGGCTGACCACACCCGCGCGCGATCCTGTGCCGGCGCTGCATATGAATAATCTTTGGATCGAAGCGTTCCCGGCGCGTCATGGACTGAATGACGGCGCGGTAACGCGTGAAGTCTTTGTTGTCGGGCATGTCATCGCCCGCTTGGCCCACCATGGCGGCGCCTCCGGGCAACTTGGCCATGAGGTCTTTGACATTGCCCATCTTGCCGATTCTTTCGTAGAGCATCATCATGTCGTCGAGCGTGAAGCGGTCTCGTACAAGACGTTCGGCGGCCGCCTGGGCTTCAGCTTGATCGACGACCTCTTGGGCCTGCTCGACAAGGCCGACGACATCGCCCATGCCGAGAATGCGGCCAGCCATACGCTCGGGAACGAATCGTTCCAGTTTGTCGAGCTTCTCGCCCGTGCCGACATAGCGAATGGTCTTGCCGGTAACTTCGCGTACCGCCAAGGCCGCGCCGCCACGCGCGTCGCCATCGGTCTTGGTGAGAATGATGCCGCTCACATCGAGGCGTTGATTGAACTCGCTGGCGCTTGTCACTGCGTCTTGGCCGAGCATCGCATCCACGACGAGCCAGATTTCTTCGGGCTTTACGGCATCGCGAATGTCTTCGAGTTCATCCATCAACTCGGCGTCGATGTGTAGACGACCCGCGGTATCGAGGAGCACGACATCACAACCGAGTTCCGCCGCGCGCTTCACGCCTCGCTTGCAAATCTTGGGCGGTCGTCCACCTGCTTCGGCATGGACAGGAATCTCAAGTTGCTCACCAAGAATCTTGAGCTGCTCAATGGCAGCCGGGCGTTGCACATCGGCAGCAACGAGCAGCGGCTTCTTCATCTCCTTGCGCTTGAGATGGCGCGCAATCTTGGCAGTGGTAGTAGTCTTACCTGTTCCTTGAAGCCCGACCATCATGATGACAGTGGGCCCCTTGCTCGACCATTTGGTGCGTACCTCGCCCTCGTCGCCGCCAAGCAGTTGCACCATTTCGTCTTTGACGATCTTGACGAACTGGTCCGCGGGGCGGACGTCCTTGATGGTCTTGATGCCGACCGCCTTCTCACGAACGCGGTCAATAAAGGACTTGACGACCTGCAGGTTTACGTCGGCTTCTAAAAGGGCCTGACGAACCTCGCGGATGCCCTCGTCGATGTTCTTTTCGGTCAGCTTCCCGGACCCGAGGCCGGAAAAGATGCTGGAAAAGCGCTTGGCAAGGTTGTCAAACACGTCGGGAGCGGTCCTTTGATAGGGCTTTGGGACCCATGTCGGCCGTGGCGCCAGATGGGCAGATGAGCCCTCAAAATCTCCCGAAATTGGAGAAATCGGCATCCACAAGGGGTAGCCGAGCATTGAACCACCACCTGAGCGGGCGGAAAGGATTGGAGCGACCCCAACGCCTCGCGCGGGGCGGTTTTGAGCTGGCCGCGTTAGCTGTTTCGACGCGTGATGCGCGCACCCAAACTCGCGAGCTTTTCCTCGATGCGCTCATAGCCGCGGTCGATGTGATAGACGCGTTCCACCGTTGTTGTGCCCTCGGCCGCGAGCCCGGCAATCACCAAGGCCGCCGAAGCGCGCAGATCCGACGCCATGACCGGACATCCGTGAAGACTCGATACACCCTGCACCATGGCCGTTGCCCCCTCTTTGCGAATGCGGGCGCCCATGCGCTGAAGCTCGGCAATATGGATAAATCGCTCGGGGTAGATCTTCTCGGTCACAAAGCTATTGCCCTCGGCCAGAGCGAGCATTGCCATGAACTGCGCCTGGAGATCGGTGGGGAAGCCCGGATACGGCAGGGTTACCACATCGGTGGGTGCGAACGATCCATCGCCGCGCACGCGCAACGACTGCTCGCCTACGCGGTCCAGTTCCACGCCCATCCGTTCGAGCAAGAGTAGCGGCGCCGTCAAATGAGATGGGTCAAGTCCCTCGATGGTGACCTCGCCGCGCGTGGCCGCGGCGGCAGCAATCAACGTTCCGGCCTCGATGCGATCGGGGATCACCCGGTGCGTGGCCCCCACAAGGCGGTCCACGCCCACCACCCGCAAGGTGGGGCTTCCAACTCCGGTGATCTTCGCCCCCATCGCAACGAGAAATCGAGCGAGATCTGCGATTTCGGGTTCACAGGCGGCGCCTTGAATGACGGTTTCGCCGGGACTCTTGACTGCGGCACACAGCACATTGGCCGTCCCCAGCACCGTGGGTCCGAACGGGCCCCCCAGAAAGATGTCGCCTGCTCCTCGAAGAGCACGGCCATCGGCATGAATCGTCCCGCCTTCAATTCGAATCGTGGTGCCAAGGCGCTCAAGACCGTAGAGATGGAGATCGACGGGTCGCGGCCCAATCACGCAACCTCCCGGAAGACTCACACCCGCTTGCGCACGTCGACCAAGGAGCGGGCCAAGCACGCAGATCGAGGCGCGCATCTTCTTGACCAGTTCGTAGGGCGCAACGGAGGGTCCTTCGCCCGGCGTGCACATCTCCAGTGTGTTTTCGCCGATCCACTCAATCTCGGCACCCAACGTTCGTAGTAGGTCCACCATGCTGGTGATGTCGCGCAAGCGCGGGACCCGTTCCAGCCGACAGGTGCCCTCGGCAAGTAGGGTTGCCGCCAAAAGGGGCAACGCGGCGTTCTTTGCTCCCGAGACGGTGGCGCGTCCCTTGAGTCGCGTCCCGCCCTCGACAACAAAGTGATCCATAAATTCTCCCGCCCGGCATGCTGATCAAGAAGGCCCGCCACGGCCGCCCTTCTTTGAGGTCGGAGGGCGCGAAGCCGGAGGGTAGCTAGATAGCCAACTTTGGCACAACAGAGACCGAGTCCGCGGCCTTCTGCTCTTCGCGATGGGACCCCCGGGCGGACTTTCCGGATGCTCGATTTGTTGTACGCTGCTCCGTTCGCCGTCGCCACTCGGGAGACTCCATGACCGCCACAAGCCCTGCCACGGATGTGCCTGCATTTCTCAGTGCGCTCAACTTCACGACGGGCGCCTTGGCTGCACTCAAAGCGGAAATTCACGACGCGCCCGAGCAACGCAAGGCCGTAGAACAAGTCCTTGGCAACTTGTCCGAACAGACGGACGGCAAGGATGCATTGTGTCGTGCTACCGCAGAGTTCTTGTTGAGTCGCCCGCGCCTGGCCGAGGCCGCTTTGGAGCGCGCAGCCGAAACACCGCAAGCCACGTTGCTTCGCGGGCTCATTGCGCTTGAACTATGTGATCCGGCGGCGGCCTCCACATCCCTGGGTTCGCTGGTGGGTACGGAAGTCGACGATCAAGTGTTCTTGATGCGTTTGGCTACCGCTTCTGCGCTTGCGGGAGACGCCGACTTGGCTCACCGTGCCGCAGCCAAACTTCCGGATGGTGCCGATGCGCTCTACGCCGAAGGCATCGCCTTGGAGTCGGAAGGCGACTACCGCGACGCGCGCGCCAAGTACGAAGAGGCGATTGCGCGCGACCCCCATCACCGCTTTGCGCTATTTCGCTTGGCGCTTCGTCAAGACACAGAAGGTGAGACCGAAGCGGCCATCAACACCTATCGTCGATGTGCTTCACTCCGTCCGGTTCATATCAACCCATTGATCAATCTGGCGTTGATCTATGAAGACGTGGGACGCCACAGCGAAGCCGAAGCGCTGTATCGCCGCGTCCTGGCAGCAGACCCCAATCACGTGCGGGCAAAGATCGGATTGAAGGACGTACTTGCTTCGCAAAATATGTTCTATGACGAGGACCACGAGCGCCGCGAAGACCGCCGCGCACAAGTCTTGCGTACGCCAATTTCGGAGTTCGAACTCTCCGTTCGTTCCCGCAACTGTCTTTCAAAGATGAACATCACCACGTTGGGTGATCTCGTCAGCAAATCCGAGGCTGAGTTGCTGGCCTACAAGAATTTCGGCGAAACGTCGCTCCAAGAGATCAAAGACATCCTGGCGCAGAAGGGTCTTCGCTTGGGCATGTCCAATGAAGACGATCAGCCGTTGTACGCGGGCCAGGGCGCCGCAGCGGCCAACGTCGATGCCATTTTCGGCGGTTCGCCCGAGGCTGGCACACCGGGTTTGGATCCCACCGAATTCCCCATCGAACACCTCGACCTATCCATTCGCGCGCGTCGATGCATGGACAATCTTGAGATTCGCACCATTGCCGATCTGCTCCGCCACTCGGAAACTGAGTTGTTGGCCTCCAAGAATTTTGGGCAAACGTCGCTTAATGAGCTTCGACGCAAGCTTGATGCGATGAACTTGACGTTGCGCAGGAAGTAGCAAACGGGCGTAGTTCGTTGACATGGGAATCGCTGACTTGAGAATCGTTGACACTGGAAATTGGGGAACATGAGGCGAGTCGCGTGAGCACCGCGTATCCGCTAGGCGAAGATTGCGCTTGACCGTGTAGCGATTTCTTCGCTTCCCCTCGCGGATCGCCATTCCACGCGGTACGATTACGTGATGGAGCTAACCGAGCTCATCAATCGAGCCCAAGACGGCGATCACGAAGCTGCGGACCAGGCAATTGCCGTGCTTGCCGATGAACTGCGAGGCATTGCAGGCCGGATTGGCAATCGACCGGGACGCACGCTCACGCCCACGGCACTCGTGAATGAGGCCTATCTTCGAATCGCCGATCAATCAATAACGTGGAAGAGTCGCGGGCACTTTCTTGGGTACGCGGCACGTGCCATGCGATCGGTCTTGGTGGACTACGCCCGGCGGCGCAATTCGAAAAAGCGTGGTGGCGAACACAGCATTTCGCCTCTGGATGAAGCGCTCACCTGGTTTGAAGAACAAAACCTCGACGTGCTCGCCCTGCACGACGCGCTTGACATCTTGGGCGAGCATTCCGAGCGCCAACGCAGGCTTGTCGAGTTGCGATTTTTCGTTGGCATCGACAACAAGGGGGCCGCCGAAGCACTTGGTATCTCCAAGGCAACCGCGGATCGCGACTGGGCGGTGGCGCGCGCGCGACTCGGACGCATCCTCGACGAGTCATGAGCCACGTCCACGATCTGTCCCCCACCGCCGATGGCGACGAAGTTGATGACGTGTTCCTGGCAGCGCGAGCCCGCCACGGTAAAGAACGCGAAGCCTATCTTGTGGAGCGGTGCAAGGACAACCCGCAGTTGCGCGAGGAAGTGAATGCACTCTTGCAAGCCGATGTGCGCACGGGCGATAAGCTAACGCCTCCTTCGACGAAACACGTCCAGGCGTGGCTGGACGGCGCCGATCCGCTGTTGGGTACCGTCATTGACGGATGCCGTGTGGATCGTCGCATTGGGCGCGGCGGCATGGGCGTGGTCTATGAGGGCTTTCAGCTCAAACCGGGTCGGCGCGTGGCGATCAAAGTCATGGCGCAATCGCTGCCGACCGCTTCGGCCAGGTCGCGCTTTCTCTACGAGAGTCAACTGCTGGCCAAGTTGTCGCACCCCACCATTGCGCAGATCTATCAGACGGGCTCGACGAGCGACGGCCTCCCGTATTTCGTCATGGAGTACATCGAAGATGCGCAACCCATCACACGATATGCGGCGCCCGATTCCGAGCTGCGCAAGTTGCGGCTTTTTCAACAACTGTGCGATGCCGTGCATCACGGTCATCTTCATGGCATTGCCCACCGCGACATCAAACCCGACAATGTACTCGTCTCGAAGAAGGGCCGGCTGAAGCTGATTGACTTTGGCATCGCAAAGTCGTTGGGTGCCGAGGTCGCCGACATGACCGAGTACTTGACGCGAACAGGTCAACTTGTAGGCACCCCCGGCTACCTGAGTCCCGAACAACTGTCGGGCGCACCCGAGGATGTGGATGCACGGGCGGATGTCTATTCACTAGGCGTTGTGCTGTACGAAATGCTTGCCGGTCGCCTGCCCCATGATGTGTCAGGCGTGCCCATTCACGAGGCCGCACGACGTGTGATCGAACAACCGCCGCGTATGCCGGTTGTTGGGGGGGATCTGGACGTCATTCTAACGACCGCATTGGCCAAGCAGCCGGACCGTCGTTACGCCTCGGCGCGTGCATTACGCGACGACATTGAACGCTACCTCAATGCCGAACCGATTGATGCGAGGTCGCCGAGCATGGCGTACCGCGCCAAGATGATAGCGAAGCGCCACACGGGTGTCGTCGTTGCCGGTGCGCTCGCCGTGGTGGCCTTGATTGCGGGAACGGCCGCAAGTCTTATGTGGGCACGCGAAGCATCGCATCAAGAGGGCGTTGCGCGTGCGTCTGCGCTAGAAGCGAAGAAGAACGAACGGCTCGCGCAGGAAGAAGCCCAAGAATCCCATCGACAACGCGTGGCAGCGGAGCGCGCCACAGGAAAGCTGCGTAAGATCCTTATAGGATCGGAGAACTTTTTAGGAACGTTGCTCGGCGACATTGTTGAGAACTTGGGCCATGTGCCAGGCACGTTGGACGTTCGCAAGCGTTTGGCCGCCATGGTGCAAGAAGGGCTCGTTGGACTTGATGAATACGGACGCAAGGAGCCGAAGCTTGCCGCATTGCGTGCAAGACACATTTCGCTCTTGGCCGAGATGCAAGGGCGTGTCGGTGTACCCAATCTGGGTCAGACGAAACGCGCCTACGACAACCAGCAGATTGCCATTTCAATTTGGGATCGGCTCATTCGCGAACGGCCGGGCGATAAGGAAATAGCGCGCCTTCGTCGGCGTTCCCATGTGGTGGCCGCCGATTTAGCGTTTCGCCTAGGATTTCAGGTCGCATTCGAGAACCACGAACGCGCCGCATTTGAGCAGGCGCCTACGGATCAGGCGTCCGCGGCTACGCGCGAGCTGTATGTGTGGTTGTGTTTGACTCGCGCCGAACGAAGTCTTGCCTCGGGAAACCACAAACGCACACGAGCACACTTCGACGAGGCCATCGCAACGATGGATGCCCTGGATCCGGATCGCACATCCACGAATCGGCGGCGTTTGATGTTGCGCTTTCGGGCCTATGGACTGAGCGCGCCCACAGTGGCGGCACTCGGCGAGTTCGACGAGGCCACGCGGCGGCTCAACGTTGCCAACGACGCGTTGAAACGCCTCTCAAGCGGCGAAGAGAGTGAGCCAACGGTTCAAAATGCCTATGGGCAATGGTTCGTTTGGTCGGCCAACGTGGCACTGAAACGCATCGCCGCTACAGGAAAACCGCCCACGGCCGAGGCCGCGAAAGAGGTCCACGAGCTTTATGCCCGAGCTGCGAGCGCATTTCGCCGGGTATCGATTGCCGACCCAGGCGATGCCCGTGCGCGTTCTGATTGGACGAATGCCCGTGACCGCGCCCAAAAGAATATTCAAGAAAACGTGGACGCCGCAACACCCAAGTCATCGGACTAACCCGGACCACTCATGAATAGTCCGGGTTAGAAGCTAGTCGGCAATGGCTTGAAGGATGGACTCGACTTCTGAAGGAAGTTTGGGCACGTCGTGTAACACATCGCGAAGGAGTGCGTCACCGATCAAACCGCGCGCTTCGGCATCGAAGCTGGGTAACAGGCGATGACGCAATGCGGGTCGCAGCGCCCAGGCAAGATCTTCGGCCGACACGTACGCTCGTCCGGCGCGTAGTGCTGCAACGCGCGCCACGCGACATACCGCTTCACCTCCTCGAGGGCTGATACCGAGCCTCAGGTTGCGCCGCGCCGCGTCGGTGCAACGCGGACTGGTAACGTCGGTCGCGGTGACGATACGAGACACGTGGCGTGCCAAGGGTTCGGCCAACGCCACGGAACGTCCTGCGGCGATCAATCCCTGGAGTTGTTCTCGAGTCATGACAGGGTCGGGCAGTGTGGGCGTCGCACGGTTCGTACGCGAGAGGATCTCAACCAATGCATCTTCGGGTGGCGTACGCACAACAACTTTCAAGAGGAAGCGGTCCAGCTGCGCTTCCGGCAGAGGAAACGTCCCTTCGTGTTCGATGGGGTTCTGGGTGGCGAGCACCGAGAAGGGCTGGGGCAACGAATGGCGCACGCCGCCGGAATGCACGGTGCCTTCGGCCATGGCTTCAATCAGCGCTGCTTGTGTTCTCGGCGTTGCGCGGTTGATTTCGTCGGCGAGAACGATGTGGCCAAATAGCGGCCCCTCTCGAAACTCAAAGGATCGCTTGTTGCCGTCCTCCACGAGCACGTCGGTGCCGGTGATGTCGGCGGGAAGGAGATCGGGCGTGAATTGAATGCGTGAAAACGAAAGGCCGACCGCACTCGCAAGCGAACGCACCAAAAGCGTCTTGGCAAGTCCTGGAGGTCCCTCCAAAAGCCCATGCCCGCCCGCCAACACACACGCCACCGCCTCACCGATCACGCCTGCCTGACCCACAACCGTGGCGCCAATGGCAGCCTCCAACGACGCGATCTGTGCGGCGGCCGACGCCAGATCGAAACCACTGGCAGGGGCGTTGGGATCACGATTCATCGTGGCTGGGACTCCTTACGCTTTAGCGTCGTTTGCACAGTCGTGTCGAGCTTGAGCTCAAACCAAGAGTAACGTACCGCCGCGCCGATGGTTCCAACGAGAGACGGGTACGCGCAATTCAGTTAGGGATGGGTCCTCGCCATGGTGCGCGCAAAGGGGATTGCCTTACGAACATGGCCAATGTCGCATAGCCAAGCCACGACGCGCTCAAGCCCCATACCAAAACCCGCACTCGGACTCGCGCCATAGCGTCGCAAGTCGAGATACCACTCATAGGCTTCCTTGGGAAGGCCCTCCTCCGCAATCTTGTGTTCGAGATAGGCCAAATCAGACGAGCGCTCTCCGCCGCCAATGATCTCGCCATACCCGTCGGGTGCAATCATGTCGCACCCAAGCACGACCTCGGGTCGCTCGGGATCGGCCTTCATATAAAACGCCTTGATCTTCATTGGAAAGCGATGCACCAGAATGGGTCGATCAAACTGCTTGGAGACCGCCGTCTCCTGCGGCGCACCAAAATCCTCGCCCCACGGAATCTCCGCTTCGTGGCCCTTGAGTCGTTCTAGCGCCTCGTCGTACGAGATGCGGGGAAACGGGGGCACGCAGCGCTTGAGCGATTCCACGTCACGCTCAAGCGTTGCCAACTCGCCGGAACAGTTGGTAATCACGCGTTCTACGACGTAGGCGATCAAGCTCTCCATCAAATCCATGTCTTCATCGAGATCCGCGAATGCGATCTCGGGTTCAAGCATCCAAAACTCGGTCAAGTGGCGACGTGTCTTGGACTTCTCTGCACGGAACGTAGGACCGAAGCAGTACACCTTGCCCAGCGCTTGCGCCGCGGCTTCCATGTGCAGTTGCCCCGTCTGCGACAGGTAGACCGTGGAACCAAAGTATTCAACCGGAAAGAGGGTGGCAGTCCCTTCAGCGGCCGCTGAGTTGAAGATGGGCGCATCCACACACGTGAATCCCTGGTCACCCAGATGGTCGCGACACGCCGCGATAACTTCGGCACGCACGCGAAGCACGGCCGCCGTCTTGGTGCTACGCAACCACAGATGCCGCTGGTCCTGGAGAAACCCTTCTCCGTGGTCCTTCTTACCCAGCGGGTAGTCATCCACGGATTCGTGAAGTACATGCACCCCCGTGGCGTGTATTTCAACACCGCCCACTTGACGCTTGTCTTCGTGCACCGTGCCGTGAATCACAATACTGCTCTCAATGGGCACGCGCGCCACGGCGTCCATGGCTTCGTCACCAACGTCCTTGCGATTCACGACCACTTGAACGCGTCCGCTGCCGTCGCGAATCTCCAAAAAAGCGAGTTTGGCGCCCGACGTTCGTCGGAGCCGAACCCAACCCGCGATCATGACGGCATTGTCGCTACCCGCGTGCTCGGATAGCTTGCCAACGGGCACTCGTGTACGCAGGTCGTGCATTTAGGGATCCTCACATCGTTGAATGGGCGACACCCTACGTAGCCCGGAATATTCATGAACTGGGGTGAATCGCGCGGTTCTTGCTGGTCTTCGAATCCAATCTCTTTGCGGAAAGTCGCTCGACGGTACTTTTTTTGTATCGCCTCGAACTTGCCGCTTCGATCTTGAATCCGAATCCTTCGCAAGAACCACCTGTAGTAGACCGTGGTCACGGGGATCTGACGAACCGTGCCGCGGTGAGCCTACCGGGGTCTCTTCGACGCGCGCTTCATGAATAATCCGGGCTAGGTACTTGCCCACGCGGTGCGAGTTTGTCGTGCGCCCGCCGGTATACTTCGGCCCGTGTATGACTCGATTCAAGGCACCGTGCTGGCCAAGTCCCCTACCGCAACCACGCTCCGCGCGGGTGGCATCGGCTATGTCCTGCGAATTCCTCTTTCCACCTACGAGGCGCTTCCTTCCAAGGGCGAGAACGCCCATCTTTGGGTTCACCTTGTCGTTCGCGAAGACGAGTGGCGTATGTTCGGATTCGCCACAAACTCCGAACGCGAGGTATTTCGCGCGCTCATTCGCGTGTCCGGCGTGGGTCCGGTCGTGGCGCTCTCTTTGCTCTCAGGCTTTGAGCCAAGGGAACTACAGGCCTCGGTCTCGCATGGCGACGTCGCGTCACTCACCCGCGTCAAAGGCGTGGGCAAAAAGACCGCCGAGCGCATCGTCGTGGAGTTGCGAGAGGTGTTCAGCCAAACGGCAGATGATGTGCCTGCCCCGATGACCACAGGCACCGCAACTCACGATGCCGTGCGGGCCCTCATCAATCTTGGATTGACGCCCGCTGACGCCGCCAAGCGCGTCGAACGGTGCGTAGGTGAAGTCTCGGACCCAACTCAAGTGGGCGAGATCGTTCGCCTAGCGCTCAGAATGTAGTCGGCGGGAATCTCTCGAACACGGGCGAAAATGGAAGGGGCCGCGCAGATTCGTGCGCGGCCCATGTATTTCAATAGACGCGGTTTCAATAGACGCGGTTTCAATAGACGCGGTTTCAATAGAGGCGGCGCTACTGACTCGATGTCGTATAAATCCCGCGCAAGCCAGAGATCGGTATGGGGCTCCACTGGAACGCCGGACTAAAGCCCGTCGTAATGTTGCCCTGCGTCACAACACCTCCGCCCGTGGCACCCACGTAGATGTCATTGTGATTATTGGTAAATGCCGGCGTGAAGGTCCCCGGAGGAAGCGGCATAATGAAACCGTCGTAAATACATCCAGGAGGTGGGTTGGGAACTGTAATGCCGAACGGAACGCCTGGCACGTGTGCAACGGTCGATGGGTTCGCGCCCACATTGTTGTACTGCACCAATACCTCGGGCAGCGAGCCGCTCAAGCCGGGCTGAATCGACGTGACGCGATTGCCCAACGACCCAGACTCTGCGACCAAGAAGTAGGCCGGCGTGTTGAAGTTCGGCCAAATATTGTCGAGACCTGCCGGGCTATCAAACCCTCCAAGGTCACCCACGATCGCATCGGGGCGATTCACCGTTTGTGCACCCGTGGAGCACCCGGGGCCCGCGATGTAGAACGCAACCTTACCCTCAAGAATCGGACCACTCTGCGAGATCGCCGCATACATGATCGGCGGTATCGCGGGGGGGCCGAAACACGGCGTCCACGATACGTCATTGGGTGGCGTATCGGCACCAAACGTAAATGTCTTGATCGCGCCTTCCGAAGTGAAGTTGGCCGTGTTGACCGTTCCATCGAGTCGGTCAATCCACATGATAATTGGGGTCGCGGGACCAGATTGCAAACGGTCACGTCGCAACGATCCTCCGGCGGTAACGGTGATGGAGCTGGGCGAGTTACCGGTTGGGATCACGCGGTTTACGTAAATGGCACCCGAAAGGAACTGTTGTCCCACATTGAGCGCGCCAATCTCAAACAACGAAATCGTATTTGCAGAGCTGTTCGTCACGATCAGTGAGTTCACCGCGCCGTTGTACACCGTCAACCCACCCGGCGTGGGTGTGTTGATGAGCGCCACGGGAATCGAATCTCGCGTGTTGACAATCACGATCTGCCCAGTGTTCTCCGACTGCACGTAGGCATAGCTGTGGCAGTTGCTACCAATACGACGGTCAACATTGATCTCCTTGGGGTCAAAGTTGGGGATGGTTACGTCGGTTGCGATCGTGTCGGTGAACTGGGGCAAGACATTGCGGGGGATACCCTGTGGGAACGGCGTGCCATTTGATGCCCTAATGAAGTCTGGGTAGTTGATTGTGTCAATCACACCTACGCGGTCTGTGGCGGAGAACCACACCTGATCCTCGGGATACGGGTTCTCCGGAAGATCCGGAGGTGCGATGGTCTGGAACGTCCACTCCTCGGTGTGCAACAACGAGTTGCCCGACAAGTCCTTGATGGGGCTTGAGTTATCCGCCTGCGTCTCGTCGGGATAATTGGGATTCGTTGGCAGCCCCGTATCGGGGTCCAAATCGAAGAGTCCCAATACACGTACGCGAATCTGACGACCAAAGGGGTACCCACCATTGGAGTAATCGGGACGGAATACGAGTTCGTGTCCATTGGAAGGCAACGTGGCCTGCTGCAGCGAACTCTTTAGAATGGGGTAGCCAAATGCGGGCGCGATGGTCACTGTCCCTATGCCCTGCGCAGTGAAGTCAACGATCATGTTGTTAGAGGAGACGCTGGTGGCTGAAATCGGTTCACTAAAGCGAACAACGATATCCGGCGAGACGTCCCCGAAAATGCTGCCCGTAACATTGACATAGGCGCTCGGGGGAAGACCGGGAGGCGCGGCCGGCGGCGGAACGCTCGCCCCTACGCCGAGTTCACCATCGCCTGGCGACTTGTTGATCACCGTTGGACGAACCGTGTCGAGTGTGCCTACAAAGAACGTGTGGAACACCGGCGCATCACGCAGATCCTTGCCCGCCGAGTTCTTCAAGTTCTTAAAGATACCGACCGTGAACTGGCCCTCGGGAAGATTGGTGTTGTAGCCACCACTTCCATCGGGTGTGGCATATTCACCATTCAAGCCTGGCAAGGGCTGAAGAATAATGCGATTGCCCTCCACGCGTGCATCGATGTCGACCTTCGCATTGCCCACGCCAGGAATCTCATGGGTGAACAACAGCACGGATGGGTCCACCCCGAGGAATGGATTCCCGGCGATGAAGATGCTGTTCGGGTCGAGCTCAGTGTCATTATTGAAGTAGATGACGATCTTGCCCGGATAGTTGGGGTCCGTAGAGATCGTCAACGCGGAATCGGTGTACGTGGGAAACTGCTGTCCGGCGCCCTGCGAAAAATCAATGGGCGACATAAACGGCGAAAAGTTTCGAACCACCGGCTCCTGCACATGCTCATCGGACGGTGAACCAGGGGCCCCTCCGCCACAAGCCGAAAGCGTAATCCCAAGCACAATTGCTACGAGGACAGCCGCATTCCGAATGCATGAATCCCAAATATGAGATTCACCAGACCCAAACGAAGATCGGAGCATCAAAATTCTCCCGACGCTTAAACACGCCCAAAACCCACGGTGTCAAATGCGGTTTCGTCTCACACGCGAGGCTCAAATCGAGAGATCGAGGGACTCGAGTGCGTTGAAACCTGCACGTTGAAACACCGGCAGACAACTCGCCCTATCTTACGGGACGAGACGTCCAAACTTATAGAGAGCGCCTGCCTGCGTCGCAAGCATCGCGCCCACATTCACCAGCCGGATGGAAAAATCAGGCCGAGCGACGAAATCGCCAAAAGGCGAAATCTTCAAAAGGAAAAACCTGCCGGCACCCACCGGCCCCGGCTCGCGGTGCTGGTTAGGTAGCCATTTTCTGCCCGCCACGAGGTCGCGGACGGGCAAATGCCAATCAGCGATCCAAACGTCGGAGGGCGTCGTGTGTTTTTCGCAAAACTCATTCCACCGAATTTCGACGCGGCGCGCTCGTAACCTCATATAAATAAGGTGCTTATGAAATTGAGAGCACTGTGCATCGTTCGCATGCCTCTCAATCGTGCGGGTCTGCTACACCAACGTCCCGAATCAATGGCACGGGAGTGTGGGCGATATCGCGCGACGTATGGGGAGATGGTCCCCAATTTCGAACGCGGCTAAGATTCAAGAGTCGCATAGGAGTGATTCGCCATGAGCCGATCATCGATTCGTTTGATCCTTGTCAGCATTGCGGCGGTCACCGCCCTCATTGCGGTACCCGTTCGCGAGGGCAGGGCAGGCGAACAGGCGCCGGATGCCGTGGTGCTGGAAAGCGGGGAGCGCCTCCTCTGCAAAATCCAGCGCGTCACACGCGGTCGCGTGCATGTGGAGATCGGCGGCCAGCCTTACGAATTGGAGTCGAACACACTCGCGCGAATCGAACCCGCGGGACAGCGTCCCATATCGCCCGCCGCGGTCGCGTTCATTCGCGATCTGGTCATGAAACTCGGCTCATCGAGTCCGGAGGTGGTCGAGGCGTCCACGGCGGCACTTCGCGTCCTCGCCAAGACCCATGCCCCTGTGCTGCGCAGCCTCTCCCGTCGCATACGAGACGAGACAATGCGCGGTTTGGTAGTGGAGATTGCCAAGTCTGCCGAAAACATGGCGGCCGAGAGCACGTCGGCTGAAAAATCGCAGGACGCACCCAACACTGAGCCGACCGATTCCAAGAAATAGTCTCGACCACCCGGTTCGGGCCTTGGGTCATGACACACTTGACGGCGGAATCAAAGGCACTTCATGAAGTTGGCAACCCTGAAACCGCTCGCACTCCAATCCGCCGCCGTGTTGCTTGGTGTATCCGCCTTGGCTGCTTCCGTCAATGCGCGATCCGACTTAGATGCCATAATCCGCAGTGCAGCGACAGCCCTCAACCTCGCAGAGCAAAAGCACAAAGCCGGCGACACCAAGGGCGCGGCCCGATTGGCCGTTCAGGCCGAGCGGCAGTTCGAAGACGTGTTTCATCAACATCCGACACACCGAGCGGCGCTCTTGGGCGGCGGCCAAGCGGCGGCACTTGCGGGATCGGCCAAGCGCGCGCATCGATGGATTGCTCGCCTACGGTCTGCAACACCGCGCGCGGATCAACACCCGGACGTGCTCTTCCTCCTGGGTTTCGCGTCGCTGTATGCGGATGGTCGCCCGGACCAGGCTGCACTCCATTTGACCCGTGCGCGGCACGCCAATCCACGTGCCAATGCCCAGGCTCGCGACAATCTGCTGTACGAAGCATTTAGTGCAATGGGGCGCCAGTATTTGGCCGCACATCGAGCTGATCCACACGCAGCGGCGAAACAGTTTGGCGCCGCGAAAGAAGTTGCCAAGCGACTTCGCGATACGCGCAAGCGCGCCGCCGCCATGTGGAATCAAGCCACGGCCTATCGCTCGGGTGCGCGTCATGCGGACGCGGAGTCGATATTTCTAGAGCTTCGAACGCAGTTCCCCTTTGATCCGCGATACCACCTGGAATACGCCCTCTGTGCGGGTGCACAGAACAAATACAAGGAGGCGGCCGCAGGCTACGAGGACGCTATCAAGCACTGGGAACAGGGGAAACGTTCCATGGGCGAGCCCCAACAGATGCGCTTGGCCTATCTTCGACTGGGCAACTGCCTCCGTTACCTCAGCGAATCGATAAAGGATGAAGTCAAACAAGCTGAGATGCTTGCGCGAGCCAAGCGAATGATTCGCACGTACATCAAGTTGGAACCAACCGCATCGCAAGGCCACCGCTGGCTCGGGGACATCCTGTTGGACGTTGAGGAGAAGCCGTACGAAGCCGAGCCTCACTTTCGAAAAGCCCACAAGGCCGATCCGATCTGTATCGAATCGCTGGAGCGACTCATTCAGATTCACGAACTTTATCCGCCGCCACCCAATGATGATGAGGACGCAGAAAGGAAGGCCGCGGCAGAAAAGGCGTGGCGAGCGCCACTTGAGGCGTGGAAGGCCTACATTCGGACCTCGAAAAAGAAGCGCGATGCGGTGCTAAAGGAACGGGTTCGACGGTTCGGATTCAACGGCTGTTCGTAGCACCCCGCAGTCGCGGCCACGGAGAACGTCGCGGGCAGACACCGCACTGGCATCCACGGACATTTGCGATAGGCTCCCCGCATGCGTGCAGAAGTCGTCCTCGGTGAAGATACGAGCCACTTGTTTCTCCGTTGGGAAATCGCACCCGACGGCAAGGAACGCTCGATGCTGGAAGAGCTCGGCGGTCCATTGACTCTGCGCATTCACGCCGAGCACTACGTGGACGAAGGTGGCAAGTACTACGAGTCAATCCCCATCGACGTCCCCATCTTCCCCCATCCAGGAACGCGTAATCGGGGCCAAGCCAAGTTCCGCGATCACGAGGCGCGCCGCCAATTTCTTCAGCACCTACAGACAGGGGTCACGGGCGACATCGCCGACTTCATTTGGGACAGCGAACCGGGTTCGGTCGATGTCGAAGGCCATGTCCTTGAACGCGGAACGCCCCCAGAAAACAAAGATTCGGAAAACGACGATGCCGGAACCGAAGAGGCTACGAAGGAAGTCAAAGCCTAGCCCGGACTCGTCAGAACAGGCGCATGGCTAAGAAGATTAACGCGAAGACCATGAACGCTCAGACGATGAACGACACCGAGTGACGTGGATCATCGATTCGTGCGCGACGTTCGAGAGCGTGGGGCACGAGTAAAGCGCGCAAGCATCCAGGCGATAAGCCCAAGCTGAATTAACAAGGACGCAAGCAGCGCGCTGCGCATCAGCGATACGTAGTTGCGCTTACTTGCCAGATGTTCGTGGGCCTCAAATCGCTCCATCTGCTCGCGCCACGTAGCAAACGTTGGTGTGTCCGGCTGCGGTGCCCCGCCGGGATGCTTCGCCCCTGCGAGCGAAGCCGAGTCGTGCGTGCGTTCGATGGCTTCAATCTCACGTCGCGCGTCCTTGGTCGCCGCGCGGTAGATGAAAGCATGGACGGCGGTCAACACGATGGCAACGAGGGCGACCTTCACCCACGGAACGCCCGTTGACGGGGCCCGCGCGGGCTTGCGGGTCGCAGACGTATTCACGGCACGTTTGGTTTGTGATGCGTTGGTTTGTGATGCTTTGGTTTTAACTGATTCGGTCGCGCCCAACGGACGGATCGAATCGCCGTCGCCTCGCTCATGGTGATGCGGCACAACAACCGGACTGCCGCAGTGAGCACAGGCGAGCACACGACCGGGCACACCGCCGCGCAACGTACGCCCACAGTCTTGACAGGGATAGGCCAACGTTCGACTCACTGCGTCCAATGGCTGGGCATCGGCTCCCCTTCGCCCGTAACCGGTCGAGAATCTATCTGACCGCGCAATACGGCTAGGAAACTCTGGCCGCCAGCGACTTCAGAATCTTCTTCTCGTCAGGAAACTCACCCGTTTCCAACTTGGAGTAGATCAGCTTTCCGTCCACCGTAAGTTCGAAACACCCACCGCCGTCGGGTATCAGTTCAAAGCTTGAAATGCCCTGCTTGAGATTTTCGAGCAAGAGGGTCGTCAAACTGACGGCCTGAGGCTCATAGTTTCACATGCTGCAGAACTTGAGGCTTACGCGCATGACGGACTCCTTTGCGACCGACGTTCGCCGGCGATGGAGCATTCTACGTTCCCCAGCACGGAATAGCGCCGAAATGAATACGGTCGCCACCCGGGTCGCGATAGGTTTTCTTCCATGACGGGCGTTGCCTCCACCCCCACGCGATTGTTGTCCACCGTGACGGAACGCAATTGGCTCGTTGCGCTTGGACTGGTGATTGGAAGTTCGCTGCTCTTTTTGGGCATCATCGCCACGGAAAACGCCCTCGCAGGTCGAGCGCGTCCCGAACGGCTTGTGTGGCATGCCGTGGAAACGTCGATGCGCTACCTAGCGCTCGCACACTTCATTGTCGCCATTGTGTACATGGCGACGTCGCGCACCTTTCGCCGCCTGAAGTCGTGGATTTGGTTCGCGGGTTTGGCGGGCGTTGGCGTCTTACTTTCGTGGGCCTTTCACGCAGGTGGTGCGCTGCAGGGCGCACTCGCCGCGGCGCTGTTTTACGGCTACTTCATGGTGCACGACTTCCGCGACCAGATGTTTTTCTTCCACGCCAACCGCGATGGACCGGAGGGCGTTCCCAAGTCCCTGTCGCGACCCTTTCTCTGGGCGGTGCCGCTGCTCGTATTCGGCGGTATTGCGGCGACGTTTTTGGTGGGCGCCGCATTTCGCATCGGCGGCGCACGGCGCTACACCGACGGCATCTTTCACGGGCTCGCAACGACATCGCGGGCGGCGATTGCACTAACGGCGTTCCTTACCGTGCTTGGTCTGACGATTTGGGCCTTGCGGCGTTGCCACAAGACATTCCCAGGAGGACTCGCAGCATTTGGGCGAACGTATCGTCCGATATTGATCGTCTTTCTGGCCGTCCCCCTGATTCTCATATTCGACATACTGATTACAGGGCGTGTGTACGCCATCGTCACGTTGCATGTCACCGCGTGGTACGTATTCGTGGATCGTCAACTTGCATCGCGACCCGCGGGCAAAGCCAATCCCAAGAGTTGGGCATGGTGGCGAAGCTCTCGCATGGGATTCAACCTAATGCATGGCGCGGTCGTGCTCGCGCTGCTCGCCGCGGGCATCGTGTGGGCTTACGGCTTTCGCAACGATCCGCAACTTGCGGGCTTCCATGCGCTGCTCTCGCGAGAAGCGTTTCCCTACTGGACCATTATGCACGTCACGGTTTCGTTCGTGCCCCGCGGGTAGTCGCCTGAGACCGGCGCCACGGGCCGCAATGAACGGGTGAATTCCTGACTGAAAGCCCGGCGTGCGCCCGGCACGCAGACGTACCATGGCATCGCTCGCCTCGGTTCAACCGACCTGCCGTGTCTCCCCCGGATCAAAAGCCCGTGAATCCGCCTCCTCCCCCTGACGAATCCGTTTCTTCCGCAACCAACAATCGGTCGCCGGAGATGCTTGACGCGCTTTCATCGGCAGCCACGTCCGGAGACGACTCGTCACCCGACATCACGCGCCGATTCATCACCAGCTTGATATTGATTGGGCTACTGCTCTTCGTAGGTTTTTCCGTCTTTAAGATGCTCGCCGCGAAGAAGCAACAGACCAAGACCGCCGGGGCCGAGTTGATTCCCGTGTTGGTTCGCACCTTGGATGCCAAGCAGGAAAACGTTCAGGAATCCATTACAGGGTACGGCGAAGTGCGCGCACTTCACCAAACGACAGTGTCGGCGGAGATCAACGCACGCACGGCAGACGTAGATGAACGGCTCGAGGTGGGCGTCCCGGTTCGAAAGGGCCATGCCAACGGCAATGCCGAGAAGCTTCCGGTGCTTGTGACGCTTGACACGACGGACTACGAAATCGCGTCGGCACGACTCAAGAGCGAGATCGCGGCCCAAACAGCAGAGATCGCCAAACTGGGCGTTCAACGTGAAGGCATGACGCGCCGCCTCAAACTTGCGCGTGAAGACTCGGACGCCGCACGGCGCGAGTACCGGCGCATACAAAAGCTCGTGCCGCGCACGCTTTCACCCAGCGATTTGGATCGTCAACACAGTGTCGTGAAGTCTCGCGAGCAGCAAGTCGTCACCATTGAGTCGCAACTTGACGATAATCTGCAAGCCGAGCGCGCCGCAAAGGCGGCGTTGGCGGTTCGCAGTCACGACTTGGATAGCGCGCAGCGCAATATTGATCGCGGCAAGGTGCGCGCACCCTTCGAAGGTGTCGTCGTGTCGCGCGACGCACAAAAGGAATCATGGGTGCGCGTGGGCGCCCCCCTCTTTACGGTCCTCGACATGAGCACACTCGAGGCGGCCATCGCGATGCCCGCCAGTCGCTACCGAGCCGTAAGCCCGGGCAGCAACGTTTCGCTCTTTGATCCTGCCGACACGCGTGATCCACCGCAGGCATTGTTCAAGGGTACGGTCACGCGTAAGGATCCCGTGATTCAAGCAGGCGCACGTTCGTTTCGTGTATACGTAGAGATACCCGGCACGCCCACCACGAACCCACTGGCACCCGGGCAACCCATTCGCGCTGTGATCGAAGGCGAGCGCTTCGACGATGTGTATCAGATACCGCGTCAAGCGTTTCTTGCCGGTCGATTGTTTATTGCGAAGCCCTCAGATGCAACGGAAGGCGATGCGGATGCAACCGAGGGGTCAAAGGTGGCCACCGTCGAAGGCCGACGTGTTCAAATTTGGCGCAGCCTGCCTGGATCGGTGTTGCTTAAAGACGGACTCAAACCGGGAGAACAGGTCATTCTGACCAACCTCGAGTCCATCGATGACGGCACAACGATCCGCGTCATGTCTGAGGAAGCTTCAGCTTCCAAGGCGTCGCCTTCCAAGGAGCCCGGCGGGCGATGAATATCCCACGGTTTTCGGTTCGCAACCCGGTTGCCGTCAACCTCATTATGGTGGGCATCCTGCTAGGCGGCGTCGTGTGTTGGTTCAAGCTCCTGCGGGAGTTTTTTCCAAACATTGAAGCCGAGCAGATTCTCATCACCGTTGCGTACCCAGGTGCCACACCGGAGGAAATCGAACGCAGCGTCACGCGCCGCATCGAGCGTGAAATCGAAGATGTCGTTGGCGTAGAGGAGATTCGCGCCGAGGTCTTTGAAGGCGTCACACTCATCGTTGGCAAAGTAGACGATGGCGCGGATCGCGCGCAGGTGCTCGAAGATATGCGGGCCGAGCTCGACAAGGTCAAACCCGACTTGCCCGATGGTGCCGAAGAACCCGAAATCGTTGAGCAGCGGCCCTACATTCCCGCCATTGCGGTGGTAGTCCACGGCGACGTGAGTGAGGAGCGATTGCGAGCGATTTCGGAGGAGGTTCAAGACGATTTACTTGAGTTGCCCGAAGTCACAGAGCTCGTTGTTACGGGTTCGCGTGAGCGCGAGTACCACATCACATTACGTCCTGAGATGTTGGAGCAGTACGGGCTCACGTTTGAAACGGTCGGCCGCGTCCTTCGGGCGCTCAATGAAGACGTCCCCGGCGGTCAACTCAAGGGACTCACGTCCAATGTACGGGTGCGCACGCTCGGTGAATCGCGCACCGTGGCAGAACTGGAAGAAAAGGTGGTCGTCACAAGGCCCGATGGCACGGCGGTATTGCTGCGCGACATCGCCGATATTCAGCCCGCCTTTGAAGATGTCGTAGCGCGGGGGCGATTTGCCTCCAAGCGAGCCATTTCGATCAACGTATTTAAGTCACCTGAGCAAGATGCAATCAAGATATCGGATCAGGTGACGGCCTACGTCAAGAACAACCCCACCAAACTGGGCGGCGCGGTCAAACTCTCGGTCACGACGGACCTCAGCCGCTTTATCCGCCAGCGTCTCGATTTGATGACGCGCAATGCGTTGGCTGGGTTCATTCTCCTATTGATCGCGCTTGCGGTGTTCTTGGAATTGCGCATCGCGTTGTGGGTAGCTATTGGCTTGGTCGTGTCGTTTATGGGCACGTTTATTCTCATGTACGCATTTGGTGCATCGATCAATCTCATCAGCATGTTTGGCTTGATTGTGGTGCTCGGCCTCATCGTGGATGACGCCATTGTCATTGGCGAAAACATCTTTCGACGACGACGACAGGGCCTCGCACCACTTGCAGCGGCGGAGTTGGGGGCGCGCGAGGTTACGTGGCCGGTCATTGCGGCAGTATCTACGACCATTGCCGCGTTTTTGCCGCTCATGTTTATTGAAGGACGTATGGGTGCTTTCCTGGGCGTATTGCCCGTGGTGGTGATCGCCGCATTGTCAGTATCTTTGATCGAAGGATTTTTGATTCTTCCGGGACATTTGGCCCACGGCAACAAGACGACCCGAAAGGACGCTACGGGCCTTCGAGGGTTCTTCCATCGTTTCGGGGAAGCGCGGCATCGGATCTTTGAAGTCATCATCCCCAATGCCTTAGAAGGCCTCGTTCGATTCGCCCTTCGTTGGCGCTACGTGACGGTAGCGCTTGTGACGAGCCTGTTGATGGCGTCTGCTGGACTGGTTGCCGGCGGTATTGTTCCATTCGTCTTGTTGCAGGACACCGATGCGGAAACGGTTACCGCGCGTCTTGAGATGGCGGCCGGCACACCCGAAGCAGAAACCGTGCGCACACTCGCTGCAATCGAACGTCTGGTCTCAAAGCAGCCGGAAGTTCAAACCGTATTCACGGTCGTGGGTGCGTCGTTCAATGATCGCGGTAAGGAGATCGCAAACGATCCCGCCACAGTGGGACAAGTCACCATGGAATTGGTGCCCGCAGAAGATCGAGAATCCAAGGGATTGCGCGTATCGGGCGTCTTGCTGAGCGATCTACGCAAGCAATCCTCTGAGTTTGCAGGCGTTGAGCGGCTGAGCTGGAAGGCGCTGGGTGGAGGCCCGCAGGGGCCCGACATTGAGATTCAAGTGCGCTGCGACGAGCCAGAAACGCTGCGACGGGCCGTCGTACACGTCAGCAAGTTGGTGCGTTCCTTTGACGGCGTAGAAGAACTCTATGACGATCTACAACTCGGAAAACTCGAAGCGCGTATACGCTTGCGCCCGGACGCACGGATCCTAGGAGTCACTACGACGGGCCTTGCCATTCAACTTCGAAACGCACTTTTTGGATTCGAGGCACAAGACCTTCAAGTGGGGCGTGACGAGGTGACGGTTCGCGTCATGTTGCCGGAGCGTTACCGTCAAAACCTCGATGATCTTGGTGAGATTCGTGTGCAACTGCCAAGCGGCGAGCGCACCAAGCTATCGGAGATCGCCACATTCACGACCGAACGCGGCTACGCGGCATTGCGTCGCGTGGATGGCAAACGCACCGCCACGGTCCGGGCCGAAGTCGACACGCAAAAGGCCAACGTCAATGAAATCAGTAAGGTTCTGGAGACGAAACTCGCCACGCTCGGCAATGAGTTTCGTGGTGCGTCGGTGCGATTTGAGGGTGAAAAGAAGGAGCTTCAAGAGTCTTTGGGGTCTCTCAGGATCCTCTTTCCTCTCGCGCTGCTCGTAATCTTCATGATCATTGCCATCGTGTTTCGCTCCTACGTTCAGCCGATCATTGTCATGGGTGTGATTCCATTCTCGTTCGTTGGCGCCATCGGCGGCCATGCACTCTTGGGCTATCCCTTTACGCTACTTTCGATGATTGGCTCGGTTGCGCTGGCAGGCATTGTTGTTAATGACGGATTGATTCTTGTGGACTACGTCAACCGTCTTCGTCGCAGCGGCATGCGCACACGCGAAGCGTTGGTTCAGGGCGCCCGCGGTCGCGTCCGCGCGATTCTCCTTACGTCCATCACCACATGCGTGGGTCTTGCGCCCCTCATGCTCGAAACCAGCTTTCAAGCCCAGTTCCTGATTCCCATGGCCGTATCGATTGTGTTCGGCCTCGCATTCGCCACGCTGCTCATCTTGGTGCTTATCCCCTGCTTCTATCTCATCATCGAAGACCAACGCGCCAACCTTCGCTGGGCCTTCGGCCATTCTTGGCAACGCGATCTCCCCTACGATCCCGCGCTACACATTGAAGATGACTTAAAGGTGGATGATTTGGGGGCGTAGCTGTTCGCGACTTGCCTCACGCAGAGACGCAATGTTGCGGAGGCGCTGGGAGCGCAAGCGTTGTGGAACGCAATTGGCGGGGGCTAAGGCCGGCGGAACGCGGAACGAGCCAAGAAGCAGTGGAGTGGCTCTCGCGAAGGACACGAAGAAGCGAGTCAATCGTTGTCCAGTTGAATGTTCGGGACGTCTCTGCGTCCGTCAACGACGCGAACTACGATTGGCTTCGAATCGAATACGCGGTAAATCAGCAAGAATGCGCGGACTGACCAAAAGCGTACATGGTCGTCATTAATAAGATCGGGTCGGACGTGACCTATTCCGGGATGAGCGAAGGTCAGGGCGCACGCGTCGTAAAATTCGTCAATCATGCGAAGGGCCGCATCAATAGAGTCACCTGCGATAAACGCCACAATCGCATCAATGTCTCTCGATGCACGTGCGGAAAGGATGCTTCGGCTCACTCGTCCGCAGCCGACTTGCGGGCCAATAGTTGCTCCCTCAACGCTTGAAAAAACTCTCCTGCGTCAACTACATTGCCATTCTCTATGTCGTCAAGGCCGAGCTGTATTCCGTTTCTGAGTCGTTCAAGCTGCGCCCTTCGTGATTCCTCTCTTTCCATGAGCAATCGAAGTCCGGCACGCACGACCTCAGCGGACGAAAAGTAGCGACCGCCCTGGATGGCGTCCTCGATGAACTTCTTCTGATCCTCGGAGAGTGACACATTCATGCCCTGATCCCACCATACTGGCCAGAAATTATCCAAAATGGATATATATGATCCAACTCGCACGCTATTGGCCTGCCGATAAGGGGGCGTGTTCCCTCTGCGCGAGATGAGCCCACTCGCGGCGATCAATTACTCCTCCGATAGAGACGGGTGTTTCCCATTTCCCGTCCACCCTTCGATGCTCACCGCGCGGATCAAAGATCCGCTGGTGCTTACCGGGGTCTCGCGCATATGGGCTTCGCCTATCTGTTCTCGACCTCCTAGACGCGGGACGAATCGATCATCGGGCGGTTCACGGGTAACGGATTACGGGGACACGGGTAACGGATTACGGGGACACGGGTGACGGAGGATACGGGAAACGGGCAGTTGGCGTGCCGTGTGGTCTAGGGCCACGCATGCACGTAGTCTTTGTCCTTGGCGCCGAGACCCTCGCGGCTGCCTTCGCTGCCGGAATATACGGGTCGCCCTGAGCTTGAGAAGGGCGACGGAATGCCCACGCCATCGGTATATCCACGTTCCGATTGACAACCGGCAAGACCCACGGGAAGCACAAGCAAGAAAGCAAGTACAAGTGCTAAACGAATGTGTGCGCGTGACATTCGAGTCCTCCTATCGCAAGGCGATTCCATCGTAGCAGATCCGTCGTTATCGCAAGCGACCCGACTAAGCGCTATGGCCAAGGGTGCGAATAGTCCTTATTGTTCGCCCCGTACTTGGTGTTCTTGTTCGGTCGGCTGGCGCGCTGAAACAAGCTGCTGCGACGTACGCGACCCGGAGAATCAATGGCAATATCGGACGCGGCCTCCGGCCCGTCACCACATCCTCCGGGGCCTCAGCCGGGACTGGATGCACAGCCGAGAAGTCCCCCACCCACCAAGCACGCAAATACCATCGTCGCCATTCGCACCGACTTGTAGCGACTCGATCGAAAACGCTTCACGACGACCTCCCTGCCCGCCCAAGGCACCTTCAAGGACAATGTCTCATGGCGCACCAGTGTAGTGGGTTCTGCATGTCGAGTTCGGTCAGATCAATCGAGACGCAGGGCGAAGGTAGGTAGTTTGTCTTCTCCCATGTCAGCACACCGTCATGAGATTGGGTTATGCGAGATGCTGGGCCCGATTCAGGTGCTGACCGATGGATGCTCGGTCCCGCACGCCCGTGTCGTTCTTGCGTAGAGGACTACGCGGCGGCCTCCACGAACGCACGCTACCTTCGCCCCATCGATCCGATTGCGAAGGGGAGATTCTTGATTGGCAAGCGATCGACTCCACAGTGAACCGAATCGCAAATCTTGCAGTCGATTCCCTCGATGCACGCTGATAGCCAGCGGCTGCGTCTGCGGTACCGTGTACGTCCGCGGGCCAGTGGCGGAATTGGTATACGCAGGGGACTTAAAATCCCCCGGGTGAAAACCTATGTGGGTTCGAGTCCCACCTGGCCTACATACACGTCCACGTCCACGTCCACGTCCACGTCCACGTCCACGTCCACGTCCACGTCCACGTCCACGTCCACGTCCACGTCCACGTCCACGTCCACGTCCACGTCCACGTCCACGTCAAAGCGGCGTGAATCGATCTTCGGATGACCGCCCTTGAGTACGGGTAACGGGTGACGGGAACTTGGAATGGGCGCCTCTCACTCTCTCCAGTGACGAATGAGCGCATTCAACATCGCACGTACACGATCCAGGTCGCGGAGCGTTGGGGCCGCACTCGCACCGGCAAGGATGCCCATCGCCTGCATGAGGTCGAGGGCTGCTGCCGCCTCGACGCATTCGCCGCGCGCGATGGAGAACGAGCGGTGTTTTGCGCCCGCGCCAGCACGTCCGATGCCCTCTGCGATGTTGAGGACAACGGCTGTAGAGGCTCGTCGAGCTTGGCTCGCAAGCTCGGCGTTGCCTCGAGGCAGCGATCCACAGAGCTTGTGAATGCTAGCCGCGGCACGCCGTGCGATTCGATATACGTCGAATCGTTCAAGTCGACTCGCTGTGGAAGTAACCGAGAACTGATTGCTGTGTGACATACGAGAATCTCCACGAGGAAGCACCCGCGGGAATGCGAGTGCGTGCCCTCGCCCTCGTGGCGAATGGGGCATGCACGTAGCACTTCCCAAGCGGGTGTTGCCCAGTGAGCCTTCACGTCACACAACAATCAGTTCGGTGCGTTATGGGTGTCGCTCACAAGCGGTATTCACGTGGCCACCACACGTCCACGTCCACGTCCACGTCCACGTCCACGTCCACGTCCACGTCCACGTCCACGTCCACGTCCACGTCCACGTCCACGTCCACGTCCACGTCCACGTCCACGTTAAGGCTGCGCGAATCGTTCATCGGATGCCCGCCCTTGAGTACGGGTTATGGGTAACGGGTGACGAGTGACGGGTGAAGGGTGAAGGGAGACACGCGAACCTCGCAAATTTACACCCGGCACTTTTTTGCGGGGTCCGGACGTCTACTACTTCCCCTCGCCCTCCACAACCCGACGCGGCACATAGATGGCGTAGTCATCCATGACCTTCTTTTTGGCTTCGTCTGTCAACTCGATATCGCGGAGCAGTTGATCGACGAGGGCAACGGTGGCTTCACCGGCAGATAGGCCCTCGGCAAACGTGTAATTGCGGACGCGGTTTTCTGGCACGACGTTCGATACAAGAGATGACGTAGCCTGAGTCCAGGAAGCAACGATGCGTGCAAGTGACGCCTGATGCTCGTCCGCAATGCCGTACTTACGAATGAGTATCTCGGTTAGCTTGGTGCCAATCTCGTCGGCGCTCGTGCCGCCAATCACCGGCGAGGTGTGCAGAATCATGAGCGTGGGGCAATAGAGATCCAAGCCCGCCATGCCCTCCGTGGCTTCGTTGTAGGCCACGGCGCGTTGTTCCGGGGTCAACACACCCTTGAGGTCCTCAACAAAGCGCCCCTTCAATCGGTACTCCTCCACGATCCGTTTCACGCGGGGTGCACCCTCGAGCTGCTTGCGCAGGTCTTCGTACTGCTTATCAAACACCTTGCCCAACGTCGTAATCGCTGCGACTTGATCCTCGGTGAGCGAATGGCCAGCTTCTTCCACCATAGCCCCCAGAAGGTTGCAGAGGCTAATGGGATGTGTGAGCTCCCCGTTGTGTCTCGCGTCGCTAGCAATGCGATCCAATGTGCGGTATTCGTAGGTACGCACCTGTTCAGTGTGTTCCTGCATGCGAATATTCAGTTCTCTCGGTACGGCTTCCCCGGCATCGCGATATCGCAATCGTTCGCGGAGCACATCGCTGACTACCTTGGATGCATGTGCAAGATAGCGCCAATTGGCGTCGCGTACGGCAGGCAGTTGCCCAACGGGCCCAAAGGTGAATAGCGGTCCCTTGTGATCGGGAATCTTGCGTTTGGCTTCTTCGAGTCGCTTCGAGAGTTCCTCCATCTTGCGTCGCAGGATCTCATTCTCTGATCTCAATCGCGCCCACGCTTCGGCCGACGTCGCTTCATCACCCGCCGCCTCCGACGAACTTGACTTGAGCTTGGGTGTGGCATCGGACGGACCCGTGAGGCTGGCATTTTCCTTTGTCTGTTGCGACGCCGACGCATCGGCCGCTGACGTGCGAGAGGCTTGCCATACGCCCCCACCCACAAGCCCAAGGCCAAACGCCGTCAAGAGCGATACGATCCAGATTGGTTTCGTTGCCACGGCAACTCCTCCTGCGGCAGTGACGGACGTTGCAACCGGCGTCGTTGCCCCGATTGTTGATGACGTCAAGGCGTTGGCACTCCACTGTGCCTTTGCAACATCCCAACCAAACGTAGGCGCTGCGACGGATATTCCCGCCACATAACGAGGAATCTCTGGCAACGGCGCGCGAAGGCGGTGGGCGAGCCTTTCTAACCCGCGCTTGGCGCGAAGCGTGACGGTCTGTCGAGGCACATCCAGCGCCTCGGCTGCCGCCGCGTGGGTCATACCAGTCATGTGAATCAACGTGACAGCATCGCGTTCATCGAGCGGCAGCGAATCGATGGCTTCACGAACGCGCTGCATCAACTCACGTTCATGGGTCACCGCCTGCGGGTCGGATCCCTCGACTGCGAGGCTCGGCTGCACATCGCGATTGGTCGTGGGTCGCTTCTTGCGACGGAGATTTCTCGCCTCGTGAGCAACCACCACACCAAACCAGGGCCAGGGATCGTCCTCGGGAATCGCGTGCGGTTTCCGGGCCGCTACCATGTAGCCCTGTTGCACGGCGTCGTAGGCCTCGTCGGCATCGCGCAGGAGCCCATACGCCACAGACCAACCGCGCCGCGCATACTGCGTGACCAAGCGCATCAGTTGCCGTCGTTGGTGGGTCGTCATGGTCCTCCACGTCATAACGTCATGAGCGGGGTCGCCTGCCGGGAGAATCCTGAAACCCCCATTTGCTGCGCTCACATGAACATTAGCGGCGCCGCCTACGCCGATCTTGCCTTCGCCCGAACGCCGTTGTTTCCTATCGGACCTGCTCGGTTTTCCGAGCGCGAACGTGGCACCGTGGCCGAGTGGTTAGGCAACGGATTGCAAATCCGTGTACTCCGGTTCGATTCCGGACGGTGCCTCCATTGTTGCTTGCCCGTTTTCTCTATACCCGTGGCGATGTCACCCATGGGTCGGAGGCTTCGTTCCGACGTCGTTCTAAGGCACGTGCCTACGTCCGTCTCGCCGTTTTTCGTTGTCGGCTCCACCGGGAGACACTTGCCTTGGCGCAATCGATGCTAACCGGGCTTCGCTGGCGGCACGTGCGCCTCGTCTCCCACTACTGGTCGAAGTTTACGTACCGCACAACAGGTGGAATCGCTTCACTTCTCGCCACTTTGCTTGTGGGCATCATCATCATGTCGGCACTCATCATGCCCATCGACATGGCCTTACAAAAGGGGCGCGAAGCAGGACACCACGAAGCGGAAACGCTAGCGCAAATCGACAAGGTCGCCAAAGAAGAGCTCGTTTCCGATACCATGGCATTTGTAACGGGTGACCCACGCCAAACGGAATATATGCTGAGAGAACAGCCTGCGCTTGTGAGCGCTATCTTGGTGATCTTTCTGTTGTTCTTCCCGTTTGTCGCCTGCACCGCGGGCTACAACCAAACCGCAGGCGATATCGGCAGTAAGGGCTTGCGCTATCTCCTGTTGAGGACTGAACGGGTCAACGTGTACGTTGGGCGATTCCTAGGTGCATGCAAATCGCTCTTCGTGTCTTGCACGATACTGTTTCTTGTGATGCTCGTATTTGTGGGCCTAAAGTTCTCTAAAATCTATGGTTTCGGAAACATTCTTGCCTGGGTTCTCCAGGGCTATGTGGCGTGCCTCGTTCTTTCGCTTCCTTATCTGGCGCTCTGCGGATGGATATCATCCGCGAGCGGCCAATCGGTGGCATCACTAGTTATGTGTCTTTTGGCGGTCGGCATCCCAATAATCGGCCTCAAATATCTCAATGGCCAAATCCCCGGAGACCAAGCCTGGCTTGATCGACTTCTGCCTTGGGGTTGGAAATACGATTCGCTCTCACCCGATATGATGACAAGGCTTGTGGCCGTGACTGTGCTGTTGGCCATGACCGCGTTTTTCTTGTTTTTGGGAATACGAGCGTTTCATCGGCGAGATTTGTAATGGAAACGGCCGTCTCCTTTCAAGGACTGTCCAAGCACTTTGGCGCGTCGCGCGCGCTGGACGATGTATCGTTTGATGTGCCGCGCGGCGCGTTGTGTGGACTGATTGGTCCCAATGGCGCCGGGAAGACTACACTGTTTTCGATCGCAGCCGGATTCTTGCGCCCCACCCAAGGGACCGTACGCGTGCTGGGCGTCGATGTGTCAACGATTGGCGAACTTTGCGGTCGGTTCTCCATGTTGCCTCAGGACGCAGCCTTTCAACGCGGCGCGCCGGTTGTCGAACAATTGGTCATGTTCGCGCGGCTCGGAGGCGCCTCGTTGAGTGAGGCGCGCAAGCAGGCCGTGCAGGCGCTTGATTTGGTCGGGCTGCGAGAAATCGCCGGGCGTAGCGCAGCAACGCTCAGTCACGGCATGTTTAAGCGTGTAGCGCTTTGCCAGGCATTCATCGGTACCCCGGAAGTCGTCTTTTTGGACGAGCCAACGGCGGGGCTGGACCCAGACAACGCGCGCAAAATGCGGGACCTTATGACGTCGTACCATGGCGATCAGACTGTGATGGTGAGCAGTCACAACTTGCGAGAAATCCAAGACATCTGCGACCACATCGTCGTCTTGCACCAAGGGAAGCTCGTTCGTGCCGCGTCAATGGCGGAGCTCACATCCGAGGGCGTACTCCTGCGCATATCCCTGATGTCGGAGTTGCCAGATGCCGCGAACGAGGCACTTCTGCAATTGCCTATTGTCAAGTCTGTGGACGCAACGTCTACGACCGAATTCAATGTGTCGCTCAACTCAATCGCACCCGAGGACAAAGCCGAAGCACTGCACCAGATTCAAAAGCTCTTGACAACCGACTACGGACTTGTCATTCGAGCGTTCCACGAGGGCGCCACACTCGAATCCAAGTTCCTTGAGCTGACCGACGGAACCTATGACGGAGCGTCTGGCAGCTAGTCTGAATCAAGGGTACTGCTGCGCAGGGCTCACGAGGTATAAGCCGATCGTGGGTTTACCGAATGGGTGGACGCGTCGCCCAAGCCCGATACCACGTGGCGTCAATGCGTTCGTAGTTGTAACGTTCTCGAAGCCCCTGCTCGATTCCCTCACCGTGGGCCGCGCCGTAAAAAATGGCGATGGGGCCGTCACTCGCGGACGATCGTTCGAGACGTTCGCCCAATCGCTCGATCACGATGTCATTTCGTTTGTGAAGAATCAGATCGGCCATGCCGGGAAACATATCAAGCGTCTCCGCAAGATCCTGGGCACCGAGTGTCTTTGCGAACATGGTGCGACCGATGGACGAGAGCGGACTGTCGGGTGTGAGTACCGAGTCACCCAATGAGCGAATCCGCGTGAGCACGCCGCCCACCTTCTGAGAAACGTCGCCTTGGCGCTCAAGGCCGGGGACCAAGTCGTGCCCTCCGGCGCGTTGAAACTCCTCCGCCGTCATGTCGCAATGGACAAATCGCGGATGGCTATAGTCGATAGCCGCGAGTTGATAGATAAATCCAAACCACCCCGCGAGCTGCGCTTGCAACCCTTTCCCGTGTGCCTGACTCTGATTCCACCAATCTGCGACGGAAACATCGGGCGGTTTGATGGCCTCATAGAGCACCGTGGGGCAGGCGTCCAACACCTTTTGAATAGTTCGGTAATACGTTTCATCGGCCACATGGACGACGCCAACGAAAAGGACATCCGGGCCCTTGCCAGACGTCGGGGCGTATCGAATACATGCGATGTCTAGCCCCCCTGCTCGTACATCGGCGGGCTTATAGCGAATAAATTCGCCCGCTTGGGGTCGGTCGCCTTCGTCGATTTGGTAGGCCTCCGGACCCAACGGCTTGGCCTTCGGAATATCGGGCCGACCGCAGGCAAAGAGTCCAACGGCTATGCCCATGACGACGGCAAGTAAACCCGCGCGCCGCAGCAGGCAGTCTCTGCAGTCAACAGATTCGCTATTCATCATGAACCCACCGAAGGCGGTGCCGATGGACCCTCCTTAAGGGTGACAAGGTCGTGATAGGCCACAACTTGACACACGGCACCGAAAATCACGAGTACGAGATTCAGCGCGATCGGTGTCCAGATATGCGTGTTGTAGCTACCGGCGTGAATCGGACCCAGAGCCATACCAATTACGAGCGAGAGAACAAGACTGACGACTAGAGAGAGAAACAAGATCCCGAATATGCCCCAACGAGCGCCACGCGTAAGCTGTGCGCTGCGCCTCAACGAATCGGCGATACCCTTGTTCTCAACGGCCATTGCAGGTGCCGCGACGAACCACGCCGTGAGAATCATGATGCCAGGAATGAGCAAGCACGCAGTGCCGGCAATTACACCCAGCGTGATAACGAGGGCGAGTAGGAGCAGAAGGGGAACAAGCGTGAGCCAGTTCGAACCGGATCGAACCGCTGTTGCGCGCATGTCTCCACTTGGCGTATCGCTGTTGTCGTCGAGCCAAGAGGCTGTCGTTGAAAGTGAACTCCGAATGGGTCGGGCAACGAGACCTGCAATCAACGTCACAGACAGTACAAGCAAGCCGTAGTAAATAGCGTCGGCCTTCGCACTTCGCCAGATCAAGGCTTCGATTTCTGCCGGTGGCTTGTCGAAAACGCTCTTTATCGACTCATAGTAGGCGAGGAGCTTTTCAACTTCTTCAAACGAAGGCAGGGTGGCGACTCGCCACAGCACCAAAGGTGTTAAGACAAGTGCACTCGCGATCAGCAAAAGCGGCGCGTTTCGCACCATGGCGACTGCTGCACGGGCAAGCACCCCGCCGGCCGAAAATGGTTGCATGGTCAAGACTCCTAGCGGAACTAGCAAGCGCTGCAGCTCGATGCGCGTAAGCTTAGCTTACAGGATCCGAATCGGAGTCAATGCTCGTTTCAGCGGACGTAAAACTCATAAGTAAACGTCAGCTCCTTGGTCTCGCCGGCGGTGAGGTCGATGGTCCACTCGATATCGCTATGATTGTTGACGCGGGTGGCGTAGCCGGAGCGGGTCCAATCACTACTGCGGAAGTCGTTGACGACGTGTTTGGCGTTGTCGGAGACCGTCGTCACGCGACCACCAAGGCCTATGCGAATGCGCGTCGTGGTGTTCTCGCCGCGGAAGTTCTTGATCTTTACTGTGGCCTGCTTCGTTACGCGGGCGTATTTCTTGCCGCTCCACGTGAGTTGATTGGCCTCGCGATTGACCTCTTCCTCGGTGTAGTCGGCACGCACGTCGATGGCGACAGTGAGGGGCAGAAGCGATTTCTCCCCCACCGACGTGTAGGTCAACATGTCTTGGCCAAGCGGTAGCAAGCCGCGCATGGTGAGTGCGGGGCCGGTGGTCCAGGGCACATCACTCTGATTGCTAAGCTCAAGTTGGTGCCAAACCACGTGATTGGCGGTGTCGATCGGTGTGTCGCCCGTCGTGCGACCGCGCCCGGAGACTTGGCCTCCGCGCACAAATGTCTTGCCGCCGCGGGCGTCGCGCCCCAGGGATATGTCGAGGGTATACAAATGACGCAGGGGCACATTCTGTTGCCATAGCGGAATGGTTGCCCGACCGCCGCGCGTCAAACTGAGTTTGGGAATCGAATACACGAAGAGGTCGTTGCTGCCACCCGACGCAAGTTCCGGTGCAATGTCCATCGTCGTTGTGGAACGCGGTACATGAACCTCGCCCGCGCGTGTGCGGAATTGTGTGTGCGACATATTGCTCGCCATCTGACCCATGAGCTGTGGCGCCGCGCGTTGCAAGGCGTTGCGAAGGTGAGTTTCAAGGCTTAGGGGCGAAACGGTCTCGCGGAACTTGAAGTGGGGCACACCAACAACGAGATCCAACGCCACGTCCTCAAGATCTAGCGCCTCATTGAGCACCTCGCCTTGAAGTGCGAGGTTCGCCTCGTCTTTGAGTTCACCCGAAACCCGATAACTGGGAATCCACCGTAGGCCCGGCGCAAAGTAGAGCAGCCGCACCGTAACGTCTTTGCCGGCCGCATCGCTTCCCAACGCTACCGTGAGACGCTTGCGCGCAACGTTGGACTCAAAGACACGCTTGGACTCGACCTTCAATCTCGCTGCGGAGATTGTGCGGATCGATGCTACGGGCAACACCAACTCGCCGCGGGGTGTTTCGCGTAAGCGCACAAACTGACCTCCCTCCGTGTGAATCTCGCGCTCACTGACAGTTGGTGACGGCTGGGATGGCGGTTGCAGACGGCGTAGTCGCTCGGGCTGAGTTCGTACGGCGCGGTCCAAGACCTCGGCAATGATTCCCGTCACGCTCTTATCTTGATCGAATCGTAAGGTGATCGAATTCCCCTGATTAGCACGCAGAAGATCAACCATCGAGACGGCGCGGGACGTCTCCGTGTTCTCCAACTTTGTGGTGACGACTTCCGCCTTCATACCCAACAGTTTTGCATCAGCGGAGAATGCCCAGAACGTTCCGAGCACCGCGGCATCGGGAACCTCAAACGTATGAACATCGCCATGCTCATCGGCTGTCGCCGTACCGCGACGAACGAAGAGGCTGTAGCCATCCTTGAAGACCACCACGCGGTCTGTTGTTAGCGTGAGCTCACTGGTGGTCTTCTCGTCGCCTTCTTCGGCGTGTGCGCGTTCTGCAAGTTCACCAGGAAGTGCAAGCAAGGAGCCAAGTACAAGTATCGAAACAAATAGATGACGCGTCACGCGAGTCTCCTCGAAGTGTGGCATGCCAGCCCAGAATCTGTTGAGTCCCTAACTCCTTTACACAACGAACGGCGGCGGCTCAGGTTTGGGAAAGGGTGTACAGACTATGCAAATGCGCGATGCGGAGTACGGACAAAAACCACACGCGTCTAAGTTGGGTGCAATCTACCTCACGCAAGGGCGCGAAGAGCGCGGGGGCGCAGGGACGTAACGCCAAGGCTCATGGCAGATCGGCGAGATTCCCACTGCGCCTCTGAATCGTGGCGTCTCTGCGTGAGGTCAACCCACTACCGGCGCACGCGATCCGTTCAGACGGAGGCACCGAGCGCTTCGCGTGCCGTGGTTACGACATCTTCTAAGCAGCCGTCATCAAAGGGGCTGCGTAGTCCCGCTGAACGCACAAGTTCCTGGAAGGGTGCCTCGCCGCCGCGCTTGCAGAGCTTCACGTAGCGCGCCATGGCGTCGTCGGGATCATTGCGCGACAGGCGCAGAAATTGAAACGCGCACACTTGTGCCAGCGTGTAATCGATGTAATAAAACGGCATACGATAGATATGGCGTTGACGTTGCCAGAGTCCGCCGTCGGCAGCGCGCTTGAGGTCGCCGTGATCCCACTCGGGCAGATACGTAGCTTCCATGTCTTTCCACAGGGCAAGGCGCTCGGCGGGCGTTGCATCGGGACGCTCATACACAAGGTGTTGGAAATGATCCACGGCCACACCGTAGGGCAAGAAGAGCAGCGATTGCGTGAGATGGAGTTTGCGGAAACGCTCGGCATCATCGCCAAAGAACTTCTCCATGTGGGGCCACGTCAAGAACTCAAGACTCATGGAGTGAACTTCGGCGGCTTCGTAGGTGGGCCAAATCGTGTCCATGATCCGGTCGTCGGAGCTGGACCAACACTGAAACGCGTGTCCCATCTCATGCGTGAACACTTCCACATCGCCCTTGGTGCCATTGAAATTGGCAAAGATGTAGGGCACGCCGTACTTGGGGAAACTCGTGCAAAATCCCCCACCCGCTTTGCCCTTACGCGATTTGAGATCCATGAGCTCGCCATCGGACATGACGCGGAAGAATTTGCCAAGGCCCCCGCCCATCTCATCAAACATGGCACGGGCCTGCTTGACCATGAACTCATAGTCGCCCTTGGGCTTGGGATTGCCTTTCGGGTCGTGGACCGGCAGGTCCCACGCCATGAGTTTGTCCACGCCGAGCTTCTTTCGCTGACTCTCGCGAATCTCGGAACACAGCGGAACCACAAAGTCCTTGACCGCCTTGCGGTAGCGCGCGACGTCGTCTTGGTTGTAGTCGATCCGGCTCATCTTCTTGTAGCCGAGCTCAACGAAGTTTTTGTAACCCAGCGCCTTGGCCTGCGTCACGCGAAGCCCAACGAGTCGATCAAAGATCTGATCGAGCTTCTCGGCGTTGTCTTCAAACCATCCCCACGACATTCCGCTGACCTCGTGACGCACGTCTCGGTCGCTGTGTTCGCGGTACTTGGATAACTCAGAGAGCGTGAGGGTCTCGCCTTTGTACTCAAATCGAGCCGACGAGGTAAGTTCAACGTATTCGGAAGCCGTCTTGGACTCGGCTACGAGTTCCTCTTCGATTGCGGGATCGAACGATGCGGATTGGCAATCCCACAAGTCCAACAGTTGACGCCCGTACTTGGAAGACAGTTCGCCCGCATGTTCACCCGAGACCACGCGGCGAATAAACGCCAGATCGTGCTCCTGAATTTTAGGGGCCAACTCGTTGCGAAAATCCAGTGCGGCTTTGCGCTCGGCATCCTGCGTGTCTTGGTTGAACTTTAGTCCCACAAGCGAATGCCACGTGGACACACTCCGCCGCAGGGCGTCCCAAGCAGCCACGGCCTTCTCACGCTCCGCGGCGTCCTTCGCCTCGTCATAGGCCGCATTCAACTTGGCATACTGATCGACAAGCCCCTCGGGATCGGGCGCCGACGCCTCGATGTCTTGAAACACGATGCCTTGGTTCGATACGTCCCGCATGGTGCACCTCATAACGCCCGCTTCCCGCGGGTGGTTTCATATTGTTTTGAGCGCACGCGCCGCCGCACACGTACGGCGCGAGCCTGGGCGCCATGGTTCCATAGCTCGGTGAGGCGCCTCAACCCGACTAGTCTAGCGTCGGAGGTCGATTGATGTCATACGCCTGCAGAACGTTCCTCCTTCTGGCTGTGCTTTATGCGCCGAATTTCGCGCTTGCCGAGCCGCCCGCCCCGCTTGAAGAGCGTGCGGCGATCCTAGCGGTTGAGATGCGTCGACACGGTGCAAAGACATTGAAAGCGCATCTGACGCCCGATGCGCATCCACTGTCGCGCCTCTATGCCTTGCGTGCGTTGGGGCGTATCGGTGAAGACGATCCTCAGGCGATATCCATGCTCAATACCTATCTACGCGCAGGACACAAGACTGCCGGGGATTTGGACGCGGCGCTGTGGTGCGCGGGCATCGCACAGAGCAAGGACCTTGCGGAGGCGATTCAGCACCATCTCAAATCGAAGTCGCCAAGTGCAGTTGCTGCAGCCGCGGAGGCAATGGGATGGACTGGTGCAAGCGATATCGCGAAGCATCTTGTACCGTTGTTGAAGTCAAACGATGCTGCGGTTGCCCGCGGCGCGCTCTTGGGGCTTGCACGCTCGAAAGATGCCTCGGTGCTCAAATCCGTAATACCCATGATGGGCGTAAAGCACAACGTCGTACGGCACGCCGCGGAGTTTGCGGTTTGGATGTTGGCCGGTGCCCATCGCAAGGCGGCTAAGAAAGAGGACGATGCATGGGATGGAGATAGTGCTCTTTGCGAAGCGCTGCTCCCCCACCTCAAAGACGCCAATGCAAAGCGCACGATGGCCGTCGTTCGACCGCTCGGGATCTTGCTGCCTAAGAAGCTGTCGGCTGCGTCCCATGCGCCGGTATTCGCACTGGCCAAACACGCCGATCCGCGAGTCGTCAGTGACCTCATCTCTCGCATACTCAGTGCGCGCGAGGGCGATGATGTAGAGTTGACGTTGGCCTCCTTGCTTGGACACGACGGTCCCAAGGTTGCAGAACTTGCCATCGGGGCACTTTCGAAACGAACGGAGGAGCCTCGGAAATCGAGCGCACGTGACGCGTTGGCAGCGCAGTTCAAGCGTGAGAAAGACGCGCGTCTAAAGGAACGGCTGGCCATCGCATTAGCAAAGCTCGGTAATCGCAATGCGTGGGGCGCATGGTCCACAAGCAAGGAACGCGCCGCGCTGGGATCCGACGCGGGGCCCGAGTTAGGACCTGGTGCTGTGGCGGCAACATTGACCAAAGGCGAAGAGGGTGTGGCAAGGACACTCGCATGGCTCGACGAGCACGACGATGCCCACGGCTTGGTATGGATGACGGCGGAGTCGGAACTTTCGAAACTCAAAGAGAACGATGCAATCAAGCCGTGGCTGGTGAAGCACACAGAGCCAGGTCCTTCCTGGACGAAGATGGACCGCTATAAGGCCGGCGCGCTGACCTCGCTCGCATGCAAGGTTCGTGCGTGGCACGCCGTGGAGCATTTGCTGGAGAGTTTTTCCACGTCGTCAGCATCCGGCAGTGCAGCCGATGAGCACGACATCTCGCGGGCATCGTTTGCCGCAGCAGCAGGCGAGCTGATTCAAGACAAGACATGCCCCGAGGAACTCAAGAAACGGCTCACCCATTGGCTGGGCGCGGCGGCAAGTTCGCCCGAATCTGCTTGGATTCGACGTGCCGCAGCAAAGAGCATCAAAACGCTCAAGCCGGACGCGGCGAATGAGATCAAGGGCGGTGGGCTCGCCGTAAACGAGTGGAAAGGACTTCCACGACCAACGTCGGCGATCTTCGGCGTCGATGTCACCAAAGGCAAAGGTGCGTGGTTGAACGAAACCGAGATTTTGAAGATTGCCGTCGCCATACCTGCGGACAACGCCTGCATTCGCTTCGAGACCTCGCAAGGTGCATTCGAAGTCGCTTTGGATGCAGACGCCGCGCCCGTCCATGCTGTAAACATCGTGTTGGCAGCTCACGCGGGCCTCTACAACGGCACGCGCTGGCATCGCGTGGTCCCCAACTTTGTCATCCAAGGCGGCGACCCCTTGGGCCACGGCGCCGGCGACGGCGGTTGGTCTATCCCCGACGAAATTACTCGCCTGCCCTATATCCGCGGCGCCCTCGGCATGCCCAAGAGCCAAAAAGACGACGGCGGCTGCCAGTTGTTCTTCATGCACACCGAGTACACACCCCTCAACGAACGCTACACATGCTACGGCATGGTCACGTCGGGCATGGATGTTGTGGACAAGATTCGCGTGGGTGACAAGATTTTGAAAGCGACGTTGATTGAGAAGTGATTGATTTCGACTGCGAGGCGGGCGTTCGCTCGTGCATGGGAGTTGTTTGAGGACTGAAGAGCGGCTGCAAATCGGGCGCAATTAGAAAACAACGCGTGTGGCAGACCCTCACGTCTACTTTCCGCCGCCTAAGCGAATCTCTACGTTCTCTTCCCCGGCACTCACGCCCGTGCGTGTGGCCTTATCGCCGCTGTCGGTGAACAGATAGATTTTGTGTTCCCCCTCACCAAAGTGCTCGAACCGGAAGCGGCCGTGCTCGTCGGACTCGCCCTGCCGGACAATCTGATCCACCGCATCGCTGGAGATGGCAACTAGGGCGCCCGATAGGGGATTGCCGTCTTTGTCGAGCACGATACCCGCGATCGGTTTCCCGGGATGCAAGACGATATCACCCAGATTGCGTTTGAACTGCCCTTCGAACGGCACATCAATGAGGCGCGGTGCATGCTGGGTTGAATTGATACGAAGCTTGACGGTGCGTTGAGGCAATCGACCGGCGCGAAACCGGCCCTCGCTGTTTGTGGATGTCCCACCAACCGAGTCGGGAAACTCCAAGCCCGCATCCGCAATGGGGTGCCCACGCTCATTGACGATGCGGCCCTCAATGGTGCGCGATTTCGATAGCTTGAGGGTGAGTTGGCCTAGGTTTTCGTTCGTGTTTGACAGCTCGTGCCAGCACTCCCCATAGCCCTTGGCGCGCACTTCGATGGAAGCGGGCTTCTCTTCGCCGACGTTGAGCAACGATTCAGGCAGCCCTGCAATTCGAAACGCTCCCAAATCGTCGGTGGGCTGAATCGCAATGGCAATGATGGCGCCTTCAAAGCGCGCATGGACGAATACGGTGGCGTCCGCAATCGCATGCCCGTCGTCATTGATCACGCGACCCGCGATGACGCGTGACGGTCCGAGAACAACGCGTATCGGGTCACGAGGCGGCTGGCTGCCATCGAACTCCCCCGTAATCGCGGACGTTTCCTGATAGGCCGCACGAACATGAAGATTGCCCTTCGGTGCAATGCCTTCAAACGTTGCGCGTCCCTCCGCGTCGGATGTGGCACGACCCAAGAGAGCGCCTCGAATCGGATGCTTTGCGTCGCTGCGATCAATTAGGAGCACATCGGCGCCTTCGACCACACTGGACTGTCCATCAAGCACGACGACTCGAATGACACCTCCGGACTTCTGGGCGCTCGTATTTGAGGGTGGCTTCGCGCCTCCTTCTCGACCCGCACGCTCCCGAGCTGCCGATTCCTCGCTTCGATTCGCATCGTAGGCCTCAAGAGAGTTATCTCGAGCACCGCCTTCGAGCCGAGGTGGAGACACATCCGCCGAGGCGCTAGCAGTCGTTGGCGCTCGTTCCACAGATACGTCGGACTGCCAAGGCGCCCACCAAAAAACGCTCCCCACCGCCAACAGACTCGCAAGCGCGAGCGCAAAGCCAAGCCGTCCACCGGACGATGTCGCCTGTCCGCGCTTGTCCTCGTTCGCCGATCGACGAATAGATGAACCGTGCGACGACGAGCCGGTTGCTAAGAACGGAACGAGGGCGCGCTTCCATGCCACGTCGTTGCCGTACGCTTGCCCAAGCGCCGCACGCAGTCGCGCCATGGCGCGCGACAAGCGCGTGCGAACGGTGGAAGGGGTCGTGTCCATGCGAGCGGCGATCTCCCGCACGTCAAGTTCGTCGAAGTAGCGCATGAGCACGGTAGTTCGGTACGGCTGTTCTAGCGCCAACACCGCCTCAATCACCCGCCGCTGCGTATCCGCCTGCTCCGCCAACTCTGCCGCTGAACGCTGTGCCTCCGGTCGCGCCGCCCGTGCCTCACGCGTTGCGCGTCGCATAGTCCGTCGGTGGTTGTCCCGTGCGCGATTGCGAACCACCGTCGCCAACCAACCCCGCGGTGACGCACCGGAAATCGGCGGCTTCTTCATCGATGCCACCCAAGCATCCTGCTCCAGGTCATCCGCGGCGTTTTCATCACGTACCAAAGAACGCGCAAGCGCACACAACCACTGTCGCTCAGCCAAAAGTCGTTCAACTACGAGGGGGGCTTGTTCATTCATTACAAGAGAAACGCCATGGCCCTGGGATCTGTCTCAATATTTAGGGTACGTGGCGACGCATTGTGGCCACGGCCCCTTACGCGGCGATTCTCCGGGGAATGGGATCGAATAGAAGGGCGCCGTCTCTCTATGGATAGAATCCGGCACGAGGCACTCTGCCACGAGCGCCTCGTGCCGTCCCAAGTCTGGAATCGCTTCATGGGTCCTTTCGTCTATTCCGTTGTGGCCACATGTATCTTCGTCGGGTTCCTCATATTCACCTGTGCCTCCATGAAATCTGAGTCGCGGGACGACGCCTACATTCGAACCATGCGTGAGAATCCGCCTCGCTGCGTGAAGGGAGTTGCCATGCCCGCGATGGCACGTGAACTCGAAGAAGTAAACAGGGAGTATGGAAGCTTTACCTCTACGTTCGCTGTTCGCGCCGACGCGCCTCTACCGCTTTGGGTCCGCACGGTCACGTATGACGAAAAATCAACGGAGTTCGTACCCCCCTACGCAATTGGTTCGCACGACACACCACACTTTCAATTCGATCACCGTCGCGATGGATATGACGGCGAGTTCGGTCACTGGGACGACCACCAGCCGATGGGCAAAGAAGGCTGGCATCAACACGCGTGCCCAACGTGCAACAGTAAACTGTTTCGCTTCACGGTGGCGTTTCAATACTCGGGAAACAACGAAGAGTTGACGGAACCTGCGCGGATTGCCAGACGCCAGGACTACTATTCCTGGTTCATTCTCATTGCGCGCTGCGCCGCGTGTTCGGCGTTGTCGTGGTTTGATTGGGAGTGTGCTTAGTGTGGAGCGTGATCGCGGAAGCAAACAACGGGGGTTCGGTCAGTACTACTTTAGCTCAAGTGGCAAACACGCGCGTATGGCTCCCACGCAGCGTGAGAACCTCTTACTAGTCGACTCGCCGACGGCGTTCCGCATCAACATCAACGGCCCCGGAGGGGCCACGGGACAATAGCCCAGTGTGAAGCGCAAGCGCAGCGGCGCGTAACGCTGGGTTACGGCGTACCTATATGGAACCACTCTGTAGGGGTGGCGGAAACGAGCGTAAATCAGCGAGCGGCATCGCGCATGAGTGTTATGTGTTTTCGATCGCTGCGGTTTGAAACGTGTTCGTCGGAAGTGCCGTTTGCGGATGGCGAGACCACTGAATCGTCGTTCGTATGCGTAAACCCTCACCCCCCAACCCCCCTCTCCCAGAGGGAGAGGGGGGCTTCAGAGCTGGCGACAACAACGCGCTTTGATTTCGTAGCTCTTGATTGCCTCGGGCTGCAAATGAATCGTTTCGTATGGCGAGCGCGTTGGTGGCCGAGCACGGCCGAACGAGATGTGTGGATTTTGGCGTACTCCGTATCCCACCGCTTCCCAGGTCCATATACCGCGAAGCGTTTGAAATTTGTCCGTACTGCGTATCCCCCACCGTGCCCTCGTCTCCGCGATACGGTCTCCCGCGCAGCGTCAGAACCTCTTACTGACCGACTCGCAGACGGCGTTCCACGTCAACTTCAACGGCCCCGGAGGGGCCACGGGTCAATAGCCCAGTGTGAAGCGCAAGCGCAGCGGCGCGTAACGCTGGGTATAGACGTCCCCAAAATGGAACCACCCTGTAGGGGTGGCGGAAACGAACAGAAATCTGCGAGCGGCATCGCGCATGAGTGTCTTGTGTTCTCCATTGCTGCGATTTGAAACGTGTTCGTCAGAAGTGCCGTTTGCGGCTGGCGAGACCATTGGATTGTCGTTCGTGCCCGTAAACCCTCACCCCACACGCACGCGTCTACTAATAGCCTCACTCCGTACCGGTATCGACGGATCTGAGTTCAATACGTTCATTGGCCACGATCCGTTGCGCGTAGCCAATGCATGCCAAGATGTCTTCACGCTCTAGCCAGGGATAGCCTTCGAGGATTGTCTCGATGTCGTCACCCGCCTCCAACATCGACAACACATGCTCGACCGCGAGTCGCCGTCCACGCACGATGGGCTTGCCCCCAAAGATCTCGGGATCGGTCGTGATTCGTGCGATGACGTCCTGGTCAGTCATGCACGCATGATAGCCCGGCGTGCCGCGAGCCGCGAACGAATCGTTGCGTATCGCGTGCGCGTTGGTGGCCGAGCACGACCGAACGAAACGTGTGGAATTGGGGCATACTCCGAATCCCACTCATCTCGAACCGCTTTGGGCCCGAGTCTGACACAGCTCAATGCCACGTTTCGCCACTTCATTTTCCGGATCAATCCGAAGCGCGCGTTCGAACCATGCTTGCGCATCTTTTATGTCTCCACGCTCAAGCAAGACCTGCCCCATCGCTCCAAGTGGCTCTGCTTCATTGGGCATTAAGGCCATGGCGTGCTCTACGCATTCGATGGCGCGCTCATGATTCTTCTCAATCGTTTCACAAATCGCCTGTGCAAGATAGCCGCCGCCATTTTTCGGATCCCACGCCTGCGCGCGCAACGCAGATGCTTTCGCTATACGTCTTCGCATGGGCGTATCCGCTAGTCGCTCCGATAGTGCATAGCTCATGGAACGATTCGACAACGCGATCGAAACGAGCGCCCGCATCGACAATTCGCGCGTGGGTTTGCCGCTAATCTCGCTGGGATCAAGAATCCGACCTCGATCAGTGAGTTCGATGTCCAGTGTCGTATGCGCATCTTTCCAGCGCAAATGCACGTGCCTCGGTGAACTCACGGCCACGAGCGGAAGATTCAAACGCTGGCCAAGTGCCACGTAGAGCGACGTCAGCCCCACACAATTTCCAGTTCGGTCATGCAATACGTTGTAGAGAAACGAACTTGGATCCATCTCATAACCGGATCGATACCGAATCCGTTGTGGCAGAAGCCGACGATGCATTTGTCGAAGGATTGCGTCCGGCTCGCGAAGCCCTTCTATATCTTTGGCTAACAATAGTGCGAGACGATCAAATGCGTTCAACACGCGAGGACAATGGTCCTCATGGTTCGTCACACTCGCAATGTGCGCCGCAGCTACATCAAAGGGCTCATACCGTACTGGGCCCTCCAGGCTGTCCTTTAGCGTCTTGCGCGCAAGCTCGTACGTCTCGCTCCGCGTGTGCCGCGTCCATCGACGCTCGAAATCACTATCCAACACCTGGGGATGATCACTGATCCACTGCGTAAACACGGCGCCAAGCGCATGGAGTGCGTCACGCGATGAGTAGGTCCGATCCTTCAAACGTGTCAATACATCCTCAGGTACGTCGGCGCCCGAGAGAGCCTCCATGGGAAACGTCGGCAAGGGCTCGTCACCTAGATCCCTAGCAAGCCAGGCATCGACGATTCGCCGTTGCGCAACCCGTGCAAGTGCGACAACGCGCGTGTCATCCGCAGCGATAGCCTCCGAAGCCAGGGCCAGTACATGGCCAAGATCATCGTCTGCGCCAACATGCAGAAGCCCCTCGGCCACAAGACGTGGCGCCTGCGACGCCCCGACCACCGCCAAGATGGCTGCCGCATAGAAGTCGTGATTCCGAAACGGCAACTGGAGGAGCACGTCGAACGCCTTGGGCGGCCGAACGCGAATACGATGCAATCGCCCAAGCACACGCGTGCGCACGTCAGGGCTCGCATTCATGTCGAGGACGAAATCGGATAGGTCGTTGAGAGCCGATTCGTTCCCCTCCCAGCAAAGGGCAACCGCCGCAGAATCGCGAATGGGGAACGCCTCGTCTTCATTGGTCAGGATACGAATCAGCACGGTATTGAGATTGCTATCGCGCTTGCTCGACAGCCAAGTTCCAATCGGCATACGATCGTGATCCAGCAACGTCGCGGACATCTCCTTTACGCTTGATCCCCTGAGTCGATCAAACGCATCTTGATACGCCGCAAGTACAGCGATGGGACGAAAGCGCTCCAAGGACGCCGCAAGTTGTTCTGCCGTCTTCGTGCTCTGAAATGTGAGGCGTTTTTCTTCAAACGAAAACGCCGCGCGAATGGCCTCTTTCTCGGTTTCGGTTACGGATCTAAATTCGGGATAGCGTGGTAGAGGTGGCTGTAATGACAAACGAATCGCGAGGACTGCCAATACAAGCGCGCCAACCAAGAGTATTTGTATTGGAATTCTCACGGGCAAGCACTCTATCAGAAAGCGTGTGACCCAAGACGTGCGTTAGGGGGTGAATACACACGCGCTCGAATAGGCATCTCTATCGTTATCCCACTAGCAGTTCAAACGACTCCCCTGTGACCGTAACCGCCTCGTTCGCTTGCGGATGCGCCTCATAAAACTCATCGAGCGCCGCCATGTGTCGCTCCGAAGGACCCTCCCAACTCACTTGAACGGGCGTGGGCGCCCCATCGACCAAGACTACGAAGTCGACCTCGCCTCGACCACGCCAGTAGTAGATGTCTCTTGTCGTCCTCCGAAGTTTCAAGTACGTGGCACACTCGAGCATCTTTCCGAGGTCCTTACCCGTTCGCGTGACCACACACCGCCTGAGTCCTGTGTCAACGGGATAATACTTCTTATTTCGAATCGAGCGCTTGCGTTCAGACCAAGCAAAGAACGGGCACGAGAACACAAGATACGCATCCTCCAATGCCCCTACATATAGAGACGCCGTATCCGGCGCTATCCCGAGCGCTGCCGCAATCCGTCGCATGCTCAGTTCAGACCCCGCCGATTCAAAGAGCATCTGCCCTAGCCTACGAAGCGGAGCACTCGATCGAGCCGACACACGCTCACGCACATCGCGCTCCACGATGTCATTGAAATACGTCCGGCGAATGCGATCACCATCCTCTGAGCCAAGCGGCGCGGGGAAGCCCCCAGCGTGCAGGTACTCCCTTACCCCCATCGTGGGATCCTTGAGCCGAACTTCTTCCAGATCAAATGGAAACAACTCAACCGCAAGGTGCCGACCGGTAAGACTCGACCCAAGTTCCCCCGAAAGCAGTCGCCCGTTTGAACCCGTCACAACAAAGCGACGATGGCTCGGCCGATCAAGCTGACTACGAAGCCATCGCTGCCACCCATCCACATGCTGTATCTCATCAAAGAAGTACGCCACGGGTGCGTTCCTCGCAGCGGGGTCACACAAGCTGGCCTCAAACTCATCAACCAACTTCTGTAGGAGCTCGAAGTCGAGTGATCCCGCCACACGAGGATCCTCGAAGTTCATGAACAAGCACCTCTGCCGATCCAACGCGTAACGCTCCACAAGCTGACCCAACAACGTCGATTTCCCGCACCGCCTCACCCCCTGAACAACCAACGCCAAGTCGGGACGCAACTCGCTCGGAAGATCGACGCGACGAGGGATCGATGGTGGTGGTTCACGGTCCCAGTAGGACGAGTCGCGAGCGATTTGGAGGAGGTCGCTTCGAGGCATATTGACTAGTTTACTGGTCATCATAAGTATTGACAAGTAAACTAGTCAGTTTTGAGAATGCGCTCAGATACCAAGCGATTTCGAACCTGACGCCTGTAAAGCACCATGAATTAGACATTTACGAACTCGCGGTGCTGCCGAACGTCTAGCGTCAATTACATGGGCATAATTTGAGGTGTCGCGCTGACAAGCATGTGGGGAGTACGATGATTGATTCGCTCAATCCACAAGGTCAAACCGAGAGACACCTCCTCCATCAACAGACTCGCCCACCCTCGATGGACGTTGTCATTCCATCATGTTAGGATATTGTTTGTAATGGCCAAGGATAGCCCAATCGAATGGACCGACGACACGTTCAATCCCTGGTGGGGTTGCGCCAAGGTGAGCTCGGGTTGTGAGAACTGCTACGCCGAAGTGTTTGCGAAACGGTTCGGACACAACGTCTGGGGCAAGCGCGGCGATCGCCGCCGATTTGGAGATGCACATTGGGCAAAGCCCTTGCGATGGAACCGAGACGCCGGGATTGCAGGCGTGCGTAGGCGAGTCTTTTGCGCTTCGATGGCAGATGTATTCGATGAAATGGCGCCGGAAGAAGACCAGATTCGATTGTGGAATCTGATTCAAGAGACGCCCAACTTGGATTGGCTCTTGCTGACGAAGCGACCGCATAGAGTTCGTGCGGCGATTCCCAACAACTGGCTCCACTCGCCGCGACCAAATGTCTGGTTCGGCACAAGCGTCGAGCGAATGGACGTTATTGACAGAGTCCACGAACTTCGAGAAGTTCCTGCCGCGCTGCGATTTTTGTCAATCGAGCCGCTGCTTGGAGAACTCCGAGGCATCCCGCTAGATGGAATCGACTGGGTTATCGTTGGAGGTGAATCCGGGGCTAAGTCACGACCCATGAGCCCTGATTGGGTCCGACAGATTCAGCAACAATGCGTATCCGCCTCAGTTCCGTTTTTCTTCAAGCAATGGGGTGGGAGATTTAACAAGGCCAACGGTCGGATGCTTGACGGAAGGCATTGGAGTGAGTTCCCAGTCGTATTGGCAGAGGGAATCTGAGCTTGGTACCGAGCGTGGACCCCCTTGACTTCTTTAAGGAGAAGCGCCCTTGGTCCCGGCAAAAGGACCGGATCTTACGTGAGTACATTCCGCCGTATCTCCAGATACTTTCGCGCGCAGTAAAGCAACCGATCTTGCTCGTCGATGGCTTTGCGGGCCCAGGACGATTTAAGTCGGGGGAGGTTGGCTCGCCCGTAATCCTCGCCGAGTCGATCGAGAATTCGGGAGTCACGCCCACCCCGAGACTACTGGTGGTGGAGCGCAATCCGATCTTGGCTGCTGCGCTCAACGATGAGATGAAGAAGTTTGACTTTGCTGAATTCAAACAGTCTGAGTTCGTGGATGCCGTCCCCCGCATACGTGAGCTTGCCAAGGGCAGAACCACGTTCTTGTACCTGGATCCATGCGCGATAGCGGGACTCGATTGGGCTGCCATCACGTCCATCCTAAACCTCGTCCGTGAGAGGCAAAGCATCGAGCTTCTACTAAATTTTAATGCACATGCCTTTGTGCGGAGAGCCCGCGCCGCGCTCGCGTTGGAGACTGCTGACTTAGAGGACGTGGACGACGAGGACTATGAAGAGTGGCAGGGACAAGGCGCGAATGCTGCCCGACTTGATGCAGCCGTTGGTGGTAACTGGTGGCGCCCATTGGTTTCAGACGACAATGATAGAATTCATCAGGCTGGCTCGATTGTGCTTGAGCTTACGAAACGACTTCGCGATACTCTTAAAGAGGTGTGCTTCTTCGAAGTTTATGGGGGCTGGAAACACAAGGTCCCGAAGTACTTCCTCGTGTTTGCCAGCCGCAGCCGGGTGGCCTTAACGTTGATGAACGACGCCATGTGCAAGGGGCACAACGAGTTTCTTGCCCAAGCAGCAAAGACGGATCTCCCACTCTTCGAGCCAACGGCGACGGTAGCACTCCGACATAAACCAGAAGGACTCGATGACTTGATTCTCGATCAGGCTCGGAATCGAATCATGAGGAAGGATCTTATCGTGCGTGTCATCGAACGATTGTCGCGAGAGCAACGTCTTGGTCTCATTAGCTCGAGCGAGATAAGGAAGCGTGTGACCGAGCTGAGAAAACGTGGTCAACTACAATCAAGTCCGCCTTCAGGGCAGATGAATCCCAAGACTCTAGTTTGGGCGATAGTTGACACAGAGTAAGGTGCGAGCTGGCATCTTGGCCTCAAGTGAACAGAACGTCTGATAGCTAACGAATGGCGTTCCCGTTACGGCGCCCTCGCCCGCTTCCGCAGCAGCATATCGAATACGATGCGCTGAAACTTGGCCTGGATCTCCTTGCTGCCCAGGTACTGCATCATTTGATTCTCGTGCGCCTCGCCGCTGTTCATGACGGCTTGGTCGAGGGCGCCGGGGAAGTCGCCGAGGAGCGCCTGTTCAGGTGAGTTGTTGTCGATTTGGTGCATGACGCGCTTGTTTTCGCTAATCTTGTCGCGAATGGTGTTGGCGTAGTTGATGAGATCGCTGTCGGTGAGACCGTCGGTGATGAAGAGTTCATTCAAGCGACTGATGATCTGCGAAAGCCACTCTTCCTCCTTGCTTCGCCCCTTGCCCGTGCCTAGATCCCCTGCCGGCGAAAGACCTTCCGTGGGACCATCCTTAACGAGCATGAGATCCTGTTTCCTGAGAAACGAGAGCCGGTAGTGACTGAGCTGCACCGAGCTCAAATCGATGGGATCGTCATCGGGAGTCTTCTCGCGTAGCAACGGGGCGAGATGACGGGCGTAGAGGCTGAGGCTCTCCAAGTCGGTGCTCTCGTAGTCAACAATCTGCGACATGAACTCGTAGTATCGGGTAAACGAAACGAGATCCGATTTGAACACGCCCAATGCGTCGAGTCGCTCCTGGGCGTCCTTTACGTCGGACTCGGCGTTTGCTATGGCGGTCGCGTCGCCGCGTGCCTTGGCCTGATCGAGCTGCCCCTTGTGAAACACTACGCTGTCGTAGGCCTGTTGGTAGCGCGCCTGCCAACGCTCGACGGCGGGCCGACACACGTTGATAATGGCCGCATTGCTCTTGCTCTTGATGAAAAAGACCTCCGTAAACTGCACAACTTCAGTCCATTGAAAGATCTGGGCACTTCGCAGCTTCTCGAAAAGATCCCAAATGACATTGGGATCCGAGACATCGAGCAATTCCGCGGTCTCGTAGTACTCCTGAAACGCCGCCAGCACCTCTTCGGGGTCGTTAAAAAAATCGAGGACGTAGGTCACCTTGCCCGGATAGGTACGGTTGAGGCGCGAGAGCGTCTGCACGCAATCAAGACCACCCAGCTTCTTATCGACGTACATGGCGCAGAGCTTGGGTTGATCAAAGCCGGTCTGAAACTTATTGGCCACAATCATCACGTGATACTCATCGGTATCGAACGCCTTGCGCATATCGCGGCCTTTGAGCCCCGGGTTCATGCCCGTCTCGGTAAAGGCTTCCCCCACCAGTCCCGCCGCATGGGGATCGGAGGCGCTAAACTTCACTTCGCCCGAAAATGCCACCATCGCGCGCAATCGACTGTACTTGCGCTTCTGGACGTACTTGTCGAACTCAAGCTTGTAGCGAACCGCTTCTTTGCGAGAGCCCGTCACGACCATCGCCTTGGCGCGACCGTTTAAGAGTCCCATCACATGTTCTCGGTAGTGCTCGACGATAACCTGCACCTTCTGAGAGATGTTATAGTCGTGAAGGCGCACCCACTGACCGAGCTTGACTTTGGCCTTCTTGGCATCCACCTCCGTGTCGGCCTTGTCCATACGCTGCGCAAGGTTGTAGGCCACTTTGTAGCTCGTGTAGTTCTTGAGGACGTCGAGGATGTACCCCTCTTCAATGGCCTGGCGCATACTATAGATATGGAACGCGCGCGGCTTATTGGTGTCGGACGGCGGCTCGGACGGATTGGGTACACGACCAAAGAGCTCAATCGTTTTGCTCTTGGGCGTGGCGGTAAAGGCGTAGTAGCTCAAGTTGGGCGATGCCCGGCGCGACGCGACGCGCTCATTGAGTAGGTCCTCGCCTGTCACAAGCTCCGGGTTGTCAGCGGCTTCATTCGTAAGTACCGCCTTCATCTTGCTGGCCGTGCTGCCCGACTGCGAAGAGTGGGCCTCATCGGCAATGATGGCGTAGCAGCGCTTCTTGAGCGTCAGACTGTTTTCAATCGCGTCTAAGACGTGTGGGAAGGTCTGTATAGTCACAATCACAATCGGCTGACTGTCCTCAAGCGCCTTGGCGAGCTTCTCCGACTTGGAACCCTGTCCCTCCTCACGATTGATGCGCCCCACAACGCCATCGGCGTGGTCGAACTGGTAGATGGTGTCTTGAAGCTGATCATCGAGAACGGTGCGATCGGTCACCACAATTACGGAATGAAAGACCTTCTCGCCCTGCTCATCATGGAGCGAGGCAAGCTGGTGTGCGGTCCAGGCAATCGAGTTGGACTTGCCCGAGCCCGCGCTGTGCTGGGCAAGATACTTATGGCCCGGACCCTCTTCTCGGCTCGCCGCGATAAGGCGCGTCACCAGATCCCACTGGTGATAGCGAGGGAAGATCATGGTCTCCTTCTTCTTCTTGCGCCCTCCCCATTCCTCAGTCTCTTTGATCTCAAGGTGAATGAAGCGCCCGATGATCTGAAGGATGTTGTCGGGAGCAAGCACGTCGTTCCAGAGGTATGCCGTGGCGTAGGTATGAATGTCTTCAGGGATATCGTTGCCAGCGCCGCCATCCTTGGTGCCCTTGTTAAAGGGAAGAAAATAGGTGTCATTGCCCGCGAGCTTGGTGGTCATGTAGGCCTCGGCCTGACTCACCGCGAAGTGAACGAGGGCACCCCGCTTGAATGTCAGCAACGGCTCGGCCTTACTGGTCACCGGGTCTTTGGGAAGCCGCGTGCGCTTGTACTGCTTCTTCGCGTTCTCAACCGCTTGCTTGAACTCGCTCTTGAGCTCCATGGTCACAATGGGGATTCCATTGAGGAAGAGCACGAGGTCGATGCGCCACGCCTTGGCCTTCAACCCCGTGGCTTCGAAGTGTTCGTTCGTTGCGTAAGGGCTATAGACCAGCTCGGGCACCACGCGCAGGATGTTGCCCTTGTACATGGCCTGCGTGTCGGGATTGAGCCCGACTTCGGGCTTGAACTGGCAGAGCTTGAACGACGCCGATTTGTCGCGCAGTCCCTTGCGCAACACACCGAGCGTTCCGAAGGTGCGGAGATTTTTGTCGGACGCGCGGGGATCGGCCTTACCGAGTTGCGCGGCGAGTTTGGTGAGGAACGCCTTGTCGGGATCGTTCGGGTAGAGCTTCTTGTACTTCTCCCACGTCTTGGGCTGTGTGGTCTTGACGTAGTCGAGGCAGTCTTGGGAGTAGAGGGCGGATTCTCGGTCGTAGCCATCTTGCTTGCCGGGCACCCAACCGGCAGCGCACATCTGGTTGATGATGTCGTTCTGGAACGCGGCTTCTCGTGCGTCGGCGTTCATGCGACTTCCGCCTTGGACTTGGATGCGGGGGGCTTCCACTTGCGTACGTCGATTTTGCCGGTGACGGCGGCGGAGACGAGGGCGGTGCGGCGTTCCTGGAGGAGTTCAATCATGTCGAAGTTGCGCCTTATCTGCAAATCATACAGTTCGACCTCTTCGTCCAAGTACTGGACGATAGCTACCTGCTCTTCGTATTCGGGGAGAGCGAGCCAGAAATTCTGGATCTTATCCAAATGCAGATTGACCACCGTGCTCTGCTTCGTGAGGCCGACAATCTGCTCTCGAATCTGGTGTGTCAGGAAGACGTAGTAAGCAAACCGCACATTAACTGTGGTCTTGAGCTTGATAAGGCACAGGCTGACAAAGATGCTGAATTCCCAGTCCCAATCGACTACTCTAGGCACGCCTATGGTCCCATTTTTCGATAACAGTAGATCACCGCGCTCCGGGCGGCACCGCTTGACAAGTTCTCGATGCTCGACACGCGGGATTCGCTTGATTGATAACTCGTCGATTGGAAACGTCTGGATGTCTGTGACTCTCAGAAACGGCACACCAACCTCAACATAGGTGGGCGTAAAGTGAGCGCCATCGACTATCTGACAAACGTGATGCTTCAGTCGAGCCACACTCCAATGCGCTGGCACCTCCCCCAACCATGCGACGCCGGAGTCGCGCATGGGGGCGTCGGGGTTCAAGCCTTTGGTGACCGCATGGCTGATGACGGCCTGACGTTTCTCTTTGAGCAAGGCAATGAGTTGCTGCTGTTTCGCAATCAGCGCATCAATCTTCGCCGTCTCGTAGTCGAGGAACTTAGCGATTTGGGCTTGTTCGGTTACGGGCACCAGTGGAATAAGAATGTTCCTCATTGCCGAGTAATTCGTGCTCCAGAGATCTGCGACTATACCTTTTCCGTAACGATAAAACTCCTGCTGAAAGGCGCGGCTTCTCAATAGGTGATGCGCAAACGAGGGGAGAATCTCCTTTGGCTCAAGGACGATGCTAATCAGGGAAACTGAGCCATCTCGCGGAGATACGCCTGATGAACCCTTCCGATCGGACCGGCTGTTAATCACGAAGTCTCCTTCTAGAACCAGCTTTCGGTTGTCTCCATCTTTGGTTTTCGCTGCGTTCTCTAGTTGCGGAACCACTCCTTGCATGGTGACAGACAATGGGGCGTATTCCTTATCGCTGACTTTCGTCCTTCGCTCCCTAAAACAGCTCCCTAGTCGCCTGAGCTTCCAGGACGCTGGAATAGGACCTAACCAGTTGAGGCCCGTGTCTTGATACTCAGGATGGGGCAAGTAGCGGCCATTCAAGCCCGCACCTCCTGCAACATCTCCATAATCTTCGCACTCAGCGCATCCAGGTCCGCATCAATCTCCTTCAAGTCCCTTGGCGGCTCGTACTGATAGAAGTGACGATTGAACGGAATCTCATAGCCCACAATCCCAATCTGCTCATCCCGCCCGTCGCACTTGCCGGCATCAATCCATGCGTCCTTCACGTGCGGTGCGACTTCTTTGTTGAAATAGGTCTCATTCACTGCATTCACATTCACGCCCCGCGCGGTCTCAGCGGTGAGCGGAACATCCTCATTGTCGCGAAGATTGCTATCTGGCTGAAACTGAACAACCTGACCGCGATACTCAAACTCCCCGTACATGGAATCAGCCTTCGTTTTGAGCACCCTCTTGACGACGGGCTCCGCGTCGGGATTGGTCCACGTAATTGCACTCAGGAGCTGCTTCTTCTCCTTCGCCTCCAGCTTGATAGACGCCTCTTTGAGCGCTCCCTTGAGCACACCATCAAGCTCATTGAAATCGTCGAACTGTTCGGTACCGATCACCGACTGAAGCCGCGTGGCCTTGCCCAGCAAGTCCCTCTGCGCCAACCATGCCTTGGCGGCCAGCACTTCCTTGACCTGCTTCTCCTTCAGCTCCTTGAAGTCGGCCTTAATCATGGCACGCACCTCGTCCTCCACGCCATCGAGTCTGCCATAGCTTTCGCCGGTCTCGTCTTTGGTCCATGTGGCGCCGTACTGCTCATAGATTCGCTGCATGGGTGCGCTCAATCGTCCCGTTGCGAAACGCAATTCTGCGATGCGCTCATCGGTGAACTGCGCCGAAAGCCTCAGGGGGCGCTCCACCGTGATTCGCCGATACCCAAACTCGTGCGAATCGAAGATCTTGCAACCAAAGACGCGTCTCTCTTTCTTCTTCTTCCTCGATGGACGACCGCTATTATTCGACTTGTCCTCGTCTTCGTCAAGGCGGTACGTCTCGACGGGCTCAAACGCGCCAAACGTCCTCGTAATGAGCGCAATGTCGTCGTCACCCAGTTCTTGGCGCTTCGATCCCAAGCTCTTGCGCATTTTCTTATAGAGGTGCACCGCATTGATTAGCTGAACCTTGCCCTTACGCTCCTTGTCCTTCTTGTTCGACAAGATCCACACATAAGTCGCGATGCCGGTGTTGTAAAACATGTCGGTTGGCAGCGCCACGATGGCCTCTAGCAGATCGCTCTCCAGAATATGGCGGCGAATTTCGCTCTCCCCACTACCAGCCCCACCGGTGAACAGAGGCGATCCATTGAGAATGATGCCAATGCGCCCTCCGCTCTTGTCGCTATCGTTCGGATCGAAATCGCGCATCTTGCTAATCAGATGCATGAGGAAGAGCAGCGATCCATCGCTCACGCGCGGCAGCCCGGGACCAAAGCGACCGTCAAAGCCCTTGAGCCTGTGCTCGTCCTTGACCTTCCCCTCGACCTTCTTCCAGTCCACCCCAAAAGGAGGATTGGAGAGCATGTAGTCGAACTTCTGTCCCGCATGTTGGTCGTCGCTGAGCGTATTGCCCCACTTGATGAGCCCTACCTCCTGCCCCTTGATGAGCATATCTCCCTTGCAAATCGCGTAACTTTCGGGATTGAGTTCCTGACCAAACGCCCGCATGAGCGTCTTTGGATTGAGCTCGTGCACGTAGTCCATCCCCGCCGAAAGAAACCCGCCCGTCCCTGCAGTGGGATCGTAAATGGTACGAATGATCCCCTTCTCCGATAGGGCATCGTTGTCTTCCATAAACACTAGCGAAGTCGTCAGCCGCACAATGTCTCGCGGCGTAAAGTGCTCACCGGCCGTCTCGTTGGAACTCTCAGCAAAGCGCCGAATCAGCTCCTCAAAGACGAGCCCCATGTGGTGGTTGTCGATCTTCTTAGGGCTCAGATCCGTCGTCGCAACCTTCTGAACTACTTTGAACAGCAAGTTGGCCTCATCAAGCCGCTCGACGAAGTCGCTGAATTTGAAGTGTTCGAAGATCTCGCGGGCGTCTTTCGAAAAACTCTCCACGTAGGTAATTAAGTTGCTCTTGATGTCGGCGCTGCCGAGCTTTGAAAGATCCATCGGCGATGTGTTGAAGAACGACTCCCCCGCCGCCTTCAGAAGAAACTTCTCACGCGCGTCTTCGGGCAGTCCTTTGCGCTTCTCGACTTCCTTGAGAACGCGTTCCTTTGTGTCCGCCAGTACGCATTCGAGCCGGCGAAGAATCGTGAACGGGAGGATGACGCGGCCGTACTGGGATTGTTTGAAGTCACCGCGGAGGAGGTCGGCCAGCGACCAGATGTAGGCGGCAGTCTGAGAGAAACTGGCGCTCATGCGGGGACTCCTTCACCTCAGGGGAGAAAGGATAGCGCGGAGGGCGTGGAATGGGAGCTATGCGGTGGTGGCTGAGTCATTACCTTGATTGCAGGCTCAACCAACTAGCCGTGAAGGGAGAAATCCTCGCATCGATGAGCTTGCGCGTCCAACCTGTCTTCGTTCCTTCTACCAAGTAGCTCACAACTGTGGGGAGTACGCTTCGCGGCGGAATCGATGATCGCGCGGACTTGGAGCCACGGACCTCGTAGGCCATGTCGATTGCGATGCGGATGCTCACTTGCCATCACTGCTACCACTAGGCAGAGCCTCAAACGCCACCAACATCGTTAGGTGGATCACTCGCTCGCAAGCTGTTCGCGTGAACTCGCTATCTGGTATCAGTGCGTGACAGACCTTATTGCGGAGGTTCCATCCACGCGGATCCGTCAGCAGACATTCGGTATACCAGAGTGTGTCTTCCGACACATGCCGCTTGATGTCTGTATGCTTGAGTAGGCCACCGAGCTGCCGTTCTTTGTAACTCCCATCCGCTGCAGGAACGCTCCGCGTCACGCCGCACGATTTGAGTATACCTCGGAACAGGTGTTCGACTTGAGGCACTAACAGGTGAATTGCAGAAGTATAATCCCCTCTGACATAGTGATCGAACCCAAGATTGAAAATGGTGCTCCTGTGGCCGTCAAACGCCACAGAGTTCTGAAGCAAGGCTACGAACGTGTGTGCTCCGAAGCTGAACTCGCGACGAAGTGCATTCATGGCCATTCGCATGAAAGGCGCCTCAAATACCATTGTCGCTGACTGCGAGTGAACCAGTTGCCCTACTTCGTCGTCAAGGATTCCACCAACGCGCGCTCTGACATGTCTGCCGTCCATGACGTTCGTCTCAATCAGATGCAAGAGTGGGTGCTGCGTAGCCTCTTGCTTGAGTCGCTCTCGTGCCATGTCCATTGTCGGCCTGAAGATTCTCAGCCAGCGACTCACAGCGGGAACAAGCCCCCCCTTCACCAAGTCGCGCTCAAAGTCTGCACGTTCTTGCTGAGAGATCGTCATGCGGGTAGAGAACTCAGTCATGTGCTCCATCGATAGGGTATTGGCTTGCTCAAGAGCCACCTGAAGTTCATTCAGCCTTTCGCGCAGATTTGGGCTGGTGCACAATTCAATCGCGTTAGTAATCCAGGACGCCGCCAAAGGAGGTTCTACATGAATCGCAATGCTCATTGCACCTACCGCGAGCCTCTCTACATGAGCATCAGCTTCGCTTTGCCGATTGCGCGCGCCTTCGTATGACTGAAGGGTCTTGACATTGCTACACAGTTGAGGAAAGTTGGGGACAGGCGGCATGGGCGAGTCCAAGGCATCTAGGCTGGAGACCAATTGGCCTGCAAGATCCTCGATTCGTGGATCCGAAAGATCGAGCTTCTTGCGGTATCCCACCAACGTTCGGATCACTCGGTTTGTGGTGGCTGGAACACTCTCTGCAGATTGGCCAGCGACTTCCAGTATCGCATCGAGGGCTTGCCTAACGAGTTTCTCATCACTGAGTGAAACTGCAAGTTGAAGAGCTCGCTCACAATTGCGAATTCGCTGCCAAGGCTGCTCGGGCGAACGTGCGCATTTCAAGTAGGCCGATATAGCGCGGTGCGCAACTTCTACTTCGACTCTTGCTCCCTTTACATCGCCACGCAACTCCCATGCGGAATCTGCATAGCGAGCTACCAGAACAGGTGCTTGAGATTCACGGCAGCGCGATACCCAATGGTCCAGATATGCCGCGCAAAGCATGGCGCGATCTGGAAACTCAGTGGCTCCAATCGTCCAACGAGGCCCGAAGTACAGCCCCCAACGAGTCTTGCCAGATGATCTGCTGGAGCTGAGCCCAATGACGAAATGTTCGGCTTGTACGATTGGCAATTCAACGCCACTCAAATTGGATCGTTCGAGGACAGCTGCGATCCGATGGGAAAGCGCAATGAACGAAAGCGTCAATGCGTTCTCATCGATGTCGGAGAAACAGCCGTAAAGGGATGGTGGCAGGGCAGTCATAGTCGGTCAACTCTCATTCGCCTCAGCGATTTGCTTGGACTATTCAACGCTAGGTAGCATACTCACTGATACAGACAACAAGTCTTGCGAGATGCGGTTGAGATTCACTGAGATACCGGAGAAACGGTGTCCGGGCAAAATGCACACTTTTCATGGCGTAGTGCTCGGTCACCTTCCGCAACGACCACTTCCGACGAACACGTCTCCAATCGCCACCATCAGGACGACGAATCGCTTACGCAGAATGCCGCGTCCCATGTCCGCGCGTTTCCACCACCCCTGCAGGGTGGCCCCATTTAAGGGACGTCTAAACCCAGCGTTACGCGCCGCTGCGCTTGCGCTTCACACTGGGCTATTGTTCCGTGGCCCCTTTGGGGCCATTGACGTCGACGGGGAGCGCCCGCTGAGTAGCGAAGAGACTTGACCTAGACTGTCTCACGTAACAGCGTTGAAACGTGAACAAGTCATCAACGCGATTTCCACGTGCTGCGTTCGGCCTCAAGCTGCGTGAATCGTGGAGCGTCGCGAGCAGCAGTCAATCAGTGGGACTATGGCCGGCCAAGGACGCTTCTCCAATATCCACATGCTGCTGTCTATGTGAGTCGAGTTCTCGCATGGGTCCGCTTAAGCTACATGCCATCGCTTCAAGCTTGTATGGAGAGCAACCGTGACCTTTGATCCCCAAAGACTTGGATCTCTCACACCGGTTGATCTGCGAACGATCTGGCCGGACGAAGCGAGAGACTTTACCCCTTGGCTGGCCGCTCACCTCGACCGACTGGGTGATGCACTCGATGTGGGCGGGCTCACGCTTGTCGAGCAAGAGATGTCGGTCGGTGCGTTCTCCCTCGACATCCTTGCAGAGTCGGGTACCGGCGCGCGAATCGCTATCGAGAACCAACTGGCGTCCAGCGACCACACTCACCTAGGGCAATGCCTTACATACGCAGCCGGCATCGGCGCGTCGGCAGTCGTGTGGATAACGCCGCAGCTACGTGAGGAGCATCGCGCGGCGTTGGACTGGCTGAACGAACACACCGATGCCTCAGTCCACTTCTTTGGCGTCGAGGTATCGGCTGTTCGTATCGGCGACTCCAATCCCGCACCCGTGTTCACTGTGGTGTGCCGGCCCAATGATTGGCAGGCGACGGCGAAAGCCATCGTCAAGGCGCCCGAGCACACCAAGACTCTCGACGAGTACCTGCAGCACGTGGAGAACGATGCAGGACCGCAGTTCGTCCCGGTGCTGCGATCCATTGCAGACTGGTGCGGCGCGAATGGCGGAACCGTCAGCTTTGGCCGACGAAGCATGTTCCTTTCATGGCCCGTTCCCGACGACCCGCACAACTGCAAGGACAGCATCTGGCCCTTTGCTTTCTATTCAACCGGGCCCGTGGAAGTCGTGTTCCAGCACTTGCTCAGACGTCGACCATTCGACGACGAAGCACTGCGCGAAGAGCTTCGGCAGCGCGTCAATCGGATCCCTGGCGTACGCCCCATCCCCGAGGACGCGCTGGCACGGCGACCTTCGTTCGACTATCGCGTTCTCGGTACGGAGTCCGCATTCGACGCCTTCATGGACACGTTGACATGGTTCGTCGAAAGGGTGCGGGTAGCAACAGCAAGCAGATAAAGATGCAGAAAGGGATACGGTGTACGGGCAAAAACCGCATTTTTCATTGCTAGGAAACTCGAGCGTGCAGAAGGCGGATATGCTGCCCAAGCGTTGCGGGTACGCAGCGCTCTCCATGAAGGTGGTACAAACGCAGTCGACATGTGTCGCCAACGCATCGTCTTCACTACGAAGACGAAGCACCCTGAGGCGGTTCACTCGCCCGAAGTTCGGAGGCGGGATTCGTCCAAATAGACGTTGAACGGCTGCTGCTGCGTCTCGCAAACCGGCGGATGAGTCGTTTCCAGAAGCACCTCTGCACGGCCCAATAGTGACGCACTTCGGCTTCATGTCGCGGTCCACGCGATGTGCACCCAATATCTGCAGCTCAAGACTGACGGAATGGGTCACTTCCCACCAGTTCCCCATCTTGATCCTCAGGTCCAATTCGCTATCAGACCGTATCTACTTACGTGCCATAAGAGCGAGCGCGAGAGTTGTCGCCTGCGGAAACACCAGTTTCGCAATAAGGCCACTGATTCGAACCGTAGACACAGGCCACCGCCTGGATCCTGAATCTGCATCTTGTAGGTAAACCGATCTTATAGTTCTACATCTTGTATATTCGATAATCTGGGCTGATAAAGGCTTATATAGGCTCATTTGTGCTCCCATTTCATGTATGATCAATGGACCTCAAGCTGCTGGCAGGAGTTAATGTGAGCGATGCCCACCGCCACGAATTTCGGAAGGTTGAACCTCAAAATCGTGTGCGCGTCCCGCTGGAGTTTGCGCGGCAAGTCCGGTGGATCAACGAGCTCAAAAAGGGCGAAGACGCCGTCGCCTGGGTCGCAATGAGTGGAAAGCTCGTGCTCTACGCGCCCGGCACCGATACGAGCCCGTGGCAGCAAGCAGAGGATGACGAGATCGAATTCGACGACGACGTGCCGCCAGCCTCGGTGCCCGGTCTGACCACTCGATACTTCGGACCCGTGCGATTGCACATTGAGTCTGATCGCCTAACTATTCAGTTGCCGCGATGGGCCCGCGTGCTGGACGCCGTACCGACACATCCCAACGGCGCGGTGGTCATGGCATTTGGTAATCGGCTTGAGATTTGGCGCACGGAACTCTGGATCACATCACAAGGGCAGAAGAAATCGAGTGGTGTATGAACGCTGAACACATACTTATCCAAAAAGTCAAAGAAGATGATGCCGCTGAAGTCATTCGCATACTTGCAAACGCTCGCGTCAAAATCGTGCAGGCCATCGGCGGTACCATTCTAGGCCTTGGACTCATAGCGGCGGTATTTCTAAAGAAGCATGATGGTATTCAGTACCCACTGCTCCCGATCTTACAAGTGATCTGTACTGCGGTCATTGTTGGGATCGGCGCCAGATTCGTAAGGATGAAATCGGGCGATACACCTGGCGATACACGAACCGTTGATAGTTTGCATAAAACCGAGCCCGTGAAGTCGTCAAATCCGAAACGCGACAATGACGTGTGTCCAGAAATGACCAGTGGGCTGGTTGAAATGGCAAGCCAGAATGATCTGCCCAGCATCTTCCTCCCTAAGGGGTACTAAGGGTCTGGGAGACGTTTCCGTGTTTCTTCCCACCAGATTCAGAGATCCTGCGTACCGGCTACGCCCACCCGTGGGATACGGAGATACGGTGTACGGGCAAAATGCACACATTCATGGCGTAGTGCTCGGTCACCATCCGCAACTGCCACTTCCAACGAACACGTTTCCAATCTCCACCATGAAGACCGCGAATCGCTTATGCGAGATTCCGCTTCCCGATGCTCGTGCGTTTCCACCACCCATTCAGGGTGGGCTCTTTTTAGGGGATATCTAAACCCAGCGTTACGCGCCGCTGCGCTTGCGCTTCACACTGGGCTATTGTTCCGTGGCCCCTTCGGGGCCGTTGAAGTTGACGTGGGGCATCGCCAGCGGGTCGGCAAAGGGAAGGCTCGATCGTTCATGTCCACCCTTCGATGCGCACTGCGCGGATCAGAGATCCGCTGGTGCTTACTCAGGGTCTCGTGCAAATGGCAAAGCCATTTGCTCTCGACGTCCACGTCTTAAAGTGGCTCGAATCGATCACCGAACACTCACCGTTGAGTCGGGGTAACGGGGAACGGGGGCAGTCACGCAAGACCACAAACTCGACCCCGGCACTTCTTTGCGATCCCTACGCCACGACTCTAGCTACACTGCCCAGCATGATGGTCCAGCGACAACTCACAAGCGCTTCAAGTACAACGGGTCGACCGTACATGCTGCTTATGCTCGATGACCTTTGCGACTGGCCCACGGACTTGCCAATTGAAGGGCGTCGCTTCAGCTTGTTCATGGTGATGGACGGGCGTGACGTTGCGGAAGACGCATGTCGAGTTTGGAATTCGTTCGCTGATCGGGCAATCGAGCAGGGACTCGCATACTTCTGTACATGGGGACCAAACTGCGAGCTGCTTCACGACCTTATGGATGAAACTCTTGTTGAGCGTGAGACTAGAGAGACTCAGGGCCCAAGTTTTACGATGACAACGTGGCATGCAGACGAGAGCCTGGAAGAAGCGCTTGAGTTCTTCCGTGACTGCGCGATTGATCCTGAGCTTCAGGACGTTAGCAACGTACCAGGGATTGTTGTTCTAGTCGGACGGCCCGAGCTTGCAGGGCGAATTGAGGCCTTTGCGTTCAGTCGATTTGACGCGAACCGTAAATAGGTCCTTCGGTGCGCACTACGTGGATCTGCGATCCACTTGGAGAGATACGGTGTACGGACAAATTCCACACTTTTCATGACGTAGTGCCCGATCTCCGGCGCGTGTAACGCATTGCTTGCAGTCACACGCAGGATGCTCAACGAAGTACAGAAAGGCGCCCGCTATGCGCGAGGAAGCTCGATTTAAGTGTTGACCGTGAGCCCATGCGGCCAACTTCGAGAATGCCGCGGGAGTACCCGCGAGGTAGCCCCTACTTCCACGCCTGCACCTGGTGCACAAACGGACGATGAAATCCCAAGTCGTAGAGCGAACACCAGACCTTTGAATTTGGCGGGAACTTCTTGGTGCGTTCTTCGCGCTTGAGAAGTCGCCAGGCGCCACCATCGAGCGCGCCGACTTGATTGCAGCTCAAAGTCAAACGGTCACGAAGACCGCCACTGAGCAACACACCCTCGTTGCCCCACTGCGTGATCTTGAGCGGCACGCGAATGAGGGGTTGGCGATGGGCGAAGGCGAAGCGATGCGGGTTGGTTCCGTGTTGAATGCGCACCGGAAACGCGAGCGTCACACCCTGCCACTCCATATGACATGTCGCCGGCAAATCGATCAGCGTAGGCGCCTTGCCCTTGAGCTTGAGAACGGTCCTAAACGCTTCGTGCTTGGCCCGGTCAAGCGGTCCGCCTTTCGCATTGCCCTCGATGTTGGCGGGGAGCTTGCGAACCGAAGCGCGGCCCTTCCCGCCTGTATCAAACACGAGTCGCAGTGACACACTGCCGAAGGGAATCTGCTCAACGCGACCGCGCACGCGGAGGCCTTTGGGTGTGAGTTTGACGTCGATGCTCGGTCGAATCGCGGTGGCGAGCAGAACGCATGCGCGCTTGTCATATTCGTTCTTGGCAGCGGCCTGCAATTGACGACACAACTTCGGAAGCCGCTTGGCCACCTTTTCGTATCCCCTGGACCACTCACTTGGCTTATCGGGATCTAATGCGGCAAGATCGTTTCGAACGTCCGCAAGCAATGGCACCTTCTTCTTGATCAGTGCAGGAATGAGATCAAGGCGACGCAACCGTCCGTGGTGATGGTCCCAACGCGCGAGCGAAACAAGGCGACGCTTGGAATCAGCCGACGCGCTTGTGGTGCTGCGATCCGCACGACCCGTGGCGAGCAATGTGCGACGCGGTGCGGCCAACACTGCGACTTGACACGCAACATCGGCGTGGGGCCCGAGCGCATGATCGGAACCGCGAAAGTTCACGCACTCGGCGGGCTGCGACATGGTGCCCGCGTCGTGTCGCCACTTGAGTGCAATCCACCACGCGCGCCGCCGCATGTGATCGGCGAATCCTTTGGAATCGCCACACGCCAACCCCCAAGAGCCCCACAACCAACTGAGGGTGTTGGCGGTGGCATGGCCGTTGTCCATGTAGTCGCTATTGCGCGCGAGGAAGTCACTCATGCGCTTTTGATGGGCCGGATGACCATCAAGCATTCGAAACGCAATGAGTGCCGTTCCTGTTCGCGTGGCGTGTTCGTTGCGCTTGTTGGGTGTGGTTGGCGGCTCCTTCAAGGCCTTCTCGGTGCGTCCCCAAATGACGTAAGGCACGCCGCCGTGCGGGCTGATGCGTTCAATGTGATCCATCGTGTTGCCCAAGACTTCGCTGGGCACCTTGGCGCCACACCGCTTGGCATAGGCCAATCCGAGCAGCACGTGAGTCGTACACACAGAAATCCCATTGCCACGATAGTTGCCGGTATACGACGAATGTCCGGAGCCGTAATAGTCAAACTGACCTTCCACCATGAGGTCGGCGGCTCGTTGAAACACCGGCTTCACCGAGCTGTCTTTGGTCAGGAGGTAGTACTCCCCCAACACAATGGCGAGGTAGGGATAGTGCCATGAGAGAAAGTGTTTGGCCGGCGGGCGATCGCGCAGCCAGTGCGCCGCACGCTTAATCGCCGAACGCCAACGCTTCTCATCGGATGCCATAAGCGCGAGGGTCGCAAGGGATGTTGTGTGGAACGAGGGCGCCTTCCGACCCTTCTTCTTGCCTGTACTCCAGGCACCACTCGGAAGCTGCCGAGCGACAAGCAACGAACAGCCTGCCGAAATCATGGCGTCGGCGAGCGCGTCCTTTTCTGGAAACGATGCCCCAAACATGCCACGACCCGGAAGCGTGAGGGTGATGGCTTTCTGCTTGCCGTCACGCACAACGTCGAGCTTGAACTGCCCTTGGTGCTTGCCCCAGCTCTCAAGCATCGCATTGCCGAGTGCCACTTGCGGACCCACGAACTCGGGATAACTCTCTGGACGCGCGAATGCCTTCCCATTTGCACCCACAAGTACATCGCCCTCTTTGATGAGCCCATCGGACGGTGAACCCTTCGTCACGCCCGTGACGACATAGCGAAGCTTCTCGCGATCCATGCGTGCGATGAGCCCCGTTTGCCCCAGCCAAAACGGAAGCGCCCGAAGCGCGGCCTTCTTGGTGTTCATGCCGCCCAGTTCAAGCACGTCATGACGCTCAATCTGTTTCCAGTTGCGTTCCCAGGCTTTTGAAACTTCGACGTCTTTGCCATGTGCCGAGCTGAAACCCAACGCCCCGAGAAACAATAGGGCTATGGCCACGCGAAGCGTCCGATTGATCTTCATGGGAATGGAGAATACGGTGTACGGGCAAAATCCACACGTTTCGCGAAGAAGTTCGGCGATCGATTCGAGTAACGTCGCGGACGTTGACTTGCGAATAATTGTCGAGTGTCCACCAGGGACAAGAAAGCTCACACTTGCATCTAGTCTTCATCAAGTATGCGGTCTAGTTCTTGAGCGCTGTGCAAGACTCGGAGAATCGTGATGGGTGAACCCACGGGGTCGTAGATCACAACCCACTTGAATACGGTGTACCAACGAAAGCGATTCCCTGTCAAGCCCGGTCGCACGTACCCGATGCGTGGCATTTCTGCGATGGCGCTAAACGTCTCGAGGAATCGGTTGTGCACGCGGAGTGCCCGGTCGACTCCGTCTCGCTTGGCAACAAACTGTAGAGCAACGCGTAGATCTTCTTCCGCTGTGGTGGTTAGTTGATAGCTCGTGAAACTCAGTCCGACTGCGATTCGAGTTCGGATCGTAGCTTTGCCATGGCGGACGCACCTTCGGCAACGTTGCCGTACTCAACATCTGCGAGCGGCGCGGACAAGAGGCCCTCGAAGTGCTCACGAGCGCGCTTCTTAATTGCTTCGGGTAGTCGCGCCTCTTCATTGGTTGTGAGGCCTTCGTAGATCCACTTCTCAAGCAAGCGGCGATGCTCCCGCTCTTCCAATAGACGCAGCGCCTCGCGCACAACTTCACTGGCGGTACGAAAGCGGCCCCCATCCACCATCGCCTTTACGAATTGATCTTGGGCCGGAGCCAACGAGACATTTCTTGATTCGCGGTGGGCCATTTCTTCAGTATCTCACTGGAGAGCGATTTTGTATCAGTTTTTGACACATTCCAGGGCGACATTGGATGCATCCCGAAATATGGGGCTTTGGGGGAGGTATCGAGATACGGCGTACGGGCAAAATCCACACGTTTCATGGAGCAGCGCTCAGTCACCAGCGCGCACGCCGTCCGCAGCGTTTCGTTCGCAGCTGAGGCAATCCAAAAGACAACGGGAGCCGCAAACTCTTAGCCTCACAGTCTTTCCCAAGTCAAAGCCCCCCTCTCCCTCTGGGAGAGGGCGTTGTGGGGAGAGGGTTCAAACCACTTACGACGAACACGTCTCTAATCGGGGCCATGAAAATCACGAATCGTCTGTGCGAGATTACGCGTGTAGATGTTCGTGGGTTTCCGCCACCCTTTCAGGGTGGCCAATTTTGGGGACGTCTAAACCCAGCGTTACGCGCCGCTGCGCTTGCGCTTCACACTGGGCTATTGACCCGTGCCCCCCCCCGGGGCCGTTGAAGTTGACGTGGAGCGTCGTCTGCGAGTCGGCAAAGGGAAGGCTCAGATCGTTCACGTCCACCCTTCGATGCGCACTGCGCGGATCAAAGATCCGCTGGTGCTTACTCAGGGTCTCGTGCAAATGGCAAAGCCATTTGCTCTCGACGTCCACGTCCACGTCCACGTCCACGTTAAGGCGGCGCGCATCATTCATTGGATGCCCGCCCTTGAATGAGGGTTACGGGTAACGGGTGACGGGAACCTGGAATGCGCACCCCTCATTCCCTCCAGCGACGAATGAGCGCATTCAACATTGCGCGGGCGCGATCTAGGTCGCGAAGCGTTGGAGCAGCGCTCGCATTCGCGAGGATGTCCATCGCCTGCATGAGGTCGAGCGCCGCCGACGCCTCGACACATTCGCCGCGAGCGATGGAGAACGAACGGTGCTTTGCGCCTGCCCCGGCACGTCCAATGCCCTCGGCAATGTTAAGGACGACGGCTGTCGAGGCTCGTCGAGCTTGGCTTGCAAGCTCCGCGTTGCCTCGAGGCAGCGATCCACAGAGTTTGTGAGTGCTAGCCGCGGCACGCCGTGCGATTCGATACACGTCGAATCGTTCAAGCCGACCCGCGGTGGAAGTAACCGAGAACTGATTGCTGTGTGACATACGAGAATCTCCACGAGGAAACACCCGCGGGAATGCGAGTGCGTGCCCTCGCCCTTGTGGCGAATAGGGGCATGCACGTAGCACTTCCCAAGCGGGTGTTGCCAGTGAGCAATCACGTCACACAGCGATCAGTTCGGTACCTTACCAATGTCGCACGCATGCGACTAGCGCGTTCTTGCCATTCGCGTCCACGTCCACGTCCACGTCCACGTCCACGTCCACGTCCACGTCCACGTCCACGTCCACGTCCACGTCCACGTCCACGTCCACGTCCACGTCCACGTCCACGTCCACGTTAAGGCGGCGCGAATCGATCTTCGGATGATCACCCTTGAGTTCGGGTAACGGGTGACGGGTAACGGGTGGTAGGGCCTTGGACAGCACCGCCGGTTGCACCAGCGCGTTCGGTACGCGCGGGCACCGCTTGTAATGGAACTCCAGCATGAGAACGGGTTGTCGCTATCACGCGGGGCCTTGTTTGTACGACCCCCTCGCGTGTGCCCTCCTTCGCCTTCGGCTCTTTCAACGAGGGGCACACGCGAGCAAGCGGCTTGCGATCCCTTCACGCTGGAGTTCCATCATGACAAGCGCGTCTTCTACGCTCGAATACCTAAAACGCTTCGATGTCTACCGTGCTTCGCAAGCTGCCGCGCTTGGATGCAACGCCCTGTGCGCCGCATGGCCTCGTGGCCACGCAAAACTTGCCGACCAACTCAGGCGCGCAAGTACCAGCGTGGCACTCAATGTCGCAGAGGGCTTGGCGAAGCGGCGGCCAGCCGAGAAGCGCAAAGCGTACGACATCGCACACGCCGAATGCACCGAGGCCATCGCAGCTCTACATCACGCGCTACTACTCGGACTCGCCAGCGAGGCCGCAATCTCCGCCGTCATGAGCACCCTTGAGCGATCCGCCGCCATGTTGTTCGTGCTTCAACGAAGATTCGACGAGCCTTGGCCGTCCACGTCTTAAGCGCCGAACGCATCGCTCATCGAGCGATCTACCTTGAGACCGGGTAACGGGTTTCGGGGTACGGGTAACGGGTGACGGGTGACGGGGAACGGGAGGGCGCTACTGGATGACCCACGAAAATTTGCACCCGTTACTTGTTTATGGAAGCTGTACCACTGCATTCGAAATTCGTGCCAACGGCCCCCTGCCGCAGTAGCTTACTCGTACACTGCGCGTTGGGAGGCGAGATACCAACATGCCTGACGGGCGAACGCGAATGGTGTGGTGGGTCGGCTGGTCAGCGTTGTTGCTGGGCGGGTGCTCATCGACTGGGTGGACGCCGACACACTCGAAAGCACTGCAGACGGCAGCGACCGACTGGCGAACCTGGGCGCCGATTGTCGCGGGGATCGCGATCGATGCAGCCGACTTGGATCACGATATCTCCGATGAGTTTGCCGACGGTGATACCGACGCTGCCGAGCGGGCCAGCGACGCGTTGCTGCGTGGATCGGTTCTAGGAGCGTTGACCGTTTCCGGCGTTGAGAGTGCGCGGTACCAATCGTGGGATCCCTTCGTGGGCACCGTATCGACAGGCGTGGCAAACGAGGCGCTCAATCGACCCTTCAAGGCGTTGTGGCATCGACGACGTCCAAATGGAGAGAACCACCTGAGTTTTTACTCCGGCCACACGTCGCACACAGCGTGGAGCGCCGCGTCCCTTCGATACGCACTGAAACGTTCTCGTGTTCGGCGCGACGTGCGCCCGTGGCTCGATGGTGCGCTAACACTTCTACCGGTCGCGACGGGAGCCTTGAGAGTCTCAGCCAGAAAGCACTACCCCTCGGATGTGCTTGTGGGCTGGGGTGCAGGCAACTTCTTCGGCACGTTCTTTGGCGAGCTGGAACACGACCGCTGGCTTCGAACCCGCGTACGTCCCAATGTTTCGTTGCGGCGCACCCACGGCGACGCAACGCTACGAGTCGGCGTGACGGTGGATTTCTAGCTCGCGGGACACCAGGCCGGTCTTGGGGATACGGTGTATGGGCAAAATCCGCACGTTTCGTAGCGACCGATCACCAGCGCACACGCCGTGTGCTGCATTTCATTCGCAGTCACAAGCAAAGAGCTACAGCTGGATTTAGGGAGATGTCCACTCAGGGTGAGGAGGCTCACGGGACTCGGGTAACGGGTGACGGGTGACGGGTGACGGGTACAAGCATTCGACTTCGATAAAAACGGGCCCCCACCGCAACAGTGAGAGCCCGATCGCGAATTCAACAATTGCTAATCGTGTGCTACATCTTGCCACCCGACTTGAGCGCTTCGCTGACTTTGCCAACCATGCGTGCGGAAGGCGACAAGGTGACATCGCCTTCATCTTTCCACGTGGAGGGGCAAGCTTCAGCGGGTTTCTTACTCACGTAGATGTTGGCTTTGAACTTGCGCATTAGCTCGTCTACGTTGCGGCCGACGTTCAAGAAGTTGACCTCGGAGAACATCAACGTGCCTTCGGGCGAAATGAGGAACGTGCCGCGAAGGGGAATGCCTTCGTTATTGATGTACACGCCAAACTTGCGAGCCAACCTGCCGGTGGGATCGGAGCCCATCATGTAGTTGACCTTGCTCAGCTCGCCTTCTACCGTGCGCCACGCCAGGTGCGTGAACTTTGTGTCACAACTGACGGTGACCAAGTTGGCGCCGAGTTTATCGAAACGATCTTGCTGCTCTGCCAGAGCAGAAAACTCGGTCGCTCAGACAAAGGTAAAGTCGGCGGGGTAGAAGAAGAGAATCGTCCAGCGACCGTCGGCCTTGGCCTGCGCCAGCGAGTACGTGCCGAAGTCGCCGGTCTTGGGGTCGTAGACAGGAATTTCGAAATCGGGCACCGCGCTGCCCACGTGGACTTTTGACTTACTCATGGCCGCATCGTCATTCCCCGCGCCGCGATTGCAACCTATTGTCATAACGCTCTACATGCGCATATTTGGGGCTCTGAGTCGAGTCGCGTCGGGCGGTTAGCGGCGCCCAATCACGCATCGCGCCACACGCTGTAGCTCGGCGTTGCTGAGCTTTGGCAACTGGTCAACGATTCGCGCCCGACGATCAATCTGGGGGAATTCGCGCGGGTGCGCAGCGATGTAGCGCACCATGTCGGCCAGCCCGTCCGCGTAGCCGCCCGCATGGACTTCAGGTTCATCCTCCGTCAAGGGAAGGCCCTGCAACATCTCGGCAACCGCCAGATCCGGATCGGGCGCGTCGATGACGGCACCCAATTGCGCGCGTCGCTCCAGTGCGCGTTCAATGGCGACGGGACTTGCGCCGTGGCGAAAGAACAACGCGAGATTGGCCGGCAACTTTTCCAAGAGTGGGTAGTGCGCACGCAAGTCGGCAATGTGACCAAACTCGTGGGCCCGCAACGTATAGAAACTCCCCCACGGCTTGCTCGGATTGCGCGCCACATATCGCGCTACAAGTTTGTCGGCTGCGCTGCCACCATCGCCGAGGTAGGTCAATTGCCGCGCCTTGGTCACAGGCGTGGGCTGGGTCGAAGAAAGCGCAAATGCGTCGTAGGGATCGCGAACCATGGCGCGGCGCATTTCACCTTCCGTTTCGCGGGTGGCATCCGCATCGAGCCAAACGCCGTCGGGTAGACACGCGCCGCCCAGGTTGCCGCCGTCCGCGGCCACTAGACTTCGCATATCACGATCGTAGCCAACGACTACATGGTGTACTTGTCGCTGCCTGTTGGAACAGATCTTCTGATTGCACACCATCGAGCCTATGGAAAACGAAATCGCTTCCACCGGACTGCCTTGGCGTTGCCCCAAAATCAAATAGCGATTCCAACGACGAAAGTAACGAACCAATGGGCTCGAACTCTTCGGTCGATGATCGAGCCACGATCCGATAAGCAGCACATCGTTGAGGCCGGCGCGAACCTGAGCATGCGACAAGCGGTCGTCAGGTGGCAAATGCCGACACATAAGCGCGGGGATCTTTGCCAGAATTTCGTCCAACGCGCGCACGGGCGCTTCGTCAATGGCATTGCGGTAGTCACTTTCTGTCAATGCCCGCAAACTTCGCTCAAATGCCAAATGGGCTGAAATCTTGGTTACGAGATCAACATTTGACGGATCCCGTGAAGCTACAGCACGCGCGTCGCGAAGCGCGCCGACCGCGAGTAAGCATGAAGCAATGTGTCGCTCGCTTCCATTGTGCGAACCGGATGAAGTGTGAACCGATTGATTGAGCGCGTCCCAGGCAGGCCGCACAATGTTATGGACGTCGGTTGTCGTTCCCGGCGGAAGCGCTTGTTGAAGCAATCGCAACCCGTCGGCAAAGCGACCGTGACGAAAGTGCAATTCACGAAGATCGCGATCGGCAAGTATGGGAACCGCGCCGCGCGCTAACGCTTGCTCAAAGTGTTGTTCGGCAACAATGAAACGACGCTGCGCACGTGCGATGTAGCCCGCAACCGTGTGCAGCTCGGGATTTTGCGGTGCGACGTGCAAAAGTTGATTGACGTCAAGCGCCATGGGCAGGGGCTTCGTTCCGTCATGCACTTCATGATAGCGACGAAGCAACTCGGCGAGCTTTCGTGCGTACCGTTCGTGATGCGGCGCGCTAGAGACGGCCAGCGCTTGATACCGCACGGCCGCTTCGAGATCCCCGCCACGACGATAGAGCTCCGCCAGTAAGCGGCAATTGCGAGTATCGCCTGGGTCTTGACTGTAAACGAGATGGGCGAGACGCAGCGCCTCTTTCGGATTTCCATCCAAGGCATGCCCGCGCGCCAACACGCGGTGCGCAGCGTGCACAACAAAGGCCGGTGCTGAGGGAGAAAGCGTGCGATCTGCAAAACGGCGAGCGTGATCGTGCTCAGCGCGACTGGCGTAGAGCAATGCAATGGCGAGGTCTCGCCACGGGTGGGGCTCACTTGCACGAACGGACAATTCGTCCAATGTCGCGGCTGGATCTTCCGATGCGACCGCAATCAATGTGTCGCGAATGGGGCCTGGCGTAAGGGCGCGAGCTCGCGTCTCAGCGACATGGCGCTGATTCGTCCCGGCCCAAATCGCAACCAGCATCCAACTGCGTGCGGGTTCGCGAGGATCGAGGCCCCGATGCGCCTCAAGTGCATCCAACGCACCGCGCGTGTCGTGGGCCCGCAGTCGCTCGCGAGCCGCCTGCACTTGCGCCATCTCGCGGCCCGACACATCAATCGAATCGAGGGGATGTCCTCGAGGCCCCCCATGCTCAACGACGCGCGAACTCGAGCGCACACAACCCCACAGGATGAACGACACAAGCGCGAGTCCCGGCAGGAACGCACTCGACGGCCGAATCGCAAGACGAGGGCGGAAACCTGCTCTTTGCACGCGCCCTCCAGACTGTCGTTGACCCAAGTAATGGGCGTTTCAGACCCTACAGTCAAGCTCGGCGAAAAAAACCGAAACAAATACTTGCGTTCTGCGATTGTAAGGTTAGTGTGTATTTCGTAGTCAAAGGAGCCACCCATGGAGTTCGATCTTCAACACCCCAAGTCGCTGCGGTGCTTGCGAGCTGCGTGTGACAGCCGTTCGGTTCGGCACCATTCGGTTCGGCACCATTCGGTTCGGCACCATTCGGTTCGGCACCATTCGGTTCGGCACCGGGCGATTCAGTTTCGTGCTGTTCAGTTTCGTGCTGTTCAGTTTCAGGCGAGACCGACTTGTCGCACCGTCTCGTCATTGCTTGAAGAGACCCTGCTTGAAGAGACCCCGCTTGAAGAGGCCCTGCTTGAAGAGACCTCGTCATTACCGGGAGAGGTAGGACTGCTTGAAGAGGCGAAGGACGAGCCCAGCGCGTCGATTGTCGCAACTACTGGAATCTATGCTGGATCGGGTCGAGATCGGAAGCCCGCTACACGCCGGAGTGATGTGAGGCGTGCTGAAGCGAGGGAGCGAGAGTTTGCGGGCGCGTTGGGCCTGGCAGTGTTGCTCGTCTTGGCGGTGTTGGCATGACGGATTCGTGTTCAGCCGTGACGGATTGGTGCTCAGTCGTGGAGGTGCACGCGGCGGCGCGGGCCCCATTCGACCCGGCCCCATTCGACCCGGCCCCATTCGACCCGGCCCCATTCGACCCGGCCCCATTCGACCCAATTGCGCGCGATCGAGGTCGTATTTGGGGTGAATTTTCGGAAAAAACACAGGAAAGAGCGTCGGAAAAGTGTGAATTTCCTGGGCTTTTCGAGGGGCGATCCCACGGGGCTCAAGGTGTTGTTAGTATATGTAATTCACTGATAGAACTCGGATTGTTAGGTATGTCGTGCTCCTTCTTCCATCCTGCGGAAGTGTTTTCGTGGCCAGAAACAAATGCTTCAAAGACAAAGGGCAAAGTGGCCCGAAAGCCCAACCGATCCAGTTCCTTGAGGGACGGCGGCCTTCGTAGGAGTCCGCACGGCCACTGGAACGTTTGCAGAAGGGTTGCCTTCATCCGCCGGTTTTCGTTTGCACACGTCTTACGTGCAGCTTTCGGACGTCGGTGTTTCGGAAAAGTCATGGGGCTATTCCGGAGGGTTGAGGGCAGGAAGGCCCCTTCTCAAACGCTCCCGCTGGTCGGGCGGTTTGCTGCTCATGAAGCTGTCTTGTTCAAACCGGAACCCGTCGCACGAGGGCTCGCTAGTGGCTCGACTGCGATGCGCGTTTGGATGCCCTCTGTTTTTCGCCCCTTTGATTTCCTGTTCGCGTGCTCTGCGCAACAGGGACTTCGAAGGGTGCAGGATTTTCAAAGCCGACCGATTTTCGGTCAGCCATTTTTAAGTCAACGCACGAGCGATCGCTCGGCTGATGCGCGTGTAGGCGCGACGAAGCCGCATGATTGCGCAAGTGATATCGCATGGCCACATGTAGCAGATGAAGCGCGATTACGCCTGGGCGCTTCTGTCTGTCCCCCATGGGGCCGAGGGAGGGCGATTTCATGAACTACACGCCGAAGCAACTGCAGATCATGAACTTCATTCGGGATTACCGGAGGGAGAACCACACCAGCCCCACGCTCGAAGAAATCGGGCAGTCGCTAGGTGTTCATCGTGTCACGGTTCATCAACACGTGGCCGCGCTGGTGAAGAAGGGTGCCATTCGCAAACTTCCACAGCGCTCGCGTTCAATCGAGATTCTCGATCGCAACTACCTGCCTGACCCCACGGTCAAACTGTTGGGTCGCATCGCAGCGGGCCGACCGATTGAGGCGCTGGAAGACGCGCGCCCCTACACGATGGAAGAGCTGTTGCCCATTGCGCCAGGCCAAGAGAGCTATTTGCTCCGCGTCGTTGGCCATTCCATGATCGATGATCACATCACCGATGGCGATTTGGTCATGGTCGAACGCTGCACCGCACCTCGCGATGGCGAAATCGTTGTAGCCGTAGTCGATGGTGAGGCCACGCTCAAGCGTTTCTTCCGAGAACCCGACGGCAGCGTCCGTCTACAGCCCGCCAATAGCACCATGGATCCCATTTTCGTGCGTCCTCCGCAGAAGCTCGAAATCCGCGGCGTCGTACGAGGCGTGCTGCGCACGTATTAGTCTGAGCCTGTAGTCAAAGCCTATTCGTCGAGCTGGCTTGCCGATTCGTATAGGTGAACGGAAACGCGCGTGGCGATGAGCTGCGCGCGTTCTTGTCGTTTTGGTGTGCGGTTCGCGAGTGTGGTTACCAGTGGTGTTTGATCTCACGCAGGGGCGCAGAGCGATGGAGACGCAGGGGGCACAAGTACCCGTTGGCGGCAGGACTAGGATCGAGATATCCAATTGCGCGATGAGCACATCCTATCTGGTAGGGATCGAGCAACGTTCCGCACGTAAAATTCATGACGCTCCCCGCCCCAACGCTTACGCCGTTCTTCTTCTTCTTCTTCTCTCTCTTCTTCCTCTGCCTCCTCTTCTTCAGTACCCGATCCACAACCCACACCAACCACACTTGCGGTAGACGCTCCTCTACATATGCCCTCTGCGCCTCTGCGTACTCCGCGTCTCTGCGTGAGGTAGAACTCGAGAGGAAGAAAAAAGACGAGACGCTATCGAAGTGGAATAGAAACCACCGCTGTGGCCCCATCTCGTAGGAACGTGACCTGTAGGAGTCCATCGCCGCGGTGAATCATGACAGCGCGATAAACATCATCTGGCCGACGCACGGCCTGACCATCAACCGAGACCAAAATGTCGCCCCTCCGAATGCCAGCCGCGTAGGCGCGTAAGTTTGAGGGCGCGCGGGTAACGAGGACGCCGCCGCGTACTGATTGAAGGCTCAAGCCTAGATCGGCATGAGGCGCCGAACGAACAACGCTGCCGAGAGAACGACCCACAAACCGTTGTGCATAGTTGATGGGCGTCGCCAGTGCCACGCCTTGATGGCCACTTGATTTCGAGAGGATCGCAGTCATGACACCAACGACGCGCCCATCGGCATCAAGCAGCGGCCCACCACTATTGCCAAGGTTGGCGGCGGCGTCGGTCTGAATGAAACGCACACCAGACTTTCCAGCACGCCCAACGTTTGTACGGCCCAACGCACTCACAATGCCCACGCTCCACGAGCGCTTGAGATGGTAGGGGCTGCCCGCGGCAACCACCCAGTCGCCCACCTGAAGGGTGCGGGAATCACCCATCGCAATGGGACGGAGACCTTGCAATGGGATGCGAAGCAGCGCGAGGTCGGAGGCCTCATCTTCGCGAACAACGCGAGCCAGTTGAGGTTCGCGCCCTGGCAGGTCAACGACAATTTGCTTCGCCCCTTTGAGGACATGTCGACTGGTGAGAACAAGTCCGTCAGATGACACGACAAAGCCGGCCCCCACGGCATCGTCACGCGACTTGCGTGAACGTTCGTTGCGAAGACGAACGATGACGTGAGCAATGCTGGGGTTGGCCTGCTGGACGACCGTCGAGAAACTCGGTGGGCCACCGTGTGCAGCCCGTGCCGGAGAGGGCTCCCACGCACGAATCGCTAGGTGGACGATCGCGATAAGCGCCACGAGTCCGAGAATGCGTACGGGGTTATGCCCGGTTGCTATCTTGTGACAACCATCGCACTTCGCGTTCGAGTTCATTCCGTGCTCCCTTGACCGTCACGCCCACGTGAACACGATAGCGTGTACTCGCGTCGTAAGCATCGCCACAATACTAATCTGCTGATGCGTCGCGTTTGGACGCGCCCGTGTCACCATCCTGCTCGTACTGTTCGAGTTTTCGATAGAGCGTGCGCAGGCCGATGCCCAAGATGCGCGCCGCCGCCGTTTTGTTGCCGCCGGTACGCCGAAGCGTATCGAGAATCACGGTTCGTTCGGCGTCTGGAAGCGGCGTGCCGGCGGGAATCACGATGACGTCGCCCGTCGGTAGATCCTCAACCCGTTGGGCACCACCAATCTCTTCGGGCAACACATCGGGCGTGATCGTCTCGCGTTCGGCCAAAACGACAGCCGCTTCAATGGTGTTCTCGAGTTCGCGAACATTCCCGGGCCAATCATGCGACGTCATGACGTCCATCGCGCCATCGGAAACCGTCATCGCATCGCGCCCGTGGCGCTCGCCATACATCGACACAAAGTGATTCACCAGCAGGGGAATGTCGCTGCGACGTTCACGGAGTGCCGGCATGCGCACGGTGATCACTTTCAGTCGAAAGTAGAAGTCTTCGCGCAGCGTGCCCTTTTTCACCATGGCGTCGAGGTCCGCGTTTGTTGCGGCAACCAGGCGCACGTCAATCGCACGCGACTTGCTTTCGCCCAATCGCTCCACTTCACGCGTTTGCAGCACGCGGAGAAGTTTGACTTGCGTATGGGGTGGAATCTCCCCCACTTCATCCAAGAACAACGTGCCGCCACTGGCCGCTTCGAAGCGGCCCGCCCGATCGGCCATGGCGCCGGTAAATGCCCCCTTCACGTGACCAAAGAGCTCACCTTCTAACAAGCTCTCGGGCAAGGCAGCGCAGTTGACCTTGATGTAGGGGCCCTTCGTGCGTGGACTGCTGTGATGTATGGCGCGCGCGACGAGTTCCTTGCCAGTTCCGCTCTCGCCCACAATGAGCACCGTCGCGTTAGTTGGTGCAGCCTTGGCGACGACGCGAAAGATTTCCTTGATGCGCGGGTGTTCTCCCACGAATCCGGGCGGCACGCCTGCCTCAGCGATTTCCTTGCGATACGGTTCACTTGTAGGGGCATTGCTGCTCGACCGGAGTGCGCTGGCCACGACGGCACGAAGTCGCTTTAGGTCCAACGGCTTTTCAAGGAAATCGTGGGCACCATCACGCATGGCGTCAACGGCTTTGCCCACGCTGCCATACGCGGTCATGACCAATACCGGACACGAAGGGTAGTCGCGCTTCACGCGTCGCAAAATGTCGAGGCCGTCTTCGTCGCCGGGCAGTACCACGTCCGTCAGGACCACATCCGGCGCGCCGCCATCCAAGAACGCCTGCGCCGCTTCTGCATCCTCGACCAAGGTGACTTCATGCTCTGTCGAGAATACTTCTCCTAGAGCCTTGCGAGCATTGACTTCATCCTCAATGATCAACATGCGTGGCACGCGCTACTCCTCCCAGTCCTGGGTCGAAGTGTCCAGGGCCGAAGTGTCCATCGGCAAATGCACGACAAATCGTGCGCCCCCACCGGGACGCGACAAGACTTCGACTTCGCCACCGTGACGTCGCAGGTCCTCGCGCGCCAACGGTAGCCCCAAACCCGTGCCACCGCGTTTACCGGTTGAGTACAATACGAAGACTTCGGATCGATCTTCCGGCCGAATTCCAGGACCGTCATCGTCGACAACCACCACGGTGCTATGCGGATCATCCCGCGTGGTAATCCATACGTGACCACCGCCTTCGGCGGCGGCTTGAACCGCGTTTTGGATCAAGTTGTGCAAGGCGCGATCGACACGTTGCTCGTCGAGTCGCAACATCCTCGCTGAGCCCAACGACTTTTGCACATGGACATCGTGTGCCCGAACCATGCCCTCGAGTCGAGACACAACGGCGGCGACAATGCCATCGATCTTCATGTTGCGCCTGCGAAGCGGCCCGCCGCGACTGACTTCCAACAGATGCGTGATGAGCCGCTCCACGCGTGACACTTCATCGATCATGCCATCCGTGCGCGCTTCGACGTCGGCGGGTATCGCCTTGGGATCGCGAATCTGTTCACGGAGGAGTTGCAGATTAAGAGAGAGTGCATTGAGTGGATTGCGAAGTTCATGGGCAAGGCTTGCACCGAGATCGTGAATCGCGTCCACGCGTTCCCGCATACGCTTTTGCTCTTCTTGTCGCGTCCCATGGGTAATGTCTTCGAGCGAGAGCGCGGCACCGAGCACCGTGTCTTCTTCACCTCGCATGGCGCCCAGCGTGGCACGCACAACCCGCGCACCAAGTGGATGCCTTGCCAAGCGATACGGTCGTCCACCCATGAGCACGTCGTCGAGCGCGCGCCGCCAATCCAAATTGGGATCGGACGCAAGCCACGGGAGTGCGTCGAGCAGGTGTTTTCCGATGGCGTCCTCACGCGTGCCGGCAACGCGCGCCATGGCCGCATTCCACACGATCACGCGCCCCGCCGCATCTGTGGCAACGACCTCAATCGGAAGCGCTTCCGCTAGTGCCTCCAGATAGCGTCCGTAATCCCCCTCCGGAAGAAGGTGGACAAGGAAACGGCGGTAAAACAGAAAACCCTGAGTCACGCCCGAATCTTACCCGCCGGGCGTGGAATCGTGTGCCTTGCCACTATTGCGGGGATACTCACGCGCCGTGAGTGATCCATCGGCCACCCCAGAACCGCCTCCGTCACGACGTTTCAAGCGACGTGCACGGTTGCGGCATCGGACGTCCTTTCACAATGTGACGACCCGAGGCGATGTTTTTCCCGGGCGAGAGGTCGTTGTGCGGCGATTTGCAAACGAGGTTGGATATCCCCGCATGGGTTGCGCGACGCCCCGTGCGTATGGCACGGCGGTGAAACGAAACCGATTTCGCCGGTTGGTACGAGAAGCATTTCGCCATCGCCAAGATCGCCTGGGTGCCTACGACTTCCTTGTGTCGCCGAAACGGAGTCTCGTCAAGCCAACCCTTGAAGGCATTGCACACGATTTGGAACGCACACTCACCAAGCAACCGGCTCGCCCACGTCACCGTCCGCGTAGGAAGGGGAAATGACTCACGAGACCCAGCCTGCATCCACGCCGGCACCGCTGTGGTGGTCGCGCCCGTTTAGGAGCGTCGTTGTTCTCGTACTGCATATGTACAAGGTGCTGATCTCACCACTGCTACCAAGCGCGTGTCGCTTTACGCCCACATGTTCGGAATACATGAAGGAAGCGGTTGAGCGTCACGGCGTTGTGCGGGGCGTAACGATGGGGTTCGGGCGGCTCACACGCTGCCGACCGGGTCCGGGTGGCGGCGGTGGGTACGATCCCGTACCCAAGGCGCTACCCAAATCCTAGCCCGGACTGTTTATGAATAATCCGGGTTAGCGTCAGGGCTGACCGCCGAATGCGCTACCGCGTTTTGGGGGCCAGCAGGTCCTTGCCATCATCCAATTCCACATCGAAGGTGGACTTGAGCCACTGATAGTCCTGCGTGTAACGATGCAAGCTCTTGAAAAACGTACCGTCGCGCTGGGCGATGCGCTGGTTGCGCCCCTGCGTGCCATACACCTTGCGGTAGAGCTCCATCAGGTAATCGCGCGATGAGAACTCCGCGGGATCGGGGAACTGGCGTTCTTTCACACGGACGAGGTACGCACTGTTGGTGCTATCTTCACCGCCATCGCGCAACACGCGACGTCCAAACGTACCGGGTGCGGCTTCAATTTCGTCTTGCTGGGACGTTCCCTTTCGCACCGTCGCGTAGCCCGTACGCAAAATGAAGTTCCGACGACGGATCTTCTTTTCCTCGGGGGTGTAGATCCGCTTCTTCTTGTCTTGATCGTCGTCTTCGCCTTCAAGTTCGGTCTGCTGCGGCGGACGGGCCCCAATAAACATGCCCGTTGTCTCACGGAAGTAGGGAACGCCAACACGCTCAGCGAATTCCTTGAGCGCCTTCTCGGCGCCCTTCTCGGCGTCTTCATCTTCCGCCGTTTGAATCGCAGTCTTGAGCTTACCAAGTTCCTTGAACGCATAGTCAAGTGCGCGCTTTGACACAAAGGCTTCAAACACTTTGTTCTTGATGTCCTCAAACTTGGGATCGTGGGCAGGCGTAAGCTTGATCTGACGAATGAGCGCCTTGGTGGTTCGGCTATGCAATTGAAGCGGAATACTTGCGTATTGCCCATCACTGCTGAGTGTGCCAAGCGTCATGTTCAGATTCGGATCACCAAGGAAGGGCAGCGCCTCCCACTCATCGCGCGTGACGCCGCCCGTGGTCTTGAAGTAGGTAAACGAGCGGTGGCCCTTTTCTTCTTCTTCCGGCGTAGGGACCGCATCTCTCAGGTCGTCCTCGAAGAGGCCTTCCATGGTGAGTTCTTTGGGGCGCGGGGGTGGTGCCTTCTTTTCGTCCTTGGACTCGCCATTCTCACCGGACTTCTTGTCGGATTCCTTGTCATCGGACGTGTCGTCACCCGACTTCGAACCGTACTTCTTGTCCCAGTCGCGAATCTCACGTTGGTTTGCTTGAAGCTTCTTCAGTAGCTCGTTGAGCAACGACTCAACAAACATCTCGCGAATCACGATTTCACGCCAACCCTTATCCACGAACTCTTTCCGGAGTTCTTCATCGGGATCCGTAGCGTCCTTTTCGTCGTCTTTCTTATCCTCGGACTCGTCATCCTTAGACTCGCCATCGTTCGATTCGTTATCCTTCGGACCTGTTTCTTCGGGCTTGCGATGGCCCAAATCGGGAAACACGCTGGGCGAAGGGCGCAGATTGACTTGAGTATCGGGCGCAACCTCTTTCATCGTCGCCGCGCCGTGGCCTTCTTCGGCATCCTTTGGATCCTTGGCGTTGTAGATCGAAAGCGCGTCGCCACCGCGGTGGCTCTTCCAATGCTCGAACACCGTCTCCTCATCGGCGGGGCGCGCCTCAGGGAACTTCTTCCAGAGCACCTCAAGAATGCCGTCGCTTAGATTGGGTAGATGCACGTAGAGCGCTTCGAACTCGCGTCGAAGGGGCTCACGGAACCGGCGCCGTGTATCGGGCTGGGCGTAGAAGCGCGCGATCTCGGCCTGGTTGGGGGTGGTCAGATCATCGTCATTGTCAAAGGTTCCGTCGGCGCCGGCGCTTCGCACTTCCCACATCAAACGCGCGGGATCCGCAAGCGACAGTCGAAACGGCCGGTCCCATCCGTCCTTTGGAGTGGCTACGGCACCCTTGGGCGCGTTACTGTCGGAACGGAAGGCGTAGCGCCCAAACGGGGCCAAGTGAAGCGGATCGTCGGTAACTTCAAGGCGATAGTCATCGTCCGTGCCCGCTTCGCCGTCGTTGCCCACCGACGAAACGACTGCTGGGCTATCGCCCGTGGGCGCCACATAGACGAGTTCGCGCTTCCACCCATCGACAAGAGGCTCCGTCTTGGGAAGCGGGGCGGTGGTTTCGGCATTGGGCGCCGTTTTCAACGTCTCGAGGTCCTCTGGCCAGGCGTCTTTAACGCGTTTCCATGCCTGTAGCGCCTTACCAACGCGAAGCATGCGCGCATAACTCTGCAAGGCACGCTGGTCGATCAGCGTAACGTCGTCCTCATTGCCAAGTGACTTGTCCGGACCCGCGGATCGCAGCGTGTAGGATTCGCCGTCCACCTTGTACGCCAGTTCGGTGCCCCACGGGTCTTTGGGAACCGTGGATCCCGGTCGCAGCTTCGTGAAATCGGCGGGCAGCGTGCCGTTCTTCTTGAATGCTGAATCGATTTGCGCCGACGCCGTTCGAATGTTGCGCGCCACAAGCGACAACTCACGGAGACGGGTGATTTCCTCTTGAATCGTCTCGCGGGTGGCCTCTTGCTTGGCAACTCTCGCTTCCATGGGTCCCGCGGGAAGCGACACGAACTCGAGATTGACGCGCTCGCGCTGGTGCTTCCACTCTTCAAAAACTTCAGGCATGGCGAATTGATACTTGGCGCTCTCGATGAGCGGCGTAATGAACTGGTCGCGCACGACGACGTCACCCATGAGTTCTTCAAACTCACTTTGTGTCATCCGTACTTGGTTGCGAAGAAAGTCGCTATAGGACTGATCATCGAATACGCGCTGCGATTGGCGTGCCCAGCGACCGCCAACGAGATCGCGAACCGCCTGATCGACTTGGCTCTTACCGGCCTTGTAGCCTGCCGCCTTACCAAGCTTGGTGCCCAGAAGTTGAACCCATGTCGCGTGTCGGAGATCGGTCGTATCACGGCCATCAAAGAAGTCGGCGTACTCGGCCGTCAACGTGCCGGTTGACGCCTGCAATGCGCGCACATTCAGAAAAGCCTGATTCCAGTCGTCTTCGTCTACTTCAGCTTCACCGCCGCCCGGAACGTTGAACGAACCCGCGTAGGCCTCCATCGCGGGCCCCGTCTGCTGGTCGCACGACATGGCGCCACCGATGGAGAATGTGGCAAGCAATAGGAACACCAATCCAAGGAGGAAGGCTCGCTCGTAGCGCTTGTAGGTCTTCTTGAAACTAGCCATGGAATCTCCGCCAGCAGCCGCCTGCCCTCATCGTGGGAGACGCGTGCCCCCGGCATGGGGCAAGCCCGAGAGGATAGCGGGCCCCATCCCAGCATCCAATCGGCGTCTCCACCCGTAGAAACGGCGCCCGCGCCGGTCGATTCCACCGAGACAGACGCTGGATGCGAATCCGACAGAAGATTACAAGCGTTTGAGGTCCGCGGCGGACGGGAGGTCCTTGAGGTCAAACAGGCCAAAGCTCGTAAGAAAGCGCCGGGTCGTTCCGTAGAGCATGGGACGTCCGGGCTGGTCGCTTCGCCCTACCACCTTGATGAGCTGCCGCTCCAGTAGAGCCCGCAACGATTCGCCGCACTGGACGCCTCGAATGCGCTCCACCTCAGCCCGAGGCACCGGCTGCTTGTAGGCAACGATGGAGAGCGTCTCAAGCTGGGTCTTTGTAAGCGAATCGGACCGCGCCGGACGCTTGCTGAGCCGCGCCACGAACTCGGCAAATTCGGGCCGCGTAACGGCGCGGACACCACCGCCGACAAACTCCAATTGCACGGCCACGTTGGCCTTCTGCCAACGCGATTCAATGGCCTCAAGCGCTTCTTTGACCGGTGCCACGGACGGAAGCCCCAGGACATCACGTAGTCGGGAGAGCCGAATCACATCGCCGGTGGCAAGCAAGAGCGACTCCACGGCACCTTCAAGCAACTCCGGGGCTGGCGGCTTGGGCGGCTTTTCCTTGGCAGCCTTGCGCTTCGACCCCTTGCTCGCTCTATTCGATGGCTCTTTCGATGACGCCTCGACGGGCTTCTTGCCCGACTCGCTGCCTGCTTCAATCTCAGGAGGGGCGTCACTCATCGTCTGCGTAGCTTCCTCGGCCGCCGGCGTCTCTTGAATCATGCGACGTAGCCTACCCGTGCCACTCAATGTTACGAACCTAGAAGTTCGCCAGCTTAGGCTCTGTCTGAAAAGCCTCGTGACGAGCGATTCGAGACCGATGCGAGAGTCGATGGACCAAGAAATTGGCCCGCAGGCGTGGTCTGTTCACGTCGAGGACGGCAATTTCGAAGGGACGCGACTCGCAGCGAGAGGATCGGATTGCGTAGTAGAGGAGTTTTCAGACAGCGCCTAGAATCATCGGACGCATTGGCTCGCAATGGACGCATCTAGATAAACACGCCTACTTTGGGCGCACCCACCGCGTTCCATCGGGGCGAAACAGTGTGAGCCCCGTCTCCCGATGCAGGCGCGCGCGCCAACGATCCACTTCGGCCGGCCGGACGGGCTGCTCGCTTAGGTCCCTTTCAAGCGCGGCCAAGTCGCCCGACCACGGCGGGTGCCGGGCAATCACTTTGTAGAGGTGAAATTGAGGGCGACCTTCGACCAGAACGCGAAGCGGCCCAACGAGATCGCCGGGGGATGCCGCAAACAGGCGCGACTCAACTTGAGGGTGGGCAAGATCTCCGCGGGCAATCGGCGGAAGGTCCCCGCCCGCTTTTCCCGTGGGATCTTTGGATTCGCGCAGAGCAACCAACGAAAAGTCGGCGCCACGCCGGATTTTGGCTGCCACGCGCCGGGCATCCGCCTCGGTCAGGAGCACGATGACACGCGCATGAACGCGAAGCGCGCTGCGTGTCTGTAAACGCACGACGCGTTCCAGTAGCAGCCGTTCGTAGATGCGTCGTCGCAAAATGTTGTTTGTCCACACCGCGAGTTCCACGCCATAGGCGCGACGCACCTCGTCTTCCAGGCGCGCCCGTGGACCGTAGCGCGCAGCGATTTGCTTTCGCCGCGCCGCAACCTCGTTCGCAACCGCGCGTTCCAACACGCTACGCGGCACCTTCATCCCATGCCGCGTGGCTTCTCGGTAGATGAGTTTGCGATCGACAAAACTCTGTACGGTTCGGGCGTACTCTTCGGGATAACGCTCAAACCAGAAGTCGGCCAACTGCCCCTTGCTTATTGGCCTGCCATCCAGTGTTGCCACCGGTGCAAACGCATCTTCGCCGCTCTCACTGCCGTACACGGGGCTGACTTGGGCTTCACGCGATGGAGGTGTCGTATCGGCGCGGCCGCACCCCCCCATTGTGAGCGGCGTAACTGTCAACGACGCAACGACGAGGGCAATGATGCGTACCCGGAGATCGACTTTGAGACGCCACGACGCGCGTTTCGTACCGATTTCCTTCATGTAACGTCCGCGTTAGCGCTTGAGCAAGTGCTTCGCCCACGCCTTGCGAGCGGGCGACCACGTCTTGGATCCGGCCTTGATCGGATCATACTTGGCGATGGCACGTTCATGTTGCATCGAGCCAAACACCCGGGTCAGTAGTTCTTGAGTGAGCTTACGAAGCCGGGCATCACGCTTATCCGTGAGAAATGGAACCACCTTTGTGCGATAGAAGTAGCCACGATTGGTCCCACTGCGCTTCTTGATGTCACCGCTGAGTTCGGGGTCTTGGGAAATCATCGTGCCGTGATAGAGCGCGTCGCGTGCACTTCGACGGAGGGTAAACTCGGCGTCCTTGTCTTCCATGATCTCGACGAGTTCTTCAGCGAATACCGCCCCGTCCTTTGCCTTTCGCGACTTCATCACGCTCGGCGTGTAGGCCATATACATATCCACGCGCACGGCCCGAGGATCTTTGGCCGCCAGATTGACGAGATCGTCGAGGTCCTTGGTGACCTTAATGACTTGCTCGGCCAGGTCCCCAAGATCGGCCACCGATGGCGGGCGGATTCGAACGGCGTCTTCGGCATGAACGGGACTTCCCGCAACCAAACTCGCCGCGAGGAATCCCACGAGCAGAAGTCTCGTCACGAACAATTGAATGGGCGTACGCATCGATACAGCGTACCACGCTATCCAGGACGATTCATGAAGTGCGCGTCGAGGAGGCTCCTGCTAGCGGAATCGAATGCGCACATCCATTTGGGCGCCGGCACAACGCTCACACAGGTGTTGGATCTGGGTGCCATTGCTCATGGACTTTGTCCGTAGACCTACGCCGTTACAAAGCGGGCACTTGGACAATCGCTCCTTGGGATGAATCTCAAAGAGATCGGAGTTCTCAACGAAAAATGCCATCAACCAAGACGAGCGCGCGGCGCCCTTGGCGCGTTCCCAAAACTGTTCCTTGGTAGGTGGCTTGGGAATATCGATCTTCACGCGCGGGCCGCTGGACTTCTTGCGCTTACGAGATGAACTTCTCCGTCGCTTGGGCTGCTTCACCTTGGGGGGGCGCACAACAAAGGTGCCGGCGCCATAGGTTGCCGAGTGCCAATTCCTACGTTTCTTACGACCGTCCCAGAACGTGCGAGCCTGTTCCGGCGTTACCTCGTCATGTTTTGACATGTTGGCCGCGAGAACCTTGAATGCTTCATCAACCAGCTCTTTGCGCGCCCAGTTGGTCGCATCGCTCAACGTCAAATCTCGATCTCGGGTCTTCACGGAGATCATCTTCTCGACGATCTTGACGAAACGATTGGCGGCCATGCGCTGGAAGAACTCCAGGCGCTCGGTCTCAAGCCGTTGTTTGGTCTTCTCAAGCTTCTCGAGAACGGGCTTACGCGACTCGGGATGCTCTTCCGCGAACGCTTCGATCATCGTCTTTGCGCGACCGAATTTGTCGATGCTTATGGTGCGCGCAATTTGACGCAGCTTCGAGAGTGCTGCGGCATCGGCCAACAACGCTTTGACATTGATGGCCCGCGCCGCGGCCACGCCAGCCCGTGTGAATTCCTCGTCGGCCGCGCACGCTTCATAGTGTTCAAGCGCTTCTTTCAATTTGCCAATCCAAACAGCCATTTCCGCGCAACGCCATCGCTGAATCGAATTGAGGTTGTTGATATCTACGCCATCTTCCTTGGCCAACTCATCCATGAAGCGTTGGTAGAGCTGATCAGGGCTCCAGATGTCGCGCGGGTCGAGTTCGGTTTCGATCACTTCGCCCACCACGCGATCGCGGGGAATAAACTCGACGCGGCCATCAAATCGAATCTTGATGCCCGCCGCGTCGTCCTGCTCAACGAGTCCCTCGACTTCCACGACGTCGCCATTGCTCAGGCGGTGGCGAACAATGTGGGCCTTGACCACACGCTTGTTCTTGTTTTTCCAGCCCCAGTCTTCTTGGATACGATCGCGGTCGGCAGGCGAGACGACGCTCCACGAGAGCTTACGCATGGCGCCGCTGAGGAAGTCCTCGACGACCAACACATCGGGATTGCTGGACGACTGCAGGAGACGACCCTTGATGGACTCCCCGGTGCGAAGTCTCACGACGTCCGAATAGGCATCGCCCGTATGAAGAAACATCGTGCCCAGGAGCATGAGCGTCGCGATGGCAACCATCACGCTACGAACTCGGCGGTTGCCGGGCTCGTAGCCATCTCCAAGAACATAGCCATCACCGGGCACAACCGTTCGGGCGCGCTTGTTGTTCATTTCAGGTGTCATGACATCACCTTTCTTTCGGGAGCGATCGAAACGATCACAGCACAAACTTGACTCGCGCTCACAAACTGAGGAACGTTCGCAAGCGGAACAGCTCCGGCTCGATCCTTATTAGGTGTATCCGAAGAAAACAGATCTGGGACACACCGCTTTTCAACAGAACGTGTCTCGATCCGCGAACCGGCTACAAACAACCGAATAAGATGGTGGGCTGGGTAACTCAGTTGCCACCTCCCCCGCCTGGCGGTTGCGTAAGTAGCGAAGGATCCAGTGTGGAGCGGGTCACCATAATGGGTGGTAGCGCTTCGAAACGACGGCCTTCGAAGAGCAGCGTGGGAAACGCGATCATCGTCGACTCGTTCCAAGGATTGGGTCGCCACCGCACGTCGAGCGAAAAGCCCCGTACCGAGAGTGGTTTGTCTTTGATGAGCGGCGGAGAAACCCCAGGGCGCGACTTGTCAATTGCATCCTGCACAATGGTGTCTACTTCGGGGCGAACCTGTACGGCCTTAGAACTCAAGCGTCGCCGTACCTGACTGTCTACGCCCTGCGCGAACAGCGCGACAATGCCCACGCTGCCCACAATGAATATGCCCAGTGCCATCAACACTTCGATAAACGTGAAGCCGTCGGCGCTCGCGGCGCGCGTGGGCGTGCGGAATGTGGTGTCGCTCATCGTGCTCATTGTTTCTTCACCACAAATCGGTCCCGCGTAACGGGTAGCCGCATATCACGTGTAAACGGGTTACCGATGTAAATCCACGAACCTTCCTTATGCAGAAACTTCGACGTCCCGCGCTGGGCGCGGTGAACGCGTACTTTCTTCGCCTGGTACTCGACGTCGTCCACGTGATAGCGCATCCACTCGGACCCGATCTTGAGGTATCGAATCTTGTCGGGGCCTGGACGAATCAGAAAATCAACATCATGCACGCGAAGTTCACGATCCTCGGTGTTAAGGACGTCGAGGGTTCGCGTTTCGCCCCGGCCCTGCCCAAAGAGACCCGTACCTTGAAGCGTGACCTCCAAGCGCACAAAGGCCGGGAAAATGTCGTCGCTATTGTCGGACGCACTGTCCTTGCCACGGAAGAACTGCCACTTGGGGTCGAGCCCGCGCGTGGAGTCCCACACTTCGCCCACATAGGGATCGGTTTCGCTGCCGGTTCCACCCTGGAAACGATCCCACGACGTCGAAAAGCTGCGCCGCCAAAGCGCGCCAAAGTGAACAAGGTCGCGGGCAATGGGTCGGCATGCGGCTTTGACCTTGTCGGTGGTATCGAGGTTGGCGGGATCGAGGAGCGAGCCGCTGGGACTACCAATGGGCGCACGGAAGCCGCGATAGAGCGTTAGCAACGACGACTGCGATTCGCTCTGAGGAATCGCGATGTAACAAACTTCCATGAGTCCGCCCATGGGTTTGAACTGGGTAGACCCATCGGATTTCTCGCGCGTGGTGGGCGTGTAGTCGAGTGCCTTTTCGTCGATCGTCTCACCCGAACGTCGCAGCGATGCGTCGCGCCACTCACTACCTGTGGCCTGAATGAATGCGAAGTAGGGGCAGGGATAGTCCTTGAATACGCCGTCCGTGAGCTTCACAAAGCCAGAGCGGAAGCGAATCGCATTGGGGGGTGGTGGCGGCGGTTTGGACATGCCCGCATTCAGCAACGCATCTTCTTCGGGTGGTGGCGTGGGCGGATCCCAATCGTCACCGATATAGAGACCCGCTAGGTCGTCCACGATCTTGGGCAGGACAATGTCGGCGCGATCGAGTTTGGCCAACTCTGACGTGCCCTGATTGAAAATGTCGAGGCTGTTACGCATGAAGTAGATCGCCATGGTGCCTAGCACCGTGAAGATCGACATGGCGATCAACAGCTCCAACATGGTGAAGCCGTGAGGTGTTCGATCACCGCGAAACGACTTGATTGCGGTCGGTCGGAGCGCCATTACGAGCCCTCCTTCTTTCGCGAACTCGAGACGCGCGGCTTGGCGCGTGAACTCGTTTCGGCATCGCCTAAGCCGGCCTCTACCGTGCCGTAGGGTCCAAGTATGAGGCGCAAGGGGAGATCGTCGGGCTCGTTCTCGTCGCGAAAACGCATAATAACCGGCGCCGAGTGCAAGGTCGGGTCCATTTGACCGTTTACATAGACAACGCGCACGGGCAACGTGGGCGAGATGATGGTGAGTTCCGGTGCAAGCCTTCGTTCCAACTCACGTGACCGAAATGTGCCACGCAACTGCAACATGTCCATGGCGCCGGTAAACGGACGCCGGGTGGAGGAAATGGAAAGCGCCACGGCGCCAAGTTCGGGCACGGCAATGCGACGCAACTCCGAAAGTTGGACGCTGCCCTCGGTGCGTTTCTTACGCCCCGTGGTGATGCGCTCCATGCCATTGACACGCAGCGACACATCACGACCGTCGTATTCCACTTCAATATGCGACCACCGACCGTTTACGCGAACCGGCGCGTCCTTGGTTGCAAACGAAACTTCCTGCGCTGCGGTCTCGCGCGGGTCGGCACCCACGGGCCGTAGCAGGAGTGAGAGCTTGACGTCGTATCGCTCGTCTTTGCCTGGGCGAACCAAGGAGAGGCGATAGCTTGAGTCGCCCACAACAATATCCATCTCCTGGCTGCCGCCTTCGGGTCGCACCCACACGTCGAGTGCAAAGCCCTCGGTCATGGCAAACTTGGGTTGGGCAGAAAATCGCAGCACGCCCCCGCCCGCGAACTGTGCCGCGTTGCCCACGTAGCCGTCGGAGATGCTCTTTACCGTGCCTTCCATTTCGGCAATCGTGCCCAAGCTGGCCTCGGTGGGCGTTTCGAAATTGTGGGTAAGCACGGTCTGTGCAATGGTGCCCGACACTTGGAGATAGGGGGACCCGAGTTCGTCGTCCAGTTGGCGCAGCTGAAATACGGCGCGTCGATTGCCAACGCTGGCGCCTATACATTTGCGCGCGGTCTCTTCGAGGATGGATTGCGACTGTTTGATGAGCGTTGCGCCTGCGGGCGAAATGAGCCCAATCGCTAGTCCCATCAACATGGCCATGACAGCCATGACGAGCAGCAGCTCAAGAAACGAAAATCCCCGTTCGCGACTGGCAGCAGGCGCGTGTGAAGTGAATCGGAAGGTGGCGGGGCGTCGCTTCAGGAAACTTATTCCTTCCAGGGTGCGATGTCGTCTTCGGTATTGGGCTCGCCGTCAGGGCCCATGCTGTAGAGCTGATAGCTGCTGGGGTTGACAAAGCCGGTGCCGTCGCTGCGCTTGTGGGGCTTGGCAAGAGGCTCGTCTTCTTCACCCTCTTCATTGACCGATATATAGGGCACGCCCCCTTCAAAGGCCTTCACGTAGTCCTCACTAGGGATGTAGACAAACGGATTGCCATAGCCATCCAAGATCTCATACAGCTCGGCTTGATTCAGCTTGTTCACCGCTTTACGCAACTTGTCATCGTCGGTGTTGCCAAGTTCAACTTCCTTGAAGTCGTAGTTTGTCTTGATGCCCTCCCAGGTGAGTGCTTGGTAGAGCGCCTCGATGCCCTCATTGACGCGGTTTTCGCCCTTGGCTTTCTTCTCGCTCCCAACGATGTAGCCAATCTTGCTGACTTTGCTGGGCGGATGCGTGCCCGTGTCCATTTTGAATTTCTGAATCAGCGCATCGAGATTCTGCATCCGAGTCTGGGTATCGAACTGAGGTCCTTTCTTGCCCATGATCTGGACCACCACCAGCACGCCGCCGGTGAGCACGGCAATGATGCCCATGACGACCAAGATCTCGATGAATGAAAATCCCGCTTCGCGCGCGGGACGACATCCGTTCGTGCCTTGCTCATTCGTTGCTTGTTGCTGCATAACCGACCTACCTATTTCTATCGGCGACGAATCACGCGGATTTGGCCCACGCGGATGTCGAATTTTTGGGCTTGCGTTGAGAAGCCCCCGATCCACAACGCCGCAGATCCATTGGAGCGCTTGAAGGTTGAGATGTCGTCGCGGTGAAATTCTTTGCCGTCGATATAGACCACCATGGTGCCCTTCTCGTCGACTTCGCGCACAAAGCGCACTTCCACCTCACCGTCGTTTCCATCCGGCCAATCCACCTCGGCGCCGTCGTCAAGCAACCGATGGATCACCGCATCTTTGAAGGCATCTTCGCTGCCCTTCGCACTGCGCGCAGCAACACGGCCCTTGTCGTAGAAGATGCCGATACCGCCCATACTCTTGCTGCTGGAGCTGCGACCACGCCTCGACGCGCGCATGACTTCAATGCCAAAGGTGACGTTGTTCACGGCCGCGCTGCGGTCCATCTTGGGAATCTTGAGGACGACCGCCAACTCAACAAAGCTGTTCTTATCAAACAACGTGGGGTTGTTGACGGCAACGACCGGCTTCTCCAACGATCCGTCTCGCGAAGATTGCCCGACGAAGTGTAGCCATCCATCGCCGGAGCGAATCTTCACCCTGCCGCTCTCATCGGGGCGCCAGAGATCTCGCGGAAGTTGGTCCTGATCAAAGGTGACTGTCTTGACTTCGAGCGAGCGCCACTTGTTGACCGCCGCGCGCTGTTCTTCGGCATAGTCGCGAAACGCACGGCGCCAATCGGTGGCATCGGCAGGAACGGTGGAGAGAATATTGTCAAAGTCGCGAATGCATTGGTCGTAATCGGCCAACTGGTAGTTGCAATACGCGCGCACCGCAAGCGCAGACGGCTCTTCGCGGCGTTGGTTCTTCTTCAGCACCATATTGACAGCATCCAGCGCTTCAGTATAGCGCCGACGTCGGGGTAGATCGGTGCGGTTGATGCGCACCATGGCCTCGCGCACACGCATGGCAAAGGCATCGCGATCGCGCTTGTCTTCCCGATCGGCAATGCGCTTCATGAACGCCACCGCGCGTTCAAAGTTGCCGGCGCGAGACTCTCCACCGCCCTCGGCGCCTTCGAGCACACCCAACTCGGAACATACTTTGCCCATCCAGCCGTCGATCTCGCCGTAGCCCTTGGACTTTCGAAATGCATCCGTGAGATGGCGGAACGCCGCGGCACTTTGTGACAGGGGCTGTCCAGCAAAGTACTGCGCGGCAAAGAGATCGACATAAGCCGAGCGCGGCGCCTCATTGCGCGCCGAATCCAGTTGCGTTGTTATGTCGGCCTCATCCCCCTTGGCAAGGGCGAGAAACGCACGGCCCAGGGAGGGCGCCACTGTTTCCTCGGGCGAAAGCGCCGAACGAGACCCAAAGAGCAACGCCTTGTCGGCCGCATCGAACGCAGCGGATGCCATAGCGAAGCGATTCATGCGCGTGGCAGTAAGACCCAAATTGTAGGCCGCCATAGCGCGCCATGCCTGGGCACTCGGCATGACCAAGACTTGCTGAAACACAGGTAGCGCCGCTTCGAGTTCACCCTTTGCATAAAACACTGCACCGCGCACAAGCATCGCCTGTGCATGGTCGGCGTTGCTCGAAAGAACGCGCTCGGCGGTGGACTTTGCCTCATCGAGTTTGCCCACACGCAGTTGCGCCATGGCCCGCGCGGCTTCGGCGTCGGGATTGCCACCGGGTGTGTTTCGCAGCACGTCCAGACCGTCGTCGTAACGCCCCGCGAGACTGAGGGCGCGCCCGCGTCCAATGATGGCCCTTGCATTTCGGGAGTCGAGCTGAATAGCACGCTCGTAGTACGGGAGCGCTTCCTTGGGAAGATTGAGGGCTGTTACGAACAAGTCGCCAATCGACGACCATGCTTCACTAGCGGTTGGACTCGTGCGGGCATATTTGGCAAGCACGCGCAGTTCGGACTGCTCGTCGTTGGTGGCGCGGTAGGCCTTGAGAAGATTGGTAAGTATCGCCGTCTGTTGTGCGGTACTGCCGGACTTCTCGGCAATGGTCAATGCAGCTTCGAGCAACTCGGCAGCGCGTCGCCACCCCTCGCCAAACTCTTTGCCCGTCGCGCCAACCTTCGCCATCTCCTCCGCGGCACGGGTGAGCGCGCCTGCATCGGTGGCACCGCTGAGATCCGTAATGCCATTGCTTCGCGTGGCCGCGAGATAGAGATTGTCCACGGAGCGGCGCAAGAACCAACGCGGCTTGTCGGTGGCGCGTGCCGTGGTCACGGAGGACCCGCGCGCCTTCACGATGGCCTCGGGCGCAAGTCGCTTTGCGGCTTCCGATTCCCCACCAATGACGGCGAAGCGCACGTTTAGACGATCGCGATCTGAGCCACTGGGCTTGGCCAACGACCACAGGAGATCCCGAAAGCCGGGCGCCCCCTCGCCGACCCAACCTGACCCCGCGTTAATGGCGCGAATGTAGATGTACTGCGGTCTCGATCCCTGCAGAACCCAATCGTAAACATCGGCAGGTTGCGGCTCATACGTTGTGAAGCTGGCCGTGGGGACCTCCCCTAGCGATCCATCCCCTTCGGGCATGCTCTCGCCGTCTTCGTCATCACCTTCTTCGCCCTCACTTGCTGATGGCCCGGGTCGTTGCCCGCGCAGCACGTGTCGAGCACCGGGCGCCGGTCCGGGAATGGTGGGCGGCAGATGAAAGTCGAGCTTTAGCCACGGCGGGGTGGCCAGTGCGATGGGCGCTAAGGGGCGGGTATCGGAGTACTTCTGAAAGATGTTGCGTGAGTCGTCACCGCTGTCGTTTTCGGTGGCGAACTCAACATCGGGACCAAGCACCTCGCGATGAAACGGATTTCCTTGCTGATCGAGTTCCGAGGCAGGAACCTTGTCTTCGGCGCCCGCCCGTCCCTTCTTGGCACCCTTTGCTGCCGCCGGCCCGATGACGAACATGGTAAGCAACAATACGAGTCCCGCGTAGAGCAACAGCGCTTTCTCTTTGCCCAAGGAACCGTCTAGTGCGGCCGTAAAGAACAACGCGCCAATGCCGAGCGCTACGAACAAGAGGAACGTTGTAAATGCACCGGCAAAGACGGGCGTCAACAACACGCCATCAAACGCGCTCGCCAATGTGGAATGAAGCGAAACCATGGTTAGGCGTCCTCATCTTCTTTTGAGAGATTGAGATTGACATCCGGGCGCACCACGGTGCTGGCCAGTGTGATGTCGACTTGAACGAGGCCGGAGAGGGCACCTGCGCGGCGTCCCTTGGGCAAAGCAATCACTGAGTTCGCCACGATGGGAACCGGATGAGCCGGATCGGTCACATGGTCGATGATCTTCATAATGGCCGGGCCCGGACCGGTGATGGAAAAGCCCACCGGCCACTCCATGATGAAGTCGCCGGGGTTGCCAGGGCGAAGTACGGGGTCAATGCGAATGTGATCCACGGACTGCACACGATGGCGAATCGCGACATCCACGACGCGCGCAACCAATGCAAGAGTGAGTGCACGCGCCGGAAGGGTGGCGCGGTTAACCGAACTCACCGCGCCGAATCCAAGCGACGGGGTGATGCCGACGTCGGCGCGGTTGGCGCGCACCCGCAAGGTGCCCCAGACTTCACTGAGCAGGCGACTAAACGCCACGTTCGGATCGCCGGAGCGAAGCAGTTCCACATGGGCGGTTAGAGACTCTTCGTACTTTCGAATTGCGCGCCGCGCGGCGGACTCATCGTCATCAAAGCGCGCGGCAAGCGTAGTCGGCGACGCCGCTTCGTCGGACGTGGCCCCCCGCAGATGAACGGCACGCAGGCACTGCTCGGCAGCCGCCTCAATCATGCGCTTACCGCCACTCCCCGACTGATCCAGTCGCAGACCCCACTCAGCGTTTTGCTTCTTGAGCACCTCCGCCTGATTGCGTAGCGCCGTAATCTTCCTGGAATCGGGCTTTTGCATCTTCTTTAACTTGCGCGCTTTGCTCTTCGCCCTACGCGCCGCATCTTCCGGGTCGTCGGAGATGATGTGCACAGCAATCAAGCCTGCCAGGAAGATGCCGATGCCAATCAGCACGGGCGTCCAGAATGTTCGGTAGCGTTGCCAGAGTTCGTCCACGTGTTACTGCCTCTTGGTTACTGCCTTTGGGTTGCTGACTCTCGGTTGGTTGCGATTCCGGTGGATCGGTCTTGACTCGGCGTAGCCGAATCGAGCGGTCTACTTGTTGTTGGCGGATGCGTTGGCGCTCGCCTTGGCTTTCTCTTTGAGCTCGGCCACAAGCTGATTGCGTTGGTCTTCGTTGATTTCTTTCAGCGGCACGCTTTCCAATATGCCGTCAATGCGGCGACCCAAGATCGCCGTTGGATCTTCGGCTTCATCGAGCTTGAGGTCGGTCAACGTAATGCGTCGACCGTCTTTCTCGGTGGGTAGTAGCGTCACACCCGACGTGAAATCGAGTTTGAACGTGCCATCCTGCTTGGGCCCGCGACCGGGCTTGTAGCGCTGAAACGTCTCAACGGTCAATCCCCGTTGGTTGGCCAAACAGCGCTGTACGAATTGCTCGTAGAGGCGCGCGGGTCGTTGACCGCCCGAGATGCGACCCGTTACCCGCACCTTGGGCGTGCGCGTGTTGTAGTAGTTGCGCGACGCGCGGGTGAATCCGCTTGCCGGCGAATTGCCCGTGGGGACGTAGTAGGGAAAGATGTTGGTCTTCTTGGAGACTTCAAGCCGAACGTCGTCCACGTAGATGTGGGGCGACACGGCCTCGATGCCCTCCTTGACTTCGGCCAAGACGTTGGTGAGCAACGCGCCCGGTGACGTCAGCTCAGCAAGCAACCGATGTTTGACATTCTCCTGCTGCGCGGCTTTGAGCACATTGCGCATTTTCTTATCTGCGCTCTTGGCCGCCCCCGCCTCCCGATCGATGCCCTTGATCTTCGAGGCGTACTCTTTCGACGCATCACTGCGCTTCTTGTAGAGCACATAGAGCGAACCGAGCGCGAGCAGCCCCGCAGCCGCCACCCAGATGCCTTTGGTGGCAAAGTCGCGCTTGCGCTTAAGCGCGGCCGGCATGACGGAAAGATTGAACGCGGCGGGCGACAGATCGGTCTGCGCCAGACCGAGTGGAATCACAAACTCGTGCGGCGCCTTCTCAATCATGGCCTGTTCGTCGTCGCTAAGCTGCGTCAGGTCACACAAATCGAAGGGGTCAAAGCGCTCGACGTCGATCCCCATGGCTTGCTTGAGGTAGAGGTCGATGCCCTTTAGCGAGGCGCCGCCCCCACTGAGCAAGACGCGATCCACCGTGAGGCCCGGCGTGCGCGTTTGAGCGCGCGCAATCATGAGCGTGGACTGAATCAGCGATGCGAGTTGACCCGCCACACCGATGATGGCGTTGGCGATTTTCTCCGACGCGGGATCGGGATACTTTGCTTGGCTCTTCGGCGTGACATCCGCCTTGCTGGTCTTCATGCGCTCGGCTTTGTTGGTCGGTGTGCTAAACGCACGCTCAATGGCCTCGGTAAAGGCCTGCCCCGCGGGCGTTGCATTGCGCGCGAAGATCAACTCGCCGCCCTGCTGAATCGCCATATCGAGGTTGTCGGCGCCAATATTGACGAGCAGCGTGGTCTCTTTGTCGGTGTAGGTGGCGTTGATGGCGAAGGCATTGAAGAGCGCCACGCTATTGGGCACACCATTGCCGTATTTGAGTCCGCCCGTGTCCAGCGACTTGATGAGCGTGTCTACATGCCGGTTGCGTGCGAGAGCCACGAGCACGGTGTCGTCGTCGCGTTCGCCCTCGGGATCGGGCAGGTCAAGCTTGCGATAGTCCGCGGAGACATCGCCACCGGACTGACTGCTGACTTCTTCGACCTCAAATTTCATCAATGTCTGCAGACGCCAATCGGGAACCGGTGGAATCTGGCTGTAGCGAATGATGACGTCGCGACCCGTGAGTCCGACCGTAGCGGGTATTCCCTTGATCCCGCGCGCTGCGAGCGCGCGCCCGGCAACGCGGCGCGTTTCATCGTTGACACGATCGGAAAACACGCGTTGGACAACAAACGAGTCGCCGCGCCCCTTCTTCTTGATCTTGATGGCGCGAAGCGAGTGGCTTCCGATGGTGGCGCCCAGTCCACTAGATGCCATGGTCAACTCCTTCGATTGTCATGCGGGGGGAGTTCGTGAACACGTTCATCTACTTCCCCTCCACGGGTGGCGGCAGGGCCGTGTTTACGTTGGGGTCACCCGTAAGCTCTTTCAAACTGGCCTTTGCGGCTTCCATGCGCGCGCGAAACGACTCGTCATCACCCAGTGCAGCGAAACGCGACTGGATGGTCTGGAAGAGCAGGGCGGCCATAGGTTTGTAGCCATCGGTGCCCTTGAGCACATTGGCGAAGCGTTCGAGGCGACTCATTTCGAGCCCCGCGTTCTTGCGATAGTGCTCGGCCTTTGCTTCGTTGGTGGCCTTCAGCAAATCGTGGACTTCGCCCACCACAGCCCCTTGCTCGGGCGTCAATCCCTCAACGCTCGATTCGAGCGCGGACTGTAGCGTCGTAAGCTCTGTAAGCGCTTCTTCACTTTGGAAGATGCGGAAGCGATGCAACGACTCGCGAAACGCCTGAACCTGCTGCCGCACCTTCTTCTCGGTGTCGGCGGCGTCCTTCAACGCACTGTCGCGAACCGCTTCGGCAAACGGGTACTCTTGCGCGACGGCTCGCATCTGCGTGATGCCCACGATGGGTTTGTTGGCCAGCACGACTTTGGCCTGATCATAGGCGGTGCGCGCCTTTTCATCCTGCGCGCGGTAGTTGGTCACCACATCCAACGTGGCCGATGCACCCGAGGCCACATTGGTGATGGCCAACATGGAGGGGTCGAGCGTATCGGCGATGGAGAGCGTGGTGGGCGCGGGTGCTTCATCGCCCGATGCCGATGAAGCAATCGTCACGAGCGTAACCGGGCTTTGCGCGGTTGCCTTAGGCTCGCCCGCAAGCGTCTTTCGTACCTGCTCGGCCTTCGAACCCGCTTCAGCACCCAACGTACGCGGCCCCGATGTTGTGAGGACGTGTACACCCGCCGAGAGATTGGCAAGCGGTTGAAGCGTACGAAGCCCAACGGCCTTGGCGCCCTGGCCTTCGATCGAAATCTGAAGTCCATCGGGCGTGGAGGCAATCTTCATGGAGACAGGTACCGTCGATTCTCCGCTAGACAATGTTCCACGAATCGAAACCGTCTCACCCGACGCCGACGGCGCGCCGTCAACCATGAAGCGTGTAAGCAGTTCACCGCGTTCGTCTTGCGCAACGGGCTGACAACCGGCGGCCATGACGACTGCACTATTGAGAATGTCGATGGTGCCGTCACTGTTGACGTGGGCCGTGGGATCGCCAGCACACTCAATGTCAATCGCCTTGGCGTCTAGATCTGCATTGTAGTCCACCAACACATTGTCGATGGTCACGGAAGCATCGGGCTGTACCAGCACACCCAATGTGAACGAGTCGGCCCACGGCGGACGCGAGAGAACGACATCAACGGTGTCACCTTCGGTGGGCTGAAGCATGATCGTGCGCGTGAGACTGGTGGCACTCGCTGCACCGCTGCGCCAAATACCCACCATGCCCGATGCGGGATCACTGCTGCGAGACTTGGCCTGAATATGAAGCGGTTGATCGAGCGCGGCGAACGACTCGTCATACACGACGATACGTGATTTTGCTGCGCTTCCTTCGTCCTCGGCGGAGTTCCCGGTCACAACCAGCGCGGCCTTCTTGCCCTTGCCACGTATCACCACGCCCACGTCATCTCCGCCGCCCTCTTCGGACCACAGCAAATTTTGGGCGTCGTCAAAGTTGTGATTGGTGACGAGCGTGTCGGCCGTAACGCCTGCGATGTTGGTCTTCTTCTTTGCGTTCAAGAAGAAATAGGCACCCGCTCCAACCAGACCCAATAGCAACAGACTGGCGAGCAATCCGCCATACGACCCACGAGCCTTGGTGAGATCGATGTCGCCCATCATCCCCCAACCGTCGTCATCATCGAACTGCGAGAGTTCGACTTCGATGTCTTTCATGGAGGGGTCTTTGAAAACGAAGCGACTGTTGCCGATGCGAATACGCGTCCCGTGATTGAGCGGAGCCTCGGTCGTGGGTTCGCCGTTGACCAACGTGCCGTTGGTTGAACCCATATCGCGAATCGTGAAACCGTTGAGGTCTTTGGTGATTTCGGCGTGGTGACCCGAGGCCATTCGGTCATCAAGGGGAATGGTGCTCGAGTCGCGACGACCCATCGTCACGCGGGGCTTGTCGAGCCAAACTTTCGCGCCCTTCTGTCCGCCGGTAACCCATTCGAGATAACACACGCCCTGGCTACCGGCTTCGCGCAGTTGCTTCTCTTCTTCTTCATCCGCAAATGCAAACTCGCACTCGCCCACTTGAATGGTGTCGCCGCTTGACAGCACTTTTCGATCGGCGGGCTTGCCATTGACGTGGGTCTTGTTGGTGGCGCCGAGATCGGTCAACTCCCAAACCGTTCGCCCTTGATGCGGAAGCGCCATGATTTGACAGTGCCGCCGCGAGACACCGCGAACATCGGGAAGCGGGATGGTACAGGCTTCATCGCGCCCAATGCGCACCGCATTGTTGGGGTCAAGTTCTACGACTCGTTCTTCGTCGTCGACCTTGTAGGTCAAACGCGCCATAGCTTCTCCAAAACGCCGGGACCCCGAACGGGGCACCGGTCTTGGCTGACACAGGGGCCTTGGTTGACACACGTGCGCCGATGCGTTGCCGCGCCGGGCTCGATATGCCTGGGCTCTGCTTCTCTTATGCGTCCTCGAACGGCCAACGGTATGCGCGCGGCACGACGGCACCAATGCCTGCACGATGCCATGCCTTCGCATATGCGAATGGCTTCGGATGGGCGCGGGACGGGCGGACGGGCGGACGGGCGTCACGTTGATTTCGCGAAGCGAAGCGGGACCGTCAATCTGCAACACCCATGCCTATACGAAATGGACCACAGGTTATTGCGAGGCGCATCCACAGCGGCGCGGAGCGTTGCAACGGTGGGCGTAAGTCGCCTAGGGGCAGCAAATGGCCCTCAAGAGATAGGTAACGAGGTTGCCAACCGAATCAGCCGAGACCGAATCTAACCCCCACCCGTCTGCGGTCCGCCGCCGCCCGATGATCCACCGCGAGGTGGCGGCGCGGGACGTCCAGGCTCAGACTCGGGTTCCGATGGCTCCGTCTCCGTGTCATCGGGACGGGCGCGCGGCCGAGGCGTTCGAGGCCGCTTCTTCCCGTCGGACTCGGCCAAGCCGCGACCGGGGAAGCGGCGCTCGCCCTTCGACTCGCGCGGCTCAATAACCCGCAGCCTGTAGGTGTTGACGGGGTTCGCCGCGACCTGTACGCCGAACGGTGTGGCCCGGTAACGCCGCAAATGACGCGCACGAGCGGCCTCGATTTCGGCAGCTCGGTCCTCTTGGTGAGGCGTCACCCCGTGCACCTTCTCAATGTTCTCCGGATCGTCGCCGCGCAGAATCCACGGGCGTGGTGACACGACCACACGCGTCCCCTCCTTCTTCCATGCAACTCGAGGAATGTTTCGTGCGACGGCTAACGACTCACCCAACTGAAAGTCGATCACGTGCAGCGTGTGCAGAGCGAGTTCGGCATCGGCAAGGAGGCGGCGCGGGCCCTTCGCGTCGGCACGTGCACGAGTAACGGCGGTACGCAATATCGTCTGTGCATCGCGTGTGGCCCGCTGCCATTGCGTGGCGCGTCGCACGAGTTCACGCACATCCGATGGTCCACGAAGCATCGTTGGAAGCTGCGTGGCCGAGCGCTCAAGCAAGTCGATCGAAGCAGGCCCAGCTCCCTGTGAGAGAGGCGGGGTGTGTTCGGCGACCGCGTCGAATTTCGATGCGATGCGATGCCATGCTTTCAGGAGCGCGCGTGACAACGCATTGCGCGTAATGGAGGCGCGAATGGCTGAGCGCGATCGCAAGTCGGGTTCGAAGAAATCGCAGCGACTGAAGTCATAGACCAGTGGACTGCGGCCTGTTGGATTCCAAGACCACAGAACGTACTTTCCACCGAGCATGCTGGCCGCGCGCATGAGGCCATAAGGACCAAAAGTGGATGGCAGTGCGACGGCACGACCCATGCTGGCACGCGTGATATTGGGACCTCGCCCGCGTCGCTCCAGCAGGTCTTCCATATCTTCGGAACGCACGCGGCGACGCGATCGCTCGTGCTCGCCGCTGTCAAACTCAAGATCCCGTGGCGAAAACTCAGTCTTCCAGAGTTGAGCCGAATATCGATACGGGATGTGCGGATAGGCCGTGTCGCCCCCATGCCAGGGCGCCTCACGGGTTACGGGTCCAAAGGGCGCGCGGCCAATGGTGGCGTCGTAGCGCGATTTCGCCTTCATGTCCGCGCCTTTGCCGAGGTTTCCTTTCAACGCGTCAAAATTGTGCAAGCGCTCGCGGACATCGAGTACGCCGTCGTTCCACGCGCGTCCAAAACCAGCTTCGGAACCCACAACACCAAATCGGTGGCGGCGATCGCTCATCAACTTGATGAATCGCTCCAAACGGTACTCGTCCTCAAATTGCCAATCGGCGATGAATACCACCGATACGTCGCGGCGTTTGAGCGACTTAATCGTGTTGGCGAGTAGTTCAAACGTATTGCGCTCCGTTGTCTTTGCGTGAAACAGTGGAGGAATCAACGGCGCAAGGGATCGAGGCGGCACCGCCGGTGAAAACGAGCCGCCGAGTCGTGCAACGCGCCAACGCTTGGGTCCGCGATCGTCATCGGACAAGGCGCGTAATGCCTCCTGAATCAGGTGCGCGTGCTTGCGAACATGCGGTGTGACATCCACAATGAGCGCGCCCTGACGCTTATGTTCACCTACAGCGTGACCGCATGCAACGAGAATCGCATCATGAAGTGATTTCGAACGCCTGTGTATGACTTGACGCGCTGATGGCACATCCGCTTGGGGAGAGGCGCTCGCCGCAGACAGTAACCAGCAACACGGTGAGCAACACAGTGAAGACATGCAGAGCAACGTGGCCACCCCTGCGATTTTCACAAACCCGTTCGAGTACAATCTAAGAGGGCTCGCGAAGATCGAAACGTGAACCATGGCGACTCCCTCGACGTGAACGGACGAGCACAAGTGATGAGGACGAACTCAATGCGCAGGAGAAAGCCGCACCCTTCTTTCCTCATACGCCGCCAAACAGACGGTGTTTGACGAATCCTGAAAATTTCAATGCTCAGAAACGTTCAAACGAAACGAGGACGAAGGCGTAGGGAGTCACAACGCAGGGAGACGCGCCATGACACGACGTAGAGTGATCTCAACGGCTACGGCGCTTGCAATCGCACTATCGGTAAGTGCTGGCACATCCATCGCCAAGGAGCGTGGCAAACGAAAGGCAAGTGCTATTGAATCAGCGTTGAAAGGCGTGGGCTATCTCGAACGCACGCTTCCCAGTATGCGCGAGAGTTCCGGAACGCCGCGCAAACAGTTCACCATGGCCGTTACTGGGTTGGTCATGCTGCTCGCCAAAGACGTTCGCAGTTCATCCAAACGCCCCGCGTTGTCCATCGACGCCATACGCAAGTATTTGGATCGTTATGCCGACACGGTGGCGACCAAACTCGCCGACCCGGCAATGATCCCGGAACGTAATGGATCCATCAGCTCCAGTAAGCTTGTGCAATTCACTTGGCCCTTGGCCATGTCGGCCGTGTTCTTTGCCGAGTGCCACGCGCGCGGAATCAAGAAACGTGCCGCGAGGGCGTCTCTTGCGAAGATCAACGCCATTCTGATTCGCGCCCAGGCCGAAAACGGAGGATGGGGCCACGGCATTGTGAAGGACAAAGGCAAGCCGCGCGGCCCGGATCCCATGGATGGCTACGGGATGTACGCCGATACGCTCGTGTCGACGACCAACCTCGTGGCACCCGCGCTACATATGTCAAATGCGGTCGCTCCCCTACCGCCTACTAAGAATGCGGCAACTAAGAAGATCGATGCCGTCGGCAATGAAGCCCTTGAGCGCGCAATTCGCTACTTCAAGTATGCCGAACACGCCAATGGCAACTTTCCCTACGATCCGAGCCAACGCAGTGCCCACAAAGCACTCACCGGTGTAAGCCGTGCAGCCGGCGCAGCGTGGGCCATGCACATCTTGGGCATAGGTTGGCGTGATGTGGAGATGTCGCGCGCGCTCGAGTTCGTTGACGACGGGATGGAATACCTCACCGAAGGCCATGGGTCAGCGACCTACAACTTTATGCTGGCCGCCTTTCTCTTTCGCGCACGCGGCAATACGGCCTGGGACCGGTTTCGAGAGACGTTCTTTGCACGCATGATCAAACATCAATCCGACAATGGGTCCTTTGAATGCATCTGCCGCGATGCGCTGCCCGCTTCGTCAAATGATTCCAAGAAAGGCGGCCTTTCACGCGGACGTACTGAAGCCTATGTCACGGCAATGCACACCTTGATCTTGCTGCTCGACAAAACCTCGCTGCGCGCCATCCCCAACGACCGCAAACCCGAACCGGCGAAAGCGAGTGTTACGGGAGGCGGATAGCAGCTACGCATGGGTCTCGATCGAGACCTACTTGCCAATATGTCCCCATAGAGCCCGAACGAGGGCTTCACGCACGGCAGGATCCGCCTCCGATTGCATTCGTTTCAAGATCAACTCTGGCGCATGAGGTACGCGATTGCCCTGAATCAGCACGCCCATGCCGTGAGCCGCGGCGATGCGAGACTTGGCATCGGGATCCAACAGCCACTGTTGAATCGTCTCGAAGGATTCGGGGCCGCACCAGCCCGCCGCGCGTGCCGCACCGATTTTGTGTACGCCTCGCTTCCACGCATCGATCAAGGCAGGAACCGCTTGTTTCGCGTGTTTCTTGAGAAGCCTGCCTACGGCGCGCCTCGCCGCAGGAATGGATGACTCCATGGCACGCAAGAGCTGATCGATTGTTGCCTTTGAGATGCGCCAGCCGATTCCAATGTGCTCGGCGCAGAGCGAACGCACGCGGGGGTCCTCGTCGGACAGCCCAAGCACAATCGCGCGCAGGTGCTTGTCCTTCTTCTTGGGTGTCTGCAGTGCGATAAAGAGCGCGACCCATCGAACATGCGCATCGGGATGACTCCATGCGGCATCCACGCACACGTCCATCGCATCGGGATGGGTCCACGCGTGATCGATCAATACAAAAAGTGCTGTCGCACGCACCTTGGGATCTGCCGACGCCTTGTAGGCCTCGCAGAGAGCTTTCACGGTCTGTGGTTCCGTGCGCAGCTTCTGTCGATAGCTGAGTATGGATCGGCGCAGCCCCAAGCGATCAAACCCCGCATTGAGTGCCTTGGGGAGCGATTGAACGTTGTGAGTGTCATCTCCGGTTGCAATCAACGTTGTAATGACTTCAGACTTGACTCTGTCGTCCTTCACGGTCGCGAGATACGCCCGTAGCGGCAGCACGGCACCGCTAGCACCAAATCCTAAATGCTGAAGTGCGTGCAAGACCGGCAAGGGATTCTTGTTGTCCGCGTGATTCAGCTCGCGCAGCAGCGCGGGAATCGACGCCGACCCAGCCATGATCAAGGCCTCCGTCGCAAGCATACGCGTGTCGGCTGCGCGCAGTCCACGAGCGACGATATCGAGCACTTGTTCTTCCGTAAACCCGGCCTTCGAATGCGCGGAAGCAGCATGAACGCGTTCCGCTTCTCGCAGGGACGAGTAACGAATCAGCGCGAGATTCCGCACGGTGTTGTCTCGTTTGCTCTTACGACGACCCAACTCGTCAATGACCATCCGACGTACTTCGTGGTCGGGGCCACGCAGAAGCCTCACCAACAGAAACTCGTTCACCTTCTCGAGTCCACCGATGCGATGCAGAACATCCATGGCGGCGGCAACGACGGCCAGATCTTCGGACGTAATCAGGTCCTGCAAGGTGGAGAGGACGCGTTCGTTTCCTTTCGTTGGCTGTACGTGAAGGAGAGCTTTGCACGCATCAAGGCGAATCCAGGGGCTGTTTCGGGCAAGAAGCGCCTCAATCGGAGCGAGCTCCATCGCTTCGGGCTTGGGCAAGGTGTGTAGCGTCATAAGACCAGCTCGAACGATTGATTCATGCTGGCTGCCCAGAGCTGCTACGGCATGGGACGTTAGCGCCTTGGAGTCACTCAGAGAATCTTGAGCAGAAAAAAGCGAACACGCACGAGCCCAGGGATCGTTGGCGGCCAGCCCGGACAGAATGCCGAGTCGCTTCGCGACTTCATCGCGACCCAATGCGATGTCGATCGTTGCAGCGGTGCGGACACTCGGATCCTTGTCTTTTGCCGCGGTGGCCAGCCACTCTGACAACTTCTTGTGCTTGGGCATGAGCCGCCGCACGGCAAGCACAGCCGCAACCCGAACACGCGAATCGGTATCGGAAAGGCAGCGTCGAATCGCACTCTTGATGCCCCCGCTCAGCTGATCCGGATGACGCGGAGCCTCAATTCCTGCGATTCGGACCGACACGTGTTTGTGCTTGCACGCCGCGCGTATGATTTGATCGATGTCTTTCGATTTAGTTTTGTAGGCGCGATGATTGATGAACCACGACACTATCGATCTGGATGCCAGATGCGAAGACGTCTTGTCCTTGATGAGCGAGACAACCATGCTCGCCTTCAAGCGATGATCAATCGTGCGCGCGGGTGCCTCAAGCGCAAGTACCGCCATGGCGGTCGAATACAAGCGTCCCCCGTGACTGGACCACACGCCGATCGGATCCCATGAACCTCGGTAAGTCGGCTTTTCCAGAATCTGGTTCGTCAGTAATACCTTGTTGAGCGCTTCGCGCCACGTATCCCATGCCTTTCCGCCGAGGCGCGCAAACGCTGTTGTCGCGAAAAACCAGTAGTAGTAGTCAGCCCGACCCGACTGCCAACGGGGGAGGTTTGACAGACACCGGTCGGTCATGAGTTTTGGCAATTTCTCTTTCTGCAGTCTGCGCGGCTCATAGTTATAGATATGGGTGAAGTAGAGCAGAGCAGATGCGGTATTGGCGTCCAGGTTCGTTTCGGGGTCTCGCGGTACGTCGCCCTTGTATCCTCTGCCGCTTTGACCGCGAACGACGTATCCCGCAGCGCCGTAATCGGGATCGACAATCTTGTCGAGCCAGGCCTTCACACCTTCCAGCGCAGGCTCATCCACCCGAAGTGGCGACGCAAACCCATTCGCAATGGCCGCACGATTGACTCGCTTGGCCGCGAGTATGGCGAGTACGCAGCAGCAAGACACGGAGGTATCTACCTCTCCCGTACGAATCCCATATCGCCAGCCAAAATAGGGATTTCTGGCCAAGGCGAGAAAGTCCAATGCGCGCTGCGCGGGGGCGCGCCATTTGTGGTCGCCGGATAATCCGAACGCCTCGACGAGGGCGAGCGCGGCGAATGCATGGTTATAGATTGAATGGCCGAAGGACTTGTCCCAACCAATGGCACCATTTTCAGCTTGGTTGTTCACCAGATATCCCAAGGCGCGGACCAGGACAGCATCATGGGAGTTTCCATCGCGGCCGTTGCGCCCTCGTCCCATCATCGCTAGCGCGCAAAGCGCGGTCACACCTGACCGAAACCCTTCATTCACGCTCTTGTCGTCGTCGTGACGAAAACTGCCGTCCTTCACTTGTTGGGCTGCGATCCAGTCGAGACCGAGGTCTATCGCTTTTATTGAATTCGTGCGCTCGGTGCGGTTGGTTCCGTACCATCGCTCAAACGACCGAAAGCCAAACGGGTTCAGATTCGAATAATCGATTTTGGCAATCTTGGCTTCGAGTTTGGCCGCATCTTCCTTTGCGCTGGCCGGAGGCGCATCAATCACCTGCACGAGGGACGTAAACGCCATGAGCAAAAGACTGCGTACAACAATTACAAATGAACCCCTCATGAAGCAACGCCTTCTCATTACACATTTACACCTTTGGGCGGTTCTTCGCTGTCGATGCCGTAGCGTTCGATCTTTTTGCGCAGGCCGAGGCGGCTGAGGCCGAGTTCGCGCGCGGTGCGGCTCTTATTCCACTCATGGCGCGTGAGTGCGGCCCGCAGGACGCGGCGTTCCAAGTCTTCCACCATCGTCTTGAGACCGCCCTCGGGTACGTCATCGGGATCGCTGGGCTCGTAGTTCAAAATGCGTGCGCTTAAGTGCGCCGGTTGAACAACACCCGCGCGCTGGACGGCGACGAGGCGCTGCACTTCGTTGCGAAGTTCGCGGACATTGCCGGGCCAGTCAAAGGCCACCAGTAAATCCATCGTGGCGCGATCGATGGTGATGCGACTGGCTTCTTCCCCTTCCGAGGCGAGGAAGTGAGCCACGAGCGCCGGAATGTCTTGACGGCGTTCACGCAGCGGCGGCAACTCGATCACGACGCCGGCGATGCGGTAATAGAGATCTTCTCGAAACTGTCCGTTTTGCAACATGGACCCAATGTTGCGGTTGGTGGCGCTGATGAGTCGTACGTCAATTGACCGCAGGCGCTTGCTTCCCAAACGACGGACGCTGCCTTCTTCCAACACACGCAAGAACTTCTTCTGGAGTTCGGCGGGCATCTCCCCCACCTCGTCCAGGAAGAGCGTGCCGGCATGGGCTTGTTCAAACAGCCCTACGTGATCGCGATCGGCGCCCGTAAACGCGCCCTTCTTGTGACCAAAGAACTCACTTTCGACCAATGCGGCGGGTATGGCGGCGCAGTTTTCGCTTACCAATCGCTCACCGCGACGGTCCGAGTTGAAGTGCATGGCTCGCGCAATGAGTTCTTTGCCCGTGCCGGACTCACCAATGATCATGACGGGAATGGTGAGGTCGGTGATGCGATCCACGGTACGCAACACGGCCTGCATGGCGGGACTGCGTCCAATCACGTTTTCGTAGCGATACCGCAAGCCAAACTGATCGGCCTGCTTGGCGAGATCTTCACGCGCGCGGCGAAGCGCGTCGGTGCGAACCTTGAGCGCTTTACGCAGACGTTCATTGAGGCGTTCAATGCGACGGGCTTGGCGCACCGCTTCGCGCCGATGCTTCGCCATGTCCTTGCGCTGCCTCGCGTTGCGAATCGCAATCGACGCGAGACTCGCAAAGCCTTCGAGCATGCGCACGTCCCAACCATCAAACGTCCCTTCGGCGTAACTATTGTCGAGATACACAGCGCCAAAGACTTCTTTGGACGAGCGCAAGGGGACACACACGAGCGAGCGCAAGTCCAAGTTGGCCACACTTCCGCTCCCCTCAAAGCGGGGATCGTGCTGCAGATCTTCAGAAAGCATGGCATTGCCGCTGCGAATCACTTCCGTGGCAACGCTCACGGAAAAGTTTCCTTCCGCATCGGCCATATCGCGGTGATCGGGCAGACGCGCGCGACGCACAACAAAGTGATCCTCTTGGCGAATTAGCAGAAAGCCGCGCGCGGCCTCAGTCAGTTCAATAGCGGCATCCAAGATGCCGTCGAGCAATCGATCTTCGCTATCGAGCGCATTAATCTTCTCATTCAGCGTCATGAGGTGATTGAGCGCGCGAATCTCACGGTGGTGGGCGGCCTCGGCACGACCCGGCGGGACAGGCTTCTCAATTGACAGGCGCGCCGAATGTTCGTGGGCGCGAATATCAGCGCCCGCACCCGTCGTCTCAATGTCGTGTACGGCTATGCGCGTCTCGCCAATCTCAACGCTGTCCCCGGAGCGCACGCGTTCGTCGAGAATCACAGCGCCATTTAGAAACGTCCCGTTCTTTGAACCGAGGTCCGTCACGCGCCAGCCATCAGCCCCCATGTACATTCGGCAATGTTTGCGGCTCAACGTGCGATCTGCGACCGGAATGGTCACGCTTTCGTCGCGCCCAAAGATGGCCTCGCCCTCCACCAAGTCATAGACACGTTCCGCCACGCCGGGCGTTGTGATGAACAGGCGGAGGTTTGAAACGTGCACCGACAAAGCCTATCCCCGCGGCGTGGATAGCGCGATGGCCGCCGCTGCGAGTGCCGCAGTTTCGATACGCAAGACGGGCGCGCCCAGGTTAGCGAGACGCGCCTTTTGCTCGCGCGCATGCTCAAGCTCCCCCGGCGTAAGCCCACCTTCGGGACCAATCACGAGCATCGCGCTAGATGCGTCACGGCGAATTACGCTTGCGAGTGGCGGCACGTCAGGCGATGGATCCAAAACAATCGAGTCGTGAAGTCTGAGCTCTCGAAATCTCAAAACCTCGCGGATCTCCATGAGTCGGCTACGCCCATTGACCTTCGCCGCTTCTCGCGTCATTTTCGTCCAGCGCTCCCCGCGCCGTTGTACGAGCTCAATACGCTTGGGGTGCATCCGTTCAAATTGCGTGGGTTGATAACTCCACACGCCGAGTTCCGCCATGGTGGCAATCATGTGATCGGCACGCGCGGGTTCGGGCACGGCGGCGGCGATGTGCACGCGAACCGCGGGTTCACGATCGGGATAGGGCGCATCCAACTCGACAACGGCTGCGCGTCCGTCTGCGTGGACCAAGGTGCCGCGCATGGTTGCGCCTTCGCCATCGAAGAGCACAACGGTTGCCCCTTGTGCCACGCGACGTGTGCGACAGAGATGGTGGGACTCCTCGGGTGAGAGACGCACTGCGCCACTTGAGGGCAGCGATTCGACGAAAGCGCGCTGCGGTCCCCTGCCACGCGTGTCACCCGCGGTTGCCATCGTTACGAACCCTCACTTGGACTCTTCGAGGATGCGCAAATGCGCCGTTGCGATCTCGGTGTTCTTATCCGCATCGGCGCGTGCAACTTCCTTTAGACGCAAAAAGCGCGTGTAGGCACGCATAGCAGCAACCTTGGCTTCTTCCTGCTTGTCGGCGCGGTAGAGCCAACGGTTGAGTAGACCGCGGTAGAGCCAACGTTCGGGAAAGCGGTCGAATGGATCGATTTGATCCAAGACCTGCAGGGATTGAAACGCGCGCGTAATAAGCCGGTCGATGGTGGCACGTTCCTTCTTGTCGCTTGCGCGCAACCCGAAAATGCTCTTGTAGGCCACTTGCGCCAGACGAAAGTGGGCACGCTCGAAGCGCGGATGAAGTTCCACAGCACGTTCGTAGGCGTGAAACGCGCGAATGGGCTTACCTTGGCTGCGCAGCGACTCGGCACGCTCGTAGGCCTTTTGCGCCAACTGACGGCGCTCGAACCGCGCTTCGGGATCGGTAGCCTTGAGCTCTTCGACTCGTTTGCGTGTTTCTTCCGCATCGTCCGCTCGCGGATCCAAGACAAGTGCTTGGTGCATATAGTCCACCGCACGTGCGCGCCATTGGCGTCGTTTCGCGGGCATGGTCTCCGTGACATAGGTTTGCCATGCCTCTCGGCGACGTTCTTGTTCGTCGTCCGATAACGTGGACCAGTCCTTTGCAGTCTCAGGCTTCTTGGGCCGACGGACACCACTCATCGCTAGCAGCGCCTCCGTGCCTTTGATCTTGTAACACTGCGCGAGGAACGAATTGACCTTGTTGTTGGTGGGTTCCAACTCCTTAGCACGCAGCGCAACCTGAATGGCGCGGTTGTACCGCTCGCGCATCGTCATCTTGCGGATCTTCAACATTAACTTGGCTTGCAAGAGGTAGCTGCCTGCATGAGACGCATCCACGGTTCGCGCATCGCGTATGGCGCGCTCGACGATGTCGGCTCGGCCATCCTCCAAGGCCTTCTCGCCCATTTGCACATGCAGGTCTGCCAAGAGCCGCGCGGCGGGACCACCACGCTTGATCTCATAGCCATACGCTTCGCGGGCGAGCTTCAATGCTTGCCGCGGGTTCTGTCCAATGCGCGCCAGCCGCGCGGCATCAAGCAGAGCTCGCGCGTCACGCCGATCGAGTCGTAGTGCCTTGGCCACGGCCGCATGCCCCGCGCGAAGCAACGACACATCGGCGTTCTGTAGATACTGATCCAAGTACACCATGTTGTAGCCGCGATACACCGACGAGCAGCCTTGCGCTGGCGCCTTACCCTCGCGTTCGCAGAAACGTTCCACGAGGTCATTGAGTCGTGCAAGGGCAGGCGTCCAACGTCGTTGATGCATCTCGGCTTCAACAGCAAGAAGACCCGCCGACGTCGACGCGCGATGCCTATCAGCAAACGCCACAATGCGAGCCGCTGTCCTTGCAACTTCCTCGGAACGTTTCTTCAGCGTCTCCTTTTCATCCGGGAAGCCCTCGGCCGTTTTGCGACGCGCTATCGCCGCACGCAGCTCGATTTGCAGCAAGCGCAGCTTGGGCAATACATCGTCCGATCGGCGATCACGGAGCATGTCATAGTCACGGCGTGCCTCGTCCAAGTTGGCGGTGCGCTCATAGAGAATCGCGCGCATCAGAAGACATGCGTCCACCAATGGTGCGGGCGTTGCGTGTTCCGTCATGCGCTGAAGCGTTGTGAGAATGTGTTTGACCGCGCCACGTTCATCCCCGGCCACAAGGCACGCAGCACCACACAGGACGCCGCCCGCAAGGTGTTTCACAATGGCGTCGTCGCCGCGCAAATGGGCGCGGACCTCACGCAAAATTGCGAGTTCATCTTCGAGAGGGGCAAAGCCCAAGTCAATACGCGTGGCGTCGGAGTCCAAAGCAAGCGCCAACCGCTCGGCGGCCGCCAGCAACTCATCGGGATCGTCCGTCCGCGACGTGAGCCAAGCGCTCTCGAGTGCGAGTGCGCGTGCCACAGCACCGGCGATCCAACGCTCGCCCGGCGCGAGTTGCTTTGCGTCGCGATAGCGATTGACCGCGAGAGGGTAGAGTCCTTCCGCGGCGCGCACATCCCCGGCCCACATATGGGCTTCCCATCGTTTGGAATCGGCCTCAAGCGCAAAGTCAAACTGCTCCAGTGCAGCCGCGTACCCCTTGCGATTCGCTCGTGCTTCATCAAATAGCGTACGCCCGCGTGCCATGTGCAGGTCGCACTGCAAGCGCGATCCCTTGGGGTGCTGTGGCGCGACATCTTGCAACTCGCGGAGCAGTGTACGCGCACGTTCATAGTCGCGCGTGGCCTGGATGTGGACGCTTGCGAGCGCGTAAATCAAATCCGGCGTACGACCGTGACGATCGATGGCGCGTTCCAAGGCTGCGATTGCGGCCGGACCATCGCCAAGCAGCGTGTGAGCATTGGCCAGCGCCATGGACGAGGCGGCGTCTTCCGGACGCAAGTCCACCGCACGCTGTAAATGCGTAACGGCCTCACGCATGGCGCTGGGGTCTCGCGACGACGCCAACAACGATCCATACGCTCGTCGCGCCAACGCGTTGTCTGGATCCAATAAGACGGCGCGTCGCAGCGCATCTTGCGCAGAGTAGGTGTCGCCTATGGCCTGCAATGAGCGCCCGCGTCCTACGTGTGCACGTGCCTGCGTGCGTCGTCGTGTAACGGCACGTACGTTGTCACTGAGCCGTTCAGCATGCCGCACCGATGCATTTGCAGCATCCAGCGCCTCATCGGGTCGATTCAAGCCGAAAAGCGCGTGGCTGCGCAGTGCGTTTGCGTCGGCTACGAGCACACCGCCCTCGGTCGACGCGATGGCCCTATCGCTCAACGCGAGGATACGCGTGTAGTCCGGCGACGTTCCACGCATGAGCGCGCGGCCAAGCCCAACCGACGCACGTGCGCCGCCCCCATTCTCTAACGCGTGGGTATGGAGCGCCTCGTCGCTACGAAAGCGTGGCGAACTCTGCCACGTCGTATAACCAAAGAACAACGCGGCCAGAACACCAAGCCATGCAAGCGGACCTCGCAGGAGGGCCGCTACAACGGCGAGCAATCCAGGCAGCGCGAGCGCACCGTAGTGATCCATAAATACCGGCGAACGCGACGGCCACCAACCGTTGTGACCAAGCCACATCACGACCCAAATGCATAACCCCAACGCCATCACTGCGCGCAACCGTGAGCGCCGAGCGATCAAGAGGACCAATGAAACAAGCAGCGCCAAGGCGCCCAATCCAGCGAGGATGGTTGAGACGCCCGGTGTTGGAAACGTCTCAAATGCACGGCCAATCGGTGCAATCAGCCCATAGACAAACGACGCAAGACTCGATGTAGCACCTTCCATCGCATCGACGGACGTCGCGCCACTCAAATTGCGAGGGCGCAAAAATTCCCAAGCAACACCCGCTACCGTAAGCAGTACAAGTGGAACGATGCGCGATGACGCTAGGGCTACTGTGTCGCTGGCCTTAGACTCTTCGTGTTCTTTGGCGGCCATGCACGCGTCGAGCCACAACACAAGTCCATACATGCACGCCCACGAGCGCGAAAGTGTAGCGGCTGCAAGCAAGACCAACGCGCCCAAAGGAAACAACTGTTGTCGTTCGCGCCCCCATCGCCAACGCAAGTGCGCGGCAAATAAAAACACGAGCGCCAACACATCGCCACGGCGTGATACCCACGCGACACTTTCAACAAAGAGAGGATGCGTGGCCATGAATAAGCCAGCCAAGCCGGCAATGCCACGGTTCTTACTGATGTCGTACATCAGATAGACAAAGAGCAACACCGCGCAGGCGAAGAGTATCCAACTAACTGAATGAGCCCACGCGACCGCGTCACGCTGTCCAAAGAGATCGGTGGCGAGCCAACGGTCGAGCGAAAGGCTGAGATCGCGAAGCGGAAAGAAGCCCCCCTCTTTGCCAACACTAAAGTCAGACACGTTGGCCCAGAGCGAGCGGTCACCGGCGTCGAGCGAGTCATAGCGCCAAATGCCGCCCTCGCGTAATCCGGAGTGAACAAGTAGCGCGAGCGTCGCACATCCCAGTGCATACAACCGAGCCTGACTCGACCCGATTCGGCCCAGCAAGTATCGAATCCACCCACTCGATGAGGATCCGGTGACATTTGGCGATCTGGGCGACACTTGCACTCCCTCGCCCGCTCCGCGCGATGTCTGAAGCGCGCGAGGGGGCGCGTAGTGAACCCCTCGGTGGTCATATTGACGTCATTTTGCGCCCCCGGAGCCCATTCCACGCCCCCGCTGCCCTGCTAACCCGCATATATTTGCAAAATACATATAAAATCATGCTATCTGCGGCTGGGAATCTCAATCTCCAGAAGCGCTGCGACCTTCTTCATATCCGCCCAGGCATCGCGCTTTGCAGCGGGATTGCGCAAGAGATAGGCCGGATGAAACGTGGGGAGCACGCGTAGGCCGCGCGACGTCGTGTGAATGCGGCCCCGCAAGCTGGTGATTCCGCGCTGGGTCTGAAGCACCGTGCGACTTGCCGGCGCCCCCACCGTGAGCACAAGCTCGGGATCTAGGAGTCTCAATTGCTCATCGAGGAATGGACGACATGCGCCAACCTCTCCCGGACGCGGATCGCGGTTGCTTGGCGGACGACACTTGACGACATTGCAGATGTAGACCGAGGTGCGATCCAAGCCAATCGCGGCCAACATTCGGTCCAACAACTGCCCTGCGGGCCCAACAAATGGGCGTCCCGTCTGATCCTCCTTGGCGCCAGGCCCCTCGCCCACGACCACCAACCGGGGCTTGAGGGAGCCTTCACCAAACACAACCTGATTGCGGGTCTCACACAAGACGCAGCGGGTGCACGACGCCGCGTCCGCAGCCAATCGTTGCATCGCATTACTACGTTCCTCTGAGGAGAGCGAAGGCGTTGAACTCGCAGAACGATGGGCTTTGACGGACGTGGAAGGCTGCTCAGAAGCTACGCCGGAGGATGGGTCACGGGTTGAAATCGACGTGGATGCGGCCCCGCCAAATGCAATTGGAGGTTGATCGGATGGCAGCATGGGTCCCGCGGCGCGTCGCATCCAAGCAAGCACTTCCACGAGTGCGCGATCCCCGGATGTGTCGTTCGACGTCATGGTCGGAAGTCTACGTCAGGGGGGTGATAGGTAAGCCAATACCCCAAAAGACTCGATTTCCGGGGGGTACAGGTGACGTGGACATGACAGGCTCAAACTTCCATATCGACCGGCGAAGGCATCCTCCAGGGAGGGAGGAGCGGTTCGCGTAAGAGGCAGGCGAATTCCACTGGGTGCACACCCCCCCTAAATCAGGGGCCGTGCGCGAGTTGAGTCAACTGCACATTTTGCGCAAACCGGAGCGTTCGTGATTGTTGCGAACCGTGTGCGGGTGTTGATCCGCATGCGCTATAGCAACGTCCATCGTCTACGAGCGAAAGGATGGATTTCGGGATGAAGCGTATTGCCCCATTCCTTGCATTCATTGGAATGCTTTTCATTTCGGTCGGTTGTCAGAGTCCGTCGGTTACCGGCGATCTCGATACGGCATCGTCCACGTCTAAGAGCGACGCGCCTGATAGCAAGAAAGGCATCTTCGGATCCGATTCCGATGCCGCGCCTGATGCGTCCGAATACGGGACACCGCCCGTTCCCGCTAAGGCGCAACCGCTTGCGTCCGAAGCAGCATCTGCTGTGAAGGATGCAGCAAAGCGCGCTGCGAAGAAGGCTGAGGGTGCATTCCCCGAGCCTGCAACTCTGGCAAATGGCGTTGCGGAGAAAGCCGGTAACGCAGTACACGGCACAGTTGTCGAAGCGACCACGGCTGCCAACCATGCCGCTGCTGCGATTCCATTCATGCAGCCCGCTGCACCCGTTGTTCCGGCCATTGCACCGGTAACAGGTGATACGTCGGGTAGTGCAGCCGGAAGCAGTCCAACCATGGAAGGCCTACCAGCCCCATCACCAGACAATGGTGACGCGGGTCCCGCGGGTGGCATGACGCCCGAAGACATGGGCAATGTCATCAGTAGCCGCAATCAGTTCCTCGTCGAACAGTACGTAAAGAAAGGTCGTGCGGCCGTTGAGGTTGGCGATTTGGACGCGGCGCGCGACTTCTTCTATAAGGCGCTTCAGATTGATCCGCAGAGCGAAGCTGCCCGCGAAGGCTGGCACGGCCTTTCTCCCAACCGTGCATCCACTGCCGATCAGTACCACGAAGACCGCACGTCGGTATCGCAAGTGCGCCGCGATCAGGCCTCTACTGAAGTGCGCAAGCATCTGAACAACGGTACTCAACTTGCCGGTGAAGAGCGTTACAAGGAAGCCGTCAAGGAATTCCAAAAAGCCTTGGCCATCATTTCTTGGTACGACGAGACCGGTGACTTTGGAACGAGCGCCGCCGCCATTCGCGACTTGATTGACAACACGTCGTACCAAGCCGAAGTCTTGGAGCGTCGCAACCGCCAAGAGCAGATTCGTGATGCCCAAGAAGAAAAGGAAATCGAACTCGCGGGCATTCGCGAACAACGCATGGCGCGTATCCGCAGTTGGTTTGAGGGTGCACACCGCGCCTTCCGCCGTGGCGAATACGAACTCGCTCGCACCTACGCCAAGAACATCTTGCGCTCCGACCCCGGCAACTGTGACGCGAATCGCATCATTGAGATGTCGCACGACGCGGAACACATGAAGAACCAGGTAGAGAACCGTCGTCGCTTTGACAACCAATGGAAGAGCATCATGCTCGACCTCGAGCGCAGCGCCCTTCCTCAGATCGACGTGGTTCGCTTCCCCGATAACTGGTTGGAAGACATCGCCATCCGCACGCCTCGTTCCGTGGGCGACAGCGACGTGGGCGAAACCGACGTTGCCAATGAAGCCGTCATGGCCGTACTTCGCAAGAAGCGCGTCAAGGGCCTTGTGTGGGAAGGCGCCACGCTCGACCGCGCCGTCGAGTACCTCCGCGTCTACACCGGTCTCAACTTCCACGTCACGCCGAAGGTGCGCGATGAGAAGGGTGAAGAGATCGAACTCACGCTCGAACTCGACGACGTGAGTGTCTACAACCTGCTCGACGTGCTCACCAGCCAGTACGACCTGCGTTGGGGCCCGCGCGGCGGCGTGATTTACATCAGCATGCCCGACGAAGTTCAGGAGACGATGAAGCTTGACTACTACGACGTCAAGGACCTCGCCGTAGCCATTCAGAATTTCATCGGCCAAGACATCAATCTTGTCCCGTCGAACTTCGCAGCACCCGAACCCCCTGAGCTCCCCGAACCCGAGCCCATCATTGCTGCGGAAAACTTGGTCGAACTGATCAAGACCACCATTGGTGGTGAGCCGGCCTGGGAAGAGCCCGCCAGCATCGAGCCCCGCAACAACATCCTGATCGTGCGCAATACGCCCGCGATCCACGCACAGATTTCCGATTTGCTTCGTCAGTTGCGCGCAAACAGCGGCATTCTCGTGGACCTCGAAGTGCGCTTCCTCACCGCGGAAGACAACTTCCTGCGCGACGTAGGTGTAGACGTGCGTGGCTTGGGTAGCGGCGTCAATCCGGTCCAGACACAGGGTTCGGGTCCGCCCGTCGTAATCGATGACGTGTTCTTTGGCACGTCGGCGAACCCGTCAGGTGTCCCGTTTGGTACCAACCCCGAGCCCAGCTCGGTCGGTACGGCAAACGACGCCGGTATCTTCTACAACGACAACTCCGACGGCGCGTACGCCGGTCGTGTCGAGAACCTCTTCGACACCGTGGTTCGTCGCTTCGGCGATCCCGACCGCTTGCGCAACACGGGTGGCCTCTCCTTCCAGCACACCTACCTCGATGACACCGCCGTAGAAGTCATTCTTCGCGCGGTTGAGAAGTCGGAGCGCATCCAGGAGATTACCGCACCGCGCATTACGGTTTACAACACGCAGCGCGCCAACGTGTCGGTGCTCAACCAGATTTCGTATGTGCAGGACTACGAAGTTGAGATTGCCCAGGCGTCCAATATCGCCAACCCGGTCATCCAGACCATTCAGGAAGGTGTCGTATTGGATGTGCGCCCGGTTGTCTCGGCAGACCGTCGTTTCATTCAGCTTGAACTGCGCCCCACCGTTGCCACAGTGGTTCGTCCCATCGGCGAGTTCACCACGAACTTGGCATCGGGCCCGATTGGTGCCAACGCACCCGTCACATTGCAGATTCCCGAGTTGCGAGTGAGCAAGGTCCGCACAACAGTGACCATGCCCGATGGCGGCACGTTGCTGATCGGCGGCATGAAGTTCTACGAGAAGGATGTGCGTGAGAGCGGAGTACCGATTCTCTCCAAGATTCCGATTCTCTCGATGCTGCTCACGCGAAAGGGCAACTTCGTCAATCGCCGCAACCTGATGATCTTGGTGCGTGCGAATGTTGTCTCGCTGTCCGAGCGCGAGCCCAAGGACAACTTGGACATCCCCCCGCTCGACGTACGCGACTACGTGCCCATCGTGGACTTTGAAGATTGCGATGACTGCGAAGGCGGTCAGTGCAACATTCCGGCCGAGCCGGTGCCTTGCCCCGTGGCTGCTCCGGTCATGGTGGAGCCCGCGCCCGCACCCTGCAACGTGTGCGATCCGTGCGAGCCCGTCATCGTGAATCCCGCGCCGCCTTGTTCGCCGTGTGATCCGATGATGCCCATGATGGAGCCCGTGCCCATGATGATCCCCGGCGGCTAGTCGATCCGGGGATGTAGCGAGACCCGTCCGAGTGGCGAAAAGAAGGCCTTGAATCGAAGGGTTCAAGGCCTTCGCTCATTTTTGTTGGGTTCGCGGAAGCGAGGTGGCAGGTGCTGCGAGTCGCCACAGGCCGTCAATGCTCGCGATCGTCATGCGGGCTTGCATCGTTGGAATTCACGTGTATACTGCTGTGCAGGTCGTCCGACCCGACGCCCGTTCTGGCCTCGCCGTGAAGCGGTGAGGCTTTCTTCGTTTTGCGCGGATGCCCTGCCCGTCGAATTGCTGCCCTTCGGGTTTCTGAGTTCGGGTCGTCCTGCTTGGTTTTGGGGAAGCAATCGCGGCGGGTGCCTTGGGTCGCATTGACCGTCAGAGGGCGCATCCTTAGAATGCCGCCGTTCGTAACCCGAAATACGTGTCCCGAAATACGTGTCCTGGGATACGTGTTCTTGGATGCGAGCACATCTCCATGCGCCGTTTCGGCGCGATCGCGACGTGCGCGCTGGGTAAGGCTTCGCCCGCTTCATGGAATCCCAATCCATGAGCATGGGCGATCTGGTTCTATTCGCGCGTATCTCCTATTCGGCTTCTGTACCGCGAGGTCCCCTATCTCATGAACTCCATGTCACGCGTTGCTCGCACCCCGATTTATCTATCCCTAGCGTTGGCGCTCGCCTTGGCGTGTCCCGCATGGCAACCCCACGCAGAAGCCGGCGCAGATGACTTCGAGTTCGCCCAGAAACTCGCAGAACTTGGCAAGCGAAGGGGTAAGGACTTTTACTTCGTGTACGCACGCCAAGTTTTGGAAAACAGCCTGGCGACCGGCACCGACGAGCAAAAGGAACTCGCGCGGTACGGCCTCGCGCGTCTCGATAGTCAACGTGCTGACGGTTTGCGGGGTCGCTCCAGCGTGCCCTACAAAGATGTGCTTGCCGCCTACGAGCAGGCGAGCCAGGCGATGGAGAAGTTCGCAGAGAACAACCCCAGCCACCCGCGCGCGCTTGAGGCCAAGATGAGCGCAGGTCGCACGCGATTGGGATTCGTGATTTGGGCGCGCGAAACGCTCGCCCCCGACGCTGAGCGTCTAAAGAAGCGCAAGACCGACGTCGAGACGGTCATCAGCGATGCCAAATCCATGGTGGAAAAGGCCATCTCATACTTTGATGGTTTGCGCGAGGGCCACGACGCCCAAGACGCACCCCTGCGCGCCGAGATCGCCCAGTTTGAATGGGTACGCTGCCAACACTATCGCGCATTGGTCATGGAACGCTGCAGCGAAGCTGCGGTCAACGCATTCAAGAGCGCCGGCAATGCACTTGAGGACTACATCACGCTCCGAGACGGACAACTTGTTGCCGTACACGCGGCGTTGATCTACGGGAAGAACTACGTGGAGTTGGCCAAATGCGCCACGGATGACGAGCAAAAGAAAGAAAACTACCGCTTTGCCAATGAGTGGTTCGACACCGTCATGCAAACGGACAATGTATCGAACGACGAAGAGCGGATCATCTGCCGCGGCTACTACCTCTACGCGCGCACGTGCCGCCAAGCGGGCCGCATTGCGGGCTATAATTTCTACAAAGATGCGTCCAAGGTTGTGGGACAGATGCTCAAGCTCGTGCCGCGCGCTGGCAAATACGACGACGGCATACTCGCCCTCATCGAATTGGCACGCATTGAGCTTCTTCGTGAACGCACCACCGAGGCTACCGAATATGCCAACAAGGCTGCTGCGTTCGCCCGTACCGAAGGAAAGGGTTATCTTGAGAATCGTGCCAACGCATTGCTTCAAGAAATCGTGATGGGCGGTAGCGGGGGGGCAAGCCGCGCCGACCCCAAGGTGTTGGAGCGCATCGGCAAGAGTTTCTACGCCCAAGAAAAGTGGGATGAAGCCATAAGCACGTTCCAAGAAGCGATCCTCGCCTCCAACAAAGACGAAGCGTCCATCAAGGAACTCATTGTTCCGTCATGGCAGAAGATTGCCAGAGCCGCCGAATCAAGCGGCGACCTCGTTGGTTGTGCTCTGGCGTATGACGCGCTGCATGAAATCTGGATGGACGGCTTGTTGCCGACCGACGGTACGGCGACCGATCAGAACATGATCGCCATGGGCAACTTCCGCCAGACGGCCATGCGCAAATGGAAGCAACTCTATGAACTCACCGGCGACGAGGCCTACCGGAAACGCTTCGCCGATATTCGTAAGAGTTTCCAAACCGACTACCCCAACCATCCTTCGGGTGCCCGCACGATTTGGGATGAAGCCCGCGAGGCACTGAGCAAGGCACGTAAGCAGAAACGCACTAAGGCGTCGGGCTGGAAGAAGGCGTATCAAGATTCCATTCCGTTGTTCAAGCAAGTAACGCAAGACCCCTCCCACCCGCGACAAGACGCGGCATGGGTACAGCTCATGCGCGTTGCCCACGAGCAAGATGACTGGAATGGCAGCCTAAAGGCATTCGAGGCTGCGACCGCCTACTGGAACTCCAAGGAGGCCAAGGACCAGGCTGCCAAGTTCGCTACGGTTGCCAGTCGGCGTCAGGCGGCTCTTGGCGAGGCGCTCTATTGGAAAGCGGAGGCGCACTACAAACAGGAACAGTTCGACGAGATCCTCAAGACCTTGGATGGCTTTCACGCCAAGTATAGCCAGTTCAAAAACGGCAGTGGCGGTCAGAAGCAGATCTACGCCGGCACGCTTGGCCACCTCGTGCTTGCCCACATTGGCAAGGGTGAGGTAGACAAGGCCGAACGGTACTTAACGCAGCTTATCGAAGCCGATGCCACCTACCCGCGACTTGACAGCATCACGAGTTCCATGGCCAAGCACTTTGCCGGCAAAGCAAAGGTGTTTGAGACGCGCATTCGCGAGATTACGCAAGAGTTGTACGGGACCCGTGAGCAGCCAATGGGGCTCAACAAGAAAATCAAGTCCACGGGTGATCTCATCTTCAAGGCGCGTGAGCGCGTCGGTGACGTCAAGAACCTGATCGGGAAATACGAGCAGGCCATAAAAATCTGGGAGAAGCAGCAGACGGAGGGCGAAGACTTTGGTGTGTCCAAAGCCGACTTCGAAGAGGCATCCAAGGGCATTCCCGAAGCCAAGGCCGACATCAAACGCCTGAACGAGAAGATCAACAAGTTTGTGGCCGAAGAAGGTGAACTCATCACGCGCAAGGCCGCGCTCGACAACGAGTTGGCCGAACTCAAGCTCAAGATCTATGACCCGCGTGCACGTTCTGTGGGCTACTACTACCGTCTCTACATCGAGCGCAAGAAGTCGGGCGTCAAGCAGAACCCCGCAAACGTCAAGATCTTTGCCCACAACTATTTGAAGGCGGCCAAGTTGCGGCCCGAAGTCAAGGAGAACTGGGAACGGTGCAAGGAGTTGGCCGAGGATTACTTGAACTTTGAGGGCACCAAAGAGTCGGATCGCCAAGAGGTCACGGGATGGCTCGGGACCGTGTATTACGAGTTGGCACGGCGTGCCGATTCAAACGAGGAACGAAGGAAACTTGTCGGTAAAGCGCTTGAGCGCTTGCAGGCGGGTATTGCCAATGTTTCCGCCAATACGGACTTGCTCGTTGGACATATCAAGGGCGATTACGCGGTCGTGCGATGGACAAGCAATGTTGACAATGTCAGTCGCCGCTACGTGCTGCCCCGAGTCAAGACCGTGGCCGAACTTAAGCAAGTGGCGCAGACACTTGGCAAGAGTGGTGGCTTTGCGGTGCCTGTATTTGCCAATGACGCGGCCAACCGACGCTACCTCGCCGGCGTCGAACACTTCCGTACCTACGTCACACGCGCTCAGCCCGAGCGTGAAGCCAAGCAAGTGGTGGCCAGTTTTCACCCCTGTGGATTCGACTCTGCGTTTTACAAGTTGCACGCCAACGACACCATCGACTTCCGCTTGGCGCTTGCCTGGGTGTACTCCGAGTCGGAGCGCCTGGAAGACAAACCCAAGGCCCTGCGTTTGTGCGAGGGATTGGTGAAGTCGCGTCAGTTTGGTGTGGAAGACGGAAGCGCCGAGTGGTGGAGCGCGCAGATCATTCGCGCCGCCGCCGCCACCAAGTGGGCCGAAATGCTTCAAAGCGTGAGCGGTGACTCCGGCGATGCCAAAGAGAAGGCTGAACTCTCAACAAGGTTGCTCAAGCGCCTTGCGATGGGCGACCCCACGGTGGGCGTAGGCGTTCGACCGGAAACCCCGGAGGAGTTCACCGCGCTGAGCAAGCGCATTGAGACGCTACGTATGAAGCTCAGCATGTCCGCGGACACGGTCCCAATGCCGAAAGCAGCGGGTTCCACACAGCCCGCCACGGAAGATAACTAGATGGCTTCGCAAAGCAACGGTCGCGCGCCCCGTCCGACGACGCGCAGAAGTGCATTCGCCTTGACTCACGTAAGGATGTCCCCAACGATGAAATCATTCATGCAATCGACGTTTCGTTCGAGTGTGACGACTCGTTTAAGTGTGACAGCCGCCGTGGCACTGATGGCCGTGTGGGCCACAGCCACGACAGCCGCGGCTGATGAGATCATCACGCGCGATCCAAACACAAATCGCGTACGTTCGATTCGCGCGTCGGAGATCACCTCCGAGTCGTGGGCAGAAGTGAAATACCGAACGCGGCCCAAGGGTGCCGAGGAGAGCGTGCCGGCCCGTCTTGTGGAACGCATCGAGCGCAAGGACAGCGCCGACTCCCAGCGTCTTCAAAATGGGATTAGTGAACTTCGTCGTGGAAACTATGACGAAGCACTTGAACAACTTCGACGCGTTCACGGTGGCGGGATCTATAAGGATCCCGATTCAGGCGATGAAAAGTTCTCATCCTTCTCGGCGGGCGATCCTCCCGGTAAGAAAGCGCGCCCCGCGTGGGAATCCGAATACGCGCACTATTACTACGTGCGCGCCCTCTACGAAAAGGCCAAGCAAAACGACGACCTCGACCTGTTTCAAAAGGTCCTCATGTGCTTGGACGACATGCCTATCCCCGATGCAGAAAAGGGTGTAACCACAGGTGGATTCCTGGAACGGTTCAAGGACGGCGCGAGTCGCTTCTATCCCCATGCCATGCATGTAAAGGCATTGACGCTTGTCGGGTTGAAGAAGTACGACGAGGCGCGCGAAGCATTTGACGCCTTGTACTCGGCAGCAATTCAAGTTCCACTGCATCCTCGCTGGGCTTATGAAGCAAAAGTTGGCTTGGGCACCATCGAAGAAGCAAAGGGCGACAAGAACAAAGCCAGCTCGGCCTATAACGCCGCGGCCACTGTGATGCGCACCCGTCTTGAAAACGAGGCATTGCCATATTTCCAAAAGGAGTACGGGCGGTTCTTCAGTTTGGCGCGGAGCCGCATGGCGATTATTCGCATGGCGGATGCAGAGAAGGCCAACAACGCGGCCGGTTATCAATCGTTGCGAACCTTCTTGATGGGCAATTCGCCCGAAGCGCTCCGCGAGGAGTTTGGCAGCAAGCTCAAGAAGGAGAGTCTCGCCGCGCTTGTAGCGGGCGCTCGCGATCCGCGCGTCCAGTCCATTGTGCTCAATGGCATTGGCCGTGCGTTCCTCGAGGAAGGCCAATTCGCAGAAGCCATCATTCGATTTCGCGCCGTTACGGTGAAGTATCTGCTTGGTGACCCCGATCAGTCGGGTCGCGCCTGCTATTACCTCGCCCAAGCGGCGGAAAAGGCGGCCGCCGCGGCAAAGGACGCCGGTGTTCGCAAGATGTACGAGGGTCTCAAGGCCTCCGCCACGCGTCTTCTGTCGGAACGTTTCGGCAAGACGAGCTGGGCGAGCAAGTAGGGCGCTCAACATCCGATTCCGGGCGATATCCAATCCCAGATCCAATCGAATCCCAGACGCTCATGAACCACGTTCATCGCACCGGAAACGGCGCGGCGCGTACTTCACGATTAATCCGGGCTCGCCGGAAGTAGCGGCATTTCCTGCGATCGGGTACGCTTCGGCTCGCCCGGAGGCAGGTAGATCGGCGGCAGCGTCATCTGACGCGCGTCGAATTGGGTGGCGGGTTCTCGTAGCGCGATAGCGACGCTGGGAGCACTCGCCCTCCAATCAATCGTCTCGGGTCGACGAATTTTCAACCAACGAACATTCAGTTCAGGATTTCACGTATTGGTCGCGGACGGAATCGAGGGAGTCCTCCGCGTTTTCACCCAACCCTCGTGGTCCCAGTTTTCGGAGTCCATGCGGCCATGCCCAAGCTCAGCACTTTGATCGTTTCACTAGGTTTCGCCTCGGTATGCACCTTGGCGTTTGCTCCCGACGCTCACGCGATGTCCATCGGCGGCATTCTCGAGGATGGCGGCGCCATTGGTTGGGTGATTATCGCCCTGTCCATCGCTACGGTGGCCCTCATTATTGAGTACGCCGTAAACGTCCGCGCCGACAAGCTCTGCCCCCCCGAGATCATCGACGAGGTGGAAGCATTGCTGGAAGAAGACGAGTACCAAGAAGCACTCGAACTCTGCGAGTCCGAGCCCAACTTCGTGACGCGCTCGTTGGCGGCGGGGCTGCCCCGATTGAACGAAGGCTATCCCAAAGTGAAGGAAGCCGTCGATGCAGCCGCGGGCGTGGAAGCGGTCAAGCTGCAGCAAAAGGTGAGCTGGATGCTCTTCCTCTCCAACGTGGCACCCATGCTCGGCCTGTTCGGTACGGTGTCGGGTATGATCACGGCGTTCGAAACAATCGTGGAAAAGGGTGCCAAGGTCACGCCAGCCGACCTTGCCGGTGGTATTTCTGCCGCGCTCGTCACCACGTTCTTGGGATTGTTGGTAGCGATTCCCGCGGTTACGGCCTACCAATACTTCCGAAACAAGGCCACACGCATCTCCATCCACTTCGCCGAAGTCTTGGAAGAGATGACCGAGCGCTTCCGCAGCCGCTAAACGACCTGATACGCTAGTGTTGCGGGGGTTCGCGCTCCCCGCGCACAAACCCACAAACCAAGAAGCGCGAATCATTTCCAGGCGTCCGACCCGACATCGAGGAGCCACGCATGGCAGCACCTGTTCTGATTGAAACAGAAGACGCCAAGATGAACATGACGCCCATGATTGACATGACCTTCCTCTTGGTCGTGTTTTTCATGCTCACCATTGACTTGTCGCAGAAAGAGTTCTTCCCGGTGGAGCTTCCCATCGCCTCGATGGGCAATGAGGACAAGGAAGACCCCAAAGCCGAGGTCAAGCGCTTTACCGTCAACCTCACGGGCGACGGCAAGGTCATTTTCCGCGATCGCGAGTTTGATCTTTCCTCGGAAGATCCCGGTGACGCCGACGACGCCATTCAAAATCTTCAGGACGCGCTGCGCGGTCTGATTGGCAATGACCCCGATCTGCGTGAAGAAGACGGCGCGAGCAAAGTGCCGATCATGATCAACGCCGACCGTGGCGCGAAGTGGAAGTACGTGCAGTGGGTGATGCAAGCGTGCGCCCACAAGGACATCAAGGTCTACAAGCTACAATTCTCGGTGAAGAAACTTCCCGAAGAAGACGAGAAGTAGAAAGGGGGCTCTGATGGCACTGAATCTCCCCGAACCGGAAGATACCGAACTCAACATGACACCGATGATTGACATCGTGTTCCAGTTGATCATCTTTTTCTTGCTGAGTCTGAAGTTCAAGAACATCGATCGTCGCATCGACAGCATGTTGCCCAAGGATCGTGGCATGGCAGCCACGCCCACCTTCCCCGAAGATCTCAACACGGTCAAAGTGAAGGTCTTCCGGCGCGACTTGGGTAAGCCCAGCGAACACACGATGATGAAGATTGAAAACAGCAAGAACATCTTTCTCTTGCCGAAGCAGTGGAAAGGGCGCTCCAAGGAAGAGGCCGCCAACAACACCGCTCGCGTTGAAGAGTACGACAGCAAGTTCAATCAGCTCTACGAAGCCATTCGCAAGCGCCTCGGCCCCGAGGTGGTGGCCGCTCTTCAAGCCGCGTATACGGCCGAAGACCAAGGCAAGACGGTAGACAACGCCAAAATCAAAGGCGAAATCGTTGCGCCGCCACCCAAAGGCGGGGCGGTGCCCCATGGCGATGTCATGGGCGTGCTCAATGTCTATCTAAAGCTGGGCATCACCGACGTGGTCTTTGAGGGCAAAGCAACGCCGCTCACAAGCACCGAACGTGCCGCGCGCGCACAGGGTAAGTAACCAGCGCGAACATCCACAAACATGCGATGCCGTCGGTCGATTCCAGGCTGACGGCTTCTCGCAACGTCTGACCCGCCCCCCACCCCCGTCTGACCCGCCCCCCACCCTCATTGCGTCCGACCCATATGTCGCAAAGGAGAGGGCTATGGCTCTACCGATTGGTCAGGGATCCGGAACAGTCGGCGCGTGGAAACGTGCCGCGGCCGGCGAAGACAGTGAACTCAACATGACGCCGATGATCGACATCGTGTTTCAGTTGATCATCTTCTTTCTACTGAGTCTCAAGTTCAAGGACATCGATTCGCGCATCGATGCAGCATTGCCACATGATCGCGGCATGGCGTCGATACCAACACCGGCCGAGGACTTGGACGCATGCAAGGTCAAGGTGTTCGTACGCAACCTAGGCACTGAACAGCAACGCACAGTGATGCGCGTGGGACACTTGCCAAGAACGTATGCGTTACCTACGAAGTGGCGCGGCCATCTACATGAATCACCGGTGCGCGTGCGCGATTACCAAGCGGTCATGGCCGCGCTTCGCAACTCGATGCAACGTCAAGTTCAAGGTGTTGAGCCTGGCAAGCGAAAGGGCGAGATTGTCGCACCCGAACCACGCGGCGGCTCGGTGCCACACGGCGATGTTATGGCCATCATCAACGAGTTTTTGCGACTGGGCGTGACAGACGTCGTGTTTGAGGGCACGCGCAAGCCTCAGTGAGATGCCGGTCGGAGGAGGGTTTCGGTGAACAAGCCCAATGCCGAGTCGGAACGCGTGGTGAGTAACATCGAGACTTGATACGCAAAGATGCGGGACCTACCTTCGTCGTCATGCGTAGGGTCTTCTTGCTACTTGCAGCGCTTGGGATTGCGGCGGCACTTTGGTTGTTGAATCGCGATGTCGGCGAAGCGCCCGTCGGGTCCGGCAAGACGATTCTCCTGCTCACGCCGGATACGTTGCGACACGACTACATTCGTGCCCTGGCGGGTGACAAGGCACCTCAAGGGCTAGATACTCCGAATTTGGATCAATTGGCGAAGGACGCCGTTCGATTTCGCCACGCGTTTAGTCCTGTGCCTCTAACGTTGCCAGCGCACCTGTCGATGCTCAGTGCGCTGCCCCCCGCCGCAACGGGTGTGCGCGTCAATGCCAGCCCGCCGCTGCCCCGTTCTACGACACGGGGATATCCCCTGATCCAAGAACGCCTTCGTCGCGCGGGTTGGCACACGGCTGCGTTTGTTTCGGCAGGTGTATTGTCCAAGCGCTATGGCCTGCAACAGGGTTTTACGCACTATGACGACGGGAACCTCGACGATCTCACGTCGTTGAACGTACCGGAACGCGCCGCAAAAGACACCGTCGCAACCACATTGGCACACTTGGATGGTGTGCAAGCCAACAGCAACGTTTTCTTGTGGGTTCATCTCTTTGACCCCCATCGCCCGTATCGCACGCCGCGTGGCTACGTGGGCGATATCGCCGCCATGGATCATGCCATTGGCCACTTGATGACAGGCTTGGCGGAACGGGGTCGAGGAAACGTCACGGTTATTGTTGCCGCGGACCACGGTGAGGCGTTGGGTGCCCTTGGCGAAGAGAGTCACGGCATGTTGTTGAGCGGTGAAGTGCTCCGGGTGCCCATGTTTATTACGGGTGCAGAACAACGAGATCACGATCGAAATGACATCGCATGCTTGCAGGACATTGCACCCACGATTGCCGGACTCGCGGGGATCGCATGGGACGCTTCCGTTGTGCCGGGCTCAGGGATTGACCTGCTCGCGACGTCGCGCGCGAACGATGCCGCGCTACCCGTGGAATCGCTCTTTGCTCACAGTCGCTATCGCTGGGCACAACTTTCGGGCGTAGCAACCACACGTGGCCTACTGGTGGATAGCGGCCTCGGTCGCCAACGGTGGATCGAGTCGCTACCCAACACACCCTCGACGAGTACAACCGAGGATCCGACCGTCGAAGGACTCGAATTGTTCAGGCACATGCTCGGCGCCTATCGCGCATTGGATCGAGGCGACCGCGCGACCCACGCAACCGCGTCCAGTGGCTACGGCGGGGCGGCACTAGTCACCCCCTTTCTGTCGCCCGAGAAGAACGCGTCGTTGCTCGATCCGCATGAGCACATGGCAGATGCCAAGCGGCTTGACGAAATCGCTGCGGCCATTCGTGGGACGCCACCCTCGGTCGGCGTCCCAAGCCGCATTTTGGACGAACTCGATCAATTATGCGAACGAGACACGAACAATGCCGAAGCACACTTCTGGCGAGCCGAAGCCCTTCGGCGACACGCCATCTCGGCGAGTGATGCGCGAGCAAGCGCGCACGCGGAGGCGGCCTACCTTCGCTCATGGGCGCTGGGACGTCGGGCTCCCGCAACATTGCTCATGGCGTGCATGGTCAATGGTGTGGGTAGGGAAGATGAGATGCTCGATCGATTGGAGCATTTGGCAGGTGAGCTGCCTGCGCCCGACTGCCAAGTCGAGCTGCTCCGAGCGAGATTCTTGAAGGAGCTCGGGCGGGACAAAGAGGCACGTGCGGCATGCAATCGCGCAGAGCGACTGTGCACCACCAACCGACAAAAAGCACAACACGCAAGAACGTGTCGCTGACGGATAGCCCGAGTTCGTAGGCGCCTGTTTGCCACGCGACCACCGACACAGGCGCGTGACGAACGGATTCGCGGCAAAGCGCCAGAAATCGGTTTATGCCGGGTGCTTATGACAAAGACATGACCACGTTCCAGTGTCCTATGACGCACAGGGAGGAGGTCGCGTCGAAGGAGGGCGCGGCCCCAGGTTGAGCGGCGGAAGGCCCCCCGCTCAACGGTTGCGTGAGCCGTCCAAACGGATGACTCGCGGGTGCAGGGAGGCATCCGCGCGTTGCACGATCCGGACGACTTGCCCCCACACGTGGCCTCGCTCGGAGTGGACGTTTCAATGACGCGCACTGCCATGACTTTCTCGCGGCGAGTCCGTTCAACCACTGCAATCGCACACACGCTTGGCGTCGTTGCATTTGCAGTCTTGCTTACGGTTGGACTTTCTTCATGTCGCTCTCGTTCCTTGAATGACGTGCTTGATGCAAGCGGCGATTCCACGCGCACGCTCGCTGACAAGAGCAGCAGTCCCAAAGCCACCGGACTCGCTGATTCGAATAAGGCGGATACGAAGAAATCGGAAACCAAGGGATCAGTTGCAATCGATTCTGACGCGCCGGCCAAAGGCGTGTTTGGATCCGATAGCGACGCGTCCGATGACGTCAAGAAGGTGCTCACCGACGAGATGCCTGTTTATGGCGGCCCGCCCATGGAAGGCCCCCCGGCAGTAGATCCCGCGGCGGCCACAGCCGACCGCGAACGGTTCTTGGCACAGAGCAAGGTCAATGCCGCACGCGTCCACATGCGTAATGGCGAATACCTCGACGCGCGCGATCGTTTGCGTGAGGCGATGGAGATCTCTCCCGACAACGCCGAAGCCAAGTTCATGATGCGCGAAGTTATGTCCATGCTTGGCAGCCGCGCCAACGCCGCCGACGACTACGCCAAGAGCCGTGCGCTCAACGCCAAGGTGCGCATTGAAGAGCAACGCACCAAAGCGGGCAAGCTCAACAACGTAGGTCGTATGCACCTCACCAATGAGCGCTACGACGACGCGATTGAGGCGTTCCAAGACTCGTTGTTCATCATCAACACATCGCCCTTCCAGGTTGAGTGGGGTTCCATCGAGTCCGACGCACAAAACGGCCTCCGCCAAGCAAAGGCGCAGAAGGAAGCCGCCGAAAAGGAAGCACGCCAAAGCGCCATCGAAGACGCCCTTGCCGAAATGGCGAAGGAAGAAGAGCAGCAACTCCTGGCTGAGCTTGAGCGTCTTGAACAGTGGATGGGTGCGGCGGTCAAGGCATTCGATCGCGACGACTATGTGAGCGCGATCGCGTACGCTGAAAAGATCCTGGAAGAGCAGCCCGACAACACCAAGGCGCAAGACCTTCGTGAAGCCGCTGAGCGCGCTCGCCACAACCAGTTGGAAGTAGACTACCTCAAGCGAGAAAAGCAGGCCTTCCGCGAGTGGATGGACGACATTCAGGCCACGCGCATTCCGCAAGACAAGATCCTTGTGTGGCCCAGCCGCAAGTTCTGGGACAAGATCACGGATCTGCGCAAGTCCTCACGCCCCACGTTCAACGAACAAGACGACGATCCCGAAGCCGCCGAGCTCATGGCACGCGTCGGCAACACGATGGTCAACCTCGACGTCAACGACCGCGCGTTTGGTGAAGTCATCAGCACGCTTCGTGTTCAGACCGGTATCAACATCATGGTCGACGCGCGAATCGCTTCGTCCGTAAATGAGTCCAAGGTTGCCAACTTGGTTGTGCAAGACGCACCGCTCAAGCAGGTGCTCGAAATGTTGCGCTCGCACTCGGGCGATGAAAACGTGATTTGGACGCCCAAGGGCAACATCATCGTCTTCACTTCCAAGGAGTATCAGGACAAGAAGTTCCAGGTGGAAATCCACCCGGTCGCCGACCTCACGTCGGGCTTGACCGATTTCATTCCCCCCACCATTCGTTTGGTGGGTCCCGATGATCTTGCCAATGAAGAAACGCCGCTATTCGGAACCGAGTCTGAAGAGCCCATCTTCCCCTACGGCCAGGCCGACGAGTTGATTGAGCTCATCAAGGGCGCGGTATCGCCCAAGTATTGGGAAGAGACCGAAGGCGCCGAGATCGCTCCGCAAGGTCAGCAAAATCTTGTGGTTACGGCCAACGCCGACATTCAGCAGCGCGTGGCCAACTTCCTCGACGACTTGCGGGGCTTTGCTGGCATCGTCGTCACGGTCGAGAGCCGGTTCCTTGAAGTCAGCGAAAACTTCCTGAAGGACGTGGGTGTCGATTTCCGCGGCCTCGGTGGTAACAACGGTGTTGCGGGTGCCAATCCCGGCACGCTCGTCAACCTCGATGACGTCACGAACGGTCTGGAAGACGCGGCGTCAGCAGGTTTTGACAACGGTGGCGCGGGTCTGGCTACGGGTGCGGCACTGCCGCCCTCCGCCGGTGCCTACTTCAACGATGGTCAGGACGGCGACTTCCGCGGACGTACCGAGAACATTTTCGACAATCCGCTTGGCGAAGTGCTCTCAAGCGTCGGTGGCGCCACGCTCTCTATGAGCATCATCGACGACACCGAGGTCTCGATGATTGTTCGAGCCACGGAGAAGTCTTTGAGCGCTCGCACGTTGACCGCACCTATCGTAACGGTCTACAACACGCAGCGCGCCAACCTGACGATGGTGAATCAGATCTCCTACATTCAGGACTTCGACGTAGAGGTCGCACAGACCTCCTTCATCGCTGACCCGATTGTGGGCATCATTCAGGACGGCCTCACGCTCGACGTACGCCCCACGGTCTCCAACGACCGTCGCTACATCACGCTTGAGTTGCAGCCCACGGTGGCACGCCTTCGTCGTCCCATCCAAGAGTTCGCAACGTCGCTCGCCTCATCGTTCGCCCCGGTCATCATTCAGTTGCCCGAGCTGCGCCTCCAGCAGGTTCGCACCACGGTGCGCGTGCCCGACCAAGGCACAATCGTGATCGGCGGGTTGAAGGACATTCGCACGGTAGACCGCCAGAGCGAGATCCCCTTCCTTGGCAAGATCCCGTTGCTTAGCTTCCTTTTCAGCCGTAAGGGCCGCAGCGATGAAGTCAGCCACCTGATGATCATCGTGCGCGCCGAGATCACCGATCTCACCGAGCAGGAAGAGAAGTTCATGCGCTAAGCGCATTGAGCGCACGATGCGCCTTTGCGCGTCGTCAAGCGAAGATGGCCCCGAGCAGTTTGCGGCTCGGGGCCATGTTCATTTTTGGAACGTCATGGGGCGCGATCGACAAGCGGTTCGCATTCAACATCTGCATCGATCCATCAGTGCGCAGCGCGGCAGAATGCGATCGGGGTCTTGTACACGGGGAGCTTGAGCACGATGCCTAAACCGGTAGGTGGTAACGCTCTTTGAGAATGGGCGCAAGATCGCGCATATCTGACAACTGATGATCGGCTTGCACCGGTGCTGGATGGCGATGGTATTTTCCGCGTGCGCCGGTGTAGTGCACGGTCTTCATTCCAATCGTACTGGCGGGCGCCACGTCGTGCCCCGGTCGATCCCCCACGTACATGGCGCGGGTCGGTTCTACACCCACGGCTTCGCACGCTTTGGAGAAGATCTTGGGGTTGGGTTTGCTCACCCCCACTTGATCGCTAAAGAAGATCGCGGTTGGGCAAAAGTACTTCAACACATCGAGGCGAATGAGCTTCTCGGCTTGTTTGACTTGAAGGCCGGCGCTGATGACACCCAACCGAATGCTCGACTGCTGCAGGCGCTCAAGCAAGGGCCGCACATCGGGAAGCACCTCCATGTCGGTCACTTTGGTAGTGTGGTATCCAACCACGCCTGCGGCGATCACTACCGCGGGATTGTGACCTTTGTACATCTCGGGACCCAGTCGATCCAGGAGCCGCGCAAAGTGCTCGGGATAGTTGCTTGAAAACTCGGCGACTACTTCGCTGAGTTCCGCAACGCCTTCATCGAGTGAAATCTGGAGACCGTGATCGATCATCTTCTGCACGGCGTTAATGCGGGCGCGACGCGAGAACTCCGTGGTGCTGTAGAGCGTGTCGTCCAAGTCAAAGAACACGAGATCCAACTGGGTGGTTGCTTGGCTCACGCTGGCATCCTACCGTTCCTCGGCCGCACCTTCACGATTGAACGTCGGTCCTACACGTTCCCGTATCCCGCCCGAATGGACAACGCCCCGCATTCGTGTCCCCGGCCCATCACGGTTCAATGCAGTTGACGTGTGTCGGCACGGCAGCGAGCAGGACCAAGGTTGGCGACAGACGTCTGTTCGCTAGGGTGCGCGCCGCGCAGCAATTGCAGCAATCTCGACACGCACGCCGCGAGGAAGCGCGGCCGCCTCTACAGTCACGCGCGCTGGCGGATGGGCGTCGAAGTGGCGTTCGTACACGGCATTCATGGCAGCAAAGTCGTTCATGTCTGCCAGATACACATCGCAGCGAAGCACATCCCCAATCGACGATCCCGCCGCTTCAAGCACCGCCCGAAGGTTGCGAAGCGCTTGCTCGGTCTCTCGCGCCACGTCCCCGTCGCCCACAAGCTCACCCGATGAAGGATCGAGCGCGATCTGCCCTGCGGCAAACACCAGCTCACCCCATGCCGTAGCCTGCGAATAGGGACCAATCGCCGCCGGCGCCTTCTCCGTCGCCACAATCTCACGCTCCACCTGACTCATCGATCCTCCTCATGCGCCAGAAATACCTGGTTTCTGTGGCGCGTCGCGAGTTCTGTGCGCCAAATATACCTGGTTTTCTTGGCGCACGAGGTTGGCCGATGCGCCACAAAATCCAGGCTTTTGTGGCGCACTAGCGCTTGGACTTGGGGTCGAGGGCGAAGCTGAGGCCATCACCGAAGAAATTGAGGCAGAAGAGCGTGAGGCCCAGGAAGAGGCTGGGGAAGAAGAGCAGCCACCAATAGGAGTTGATGGGATTGACGACTTTCACAGCCTCGGAGACGAGCTTGCCCCACGAAAGTTCAACACCCAGCCCCAAGTAAGACAGAAACGACTCCAAGATAATGACTGCGGGGACGGTAAGCGTTGCGAACACGATCACGACGCCCAATAGATTTGGAATAATGTGCTTTCGTAGAATACGGGCGTCACTCACACCGATGGCCTTGGCAGCCTCGATGAAGTCTTGATTGCGGAGCGTCAATACCTGGCCTCGAACGATGCGCGCCATCGTCAGCCACTGGACGAGTCCGAGCCCGACGAATATGGGGAGCGCCTCGCCTCGGCTCTCTTTGCCAAACATAAGCATGATGAGGATGACAAGAAACATGTAGGGAATGCCATACAAGAAATCGACGATACGCATCATGACTTCATCGACCTTGCCGCCGAAGTAGCCGCTGATGGAACCGTACAAGACGCCGATCACAATGGACACGAGTGTGGCAACGATGCCGACCATGATCGAAATCTGCCCACCCTTAAGCACCCGCGCAAGGTAGTCGCGTCCAAGACCGTCGGTACCGAATATCCCTGCACCGTCCTCAAGCGGAGACAGCCACGCGCGCGATGGCGTTGTCGTGCCGTAATCCATCTTGAACAACACCGGCAGAAGAAAACACGCCAGCGCCAACAACAAAAACACGGCGAGCCCGAACATGGCAAAGCGGTTCTTGCGCAGACGTCGCCAGGCATCCTGGCCAAGGCTTCGTCCGTGGGCGATATCCACTGTGACGCCATCGCGGGTGGCGCCAGGCGGTGATCCGTTGTGAGTCACAGGTCCTCCCTCGTTCGGGGATCGAGCCATGCGTATGCGAAGTCGACAGCAAGGTTAAAGAACGTAATCATCGAAAAGTAGATGATGGCCGTTCCCAGCACGACCGAGAAGTCCCGATTGATGGCGCCGTTCACAAACCACTGGCCCATGCCCGGAATGTTAAACAGCTTCTCCACGACGAACGACCCGGTCATGATGCCGGCCGCGGCGGGGCCGAGAAAGGATACGACGGGTAAAATGGCTCCCTTGAGCGCGTGCTTCAGCACGACCGCACGGTCCGGCAGTCCCTTGGCGCGGGCCGTTCGAATGAAGTCTTGACGCATCACATCAATCGTGCCCGTTCTGGCCAAGCGGGCGATGTACGCCGCATAGGGCAACGCCAACGTGATCGCTGGCAAAACCAAGTGGCGGTAGCCGCCCCACCCTGCAGAAGGTAACCATCCCAATTTGAGCGCGAAAATGAGAATGAGCGTGGCACCAATCACAAAATTCGGAAGCGACACGCCTACCAGCGCCACGCCCATGCTGGTGAAGTCGGCAAAGGAATTGGGGCGCAGCCCCGCCCGAATGCCAAGAAAGAGGCCAATCCCAATCGCGAGAATAAGCGCCAACAAACCAAGTGACACACTCACGGGTAGCGCCGGCAAGAGCAGTTCATTGACCGTTCGCCCCTGCACCGTCGTCGATTTTCCCATCGATCCGGTGGTCACAAGGCGCGTGATGTAATTGGTGAAGAACCCTAATGCGCTATCGGAAATGTCGAACTTTCGCTCCTGCGCCGCGCGGACTTGATCGGATTGGACGCGCTCGGATGCGAAGGGGCTACCCGGGGCACTGTACATGAGGATGCACGTTACAAAGATAAGCAACACGAGACTGGGGATCATGAAACAGATGCGCCGATGCACGCGGACACCCAGCAAGAACCATGCGGCAATTCCGACAAGTGCGGCAAGTCCTAGGCCAATTTCGATACCCCACATGAGACGTGCAATGACAAACGTGAGTGCGGCCGCGTAGAGCGACCCCAAGACACGCGAGGCAAAAGGTGACAACCACACGGTGGCCGTCAGCAGTAACATGCCGCCGAGAAGTACAAGCGCCTCGGTCCACCCCACGAACTTGCCTACAACCCCGAGAATCGTCAACGCAAGTACGCCGAGAACGATCACACCGACCGGTGCGCGCCTCATTTGCTCGACCCCGCGTTGCTACCTTGATCGATCCAGATTCCCCGGAGCGGATGAATGTCTTTCATATTCGGTTTCTTAGAACCATCTGGGAACAGGCAGTACTCGTACCATCCACGCACGCGCGGACTCACCATGCTCTGCCACACGTAGTAGTAAAGCGGCATGATTGGAAATTGATCCTGAAAAAGGATTGCTTCGGCCTCCCGAAAACACTGCATGCGCAGCGCGGCAAGCCCTTTCCCTCGTGTCTCTGCATCCGACGCCAACGCAACAGCTTCCTGCATCCGCTCGGGTTCCTTCAACTTAGGAATCCACTGCTCGGCGACCGCCAGAAACTGTTCAGGATCCTTCCCAAATCGAAGCAACTGATCGTAGATAGGACTCGACCAACCCGTCTGGTTGTTTCCGCCGTTGGTTTCCCACATGTCCAAGAAGGTATTGGGATCCATGTAGTCGCCGATCCACGCCGCTCGAGCGAGATCGTAGTCCAGGGCCCGCGTCGTAACTTGGTACGCTTGCCATTCCTGATTGATGGGCTTTACACGCAGGCCGAGATGTTTGTAGAGATGATCGGCAACCGTGTCCGCAACTTTCGAATGCACTTCGTTGGTGTTGTACAGTAGATGGAGTGTCTGCTTCACAACGCCATCGGGGTACATGGGCGTGCCATCGTCATTCTTGAACTCAGCAAGGCCTTCTTTGAACAATGTACGGGCCGCATCGGGATCGAACCGGATGCGAGACGGTGGCGGCTCGTAGGCGGGAATGCCGGGTGGAACGAAATGGATCGCTGGTTCTTGGCCGCCCCGAAGGACGCCCTTGACGATCTCGTCGCGGTTTACCGCCATGCATGTGGCCAGACGAACGTGCGCGCTGCTAAAGGGAGGTTTCGTGCAGTTAAATCGGTAGTAGTAGGTCCCCAATGCCGCGGTGGTGCGAAAGTCCTCGCGCGTCTTTAGCACATCAATAACGTCCGGTGGCGGACTCTGCGCCCAATCAAGTTCATCTGTCAGGTACAAGTTGAGCGCTGCCGTCGCATCCGAGATGGGCAACGCGTCGATCGTCTCAATGCGAACCGTTTTGCGGCTCCAATAGGTCTTGCTCCGCTTGAGACGAATCCGATCGTTTACGCGCCAGGCGACCATCTCGAAGGGTCCATTGGATACAATTTTTTCGTGTCGAAACCAGTCATCGTTGTTGCCCTCCACGTCAACGACGTGCTTGGGCACCGGAAGCGCAGAATAGAAGGAAACAACTTCCAGAAAATAGGGTGTGGGCGCGCGCAACTCAACGATCAGCGTGCTCGGGTCCGGTGCGAATACGCCTTCGGTTTTGCCAAAACGCTGGTCGGCGACAATCCACTGAGACCAGCGTGTCAACGCCTCGATAATCAGGGCGCCTCGAATTTCCGTGAGCTTTGCGATTGGCCATTGCTGATCGGACGCCGCAAGCGCTTGCTGCAACTCAACTTGCTTGGTGTTCTTGATGGCTTGCGCAAGGCGCTGCCGTTCCATGAACTTGATCCACGCGTCGCGATCCACCGGCCCATCGCTACGTCCAATGAGTTCATCCAACGCATGGATTACGCCTCGAATGGGAACGGAACGCATCGTCCCATCCACGTCTTGACGTTTCTCGGCCTTGCGCAATTTCGTCCACGCGTTCAGTTCGGCGCGCGCAGCCTGTACATCGTGGCTGGCCAAATAGCGATCGGCGATCTTCGTTAGCGCACGGCGCTGCTCGTCGGCCTCTCGCTTGTCCTCTTCTGTGTTCTTCGCTGGTGGCAATCCAATCAAGGCAAAGACATTGCCCTCATAGGTGTTGTACTCAGCGGCCCACTTGATCATGTGCATGAAGTAGGCGTATTCGGAAGCGAGTTCGGGTTCCTGTAATCGACGCCACGAATAGGCGAAGTCTTCCGCCGTGATGGGCGTGCCATCATTCCACGTGACGCCGGGCCGCATCTTGAATGTGTACGTTCGTCCGTCACTGGATACGCTCCACGACTTCGCCATACCCGGCACGGGTTCCAGCGACTTGGGGTCTCGATAGGCGAGCCCCTCAAATAGCGCGGTCGCAATTCGTCCCTCGGGCTGCCCCGTCATGATGTGCGGATCAAGGCTCTTGGGCTCTGTACCGTTGGCGAACACGAAATCCGCCGGTTCGTCGCGGTTGGCGGAGAAGGTGAGACCGACGATGCCGAGCCCGATGGCCAACGCGACGGCGATACCGATGACTGTGCGATACATGCCGCCTCCCGGGCCTATCGTAGCGAGAGTGTTCGTCCCGTCGAAGTCGTGCGTATGGTCGAACGTTGGTTCGAACGCGTGGCCAAACGGTCCACAGACATGGGCGCGTTACTTGGCTACTGCTGGCAAATAGACGCCGGGAAAGGCGGGATTGCTTCGGGCGGCGGGACTTGTGCCGCCCTTGATGTTGCCGACCAGCGCCGCCTCCTTGAGATAGACCAAGGGAACGATCACATATTCGCTCATCAGCCGCTTCTCGGCTTCGCCCAAGAGGCGTGTTCGGAGGGCGTTGGCCGCCTCTTCAGAGCCCGAGGCCGCAGACACCAAGGACTTGAGCTCTGGCATACCGATGCGTTGTACATAGGCCTCGGCATCGGCCGCGATGGTATCTGGGTTGCGCGCACCATCGATCAGGGCGTCGAAGGTCTCGTCATACCAGCCGAGCCCACTGTCGGCATTCTTTGAATGAAATCCACCGAGGTACGCGAAGGCGTCGTTCACGGTGCCGCGATTGGTAACAAGCATGCAGTAGTAGTCACCCGATCGAAGCGCGCTCTGTATATCCGGATACGAGACGATGGTGCTTCCCGGATCGATGACCTTAAACAGGTTCTTCCAATGCTGGATGCAGTGGCTAATCGCCTCCGCGTTGCCTGCGCCTTCGTAGTACTTAAGTTCGAACCAAGTATCGACGGTAAAGCCCAGTTTAGAGAACACCGACTTCGCGCGCGATGCATTTACGCTCGGCCCCACGACGGCATCGTGACGGCCGAATACGTTGGGGGGAACGATGCGCGTGGCGGGTGTGGCGACGGGCCAGTACTGTTTCGCAACGGCGGCGCGGTCAACTGCGGCCGCAAACGCCTCGCGCGCGTCCTTCTTGTCAAAGGGCGCGCGATCGCAGCGAAACTGCAAGTACACCGTGGTTGGCGTCTCGTACGTCGTAAACCCCTTTGTGCCCACGATTCTCTTTCGCTCGTTCGTTTCGGGCTTCTTCTTATCGCCAACGTTTGGATATTCGCGAGCGTCACACGGCACCCAGTCGAGCTTGCCATTGCTAAACTCAACATGGTCATCTTCGTATTTCTGGTCGGTGAGGCACATCACGCGCCCGAGCTTGGCCAACCATGGCCCGTTGTACTTGGGGTTCTTCGTGAGTTCTACGACCGACAAAATGTCGAAGTCGCTATCAGGATTCTTCTTTTCGGCACCGCGACCCGCAAGCGTATAGGGACCATTGCACACGTAGTTTTCGGGTTGAAAGAACTTGGAACGTTTATCGGCATACCCCTTATGGAGAGGCGCAAACGCGGCGCGAGACAAGAGATCGGGTAGCGACGGGCAATACCACTCGGTAGTGATCTCGAAGGTGTACTTGTCTTTGGCAACCACGCCTTGCGTCTTCCCAAACGCGGCATAAGCCTCACGCGATGCGAGCTTCAGCGTCTTACTTAGCTTCTTGAGCGCATCGCGTGCCGGATCAATGGACTCTAATGAGTAGGTGTCACCTTCGCCCAACTTGGCGAGCTTGCGCACGGCCTTGGACTTGAACCCTCGTAGATGCGGTCGAACGCCCAAGTTATCGATTTCGCTATTGATTCGTTCCCCGGGAATTGCCTCTTTGCCACTGAACTGATTCTTGAGCGTTTTAAGCTTGGAACGCAATCGACTGAGTGCCTTTGCCTTCGCGCCCTGATCCAGGATGGCGCTGCATCCTTTGATGGGGCGAAACAAGTATCGCCACGGCGACTTTTCCATGCTGTAGAGCGTACGAGTCCACGAGCGCAAAAAATCTTCGGTGGTCACGGGCGAGCCATCGCTCCACACAGCATTCTTACGCAGATGGAATGTCCATGTGCGGCGATCGGCAGCCAGCGTCCACGATTCCGCTGCGGCTGGCTTGGCCTTGCCTGATTCGGGGTCGATGACGGTCAAGCATTCGAGGATGCCGTGCATGAGCCGTTCATCATTTATTCTGTAGAGGCTGAGGTGCGAGGGGTCGAGCACCGCATAACCCGTGGCGCTAAAATTGAGCGCGGTCGCCGACGACCCATCTTTCGCTTCGATGCGCGATCCGGACAATAGCACCGATCCAAGAAGTGCGACAAGACCGACGTGGATCATTGTCTGAAACGTTCGCGTCTGCAATGTTTGCGGCAAATGGAGGGATGAGGGTGAGGCTCGTCGCATGTACTCGGCTCCGAAATCGTGAGGATGAATGAGGCGGCCGGTCGGCCCGGCCATCAACCATCCCCCTCAAAGTGCGGGCGCTAAGACTACCAAATTCATAGGGCAACGACCCCATGGAGCGGCTGCGGCATGCTCGCAGGAACGTGTTTCGGCGGTCATGTGGATCCCACAGGGTGAAACGCAAAGCGATTGACGTGGTGGTTCCTAGCCCGGATTATTCATGAACTGCTAGCTCGGTCCCGATGTGACCATCCGCAAGACGAGCAGTGATGCGATCGCGGCCAACACGAGCGTAATCCAGAATTTGAGTGCCTTCCGCCGCGAGCAGGAAGTCGCGACTCGGCGAGACGGCGATTCAGGGGCACCATCATGCATGGCTTGTCGGTTGACCTAACCTACTTGGGCTGTTGCAACCGGGTACGAACGCTCTCTTCATTGGCTTTCCACCACGCTTCGTACTTGCGTTGAACATTGCGACGCTCTTGCTTTTGCATGGCGGCGTCGAAATCGAAACTCTGGCCGGTAATCTTGTGCAAGGCTTCGCCGGACGCTGCGCGTAGCGATTCCTTTTTGTCCTGCAAGACATCGATGAGTGTAGGTACCGCATCGGCATGGCGCAGTTCACCCAACGCCACAGCCGATCCCAACCGAAGCCACTTACCCTTCTTTGTCGCCTTCAGCGTCTTGAGCAGCGCCGCACCGGCCTCGCGCTCCAACTGAGCCACGAGCGTGGCATTGGGTGGTGCAGATAGATTAAGCTTCCACTCTTTCAAGAGATCGAGGTAATCCTGCCCCCCACCACGCAATACCGGAATCCGGGCGAGTTCCGTTGTGCCCGTATAGGCAAGGTCCTCATCGGTGTCCTCGAGCAGATCGATATGAAGCGACACGGCCTTGCGAAGCGCATTGGCCTCGGCCGCCGCCTGCGCGGGCGTAAGTTTGGGCGAATCCGAACCGCCGTTCTCCGGTGTCGGCTGCGGGTCATCTCCCTTGCCGTCGTCATCCGACTTTCTGCTCGCGCCGGCCATTGCCAGTTGCCGAGCCTGCTCTTGAAGTTGACGAATCCAGCCGTCCAGTCGCGCCATTTCGGTTTCTAGCGCGGTCGAACGCGTTTCTAACGCACCCGTTCGCTTGTCCACTGCGATTTGTAGGTCTTGCACGCGCTTTTCGCCCGCCTTGAATTCTTTACCAAGGCGGTCTTTCCACTCGCCCGACAGGCGCGCCTCGAAATCCTCAGTTAAAGAGGTTTCCAAGGCACCGAGGCGCTCCTTTCCAAGCTCCATGCTCCGTCGTTCGGATGCATCCACGTATTGCTTGGTCACGGTCTGAATACGAGATTCCACGGCCTCGCTAACCTTTGGCACATCCTCCTTGGGCGCGTTCTTGGCCTGGAGGTGCCCCACCAACAAATAGGTGGCGACACCTGCGGCATAGAGTCCTAACAACAATGGTAACCACGAACGCGTCCCCTTTCGCTCAGTGGCTTGCGTCATGGCGCACGCAACATGCTGACTCTTGCCGCCAGCTACGAAGGCGCGGCTTGCCTCAAAATCGGTGTCGGGAATCGACTCATTGCAAATGGTGCAGAAACGGATTTCCATAACGACCTTTCTACGACTCGGGCGAAATTGCTCAGGCTACGCGGCGTATCCATACGCGGCCTCGGCGATGCTCCACACCTACCAACGTGTACGAGCGCCGCAGGTCGCCGTGCTCTATTCGAAACGGAAACGAAATCGAACATCGCGACGCCACGCGGGGCACGAAGCGAGGACTCGGATCGTTTGAACGGGGTGCTACTCCTTTGAATTTCCGGGCATCGCATTGGAGGGGGAATCGGAGGATGCATTCGGCGCGTCACTGCCATTCGAGTCACGATCGACCGAAACTTCCTTCGCCGCAGGCGCGCCCTCCGCAACACGCAGGCGCATGAGCCGCCCGACTTTGAATTTGACGACTTTCTTTGCCGGAACCTGCACCTTCTCTAGCGTCACAGGATTTTGCGCCAGCCGCGGGGCGCGCTCCTTGACCTCAAACACACCAAACTCGCGAAACTCAAGACGGTTGCCCATCGAGAGTTCGCGCACAATCTCGTCGAGAAAGAGCTGGATCACGTCCTTGGCCACCACTTTGGTTTGACCCGTGCGGTCAGCAATGCGTGCCACGAGTTCCTTCTTCGTAATCGTTCGCGACGAACGCGAAGCGGGCGACGTGCTTGGTTTGCCATCGGACGGGCTCGCCGTGTCCGCTGGTGGGGGGTGACCGCGGTCGCTAGAGCCCCCCTGCCCGTGCGGACCTTCTTCTTGATGAGATTCTTCTTGATTGGAAGGGCCGCGGCTGGAGGAATCGGGGGGAAGAGGAGGAACCATGGCGACTCCGGGTTCGACTGCCCGTCACTCGTCCAAGCCGAGACCGTCGAACGCCCTAGATCGTTATCTGGCACCAGTTTACGTCCGTAGGGCGATGTGTCAAAGGGGCCCATTGGTTCACTTCTGACGCACCGGGCCGCTAACCTGGACAGGTATCGAGACGGAAATCTTCCCCCGGACCAGGAATTGGCTGGCACCCTCATGTGAGTCGGCCCGTGCGGCTCGACCTCGAGGGTTCACTCATCATGGCACGTCGAAACGCCTCAATACCGCATGCACTTCAGATGCGAGAGCTCAAGTACGGCGAACAAGACGATCCCAAAAGGCGACAGGCCGTGGCCGACGCATTGCGCGCTGCGGGACGACACTCCGAGGCCCTGTTGCTGTTCGAACGGCACCTGGACGCGCTCGACGCACCCGCCGAGATCGACTGGGCACTTCGAGAAGGCGACAGTTTTCATTTGCTCAGTGTGAAACGCATCGGCGTGCCGGTTTCTGACGAACAATTTCGTTCGTGCGCCAAACGCGCGATCGAGCGTGGGCGCATCATCGATGCCCGACAGTGCTACAACGCCATTGGGGACGAGGACTCAATTCGCGCCATGGCCGATGCGTTGCCGCCTTCGTTGCGTCCGGACGAGATCGTCGAAGACGACGAAGATTCCAACTAGCAACGAAGCGTTACTTGTTTTTGTCCGAATCCGACGCATTGCGAGACTCGCGTTCGATTTCGCGCCGCTCCTCGGCATCTTCCTCGCGCTTTTGGTCAATCAAGAGGGCACGACGTTCGCGAACGCTGTCGAGTTGCTTCATGGCGGTAGGAGAACCGTCCTTGACGAGCAATGACTCGGCTCGATCGAGAAGGGCATGCGCCTCTTGGTACTTGCCAAACCAATGTCCAGTAATCCAACCGGCCTCGAGTAGTGCCTTGGGATAGGTTGGATCGATTTCAATCGCGCGTTTGAAGTGGAGCAGCGCGTCCTTCTGGTCCCCTTTGTCGACGGCACGTGTTCCTAGGTTCAACTCAACACGCGCGGCCACGCGTGCAGACGTGCGTTGGAGGCGAATGCGTTCTTGGATGCGACCACGTTCCGCTGGGGTCTTGGCGCTGCGGCGGGCCTGCTCAAATGCGTCCAGCCCTTTCTGTACAGCGCCGTGCTTGACGAGCGCGGCTCCGGCTTCCAACAAGCCGCGAACCGAGGTGGGATCCAATTCGACGGCAAACGAATAGGGCTCGATCGCGTCTTTGCCCTGCCCCAACGCCACGTGGCAACGCCCGATACCGCGCAGCATTTCCGCCGTCAGCCTTGCGCGCGGTGTGCCTACCGCGGCTTGGATACGCCCCTTACTTTGCTTTAGTAACGGATCGAGTGTTGCGGCGCGCTTGAGCAGTTGCAACGCTTCTGCAGTTCGAGAGCGTTCGAGCATGAGCAGACCGCGTTCACGAACCATGTCGGGCAACTCGTTGGCCTCTGGAACGCGTTCCAGATGTTTCGCCCACGCACGTGCCTGCGTAACGTGGTGACGCAACTCGGTTTCAAGCTGTTGCCGGGCATAGCCTTCCTCAAACGGCATCAATGGATTTTTCCGCGTGTCCCGGGAAGGACGGGCAACGATGGACAATTCGCTCATGGCGTTGCGCGTCTCGTTGGCGGCCAGTCGGTGATGGCGGACCAAACGTGCGATCGCACCCGTCTCAAGCGGATCCTCTTCGAGTACGTAGGTCATCGTGCTCGCATCGTTTGCAAAGGCTGCATGCTGATTGCGTGACAACCAAACGAGCGAAGCCACGACAAGAGCAACTGGGACGACAACTACCCAAGGGCGCCGCGCCGAGCCCGCGCAGGCTGCGAGGAGACCCGCAACAACTGCGGCAAGCGGTAAGAGGCCGAGCATGGCGAATCGAGGACCGTGCGCGGCGCCCGTAGGCATGCAACACGCCACCGCAACGCCCCACACCGCGACACCGAGCGCGAATCGAATGCGCGCCGCCACCTTAGACGATCTTGACAATGTCAACCCTAGCAGCGCGATAAGTGCGATGGCTGCGCCGCAAGCAATGGCCCCATACGAGTACACGGGGTGGCTGGCGATGGGCAAGGCATGGCTGGCATCCACCGGAACACGGGATGGAACCCACCACGACAGCACATTGGTCCACCAGCCGTCAACGCCAACGAGCAGGTGATCGATCCAAGGTGCCTCTGCAATTCCAGGTAATGTGCGCGGAACCATGCCGCCCATGAGGAAATACAGAATCGTGGGAAGCAAATACACCATGGCTTCTAGCCAGGGCCCTTTCGCGGCCCGCGGTGCCAACCACGGATCCAAGAGCAGTACCGCGACCGGAAGCAGCAACACGGCTTCGTGACTAAGGAGTGCCGCAAACCAGGAAAGCGCCAGTACGGGGAGCCACGCGATTTCACCACTGCGGACGCGCTGCCACAAGAACAGTGAGAGCAGGACGAATAGCGCTGCAAGAACATCCGCGCGACCCACAGCGCGACTCAAGGGTTCAGCAATCAGTGGATGAGCAAGGAACACAATCGCACTCACGACGGCTATCGCAACATGGCGTCCCGCGTGTTCGTATACCGGCTGCCTGAATCTGAGCACGCGATAGAGCAAGAGGGCAAGCACAAGGCCACAGAGCGTGTAAAGCACAAGATTGATCACGTAGATCCAAGTGCCTTTGCTGTCTACCGGCACATCGCGGTTGACTGCACGGTTAAGCGCTAGGCTCGTCATGGCAAGCGGTCGGTAGGTCGCGGGTTCGAATACGCCGGCGGGCGTAGGCCGTGCCATCAAGTCAGTGATACCTGATGCACCCGCAACGATGGACGGGGCGCCGCGGACGAGTCGAACGTCATCAAGCAACCACGCATCACGAACCGCGCGACCGTGCGCCGCGGCCACAACCAAGCCGAGGATCAATGCCACGACCCACCACCGCGAGACACCCCATCCATTGGTGGTGTCGGTGCCGGTGGATCGCGCCGGATAGTCGCCAGAGGACCCTTGGCTGCGTGGTTTCGAGCTGGGCGTACCTGAATCAGAAGACGGTACGGAGTTCATCATGGAAGGACCGTTCTACCGCGAGCAAGGGACCCGTTGTCCGCACGCGCCCACAAGGCCGCGGACCCAACGCCCACTATGACGAAACGACGTTCGTCCTGAGCGGTTCAACCACAACCCTCTCGGAGACGCGCTCCTAGGTCAGGGTGCAAACGCAACGGCGTGGCGCTAATTGTCCTTCTTCACCGTCGTGCCGCCGGCGCTGTTCTTGTTTGAGTTTTTGTTCTTATACCAACCGGTATCGCGGCGATCGGGTGGGTCGTACTTGTAGGGGGCGGTCGGCATTTTCAACAGTACGTCGTTGATGTAGTCCGTCCACTCCTCTTCGATTTCTTCCCAATCTTCTTCGTCTTCGATCCCAAATGCCTCGCGGAATGCTTGGCCCGTCTTGCGCCCACCAAAGCCATGCAGGATCAAATCAAACATCTTATCGAAGCGCTTGCGGTACTTGCCATTTTCATATTCCGTGAGGAAGTACACCGCGGCCCACGATTGCTCATAAAAGATGCCCATCACAAATTGTTGCGACACACCCCACTTGGCGGCGCCCCAGTTCTGTGCCTGGGCGTAGGACCCGAAGGAACTCAAGTTCTCAAGCGGAAAGATGGGGTAGTCCTTCTTATATTGTTCCTTGAAGATCCGTTGCGTCTGTTTCATGCTCGAAAGCCGCGTCAGATTGACGTCGATGTATTCCAGCTTTCGATCCGCGCCCATCTTGACGGCGCCCAGCCACTCGGCGATGCCTTCACCAAAGAAGTCTTGGCCGTGTGGCGGATAGCCCCACTCCAAACGTTGTCGCGTGAACCAATACTCAAGTTGGTGTACGCCTTCGTGCACGTTCTTGTTGACCTCGAAGCGACGGGCCTCCTTACTGTCCTCTTCGTCGAAGAGATACACCCAGCCCGTCTTGGGCGAGAAGTAGCCAGCAACGCCGGGTGGCAAATCCACCCCTTCCTTCTTGTGATAATCATCAAAGGCGGCCTTGTCCGAAAAGATCCAGACGACAAGCGGGCATCCATCGGTGTAGGAGCGCTTGCCGGGCTTTAGATCGTCGCGTCCGCCATAGGCGCTGGCTAGGTCCTTGAGACGCAGTGGTTCCTTAAAGCGATTCAACCACTCGTCATACAGGTCTTTAAGAATGGTCGCCTTCTCCTTCAGGAAGGGCTCCCACGCCTTGCGCTTGCGACGAAGCTCCTCGGCTTTGGCTTTGCGTTCGGCCGGATCTTCAATGGACAGGAGGTCGTATTCCGAAACGCGCTCTTTGGAGGCGTAGCACACCATAAACGGCGCCTTCCACTCGCTTGCAAAGTGATATTCCTTGAATTCGGAGTTGGTCGCAATGTCGTTGCGGGTATCGATGCCCAGTCGAAAGAGGCGCTCGTTGCCGTAACGCTCTTCGTGCAACTCCGTCTTACGCTTGGCTTCCAAGGCTTGCTGGTAGGCCTCTTTGTCTTCGGGCGGGAACCACTTGCGCTTGGATGCGGCCAGGGCGCCGCGGATGTAGTCCATGTCGTGGTCTTCGATGTCGATATTGACTTCGTAGTCAAACTTCATATACCCAAGCGCCGCGCGGGCTTCATCGTCATCGAATCCCGGGCCCTTAATGAACTCACTGTAGACCTTATTGAGGGCATTCTTGCGGCCTTGTTCGTCGCCCGAAGCCGCTTTCACGCGGGCGATCACGTCCTGGAACTTCTTCTTGGTGACCATCGACGCGGTGCCAAAGTCGGCCATGACGTCGCGGATGGTTTCTTTGGGAGTTTCCGCTACGACAGCCGTGCCGCCGCCATTGGGCGAAGTGCCGGCTTGATTGGTACCACTGGTGTCGCCCTGGCCCTCACCCTTGTCGCCACCGAGTACGGCTAGCAACACACCTGCAAGGACAACCGCTGCCAAGCCGCCAAACAACAACGCCTTATTCGGTCCCGACGATGCGCGACGACCTCGATCGCGTCCTCGACTTGACGCGTAGTCATCGTCGCCGCCTCTGCCTCGTCGCCGCGACGTTGCGCGTGTGGCAGTGGCGCCGCTTGCCGCGCGACGCGCGGGTGCGCCCGCTTTCGTACTGCCGCCCCGCTGACGCGGCTGAAACTGTGGTCCACGGTTGCCTCTCGCGGGCGAGCCGCCTGACGGCGCACGTCTTGCCGACCCTGAACCGGGCACACGACCGGATGCCGATCCACGCGACGAACTACGGGCCGTGCCGCCGCGTGGTGCGCGCCCACTTCCGCTCGTGCGACCTGTAGGCGCTCTACCTGCAGGCGCTCTGCCCTTTGGCGCACGTGAGCGAGCAGTACCTGCCGCTTGCGGCCTAGCCGTTGCGTGTGCCGTGATCACGTGTCCGCAAGCCCCACAAGCAAACTGGTGGCCGCGCGGAAATTCAGATACATCGAATTGCGCTTGGCATTTAGGGCATGACTGAAGCTTCATAGAGTCTCCGGAGACACGGTCATTCGACGACCCACGACGAATCCAAAATGGTTACATCCCGGCGTGGGCGTAGGTAGATGCAACCCGATTGCCTACTGCAACCGCTGACACACCCCCACGGTTGGGAGCGCGCAGTCACAAAATCGGGATGGGACAAAAGTATATAGCAGACGCCGCCCGGCTCCGGGTTCCACGCATGGTCAACGACCCGTATGGGACTACCGGCTACACCGTGGGAGGGCTTTCTTCCCGCCGTCCCCAATGCCGATGTGACTGACCCCGGTCGGTTCGTCTAAGCCAAATGCAGTATGTAATCCAGGACCCCGAAAGGGAACCCCGGAGCAATGCGCGCCGCCCTCGATCGGCGAGCGGCGAACAGATATAAAACAAAACGCTAACGTGTGGTTACCAATCGAATCCGAGCTTCTTCCCGGGCCCCTTGATCCACTTCTTCGCCTCAGCGGTCTTCTCAAACTCCTTGCCGGTAATCTGCCGCAGCGCCCGCGCGGCGCCAGCGCGGCACTCCTTCCACATATTCCACTTCTTCTCCCACCAGCTTGCCGGGGGGTTGCTGGGCGAGTTGACATCCGCCGGTGCCGGCTCATCGAGCTGCTCGGCCAACGCACGTGCAAAGCGCTTGTCCTTGACGGTGCCTGCGTACCACGCAAAGTCCGCAAAGGCTTTACCCGCCGACTCCGAGGGATTGCCATTGATTGCACGGAAGTCGCGTTCAACATCTTTGTATTGTCGCGCGTCGATCGTGATGCCCATGCGCGCAAGCATGCGCAAGAATTTTCCCTTCACTCGGTAGCGGCGCTTGTTGGCATTGTGCCCGTAGGAGGCCTTCCACAATTTCTTACGCAACTTGGCGTCGTCGCAGCGATAGCTAAGCGCAAGCGCCGCCTCTGACGCCACTTTACTACTGTCGTGCGACAGGAGCTTGATGAGTGGCTTGGCAAAGCTCTCGTGCTTGACCTTTGCCAAGGCGGCAATCGCCTTCAAGGCCGGGGCGGCATCCTTTTTCTTGGCAGCCTTTTTTAGTGCATCGGTAAGCGGCTTCGCCTCGTCGCTCTCCATCTCGCGAAGGACGGGAGGCTTTTCCTCCTCAAAGGAATCCTTCTTGGTCTTCTTCTCGGCAGGCACTTCCATCTTGCTATCGGGCGAATCGGCAAAGGGATCCTTGTCGTCGTCGTACTCTTCTTCCTTCTCTTCCTTCTTCTCGTCTTCCTCGGCCAAGGCACGGTTGTCTACGGTGAAACCCCCAGTAAGCATCAAGAGTAGGAATATGTAAAACGCGCTGCGTTTATGTATGAGCGGTCGACGCGAAAAAGCAACCATGGACGCCTCCTGACCAATCAAGCGACTGCGAATGACCGGTGATTATACCGAATTCTCAGTCCTAGATCCCCAAGGTGCCAAAGTCGGCGGCTCGCAAGTAGACATCGCCCGGACCGTCACGCTGATCGGTCCATGTGACCCACACGCGACTGCCTTCGCTACACGCCTTGGGCTGCAACGAATGGCCCGATCCCGCCGGATCATCATCGACGCGCTCCTCTTCGATGAGCCACGATCCACCTCGATCCGGCGAGTGATTGAGAAAGATATCCTGGGCGCCAAAGCGGTTGTCGTACCACGCAACGCTCACACGATCTTGATCACAGGCAATGGTGGGCAACGTCGATGTATAGGCGCCGGGCGTGTCGGATTCCAGCCGAATGTCATTGGCGATCCACGACACGCCACCGTCCAGCGAACGATTGAAGTAGATGTCGTCCAAGCCATTTCGATCGTCGGCCCACACAACATAGAGCTGATCGGCAAACATACACGTATCAACGCTGTGCGAGTGGTTCGCGCCCGCGGTCCCCTCGTTTACGCGCACATCATTGAGAAACCACGTGGCGCCCTGATTGGCGCTGCGATTCACATAGATATCGGCCATGCCCGACCGCATATCGCCCCAAGCAACGGCCACAACATTTCCTGATGCTCTGAGCGAGAAGGACGTGACGAACCCGCCCGCCGCCGTTCCCACGTTGATGCGCGTGTCCGACGTGGACCACGTGGCACCGCGATCAAGCGAACGCGAAAACCTCACATCATTGCCGCCGTCCCGTTCATCTTCCCACGCAATGAACACGGTGGTACCAACGCACGCGATTTGCGGGGAACGCGCGTTGTCTGCCCCTGCCGCATCCGTATTGATCCGCACGTCACTGGCAAGCCACGTCGTACCGCCATCGAGCGAACGATTGAAGTAGATATCCCAACCGCCGTTTCGATTGTCCTCCCAAACCACGTACACCGTATCGCCGGCACAGCAGATCTGCGGTTCGCGACTGCGCGTCGAACCGATGGACGACGTGTCGAGACGGATGTCACTGCTCAGGAAACTCGCACCGGCATCGCGAGACACATTGAAGTAGATGTCGCCAAAGCCATTGCGCTCGTCGTGCCAACACGCATACACGTTGTTGCCATTGCAGCAGAGGGCGGGCACCGTGGACCCTGCGGCGCCGATCGCGTCGGTGTCGAGTCTGAGGTCCGTCGCGAGCCAGCTCTGGCCCCAGTCCAGCGATCGATTGAAACGAATGTCGAGGCCGCCGTCGCGCCGATCTGACCACGCCACGTACACGTGATTGCCGTCGCAGCAAATGGTGGGAGTTTGGCTGAGTTCCGCGCCGGCGGGGTCGGTATTGAGGCGTGTATCGAGCGCGGGCGACGCGACCTCATCGTCACTGCCGCCACCACCGCATCCAGCAACGATTGTTAGCGTCGCGACAAGCAATCCGAGGGCACCGCGGCGATGAATGATTCTCATTTCTGAAGCATACCAACGGTCGCATCGTGGTTGTTCCATCGGAAGTCGCGAGAAGCGTGAATCGACTCCGGCGCGTCGTTTCGAACTCCGGTCGCGGTGCCGTAAGCTCCCGCCCTCGGAGGTGGTGTATGCCGCGGAAAGCACTGTTCGACATTTCGACGATCGACCTCGACAAGGTCGCCGTTTCGATCGAAGACATTCGTAAACACAATCCGCAGCGATACGAATTTGAACAACTCAGTCACATCTGCCACTTCGATCTAGAGACGGGTATTGCCGTTGGTGTCCTGGACATCCCCGAAGATATCTGGTGGTCACGGGGTCACTGCCCCGGTCGCCCGCTCATGCCCGGCGTACTTATGCTGGAATGTGCGGCACAACTGTGTTCGTGGTTCGTCCATCAGATCTATGACGGCGACAAGTACAAGGATCGCATCTTCGGATTCGGTGGCATCGACAATGTGAAGTTTCGCTCGACGGTGGTGCCCCCTGAGCGACTCATCATCGTCGGGCAGCGAATGGAGATTCGCCCCCGGCGCGCGGTGTTTGACACACAGGGGTTCTTGGGTTCGGCCCCCACGAAACTCGGCGTTGAAGCCAAGATCACCGGTATGTGGGTTTAGCGCCTGACCCCGACTTGGGTTGGTCAACGTGTTTGGTTGGGACGGGATACGGATACGGTTCAGGAGAAGGATTAAGACTCAGGACGTGTTGAAGCCGTTCACCCCTTCAAGGCCGAAATCATGTTGTCCCAATCACCTCGCGCATGGCGCCGCGCCTGCTCAACATACCCCGCCGCATGGGCAATCGCCGATCGCTTACGCTCTCCGGGATCCAGAGTCCGAACCACCTTGCCCGGCGTGCCCACAACCAAGCTGTAGGGTGGAATGACGGCGTTCTCAAGTACGACGGCACCCGCGCCAACGATGCTGCCCTCGCCAATTTTGCTGCCGCCCAACAGAATCGCGCCCATGGCGATCAAGGAGTACGATCCAACTTCTACACCGTGAACAACCGCGCCGTGGCCAATGGTGACGTCATTGCCAATCACGTTGGGTGCACCGGGATCTACATGCACAACGGTGCCATCCTGCACATTGGTACGATGCCCAATCGTGATCGCCGCATCATCCCCGCGGATCATGACCCCGTACCAAATGTTGGTGTCCTGACCCAGGATCACTTCCGCTGTGACGGTGGCCGAGTCAGCCACATAGGCCTGCTTTACGCGCAGGAGTCGCGCCTTTCGGAGCCGCGAACCACCGGGGGATGCGTTCACAATACGTCTCCTCGAATTACGCGATGTGATGCAGCACTTGGGGCATGGCGGCAATCACGTTGTTCATGGCATGGAGCAACACACACGCCGCCAAACTATTCGTTTTTTCCATGACCCAAGCGAGCACCATGGCGAGGGCAAAGAGCGGCCCGAATGCGGTAAGGCTGCCGTGAATCAAAGCAAAGACAAAGGACGTGACAATGGCCGACCAAACGGCGGGCCGATCGATCTTGGCAAACGCAGTTTTGAGCGCCGGATACAACAATCCTCGAAACAACACTTCCTCGACCAGTGGTGCAACGAAGACGCCAAACGCGGCGACCATCCACGACACGGTGGAACTGGATAGCCCCTCTTGAACGAGACGCTGGACACGGGGTTGGTGCCCTGTCGCGGCCATAATTTGTGCAGTCAGGAGGGCGATGCCCAACATGAAAAACGTACCCACGCACAACCCTTGAAACCCAATGTTGAGTGCGCTACCCCATGACGGCAAGCGCGACTTCGTAAGCCGCCAACGGCGCATGGTGACGAGCGCCACGATGGGAATCCCCACAGCGAACGAGGCGGCGAACTCGCGCGCACGGCGCTCAATGAGTGGATCGTCTTGCGAATGGCCAAGTGCGAGGAGCACGAACGATGGCAATATGAGGGCGCCCAAGACGATCCATATACCGTCACCAAGTTCGAGCGGTGTTGTTGGCCCATGCGTCAGGACGGGGACGCCCATTGGCTTGGACTCACGAATCCACTGAATCAAGAAGAACAGTCCAAGCGCTGCAAGTGCGTATTTCAGGAAGAGCATCGCCAACAGATAGTTGCCCGCTGGACCATGCTCAAGCACACTGGAAAACTGACGCTGCGTTAGAAGCGGCGCCTTCCGCTTCGCGCCTTCACTATCGTCTGCGGGCACCGTCACCTCAGACTTCGGTTCCGGCGTTGGTGCCTCCTTCGCCACGCATGGCTGCGCACACGTTAGGACGAACAGGCATGCGAGTAGCAAACAAAGAATACGCTGCATTACGCGCGCGCCGGTGCCTTAGGCGCCACAACGCCCGTCGTGGGGCTAGAAGGTGACGCACCGCCCTTGGGCATTCGGCCTGCCAAGAAGGCGTTTCTACCCGCGACACACGCATCGCGCATTGCTGCAGCCATGAGGATCGGATTGTCGGCTTTCGCAATGCCTGTATTGAGCAACACACCGTCGCAGCCGAGTTCCATGGCAACCGCAACATCCGACGCCGTGCCAACGCCCGCGTCCACAATGATGGGCACCGACGCCTGCTCTACAATGCGCTCCAAGTTGTAGGGGTTGAGAATCCCCAATCCCGAGCCAATGGCACTGCCAAGGGGCATTACGGCTGCCGCACCAGCATCTTCAAGCTTGCGCGCGGTGACGAGGTCGTCGTTGGTGTAGACCAACACAGAGAAATCCTCCTTCACCAATGTCTCGAGCGCGTTCAATGTCTCGATCACATCCGGCAAAAGCGTCTTGGGATCGGATAACACCTCAAGCTTCACAAGATCGGCAATGCCAAGTTCGCGTGCAAGTCGCAATGTGCGCACGGCTTCATCGGCTGTGAAACACCCCGCTGTATTGGGCAGCAACGTCCAGCGATTCCCAAGTGCATCGAGCAAGTTCTCGCCATCTTTGCGCGTGAGGTCAACGCGACGAAGCGCAACAGTGACACACTCCGTCCCGCTCGCATCTAAGGCCTGCACGGTCTCTTCATTGGACGTGTACTTACCCGTGCCCACGAAAAGGCGACTCGTAAACGTGTGCGTGCCGACGCGCAGGGGTTGATCCGTCACGGCGCTACCCTCCACCAACAAAGGTTACGATTTCAATGCGGTCACCGTCACGCAACACATGGGCTTGATGCCGATCGCGAGGGACGATGTCGCCGTTGACCTCGACGGCCACGCGCGTGTCGGCAAGTTCCAAGTGGGTCAGCAATTGCGACACGGTGGCCTCGCCCTGGTCGGTGGCGAAATCGTGCGCGTCGCCATTGACGGTGATGGAAATACGACTCATGACGCGCAGTAAAACAGGGAGGGCACGGGTGACTACGTCTCGCCCGGCGCGTCCCCGCCAGAAACGACTTGCTTCTCCCATTTGTAGAGATCCACGACCTCGGCGAGGGTGCCGCCGTCGCCCTGAATTTCCGCGCGGATTCGATTCTCTGCTTCGAGGCAGTACATGGCGCGATTGGCGATCTCAATGGCTTCCAGCTTGGGCAACACCATCACGCCATCGGCATCGGCCACAATCCAGTCGCCGGGGTGACAGTCGATGCCGTCGTAGCTGAGCCGAACCTGCATTTCACCGAAGCCCTTGGGCTCACCGGCGTGCGAACAATGCGTCGTGGCGAAGACCGGCAGGCCAATTTCCTGAATGTCTCGCGTATCCCGAATGGCACCCAGCACCACTACACCCGCGAGCCCGCGATTCTTGGCACTGTGCGTCGCCAACTCGCCCCACACCGCAGGCGGCTTGCCTCCGGCGTCGATCACAAGAACGTCCCCTGGCTCACAGCGATCGATGGCTTCAACGGGTTTGGCCCAATCACCCGGTACGGAACGACACGTCACCGCCGGACCGGCAATACGCGCATCGGGCTGCGTATGCATAAGCCCCCACCAACAAGGATGACGATGCATTGCGTCGCTGATATTGGGCGTCGATACCTCAATCAGAAGCTTGCGCATGGCTTCGGTGGAACTCACGCGATCGGCCACGTCACTTTCGCCGGCTTTGCCGGACTTCATTGCCTTGAGAATGCTGCGTGTTGCAACTTCGGCATCCTTCGCTTTGGTAATCGCCCCTCCCACGATCAACACGTCGGCCCCGGCCTCAACCATGACCGGCGCGGTTCGAGCATTGATGCCCCCCGCAACAGTTACAGGAATAGACACTGCAGAGCGCACAGCTCGCAGGGTTTCCAACGGATCGTGTCCGCGCACCTGATCGTCGATCGGGCAGTGCACATTGACCGCGTTCGCACCGATGGACTCAGCGAATTTCGCCCGACTGGCAGGGTCTTCACAACCAAGCAAATCAACAAGCACCGAAATGCCGTAGTTGCGCCCAGCCTCAACGCATTCCTTCAACGTGCTGTCCGACGCCACACCAAGCACCGTCCCCCACGTCGCGCCTGCCTTTGCCGCCGCCTCCAACTCGAGCCGACCGGCATCCATCGTCTTTCCGTCGCACACAATGTCGTGCTTCGGAAAGGCCTTGCGAAGCTCCCGAATCGCCGAAAGGCCTTCGGCCTTGAGCAATGGCGTACCGACTTCAAGAATGTGGACACCACCGGCTACGGCTTCTTTCGCCGCGCGCAACGCCCGGTGAAGGTCAACTTGGTCGAGAGCAATCTGTAGCTTGGTCTTCATGGGGAGACGATACGAAGTTCGCGAGGGAGGGGCGCGTTTTGGAGGGTCGAGCGACTCAGGCGCACTCCCTGGTCACGCATGCTCTGCATCTGCTCCCTACTTCTTGAGCGGCTTCGGGGGTTTACCGCCCCAGGCAACCCATGCTTTCTCCATCTCCTCAATCGAAACGCCGAAGAGCTTCTCGATCACCTGCATGAGTGCGTCGCCCACTTCCCGGGATTCCGCGATCTTCACGATGCGCGGGTGAATGGCCGGGGGCAATTGTCCCACGGGATTGACCTTCCCTTTCAGTTCACCTGAATGGTCCGCACGTGCCCACTCGGAACGAACAAGGAACTCAAAGAACGCTCCGGCCTGCGCGTACAACGTGTCTGCCGTGCGAGCACCACCCGACGTGTCATTGGAACGAATGAGCATTTCCGTGGTAAGAAACTCTCGGAGCGGGACATGACGCCCGCCTCGTAACGTTGCCGAAAACAACTTCGCCGCACTCTTCTTGGCGTCACGCTCTTCACAGTAGACGGCGACACCTTCCTGGAACGCGGAGCCCCCGCCCCAACCCACCGCGCGATCAAACATCGCATGCGTGAGTTCGTGCGTGACCGTGGGTGTTCGGTTCCCTTGGAAATAGGTTGCGAAATACTCACCCGATCCGTGACCGGCCGATTCTTGAGCCTCTTGACGGCTCCACCCCAAATGGCGCGCGCAAAAGTCCCAATAGAGTTGGGGATTCTGGAACACGTAGACCGGAAGGGGCTTCTTCATCTCCTCAAGCTGCAGCCACGATCGAATGCGCTCATAGGTCTTCTCCAGTTCTTTGGGAAACTTCTTTCGAGCTGCCTTGGTATCACTCCAAATTTGAAAATGCTTGGTCTTTTGCTTCCTAACCTTCTTGGCGCGTTCTTTGCCGAAGAACTGTTCACACATTTCTTTATCGGAATACCGCCAGTTCCCCTCACCTTCCACGAACTCGACGTTGTCGACGTCGAGTGTGCAGGCCTTGGCATCGAACCATGTGAAACTAACGCCTGAAACTTGGTCCGGATCAAATCCCTGACTTGGCCGCATCGCGGCCAATCGAATTTCCATGCGTTGCCATTCGCTCGTAATTCCCTTCAGCCGAACGTCCATGTACCAAGCATCGTCGTTGATCAGGCGAAGGTACGGTTTGGGATTCATTGCACCCGTGCCGCGGATCCAGAAGCGAATGCTTCGAAATTTTCGAATGTCGGCAGGCGTGGGATCGAGAATGACACGCGGTTGCTCGGCGCCATCGGGTACCGTCAAACGAAGAGCATATTCATCGCCGCGCTTGATCCGCTTTACGTCCAATCCATCGGCGTAGGCATGCTCTTCCCAGTCCGATCCCTCAAATGTACTGACCGCTGTGACCTTCCCCTTCTTTGGTGACTTCTTCTTCTTCGGCGCCGCTACAACAACCGCCGGCAAGGCAAACATCAGTAGCACAATCACCGAAATCGTTGGTTGCCTGGATCTCATCGCAACTTCCTCCGACGCGCTCGGTGCGCACCGTTAGCTTAGCAACATTCCGGCGCGCGTCTTGGATAGCTCGGGCAATTTCGAACGAACCTTGGGGCGAGAATGCATATCGAACGGACCTGTTGCGCCAATCCGCCGACGGCGCCAATGCGTCGGAGTAGAATCCAGCTGTAGCTGGGAGTACCCACCGTGCTAGTCCGCGTACCAGTGTTTGTGCTCATATTCGCGGTCGCGTCGGTGTTCTTCGGTGGCGAGGCAACTGCGAAGGAAGCCACGAACGAAGAAGACGCCACGACGGTTCGAACGTTGCTTGAGCGGTTGGACAAAGGCGAGCATGAAGCCTGGGTAAAGATCGCCAAACTCGGTTGGTCGCGAGTTGCTCCGCACATGGCATACGGCCGCATTCCGAAGAAGTATCGACAACTGGCAATGGAGGCCGTTGACAATCTTGCGCCGGGGGGACAAGCGTGTTTTGAGTTTCTTTTGCCGTATATGCGCTCAAGTGATGAGGGCCTGATGGGGTACGCCATCGAACTCTTGGCGGCTCGCCTGCCCAGGAGTTTAAATCGTTCGGCTCCCGACCAACCGATACGTTGGAATCAATCGTGGTGGCGCCCACTTCTCATCGTGCTTCATGGACTGGGCGTGCCCGAAGTGGCTGTGTTCGGCACTGAGGCACCATTTGATACTCTGGCACGAATGCTCAGGGATCAGGTGCATGGAAGTGAAGACTCACTTCTGACGCTGTCAACGGATCAAGACTGGCGCGTTCGCATGATGGCAACCGCATGTCTTGCCAGCACGAGCAAGCGCCGGGGAATCGATGTAGAACAAGCGTTACGGAATCGCCTACAGGACAAGAATCCACGGGTGCGGCAAATGGCGGCATGGGTAGTTCCTCAAGGAGATTGGAAGCAGTTCATACCGCAACTGTCGCAACTCATGTTGGCGACGGGTGAGGAAAAAGTTGTTCGACTAGCCGCCGCGCGAGGTCTTTCCTACTTCGTTGAGCACGACACGGCTTCCGCATTCGTAAAGCTGGCCAGAGATGCCGATCCTGAGTTTCGTAGGCTGGCTATTGGCGAGCTCTGTCACTTGGGACATTCGGCCGCGGCATTCACCACGTGCTTGAATGCACTCTTCGATGTTGATGATGGGGTGCGCAACAAGGCATGCCAGTTGACGCGCTGGCTTGACCCACCGTACCCGGAGGCAATCGACCACTACCGGGACCGCCTGGTGGGTCTACTCGTGGACCCAAATCGAGACATTCGTGGCTGCGCCTTACAACTTCTATCCAGCTTCCGTGCCGTACCCAAGGCAGAGCTCGCGCACCTTCTCGAAACACTTCACGGCGACGGGGATCGCGTTGATGCCAAGCCCAAGGATGACTGTCGCACCACGGCGCGAGTCGCATGTATTGCGTTGGCATCTATGGGAGACGCGGCCAAGTCAGAGCTCATTCGACTCTATGTATTGGCGGCCCGTAGAACAGAAAACGCGAAGTTTGCACAACGCGTAATCGATGCCATTGCGATGGCTCCGTTACGCGCTGACCAGTTGAAACGGCTGATTCACGGTCCCTCCGAACATCATGCGGTCATTGCCACGATAGAGGCAGCACGTCGCAAGCAACAGTCCTTGCTCCTCCTTGCGCTTCATTCAAGACAAGCGCCCGAGCGTGGCGCTCGAGGGCGCATGGTGGTTGCATCGCGACCCCACTCAGCGGAAACGACTCTTCGACTCATTGCCAACGCTAGCATCAGGCCTCCTGCCATCGCCCGGGCCGTGGACGTTACTCGACAATCTCTCTCCCATGTCCGATGCGGAGGTGGAATCGCTACTCATACGGTTCTCGAAGGAGCCAAGCCAACCCCTGCTCGAGATCATTCGAGAACACGATCCGAGAGGACCGAAGCGTATCGCGGGCGCGGTGTGGAGGCTCTACGTCGACACGCCCTCCAAGGCGAACCTCCAGTTCGTCCTCGACGTGATTGAAGACGCCGAACCAATGATTGCCGATCACCTTAGAGACGAGTCGCTGCGTAGGAAACCCGCCGTTTCATTGCTACTCGATGAACTGATCGACAAAGCCAAAGACGAAACCACAGTCGATCGCGATCTCAAGATCGCGCGCCTAAAACGCTTCGCAAAGCTGCTCCCCAAGGAAAACGACTACCGTGACATGATTCACTTCATCAAGCTGAACGAAGAAGACATCGTGAACCGCGATGGTCCGTACACGATTTATCCTTGGGTCCGGTAATTGCACGCCACTGACGTTTCGATCGAGTCCACCGCCCATTCAGGGCGGCACAATTTGGGGGGATCTAGGGATCCCGAGCCGCGTTTTCTCCCACCAACTTCGTGACCTATGTCCCGCCGAGAACAATGCGGATAGAACCGCCAACAACGTTCACGCTGTGCGAGCTCGGCTCTGCAAGGAGACAATGGAATCGTGTTCACGTCTCCGCCGCCCATTCAGGGCGGTGCCTTGGGGTGGGAACGTAAACCCAGGATTTCGCGCCGCTGCGCTATCACAGGGTTCGCCTCGCTCACCCTTAGCTACCAGCTTTGGCTCCTTCGGAGCCGCATTCTCCTGCACCATTCCCATTGATCGCCGTAACCGAACATCGGGCTGCGCTTGGTGGCCTTGGTGCCCTTGGTGCCCTTGGTGCCCTTGGTGAGGGCATCTTCTTCAAAGAGCGTCTCACCCCCTATTCGCACAACCTCGCCAAGACACGCTCCCCGACGCTTGCGCCTTCGTTTCTTGGTGCTCTTCGTGTGAGCTTCTTCTTACGAAAACGACCCGCTTGCAGTCCGTTCCACGAATGCGAGTATCGCGCTCATCGTCGCTTGCGCTCTGCGTCTCTGCGCGCGGCTCTTCTTCTCCTCCCACCGCATGGTTCAACACGATGACGGCGATCGTCACAGCCTCCGGCAGCGCTTGGAGGACTTGGTGCCCTTGGTAAGAGCCTTCTTCTCCCAAGAGGCGCCCCTCAGCCCCCCGACACCAACACACCCGCCGCCTTCCCAGGCGGTCGATCATCATCCAACGTATCCAAATACCCATCCGGTAAATGCACCGTTTGTGTTCGAGACGTCTTTCCGCGACGAACCCGCATGCCCGCCGGTGGAAACGGTTCGTCACGATCGACATCGGCAACCACTGCGCGGAGTTCTTCGACGGTGTTGGCGTGCATCATGAGCGGACGGAGCTTGGCGCTGCCAGGGAAACTCTTGGTGTACCACGTCGTGAATTTGCGATTCATGCGCACGCCATGCGTTTCGCCAAACCAATCGGCGAGTAGCTGCGCGTGCTCCAGCATGATGTCGATGCACTCACCAAAGTTTGGCGGATTTCGAGGTTCACGACCGTCCATCATATCGGCCAAGTCGCGGAACAGCCACGGACGGCCCAAACAGCCACGACCTACCACGACGCCATCACAGCCGGTTTGGCGCATCATGCGCAGAGCGTCTTGTGCCTCCCAGATGTCGCCATTGCCCCACACAGGAATGGAAACGTGCTCCTTGAGGTCAGTGATGGCATTCCAATCGGCGTGACCGCTATAAAGCTCTGCAGCCGTACGGGCATGAAGGGCGACGGCCGCGCAGCCTTCGCCTTCTCCAATCTTCCCGCTTTCACGATAAGTCAGGTAGTCGTCGTTGATGCCCTTCCGAAACTTGATCGTGACGGGAACGTCCCCCGCGTTTGTCGTGACGGCATGTACAAGTCGTCGAAGGAGCTTGGGCTTGGCGGGGATCGCACTTCCGCCTCCCTTTGAGGTGACTTTACGAACCGGACAACCGAAGTTCATGTCCACATGATCGACCTTGCCCTCACCCACAAGCCGCTTGGTGGCCTCGGCGAGCGAGCGAGGCTCAACACCGTAGATTTGAATCGAACGTGGATGTTCATCGGGACCGAATCCGGCGATTTTGAGTGCACCGGGATTCCCCTCGACCAGCCCACGCGCGGTGATCATTTCGCTCACGTAGAGACCGGCGCCGAATCGCTTACAAAGCTTGCGAAATGGATAGTTGGTCACGCCCGCCATGGGTGCAAGCACAACGGGCGGCCAAATGGATAGCGGACCGAGCGAGAGTGGCGCAAATTCTCCCGGGGCAGCGGGCGCCACGTCGCGGTTGATTTCGCTCTGGTACTCGGGATCCATCGGTCTCGTTTTGGGGATGTGCGTGCAGTGTCGAATCGAACGTCTTGACCGGCGGAAGGCGAGTCGCTCCGCGGCGGATGCGCTACTGTAGTGCGATGAGCAGCGAACTCCTTCCATGCGTAGAGGTGAATCCCAGCGGGCCCGTGCAGTCGTCGGTGATTTGGCTACACGGACTCGGCGCCAACGGTCACGACTTTGAGCCCATCGTTCCCGAGCTGGGCATTCCCGATGCTTGGGGCGTGCGATTCGTATTCCCCCACGCTCCCGCCATCCCCGTGACGATCAATGGCGGCTTCGTCATGCCCGCTTGGTACGACATTACAACGCTCGATCTCAAGCGTCGCCACGACTTGGATGGCGTGCGCGCTTCGGCCGATCACGTCTTGCGTCTCTATGAACGGGAACGTGCGGTGGGCGTCCCAAGTGAGCGCATTGTGATGGCTGGATTTTCGCAGGGCGGCGCCATCGCATTGCATGTTGCGCTGCGACTCGACGAAAAACTCGCCGGCGTCATGTGTCTCTCGACCTATATGGTGGATGCCGACAGTCTTGCAACCGAACACGTCGAGGCAAATCTCACGACGCCTTTCCTACACTGCCACGGAGAGATGGACGACATGGTGCCACCCACCCGTGGACGCGATGCATACGAACAAGTTGTAGCACGTGGACATCATGCCGAGTGGAAGACCTACCCGATGGGCCACCAAGTGTGTCCCCCTCAAATTCGCGACATGGGTGAGTGGTTCCGCGGATGCATTGCGCCGACGGTAAGCTCGTAGTGAGACTCCAATGAGCCTGTCCCATCTCGAAGACGTGGCCGCCTGGATGTTTGAGCTCCAGGGCGAACTCCGCAAAGCACTAGAGACGCTGGACAGTAAACACATCTTCGAGGATCCGGACACCCCCGAACAGGAGGCGGCTCCGCTTCTGAACGACGGCGACAAGAAGCCGGCCAAGGGGAAGAAGCTCCCGACCAAGGTCAAGAAGCAAAAAGATGTCACACCGCATTCGCGCAGGCTCATTGTGGAAGGCGGCAACGCCCTGGAACGCGCCCACTTGGTGTTCACCTATGGCAAGCCGCCGGTGGATGCAACGCGCGAGGCGCCCAAAGTTGTTCCCGATCGCGGACATGCCACGTTCACGGCAGCAATTCATCCCCGCAATCCGTACGCGCCTTCCATCATGGTGGTTTTGCGCTTCGCCGTGACGACGACCCCGGCAATGGCGTGGCACATGGATGCCTCGACGCAACTTGCACCCGCATACGGCTTTGATGAAGACGCGCTGCATTGGCATCAAACGCTCTACGATGCACTTGCGCCACACGATGCGAGCCTCTACCCCGCGCTCAAGAAGGCGGCCGATGAGCGCTTCGCCTTGCCCCATCGTAAAGAGCAACTTGGAATCGGCGGGGTGTCGATGCTTACACACTCGTCGGATTCGTTTGACTCGTCCTTTTCCATGCTCAAGAGTCTCGGCGCCGCGATCGCCAAAGGCGTCATGCCTATTCTGACGCGACGTGTGGTGTATCCGAGCGGCGAGCGCGAGCGCACGTTTCAGCAGCAACGCCGCGGGCGACTGGCCGAGTACTTTCTTCATCGCGATCCGTGGGTGGCCGAGGCATTGGCCGATCCCAGTTTGCGCCAACACGCAGACGCAGTGATGCCGCCTTCCGCAATATGGTCCGTCGCCTACGAACTGCCCGATGACACCTGGGAGCGCCGGCTGCATGAACGCTATCTCGTGATTCGGGACTGGCGCCATGAGGCACGTGCCGAGCCACCGATGAGCAGCAGGGACAATCCCGTGTGGCCGCCCAAGCCCGCGAAGGACGATCCGCCGCCAAAGAAGTAGCGCCCCTCCCACCGCGCCAACGTCCCCTGCCGAAGTCCCCGGCCAATGTCCCCGACCATTGTCCGCGGCCATGCGCCGTCCCGATACAGTCTCCGCCGACCTTGTAGTGCGATGGAGACCCCCATGACGACGCGCCTCACCAGCTACATTCTCGGTTCGTGGCACAACGGTTCTGGCAAAGCACGCTCGCTGCACAACGCAACCACGGAAGACGTGATCGCCGAGTGCGATGCCAGCGGCATCAACATGGGCGACGTACTCGATTATGCGCGAACCAAAGGCGGGCCTGCGCTTCGCGCCATGACGTTTCACGAACGCGGCGCCATGCTCAAGGCGCTCTCCGGTGCCATCTACGAGCACCGCGAAGAGTTGATCGATCTCTCCATTAAGAACGCAGGCACCACGCGTAAAGACAGCAAGTTCGACATCGACGGTGCCACGGGCACGCTCGCGGCCTATGCCCACTTCGCCAAGTCGATGCCCGAACGCGGGTTCATGAGCGACGGCGACGGTATTCAGCTTGGACGTACGGCGCGTTTTTGGGGGCAACACATTGCCGTTCCGCTGGAAGGCGCAGCGCTACACATCAATGCGTTCAACTTTCCCGCATGGAACATGATGGAGAAAGCCGCGTGCGCGCTACTGGCTGGTATGCCCGTCGTGGAAAAACCCGGCACCCCCACCGCCATGGTTGCGTGGCGCATTGCGCAGATTGCCGCAGAGAGCAAGTTGCTTCCGGAGGGTGCGTTCCAATTCTTGGTGGGCATTCCCGACGGCATGCTGGATGCGCTGCGGCATCAGGACTGCGTGGCGTTTACGGGTTCGTCGTGGACGGCGCTCAAGCTCAAGTCCAATGAAAACGTGTTGCGTCACAATGTGCGCTTCAATGTGGAAGCCGATTCGCTCAATGCAGCCATCCTCGGTCCAGATGCCGATAGCAGCAGTGAGACCTATCGCCTTTTTGTTCGAAACGTCGCGCTCGATATGCGTCAGAAGACCGGCCAAAAGTGCACGGCGGTACGACGCATCTTGGTACCCACGGATCGCGTGGACGAAGTGCGTACGGATTTGCTGGCCGAGCTTGAAGCTATTGTTGTGGGTGATCCCGCCGACAAAGCGACGACGATGGGACCGCTTGCGAGTGCAGCGCAACTTCGCGATGTGCGCGCGGGCATCGACAAGCTCGCCGCGGCCACAGACTTACTGTGCGGTGGATCCGACGCTGTTCAGGGCAAAGGCTATTTCGTCAAGCCCACGTTGCTGCAGGCTAGTGACCCGATGGTCGACATCATTCACGACGAGGAAGTATTTGGCCCGGTCGCCACGATCCTTCCCTATGACGGCAGCGCGGAAGCTGCGGCACGCATAACCAATCGCGGCCTCGGATGCCTCGTTTCGAGCCTTTATTCCAACGATAACGACTTCATGGCCACGGCTACGCGCGCGATGGCCCCCTGGCATGGTCGCATTTGGGCCGGAAGCGATCGCATGGCCGAGCAGTCTCTGCCCCCCGGCATGGTGCTCCCTGCCATGATTCACGGCGGTCCCGGCCGCGCCGGCGGTGGCGAAGAACTCGGCGGCCTTCGCGGCTTGGCGTTTTACATGCAGCGCACGGCGGTGCAGGGATTCAAGACGCAAGTCCACAGCGCATTCGGCAAGCCGGCGGAACCAGCAAAAGTTTAGCGCGAGCTTTCTTCGATCTCCCGCACCGATTTCTTGCAAATGGCGCGTACGATTTCGGCTTCACGTTCGGCGTTAGCAGCAATGCGAAGCATGGGCAGTGCCTTCTTCGCGGGTTTGCCGATGCGTCCGAGCGCACGCGCAGCCTTCCAACGCACGTAGTCGTCGGTGTCGTCAAAGGCCTTGATGAGCGCGTCCACGATCGACTCGTCTTGGGGTGCGATGTCGCCCAATGCATGGGCAACGCCTTCGCGCACAGCGCGATTCTCATGGGTGAGCCAGGAGGACCACCGCGAAACGTGTGCCGCGCCTCCATCCACAAGTTGTTTGATACCGCGTTCCCAACGCAGTCGATTGGTCGCAACCAAGTCGGATTGAATTGCTTCAAGATCGACAGTGGGTGTCGTCGTGCCAGACTCCTGGCTGCAGGCAATCGCGTGCCAAGCCACCGCGAGTGTTAGAAGACATGCCAGTACACGCATGCCAACACTGTATATCTTTTTACTGGCGCAGGTGAAGAGGCGGGTACTCCGGCTGGCCTTCGCGAAACCAGGGACTTGCCCGAGACGTCAGTCGAAGCGCTTTCGATCCTACGAGGTGGCGAGATATCGAGTTGAGACGTTGACCGTCGGTGTGCATTCGCCACACGAGCGCGAATAATGAGTTTTGGGAGTTGCCAGCCATTGGCAGCAGGCCGTCCGCACGTGCAGGGCCCCGCCACGGTCCCCACGTGCAGGGCAACGGGAGTTCGGACTCGATTCGTGACCAGAGACGGGGTGACGGCATCGTCATCACCCTACTGGATCGGTAGGTCGCAGCGGGAGATTGCCCGGATTCTTCGGGCGGCGTAAGCGTGGTGCGCGGCTGTTAGGGTTTGCGGGCGCGCGTGACGTAGCGGCGCGCGTGGTGATTGAGCGCAGCGAGTTGATTGCTGTCGTTCACCGGATCCCAGGTCTGCCCCTTTTCCTCAAACTGGTTGCGGATGCGCGCAATGTTGGCCTTCGCCTTCTTGCGACGCTGATTGGCCTTGTTGTGCAGGGCAACCTGCCGCTGCTTGAATCCACCGTTGCCACTCATGTGCGTCTCAAGCTCCTGGCCGGTGACACCCTCGACCGTCCGAGGGGCGCAAAACCGGGCGGGCTATCTTGCCTCGGGCTCGTGCTCCTGCAAGGCCGGTTCATGGCCCCCAATCCAATCGGGTCGATCGGCGGGGGATGGAAAGCCCGCGGCGGCACGAATGCGGCTATCAAGGGTGTCCTCCCGCTCGCGCTGCGCCTGTCCTGCCCGCCGTGCCAGCCAGCCGACCGCCGTCCGCCGTGAGCCCCTATTCCCTGCCACGGCAAGGTGTTTGAGGCGGTTCGCGGTGGCCGCGGGGACGCCTGCAGGATCAAGGCGCGCGAGAGCCGCCAGCATCACGCCGTCGTCTGAATCCTCAATCAGCTTCGCAGCGAGCGCTTGGACTTCGTGCCGTTCCAGTGCCCGATGTGCACGTGCCATGGCCCAACGGCGCATCGAACTGTGACCATGGACGGCGAGTTCGCGAACGATATCGGGCGAGAGCGGACGCTTGAGCGCGTCAAGCAAACGGGTCCCATGAATCTGAGAGGCCAGACTCGGCGTTTCACCCTTGCCTCGGATGAGTTTTCGTGCCATCGCTTCAACAGCTTGCGGCTCTGCTTCACCGGCCAAGAAGTGGGCCCAGGCACGCACGGCATCGGGAATCGCTCGCCGCAAATCACGAAGGGTCTTTAGCGCGGCGCGAACGGCCGGTCGATCCCGATAGCGCGACACGATCTGGAGAAACGCCGCGCGGCCAATTTGGCGACTCGGACGGCGACCCATGACGGGTCCAGCGGCATGCCCAACGATGCGCGCCAGGTGATAGTCCGATGGATCGCCAAGTGCCACGTAGAGCCGTGCAATGTGTTCGAAGTAGGAAACGTTTCCCGACCCGCGTCGCTGAATCTGATCTTCGAGATACGCAATAACGCTCTCTCGCCATGCGTCATCCTGAATCGACCGCAGGAACGAAAGAAACGCGATACGTTCACCGCGATGCCACGCCGACCACGGAGGACTACGCGTCGATTCAAGACAAGACCGACCAACAAGCTTGTTGATCCACGTGTGGACTGGATCCAGGGCATCGCCACGACCGACTTCACGCAAGCTGTACCAAAGGGTGTGACGATTTCGGTCGAATGTATCCACGTCCAGCGAGGCGAGGGCCTCGCGCGCCGTAGCTCCGCCCATTCTCCCAAGGATGGCCACCACTCGCAGGCGTTGCTCCGGGCCCAGACGTGAATCGTTCAGCAATGCGATCATGGCGGGTCGAAGTCCCTCACCGCCATGACGAATCGCGGCTGGGATGCCGCCAGCGCCGAGGCGAGAACGCATGGCGGTAGCAATGGGCGGCGTGAGCGCAGCCGGAAGTGAGTTGATCGGAAGCCAAGGTCCGTGTTTCGGAGGAAGTCGCTCCACAAGCCGAAGACACGCTTCCGCGAGCTCATCGGCGTGGTTGGATAGCGCGTTTGGCGAGGATTTCGAATCATTTGTCGCTGCCAAGGCCCTTAGCGACGTATAGACGAACTTCAGATCGCCTTCTTCCCCGACGTCACCGAGAACGGCCAGTGCGGCAACGACGTCACGCGCCGCGTGCTGCTGGCGAAACGTATTTCGCGCCCATAATCGCGCGGCATGAGCATGGCGCTGCACGATGCGCGAGGCGGCTGCCCGGCGCGCCACAAACGGCGAACGCAGTTCTGCAAATTGCCGCGCAAGATTGGCTTCATCGGTGTCTTCGGCAAAAGCGGGAGGTGCTTGTAGCGCCGAGGTTAGGACAGACACGACGAGGACAGTCAGGAAACGGTTACGACCACCATGCACACAACCATGGTACAGGCGGGCGCCTCGTGTGGGTAAACGCCAAACTGCGCTTACCTGTGCGGCTACTTGGCTATTTGCCTGCGGCCTTGGCGGCTTCCTTGGCCGCTTCATCCTGTTCGTCCAACTTGCGGGACTCAATCTCATACCAAATCTGCATGTCGTCGGGAGCCAACTCGCGTGCCAGCTTCATAAGGCGCATGCCTTCTTTCTTGTCGCCCTTTTCATAGGTGCACTCGCCCAACAAAAGCCACGATCGCGCGTGAAGCGGATCCAGTTCCGTTGCCTTCTTGGCATCCGCCTTGGCCTTGGTGTTGCGCCCCAATCGAAACTGCAAGAGGCCATGCATGTAGTAGACGTAGCCCGAGTCGGTGCCCTGCTCGATGGCCTTCTTGAAGAACTTCCGAGACTTCACCGTCTCGCCGTACATGTAGCAAATCCAGCCCGCGTCGGCGTAGTTCACCTTCACCTTATCCAGGGCCAACGTGGTCTTGATGTAGTCGTGCCACTCCTTCTCAAGCGCATCCAAGTCTTTGACCTTTAGATACTTCTTGAGCTGTACAATTTGCTCGTCCACGGGGATTTGCCGCAGGCCATAGGCATAGTCGATGCGCTTGACGCGCTTGTCACTGCCAAGCGCCAAGTAGTACTTCATGAAACGCTTCGCGTACTTCTCCGTGGACATGAGGAAGTGGCAAAACGACCACGCCCACGCATACTGCTCGACATTGACGCGCGGCGTTCGAATCAACTCTTCGAGGCCCTGAAACTTGCCATCGTCTTCGATGCGCATCCACAGCACACACAACCGGCCGCTCTGAACACCGCCAGTTTTCATCTTCTTTTCTTCCGGCAGCCATTGGCTTGCGCCGTAGTACTCGGCGAGCCCTTCGTTGAGCCACGCGGGATACCAAATGCTCTCATTGATCATGTGCGTAAGCATGTGATTGCCTTCGTGAAACATCACATCAATCGTGAAACGCTTACGGTCCCGATCAAAATAGAAGTGCAGATCGCGCTCGAGCAGTTGGTAATAGCCGCACGTACCCTTGCTGGCGCCACTCACCTGAAGGAAATAGTCCTCGTTCTGATAAATGTTAATGGTCGCCTTGCCATACTTCTTTGACGGCTTGACACGCCACTGCTTGGTAAACGTGGCATAGTAGATCTCGAACAGCGTCTTGAACTCTTCGAACAGCGAGTCGGGCAACGTGTGCTTAAACGTGAAGCGCTTCGTCTTCACCGTGACTGCATTGCGCCAGAGTCGGCGCTCCTTTTGCTGAATCAGGTTGTTTCGAAGCTTTTCAATCTCTTCCTCGACGAGCTTGGCGCGCTTCTTCGCCTTGATCCATTTGCCCTTCCATGGCGCCAGGCCCTTCTCGGCCTTCGCTTTTTCCTCATCGGTCTTGGGTACAAAGCCTGAGTCGCTGTCACCGTCGAAGTAGCTGTCAACCCGTTCCCGTGGAACAAACACTTTGCCGTTCTCGAACGTGACCGTGTAGCCCTTCTCGGACTCCTCGATCTCCTTGTCCATGATGAAGCGGCCGTCTTTCAACGAAAGCATGTCGCCGAACGCCTGGCCCGAAGAGAAAACGAGTACCCCGCACAGGCACACGACGCCGAGTAGCGCATAGTAAACGCTTCGCCTCGCCATTCGCGAACTACCGGTCGCCGCGGTATTCTTGATGCAGTTCACGCTGTTTCTCCCTGAACTCGCTTGTCTTTGGCATCACCGTCTATAGCGTCACGGTCTTTAGCATCGCTACGATTACCACGTGGCGGCACGTCAACCGAGGCGCGCCCTTGCGGGCTACTAGCCGGCAAACTTCTTCCATGCGTTGTCCAACTTCTTCCAGTCGCGGTCCTTTAGCTGACCAAATGCGGCTTCAAACGCGCGTTTTCGGATCGACTTTGAGCGCTCCTTGAGCGCGTCCGAGAACTCTTTCCACATGCGCTCAAACTCTTCGCCCAGCCGCTCTTCCTCTTCGTCGGAAAGACCTTCTTCTTCGGCATCATCGCCGCCTTCTTCGCCTTCCTTTTTCTCGCGCTTGCCTAACAGAATCGCTTTGCGTTCCTTCTGCTTCTTTTCAAAGGCTTCCGTCTCTTCGTCCACGATGCCAACGAGTTGGACAAGATACTTCTCAACGGCACCCTTGAGTTTCCCGCGGTTGCCTTTGCCCAACATCCAACCCACGACCGAACCCGCTTGGAGATTGTGCGCGTGTTCTTTGAACGCGTCATCGTCACCCGTAAGCAGTTTCACCAACGGGATCGACTTCTCACCCTTGATGAGCTTGCGCAGGCTGTCGGCGTCGTATGGATCGGGCTTGAACGCAATGCGTCGGCCCTTGGGTTTGGCGAATGCCATGTGCTGAACAAGACCCTGACGGATCCAATAGGGCATGAGCCTATAGAGTTCCTTGTTTCGAAAACTGATCCACTGGCGCGTAATGCGCCTGCCCATGTACTCGTGTTCCCAATCCTTTTCTTCGCCAACTGCTTTACTGACGAGTACTTGTTCGACCTTGGCCGCCCACACGCTTGCCGTACCGGATTGAAACGCGCGCTCCTCGTCGCGAGAGTTGAAAATACGCAGGACGCCGCGGGGAACAAAGTCGCTTCCGAGATCGGGGAACGTCTCGTCGAGATACTTCCGCAGGGCCTCGGCATGGTCCAGTGTGCGTTTGACGAACTTTTTGTCCGTATTGGTCAACGCTACATAGTGCTCAGACTCCATGCTGTACCACGGCTTTTCAAGGGCCGCGATCTCGCTACGCAAGAGACGATTGACTTCTTCGGCGCGGTGCCGACGGCGCTCCTCAGGCGTCATGTCATCTTCGGACTTGCCTTCGTCTTCAATGGCCTTACCGGTGGTAACGGCAAGCGCTTTGGCAGGCCCTGTCACGGCGATGGATCGAAAGCAGGCCTCAAAGGTGCTTCGGTAGTCATCCACATGATCTTCGAGTACACGAAACTGAATCGCGAACTCGACCGTAGGAAAGTGAAACATCCAGGCTATGAGGCGCTTAGGTGCGTTCACGCTCTTCTCGACCTTGACTTCGTAGACTGAAACTTTGATGCCCTTGACGGTGGTTTCTTCTTCCTTTGAAAAATAGAATCCACCGGACGCGGCCCACTTTTCGCGCTTGAGGAAATCTTTGTAGTCGCGATAGGGATCGTCGATCTTGACGCGCTTCGTCTTCTTGTCGCGCTTGGCCGTGCGGAGCCGTTCGCGGTCGGCAGGAAAGGCAATCACCCACATGTCGGGCTTTTCGTTTACATAAAACTCGTTCTTGCCTTTGGGCTGAAGACCCTTCTTGCCAATGAACTTGGCGGCAATCCACTTTTCTTGCGCCGACATGACGGCCTTCGTCCAGCCCTTCGGCGCGCGAATTTTGAAACCCCAGCGATCGACCTTGTGAAACTTTCCGGGTTTCTCCGCGGCCTGTGCGGTGCCGCCAAGCCCCGCGAAAGGAAGCAAGGCGAGGGCCAAGACAGTAAGGCTCGGAAGCACACGCTTCCCGAGACCCGGCCTCATTGGCGTGTTCACCCTCGACACCGTGGGCGAATGCGCATCGGAGCGTGAAGGTCGCCCGGGCGATCCGCACGTCGAACGGCTCATCGAATTGCTACAGGTACTCATTCCTCAGCTCCCTTGCTGCGCCTGGAAATTCCCGACGCGCTCATGCCCATGCGATCTTCGCCAAGGCGGGAAAATTCGCGATTTGGAGGCGAATTTGCCGAAGGCAGCCTACCAAGACAGGCGGGGTTGGCTCGTGCGCTCCGAAGAATCCACCGACTACGTTAGACTCAGAATCTCCGTGAAAGTTCGGCTTGATCTCGGGTTCCCGGTTCCGTGGTCCGATTCTTGTGAGATTTCAAAATGGTAGTTGCAACTCGTAGTTGGGCGTCCCTCCTCGCCCGCATAGCGCTCATTTCACTTGCTTTGAGCCTCCCAAACATCTCAAATTGCGCGTTCGGGGAGGACGAAGCCCCTGGGGCCCCCGCTCCGGCACCCAAATCGCCCGGCGATCCGAGCGAGGCCGAAGCGCCACGTGAAGCGGAGCCCGGCGAAGGCCAAAATCCCGCCAAGTCCGACGCACCAACACAACCCCAGGGACCTGTCGATTTGCGTGCGTTGTTTGCCGCGTTTCGCGGCCAGTTGGCTCTTCATCAGAAGGCACCGTCCCGCGGCAAATACGACCGGGCTGCGGTGGATGCGTGGCGCTCCATTTTGAAGCCCCGTGCACGTCGCATGACCCGCCGTGTCGAGTGGTTCAAGAGTGCCGATCGCTGGCTGCGACCCACGACCCACACAAGCTGGATCCACCTAGCGCCCAAGCACTGGACGCGGGCCGTTCGCGAGATTGCCGCGCTCTACACCGAACTCGGTGGCGCGATGAATCAGTACGAAACCGTGCGCGTAAAAGTTACGAGCCCGCTCGGACTCGGGTCCAAAGGAGTACGACGCCACAATCCTCACACGGGCCTGCCGGCTGGTCATCACGAGTTGAGGAATCTCGAACACGACTTCGATCGTCGTTTGCGCCATGGGCGCCCAGTGTGGAAACACGAAATCGATTACTACTGGCGACTTGCACACTACGTACAGGCAGAGATCGAACGCCGCGAGGCGGCGCGAATCGAGTGGGAGATCGAGCAGGCCGCCATTGAAGACAAGTTGACACAGCTTCACGCGGGCAATCAAGAGCATATGGAACAGCAGCGTGAAACGCTTCAGTTCCAAATGTTATCCCTGCGAGCCATCGTGGCCACCTTGCAGGCGGCGGAAGAGAACCGCATTCGCAATGCGCTGAGTACGTGGAAAGGCGACGCGTCTGTCGTGAGCGACACCGCCGACCTGTTAGAACGCATGCGAGACGCTCGCCTGGAGGCCCGTTCCTTCGAGGCCAAAGCGTACGCCAAATACGGATCACTGTTGCGGCTCAAGTGGGCGCGCGCGCGAACCAAGATTCTAAAGTCCTTCGACAAACTTGGGTTGACCAAAGACGGCGTTGCCGTGGCACCGGAACAAGGCAAACAGGCCTCCTCCGCGGCCGCTTCAACAGCAACGAAATAGCGTCCAACGTGCCAACATCGTCCGACGTCCAACGGGTATTGGAATCCCGTTTTGGACTGGAAGCGCTACGTCCGCTTCAAGCCAAGATCATAGAACGGGTTATGAGCGGCGGTGACGCACTTGTCGTCATGCCCACGGGCTCGGGCAAGAGCCTTTGCTATCAACTCCCGGCGCTCGCGCTGCCGGGCCCGGGACTCACGCTGGTGTTCAGTCCGCTCATCGCACTAATGGAAGACCAAGTGTCGGCGCTTCGGCGCAAGGGCGTGGACGCCGCCTACATCAACAGCACACTGAGCAAGGCCAAGCGCGAGAAGCGTTACCAGCAAGTGGCCGAGGGCGCGTTTGAGATTCTCTATGCCACGCCCGAGCGTATGGGGAAGCCCGAGTTCACGGCGGCGCTCGAGTCACGACGGAAACGCGACGGGCGCGCCATCAAACTGCTCGCAATTGACGAAGCCCACTGCATCACAAAATGGGGTCACGACTTGCGCCCTGCGTACCAGGACGTGGGTCGCTACCGCGATGCGCTGGGTTCACCGCCCACCATCGCGCTAACAGCTACCGCTACTGCCGAAGTTCGCGCCGACATCTTACGCACCCTGGATCGCACCGACGAGGCCATGCCGCTCTTTGCGCAGGGGCTCGATCGACCCAATCTGAGTCTTTCGATGCGCGAAGTCCATGGCGATCAAGAGAAGGTGGCCAAAATTGCACGCATTGCCATCGCCATGGGCGGCACGGGCATAGTGTATTTCGCTCTGATTAAAGACTTAGAGCGTATGGCGCACGACATTCGTAAGGCACTCCCTGATCGACGCGTGGTGATGTATCACGGCCGGCTCGATCCGTCCCACAAGAAGAAGATCTATGACGAGTTCATTGAGGCCACGCCGGACGAACGATTGCTACTCTGTGCGACCAACGCGTTTGGCATGGGCGTGGACAAGCCCGATATTCGCTTCATTGTGCATGCGCAAGTGCCGGGCAGTGTGGAGGCTTACTACCAAGAAGTTGGCCGCGCGGGTCGCGATGGACTCACCTCCGACTGCACACTGCTTTATGCCGGCGAAGATCTCGCCATTCAGCAAAACTTCGTGGAATGGAAGAATCCGCCAGTTGATCTTGTCACGCGCACGGCCGAGATGTTACGCACGTATGCGCACGCAGACTTTGACGTAGACGAATTGCGACTCGAAGTCCTTGGCAAGGGTGGCAGCCACGGCCAAATGGACTACGTCGTCATTACGCTTGCCGATCTGGGCGTAATTGAACCCACGCCCGTCGAAGGTCGCTTTCGATACGTTGAGCCGCTAGACCACACACGGGTGAGCCCCGAAGAAACGGCCGCTAAGCGCAAGCGCGATTTGGAGCGTCTGCTCGACATGGTGCGCTGCATCAAGAGCGACGATCCGCGTGCCTTCATTCTCGACTACTTCGATCTGGATCGGACTAGCGACGCCCCTTAGCCCGTCGCTTTCGCTGCAGGCGCATCGAATCCATCCCGTGGTACGTGAGCAGAAGCGCGCCGGGCGCTGCGTGATGATTGAAGAGATCAAATACGATGTCCTCTTCACCGGGCCACGGGTAGGCGAAGACCACATCGATGTCGTCCACGTCCAGATCGAGCAGCGCATGACCGTCGTGGCCACCGGGAAGCAACCACGCAAAGTCCCCCACGTCGTCGAGGCAGTCGTCCGAACCGGGCGGAATAAAGCTCCCTTGAACCAACTCAACGACGATTTCGTGGTCGCGGGCAAAAGCCGTCGATGCCTCGACAAGTTCGCCCTCGATCTCGATGCCTGACGCGTCAAAGTCGAGACAAGCCGCCAGGCAGGAAACAATGCCCAGCCCGCTCCCCCACTCGCAAAATGTACTGCCAAGCATCAACCGACGCTCGACAACGTGCCGCAACGCGAAATACGCCAACTGAAAGTCACACGGGACATAGCCAGCAATGGGGTCGTCGAGTCGATCTTCTACGAAGTTGTGTACGAACTCGTCCGCGTCGCGGAGAAGCGACACGACTTCGGGCGGCGGCGTGCGGCGAAACCGCGGCGCGTCGATGGGTAGCTCGATTGATTCAAGTGGCATAACGCACCGCGCTTAGCGCGAAATCATACGCCACTGCGGGTAGCACGAGCGCTACTGCATGAACTGTCGTTCCATGCCACCGAGGTCGTCTACATACCACTTGGTGCTGGTCTTGAAGTCGCGAATCTCGTCGCGGCGGAAGGTCTCGCTGAAGCCACCACTACCGGAAACCGTGTAGCCGCCATCGGCATTACGTCGGTAGGTAGAGGATGAATCGCCGACGATGCCAGAATAGGGCTCGTCGTCGCCGGCAACATGAAGCTCCCATCGCTGCATGCGCACCATGTGAATGCGCGCGGTCTTCTTTACACCGAGGGGGCCCGCTGTAATGGTGAGGTAGGCCGAGTTTTCGCCCTGCATCTCCGTGCGCTGGACCTTGGCTGTCTTGAGCATGGACTCGGCGAGGCGCACTTGAGGATCGCTGCGAAGGGCATTGCGCGCCGTGATGTAGTCGGCCAAGTCCACGTTACGACCGGCTTGACGACTCAAACGCTTCTTGAAGTTGGGGCTCAGAATGTCCCATTCGGCACGACGGTCGCCGCGAGCGGCGGCCTTCTTAAAAGACTCAATGGTGCCAGCGGGTGTGGATCGCGTGGCGGGGCCTGACGACTGAGAAATACAGCCGGAAAACAAGACCGCAGCAGACATCAAGCCCGCGATCGCCATCGATGAGCTCATGAAACGCGTATTCAATAGGTACCGCACGCGGTCCTCCTTTTTCGGCTCGCGGGCAGCGAGATCACGCTCACGCCCGATCGCCCTCATGCCTCTTCAGCCACCTTGCCCGTTCAGCGTTCGCCTCATGCCAACGAATCCGGGCCTAACTGCTTACATCGGTCCTTACGCCGAATGAATTGCGCACAGCCCACCGCCATGAAGGAACTCCCTCGGTCCCTCGGTTCCTCTTAAGTGGTCGCGAGTGGCCGCACGAGCAGAGGCATACCGCCCCCGCGACGAACAGTAGGCCGTAGTATTGTCACCAGAGTGTGTTTGGGCGTTCGGACGATCGCCGAAATCGACTACTTTTTGCCCTGGATCCGGGGGAGTACCTTTTCAAGCGTGGCTTGGATGGGCAGGTCCGCGGCCTCCTCAATGAGCGCCTTCCACTTCTTCTCAGCGCGCTCGAAAGCCTTTGCGTTCTCCTTGCGGCACGCGGCACACGCCTTTCGCGCCGCGGAAGAGCCCTTGCGCTTGCACGACTTGCAGGGCTTGAGTTTCGCTAGGCCCTTCAAGATCTTGTCACGTTTCTTCGCAATGGCGATGGATGTCTTGAGTTCCTTGCTCGCCTTAATGGTCCTCAGTCGCTCGTCCACATCGGCACCGAGGCTCGAGCCCTTGAAATCCCTACTTAATTGCGTCAGGCGCACCACGACGTCGGACGGCTCGGTGGCCATTGCATCTACGGCGCGCTTCATAGCCCCGTCGCGCCAGGCGGTGAGCGCGTCGTACAATCGCTTCATTTCGGTCTTGGTTTCGGCGTCGGTGTCTTCCGAGGCCATCCCCTTGTCGAGTTTCTTCACGGCACCCGCAAGACTCTTCTTTTTGCTGACTTGCTTCGCAATCGCAGCAATTTTCTCGTAGGGCTCGTCGCCGAGATAGATACCAGGCGCATCTTCCAGCAGTTTGTCCACCCACTCGATCATCTTGAGTCCATCGCCACCGTGCCACTGACCACACATGTGATGATGGGCAAGGTTGCCGCGGTGATCGAATACCGCGTAGTAGGGCACATACCCATTACCTTTGATGCCGGCATGCCGCCCTTGGTACGTGACGGTCAAATTGGGCGTGTTCGCTTCGAGCCCCTTGGACTTGATGTAGGCAACCGTAGTGTCTCGTTCACCCCGCTGGCAAAAGCTAGCAATGAGATGGAAGGGTCGACCTTCGAGTCGCTTGGCCAAACTGACCAAATGCGGCGTAATCGCCTTGCAACCCGGTCAGTGGCCCCACATTTCAAAGAGCACTACTTTGCCCTTGAGGTCTTTATGCGAAATCTCGGGACCAAACCAATGATCGCCCAGATTGAGATCGGCAAGCACCGCGTTGTCATCGGCGGGCCCCTGACCCTCTTCGGCACGCAGTGTGGCGGGCAACGCAAAAAGTAGACACGCCGCAGCAAACGCCCCGACGAAACATGGCATACGCATAGAGGACTCCGACTTCGCCCCAGGTCTCGGGCGCTCCTATAGCGTATGCGGACTGGGTACAGCGTTACGCGCTTCGACCTCGTCGAAAGTCCCTTGTTCGCCGCCCTTCGCGTTAGGCACGCAATTGTGAACTCAGCGAGTTGAGGCGTGTCCAATGGCCCCATGAGCCGGCACGATGCAAACGCCCCGCAGGGGTCAGGATCCCGATCTGTGCGCGTGGCAGCGCTGCTCCTTGCGGCGGTTGGTGGTGCCGCCGTACTCATGCAAGAAATCATGGCGGCAGGTTGGCTGGCGCCGCTCTATGGAAGCGGTCTGCAAGTCTGGGCTGTGGTATTGGCCATCTCGTTGGCATCACTCGCGCTCGGTGCTTGGCTCGGCCGCCCGAGTTCGCGTCGTCGTGAGCCAAGACACTCGCTCATGATTGCCATGACGTGCCTTGCCGTTGGCGGCGCGTTCATGGCGGCCGCGATGGCCTACGTTGCAAATGCAGACGCGGCAGATCCACCCTCACTCGGCCTCGTTGCGTCGGCGCTGCTCGCGCCGTCACTCATTGCGTGGGGCATGATGTCGCCACGACTAGTCCAGGCATATAGCGACACGGGCATTGCATCCGGTCGCGCCGCGGGCGCCACCTACGCCGTGGGAACGATTGGTAGTGCGGGTGGAGCACTCGCCGCGGGTCTCTACCTCATTCCGCAACAGGGGTTGATCGGAGCCACGCTGTCGCTTGTCGTGGGGATTGGCGCCACCGCCCTGATTGCGTCCAGCATCACACGCACACGAATGCGTGTCGTCATGCTTGTGCTCATGTGCCTCGCGGGTGTTACCTGGTTCTGTTGCCACCATACGCTCGATGCAACGGACGCAAGCGACGCGTCGTCAGGTGCATTCGGACTGCAACGCATTGAACGCGTGGACAGTTTCTATGGGCGTCACGAAGTGCTCGAAGATGACGTCTCGCGCTACTTGCTCGTGGATGGTGTGCTGCAAACATCGGCGCCGTTGATTTCACTCGGTCCTCCTCCACCCGGCGCCTTGCTCGCATCCGGCAATGCACTTGAACTCGCGCGCTGGATGCGCCCCGAACCAGGACGCGCTTTGGTAATCGGATTGGGTGGCGGCGCCTTTCCAAACGCGCTCATTGACGCGGATTGGCAGGTGCAGGCCGTGGAGATCGACCCTCACGTTGTAAGCCTGGCGCGCAAACACTTTGACTTGAGCCTTCCTGTAACCATCGAAGACGGTCGGCGATTTTTAAATCGAACATCCGACACCTACTCGCTCATCGTTTTGGATGTGTACCGGGGTGAGCTGCTGCCCGCACATCTGTTCAGCGAACAGGCCTTTCATCGAATGGCGATGCGACTAACGTCCGAGGGACTGCTCGCAGTCAACTTAATCGGGCAGCCCCACGACGACGCCGTCCGAGCCATTTTGGCAGCGGCAATGGCATCGTTCGCCCATGTCCAACTCTTCGCACCGGATCGAGGCGCCACGATCGCTCCCATGACGCTATTTGCGAGTAACGGCCCGATTGAAGACGAATCGAGTCGCGACCGGGCAAGCGAAATGGACATTGAGTGGCCAACACCCATCAATCTGGAGTCAATCGACTTTACGACTGCTGCCCGATTGACGGATATACACAATCCGATTGAGGTGCTTCGACAGCGGGTTGCGCGACTCTGGCGCGAGCGGAGTATTCGTCGGTTTGGCCGTACGTCGCATGCGACTACACAAAGCAAGTAGGAACTCAGTGACCCGTGGAGAAACCATGACTGAATGCGACGCGCCCATCGGACGGCGGATGTTGCTTGCCTGCGTCCTGAGCGTGGCATTGCTCGCAAGCGCCAGTCCGATGGCACATGCCGAAGACAACCCTCTGGATCCCACGCCCTTCAAGACGCCGGAAGAGGCACTCGCTCATGCCAAGAAGCTACTGCAGAACGAGGCGCTCAAAGCACAGCCTGCAAAGGATGTGGACCTCGTGGGCGCCGTGTCGCGTTCAAAGGACGGTCGCATTGGATTTATGCCAATGCTCCAACACCACATGGCGGTCGAACACTGGTTTGTGGACGGACTGAGCGACGGCAAGATCGCCGAAGCGCTGGACAAACAGAACGGTCGCTGCTTTGTGCGCGTGCGTGGCAATGCGACGTTGCTTGGCGCCTACGGGCGCGGTGCGCTCGACTGGTACGGCAATGGACTCGCGCACGGCGGTACCTACGTGAAGGGCGATATGCACGTGCGCGGCTATCACGAGCGGGTCTATCGGCTCGCAGTTGACGACGTGGTGTGGATCAAGAGCCTTGCGGAGATAAGAGAGGCGCAAGCCAAGGCCAAGCGAGACGATGCCCGTGCCAAAGCCGCTGCCAAGCAAGGCAGATACGCGGAGGCGCTAACGCTTGTTGATTCGGCCCTACGCGGTGCGAAGGACGCCGGCGTTCACACACGCGGCATCGCGTCTCAAAGGGATTACTTGCGCCGCATGATCGCGGTGACGAAAGATCCCAAAACGTGGACCCAAGAAGATCGTGCTATGGCAATTCAAATGCTGATGCGCGACCCCGTGAGTGCTTTCCGCGAAGACCATCGCAATGCGGTCCCACGCTTTCTCGAGCTCGTGGGGAACTGGCCCGAGGCCATTCGTCACGACCTCGCGCCCGACGCCATCAAGTCGTGGTACGCGCTCAAACACAGACATCAACACAAGTTGACAACGCCACTCGTGGAAGCGTTGGGCGGGCCTGATGTGGACGCGTGGAGGGCGGCAGTAGCCGAGGCAGCCATCAAAGTCGATGAAGCGCTCAAGACAATCGTTTCGCTGGCTGCTGAACAAAGGTATGAGGCCATCGACAAGGTACTCGCTGACGTCCAGCCCTATCAGCGCATCAACAAGTCTTATATGTTGAGGCCCGACACGATTGAAAAGTGGAAAGGGAGTGTCGCCCGCTTGACCGCGCTACGCGGCGTCATGAAAGATCCCGCTAAACGCCTACCGATGATTCGCAAGCAACTGGCATTGGAAATCGACAAGCCGATGATTCTCCCGCACCAGGTAACCAAGCCGCGTTATAGTGAACAGTTCATCATGCATGTCGTTCCACATCTTACTGGCGCGGAGCGTTCCACGATTTCAAAGGATCTAGTTCAACTACTTGAGGGCTTTGACGCGAACAAGCAATGGAAGTCGGGCCTCGTCGCATGTGAACTGCTGGCCTCCGTCGGCAATGAAGATGCGGCAACGGCCATTGATGCATTTGCAGCCAAGATTCGGTGGAAGAATCGTGCCAAGCAGTGTCGTGCGTTTGCGAAGACGTTGCGGGAGCGGCTGGTAGCGAGGGCGGGGGGTAAGTAAGTAGTCCGACATTTGACCTCACGCGGAGGCAGTGAGTGCGAGGGGCGCTAGCGTGTTCGCCGGACGCGCCAATTGCGAAGGTGGCGGTCGACTTGAAGTCGGTGGCTTGCCTGAACCCTCACCCCCAACCCCCTCTCCTAGAGGGAGAGAGGGAGTAAGATTCTTGCGGTCGCAAGATCTAAGACTTGCAGCGAGGCCATCGCTCCTACAGATCACCGTACGCGCCTTGCTGATCGACGTACCCATGACAGGTTTATGAGACAACCAAGCTCAGACGCCACAGGAGGCTTCGTGATACACATTCGGCTACGGATGAACGCAGTGTCCTGGTGTGAATCCAGATTGAACGCATCCAGGTGGTTCCGAGTAAGCATTGCAGTCGCAGCGGTAAGCCTGTTCATGCACGCCACACCGGCTGCACACGCAGAAGACGGCAATCCACTAAAACCCACGCCATACAAGACGCCAGACGAGGCCGTCGCGCACGCCAAAAAGATCTTGGGAACGAAGAACGTCTACACGTCGCCCCCAGAGCCGGTGGATCTCTCGGGAGCCATAACGAAACTTGAGGATGGACGCATAGGATTCATGCCGTTGCTCCAGCATCATATGGCGGTGGAGCATTGGTTCGTCACGGGTATTGGCAACGAGAGAGTAAGGAAGGCACTGGCGAAGCCGGGTTCGCGATGTTTCGTGCGTGTGCGAGGTACGTGCACACTGGTGGGCTCCTTTGGTTCATCTCATCTCAAGTGGTACGGAAACGGACTTCCCCACGGCGAGGTGCATGGCGATGCACACGGTGGTGTGATGGGGTATCACGAACGCATCTATACGTTGGACGTGAAGGAAGTCGTGTGGGTGCGCAATCGCAATGCCCTCATGGCTGCACGCGCAGATCTAAAGCGTCTCCGGGGCGAAATTGACAAGACGTTGGCAGCGGCGGCCTACACCAAAGGGCTGCAGTTGCTCGAACATGCGATCAAAGACTGCCCCGATGCCGGCGTAGATCCCGATGATCTCAAACACATGCGCGATCACGCGGCGCGCATGGTGATGCTCATGAAAGACCCAGCAACATGGGGCGAAGCCGAGAAGAAGAATGCGATCGCCGGTCTGATGCGCAATCCAACGAAACCGTTTCGCGAATTGCGGCGCAAGGGCAATCAGCGTTTCTTGAACTTGATCGCGTCGTGGCCCGAGTCGCTGCGACTTGAACTCGCGCCCCGCGCCATCAAGGCGTGGCACGCGCTCAAGTACAAGCACCAACTCAAGAACAGTTTCAAATTGGTTTCCGCGCTCGGCGGGCCCGATGTCGAGGCCTGGAAGGCGCGCGTGGCCGAAGCCGCTGAGAAGATGAAGGGGGCGAAGGAGACCCTCAAAACGCTGGCCGATTCCGGCAACTACAAGGCAATAGTCGAACTCGTGGAATCCACGCGTCCCTATCAGAAAATCGATCGGTCCTACGCGTTCTCCGAGAAGCGCCTCGGGTTTTGGCTCCCGGGCGCAAAGCGATTGTTGGCGCTACAGCGCCTGGAAGCCAAGCCGAAGGAGCGCGTCAAGTTGCTCCTGTCGCAAATCGACGAAACGGTAGCGAGTGGCGCGGGGCTTCCGAACGAGAACTACAAGCCGCGCTACAACGATGAGTTGAATCGACGGGTGTTTCCAACGCTATCCAAGGAAGATCGTGCGGCTTGCGAAGCTGCGCTCATCGAGATGGGTAAGAAACTCAACGTCGTCAAGGACTGGAAGCAGGTTCTCTTGGTCGCAGAACTCTTGTCAGGCTGTGGTGACAAGCCAGCCTGGGCATTCTTCGAATCGCTAAGAGCGAAGACAGGCGGTCGGCCCATGTGGCAGCGAGCCTTCATTAAACAATTCGAGAAGCGCCTAGAAGAACGAACGGTGCCCGTAGCGCCTCAAAGCACGACGCGATAAGCGCCTCGCCGTTACCTGGTGTACTCGATCCTGACCTTCTTATCCTCGCTGCTTCCACACATTGCCATCGTTGCCGCGCTTATCGTGTTTGGGTGAGCCCACGATGCCGTCGGTTGTGAACGCCGCGTTCGGTTTGGGTCCATTCCCACTGCCTGAGTAGCGACGATCGTCGGTGGCGAATGTGTCGCCTCCTTGGTTGACCATAAACGTCTTTGTCCCGGTTACGCCGTACTCTTCCGGCCATGCGTACATACACCACGTCGTCTCGGACAGATCAGCATCGATGCCGCTTTGGTCGGTAAAGCCCTCTTGTGGCTCTCCGATCCCTTGTCCATTGGCGTCCGGAAGATAAACACGGTAGTAGTAGCCGTTTCGAAGGACCTCCCCATTCTCCGAAAGGCCGCGAAATGTACGCGATAACACGGGCGGTACGAGCGCCGCACGCATACGACCGTTGGTTGCACCGGAGAGCTCCATGAAACCACCATACTCGCCGGTGCCATCGCCATCCGTATCGACCTTTGCCGAGTGCTGAAACTGTGCCTGTGCAGAAACCGCGTTTCGCGAAGTCGCAACCGCCGCGGTCTCATTGGCGCGAGCGCGTTCCTGCAGCACACGAAGAGACAATTTGTAGGCTCGATCGATCGTTTCCTGAGATAGACGATCCTTCTCGTACGCAACCTCCAATGCCGCAAGCTGAGCCATGATTTGATCGATGTCGTCGCGCAGCCGGCGATCGTCGCCTTCGGGTGATGCCGCCGTCAATGTAGGATTCTCAGTGGCTGCCGAGCGAGCGGTTTCGTCGCGATTCGCTTCCAACATGGGCTGTGCACGGTTTCCGTCGTTTTCGCCTTGCAAAGGACCCGCCACCAAGACGCCAAGCATGCCACCGATGAGCCCCGCCACGAGAGCTCCCGCGATGAGCCAGCCCGACTTCAGATGCGCTGCCATGGTAGTTCCTCCAAGGGCAACGAGGGAACCCGTGCCCGAAGTTGATGTGTGTAGCGCGTCAGCACGCGTCGTCACGGCAAGCGGAACAAGCGACTGCCGCCAATCCGATTCACATTCGCCAGTTAGTTGTGAGAGACGTCGCCTCAAGGACGCGTGCCCGCGGCGAAGGCGCGTACGCACCGTGGCTTGGGAGATATCCTCAAGTTCCGCGATATCAGCTACGGATTGATCCTTGAAGTAGCGGAGCAAAATGGTGTGCCGATACGGGTCTTGCAGCTCGGCCACGGCTCTGGCCACGATGCCTTGAAGCCGCACCCGTTCGACGAGGGCATCGGCCGTGTGCTCGTCGCTCCACGCAGGACGAGCAGCGACTGCTTCACGTCGGACACGTCGAACGGAAGAACGATGGAGGTCACGCGCACGATTGCGCGCAACACGATTGAACCAGGCGCGGACATGCTCGCGCCGCTTGGGCGGATGGCGCAGAGCCGCAACCCACACATCTTGAGCCACGTCCTCACCCGTGTCCTTACCCCGCACAAGAACGCGCGCGATATTGACAATCCATGCCCGGTCTCGGAGCAGATCGTCGGTCGAGAGCTCAGGCGTCGTCATCAAAGGGTTACACGCCGTGAGTGGCTAAGTTGATTCAGATTTTCTGAACTAGGGAACGATTTTCCACACATTCCCGTCATTGGCCTTGACGCCATTCGCGAGCGGTGCGGTGAGGCTTGATCCAACATATGCGGCGTCACCTGCCGGGCCGGCATCCGCCCCCGAATAGGTCTTGGACTCGGTGGCGAGGACGTCACCAAGTTGGTTAACGACAAACGTCCGGTTGCCCGTCTTGCCGTACTCCACGGGCCACGCGTACACGACGAAGTTTTTCTCGGCAAGGTCAGCGTCGATCGCGCTATTGCCCAAGTAGCCATTTGTGGGCTCGCCCACGGGTGCTCCATCCTCTCCGGGCAGGAATATGCGGTAGCAATAGCCGCTGCGAAGCACAACTCCGGGATCTCGCAGATGCTGAAATGCACCAGACAGCACGGGGGGAAACAGTTTCTCATTCATGCGACCCTTCAGAGCGCCACTAAGCTCCTTATGCCCACCGTGCTCCCCAACCCCATCCATATCGACGTCAATCTTCGCGCTCTGTTGCACTTGGGCTTGTGCCATTACCGCGTTTCGAATTGTTGCTACGGCGGCAGGTTCGTTGACGCGAGGAGCCCAGTTGCCTCGCTTCTTGGATTGCTGCGTACGTTGGGAGTCGGCGGCATCGCCAGCCTTCGACGATTCCGACACGGTATCAGTTGGTTTTTCGCTCTTGTCGAATGAGTTCATCACGAGTGTTGCTGTTATTCCACCGAACGCACCTGCAACGACGGCAACCAAAATTGTACCTTTATGGACCATCGCCAAGCTCCTCGTGAAACTCATCGTCCATCTAAGATCTCCAACTCTCGAGGGTACGTGGGCTCGTGTTTCGTGCAAGGGCCATAGGTAGAATCTTGACCCTCCGGCTCGGGCTTCGTACCGTCCGCCGACGTCACGCCGGTGTAGCTCAGTGGTAGAGCAGCGGTTTTGTAAACCGCAGGTCGTCAGTTCAATCCTGACCACCGGCTTTTCCCACCGGCATATCCACGTGCGACCGAATCAGAATTAGCTTCCGAATGTATGGCGGTTGCGCTCGCGATGATGCGCGATGGCCGCTTGCACATCTTCGAGTGTGGCGCCACCGAATCGTCGCCTCACGTGTCGTGCGATCTCTAGTGCGGTAACGGCCTCGGCAACAATCGCCAGTCGTGAGACTGCACACACGTCACTGCGCTCGATGCGCGCGGGGGCCTTTTCGCCAGTGCGCAAATCCACACTTGGTAGCGCACTTCGGAGCGTAGCAAGTGGCTTCATGGCGATGCGCAGCACAATGGGTTGGCCGTTGCTCATGCCACCTTCAATACCACCCACGCGATTGGAAGGACGTGTAGGTACGCCGTCGCTCTCTGCAGGATGAATCGGATCGTGAAACTCGGAACCGGGGATAGATGCACCTCGAAAGCCAAGGCCAAATTCAATGCCGCGCACGGCTTGTATGGCACAAAGCGCGCCTGCAAGACCTGACGTGAGTTTCGCTGCGGGTCGCTCATGACCACCAAGTCCGGTTGGAATACCGGTCGCAACAACTTCCACAACGCCGCCAAGCGTGTCACCTCGTTTGTGCGCGGCGTCAATCGTGTCGATTGCGTGCTGCTGTGCGTTTTCATCGGCGAGCGCGTGGTGCGAAGATGCGTCTCGCCTCGCGCGCGCTCTCTCGATGTTGGGAAGCGGGTCCGCCCAAAGTTCGCACGAGCCAATGGACACCGTATGACCGAGCACATGCACGCCCAACGCTTCTAAAAACTGTTGGGCTACAGCGCCACCCGCGACACGAATCGCAGTTTCGCGTGCGCTTGCACGCTCTATGATGTCGCGCACATCGGTGACACCACGGTTGAGCGCCCCGGCGAGGTCCGCGTGACCCGGCCGCGGTGTGTGCACAGGCGGCAAGTCGGCGTAGCGCGTATCGCGATTGGTAACCTGCATGGCGATGGGATTGCCAGTAGCGCGTCCGTCTCTTACACCACTCAGCCACGTGACGGTATCTTGTTCGGTTTTCTGTCGGGCGCTACTGCCGTGCCCCTTCTGACGATGGGCCAAACGCGCATTCACGTAGTCGGCCGTGCAGGGCGAGCCTGCGGGAATCCCAGACAGAATGCCCGTCAGGATGGCACCATGACTCTCGCCGGCGGTCTCAAGCAGCAATTCCATGGGCGGCAGTGTATGATCGGCCCGGCGCTCCGACCCGACAGACACTGGAGCATCGCCATGTTCAAGCAACCGCAAGATTCTTCGGTCCAGTCCGAACTCAAACGCCACCGAGCCATGCGCGACATGAAGTCCGAGGGGAGTCTCCCCCAGCGCATCGAAGCGTTGTCGCGTTCTCGTGCGCCCGATCCGCCCGGCAAGGGCATTGCTATGTTGGTACTCGGCGCTGCGGTGTTGGCGGCGCTCATCTATCAGTTCTCCCAAATGGGCACGCGCCGTGAGGGCGATCCCGTGCGCGGCGACGCCACGCAAGCCCCCGTCGTTCCGGGTGACGGTTCGGCCGCCAGCGAGCTTCATCTGCCTGGCACGTCGCCTAGAAAGCCAGCCAAGCTGACGGCCACGCCGAACGCATCGAGCGCGCGAGTGGAACTCACACCCAATGACATTGCGACCGCCTCGATTCCCGAGGGTGTTCCCGATGAACTTGCCCCTCAAATGGCGCTTGCCATGGCGCAGGCACGCCGAGGGAATGCTCGGATCACCCGTAAGGGTTTGATGCGTTTGGCCCGCCTCGTATGGGAAGTCCCCGAAGCGGTACGGCGCGCCGTTCGCGAACGCGCACTTCGCTCTGCACTCGAATCTGCCAAGCGCGCCGAGATGCGGGGGATTGCCCTCGAAGCTGCAACGTGGCTCCGCGAAGGCGCCTCCGAAAGTGAACAATCGCTGCTTACGCGCTTTGTCCCCCACGCTCAACTCGCCCTCGACGAACCTGCACAGACTGACGGCGCAATCGCGTTTCTTTTCAGCGACAAGAGCGACACCACGCGCACCTTGTTGGCGGAAGTCATCGCCTCAAACGACCGCTCACTCGTGCAACGCATCGCCGCGGCCCGTGCCTACGCCGGTCGCGCGCCCACCGAGGCAATGAAGAAGCTCATCGACGATCCCGCAACGCCCGAAGCTTTGCGAACAGCGCTGGACAGTAGTCGGTAGCGTCAGAGAAGAAGAAGTGCCGCGCGCAGAGACGCTAAGGCGCAGAGCCGTGTAGTTACTTCGTACCTCGGACGCGGATGTAGCGGCCTCCGCCGACACGCGCCAAATCGAACATGAGTTTGCTGTCCGAAGCTCCCACAACAAGCGAGTGAATCTGTGTGCGCGTCATGTCGAGGCGGTCGAGTTTGTCTTGAATGACAGAGAACGGCGTCTTATCCATGTTGTTGCGGCCATCACTGACCATGACGAGCGTGACGGGATAACGGAATGGTTCCTTGGCGACCTTCTTGGCCTCGACCCGCTTCTTGAGTATTTGAATGCCGGCATGGAGTGGGCTCAGGACGTCGGTTCGCTTGCCGGGCTTGATGCCGCGGAGAAACATCGCGAGCGCAGCTTTGTTGGTGGGCGTAGCGCGCACCATCGTGGGCTTCCACAATTTGACTTCATCGGAAAAGAATAACGCGGACACGTGGACGTCACTTGGCAGCAGGTCTACGGCGCGTAGAAGCGCGGCGCGCGCGCGCTTCATGCCACCGCTGCCGACGGAAGGACTGACGTCGACCAAAAACACGATGTCTTTGGCACGCAGCGGGAGTCCGAGGTAGTCGGGTACCAACGAACGACTGACGTGTGGGGTTGGTTCTTTCGCTTCCACCGACTTGGGTGCCACCGAGGGTCCTTCGAACTTGACAGGTGCACTTGCCTTTTCACGGGCCCAGCGATTCCACTTCTTTGCGTCGTAACCAAGTGCCTGGCCGGTGATGGCTTCGAGAGACTCGGCGGCCGCGGACACAACGAGTGGCGACGTGTCGGACAGGCCATCCAACAATATGGGCAGCGCATCGCTGCGGCGACGATCGCCGAGCAGCAACAACACGCGTGCGCGAAACGCGGGGTCTTTCTCTTCGCGCAAGAGTTTCACGATTGCGTCGAGAACATCACGTCCTCCCGAAAACACTTCAAGGCGCGCAGCCGCGTGAATCGCCTCTTCCCGATCGTCTAGTGCAGTCAACGCAATCGGTATCCACGCGGCAGGATTGTGGAGGCGAGCCAGTGCGCGCACAGCAAGTCGGCGAGACTCGGTATCGGTCCCTTCATCGAGCTCACGACGCAACAAGAGCGTCGCGCTGCGCGATTGCTCTTTGGATAAATGGGGAGCCGAGCGGCCAATGTCGAGGAGGGCCGCGCGGCGCTGGGTACTGTCTTCGCCGGAAAGCGCCTTTTTCAATGCACGCAATGATGCGCGACCGGGTTCACTCGCCCGAGCTTGGGAATCTACATGCGGATACCCAAGGATGAATGCGAGCACGAGTACGACGCATGCAAGCGCCCCTGGGACGCGGTCGAAGGGGCTAGCGACGCTGCGCAATACGGCTAGAGAGCGAGCGAATGGCCACTTTGAGTGTGCGTCGAACGCTTTCTTCGATGCCATCGGTGGATTCCATGCTCTTCATCAATTCAAGGGCCTTGGGGCCGCCAATGCGACCGACGGCAACAGCGACGCGCTGCTGCATGGCCCCGTTGCCCTCCTTGAAAACGCGCGCAAGCGTTGGGAGGTGCTCCCTAGCGGCGGAACCCATCCGCCCGAGGCCGCGAATGGCAGCGATCTGAACACGCGGCTCCGAATCTTCAAGCGAACTGACCATGGCAGGCATGGCCGGCCGGTGTCCTAGCGAACCCAACGCGAGTAACAGGTGTTCCTTGGCCTTGTTGGGATTGGCATGGAGCGGGGAGCGTTCCAGGAGATTCATGAGCGATTTGCGACCTTCGGGATTGGCCACTTTGACGCGTCCCAACGCTTCAAGCGCCATGGTGCCCATGTGACCGGATTCCTCAGCACGCTTGGCGAGGTGGGCAATGGCCGCGCTATCGCCCGAGTCGCTCATCGTGGCGTAGAGTTGGCGCCGCACTTCCATGGATTGATCGGGTCGATCGAGCGAAACGAGCGTGTCGCCAAATCCGTGCATCGCAGGATCGGCAACCATGCGCAGGAGGCCGCGAAGCGCGCCAGGCGAGGTTTGACTGCTGGTGAGCCCATCGCGAATGATTGCTCGAACCTCTTCATCCTCGCTAGGGGGAATCGCGCGCAGGAGATAGGGCGGCATGGATTGAGGATTTTTGAGGGACTGCACGTATGCGATCATGGCGCGCACGCTTTCTTTCCCGCCACGTCGCGCGAGCGCATTGAGCACCTTTCCGTCGCGGCCAAGTTCACCACTCAGCTGTGACTCGAGGTAGCGCGAAATCTCGTTGGGGTCTTCAACGGGCATTTGCCAAAGCGCCTGTAGGGCAGCCTTTTTCGCACGGGAAGATGATCCAGTGTCTTCATAGAGGGAGATGACGCCCTTTACCACTTCGGGATCGCGCACCATCGCAAACGCCTTGAGTACACGGTTGAACTGGGGTCCGGTCTGGAGACGATTGAGCAAGATGCCGCGTGCCTCGGCCGAGAGTGGCTCATCCATCACGGAGAGCAATCGCGCCACGTCCTCCCAACGAATCTCTGCGGCGTTGAGCAGTTCCCGTAGGTGCCGCGCGCGCTCTTCGGGCGACCCGAGATTGGGACCCGTTGCTTCTCGTCCCCCTGGGCGAAGTCCGCCCGCCGAAAGCACGGGCGATCTATCCGACGACTCCCCTTCACGGCGATCCGATGTACCCGTGAGGTACTCATTTCCACGACGTGGCGTACCGTCGCTCGACACGTCCGTAACACCATCCGTATGGCGCATCGATTCGTCATCTTCGTCGAGCAGGAAATAGGTCACACTTGCAGCAAGCGCAAGCGCGAACAGACACGCGAGTCCGATCTTAAACGGTGTAGACATGCAGCAACGTTCCTTGCGCGTAAGGGCCGTACGATTCAAGTCGGCCCCACAGCAAACTATGGGCACCAACGCCCCCTATCGACCATTGGATGCTGCCAGTTGGGCCGCCGTCCCCGAAATCCAAAACATGGGCGATGTTGCGGTCTTTTTTGCATGGGTCTTGCTGGGCACTAGCTATGCGGCGCCTCGGGTCTCAACTCAGACTTCGATGGATTTGTACGCATGGGGAAACCGCTACAGCACGTTCTCCGCCATCAAGATGATCGCGTTGTAGACACCGAGCGTGACCATCGCTGCGGCGAGCAATGACGTGCGCTTCAATACGGGGGCCGTCGCCTCGAATCGTCACGCCGGGTTCTTGCATTGCCCAAGCCGTTCATCCGCCCGACCGGATTCGCCTGCGCGTTTCATTCGGACGCGCCTCAATCAGCCGCGCGCAGAGGTGCAGGACCGCAGAGAGCGCACGTGATGAATGTCGCTGTCGGCAGCTCATTGAGCTCTCGCCCATTCAATCGACGGGGAAGAGAAGTATCGACGTCGAGGGGAACAGCGTCAGATCATGGAAGGCGAGGCGACGCCATGCTTGACTCTGCTGCTGTAATGGAAACAGGCGTCGCACTACGCGGGGTCACCGACCCCCCAAGTTCTAAGTGGGGCTTAGCTTTCGATCTTGGAACGCGAAGCTGTGCTTCGCGAATTCAAGTCGAAAGCCCGTGCTGTTGGCAAGCAGCGCTCCGCGCTGCGCGGGGTCCCTGACCCCCTTAAAGGACTGGTGGGCGTACCTGGACTTGAACCAGGGACCTCCGCCTTATCAGGGCGGCGCTCTAGCCGACTGAGCTATACGCCCACGAATGGCCGATGACCTAGATCGTCATCCGCGGCAGCGGGAGTCTAGCGCCGGTGGTGGGATTGGCAAGGGGTACGCCTGATCCAAGTTCGAACATCGGCCCGGAAAACCGCGAAACTGGGATCGCGCCGCAAAGACGTGAACTACCACGGGTGTCACACCGAGAATCGCGTCAAACTCAGGGTGCCCATACCCGAATCCCGCAGTGCGGGGTCATGTTTGAGAAGTCTGCATCGGTCGAGAGCATCTCGAGATCGTGCCGAAGACACAGCTGAGCGAGCAGAGCATCGATCGTTCCCACTTGAACGCCGTTTCGGCGGCATACGTTGCGGAGCTTCGCTGCACCCACATAGTCCTGACGGGACGGCTCGAGACACGGCAACACGGAGAACCGTTCAAGCAATTCGTCGAACGCGCGTGGCCCACCGAATCCCTGCAGCAACTCCTGCAGTACAAGTCCTGTGTAAAAGACGACGCCTCTCTCCGAGAGTAGCTGCAAAAGCAGCTTGACATGCGGGGACGACTCGATGACGTCGCGCCGAAAGGCCAGTGACCAAACACTGGTATCGACGAAGTACCCCAAAACTAACTCTCTTCGGAATTACCGCGCGAGCGATCGCGCTTGTAGTTGTACGAATCGTCCCACTTCAGAGCCCCAAACAACTCCACGAGCCTCGCTTGCCTTCTTCGTGCAATGAATTCCTTGAGGGCCAGGGTGACGGCAGCCTTTTTTGTTTTCTGACCACTGACAGCGAGAGCCTCGTTGATCAAATTCGGATCGATTGAGAGATTGGTTGCCATGTGTGAGATTCTACACATAGATTCACACAAAGACATCGAATTTCCCTTTCTAGCTACAGATCCAATCCTCCAGAGATGGACGGGGCAGCCTACCCCGCAAGCACGTGCCGGCCGCAACGCTGCAAATTGGGCTTCGCCCTTTCAAAAAAAGAAAAAAAGAATAGCCCAGCAGCACTACGGCTACTGGGCTATCGCAAATAAACCCCGGCACTAACCTACTTTTCCACCTTGCGGCAGTATCATCGGCCCTGAAGGCTTAACGGTCGAGTTCGGAATGGGATCGGGTGTGGCCCTTCAGGTATGGGCACCGGGAAAAACTAACTTGGGGTTAGCAGCGGATCTTGGAACGCGAAGCAACGCTGAGCGAAATTCAAGTCCGATGCGAAAGGGGCTATGCCCCTAGTTAAAAACGGGGGGTTAGCTCTTGATCTTGGAACGCGAGGCCTCGCCGAGCGAATTCAAGTCAAGAGCGAAAGGGGGATCACCCCTTTGATAAAAAGGAAGAATGGGGGCAAGGGCACGCAGTGCCGAGCTTCAACTCCGCCAGATGATTTTCTCACGATTTGCATCGCGTCGCTCGCGCTCTCACGCGAAACGACATGCTCGAGCAAAGACCGGATAACCCATGCGCTGCATATGGGCGCGTCAAATTATCCGACTTTGTTTTCTCTTCCAGTGCATGCTTGGTCTTCCGAAGAGGATTGTCTTCCGAAGAGGTTCGTCCTCCGAAGAGGGATGGCTGCATTGCTCATTCGCTGGAAACCACCGAACAAGACGCGCCATGCATCCACATGCCACAGAAGGGAAAATGGTCAAGCCGATCGACCGATTAGTACCAGTCCGCTGAACACATTGCTGTGCTTACACGCCTGGCCTATCACCTCGTGGTCTTCAAGGGGTCTGATAGGGAAAACTCGTTTTGGAGAAGGCTTCACGCTTAGATGCTTTCAGCGTTTATCCGTTCCGAACATAGCTACCCGGCGCTACCGCTAGCGCGATAACCGGCACACCAGAGGTTCGTACAACTAAATCCTCTCGTACTAAAGTCATATCTCCTCAATTTTCCTACACCCACGGCAGATAGGGACCGACCTGACTCACGTCGGTCTGAACCCAGCTCACGTACCACTTTAATCGGCGAACAGCCGAACCCTTGGGACCGCCTTCAGCCCCAGGATGTGATGAGCCGACATCGAGGTGCCAAACCCCGCCGTCGATATGGACTCTTAGGCGGGATCAGCCTGTTATCCCCGGAGTACCTTTTGTCTGATTAGCGACGCCCCTTCCACTCGGAAGCGCCGGATCACTAAGGCCAACTTTCGTTTCTGCTCGACCCATCGGTCTCGCAGTCAAGCACCCTTATACCTTTACGCTCTACGCACGATTGCCAACCGTACTGAGGGTACCTTTGCGCTCCTCCGTTACCTTTTAGGAGGAGACCTCCCCAGCCAAACTGCCCAACTAACACTGTTCCTCACCCGGATTCACGGCATGAGGTTAGAAGTCAAACACCACAAGGCTGGTATTTCACTGATGTCTCCCTCGGATCTAGCGACCCTTGGTTATAACGACTCCCAGCTATGCTACACATGAGATGCCTAACGCCAATATTAGCCTACAGTAAAGGTTCACGGGGTCTTTCCGTCTAGCCGCGGGGCCATGGTATTTTCACCACAACTACAGTTTCACCGAGTCCATCGCTGAGACAGTTGGGCCGTCATTACACTATTCATGCGGGTCGGAACTTACCCGACAAGGAATTTCGCTCGGTTCATCTCCGCTGTTTCCAACGAAGCCGGACTTTATCTTGATCGACCTCGATTCATCTGGTGTGCAATGCGCCGGATGTCCTCCAGCCCATCGACAGTCAAATGATCGCCCGCTTCCATCTTGAGCAAGACGCGGCGGAACTTTTGAAAGTCCACGCGCTTCTTTGATTTGAGCGGGTGCTTGACGAAGAACGGAACGATGTGTGTGAGCAGATGCTCGCGCTTTCGCACGCGGTAACACATTCGGTCGTCGTGATTCGAACGAACCACGCCGCACCCGAAATATGCTTTGAATGCGTGCAATAACTGCACATCGCGCTCGTGTTGCACGACGACGAATTCAGGCAATACCTGATGGCCCACCGTCATGTCGGGGTGCTTGGCAATCCCAACATGAAAGCAGCCTTCGCCATCCACGAAGCCTACGATCCATTGTGCGTCAAGGTTCATCGGCTGATCTCGAACGTAAAGTCTCTGAGGGTTCCCTTGCAAAAGGGCCTTCCCTGCGGATTGTCCCCATTGTCCACAAGTACTGGACTCATGAACGTGTCCGCCGGATTGTTACTGCGTCTTTCGTTGACGAAAAACACGAGTACCGGACGGCTGTGGAGGAGTTTCCCGCATATGGTTCGATTTTACTAAGGCTGCGTGGCTTCCTTCCCGATCGAACGGGCACCACGGTCGCCGCCTGCCACTCGACCGCCTGAATCAAAATGCTTGAAACAAGCAGCCGGCGAAGGGCAACGCTTAACCTTAGGACCGTCATAGTTACGGCCGCTGTTTAACGGGGCTTGGGTTCGGAGCTTCGCCCGAGGGCTAACCCCTTGCTTTAACCTTCCGTCACTGAGCAAGTGTCAGTCTGTATACATCGACTTACGTCTTGGCACAGACCTGTGTTTTTGATAAACAGTTGCAGCCCACCTTTCACTGCGACCCCCCTGAGCTCAGAACGCGAAGTTCATCACCCCTGAGGGCACTCCTTCTCCCGAAGTTACGGAGCTATTTTGCCGAGTTCCTTAGCGATGGTTCTCTCGAGCGCCTTAGAATTCTCATCTCACCCACCTGTGTCGGTTTGAGGTACGGACGGCTGGCTCAATGTTGCGAAGCTTTTCTCGGAAGCATGGCGTCAACACCTTCGACTCAAAATCGGTCTCCCCATCAGCTCTCAGGTATGCAGAGCGCGGATTTGCCTACGCTCAACCCTACTGCCTTGGACCAGCACTACTACACGCTGGCGTGCCTAGCCTTCTTCACCCCTCCTCAACCCCTTGCGGGATACCAGCCGGTACAGGAATGTTGACCTGTTATCCATCGACTACGCCTTTCGGCCTCGCCTTAGGGTCCGACTAACCCTGGGTGGATTTACCTTGCCCAGGAAACCTTGGGTTTTCGGCGATGCAGATTCTCACTGCATTTCTCGTTACTCGTGCCCGCATACGCACTAGAACATCGTCCACCGGTCTTCACAGTCCGGCTTCAACCTAACGTCCTACGCTCGCCTACCCCTTATAGCATCCGCAGATGTTATAAAGCCGTAGCTTCGGTTACATACTTAGTCCCGTTTATTATCGGCGCAGAAATGCTCGACCGGTAAGCTATTACGCACTTTTTAAATGATGGCTGCTTCTAAGCCAACATCCCGGCTGTCTTAGCACTTCCACTTCCTTTCGCACTCAGTATGTATTGGGGACCTTAGCTGACGGTCTGGGCTGTTCCCCTCTCGTCGGAGGACCTTATCGCCCAACGACTCACTGCCGTGATAGAGGCCACCGGTATTCGGAGTTTGGCTAGGTAGGGTAGGATTGCTCCCCCCTATCCCGATCAGTATCTCTACCCCCGGTAGCTATAACACGACGCTGCCCCTAAAGGCATTTCGGCGAGAACCAGATATCGATAAGTTTGGCAAGCCTTTTACTCCTATCCACAAGTCATCGGAAAACTTTTCACCGTTTACCCGTTCGGACCTCCACGTCCTGTTACAGACGCTTCATCCTGCCCATGGATAGATCACTTATCTTCGGGTCTAATCCGCACGACTTGGACGCACTATTAGTACTCGCTTTCGCTACGGCTCCGAGCCTGAAGCTCTTAACCTTGCCGAACAGATTAACTCGCGGGCCCATTATGCAAAAGGTACGCGGTCACCCATCCATCCGAAGATGTATAGGGCTCCCACAGAATGTAGGTATGTGGTTTCAGGTACTGTTTCACTCCCCTAACAGGGGTTCTTTTCACCATTTTCGCTCGCGCTACTGGTTCGCTATCGGTCGCTGAGGAGTATTTAGCCTTGGGGGGTGGTCCCCCCGGATTCAGGCCGGGTTTCACGTGTCCGACCCTACTTGGGTGCCCAATCAGAAGAGCTATGCGTTTCGCCTACGGGGCTATCACCCTCTACGGCATTCTTTCCAGTGTATTTCGGCTACACATAGCTTTGGTAACTTCTGCCTGCAGCTAGATCTACAAGACATGGGTCCCGCAACACCGCATACACAACGCATCTAGACTTACATGCATACGGTTTGGGCTGTGTCCATTTCGCTCGCCGCTACTACGGACATCGATGTTTCTTTCTATTCCTGGGGTTACTAAGATGTTTCAGTTCGCCCCGTTGGCTCTACATGGCTATGCATTCACCATGCAGTGGTAGGGAATTCACCCCTACCGCGTTCCCGCATTCGGAGATCTCCGGATCAAAGGTTGTTTACACCTCCCCGAAGCTTATCGCAGCTGACCACGTCCTTCATCGCCTCTCAGCGCCAAGGCATCCACCACACACCCTTATTAGCTTGACCAAGAAACTTCCTTCGCTGCCACCACGAGACTTGCGCCTCATGAAGCAACGTTGATTGTTACTAAGTCTTTGGCTCGAGTGTTTGTTGCAAATTGACTGCGGAACTCACGTTCCTCAACCAATCGTGAGAATCACGAATCTGGCGTCTACGTAGACACAAAAATGCCCACGCACACACCACTCGTAAAGAACCTACTAGCTCTTCGCAAACAAAGACGCCGAAGCATCCCTGCCACGAAAAGCCGATTGTGGTTACTAAACCTGGCTTGTTTGGGCTCTTTCGAGCCCCCATTCAATTGTCAAAGACCGTATCCCGAGCCACTTGGACCCCGGATCCCGCCAAACGACGGCCCCAATCGACTCAACGGAGTCTCGATAGAGGAGGCGAAGAGCCGCCAGCTACCTAATCGGGGGGTAGCTTTGAATGTTGGAGGAAGTCAGCTTCGCTGACGAGTCCAACTTCAAAGCGAAGGGGGGCCTATGCCCCCCTTTCAAAAACGAGATGGTCCCGAACGTTAGGGAAGACGTCCGAACTTCACTCAAATGCGGTTTCCCGCTCTGAGGTTCTAGTCATCCTTAGAAAGGAGGTGATCCAGCCGCAGGTTCTCCTACGGCTACCTTGTTACGACTTAGTCCCAATCATCGAGCTCACCTTCGGCGGCTTCCTCCCTTGCGGGTTGGATCACCGACTTCGGGTGCTCCCGACTCTCGTGGCTTGACGGGCGGTGTGTACAAGGCTCAGGAACATATTCACCGCGGCGTGCTGATCCGCGATTACTAGCGATTCCGACTTCATGCGGGCGAATTGCAGCCCGCAATCCGAACTAAGACCAGCTTTGTGGGATTTGCTCCCCCTTGCGGGTTGGCTGCCCTCTGTACTGGCCATTGTAGGACGTTTGCAGCCCAGGGCGTAAGGGCCATGATGACTTGACGTCATCCCCACCTTCCTCCGGTTTGACACCGGCAGTCTCGCTAGAGTCCCCGGCATGACCCGCTGGCAACTAACGATAGGGGTTGCGCTCGTTACGGGACTTAACCCAACACCTCACGGCACGAGCTGACGACAGCCATGCAACACCTGTGTAGATTACACCCGAAGGTAATCACTCCTACTTTCATAAGAGCTATAACTACATGTCAAACCCTGGTAAGGTTCTTCGCGTTGCTTCGAATTAAGCAACATCCTCCACCGCTTGTGTGAGCCCCCGTCAATTCCTTTGAGTTTCAGCCTTGCGACCATACTCCCCAGGCGGAGCACTTAATGGATTTCCTGCAGCAGCCATGGGTCGGATCCCACGGCTACCTAGTGCTCATCGTTTACGGCGTGGACTACCAGGGTATCTAATCCTGTTTGCTACCCACGCTTTCGCGCCTCAGCGTCAGTAATAGGCCAGAGTGCCGCTTTCGCCACCGGTGTTCCTCTAGATCTCTACGCATTTCACCGCTCCACCTAGAGTTCCGCACTCCCCTCCTATTCTCTAGCCAAGCAGTTCGGCATGCAGTTCCGGGGTTGAGCCCCGGGCTTTCACACGCCGCTGACTTGGCCGCCTACACGCCCTTTATGCCCAGTAAATCCGAACAACGCTCGCCACCTTCGTATTACCGCAGCTGCTGGCACGAAGTTAGCTGTGGCTTCCTTTGAGCCCTTTGTCAACACATACGGGTATTAACCTATGCGCGTTCTTAAGCTCTGACAGGAGTTTACAACCCGAAGGCCTTCATCCTCCACGCGGCGTCGCTCCGTCAGACTTTCGTCCATTGCGGAAGATTCTCGACTGCAGCCTCCCGTAGGAGTCTGGCCAGTGTCTCAGTGCCAGTGTGGCCGGCCAACCTCTCAGTCCGGCTACCCGTCTTCGCCTTGGTGAGCCGTTACCTCACCAACAAGCTGGTAGGACTCGAGCGTCTCTCTTGGTGGAAGGATAGAAGAGCCCACCTTTACCCAACATGACCGTAGTCACGCGGGGACCATCCGGTATTACCCACCGTTTCCGGTGGCTATCCCGGTCCAAGAGGTAACTTACTCAAGCGTTACTCACCCTTTCGCCGCTCTACTAGTTTCCCGAAGGAAACGTTCGCGCTCGACTTGCATGCCTAATCCACGCCGCCAGCGTTCGTTCTGAGCCAGGATCAAACCCTTCATGGTTATGAAACTGGTGGACACGTGGTCTTTTCCGCAACAGATGCTGCGGTCACGCGACCGAAATCGCGAATCGTCATCGGCCGAAGCCCATGAACGGTCGTGTCCTAAATTTTTGATTTTGCAAGACTATTTCACGTGTCTCGTAACTCCGGTCTCATCGGGCGGTGAAGCCGTAGTTTCGCCGCACGCGAACGCACGGAAAAACGCAGAAACCTAAACCTGCATGGCTTGCCTGCGAACAGGCGATCATGAGGACTCACAAGAGTTACGAGGAATACGAGCGTGAAAAGGCCTTCGCCTTCCCACGTCTCGGGACCATCTCAAACTGTCAGAGAACGTAACGCACGGGACGTGCCCGAACGTACGCGACCTGCCGTTCCACATGCTCTTCAATGAACGAAGAAGAGGAATCGACAGGCCGTTAAAAAAGCTCTTGCGCTCCAGTGGAGCGGCGGGGGAATGTACCGGGCCGGAGGAGGGTTCCTACGCTTTTCCCAGCGAAAAAATCGCCGAAAAATCGAGGGCCATTCTCAAGGTTAGGTCGCACGTGTGCGGAGTCCCGCGAAGCGTTCCTAAGCGTACTCTGGTACGGCCCCGGTTCCAGTTGGGGTGGGAGCGTTTATGGCTGGAAAGTCGATCCAAAACCTACACAAATTGTCTCGCAGCATCCCACTGGGCTACCCAGCCCATCGCGCCATCTCGCGAGCAGAGGCCCAAAGACTCGACGCCCAGGCCAGCGAGATCCACGGGATTCCCAGCCTGGTCCTGATGGAACACGCCTCAAGAGGCATTGCCGAAGTCGTTTCCATGCTGGCTCGACCGAGGGACCCGGTTCTGGTGCTCTGTGGGCCTGGCAACAATGGTGGCGATGGCTATGGAGCCGCTCGATTCCTCCGGAGCTGGGGCTGGCGACCTCGTGTGCTCTGCCTCGCCAAGGAGCCACCCCCTTCCGGGGACGCCTTGACTGAATTTCTACTCTGCAACGAACAAGCCTCCGTCGAGCACGTCCATGACCGGCCAGAACGCGTAGCAGAGCTCATCTCCGTTTCCCCCACCCTGATCGTGGACGCCCTATTCGGCGTAGGACTGCGCGATCGCGAACTGACGTCGCCGTGGATCGACTGGATCGACGCGATCAATGCATGCGAAACGACTGTAGTGTCGGTCGATATCCCTTCGGGCATGCTGGCGGATACGGGCCACGAAGTTCCTCGCTGCATCCACGCAGATGTGACCGCGACGATGGCTGCGCCTAAACGGGGCTTTTCGGCGAATCCGAATGCAGTCGGCCGGGTAATTGAAATCGACATAGGTTTGCCGCGCACATTGCACGAACCACTCGCGGTTCAATCCGATGACCAAGTGACCTAAGCCCTGCCTTACTTGCGAGCATAAATTTTCAATACGTCACGAGTGATCGCCGCCACGCGCGCCATTGTGGCGAAGCTGACACTCTCCTTGGGACGGGTGGGAGCAAGTTGTTTCATGAGTGCCGCTCGCTTGCGTTCGAGTTCCGCGACGCGCTCTCGATCGGAATCGCTTAGCGGTCGAAGTTCAATACGCACATCGCCAGGAACGTCTCGAAGGTTCAGCGTCTCGTGGTAATAGCCTCGGTGACGGACCACGAGCCGCGCGTCATCGGCAACTACGGGAAGATCAAAGACACCGTCAACGCCCGTCACGACGCCGGAGAGCGGCTCTCGCCCCATCACCAACGCGATGATATCTGTAATGTCGCTTGACTCTCGCGAAACGGACACACGCGCACCACGTACAGGCTCGCCTCGAGACATCACAACGCCGCTTCTCCGTAGCCCCGGCTTCATTCGTAGGTGGATATGGTGTTCTTCACCGTCGCTGTACGTCGGTACGATCGCTTGCACGGTAGTGGTGCCGTGCCGCTCGTGCGTCAACGAGAACGTGTGTTTGCCAGGCGCAAGGCGGGAAAGCGTCACGGTGCCCAACTGACTCGCTGTGACAGCTTGCTCGCCCGATGGAGGATTGGGATGTCCGGACGCTGCCAACTCTTGAGGTTGCCAAGCGACGTGGCAGTACGGAACGGGATCTCCCAGATGATCCACGACGTGAAGGACACACGGGGCCCCGCGGCGCAGGACGATGGTCTGCACTCGCGATCGCGCATCAGCCATGGACAAGAATGACGATTCTTCCAAGACCGGATAGTCGGAGTGATCAACGCGCAGAAGTACGGCCGCGTCTTTGTGCATGAAATCGGGTATGACAAATGCGCCTTTGTCATCGCTAACGCCTCGACCCGGCGCGCTGCCCAGCATCTGTACAGCGCCATGAATCTGCCGCACTTCGATGGTTGCGCCCGAGATCGGGGTGGATTGCTCGTCCACCAGACGGCCACGCAATGACAATGCGGGCCCTAGCTGTAGATCCACGTGACGTGACGTCTTCGCACGGTCCTCCACGATGCGGTCAACATTGATCGCAGAAGTGCGCTGCCCCGGCGATGTTGCCCAGATCAACCGTGTCCCGATCGGCGTCGTGGAAGATGCGAACCGCGTGCGAAACCGACCATCAGCGTCGACGGCAATCACTCGTTCTTGAAAGGGCCCATCGCGGAAGAACACGCGTGCATTCTTCGTCGACGACCCTTTCGGTGTGAGTACTCGACCCGTCAACTCGATGGACGGCGCGACGGAGAACGTGACGGCATCGCGCTCGGGTGTCAACGCCAATGGTGAGATAGGCGTCAGTCCGCCAGACGTGATGCCCAGCGGTGTCATGGGTGCATAGGCGAACGTACCGCGATGCGCGTGATTGAGCGTGACCGACACAACGTCGGATCGGGCGCACCTAAACGAGAGTTCCCCTCGCAGATTTGTTTTACCCTGAACATAGATCGTCCTCGTGCGTTCTCGACCGAGCACCGTGTCCATGAGCGTCATGTAGACATCCGCGTTGACTACAGGTTGGCCCCCATCTCGTTCGATGAAGCGAACCACACGCTCGACGCCGCGATTGATTACGAACTCCGTATTGTGGTTGACCTGGAAGGATGTGGGGGGAAATCCGGGCGCCACAACAAAGAGGGCTACCTTGGTCGCGCCGCGAATTTGCTCAAACACGAAGTGTCCGGCTTCATCGGTTTCGTGAACAACCGTTTCGCCGCTCTCAGCGCCCATGGGCAATACGTTGAGCGATCGACACGATACGCGCGCCCCTTCGACCGGGTTGCCCGCCGCATCTCGAAGCACGCCACGACGTGCATGCGAGGGCACGAGCGCCATATCAATAGGACGTAGTATTCGTTGTGTAGGCGCGATGCCGATTCGAGCTCGTTGACCGACGAACCCGCGTTTCGTCACAGCGAGAGAGTAGTGGCCCGCGGGCACGTCCGGAAGTGAGTACTCGCCGGCAACGTTCGTCTTCGCTTCCGCGCGAATGCCTGCATGGCGATCGGTGCGCCCCGGGATCGGCATGGTACCGCCCATCGGCCCGTCATTCGAGCTAGCGAGAAGTCGTACGTGAGCTCCGGATAGGGGCACCCCGTCCACACTTCGTACAACACCTTCAAGAACGCGACCGACGTGATGGTCTCTCACAAGTGGCGACGAACGTCGTTTGAGGACGGATGAATCGATCGCGACATGGCCTTGGGTTGTCAATCGGGTCGGCGTTTCGGATGCGTCGTTGTTGACGATATGGGTCCCATCCTTAGCGCTATCCACGGTGATACGCCTTGGGCCAGAATCTTGAGGTCTCGAAAGAACAGCCACAATAATGAGAGGAACGACCACTAGAGTCGCAACAACCCCCACGCTAGCGTGAGACGCAACCCATTGCCCTACACGCCCCACGACCGAGGCCGATCGAGCGAACCAACCCAAGCTTGCGAGGGCACCCATCGCGCGTGATCGATCGTTGCCGTGCATGCGCTCGAATTCAGTCCGCAAGTGATCCAGTCCTCGTCGATGCCGCGTTCGAACCGTTTCGACCGGCACGTTTAGGCGCTTAGCAATGACACGGGGCGGGAGATCCTCGTAGTAGCGAAGCACAATGACATCGCGATAGCGCGCTTCGAGCGCCAACAAGGCTTCCGCGAGTTGCCGCCCGATTTCTGCTCGACGAAGGCTGGCTTGCAACGTGGGTCGATTGGCACGAGACCCAACCTGAAGTTCGCGATCAAACGCGGCACGCCGTGCACGAAGTGTATCGATGGCCCGATGTCGAGCGATGCTTGCTAGCCAGGATCGCTTCGCGTCATGCCGCTTGGGAGCCCTGCGCATCGCAGCCACAAACGTCTCTTGCGCAACGTCTTCCGCCAGATGTGCATCACGCACGATGGCACGCGCCACCGCACGCACGAAATCGGTGTGGTCCGCCAAAAGGTCCGATGCCGTGGCATGGTCCATGGGAAGCGAGGGAATATTGTCTTGTGGGCTTTTCCGGCTCAAGCAGACTCCACAAAGTGCGCTGCGCGCCTCACCCTACGTGCAGGAGAAGCGCGCAAAGCCGGCCAGGGCTGCACGGCCGGTAGATTAGAGAAGCATGGGGGCGTCGTTCCGCCGGTGATTCGCGAACTACTCACCGAACGACATGAGCTTGTCAAGCCCGCCAACGTCGATGTCGCTGGGTTGGTACCCATTGTCGTACTTGTTCCAGCGATCCTTGCCGAGGAGCTCTTCGCCCTTTCGAGAGCGTTGCTGCTTGAGCTGAAAGACCTTGGGGATGTTTGTCACCATCTTCGACACTACACTCGCTTGGAGCGCTTCCGTTTTCGTTCGATCCCCCTGCGCGGTGGCGATTCTCTCCTTGAACGACGCGACGCTCTCGCCCTCATCAACGAACAGTTCTAGCGCCTTGCTTGCTAGATCTTCTTCGAGTTCGCGCAACTGATTCTCTTCCTGAGACGTAAGTCCAAGTTCGCGCGCAATCTCGGAGAGGGGTAGCACCTTCATGGGTGAAGCGTCAGCAAGGAAGGCCGGCGAACCAGCACCGTTAGGACCCATGGGCACGGTAGGAAGCGCCTTAATCTGCTCGCGAACGGCCTCGGTTACCCGCTCATCGATCTGTGCACGAACGCGTTCGTCGATTTGTTCGTCTAGCTTCGCGAGAACCCGCGCTTCGAATGCCTTCGTCGAACGAGGAGCACGACTCTCGAGCGTCGGAACAACGCGCGCTTCAAGCGCTTCGATGCGTTTCCCCATTGCGATGGATTTGGCTTCGATCTTCTTGAGCGACTCGTCGGCCTTGGCCATCAGGTCCAGGCGATGTGCGACCGTGGCCTCGTCGTCAGTGCTCGTGGCCGCATACACAGCCCAGCCACCTGCGGCAACGACGCCTACCGTAAGGCAGGCGATGGTCAAGATTGAGTTCATGGTCAGATCTCCTTGGTTGCGATTCGTGGTCAACGGCTCGCCGTCGCGGCTGAGCGCTATACATGAGTCGGAGTCGATCGAGAAATCGGTTCAAGAATTCGTACGGCAACAGCTAAGCCGATTCCCTTTGCGGACGGCGGGACGCCTTGTCCGAGAGTTCACACCTCCCGCCCGGAGCATTCGGCTATCGTGTCGGGACTCGGCGTCAATTGGGGTGTCGAGGCGTCACACCCACTCCGCGAGTACGATCCCCCATGTGTCCATCAGACGATGCCGGAAAGGACTCGGAGTCCGCGTCGAGTCGATTCGTTGTGGACATGACGGGCACACGCTTGCTCGACAACTACGTCGTGCGCGAGAAGCTTGCAGATGGCGCGATGGGCTCGGTGTACCTGGCGGAGGACGAGAATCTCAAACGCCCCGTTGTGGTCAAAGTGCCACACGCTCGCTTTCTGGGTGAAGCGGGGTTCCGCGAGCGGTTTCAAAAGGAAGTGAACGAACTCGTACGGCTGGAGCACCCCAACATCGCCCGCATTCTGGCGCAAGGCGAACACGATGACATCCCCTTCTTTGTACTGCAGTTTCTAGGCGGCGGCAGCCTAGAAGACCGACTCGCCCACGCCGAGGCAGGGCTCTCTGAAGCGGAGAGTTTTGGGTGGCTCTCCACGATCGCACAGACGCTTGACTTCGTTCACGCGCGCGGCGTGGTTCATCGCGACGTGAAACCCGCCAACATATTGTTCGACGAAGCTGGGCACGTCTTTCTTTCTGACTTCGGCGTAGTAAAGGCGCTGGATGATGAAGATCTCGCCCTAACACTTGATGGTGCGGGCGTTGGATCGCCCAAGTACATGGCCCCCGAACAGGCCATCGGCCATACGGTTGATGGTCGCGCCGACCAATACGCACTCGCTTCAACGCTGTACGAATCTCTTACGGGGAAGACCCCCTACGAGGCCGACACCCTCGTCGCACTTCTTCTCAAGAAGGAGCGCGATGACCCCGTTCACATTGGAGAGCACTTACCGTCATTGAACGATGCGTCTGCACAGGCGATCATGCGCGCTATCGCTCGCAATCCCGCTGACCGCTTCGCAACGTGTACCGAGTTCGCAGAACAAGTGCTCCCATCAAAGGAGTCCAAGGGCTCCACGGCTCCAGCAATAACATCTTTTTCAAAGATGCTTGTTGCCCTTGCCGCGATTGCGGCAATCACCGGGCTTGTGGTGCTCGCCCTTACTCTTTCAAACCAAGGGTCAGATACCGCGACCGATCCCGACACAGCATCCAACGATTCGACCGAACGCGTGACGCTTGTGCAGGCGGGCCGCGAACCGCGGCAAAAGCTGCGCTATCGGATCGCGACACCCAGCGAAGAACGGGTGTCGTTCCAACTCAAGCAGGACGCCCACATAAGCGGATCGTCCGAACTCGACACAAAGCAACCATCGGATCGCCGAGAATCACCATCCATGCGACTGGAAGCGGACGTGCAAATTCGGCGGGCACACAAGGGTCAAGGATACCGGGCCGACTGCAAGTTTCGCGACCTTGTGTTTTCCGCACCTGAGTCAGCGACAGAAGTGGAGTTGCAATCGCTGAAGCACGCACGAGCCCAGCTCGCCAAAACGCGCGTCTCTTATCACGTCACGCCCCGCGGCGATCTATCGAGAACGAAGGACGATGGACAACCGGGAAGGCGGAGGCCGAGATCACGCTCAAAACGTCGCGCGGCTAGGGATCGCCGAGCGGGACCGAGTCGGTTTTCGGCAGAACTACTGGAACGTCAACTGAGTACGATTTTTCCAAAGGAGCCCATCGGTGTCGGCGCGGTGTGGGATGTTCGATACGACAAATCGATAGCCAACATGCGACTTAGTGCCATTAATACCTACACCTTGGAGCGCATCGAAGGGAACCGATTGACATTGTCGGCAACGACCGAGCTCATGGCGCCCCGCCAACATCAGCGTGATCCAAAAACGGGGCGGGTGATTTCTACGCTCAAACATCTTCGTTCATCAGGCACAGAATCGAAGGAAATCGATTTACGCAAGCTCGTCCCTACGAAATCCATCGTCTCCTCAACGGTGAACATCGTTTTCGAGCGCGAGGTAGAGGGATCGTCTACGCCCGAAGAGATTGTGGTCGAAAGTAAAGAGTCGGCAGAGATTCGACGTGTAGAGTAGCGCTTCACGTATTGGCCACAATATCGATTGACAGCATTTATGGTAAACATCGAGTACTTTGCCGCATGCACACGGGGCCTCGAACCGGCGCTTGAATCTGAGCTCGTTGCGCTCGGCGCGGATGCCCTCGACCGGCGTCCGGGCGGTGTGGCCTTTCGCGGCGACCGCGCCCTTGGCTATCGAGCATGTATGTGGCTGCGTAGTGCCATTCGTGTTCAAGAGTTGCTCACCGATGCCGAGGTTCACGATACTGACGATCTTTACGATGCCGTTCGGCGACTGCCGTGGGCCGAGTGGATCGCGCCCGAGCAAACGATGGCTGTCTTTGCGACAACCCGCAATACCGAGTCACTCAATCATTCTGGATTTGTTGCGCTGCGCATCAAGGACGCGGTTGTGGATGCCATCCGCGATGTAAAGGGCGCGCGACCAAACATCGACACCAGAACGCCGGACGCCCCGCTTAAAGCCGTCTTGATTCGGGATCGCCTTCAGCTCTACCGCGACCTCGCGGGACGGAGTCTCCACAAACGCGGCTATCGACTACAGCAAGTCAAGAGCCCACTCAACGAAGCCACAGCGGCCGGGCTGCTTCTGCTCTCTGAGTGGGATCCATCCACCACCCTTGTGGATCCCATGTGCGGATCGGCGACCTTCTTGATTGAGGCGGCGTGGATCGCCATGGACCGCGCACCAGGGCTCACGCGGTCGTTTGCCTACGAGCGGTGGATCGACGCCGAACCCGCCGTGGTCAAGACGGTTCGAGACGACGCAGAAGCGCGTGTGCGACCGAGTCCTTCGGTGTGCCTCGAAGGCGCCGACATCCATGGAGGCGCCCTTCGCATCGCGCGTGACAGCATGAATGCCGCTGGCGTGGGCGAGTTCATTCGTTTGGATCACAGCGACGCGCGGTCCTTCGCGCCGAGCAATTCGCCCCGGGTTGTGGTGACCAATCCCCCCTACGGGAAGCGCCTGGGCGAAGGCGAGGACGTGGTGGACGCGTGGCGCTCGCTGGGCAACTTCTTGCATGGCGCCTGCGCCGGTGCGACGGCGTGGGTATTGAGTGGCGACAAATCCTTGACGCGCCATTTGGGCCTACGAACGAGTCGCCGCATTCCTGTGATGAATGGGCCCATCGAATGTCGTTGGCTACGTTACGAAATCGGCAAGCGTCACGGTGCACGCCGCGAGTCAGCTAACCGCCCGCCCGCTTGACCGCCCACCCCTTCGCCTCGAGAAGTGGTACCAGCGCGTCGCGATGGTCGCCCTGAATCTCGATGACGCCGTCCTTCAGGGCCCCGCCCGCGCCGCACTTCGCCTTGAGCTTCTTCGCGAACGCCTTCAGTTCATTCCCCACCAAAGGGACTCCCGTGATGAGCGTAACGCCCTTCCCCTTGCGTCCCTTTGTGGATCGCGACACGCGGACAACGCCGCCTGAAGGCATCTGTGGTGCCTTGCTCTTCCTACAGCGGCACGCGGTCTGAAGACGATTGCAGCTGGGGCAGATACGTCCACGGTCAGTGGAATAGACGAGGCGAGGGCTCATCGAAGCGATGGTACAGGTCGATGTAGCATGAGCAGACCGACATTTCCTACTGTCAAAGAGACAACCAAATGTTCATCGACTTTCGATACTCTAGGGACAAGCGCGATACCAAACTTGAGTTAGCCCTGCTGATCTTCTCTGCAGCGGTGGGCATTGGCATCGTCGTCTTATTGGCGATTCCATTCGGTCGATACGTTCTTGAATCGGACAGAGACCTAATGGCTTGGCTCGGTATCGGCCCTTATGCGGTAGGGCTGACCGTGACCGGCATTTTGGTAACCGCCGGGTTGTTTGCAGGCTTGCGAGCACTTTTCCGCGTTTCCCGAAGCGTTCAAGACCTCTCTACCAACGAGAAATCTTGATCCGCGTGGGCTGACCGCCCTTACTTCCTGTGCGAACCCACCAGAACACTTCTTTGGCATCGGAATTGGCGAGGCGCACGCAGCCGTTACTGCACTTGGTGCCCACGGTTTCGGGCTTGTTGGTGCCGTGAATACCAATGCCATCGGAACGCGTGAGCCGACCGCCCTCAAGCGCGATCCACACCGCGCCCAGCTCATTCTCGGGGTGACCCGCCGGAATGCGACGCGTTCCGCCATCGCCATCGGGCGCCCACCAATCGGGATTGCGATCTTTGCTGTGGACTGTAAATACGCCCTCGGGCGTGGGTTTGCCTTTTCGACCGTGGCCAACGGGGTATTCCGTAACAAACCAATCGCCAACGAACACACCAAGGAGAAAGAGCGTCTTGTGCACCTCAATCGTTAGCTCTTCTTGCGGAAGTTGCAAGAGTTGACCCGCGCGTAACTTGCGCGGGTCGAGGCTTGGGATGACCCACTTCAGAATCGCGTTATGGCCACAGCGTAATTTCTTGCGTGACACGATGCGCACCGGCGACATGCCTGGCGCCACTTCATAGGGCACGGTTACACCCGGGAGCCCATCACGATAGCGCATTACAATTTGGTTCAACTCTTCGATGCGCTGAATGAGATTCGCGCGACGCGCGGTGGGCTTTCGCTGTTTGTCAAACATCTCAGGTAGGTAGACCGCGCGTGACAGTAAGACTCGCGCATCGTGGGCTCGCTGAACGCGCTTGACGCCGTCGAGTTCACGCACTTCAGCCAACATGTTGGTGCCCTGGCGAAGTGCATAGCGGCGGGCCGTAAACGTATTCCACGATTGCTTGCGAAGTCGTGCCTCGTACTCGGCCACTTTGTCTTTTTTGCCCGCGGTGCGTGCCGATGCAATGGACTGAATGAGTTCCTTGGCGCCTCGCTCCCTAGCAACTTCATCGGGACGACTCGTGGGAGAGGCCTTCTCCACCGCAATTTCACGCTTCAGCGCTACGTCCCCGTTCGTGGCGTCGCCCTTCGGCGCGTGATCGTCCGCGGAATCGCGCGATGAAAGAAAGGCAATCAGCCCAGCCGCAACCACGGCCGCAAGCACAATCCAAGACCAACGCATGTGCGTCCTCCCGTGGAGACTCCCTCGAAACCGCCATCCTGCGGCGGGGGACCCCCACCCGCGCCAACCTCAAGGTGTAGGGGTAAGAATCATTCAAGTCTACAACAGGTTGTATACGTGTGCAATGGATGCGGACGTTTGAAGACCCGCCGCCCCGATGGATGCGATAGAGTGATCGCATGGGTGGGCGTAAACAGACGCGAATTGCGGGGGTCTTACTGGGGCTACTCGCTATCGGATGTGTGGCGTGGCTCGCATCCCCCTTCGACGCTCCCCGGAGTCGGTACGAGGACTCCACGGCACCAGCACCAGCACAGAGTGCGGTTGCACCTGGTCTTCGCTCGTCGAGTCATTTGCAGCCCAACGTCGTGGCCGACGCCCATTCAGAAGGTGCCGCAGCGTTGATAGCGCTCTACGACAACCTATCGCCGTCGTCGTTGCCGGATGATCTTTGGCGCATTCGCTTCCGTGTTTCTGGACCATCTCACTGGGCACGTGCAGTGTTCGTTCCGGAGGAAGACAAGAACAACGCAAAGAACGTTCTCAACAGCTTCATGGGTCCCAGGCATGGATCGATCGTTGTAAAGGGCACTGGCTATCTAGTTGTACGCGCCAACGGATATGCCGCGTGGTCGAGTGATCTACTCCTGCCTCCTGCATCGAGAGTGATGTCGCTTCAGATCCCAATGGAAGCTGGGCTCTCCGTGCGCGGACACGTGGTTCAAGCCGATGGCGTAACGCCCGCCCCCAATACGGCGGTGTCAATCGAGCCCGTGAGCGAGGACGACACCGAATCTGCGCTCACGAAAGCGCTCTTGCCCACAACCACATTCACCATCGCCGACAAGAACGGGCGATTCGAGTTTCAAGGGCTCCGAGAAGGACAAGTGCGGCTGTCGTTGGGTTCGAGGCACGAAGAAGTGGCCGTAGTCGATAAGCCGGTGTTCGCCGGTGACCACGATGTCACGATTCGATGTACGCGCCTCATTTCGGTGCTAGTCAGAGTTCACTTGCGTGGCAGCGTTTCAAACACAATGGACCTGCGAGCAAGGATCGAGTACACCGACGCGGCTGGTGTGCAACGGAGAACGCACGCAACCAACCTCAACGCGATACTCAAGTCGACGGAGCCCGACCGAACCCGCATGATCCCCACTGCCGAAATCAATCTTCCGGCAGGGACTGACATGCCGATTCGTGTCATCGCGCCTGGCTACGAACGCATGGATCACACAATTGTTACGCCTGCCGACGGACGTCACGAAGTGAACGTCACACTTGAGCCATTGAAAGAACGACGAGACACGCTAGAGCTCGCGTTTGAGGCGAACGCAGGCCTCCCGCGGGGCGTCAACGTGTTATTCGTACGAGAAGACTATGCCGATGCACGATTGCCGCGGAACTGGCACGGCTACCGAACAGAGTTCGAGCATACGCTTGAGATTCGTGATGGCCGCGTCATGGTGCCGATCATTTCGGGATGCAACCACCTGATCCTGATCTACGACAAAGGACGTTCGGGCTGGGCCGATACGTTTCTTTCACTCACTTACGATGACGATAAACAGTTGATTGAACCCAAGCGAACGGTCAAGCTCGCTCGCACCGGCCAGGTACGCTTCGACATCGGTGGTGGCGACGGGGATCTACTTCGCCTTGAAGGCGCGCACGTGCATCTGCACGAGAGATATGGACATGCCCGCATACTCTGGAGAAACGTCTCGCTGACTCGAATGGGTACGCCGTCTCGATCGGGCGCCACGAGCAAGATTAGATCGTTCGAGAAGAGCGCCTACATCGAGAAAGAGGGAGATTTGCCCACTATCAAGCGCATTCGACCCGGCACGTACGACTACGAAGTCACCTATCATGGGTTGCGCCATAGAGGCCGCTTCACGATTCGTGCAGGTCAAACGGTCACAACGAAGCCCAAGAGAGCCACGTCAAGTGACGACGACTAGTCATTCCCAGGGAAGCGACTTGAGTAGATCCTGCGCAACTTCGCGGAAACGTGCATGGGTGGAGTCCTGTTTCAGCGCTTGAGCTAGTTCGCGGAGTTTCGTTGGATTCATGAGGCGCGCGTCGGCACAAAGCTGAAGAGCTCGCACGGCTAGGGGTGTGGCGTCTTCGAGTCCCACCGTCTCAGCGAGACGCACAAGTTCATCGGATAGCTTTCCAATCACAGTGCCTGGCCAATATGCAACGAGTGCGTCGATAAGGCGCTCCACTTGCGGGTGCTCGAGTTTGGTCCACACGTTCTTTACATGCGTCGCTACGCGCGCTCCTTCTCGGAGAAGCACATGTGCCGCCACGTCACTTCCTGGGCAAGGGCCGTCCGCCGTCCAATGAATCAACTGAACGATCTCGTTGTCGGTGAGTGCCTCAACGGAATAGAGCAGTCGATGCGCCTCAGCCTCCCACTCATCTTCGGTGCCATTGCGAAACGCCCGATCGGCGTGTGGACGACTATAGCGGTGCCATCTTTGTTGAGATAGACGTCATTGGAAGGCGCCTCGGCACGCGTAATGTCTTCTCGCTTGGCAAGTACGTCAACCACACCACAGCTACTGCTCAGACAAAGACGAATGTGGGCATACACGCCCTCATCAACCGCCCAAAGCCCAGCCTGCTTTCGAAGCCACTTAGAATCGAGAATCTCATAAGGCGTGTCATCGCGCATTTTGCTCGACGACAGTTCTCGATTCCATCGCACACCGAGAACATCGTGAAACCGATGCCGGATGGGCCGCTCATAAATATCAATAAACGTCACCTCGACACTTTCCCCATCGAAATAGACGTTGAGTCCCTCTGCGTCGGCCGTCATGTAGGGGAGTTCACTGAGTTCTCGGAACTTTCGCTTGTTCATTCTGAGATTCTAGCCCGCGTGCTTCATGAGAGCGTCCCGCGTTATTCCAACCTAAATCGCGATATTGGCCGGTGCCGCCGCATCCACCATAGCCGTCATGCTGTAGATGGCGTCACGTTGGTTCGTGACGTCAAACGCACTCGGGTACTGAATTGCGCAACGCGAACCCGCATCGGTCTACGTTGAGGTGCCGGTGCGCCACTTCACTTGTCACACTTGCGAACTCGGAAAAGTGTGAAATCGTTCCTGACACCGTATCCTGAAATGACACCGTATCCCATCTTCACTACCCGCATTCTGCAACGCTTGCGCCCCTTGATCATCGCCATGGAACGCAGCTTCCGTACAACGGGCCGCGCTTGGTGGCCTTGGCGCCCTTGGTGAGAACCTCTTCCCCAGCAGCGTCCCGCCACCGAATGCACACGCCCCCGCCAAGTGGCGTTCCCCAACACTTGCGCCCCCAAAAACTGCAACGGAGGCAGGGCGTCGGATCCAACTGAGCCCTGCATCTAAGAGGGCTCGCCGGCGAAGAATTCGGCTCTACAAGCGATCACAAGTCCAAAGGCTCGTGATCGAAGCGGACCCTAGCCCTTCTGCACAAGGGAATCCGATGAAAAACGATCTATAGGCTCAGGGTTCACAACAACCCTGCTCCGTTGCGTACATGAATCCTAGCATTTTACGCACGGTTGGAAACGCAAAAATGTCATGAAGCTCGCGTGATCGACGATACACATGCGTCGCCTTGTCAGATCAGGTCGCCCCGGAAAAACGCTCATTCACGTGCACACTCGCACACGTGTGACGACTAAAGCACACGTGAATCTAAACCGATCGCAAAGCTCTAGAGATTGGAACGCACGATTGGCAAGTCGTGTGCTACGTGTATCATGAATGGCCTGGGCTAGGCTTCCGGTCCGCGCACGGTCCAGCCCCGTTTCTTCAGTGCCTTGAGGATCTTGCCACGCAATGCGTCGGCCGCTTTGCTTGAAAGCGTCTTGTTGACATCAAAGAGTTCGCAACGCAATGCAATGCTTCGCTGACCGTCGGGTACACCTTCGCCCTCATACACGTCAAACACATGGACGTCGCGAATGTTGCCCTTTACCGCGCCCCGCATCGCGTCTGCGATTTCCGAAGACAGTGTCTTGCGAGGTATCAGCACGGCCACGTCGAATGGCACTACGGGATAGCGCAGCAACGCGTGGTACTCACCGTCAGCGGCAGTGCAAGCCTGAGTGACGGCCGAGAGATCAACTTCGAACATGGCCGCCCGACCGGGAAGGTCATACGTGCGCATAACCCATGGCGCGATCTCTCCAGCAATCGCCAACACGTTCTTCGCGCTGTCACGAACCACCGCGCGGCGCCCGGGATGGAGCCATGGATAGGCCGGCAGCCCCACCACCAACGACTCGCCGTTGTGCTCAGCAACCGATGTCGTTCCAACGCACGCGCGATAGAGCACGGCATGAAGATCCGCCAAGAGCGACCGAAAGACACGACCCTTCGGATCTTGCTCGGCATCGCCGCGCCAGTTCACGGCGCCGAGAACCTTCACTTCGTGAGGCAATGCGCCTGCACGAGGCGCGAAGAGTCGCGCGCGCTCTGCAATTCGAATTTCACGTTCACGCGAGGCGTTGCGCGCCACGGAGCGGAGCAACCCCGCCGCAGTCGTTTGAATGAGACGATCCTGTTGATCGGAACGCGGGTTCGTCATGACCACGTGGAGCGAATCTTCGATGCCAAGTGCCTTTACGTCATCCGAACCGTAGAACGCGTAGTGGTTGGTCTCGGCGTAGCCGCGGTCGAGCGTCAAGATAGGCGTGAGCAAACGCTCCGTTCGGCGATCCGGCGGCGGATGGTGGGGCACCATCGGTGCAATGGGCGCGATTTCTTCAAGCTTGTCGTACCCACCGAGGCGGCCCACCTCCTCCACAATGTCCTCGGCGATGTGCACATCTTTGGTCGCGCGCCAACTGGGTACCTTGATGTGCATAGAATCGCCCGCGTCCCCAACGCCGAAGCCCACAGACTTGAGTCGCCGTCGAGCGGCGCTGTCCCCCACGCGAACACCCAGCCTGCGACGCACGAGCGAATAAGGCACGTCGATCTCAATGGACGGGTAGGGATTCGGATACACGTCGGTGATGACGCGAGTTACATGGGCACTCGGGCAGTATTCTTTCGCCAGCGCAACGAACCTGAGTGCTGTCCGCATGGCACCCTCAGGATCGAGGCTCTTCTCAAAGCGACTGCTAGCATCAGTCCTGAGACCTAAGCGCGCCGCCGTTTTGCGAACGAGCGTCGGATCAAACGTTGCCGATTCAAGTACAAGTGATGTGGTGTCGGCCTGAATGCCCGAGCCCTCACTGCCCATCACGCCGGCGATGGCAATGGGCTTCTTCGTGTCGGCGATCACCAAGTCGTTTGGTGTGAGCGCACGTTTCTCGCCGTCGAGCGTGACCATCGACTCGCCTTTGGCTGCCCGGCGAACACGGATCGCGTCCCCTTCGATTGTTCGCGTATCAAACGCGTGGACGGGTTGGCCCTGTTCCAACAACACGTAGTTGGTGAGATCGACCAGCAGATCAATGCTTCGTACACCGACGACAGCCAATCGACGCTTGAGGTGGGACGGCGACGGACCGTTTGCAAGACCCGCCAACTCAATCGCCACGTAGCGACGACAGTCCTTGCCGTCGTCCACCGTTACAGGATAGGCGTCCTGGCTCTTCGCTTCGGCATCGAGTTCGCTCTGTTTGGGTACTGATGGTTCGCGAAAGTCGCGACGCGTCAATGCAGCGACTTCCCGTGCGAACCCAACGTGTCCCCACAGGTCGGGGCGATGGGTAATGGCGATATTGTCGATCTCGAGCACAGTGTCGCGTACGCCAAGCGCGTCGGCCACGGGGACCCCAAGCGGCGTGTCGCTTGGAAGTACAACGATGCCGTCATGATCGTCACCGAGTCCTAGTTCGTCTTCGGCGCAGATCATGCCGTCACTGAGCACGCCGCGAATCTTGCGGGGCTTAAGTTTGATGGGCCCTTCACCGGAGCCGGGCAACGTGATGCCGAGCGGTGCGTAGCAAATCACTTGATCGGCGGCCACATTAGGCGCGCCACACACGACTTCCTTTACGGCGCCATCGGCAAGCTCGACTTGGCAAATGCGTAGTCGATCGGCATCGGGATGCGGCGCAACGGATTTCACGCGCGCGGTTACAACCTCATCGATTGTGTCGCCGAGCGAAATGGTGTCTTCGATTTCCGACGTGTGAAAGGTGAGTGCATGCGCCACCTCAGCGGCCGCTATGCCGTCGAGAACCACGAGTTCTTGCAGCCAACGATAGGAGAGCTTCATCCCTGCACTCCGTGGGAGAACTGACGCAGGAAGCGCAGATCACCGCTCATGAAATGGCGAATGTCCTCAATGCCATAGCGCATCATGACCAAGCGATCGATCCCCAAGCCGAATGCGAAACCTGAGTAGATCGCTGGATCGATACCGCCCCGCGAAAGCACATCGGGATGGACCATGCCACAGCCCAGTAGCTCCATCCAGTCGCCGCGGAACATAACGTCCATCTCGAATCCGGGTTCAACGAAGGGGAAATACGAAGGGCGCAGGCGCACCTCGACGCGCTCGCCCAGCACTTGGGAAAGCAGAGTCCGAAGCACATAGATCATGTGCCCCACGTTGACGTCGCGATCGACGAAGAACGCTTCCACTTGGTGAAAGGTGTTTTCGTGGCTCGCATCGAGTTCCTCGTTTCGAAACACCCGGCCAATGGCCACCGCACGAATCGGCGGCTTGCGTGTTTCCATGGCACGGATCTGCACAGGACTCGTGTGCGTACGAAGTACGTGATGCTCGCCCACCCAGAATGTATCTTGCATGTCGCGCGCCGGGTGATCGGGCGGAATATTGAGTGCGGTGAAGTTGTGATCGTCATCTTCCACCCACGGGCCGTCCAATAGGTCAAAGCCCATACCGAGGAATATGTCTTCCACATCGCGCGTCACCTGCGAGATGGGGTGTAGCGTTCCGCCGATGCGTTCTGCGGGACGATCGTCATGAGGCGGCGGAAGCGTCGGATCCACCCACTCGGTCTCGCCAAGTGCGGCGTCGGCTGCGGCGTGAAGCGTCGCCTCTTTCTCCTGAAGCGCGGACTCGAGTTTGACCTTGGCGGCGTTAGCCGCCTTGCCCACCGCACCGCGTTCCTCGCGAGGTAAAGAACCGATGGAGGACAAGATCTCGTGGATCTTTCCGTGTTTGCCAAGCAGCTCCGTACGAATGGCTGTCAAGGCATCCGGGTCGGTGGACTCAGCAATTCGGTCAAGTGCATCATTCAGCAGCGCGTCGAGCGGATCCATGCCGTCTCCCGATCATGGAAAGGGTTCTCCGAAGAGAACCATTCGTGCGCCACAGCGCGACCCTTCCCACACGGGTGCTTCGGGCGCGGCTTACGCGGCGTCGAGTGCGTTTTTGGCGATGTCCACGACCTCGTCGAACGCCTTCGGATCGTGTATGGCAAGCTCGCTGAGCGACTTGCGGTTGAGCTCAACACCGGCGCGGTTCAATCCGGCAATGAGTCGGCTGTACATGAGTCCGCGAGCCCTGGACGCTGCGTTGATGCGCAAGATCCAGAGCCGTCGAAAGTCGCGCTTGCGAAGGCGGCGGTGAATGTAGGCGTACTGCCAACCACGATGCACCGTTTCCTTCATGACCTTGTACTGGCGACTACGCGCGCCCCAATACCCCTTGGCGACCTTCATGAGGCGGCGCTTGCGGGCAAGGCGTGCCGGTGTGCAAGTGACTCGTGACATGACGTTTCGTCCTAAACTTTATTGTTTTGCTCGGGTTTGACGTGTACAGCGGTGTGTTAGCGCTTGCCGACGTAGCGGCGCATGGTCTTGGCCTGGCCACCTTTGACGAAGTCGGGCTGGCGCATACGGCGCTTACGCTTGGAGTCCTTCTTGGAGAGAATGTGACTGTGGTTCGCCGAACCGAGCTTGCGCACTTTGCCCGACTTGGTGACCTTAAAGCGTCCAGCGATGGACTTGCGGGTCTTGAGTTTGGGCATGGAACGCTCCTTGGGACCGAACGGTTTCCGGTCCGTGGTCACACGAACCGCAGAGCGTACCCACCGACCCAACGCGGTCAAGACCGCGCCGCCCGACAATTCGCGGCGCCGCCTGAGCGGATCGACTAGCGGGCTGAGGGCGCCTGCTCGCGGGCAGCTTTGGCCGCCGTTAGGGCCCGCTCGTCCGAGGAAAGAGCCTTGAAGAGATCCGCCCAATCGTCGTCCGTGGCGCCCCCGCGGGCATAGGCCCGCCCCATGGCAGCTGCCAACTGCGCCCGTTCAATCGATGGATCCTCGCGCACCCGCGGAGACGTGGCCACCTTGTGCGTGGGCTCAAGCACCAGTTCATAGGCCGTGCGCTTGATCATCTTGAGCGAATCGCCTTCTCGTGCACACGCAGCCCACGCCGAAACAAGGTCGGCAATGACGGGAATGACGCGCTGCCAGTCGGGCGCATCAATCGTAGCTCCCGAGAGTTTTGATTCGTAAAACATGCACCAATAGTCGATGGCGAGCTCGAGCGACAACATGGAGTGCTCGCGCCCCACGTCGTCACTGTCCTTCTCACGAAGTAGCTGTTCCAATCGTGCAACCGACTTTGCGGTAGCACGAATGACGTGGGAGAGATCGCGTGAGGGTTTCTCCTTCAAGACCCGGCGGAGCGTGGGTAGCCCGATTCCGGGCTCCTCAAGTTTGCCAAGTAACCGAGCTGCACTGGCGCGCGCCGACGTGGAGTTGTTCTTCCCATGCAACACCGTGGACACCGCTGCCCCGGTACCCTCAAACGCACGATCGAGTAGCACGTGTGCCACCGCTTCCGAACACCCACCGCCGAGCAAGAACGTCTTCATCAATGACTTCAGCGTGGGCGCATCCGCTTTTGTTTCCGCCAACGGGTCGCCAAGAAAGCGCGACTCGGTTGAGGTGACTTTGCCCAAGAACGACGAGCGAGGCCATGCGCTCTTGCGCCGCTTGCGATAGAGGCGACGCGGTTCGAAAAAGTCGAACAACTCCACTTGAACGGAGTCGGGGAATCCGTGACCGGCGTTTGGAAACTCCGTATACACAAAGTCCAGCGACGACGCTTTTAGTTGCTTGGCCGCCGCGCGGTCGCTGCTTACATCAATGAAATCGTCTGCCGAGTGAAAGATGAAAATAGGCGTGTTGGTGTCGATGAGTTTGGACACCCCCGATCCGGCGCCCGCCATGGGCGAAATCGCCGCGAATAGGTCGGCCATGCGTGGACCCAACGACCATGTGCCAAAGCCCCCCATCGAGTGCCCCGTCAAATAGATGCGGTCTAGATCAACGTTGTAGAGCAGCGTCAATTCCGTGATGACATCCCGAACAAGTTGCTCATTGTCCTTGCTTCCCCATCCGCGCGACAATGCATCTGGACATGCCACAATGAATCCACGCTCGGTTGCGTGCCGTCGATAGAAGTTTATCGCCGACTCGCCGCTTCCTACCACTTCGTCGCCCGCCTTCCCACCCGCGCCCCCTCCGTGAAGGCCAATGATGAGCGGCCAGGTTTCGGTGGGTGTGTAGGTATCGGGCACATAGAGCGTGTACACGCCATGGGGATGATCGGGCGCATTCACGCACAGCGGACGATCGACGTGATAGCCCGTGGGCTGCGATGCACTGCGTCGCATGCGCTCTAACGTGGGGAGCTTTTCTTGGCCGCCGGCCTTTTTGATTGTTGCCGCCAGCGCGACGCGTTCTTTGGGGTCGCTGACGGTGACGTATTTCCTACGAAGATCGCCAAGCGAGTGGTCGAGCCACGGATTGCCCTCCCGCTCCGTTTTCCATTTGGACGCGCCGCCGATGCCCTCCAGCGCCGCGGCGTTGGACTCATCCTTGGCAAGTGCCGTGGCATAAGCGCGCTTCGCGTGAGCTTTCAATTTGTGTTCGCGCGCATAATCACCGAGTGCAACCAAGTCGTCGACCGATTTGGCCACTTTCAACCGGCGAAAGAACTCCACGTGGGGATGGGGCGCCACCCTGGCCGACTTGATGGCCGACGCTGCGAGGGTGATCACATGATCGGGATTCGTCACGCCCGGATTGCGTGACCAGTACCGATTGAAGACAACGCGACCGCCCGCTTGCGAGACGATCGCGCCTTCGATGCGCTTGCCCCTCTTCGGAATGAGCACATCCCCACGGGCATACGGACTGAACCCAACGTGAACGAATGCAAAGAGTGCGCCGATCGTCAAGGCGGCGAATCTAGCGCTTGCGCTCACGACCCCGACGACATCCGGTGTTCAATGTCGACTTCCTCGTTACCGGAAATGGACACTTCGCGAACATGAGCGGGCTTCTGGCTCCCGCCGGGCACAAACATGTTGTGAATCCAGATGCTCAGCTTCCACGTGCCAGGTCCGAGTCCCGTAACGGTCGCAACGCCTTGCGCACCGTACACGCCGTTGCGCGTGTGATTGTCGGGCGGATCAATTCGAACGCAGTTGATCCATGCGGACGGCGGTGTGTCTCCATCCGCTTCGGGTAGTACACGCACCTTGATGGTTCCACCGCGCGACATCGCAATGTCGCCCAAATCTACACTCGATTCGCCGAGTTTGACCTCTGCAATGGTTCGGCGGGCAAACCCGGAGGAGTCGATGCGAAGTTCATAGGTGCCCGGCTCAACGCCTCCGATTCGATACACACCGTTCTTGGGAATGAGGCCCGACGAACGAACGACCTTCTTGGGTTTACCGGGCCCGTCGTCGGCGAGCAACGCAGCAGTAATCGAAGTCCCGGGACGCATGGTTGGCCCGTTGTTGGCAACCGACTCAGCGCCGGCGGCAACATCGGGAAGGCGAAAGGAGATGTAGCCGGTGGCTTCAAGTCGGAACTCAATACCGCGGGCGCCGCCCTTGGTCCTTAAGGTACGTTTTCCATTCACGGGTGATAAGTACGCGTGATCCACCGAAAGCGTGACGGGATCGCCCCGCACGGCACGCAGCGAGAACGAGCCGTCCTCTTGGATCTGGATATGAGAACCACCGCGCCACCGACCGGGAGACGGGAAACTTCTGCCGGGAAAATAATTGGTGTTGCTCGAACTCGTCCCTGACTTTGTCACGCGCTTGACCGAAGCCGTTCGCACGTTTTCGCCCTCGGGCACCACTACACGCCCTTCAATCGTGGTCACCACCGAAAGATCCAACTTGACTGTCTTCGCGGGCTCACCCGGTACGACCACAATCGACCCGCTGGTTGCCTGGGAGAAACTATCGATGGCGCGATAGGTGCCGGCCTTGAGTCCGCCAAATCGTCGCGTGTGTTTCTCTCGTTCAGCGTCGGCCGGACGCGGCGCCTGCCATCCCGACGCGCGCGTGGCCTCCCAGATTTGAGTGCCGTCATTGTATTGCTGCAGCGCAAGTGAATACCGCTCGTCTTCCGGCGGCGTCACCTGGCACACGAAGGTGCCCGCAAGCTTTAGATCGACACGTTGGCGGCCTGCGCTTGCCTCCTCGCGCTCCAGTTCTAATGTGCTGGGCAGGCAGCCCTCGGCGCCAATCACAAACTTCGTTGGGCCGGACTTGTTCCAGTCCTTTTCGAGCACGGCAAATGATAGCGTGGCCGCACCCGGATCTTCTTCCACATCGCCACTTCGAATGCTGCGCCGCCCTACCGATATCGAATAGCGTGTGGGCAGCTTGCGAACACCATTGATCAACACATCGATCGTGACGCGCTCGCCCGATTTGAGACGGATTTCACGAACACCGTCTACATCGGCGCGCTTGAAGCGGTCCACGATTGGCGCGCGCCACCAGTTGTCGGACCCTCGCGGAACATGCCGCACAACGACTTGGTTCCACGTGAGTTTGTCAAAGGTCACTTCTCCGTTTTCGTTGGTAATCTCCGGCGGTTGGTAGCTGCGGCCGTTGCCCCCCGCCAAACTCAATTGCTCGCCCTTCATAACTTCGCCGCTCTCAGAGATGAGCCGCAACGTGATGGGTTTGGCACGAACGAACTTTAGCGGCGCTGCTTTCGCGTTGCCCTGAGGAGCATGAAAGTTGGCAATGCGACCATCGGCGGTGCTCACGGTGCCGTAGTCGTAGCCGGGACGAAGGCCGCTGATCACGACATACGTACCCTCAACTTTGGCGGCGAGTTGTTCATCCGGGTCCGGAGCGCCCGACCACGACGTGCGTTCTGCTGTTAGCGCGTCACCCTCTCCGGGCGTCTCGACATCACTGGGGCCGATCGGAAAGGCGACCTCCCGATAGGTGGCAAGTTCGATGGTGACATCGTCGTTGCCGGGCTCAGCCGTTGCCATGCCGCGACCGTTGTAGCCACGAGACTTTGGATAACCTTCTACCTCGGCATTGACGTACACGCGCTTGTCGGCCGGTACGCCGGCAATTACCGCGGCCTCGCCGTTCGCGCCGGTCAGCGTGTCTGGAATGGGAGGCAACGTGCCGACGCCACGGGGCGGCGGGCGTGAACTATCGTCGCCAACCAGAATCTTGGCGGCGGGAATCGGTGCGCGCGACGCCTTGTCTACGACCTGAACGCGAAGGGTACGCGTATCGCCAAGTGCGAGTTCAGGGAGGTCGGCGCCTTTGGCAATCGGAATCTGTATGCGCTTATGACCGTGACCCATTGTGCGTGCACTTGTATACCCGTCGGGTTTCTCGGGCGACGCTGCGATGACGACATAACTCGAAAGCGGAAAGATTGCACTTGTAACAATGCCACCGTCGTCGGCGACGCCCGTTTCATAGATGGCAGCGCGGCGTCGCCCCACAACCCAATACCGTGCACCAGGGACCGGGGATCCCTCGCGTGTTACACGACACCGAATGTGTGCACCTTTGCGTACGACAATCTTCCCCACATCGATTCCCGGCGCGGGCAAACGAAAGGATGGGCGAAACGAGCTGAAGCCGACGCGATCGTCGGATGTGCGCGCGTATACCGTGCCACGTGCGTACCAGGGATTGGTCACGTCGCTCGGTGTTGTGACGGGAAGAGAAAACTTGCCTTCGCTGTCGCTCTTCGTGTGAACGTCCTTTGCATCGCGCAGGTGGGCAACAATGTCGGCACCCGCTACGGGGCGGCGCGATTCATCCAACACGATGCCGGTGAGTAGCTGTTGGCCATCGAGCAGCGGTGCCGCGTCTTCTGGTTCCGCCGTAGCCGTGGAATCTCTTTTGCTTGGCTTGATGGGCTTCCCATCGGGGCCCACGACCCCAGACAGAATCGGATTGCCTTGATCATCGTATTCAACGACTTCCCCGTGGTCGTCTTCCACAGAGATCGAAGGCTCATCCGTGATGGACAACGCAAGCCATGCCGCGAGCGCTATGGCGGCCACCATCCCGATCCAAGTCAATGTACGACCCACGGCCCCTCCGTTTCCTTTGCCGCCCATCCGTCGGCCATTCTGCCGACACGTTCACGGAGGAGAATGACATCAACCTGCGCGCCCTACGCCTCCTTGTGAGACGCGCAAGCGCATATCGACCGTCAACGGAGGATGAGCGTGTGTAAGTCTAGCAGCAACCCCAGGGGGAATACCAGGGGGCTAGCCCTCACCCTCGCCCGTGGGTTCCTCTCGAGCGGTGAGGTAACCCGCGTTCGTGGACTCGTTGTAGAGGAACCAAACCGGTGACTCATTGCGCAGAACGTCGATCACGATGGCAAGCTGTCGTTCAGAGTAGTTCACGTAGTAGTGCTTCTTGCCGGTTGGAAGCGTCACGATGGTATTGACCGGCACCGGGACTTCCTGCCGTACAAAGCGCAGGACGGCCCCTGCGTCCCCAATGCTGAGGGAGATAGCCCCAATCACGTCGGCGTTTCCGTCGGCGCCTCCGAAGAGCTGAATGGAGTACTTGGTGACTTCGCGCTGGATGATCATGGCAACGTTTTAGCGCAATCCTGCCCGACTCCTATGAATTGGCATGATTGCCAATCCCGGCGATACGCTGATTCGCCGCCATGCGACTCGATGAACTTGACTACGACCTGCCACCGGAGCTCATCGCCCAAGAACCGGCGCCGACACGTGATGGCGGGCGCATGCTGGTGGTTGATTCCGACGCGTTCATCGATTCGACGGTGCGCGCACTCCCCACGTGGCTCGATGCATCCGACGTTTTGGTGCTCAACAACACGCGCGTCTTGCCCGCCAAAGTCACGTTTCACCGCGCGACCGGAGGCGCCGTCGATGCCCTGTTCTTGGAGCGCGATGCGGATGCGGGTGAGGATGCATGGCGCGTCTTGTTGCGAGGCAGCAAACGGCTAAAGACGGGCGATCGACTTCGGTTTGATGATCAGGATACCGTTGTCCTGGTGGCGTCTCACGGTGGCGGCGAGTGGACCGTTACGCCGGCAACCACGTCGCTCACTGAGTTCATGAGAATGAACGGATCCATGCCACTTCCGCCCTACATACGGCGCGTGGCCAACGACGCGCGCGCGCCCATGGACAAATCGCGCTATCAAACAACATTTGCTGAAGCAGAAGGGGCGATTGCAGCACCCACAGCCGGTCTGCATTTCACTCAGGAACTCTTCGCTGCGCTACAGGCCAAGGGCATCGAGATTCAGTTCGTTACGCTGCACGTGGGGCGCGGCACGTTTGCCGCCGTCCGCACCGATGATTTGGATGATCACGATATGCACACGGAGCGCTACTCCATTAGCGACGCGTGTGCTACAGCGTTAGAACGGGCTCGCAAGGAGAAGCGTCGCATCGTTGCAGTGGGAACGACGACGGTGCGCGCACTTGAAGCTGCTACAAAGTCCGATGGCACGATAGATCGTGGCGAGCAATCAACGAATCTTCTGATTCAACCGGGGTATCGATTCAATATCGTAGATGCGCTATTCACCAACTTTCATCTGCCGCGCTCCACGCTTTTGGCCCTCGTCTCAGCATTCGCCGGACATGAAACAATCATGCGCGCCTATAAGCATGCGGTCAGTGAGCGTTACCGCTTCTACTCCTATGGCGATGCGATGTTGCTCTCGTCTCGCGCTCGAGAAGACGCGTGAACGATCTTCAAGCCCGCATCAAGGCTACGGCACGGTCGTTCGGCTTTGACTTGGTTGGCGTTACATCGGGTAAGCCGGTTTCCGACGCGTTGGTGCGCCTGGAGTCATGGTGTGAACGCGGCTTTGCGGGCTCCATGCATTATATGGACCGCGACCCGCCGCAACGCGCGACGCCAAAGACGATTCACAAGACCGCAGGTAGTGTGCTCTGCTTTGCCGTGCCGTATTGGCACCCGGCACCGGCGTTTCAGCATGAGCAGCGCTTCGGTCGCGTAGCGCGCTATGCCTGGGGCCTGGATTACCACGACGTAATCATTCCGCGCCTGCGCGAGCTTGCGACTGCACTCGCCGCAGATAACGCCAATCTTGGACGAACAAAGGTAGCTAGCGACTACTCGCCGATCCTAGAACGCGCTTTTGCAGCCCGAGCCGGACTTGGATTCTTCGGTAAGAACACCTGCCTCCTGCTGCCGCGGCGAGGGTCATGGTTCTTCTTAGCCGAACTGATTGTGGAAGCCGAACTTGAGCGGATGAACACGCCGAGCGACGGTCATTGTGGAACGTGCAATGACTGCATCCCGGCCTGCCCCACCGATGCGTTTCCCGAGCCCTATGTATTGGACGCCCGAAAGTGCATTTCGTATCTCACGATTGAAAGCCAAGAGCCCATTCCACGTTCACTCCGAACCGCCATGGGCGCATGGATCTTCGGTTGCGATGTGTGCCAAGACGTGTGTCCATTCAATCGGTTCGATGCACCGCCTGCGTGGCCCGAATTTGCCCCGGATCGGGGTGTAGGAATGCACGTCGATCTCGCGGATGTGCTTTCCATGCGCACCGACGCCGAGTTTGACGAACGCTTTCGGGGCACGCCGCTCCAACGGCCAGGACGCGCGGGGCTCCTGAGAAACGCCGCCGTGGTCGCGCGCAATATCGACTGTATGGACTGCGTGCCTGCGTTGGAGGCATGCCTGAAGGATCCCGAAGCGCTCGTACGAACGCACGCGTTGTGGGCGTTGGAGCATCTCGCACCGAACTCGGCGCATGGCAAAGCGAATGAACTCGTCGCAGGTGATTCGCATGAGTGGGTGCGCAAAGAAGCCGCGGCTGTTCTTTCTACGGGGACTCACGAATGACGCGCGTGTCGGTCATGATGCCCGTCTACAACGAAGCGCCCTTCTTGCGGGCAGCCATTGAGAGCATCCTAGCTCAGACCCACCCCGAGTTTGAATTGCTGATTCAAGACGATGGATCAACGGATGAGTCGTTGGCGATTGCCAATTCGTATGCGGCTCACGATGCACGAATATCGATCGATTCCGGGGAGCACAAGGACATTATCGCTACGGCGAATCGGCTGCTCGTACGCGCGCAGGGGGACCTGCTCATTCGGATGGACGGCGATGACGTTGCCCATCCGAGCCGCGTTGAAGCACTGGTTCACGCCGCAGACGCGTCACCCGACATTGATTACTTTGCGCATGGCATTCGCTACATACCGCGGGATCGATTGAGCGAAGGTATGGAAGCCTACGAAGGGTGGATCAATGGGCTCCACACCCACGACGCCATTATGGCCAGCCGCTTCATTGAGTGTGTCATGCCCAATCCCGCATGCGCATTTCGCCGAACGCTTGCCGATGCGCTTGGCGGTTACGTCGATAGTCCTTTCCCGGAAGACTACGAGTTCTTTCTTCGAGCCGCCGGCCATGGCGCCCGATTCCAAAAACTCCCCGACGTCTTGCTCGATTGGCGGGACCATGACGCGCGTCATTCGCGCCTCGACGGACGTTACGCCCAGCGCCAGTTTCGCGATCTAAAACTCAAGCACCTCATTCCAATGCTGCGTGCGTGCACGCGTCCCATTGACGTCATCGGCTATGGCCGAGAAGGCAAGAAGTGGTGCAACGCGTTTACGACCGCTGGCATCAATATCGCGAACATCTACGCCTACCGCGAAAGCCGCGTAGGCGCCACGATTCACGGTCACACACTCAAGGCCTTTGCACCGTCAGAGCTAAACTCGAGCCACTTCTCCGTTTCCACGCTTGGCGGCCAAGGGCGCGAGGACATTCGCGCCGTGACGCGCGCGGCTGGACTGCGTGAACCGGAAAATCTTCTATTTGTTTGTTAGTCGGCCGCACGACGTTTTGCGAGCGAGAGTCGTACACCACTAAAAGGAAGCCCGCTTGCGACGACTGCGTCCCAAAACGGCCAAACGTTGTTGACGAATCGAAGTTCGATTCCTGCGTCCTCATGGCGTTGAATCAGTGCATGGATTGGCTCTACATGTAACGGCGAAACCGTCGAATGAGATACGTAGGTGCCAAAGGCATCTGGCCAGGGGAGAAACGTCTCGGCCGAAAACGAGTATCGATACAGCTCACAACGCCAGATACGATCGCGCCAGGTTGACTCGGTAACATGAAGTCTGTGGGACGAGGTGTGAAACAATGACTGCAACAGTGAGACCTCGCGTTGGTCACGCCCCCACACCGTGCCACGTGGACAATCGCGAGGAAACCAATAGAGCGGCGCATGCGTTTCGTCTATCGCCCATACCGCGGGTAGCTGATTTGGATTCGTCTTTGGGACATGGGGCACAAAACGCCGGATGCTCGGATCTTCACTGTAGTGGAATAGACGACGTGAGTGATTCGACACCCGTCTGAGCCTAAAACACGCCTATGCTTCGTGCGTGGAGCAGCATGATGTGTGCGCAGTGGCCACATCGGAGGCGTACAACCACGACCGGCGTGGTCTTCCCCTTCTGAGGATTGGGATCGTCGAGCGGTAGCGTGAGCAGGTCGCGGCTGATGTTGATGTCGGTGCTCCTGCAGAGCGTGCAGCGCACGGTACCGACTTTCTCGTCGAGCCAGGCCTTGACCTTCTTTGCGTCAACCATAGGACCTCCCAATTAGCCGTGGAGCCGTTTGGATGCACCCCAATCTTACCCGCCATTGCGTTCGTCGTGGGTCTCGAGTTTAGGAACCGGCCGCGGACGGCCTTCTTTGTCGGTTGCCACCATGACGAACTCCGCCTCGGTACATTGTCGATGCGTGCCTGTCGCCAGGTTCTCACCCACCGCACTCACACGCAATCGCATGGACGTATTGCCGATCTTGATGAGTCGCGCTGTCACTTGGACCGCCTCGCCCACCCAAATGGGCGCCTGAAAATCGACCGAGGCGATGTGAGCTGTTACGCACGCGCCTTTGGCAACACGCGTTGCGAGTACCGCGGCGGCCTCGTCCATCAAACTCAGTACCACGCCGCCAAAGAGGCTGCCGTGGAAGTTGGCCTGGCCTGGCATAACCAGGCGCGTAATGGTGACGTGTGGCGACTCGGACATGGGCGAATGGCTCCCGAGGGATTTGGCGGTAGGTATGCGACAATCGGGTACGTGATCCTACGTGGATCGAACGCGACGCCTCGCCAAGAGTTCTACAAGCCCAAAAGGAATCGTCATGTCTCCAGCTCAGATTCGCCATTCTGCACGCCGCAACAGCACGTGGGTCTTCGCACTGGCTGCCGTTGTATTTGCGGGCCTCTATTTCATTGGTCCACGAGCCAGCCATGCCGATTCGAAGAAACAGACGGTTGAAATGCGGCACATCAGCGTGGCCGGCATCGGCTCCACGGCCAAGGCTTGGTACGACGGCGCCCCGCCCGGCGGCGTCCTACTTCAAAGTGCGCTGGACACCATGGCCGAACAGGGGTTTCGCATCGTGCGCACCAGTGACGCGGTCTCCGTAACCAACCTCGGTGGCTCGTGGTTCATCTTGCTGGAGAAGGTGACAACCGAATAGGGACCTCACGCCTCCCCATAGCCGGCAGCCATCGTTCCGGCCGCCCACGAACGCCCCAGCACACCCAACCAGCGGGCGGAGAACACAAGCAGATACGCCGCTACGAAACGTAGCGGAATACTCGCCGCGAGCACTTGACCGAGGCCGTTCCCATTGACCGACAAATGAACCCATTCTGCTACGAGGCAACCAACAAGTCCGAGCGCGCCAACGATGCAAGTGAGGGGTGCCTTGAAGATCATAGGAATTGCGTGCCACGGATACTTGATGCGATGGTCGTTCAGCGCGGCTCCCAATGCCCACGCCGATTGGTAAAGACAAAGGAATACAACGGCTGCCAAACCGCTCCATAGCATCCAATCAAAGCGCTGCATGAGATAGGCAAAGGCAATCAAGGGAATCACGCAGCACCCAATAAAGAATCCGTACCGGCGCATTGACGATGCGTCGGTCTTTTCCGACGCGCGATTGGATACACGGGGGACGTCGTCGCCCGAGGCGGACGACGAAATCACAGCGAGTTGCGTCCCCAGCACAAATGCATACGCCAGCACTTTGAACAACCACGATAAGAAGCGCACACCCTCGAATGCACCCAGCACATCCAAGAGTATCATTACAACTGTGAGAGCCCCAAGCAGGGCGGGCCCTGGCTTTCGAAACGGGAACACCAGACTTTCGCCAGGCCAGCCATCGGGCTTCGGCAAGACGTCGAGTGCGCTTGCGCGTTCTTTGCCCTGTTTCTCTGCCAGGGTGCGGTCATCAATCTCAGGCTCACCCCCCACCACATCCACATCGATCGCGGGTGCTAGAATCCGGGCAGCAGGCGCCGCCTCTATTGATCGTGCAGGTACCGGTGGCGGTGTGTCATCCGGCGCAAGGCGAAATGTATCCTCGTCCTTCTCGCGCCCATCGCCGTTCTGCTGTTCCGGTCGGTCAATCACGCCTCAATGGTAGCGGAACTCCCTCCCTTGTTCCCGGCACGAATTGTGCGTTTACCTCACGCCTCAACTCAACCTGCCGCCGCAGGCTCCGGGGTGGCGCTATTGCAATCGGTGAGGCGCACGGCGACGCGGCGACTTACGCCGGGTTCTTCCATGGTGACGCCGTAAAGCAAGTCCGCAGCTTCCATCGTGGACTTAGCGTGAGTGATCACCACGAACTGCGTGCGATTGGTGAACTCGCGCAACAACGAAATCAAGCGACGCACATTGGCTTCGTCGAGCGCGGCGTCGACCTCGTCGAGAATGGCGAATGGGCTGGGCTTTGCCTGGAATACGGCGAACAACAGTGCCGTGGCTGTGAGTGTGCGCTCCCCACCACTCAAGAGGCTAATCGTGCGTTGTTCCTTGCCGGGTGGGCGCGCCACGATCTCAATGCCCGACTCCAAAACGTCTGAGGCGTCTTCCAGCAGGACATCGGCACGACCACCACCAAAGAGCCGCCGGAACGTGGTTCGGAAATTCTCACGAACTTCGAAGAACGTTTTCTCGAAACGCTTGCGCGATATGTCGTCAAGTTCTTTGATGGCCGTCTCGAGCCCCACGCGCGCTTCGATTAGATCCTTCTCTTGTGTCTGAAGCTCGCGCACATGGGTTTCGACTTCTTCGAGCTCGGCCATGGCGTTGAGATTGACGTTACCGATGGAATCGAGTTTGCGACGCATGGTCTCCACTTCGGCGTCGATGGCTTCGAGGTCGAGATCTTCAGTGGCTTCCGCCTCGGCCTCCACGCGCTCAAGATCTACGCCGGTGTCTTGTGTGACCTGTTCGAGGAGCGCATCGAGGCGCGTGCGGAATTCTCCTTCGCGCAGACGACATGCCGCGAGTTCTTCGCGCAACGTATCGTGTAGACGCTGGACTTCGCGGCGTCGCTTGTCGGCCGCGGTCGCCCCCTCGTCACACGCGGCAAGCACGTTGCGGGCCTCGAGCAACTCGGTTCCTTTACCCGATTTGAGCGCCTCGCCCTGCTCAGCCGCGGCGTTCGCTTCAGTAACGGTGATCTCGGCGCGCGACAACCGGTCCCCAAGCGCCTTTGATTCTGCAGCGGCCTCTTCGGCGCGGGCATCCAGTGCTGCGGCTTCGTCACGAGCACGCGTCACGCGACGTTCGGCGCTCTCGGCCTTCGCTTTCGCCTCGGCAAGGGCCAACATCATTTGCATGCGACGTTCCGCCGCTTCTTTGCGCGACGCTTCCATCGCGACGTAGCCGCGCGCGGCTTCCTCGGCGCGCTCTTCCAGCGCCTCACGACGGCGTTCGTGAGCCTGAACTTCGGCCGTCACGGTCTCAATGCGTGCGAGCGTTTCCGTGCGCATCGATGTGAACTCATCGACCTCGAGGTCGATCAACTTCATGGCATCGACGACTTGTTTTTGCTCACGTTCGACGCGCGTGAGCGCCTCGCCACGTCGCGTGCGATCCTCGCTCTTTTCGACGAGTTCCTTGCGAATGCGTCGAATCTGTTCTTCGCTCGCACGCACCGCTTCGCCCGCCGTGCGCATGGCATCTTGGGCCTGCGACACTGAGATCGTCAGACGTTCGGCTTCATCATGAAGTTGGCGCAACTCGGCGGTACGTCCAACCAGGCCGAGCGCCGGTCGATCACGTCCGCCCAAAATGGCGCCGGACGACGTAACGCGATCGCCGTGGGGCGTAACCGCGTTGCCGCCGTGGTCGCGAAAGGAACGAATCCCGGCTTCTAGATTCTCTACCACGCGCGTGCTCGCAACTACAGAGCGAACCACATCTCGCAGCGCTCGAGGTGCGGCCACTTGCAACCCATCCGAACTCTCTGACTCGTTTGGATGAATGGCGCGACGCAAGAGATCGAGACAAAGAAAGCGCGCACGTTGACCATCGCCATGTTCGCGCAACCAACGAATCCAGCGCAGCGCGTCCTCGGCCGAGCGAACCACGACCGCGCCGCCGGCATGCCCGATGCGCAAATCGAGTTCGGCCGCGATTTCGGGGGATGGCTCAATCAAATCGGCAAGTATGCCCAACACGCCATCGCGCGCGCCGTGCTGATCCACGGATTGGTTGGCAACCGCATCGATGATCAACTTGGCACCGGCATCCATCCCCTCGCGCGATGCGGCCAGGCGTTCGAGTACTTCCAAACGCGCACGTTTCGTCGCGCGTTCTTCCACCGCGCGGTTGCGCGCCTCGGTCTTGGCTTCCAACTGGGCCACCAGCCGGGCACGCTCGTGCTCGGCGGCTTCGAGGGCCTCGGCGCGTGCGCGGGTGTCTTCTTCCAAACTTGCGGCGAGAGTGTGGAGTTCCCGCATCTCGCTTTGAATCTGCTCTTCTCGTACGCGCAACTCGGCGCGATTTTCCGACAATCGCCCCAAACGCGCATCGGCCTGCTTGAGCTCCGTGCGCAACTCGGTCTCGAGATTGCGCGACTCGCCCAGCCCACTCAGTGCATTCAGCGCATCGCGTTTTGCGCCGTCATGCGCATCACGAATACGACTCACTTCACGATCGATGCCGGCGAGTTCGGACTCCACCGCGCTCATGCGCGCGGCCTCAGCTTCCGTGCGCTCTGCCGCCGTCAAGGAAACAGCCTCAAGTGTTGCGATCTCGGTGCGCAAGGCCTCGGCCCGTGTGCGAGATGCGGTTGCTTGCTCTTCCAGCGTGGAAATGCGTTCGCGCAAATCGGCAATGTCGCGCGTGGCATATTCGGCGCGATCTTTGGCGGATCGAACGTCGGCGGCGGCGCCGGCAATGGTCGACTCCAGTTGAAACACCGCTTGCTGTGCCGCTTCACGCTTCTCGGCGGTCTGCTTGGCGGCGTCTTCGATAGAGGCCAGTTCACCCGCGGCCTCGGACTCGCGATCCGTAAGCGCCTGAACCTCCTTCGCAACAATCTCACGTTGCGCGCTCAAATCGCGGTAGCGAACAACGGCTCGCAATACGCGCTTCTTTGCGAGCTCTTCGCGAAGACTTTGAAAACGACGCGCCTTGGCGGCCTGATTCTTGAGTGACCGCAGGCGCTTTTCTTCAAGCTCAAGAACATCGCGCAGACGCTCAAGATTATCGCCCGTGCGCTGCAAGCGACTAGCGGCCTCCTTGCGGCGCTGCTTGTAGCGGCTCACGCCCGCGGCCTCTTCGAAAATGCCTCGTCGATCGGCGGGATTGGCAGCCAGCAGGGCGTCGATTTGACCCTGTTCCATAATGCTGTTGCCTTCTTGCCCAAGCCCAGTGTCGAGGAAGAGTTCACGGATATCACGCAAGCGGCACGTCGCACGATTTAGCAGATACTCGCTATCGCCGGAACGGTGCAGGCGACGCGTAACAGCCACTTCCGTGTGTTCGGTGGGCAAGAGGCCCGATTCGTTATCGAGGATCAGCGTGACTTCGGCCCGTGGCAGCGCCTTGCGCGTGCGACTCCCCGCGAAGATCACGTCTTCCATGCGCTTGCCACGCAGGCTGCGTGGACTCATATCGCCCAAGACCCACTTGATGGCGTCCACTACGTTGCTCTTGCCGCAGCCGTTGGGACCCACAATGGCCGAGATACCGTCGTCGAACTCAAAGACCTGCCGGTCGGCAAAGGACTTAAAGCCGTGAATCTCGAGGCGCTTAATCTTCATTGCTTGCCCTCTTCAGCACACAAGTACGCGGCCCATCAAAACGGCGTGTACGCAGAACCCGGAAGACGAGTCTGTTGAAAACGAGTCTTTTGAAATTGAGCAGATTGAATTTGAACAGGTTGAATTTGAACAGGCACGTCGCCGCGCAATCAGCTCCGCCCGAACAGTCTAATCCAGATCCACTCGGTAGAGCATCCACGGGCCAGCTTTGACGGGCGAAAATTGTGCAAAAAGCAGACCGCACTTAGGCCTCCCCGTCAGCACCGTAGGACCCGGAACGCGAGCGAAGAATCGAGCGTCGTGGCCACGGTGTCACACGAAATGCGAAGGCCGATGGATCACCGAACGCACGCTCCAGTTGGGCACGCAACTCGGTCGTATGGGGTGGTGACTCGGCATTCATGCGCAATTCGTAGCCAACCAGTCGTCCGGCAGGCATGAAGGTGTCTAAACGAGCGACGGACGAGGACAAGCCAAGTGTGGGCGATGCATTGGACTCGAACCCGGTGTAGGTGCGCTCAATTTTAGGCGACCCTTGCTCTAATGGCACTGACTTTGAGGACACTGGCTTTGATGATCCCGAGGCGAATGAATACATAGGAGAACTTGGGTCTGTGCTACTTCGATTGGCCGCGCGAACAGGCTCACGCACGGTGGCATGGGCCGCGCGATCAAAGCGCACCAACTCGAGCGCGGCGAATCGTGTGCGCGATTCATCGTGAGCGTTCTCGATCAAGACGGCGCGCAGCTCGCGTGCTGCCGCTTCGTGCGCAAGCGCCGCGGTAAGTGCATTTCGCACGCATTCCACTGCCTCGATGGGATCGATACCAGGTTCTACCCGAGCACAGGCATCCAACCCAACCAACTCGATGACATGAAACGCGTCGTCGATATCTGCCAATGGATCACGTTCGCGGCGCACGCCGTAAAGTGCCCCTCCCGGTTGAGCGCTGGATGCGCGTTGTACTTGCTTGCGAAACACCGCAGCTTCGAGTGCCAACGTCATCAACCGCTTCGACTCGCGCAGAACGTCGTCTACACCTGCACGGCCAACGCGCTTGACAACGGCGCGAATATTGACTGCCGCAAGACTTCCAATGGTCACATCGCCGCGAGCGAACCGAAACGGATCCCCCACTTCGTGCTCGGCAACGCGAAACCACAGGGGGCCACGTCGCGGCATCCGGACCTCGTCGATGGCAACGGCAAGTTCACAGCCCCGAGCTGCGTGTCGGAGCGCTTCATTCCTGAGGGACTCACGTGACGACCCGTTTGAAGAGCTGACTTCGCCCGAGTCGCGCGTGGCAACCACCGCCACGCGTACCGCGGGAGGATGACGACGTTGTCGCAGCGCATCGAGCTCGCGTAACATCATCGTCCCCACGCGCTCGGCGACGTCGTCAAAGTCGCCGAAGGTGCGTCCCGGCGCAGCAGGGCCCGGTGTTTTCACGTCGCGGAGCCAAGAGGGAACTGACTCACTTAGCAGCAATTCCACTGTGGCGCTCGACGCTCGCCCTGCCGAGGCGCCAAAGCGCGGTGCAATCAATGCGGGGGACAGGTAGAACGCACGAATCGACTCGGCCAAGACGCTACTATCGAGATGATCGACAAAGGGAGCAAGAAACACATTCACGTGCTCAAGTGACAGGCCTCGTGACGTGAGGGGAGCGAAGGCAAGTACGGCCGATGACAGGGCATGAAATGCCCGCAAAGGGGCATGGTCACGAGAGAACTCGTTGCCCGAAAGAAGCGGCGCGCACGCCGTAACGGCATCCAGACTCAACGCTGTGAGTCGAAACGGACTTCCGACGTCATAAAAATGGATATCGCCGAGTCGATGCGCCTCCATAGCTGCAGGCGACAGTTCGCGAGAAAGAACGTGTGTGCCAAGCACGTGCTCACCAAGCCATTCAAGTCGCGCGCCGGGATTGGAACGCACGGCCAACGGCGAAGGTTCGCGTGCGAATCCGTGCGTCGCCGTCGCACCATCGACATCGATTGAGGATGCACGCGGTGCACGCGTTTCATCGCCAAACGCCAGGACATGACGCGCGGCAAAACGTGCATCGTGGAGCACCGCGGCTTCGCCGTACCGCGTGAGATGGCCGCGGTCGAATAATTCGGCGCGCACCAGCGACACCAAGGTCTGTTGCGAGATGCGTTTGAACGGTGAGCGCAGGATGCGATCTTCCACGGAGCGCGCAACGTCTTCCGCCGTGCGATTGTCGAGTCCGTCCGCCCCCGCCACTTCGTTCGCAATCTCGGACTTTGAGAAACGCCGTAGCGACGCGTCGTCACCTCCCACGAACGTGGCGCCAATGGCAGCGCCCTCGGCATCGTCAATGACGCACCGCGTTGCTCGCGCTTGGGCACGGCGATCGCGATAGAGAATGTATGCCTTGGCCGTTTGCGCGTGTCCGGCCTCAATGAGGACCTTTTCCACCGCGTCTTGGATGTCTTCGATGGTGGGCACCGATCGGACAGTGGTAATGACCCGATGCGCCACGATGCCCGCGAGTTGTTCGGCAAGAAAGCGGTCTTCCCCGCCCACAGACTTGGCAGCCCGAAAGATCGCGTCGGCAATCTTGCCGCGCTCAAAGAGGACCAACCGGCCGTCGCGCTTACGAACTTGTCGCCCGTGTTCGTACTTCACGCGTGGGCATCCCATGGGCCCATCGCACGTCCACCAATTGGAAGGACGTTATCGGAGTGGGCGTGGCGGTCGATCAAGCGATCGTTCTCCCTCAATGGTTTCGTCATGTTCGCGATGTGATTTGTGTGGGACGCACCAGACCCTTCCGTCTCGGCGCATGGAATGGATGGACATGGATTGGTGGGACTGACTGGTGGGACGGATTGCCTAGCTACGAATCGCGTGTCCGATTGGACGGACGCGTTCGTATTCCCTTCTTTGCAAGCATGGATTTGAGTTCCTCCATGAACTCGCTAATGTCTTGAAAGTCTCGGTACACGGATGCGAATCGGACGTAGGCGACTTGGTCCACCTTCTTGAGCTCTTCCATAACCAACTCCCCGATGTATTCGGCGGGTACTTCCGCGTCGTAGTTTTCGAGAATTCGGTTTTCCACGCGCTCGGTGATGTCTTCGAGCGTTTGGATGGACAACGCGCGCTTTTCGCCCGCCCGAAGCAAGCCCATAAGGACCTTGCGTCGTTCAAACGGTTCGCGTCGTTGGTCCTTCTTGACCACCCGCAGCGGACTTTCCTCAATCCGCTCATAGGTGGTGAAGCGACGGTCGCAGCCCTGGCAATGACGCCGGCGACGAATGGCAAAGCCATCGCCACTTGCGCGCGAGTCAATGACCTTGTCGTCGTCCTCTTTGCAGAAAGGACAGCGCATCATGCCTCCCGCGACACGGAACTTCCGCGTCTACCCTCGTGGGCACGAACTCACCGCCAGGCGGTATGGAAGCAGCCCGGGCAGACGGTCGGCGGCTCCCTGCGAGGCGCGCAACCGCGGATTTCCGGGACCACTACCTGTCGTGGTGACAAAAGCCTACCACCCCCACCTGTTGTTGCAATTGGTGGGACTGCACGTCATAGGCCTCTCCCGAGACAATCGGCGCGCGTGCCACGCAGGCCAAACCGAACGGCGGGGTGGGCTGAGGAAGCAGCCAACGCGGGGTGGGCGTCGGAACAACGTCAAATGCCTCCCTCTTGGGAGGGTGGCCCGGCTGCCTCCCGGCTAAGATCATGCGCCCCGAGCGCCCACCGGCTTGGGCCCACATTGGTGGAACGGACATCGTCTTGGGCGATTTTCTCCGGCTCGCTGCCGATGTTCAGGAGACGTTCGTGACGATTGCGATTCTGGCCGACATCCACTCCAATACCGAGGCGCTAACACGAGTACTCGACGACGCCTCGAGTAGGGGTGCGCACAGAATTATCTGCCTTGGGGACATTATTGGCTACGGGCCCAATCCCCGTGAGTGCCTGCAAATGCTCTTTCAAAGTGAAGTCGCCATCATGGGAAACCATGAAGAGGCCGTCATGTTTTACGGCGAAGACTTCAACCCCAAAGCGCGCGCGTCGCTTGAGTGGACCAAAGATCAGCTCAATAGCACCGAGTTTGAGCGCACCGAGAACTACGATCTCTGGAACTTTCTCGGCACGATGCAACAGATTGTCGAAGACGAAGATGTGATGTACACGCATGGCAGCCCGCGCACGCCCACCCGCGAATACGTCATGCCGGCCGACATTCGCAACAAGGAGAAGATTCAAGGCATCTTCGAGTTGATCAAAAAGGTCTGTTTCATTGGCCACAGTCATGTGCCGCACATCTACACATCGGATATGAAACACGCTTCGCCCGAACAGGTCGGTGGTGCCATCGACATACGCAAGCTTGGGGATCGCAAGATTCTGATCAATACGGGCAGTGTGGGGCAGCCTCGAGACGGTGACTCACGCGCCTCATACGTGACCTTCGATGGCAACATTGTGCGCTTTCACCGCATTGAGTACGACATCCAAGCCACGGTGGACAAGATCTACGCCGAGGAGCGCATTCCCAATTTCCTGGCTGATCGGCTGTTAGTAGGGCGATAAATCGACACGCAAACGCGGGAATCGATACCGCTCGGGCAATCTGAAACCACCCTCTCGGTGAGACGTACACTCTGGCGCCATCGCGGGTACAGCGCCGCAACCAACCTAAAGGAGTCAAACGATGGAACGCCGGATGTTGCTGGCCATCGTGCTCTCGTTTCTCGCGATCTCCGGGTACTCGGCGCTTATGAATCATTTGCGTCCGCCGCCAAAGAAGCAGGACGCGAGCGCAGAGAACACCTCCAATGGGAAACCTGTCAACGGGGAAGCAGGCAACGACACGTCGGTATCCAACCCGTCGGGGGACGACCCGTCCACGCCACGTGACCCGAACACGCCCCCCACGAACGACAAGCCCAATGGTGGTGCGTCTACGAAGGGACCGGTGGTCGACGATTCAAGGCATCCACAACATGCCGTAACCGCATCGGACGCCGTCCTGAAGAGCACCGAGCTGGAAGTCGGATTTACGAGTTTGGGCGGCGCGATCTCTCACATTCGGCTGCTGCGTGCCGACGAGGCTGATCAAGAGACACCCATCGATCTCGTGGTTCCGAAGGATCCCACGATGCAAATCGGTCAGCTGGACGACATCGATGTGGGTGGACGGATCGCGCCGGGTGAAGCCAGTCGACGCGATGTCTTGCCGGGACCCCTGCGTAGGCTCCACTGGACGCGCGACTCGGCCACTGAAGCCAAGACGGGCGCCAGCGACGTGGTCTACACCTTTGACATGGGCAACGGCATAACGCTTCGCAAGCAATGGGTGTTGGGCCAAGGGGATAAGCGATTCGATATTACGTTGCGCATGGAGGCGCGCCGCGCCGGTGAAAAGCAGGACGGGGCGCCCGACGCGGTGCTGCCTCTGCACATGCTCGTATCCGCATCGCAGTATCGCGAGATTTTCAAAGGCGCGTTTGCAACACCCAGCGCTATCGTCAAACGCACATCCGATACGGAAGATGTAGAAGATACGCACCAGTTTGGACTCGAATACCACGAACTGGACTTGCGCGGCACACAGCCCAAGCGGCTGCGGGTATTGGGATCACGCTCACACTATTTCGCATTGCTGTATTACGGCGCAGAGCGCGGCGCCAATGAACCCCCCATCACGGCATTCTGGGCCACGGGAGAAGAAGCCGCCAAGCGTGGATTGATGGAAGAAGCCATCATCAAGTACATGAAGGACGAACGCGGCCGTGACATCGTTGGCAAAGACAACTATGCCGCCAAGCGCGTAAAACCCGGTGCGGAAAGCGCGCTATTTTCGTGGATCACACTTCAACTTCCAATTCTAGAGCAAGATGCCAGCGCCGCACCCGTTGAGCTAAACATTTTCGCCGGTCCCCTTGCGCGCGACGTGCTGGGTCAAGACGCCTACAAGCCCTTGAACTCGGTCATTACCTATCCGAGCGCGTTCGACTTCGTAGCCAAGTTTCTGCTGTGGCTTTACGACTTCTGGCGCAATCTGTTTGGAAGCGCGGGCGTGGGTGTGATTCTGATGACGCTCTGCGTGCGTGGCGCCATGATGCCCATCTCAATCAAGAACCAGCTCTCCATGCGTCGCTACGGCAAGCGGGTGGCCAAGCTCAAGCCCAAAGTGGCCGCACTCCAAGAACGCTACGCCAAGAATCCCAAGAAGTTGCGCGACGAGCAGATGAAGCTCTATCGCGAGAACGGCGTGGGCTTCCCCACCGGCTGTCTCATGATGCTCATTCAGATTCCCATCTTCTTTGCGCTCTTCTCGGCGTTGCGCGTGGAATACACCCTGCGTGGCGCGCCCTTCCTTTGGATCGATGACCTGTCGGGACCCGACAAGTTGATCGATTTCGGCGGCAGCGTTCTCAACTTGGGTATTCTCGACATTCGATCCCTCAATATCTTGCCGCTCATCATGGTGGCGCTGTCCATCTGGCACACGCGCAGCATGCCCAAACCGGCCGACGAGCAACAGGCCCAACAAATGAAGATGATGAAGTGGCTACCCATCATCTTCGCCGTGATTCTCTACAACTACACGGCCGCGTTGGCGCTCTATATGGTGATGAGCTCTGCATTCGCCATCATTGAGAGCAAAATCGTTCGAGCCAAAGACGAAGCGGATGAGGCCGACGAAGGAGATCTCAGCGCATTTCCCGCAAAGGCGTAGGGGCCCATTCCCATGAACTCGCCGCGGGTCGTGTTAGCGACGGCCAGCTCGTTGCCGCATCCAGAATCCGAAACGGATGCGCTCGCCGCGGCCATGAACCGCAGAGGTTTCGCAACCGCCGTTTGGGGCTGGGACGAACCTAATCTGCCTTGGCATGACGTCGACATAGTCATCGTACGCTCGACATGGAATTACCTTGACCATATCGAGCAGTTTCTCGCTTGGACTTGCCGTACAGACGAAGTGTGCCAATTGCTCAACGACGCCAAGACGGTGGCGTGGAACATGAACAAGGCGTACCTGCTCGAACTTGAAAGCAAGGGCGTGCCCATCGTGCCGACGCAACTTGTTACACACGTTGACACGCCGCTCACAGTACGTGGTCCGATCGTTATCAAGCCTGCCATGTCGGCTGGGGCGCGAGGCACGCAGCGTCACTTGAGTTCGACTGCGCCAGAAGCAACGTCTCATCTCCACGCGTTGCTAGAAAGCGGCCCCGTCCTGGTCCAACCGTATGTGGCACAGATCGAAGCGGAAGGCGAGCGATCGCTCATGTTCTTTGGCGGTTCGTTTTCGCATGCGGTGGTCAAGACGCCGGCGCCGGGGGACTTTCGCGTGCAAGAACATCTCGGAGGCATGACGCGCTCCTACGAGCCTTCACAAACCGAACGCGACGTGGCGGAGCAAGTACTCCGGATCACACGCAACCTCCTTGAGATTCCTCCGTTGCTCTATGCAAGAGTCGATCTCGTGCCCATGGAATCCGGTCCAGCACTCGTTGAGCTTGAGCTCATTGAGCCCTATCTCTACGTCGCAGAATGCGGCGATCCCGATGGCGCGATCGACAATTGGTGCGATGCGGTATCTCAGCGACTGCGTAGACATTGAGTTTGCATGCGCGTGCTGCCAGTGGTTCGCACGCGTTGGGACACGCCATGCCTCGCGCGTGTCTACACACTAATCAGTCCCCGTTCTAAGAACGACACGTATCTCCCGTCGCCAATGATGACGTGGTCGAGCACACGGATGCCGATGAGTTCCCCGACCGTGGAGAGGCGTTTGGTGATCTCAATGTCCTCGGGACTGGGTTCGGGGTCTCCGCTGGGATGGTTGTGGACCAGTACAATGCCTGCGGCGCAGGCGCGAATGGCCGGGGAGAATACCTCTCGGGGATGCACGAGGCTGGCCGTGAGGATGCCTTCCGACACGAGGTCTTCACGGATCACGCGGTTCTTTCCATCGAGCATGACGATCAAGAAGCGCTCCTTCTTAAGCTCACGCATGCGTTCGTGAAAGGCACCAAAGATCTCGGAACTCGCACGAAGGGGAGATCCACGGGCGATGGGTTCTTCACGTGCACGTCGTGCCAACTCAAACGCTGCCATGAGGCGACCGGCGATCACCGGCCCAACGCCCGCAACCGACGTGAGCTCTTCCTGAGTTGCCGAAGCGATGCCCGCGGGGGACTCGAAGATCGACATGAGGCCCCGCGCGCACTGACGCGCCGCCTTGGGGCCACCGCGCGAGTAGACGAGGATCTCCAGAAGCTCAGTGTGCGAGAGGTCCTTCGCGCCGCGTTCCAGCACCGCTTGCGGCAACGTCGTTGCAGAATCCGTCGCGTCATCGACCGCCAAGGTGTTTGCGGGAGTTTTCGGCGCGTCTGGAGGCGCCACGGAATGTGATCCGCTCGGAGCGGACTTCGCGGGACGCTTGGCGTAAGCAGGTTGGGGCGGCGTGACTTTGGGCTGGTTCATACCCCTTCTACGCATACGACTCGATTCGGTAACAGTCCAAAAGTTCGTCGAACACACTCGGTGGCATTCAACCGACGTTAGAGCTGTTCCTTCCAGGCCGCCACAAGCTCCGACCACGTGCCGCCATAGATCTTCTTGGCCGCATCATCGAGGTTGGGTCCGCGCGCGAGCTCACGTGCAAAGTCGGGGAAACTCGTAAGTCCACGCATATCAATCAACCATCCGACAATCGCATGAGACTGGGCGTACAGAAGATTGGCGGTGGCACCACTCTTGGTGGCACTAATGCGCACGCCCGAAAGCTGTTTGGCGCTGAGCACGTGTTTTTTCAGCGGACGCAAGCGCGCCGTGACTTCCTGCCAACGCGCGTGGCGGTTGTTTGGCGGTTGCTCGAGATACTGCGCAATGCCCTCATGAAGCCAACTGGGGAGCTTGGGCGATTGCTCGCGCAACACATGGTGCACAAACTCATGCGTGAGAATGCGTGCCGCACGGTCGCGATGCGCCGTGAGATTCTTCAGTGGCAATTTGAGCGTGCCGCCGCGATACAGTCCGGCCACCCAACCGTGGGCCTGCGTGACCGTTTGAAACTCTCGATCCGCATAGAGGATGACCGTGGCTTGCGTCTTGGGCTGCATCCCCAAGTCGGCCGTCACTTGACTGTAGGCATTCTCCAACAACGTAATCGCAAGTCGCACCGTTTCAGCGTCCGCCTCTTCGCTATAGCGAACGTCAAAGTTGCCACTTGAGTGAGACAAGTACGTGGCTTCCGTGGTCTTGCGTCGCTCAAGTTCCGCCATACGACTCGCAAGGCGCTCGGCATCATCAGGTCTCAGCGCGGCGTAATCAGAAATGGAAGCGATCGCACGTTCGAAATCACCCGCACGTTCAGCAACGTCGGCAGCCAGCAGCAGAGCAGGCGCATAACGCGGCGCACGATCCAAGATGTTTTGAACGCTCTTGTCGGCGGCGATCTGCTCGCCCTCCATGAATTGCGCGCGGGCCAGCAGCGTGAGGTAGCGCACACGACCCGGATGAAGCTCGAGTGCCTTGTGGGCTTCGTCCAGCGCGTCCGATCCACGGCGCTCATGCAGTGCGCGACTGGCGCGACGTGCGTGCACATAGGCGGCATTCCACTTCGCATGGCGGCTTGCCGGCCATTGCGACATCACATCGTGCGCGGTCTGCTCAGCGCCATTGAGATCATCGCTCAAGACAAGCTTGCGAAGCGCTGATACGGCTCGAACCGCCTTGGGATCTTCGGCCGCCGCAACCGAAACGATGGCTCCGATAAGCAACATCGGGCAAAGTAGGCAAGTCAAGCCATGGCGTACCGAGATCGACACGACCACAGCCTAGACCGTAGGACAGGGCAACCGGTTGGTACGAGCGCTACTTCTTGAGATTGGCCGGGTGCTCTTTGGGCCCGAACGTCTTGGCACCGAACTCGGTCATGGAGTTGGACTGGCCGCGACCAATGGAAATGGTGGTGAGCCAAGCATAGAGGCCGAGCAGTGCGGCAAGAAGCATGCAGAGCAACAACATGGGGTGCGTGCGCTCATCCTCTTCGACGTAGACGCGACGCTGTTGAGGACGACGTTCTGCAGAACGACGCGACGAGGGGCGGTCCACGCCAATGTCGATGTCATCATCGTCGTCGAGCATGTCGTCGCCGGTGAAATCGATGGGCTCAGTGGACATACCCACACCTTCTTGATCGATGAAGGTGTCTTGGCTGGAAATCTCGGCGGTGCGCAAGCCACCCGTGGCTGAGATATCGGGCTCTTCCAAAAGATCGTCGGCCAACGTCTCGCCGACCGATGCGCCTACGTGGCGCGTGGAGGCATTGTCATCCTCAAGGCTGATTTCGGTGAGCGACGTTTCCGATGTGTGGCTGCCGCGACCGGAGCGACCGGCAAGCGTGTCGATATCGCCGCGCTTGAACTTCATCTGACCGCCCTCGCGGAAGGCGCGAACTTCGCCCTCCGATACGAGGCGCTTAAGCCGATTCTCATCAATGTTGAGCTGTCGAAGGACTTCGTCGAAGCTGTAAAACTCACCGCTCTTGGACTTGGCCACGCTGAACTCCCAAGGGAAAAAACTCGGGGCAGATTAACTACCGGCGTTCGCCGTCATGCGACAACCGCCATGGACCGCGCACTCGCGGCCCTCCTTAACGTTACCACCGCTCGAGACCGAACCGTGACAACCCGCCTCCTGGGCCAGAGCGTAGTCGAAATCGCATCAGAACGGAAGGATCTGAGGGCGTCCCAGGGCGAGCACCTGACGGAGGCCAAACGGGCGCTGCCTCTTCCGACAGATTCTAATCGTCGCCGATCTCGATTTCCTTGGTGGGAGGGCGCTTGAACTTCTTGGGGGGCTTCTTCCCCTCCTTCTCAGCGTCCATCATGATTTTGAGCTCGCGCCGTGTGCGCTCGGAGAGATCGCGATAGGCGCTGAGCTTGAGATCTAGGTCGATGTGCCGTGCCGCCAGCAAGCGCAGGCCGCCGCGGTCATTCTTCCCGAGCGGGCGATCCCCACTCACGAGGCGGCCCCGGTATTGATAGACGAGCAGGCGCTGGGCCACTGTATCGAAGTAGTACACGGCACTTTCGCCGCCGCCCACCGAGGCCGACAGCGCTATCGCACGCCGATTCGAATCGGATGTGCCACCGCCGGGATTTGGAATGCCCCGCGGGCGCGAATCGGTTGTGCCACCCGGAAGTAGCCCACCCAATCCAGGATTCTTGCCGGGATTCTCGCCACCAAGCGGCGGGTCTTCCGCATGGGCCGCGGGGAAGATCGAGGCGTTACCCTGGCCAAGCGATCCAGGTAGGAAGACGAAGGCGAGCGTGGCCAACCATCCACCAGCCAGAAAGCCAATCCAAAGCGCGGCTTTGGGCCCGATGCTGCGGCTACCGGCATCTTGGCTGTCTGATCTGGAATCGTGGCCAATTGAATTCGAATCGCGACGGGACATGGCATCCCTCCTATAGACAGTCCCCCTGTTTTACCTGAGGGCACCTTGAGATGCGTTGATTCGAGGACAAATTGCTGCCAATCAGGCTATTCAGGTGCCTGAACAAACACCAACAGGTCACCTCGATCCCTGCTCCGTATGTTCTCTGGGCAGGATCACCTGAAAGCTCGTGCCCTCACCCGGCTGACTCCGCAACTCCAGGCGCCCGCCGTGATTTGTAATGATGGTGTGCACCACGGCCAGTCCCATCCCGGTTCCTTCCCCCACCGACTTGGAGGTGAAGAACATATCGAAGCAGCGCTCTTGATCCTCTTCCGTCATGCCCACGCCATTGTCGTCCACGCGCAACACGACTTCTTCGCCCTGGGCCGCAACGCGAATGTGAATGAAGGGCTCCTTTTGCGCGGCAACGGCATCAACAGCATTGAGAAAGAGATTCAACGCCACTTGCTGCAACTCATTGGAATCCCCATAGACCATGGCCTCGCCTTCCGGCGCGAGTTCCTCTTTGACGACGATGTGGGAGCGCTCAGCACGGTGCTCGGCTAGGGCCAGTCCCTTGCGAACCACCGTAGACAAGTCACACGCGCGTGCGTCCATGCGGCGAGGTGAGAATGCAAGAAAGCGCTTGACCGTTTGCTCAACGCGACTGAGCCCATCACCAATAAGGCCCAGATACACTTCGGTCTTCTCAGCGTCCATATCACCCCGTCGTAGCGCGCGAACGGCATTTTGCATGCCGCCCAGGGGGTTGTTGATCTCGTGTGCGAGTCCGGCCGCGAGCTTTCCGGTTGCGGCGAGTCGTTGCGCCACGGTCAAGTGCTTCTCGGCGCTTTTCATGCGACCGAGGGCCGACATCACGCGGTCTTCTAAGTGGCCTTGATACTCGGCAATCTCTCCGGACATATGATTGAGTGCACGCAGCGCTTGGCCAAACTCGTCGGTTCGACCTTGGGGATCGATGCCCAGTTCATAGTCTCCATGCGCAATGCGATTCGCCGCGTCGCCGAGTTGTCTAAGCGGCTGAGTGACCCACCGCGACACTAACCAATAGGCAATGGCAGCCAGCAGCAACGCGCCGGCAATCAACAACCAATAGACGCGGCGCATGGCTGCGCGATGATCGTGCGATCGGGCAACGACTACGTAGTGGCGATCGTCCACTTTAAGGCGACCGGCCAGCGCGACATGCGAGTCACGAAATCGAAATCCACCGCGAAACGCACCCTGTGCCCACTCTGTAAGCTGACGTTTCAACTCCGGATCCCGCACATCGGGTTCGTCGTCATCACCGCCGCGGATTTTCGTGTCCAAGTAGCCGCTAAGTGTCCAGATATCGAACGTCGCCTGTTCAGAAGCCGGACGTGGCATGAGCACGATAAAGCTTTCCGTGAATTGCCCCTGTTGCTCAAGCTCCCGAACACGCTTCAAGAAGCGACGCAGGGCCTGCTGGTGTCGACGCCGCGATGCAGCTCCCTCCACTCCCTCTGGCGCCGACTCGCGCGCGGCTTCCCACTCACGCATGAGTTCGCGAACCGAGTGCTCGATCGCGCTGGCGGGCGTATGTTCCGTCGATTCAGAGCGCATCAAAACGATCAAAGCGAGCAGCACAACGGCCACCGGGAGTCCGATGACGGCGGCAAGCAATTTCGTGCGCAGCGACATACACACAACCTACATGAAGTGCGCCCGAATCGACGCTCGCCCTCGTGTACATCTGTTCAGAGCGGTCAATTCCGTAGCGGCAACAGGACCAAATTTTGACTGCGGCATGTGCATCCCAAGCGAAGATTCAAGCTCGCTTCCAAACGTTCGGAGACCACGATCCCCATGAAGTCGTCCACGCCCAAGCCATCCGATGCACGGGCGGAGGCCATGGAAGTGGTTGAAGACGCACGCGAAAGCGAGCAGAGTCATCCATCGTTCGCAGCGGGGCTCTTTCTGGGGTCGCTTAGGTCCGAGTTGGTACATCCGTTTCCCGAACAGGACGCCGCCGATCGCGCCGCCGCCGACCCGCTGCTTCAAAAACTCGAAGCGGCCTTGCGCGAAGAGATTGATCCCGACGCGGTCGATCGCGATCGCGAGATTCCCGAGAAGGCTATGAAGCGCCTGCGGGAGCTTGGCGCGTTTCGATTGAAGATCCCCAAGCAGTACGGTGGCCTGGGCTTCAGTCAGACCAACTACAATCGCACGGTTGGACTTGTGGGTTCATGGTGCGGCAGCACGGCCATATGGATGAGTGGCCACCAGAGCATTGGCGTGAGTACGCCGCTCAAGTTGTTTGGTACGAAAGAACAGAAGGACAAGTACTTGCCCGCCATGGCAGGCGACAAATTGAGCGCGTTTGCGCTGACCGAGCCAGAAGCAGGAAGCGACCCGGCGCGTATGCAGACGCGAGCCACGCCCACGGAGGACGGTGAAGCATGGATCCTCAGTGGCGAGAAACTCTGGTGCACCAACGGGCCAAAGGCCGACACGATCATCGTAATGGCGCGCACACCCGAGAAGGTGATTCGCGGAAAGCCGCGTCCACAGATTTCCGCATTTATCGTGGACACGGATGTACCGGGCTTTGAGGTCGTGCATCGCTGCGACTTCATGGGCTACGGTGGGATTCACAGCGGCCTCCTGCGATTCAACAATGTGCGCGTCCCCAAAGAGAATCTGTTGTGGGAAGAGGGCAATGGACTCAAGCTCGCACTCATTACGCTCAACACGGGACGTTTGACGTTACCTGCCACGAATACGGCGGTTGCAAAGACGTGCCTGCGCATTGTCCGCACATGGATCGACGAACGCGAACAGTGGGGCGAGAAGATTGGCGAACTCGAGGCAGTAGCCGTGCAAGTGGGATGGATCGCGGCGCACACGTTTGCGATGGAATCGTTTAGCGACTACGCCGCGGCGCTTGCCGACGATGGCGAGTCCGACATTCGTATTGAAGCCGCCATGGCGAAGCTCTTTTGCTCGGAACACGTATTCGCCATTGCAGACCGCACTGTTCAGATTCGCGGTGGTCGTGGATACGAAACTGCAGAGTCTTTGCGCGCACGCGGCGAGTCCGATGCACCGGTCGAGCGCATCTTCCGCGAGGCGCGCCTTAACCGCATCGTGGAAGGAACGAGCGAAGTCATGCGCCTCTTTCTGGCGCGCGAAGCGCTCGACCCCCACCTTCGTAAGGCCGGCGCATTCGCTAAACCCTCAGCACCCTTCGGAGCACGCGCCAAGGCGTTTCTCAAGTGTGCCGCGACGTATCCGTGGTGGTATCTCAAACGCTGGCTGCCCACATTCGGCACGCCATCGGACATGCCACCCGCGCTCAAGAAACACTGGCGATATGTTCGCAGCGGCTCGCGTCGTCTTGCACGTCGCATATTCCACGCCATGGTTCGCTTTGGTCCCAAGCTCGAACATCGGCAGGCCCTTGTTGGCCGCATCGTGGACGAAGGCACCGAGCTCACGGCCATGGCCGCCACCATTTCGCGCGCTGCATCACGCGGCGACGAGCCCTCCATTGAACTCGCCGATCTCTACTGCCGCTACGCCCGCGCCCGCATCAAAGACAATCGTCGCCATAAGTACAGCGTAGACGCCCACTCGCGCCGACTTGCACAACGGGTGATGGAAGGTCGTTACGTTGGCGTTGAACAGGGGATTATGCCGGACGCGTGAGACGCGCGCAAAAACCCAGAGTTCGTAATGGTGCAAGCGTTGGGGAGCGCATCTTGGGGGGGGGTCGGAAGCATTCGGTAGTGGTACGCAGCTTGAAGAAGAAGAGGCTCTCACCAAGGAAAGGCCAAGGGCACCAAGCGCCACCCGGCATGCGGAAACTGCGTTCCATGACTACGATCAAGGGGAGCAAGCGTCAGGGAGCGCGTCTTGGCGGGGTCGTGCGCATTCGGTGGCGGGACGCAGCTTGAAGAAGAAGAGGCTCACACAAAGAACTCAAAGAAACGAAGCGCAAGCGTCGGGAAGCGCGTCTTGGCTGGGACGTGAGCTTTCGGTGGTGGGACGCAGTTTGAAGAAGAGGCTCTCGCCAAGGACACCAAGGTCACCAAGCGCAGCCCCATGTTCGGTTGCGGCTGTCAATGGGAGTGGTTCAGGAGGAAGAGGCTCCGAAGGAGCCAAAGCCGATAGCTAAGGGTGAGCGAAGCGAACCCTGTTCAAGCGAATCTCTGATTCGCGCGGTGCGCATCGAAAGACCGAACCAAGGTTCACGCGAATTGGCGTGCGTGAAATCGCGTCCGGACCGGCGACCGCTTCGTCAGCGCCGCCGCTGAGCCGCATCGATGGCACCATTTAGGGCTCGTTGGGCGTATACGCTGACATTGTCGCCTTTGGCAAGCGCTTCGAGTCGCGGAATGTGCTGCGGACGTACGACGTTCTTCAGTCCGTCAGCGATCGCCTTCAGTTTGTGGGACGTACCAGCGTTCTCCGCGTAACCGAGCAGCTTGTCGGCAACAAGCTCCGCTTGTCGGTCATCCAGGCCGATGCGGAATCCTCGCATGATCGCGGCCATCTCGGACTTGCCTTCTTCGATCTTCTCTAGCATGAGTTCGATCACTTCATCCGATTTGGGATCAAGACGCGACGTGATGAAGTGAAAGTAGTATACGGAATCGTAATCGCGCGCCGGCGCATTTCGGGCGATCTCTATCAAGCGTGCCTCGACAGCTTCGTCCCACTCTCTGCCGCCCTGAAGTCCGCGGATGACGAACGCCTTCTTGGTGTTGGTTCCGTCGCGCAACAGATGTAATACGGCGTCAGCTGTCGTGCCCCGGATGATTCCTCCAGACGCGCGTACAATCGCATGGGCAACCTCTTCCCCGTTCTCTCTATCGGCATGCTTGATAACCTCGGACCAAAGATCCAAGTCGGCGTGCTCGGGTTGCACGTAGGCTAATGCGATGAGCGCGGCAATCTGAACCTCAGGATCCCCATTTCTTGCATGAGGAAGAATGGCACCGCGCCAATCGGCACGATCGAACTCAACGTTGCCGATCCACCGCGCGAGCCGAAGTGCAGCGAGTCTGCGCACATCATTCTCGCCGTCGAAGGCAGCGCGCATCTCACGCAGGGCGAATTCCCGCGCGGACGCGTCCTTGAGCGAGCGGATGTCATCATTCCACTTCTTACGGATCGCCGCAGCCTCTACGTCTCGCTGCCGCCTCGCTCGGTTCACTCGAGCCTTTTCTTCGCGCTTCTTGAAGGACTCGCTTCTCGGCGTGGCCGAATGCGATGCAGACGCTCGCTTCGTGTTTGACGCCTGTAGCACGGGCATTCGTCGGTCTACGTGTTCTTCGCGAAGCGATCTTACTTCTTTCCGTAGCTCGTTCACGGCGGAACGAAGTTCGGCGAGCTCATCCGAGCCGTCGGCGCTTACATCGGGAACGCCTTGACTCGATCGAGGCATCGGTTCCTTCTCCACCAATACGATCGATCCGATCCACAAGCCGGCGAACAGAGCGACGAGGATCCAGGGGAGAGCCGTTCGCATGAGACACCTCAGATTCCGAACGTGCCAGGATACGACAAACACGAATTCGGGACCAAAACTACATGTTTCGCGAGGGATACGGTGTGGTGGAAAAACCACACTTTTCGTGGAATGTGATCGCTCAGTTGTAGTCGTACGCCATTTACCTCGCGCAGTGGCACCTAGCTACAGAGGCGCAGAGCCCTGGGCGGCCATCCCCCATTGGACTTCCCCTGACAGGGCGGCGGTGACGAACGACTACCAGTGTCAGAGCCAAGTACAGGTTAAACCCAACATGGCTTGGCTTCACGGAACAAACATCGTCAATCTTCACGTCGATTGATCCCAATCAACACGCCCAACAAAAACCCGAGTGGGCCGCACAAAACGAAGCTCAGGACGGGCGAAAGGTTGTTCTCTGGATCGAAAAAGATCTTGAAGCTCTCGCCAGAGAATTCGGTGGCACGGCAGATGGTTGGGGAGGTATGCAACCCAACTAGCTCTCTGTAATCGTCGAGACTCGAATTCACTGCGACCTGTTCACGATAGGCACGGCGGTCGCGTAATTTGTCTGCCTTGTCCGTCTGCGCCACTTTGTCCTCGCGGATCGAATCGCTTCCGAGATGCCGGCCGTCACCTGACTGCCGCTTAGATCCAGGCTCCTTCCTCAATTGTTTGATTCTCGGGCGAATTGTGTCTCCCTTCCCCATCCCCACTCGTCATTGGGGTAGAAGCGCGACGCCGGCTAGCCTGTTGACGGCGTCAGGGCTCGCAGATACCGCAGACAACAGGCACAGAAGGACGACACAATGAAAGACTTCATGCTGATCTATCTTGGTGGAGATCCCAACTGGGCGCAGAACCTGACGCCGGACGAAATGAAGGCGGTGATGGAATCGTGGTCCACATGGGGCCAGGAGATGGCCGCGGCGGATCGGCTTCGAAGCGTTGGATCTGGCCTCGCGCCCAATGGTTCGCTGGTAACCAAGGATGGAGCCAACGTAAACACCGACGCAGCCATGATCGAGCTCAAAGAGTTGGTTGGCGGCTACTCAGTTGTCATCGCAAAAGACCTCGAAGAGGCCAACAAGCTCGCCGCGGGCACACCGTTCCTGAAGAACAATCCCGGTGGCACCGTCATGGTGCGGGAGTGCTACGGTTAGCGCGGTGTGACGATCCCAACCTAGCTCGTCGTTGTCGAGAGAGCGCGCGCGATCTGACGCTTGAGCAGGTTGCGCTCGTGCTCGGCATTCGTTTCGGAAAGAGCGGCTGCGAGGTGCCTTTCGGCGTTCGTACCGTCGCCCAGGCGTGCGTAAAGATGTGCCAAGACCGCATCAGCCCGGCCGTTATAGCCATTCTTTGACGCGGCACGAATGGACGACACCAGTTTGATGGCTTCAGCCGGGCCATCGCGGTACGACATCGCAACCGCACGATTGAGCGCAGTGATCGGCGAGCCTTGAACGTGCATCAGTCGATCGTAGAGACGACACACCATCGTCCAGTTGGTCTCTTCAAAGGAGCGCGCGGCGCAGTGCTGCGCGGCGATGGCGGCTTCCAGCATGTAGCGTGTGCTATGGCCAGAATCCATGTTGCGGGCACGCTGCAAGCTGTTGAAGCCCGCGACAAGCAACGCCCGGTCCCACGAAGCACGATCCTGTTGATCGATGGGAATCAGCGCACCGTCGTCGCCCATCCGAGACACATAACGCGCCGCGTGAAAACACATAAGAGCAAGCAGTGCATGGGTGCTCGCGTCCGAATAGTCAGCCGCATCCGTCAAATGGCGGGTAAGAAACATCGCATGCCGGCACACATCATGCTGAATGGGATCTCCCGACGTGGACAGGTAGCCTTCATTGAACAGCAAATACAACGCCATGTGTACAGTGCGCAGGGCGTGAGGCACGTCTTCATGCGCAGGTAGCGCAAAGGACTTTCCGCGAACATGCCTGCGAACACGTACCAGCCTCTTCTTCACGGTGGCCTCGGTCGTGAGCAGTGCGCGAGCAATCGCCGACACCCGCATGCCGCAAAGCGATTTTAAAATGAGCGTAATGCGTTGATCCGCGCTGACGTCGATGCCGCAGCAAAGGAAGATCATCGTAAGCGTGTCGTCGTGTAGCGGATCCTCGTCAAGCGCATAGTTGTCAAACGACGAGCGCGCTGCTTCCTCGCCGAGAAGTGATGCGACGTCTTCCGGAAAGTGCCGTCGCTTCCGTTCGCGCCGGATCGCGTCGATGGCTCGATTACGCGCCGTACGCATGAGCCATCCCGCTGGATTTTGCGGAACCCCAGTCACCGACCACCGCTTCGACGCCGCTAGAAACGCTTCCTGCACCACATCTTCCGCAAGCTCAACATTCTGCGGCCCGAGCAGGCGCGTCAACATGCCCGTCAGCCTCACTGATTCGCGCATGAACACAGATGCTATGACCTGCTGACGGTCGCGTTCGTTCATGGCTGCATGATGTAGGCACGTTGGAGGTGCGCGAGGGAGAAACAGGGCGAACACACTGGAAGAAACGGACACGAAGGCGTTTACCTTCGCAAGTCGATTCCGTGGCGCCATCCCACTGATGTGAGGATTCCGGGGCCGATCGATGCGATATCAGCCTGAGTCGGCTACCGAAACGGTGAACGGCTCCGATGACTGCTCGCCCACCGTTACAACTACCGCGACGTCAGTGCCGGACGTAAGTTCAAATGGCAACAACACAACGAGATTCCCGCTGGCGGGAAACGCGAAGGGGGCATCGACGCCACCAACAGTTACGGTCGTTGTGCCTAACATATCGGGTGGGCCACCTCCGCCGTTCGACGCGGCGTCACTTAGATCTATGAGGTCTACGCCGGCCACTTCCATGACACCACCGGGCTCGATTGGATCAGGATTCACAGAAGTGATTTGAGGCGCTTGTCGATCCCGGACACGAAAAGCGACCGCATTGCTTGTGTCATCGCCCTGCGCAATCGTGACGTCACCAGACAATGCCCCCTCCGGGACAATCACTTCAATTCGATCGGGAGCAACACCAATGACCGGCAGCGCTACACTCCCAATCTTCGCCGTGGGAACGGATTCCGCGTGAAAGTCTATTCCTGTTGCTTCAATGATCACCACGGCGCCAATGGGTGCCGAGCTGGGCACCAGCTTGGTAATGGCCAATGCAGGCATGTCGGCTATCGTGACAGGGTAGGGATCCGAGGCCGTCTCAGCGCGCGTGATGACAAGATTGCCGCCTTCCGCATCTTCCGGAACCACAAAAAAGAGCGCATCGCGAAAGGCAAACACCGATGAAGATTCGACGCCATCTACCGTTACAGTCACGTCCTCGCCCATGAGTCCAAGATGCGAGCCTTCCACCAACGCGAATCGTCCACGGATGAGCGGATCGGGTGAGACACGATCGATGACGGGCTTGGCCGTCGCGCGTACTTCGATTGACGCGGCAGCGGACGTCAAGCCGTCTCGACGGACAACGACCTCATAGTTGCCTTCCACTGTGTCCAGTGGCACTTGCACGACCAACAGTCGCGCCAAGACGAAAAGCGGCTCAACGGCGTCGCTGCCCACCAGCACGTCAGCCTTGTGAGACGAAGTACGGAATCCGCTGCCTTCAATCCACAGCACTTCACCGGCTTCACAAGTCGTTGGCGTAATGGAGGTGATCTGAGGAGCCTGATCGGTTTCCTCGACAATCTCGCCCTCGAAAATCAGGAGCGAGCCCTTGCCACCAGCACCCTCAAAGGGGAGTGCGTCGCCGTCACCGAAGGAAGGCGCAGCGTTCACGAGCGCCATGGCGAAACTGGCAAGCGCGTCCGATGCGTCGAAGTAGGTCGCCTCAATATCCGCACTAAATACCTGCAGCGATGCATCCCGATTCGCCGATATCACAATCTCCGACGCACCATCGCCATTCAAATCAGACGCCATCACCTTCGCGCTCTGGGCCAGCGCACCGCCACCAGCAGCTGAAGGCGTGCCGGATCCCGAGCCACACGCACTCAGAAACGCGATCGCGGCACCAACGATGGCAATTCGCATACGAGAATATCGATAGGATCTGCGCATGCCGTTGTTCATATGGCCTCCTTCAGTCTTCAGACGGGAATTGGGTTCTGCACAAGGCGCCGCAATTCGTATGCCCTTCGCTACGAGCCGCATTGATCGCCATCGGGAAGCTGGCTGGCGACCCCGCCGGCAACTGTTGGCAAGGCCCATGGCAAAAACTTGCCGGAGATACGGTGTCAGCGCGTAGGGACGTCAGGGATGCGTGATTGTCGTAAACTCCGCGTATGGAATACAAGAAGCAAGGGTTCCCTGCCGGTGTCCTTACCGGCCAGGCGGTTACCGACCTCTTTGACCTCGCCAAAGCAAGAGGCTTTGCGTTGCCGGCCGCCAATTGCGTGGGGAGCAACAGCGCAAATTGCGTCATGGAAGCAGCCGTGGCGATGAATGCGCCGGTGATCCTTCAATACTCCAGCGGCGGCGGAGCCTTCAATGCGGGCCAGGGCCTTGGCACGAGCTCAATTCAAGCGTCGGTCGCGGGCAGTGTGGCCGGCGCGCTCCATGTCCACAGCCTCGCGCCCCACTACGGGGCACGCGTGATTCTGCACACCGACCACGCAGCAAAGAAGCTGCTTCCGTGGATCGACGGCATGCTGGATGCGGGCGAGGCGCACTACAAGGCGCACGGCGTCCCCCTCTTTAGCTCCCACATGCTTGATCTCTCGGAAGAGTCCATTGAAGAGAACATCGACATCTGCTGTCGCTATCTCGAACGGATGCACAAGCTCGACATGACACTCGAAATCGAACTTGGGATCACGGGGGGTGAAGAAGATGGCGTCGACAACGAGTCGGCCAACGTCGAAGACCTATACTCCAAGCCGGAAGAGATCGCCTACGCCTACGAGCGCCTCTCTCAGGTCAGTCCGCGCTTCACCGTGGCCGCCGCCTTTGGCAACGTGCACGGCGTATACAAGCCCGGCAACGTCAGGCTCACCCCCACCATTCTTCGCGATGCCCAGATGCATGTTGCAAAGAAGTTCAGGACGAAGGGCGACAGACCGGTCAGTTTCGTCTTCCACGGTGGATCCGGCTCAAGCGCCGAAGATATTGCCGAGGCCATTTCCTACGGCGTCGTCAAGATGAACATCGATACCGACTTGCAATGGGCCTTCTGGAATGGCGTGCGATGCTATGAGGCCACGAACCGTGACTATTTGCAGGGTCAAATCGGTAATCCCGAAGGCGACGATAAGCCCAACAAGAAGAAGTACGACCCCCGCGCGTGGCTCCGCGCAGGCGAGCAACAATTCATCGAGCGACTGAAACGTGCCTTCAACGAGCTCAACAACGTCAATACGCTTGCATAGCTTGTGAATTTTCTCACACCGAGTGAATGCTGCTCTACGGGGCAACAATGCACAGAAAGGTCATGCGACAATCGAACGTCGCTGTCGACTAGCGAACAAGTGCTCATCTGCGTCGCGTAAACGTCTTCAATCGTCCCCACGGTTGATTCCAATCGCCACACCAATCAGAAACCCAATGGGGCCGGAAACTAAGATACTCATTGCGGGCGCGAGGTTGTTGCCGGACTCAAAGATCACCGCATATAGAAACCACAGCACGACGCCTGTCACGCCAAATGCCAGGCCCCACTCCAGTGCACGCTGGCATCTCGCCCCCTTGGATTTCGACATCATTACGCAGAAGACGAGTAACGGGGCGAGGATCATCGATAGGAGAAACGGAATGAACATCAAGTGCACCAGCGCAATTGTAATCCACGAAAGCATGTAATTCTGCGCTGAACGCTAACTCGTGATCGATGTAGTGTCGTCAAACTTATCCAACAGCGCCTTCTTAAGGGCGCGCCCCGTAGGACCAGGAAGCCATCGACCTGCCTTGGCGAAAACTTTGGTTCCGATCCCAGGAACAAGACGCTGCCTACGACGCGAAATGGCGCGAACCGTCGCGCGTGCAATGTCGTCGGGATCCGCGCGCCTGGATTCGTCGCTGCCGGGCGGTGCGTAGCGACGTGCATGCTCGGTTCGCACAGGACCGGGAAACACGCTCAGCACGTGAATGTTCTTGGGCGCAAGTGCTACACGCAGGCTGCGCGCGTAGCTGGTGAGCCCATCTTTGGTGGCCGCATAAACAGAGGCCGACGGATACCCAACGAAGTGAGCCAATGACGACAGATAGACCAGGCTTCCACCGGAAGCAATCTTATCGCTGGCGAGCATGGCTTGAGAGAGCACAATGGGCGCTTCTAGGTTTACGCGCAGTACATCGAGCTGAGCGTCGATGTCGGTCGAGGGAAAGCGACCCACGCAACTGATGCCCGCATTGTGAATCACAAGATCAAACGGAGGCTCGCTTTTCAATCGATTAACAAGTGCGTCGACATCCTCAGCGCGTGACAAGTCATGAATCCAAGTCGATGTCGAGGCGTGTTCCTCGATATCGACACCCTGCACGTCGTACCCAGCGTCGCGACAGTGACGGGCCAGCGCCTCACCGATTCCTTTCGACGACCCCGTGATCAGACAACGCTTGGCTTCTCTGCCTCCCCCACCGGGCCGTCCCTTCTTGCGAGCGATGCGATCGAACGGCACTTCCGCATGACGACCCAGCGCGCGGATTACTTTGTTTCCGAATCCAATGGATGCTGCACGGCGGCGGCGCGCGATCACACGGCGGATGCGAGCAGCCACGGACGCGGCCGCCCAAAACTTGTCGGTCCGATACGTCCCCTCGGGAACGCCTGCCTTCTTGTGCATGCCCGTGCGCGTCGCGCCGGGATGAACACAGACGATCGATACGTCGCGGTCCTCGTTCTCGATTGCAACGCTTCGAGCGAATCCCGTCAGCGCAGCTTTGGTTGCTGCATACGTGGCGAACTCGGCGCACGGCAACGCCTCGACAACAGAACTTACGAACGCGATCACGCCCTTCGCTCGTTCAACATGGCCAAAGAACGCGTGCGTGAACGCAACCGGAGCCGCAATATTGACGGCAACCTGTTCCCGAATCGAAGCTGCAGTCTCAACGCTGTGATCGCCAAAGCGCGCAATGCCGGCGTTGTGAATCAGGACATCAACGGCGGAGATCCCAAGGGTCTCAAAGGCATTCCGAACTCGATGCATCGCGTCCGGTGCCGTGAGATCCACGGAAACGTAGTGACATCCCGGCGGTAGCTCAGACGTGAGATTGCTCTCCTGACGCCTCGCGATCCCAACGACGCGCGCCCCTTCCCGCGCATACTGATCAAGAAGCGCCCGGCCAATGCCGTCGCTCGCGCCGGTAATCACGACTGTCTTTGTCATACTCACGACGTGCGCTGTTGCTTGACGTCGCCCCTACGGCAACGCCACGCCGTAGTTAGGCGTCGAACCCGCCGTCCACAGCGTAGTTGGCGCCCGTGACGTAGCTCGACTTTTCGGATGTGAGGAACGACACGGCGTTGGCGACTTCCTGCGGGGTCCCGAAGCGCGCCATGGGCACCATCTCGCCGATCTGACCGGCCATGCCCTGCTTCTCTTCATCGCTCATACCCATTTTGTCAAAGATCGGTGTCTCGATAGGGCCGGGGCTCACAATGTTCACCCGCACGCCGGTCGGTGCCAACTCCTTGGCCCACGCACGGCTGAGGCTTGAAACGGCCGCCTTGCTCGCCGAATAAAATGAGAATCCAGGCATGGGTCGATTTCCCACCACCGAAGATATGTTCACAATGCTTCCTTTGCTTTCTGTCAGCAATGGCAATGCGTGTTTGGTCGTGTCGATGAGCCCACGCACGTTGATCGAGAATATCTTGTCGTAGAGATCGATCGGCGCCTCCGCAAATGGCGCAGGCGTACCGATGCCCGCATTGTTTACAAGCGCGTCCAGGCGCCCGTGCTGGGCCTGAATATGCCCAAACACACGCTCGTTGTCTTCGGGTTTGGAAACATCCGCGACGATGAACTCGATGTTGGTGTGCTCGGCTGCCGCCTCGCTCAGCGTTTTCTCATTTCTTCCGGTGATAACTACCTTGTATCCGTCTTCGGCAAGCTGTTTCGCGATAGCGCGACCGATGCCGGTGCTTCCGCCGGTGACAAGTGCTACGTGATCAGGCATAAACGCTCCTCGGGAAACTAGGGGGTCACTGTTCTTGGGTCCAGGTCGAAGACGAGTCGACGAATCGAACGGATTCGATGTGGCTGAATCGAAACTGAGGCGTGGACCTTAGCGAGGCATCAGGGTCGCGCGCGTGGAAAGCGTGACTGAATCCGAGAGCCTCGCATGATGCAACTCGAACTCGCTTCGGGCTCCGGAATCCAGACCGAGATCTTGCGAAGCCAATTGCTGCAAGGTTCGTCAATTTCGAAGCAGAACGCTCGCTGTCGTGGTCTCCCCAGGCACGATCTCGAAGCGTAGCGACACGGGCGACAACGGAACGGATTCGAAACTCGACTTCAGCAAGAGCTGATAGCGACCCGTAGGCAAAGCCGTGCTTGTCCAGCCATCTGCAGAAGTAAGCACCGATTGCGCGTACCGTACTCCACTAGGATCCGGGTCGTACCACTTGACGGGCATGGACTTGCCTTGCTCATTTCGTAGGTTGGCCTCTAGCAGATAGTCATCCCCATACCAGTTTCCTCGCTTGTTTAACGGCGCAAGAAATGAGAGTTCAAGGATGCCTCCACGCTCAAACCTCAACTCAGTTGACGATACTCCGTGTTGAGGAATGTCAACGATCGCGGACGCCGGAAGCAGGTACCGCCACTGCCTCCACTCTGAGCGTTCGTGGAGCTCGCTGGAGCGAAGGAGAATCCGATTTCTTGGCAAGCCGCGAGCCATCAAATCCGATTCTTTATACGCAACAGCTGGAAAAAGCCGGGCGGCCTCCTTGAGCCTGCGGGCGCGTAGGGCTCAGAAAATCGACTTGTAGAGACCCACCTCGTCGCCATCAGATGAGTGCAAGAATTCTGATTTCGTTGACCCCCACGGGCGGGCTCACGCGTGATAGTAGTAGCAATGACGCGCTCGGGACAGACCTTTCCTCCATGACACAAAATTCCCCTATCGATAACGACACCCAAGGCAACGACATACAGTCCTACGCGAACCGCGTGGCACGCACGATGGCATCGAGTGTGCACGACGCTGAGGACGCCTCACAGGACGTGTTGCTCGCGCTACTGCGCAAGCCCGGTCGGCTTAGGGGAAACGCACACGCCTACCTATATGCCGCGATCCGCAATCGTCTGCGGTCAGGGCATCGTCGCAACGCGATTCGGGAGCGAGGCGTGCCGCCCACGTGTGCAACGCCGGACGATCCTTGCCCGCCATCTTTTGGCGAACGAGAAGACGTTGAGATACTCACGAACGCAATCGGCCGTCTCTCTCCGAAGTACAGGATGGTGGTGTACCTGCGCTACTTCGCGGGACTTGGCCTGCTAGAGATATCGGAACTCGTAGGAGCGCACAGGAGCACAGTTAAAACGCGTCTCAAGCGTGCGCTTCGCCAGTTGCGCAAGCGAGTCGATAGGACGCAAGGTGGCACCCACGTATGGCGCTCGCTGGTCGCGCCCCTGCTCCACGGCTCATCAACTCACAACTCGACGCCTGCGGCGCGCACAGCGAGATCGGGATCCTTGTCAAACCTCCGGACCCCCATGCGCCCTCCAATCGCAAAGATCGCGACCGGCCTCGGTGTGCTCGGTCTTGCTATCGGCGTCATTCCGTTGACCTCGAAGTGGGGTGACGCGAAGGATGCGGAAACTCGATTCGACGCAACGACCGATAAATCGTCCAACGGTTCGAGTCCGTCACCTGGATTGTTGCGTGGCTCAAAACAAGCGACCGGAAACAACCCGTTGTATGCACGTAGAACCGAGGCGCTGCCATCAGATCGAGATCAATCCTCGGCCTCCAACAACAAATCAAGCAAATCGAGACCATTTCGAATCCGTGGCGAGATTCCTCAATGGGCCGCCGAACGGGATGATGGGCTCACGATACACGTTTATCACGCATTCGATCGCGAACGTACGAGCCGGCGCGTGTCGCCACACGTCCCGCAAATCCTCGCCGCCTCGGCTGTGAAGGTTGACGGCTCCTTCGCCGTAGACCTGGATCGTGAATTCGACGACGCGATACGCGACGTTGCCAATCGCGACAACGAGCCAACCCAAGTGCTTGTTGTGCTTTGCGACACCCTCGGACCAATCGTCGGTGCTGCTGTCAATGTAGGACTAAGCCGTGATGACGATCAGCATCAACCCGAGTCACTGGAACATCCTGTACGTTTTCCGGAGCGTGAACCGGTGCTTGTTACCTGTAGCGTGGTCGATGATCAAGGCCAGCCGATTGCCGGCGCCACGTGCGTTCTTTGCGACAACACTCCGTTCCTTCATCCCGATGGAACGATGGTCAAGGCGAAGACCAATGTGGATGGCATCGCGACGATACGCGTTGCGTCCTTCAAGGATTTCTACCCGCTCTCAAACGAGGGCCATAAACACTGGCACGTTTACGCGGAGGGTTTCGCACAAGCACGTTCCGGTGAGTTCAGCTTGGATCCGGATGACGATGCGCTAAAAGACGAGGCGACTGTCGTGCGACTCATTCGCTCCATCTCGCCGCTCCATCTTCAGTTTATTGATGACCGGAGAGAGGCGATTGTGAATCGATCCGTGGATGTCTCGGTAATAGGCAAAAACGGCCCCCCACGTACACTCGGCGCACTTCGTGGAATGCCCCTTGTACTTGACGTCGCGGGTCGGCTCACTCTGAAAGGGCTCGATCCGGCCATGAGTGGTCTTGAGTTTCATGTGCCGGGTCATCAGTTTTTTGCATTTGCCATGGATGAGCTGGTGAACAATCCCACCGTGACGCTGCTCCGGAACCCGGGCGCCCTAAACGTGCGGGCACCGGAAGGCTGCGAACTTGTGCGAATCGAACTCTATGATGACAGCAACCGCAAGCGGTTGGGCTGGATAGAATCGGGGGGCATCGAAGTCGTCGGACTTACTCCTGAATGGTCAGGCGAATTCACGCTCAAGGCCTGGTTGAAGAGCGAAACCGAGGCGATCGAGGCTCGCATCATGCTCCGACCCGGGGAAGACGTGAACGTGTCGCTGACTCGTTAGACCGTGACAAACCGAATCATCGTCGTGGTGCCGGCCGGGTCACTTTCGCCGCCTTTGACGAGCACAATGCGGTCGCCCTTCTTGAGGATGCGGGCGCGTCGGAACGACTCCAGGACGCCTTCGACGGCCGCCTTGGTGTCCTTCTTATGTGAAATGGTCTGCGCGCGCACGCCCCAACAAAGGGACACGCGGCGACATACTTCGTCGTCATAGGTGAGTGCGAAGATGGGTGCGCGCGGACGTTCTTTGGAAAGTCGAAATGCAGATGCACCGGCGCGAGTGAGCACGAGCATGGCGCTGGCACCGGTGTAGGTGGCGAGGTCCACGGCGGCTCGAACCACGTGTTGATCAGGTCGCGTGGGGACAATAACGGGGCCGCTGTCGTCGCTACGCAACCGGCGATGCGCGGTGGGCTCGTCGGCTTCTCGCTCGGCCGCCAACAAGATGTGATTCATAGTGGCAACCGCACGCTTGGGGTTCTCACCGACCGCTGTTTCAGCAGACAACATGACCGCATCGGCGTGTTGCGCAACGGCGGTGGCAACGTCCTGCGCTTCTGCGCGTGTGGGACGCGGCCGCGAGATCATGGAGTCGAGCATTTCCGTGGCAACAACGGCGGGACGTCCGGCACGCCGTGCTGAGGCAAGAATAGTTCGCTGGGCCGTGGGGACAGCCTCGGGGCCAATCTCGACGCCCAAGTCGCCCCGCGCCACCATCACACAACTTGCCACCACCATGATTTCGTCAATCACTTCAAGCGCCGAACGACGCTCGATCTTGACAACGACAGGTACAAGGGGACGCCCTTCGCGCTTCATCAATCGACGCAAACGAACAACATCCTCCGAGCCACTCACAAACGACAGGGCAAGCATGTCAACATCGGCGGCAAGCGCTGCTGCGGCAAGCGCGCGGTCACGTGCCGTTGGCACCGATGGACCGGCCTGCGAATCGGGGGCGTGTACACCCTTTCGACTCATGAGCACTTCGCCGTGCGTGACGACGGCGGTTACGACACGCCCGCGGCGATGGGTGGCCTTGAGTTCTATGCGACCGTCGGCCAACAGGAGCTTGTGGCCCCGCTTGACCGTTTCGAGAAACGCGCCAGGTTCGACCGGAATCTCTGATTGTTCGGAAGAGGCGTCGCGATCCACAAGACGCACGGTTTCACCGTTTCGGAGATCGCGCACGCCGTCGGGGAGCAGTTCGCCGACGCGCGTTTTTGTACCCGGCAAGTCCATCATGACCGCAGCGTGCGTTTTGCAGCGCTTGGAGGCGGTGCGAATGAGCTTGACCCATCCCTCGATCTCCTCGGTCTCGATGTGGGCGCCATTGATGCGAAAGACGTCGGCGCCCGCGCGCATGAGTCCCTCAAGCTTGGCAATTGAGTCGCACGCAGGCCCAACGGTGGCAACGATTTTCGTTCGCGCAAACTGACTCGAGATGGACAAGAGGGTGCCCCTCCTACGGCGTGTTAGCCCGGTTTGTCGAGCGTTACCACGTTCGCACTTCGAGTTCGAGTGCAATGGACGAGGTTTCTTCGACGCGTTCTTGTATGCGCCGAACAAGTCGCCATACATCTTCCGCCGTAGCGTTTCCGCGGTTCACGATGAAGTTGGCATGTAGATCGGAAACTTGCGCACCGCCCACGCGTTCGCCTTTGAGTCCAGCGGCCTCGATCAACCGACCCGCCGAGAGGCTCGGCGCAGGATTTTTGAACATGCAACCAGCGCTTGCGACGTTCAGGGGCTGCGTCACGCGCTTCCAAGCCATCGCTTCCTGAAAGCGAGCTCTCGCTTCGGATTCATCGAAACTAGGCAGGCGTCGAAATGTTGCACCCGTAATGAAACAGCCGAGAAACGGGCTCGTGCGATAGCCAAATGCGGATCCGTCCACAGCAACATCAAAGGGATTGCCCTCGTCGTCTACCCCTTCCACAGCAAGGAGCGCATCGGAGACACATCCAAAGCGGCCACCGGCATTCATGGCAATCACGCCGCCCACTTGGCCTGGGATGCCTGGACAACCGGAGATCGTTGGAATGTGCCACGCCGCAGCGTTGCGTACCAAACGCGGAAACGAAATACCGGCCCCGACCACAACGCAGTCGCGCTCACGCCGCGTATAGGTCAAGCGACGCGAGGTAATGACCGCACCGGGCAGCACGCCGTCGCGAACCAACACGTTATAGCCGCCGCCCAAAAAGTGGATGGGCACTCCCTGCTCACGGAGCGCACGAATGATCTCGGCGGCTTCGTCCCGTGTTTCAGGTTCGAAGAAAAGTTCCGGACGACCGCCGATCTTGAGTGACGTGCGGGTCGCCAAGGGCGGCGCCGACAGGCGCGCTGGCTCAAAGACGCTCGGCAATACCACGTGCCACCTCATCTACGTTGCCGGCACCCATGGTGACGAGGACATCACGTGGATTTAGATGCCGTAACGCGTGATCGATCACTGCGCCCAGATTGGGCAACGTACGTGACGCCCCACCTTCGTTGCGAATGTGGGCGGCCAGGTCTTCCGACGTCACACGACGACGTTCCTCTTCGCTGTCACGGGCAAAGTAAATCGGCGGCATCCACACTTCGTTCGCCTCAGCCAAGACCGCCGCAAAGTCGGTCATCAAACAGCGGGTGCGACTCGCCTGGTGGGGCTGAAACACGATAATCAATCGACGCTCAGGGTATCGGCGTCGTAAGGCGCGAATCACCGCGCGAATCTCGGCCGGATGATGGCCGTAGTCATCAAGAATGCGCACGCCTTCGACGTCGGCGACGAGTTCCAGGCGACGGCCCACGCCACCAAAGGCCTCTAGGCCATCGGCGATCTGTTTCACGGACAGATCGGCAGACGCCATAGCCGCGGCGGCCGCAGTGGCATTGAGTACGTTGTAACGACCGAGCAAGGGAATGCGCACGCGGCCAAGATCCATGCCGGCGTGCGCGAGCGTAAACTCGGTTTGCCAGCCGCCGTTACAGAGCTGGGGGTTGCGCGCTTGCCAGCGTGCATCGTCACCGAAGCCAAACGTCTCAATACGCGCCTGGATGCGATCGTCGTCCAGGAATAGAGGCGCGAACGCTTCGTTGACAATCACTTTGCCACCCGCCGGAACGCGTGCGGCAAACACCCGGAAGGCTTCCTGAATCTCAGCAAGATCTTCGTAGTAATCGAGGTGATCTTGGTCCACGTTGGTGATGACGGCCACGCTTGGAAAGTGGTTGTGGAACGAGCGATCGAATTCGCAAGACTCGGCGATAAAGGCCGTGCCCTTTCCGTGACGTGCGCCCGAACCGAATGCCCGCAGCGTGCCGCCAATTACGAAGCTGGGGTCGAGATCGACCGACACGAGTCCCGAGGCAATCAGTGAAGACGTGGTGGTCTTGCCATGACTACCCGCCACGCAAATCGCAAAGCGGTCTTCCATCAAGGCGCCCACGAGTTGGGAATACTTCCAAGTGGGGATCTCTCGTTCGCGGGCCTGCTGAAGTTGAAGATGGACCTCGGGAACGGCCGCTGAGAACACGACCAAGTCCACATCGCCGGGGAGCGTCTGGGCCTCGGCATGAACCGGCACCGGCTCGCGCAAACTGAGCGACGCTACATTCTCTACGCCTCGCGCCTGGTCGCGATCGCTGCCTTGTATACGAATGCCGCGCGCCGCCAAGAGGCGTGCCGCGCCGCCCATGCCCACACCGCCGATGCCAATCAAATAGACGCTTTTTACGTCGGACAGGCGGACGTCGGGACCGGCCGGGCGCGATTGGCGTACCGGGGCAAAGCGTGTTGCACGTGTAGGCGTGGGTTGGGGCACGGGATCGGACCGTCGAACATCCATGGGGTCGGCGGCATGCCGATCGGTTTGTTGCCCCACGATGATGCGTGCTTCATCCGACATTCGTGGCTCCCGATCCCGAGGCGTGCTGGGCCAATTGCTTGGGCTTTCCCGTTGGCTCCGGGCCCATGTCTAGGAATCGGATCAAGTCGCGCGCGGTTTCACTCGCTACGTCGCATTTTTCTGCGTCTTTGTACGTACGATTTGCCTGCAGGGCCTCAAGAGCGGCACGCATCACGCCGGTCTGATTTTCATCAAGCAAAAGGGGCACGATTTCGTCCGCAATTCGGTCAGGGGATAGGTCCGCTTGCTCCACAAGGATGGCGCCACCGGCGGCGACCGGCATCTCTGCGTTTCGGTGTTGTTGTCGATCCGTATGAAACGGATAGGGCACAACGACCGCGGGTGTCACCGTGGCAATCAACTCGCCCACGGTATTCGCGCCTCCACGGGCAAGGGCGAGATCGGCAACGGCATATGCGGCCCCCATAGACTGATCGCTCGCATCGCTCAAGAAGGGGCGAACAAAGTGCTGGATGCCGAGACGCTGATAGTGGGCCTCCGTTTCCTTATCTTCGCCACCCACTTGATGAATGACCTGAAGTCGATCAATGAGCGAGGCGTCTTGCGACAGTGCATGCTCAAGACCCGCAACAACGCGTCGATTCAGCGTGAGCGCGCCAAGGCTGCCACCTGTAACTAGCAACGTCCGCTTGGTCGAAGACAGGCCGAACGCGGCAGTGTCGGGTTGACAGGCAAGTCGATCTGTGTCAATGAGGGGCCCTGTTACGACAACGCGCGCCCCCAATGCCAGGATGTCTCGCGTGCTCTCATGCGCAACGTAGATGCGATCGGCACGCTTTCCCAACCAGCGCACGACTCTGCCCGGTACGGCATCGACGGCGACGAACACAAGTGGAATGCCAGCACGTGATGCCGCAAGGGCAGGTGCGGCGCACGGCCAGCCCCCCAACGCAACCACACAATCAACCTCGAGTCGCCCCAATGAGCGACCACAACGAATCGTCTGTGTGAGAAAGCGCGCGGGAAATCCAGCCTTGCCCATCCACGTGCGGGGAATGCGCGAAGCCGGCAAACGAATCGGGGGCGGACGACCCGCAAACCATGCGGTCTCTCGACCCTCGCCCGGCGTGGCGAACAGCGTTTCCACGCCAAGCGCCTGAAGCGCGTCGCTCAGTGCGAACCCGGGCGCCAAATGACCCGCCGTACCGCCACCAACAAACAGGACACGGCAGGGCCGCACGCCTTTCGTCGTTGCCGATGCGTCTGAGGTCTCGGGGGGTGCAATCACGCGTGAATGCTAGCTCGCAAACCCCGGATACAAAGGGGCACATTTCGTTCGCGTGAGCATTTCGACCACCGCCACCATCCCAGTCACTTCACGTTTCAAACGAAGTCCCACGCGTACGCTCGACTTCTTTGAAATTGTTGGACGACACGCGACTCAAGAACAGTGCATCCGTCTCATTTCGTTCCTCTCTTCCGGAGACCCCCTCATCATGAATTTAGCCACTCGGGTCGTACTTGCATTGTCGTTGGCCATCGGACTTCCCTGCTGCGGTGGCGGCGGGGGCGGTGGCGGTGATGGCCCGCCCATCGGCACGTTGTCGGGGGTCTCGATCGAGGGGCTGGTCTACGAAACACCAACCCAGCAGGGCCACACCGGCGCGTCCGGTGAGTACACCTACATGCCGGGTGAGACGATCACCTTTCGAGTCGGAACGCTTGATCTTGGAAGCGTTCCCGCAGGCGGATCACTCACGTTGCTCGACCTCTGTCCCGGCGTCACGTTGCCTCTCACCAACGGACACGCGCGCAATGCGATTCGACACGATAGCGCGTTCATCAAACTCGCCAATCTTGCCACACTCATCTACTTCCTCGACGTCGACAGCAATCCTTCCAATGGCATTCAGGTCTCCACGCTGCTCGATGGCGCGGGTCTCGACTTGACGCTCCCCGTAGACAAGTTCCGCTCAAGCCTTGCGCTGCGCACGCTTCGCAAAGACGGACTGGCGCTTGGTGTATGGGGAGGTGCAGGACACCCCATCCCGCTCACCGGCGTCGTGCTTGATCAACTCTATCGAGATCTGGGTGTGCAGCATCGCTTCTATCGCATTGGCGAAAGTACGGCCGACATCGACGATGATGACACGGCGGACTTCCGAGATACTCGCACCTATGATGCGCTCGGAAATCGAATACATGTAGAAGTCATTGATCTCAGTACCTCGTCCATCGTACGCGTGGAAAACTGGGTCTACGGACCTGGTGGCCGCGTACTTCAAGAGCCGGCACCCGAAGGTAAGACGTACAGCTACACCTACGAGTCCAATGGTCACCCCACGACGCGAACACGCAAGGACGGCGGTGCCGTGGTGGACACGCTCGTGTCAAGCTACAACGCATGGGGGTATCCGATCCTTGCAACGCTCAAGGAACCGGGGAGTCCAGTCGATCCCCAATCGCGCTCCTGGGTCTACGATTCGATTGGCGTTCTTCTCAGTGACATTCACTTCTTCAACAATCCGGGGAGCGTGACGAAGGAGACCACTACGTACGACACGCGCAGAAACCCGACGATGGTCGAAGTCGATCAAGGAAACGATGGTTCTGTCGAGCAGCGCCGGACCATGACGTGGAATGCTGCATGCTTGCTCACGATGCGCGAACACGAAGAGGTTGGCGGCTTGGGCCTCGAGTCGCGTGAGACATTTACCTATGATGCCGACGGACGTCGATTGGAGAGCGTCATTGCCGATCTCATCGGTGGCACCAGCACGCGTCGGAAAAACACGTATCTGGGTTTGGCTACGTATGCGACTCGCATCGACTACCAGACGTCGGGCCAGATCTCTGAGCAATGGCGCAATGTGTTCGACGCCAACGGAAACGTTCTGATGGAAGACCACGACGATGACGGCGACGACTTATACGAACGCACCGTGTCGATCGAATACGACGCGAATAGCTGGCCCACGCTAGCGACCATCATCGAGTCGGGTAGCCCGAACCCCATCGTTCGCCTCGAGTTCACGGTTGAAGCCGGCACATGGACACACGTGCTCGCTACGCCGGACGGCATCGGCGGGTTGAACTAGGCGTCTCGAACGTTCGCCGTGCAGCTACGGCGACCGCCCCGTCGCATAGAGCAGTCGCACTTGGGCCTTGTTGTAGCCTCCCACGGCATTGATGTAGTCCATGCGGGCTTCGGTGAGCGCTTCCTCGGCCAAGATGGCGTCGAGAGGTTCACCGACACCAATTTTTTGACGCTCGCGATAGAGCGATAGCGCTTGCTCGCTTTCGCGAACCGTTTGCTGGGCGATCTGCACAGCCTGGGCGCGTTCATGCACTTGTGCGTGAGCAACATGCACTTCGGTAGCGACCTTTTGTTCGACTTGCCGCTGCTGAAGAATCGACTGGCGGTAGCGGGACGTTGCCGCGGCCATGCGCGCGCGATCCCCGATGCCGCCGGGGCCAAATTCCCACTCAACGGCGAGTCCAAAGCGTCCTTGACCGCCAAATCCATCGAAGCGATCTCCAAACAGGCCCGACTCATAGCCGAATGTGACATCGGGGTAATACACACCCTCGGTTGTCGCGCGTTGCTCGGCACGCGCGGCGGAACCCAAAACGATTGCTTCGCGTACATCGGGTCGGGTTGCAACGGCTTGCGCCACAAGTTGCTGTACCGGAACATGGACCTGAACGAGATGCAACTGAACCAGCGATGGTTCCGTTGCAAAGAGCGCGGTGCCGCTGGGAAGATTGAGAACTTCGGCCAATCGAAGCGACGCCACGCGTCGAGACTCCTGCGCACGACGCACGTGGAGACGCGCTCGTGAAACACGCGCGCGCGCCCGCACAACGTCACCTTCGAATCCTCCCCCCGCATCTTTCTTGGCTTGGATTTCCCCGAGAACGTTCTGAAAGAGCTGTACCGATTCGGCGGCCACTTGCTCCGCGGCCTGCGCCTTCAATAGATCAACGTAGGCCTCGGAGGCGCGGAGCGCGGCAATGCGCTGGCCAGCCGTCCAGGCCATATTGGCCGCTTCGACGCGACGGTGAGCAGCGAGTTCGCGAAACTTGCCTTCGCCAAGCTCCCAATGGGCCTTGATTCCCACACCACCCCACAAGTTCTCCTTGTGGACGGTGACGACGTTGCCCTCGGTTCCCTGCACCTCGCCGTCGATCCGATTGAATCGGACGCCTGCCTTAATAGTGGGCAACCACCATTGGCCCGCCTGTACTCGGTGCGCGTGGGCCTCGCGAACCTTTTCGCGCACATACTGAGCATTCAGATTGCCTTCGGAGGCCAAGCGCATCGCCGTGGGCAAATCGATGGGCATACGGCCGGTCACATCGAGTGCTGCGGGAATGGGCGCGCCCAATACGGGCCGGGTGCGGCTTCCGGGAGGTTGCCGCAGCATGTAGTTGTTGCGAATGATGTTGCCGATCTGACAACCGTAGCCACTGCCGCGTGGGCAGCTTTGCGCAACGGACGCACCCGCACCGATACGGTCGGCGAGCCGCACGCCACCCGTTTGACAGCCGCTAAGGGTGAGCGCGATCAGTGCGACGACACCACAAACTGCGCGAAGAACTCGGTGGCGCAAAGGACAGTCGTACATCGCTCGTGCTCCTACGCGGCTACTGGTTCGCGGAAACGGCTTCCACCGCATCACCATCCGCCACGAGATTCCCGCCCGCAATAATCACGCGTGCGGATGCATCAATGCCATCGAGGATCTGAATGCGAAGCGCGTCATCAACACCGATCTTGACGGGAATTTTGCGCACCTTGTTTTCGCTATCCACCACAAGTACGGAACTCTTTCGCTTCTTCGTCGTTACGCAGCGAGCCGGCACCACCAATGCGTTCTCGTAGGTTTCCAAGAACACGTGGACTTTGGCAAACATGCCCGCACGCAGCATGCGCGCCCCGTCTTTACCCCGCGGATTGTCGATCTCGATCTCGACCTCCATTGTGCGCGTACTTGGGTCCAATGCGTCGGCGATGCGCGTAATCTTTGTCTTGATAGGCTCCATCTTGAGTTCTTCAAAGTAGATTTCAACAGCGTTACCGACCTTGCACACGGGCGCATCGGGCGCAGCCACATAGAAACGAACGCGCAGCTTGTCGTCGGCGACGACCCGGTAGAGCGCTTTGGCACCACTATTTCTCGAAGCATCGAGCACGAGTTCGCCAAGTTCCACCATGCGCTCTGCAATCACGCCCTTGAATGGCGCTTCAATCGTTGCGTACTTGAGGACCGTAGCCGTTTCCTGCTGTTTGGCACTCTCGAGCGACTTGCCTGCTTCAACGGCCTTCACCGCCGCGCGGGCCGCCTCGACATCCGCCCTTGCGGCGAGCACCTTGGACTTGGCACCGCGTACCGCGGCCTCGGCCACGCGCAACTCATCGCGTACCCCTTGCACGGCGACGTTCGCGGCCTCGACCCGAGCCTTGGCGATCTCAAGATTGCCTTTCGCCTCATCGACCTTGTCTTGTGCAACAAGATTGGGGCTCTTAGCAATGATATCTGCAAGCCGCGAATGGATCATCCCGCGCATCTGTAGTTCGGCTTGCGCCTCAGTCACATTGGCCTGTGCTTGCCGAATGCGACCTTCGACTTTCGCACGCGTCGCCTCTGCTTGTGCGACCATTTGCTGAGCTTGGGCAACGGCTTGGGTCGCGGTTGTCACGCCCTGTTCGGCTTCGGTGATGCCCGCACTGGCCTTTGCGATTCTGCTCTCTGCCGTGGCTTGCTCCGCATCGAGCTCGGGCACATTGAGCTTTAGCAACGTTTGCTTGCCGTCCACACCCTTGGGATCGACGCGCGTGCCCACTTCAAGCGGCGGCACGGCGACGTAGCCGGCGATCTTGGCTTTGATCATCACCTCGCGGTAGGGCATGACCTCGGCCGGAATGCGCACCATGCGCGTAATGTTGTCGGTGGACGGATTGATCACTTTCACACGGACGGGCGCACGTGACGTGGCGGCGTCCCCACCATCTTTGGCCTCCGCATAGCGCGTGACGCGCGCGGTCTTGCTGTGATAGATGGTGGCGCCGGCAACCACTGTCCCCAGCAACAGCACGGCTGCGACTTCAACTTTGCGTTGGCGCGTCATTTTCGTGGTGTCCATTTAGTTCGCCTCCTTTGGCGCGGGCGCGTTTTTGCCCTTGAAGATCACGTAGAGGATTGGCACGACGAACAGGGTGAGCACCGTGGCAGCCGCAACCCCGCCAATAACCGCGCGAGCAAGTGGAATGTTGGCGCCGCCATGAAGCGCCATCGGCGTGAGACCAAGAATCGCGGCCAACGATGTCATAAGAATCGGGCGCAGTCGCTGGACCGACGCCTCCTTGACCGCATCGAGGGTGGTCATGCCCTTCTCACGCAGTTGATTGGCGAACTCCACGAGCAGAATCGAAAACGCCACCACGATACCGACCATCATAATGATGCCCATGATCGATTGAATATTGAGTGCTGTGCCGGTGAAAAGCAGCATGAGCACAACGCCCACGAATCCCAGCGGCACCGCGAACATGACAATGAACGGATCCAAGAACGACTGGAATTGCAACACCATAACGAGATAGACGAGTATCGCAGCCAGAATCAGTCCCTGCGTCAGACCGCGGAAGGATTCGCGCATAATGGTGACTTCGCCGCGATTGTGAATCGCGTAGCCCTTAGGCACGCGGCCACTGGCACGAATGTCCTCAAGAATCTCATCCACCTCGCTCGCCACACTGCCGAGGTCGCGGCCAGCGACGTTGGCGTATACATCCGTTACGCGCGTAATGTTTAAGTGCGTGACTTCCGAGGGTGCGATGTCGCGCTCAATCGTGGCGACGGACTTGAGCTGGATGGGCCGCGCACCGGCACCGGGGTTGATGACCGTTTCCTCAAGCGCCTGACGATAGTCCATGTCGTCTTGCTTGTACTGCGCACCGACGAAGTAGTGGTTTCCGTTGCCCGGATCGAGCCAGAAGGACTTGGCAAACGAGATCGACGACCGGAAATTGGTGACCACGTTCTTTACAATGTCACCGGCATTGAGTCCGAGCAGGTACGCCTTCTCACGATCGATCTCAATCTTATAGGACGGCGTGTTGAGCTGCTGCTGAATGCGGGCATCGCGCACGCCCTCAAGCGCGGAAATGCGGCCACGAATCTCTTCGGCCAGTGTGCGGGCGACTTCAAGCTTCTTACCGTCGATCTGCACATTGATCGGCGCGGGCACGCCGTTGTTCACGGCGGCCGTGAGAATCCCGGCGGTATCGAAACTGAAGTCGATGCCCGGATAGTCGCGCAGAAGTCGCGGGCGCAGCTCTTCGACAATCTCCGCAACCGATCGGCGAGACGTGTCGTCGGTCAACTGAATGCTCACAAATGCATCGCTGGGACCGGAATTGGGCGTATAGGCGGCGGGCCAGTCATTGAGCACGCCAATATTGGTAATCATCTTGACGAGATCGTCGCCAATGACTTCTTGAATCGCCTTTTCAATGCCTGCGCATGTTTCTTCTGTGGCTTGCGGTGCGAGCCCAGGCTCTTCCCGCACTCGAATCATGAACTGACCCGAATCCACCTGGGGAAAGAGCTCCTGGCCGAGCTTGGGAAACAACACGAGGAAAGCAAACGCCATCAATGCAGCGACCCCGATCAATACGAGATACCGCAATGTAAGCGCCGCCGATAAAAGGCCGCGATACACCTTGGTCAGTCCGTCCAGCAGGCCTTTGAATACTCGCGCAATAGGATTCTCGTCCTTGTGCGCCTTGAGGAACCGCGACGCAAGCATGGGCAGGAACGTCATGGTGAAGATGTAGGACGCCAGCATCGCAAACGCGACCGACACGGCCATGGGCGTAAAGAGGAACTTTCCTACACCCGTCAAGAAGATCACCGGGAAGAACACGACCGTTACGGTGACCATAATCAACAGGCGTGGACGCGCCATCTCCTCCATGCCATCAAGCGCGGCTTGTCGCGGCGATTTGCCCATCTCTAAATGTCGAGCGATGTTTTCCACCGACACAATGCCCTCATCGAGGATCATGCCCGTGACCAGGGCGAGGCCGCCCAACGTCATCATGTTGATGGTGTGGCCTGTGGCCCAAAGGCCAAGGAGTGCGGCAACAATCGAAATAGGGAGCTGGAGCAAGATAAAGACCGTGGTGCGCACGCTGCGCAAGAACACGAGGATCATGAGAGCGGCCAACAAACCGCCAATGGCCATTTCAAGCAGCAGGTTGTCGATTGCTTTGCGCACAAAGACCGACTGGTCGAAGATGACGTCGAGATTTACGCCTGCAGGCAAGCGCTCCTTGATGGGCTCAAGCTTTTCTTTGACACCGGCAATGATCGCCAACGTGTTGGCACCCGGCTGCCGGTAGATGGGGATGTAGGCCTGGCGCGCACCATCAATGCGCACAATATTTGACTGCAACTGCGCCGAGTCCTGGACATCGGCAACGTCGCGCACACGTACCACACGGCCGTCTTTGGCCATGAGCGGAAAGTCGTTCATGTCTTCCACGGCGGGCGGCAGCGCATTGGAGTCGAGCAGGTAGTCGACGCCGCCGAGTCGCGCCGCCCCCACCGGGATGAACACGTTGTTCTCGCGAATGCCGTCTACTACATCCATGGAAGACAGGCCACGGGCGGCCATGCGCTGAGGATCGAGATACGCGAGAATACGGCGCAACTTACCGCCGTACACCGCAGGCGCCACGACGCCCGAAATCGACTGCACCTTATTGCGCAGGCTGAAGTAGGCGATGTCATACAGCGCAGTTTCGTCGTACTTGAGTTTCCCGGTGGAGTCGGCCTCGGAACTCACGGCCAAGAGACACAGGGGAAACGTCGCCGTGGGATCAAACGGCATGACCATAGGCGGGACCGTACCGGGCGGTAAGTAGAACAAGTCCGACATCGCATACGACGTAACCTGCGAAATGGCGGAGTTTGGGTCTACGTGTTCGTGAAAGAAGTCCTTCACAATGCTCACGCCGAGCATGGACTTGGCTTCTTGATGTTCGATTCCCACCGACTGGCCGGTCCACCGCTGGATGCGGCTGGTGATGTCCTTCTCCATGATCTCGGCGGGCATGCCGGGATAAAAGGTCACGACCTGGACGGCCGCCTTCTTGAACATGGGAAGAATGTCGGTGGGCGTTCGCTGAATGGCGACCCATCCGAGCACGCAAACGGCAAGCACGAGCACGAGCACGCTGCGCGGCCGATCAAGGGCCCACTTGACCATCCATAGCCTCCACGGCAGCGTTAGGACGGAAGGACGCCGCGCACGGCTACGTTATCCCTCGCGCCTCGAATCGCTGCCGTGGCGATCTTACACTGAGAATCAGTCGCACCGTGAGACCCGAATTCGGGCACAAATTACCCACTTTCAACGCGTTTCGATCCGGGAGTACATAGCCCCGTCCCATTGGACGCCACGAGTTCAAGCGCTGGGCGCCAATAGACTTGCCTTCGTATGAGGCCTATTTATGTGCGTGCTCACCCTCTGCATGCGTGTGCGGCACGAGTTTGAACGTCACGGAACGGAATTGCGTATCGCCCGAGCCAATCAGTACGGTGGCTTGCGCACTGAACGACTTGCCCATGAGCCATTTGCTGTCCTGACCCGAGTCGCCGGGGAAGATGAAGTAATCGGTGTTGGTCCCATCGATGTGGGAATGGCCATCCTCATCGGGATTGGATTCGCGATCACGTACGGCGAGCCGTGCGGATCGGCCACCGTCCTTGTTTACGAACGTCACGTTCACATTGGCATCAAGCGGAAACCACATGGGCTTCTTCATGGCCTTGTCCTTCGCGATCCAGAGTTCCAAATCGCCCTTGTCATCGTGGAGCTTCAACTCGACATAGCCCACGCTCTTGCCGTCCCCGTCTCTGAGCTCGGCCACCATACCGTCGTGCGGACCGTGTTCCATGTGCGCATGCTTATGATCATGATCGCCATGCTCGTGGTCATGGTCTCCGTGATGGTGGTCGCCATGCGAGTGATCATGGTCCCCATGTTTGTCGCCGTCGCCACATCCAATGCACACGACGAGTGCCAGGGCACCGAGGCATCCCAGGACAAGTCCCATCCCGCGATGAAACATCGACGTCCGGTTGGCGTTCTCAATCATGTACAGCATTTCAACCTCCAGGCGTCCGGCGCCTGCACACCAACGTTCGTCTCGACGTCGTGGCCACGACGGGGCATTTCCCATATCAACACAAACCCAAGGGTTGGCAACCCCTCCACCGAGGCTCCTCCGACCGGCAACGGTGACATACCCCGTGGTGTGCACTCGGCGCGGCAGCTTCATCCATCTGAACGGGAGGCTTCATGCGCCGAATCGTCTTAGGTAGTGTCACGGTTCTCGCTCTAGCGTTTGCGCCCTCGGCCGTCTTCGGTGAACGCGTTGCGACGTTTGTAGATGCCAAGGGCGGCGGCGTTGCGCCCGATGCGGCCAAGGTCATGGTGCGCGGTCAGCAAGATTTATCGCGGGCGATTCGCGTGGCGCTCGAACCTCGACGTAAGAGCGTGCTTTTCGTTGTGGACGTTACGCCTTACACGGCGCACGCTGAGCCCGAAATTGCCCGCGCACTCTTCGCATTGGATCAACACGCAGATGGAGTCCTGCGTTGGCGAATGACCCGACTTGGCAAGACACCGGGAACGGCCGTCAACACGCCATCCAAACTCACGCCGCGCCTCGCGAGCGTACTCGCGAAAGACACGAAGGTTATTGCCACGCTCCCTGCGCTTCGAAAGTCCATCGCAAAGCTGAGAGACTCAAAGGCAACCATCATCTACTTTGCCGACTGGCATTTCGAAGACACCGCGGGGCTTGAAGATCTCAACCGCCTACTCAGACAAAAGGGGCATGCGCTCCACGTGATTGGCAGCGAGGCATGTTTCGGACGCGGCTGGAGCGACGGATTCTATCCCCCCAATTTCAATGAGCGAATGCCCGATGGCACGTCTCGCCTCTACGCCGACCACATTAGCCGTAGCCCCTTCGGGCCCGAAGACGACGATCGTCCGTGGCACGGTGGCGATACGGCGTGGCCGCATATTCCGTTTCGCTATCGCGGCACACATTGGGCGACGAAATTTCATGCCCGCCTGCCAGCACCGCCCAAGCGAAAGACAACGAAAAAGCCGCGCTACGGCAAACAGGGCAAGAAGAGCGACAAAAAGGGCGAATCCGGTGAGCATGAAGATCTTCAAGATCGCCGCCATGAGAAGCAACGCGAAGATGCACTGCACAACTACTTCTTTCCATTGGCGTCAAGCTTTGGCTCGTGGTCGCTCATGCGCGCCGCGGGCTTGACCGGCGGTCGCTACATTCTCTGGTCATGGAACAAGTCAGGACGGACGGAAATCCGTTACGACTACAGCCGCTGCAATATGTTTGCGCCCGATCTCCGCTCACGCCGTGACATACGTTCAGACATTCCGCGGAGCGACGTCGCCCGCGCACTACTCGATGCGTGGCACCGTATTGCCAATCACAAAGTCCGCATCGCCACCTACAGCGCGCCCGTTGAGAAAAACTATAGGACCGCGCGAGAGATGGAATTGGTACGCGGCGACAACGAAATGCCGTTTTCGTTTCATGACGAGAAAGACTACAAACAGTTCTTGAAGAGCGCCGAACGAGCACTTCCCGCACTCGACGCCGCCATCACGCGGCTCAAGCCATTCGCCGAGTCGGTGGGCGATGACGATAGGGAGCGTCGTTACTACGCCGACGCAGCATTGCTTCATCACATACTTTCGGTCAAACGCTTTCAACTGGGCGAGGCCTACGCGGCGGCAGTCGGACTGCCGAAGGATGCATGGAAGAACAAGGACCTCACGCCGCTGCTCGATTCGGTGTGGTATCTAGATCCCGCGAAAGACGCGAAGGACGTACATCCCCGAAATGTGCCGCTCTACGACAAGGCCCGCGGCAAGAAGATCACCGAAGCGCGCAAGACGCACTTGCGAAAGTACATCGGCACACCCTTCGGTGAGCTTGTTCGTAAGAATGGCGTGTTTACGTACCGCCTCGATTGGCGCCCAAGGGGCTCACCAGGTCGTCCCGATCGTGAAGCACCCAGCCAATCCAAGGGCCCCAAGGTGCAGACGCCGCCTTCGGCGCCCGGATCAACGCCCTCAGGCCCTTCGACGGGTGGTGGGTAACGGATCCCACAACCCTCTTGCTCTAAAGGCTTCAATTGAACACAATCACGCCTCGATGTGATCTGTCGGGGCCAACCGTACGTGCCTCGAATCAACGCTCGTGGGGCACCGCCGTTTCATGGATCAGGCCGACTGGGAACGCGTAGCTTCGGTTCTCGATGCTGCTCAATCCGTCGCGGTTCATGCGCGTGAGGCCTTTGTTCAAAACGCATGTGGCAACGACGAATCGACATGCCGCGAAACGCTGCGCCTGCTTGCGCTTCAAGATCAGGTAAAACGCCGCGACGAAGCCACTCGAGATCCTGCTGCCCCTAAACACGTGGCGGGCAGCGAAGATCAAACACTACTCAAGACGCCTGGCACTGGCGACATGGAGCAACTCCGCGTCTCGTTTCCGACCACGGGCGATGTTGTAGCGAAGCGATACACCCTGAAGCAAGAATTGGGCCGTGGTGCCTTCGGTACGGTGTACGAAGCACACGATCGGATTGACGATGTGGATGTCGCCGTCAAGTTCGTTGCGCTAACGAGTGAGCGTCAGTCAAAACGCTACGACCGCGAACTCGCCACCCTGCGACGCGCCCGTGTTCCCGGAATTGTGAAATTACTCGATGATGGTCGCCACGAAGGCTGGGCGTTTCTCGTCATGAACCTCGTTGAGGGCTCCCGATTTCCTGGGAGCGACCTCGATCGATACGATCCAGAGACGCTTCTCCCTCGCGTGCTTTCATTTATGGAGGCGTTGCGCCGACTCCACCTTGCGGGTGTTGTGCATCGCGATCTCAAACCGAGCAATGTGCTCGTTGATGAACATGGACAAGTGACCATTGTGGATCTCGGCATTGCCGAAGACGAATCCGATCCGGACAAGTACCGCGAGTATGCGGTGATTATTGGCACGCCGCTCTATATGTCTCCTGAACGTATGGCGGGGGCCGTCGCCGACACAGCCAGCGACATTTACGCAGCGGGTATGACGATACTCACAGCGATTCGCAGACTTCGTCGCGGGCAGGGCGACACGGATCCCGTCACCGAGATGTTGGAGAGTATCAAGCTACTAAAGGAACTGCCGGACGGCATTGGCGATGTGCTGGGTTCTATGGTGCGTGCCGACGCCAATCGTCGTCCAGATAGCATGGACACGGTCGTTCGGGAGTTGCAACGCGCACTCGGTGTCGAGCACACACTAGAGCTTCCCTTCCTGGGCCCGCGAGACATCATACAAGCTGTTGTTGATGCCGTGCCTGCGGGACGTAGCATCAATGTCTATGGGCGACCCGGTTCAGGACGAACCCGAACGCTTCAAGAAGCTGCAAATGAGCTCTCGAATAGTGGCGTTTCAACTCGGTGGCACGCACCCGGCTCTGCCATAGGCGCCTTGAACTCCGCAACGGCGCTCTTCGTCGACGATTTCGATCGCTTGGACCCACGCGAGCAAGAACGGCTTGCACAGAGTTCCGGTTTCGCCTGCCTCGTGACGTCTACGGTTGCGCCTCAGGGCTCAAATTCGAAAGAATGTCACTATCTATCCGAAGATGACATCCGGCCGCTCATTAAGAGCTCCAACCGCTTCTTCTTTACACAGGATGAACTCTCCGAGGTGCTTTGGAAGCACTCCAGAGGCCGCCCCAAGACGATTCTGCACGAAATTGAGCGTTGGATCGCAGCGGGATTGGCCACCTGGGACGATGGGCTGTACGTTGATCCACGTGCGCAACGACGCATTGTGTCGTCGCCGCCCGCCTATGTACCGACACTTGGAGAGCGTGTCGAAAACCTTAGTGCTGACGCACGGGACGTGTGGGCGTTCCTTACTTTGGCAGGTACGGGACTGAACCCTAGCGACATTGAGACTTTCGTTTCAATGTCCAAGGAGCACGTCCGCTCAGCGATATGCGAACTAAAGGGAATTTCGGCGGTAGACTTGGACCGAGAACGCAAAGCGTGGATTGCAGTGCCATGCCCAGATCTGGCCTCAGTTGATTCTGAAACTAAGAATCGGTGGTGCAGGGCGATCGCGACTCTCCTACCTCTGGATTCCATTGAAGCACCTCTCCTATATATGGCGATGGGTGATACACACGCCTTAGTCCAATCTGCAAAGGTAGCGGCGCAACGGAGAATTCTAACTGGCGAATATGGCACCGCGTTCTCCCTGATCAACCTTGCACTGTGTGAACAGCGAAAACACTCTCGCGTTCAAACACCGCAGATCTGGCCCGAGCTTGTAGAAGCCTCCTTGGGACTGACGACTATTCGATCGCTCGACGTGGCGATGTACCATTTAGAGTTAGCCACGAACACGTCATCTTCACTGAATTTCTGGAAGCATCTCATTCGGCATGCAAGAGCGACTTTTCAAGAACAATCGGTAGAACGCCAATACTCCCTTGACGACGTCCCCGGCGACAAATCGATTAAACAAACCGAGTTGTTCCTCACAGTCTCTAACCTATCAGCGCGGAGGGGCGATTCGATCGACCAACAGCGAGAGACGATCGCTAGTGCAGTACGATACGCTCGAAGAGGCCCAAACCCGGCGCTTAGATATCGGATCGCGGCCTGGACCGGCTGGCTTCGCTTTCACGAAGGTCGCTACCAATCTGCAGTAGGGCTCCACCGAAGAGCCGCTAGGCGAGCAATTTCGGATCGAGGGAGAGTCACCGCACTGTGCAATGCGGCAATCGCGGCAACTGAAGCAGCAGAACTGGGGACTGCGGATTCGCTGGTGAACGAAGCGTTCGTCTTGGCAAGCAAGCGTAGAGATCACGCAAACATTCCCAGAATCGAACGGCTACTCAGGGTGGTAAAATACCGACGCAATGTGGAGAGCTGCGAGGACAAGGAATTGGTTCGCGCCGCCAACTTGCTGGACCGCGACCTACTCCGCGGTGCGATACTCCTGAACGAAGCGGCGATACTTTGGCGCGCTGGCCGCAACGCTAGAGCGAGCAATCATTGCCAGACTGCGGCTGAGTGCTTTAGAAGGGCCGCAGGCAGTTTGGCACTTCAGAATATTGCCTTGGCACTTTTACTGGTTTGCCAGAGGAGATCTCCTGCAGACATGAATCTCGTACGTAAACGTGTTCTTGAACACTGGTCAGATCACCCCCCCGGAATTGCCTCACAAACTGCCGCCCTCATGTGCGTCGCCCAAGAGCACGAGCATTTGCATCCAGGCATCATACAGCGGGCAAACACGTGGGCCCATGCGGCTCAACACAAACACACGCGCCGTGAAGTGTTGACTCCCTCAGAGGTCTTGAGTATGCTGCCGCCCTATCGTTGATTTGAACGATCTGGAGCATGAGGACTCGAATATGAGGAAATTCCCTACCTATCGCGCTCGTGGTAGCGCATCCGACGACGCTCGGGGACCGCAAATCGACGAGGGGATCTTCGAACTGAGCGTAGGCCCCTCAAATGACCCGCGCCCCCAATTCTATACAGCAATGGCCTGGTCAGACGGACCGATAACTTCGGACGAACTATGGGCGTATAGGACACAGGATCCGGGCGGCGCGGCATCCCGATTTTCGAATGTGTCCTCGGGTGAAGCTCTTTACATAGACAAGGTCGCAGACTCGAATGCGTTTTCGATACCAAGCGGACATTCCATTACAGATGCGGAGACTCTTGAAGCATTTTGCGCACACGCGTCGAAGGAATGGAAACTAAAGCACAACGTAGATGATAACTCTGCCAACTGGACGTGCACGGTAGCTAGGCCCTCCGCTCCGTCATTTCCTGGCGGCAATCGAGACGGACACAAGCTCGAAAAGGGACAAGCGTATGCAGTTCATCAACTCCCCCTGTTCGGCCCGGACGATAAGAAGCTAACAGCTTGGGTATGGGTACCGGATGAGGGCGGACGAGAGATTTGGCTTCATTATCGACCCGGCCAAATCAACGGATACGCCGCGCCTGGCTCATCGCCCGAGGGGCTTCCTACTCCTGCCACTGAATACGTGAGAACCAGGCTCGTGTTTACCCAATGGAGACCCGATGACGTGGAATTCGCCACTTGGGGCCTTCACGACTTGCCTTATTCAGTCAATGAATTTCGAAAGTACGCCGTGCTTCATAGCGACAGCCCGACTCCTGACAAAGACGAGCCAATTCTAATCGACTACGGTTTCAAAGACCGATAAGAGAGGGACACCAAAGATGTCAGAAATACTAAATACGCTCAGAGTTAAGACCGATGACAACGATGAACACGAGCTTTGGCAAAATGATCTAGGGGAAGATACAAATGTACGAATAAAGTATTTCAACAGCAACAGAAAGGTGGACGTGCAGATGACTCTTGACGAAGAAAATATTTATGAATTTGTGGGAGGAGATGCTAAGAAGCACAGCTACGACGTTACGGTGGCTGCGCACTCAGTTCTAGAGGTAATTCGATCAAATGGCAAAGCTGGGCCTTACACTCTAGTTGTAGTGAAGGTCTAGTCGATGAAGGCAAGACTAGCGAAATTTGACCACATCCCGAACTGTCGCTCTTGAAGTTAAAAACGATGAGCCGCAGACAGTCCTGGAACGAAGGCCGGTCGATTCACATCGGTATAAACGAGGTGTCTAACGATGTGTTCTTGGGTTATCTGCCTTCACTCTCATCAGCGGAGAACGACGCGCGGGCAATGCGCGACTGGGCGAATGATGTCGGATGCTCAGCTCGGGTTGTACTTGGCGACGACGCGACTCTAGAAAACGTAGAGAATGTCATTGACGCGACAATCGAGCGGCTAATTCCAGGTGACTTGTTGATGATTACGTTCGCGGGTCACGGACTGAGCCTTCGTGGTGTGGCCACAGACAGAGATGGCTGGGACGAAGCCTGGTGTCTCCACGATGGCGTCCTGCTCGACGACGTTATACACAACAAACTTGTTTCGATCCCCAAAGATTGTGAAGTAGTTGTTGTGACTGACGCGTGTTTCGCTGCCGGTGTTATTGATGATGAGAGGCGTCCCCTTCAACTCACGGGAGCAGCTCCACAGGATCGAGGAATTTCAATCGACTTCGATCAGATTGCGAAGCGACCGCCTGTTCGAATTCCTGGAGGAATAGATGCGACTAAGAACTATCTGCTCATGACGGGGATCGACGAAAGCGGGACTGCGATCCCACGGGCGCCGCTAACGCGGGCCGCGGACGACGCAATCGCGTCGCTTTTGTTGCAAGGTAAGATTCCGTCAGGCCCCATTAGAAGAGGCGGGAGACTCATTCCGATTCAGGCAAACCTCATTGCAATGTCTGCAGCAGCGGAAAATGAACTCGCGTTTGAGGGACCGAAACATGGTCTGTTTACTGCTGCAATCCTCAGTATACTTGATTTGCCCAACAGCGAGCTCCTCTCCTATAGCAAGATCATGAATTTGGCGTCAGAGCTTATCGTAGTGCAGACTCCAACACTTGGCGCAATCGGCGCAAACATTCGGACCGTATCGGTAGCGCCTGCACTCGAACTCGCGGGAATCAAACTCATACAGAGCGCGCAGTCTTCATCCCAGTCGACCACAATCAATGACGACACCAACTACTCGGCCTCCAAAGCAATCGCTCCGCAGATCGCCTTTAGGTTCTTATACTGACGCGCGTGTTCACACAGGTCATTTCAAAGCGCTTCACACATTTCCTTGGCCCCGTCCCACCTGTCGTTCGGCATCAATTGTATTGCACGATCAATTGCGTCCGCCAGTTTGTTAGGCACGCCTGGAACGCGCTCGCGTGTGGGGACTACACGTGCGGTACTCACCCCTGGAAGAAAATCTTCATTGTTACCCGAATCGTCAAACCAAGGTTTACCCGTAAGCGCATAGTAGAGGGTCGTGCCGACTCCAAACACATCAGCGGCAGGGCCGGCGCGCTTTGCATCTAAGAGGCATTCGGGCGCTGAAAATCTAAGCGTACCGCGGACTTCACCTGTGTTGGTTATCGTCTGATCCTTCGTTCGATTTTGATGGAATCGAGCCATACCGAAATCGATTAACTTTGCACGTCGAGGTTCATCACCTGCAAGCATGATGTTACTGGGATTTACATCGCGATGAATGACGCCACGCTCATGCGTATAGGCCAGTGCGGGCAAAATAGCGAGTGCCAGATCTGTAGCTTCGCGCGGCGACAAGAGTCCAATGGCATCCACGCGTTCGCGAAGATTGCATCCATCGATCCACTCCATGCCAATGAACAACTCTGAGCGATCTCGACCCACGCACACCGTGCGAACAATGTTTGGGTGCCGCAGACCCGCGTGTAGTTCTGACTCTCTCAAAAATAACGATACGATGGGCTCCACCAACGCCATTTCAGGTCGAAACACCTTGATCGCCAGAGGTCTGCTGGTCATGCGATCTACCGCCTCATAGACGCGCGCCGACAAGCCAGAGCCAACCTCGTCGCCGAGCTCAAATTCATCGAGTGTGCGTCGGGGAAGCCACGTGCCGCGTCGATCGCCGCGTGCCTCATGACGTCGTTCAAGGCGCAACTCGCTCACGCCAACGCCAAACGCTTGCCCCCATTCCACGCGCCCCTGCATCACTTCCTCGCCATCGACCACGAACGGCGCACGCCCCTCTCGACACGAGAATGTCAGTCCATCGTCCGTGATTCGAAGTTCCGCATGTTCTCGGCTAATGCGTGCATCCGAGGGCGTTCGAAGCTCCTGATCGGGTGTTCCCGCACGCCCGAACACAACCGCTTCGCGATCAAACACGAAGCTCGTGCCCGCGTCGGGTCCATCAACGACGACTAACTGCCATGGGGAAATCGTCACCGGGCTCATCACCTTCCAAACCGAGGGGTTCCCCAAGTCTACCGCCTCCCCCTCCTCACCGACCTCCGCGACACATTTACAATCAGCCCCACACACGTACATGCCACTACCAAATTGCTACCTCCGACGCTAATGAACGGCAGAGAAACGCCCTTCGTTGGAGCGGTGGCAGTGACGACGGCGATGTTGATGAGGGCTTGGAAGCAGACGATGAAGGTGGCGCCGGCGGCGAGGTAGAAGCCGTGGGAGCCGTCGCCGCCGACTTCGCGGGCGTGCCAGGCGACTTTGCGGCCGTACCAAATGAAGGCCATGAAGGCGAGGACGACGCCGGCGCAGCCGAGGAAACCGAGTTCCTCGCCAATGACGGCGAAGATGAAGTCGGTGTGGGCCTCGGCGATGTAGCCGAGCTTCTGTTTGCCCTCGCCAAGCCCTACGCCCATGAGCCCACCGCTACCCATGGCGATGAGCGCTTCGCGGACTTGGCTGTTGCCTTCGTTGTTGGAGAAAAGCTCGATACGTTTGCGCACGTGGCCGAAGCGCGTGTAGGCATAGAACACGATCAGCGGCAGCGACGTGAGCAGCAATGGGACAAAGCGTGTGGGGCGCACGCCGCCAAGCCCCAACAAGACCACGATTTCAGCAACCAAGAACAAGCTCATACCGAGATCGGGCGCGAGGAGGACCAATACCACCCCCACGCCCAACGGTAGGAGCACCGGCGCAAAGGGCATGGAATCGCCAAAGGACTGCGCGCGTTCTCGGCGCGACAAGCGATCGGCGAGGAATAACAGCACGGCGATCTTGAAGAACTCACTAGCCTGCACGCTGATTCCCGCGATGTAGAGCCATCGCTTGGCTTTGTTGCGTTCGGGCGCAAACAGAAGCGTTGCGGCCAAGAGAGCGAGCGAAATCAACATGGCGGGTTTCGCGATAGCGCGCAGGAGCGAAGTTGGCGCCCACGCCGCGATGCCGCCTGCGACGATAGCGATGAAGACCCACTGAAGTTGCCGAGAGAGCGTATAGACCTGTGTGTGACTATCGGAGAAGGCGCTCTTGACAGAACTCGTTGAATAGACCATCAACAGGCCGAGGCTCACGAGTCCCACAGCAATGGTCAAGACCGCGTGACCGGCATACGCAGCGTTGGCATTGCGGTCGAGTGCCGCAGGAGAAAGTGGCCGTGAGGCTTTGGTAGATCCCGCCATTGACTACCGCACCTTCAGCGATGCCAGCGCAGCGATCGCACAGATGAATGAGATGATCCAAAAGCGAATGGTGACCTTATTTTCGTGCCACTTCAGTTCTTGGAAGTGGTGGTGAATCGGTGCACACAAAAATACACGTTTGCCGGTGGGATTTGGGTCACCGCGTCGTATGGCGGCTCGTTTGGTGCGTTTGAAGTAGCCGCGCTGGATGATGACCGAAAGCGCTTCGGCAACAAACAACCCACCCGCAATCAACAGCGTAAACTCATGGCGCAACATGACAGCCAACACACCAAAGAACCCGCCAATGCTCAGTGACCCCGTGTCGCCCATGAAGACTTCAGCGGGAAATCCGTTGAACCACAGGAAACCCAGCGCCCCCCCCACGAGCGCTGCACAGAGGATCGAAAGTTCACCTGCTTCTGGAATGTAGAACAGATAGAGCGACTGCGAAAAGTCAACGCGCCCCACAAGGTAGGCAATCACCGCGAAGCATCCGGCAGTGGTGAGTGTGGATCCAATCGCGAGGCCATCGAGGCCATCCGTGAGGTTCACCGCATTGCTCGCGCCGACAATCACGAGTATGCCCAATGGAATAAACAGTATTCCCAAGTCAAAGCAGAACTTCTTTGCAAACGGAATCTGCACATCGGCGCGGTGATGGTCGCGCGGATTGGGCCATGCGGCCTTCATACGGATTTCGCGCCCAAGAGGCGGAAGCAGTGTGGGTGACGTAAGCGCTGGACCCGTACTTGTGTCGCACGGCGCAGCAAGGATCTCCGGCGTGAGCCGTTCACGGGGAAGGCCGTTAAGCTCGGCAAGCTCTGCGGCCCGTCGCTCATCGCCTAAGTACTTAGCCGCCATCGAGTTCCATGACTCGCCGGGGTCCACCTCATGGCGCTTTACCCACTTGGGCTGATAGGGATTCTCCTTCATGCTCGGCCCACGCAGCCAGGACGTGCCGTCTTCCATATTGCCGAGCGCATAAATCGAAGACAGTGCAATTAGTGCAATGGCCAATTGCGCGCCCATCTTGTGGCGCTCACGCAACCCGCGTCCGCCCTTTCCGGTGAGCTTCTTCCAATCGTCTACAGCACCCAGCGCACCGAAAGCTAGAAACGAAAGCAGCAGTATCCACACAAAGGCAAGATCCAAACGCGCAAAGAGCAAGGCGGATATACCCACGCCAATGAGCAGAATCACACCACCCATCGTGGGCACATTCGCCTTGAGCTGCCGGCTGGCGTCCACACTCGCGCTGCCCGTGGATTCATAGCCCGCGATCTTTCGCTCGCGCAACGTTTCAATGAATCCCTTGCCCCACCACGCGGAGACGCCAAACGCTAAGATGGCAGCAAACGCGGCCCGAAACGCAATGTACTGACCCAAACGGGCACCAGGCAGCGAATCGGCCAGGAGTCCGAATAGGTGATAGAGCATGCAAGCTCCCTCAAGGGTGAATCCACGCGCGTCGTACCTAGTGAGTGCGTACGATGCCTTGCGGCGTGTTAGCCGGCGGGCTTGTTGATGCGACTCAGTCCCTGTGGCGCACGGATCGACTGCACTTTGCGGGCGCGTTCGCGAACCAAATCCACAATGTGCTCGAGTGCCATACCGCGCGACGCTTTGAAGAGCCACATGTCACCGGCTTCCGGTTCAAACGCAGGATCGGCCATGGCTTCTTTCAAACTCTGATGCCAACGAACACGATCGGCGGGCATGCCGCGGTCCATCGCCGCCGACGCGACAACTTCAGCATGGGGACCGATGGCCCATAGGAGATCAATCGCCTTGTGCGCGGCACGCATACCGAGACGGTGATGCAATCGCTCGGTCTCGTCACCAAGTTCCAACATGTCGCCAAGGACCGCAACACGTCGTCCGCCACAATCGCGCAGTGCCAACTCGCGTAGCGCCGCTTCCATGCTTCCGGGATTGGCGTTGTAGGCGTCGTTGATCAACGTGACACTGCCAACCGATTCGCGGCTCATGCGCATGGCGGGCGTCTTGTAGTGCGCCAATCCGTTTGCAACTTGTGACGGTGAACGCCCCAACCACAACCCGCAGGCCACAGCCGCCAGGGCATTGGACACATTGTGCATACCGAGCGCAGGCACGCGAATGGGCATTCGGCCAAACAACAACACCTCAAAGCCATCGCGCGTGGGACGCGCCTCGAGACCGTAGACGTCGGCGTCTTCCCATGTGCCAAAGGAGATGACTGCAGGGCCGCGCAGCGTGGACATGATCTCGCGGCAATAGTAGTTGTCGGCATTGAGGATCGCTGCGCCGCTCTCTGGAACGGCGCGCAACAGCGCAGCTTTCTCGCGCATGACGCCGCGTACACTGCCGAGGCCCTCAAGGTGTGCCTCTTCGACATTGGAAAGGATGCCCACGGTGGGCCGGGCAATACTGCTGAGGTAGGCAATCTCGCCCGGCGCACTGGTTCCAATCTCCACGACACAAGCGCGTGTCGAACGATTCATGCGCAGCAAGGTGAGCGGTACACCAATGCTATTGTTGAACGAGGCGTGGCTCACCACGACGCGCTCACCAAGAATGGGACGCAGCATTTCCTTAATCGTGGTCTTGCCGCACGAGCCCGTAATGCCCACGACGGGCACGTCGAAACGACTTCGATGCCAACGCGCCAAGTCGCCGAGCGCCTTGGTAGTGTCCCCCACCACGATCGCATTGGGAGGAATGCGCGTAAATCCTGCATCGCGTGCCACGAGGCTAAATGCAGCGCCCTTGAGGAACGCCTGCTCGACGAAAATGTGGCCGTCGTAACGCTTACCTCGAATCGGCACGAATAGCGCGCCCGGCGGAACGTCGCGGCTGTCCGTGGTCACTGCGCGAATCATCGGATCGCCCACGACGGGGCCTGCCGGCTCACCACCGGTTGCGCGCAGCACGTCTGAGTGACGAATGGCTTCCATGTCTATACCTCACTATCCCTGGGGGGATCCCCATCGCGGCGGTTCTTTTCGCCGCCTCGTTCGTCGTCGTCACCGCCTGATAATCCGGCGCGCAGCGTTAGTACGCGCCGCACTTCGGTGACGTCACAAAATGGCAAGCGTTCGTTGCCAATGATCTGGTAAGTCTCATGTCCTTTGCCGGCCACGAGCACGGTGGAACCGGCGGGTGCATCGAGAATGGCGCGCTCAATCGCTTCGCGGCGATTGACAATTGTCATGACGCGCCCACTTGGACCGCTAGATACGTGATTGAGCCCGCGCAACATGTCGTCGAGAATCGATTGCGGATCCTCGCTCCGCGGATTGTCACTGGTGAAAATGACGGCGTGCGCAATCTCGGCAGCCACGCGCGCCATACGCGGACGTTTGGTCGTATCGCGATCGCCACCGCAGCCAACAACGACGGTGATCGGATGGGCGCCGACGCCGCGCAGGAACTCCAAGACTTGACGAAGTGCATCTTCGGTATGGGCGTAGTCCACGAATGCATGAACGTCACTCTCGGTGCCATCAATTTCAACGCGTTCCAAGCGTCCGCGTACCAACGATAGTGACGCGATGCCTGTCGCCGCTTGCTCCATGTCGTGACCAAGTACGTGCAAGCAAGTAAGCGCGGCCAGCACATTGCTCACATTGTGTCGCCCCACCAACCTCGTCGTGTAGGCGGGCATCGGATGGTCCAACCCCGTCACGCGAAACGTGGAGTGTGTTGCGGTGAGCTCAAGCTCGGAGGCCAGTACATCGGCTCGTGGATCCTGACCAAAACTCGTAACCACCGCGCGAGTGGCCTCGGCAAAGGCACCAAAGGCGGGGTCGTCGCGATTGAGAACGGCGTGGGCGTCGGGTGCAAGACCCTTGAAAAGCAGCAGCTTCGCGTCGCGGTACGCGTCGCGCGTCTTGTGGTAGTCGAGGTGATCGCTGGTGAGATTGGTGAAGATGGCTGCAGAGAAATCGAGTCCTTCCGTGCGTCCCTGATCGAGGGCATGGCTCGACACTTCAAGCACAGCGGCTTCGCATCCGTTCTCGACGGCGCGCGCCAAGAGTTCGCGGAGTTGTAGGATGCCGGGCGTCGTGTTGCTGGCGGCGATCATCGCCTCATCACCCACGTCGTGTCCCGTGGTTCCGATCATGGCCGTCTTTACACCGCACGCACGCAAGCCCGATGCGAGCAGGTGGGCCACCGTGGTTTTTCCCTTGGTTCCCGTCACCGCAAACAACTGCAACCGCGTCTGCGGTTCGCCAAACCAACGATCGGCTACGCACCGAAGTGCGTCGTCCACCGAGTCCACAACGACGTGAGGAATGGATGCGTCCAAGGACGCTTCAGTGATCACTAACGTAGCGCCTCGGGCGACGGCGTCCTCAACGTAGGCCGCCCCGCCCTTCGTCGTACCGCGACGTGCAAAGAACACCGTGCCCTCGATGCACGCCCGCGAATCATCGGCAAGCTGACGTACAACGATCGAACGATCTACGCCTTGCGTCTTGGGAACATCCAAAACGTCGAGGACATCGCCAAGCGTTTGGGGGCTGGCCACCGCGGCACTCATCGGCTTCCCCTCAAGGCAGGCAACACGTCTTGGTGCGCATCACGATTCGCACCGCGCGCGAACTCTGCCGTAACCGTCGGACGAGCCGGTACACGCCAATAGGCGAGCGTCTTCTCAATCACTTCGCGTACCGCAGGCGCGGCGACTTTGCCACCGCTCTTCTCGTCTTCTTTCAGGTGCTTGGCGAGAACAAACACGAGCACCTCAGGATGTGCAGCAGGTGCATAGCCCGCGAAGCTGCAGATATTGAACCTGCTGTAGGCGCCGACGATGCCCTCGCCGCGCAGCTTGACCTCATGTGCCTGCAACCGGCCCGTCTGCTGCGCTGTGCCGGTTTTACCCGCAACGTTGTAGAGACATCCGGCAAACGCATTTGCCGCCGTGCCTTCCGTGGTGCAGGAAAGAAGTCCACGTTGAATCACTTCGCGCTCGCGCTTCCCCACCACGGGCTGGGCCGCTCGCTGAACCGGATCCGTCGTCAACACGATGCGCGGTCGAACCATGCACCCATCAACTCGCGCGAATGCGGAGAACGCCATCGCCACCTGAATCGGTGTTACGTCAAACCCCTGACCGTAGGAGGCCCGGTGTGCGTTGTGCAGCGTCCAACGAGAACGCTCAGGACGGAAGCCCTTCTCGTAGGCCAATCCCAAGCCTGTCCCACGCTTGTTTTTCGTATGTTGCGCCGGTTGGAAGAGATAGCGCACCCATTGCTGCATGCGTTTGGCACCGAGGCGATGACCAAGTTCGGCCGCGCCGGTGTTACTGCTGTGTGCAATCAGACGCTCGACGGTGCCGTCACCCACTGGATGGGAGTCGCTGATTGGATGGGGATCACCTTCAAACGAACGACGCCTGGGCATGGCAATGTTTTGGTTGGGCCCGACTTTCTTGTCGCGCAGCGCAAGCGCAACGGTAAAAGGCTTGAACACGCTACCGGGCTCATACATGCCCTGAATCGCGTAGTTCATGCTTGAGAAGCCCTGCGTGTTGGGATCAAACGTTGGACGGCTAGCCATTGCCAAGATCTCGCCCGACTTCACGTCCATCACAATGCCGCAGGCATGAAACGACTTGTGCTCGGCCATCAATTCATCGAGCGCGCTCTCAAGATAGAATTGAACAACAAGATCGATGGTGAGGATGACGTCTTCGCCACGTGACTGATGTCCACGCATGTCCGCAGGCGTGGCCATTCGACGCCAACCGGCATCGCGACCAATGCGCCGACGCACCACTTCACCGCGAAGTAGATCGTGATAGGTACCCTCAATACCTACTCGCGCGTCTTTCTTGCCTTGGGGAACTTTGCCAATGACGTGAGCCGCGTAAGAACCATTGGGATAGAGCCGACCCTCAACTGTCGACACCACGGCGCCATACAGTCCCATGGCCTGCTTGCCTTTGCGGCTCGTGAAACGAAACGCTTCAAGCCGGTCAACAATCAAGGGATCTTCGACTTTGGCCACAAGCGGCGCGTACTGTGTAACCTTGGTGCCCTTCGCGCGAGCAAAGCGACGAGCGTCATCGATGCGACGGAAAATGGTGTCGGGGCTCGGATCGCCGCCGAGAAAATCGGAAAGGAGCACGGAAAACGTACGGGGATCGGTCTTGTTGTCGGGATCCACAATCGTGCGCGGATCCAAGTCCACGCGCAATGCAGGCCGTCCCGTGGCCATCACGTGGCCGTGGCGATCCAAGATGCGCCCCCGCCGGGGACGGAACTTATGCGACACGAACTGGCTTGCCAGTGCCTTCTCGCGATAGATCTGCGCATCCACAATCTGCAACTTGCCAAGTCGCAAGAGCATGAGGCAGAAGAACGCCAACAACATCCCGAACACAAAGTTGGTGCGGAAACGACGGGTTGCAGCAAGCGTGCGGCGGTACTCCGTCAGCGGCACGCTGCGCGGCAAACGGGTTGGGGTGTTGCGCCGACTCATCGCGACCGCCTTGTGGGTGCCGAGCGATTTGCGCCGGATCGATTCGATTCAAAGTGCTCAGCCCCTTGCATGCCGTGCGGGAGTCCAGCGCCAAACGATTGCGGAGCTGTACGGCGACGCTCCTCTTCACGTCGTTGTGATTCCTCAAGTCGAAGACGTGCGGCCTCGTCGAGTACTTCAGTCGGTGGTGTGGGATCGGACAATGCGCCACGCACTTCCGTCACGGTGGGCGTCCCGAGATTTGGCATGGGCATGGAAGTCGCGGGTGGCGCCGGCGCATCCAAATGCTCAAGTAGGCGCCTCGGCGTGGTCAGTGCCTCAATCGAACCGCGCAACCGAAGAATGCGTCGTTCGGTTTGTTCGCTGCGGCGCTCCACCTTATAGGACTGATATTGAATGCGCCGAATCTCGGTGAATTCGCATACCGCCACCATGGCCGTGGCAACGGTGGCAAGCAGTACGGCGATGATCGTGGCCCAGTTCATGAAGGCGGTGTTGTCTCGGGGTCCTTAAGGCGTTGGTGTTTCGGAATCTAGTCTTGTTGGTTCGTGTCGCGACTCATGTGCTTGTCGTGGTATCTGGAGCAACTTCAAAGGCACGCAGACGCGTGGAACGCGCGCGTCGATTGCGAGCAACCTCGGCCGGTGTCGGTCGTAGTGGCTTCTTGGTCAATACGCGACCGCCATGCGTCTTGCGATGCTCGTGAAAGACCTTCTTGATCACACGCTCTTCACCGCTCTGAAACGCCAGCACCACGAGGCGACCCGCGGGCTGCAACACACGCAGCGCCTCGCGCAGTCCACGTTCGAGGTGCTCGAGTTCTTTGTTCACCGCAATGCGAAGGGCTTGAAACACGCGCGTCATCGCATCGTGACGACGGCCCCGACTCACAATCGGCTCGGCAACCGCGCGCAACTCGCCAACAGTTCTCACCGGACGAGCATCAACAATGGCGCGCGCCAGGGGACGCGATGCGGTGATGTCACCGTAATGAAAGAACACATCAGCGAGTTCGCGCCACGACGCGCCATTGAGCACGTCGGCGGCCGTTTCATCGGATGACGTCGCGTCAAACCGCATATCGAGCGGTTGGTTCGGATCACCAAATGAGAAGCCACGCTCCGGTGTGTCGAGCTGAAGCGAGGAAACCCCCACGTCGAGCAACACGCCCATCGGACGCGACAAACCGTGTTGCGCTACGTGCGCTTCAACATCGGCGTAGCTACCGTGCGTAAGACGAATGGCATCGCCAAAGGGCGCTAACCGTCCTTTCGCAATCGCGAGGATGGCGGGATCCCGATCGATTCCGAGCAATGTGATCTGAGGCGCGGCCTCAAGTATCGCTTGCGCATGACCACCAGCACCAACGGTGCCATCCACAATCACGCCACGTGTCGATTGATCCACGAGCAGGTGTTCGAGAACTTCGGACACCATGACAGGCACATGAGGATGAGAAAGATCGTCCCGACTCGTGCTAATGAGTCAGTCCTCGCGCTTTATGGACAACGTTGGCACGGGATAGACAGGGCCATTGCCGGCCACATGCTTCTCCCACGTCGCGGGGTCCCAGAGTTCGAGGTAGGTATTGAGACCGGCAATCCGCACCTTGCGATGCGGGAAGTACGGCAGGAAGCGCTTGGCGAGCGTGATACGCCCGGGCCCCTTTAGCTCGACCCGCTCGGCATTCTCAAAGAACAGGCGCTTTGCGCGCATATCCCCTTCGAATCGATTGGGCACTTGCTGCCGGGCCATGGCTTCGTAGACCGCCGCAGGATAGGCCTCCACACACGGATCGCCCTCGCTCGGCACCAGATAGACCACCCCATCACTCGTCTTGCGGATGGAGTCCGCAAAAGTTGAGGGGATTACGACCCGATCCTTGGGGTCAATGCTGTGGTCTCGTTGGCCGGTAAACAGCGTCATATGCGGCTTTGGCCGTCTCCTCCTGCCCTGATCGCCTGATCAGAACTGCGGTCTGGGAGGAGATTACACCCTGTGACACATTTTGACAACCTGGAAACCCCAGGAAGGGTCATTTTCGTAAGTTGCTATGTAAAAACAACTTACCATGTGCTTACAGGCACCGGTTGGCGCTCAATTGAGCCCTAGATGAGTGGCCGCAATCCTCACTGTAGCGCACGATCGGGACACAGATCCAGGGAATTGGCTCTCTAAGAGCCCATTTGGGTGTTAAATCCCCAATTTTCGGTGTCACCCGGTGTCACGCAGGGGTCAAGTGGCCTCGATTGTGGCAGCAAGTTCACCTGCGACCGGATGGGACAAGGATGCTCAGGTGTCGTAATGTCACCCCACTCGTTTTGTAGAGGACGGTCACGACCCAGAGGGTTGATGGCCTCGAACCGGGTCAGGTCCTGACGGAAGCAGCCCTAAGGGCGCCCTCTCGATGTCTTTGGATATCGTGGCCGTCCTCATCAAAACGACGCTGAGCACTTTGGATGAGAATTGGGTGTGTGCTCAAAATGCTCTTCTGAACCCGAAGCGGATACGGGAACGGGTCAGGCCAAAGGTTCAGATTCAGTGACAGATTCGGTACTTCGGCGAGTGGGACGTGATAGTCCGACATACATCGCAGCAATCAACAGCGCCATACCGATCAGTTCATAGACGGTCAGGTATTCACCAAAGAACAACACGCCCCACAAGGTCGCGAAGGCGGGTTGCAACATGAGCAATAGAGCACCCAAACTTGCAGGGATCTTCGCCAAATAGGTCGTCAAGAGAATCCACGCAATCGTTTGCGCCACGATGGCGAGCGCCAATAGGCACATCCACGAGCGCACATTTGGAATCGTGAATGACTCATTTGAAAGCAGCACACCGGGAACCAGGAAGAGTGCCGAAAACAGAGACGTCCACGCCATGAATGCGATGACCGGTGCGGGCGATGGCGGTGCCTGGGCTTTTCGTAGCGTGAGAATGTAGATGGCGTAGAACACGCCCGTGGCGAGTCCGAAGAGGACGCCTGCGGTGGACACGCCAATCGTGCTGGCGCCAATGACCCCTTGTACAAACGCCACGCCCAAGAGTGCTAGCACGACACAAAGCGCTGTGCGCCAACCGCCTCGTTCACCGAGAATAAGTACGCCCACCAGCGACACCCATACGACTTGCGTATTGGCCAGTACAGTTGCGAGTCCCGTACCCGTGCGCGGCAAGAGTAAAATCGATCGATGCCAGCTCGAAAGATCGAGTGCGAACACCAAACCGGCGATTGCGGCCAGCGTGAGCGTTCGTTTGGCGAGCGTGATCTGCTTGCCTACCCAATAAGCCAGTCCAAATAGGCAAACGGCACCGAATGCAACGCGATAGAACGCGCACGCTGTGGGCCCCATGTCGTGGGGCACAATCACTTTGACGAGTACGGGTGCAAACGAGATGAGCAACGCACCCACGGCAACCCACGCCGCGGCACGCGCTCCCGAAGTCGACGCGGGTCGCGCGGTTGCTATGTCTCGCCCCCATCTCGGCTGGCCTTGGCGAGCTTGGCGAGTCCTTCATCGGGCCCCACACTCACGAGCACGTCGCCAGCGCGGAAGACATAGTCGGCACGCGGCGAATAGATGGGCGTGTCCTCATTTCCGATCACAGCCACGACCATCACATTCCACTCGCGCCGAAGCGGTGAATCGACAAGTGACTGTCCAACAAGCGATGAGTCGGGTTGGATGCGGAATTCCTCCATAAACACGCCCGCTTTCTGCAAGCCGTCGCTTCCGCTACGCGCGAAGTTGAGCACTTCCACCAAATGAGGCGAGAGAATCTGACGCGCCATGTGAACCGAACCAATGGCGTAGGGACTCACGACGTGTGTTGCACCCGCGCGCTTGAGTTTTCGATTCGCATTGGGAGCCCGAGCAAGCGTAACAATGGGAAAGTCATTGGCCGCGCCTGCGCGCATGTCGCGAGCCGTGAGAATCACGTAGAGATTTTCCGCATCGGACGGCAACGTACAAAGGAGCGCGCGTGCATGTTCAATGCCGACCCGGCGCAACGTGGCTTCCTCCGTGGCATCGGCTTCCATCACGAGCATCTCGTGGGTCTCCGCGGCTTCCACATGTTTGTGGTCGATCTCGATCACGACGAAAGGCACACCTGCCCGTCGAAGCTCCGACGCCGTCAGTTGACCGAAGCGCCCGTAACCACAGAGAATCACGTGATCGCGAAGTTCCGAGATTGCATGATCCATACGACGTCTCCCGATGACGGAGCGAATACGACCCTCGACAATGGCGGCTGCTATCGCCGAAAGTGTCAGCGATGCAAGGGCAACGCCCAAGAGCGAATAAACGATCCCGAATGCGCGTCCCCACGCACTGTCGGCCAAGTTCTCCGCCCCGACCGTCGTAACGACATTGACCGCTTGAAACAACGCATCCATGGGGCCGATGCCGGCAAAGGCCATGTAGCCCAGCGTTCCAAAGACAACCATGCAGGCAACAGCGAAGAGCAGATGCGCGAGGCGCAGGTGCAGAATGCGCTCGACGATCCAGTGCGCAAATCGGCCGTGGCCCCGCGCGTGCCGGCCGTTCTGTCCTTCGGTCTTCACCTGTGCAGTATCAAGGACTCGCTTCATCCCCTGGCGTCAAAAAGGGGGCGGGACGCTGCTTGAATCGGCTGAGAGAAAATGGCGGAGAGAACAGGATTTGAACCTGCGATACCCGTGAGGGTATACGTGCTTTCCAAGCACGCGCCTTCGACCGCTCGGCCACCTCTCCGCGAGGGTTCCAGAGAATAGCCGAGTCCTTACCGATCGCTGCCTATTTGGCGACCAACGCAGTCTTGTTGGATTCGCGTCCATTGGAGACGCGCCAATAGGGCTCTCTTAGGGGCCCTGGCGGAAAACGCCCGTCAGCCCGCCGGTTAGTTCTGCGCGGAAAAGCACCTGGCCATTCGCGGTGGTGGCGCCCTGGGGCGGCGCGGCATTAAAGGTCTCAAACGTCTGTCCTGCAACCGGCGATGGCTGGCCCTCGATCGCAATGTCGAAGAGTCCCACGAATGGCACCAACCAAAATAGCCCCGTCTCGCCGTTCGTTAATACCTGCGCAAAGGCAAAGGAACCGTTGCGAGCGACGTGTTGATAGGGCGGTTGATCGAGTCCGGGAAACGTTGTCCCAAACAGTCCACCGTTGACGGGTCCAGGCGCGGGGCGCCCATCGAATATTGAAATCGCGGGGGGAACTGCACTGTTTTGGGATATGAGCTGATACGTCGCGAAGTCAATCGTGCCGCCTGAGACTTCAGCGGTAAACGTGGGCAGAGAAACATTGGGACTTTGCCGGAGCAGGTTCAAGTCGCCAAAAGTCCCACCCGCGGTCAGAGGTGCCTCGTCACCCGTCCTGGCGAATACACCGGGGCCAGCAGCAACGGCATTGGTGAGCAATATCATGTCATCCGTGGCACCCTGCGTGCCTTCGGCCAGCCATGCAACTGTTCCGAGCGAGTCGAGGAGAATCGGCCCGCCCGTGTGGACGTCGTTGATCGACCCCGGTTCGTTGATAAGCAACTCTCCGTCCTGAGCCAGCTCGTCGTAGACCGGAGCGCCGCCGGCTGTTGCGTCGGTCAGATACAGTCGTCGTTCCGCGGCTAGTGACGCGTCGGCGACGAAGGCGACGAACTTCGCTTCGCGATCAATGCCAAACGCGTCCACCGACTGGATTGTGCCCGCGCCACTCGGTAGCGATCCCCCCACGACGGCCATCTCGCGAATCGTTGCGCCGTCGGCGCTGACCGCAAACAGATCCTGGTCGGCGTCGGCGCTTGTAACGCCCATGAACCACAGCTCGCCTAGATCACTAACAACCATCGTCGATGGATCAATCGAAACGAGGGTGTCGGGTGTAGTGTTGACGTCGTCGTGTTCGGTGATCACGGCCATCTTGTTCATCACCACACCACCCGCGATCTCTGCCGATATGACCGCAAACGTACGTGGCCCCGGTGCAACAAGCGAATCGCCAGTGATCGTGACCAACGCGGTGACGCGACCATCGGGCGCCATCCAAACCGCGAGGAAGCCTGATATTGTTCCGTCGCTGGGCGCCAATGCCGCGTCACCCTCCGCGCAAACTTCAACGACATTGCCATCGGGCTCCATGACGAGCAACACATTGGGCGCGGCCACAACGTCTGTCGGTGCGACCAGTGCCGACCATCCGTTCTCCGCCGCGGCCATCACCGGCTGGGCAGGAAACGGCGCAAAGTTTCCAGCTGTCGGGCCCGGCAACGCCTCCCCGCTCATGCCAAACACGCGCAGCTCCCCAATTGGCAATTCAGTCGTGTCGCTACCACCACCGCCCCCACACGCTGGCAATCCGATGGAGATCGCAATGAGCGCTAGAAATAGGACACATGTTCGAATTAGCGGCGAGGCCATTTTCGCGCGCTTTGACTCGATCCTAATGGTGATCACGGAGCTCTCCTTCGTTGGCAGACACCTAGCCTACGACAAATAGCCTCTCGCGGACGCGGTGGGACGCGGCGTACAAGACGAATGTGACGGAACTGCGGCTAGGACGATTAGGCTTCGCGTTGTGAAGACACTTGACAATCTCATGACGGAACTTGGCATCGACGCTCGGACGCGCGTCCGCGTCTGCGAACGACTCACAAACGCCAACGATCCGCTGGTCGCATCGCTCGACGAACGGATTCGCGCCGCACTCGCCATCGCCAGTGATCCAATCCTCGCCACAACCGTGTTGCTGCCTTTCCTTGATGACGCGGAACGTGCGGGTGCTGTGTCAACACCGTTCGCACGCGGCGTCGTCATGCATCTGCGCGCAACCGCGGCGTGGCGCGCTGGAAACAATGTGTTGTCGGCTTCAACGTTTTTGAATCGCAGTATGGAACTCTTGGATCAGGACGAAACCGAATACGCCGATGCCTACGCGGGACGCGTGCTTGACACTATGGGCCAACTCCTCCATCACCAAGGGCTACTTCACGATGCGCGCCGCGCCTTTGAACGTGCACTCGCAACCAAGGGGCGCGTGGGTGACATCCACGGGATCGCGCTAACGCAAGGGAACCTGGGGCGGTTGTGTATGGCGGTTGGCGATTTCCCTGCCGCGATTCAGCATTTGGAAGACGACTACCGTCATGTCGCTGAGCATGCGCCAGACGCAACATCACTGAAGTGCACGCTCCTTACACAAATCGGTGTAGCCAACTACGAGTGCCACGAACACGATGTCGCGCGCGACGCGTTGACGGCGTCCCAACATCTGGCGGAGTCGACAGGCGATGAGGTATCGCAAGCGTTTGCACGTGTGCACTTGGCCATCCTTGAGCAGCGCGTGGGTCGAGTGGCAGAGGCAAGAGAACATATCGACGCACTTGACGAGCTAGATCGCGCTGTCGTCGCAGACCTTCCCCATGTGAGCGGAATGGCGAGTCAAGTACGAGCGGCGCTGTTTGCCGATGTCGGGCAGATTGATGAAGCGTTGAGCGCATTCGATGCAGCGCGCGCGCATTTCGCTCGTGCGATCCAAACTACGCCGATCGATCGCGCGACGCTCTTGGCGGCGAATGCCGATGTGGCAATGCGCGCGGGTGATGCACGTTTGGCAGCCGACTTGATCCGCGAAGCGCTGCGTGAACTGGATGCGACATCGGCCGACGAAATGCGCAAGCGGCTCGATGAGAAGCTCAAAGCCTTTGACCGGCATGCATGGATGCTACATAGCAGCGGTCGATTTGTGGGTCATGCGGAAATTGCACGCCTGCTCACGGAGGGCGGACAAGACGGGTTTCAAGGTCACAGCGAAGAGGCGGCCGTGCTCTTTTGCGACCTGCGCGGATTTACAACGATTACGGAACGCTTGCCAGCCGAGCGGCTGGTGTCAACACTCAATCGCTACTTCGGTTGTATGACGCGCTGCGTCGAGTACTACAGAGGGCGGGTGGATAAGTTCATCGGCGATGCCGTGATGGCGTTCTTTCCTGCAAGTGACGACGCGATGCACCACGCCGATCGCGCTTTGCACGCCGCAATGTTTATGCAAGAAGAACTGCGACGTTTCAATCGGTTCTTGACCGATGGCGTGGGGCCGTTCCGGTCGGGCATTGGCGTGCACACGGGCAACGTGATTGCCGGACTCGTGGGTTCACCACAGCGCCGCTCGTATACCGTGTTGGGCGATGTGGTAAACACTGCATCGCGGCTTGAGGGCATGACCAAAGCGCTGGGCGCGCCGATTCTTGTTACGAATGAAGTCGCGCGTGCAACAGGTGAGCCGCTTCGTAGCCAGCTCGTCCCCTTGGGCAAGTACCGGGCCGTTGGACGCAACGCACCCATCGAAGTGTTCTTTGTTGCCGACGATACGAATGCCACCGCGCTGGCATTGCGAGCGGACGACGCGTTTCGTGATTTCTATTCAGGGGCGTTCGAGAGGGCCGAAGAGCGCTTTCAAGCCCTTGCATTCGAACGGCGTGGTCAGCCCGGTGAAAAGGGGTACACTCTCCACGCACAGGCAGCCGGAGCCTATCGAGACGATCCGCCTTCCGATTCTTGGGATGGCGCAATCGCACTCACGGAGAAATAACGATGTCTTCCTCTGAAACGATCGAGCCGCTCATCGTCAAGGCCATTCACCGACTCACGATTGCGCTCGCCCCAGAAATGGCCGTGGTGGCGTCGAGTATTCCGGATGCGGTACGTGGCTACTTTCGCACCAAGGGAGAATCCGGAACCGCGAAACCGGCGGACGCGCTAAATTTGAACGAGCACGAAGTGAAGGGCCTGGAGACCGCGATGCGCGATGCCGAGCGCACGGAAATGGCCCACGAAGGCAAGGGGACCGCGGCGTCGGCACGGAATCGACGGCTGGCTCGATTTCGACTGTTGTCTTGGCTGGAAACTGCAGAACGGGCTTCTTCCAAGCAATTTGTGGACGCGTCGATTGATGCATTGATCTCGGAAAATCTTGGCCAAAAGAAGGTGCGCGCGCTCGAGCTCATTGTGCGCTCGCTCATTACCGATAGCTACAACGACCAAGACCAACTCACGGATCGACTTCGTGAGGCACTGAGCAGCAAAGCTGCCGAGCGTTGTATCCAGCAGGCCGATCCAAATGACATTTTGAGCGGACTTTCGTTTAGTGATCTAGCTTCGCTTTTTGTCAATAAAGAGGAGTTTGAACGCTACGAACCGATTTATGAAGACACGCCGTTCTTGACCCTTCTGAAAGAACGAAGAAAGACGATTCGCTACTTCTTGGACGACGTGCGACGCATTCGAAATACCATGGCGCACAACAAGCAGGTTACGCCCACCCAACTGTCACTGATGGATCTCTACTACGAGGAAATCGTCGGCCCGGTTCAGACGGCTCATGATCAAGGCGACGTGAAGGTGGATCCCTCCACCTACCTCGATGTAAGCGACGATATCTTGGAGGAATACATCGGGAACTTGCGCGAGGATGTGCAAGAAGTGCGCGATGACATCGCCGCGTTTCGCTCGTCGGTTGAAGGACGACTCGACGGCATCGCTGAAGACACAAAGACTGTCGCAGCGCGAACCAAAGGCATGGACGCAAAGCTGTGGGGCATTGCAGCGGGCATCTTGGCGTTGCTGGGCGTGTCGTACTTCCTATTTATCAAGGGCGACGAAACGAAGAAGAGTGCCGAGGATGCGCGCAAAGCGAGTGAGCGTACGGAAGTCGCCACGAATGAGACACGAGACAAGGCCGAGGAAGCACGCAAGGCCGCAGCCGACGCCGCCACCACCAGCAGAGAAACCGCCGATCGTGTGGAGAAGGCGGCCGAGGAAACTCGCAAAGGCGTTGCCGATGCTGCAGAAACGATGAAAGCGGCGAGCGATGAGACCAAGGCGGCTGCGGATGCTGCGAAGACTGCCGCCGAATCGGCCGCCAAGACCAGCGAGCGCGTGGCGGAATCGCTCGACGAACTAAAAACCGGCTTTGCGGCACTGCTCAAAGAAGGCGGCGTCATTGCGGACGCTAACCGACCGTCGGCTCACTATCACAACGCGCGTGTGTATCAGAGTCGAGGTGACACGGTGAAAGCCATGGAGTCGTATCGCAAGTTTTTTACGTTTCCGGACCTCGGATTCGTGGACCCGCACTTGAAGTATCAGAGCTTACTGAAAGTGCAGCAGGGACCGGCGGGAGCGCGCGAAGTGTATTCCGCCATGAAAGACGTATCGAAGAACCCGGTTACCGAGTTTGCGTGGATGCTTTTGTTGCCTGCGGAAGGAAGGACGAAGGCACTCGAAGACTACGCGGCCAAGCACCCCACATTTGCACCTGCACAATACGAACTCAGTAGGGAATATTCGGCGGCGCGCCTCGGCTCGCAGACGCTGTGGGAAAAGGGCAAAGAAAAGGAGTACCTGGAAAACTTCTTCAAACTTCGCGATGAAGGCGCCTTCCTGAAACACTACTTGGATCAGAGCGAGGCAGCGAAACACATACAAGATGCACAGGTTCGCCTCGCGACGTTGCGCGCAATACCTGCCACGTTGTTCGAATCCCCGGTTTCGATCACCACGACCCAGAGTAACGCGGGGTGGTCGGTGTACTTTGTTATCTCAGAGTTGGCCAAGACGATGTCCTGGCGCCAGGGCACGAAAGACGGCCCATACAAGGTAACGGGCCTTTCGAATACGCCTGACGCGCGCACCGGAAAACCGCAGCCCAACCTACTCATCTCGCTACCTATGGACACGAAAGCCACTACGCTGTACGTCAAGTATGTCGATGCGCGCGATCGTGAGCGAGGGCCTTTTGCGATCCGTTTCAATCCACAGGCACACCAGCTCAAAAATCAAAAGAACATTCTCGAATCCATGAAGAACTCATGGCTTATGTTTCGAGACTATGATGGCAGGGTGTTGCTCTATTTTTCGATGCTGATGAGCTATCGCGCGTCGCTCAAACGCATCGAGTACGGCCTCAACGGGGACCCGAGCCAGGACTTCCCTATTCCCCCCGTCGATCCCAAGAATCCCATGGCGATCGACCCCACCAAGGCCACGCTCTATCTCACGGTCCCGGCGGCTACGACGTATGCGACCGTCCGGCTCACCTACAGCGACGGATCCGTCTCGGAGATTGTACGCATCAACCGGTAATCGTGTTCTTCCCGGGGCGCCCAACCACGTACAATCGCGCGCTCAAGGAACCACCGCAGACATCCAAGGAGGCGGCCAGCAACAATGACCGGGGCTCAACACGCGCACGCGGACCGGGCTTCCTGGTTTGAGCGCCTCATGGAATGGAATCGTCGGCTTGTGCGGCGGTTGGTGCTGCTGCTTGCGCCCATTGTGCTCACTGCGATGGTTCTGCTGGTGATCTATCTGCTGCGCGGCTGGGACTACACGTCGCAAATCATGATTGCTGGGCTGGCTAGCCTGCTGTTCCTCGGCACCAGCGTGGTGCTCGGCAAAGTCGTCATGCAGCAATTGCCGTTCATTCCTGCGGAGTGGATTGATTCGATTCACTTGGGCACCTGGGACCTTGCCTACACGGTGATGTGGGTCAATGCGGCGAGTGCGTTTTGGTACACCTACAACCTCGACCTCGCGCAACGGCTACCTGGCGTCGGCCCGTGGCTGCGAAACGTACGCGCCCAAGCCGCATCCACGCTTCGCCAACGTCCATGGATCCGCAGGCTCTCCGCGTTAGGCGTGGGCTTCTTTGTCGTGAGCCCCCTGCCAGGATCGGGAGCGTTGGGTGGCAGTATCATTGGTCACTTGCTTGGCATGCGCCGCTTCTCGACCTTCTTGATCGTGGCCATCTCCGGCGTCATCGTGTGCACGCTTTACGCCATGTTTGGCGACTGGGTCGGCAAGGCGCTCGAGACCACCCCGTGGTACTTCAAAGCCGCCGGCATCCTCGTCCTCGGCATACTCCTCATCTGGCTCCTCCGCCGCGCCGCCCGCGCAGGCCGCACCGCCCCGCCCACCGACTTCGCCCCCTAAGACGCGCCAAAAATACCTGGTATTTGTGGCGCACCGCGTCCCTATGCGCCAGATTTACCTGGTATTTTTGGCTCACACGCTCGTAGGTGTGCGGAATGCCCAGAGTGCCCAGCCGAGGCACGCGTGGCCCCAACGAAAGTAACTCTCGTTGTACTTGTGTCGCGTGCGCCGAATTTCGTCGAGATCAGGGTCGTCGAGATCAGGGTCGTCGGGGTGTGTGGCGGCGTACTCGTCGAGCGCTGCGCATTGCAACATCTCGTATCGATCCCAGTCCCGTGAACTGGAGCGTGTCATCCACACGAGCTCAAGACCACGCTTCGTTGCGGCGTCATAACATCCCACCAAGTCAGTGAACTGGTCACGCGTTAAGTCCTCAGCATCCAGATAGGCCTGCGGCGGTTCTTCGATCCAGTACGGCTCCCCCACAACAATCAACCCGCCTGGTTTGCAGGTACGACGCAGCGCGTCGAGTGTTCCTCCATGCCCCCCATATATCCACGACGCCCCTAGGCATGCGGCGATGTCAAACGTCTCGTCGGATTCAAACGCTTCGCCCTTCTGATGAAGGATCTGGATCGCGTCTGTCGCTCCCGCTTTCTCGACCCGCTCCGTTGCGCGTTTTGCGTGATACGGGGAAGCATCGATTCCTATGCCAGAAATACCGTGGTTCCTATGCCACCGCAGTAGCAGCTCGCCGTGCCCGCATCCCACATCCACCATGCGCTGCCCAGGCTGCAGTCGAAGCATGCGGCCCATCTCATCAAGTCGCTCAGGCGACGATGGATTCATGACGTCATGACGCCCGTGCGTAATCTCGTAGTAGCGCCACATATCCATGCGCAACGCCTCTCACATCCGACAAGGCGCGTGCGCCAGAGATACCTGGTAGTTTCGGCGCACGACTAGCGAAGGCTGTCGTTGATGGCGTCGAGGGCGGACTTGGGTGGGCGCAGGTCGCTGGCGTCCATGTGGCAGAGCGGTTCATCGGGAATGTTGAGCGCGGAGAAGATGGATGGCTTCTCGGGCGCGGCATAGAAGAGCCCGGTGAGGAACTCGTCCTCGTTTTCATAGTCGCGGCGCAACAGGTCGAGGGCGGCCTTTTTGTCACGCGGGTCATGGCGATCGTCTTCCAAACGGCGCACGAAAATCGATCCGCCGTCGGGCATGGGCACTTCGATCGACTCGCCGTCTTTGAACTCGGTCGACGGCGTTTCCCACGCGGGAACGAAGCCAAGCTCATGGACCGGGCCCTCGTGCTCGCGGCCCCAGTCATAAGACTTGGTTGATCCCGCGTGGTCATTGAACGTCACACACGGACTCATCACGTCGATCATCGCGGTGCCTTCGTAGGCGATTGCGGCCTTCAAAATTTGCAGGAGTTGCTTGCGGTCGGCCGAGAAGGAGCGCGCCACGAAGCCACATCCAAGTTCAATCGCCATCGTACACAGATCAATCGCCGGGAGCTCGTTGACCGCCCCACCCTTCGACTTGCTGCCCTCGTCCGCCGTGGCCGAGAACTGCCCCTTGGTCAAGCCGTATACGCCGTTGTTCTCGACGATGTACATGAGCGGCACATTGCGGCGGATCATGTGGATGAACTGCCCAATGCCGATAGACGCCGTATCACCGTCGCCGCTGATTCCAATGGAGATCAACTTGCGATTGGCAAGCGCCGCGCCGGTGGCCACCGACGGCATGCGCCCGTGGACCGAATTGAATCCCCATGCACCATTCAAGAAGTACGTGGGCGTCTTTGACGAGCAGCCAATGCCCGACATTTTCGACACCATGTGGGGCTCAACGCCCATTTCCCAGAACGCCGCCACAATGGTGTTGGTGACCACATCGTGGCCGCAGCCCTTGCAGAGCGTCGAGGGTGAACCCTTGTAGACCTTTTGTTCAAGTCCGAGTCGATTCGTCTTGGCCATTACGCACCACCCTTCTCGCCGGCAAGCACGGCATCGGTCACGCTGCGGGCATCAAGTGGCATGCCGTCGTAGTGGAGGATCGATCGAAGTTTGGCCGCAACCTCGGGGAATTCGATTGTGAGCATCTTGGCCATCTGTGCGTCGCGATTCTGTTCCACGACGTACACATGGTCGTGTTTCAAGATCCAGTCCTTGATCGACTCGGCAAAGGGGAACGCGCGCAGTCGCAGGTAGTTGACTTCAATGCCCGATTCCTGACGAAGCTGATCGCGCGACTCTTCCACGGCCGCATGGCTAGTGCCAAATGCAATCAACCCAACCGAGGAACCGCAATCATCAATCACGGGTTGAGGTACCAATCGTGCCGCGGTCTCCATCTTGCGCGTCAAGCGGTCGAGATTTCGAACGTAGACTTCGCCACTCTCCGTGTAGTTGGCGTATTCATCGTGGCCCGAACCCCGCGTGAAGTAGGCACCAAGACCACCGGGCGTTCCCGGAAGCGTTCGGTAGGGAATGCCATCGCCGTCAACGTCTTTGTAGCGACCCCAGTCTTCGACCTTCTTCAGATCTTCTTCATCGAGTACCTTGCCACGGTCCAAGGGTTTCTCGGCGTACTCGAAGGGTTCCGACATCCACAGGTTCATGCCCAAGTCGAGATCGGAAACTACAAATATGAGACTCTGCACGCGCTCGGCCAAGTCCAAGGCTTCCGCCGCAAACTGGTAGGCCTCCGTGGCATCGGCGGGATAGAGGCAAGGATGTTTGGTGTCGCCATGGGAGTTATAGGCACAGAAAAAGATGTCACCCTGCATGGTGCGCGTGGGCAATCCGGTGCTGGGCCCCGTACGCTGCACATTCACAATCACCGATGGGATCTCGGCGTAGTAGCAAAGGCCGATGAACTCCGACATCAAACTCACGCCGGGTCCGCTAGTGCTGGTCATGGCGCGCGCGCCCGCCCATCCCGCACCACACACCATGCCAATCGCCGCGAGTTCGTCCTCGGCCTGCACAATGGCGATCTTGCTCTTGCCCGTTTTCTCATCGACTCGATGCGTTGCTGCGTAGGAAATCAATGATTCGGTAACGCTACTGGACGGCGTAATCGGATACCACGCGGCAAACATGACGCCACCAAAGAGTGCGCCGATTGCAGTAGCGGCATTGCCTTCGACCAGGATCAGCCCCTTGGTCTTATCCATGCGTTCCACGCGAAAGCGCGGGCGACGCTCGATATGCTCTTCTGCCCACGCCTTGCCTGCACGTACAGCATCGACATTGACGCCAAGTGCTTTGGGCTTCTTCGCAAACGCTTTCTCAAGCGCGCGCTCCACTTCGGTCATCTCGATGCCAATAAGATCGGCCAACACACCGACGTAGATCATGTTGACCACGAGCTTGCGGAGCTTTACGGCCGGGCACACCTCCTTCACCATCTTAGCAAACGGCACCGGATAAAAATCGACATCGTCGCGTATGCCATCCACTTTGAGCGACTGCTCATGAACGATGGCGGCGCCCGGTGGCACGCCCAAAATGTCTTCCTTCACGGTGGAGGGGTTCATGCACACAAGGACGTCGATCTCCTTGCGTCGTGCGGTATAGCCATCCGCGTTGGCGCGAATCGTGAACCACGTTGGTAGTCCCTGAATGTTGCTCGGGAACAAGTTCTTCCCCGATACAGGAATGCCCATTTGGAATAATGAACGCAAGAGCGTCAGATTGGCCGTCTGGCTCCCCGATCCATTGACTGTGGCCATTTGAATCGAAAGTCGATTGACGACGGGTTCTGCTGTGGCGGTTTGCTTGGGCTGCGACTTGGGCGCAGGTGGTTGTTGCGTCACGGTTCGAAGATCTCGTACGTGGCCCAGCACCGTGGGGAAACGGGCAACAACGACGCCCATTTCATTCGCGTTGGTGCGAGCCGGCCCGCGGCGAACGGGCGGGATTGTAAGCCCCCGAGCCGCCATCGACAGAACTACAAGTGGTCGGATCGCTCGCGATGCAGGGCTTACTCGCGAGGGGCGGAAGGCACGCCGCGCAGTGCCATGCGCACGCTGCGTTGAATTGCGCCAATCTCCTGGAAGCGCGACACTTCGGCTGGAATCGGCTCCTCGAGAGCCTCGGGATTGACCCACTGCGTTGACCACGATCGTAGATCGCGCGCGCCCTCCACCATCGCTGCGGCGATGCACGCCGCACCACGCGCCGGGCCGCTGCGGGCCTGGGGAAACATCCGGACCGGCACATCCGCGGCCGCCGCGATAAATCGACGCCAGAGTGGTGAAGCCGCGCCACCGGAGGTCAATCGCAACTCGCTTACGTCCACGCCGACACCACGCAGTAGACGAACGATGTCGCCGATTTGAACCGCGACACCTTCGAGCACGGAACGAATTAGATGGCCACGTGTGTGACCTGGTCGCAGGCCGAAGAAGCACCCGGACGCAAGCGGATCGGGCGTTGGGCTGCGCTCGCCAACCAACGACGAGAGGCAGATGGGCGCCGCGCCGCGAGGGAGGGAGCGTTCCGCCTCTTGGAGCGCCATCACCATGCGCGTGCCTTCGGGGAAAAACGTATGACGCGCCCAGTTTAATGCCCGTCCGGCACTGAGTACGGTGCCCGTAGCCGCATAGCCCTGTGGAATTACGTGGCGACACCACACCAAACCACCCGCGGGCGCGCGGCGTTTGCCCCAACCAATCACCGTTCCTGACGTGCCGAGAATAACCGCGACGTTTCCGTCGTCGATTGCGCCCGCTGCAAGTGCCGCCGCCTCGTTGTCTCCCGCGCCCGCCGCAATGGGTATGCCGGCTTCTAAGCCAAGGGCGTCGGCAGCATCTTCTGACAGGACACCCGCGCGCCCCGATGATGGCAGCACGGGTGGTAAGGCATCGGGCGGTACTTCAAACACCGTCACAAGCGGCGTGGCCCAACTGTTGGATCGGAAGTCATAAATCTGACTTGCCGATGCCTCCGTGCGATCGGTGGCGAAGCTCCCTGACAACTTGTAGCGAATCCAATCCTTTGCGAAACAAAGATGGGCGGTCTCACTTGCCACGACTGGATGTGCGCGCATCCAACGGAGCCACTTGGGAATGATGTATCCAGGAAGTGCGTGTGAACCAGAACGGCGTCGAATCGCCGGATACACATTGCGCACTTCAATCGCTTCTTCGACCGCGCGACCATCCGCCCACAAGAACGCATTGGAGAGTGGAACGCCCGCAATATCGAGCGGTAACAGTGCGTGCTTTTGCCCGGTGAGCCCAATCGCTTCAACACTTGCATTCGGTGAGACGCTTCGCAACTCCGAAACACAGGAGGCCATGGCGCGACGTGTCGCGTCCCACCACGCCGCGGGATCTTGTTCCGCTTGAAGCGGTGTTTGCGCTATCAGCGGTATGGTTGCCCCTGTCGAACTGAGCGGATTGCCGTCGAGGGCACACGCGACTACTTTGACCGACGTCGTACCGAGATCCACGCCAAGCACCGCACGGACTTCGGGTGCTCGCTTGCTCCGTTTCACTGGCGGCCACCCAGCGAGTCGCGCGTCAAATCACGGTACGAGGATCGACCGACCCGCCCAAATCGGTCTGACGTAAATTTCTCCGCAGGTCCAGACGCCAAGCGGACGAAAATGGGGACACATGAGTATCGCACGACTGCGCTTCATCCTACTCGCACTCAACTGCATTCTCGTGCCCGCTGCGGTCTGGTTCACGCGCTAGCGATTTCTTCAATCGTTGCTACTTGGCCTTGGGCTTCTTCACGGCGTGGAGCGCCAATTCAAAGGTGAGGTTGGAGTAGGCGGGAATCTTGCGGCTTACCTTTGCCCCATAGCCAATATGCCACGGCACCCAAAACGTCCTGCGCCCGCCCACGCGCATGCCCTTTGCCCCCTCAACGAAACCCTCAATGAGTCCGGGGGCTTTGAGCGGGCTATTCTCAATTCGCTGGCCATCCTTGAAACTATTGGCCATTTCTTCACCGGTGTCCAGCGTGAGTCGGTAGTCGGCCTCGAACACGTCTCCTTCGTTGAGGATCTCGCCGGTTCCAACTGTTTGGTCTTCGATGCGAAGCACCGCCCATTGGATGTCGTATACAAGATCTTGGTCTGAGGGCACGTAGCGACGCGATTTCGAGGATTTTCGCGCCAATGCCGCAGGAACAAGAATACGCCTTCGCTCCCAACGTTTGATACCTGCCAATCCCTGACGAAATCCCTCTCCCTCACGCTTGCTCGCCGTCGTGAGCCCCTCAAACACACCACGGTCACGCCGCACGCCGTCGGCGGTATAGATCTGATAATGCAAAGTGAGTGGTGTGGATGGACCGGCAGGCTCACCTTCGCCATCTTGCGTTACCAGAATGAGGCCATCCCCGGGCGTCTTGATCTCCCGCTGCACAGTGCCATAGCTCGGCAAAGCGCGCAAGTCCCAGCCCAGCTCGTTGGCGAATGGATCGCGAGTTTGGCTTCCACACGCAGAAGCGAGTAGAAGTAGGACGGCGGCGAGGATCGCGCTCGTGCGGACGAAAGAGAACGAACGGTTCATCGAGTTGGCTCCGGACGTGGTTGGGGCCCCGCGAGAGATGGTGATCGCGAGCATTGGAGGACTCAAGGGATGCCGCGCCGCACCGGGAGGCCTATCGTACGTATTTTGTTCGTAATTGAAACCGGAGACCACGCGCTATCTCTTGGGCTAGCTAGTCGATAAAAACTTCGAGATGTTTCGGCGCATGTACCGGTGGTTCGTTTCGCTGTTTCGGCCCAAACCGGTCGAGCGTAGGAGCGATCCGTCATCCGCGCCCCCCGTTTCGGTCGAGCCGTCTACGCCGGTAGTCCAACCTCCACTACCGCCCCCGGTCAAAACGGAAATCCCAAAGGTCTCCTCAACACCGATCCCGGTGGGCAAGGACGCGATCCATACCTTGTGGACCTACGTCACGCGCCCCATGCGTTTCGCGCGCAAGGTTGATCCTGGGTTCATTGCCAAGACGCTTGAAGCGCTTGATCCGGCGTTCGTTGTTGATCTCGACGGCAAGATGCGTGAGACCGGCCCGTTCGCTTCCACGTGGCACGATGCCAAGGCCATCGAAGATCTCGACGTGCTTGGACTTCCGAAGCCCACGCTCAACGTCTTGGCTGCGATGCATCCAAGTGGCTGGATACGTGAGCACGGCCTGCGAGGTATCGCAAAGGCGGCGCACGACGAGCGAAGTCGTCACGCACTAGGCTGTACGCTCTTGCGACTCAATGATTGGGTCGATAACGTGCGCGATATCGCGCGAGATTCCATTGACGACATGCTCGCGCACGCGTGTATTGAAGACTGGGCCTTGGCGTTTCCTTCTCTCTTGCGCTTACGCGGTGCAAAGAGACATGCACACGAAGACCTCTATCTCGAGGCAACAGCCCGACTGGCGCGTGAACCGCGAAGCAACGCCATGCGGCATCATATCGAATCTGCACCACCGCACGTGGCCATGCAGGCATTGACCATCCGCCTTAGCCCGCAAGCCGAGGACCGCGATCAACTCTTGCATACTGCCCTTCATCGATCGGAAGCGCGTGTTCGCCGCTACCTCATTGAGGCGCTAACCTCGTCCCTCACGCTCAAGGAGCGAGATCACGTCCTTGATGCATTGGAAACGGACCCGTGCGAGAGCAACCGACTCGTTGCATTGGGCTACCGTACAGCTCATGCAAGTGACGATGCTGCCATCCGTTCCCTCAGTCGACTACTGATTGACGCTTCGCCACGGATCCGAGGCTACTGCCAACGAGAACTACTCGATCGAAGCGACAACGATCTCGCCACGCTCTATCGCGATGCGGCCATCAAGGCGGATAGCGCGCGCACCCTTGCGGCGGCCCTCGATGGACTCCGTGAAGTGGGGACCGGTAGCGATGCGTCCTTCATACTTGAGCACGTAAGGGATCCGCGGTCACGTGTGCGCGCCAGTGCAATTACGGGCATCGGAGCACTCAAACCACTTGACTCAAGCCATGTGTTTCTGGAAGCACTCTCTGATGAGTCGGGGCGTGTAAGTCACACAGCACTTGACGTCATTCGAGAGCACCCACACATGGTCTCGGCCTCACACCTTCGACGCCTGGTGCGTACGTCGCCGGTTGCACACGTGCGAAAGCACGCGTTGGAGGCGTTGCTTGCAAAGGGCAACTGGGCACCGCTCGCCAGCTTGATTGAGTTTGCCGCCACCCATCATGAGCCGCGATCAAAGGCCTGGGTCGAATCTCGCTTCCAATCATGGCGTACTGCCCACGACTCGTGGACCGAAGCGCCTAAGCGTGAAGTTGAAACGGACTTTACGAAGGCGTTTGAGACCTACGCGGCCAAGCTCGACCCCACCATGCGTAGCGAAGTCTCCTTCCTGCTCGACGCCCTCGATTCGCGCCGCTACATCGAATAGGCACGGTCGCCTTCTGGGGACTCAGGCCGTCTCTCCCAGAGACAACGGACGCCACATTAGAGCGCGCCAAATATTCGTAACCATTTATTTTACAGATATTTACGACGAGCCCGCGCGAGTTCGGCACACTCCTTGCGATTCCTAGGGCCAATCCCGGAACCCACCCTCAAGGAGCACCGGCCATGTCCCGCCTCAATACCCCGACTCGATCCTTCGCGCTGCGAAAGTCCGTTACATCGACACTCGCAGCACTGTGTTTACTAACCCTGGTGATTCACCCCGTTCACGCGAGTGAAGACAACACCACCGAAGTCCCCGGGCTCATTGGGAAGAGTGAAGCCGACGCGCTCACCCTCCTCAGCGAGCGAGAACTCGAAGCCGAGATCGTTCACGTCAATGATGACGTGGCAGCGCCCGGTACGGTCATTGGTCAAGATCCCAAGAGTGGCAGCGAGATACTGCGCGGCTCAAAGGTAGTCTTGCGAGTGATTGAACATGCCGGTGCACCGGATGGCGGAGCCCCCGTACCGGGCGGCGAAGATCAATTTCCTGATCCGGAACTGCCTGGAGACGAAGGCGACTTGGCCATGGCGGTCATGCCCGATCTCTTGGGTCGTTCCATGGCCGATGCTGAGCTCGCGTTGGTTGAACTTGGTTTCACGCCACGTTTTTTCCTCGTTTCGGCAGCCGATCGCACACCCAACACTGTGATCGCCCAGGATCAGGCGCCCAACACCGAACTTCCGCTTGGCACCGAAGTGCGCATTGAGATCGCCAAGCCGATTGAGATTCCCACGCAAGCACGAGTCCCCTACGTGCGCGGTTTGTCGGAAGCTGCGGCGGCGTCGCACTTGGAAGCCTTTGGCTTTGGCGTGAGCATCGTTCGCAAAATCTCGAACTGGCCCAAGGGGCGCGTGTTCTCGCAGTCGCCCGCTTCGGGTTCGATTGTTGGCTACGGTAGCGATGTAACAATCATTGTTGCGGTCAAGCCCCCGTCCATGGCTAAGTCCAAAGTTCCCAATCTGAGTGGCATGAAGCCCAATGAAGCGCGCTTGGCGTTGCTTGCCCGTGGCCTGCTTTACAAGAAGCGTAAGGCGCTTGGTCCCAATCGCGACATCAAGCGAATCTTCAAGCAGAGTCGTGCCCCTGGATCGCTCGTCAATCCCGGAACACGCATCACGTTCTATCTTCCGTACGTCGCGAAGATGCCGAATGTGATCGGCCTCAAGAAGATCACCGCAAAGCAGAAGGTTCAGGCCGCGTCGCTCAAGCCCGTCTTGAGTGGTCCCGCGCCCTCGCCAATGTTCACCACGCAGGTCATTTCGCAGCTTCCCACGGCGGGTACCTACCTAGCTAAGGGATCCAACGTCAAGGTTGTCTACAAGAACAAGCCGTTGATCTTGCAGCTCAAGAAGCCCGTGCCGAATGTCATTGGCAAGAGCACGAGCAAGGCCAAGAACATCATGATTGCCGCTGGTTTCAAGACGAAGTTCTTTGGGCCCGCCAATGGTGTCGGCGTGAAGGTCGTGAAGACTCAAAGTCCTGCGCCTGGAACCATGCTTGCGGTCGGCAAGACCGTCAAGATGACCTATAAGTTCAAGATGATCATCCTGCCCCTAACAAAGAAGGTGCCCAACGTGATTGGTCTGTCGACCACAAAGGCAAAGAACAAGCTTGTCGCTGCCGGCTTCAAGACACAGTTCTTCGGTCCCGCGAACGGTGTGGGTGTGAAGGTCGTCAAGACGCAGAGCCCCGCGCCTGGCACCATGCTCAAAATCGGCAAGACCGTCAAGATGACCTACAAGTTCAAGCTCGTCTTGATCCCGGGTCAACTGATCAAAGTCAAGGTGCCCAATGTCAAAGGCATGACTGTGGCGGCAGCCAAGCAAGCCTTGCTCGCCAAGGGCCTCAAGTGGCAACTCTTGGGCTTTGGCGGCTTCAAGATCAAGAAGCAGTTCACCGCGGCAGGCACTAAGGTCCTCAAAGGGACCAAAATCAAGATACTCCGAGGTGTCTAGCGGCCGCGCGTAGCAACCCATCCTCAAAACCCAAAGCGGGGCCGACGTTTTTCGTCGGCCCCGTCTTCTTATGGACGGTTGCGACGCGAGCGTCGCGCATGGGCTCGATACACTACTTCTTCTTCGGTCCTGCCTTGATCTTCTCGATGAGCTTGGCGGCGGCTTTGCCCGCTTCCGTCTCGGCATACTTCTTGGAAAGCATGGCCTTTAGAACATCGATCTTCTTTTCGGCGGTGCGTTCCTTGCGAGCCTCGGCTTTAAGTGCTTCAAACTTCTCGCCCGCCTTGACCTCAAGCTTGTTGGCCTTGTCGGACAAGAGTTCCTTGCACGCGGCCTTCGCTTCTTTGCTCAATGCGTGGCCCTTGAACTCATCTTCAATCGTCTCGTAGAGATTGTGGGCAGCGAAAATCTTGCCTTCCGAAACAAGTGTGGCGGCTTGATCCATATTGTCGGTGGCGCGCTTTCGAATCCACTCAACAACCGTATCACCGTTGGCTTTGTCGTCACCTTCGAGCTTAGGGGCGATGCCCTCGGCACGCTTGAGCGCCGCGCCAAACTTCTTCTTGGCGAGATCCTTAACCACGGCACTCATCTTTTCCGGAACGTCGGGGAGCGCCTTATTGATGGTGAAGGCCCAAGTGCTGATGCGATTGGGCTTGCTGACGTCTTTGAGCGCCCTTTCGATCATGCTGTTACTGACACCGCTCGGACTACCAACGAAAAGAACTTTCCCATCGGCGCTAATCAACGCGACGCGGGGTATGCCGGTCCCGCTATAGTCGTTGACCTTCGTACTGCAAAAGATCGGATACTTCGCGTCGTGCTTTGCGACGAAGGCTTCTATCTTCTCCTTGGGTTCACCCGATCCTGCGATCACGGTAAAGCCCTTGGCGTCGTATTCTTCCTGAAGCTTGTTGAGATGCCCAACCTGGGCAACGCACGGACCTCAGGTGGTACCGAAGAGCTCGAAAAAGATGACGCGGCCCTTCAAGCCCAACATCGTAGTGGGTTCAATGTTGATGAAGTCGCCTGCGGTGACATCGGTGGCTTCGTCCCCCACCTCTGCCTTCGCATACACAATTCCTGCGCCCATGAGGAGCGCGAGCGCCGAGGCGCCAACCAGCTTCTTGAGATTCATTAGAAATCCTCGTCCGAGAGTGACGCCCCCACTATCTCCGCCTCCCTGCCCTGCGCAAGGGGTTGGAGAGGGAGGGACACGGGGTTCCTGAGAATCAGGTCCCGAATTGCCCACGAAAGGCCTATTTATCGGGGCGTTGGGCCTGATTACGGTGTTTCCAGGTCTTGCGCTACACGTTCATCGCCCGGTCGAATGACGACTTCGACTTCCACTTCATTTCCGGGCGCACGAAGGAGATAGGTTGCGGGAGGGAGCCCGTCAATAGTGTAGGTGCCGTCGCCCCGAATACGAGCAGATCCTCGTAGGCGAAGAGAAGCACTCTTGGGCGTGCGCCACGTGACACCGTTCGTCGCGCGGGGGGCACGTCCGCCGCGATCATGGACGCGACCGGTGAGCCGGGTACCCGGAATGGTGATCGTCGTGCTTGCGTCTTCCTCACCAATCCTCACGTTGAATCTGCCGCCCGACGTGGGTTGGCGTGTCGGGTCGGGAAACATCACCGCGAGGTTGTATTCACCGGGAGCGAGCTTTTGCGAAAAGGTTCCATCTTCTGCATAGCGCGTAACGACGTAGCCCCGAGACGCGCCACCGGAAATTATGATCTTCCCCGGACCTCGAAAGGGAACGCCGCCCGCCGTAACGATGTTCCCGCGTAGCGTACGTAGGCCGTGTGGCGTACCGATGTCGATCCGTCTTTCCTGTCCCACGCGAAGCGAGTACTTCCGTGAGGGTGTCGTGGCGTCGTCATTGAAGTTCCCGGAGTACGCAACCGAAAGCCAACCGCCGCCTGCACGCAAAAGATCAAACGAGTACGAGCCATCGCGATCGGTGCGGACCTGCTGAATCGACGTACTCTCAAGTCGCCCAGCGGTTCCGCTCATAGACGCACGCACCCACACATGGGTCGCTGGACGACCCTGATCGTCATACACCGTTCCAAACAGCCTACCGGTACCGAGAACGAACAGCGCTTTCGGCGATGGTTTCGGACCAACGAGAAGTTTGTGAAATCCAAGACGAGGCGGCCCACCGCGCGCACGCACGCCAACGTAGTAGTAGCCCGGCTCCAACCCATCAACGCGAAACACGCCGTCGCTGCCAAGGGATACAGCACGAATAGGCTTCTCACCTGCAGGAATCCCATTGGCGCCGAAACTCTTTCCTTGCATCCAAACAACGGCTTCGCCGTCCGAAAACGGTTCCTTGCCGTCGAACACGGCGCCAATAAGCACGCCGGGCGGCGCAGGCTCATACAGCGAAATCTCGTCGAGTTGTTCTTTGCTCGGCACTGGCTGCACGCGCGGGGTCTGCTTCTCCCCCAACATGCCCATCAATTCGTTTGTTGTCTCCTTTGCACTCTTGGGCGCCTTCTCCGCAGGTGGTTTCTTCTGCTTACGAAGTGCATCAGGAACGCCGGACAGTAGCTCGACCGGTTGTTCCGCGGGTTCGCTCGCGACGTCTGATGTCACGACTTCGGGCACCTCGACCGCATCATCCCGCATCAATAGCCACGCAAGTCCTATGATCAGTAGCGCTACGATCGCGAGCGCGCATACGGTTCGGCGTTCGTTCATGTCGGTATCCGGAGAGTAGCACACCGTTGGACGACTCTCGACAGCCCACCATACACAGTTGTGCCAGGCACGCAGGCGTACGCTATTTGAGGGTGCGCTCGATGGTTTCGGAGCCGTTGACGGTGATCGTCTCATTGAGGGCGATGTCGGGGCGGGAGCTGCTGTGTACCGAAAGGCGGAACGTGCCGGGACCGAGACCCGCGAGCGAGATGCGAGGGACGTCGGATACGGAGACATTACGCATGTAGTAGGGCGCGGTCGTCGATATGGCGCGGGCGATGAAGGGTTTGTACTTGTCGAATTCGTCGCTTGGAATGTCGATCGCGACGTTCGCGCCTTCTGAAAGCGAATGCGTGCCCAGATCCTGGTCCGACGTAGTGAGTTCTATGCGCGAAAGAGCTAACGGTTTGAACGGAGCGGCGTCGATCCAGAGGGAGTAACGACCCGGAGCGTAGCCACCAAAGGAGATGCTGCGACCGTCTTTGGAAACGTCTGCTCGAATCTGTCTTGTTTCACCCGTACTGAACGTGAGTACGACGCTGACATGGGTGGCAATGGTTTGGCCCGCGGCGTCGCGATGGTTATCGCCAGCGAAAACGATTCCCCTCGGATTGCTCGAATAAAACGGTACGGTTCGCAGCACGCGATCGAAGCGGATCGTCGCACGCGAACCCTTGGCTAGTCGAAGTTCTACACCGGTACGAGGTCCACGAACCGTGACGCGTCCGTGCGTTGAATGCGGACGATACTTTGACGATTGCGCGGTAAGTGTGATCGGGCGCTCGCCATCGGAGCGCACTCTGAACTCCCCGGTCTGCGGATTCACGAAGGCGCCGGGCTGCGGCTGTCTCAATCCGGGTATGGCACCAAGAACCTGACGCTCAATCACGGCAACCGAGGTATGCCCAAGCTTCTCGCCAGGCGGTGGAATCACTCTGCCCATGATCCATCCTGCACGGCTCAAGTCGAGTGACACCTCGGGCGGCTTCCCGCCACCTCCGACGACGAACGGCTCACTTATCTTGCCGGACAACGCGTCGTAGGCAATGTGACGACCCGGGACCAACCCCTCGAGCCGCATAACGTGTTTCGTTCCCGCTCGGGGACTTGTGCGACGCGTTCGGTTGGACCAAAACGTCGGTTGCGGAATCACCGGCGGCGTACTCTTCCCTTTGGGATAGGGCATCGATTGAATCCGAAACATGAAGTCTTCGGGCGTCTCGACATGCACGACGGCTTCGAATCTAGGCTCGAGATCTACGACGGCATACGTGACGAGGTCCGGTGTTACCGGCACAACGCATGCTTCGGCTTGCTGGTATCCCGGTGCTCTCACAGAAACGACAAACGCCGTGGCGCCTTCGTCTACCGCAAACGCTACGTCAACCGCGCTACTGCCCTCAATGGGTTGGGTCACACTCGATGAAGAGCCACTGCCCGGCGCGTAGAGAGCCGACACATTCACGGTGCCCACAATGTCGGATGGCGGCGCCTTACCGTCCACGCGCAGCGTTACCACCACACGTCGCTTGGCGGGAAACGTATAGGTGACCGAGGCGTCGCCGCGTTCCATCGATACGTGATCGCGTACAGGCGCCTGCGGTGATCGACGAAGGCTACTGCGACTCACATTCCAGTACGCAATGGCTCCGGGACCACCAAAGAGGCCCTCAACTTTGGCACGCCCTTGATCGTCGGTCTGGGATTGGGACGTCCCCCCAGCGAGCCCCATGGAGCGAACGAAGAACGTGGCACCCTTCGCTGGCGATCCATCGGCTTCCTTCGCCAGGAGTTGAATCGTGCGCAATGGATAAAATGCCGCGTTGTGACCTCGATCCTTACCGTCGTCGGCACGCAAGAGTGCCGCGCCAAAGCCTCGAACATACGCCTGGGCCTCGATGGCACCGGGCGGCCATCCCGTCACCGTAATCGTATTGCCCTCAACAAGGCCTGAATCGGGATAGGTCGGTTTGGGGGAGAGGTCGTTCTTGAGCAGCGACACGTTGGAGCCATCGGGCGGCATGCCGTGTCCCCCATCGATCAACGCCCACGTGATTGTGCGCTTCGGTGGTAGTTCCAACGTGACATCGGTGGCGTGCGCGTCGACCTTGGTCCATTCCTCCGCCGTTACGCGAGAAGACTCCGACGACGCACGCAGCCACAAACAGTCGTTTGGACCCAGTCCTTCAATCTGTGCAACACCATGTTCATCGGCGTACACGCTTGGGCTCAGTGGCAAGATACGCGCTGTCCCACTGGCGACTTCCTGTCCCGTGCATTCATTCACAGCAATGCGCGCGTCGGTAACCGGTGTATCGGTCCCCGTCTCAACGACGCGAACGACAACCGTCCGAGCTACAGGAATGTTCAAGTCCATCTGACGATGCTCGTCGTCCTCGATGACTGTGGAAGCAGTCGCCCGTCCACAGCCTGGCGCCGCCGCTATGAAGCGATAACTGCCTCGTGCCAGTCCGCGGATGGTGAGTTGACCCTCGGCATCTGTCCAATGGGCAGCGAACGAACTTCGTTGCCCTACACCCGCATCCACATACACGCGGGCGGGTAACCCACCATCGCATGACGTCGTCACACGAATCGACACGACTCCTTCGTGTTCTTCAAGGCGAATCGTTGGGATGGCAATACCGCGCTCTCCCTCCATCTCCGGCACGAGCCAAGGTGCGGGCGCCTCAAACTCGGCATACCCCGTAGCGCCTGAAGCGTCTTGCGCAATCACAGTGCCGACATCAAATCGATTACCACCCGGAACAACCTCGGTCTCAAAGGAAAACGATCCGTCGCCCTTTGTCGTTGTGGTCGCAACGACGCCCGAGCGCATTCTTGCCGTGATGTCGGCGCCAACCACCGGCGTGAACTTGCGATCCACGACCGAACCAAAGAACTTGGCCCGCATGGGCGACTTGGTTTGCGTCTCCTGGACATACTCGCTGGAGATGTAGCCGTCTGGCTCCGCAACAAGTGTGCCTTGAAGTTCGGGCGCACGTGTAGAATCTGCAACATGCTCAAAGTCGGTTGTCTCAGGCACATCGTTTTGACTCGAGTGGCCATCGAAAAGGAGAATAATGGCTGCGACCGTCACGATACCGGCCAGGGGTAGAATCCAGCGAGTCACGATTCTCTACCGCCGCCATGCGGTAGTGCTGGATCGACGCGGTGGCATCGAATGTTACTTGGGAGGACCAATGTCCAGCGAAGACTTGCCATCGGTTTCGATAATCTCATCGATGCCTCGCCCGCTCGTGGGTGTGTACGAAGAAGTTACATGAAAGCGGCCAGCTCCCAATCCGGACAACTCTATCACGTCGCCGTGCGAGCGAGCGATTCGTGTGTAGGGAAGGTCACCGAGGTACACCGCCATAACTGTGACGACACTGAAAGTTGCTTTGTCGCTTTCATCTTTCACGCGCACGCGGAGGGTAGTTCCACGCTGAGCGGCAAATGTTCCAAGGTCGGTGTCACCTGCCCCCAACGAGATGTTTCGCAACTCTAGCGGCAAAAATGCCAGCGTGTCCACCCACATGTGATAGCGCCCCGGCAGGTAGCCACGGAGGTCAATACGATTGCGATTTGCATGGATGAATCCAACTAGCACCTCCTGTTCATGGGGTCGGTCCACCGGCGTAATGACGACACGCACGCGCCCGGTATAGCGGTCGAGCGTGGGGATCGGCTTGTCGAGAGACAGTCGCGCAACCCCACCCGCTTCCATATGAAGTTCGACGTCGGATCGAGCCCCTCGGACGATAACGTAGCCTCGAGTTGCGTGTGGGCGCAACGTGGGATGGTAGGCACGCAGTTTCGTTTCTCGACTCGTGTCAATGCGGACTCGAAAGCTCCCATCATGTGACTGGACTCGTCCGACGCCTCTATGGGAAATAGGAGGCGCCCATCGTGTGGCCGTGCGATTGATGGAATGACCCACTGGGGAAACGGACGTGCCAATGTGATGAAATCCCTCCGGCAATACGACCCGACCGGAAACCCATGCGGTCTTGGAGAGATCCAATACGACAGAAGGCTCTTCAATCGCTGGGCCTACTTCGAACGATGGCGTAGCAATTTCAGTTTGTCCATCGAGTACGCGATACGTCCCTTTTGTCGGCAACCACAACCGATAGGCGGACCCATTCGGATTGCCGCGATACTCAACCGTAAGTTCCTTCGGCGCCAGCGATTCCCAGCGTAACCCGTCCGGCGATTTTCGATGAACGACCATGGAGAATGGCCCGCTTTCTTGCGCCAATCGCAATTGCACGTTTGCGGGGAATCCACGCCTCAGGTCTATAGTCGCTTGAATCGGACCAGCCGCCGGAACCTGAATCGTTGGGTACCCCGTCTGTCGAGTGCCTACGGCCCGTATGTTGGGCTGAAGCGAACGCACGGCGCTCGCAATCTGCAATGGCGCTTCGAACATCCCTCGGCCATCGGTTTCAAACTCAATCGCGCCGGTCGGGCCCATCTTCACCAGCGCCTTTGGCGTCGTCGATACCGAGAGCGTTCCGTTGAAGCCGGCAGGGGCAGGTTTCCCGTTTAGAATCAAGGTGAAGCGCACGGTCCGCGGGCCGGGGATTGTAAACGTGAGTTCTGGATCCTCCGCATGGAGTTGGACATTGCCAACAAGCCAACCGTCTTGCAGACGCGATGTATACGAGACATAGCAAGGTAATGACGTGTCGGAATCACTCGGTAGATCCTCGATGGCCGCGAAGCCTGACGCGTCAGTTACGGCATTTGGCATCATGCCGTTTGTCCCGTCGTCAAGCAAAACCCAGACACTCTCCGCAGGCGTCCCGTCATCGTTTTGGACGTGGATGCGTAACGTGCGGTGCGCGACAAAGGAGATGGGCGACCCTGCGATTGCATTGCGGCCCACGTGAAGCGTGGCAGACGCGATCCGGGTACCGTCGCCCATTCGAAGTTGGGCTCGGGCCGTCTGTACGTGCGGCGGCCATCCCGAAACCGAAAGAACGCCGGCGCGAATGACACCCGCGTCGGGCATATACTGATCGCCGACACCATCAAGGGCGTTTATCGAAACACGCGTATTGTCGGGAGGCATATCGAGTCCCCCCTCAAGAATCTTCCACGTCACGGTTCGAGGCCCTTGCAAGTAAACCGTTGCGGCGGTTGTCTCAGGGGATAGAGAACTCAAGTCCTGCGCCGACTCCTTGCCTTCGCGCATGGGAACAATGTGACCCGGCGCACTCACGCGCACGCGAATCCGCTCGCGATTCCCCAATCCACGGAATTTGGCAACGCCGGATCGATCGGTCGCAACAAGACTTGGCGTGGAGACGAAACTGTACGTTCCTTCCTGAGCAGCATCGTCGCGACCTCGCGATTGAACCTCTTGGGCTACAACGCGCGCGCCAGCGATAGGCTTTTGGGTGTCCTTCTCAAGAACGCGGATCTCCAACGTGCGGGACTCGGGAATTCTGAGCGCCACATTCACGACATCTTCTCGCTCGACTTCGACCCACGCCGAGTCTCGCCCACAAGTCTTTGTGGCCGCCACAACCCGATAGCGCCCCGGTTCGAGCCCATCGAACTTGAGTTGCCCACGCTCGTTGGTGTAGTCCACTGCGATGACATCGTCCCGCGAATGCCCGCGCTCGCGTTTCACAATCCAAACGCGCGCGGGAAGTGAGTCGTCACATGACATCGCCACAGAAACACGTATGGATCCACCTGCACGCAAGAGAATAGGCGAGATGTTCTCGTGTTCGATGCTTTCGTCGCTTCCACCCTCATCCGGGGCATCCGCCATGACATCGCGGTAATAAAACGTCTCGTAACCCACTTCGCCCGCGGGTCCTCGCGCGACAACCGTTCCACCAGAGAATCGATCGTCCATGGGTGATACTGAATGGCGAAACGAATAGCGCCCTTGCTCGTCGGTGTCCATCGTGGCAATCACTTTGCCAAATAGTTTGGCTTCGACCGTAGCGTTCGGGACCGGTCGTTGATGGGTGTCGATTACGACGCCAGAAAACTCAACCAGTCGCGGCTCGGCGCGTATGGCAGGCTCCTCGATTTCCTGAACGTCTGCCGGAAGCACCTGCCGGTCATCTCGCGCCGATTGAAGTGTGGGGCTGTCCAAGTCGCTCGCTGTCCTTGTACTGCCTGGTCCCTCGGAGTTCTGAACTTGGTCCGTGCCTGGCGTCACATCGCCCCGAAGTAGGAGAAACCAACCGAGGGCTGCCACCGCGAGCGCGATGAGCAGAGCTGCGAAGCGCGATTCCATGCGTGCCTCCAGTGGTAGAAACGATCATACCGGGAGTGGGTTCACCTCCTTTCTGGCCCGCAGGGCTGGATTCGCTGGGCGCTGTCGCTACTCTGTGGCGCTTCCAACACGGCCTCGTGGCGGAATGGCAGACGCGACGGATTCAAAATCCGTTTCCCGTAAAGGGAGTGTGGGTTCGACTCCCACCGAGGCCACCAATGCTCACGTGTCCGCTGCGCGGTCCCAATCGTATGGGCCCACGCCTACTTGAGCACAAGCACGACGTCGTTCTCCCCTGCGCGCACATCCGCCTTGCTCGCCAACAAATCGTAGTTCTCATCGCGTGCTTCAATCGTATACACACCGGGCGCTAGGGGTCCCAGTCGAAACGTCCTTTCGGGTCCTTCTGGCGTGTAACCGTAGGACACAACGCCAATGGTGGCCTGAACCGACGACACATACGTCGCAGCGCCTTGAAGGCGACCGGTGATGTATTCACCCGCGACGGGCTTAAGCTCGACGGTTTCACCTACGCGAACACCCTGCTTCAACGCCACCACGTTGTGGCCGGCGCTCATTTCCGACGGCTGCACCGACAACGTGTAGGTCGTCTCCTTGCGAAGGCCTGTGAACGTGAACGCCTTCGGATCACTGTACTCGTAGTGAGGCCACTCAAGATCGTCATGAGGAAACGCCATCACTAACATCCTGCAGTCCAGCGGGACGTCCGAGAGATCCAACGTTCCTGAGATTCGTCCGTTCGGATAGTCAAGTGGAATGGTCACGTCGCTTGACGGAGCGTGCACGGCAGACTTCATGCCCAACAGAGGCCCGCCCATTTCAGAGACGAGCAGATCGACGGGGCCGGGAGGAAGGCCTTCGAAACGAAACGACAAACGGCCCGCTTCGCGTACGGGATGCACGGCGGTTGAGAAGTCCTTCGCACGAGCTTCTATGCGAATCCTGCTCAAGTCGGTCGCGTCGAGTTCGCTGCCGGTCAAGAACCCGGAGACCGAAACACCTCGTTCCAACCTGAACTCAAGAGCATTAATACCAGGTAATGCGACCATAGTTTGACGATTGGCACGAAACCCGCGCCTCGCCAATTCGTGTTTGTCTACCCACACTTCAACAGTCTTATGAGGCATTACGGGCAAAGCAAAGGCACCCGCCTTATCTGTTCTTGTTTCGAAGATGCCTTCGGAGAAACGCGGATCCCGATCGCCCTTCCATTCGGCGACAACGTCAACTCTCGATAGATCCCCTCGATTCGCCATGGCCTCACCCACCAGGCGACCGGTGATAGTTCGACCGCCGCGATACAACGTTAGGCAATTCCAACGATCGAAGGAAATATCAAATTCATCACCGTCAACTCGAACATCCCTAGGCGCCGAGAGCTTTGCGGTAATGTCGTCTTGCGCTTCACCCGACACGCTTTGACCTTCGGGCCACACGTAACGGTAGTGCCCACGCACGTCGGTCACTACGGATTCGCCGTTCGATAGCGCAATTCGCGCACTCGCCACGGGCACTTGGCGGCAATCAACGATTCGACCCATGAGCGTGGGCGCATTCGCAAGCCTAATGGTGACAGCTTCGGCACTCACGCGATCAATGACGACGCACGTGGAATAGCAATCGGGCGCTCTTGTGTCTTGCGTTTCTTGCACGGACGCACAGACAACGATCGGTACAACGCCCAGAAAATTCACCGTGTGAACATGAGTATCGAGCGATGTTCTGTCGCTTCGCTTCTCTACATCATGGCCCTCGAGCCCCATCAGTCTCAGGTGAGCGCCCTTCACAATCTTCCCAAGGGAATCTTCAATACTGACGCGGATTGTGGTTAGAGGCGTGGGCGTGGTAGTGACGCGATGGCCATGACCCAATGAAACACGATCCTTGATCTGCTCGACTCGATTCGCAGTAACGATCCAAAGCGAGTAGTGTCCCGGCTCGGTGAGCCCGTCGAACTGATACTCCCCCGCGTCTCCCGTACTACACTCACCGACGACTCGACGCCCATCATCAAGCCGCAGTTCAAGTGACTCCTCCGCAATCGCACCGCCCTTCTCGTCTACCAATGATCCCGCAATCTGGTGATACTCGGCCAGCGAAAGAGAAACGCGCCGCCTCTCTCCAGGCTTGAGGTCATGCACGGTGATCGATTTGGATGTGTCCTCGGTGTTTAGAAATCTCGCACGAAGGGAGACATCGCCCGGTGGTACACGCCTAACGACTGCCGTCTTGCCGATGTCAGACCATGTGGACGACTCGCAATCTGCCCAACGTCCAGCGCCCTTCGTTTGGATGTCAACTTGCGCTTCCCATACCCCTTTGAGATCGATTTCCAAGGATGCCGCGCGCTGCATCACGATGTCTACGTTCGTGTCGTCTGAAGGCTCAAACGGCCCATGCCACCGTGACACCCACTCGGGATGCGTCGCAGCAATTTCAAATGAAGCGACGGACGTAGGAATGTTGGCCAGTTCAAACGAGCCATCCTCACGCGTTACGACCGGCGGCACCTTGCTACGAGACGCGTACTTATCGATCAATCGCGTCATCATGTCGTGCTGCGTGAGATGGGTGATGATGTTTGCACCGGAAATGGGTGTTCCGCTCGCATCCACGACACGCCCGACGACGCGCGCCCCTCGCTTCAGATCTATCGAGAGGGACTGGGGCGTGGGATCGTCGGCGTCAATTCGAATGAACAGGCCTGCGCCTTCTGCGCCATCACGAACCAACGCGCCAATGGACATCCCATTCTGCCGAAGTTGGTGCGTGAAATATTCGAACCAATAGGGCAAGAAATACGATTGATGCACCGGAAACACGCGCCAGTTGTTCTTCTTCGCGTCCTGGAAATACGGCACGCGCAACGCAAACGTTCCATCCTCACCCGTTGTCACCGTTCGGGTCGATTCTGTGTCTTCGTCACCCTGAATAACGACGCTGACGTTGGCTACGCCCTTCCTCGTCCCAGCGTCCCGCACAATGCCGGACACCGCGATATCGCCAAGTGACGCCGCCAACAACTCTGGCGACCAATCTCGTTCGGCCAGCGCAGGTTTCGACGGCTCAGTGAGTGCCGCTTGCAGCGCTCCGCCTTTTTGCTCTGCTCGATTGAGCTCAACCGATGCATTGCTTTGGGTCTCAGGATGGACCCGTCGCTCGCTGCGGGAGTCACGTAGGAGCAGGAACAGGCAACTAACCACGAGTAGAGTGATCACTACTGCAGCCGCATGTTTTGACACGTGAAACCCTTCTTTGATCATGGGGAACGGTGTGATGAGCCAACGGAATGATTCTAACGAATTCGCATTGAACAATCATCTGTGTTGCTTAAGGCACGTACGATGGTCACGATGAGCGTGACATTATCGTTCGATCAAAAGCACTTCGTCGGTACCAGGTGTGACGCCGTCGATACGCTTGACGACACCCAAGTCCGAGTTTTCCGCAATAATGGAGTACGTTCCCGGGGGAAGCGGGCCAATCCAGAACCCGCCCGTAGATTCATCGATGTAAGCCTCAAACTCGGCAGATCCGTTCGCGGCTTTGATGTAGTCAATATGTGCGGCCGCACTCACCACACGACCCTCTACGTACGAACCCACGACCGGCACCAAGTGCACGGTGTCGCCCGCCCGCACGCCGCGCTTCATAGCCACGGCTTCACCGCCATCGAACGAAGACATGCTGGGCTGGGCAACAAGGGTATAGGTCACATCCGTACGAAGTTGTTCGAGGCGAAATTCCCGCAAGTCGTAGGTCGTGGAGTGCCCCAACGCAAGCCCGTCTTCTGAGTAAGCCCGAACTCTTACATTCGTGTGGATCGGGATCAGCGATACATCAACAGTGCCCACAATCGTGCCAGTTGGAACGCGGACACGAATTTCTACACCTTCCGAGGGCGCGCGCACGCCACGGCGCACGCCTATAAACAAGGGTTCATCCGCGACGGCAACGATGTCGTACGAAGCAGGCGGCAGGCCATCGAATCGATACGTAATCAAACCATGTTTGCGTTCTAACTTCGCGTAGTATTGAACTCCTGCTAGCGTGGTGAACACTCGCATTCGTCGAAGATCCACATCAGTCAGAGGCAGTCCCGTGAGCCGGCCCGACAGACGGCTTCCTTTTCGAAGAACAAAATTGGTCTCTTCATCGCCAGCATTTAGAAAGGCACTCTTTGAAACGTAGCCGTGTTCGGCGAGTTCGTTCTTACTGAGAATGACTTGTACCAAACCTGCCGGCATCGCCGCGAATCGGAATCGCCCCCCATCATTCGTATGCGCAGTCGCGAACTTGCCAACAGCAATGCCTTCGTGCATCGAGCCCCAGCGCGCGTCTATACGCACGCTCTTGAGGGCAATCGGCCGTCCATCAACATCGAGCAAACCACCTCGAATTTCGCGGCCGTGACGATACACAAGAATCCGATTGAACGACCTGCTGCTTAGATGCGAGCGCTCGCGGTCCGGCCGGAAATTGGCGGGCACCACGAGCTTGGCGCGCACAAAATAATTATCACGCGACCCACGTTTCTCGTGGTTCTCCAGTGGATGGCGAAAGCATCCATGACTATCAATGGACACAACATCGCCATTCTTCAGCGTTAGTTTGGCGCCTACGATCGCCTGGCCGCGCTCATCGACGACTTGCCCGACAAGCTCGGGATACTTCGTCAACTGTATCTCAACAACTTCTCGGGGGATGCGTGACAAGTAAACACACTTATGGAAATAGGGAGACGACGCTGCGCCTGACTCGCGTGGTGGCGAGATCTTGACAACCACCGGCGCTTTCCCAGACACGCGAAACGCATGTTCGCCTAAAAGCGATTCCCCGCCCACGCGTTCGACGTCACAACTCGCGTCATCAAGACTCTCCACGCTGACATGCGCGCGTCGAAATACGGCGCCGCGTTCATCCAGCGCTTGAATCTTAAGCGTCTCGAACGGCGTCTGGCTCGACACAACCTCGATCCGCTTACCATCAGCGAAGACATGAGATCTTAAACGCTCGGAACGGTCTCCCGTCACAAGCCATAGTTCAAAGGGACCGGGCGTCTCCACGTTTCGAAACCGAAACTCGCCACTGTCCCATGTCCTGGAGGAATCGATAGCGCGTTCACGTTTCGGTGGGCGCAGTTCCAGTATCTCATCGTTCAAGTGGAATCCGTTGGAGTCAACGAGAGTTCCTCGCACGACGTGGGCGCGCGTCACTTCGATCTCGACACGTCGTAGTTCCCCGGGTTTGAGATCCGAAACTTCCACACTGGACTCCCGATCGCGATCGTCGTCCGAGCTTAGCGTGACGTCGGCGGAACCCGGGGGCAGTCCTTTGATGACAATAGGCGAAGCTACACTTGTCCTGCGCTGTGAACTTGTCGTGTTCCATCGACCGGCAGATCTGGCTGTGGCGTTGAACGCGCTTCCTTTGGCTCCTTTGACGTGAATCTCGAGCGAGGCGGGTCGCACCATCGTAATCTCAATCTCTTCATGCTGATCGGGATCGATCGGTCCTTGCCACCGCGCTACCCAATGATCATGCGTGGCAGACACGTGAATCGACGCTCGCTCTAGCGGTAGCCTCGAAACGGCGAATCGTCCCCGATGATCCGTTTGGACTTCCGGAAACATATGAAGCCAGTGCCTCTTGGCAACGCGGGTCATAGACGAACCAGATGGTGGAAACTCTGTTGTTTCGATTCGTGCGCCTGAAATCGGTTTGCCATCCGGATCCAATACGATGCCATGTAGCAACTGACCGGGCTCCATGCGTACGACCAAGGGCTCCGTGCGCTCTGCTGCGGCGTCAAGCACCAGGTGTCCAAACGAATTGTTGTTGGACGCATGCGGCCGATCAGATTGAGTGTGGTCAGTTTCATACCATATTGACGCGAAGTACTGACTGTGCTGAGGGATCACCATCCACGCGTTTTTGCTTGCGTCGTCGAATACCGGAACGTCAACTGAGAACTCACCATTGAGATTCGTAGACGAATGAACCCGTTCAACGGCACGAGGGTATTGAATGAGATGAACACGAACATCGGCGATACCGACGCCTGACACGGCATCAATTACTCGACCCTGGACGGGCATGTGACGAACAGGCGCTGTACTAGGCGTCGGCGACTCTCTAAGCACTCTACGAGTGCCAACGTAGGGAGTGAACCCGGTACCCTCGAACTTACTTGCGTCGTCGGCACCCGGCGAGTGCGTCCCATGCTGTGTTTCATAGTGATCTCGAACATACAAAAAGATGCCCGCGGACAGGAGTAGCAGGAGCATTCCCCAGGTGGATCGGCGAGACACGGGCGATTCCATCTCCGCTTGGCCATAACGAACGAAATTGTGTCGCACATCATAGAGTGCGGAGCCAACGAGTGCGCCCAAAACGAGAAGTGCGGAGCGCAACATGATCGCTGCGCTCCGCATGTAGGTCGAATGAACGTGTGCCTAGATGGGGTCAATCAATACTGATATTGAACGCCGCACCCACAGGCATGTTCGTTACGTCTTGGTTGAAGATGGCCCATCGCTGTTCGATTTCATGATAGAACACGCCGATCACCTTGTCGTTATACACATCATTGGGCCTCCAATTTTGCGTGACTTGAAACACGGCGCCCCATCGCCCATCAAGATCTGGATGACTGATGAGCGTATAGTTGCCGGTGATGTTGCCAGCAGTTGCTTCATGGACGTACTGGGTGCCGCTCGGCTGGCGCATAAGAACGTTAAACCCGGCATTGTTCGGCATGGCGGCCAAGTCTTGATTAAAAATGGACCACTGGCCTACGCCGTTGAAGTAGATGCCCATGGCGTGGTCGTTGTAAACCGCGCCACCGCCGGGTGGATTGTAATTGTGTGTGGCCAGCATGATGAGTGATGCATCGCCGTCGTATGCAGGGTCCGAAATGATCGTCCGATTGCCAATGGTGTTTCCAGGGTTCGCAATCCAGTGAAACGCATCAGGGTCAGTATTCACAATCCGAACGTTGAACGACGCACCCGTAGGCATGGCCGCAATGTCCTCGTTGTAGATTCGCCAGCGCTGGGCGATGGGATGGTACCACACGCCAATGGCGTGATTGTTGTAGGTGCCAGCGAGCCCCGGTGGATTCCACACTTGCGTAATCAAGAGTATCGCGTTTGGATTTCCGTTCAGTAAGGCGTGCTGAATTTCCGTTGCGTGGCCAATGATGTTTCCACCATTGGCAACATGCAGAAAGTCCACGTCGGAGGGCGTGCCCGGCGCGACATTGGGAGCTGTCGGTTCTTCCATGCCGCCTCCGGCTCCACAGCCGGTCGCAAACGCACTCACGACAACGAGCGAGGCAAGGGCAAGGTGATGTAGACGATTCATCAGAGTCTCCTTTGCTTGGCCAAGGCACAGCGACATGCCGGACGTCGCTTCGCACTTGAGCCGCTCGGTAGACGGAGACGTGAAATCGAATTGCCCTGTCGATTTCCAAAAAAAACTGCCCGGGGGTGTGGCCGACGAAGGAGTTGTGCGTCATGTACTCAGATGGAGACATTTCGTGTCCTGAGGTGAGTACATGACTAGTCCTTTGGTCCGTAGTTCAACGGTCGTGGGCGGAGAACCACAACCCACAATCTGTGCTGTGACACGCCGTAGCGTGATTCGGCGTGCCATGGCCACGTCGCTCGCATTTGGAGGACTGAGTGCCCTCGCGCGCGTCGTAGGTGTCAGCGAACACAACGCACGCGCACTCGGCCATCCACTGCGAGATCCCAAATCGATCTTGGATCTCCCACGCGAATTTACGTACCGCGTCGTCTCGGTCACGGGCGAGGTCATGAACGATGGACTGCTAGTACCCGCGCGACCCGATGGTATGGGCGCCTTCGAGGACGATCGTGGGCACATTGTGTTGATGCGCAACCACGAGCTTCGTTCCGACGATCCTTCGCTGGGTCCATGGGGTCCCGACAATGATCTCTTGACGGCATCGTACGCACGCTGCGCCTACGGATCACCACGCCACAATGAGTCACGAGGCTCAATTCCCAAGGGCTGCGTCACGCGAGTTGTATTGGATCCGCGTTCACTGGACGTCGAACGCCAAGTGCTCGCCATGGGCGGTATGTCGCGCAACTGCGCAGGCGGCGTGACGCCATGGGGAACATGGCTAACGTGTGAAGAAGATACGGATCCACACGCGACAGACGATGAACTGAGGCACGGATTTGTCTTCGAAGTCGAGGCTACAACCAACACCGGGATTCAAGTCGCTAGTCCGATTACGCATATGGGTCGCTTTCGTCACGAAGCCGCTGGCGTCCATCGACCATCCGGATGCGTATTCATGACCGAAGACATGCGGGATGGACTGTTCTATCGCTATGTGCCTAGCCACCCAGGTGCACTGCGTCGGGGCGGAGAGCTATGTGCGCTTGCGCTCGCCCCCACCGATACACGACGTCGAGCCATGCTGCGGGGCATTGCTGCCCCCACCCGCTGGATTCCGCTTCGCGATGTGACAGCGCCAAAGAACGATCTTCGCCTGCGAGGACGCGCAGCAGGCGCGTTTCCGTTTGTACGCGGAGAGGGCGTTTGGATCGGTACCGACGGCATCTACTTCGCATGCACCGAAGGCGGCACTCGTGGACTTGGGCAAGTATGGCGCTACGAACCCAGTCCCTATGAGGGCACCGAGACTGAATCCAAACGTCCCGGACTGCTTCGGCTAATCTACGAATGCCGCAGTGTGGACGCGCCCGCCATGTGTGACAACATCACCGTTGCACCGTGGGGCGACCTACTGATTTGTGAAGATCGCTCGCGATCGCGCGTGGGCACGGCACGCACCAACGCGATTTGGGGCCTCACACCAAGGGGCGAGTCCTATCGCTTTGCGGTGAATCGACTGGATACAAGCGAGTTTTCCGGCGCGTGTTTTTCGCCGGATGGCGCGACGCTCTTTCTCAATCTTCACCAGGCAGGACTGACGCTTGCCATACGCGGTCCGTGGCCCAAAGGACCCGCTTAGCTCTGATCTTGATGAGCCTGAACCGCATTTCGTGCGGCTGCCACGACCTCGGCTTCACCGGCGAGAATCACGTACTCGGTATTACGCAGATGAGAGATTTGACCAACGCGCTTCCCATCGGGATTGTAAATGCCAATCTGTGCGCCCACATAGCGTTTGGAATCAAACTCAAGCGTTTCTACGTGACCATGCACGGCCATCGCTTGTTCTAGGCGTGCACGCGTGATCCACGATTCGTCGTTATAGGAAAGCACAACGAGCTTTGCGCGTACAGCGGCGACGGCGTCTTCCAACGCGAGGGGCATTTCGCGCTTCTTGTTGAAAACGCTCTTGGTGTCGTCGTCACGACAGTCCATGCGCTTGCAGGCCACCCCGTAGTGCTCGGGAGCGTCCCAACGCACCAACGTTTCCCAAATGTGATAGTTGGTGTAGTAGCGGTGCTGGTTGTAGGGCGGATCCAGATAGGCAACATCCACGATCGAAGACTGGTCAAGATAGGCGCGCGCATCCATACGAACTGCGGCGCCAGTACCCGAAATCAGTGCGGGCATACGAAGTTCGAGCGGCTGAAACGATCGTTTGGACCAACGTTTCACGTAGGCCATCTGAACACCGGTGGTGGAGTCCACGCGATCGGCCGCCTCCATCAAACTGGTTAGCAGGACCGGGTAGAGCCTCGAATCGACATAGTCCCGTTCGATGCGCTCACGAATCGCGTCCACGCGGGCACCATTTTCGGGCTGAAAGAAACGCGAGCGTTCACAAAACGTCTCGGTGAAGTAGCCAGGTCGTGCGGGAAGCGCGGCGAGTTCATCCAACGCTTGTTGGAGCTCCTCCCGATCGATCGAATCGGCATCGAGCGCCACGTAACACTTGGCGAGAATCTCGGAGTAGGTGGCGACATCGACGGCCGTCACATGGGCGCCCGCACGCTTAAATGCCTGGGCGACGCGCGTTGTGCCTGTAAAGAGATCGAGCGCGGTTCTCGCGCCGACCCCTTTGCAGATCGCCTGTAGCACGGGGACCAGCCGCCGCTTTGAGCCGATGTACTTGATCAACTCCGCTCCGATTTGACCGCCCTGCCTAAGACGGCAGGTGCAAGGTACTCACGGAGTCGAGAATCCAAAGCAGCAAGTAGTCGAACGTGTTCGCGTTACTCCCAGCCGTAGGACCAGACGTGTGCGGGGGCAACGCGCGCGATTGGTGAATCGGGTTCCAAACGCACTGCGAAGGCGATGGGCGCCTCATCGACATCACCACCGCGAAAGTTGTAGCGTGTGCGTCCCCAGCGGGTTCCCGCGACTGCGATCGCCAATGAGGTGATCGTACGCTTGTCCAATTGAACCTGTGCTTCACCGAGCAACGTCGTGCGCACACCGCGGTCAAACTCCCGCGCGCCCTTGAGACTCGCGACTTCCCCGCCAATGGGCCAGGCTTCGGTCGTAGAAGCTCGGGTCGATCCCGATATGCGAACGGTGGCCACGCCTTCGTTGATTGCTGTGATCTCGGATTTGATCTGTGCATCCCGAACGTGGTTGGCGTCGTAGGCAAGGGTCTGCCCGCGCACATTGTCCACCAGCCCCGTGCGAATCAACCGCTGTGCCAACGCTTCGGGCCAAATCTGCTTGGCTCCGACGACGATTTTCTTCGGTAGTAGCTCGCGAATCTCATCTCGCCGGTACCAAAGCGAATCCACATTCCAGGCAAGTTCAAGCCACGCGCGTGAGGCCTTGCGGGCCGGCACGTCGCGCGAATACACACGCAGTAGGAGACCATCCTTGGGTACGTTCTGTTCGGCACGACCAATTGACGACGCCTTGGTGGCGGGGTCGTAGTTCAGGTAGCGGTCACCTTCGGGTGTCTTCGCCCACGCGGCAAGCGCCTCGCTCAACATGCGGGCCATGCGCTTGGGGTCGGTTGTATTCACCGATGCCAGGAATCGACCGGAGGGCGTGCAGCAGTAGATGCCCTGGCGAGTACCCGTTGGTCTCGTGCGACCGCCGTAGTGTCCCTCCTCACAGAAGCCCTGAAAGAACTTGCAGTCCACGTCTTTGCGATTCTGGAGGCGCCACACTTCATCGCTCGCAGCCACAAACTTTTCTGCCAACTTCGCCAGCGCGGGATCCGACCAACAAACTTGCCGGCCAATCACGCCGTTGTTTCAGGTGCATGCCAGGGCATGGCCATTCATCGCCCACAGGAGTATCGGCTTCTTCTGCTTGTGTGCCTCGATGACCGCATCCCACAACGTGGGCTTCCAACCAATGTCGAGCCAGGCGAGTTCCTTTTTGGTGGGGATGACGGCTTCGAGTGTTGCTCGCCAGTTCTTGGTGTTTAGTTTGGGGGTGGTGAGTTTGGGTTGGTCGAGTGCGTCAGCTGGTTCTTTGGCGAATGCGGACGGCGTGAAGATGAGCAGCAAACCAATGGCGACAAAAAGGGGCAGTTGGCATTTCGACATGAACGCCTCCATACGAGGAAGAAGGGATGGGGTGAGGCAAGAGATTCAGATTAGGAGAAGGATATGGGAAAGGAAGAGGGCACAGCTTAGCGGCCGAAACGGCGTTGGCGTTGTTGGTAGGCACGAATAACGCGCAGGAGGTCGACCTTGCGAAACGACGGAAAGTGAACGTCGGTAAAGAAGAGCTCGGAATAGGCAGCTTGATAGAGCAAAAAGTTGCTGAGTCGGGCCTCACCGCCGGTGCGAATGATCAAGTCGGGGTCATCGCCTCCGGTGTAGAGATGTTCGCCCAAGATGCGCTCGTTAATGTCTTCGGCGTCCAACTCCCCACGCTCGATTTTGATGATGAGCGATTTGAAGGCGTCGATGATCTCTTGCCGTCCGCCGTAGGCAATGCAGAAGTTGAGACGGTAGTTCTCAAAGTCCTGCGTGGTGGTTTCGACGAGCTCTTTGGCAGCAATGACATCGGCGGGGAGCATTTCGGTGCGTCCAAGCACGCGCACATGGACGCGATTGCCCAAGATGCGATCATCCGAAGCCATGTCGGTGAGCTTCTCGGCAAAGAGGCGCATCAACGCATCGACTTCCGCGTCGCTTCTGTCAAAGTTCTCGGTTGAAAACGCGTAGAGCGTCATCGTGCGAATGCCGATCTCGCGACCCCAATCAACGAGTGCCTCGACGGTTTGGGATCCGAGTTTATGCCCCTCCCACGGAAGACGCTTGAGGGCGCGCGCGTGGCGGCGATTGCCGTCCATGATGAATCCAACGTGGCCGGGAACCGGAGAGCGTCGAACTTCCCGAACCAGACGGCGCTCATAGGCGCGATAAAGCAGTCCGCGCGTTGCGTTCGAAAAGCGGGTGGGGAATGTGCGCCATGACATGAACGCGCACGGTACGCACAAGTTGGCATGCGGAAAAGAACTGAACCTCGTGACGTGAGATATTGACTACTGTGCCATCTCCCAGATCGCGTCAAGCGCCTCGGTAGCGCCGCAACGCATACGGTAGGTGGCGATCTCAGTGACGGGGGTGTCGTCCATGTTGATCTCGACAGTGGGAATGCCGAGATCGCGCGCCCACACCATGGGTGCTTGAATGTAGGGAAACTGGCTTGAGGTGCCAATGCTCATGACCATGCCAAACGGGATCGTGGCAAGTTGAATCAACTTGTTGTACTCATCGTCGGGCAACATCTCACCGAATAGCACGACGCCCGGGCGAAGGATCCCGTCACAGGCCAAGCACGTGGGCGGATGCGGCGGCGCCGCGCGACCCGAGGCGACGAGCTCGCTCAAACGGTGTGGCCGGTCACAACTCATGCAAGAGAGTCGATCCCGTCGACCGTGGATCTCGATAAGATTCCTTGAACCCGCTTCGGCATGAAAGCCGTCCACGTTTTGCGTGAGTACCCAACTCGCAGGCATCGCGCGCTCCATCTCAACCAACACCTCGTGACCGCGATTGGGTGACGTGCCCTGCAGGGCCTCACCCAGAACCCAAAGATGTTTCCACGAAATATCGGGACGACGCTTGAGCACCTGCCCACTGAGTGCTTCTTCAATAGGCATGCCGTCGTCGGTATCACGATCCGTATACATACCTCCGGTTCCACGATACGTCGGTAGTCCCGAATCCACAGAAATGCCTGCGCCCGTCACGGCCAGAATGGCGTCGGCGTGATGAACAATCTTGGCGACTTTGGAAGCAGTGGCGGCGGCGGTGTCGTCCAAGGCACAGTTCCCTTACGTACGCGAGTTTCCAGGATTCGTTCCCCTGGTCCCCGTGCAACGATTTGGATGATGGAGGTCGTGTCATGATACGGAATCTCACGCGCGTGGCGCTTGTCGGGCTGACCCTATTCGTTGCTCATTCGGGTGCATCGCTCGTCTTCGCCAAATCCGCGAACTATACCAAAGCGTTGGACGCCCACTTGAAACGTTGCGCGCACTCGGGATGGTCGGGCAGCGTGCTCATTGCTGATAAGGGCGCCGTCGTATTTGAGCGCGGCTACGGATTCGCGGATCGTGCCAAGAAGCGCGAGAACGACAGCACGACGCTGTTTGAAATCGCGTCCATCACCAAGTCATTTACCGCCTGCGGCATTCTTAAGCTGGTCGAACAGAAGAAACTCTCCTTGGACGACCGTATCGGTAATCACCTACCCGGCGTACCGCCCGATAAACAAGCCATCACCGTTGCCCAACTCCTGAGTCATACCTCAGGCGTTTCGCCCCGATCAACAAGCGGACGAGGAACAGACCTTGAGGCCGCGGTTCAGGCATACTTGGCACCACCCTTGGCGGCATCTCCTGGGTCCACATTCGGCTACTGGAATGGCGGGTACGCCCTGTTGGCAGGAATCATCGAGCGCGTATCGGGTGGTAGTTACGAAGCGTATATGCACAAGCATGTACTCAAACCCGCCGGCATGAAGTCCAGCGGGTTCACCGGCGAGAGGCTCTCGGCAAAACGCCAATCCACGGCTTACGACGGTGCGAGTGTCGTTCGTACGGCGGCGGAGCATGCCTATGGCTACTACGGGTGGAACTACAAAGGCATGGGCGGGCTCGTCACGTCGGCCAAGGATCTCTTGGCGTTCTCAAACGCCATGGCCAGCGGCAAGCTCATGGGAAGTGCGTTGCAGAAGCAGATGTTTACGCCCGTGAAACAGGGCTATGGACTGGGCTGGCGCATCGCGAAGACCAAGCGCGGCGACTTGCGCGTGACGCATGGCGGTGACGTGAAGGGCTTTCACTGCCAACTCGATTTGTGGCCGTCACGCGAGGCCTGCGTAGTAGTGCTCTCCAATGTCAATGAGGCACCATCCTGGCGCGTGTCGGGTGACATACGCGCGATGATGGAAGACCAGCCGGTGCATGAGCCCGCGCCACCGCCCATACGAATGCCGAAGAACTCAGTCATCAAGAAGATCAATGGCCGGTATACGTTGGAAGGGAGTCAAGACGCCATTCGCGTAGAGGCACAAGAAGGCGGGCTTATGCTCTTCTGCGAGGGCATGGGCGCCGCAGCGTTGATAGAGCCAAAGAAGGCGGGCGACCCCAAGAGTCAAGCGGCGGCCGCAAAGGCACGCCGCATCATCGATACAGTAGCGAAAGGTGATTATGAGGCGTTGGGCGCCATGATCGATCCATCGGTACCCACTTCATGGGCACGAACGCTCACGGATTCGATTTGGGCCAAGCAAACGAAGGCGTGTGGAGCGTTCGCTTCTTGTGCTGCCCTCTCGTCGCACGTGCAAGGGCCGAAGCGCGTGATGGTGAAATTAAGAATTGCATTCAAGTCAGGTGTACGCATCGCTTCGATGGGGCTCACGGATGGCAAGTTGAGTTACCTCAAGTTCGACGAGACAAGGAAAGACGCGCCCCAGGGCTTGTCCAAGCGTTTCGTACTCAACGCGGACGATTCATGGACTTCGTATAACTGGAATCCACGCGCCGAACCCGCCCCTACGTTGTCGTTTGAATTGAAAAGAGACGCCGCCGAATCGATGCTACTAACGACGGCCGATGCCAAGACCACCCGTTTGATCAAAGCCACCGACTAGGCATTGAGGCGATCGGAAGACCTACCGACCGATTGCTTCACGCTTGCGTTTGAGTATCGACGCGACGGCGTCGTGACCGGGCTTAGACGCACGAATAATCAAAATGCTCTTTCTACGATCCACAACGGTATTCGGGTGACTCGATGACGCGCGTACGTCACGCTCAACCTCTTGGAGAAACTGATCGAGGTTTTCTCCGGCGCTCGCTAGGTCGCGCACATCATAGTATTCAAACGTCATGCGTACATTGTCGCCTGTATCGGCAGGAGAAACGGTATCGGCAGCAGAAACTGTATCGGCAGCCGAAACCGCCTCGGGCTCGAAAGCATTCGAAGCGAGCGCCTCTCCTGAATTTGATGAGATTGAACTGACCGACGGTGGAGGCAGAACTGGCATTGTTGTTGCGTTTGGATTTGCAGGATTCGCTAATAGATGGCCCGTTGGTGGAAGGCCTTCTGACAACTCGATGGCTGGAAGTTGATTCGCGCGTGGACCGACGAAGGTGGCAGGCGCGGTGGCTTGGGCTTTTCGGTTCAGTTCCTCTGGAGGTACCGGTATTCCGATGGGTTCGCAGAGCGTCGGCGAGCAGCATCGACGAGTGCTTTGGCAAGCGGCAAGGCCACCAGCTAGTAGCGAGAGAGTAACAGCGAAGACAGCGGTTCGGCTCATGCGTCAAACGTAGAGGCTAGGAATCACCGCCCTGTCACTGTCCTTGCACAACGTGTGCAAAGTCACTCTCGCGTCATGATCGTGATGTGGCTACGCAGCAACTTGTGGATAGAGCCACGCAAACACGGCCCCAGTCGCCAGGGCATAGAGCAAGCCATCAAAGATGAACTTCGCGGTAACGCCCCATGCGATGCCCTTCCAAATGGAGTCATGCATGGCGGCAATGCCGTACGCCAAGAACGCGGCCGTTGCGGTAAATCGAAATACGTCTGCAGATCCTTTCGGAAGCCCTATGGTGCAAAGATAGGCAACAACAACACCGATGAGAATCGAATACAGGAACCAATGAAGCAGGCTCTTGCCCATCTTCCACGGTCCCTTGGGAAACACGACCATGTAGCCCGATGGCCCCGCATCGAGCTTGGCCATCATCTCAGGACTGTGCATATCCTTCATGTTGAACATCATGGGAAAGCGATAGGATCCCTCAACAACCCCCTGCTTCCGCATGGCGTCCAGCACCTCATCTTCGTTGGGAAGCTTCTTTTGGTCGTGCTTGTGAATGGGCACACACATGTGAAGTATGGAACTCAGCACAAAGACGGCAGCGGCCGACACGAGTATGGGGATCCAAAGTTCGATAAGCGTTGGCATGGTGACTCCTACAAATGCGTTGGGCCGATTCGATGTACAGGCAGCGCGGTCAGTTCCTGTTGCGCTTCTTGAGTTCCTTCACAACATGACGTGGTACCCACGATGAGACATCGCCGCCCAGCGACGACACCTCGCGCACCAACGATGCGCTCACAGCATGCAGTGTGGACGTGGATGGCAAGAACACTGTCTCAAGCTCCGGCGCCAAATCGCGATTGGCGTGGGCCATGGTCATTTCATAGTCAACGTCGCTTGGACCCCGTACGCCGCGAACGAGCAGCGTTCCATTCCATCCGCGTACCGCGTCTACGAGCAATCCACTGAAGGACTTGACCGCTGTCCTCGTTTCGAATGCCGTCCCCTGGATGGCTCGTTCGATGAGTGCGATTCGTTCTTCCACGGAAAAGAGAAATTTGCGTCCCTCGGATGCCACCGCCACGATGAGGCTGTCGCAAAGACCCGCCGCTCGCTCAATGATGTCGAGGTGGCCGAGGGTGACGGGATCAAATGTCCCGGGCAGGACCGCGACGACATTGGGTTGGCTCATTCAGGGAGAATACCGTCAAGACTGAGCGCTGGCTCGTCCTCGAAGAGAGGCGAGACCGGATCGCGCCCATCCAGCGTGGGCTCGAAGGACGCTTGAAGCGACACTACGCCGCCCTGCCCAACCTGCAGCCCGATATCGAAATGATGATCATCGCTATAGCGACGGAGCATGCCACGGATCGTATTGCGCTCCTCGATGAAGTCGTAGCTCTCGTCAAAGCGCCACGAATACCGAGGGCTGAAGCGATACTCCAAACGAGCGTCTAGCGAAAGGCTGAAGTCCCGTACGTAGCGCGAGCCCAGTTGTGCATCCATGCGCTTGCCTCGCCACAACCAATGCGACTGCGTTGCAATTGCTGCATGCTCCAGTCCGCGGCTCAAATCAAACTCGGCCTCCCCAAATATGCGGTAGCCATCGCGCGGCTCGCCCGAAAACGAGAGATCAAATGCGCCGGGTGATCGTCTACCGAAGGGACCCACACCATCGATCCAGTACTTGTAGCCCACCTCAAGATCCAAGAGTGATCGAAGATTCGGGCCCCCTTCTGGCGTGCCGCCGCCACGACGGGTTTGAAACCGATTACGGGCTCGAAGTTCAATGGCCCTACGCCCTTCACTCAATTCACGGCGATCAAAGAAGGGCACATCGGTGGGGTCGTGACTGTCGGCAAAGCGTCCATGAAACCCAACGCCAAGATCCACAATATGTCGCAAGCCGTCCAACTCGAGCCAGGTGCCCTTTGCATCCGACCACACTCGATGGAATTGTAGATTCGCACGCGTACCGGCTAGAAACGCGCCGCGCGTAAGATCGCGGCCGCCATCATTTCGATCACGGTACCAATCGGCACTTCCACCGATGTAGCCAGAGAGCCGCAAGTCGCCCACGCTCAAGCCGGCATGAATCTTCGTGTCATTGCTCACGCGCCACGCGCCGTGGTCGCGCAACGGAACATCCTCGTCAAACCGGCGTTCGAGACGGCCCGCGTGCGTATCGGATGTAACGTCGATCCCCAAACCACCGCGTCGACTTGGCACCAACAACGGCAACGACGACGTATACACGTCAATGCCGGGCTGAATCGTTGTCTCCGTAGCGAAGGGTCGTTGGTGCCACTTGTAAATGAAACTTGCAACGGTCGTGGGATCCCCGGACGGGCGCCACTGAAGACGCGCATAGGATTCGCGATCCTTGTGTTCGAGGGCATCGCGCTCAAAGAATTCGCGCTGAAACCCGCGGTCGCTGAAATGGTGTACCTCAAGATCTAAGGCGAGATCGTCATGCAAGTACGTGCGACTTTCGCTCGTCACGCGGCCACGAAAATCGGGCGAACGCGTGCCGAGTTGATCGAAATCCTCGATGTCATAGACACCGAAGGCCTCCACGCGCCCACCGCTCTTGAGCGAGGGCGCAAATGGGAGACGCTTCCATCGAAACGTCGAGCCAAGGCCAAAACCACGACGCGTGTAGCCGCCAATTGTGCCTTCCAAATCGCCGAAGGGATCATCCTTTGGGCCAATCGGAGTTCCCAGATCAACAAACCCCCAGCGACCCAATCGCCCACGATTGCCGGCTCGCACGCGGCGATACAGTGTGGGCAACCCTTCACTTGCGTCCGATGCACCGATCTCAAACTCGGGGACCGTGATGAGGTCGATACCTTCACCGCGCAGAACTATCTGCTTGCCCCGATAGCGCTGTGTGGATGCCGATTGGAATCCCAAAAAGTGTGGCGTGGGTTTCTCGTCGTTGTCCAGGGCTTTGGAGAACTCTTCTACAGTGAGCTCGCGTATACGCAGGGCGATACGATCATTGGCACGACTTGTCGATAGTTCTGCATCTTCAAATAGCATGCGACCGCGCGCCACCAAGAGCGAACGCTTGGCGCTGAGATGCAACGGCAGCCCCTTCTTGATTTCCTTATCGAGTATGCGGCCGTCAAAGCGAGGCGCCACCAACATCCCGCGATACGTCTTGGGATCTAGATACAGGCGATCACATCGAAACCGTTGATCGCCAAAGGCCACCTCGACCGAGCCCTCCGCATAGATGCCCAAAACAAACTCGGGAACAACCGACGCTTCATTGGTTGCGCGATCACTTGTGTTGCTAGGCTTGTCGTCCGATGGGGAAACGTTCGACTCGTCTTCCTTTGACGTATCTCCGCCTTTCTCGCTCTCTTCCTCGTCCTCATCGGTCAGCGCCCCGCCGAATACTTCCAGCTCGGGTACTCCCTTCGGATCCACCCAAACGACGAAGACGCGACCCTTGACCGACAATGCGGGTACCGTCTTGCCTTTCTCTTTGCCAGTAGTGGCCACATGTTCGTCGCGTTCAATGCGTGGATTGCCGATCATGACAATGCGCGCGCTGCTACCTTCCACGTCCTTGTCGGCAGGGATGTAACGCAAGACGCCTTGGGGCCGTTCAAACTTGAGGCGTACTTCGCCCGGCGTTGCTTTGCCATCGTCATTCCCGGGACGCTTGGGTGCATCGAGAGAGCTGTCTTCGTCCCTCCCGTCATCGGGCCGCTTGGGTGCGTCAAGGTCTTCATCGTTGCTTGCAGATCGATCACGCTTTGGTTCCGACGACGACTTCGCATTCGACATCTTGCGCGGTCCACGTACCTTTCGAATGACGGGCGGAGGAAGTTGTTCGTTGGGGATACGAGGGGGTCGCTTTCGTTCGTCGGCAGATGCTGGCAGCGCGATGAGCATAACAATACAAAGCACAAACAGCGCAGTGCACACGGATGGCCAGGGCTGGTGGTTCGTTTCGGGCATAGGGGTCCGAGGCGTACACAGCCGTCTGCGGCCAGGTCCACCGAGCATGCGGCGTTGGACGGTTTCGGCCCGCCCTAACAACACTAGATCGGCTGCCGACGTCGCCACCGCGAGCCCAACGCACGAGCCTCCGGGATCCCCAAGAGCGCACCGATCACGAAATAGATGAGCGCAAGCAGCGCCGCGAATGCGAGTGTGAGCAGCCCCAGGACGAGCCCGGACTCGACCCGCTCCGCATCAAGCACATACGTCGCAATCGCCCAGCCGCCCACACCCATAAGTCCGGCCGCAAGCCCGCACTTGGCTAGAAACGTCCAACCCGGTGATGAGGCCGAGCCATAGCGGCGTGAACCCAGCGCGCGCAACAAGACATAATTGGCGGAGGCACCCGCGGCAACAGCGAGTGCAAGTGCGGCCACGCCCAAAGATCCGATCAACGTGAGTGCGACCACGAGATTGACCGCGATGCCCACAAGCGAACACAGCATGGGTGTCTTCGTGTCGCCGCGCGAAAGAAAGTGTGGCGCCGCCGCTTTGATGCCGGCGTAACACACAATGCCGCCGGCGTACCAACGCAGAACACGCGCAACTTGCAGGGTGCTCGATTGATCGAAGGTTCCGCGTTCGTAGATAAGCCGCACGATGGGCTCGGACAATGTGAACAGGCCCACGGCGGCGGGAAGCGCCAAGAACCAGTTCAGTCGAACGCCGCGACGGATGAGTTCATCGAGCCCCGCGTGATCATCGGTCGCCGACTTACGCGAACCGGCGGCCAACAGCACCGTGCCCAGTGCCACGCCAATGATGCCGATTGGCAAATGGACCAATCGAAACGCGTAGCTTAGGGAAGACGCCCATCCCTCTTCACGTGAAGCAAGTGCCGTCGTAATGACCAGCATGATATTGGTTGCGGCAACCGAAAGCACAATGGGTCCCATGCGCCGCACCACTTGGCGCACGTACGGGTCGCTGAATTTCAGATCGACGGATGGCCACCCACGAAATCCTATGCGCCGTAACGACGGAATTTGTACGAGCAGTTGGGCCAACCCACCTACGACAACGAGGCCCGCCCACCACGTGAGTGAAGTCTTGGCATCGCCCCCGAACACCAGCAACGCGATACCTCCCACAACGAGAACGACATTGAACGCTGCGGGCGCAATGGCGGGAACAAAGTAGCGCCGATACGTATTGAGAATGCCCATGGCAACGGCTGCAAGTGCCACAACAACAAGAAACGGGAACATGATGCGCGTGAGCAGAATCGTGTGTGGCCGCATGTCGGCCGGTGCTTGTGGCGCCACAATCGACACCACAAAGGGTGCAAACACAATGCCGAGCAAGGCCACCAAGGCGGCATAGGTTGCAAGCGTGCCCAAGACGCGACGCGCAAGCATGAACGCGCGTTGCTCGCCCTGCTTCTCCCGTACTTCCGCGAAGGTCGGCACGAACGCCGACGCCAACGCGCCCTCGGCAAAGAAGTCACGCAACAAATTCGGTATGCGAAACGCAAAGAAATAGGCGTCGGCCACCTTCGTGGTGGCAAAGATTGCCGCGAAGATTGCTTCTCGCGCCAAGCCAAGCACGCGGGAACCCATGACTGCGCCGGATACGACGCTGGCCGATCGAGCTACGGATTCTGGCTGCAACTCGGGTGGGGCTGGTTCACTCGTCACTCAAACCTTCTACCCAGAGAACATCGCGATCCGTTGTACCTTTTGTGTCAGTCGCGGAGCTTGGGATCGAGCGCGTCGCGGAGGCCGTCCCCCACCAAGTTGAGCGCCGTCACAGTGATAAATATGGCAACTGATGGCGGGAGAATTAAGTGCCAATACTCATTGTTCTTCCCGTGCTCAAGAATCGCGCCCCACGACGGCACGTTGGCGTCGCCCAGTCCCAGGAAGGAAAGCCCTGATTCCGTGAGAATCGCCCCCACCACGCCAAATGTGGCCACAACCAAGACGGGGCCCATTGAGTTGGGAAGAATGTGTCGAAAGATGATGCGGGGCGTGGAGTAGCCCATGGCCTGAGCCGCCGTCACGTATTCGCGATTGCGCTCGCGTAGGAATTCACCGCGCACCAGTCGAGTCACGCCCGTCCAACTCACGAGGCCAATGGCCAGCATGATGTGAAAGATGGTTCGTTTCTCGAAGATCGACACGATCGTGAGAATCAAGAACAAGCCCGGGATGCAGAGCATCATCTCCACAATACGCATAATGATCATGTCTACGCGGCCGCGGAAGAATCCAGCGAGCGCGCCCATAATGATCCCAATGAGCACATACAGGGAGACCGCCACAATGCCAATCGTGAGGCCAATCCTTAGCCCGTAGAGCATGCGAACGAATACGTCTTCGCCGTTCTCGGTGGTGCCCAAGTAGTGGCGTTCGCCGCGCGCGAAGTCCATGCTAAGTCGAAACTTGTCATACTTCCTGGGGAGTTGATCGTCGTAGCCGTAGGGAACATGGGTCATCACGCGTATGTGGTCAGCCAAGTTTCGCTCGGCAAAGGCGACGTAGGCACGTGCCTGATTCGAAGTAGGCAATCCGAGGGCGGTCAAGGGGTCATTGGCCGCGGGACTTGGCAACGCGGCGGTCTCTTTGCTTCGCAGCAGCGTGCGCATGGAATCGGATTGGGCGCTTCGTAGGCCGGAACGCAACGCGGCGGGAAGCGAGGTGAGTTGTTCTTCAATCTTCGACTTGAGCGAACCAAACTTCCGACGCATTTTGGCGCCATCATTGGACCGATCGCCATCCAGCGACGCCATGGCCGCTGCAATCGCCTCCCGCGCACTGTTCTTGTTGTTGCTCAACGTCTCGATCACGTTGCGCATTCGATCACTTGATTCATCGCCCGACAACCGCGCAAGCCGACGTGTGTACGCCATGGCATCCGTGCGCGCCTGGTTCTCGGTCTTTTGAATGTCCGACGCGAGCTCGTCGAGTTTCGCAAAGATCGACAGCGCCGCCTCGCCTTCCTGGCGTTGCAACTCGGTCTTCGCTAATGCCAATTGTTCGATAGCCTGTTTGCAATTTTTCGTGAGGTCGTCATCGCGAGCGAGAAGGTCTTCAACGATAGGGAGCGCCTGGGCGAGGTCGCGCGCGTCGCGAACCATGTTGACCGGCTCCCGATAGTTCACCTTGCGGGTTTCGTCGGAGAGAAAGGGAATCCACTTGGCGCATACGGCTACAAGAATCAGAACACCCACGCCTCGCACTGCCCACCATGCAATCGTTCGATTGGCCCGGCGCCCAATCCACCAAACCGCTGCAGCTGCCAATCCCGCAGCCAACAAAAACCAGCCAAACCAAGACCATGACGCAGCGATGGACTCTTGAAACACATGCGCAATCGATAGGACGAGAAACACGCCCAAGAGAGCAAGCCGCACGCGGCCTCGTACACGTTGCCACGACGCACGCCATGCGGGTACTACGCGCATCACCAGTGCTGCGAGCAGGTAGACCGTGAGGACGAGCATTCCCAAATTGAACAAGCGGTCGAGCGTGTGCTCCCACACGCCCTTGTTCATGAGCGTGGTGAGCCACGGATAGCTCACGGCGTCGTCCTGTGGCCGCTTCCATACAAAGGGCACACCGCTGGCTATGACGGGCGCGTAGAACGCCAACAGCACCAAGGTCACCGTGACCCGCAGTCCCCAAACTGCGAGTCGATTCTTGCGGAACTGCTTGGCAATGATGTCCCATTGACTTACGCGCGCGAGGGCAAGCGAGTCGGTGGCAGGTGGCACGTCGGCAGTGCCCCTTTGCTCTGGTGGTGTGCCGCTGTCTCTCACTTGAACGTAATCCTTGGATCCATGGCTGCGTAGATGATGTCGGTGAGAAGTAGACCCACCAGCGTGAGCACGGCAACGAACAACTGCACGGCCATAACGACGTTATAGTCCTTATCAAGTATGGAGTTGATCATGAGCTGCCCGAATCCGTCAATGTTGAATATGTATTCGATAAAAACACTTCCGGCGAGCAGTACAGGCAAGGCCGTTCCAAGCAGCGTGACGATGGGCATGATGCCATTTCGCACCGCGTGCTTCCAAATCACTGACCGTTCCGGCAGCCCTTTGGCGCGCGCGGTGCGCACGTAGTCGGACTTGAGTACCTGCAGCATGCCCGACCGTGCCTGGCGCGAAATGTACGTGAGGCCCCCATAGGTGTAGACGATGAGTGGCAACGTAATGTGCCAAAGCACGTCCTTGAAATGCTCCCACGTGGTCATGGTCTGCAACGCATCCGGCGACTCAAATCCCGATATGGGGAAGAGCCCGTGCTCGACCGCCAACCAACGCTGCAAGAGCGTGCCCATGACGAAGCTCGGAATGCTATAGAGCATATAGAGCGATACGCTGAGCGTTTGGTCGGTAGGTGTGTTCGGGTGCGTGGCGCTAAATACGCCCAAGAACACCGCCAAAATCCACGCGATAATGAAGGACGGCACGGCGAGCGACAGACTGTACTTGAGCTTGCTAAGAATCATCTTAAGCACCGGCTCTCGGGTGCGCAGACTCAGCCCGAAATCGAGCTTTAGCAATCCACCCCAGTACTTACCGAACTGTGTGTCGGTGACTCCGATTTTGAACACTTCCCAGGTGGAGTAGTCAAACTCATGCTTGTGCGTTTCGAACCACGTGTTCCAGTTGTCGAGTACCGCTTGCCGTTCTTGCGCAGTTGATTCGTCGCTCCAGCGGTAAGTAGCCGTATCAAGTTCCCGATTGAAGGCTTCAATCTTGCGATCACGTTTGGATTCGGCTTCCGTGGGAACGTAGCTGGCAGGATACGGTGTGCGAATGGTATAGGCCGACCGGCGCAGGTACGAGAGCGCGCGATCTTGGAGTCGTGGGTTGTCGCCCGATTCCTTCACGATCTCTAGGAGTGGCGGAATGGCGTAGCGTTGCCAGTCGAGCAGCTTGCGTTTGGCGTCTTTGAGCGCGCTTGGCGAGACTGCATCGGGGCCGCTTCCGGCACCCCGCAAATCGGCGTCCAATGCTTCAAGTACCTCCTTCTTGTCGAGCGTGGTCCATGTGTTAATGAAGCGCGGTCGATCGAGTCCAAACTGCCGACGAAAATTGCGCTGACTCTTGTCGCCCGACTCGGCGTCTTTGGCATCGGCCTGTCCGTCGCTGGACTGCTGTGATGCACCTGCAGGTTCACCGGGTGCAAGTGTCATGATAAGCCACACCAAAAACGAGATCCCGATGAACGTCGGGATCATAAGCAGCACTCGCTTTACGATGTACTCAAGCACTTGGCTTCTCCATCGCAGGGCGCAACCGGGGGCGTCGGGGTTCGCACATGCACCTTAGTCGGGCGACTTCACAAACATAGGCGTCATGCGAACGGCAGGACGCACGGCGTATCGCGTACCTGCAGCGAAATTGCCAACGCGGTGTTTCCAGGAAAACCAAGGAATGCGCCGCGTGGTCAGAAACGTATACGGCTGAAGTTCTGCGATTCGTTTGTGTGCTTTACGCTGGAGACGGACGCGCTCATCTACATCGAATGTAGCGCGGAGCCGTTCAATGAGCTCGTCCGTCACCTTGTCATTGAACTCGATAAAATTACTCGATCGCGCCGACTTGATCTGACTGCTGTGCCAGATCTGATAGAGGTCACTCTCCCAACCACTGCCGTTCCATCCGAGCGTCGTACACTCAAAGCTGCGGCCATCGAGTGCCTCTTCGCCAAACTGCGCCCACGCCATGCGTGTGATGGTCATTTCGACGCCAATCTTGCGCAGGTCTTCTTTGAACATCTTGAAGATTGCATCGGCGCGCTCACTGCCGCTCGGTAACGTTGCAACGAAGCGAAAATCCGTCCGCTCCGCGCCCTTCTCCAACTGTTTGTCGAGTACGCCATCGCCATCGGTGTCTTCCCAACCCGCCTCTTTGAGCAACGCCGCTGACGCTTCGAGGTCGAAGGGCAACGGCTCCAAATCAGGCGGATTGAAGGGCGAGTTCACGTGCTGCGGCCCCGTGAGAACCTTCGACTTTCCGTGCTGAATCACGTCGCGCACGCGATTGCGGTCACACGCCATGGTCATGGCGCGACGTACGCGAACGTCTCGAAAGATCTTGTGCGTCGTTTTCCACGCGATGAAATAGTAGCCGGTGTCCCATGCCCACTCCTCTTCCATGGAACCGTCATTGAACGGCGTCTCCTTCCCGCTGTTGACCTTCTTGTCCCAGTCCTTTGCAGACATACGCACGTAGTCAAAATCACCGCTTTCCATCTTGTCTACGGCCATCTTCGCCGCTGGAAACATCTCTTGGCGAATCTCCTTAGGGAGGCTCGTCTCACCAAAGTAGCGATCGAATCGGCGCAACAGCACGTGACTTGATGGGTTGAACTCAGCCACGTAATAGGGTCCGTGGCCTACGAATTTGAAGTCTCGATACATCCAATGGGTGTTGAAGGCCGCACCCACTTCGCTGTCGTCGTACTCGCGTCCCTTTTCATCAAATGCGAATACGAAGTAGGGCGCCGGTCTATGATCAAGGGTGAACGTAATCGCGTTGTACTGCGGCTTCTTCCAACGAACAATGAAACAGTAGTCATCAACGATCTCGATGCCTGCACACTCGCTGTAGTAGTTGCGCAAGCTGGCGCAGTCAACGTCCTCATTAAGAATGAGATCGAGGCGAAACTTGAAATCGCGCGAGGTCACCTTGTGTTCGCCGGCCAGATGCGGATATTTCGTGAGGTCTACCTGGGGTGTGTGCCAGTACATGTCGTCGCGCAAGAAGACGACCCACTCGCAGAACTTAGGAGTATCCCCAACATCTTCGCGATTCACCTCTACACGAACAGCAGACTCAGGTTTCCAAAGGGAAGGGTTTCGATCGTGTACACGGCCAAGCCTGCTCTCGCAATACTCCCTAACCTGCGTGGTCATATTGCTGTCGTTGCCGGTGACCCAGTTGACCTTGGCAGCGGGTTTCCCGAGGAACCAGCAGTTGATTCGGCCATCGACGTCCGCGCCCTTCGTGTCGAGCGGGGGAATCTCAATCGGATCGTCTTCGGGCGTGAAGTAGTTCTCGTAGCGCCCCCAAAGCGCCTTTGCCTTCTCACTCAGGTACGCAGGAGGCGGAGGGATGTTCTTCTTCGCTACGCCCGACGATCCGGACGAGCCTGGCGAAACTGAAGACTGCCCGGTAACTACGATGCCGGATCGAATCGACGAAGTGAGTTTGTCTACGGCACCGCGCATCTTCGTAATGTCGTTTTTGATACCGGAGATCTGTTTGCGGGTTTCGTCGAGGCGCTGCTCGCGTCGATCGGCCTGCCACCATGTGAGCCAAACCATGAATGCAAGTGCGATGAAGGCCAAGATCTTCATGACGCCAATTAGCGGGCTCTGTTGCACCGATGCTCTCCCGAGAGTGGTACGCGCCGACATACGCGGGCTATTTTTGCAATCGCCGTACGAAGGCTCGTCCTAGCGGACCCTCATGAGCTGCGGCGTTGCGCCCATATGCTAGCCGTCGCCAACAAAATCGGTCAACTCCACCGGACCCCACGGCGTCGATGGGTTCGCGGGATTCCGCGCACCGTGTTTCTGTGCAATGAGGCCGTCGGCGGTAGGCTACGGCCCACATGCAGATTCGAGTCCTAGGTTGCGGGGGGGGAAGTGCGCCGAATACGCGGCTGTCGTGCTACCTCATCGACGACGTCGTGGCGGTCGACGCAGGGGCGCTCACCGACAGCCTGCCACTTGCGGCGCAACTGAAGATTCGTGGAATCGCCATCACGCATACCCATGTGGATCACATCTGGTCGCTACCGCTCTTTGTGGCCAATCGATTCATGGGCAAACCCGATACGCTGAAGCTATTGACGACCCGCCTCACCCAAAAGGCTTTGAAAGAGCACATATTCAACGATGTGGTGTGGCCAGACCTGACGCACCTTCAACACAATGGTGCCGATGTACTCGATTGGCAATTTGTTGAAGCAGGTGAGTCATCCACATGGATCGACGGCTACGAGCTCACCGCGTGCGAGATGAATCACAGTGTGCCGTGCTTGGGCTTTCGCATCCGTTCCGGCGATGCGTCAATCATCATTGCCGGCGACACGACGTCCACCACGGCGGTGTGGAATCTTGCCGCGGCGACGGATGATCTGCGAGCCGTATTCGTGGAGTGCAGTTTCCCCAATCACCACGAGGCTTTGGCAACGCGCAGCGGCCATATGACACCTCAGCTTCTGGCCAACGACCTGGCCTCGCTAAACAAGGACGTCCCCATTTTCGTCATTCATGTCAAGCCTGGCTATGCCGCCGAAATTCGAAACGAGCTGGCGGCGCTGGGCGATACCCGCATTCGCATGGCCGCTCAGGGAGCCTTGCACACCTTTTAGCTGGGTCACCATTTGCGGGAAATGCCATGGAATCTATGCAATTCACGCGGGGGCGTATAGGCTCTGTTTGAAAAGCCTCGTAGCGAGCGGTTCGAGACCGACGCGAGAGTTGATGGACCGAGAAATTGACCCGCAGACGTGATCTGTTCACGTCGAGGATGACAATTTCAATGGGACGCAACTCGCAGCGAGTGGATCGGATCGCGTAGTAGAGGAGTTTTCGAACTGAGCCTCGGCTCTGCGGCTCCTGCGTAGGCAGGCAAACCCATGTTGCAACTCATCCTTTACGTTGTCGGAAATCTGGCCGGCTCCTTTTTCTGCTCCCTTAGCGAGGCGGCGCTCCTCTCCACGAGCGAAGCGCGCATACGGGTGCGCGTGGAGAATGGTGAAAAGGGCGCCGACCGGTTGCTGGCGCTCAAGCGCGAGCCCGGACGCACGCTCGCTTCCATTGTGATCCTCAATAACATCTTCGCCATTGCCGGCACCGCGGCAATCTCGGCCTACGCCACCACCGTGATCGACAGCACGGGCGGCATGTTCGCCTTTATCGCCGCGCAGACATTGGCCATCATCGCCTTTGGTGAAATCGTCCCCAAGGTGCTCGGTGAAGCGCTTCCCGAACCGATTGCCATGCTCGTTGCGCCCCTATTGCAGTGGGTCAGCATGGCATTGCGCCCGCTCGTGTTGCTGGTGGATCTGATCGTGGGTTGGGCCAAACCGTCGTCACGCGTGCTCGCGGGCGGCGAATCGGAGATTAAGGAGCTCGCGCGGCTCGGCGAAGAGGGCGGCCACATCGCCTCGCGCGAGGTCGAACTAATTCAGCGCGTGTTTCGACTCGACGACATTACGGCCGAAGACGTTATGACGCCGCGACGCCTCATTCGTGGTTTCAAGGCCGACACACCACTTGCAAGCATTCGCGAGATTCTGTTGAGTGCCAATCACGCACAGTTTCCGATCTATGACGACGACCTCGATGCCGTGACGGGAATCTTGGCGCGCCGCGATGCACTGGTGGCCCTCGCAACAGGCGGCGAGGAGAAAACGGTCGGCGAATTCAAGCGCAAAGCGTTGTTTGTTCCAACCAGCAAAAAGGTCGACGACGTTTTGCGCGATGTGCAACGCGCCCACGGCCGTATGGCCGTAGTCATTGACGAGTACGGCGTCACCGAAGGCATCGTCACGATGGACGACCTCGTGGAAGAACTCGTGGGCGAAGCCATCGACGAGCTCGACGTCACCGAAGGACTTGTTAAGCGACTGTCGCGCACCGAAGCCTTGGTCCACGGCCTCACCCGCATCCGTGACGTGGCTCGTTTCCTCAACTGCGATGTTGTCTTCGCGGACGAAGAGGAAGAGAACACGACCGTCACCGGCATTCTGCAAGCGCGCCTCGATCGCATTCCCGTTTCGGCCGACGTGCTTGAGCTCGAAGGGGGGATGTACCTCCGCGTACGTCAGGCCGATGAGCGCATGGCGGTACGTGTGTATGCGCGCAATGACGGCAGCGACAGGTCAGCCGCGGGCCTAGCCGATAGTTCGAACGGAAAGGCATGAATTGCCTCGAATGCGGATCGAGGGAGACACCGAGTTCCCATCCCCTTGCATGAGCCGCGTAAAGTCAATTCGAGCCTTCTGCTGCCCGTGTGAGCGCTAAGACGGAAATCGCCAAATGGCAGTAGCCATTTTGGCGAGTCCTTTCTGGCGCTCCGTCAATGCAGCGGGCGTCCATTCACTCAGTTGACCGAGTTCCTGAGTGAGTTGATACTGGCTTTTCCGAAAAGCGAGGACTTTCTCTGAAAAGGGCTCTTGCCCTATCTGATTGTTTAGTCCCGACTCAAGCAGAGCGAAGTTTCCAAGCCGATCGACAAGTTCAGCATGCCTAGTCGACGGAAAGCACTCCTCCCATTCCGCAGTCAAACTTTCGGGCACAATGTGCTCTATGGTCGCTCTCAGGCTGCCCCAACTCAGGTCTTGGCCAGAGTTCTGGTGCTCCAGTTCGCAAAGGACGTAGCGCACCAATTTCTTCCCCTTAGGGCTGCGTGGGAGTTGATACCGTTCAAAGTCAGAACGAAACTCTTCATCGTCAACGTATGCGGGTAGTAAGAATTTTCTAATCTCCGCCGCAGTTTCGGCTCTCCCCTCCGTCACAGCAATAGCTGCCAAATTGTATCGCTTTTCCAGTTCATGCGTCCCGCGTCGCGCAACCATGTTGAAGCGCATCGATAGAGTGACACAATCTCGCAGAACGGTTACGACCTCATTTCCGTCCATCTTGTCCAGCGCCGCTAGCGCAAGCGGCCGATATTGCCCAACGCCAAACAAGACGAGCGCCCTCACATGACGTGCGGCACCGTCAAAGTCCAACCAGAACTCGTTATCGCCCGCCGACAAGGCGCCGTAACGCACCGCTGCTCGTTCCAGGTCCTCCACCAACGCGATTGCTTGGTCCGCAGTAGCTACGCGGTTTCGGATACCGCGAAACAGACGGTCCTTTCTTACAAACGGATACCGGGAATTGTAGTAATGTCGCAAGAATTCGGGCAGCCTTCCAGCGCGAACGTGCGCCGAGATTCGGCTCCACTTGTCCAGCACGAATGCCAAATCTCCTTCTCCCGATTGTTCTACTTTCGACATCAAGTAGTTCTTTATTAGGTCTCCAGCGGTCAAGTCAAGACCACGCGCGTTTAGTGTTTCGAAAACTGTGTATGCCCCAACTTCATCTTCGACGGTGACCTGAATAAAAAGTAGGCGTACGGAAACAAGTGACTCGATCCATTCGGCGAGCTGCTGGCCGCTATATTCTGAAAATTCTTCCGTAACGCGATCGCGGAAATAACAAAATGCACCCCACAGGAACCTCTCGGATGCGCTGAGCGTCCGAACACTAACGGGATCACGTAGCTGCACCAACGTTCCCTCATAAAACCCCTTATCGTTTCGATTAAGAGTTAACTTGCTGGCTTCGATCAATGATCCTGCCTGCTTAGTTCCGATAAATGCGCTTCGAAGAAGAGTTGCTCGCTCACGATTCTGATCCGGCTCAATTCCATCGTCAGCAAGCACAAGTAAGCGCTTTACGACGGCAAGCACCACGAGGCTTAAAGTTGCGAGGCGCTGCTGTCCATCGATTACTTGAAACTCCTCGGCCCCTTCCTGGCGCAAGACTACAGCCCCCATGTAATGCTGACGAGTGGCCCCCTTCGTAAGCTCAAGAAGGTCCAACCACAGGTCTTCCCAATTCTCCCGTCGCCACGAATAGTCTCTCTGAAACGGAGGTACGCGATACACTCGCCCGTTACTTAAGAGTGCCTTGAGATTCGGCGTGCTCGTATTCAGAAGGTTTGAGGTACCCATGTTCCTCCAGCGGTCGTGGGTCGACGACTCACATTGGTGCCAAACTTCGTGCACACGAGCAACCGAGCTACCTCGGCAACCCATCGATCGACGCCATGACAGACCTCACCATAGCAAGCAATTCGGGTCATCAGAAAGCAACGTAGGCGAATAGGCTGCTACGCATAAGGCACCCTGCCGCCCATTGCCTCGAAACCCCATCCCGTCACAATTCCGCCACCTTTTGAGGGCGAAACCTATGGGAAGAAGCGCAACCCCGAGCAGCGACCCGTTTCGCTGGGCCTAGCCTTGGCGCACTGCGACACGCGCCTGACCGCAACTTCTGGCTAGACAGTGCTTTCCCATGGGTAGTACCGAAATTGTCTGAGCGTGGCGGCATGTGTAGGCCGCCAACGGGCTACATGAAGCGCTGCCTCCACATCGCTCAAGCTCCACGTTGCGTTCGGATGGCGCACGAGGGTTGTCATAGAATGTCCGGGAAGCTCAATGAGTTCCTCTGATGACTTGACGTGCATAAGATCCAAGATTCGAATCGACGAACGGTCCACGATCTCCCGAATGTTCCTGATCGTTGTACGCCCAGCGGTGCCATTTAGCCTGAGCACACGCAATGTCGGCATTCGAGACAGTACATCCAGCGGCAAAGCGTCGAGGTAATCGCAGGAGAGCGCAAGCGCCTCCATCGAGTGCAACTCCGTCACGCTTGACAGCGTACCTGCAACCGATGGATCGATTTTGCTCATCGACAAGGCGCGGATGGGGGCCGCCTGCAATGCGGTCAGCACATCGTGCAAAGCGGTTCCAACACACTGAATAAGGACGACGCGAAGATTCTTGGCGACGTGCCTGAGGCGACCGCCCGCAAACAAGGTGGGCGCCCAAACTTGTAGGTGCTCGAGGCGAGGTTTGGCACAATGCATGTCGACTTCATCGGGGAACAGCTCCACGCCCTCTAGCTTCAAGGCCTCCACGCGAGATTTGAGGACCTCAGAGTCAGAAATCCTTCCTCTTCCGTTCAGCCAAATTTCTTGAATGCTCCTGCTTCCAAAGAGAGGCCACAGATCCTCGAAACCCGCGCCGATGAGCCGAATTCTCGCAAGGGACGGTATTGACGCCAGTTGCGCAAAGTCATCCGCCCCCATGTTGTATTCTTCAAGGTAGAGGTAGTTAAGATTGAACAACTTCGTGAGTTCCGAATACCCCTTTTCTGTCATCCCCCAACAGTTGTCCGTTGTCAGCACTTCTAGACTCGAGGCCTTACTAAGCTGCTCGAGGACCGTGTTGAACTCCTCGCCAAGCGCCCGCACATGCAACACCTTCAGCGATGGAATCGCCAGGATCGCCTTCAACACGCTGGGGCCGCAAGCACGAGCGCCGGAAAAACTTGCTCCATCGATAGGCCAAGCGTTCCGGATCGCATCAATGTCCGCCGGCGAAACTTCATGGTCGCCAACAAATACATGAATCGCGCTATCAACTGCCATATTGCCTGCCGCAACAGACCGCATCACCGATGCGTCAATCTTTACCATCTCCAACTCAGGCAAGCCGGGCCGTTTGAAGTGCGTTAGTGAGAATGGGAAACTCATCACGTTAGGTATAGCACACGTAACGCATTCGACGCACCCGAGTGACGAATACGGCACTGCGTTTCTTGACCGCAATTCCAATGAATGTGTTTGACTTGCGGATGCATCGAATTGAAATATGCAAGCCCTTGGCGTTATGCGCGCTTCCGGCGCCCTTTCAGGGCGGCCTCTGTTCATATAAGGCTATTGACCCAAGGCCCTAAGGGGCCGTTGACCATGTTGCGGCCTACTATCGGCGAAGACAATGATCATCCGTCGTAGGGTCATGAAGAACGTTGACCGCGAATTAACTAGCATTCTCCCACCATCAAAGCGACACGACCCCACCTAAAGCCCGCGCCGCCGCTCCGAGCAAAATTACTACTTCATCAGTAGCGCTAGCTCACGTCTGCCCTGGGAGAGACTCTCTTCTTCAAAGAGCGTTCCGCCCCGAATGCGCACGCCCCCGTCAAGAGGCGCTCTCCGACGCTTGCGCCTTCGTTGCTTTGTTTCTTAGCGTGCCCATTCAAACAACGCACTGCTTGAAGCCCATTCCCCATCTTCACGACCCGCATTCTGCGACGCTTGCGCCCCTTGATCGTCCTCATGGAACGCAGTGTCCACATATCGAGCCGCGCTTGGTGGCCTTCGTGTCCTTGGTGGTGCGTCAGGATAAGCCGATGGAGATCAGAGAATGAAAGAGTCTTACGGCGAAGAGCTAGCCACTCACGCCGGCCTCGTGTCTTGCGTGGGCGCTCGTAAGGGCGCGCTGCGAAGCGTAGACAGAGGGGAGGTAGGCCCGGTATTGAGCCGCGAAACCACGATGAAATTCCAGGAGGCCGACACGATCACCAACGTGAGAAGGCAACACGGCTGGGTGCGTCCTTGGCGAGCGTCCAGTTGCTCCTGCGCGGTCTTAGACCCGGTGCATGCCCCAATAGATTTCCATACGGAACCTGAGAGAGCCTACGTTTGGCCCGCCTTTGGCAACGGGTCCGCGTCGGGAACCTCAATGAGGTCACGCCGACGATGAACGAACGCAGGCAGTCGGACAAACCCGTAGTACCGAAGAAGCGACCGAACAAGGGTCGGGATGCGTCCCGGTCTGCGGAGGACGTGAAGGGAAGGGGTTTGGCCAAGGGGAACTCGATCCGACGAAGCAGAACCCGTGCGCAGATACGGAATGTTCTGAACCAGAAGATGGATCGGGTACGGCAAGTTGCTGTGGAACGAAAAGATGAGAAGTTCACCACGCTCTGGCACCACGTGTACTCCGTGGACCGACTTCGAGAGGCGTACTTCAGCCTCAAGCGCAAAGGCGCAGCCGGCGTTGATGGGGTTACGTGGGAGGCCTACGGCAAGAACCTTGAGAATAATCTCGTGGACTTGTCCGATCGCCTCAAGCGCGGCGCGTACCGAGCGCCTCCGGTGCGACGTGTGTACATCCCGAAGGCCGATGGACGGCAGCGTCCACTCGGTGTGCCTGCGATTGAGGACCGCGTGGTCCAACGCGCAGCTTCGGAGGTGATTGGCACGGTGTACGAGGAGGAATTTCTCGGGTTCAGCTACGGCTTCCGCCCCGGGCGCAGCCAGCACAACGCGCTGGACGCCCTATGCGTGGGAATCGAGCGCAAGAAGGTGAACTGGGTGCTTGATGCAGACATTCGTGGGTTTTTCGATGCCATCGACCATGAGTGGCTAATGAAGTTCATCTCGCACCGGATTGCGGACAAACGTGTGCATCGCTTTATCAAGAAGTGGTTGCACGCGGGCGTTATGGAAGATGGCGTGCGCAGGCCGACGAAGGCAGGCACCCCGCAAGGGGGCGGCATTAGTCCGCTGCTTGCCAACGTGTACCTGCACTACGCCTTTGATCTGTGGGCCCACCAGTGGCGGCGGCGCCATGCGCGCGGTGACATCATCATCGTGCGCTACGCTGACGACTTTGTGGTGGGATTCAAGTACAAGAACGAGGCTGAGCGATTCCTACGGGAACTTCGCGAACGCCTCAACACGTTCAAGCTGGAACTGCATCCCGACAAGACGCGTCTGATTGAGTTTGGCCGCTTTGCAGCGGTAAACCGAGCGGAACGCGGTGAAGGGAAGCCGCCCACATTCAAGTTTCTGGGCTTTACGCACATATGCGCAACTACCCGGAAAGGCCGTTTCAAGGTTGTACGCAGAACGCGTGCGGATCGACTGGTAGCCACGCTACGAGCCATCCGTGATGCGCTCCGAAAACGACTCCACTGGAAACCCGTACGTGTGGCTAAATGGCTCGCGTCTGTTATGCGGGGCTGGCTGAACTATCATGCCATCCCCGATAACGGCACAGCGCTCCAGCTCTTTCGGAGGCGGCTCCTGCGCATCTGGCGCAACCACCTACGGCGGCGTAGCCAACGCTCACGGTGTTCCTGGTGTCGCATGTATGCCTTGGAAAAACGCTACTTCCCAAGCCTTCGCATCCGTCACAAACGTCCCTACATGAACTTGCGCGTCATTACCTAAGGCAGGAGCCCGGTGCGGGAAATCCGCACGCCGGGATCTGTGCGGGGGGCTCCGGGAAACCGGAGTCCCTACCGCGACAGAGCCTTCTTCTCCAAAAAACCGTCCCGCCACCAGACACTCCTCCACATTCTCGAACACTGCTCCGCCACGCCTGCGCTTCGTTCCTTGGCGCTCTTCGTGTGAGCTTTTTCTTCAAGTCCCCTCCCCCACCAAGCAGTGCCCACTTCCGCAAGGCCGCGCTCCTAAACAGGCCGCCCTCTGCGCCCCCGCGTCCTTTGCGCCTCTGCGTGAGATGAGCGTCGCCCTCTCGCAGACAACACGGAACGACTCCACAAGAGCCCCACCTATTTCATCACTTTGTACTTCCCCGATCCTTCCGCAATCTCCAAGAACCGATCCACAGGAACATTCTTAAACACCTGAGACTTAGACTTCTTCCCGGGCCAACGAACTTCTAGTTTGTCGATTTTCGTAGCTTTACCAAGGCCGAAGCAGGCTTCGGGCGGGTCTTGATGATTGCTAAGACCGCTACCGCAGCGGATTTCGCGCATTTGCGTGACCTCGCCGGTGGTGACGAGGATGCGCGCGCCAATACCACTGCGATTGCTGCCGCCTTTGCCTTTGCCGCGTAGGCGCACATTGAGCCAATGGTTTCCATTGTTGATGTCATTGCGGAATATGCCAACGACACCCTTCTCAAGGCCGCCCATATATTTCTCGCGATGGGCCTTATTGAGTCGTTGTAGCGAACGCCCGGCAACGATGTCCACGTCGCCATCACGGTCGATATCTCCGATGGACAGAGCACCACAGCCTTCCCAGTTGAATCCGCACGCCACGGTGACTTCTTCGAATTTGCCGTCTTCCTTTTGCCGGTAGCAACGCAGGAACTGCCCATCGGGATAGTCGCCGCTGCCAATCAGTAGATCCAAACGCGTATCGTTGTCTATGTCGGCGAAGGCCACATGAAGATCGCCGTAGTTCCAGTTCGGACTTCGGAACTCGCGCTTCGGCAAGAGATCCACCACCGTTTCGCGTCGAAACTTGAAGTGGTTCTTTTCGCCCTCGTTCCAGAGCATCGACGGCAGATCCGAAGCTTCACCCGCCCAACGGTGGCAGATGCATCCAAGGAACAAGTCCATGTCGCCGTCGTTGTCCACGTCGCCCACCGCGCAATCAAACGTATTGCCATTGCTTCGAAACGGTTGCTCGGGACGCCGTTTGTTTCCACGCGGGTACTTGCCATGAGTGATGGCGTCACCGGCAAAGTTGGTCTCGTGGCCAACATCTGTAAACGTGCCATCTCCATTATTCTTCCACAGGTAATTCCATTGACGGCCATACGCAAGTTGCAGCAGATCCTGGTGCCCATCATTGTTGTAGTCGCAGTGCGTCACGCCATAGCTGGGCCGTGAGCTGGTCTTTGTTCCGGGTTCGGGCCGCGTTTCAAGATTGGCTTGGTTTGTACGGTCCTTGAATCCGCCTTTCCCATCACCGGCAAAAAGCCGGTCTACGCCACATCCGTAAAGCACACCGTACTGTCGGTACTCGCGCCCTTCATACAAATCGAGCACACCGTCGCCGTCGACGTCAACAATGGCCAATGCCATCGCAGGGCCTGCTTTCTCGTCACTTGTGTACTCTGACGTGGGTCCGGCTTTGAAGCCGCCATTGCCATCGCCCAGATACACACGACTGCGTAACCCGTGGTCGCACTCGGGCACGCGTTTCCAAGCGCGTCCAGTGAACACGTCCCATGAACTGTGCACGCCCCAAAGCGCGTCCTGATTACCGTCATTGTTGACGTCGGCGAAGTAGAGATACTGCGGAACGTGAGGCCTCTCCTTGGCCTTGGCCATATTGCCCTTGCCATCTTTGCCAAGAGGCACATGGTTTACAACCGGAAACTCGATTCCGTGTTTCTCATGGGGTGTAAATTTCTCGCCCTTCTTGCTTAGATAAAAGCGCTGTTTGTCGAGGCAGAGGTCCCAGTAGCCGTCGCCATTCAAATCGGTGAGTACGCATCCTTTCGCCTGAGCGTCACCGAGTCCAACGTCTGCGGCGATGTTCGTAAACCAAGGGCTGTCGCCGGACTCTTCGTCTGTGTCAACGAGTTCACCAACTGGTTTGTTCGGATTGGGAACAGGGTTCTTGGGGAGGGGCTGCGGGCGCTCGCTGCGCTCAACTCGATCGTCGCTCCCGGCGCTACTTCCGTCGCCTTTGTCGCCTTCGTTCGCGCCCTTGTCGGCTGGCGTGGACTTATCAACTGCAGCGTCAATCTCACCGCCCAAGCGACTCGAAAGCGATGCACCGGTAACGTCGCCCTCCACAAACACGCGCAGCATAACGCGGCCTTTACTCGGCACGCCCCCTTCAAGCTCCACGACGCCTCTCTCCACGGGAAGAGGCGTGCTGGGCGCGGCAGTCTTCCGACGAACGGCCGCAACAATCTTGGCTCCACTCATACGTATGCGATCCGGCGGCAAGACACCGTGCTTCTTGGCCATGGCACCAATGGTGGGCAACAACCCATCGTTGGTGAGCGTGACATCCCATGCCGTGGGGTCGTCTTTGACCGCAGCGATAGTCATCGACACGCGAGGCAGCGACGCGGCGTGCTCCAAAGCGAAGCGCCCGTTTCGAGCACACGTATTCTGCAGATAATCCACCGGGTTGGAGCGGACTGTAAATCGCTTCCAACCGCCCACCTCGACTTTGCCAAGATCGGGATGATCGATTTCACGCCATCGCTCAAAGCCGCCGCCGTGAAGTGCGTGGTCGTTCCACTTCAAGCGCGCGCGCTGCTTCTCAACCGAACTCTCGTTGTCGTCATAGGGCCGCTCGTAGTCGAGATCGCCCCACAGTTCATTGGTAAACGAAAAGATGCCTAGATCGAAGTAAGTCCAATCGACGAAGCCGCCATACACGCGGTAGAGATCCTCGCGAATCTGCAGGGCGCGATAGGTAGGCAGAATGTGGAGGCCGCGTTGCTGAAGTTCTTCGTAGAGCTTCTTGTCGGCACCCAACAGGCCGGCTTCCTTGTCGGTAAACGCCGCTGGGGGCCTCAGAATCATGCGGCCCGCGTTGTGGAAACTCTGAACGCCCGCAATGTGCGGACGACCCAACATCCATAGCGCCGTGGCACGCGTCTCCGGCTCCGAAAGTGGATACGGTCCTGCCCCGCGCTGTTCCGCATTGGGTCGCCAATGTCCGGGCCAGTTGCGATTGGGATCCACACTGCCTTCGCCGTCCTCGTTGAACAGACCGTCTTGGTCGTCGTCGCGACCCTCGCGGCCCAGCATGCGATAGGTGCCCTTCTCGCCAGCCTTCGTACGTCGCATCAGTCGGTCATCGTGTTCATCAACGACGCGATCGCCATCGGGATCTTTGATGCGCATCTGCAAGATGTGGCCATCGCCGTCCAAGTCGTCGGGCCCATCTTCATCAATCAAGCCGTCGCGGTCGTTGTCTACCGGACGCATGACACCGCGCGGAGAGTGTGGCGTTTGAGGCGTGTGAAAAAAACGGTGGCGGCTATCCGGATTGACGCAGGGCGCTACGTAAAATGTGACATGACGCAGGAGGGACTTGGTCCACGCATCGTTTCTCGTAAGCAATGTCTTGACAATCCAGAGGCACACTTCGGACGCTTGGACCTCGTTGCCATGCGTATTCCCGTCCACGTACATGGCCGGCTTTCTGTGGGGATCGCCCGTCGCGGGATCAAAGATGGTCATCACCAAGAGCTCACGGCCTTCTCGGCTCTTGCCCATGGATTCAAGCGTAGACGCCTTGGGATAAGCCGCATGCAACACCTTCATCGCAGCATAAAGCGCCTCCACGTCGTAGTAGCGCTCGAAGTGAATGTCTCTCACCGTCTTCGGCAGCGTGCTGTAACCTGCGTCTTTGGCTTCAGACGACGGTGCAAGTACGGCAACTACACATGCCAATGCCAATAGGCGTAACAGCTTCATGGAACCCGAACCTCCTCCGAAACCGATCCCGCGACACGATGCCGAGCTTTGAGCGTGCCCAGAAGCGCCGCCCCATCATTCTTCCTGAGAAGCCAACGCAGTTCTTTGGACGCCTTGCCTGCGTCCAAGTGTCCAACCCGCACGTGACGCTTTCCGCCAACAAGCGTGACGTCACCCGCTAGGTCCCATTCCACGCGCACGCTCATGGAGCGCTTGCGCTTACGGGCACTCGCTGTGCTGGTAGGCACGTGGCCAACGTTCATGACTCGTGCGGTGACTTCAACAATGCCTACCCCGAGCGACTTGGTTTCAAACGTAAGCTTCAACGCCGGCGCAAACTCGCTGTGAACAAGTGGCGCTTCGACGACTGCCGCAACTGCCGCGGAGAGATAAGACTCGGGGGGCTCATAGCGATAGAAGGGTTTCCAGCCTCCTAGTTCCACGTCACCCAACGTTGGATGCTTGTGTGCAGTCCAAGGCATGAACCCTTCCCCGCCGTTTTCGGCTTCATCCCACGCCAGCCAAGAGGCGTATGGCTTTGGTTTCGCCTCATCCTTTGCCTTGCTCTTCTTGACCTCCTCATCGTTAGAAGAGTCCTTCGCCGCTTTCTTCATAGGCATCATCGGCAAGCGCCAAATGGGAACGCGAAACGCCGGCACAGTGAGGTGAACACCCGCCCAGTCGAGATCGCAACCAGGATTGCCCGCTTCGTAGGAGTCGGATGCTTTGATGGTCTTGAGGCCGACGCGTTCTTTCAAAGCGGCGGCAATGCGCTTGTAGAGGGCGCCATCGGCATCGTTGATCTTTCCATTGGCATTCGCGCGGAGGATTTCATCGCCCGAACTGGTGAAGCTGTACCAGGCCACCAAATTTGTGATGCCGTACGTGAGATCCATGAGCGCCTTCGTCTCGGGCGCCCACCCAGGAAAAGGCCCTTCGCCACCCCACGGACCCGCGTGCGTCCAATAACCGGTCATGTTGCGACTGAGGTCGAGCGACGGTGGGTCTTCCCCGATTTCACCATCCCCATCGAGGTCCGCACCTTCGTCCAACAGCCGGTATGACACGGCACGGCGCGCATCCACACCGGCGTCTTCCATTTCTTCCCGGCCTGAACTCGGCGATGCCTCTGATTCGTCTTTCTTTGAAGACTCGTTGTCCTTTTCGCTGGGAACCCAGGTACCGGATGCATCTCGTATTCGCATCTCGGCAACCACACCGTCGCCATTGATATCGTGCGGTCCGTCCTCCCCGCGTGTGCCATCCAAGTCGCGATCCACCAAGTAGGACTTGTGCGTTCTACTAGGTCTTCCCGCCAGAAACGCATCGAGCGCATCGGGATGCGGCGCGGGAATGATGAGCCACGAGACAGACTTCGTATGGGTGTCAATATTGGCGAGGATGCGACGCGCCAATTCCACGCAAGCGACGGTACCAGCACAATCTCGGTCCATGAGTCCACCGTGCACCAAGACGGTGGGCGCCTGTTTACGGCCTATGAATATCGCAGCAAGTGGTCGATCGAGTGCGCTCTTGCCGTACTTGAGCACGAGGCAATCCATGCCTTCGGGCATCGTGTGATCTAGCTTCAACTGCTTGAGCGTTTGCATCACGTCGCTCGATGTGAGGTAGCGCAAGGCTGGCGCCGCCTTGTTCTCAGATTCGCCGTCCGCCCGCGCGAGTTCGCCGCGCCCGCCCCCAACAATGGCAACGCCTACCAACACGAGAAGGATCCACACCGACGTCCTGGTGAGATCCGAAAGAGCTGAATTCCGCATCACCCGAGCCTACCGAGCGCGCGTCAGCGCCGGCAGTGGAGTCCGAGCGCAACGCCGTGAGCGCCTCCACTCGCACCCAAAACGCCGCAACCACATGAAAACACGCAACTTAGGGCGGCCGCGCGGGAGCTGTCCGACACTAACACTACTTTCGGTCCCAGCAGGAGGGATCTGCCATGTCCACAAACCGAACCGCCTACTACCGAAGCGTCAACCTGGAAGACAGAAACGACTCTCGTTTCTCGGACGCATTGCAGCGACTCGTCGGCGAATGCGCCGGCGAAGGCTGGGCCGCCGTCATGGTGATGCTCGCCGTGCTACTGGCGGTCGTCGCATAAGGAACGCGACGTCAATGTGCTGGGCTACGTTGCTGTACGAAACGCGCCGAGCAGCATACGCAGTGCTTTCGCTTTGCTGAAGTCGGGACGTCTACGTTCGTCGTCCCAACGGTGAACGCGCCGTGTGATTCCGCGCCCTTCGAGGGCCTCTTTGCAAATGGTCACTGCCCGGTCTCGTTCCTTGTAGCCCATCACGAACGACGTCACTAGCTCGCGTTCCATGTTCGGCGCCGCGCGCAAGGCGGAGCGAACGGTTCCCGCCAACTCGGCAGCAATGGCCTGGCGAATTGGATAACGCGGTGCGTATCCCCCCTCGTGATCGAACACGGACACGCTGTCTTCATGCACGATCACGTGTTGTACGTGAGGATGTTCGGGAATCAGCAACGGCTCGCGTTCTGCCAGAGCACACGTGTGGCGCGCCGACATCGAATCGGCAAGCGCTTCCATCCATCGCGACTTTTGCTGCGACCCCACGTCGGGATCTTCCAACGCTGTTCGAAGCACGACGCCGGCCAACCACGTCATCCAAAGAAACGGAGGATTCACATCGTCGGGGCATGGACGATCCATCCACCGCGGTGCCGAAAAGCCATGACGCTGCCAACATTCGAGCGTCCTTCGTTCGGTTTCGCATCGGGCGCTTGGCGATGTGCCCCGCTTACCTTCGATCGCATGTGCAAGCCGACGAAACGGTGCACGCCAAGCCGCCTTGCGTTGTCGATAGAGCTTGAGCGCGAGATCGCCGTCGGGCGTGGCAACTCGATAGAGCATGTTGCCGCCGCGCGCATTGGGACCTTGGACCAGTGTGCCCCCCGGAATCATCGGGAGTGTGTTCATGGGCCTACGAGCACCTTCCCGACTCACGCAGAACGTCGCGAAGTTTGCGCGCGACGTTGTACTTGCTGGTGAGTTTCTTCCCCCGCTTGGTCAAACGTCGGTCCAGCCCTCGCGCCATACGCATGAACAGATTCGGATGGCGCAAGAAGAGATCGTGCGCTGCTTCGAGGCGCTTTGGCACGGGATAGTGCGTCACCGTCTCTTCCAAGAACGCCGCTTGAATGTCGGCGGGAACCTTGCGAAGCATCTGCCAAATGTACTGCATAATTTCGTGCGACACATGACGATCGGTGTGGCGGCGCGAGCGATAAATCATTTCGAAGTCGAACCACAGAAACGAACCGTCTTCCATCAACATGGCGTGTTTGCCGTCGCCGTTCTCATGCACCAACTTGGGTTCCTGGAGTTCAATGGCCAACTCGTGCCGGCGACTCCACTCGGCCAAGAAGCGACGGTAGATTTCGAACCGTTTCTCCACGCTCCGCGATGTGTCGCAGAGGATTTCAAAGAGCTTCGGGCGCGCCACATATTCCATCACCAGGTATGCACCTTCGGGACAGTTCGGCGCGTCCACGGTTACGTGATCGTAGAGTTCAAATGTTCGAAAGCCATGCGACTGCCAAAGCTCCATGCATTCGCGCTCAATCCGCAGGCGCGTCCCAACAAAATAGGAGGTCTGCCCATACAACCAGACGTTGGCGATACTCTTCGTGAAGCGACCCCAGCGCCCGCGACTTCCGACGTAGACCTTGATGACTGCGTGCCCATTTTGATACGGAACCTTGTAGAGAAAGTTCCCATTCTTGAGTAGGAGGTAGGGCGCTAGATCGTCGAATTGGAGACGCACGGTGGGTGTGGCCATGGGCGATGCGGCTCCGGTAGATCGCGAGACGGTCGGCGGCCTGATTATTCACAGCCGCGCGGTCAACGCACGATTCGCGTCGGGTAGCGCGGTGAGATTCGTCATCGGGCTTTCCCGTCGATCGAGCGTCTGCCCTCCGTAGGATGCGCGCTCATGCCCTCCGATCGTCTCCCGCTTCGCCACCGCATCTTTGCCCACCCCATGGTGCGGACCTCGATGACCTGGATCTTTCGCGGCATCATCAAAATCGTCACCGCACTCCCGTCGCATTGGATTTTGGCAACCGGCGATGGTGTGGGCAGCGCGCTATCCGTGCTCGATCGCCGCGCGTGGCACATCGCACGCGTCAATATGCGCACGGTACTCGGCGAGTCACTGCCCGAGAACGAGGCGAAGCGCATTCACAAGGCGAGCTATCGGCAGGCCACACGTGCCGTGGCGCTCTTGCTCCATTTGCAACCCCTCACCAAGAAGTCGTTTCTGGATTGGGTCGAGTTGCCTGCCGACGCGAGCGAAGGCGCCACGGTTGAAGCCCTTCGCGCCCGAGGGGGCGTGCTTGTCTCAGGCCACGTGGGAAACTGGGAATTGCTCCTGGGTATGCGCACCGCCTTTGAAGACTTTCCGCCCACTGTGTTTCTCGCCGAGCCGAGCACTCACCCCGCACTAAACGTCATCATGGAAGAGCTGCGCAGCCACGCCGATCTCGTCAATGTGTTTCGCAAGGGCGGCGCTGCGGCGGTTGCAAAGGTCGTTCGACGTGGCGGCATTGCTGCACTCCTCGTGGACCGCAATGTGCGCAAGAAGTATGGCGGGATCTATTCGCCTTTCCTCAGTCATCCCTCACGCACAACGCCCCTCCCGGCGTGGCTCGCAGTCCATACGCGCGTGCCGCTCCTGCCCGTGTTCTGTTTTCCCAAGCCAAACGGGCGCTACCGGGTGTGGATTGGCCCCGACCTCAATCAAGGTCTTACAAGTGATGTGCCGTCGGAGATGGTGCTCGAACTCACAACGCGCATCAACGACGTGCTCAGTGACGTCATTCGAGCCCAACCGGAACTCTGGAATTGGCGCATGAAACGCTTCAAGTCGCGCCCCCATCCCGAGCTCAAGACCTACCCGGCCTACTCATCGTTTGACCCGGAGCACGCGTAGACGCACTCGATGTGTCACTGAAGACAACCGGTCGCGCCATGATGTTGACCACACGGATCATACTCCTCGGCATGGCCCTGATGATGACGTCCACGTTCTTGCCGACTCGTCGATCTGCGGAACTCATGAGTGCGATGATGCTGGCAGCACTCGTCGGTGATCTGCTCCTACTCCCCGCTGGGCTGGCACTCTATGATCGACGCGCCTCAGCGACGCCCCACAAATCATGAATCAAGCGCTTGCGCCACGCGATCAGCAGCCCCGGCCAATGCGTTGAGGCGCTGTTCGATATGCGTGCGGAGCGCATCAAGTTCACTTCGCGACAGGGAAGCGGGCACGTGAATGGGTCCATCGCAGGCAACCACACCGCGCGACCACGGCAAGGGCAGATGAAACCGTGCCCAACTTCTCGACAGTTCCTTACGTTGATGAAATGACGTTCGCAGGAGCCATAGAGGATGACCGGAGGCCTGGGCCATATGCAAGACGCCGGGCTGTAGCACGCGCGCCGGTGGGCGCGGGCCATCGCACACAATGGTGATCGATGCGCGCGGATCGTCACGACTCAAGCGCCGCAATCCACGCAGAGCGCGCGCAGCGCCCTTGGCCGACGAGCCTCTCACCGGTGCACGAAACCCTACCGACTCCGCGGCGGTCGCGGCAATCGATCCGTCTCGGCTTGCACTGGCAAGCGCATAGGTTCGCCGCCTTGTGTTCCAGCGAGAGATGTAGCCAAGCGTGTGGACAAAGTCCTGATGCCAGACGGCGAAGATAACGGGCTCTTGACTGCGCATCAGCCGAAGCAGAGTGGGATCATGACGCCACAGAAAGCCGCCATACGCCACCATGCGATAGAGCCGCAACAAGGGCGACGCCACCGCGAGTGTCGCGCGTGAGGCGAGCAACTTCTTCACAAGACGCTTGCGGAGAGGCCTGCTCATGCGGATTGCCACCCCTACGTCTTCGCATTGACGCCTTACTTCTCGACGCCCTACTTATTGACGCGTTCCTGAAACTCCCCGGTGGACGTGCTTACGCGAATCTTATCCCCCACCTTGATGTGTCCGGGGACCTTGACGACAACGCCGGTTTCACACGTTGCGGGCTTGGAGACGCCGCTGACCGTATCGCCCTTGACCGCGGGCTCGGTTTCGACCACCACGAGGTCCACTTTGGCAGGGAGATCCAACCCGATTGCTTGGCCCTCATAAAAGGTGAGTTCGACCTCGGCATTTTCAAGTACGTAATTCATGGCATCGCCAAGCACCTCGCGACTCAAACCGAACTGTTCGTAGGTCTCCGAATCCATGAAGACCGGGCCCGTTTGCGCGTCGTCGTAGAGGTATTGAGCTTTGCGCGAGTCAAGCCACGCCCGTTCGACGTCTTCGTTGGACGAAAATCGCTCGGTGATATGCGTGCCACTTTGGACATTGCGCAGCTTGACCTGCACAAAGCCGCGCTTGTTGCCGGGCGTTCGGTGGGTCACTTCCACCGCCTGCCAGAGCGCGCCCTTGTGGGTCAGGTAGGTGCCCTTACGTATTCCAGTGGCGTCCATCAGTGAGGTCTCCGGTACTCGAACGCACGCAGGCTATCCGCCCCGGTGGCCTCGGCGAGAGATTCTTTGCTATGGACGGACGGATCATCGACGCAATTGAGAAGGGACGCCCCCAAATGGAGACGTCCCTTGCTGGCGATCGCCCGTTACAGGGTGCTTTGCCCGCCTGAACGAGCGATTGCGGTAGTCGCTATCGCAACGGCACGCGGTAACGCGTCTTCGTTCGGCTCACATAGGACGCGCGGAGCGCCTGAAGCCACGGCGTGGACTTCCAGTCATTGACGAACACGCGCTCATCATCAAAGACCGTGCCCGATGTAGACGGGAAGTCCATGGCCTCATAGGCATTTGGCTTGTAGTCAAAGTAGACCCGGAATTCGGCCGTGTCGGATTCAACACCCAAGTGATGACCGTTCAGTCCAGACCCGATCACGCCTTCGCCCGGTGCGTCAAACACGAACAGGGCATCCATGGCATCCCGCTTGTCGCCCGACGTCTGCCCGAGCCCGCTTGACGCATCGCGCATATCCATGACGCGCGTACTGTCCCACGGGACGTTGGGATTGAAGCGCGCCAGCACAATCACATCAAGCGCGCCACTGCCATCACCGACACTGCTGTCGAACGTGTTTCCAGCACCTCGCGAGTTGGCGATCAGGTTCTCTTGCCATGTAAATCCACGCCAATAGGCCGAGTGCACCTTGGTGCCGAGCTCAAGGTAGGACGTCTCGGGATGATCGTGTACACCGGGGAACGCGTCCCCGTCTTCCGCCGCACGCGGCGCAAAGCGATCCCAGAAACGGTAGGGATGGAAGAACACGACCTGATCGGAGTCATGCGACATGGCTTCGGTGCCAAAGCGACCGCGGAATAACCCGCGTCCACGGGAACGCCGATCGGCATCCAGCGACTCGGGCATAATCAGGTCGGCGCCACTCTTACGGGTGTAGTGGGCCAACTCGACCGTTTCCTCGCCAACGATGCGCACAAGACCCTCGCTGGGCCAGTTGCGTGCATCCGCAATAGGAATCGACGACGACTCGGGTGCGAGCCCCCCTTGCAGCGTTGATGCGGGAATGTCGGCCAGCAAGCGCGCCTTGGCACCAATGGCATGGGCACGTGCGCGCGTGCCCATCACGCCACGAATGCAGTTTTCAAAGACGTAGGTGCGCTCACCGTCCACGCGGTATCCGCGGTAGTAAATGATCTCGCTTTCAACCATGATCAGGCCGCCGCTGGCGCGGAACCCATCAAAGTCCGATACTTCACGCAAATTGACGGTATTGACTACGGCGATCTCGGGCGTCGTGGGCGTGATCTCTTCTTCATTCACCACACGCAGCGGTGGATCGAGATCTTGTCGCCATATATGCAGGTCATCCATGAAGGCCGTAGCAATGCCGCTGTCCGACACCGTACTCTGGCCAAACTCAATCTCTCGGCCTAAACGACTCGGTAGTTCGCCCGAGGGGAACTTAAGTGCCCGAGGAAACTCACGCCAATCCGTACGAATCGTACGCGCGCCCTGTACGGCCGCCTTAATACGTTCAGGCGGAAAGTCTTCCGGCGCGACCCAATCGCTACTGGCCCAACGGATGCCGACTTCATACTCGACTGGATCCTCCAGGCTCCCGCTCGTCAAAGTGATGCGGTCGTTGCGACCCACACGAGCGGTGATGCCCGAGCCACCTTGCCATACGCGGAAACAAGGAATCACGCGGCTGTTGCGTTCTTCACCTCCGGAAGCGTGATCACGGTGAACTGTTCCGTTCACGCCACGGAACCCCAATTCATCGATCGCGGTTCTCGGCCCCAACGGCTCGTAGTACACATTTCGGCCCAGACCGAACTCGGTGTCCTCCTGTGGCACGTCTTCATCAACCTCGACGTCATCCTGCAGAACTTGATTGGGAATGATCTCGTCTTCCCGATCAGGTTCGGGTGATGACTCAGATTCACCACCACCACTCTCGTCTTCTGTGGGCTCTTCGGGCGTGGGCTTGGCACCACCCGTACCCTCCCCGTTGTCACCCCCTGTATCGCTTCCGTTGTCGTCCACGTCATCTTCTTCGACGCCTTCCCCCTCTCCATCGAGAAGACTATCTCCACTCTCTTCCTCTTCTTGCGTCTCGCCAGTGGGCTCATCTGGTTCTTCGCTACCGCCTTCGCCCTCTCCCTCATCAGGCTCGCCCGTACCGGGTTCCGTCGGTGTCTCACCCTCATCTGGATCTTCCGTGCTGGGCGTGTCTTCCGGATCTCTCAAACCAGGAGGAATCTCACCATTGGGTTGGGGCGCGTCACCATCGCCCGGCACCGGATCGATGACACCTCCGCCACTACCACCCCCTGAACCAGGACCGGGATCTGGCGTGGGATCGGGATCTGGATCCGGATCGGGGTCAGGGTCGGGATCTGGATTGGTGGATGAACCACCTTCAATCGTCTCAGAGTTTCCAAAGAAATGTCGCGTTATTCTGCCCAACGCACGGTCGCGAAGAAACAACGCGCCCGTCTGCGCACGTTGCGTATCGATGGAGTCATATCGAATCACTTCATGTTGATCCACAGGATCGTCGGTTCCAATCAAGATGCGCGCAGACTCACTATTGTTGTAATACCGACCAAGAATCTCTCGATGTTCCACAACCGCTGGATTGAGATAAGCATCGGGATCCTGCCCGCCGCTTGCTAAGATCGATATGGGCAACATGTAACAGGGAAAGTTGAACTTCCCCGCACCCGCATCCGCCCCCGAAATCAAGAAGTAGGGCTCTGCGGCCCCTTGCCACGCGGTCTTTTGAAAGCGCTCAACGGTGAAGGAGTTCCCGTTCTTCGTGTAGTAGACAACCTCATGGCCACCGAGAATGACCTCCGGCTCTTCTTCTGCATTAACACCATCGGAAAACGTTGGCTTGGGGCAACCGAGGAGCGCAAATCCTTCTGACTGAAACGCATCGGTACACTCGGTGTCGTCATAATTCCACATACCCGTGATCTCAAGCGTGGGCTCTGTGTTCTCGGGGGCATACCCGAAAATCACAATGGGCATGTCGCCATTGGGTCCCACATTGACCGTCAACGAGTCTTCATCGCTCACAATGCGAACTGCGCGCCATTTGCCGAGCCCGTCCTCGAGCGTGGCGCCACCCTTCATGACATCCACGGTAATGGGCAGTGAATAGCCAAGCAAGTGCACCGGTGTGCCCTCGGCCCAATCCCCCGCCGTGGTGCCGCGTGCGCCGCGCAGTAGCTCACTAAATCCCGTATCGCCTGCAAGTAGATCGTACTCAATGATCTCGTTGCCAATACGCAGTGCACCGCGCGGTGGGAAACCCGCAGTGGACTCCACGCCGATCTCCTCGTCGGATTGTGAAATCGAAGATCGCAAATAGGTAAACGAGCGGCGAATACCAACATCCACACCATCAACTAGCAGTTGCATGGTGGAGGGATCTTCCCCTCGGCAACTCACGTCGATGTGGTACCACGTACCGGGTTCGTAGCCGATGCGCTCCAGGGGAACATAGACTTCCGCACCGCGCTGCTCAAGCGTGCTCGCGCAACAACGGAATACCAGCTCTTGCCCACCGTTTTCGCTGTCGGTCACAAAGATCGCAAAACGATCTTCGAACTTTTCGCGCGCGCAATCAAACGCTGTCCAGTTGGCGCTGGAATAGGGGCGCCACCAGAACGACATTTTGAACGGACGCACGACCTTGTCGCGACGACCCATCAACGTCTGGTTGGTGCGCTTGCGATAGACGCCGTCGTACACGGTGTAATGGCCGTAGGCGTAATAACGCGAATCAAAGTTGTCGATGACCTGCGCACCGGGCAAACGCATGCGCGCCGGCTCCATACGAACGTCCCCGAGGTCTTCCTCGCGGTCGTCGCTTGGATAAATCTCACGAATAAACTGCTGCGGCCCGCGAATCCCGGGCTGAATGTGGGCCAATCCCTCATTTTTAAACGTCACGTTGTAGGGAAACGTGGTGGTCCACTTGGCGCCGTGGCCCTGCTCCAAGCGCTGCTCGAACTCACTCTGCGAGTCGATGCTCCATACACAGGTGCTATCGCTACCGATTTCAACAACTTCGCGCGTGCCCGCAACCGCAATCTGTTCACCCACGCGATTATTGAGCGCAACACGCGTCTCCACGTGATAGACATCCAACGTGCGATAGTTCCACGGCGCGGTACCAAAACGCAGTTCTGAGCAGTGTGGATTGGTGGCGTTCAAATACAGCGCCGCTTGCTGTGCGAGCTTGAGCGTGCCCGCATCCACAAGCTTGCCGAGAAAGCGGCCGAAATCCTCAGCATGGCGAAACGGACCACTGCGGCGCTCGCCGGACTCGGCATCGACGGACAATGCGCCCTTGCGCTCGCGCTCAATCATCTCCGCCAACATCCACGCCAACTTGGGCGTGACAATCTGTTCGTCCGATTTCGCGCGCCATAGCTGCACGTTGGCCATGACGGCATACAGGACTTCCCGCGACGCCGTATTGATGTTGATGGGATAGGGTGCAAACGCAGCGACGCGCGTTTCGCCACCTTCGAAGGTGATGTCACCACCGAGACTGCCCACCGTACCCGCCAAAGCGAACTGGCGACCTCGTTGACGGCCGTCTAGATCACCCAAGTTGGCGACCATCTGGTAGGCCGTGTGCACGCCATTTGAAATGCGTACGGGCGTACCGGGATTTACGTACCACGAGTTCCCCGCGGGATTGACGAGGTCACGCACCTTCACTACATCGGCGCTACCCGTTTCCAGGGACTCGGGCAACTGATTGGTGACGAGTTGTTCCGCCATCCAGCCCCCGGCAGTTTCCCGCCGGCTAAAGGCTGTGAGGAATGGCTCCAACTGTTCAAGGCGATCGGAGAGCATGGTGCCGCCACCACCCCAGGTGGCGATGTTCTTGAGTTCTTCCACCGTGCGGAAGCGGTTGATTTCGCCAGGCTTGCTTGCAAAAAGATGGGTCGCCACTTTGTAGGCCACGTAATCGATGACCGGTGTGCCCTGCTCGTACTCTTCGGCCGTACCATTGTCGCCAAGCGGTGAATCTTGCAGTGCACTTCGAGTGCAATTGCGAAATGCCGAGCCATCGAACTGTTCGTAGCTAATGACCTCACGACCAATGCGAATGAAGCCGTTCTCTCTGGGGAACCCGGGGAACCCTGCGAGGGGTGCCACAACGTTGCTGACGGGAATGTCGGTGGCGCCGCCGTCCACATCTTCTGAGAGTGTGGCCGCACCCATGACATTGGCGAGCAACCATACGGCGCCGCTATTCACATTGATGCGCGCCTGTGCATCTTGCACACGCACGGTCCAAATCGAACCACGATCATCGTTAAGGGGCGAGAGCCCACGTGCCTTCAAACTCTGTGCGCGCGCCGCCATGGCGGGATCGGTGATCCACTGCTCGGTAATGATCTCCGCAGCCTTTGAACGAAATCGCTCATCGGGCGTAATCTCGGCAAGCGAGTCCACATTGGGATCGGCGTCAACGCCGAGCGCCCCGCCCCCACGCGTGCGCAGCGCGGCCTCTTGCTCGGGACGCGTCCCTTGCAAGAACGCCTTCACCAAATCGCTCAACACCTGAGCATCCGTAATGGCGCGATGCTTAGCGGCCACGGCTTCGGTGCGCTCTTCACCTTGGCGCATGCTCATCGCAAACGGCACGGCAATGAGCAGCATGGTCACCAAAATGGAGATGACGATGATCATGGCCACGCCGTGTTCGGCAGGCGTTCGAAGATTTCGTTGCATCATGAATTCCTCCGCTTCGTCGTGGAAGCAGGTTCATTTCCAGAAGGAATGGAGCAAGGATTTGAATCGTTACGCGGCGTGTCGTACACGCCGTCGCCTTCCTCAAGAACAAACGTTACGCCGTCAAAGACGCCGAGCCGACCAAAACGCGACGGTCGCGACGACGGCGTACCGGATCCTTGATTCTGCACCGCCCGAGACACGGGCAACCAGAGCGCAATTTCGAGTGGGCGACCGTTCAGCGCGGCATACCAACCGCGGGGAAGCGCGAGCTCGAAATGAGCCGTGCTCGGTTCATGCGACGCCGTATTCGCATCGTTCACTACCGCCGACGCAGGCGGTGATTTGAGAACGCGAAGGTCTTTCAACGCGATGGGCTCACGCAAGAGCCAAGCGGCCGCGCCCTTCGGCGCCCGCAGTTCTACACGAATCGACTGTGCATCCGCCAATGCCGGCGGCGGCCGATAGGAGAGTCGGGCAATGTAATAGGCCGCATGGGTTTCCGGTTGCTTGCGCTCACTATCGCGCTTCGTCGATCGACGATAGCCTAAAGAGACTTCGTGCCGTCCCGTGCGAGCCACTACACCGCCCACGCGGAATCGACGCGGATGAACACGTGGCTGTGCCAAGGGACGCGGCACATGACCGCCGAAGAATCGAAGCTCACGAAACAGCGAAAGATCGGCCGCCCCTACGGGCTCAACAAAGCCGTCGCCAACCAATGCGCGCGCGCCGGCGCACAAAACAAAACTCTCATATGTTGCATCGTTTGTTGACGACACCTCGCTCGATGCAGTGCTCGAGTCCGTGTTCGATCGGCCGGATGGATAAAACTCGGCGCGACTGCGAGGCGCGAGCGCAATGAGAGGCGCGCTCACATCACTTGCGATTCGTGCCGTCGATCGTCCCGACTCAATCGGATGCGCAAGCCCGCTCTCCAAGACGACATGGACCGCGCCGTAGTCCACGACGAGCACACCAGCGGTACCTATGGCCAACACCACCGGTTCACCGGGCTTGCACGCAATACGTGCTTCGCCCGCTTCCAAGCGAAGCATGCCCTGACCTGGACGGATCGATGCGCCAAGTGCTTTTGTGTGGCGATTGGCTTCAATCGAGTCGACATCAAACGAAGCGAAAACCTCCTCCGCGGGAACGACGCGCACGCGATCGCCGGTGCCGACGACCACCATCGACTCATGCGTGAGTCCGACCGACACCCATTCATCTTCACGAGGCGTAAACGACTCGCCCTTATGCGCAATGCGCGCGGGCTCAATGCTGGGAAGGGACCACACCGCACCACGATGGCTGAGACGACCAATGCGTTGGAGCGACAACCCCGCCTCGGCTTTCGTGGGCGTGGACCCGACCCACAACGCGGCGGTACCCACGGCGACCAACACCAACGCCGCAATGCGGATCCAAGGAAACGACGTGTTGGCCTTCCCCGCAGAACGTTCAGAAGCAGCAGCCGACGACTGCTTCTCATCGGCCTCTCGATTGGACTCGGCCTTTCGATTGGACACTGTTACGAGCCTGAGCGAAGGCGAGACACCATTTGAGCCAGCACCATTTAGAACATTCGATGACTCATCAAAAGCCAACGACTCACTAAAGGCACGAATGGCCGCCTGGCGAATGGTGGGCGCCAATCCAGGGCTCCCCGCACCAACGCTTGCGAGTCCATTCTCTGCGAGTCGATCGGCGGTGGGACCACCAACGTGAGCCACCGAATCGGACCCGGCCGAATATTCCTCTTCCAATTCCACGCGAGCCACCTCGATCACGAGCCGGCGAAGCGCCTCGTCGGCTAGCAATGTCGATACGAGGCTCGGATCAACTCCTACGTCTTCTCCAGTCTGCGAAGACGAATCTCGCCACGAAGAACGCTGCTCGGGAATCTCAAGGCATTCATTCGCCTCAAAGATCCATTTGTTGGCGTCGTCGGCTCTTGCGTGCGGCTCCCCGGCACGACCCATTAGGCGGGGATCGCGGGGAAAGCGGGAGTCTTGGGGTCGATCCGTAGGCATCGAGAGGGTATAGACAGCCCGAGATCGACGTGGGACGCTAAATAATGGGGATTTCAGGGCCCCTTGACCATACTTGGCTCAATACAAACAAAACACTTCATTGTCCCCGTATTGGGCAACCCTGATACTACCGCTCGTCGGGCGATTCGGTACTTGCCGCAGCGCCGGAGCGAGCCTTCGAACGAACCTGCTGACGAATCTGAATTCCGCCCCCGCCTATCGAAATGGCGGTCTGTCGGCGCTCTTTCAGCTTGACGACCACTTCCGTTGGTTTTCCGCCGCGCAACACGCGCACACGAATCGAATCGCCAGGGCGATAGGGAAGCAGTGCCTCGTCCAAGCTAGCCCCCTCGGGCAACCGAAGATCATTGAACGAAACAATGACATCGTTGGAGCGCAACACATCGTCGTTGCCGAGCCCAATCGTGGCAGCCTGAGTAATCACGAAGGATGGGCAACCGGCACAAAGATGCTCACGCAACTCGGCAGGTGCGGGCCTGGCTTTCACGTGAGACCCAAGTATGGCGCGCGGTACACGTCCGCGATCGCGAAGCAGTGGCCACACCACCGCAATCGTCGATGCGGGAATCGCATACGACGAAACGACATGCGGGCGAAGCGTTACACCGGTGCGCGTTGCGCCCCTTTCACGACTCGTCGTATTGGCCACGCGATGGGCCAAGAACAATCCAATAACCCGTCCATTCACGTCCGCAAACGGACTGCCGACGTCATCCGCCACGGTGGCAAGCCCCGCTTCCAACAGTCCCAACGACTGGCTACGGAAACGCCCTCGACGCACCGTGACGCGCGTGCCGAACGATCGCAGCGCGCCGCGCGCAATCGCGCCAGCGGCATTTACCATGGCAACGCGCTCACCTCGATGCGCCAGCGTCGCCGAAGTTTCGTTTCGAAGCGCAACTGCAGGTAGTCCATGACCCGGTAGGCGCAAAAGTGTCAACGCTGCTTCCGTGTCGCCTGCAATCACCCTGGCACGGCCCGATAGTCCATTTGCGTGCGTCACGGTAATGGCGCCCGCCGTAACTTCCGGCGGTGGACCTGCCATCAAAAGGTATTGATCGGCATCGATGGCGATTGCATTGCGCCGCGTGACCACCGCGGGGCGTACACGATCTCGCCACACAACGCGCGCTGTACTTTGCTTTACGCGCCTCAATACATCGATCGAAACGGGTGTAGATGTAGCCGGTGTAGGTGCAGACGGTGCGGACGGGGATGGGCTCGTTTGCTTGGCGGGGGCGCGTTGTTTCGACGCAGGCGCCGCCTGTTCCTCGGCATAGGCCGGACCCATGAAGGCCAGCACGCCAGCTACAAACGCCAACGACGAAATGGATGCAAACGATGGATTCATGAGTCGCTGCTACTTACGATCTTCGGTTCGCTCGCCACTTGAATGGATGGCAGCGCGCGAACCGCTACGTGACCTCACGCGAGTGCGAATCGTCTGATTGCGGTCTACAAACAACATGATCTCTGGCTCACCCGCATCGGATTCAATCCACACCGAGTAGGACGACGAACCGGGATGTTTGGAAAACCGTATCTGGCGGCCTGTAAGTGCCTCTACGCCGTCTTTTCGCGATTTAACGAGTGCACTTGAATACATACCTTCCGATGGATCCGGATTGGAATTCGCGCCGAACCGAACGGGTCGCGCGAGCAAGGGCCGGTCCGTGACAGGCTCTACGTCTCCTGCCCAATCTTCGACGCCGTTGTTTTCAGCGTCGTTGCCATAAGGGTGTAGGGTCAGCAGGCCATGACGCATATCGTCGTCGGCTATCACGCGACTTCGATGCAGAACATCAGAATCCCCACGCGCAATCGTTGCGCGTGAGTCGCCATCGCTCGACGCTTGCCAAGCCCACGCCCCCACCGCAAGCAACGCCACAGCGGTGCACGCCGCAACGCGCCACCACATGAGCGCACGCGGAGCATCCAAGAATGAGTTTGAGAGCGCAGCGCGGCGCCAGCGCACGGCTTCGCCCGCGGCATCCACGCTTGTGGCCGACTCCTCCACCACACGCGTGGCCACGCGTTCATATAGACCTTCAAACGATGACGCGGGTTCGGTGCGCGCCCTAAGCCCCAACCGCGCTTCCACCGCGGCCAAACGTGAACGCAACCGCGCGCGCCGCGGCGTGGACGGCGCCCTACAAAGCAGGGGCGAAAGCGTATGTAACGCATCCACATCGTCGGGCGAAACGTCTTGCCCAAGATCCAATGCGCGCTCTACTCGCTTTACAAGTGCCCGAACCTGCTGGTCAACGCCCTCATGGTTCACATCGCCGGTTGCTTCGCCAATCACAACCCGTTCGTCTTGGATGCTATCCCTGTGGTGCATAGGACTCATGACACACCTCCTGCAGGCGCGGGTATCGCATGGCCAAATCGATCTTGCCAAGACGCGCGAAACAACGCGCGCGCGCGGTGGAGTCGCCAACGCGCGGTGGCATAGCTGCAATCGGTAACCCGTGCGACTTCGCGGGGCGTAAGGCCGTGAAAATCACGTAGCGTCAACGCGAGACGGTATTCAAGCGGGAGCGCATTCATTACATCGCGTACACGCTGTTTGATCTCCGTCAGCGATGCTCGACCATCACTCGGTCCCCCCAATTGCGATCGCTCCGCTTCGGGTGCAACGTCCTGATAGACCGCAGGGTCTTCCACCGATCCGGGCCGCCGTCGACGTCGTCGATACATGTCGATGGCGAGGTTGCGCGCGATGCGAAATATCCAATTCTTAAAGCTGCGACTCTGATCGAAGCGCGTGAGCGCCGCGTGCACGCGTACGAAACACTCCTGCACGACATCCAAGGCCTCATCGCGATCCAACAGGATGTCGCGCGCGATCCAGAAGAGCGGTTGCTGGTAGCGATCGACGAGTTGCCGAAACGCTTCGGGGTCGCCCCCAAGAATGGCACGCACGATGACGACATCCCGCGCCTGCTCTTCACGCCGCTTGGCGAGGCGAGCCGCGCGCTTGCCATTGGCAGTGGCGGAATGACCGGCGGGCGTGCCGGACTTCAACGAGCCGGCCGCCAAAGTCCCCGAAGGAGACAATACGGATCCCTCTGCGGATAGTTCGACGGACAGCTTGACGCCAGTCTGCAGTTCGACCTGAGGGGAGCCGGCTACCGGGCTTCCAACAGCGGGAGAGCTGAACCGTCCGACGGCAGGCGTACCTCGGGCGCGTTTCATGGAGTCCTCCAAACTACGTGCACGGCTATCCTACGCATGGTGGCGCCCCCTGTTTGCGTAAGGCGGCCACGTTCTACCGGCAACGGACTTTCCGAAGGCCGAGACGAACCCAGGTAGGCTGGACATGAAAGCGCGTCTCCATCCATCGGCACAAAACCTGCTCACCGGGGGTGGTGTTCCCTAACAGAATCATGAATCCGCCCACCCCCCCGTCGAACGATGACGTAACCGAAGCCGAGCTCGCGCGACGGTGCGCCGAGGGGGATCGCGGTGCGTGGGAGCTCTTTCTAGATCGCTATGGCGCTTTGCTGCGGGCCCTCGTGCGCCGCTTGCTGCGACACTATTCCGGACGGGCCGACGACGTTGACACCGACGAGATCGTGGCCGACGTTTTGTTGGCACTTGTTCGCCGCGAACGGGCACTGCTCAAGGCCTACAAACCCGAGTATCGACTCTCGACGTACCTGGGGGTCATTATCCGTACCGAAGTGATTCGGTGGCTCCGACGTCGCCGGCGAACGCCGCTTCCCCTGGAGCGCGCGTCTGAAGCACCGGATGTATCCACCCACACCCGAGCGGATCGTCTACTGCGTGAAGATGACAAGCGCAGAGCACTACAGGAACTCCGGGAGGGCCTGCAAGCGTTGCCCGATCGGGATCGGTTGCTACTCACCATGCGCTACTTGGATGGCTGTGACTACAAGACGATTGCGCGTGTATTGAACATCAGTGCATCGAGTGTGGGGCAATTGCTCCACCGCGCCAAGACACGCTTGGCGACGGCCCTACCTCACTTGGAAGCCCGCATCGATACGTGGCAGTAGTGGACCCAAGCCGACGCCCGTTGCTTGTATTCAGTAGCGCTGCTCAGTAGCGCTACTTTCGCGCGGCCTCGTTGATCGCACGTTCCAAGTCACGGGCGCGAACCAGGTGGTACCAGGAGCGCACGGGCGCACGACGCGACGTGAGTACGACCGTCGTGGGTACGTAGGACATGTAGTAGGTTCGAACAATCTTCTGTTCCACCGCGTTCCACTCGGCCTTTGTGCTCACATCGATCAAAATGAGGTCGATGTCGTCGCTGCGACGAATCAGCAGTGGCAAGAATTCGGCGGCTTGTCGGTCGGAAGCCTTCGCGCTGTCGTCATAAAACAGAATCACGAGCGGCTTTTGGCCGCGCTCAAGAATGGCGGCCGGGGCCGTAGTACTTAGCAGGGATCGCGGATATCCGACAAGATCGGGGTCACCAGCATTGCGTCGGAGTTCGTCTGCGTGTGCACGGGCCGTGGTGCGAATCTCATCGCCCGCCAAGCGTCCCGCGGGATTCTTGGGCTCACGCACAAGTGGCGTGTCGTTGGGATGCCACGGAGGTTCGGTTCCACCGTCGTCGATGGGCCCTGAGCCGACGGGACGCGATGGCGAAGACGCCGTGGGTGCGCGCACGGCAAGTTCCAACGCCTCTTCAATGTCGTCCGCGGTATAGCGACTGTTGAAAATGCGCGGGTCGTCTCGATTGGGGGGCAACACGACCAACCCGGGCACGGCTTGCAAATAGCGTCGCACAACGCGCTCTTCGGTGGGACTTGGCTTCGCGTCGGAGTTTTGCTCAATCGCAACAAACTCGATTTCATCGCGGTAGTTGGCAAGCACGGGAAGAACATCGGCGGCGAAGTTTGCTGAACCGCGCGACGTGTCATCAAAGAATGCGATCACGCACGCCTTTCGGCGAGGTTCCAATGCCACATCCGCTGGGGAGCGCTGAATCAGACTGCCGGGATATGCCGTAACGCCCGCGCTACCGGGTCGATCACGCAGAAGCGTAATGTGTTCTTGAACCCGTGCCTGCAACGAGGAAGAGGCGGTCGAGGCGGGCACCGAATCGGTTCGAGCAGGACGATCGATATCTTCAAAGGAACCCGGTGCATCGGCTGCGGGGGCCCAGATTTCATCTTCGCCTGATTTACCTACAGGCGTTGACGTTCCCGTGGGCGCAGCACCCTCCGGCACATCTTCGCTTGTCGTGTCATCTTCGGCTGGTGCCCAAATCGATCCACCGTCGTCTGTCTCAGTGGACGTCGGAGCCGCGGGCTCTTTCGACGAACTGGCGGGAGGTGAAGGCGGACCCACATCTTCAAAGCCACCGGAACCCACATGGCGAGGGTCGCCATAATCTGCGGGGTCATTGCTAGCAGGATCCACGGCTGGCGGCGCCAGGGGTTTTTTCAATCCTGGCAGAGTCCCCAGATCGGCACTTGAGCCGGGCGTTGGCAGGTTTTTGGCCGCGGGGGCGGCGGAGGCCGGATCGCTCGCATTGGCATCGGTAGCGCCGGATTCTTCAGCATTCGTCGCGTCAGCGTCTTCGCCGGGGTTGAAGGGATTGGTGTCATCCCCTTCCGAGGGCTGGCCGGCATCATCCGTTTCATTCTTAGAAGAAGCTCCGGGCGAGTCCTCCTCTGCATCTTCGGCTGTACGTTCCGCACCATCGGGATCGGCCGTGGGCTCCGGGAATGCGCCCTCTGCGGGCGGCATGCCAATGCCGGAATCGGGGGCGGCGGATCCAGGGTTACCTGTAGTTCCGGGACTACCTGTAGTTCCAGGACTAATTGTGCCGTTCGGTGACTGGCCACCATTGCTGGTTGGCGGCGCGCCGGTGTCGCCGATGGCAGGCTCGGGCTGCCCGGGTTGCGATGAAGAACCCGGTGACGCGGGTGCGTCCGCCGTATTGGGTGTGCCGTTGGGACGTGTGCCCGCCGTCTTGGGACGATGCAAAATGCGGCGACCGTCGGGAAGTACCTCGACCCACGTTTGGCCAGCAAGTTGGTCGGCCGTGGCGACTTGGCCAACGCGAGTTGGAAGGGGTGGCTGGGCGGCGGGTTGGCGGCCGCCTATGCCTTGCGGATTCGTTGCCCGTGCGCTTACAGCAGTCGGTACGACCGGTACACGCACATAGAAACGCCGCCCGGTACGCGGATCGTATCGCTGTTCCAAACGGTACTGAACGGCACGCGGCGCCATCGGGTTGGGAGCATGTGCGTTTGTTGAGGTTCCCGGCGCGGGTGGAATCGGTGTGCCGGGGTTTTCGCGCTCCAACGCTGCACTCGCGCCGTCTGGCGAGGGTGCGGTTGCGCCGGTTGTCCCCGCAGCCGCGGGTTGCTTTTGCCCGTTGTCCTTAGGCGCTTCGGCTTTGGACTCGGCCTTGGGCTCATCTTTCGTACTCGACGAGTCTTTCGCTAGCGCGTCGGCCGCCTTCTTTGCAGCGTCTTTGATTGGCTTCGCAGCCGTCTCGGCGGCTTCACCAACGGCTTCCGCAACTTCGCCAGCTTTCTTGGCTACGTCCGACGCAGTCTTCTTCGCTTCTTCGACAATCTTCTCGGCAGGTGGATCGCCCAGTGGGAAGTCTTCACCAAAGGCTGTACCGAACATGGCAAGGCTCATGAGCGCCGCCACGCTCGCCATGGCCGTTGTACGCAACAGTTGGCGCACACGCAGTGCGCGCTCATGCGTCGTCGGTGTCACTGCCCATCTCGCGCGTGAGCTTGTCGTAAACGCGCTGCGCTCGGTTGTATCGCATGGCGTTACAACCGTCACATCGCGAAGGCCGAGACTGGAAATCTCGCCCGAGCCGGTTCGGGGATTAACTGCATCCATGGGTAGCCTCGTCCATTGGTTCGACCGCATTCCTTAGGCCGTACGTTCGATTCAGAGCACCAACTGTAGCTTCGCCAAAGGGGGTCACTGCACCGTCACCGTCTTGGCGAGGTTTCTCGGTTGGTCGATATCGCAGCCGCGTCGTTTCGCTGTTTCGTAGGCCAGGATTTGTAAGGGTATGACGTTGATCAGCGGGGCCAGCCAAGGGTGGACCTCCGGTACCCGCAGAACGAAATCGGCGACTTTGCCCGCATCGCGGTCGCCCTCGCACGCCACGAGGATCACCAGACCATCACGAGCGCGCACTTCACGAACGTTGCCAAGCATGCGTTCGCGCCACGGACCGCTGGTGGCGATCGCAACCGTAGGCACTTCGAAGGAAACCAATGCGATGGGCCCATGCTTCATTTCGCCGGCGGGGTAGCCCTCGGCGTGGATGTAGGAGATTTCCTTCATCTTGAGGGCGCCTTCGAGAGCTGTCGCGGCGTCCACACCACGGCCCAAATACAGCATATTGCCCGCACGGTAGATTTCGCGGACGACATCGTGTATGGGGTCGGCGCGATCAATCACCTGACGAATCAAGTCGGGCACCGTGCGGAGTGCGTCGGCAAAGGCGTCGATCTCAGCGGCGTTTCGATTGCGCGCCCGTCCCGCGCGGATCGCCAAGAGCGAGAGCGCGGCAAGCATCCCCGTGTAGGCCTTGGTACTCGCTACGCCAACCTCGGGACCGGCGTGCATATCGATCACGCCGTCCGCGTTGCGACCAATCATGCTGTCGCGTACGTTCAGCACACCGAGTGTGCGCGCACCGCCATCGGTAGCGACTTGCATGGCCACTTTGGTATCGGCGGTCTCGCCGGATTGCGACACCGCCACCACCAAGACACGTTCGGATAAGTGGGGTCGTCGTACATCGTATTCGTGGGCCATCATGGCGCGCGAGGGAATGCCGGTAAAGGCTTCCAATAGGTAAGCACCGAACATGCATGCGTGAAACGATGTACCACATCCAATAAGATCAATGCGTTCTAACGAGTTCCACGCTTTGTCGTCGAGTGGTACTTCGTCGAGTCGCACGTCGCCCTTTGGATGATCCAAGCGACCCGCGATTAGCTCGTACAAGCGTTCGGGCTGCTCATGAATCTCTTTGAGCATGTAATGCGCGTGGCCGCCCTTATCCACATCACGCTCTTGCTCACCCAACTCGCGTGTGCGGAGTTCGGCCGGCGAACCATCCATATGGAACAGCTCAACACCGTCGGGGCGCACAAGGGCGATTTGATCTTCGCCCATGTCAACTACGGAATCCGCACGACCGGCCAACGCGCGCAAGTCGCTCGCAACGAGATTCTCACGCACCCCCAGTCCAATCAGAAGCGGTGAGCCGCGGCGCACGGCAACCAAAGCTGTGGGATCGGAAACATGTTGAATCGCAAGGGCGAACGTTCCGTGGCATGCCTTCATGACCACGGCGGCGGCGGCTACCAGGTCGCCCTCGAAGTGTTTGGCAAATAGGTGGGCCACAATCTCTGTGTCGGTGTCGGAGGCAAAGGTGACCCCGTCCGCCTCGAGCGCTTCGCGAAGCGCAAGGTCGTTTTCAATGATGCCATTGTGTACAACCGCAACATGCGTGGGCACGTCGGTATGGGGATGCGCATTCTTGCGGTTGACGCCGCCGTGTGTGGCCCAACGCGTATGGCCGATGCCGGTTGTGCCCGCCAGCGCCTTGGGATCCCAACGAGGTGCAAGATCGGCAATGCGCCCTTTGTCCTTAGCGATCGCGATGGTCTCCCCCTGATGAATAGCAACGCCGGCGGAGTCATAGCCGCGATACGACAACAGGCGGATGCCCTGAATCAGAATGGGGAGCGCCTGCGACGATCCGGTGTAACCAATGATCCCGCACATGATGGTGGGCCTCCCAGGGGCGTCGTAGGCATGAAGCCCATCGATCCGAACGAACGGCGTACATTACCTCATCGACGCGCAAACGCTCGCGGTTCGCACCCGGACATCGACGCGCCACCGAATTGGCGTCCGGATCGACGCTTGTGAGGTCGTTATTCGCGTAGAGTCGCCAGGACCGGAATGCGAATCTCGGATTGGTGCGGGTCATCCGTCTTGAGGACCAGTTGCGCTTCCAATAGGCCGGGGTCAAACGGTGTCCCGTCATAAATCACCTCGGCAAAGGGGCCTTTGCGATCTCGACCCGTCTTCACGGCAAAGCCGGTGCCTCGGGGATCGACCGGGTCGCCTGTCTTGGGCTCCACCGACGCGCTCAACAGTTTGAATGTGACGGCCGGGCTTGCGGCATAGAGATGAACGCGGGTGGCTGGCGACGGCTTCGTGGCCTCCCCTCGCCGCACGTAACCGAGTGCTACGCGCTTGTTCATGATCAAAATGCGATCGACGATATAGGCGTTCATGCGGACGCTTAGTACGGGGTGCTCGGGATGGGTCGTGTGAATCTCCACGCGACCTTTAACAACGCCCTTCTTCATTGGCGCCGGTGCCTCTACGGTGATGTAGCGCGATCGCCACTGATCATCGTCTTTTTCCTTCACTTGAAACGTGTAGTCGGTTCGTTCCTGCCCGGGACGATCGGGCAGCTTGACAACTTTTGTAATCTCCCACGCGGGCTCGCTGGGCCGTGACATGATGCGTAGCGGGTGTGATTTCATAGTGGCGCGCAACGCGCTACGACCGAAATTGAGAAACGACGGCTTGGTCAGCACGCCTTTGCATATGTTGACCCGCGCCATGAAGTGCTTGCGCGGTCGCTTGACGTCGTTGGTGAGCATTTCAATGCGCTTGTTGAGCTCCCCAACTCTGCCTTCGGTCTTGAGGATAATCTTAATCGCACCCGATTCACCGGGCTCGTAGCGTTGGGACTCCGAGGCGAGCGAAGCTTTGATGCATCCGCAACTGGCCTTGACGCTTCGAACACAGAGCGGGCCTTCGCCATCGTTGGTAAACCCAATCGTTCGCTCTTCTACAATGCCCTGCTTGACATCGCCAAAGTCGTATACGCCAGGTTTGTCGAGATGAAAGCGGACCTTTATCGGAAGCGCGGGATCGGCGTCGCCGCACAGCCCCTGGCCGCTACCGGCCGCGTCAGCAACGCGGTACGTGGAGGCCGCGCCCGCAAGGGGCGCCGTACCATCCTCCGCCGACGACGAACGGGCACGCAGCGCGAATGCCACAACAACACCCATCACGAGACTGCAAAGCACCGCCGACACAACGAGAACCGGTGTGGTATTCGACGCCGATTTCGTCGGCGCGGTGCCTGCGGTTGATGCGTCGGTTTCACTCATGGCTTCATGGTACTTGGGGCGTTGGTTCTCACAGGAAGAACGGCGTCTCGCGCGACCGGTTCGCTCGCTCACACCGAGGCAGGGGCCACATCATCGGCCTGAGCCGTAGGCGCCCTTGTGCTTTCCCGCTGCTCGTAGTTCGGCTTCAACGCCGGCGGGCACCACGGTCCGCGTAGCGGGATCGACGACCCGATGATCGATGTGGGCACGAAATTGATCGTAGGCATCCGCGAATCCGTGACTGTTTTCAATATCGTGGCAACGCATGCAGTCGGACTGCGAGGGTGCGCGGGTGTTGGGACCTGCTTCGCCGAAATGAGCCGGGTTCCATGGGTCGTCGATGTGTAACGATCCGGGACCATGACAGTTTTCGCACCCCACACCGCCCAAGAACGCCGAGCGTTCGGGATCTTGAAATCCACTGGCACGCCGTATCCATCCCCCGCGATCGGCACGCTCCCACCCCACGACATGACAACGGATGCACTCGGGATCGTAGTCATACTGAATGGACGTCAGCGTGTCGAGTGCGTGGGCGTGTTTGGTTTTTGCCCACGCCGCATGAATGCTTGCGTGACAACTTGCGCAGCGCGCGGATCCCACGAACGTCGCGCTGGTGTCCGGCGACGTGGGAAAGTCGCGCAAATAGCCCTGGTTCTTAACGTCTTGGTTGTAGAGCGCGAGCAGCGATTTGGCTTCGCTCCCAAGTGCACTGGACCAATTGTCAATGCTTGGATGAAGCGGAACGCGCCGGTAGCTGGCTTCCCATACTCCCTTTGCGTTCTTGTCCAAGTCCAATACGCCGACGGTCTTTCCGAGTTCGTCCACCGATACGACGAGCGGTTCTTGGCCGGGTTTCAAGGCGTGTCCATCCACACGCTCTACGCCCGCGCCACCCGAGACGTCGACAACGATGGCGGGACCAAGTCGTCCGACCGCGGCCGTCAACTCATCCAACGTGCCGTCGAAGCGACGATCCAGCGCGACAAGCCAGAGCGTTTCAGGTGTCGGTTGCGAGTGTTGAAACGCCATGGTGACCGAAACGTGCCCCTCCGCCGCGCCGCCTCGCGTCAATGCTTCCGCATCGGCAGGCTCCAGCACATGAACCGCGCGCATGGCGAGAGGGCCTAGATGTAGATCCAAGTAGGGGGATTGTTCGAACGCAAAGTTGTTCGCCAAGAGGCGCACATTGACGGGAGGACGCGGGCGACCAAGTTCGCCGCGGTCGTCAAAGGGCTGCGTCATGGCCGGTTCGCGTACGTCCGCGTCGTCGAGCAGCACACCTGCAAAGTTGAGTAGCGAGTAGATTGCGCGCACATAGGACGCTTTGGTACGACGTTGCGGTTCATCATGATCGGCCAACGACCCGCCGAGCGCCAAACCAGCAATGGCCCCGCCCGATGCCGACGCGCGTTGCCGCATGCGCTCCACAATGGTGGCCAAACGCGTGACGCCACCGAGCTGTGGTGCGCTGCATCCACAGGGTTTGAGTTTTCCGCGCTGCCCGCCCACCAACATAAGGGTGACCGCGTGCTTTTCCTTCCACCACGACGCCTGGGGCCACGCCTTCTTGATGGCTTCCATGCCTCCCTTGCCACGGACGATGGCGGGCAGATCGGGCACAACAAATGAAGACGACGTCGACACAGTCGATTCCTCGCCCTTGTCGTCGCCACAGCCAAAGACGAAACTCGCAATGGCCAGTGACAACAGCATGGTTAGCGAGGGCCATGGAGACGTTCGGGCGCGGGCTAGCGTCGCAGCGCGGTTGGTGTGGTCGCGGTTGTTGTGATTCGGGGGCATCATGGCGCGCAGAATACCAACCGGTACGACCGGACCCATGGCCGTATCTCTGGACGGCGCTGCGAGGTTGGTCTGGAAGGGCTACGACGCGCGCAGGACCCAGCCCGTGACGTCATCTTCCCAGGGCTGGTCGCCCACGTACTGGTCCACCGTGCGCAAGACGCCCGTGAGAATATCGTCGGCCGTGCCGCCGCCTTTGGCCTGCTCCACAAACACGCGCATCATGGCGTCATCGCCCCAGTAGTCGCCCGCCTGATTTCGCGCTTCCGTGAGGCCGTCGGTGTAGGCCAAAACAACGTCGCCCGGCTCAAGCGGATCCGTCATTTGCAATGCGTACACGGCTTCATCAAGGAAGCCAAGCGCGGGCCCCGAAGGCTTCAAACTGACGACCTCGTCTCGTGCGGCAACCCAAATCAGCGGCGGGTTATGGCCGGCACTCACGAATCGAAGTTGGCGTGAGCGCGGATCAAACATACCGACGAAAAACGTCATGAACTTGTCGTCAGGTGCATCGCGCACGAAGAACTGGTTGAGGTTTTCGACGACTTGAACGAGATCCATGCCCATATGTACATAGGAGTGGAGCAACGCCCGTGTAGACGAGGTGAGAAGCGCAGGACCCACACCGTGGCCGCTTACGTCGCCGACCACCAAAGCGACGTTTCCGTTCTTCAGTTGCAGTACATCGTAGTAGTCGCCGCTGGTCTCTTCGCAGGGCCGCCCCACAGCTGCGATTTGGAAATCGGGTCCTTGTGGCAGTTTTCGAGGAAACAACTGCGTTTGAATGAGCTGCGCAATCCGCAACTCCTCTTCGTAACGCTGCTTCTTTTCCTCTTCCCCCAAAAGCCGCGCATTCTCGACAGCTACAGCGACCATGCCGCCCAACACTTCGAACACCGTCATATCGGCGTCGGTGAACTCACGAGACCGGGCGGTACTATCAACGTAGAGCACACCGGCGACTTTGCCCTTTACCGGAAGCGGCACGGCCATTACGGATAGAAGCTTGAGCGCTACGATGGACGCGCTAAGGGAGCTCTGACTTGCCTCGGCCGTATCGACCGTGTGAAAGGACTTACCGGAACTCCAAACCTTGTTGACGACCGTTCCGCTGTGCGGCATATCCAGGGGAACATCCGCACCGCCCTTGCGCGCAACCGCCGCGCGGAGTTGTTCGTCCTCACCTACGAGAAACAACATTCCGCGCTCAGCGCCCGTAACCGAAATGGCGCGATCCACGACACGGCGTTGAAGTTCGGCGGGCGCTTGCCGGCCGTAAAGTTCACGAACCGACTCGAGCAACGCGCGCACATTTCTGCGATCGTGCTCTTGGTTGCCCGTGAGCACATCCCACATTGAATCGCTCATGGTGTCCCCGCCTCCTTTAGTACTCGGACCCGTAGGCCACCACTCTCGGCGGGGACGCGCTCAAATCGATGGGATAGCCGATGGATGAGGAAAAGACCGCGACCGCGTTCGGCTTCCAACGACGGCGGTTCGCTCACATCATGGGTGACGGCGATCGAAGGATCTTTGCCGGATCCGGGATCGGCCACGTCCAGCGAAAACGACGACTCGTGCACCCCGATGGAGACATCGATCCACTCCGAGCCATCGGCGCGCGACCCATGCTCAATCGCGTTCTGCACGACCTCGGTAACGATCATCGCCACATCGTCAACATCGTCTTCGCCCCACCCTTGCCCCCCAAGCAAGCCTTCGATCATCTTTCGCACGGGGCGAACAAAGACGAGGTCCGTGGGTACACGGAGGCTCACTGCGGCGGGAAGGCTCTCGGGCATAGGGCATTCGGTCCTTTGACCTTGGGGACCCCACGATACCGACTCATGCGCTCGCTGAAAAGGGGGTACGACGAGCTAGGTCCGGGACCTGGCCACGCCGCGTCTCCAATGCGACGCAACGCATCTTCGACATACGCAAACGAGGCGCGCCGATACGACGCGCCTCGCAGCGAGTGACCACCAATCGAATCGGCGGCCCGAACCGTGAATGCGGCCCGCCAATTGAGGTCTGCTGGTTGAGGTGTCTGCTTGCGGAACCTACTTCCGGAACGGGATTACTACGTCTGTGACTTGCGGCAGCGGATCGGCGGTGCCGACGCCCCATCCGTTGTACGTATCGGCGACGAAGAAACGCCAGCGATAGCGCACCCAACGCTTGTTGTTGATTGCCGTAATGTTGGACACGGGCTCCCAACTCGTGAGACCCGTTGCCGACGTGGGCGTGGGCGTACCCGTTGCAGTTGCATTGGGCTCGGGCGTGAGCGTATCTGCGCCCTGGAACTCCCAAACGGCGTCCCAGTCGGTTCCCTGCACAAGGCCAGCTGCCGTGAGGTCCGAGAAGTTGCTATTGAAAACCGGCAACTGCGGAATACCCGTTGGCGTATCCGGAACCTTGGGTGCGAACACTACGGGAGGTCCTAGCAAGTCGTACCAGTCGCTCTGCGCAACACTGGCAAGATCTACTGTGGGCGCATAGTCCACGGTTGTCGTGGGTGCGGGATTGACGGTGCCGCTATTGACTACCGTGCCACCTGCGCCAGCAAACTTGGCGAGGATAATGCGGCCATCGCTGCCCGTACCACCGACCAAATCGATGTCGCCCGAGGCGCCACCGGCGCCACCCACGGCAGATATTGATCCGGCAGCCGTAACCTCGACGCCATCACGACCGGCAAGCAAGATGCCGCCACCCGAGCCACCGCCACCAGGACCACCGTCACCGGAGGCCGCGGCCGCAAGATTGACGCCCGTAACCGCGGGCGTGCCGTCTACCGTCTGATCGGCTTCGGCGTAGGTATTACCACCGGCGCCACCGTTGCACTGAATCGAACCGGCAACGGTAATCTTGCCGTGCGCAATGATCATGATGCCACCGCCACCGGCGCCACCACCGCCACCGCCATCGTCACCGTTCTCTGGCGTGGCATTGCCAAGCTCAGCGGCGCCATTGTCATCGTCCAAGCCGCCACCGCCGCCACCAGTACCTCCGGTAACATCAGCCATGGGGCTGTAGCCACGATCGGGTTGGAAGTGAGTCAAGAGGCGATGGAACTCGGGATTCCCAAAGGCTGCACCGGCTGTGCTACCAAGGCCGCCATCGGCCAATGTGCCTCCGCCACCAGCGGTCGCGAAGCCGCCACCGGCGCCACCACCGGCCACTTCGTTGTTGCCGTTGCCGCCTGCTGCGGAGTCATCACCCGATATACCCGAACCACCACCACTCACGGTGTTCTCGGCAAGGAACGTGCCGAAGATGCTCTCGGGTCCAGTTCCGTTACCTGATGCAATGGCCAACACGGGGTCGGCGCCGTTGCCGCCTCGGCCACCGCCGGCGTTTGCAGCACCGCCTTCGCCACCAAACGGAATCGTCGGCGGATTGGTATAGGTAGCTGAACCGTCCGTGTTAAGACCGGGGCCGCCTTGCGCTCCGTTGGCGTGAATCTCGCCATTGATCGTGACGTCGCCGCGGCAAAGAATCACGAGCGGGCGGCTACCCGATACGGTGAGCGTGTGCCCAGCAGCGACGGTGAACTCCTCGAATTCGTAGATCGCGTCTGCATTGCTACTCGCGGTAGCACTGCCCGGCGTGGTGTCGATGGTCTGCGAACTGGTTGTCGTAAACACGCCATCCACACCGGAACCGGAGTAGGGCTTCCACACCGCCTTAAGAGCACTTGCGCCCGAGTCCGCGTCTTCGTTGACGCGCAGGCTGTCCAGATTCATGAATCGGAAACCGGTGGTGGCGAGATTGCCGCCACCCCAGTTGGCCGTGGTTGACTGTCCAATGAACGTGGCACTGGGATCCGCGGCAGTAAACGTCGTGGTCTTGTTCGGCGTCGTTGTACCACCGGTGTTGTCGTCATCGGGATCGGCGGGGGTCGTGCTCATGGTGAACACACCCGTCTCGTCGTTGATCGTTTCCGCGTCGCCGTTGGCGAGATCGCCCCACTCATGGGTGTTGGCATCAAACTGGTCCGCCAACGACAAGAACTCGCCAGGCACTTGCAACGTCTGGAAGAAGATCTTGTATCCAGCCGGAATCGTGTCGGTGAACGCGGTCTGACCCGTGTATTGATCGTATCCGCCAATCGCAGGAGACGGGGCGTCGGCCGTCGTGAGACCATTGCCAGGTAGGTCCGTGACCGCAGGAGAGATGTTGATAACAAACGTACCCTGCGGAATAGGACCTGATGGCACGAGCAGAATCTCGAAGCTACCGTTGTCCTGAATGGCGCTCGGCTGGTTCGTCGGAATCTGACGGATGCCGTTGAAGGGCGGGAAGGTCCCATCACTTTCGGCCACGTGCCACAACTGGACATTCACGCCCAACTGTGACGTGGGGATGTACTGCGCGACCGTAAGCGGATCGAGCGGCTCATTGATGGGGATACGAATCGCAGGAATCTCGACGAAGCCAGGCAATGCGTTGGAAGGCAGGCCAACCGCGCGCTGGTCGTGGCGAGGTGTGGCGGAGGGCTCAATGACGCGCGGCGCGCCCTGGTTCCACAAACAAATCAAGTTCGCACCCGGCGCCGACCCGGTCTGTACGACGGACGGATCCACGGTAGGCGACACGTAGAGCGCGTTTTGCGAGTTCTGCAAACACCCCTCGGTGTCGCTGGTTCCACCTGCGCTCGGAGGAACGCCATACAAGAACGCGCGGCGCGGCTCAACAAACGTAATGGTGGGCGTCGTGGTGAAGTTGTAGGTCTCGGCTTCAAGCAACGGCTTCCCCGAGGTCGATTCAATCGTGTCGATCGCGGGGAAGGTGGGCATGCTGACCGTATAGGTCGTCCCCGGCGCAAGTCCCACATCCGAGTAGTCGGAGAAGCTGGGGGTCTGCGGCAGCACCGCAATCACCGCGCCGTCAACAATCGTGCGGTCAAATTGCGGGTTGGGGTTCCCGGTGATTCGCAGCGTATCGAGCGTGACACTTTGCGGATCAATCGGTGCGCTGTAGGTGAGGATGATGGGCGTGTTGAGCGCAACCCCGGAAATGTTTGGCAGGTTGAACCCCACCAGCACGAGGTCGGGGTCACCCCCACCGCCTCCACCGCCACCACATGAAGTCATGCTGGTGCCGACACTGACGACACTCACCATGAGCGCAATGCAGGCTAGCCGCGCACGGATCCAGCCGCCTCGCGAGGCCGTGCCCTGATTCGTATTTGCTTGACTAAGATTCATCGAACGAATCTCCTTACGATTTCTTTTCAAGTCAGCCGCGCGCAGATGCCACTGAACGGACCGACTCACGATTCTCTATGTTTCTTACGCCTTGACCTAAACGCCTCGTGCGCTTGAAACGCACCCTCTGGGCATACGTCTCACACATGTGCCGCTCGCTCGAAGTCTCTTGGACTCTCGACTCTTGATCTATACGTCGCTCGTCGAACGAGCCCCCGGCGGTCCCATGACCGCCGGGTTCGTGCTTCATAACTCGCGAGCGTGCCACCGACAATCCCGCGTTCATCTCGACGCAATCCTCTCGGCGCGATCTCTTCGAACTAGGGGCCGGACGACTGCACCGGAATGGTGATCGAAGTGACCTGGGGAACAACTTCGCTCACAATGTTGGCAATCAACGTGGCGCGCCAGCGAATGCACGCATAGCCATCGCAGTCATCGATATTCTGTGTCCAGTCCGTGAACGGGAACGCAGCGTCGATGGTGGTGCGATCTGCAAGCACCGCTTGTGCACCCTGGTACTCAATCACGACCTTGGCGCCGCCCGCCTGTACGGGCGGAACAATCTGAGGCGTCAGATAATCCGAATTCGTACCGAACGTGGTCCCACCAAGCGACACGGACCCACCCGAAACCCCGTTGGGGAACGTGGGATCACCCGGAAGCGGCAATGTGGGCGTGTAGAACTTCGAACGCGCAAGGCTCCGCACTGTCCTGATCGTGAACAACGTGTCGGCAAGTGAGTTCTCAGGATTGCGCGTGACGCCAAACTGCTCCGGCGGCTTGACTACGTCTTGCTCGTAGATACCCATCAACCGCCGCAGCGGATAAGAAGGAATCTGGAATCCCGAGCACACGAACGTGGTCGCCGACCACCGACGCATGGCCTGGAACGTAGAACCTTCCGGCACGCTGGCGTCAAATATGAACACCGGGTCGGCACCCGATGTGGATGGAGCCGGATCCCATTCAAAGAAGTTTGTAAATGCCGGCCAGTCGTAAAAGCCCGTCCAGTCAAACAGGAACTGGGTCGTCGAGTTCGCAAAAACGCAACCTGGCGCACCACCGACGTTTGGCTCTCCATTATAGGTAGGCGTAGCCTTGTTGCCAACGTCCGCATTACTACCCACGGTGTAGTCACCCTGATAAAGCAGCGCGGGGTCGCCCTTGAAGTTGGCAGCGAACGAAGCAGACAATGTCACGCTGTCGTTGGCTTGGTAGCCAGCGCGCAGATAAATGTTCTGATACAGCGCCGCAAACGTGCGATTGAAATCGGGCCCCCAGCCGGCGCCCACAATGCTGCCACGCGGCCCCATATCCTCATGGCTAAAGGACAACATCACACGACGCCCTTCCGACGTGGGAACGGCCGGCGTAACGAACTGATTCAAATCTGCGCCTACCAATGGATCGGGAGTGGCCGAGTATTGGCCGCGATTTGAAGTCCCGTCGTCATTCCCATCGGCCTCAAAGTACCCGTAGATCGTCTGCTCACGCGGCGGAGTCAGTACGCCCTGCAACGTGCCCGCTTCACCCGTACCCCAGTCGGCGGGTGGCGCCGCCGTGATGTCGTGGTCTGGCTTGAACGGACCGGTGTTTTCAAAATCCTGAATGAGCAACGAACCCGTCGCGTTTCCGAGACCGTCGCAAACGAAATCGCCACGACTCTGAGGGTTGATCAGCGAGTTGCCCGCGAGATCCTTGAGCGCCTGAAACACGCTGAAGTTGAACACAAAGTTCTGATCGCCGAACGAGAACGCAGGCTTGAAGAAGAAGGTCTTCATGGCTGCGTCGTTGGTGAACGTACCGGGGATGGACTTACCCGCAACCGGCGCGTTGACAGCCGGCGGCGGCGTGATGGGCGTGCCGCCCAAATAGCGGATATCGACACCAGAAGCTGCAGTGGGTTCCGGTCCGAGGGACTGAATGAATGTGGCGGGGTCCATCGCCTCGGAGAACTCTAGTGCCAAGACACCATTGCCAGGAATCTGACCGGTAAGTGGATCGGGCTCCGGAATGAAGTAGAACCCGACAAACTCCGGCGGAACCAATTCGCGCAGGTAGCCATCGGATGTAGTGAAGTTGGTGAAGAACGCACTCAAGTTGGGGTCGGCGTCCAAGTTGTTTACGACACCCGGCTGCTCTTCAAAGCTCGGAATGTTGATGCTGAACTGTTGGATTGACGGCAACCCCTGTGGATTGGGCTGGCCCTGCACATCGACCGTTGGGTCCCAGACCACGCGACGACCGGACACCGAGAAGGATCCCGTAGGCACGCTCTGAAAGGCCGGGCCGGTGCGCACCTGAATGGTCTGCTGGTCCACCGTGGCCGGGTCAACAATCTCGGAAAAGACCATCAAGAACTGAGCATTGCGCGGAACGCTCAAACTTCCTGTTGAGGCCGCTGGATTCAACGCGCGGTCCACAATTAGGAATTCGACCAAACGCATCTCTGCGGCGGCACTACCCGTACCCCCGCCGCCACACGAAGCGGCCATCATGCTCACGCCGATCGAAGCACAAAGTGCGAGTACACAGCCCACCTTCTGACGTAGGCGTGCCGCACGCTGAATAAGGCGAGATTGCCTTACTCGTCCTTCTCGATTTGTTCGGACCATCTGCAGCTCCTCACCCCGCAACCTTCACGCGCTCGCGATACGCATGTGCTCTTAGGGGATCTTGCTTTCCAAAAACTCTCGTGAATCAAAGGCGTTGACTCGATAGCGCGACAAACTCGTTCTCAGCGCTCAGCCAACCCTTGTCTTTGTGAATCCGTGTTTGTAAACGTCCCGCAACCGAAAACCCGCCCCACGACCCTGGACCGCAAAGAATCCGGATCGCTGGACTTTCCTAACCTTTGAACGCTCCTAACTTACGGACGCGCCGGTCAACCGTAAAGCGGATATTGGACGCAGTCACGACCGAACCCGCTCTAACTGACAAACCGACCGAAATAGCAGCGGCACCGCCACTGCCTCAAATTCGACACCGAACCGAAATCAATATGTTTGCGAGACGAACACCAAACAAACGGCGCTCGCTAGCAGCAGTCTCCCGCCGCGGGCGGGACCGATTCCGGCGAGGGAAGAATCGCAAACATCATTCCATTACAATTTTTAGCGGTCGTTGATCCCAACACCATTTTTTGAGGGAACTTACGTCGTTTTGGGGGGTCCAGAATCGCCCTCAAGACGCTCGTTCGCGTTGTGGTAGGTGCGGATTCGCTCATTGATTCTGGGCCGATGGACTAAGAGCTGGGCCCGGCAAAAGGACGCCACCGGCCAGCCGATGAGCGTCAGGCCATGAAATGGGCAATTTTTGCTCCTTGAGGCAAGCAGGTCGCGATCGACGGCTTCCTCGTGCTCCAGATCGATCAGATTCGCGTCGAATGCCTCGCCCACGGCAATGAGAGGGACGTCACGACCCACGATGCGCGCGGGACCTGTGGTGAGCCCAGAAACGAGCCGTTCAAGATCCAACCGACCCGTCTTGACCAGCCCCGTATAGAGCGACGGGAACGCTGTCTCAAGGCCGATGGCACCAAAGGGGGCGCGCAGCAGGCCGCCGGCTTTGCTCGCGTCGGTGTGAGGCGCGTGATCGGTTGCGATCGCCTCAATGGTCCCATCTTGCAAAGCGTCAATCAATGCGTCTACATCGTTTGATTCACGTAGTGGTGGCTTCATTTTGAAATCCACACCCCCGGCAACGGCGTCGTCCGCGGTCAAAAGCAAATGATGCGGCGTAACTTCACCGGTAACGGAAAGCCCACGTTCACGACCGGCCCGCAACGCCTTCACGGCGCCTTCGGTGGAAATGTGGCACACATGAAACGCTGCGTGCGTCTCCTCGGCCAACGCGATATCGGCGGCCACGGCCTTGTCTTCGGCGCGGCGATCAATACCGGGAATGTCCGCAGTGTGAGTACATGAACACGCGTGCAGTACGCCCGGCCCCGTAACCTCGAAGTCCTCGCAGTGTTGCATGATCAAAACGTTGTTCTTCGCCGCCCACTGAAAGGCCTGGCGCGCCAACATTCGATCGGCCAACCACGTGCCGTCATCACTAAACGCGCCGGCCCCTGCCGCAGCCATAGCCTCCAAGTCAACGAGTTCACTACCTCGTAGCCCCCGACTGAGGGCCGACACAGGAACCACGTCACACGGATCGTCGCCCATGGGTGCGTTTACGGTTCGTTCCACAAGGCCCGGTTCATCGCAGACCGGCGTGGTGTTCGCCATAGTGAACACACACCCGTAGCCGCCGCGCAATCCCGCCCTGCGTCCCGTCGCCAGCGTTTCCGCGTCCTCGTTTCCCGGCTCACGAAAATGCACATGAATGTCCATAAACCGCGGCGTAACGAGCAAGCCGTGTGCGTCCACGATGTGAAGTTCATCATCGGGCTTGAGCAATGCAGGGGCGTCCGAACCGCTTGCTATCACATCGATCAGTGTGCCGTTTCGAATCCAGAGATCTACACCACGGAGATCGAGGGCATGGGTGGTGTCGAGCACGCGGGTTGCATTCTGTATCAAGTGCCAACGCGCCATGCTGTCTCCGAGTAGATTCGATCCGAACTGATCAGGCTTTACCGCCTTGGCGGTGCCGCACGCACGGCCAAAGCCACGCCGTACATACCCAACCCCGGTGACGAACGAACGGGGCGTTTCAGGTGGGGGGCCAAAGCCGCCGCATCAAATCCTGTCAGGTAAACGGGCATCGATTCGGGGATGTCAGCATGGGCCAGAAGCCGATCCACGGCGCCCGCCGCGCCGAGCAACAAACCGGTGCGAATCGCTTCTTCTGTATTCTTTGCCGGCATACTGACCTCGCCTTTGAGATCAACGCGCGGCAGTGCGGCCGTACGTTCAGCGAGCGACACAGCGCCAAGGCCAACGCCGGGGAGTATCGCGCCCCCGAGCAAGGCGCCGTCAGCGTCGGCCAAGTCAATCGTGAGTGCGGTGCCACACGACAAGACAACGCTGGCTTCGCCGGCCATGTTCACGGCGGCCAACGCTTGAACCCGACGATCCACGCCCGCCTTGTGAGGTTGATCGACCTTCGCCGCGGGAATGCCGGGATGATTGGCATCCACGTTTACGCACGTACCCAATGCGAGCTTGCGCACTTCCCAGGCAAGACCTTCGACTTTCTTGGGATCGCTTCCAGCGATGGCAACGACGGCTTTGCGTCCCTGCAGCATGGGTTTGGCCATATCCCCCACGGCACGACCATCGGCGCGTGGCAGCCGTACAGGTCCCGCTACGGTGTCACCGCGCACAGCCCCCAATTTGGCACCGCTGTTGCCTACGTCGACGACCAGAATGAGATCGAGATCGGGTGCGGCCATGGCGTTCCTCGCGCGTTTCGTCTCGCGCAAGGTAGCCGTAGATGGAAGGGAGTCGCGGAATGGTCCGACGTCGTGACGCGAGATTCGCGCACCGCGTTACTCGCCTAAATGTATTGCTCGTCGACCGCGCGTTGGCGACTCGTGCTCCGCGCGCGTCCGCTATTCTTGCTCAGCTCGTACTCTACTCTTGCTCCGCAAATTGAGTCAAATAGCGCGCTTCGCGGCGGGTGCGGGGATCGCTGGGGTCAACCATGTAGGTGACTCTTTTGCCAAGTCGGTCGAGTACGACTTCAACAGTCTTTGCGTTCTTGAGGCGATCAATGAGGCCCATAACGTCGGCCCGGCTGGCCACGCGCTGGCCATTGATCGACACTAAGATGTCGCCGCGCTTAACATCGAATACATCGGCGGGAGAGTCTTTGCCGAAGCCCGTAAACCGCAAACCCAACGTGGTACCCGTCTTGGGATCCCGTGCAATTTCGGTCTTGATGGACTCGGCGACCTTCTTGGCATTCTTGCCGCGGAAATAGTCGAAGGTGCGCTTGTCAAAGGCAATGCCCTTGCGCCCGCCCACGAGATTGTGACGCTTGGGTCGCAGATCCTGTGGCCGCAAATCGGCCACAACATAGGTGTCGCTCTCAACGGGTTTCGTCGTGCCGACATCCGTAGGCGTTTCGCTAACGGCTTCGGTAGTTTCGCCCTCGCCTGCCTCTCCCGTGCCGCCCTCCCCGGCCGTGCCCTCACCATTCTGGCCTTCAGCCGCCACCTTTGCGGCAGCACGCTTTGCTGCGTCGCCGGCGAAAACAATAATACCGCTGTCATCATCCGGTGGGTTGGTGTCATAGAGGTACATCTTGCGCTCTTCGACGCGTTCGCCACTGGATGTGTCATGCACGTCGTACACGACGTTGAACACGCCGAGCTTGTCGTTGACACGCACAAGGTCGATAAACTTGAAGCGCTTTGCGGCTTCCGGAGTTTCGCGAATGAACTCACCCTGCGTAAACGTGCCGGTGTTGCCGGGAGGCGCTTTCGGCGCCTTGCCCGGCGCTGACTTTGTTGCGGCGGGCGGACCACCTTTGCCAAACCTGAAAACGATCGAGTGATTGCCGGGAATGTAGGTCGCCATCACAACGCGACCGATTGCGGCGAGGCCCCTTGGGCCTTTCGGCTTCACAGGATCCGATATGACTTCAGGCTTGTCCTTCGGAGGCATCGGACCGGAAAAGATCCAGTGATTGCGCTCTTCATAGTCCTTGCGAAGAATGACTTTTTCGAGTTCAGCATTCATAACCGGTGGACGCGGCTTCCAGTCGAGACTCTTGGAGGCACGCGCATAGGCGTTGACCTGCTTCTGATACGGCTTGGGCAACTTCTTTGACTTGCGGTTGATCACACTGGCAACAGCCGGTCGCGTCTTGGTGAAGAACTGATAGCCGAGGTACCCCACGCCAGCAATGAGTGCGAGGTTGAGTAACCAAAATCCACGTCGCATGGTGTGGGGCTTGATTGCTTTGCTCATGGTGTGAACTCACTCCTGGCCTCATGTCACGCGGTCACATGACGTGGGCCGAACAGCATGTATAGCGCGGCGCGTCACGGGGAGCAGAATACCACCGGGGGCGGGATCCCTACGCTTCCTTGGTTGTCGTCGCAATCTCCCCTTGGACGACTTCTACGCGCAGCGGCTTTCCAAATGTGGGACGGACGCCAGACGATTCGAGAGTGCGTTAGGCATTATGAGAAGGCCGTACCGTGCGGAACTCGTGTTACGAGGATCCCCAGGTGCCCGACTTTGAACTCGAACGGCTGCCCGAAGCGGCCGGCGTCTTCGTCGCACCCTCAAACCCGTGGCGGATTTTCGACTCGCCTTCGGCGGGTTTGGCGCCGCTCGTGGGCGTGGCGTCGAGATTGCTCGTTCCCTTGGAGATGCCGCGCAGAACGAGGTTGAGTTCGTCGGGGCTGTCGGCCGCGGCCATAGCGTCGTCAATGTCAATCACGCCTTCGCGAAGCAGCGCCACCAAGCTCTGATTGAAGCTCTGGCTGCCGTAATACTTGTGACCCTCTTCCAGTGCATCGGCCAACTCAAGGGTGCGCCCCTCTAGCACCATTTCACGCACCGTGGGCGTACCCAACAAGATTTCAATCGCAGGTACACGACCCGGCGCAGCGCGACGCGTGAGTAGACGTTGGCTGACGACCCCCTGCAACGTCATGGAGAGCTGCAAGCGAATCGTGTCGTGTTGATGGGGCGGGAAGAAGCTAATGATACGTTCAACGGTCTGCACCGCATTGATGGTGTGCAAGGTGGACATGACCAAATGACCTGTTTCCGCAGCGCTCAGCGCCGCCGACACCGTCTCGGCATCGCGCATTTCACCAATCAGAATCACGTCGGGGCTCTGACGCACAACACCCTTGAGTGCCGAGGGGTAATCGAGCGTATCGATGCCCACTTCACGTTGCATGATGGCGCATTTGTTGTCGTGGAACACAAACTCCATCGGATCTTCAACGGTCACAATGTGGCGTGCCACGCGCTGATTCATGTAGTCGATCATCGACGCGAGCGTGGTGGATTTACCGGAACCCGTTGTGCCGGTGACCAAGATGAGACCACGTTCTTTCATGGCGAGCGACTGAATGGGCTTTACCGGAAGGTGCAAGGCCTCCATGGGCGGAATAGATTCCTGCACGTGGCGAAAGACGAATGCGAGGCGCTGACGCTGACGGAGAATGTTGCAACGGAAGCGACCCACGCCGGGCACCACGAACGCGGTGTCCTTTTCCTTCCTCCGCTCGAAGTCATCCACGTCCTTGGGCGCAAGAATGTGATTGAGCAACGCGTCGGCCTGTTCCTCGGTCACAATCTGATCGGAGAGAAACCGAATCACGCCGTCGATGCGCGACGCGGGACGGTACCCCGCGCGCAGGAATAGGTCGGACGCGCGTTCTTTCACCATCACTTTGAAGTGGATCAAGATCTCGTCGAGCATGGTGGGCCCCGAAACGTGCAAAAATTGGAGGTCGCCCGTCGAATCCACCGAAGGTCCAGCGGCTCGAAGCGTCCTCTATTCCCGTGTCGCCGCGAGCACCTTGGCGACTTCGCGGAGCATTCCGCGAACGCCAATTCCAGACGCGGCCGAAATAGGAAACACCCTCCTATCGGCACGCGCCGCCAGTTCCCTCAAGGTCTCCGTGATCGGATCATCGCCCTTCCCGCCACCCGCGACGATTTCGGGGTAGAGGTCCATTTTGGTGGCCACGAGGATCTCCGGGCGCTCCGCGAGCGCGGGGTCGTAAGCCAAGAGTTCGCCTCGAATCGCCAAATAGTTCTCAATCGGATTCGATCCATCGCCGGGCAGGGGATCCACGAGGTGTAGAAGCACGCGGGTGCGTTCAATGTGCCGCAGAAATCGGTCGCCCAACCCGCTGCCCGCATGGGCGCCTTCAATCAACCCCGGAAGATCGGCCATCACAAAACGCGTGCGGTCGATCTCCACAATGCCGAGATGGGGAACGAGCGTCGTAAACGGATAGTCGGCCACCCGCGGCGTGGCCGCCGACACGCGCGAAAGCAAGGTGCTCTTGCCCGCGTTGGGCAGTCCGACCAATCCCACGTCGGCGAGGAGCCGCAGTTCCAGTCGTAGCGTACGCTCACGACCGGGTCGACCCTTCGTGTGGTGCGTGGGCGCTTGATCTGTCGCTGTTGCAAAGCGCGCATTTCCGCGACCTCCGCGCCCGCCACGAGCTACGACGTACGTCTGGCCGTCCTCGACAAAGTCCACGAGTTTGTTGCCGGAGGGTTCCACGTAAACCGTGGTGCCCACGGGGACGCGAAGAATGGTGTCGTCTGCACCGGCCCCGTGGCACTTGTTACCGCTTCCCGATTCACCGTTTCCCGCCTTGACCACACGCACGTCCTGCATGTCGGCAAAGGTCGTCATCTGTACGTCGGCAACGAGCACAACGTCGCCCCCACGCCCCCCATCGCCACCGGCGGGTCCCCCACGCGGCACGCGGCGTTCTCTTCGCCAAGCCACAATGCCGTGGCCGCCATTCCCAGAGCGCACACGGATGCGTCGTTCGTCAATAAACAAGAAACAAGCCTACAAGAACACCGTGTGTCGCACCGAGGATTCGCACGCGCACGGCCTATGAACCGCGTCGATCGACGGACGCGGCTAACTCAGCTCGCGAATATGAACGCGCTTGTTGGTTTGGTATTCAACAACACCGTCACGCAGCGCAAAAAGCGTATAGTCGTTGCCCATGCCCACACCGTGGCCGGGCTTGAAACGCGATCCAACTTGCCGAACCAAGATATTGCCTGCACGAACCGTTTCCCCGGCGTACTTCTTGATGCCGCGGGACTTGGCATTGCTGTCGCGTCCGTTGCGACACGAACCTTGACCCTTCTTATGCGCCATAACTGGTACTCCTGTTGGGCCCCTTGGAAATCGTGGGCCTCGTGAACATCGATCTCAATGGTTCGAGTCCGGGCTACGCGATGGTTCCGACTTCGATTTCTGTATATCGTTGACGATGGCCCTGCTTGCGGCGGTACATCTTGCGGCGCTTCTTCTTGAAGACGACAATCTTCTTATCTTTGCGCTCGGCGACCACGGTCGCACTGACGGACGCGCCGTCCACGGTGGGCCGACCCACGCGCACGCCGCTATCGCCGCCTACCACCATGACCTGGTCAAAGGAAATGCTGGAACCGGGTTCAGCATCAATACGATCGATCCAAAGGCGATCGCCTTCGTGGACCATGTACTGCTTGCCTCGGTCATTCACGATCGCATACATGGGACGGATTCCTACGGAACAGGTCAAACTGGATTTGCTCGTGGGCGGGCCACGCGGAGGGCACATACACGACGCCTGAGCTTCGCACGCGCGACTCATGAGATACGGGCCGAGACCATAGCGGCCCCGCGGGCCCTCCGCAATGAAGGGCAGAAACGAAACCCACCCGATCCACGGGGGCGGGTGGGCCAAATGCTACGTTTTGTCAGGCTTTCCCGACGGCTCGGTGTTGGCAATGCCCTTCATGGCCCAACCATCCACGGCCAATCGGCTATCCGACACAAGTTCAAGAGGCCCTCGCGCCTCGGCCCGCAACGCACGCAGCGCTCCCGCGCGATGCTTCTTGAGCCATTGCAAGACTTCCTGCGGTGCCCGCACTTCGAGACCGCCCCGACCGCGGGCCCGTGCCACACGCGCTTCCATTTCGCGCAGAATCCGCAAGCCCAGCCCGGATACATGACGCCGGCGACCGGTGCCATGACACGCGGTACACGATGTGTGCGTGACGCGGGAAAGCGCTTGGCGAATGCGCTGACGAGACAAAATCACTAAGCCGAAGGGGCCCATGCGACCCAAGCGAATGCGCGCGCGGTCTTTCGAAAGGGCTTCACGCAGCGCAACTTCGACCTTTCGACGCGAACTGCGCATGCGCATGTCGATAAAGTCGATCACCACAAGCCCCCCGCGGTCTCGCAAACGAAGCTGACGCGCGACCTCGGCCACGGCCTCCAAGTTTGTAACGAGCGCGGTGCGTTCGGGATCTTCAGCGTCGGTCAGACGACCGCTGTTGACGTCGATGGCAAAGAGCGCCTCGGTGGGATCAAAGACGAGCGAACCGCCCGACGGCAGACGCACCGTGCGACGGAAGGCCTCTTCCAACTGCGTCTCGATGTTGTAGGCATGGAACAGCGGCATGGGATCGGTGTGGATCTCAACGTCGGGCATGGAACGGGCCAATGCGCGAAGGCGTTCAATGCGGGCGGCCGGATCCTCCTCATCCTCTTCATTGGACGCGACCTCAGACTCGACATCGATTTGGACTGCGTCCTCAAGTTCTTCGTCTTCAACTTCACCGTCGGGAGCGGATTGTAGCGAGGGCGACTCTTCGGACTCAGCTACGTGATCGTCTTCGTCTTCATGGTCGTGGTCGTCGTCGTCATCATCTTCCAGGTCTTCTTCGTCTTCGTCGTCATCGACATCTTCGTCGTACTCATCGACATCGTGATCCTCGTCGTCATCGTCGTCGAGATCTTCATGATGATCGTCGTCGTCATCCACGAGTTCGGAGTCGTCCCATTCATCCGCAACACGCTCGTCGTCTTTCAACTCGATGGGCTCGAGCCCATTCGCACCTGGATGCGATTCCTCCTCCCACTCTCCTTCGACTTCGCTCAGCGTTTCGTCTTCGGTGGCATCGGGCGCAGCACCCACGGAGGTCGCCAGGGCTTCGCCGGTGGGTGATAGCTCACCGAGCGGTGTAAATGCCGAAGCGGACACGGTGCGCGCAGCGACCTTTGACACCTCTTCCGCCGCCGCGGCGGCCGACGGGTACCACGTGCGCAATAATCGATGCATTTGGCCAGCGGTTTCGCCGCGGTCCACAACAATGCGCGTCACGTCACTCGGCATAATGTCGCGCACGCTGCGCTCGGCAAGATTGCTTTCCGCACGCAACACGCCGGGTGGACCGGGCTCGGCCGCACGTTCTTGAATCCGCGACCACTCGTCCACCAAGTGCGCCAAGTCGGCCTGCAATGCGGCGAGGTCGGTGGATTCGCTTGCGGTGCGCACAATCACGCCCATGCCTCCCGGCACATCAAGTTTGCGCAACAGCTTGCGCATGCGTTGCCGTTCACGACCTTGGGGAATACGGCGCGAAATACCGGAACGACCGGCGTAGGGAAGCAAGACGAGATAGCGACCCGGCAGAGAGATGCGCCCGGTAAGCGCAGGCCCTTTGCGACCGATGCCATCCCGCGTGATCTGAACAATGACCTCATCGCCCGCCCTAAGTGGCTCGTGTAGCGCGAGAGGTTCGGACGGCTCGGGTGGCTCGTTAGCCTCGGAGCGAGACGGTGCATCTTGCTCGGTCGGGTTGGCTTCTTGCGCGTCGCTGTCTGTGGTGCCCTGCGAGTTGTCTTTCGTGGTGGCGCCTGTGTCGTCGTCGCGAATGACCGGCATATCCGACACGTGTAGAAAGCCCGTTACGCCGCGTCCAAGATCCACAAATGCTGCGCCGATACCCTTTTCCACGTTTTGAATGCGCCCACGATAAATGTGGCCCGCCGTGGATCGATCGCGTGTGGATTCAACGTAGATCTCTTCAAGACGCCCGCCCACTACGAGGGCAATACGAGCCTCTTCACGGTCTGCGGCATTGACCAACAAGACTTTTTCCAGTTGCTGGTCCTCAGGACTCGGTGCGCGCGGCACAATGTCGATGGCCTTGCCATCAAAGGCGTCGCGACGTCGATGGCGATCGCGACCGCGTGCGCCCTCGCGTCGTCGATCACTTGTACGACGCGCGTCGCGCGCACGCCCTTCGCGGCCGCCGCGCGTGCGCCGACTGTCCCCCTTCTTCTTCTTTCGGGATCCACTGCGCTTGCTGGTGGTTGGCTCACGACTGTCATCGGTTCGCGATCGTTTGTTTCGTGCCTTCTTGAGCGAACCGCGTTCTCCGCGCCCGGAACGTCGCGACTCACGTCGGCGTGAGGGCTTTTCGCGTGTCGGGGGCATGGGCGCGTCGCGCGAGGGAACCACGTCGGGCTCGGCTTTGACGCGACGACGGACCACAGCACGCTTCCGTACACGATGCGGGCGCTTCGCCTTTGGCTCGGATGGCTCTGCGGCTCGACGCGTGGTCTGCCGACGTGATGTGGGCCGAGCCCTTCGACGTGGACTGCGTTCCCCGTTGGCGCGGTTTGAGCCCCGATTTGAAAGGCGCGGCGGTGCGTCGGGTGCGTCATGCAGCGGAACCGGAGCGCCTCGGGTGCGAGACGCTCGATTGCCCCTGGCCGGCCTGGACTTCGGAGGTGGCGCGGGCGTCGGCGCTGGTGCGTCGGGCTCACTTGTGGTGGAAGAATCTGTGTGCCGCGTGCGCCCTCGACGCCCATTTCGAGCGCGTCGACGGCGTGGACTGTTGCTGCTCTCGGAGGCCAATGGAAGGCTCCATCGACTTCGTCACCAAAACCAACTTCGAACGCTCGCACCACGGATACGTGGGAACGCAAGCAGATCGACGATCAGCTATAGGTAATGAAGGAACTCGGGACCGAAACTGACGTAAAGGTCCAGAGCAGAGCTTGACTACCTTCCAGGGGCTACAGGAATCGGCTCGCCGGCGGGCGGGGCATCCCCGGGAGCGGTCATTTCGCTCGGAGGTGTGCCCACGTCGGCGGGAGCAACTTCGGGAGCACCGGAGTTTTTAATGATGACACCACCTGACGGGGTGCCGGGAACTTCGGTGCTATAGGTCGCCGCGCCGCCGCCCATAGGCGTGCCGTACATGGGTGTACCGCATCCGCTATAGAGGCTGTCGTACTCGGCGGCCAACTCATAAGGTCGATTGGCCAGTTCGTCGGACACCCGCGCATTCACCGCATCGGTACCGCGCACAATGCGCGGAGTGATGGTGATGAGGAGGTGCTCACGAACCATGGACTTTTCCTTGCCTTGGAAGGCGGCCCCGATGATGGGGAGATCCCCAAAGAAGGGCCACTTATCCGCGCGTTCAACTTCGCGTTCTTCCATGAGGCCACCGATGACGGCCGTCTCACGATCGCGCACAATCATGTGTGTAACCAACGAACTCGACTGAACACGCGGCAGATCAATGCTCTGCCCGGAAACCGTGATGCGATCAAACCCCGGCAAAGGCCCCGTACCCGTAAGGGCGCGGCGCTGGGGAATAACCAGCATGCGAATCTTCTGTTCGCCCGGAATGATGTGCGGAATCACCAGGAGCTGGAACCCAACGCTCACAGGACTGTTGGGATCTTCTTCTACGGAGAACGTGAGTCCGCCGTTCTGGTTGGTTGCCGCTGTCGTACGGGCGTATCGGATCGACTCGCCAATGAAGATCGTGGATTCCTGATTGTCCAGGGCCAAGAGCTTCGGAGCTTGAACGATCCGGCTGCGCGAGTCCCGCTGGAGGAATTTCCAGAGGAGCTGCGTTTCACCAAAGGTGAGTGTACCGTGACCGAAGGCACTTGCCGCAGGAGCGGGGAAGGCAGTTCCTGTTAGTGCCTTGGCTAGGCCATCGCCGCCGCCCGTATTGAAGGGCAGGGCGTGAATGATGTCGGAACCGCTCATGCCGATGTTGAGGCCCGAGGCGTCACCCGCGTCCAGGCCCAAGTTGATCGCGTCCGAGTTGCTGGTCACGATGAAATTCATCTCAATGAAAACCTGCGGCGGCTCGACGTCGAGCTGCTTGAGCATGGCCTTCACTTCGCGGATCCGCGGAGCTGTACCCGTGAAGACGATCGTATTTTGAGAGGGGATATACTTGACGTTTCCACCTTCTCCATCCGCGGTCACGATCTGCTTGAGTGCGCCGAGAATTGGGAACGTCTCCTCGATGGTGGTGTAGTCGTCGGAAGGAATATTGGGCTTGCCCAAAATGATGGCGTCGGTGGCCTGTGTCTCGCTTCCGCCGCCACTGCCGCCGCCACTGCCGCCGCCCTGTCCGGCGATCACACCGCGATAGGGTGCGGGTGGACGAATGAACTTGAAGCGGTGGTAGGCCATCGTGAGCTCAAGCTCATCTCGCGGCACGACACGCAGCATGCCGAACTTCTCTTCGACCACGGCATAGGGCCCAACGGTTCGCACGATTTGCTCAAGCGCATGTCGCCAAGGCACGTTCTTGAGCGTGACGGTGACATTGCCGCTTACCTTGGGGCTTACGATGATGTTGGCGCCCGCGTAATCGCCGAATGAACCGATCACTTCACGAATGTCGGTGTCGGTGTAACTAAACGTGACGGGCTCGGGGCGCTCAATCTTGATGAGATTGTCCGCCTCTTCGATGATCACGCCACCAATCTTGTTGGCGAGCGCGCTGAGTGCGTGAACCCAATGCAGGTCTTGGACCTGCAACGTGACGGGTTCGGACTCTGCCGCCGCGCTAACCACGATGTTCATGGACGTCGCTGGCGAGATGAGCTCGCGCACAACTTGACCAAAGGCTTGGTCATCCACGTCGATGGTTACCTTGCCGGAGCCCACATCGCGCGTGCGGTAGGCATCGGGATCCAATGAACCGTCGCCAGCAAAGCTGGTGGTCGGAGAAAACGCAATGACGCTCAACAAAGCGAGCGTTGCGGCACAAAGAACACGACGTACCGCATCCGTGCCGGATCGAGCGGTTTTGAGCTGAGAAAACTTCATGACGACCCTCACCCTCGGCGTTCCAGAGGAACGCGCGAGAAGACCTGCCTCCTGTAGCCCTCAGTCGGTTGCTCGACTGCCCAAGTAAAGCGCGACCCCCAAGTCGGTCACGCGGCGAGGACACGACTCCAATTCCGCGGCGCCTGGCCCCTCAAGCCGGCCCGTGTCAAAGTCCTTGTGCCTCATTCACTTGCGTGCGAGCGGGATGCGTTCGTCTTTTGTTAGTGACGGTGCATCCGCCCGATGTCGTGCGTCCTCCTGCGTGGGCCTCCAACCCGTTCTCGCGGCATGCCTAAGCCGCTCGTCCTAACGTCTACGAGTGCCGCGCATCAGCGTCCCGCGAGAGCGGCTCGCGGCACCCTTGTTCTTTTTACCTACGGCGCGAACCGGGATCTCGTGTTCCTCGCCGCGGAACCGAACCCAGAGCGTCTTCGACGTAATCTGCGCCACCGTGACTTCATCGGCCTCGTCCAACGCATCGCCCACCTTTACGCGGCGCTTGTTGACGATCGCCAAGCTGCGCTGGGGGTTACGCGGATGAACGATCACGCCGCTCACGCTGAAATCCAGCGACGCGAAGTCGGCTTGGTTCTTTGACTTGTCGCGAATGCGCTCAATCTCGTCCAAGAATCGGCGTGCACCAGGACGCACTTCCTTGCCGCGCAAGAACGTGGCCCACTGCTGAGCGAGTCGTGCGACTTCTTCGTGCTGGCCCTCGTTGAACTTCGTATTGATATCTCCGTGGACCCGCTCGGCGACCAATCGGGTGACCACCAACTCGGTCTTGGGCCGGCTACGACTGATTCGCGTCACAGCGTCTTTGACCACACTCAGGCGCTTGGCGAGTTCCGGAATCGTGATGGTTTTCATGTCCTCAAGCGAGGCGATTTCCGACTGCAATGCCGAAACGCGCTCGGCAATCTGAAGTCCCATCTGATTGGCGCGAAAGATGTCGTGTTTGTCGATCAACTCACGCTCAAGAACAATCATCTCCGCAAGCTCGCTGTGGCGTCCTTCGATGGGAAGAATGAGTTCTTCCTGCTTCTTGAATTCCTCCTCGTACTCGGCGGGATCATCCTTGGTTGCATACTGCCGGGGATCCACCAACGGATCGCGGCGCGAGGACATGGGGCGCAACACATAGGTATCGGGCCGCTCGGGCTGGAATGATGCAATCTGTTGACGCACGTCGGGCTGCTGCAGGCGCTTGAGGGCACCCGGAATGTGGACGGCTTCAAACTTCGCGTCGGCGGGACGGTAGAAGTAGGTCTCGAGCATCACTTCGCATGAGTGTTCAATCGGAAGGTTGGGTGCTTCGTCATCACGCTTTCCGGCGTGCACTTCAAAGCCCTTGACCGCCACCAGACGGGGATCGTTCTCCACCATGTTCATGAACTTGAGAATGGCGGCGGCCGAGCCCTGGCCCTTGATGGTGTTGCGCGTGACGTAGATGCCTTTGGCGAGCGCACTCTCTTCCGGCTTGCTCTCGGGCAACTCTTGGAAGTGAATGTCGGACGCTGCCAAGAAGCTCGACAAGTTGCGATGGAAGTCGGTGATGTGTTGCTCGGTGGGCAGAATCGCAAGTTCGCGTTCTTCCACGGCACGAAACACAAGCACGGCGTCTTCGCGCTTCTTGGTCTTTCGAATTTCTTTGTCTGCGGCACGAATGCGATCTTCGATGCTGCTGATCTCGGTTTCGATGCTCTTGATCTCTTCTCGATCTTGATAGATCAGGTAGAGCAAGACACCGGCAATCAAGACGGCGACACCGATGGTCAAGAACAGACGTTTACGTTCTGACATCTTAGACATGCTGGCCTTCCTTTCTGCCTATCGCTTCTTGGCGGCAGACTTGCGCGCCTTGCCCTTGGACTTGGGCGCGAGATCGATGGGCTTGAGGAGCAACTTGTAGTTGAACGACCCCACCGCGGGTGGAATACGCTGTTCTTCTTCCTGGGAGGGAAGCATCTTCTGCATTTCGATGTTGGGATTGTTGATGCCCATGAAGTCGGCAAAGAACTCCGTGGTCATCTTCGAGTTTTCTGGATCGCCGGTGATCGCATTGTGGAACGCACTGAGTGCGGTCAATGCTTCGGACGGCTCGTTCATGGCGATGTAGCCGCTCGTACGCAACTCACCACCCGGCTCGAGTTTCGCGCCACGCCGCTTGCGACGCGAGCGTTTGCGTGTCTTACGCGCACGGGTGATTTTTTGCGGCACCTTAATGTCTTCCAGCCACACCGGACTTGCATCGGAACGACCCTGGCCCGTCACGATGTCGAAGAACTGATCCAACTTGCGCGACCACAAGGTGCGCGAACGGTTGATCGTGCGAATCGCAAGGCGGCGGTTTTCGTAACGATCGATTTCTTTTTGCAAGGCAAGCGATCGATCGCGCTGACGCTCTTTGTGCTGGGCTTCCGCCTGGCGGGAGTCGCGCACCTTCTTCACATTCTCGAGTTGAATGAAGTGCGTATAGGCGTAGGCGCCGGTTGCGCTCAAGACGAGCACAATGCCAGCCACCAACGCGACAAACCGCGCCATCGGTGTGCCGGGTCGCGCCCGGTACTCCGGTGGGAGCAGATTGATGCGAATCATGGTTACTTCCTCCCCGCGCGAGCCGCAAGACCCACGGCGACGGCGAGCTCTTGGACGTGCTCACGCATCGTGCTGATGTCAACACTCCCGCTGGCGATCGGAAGTTCGCCGGTCGGGTCCCATGTACTGGTGGGGCGATCAAAGAGACGGCCCAACTCTGCGTCAAAGCCAAGCAACTTGGCGCCACCGCCCGACACAAGCACTTCATCAATGCCCACGTCGAACTGACTCTCGAAGTATTCAAAGCTAAGGCGAATCTCGCCCGCCAAGTCTTCCATCGCGGGGGCCACGGCTTGGCGTACACGATCCAAGGAATCACCGGGTGAGCGCTTGGTGCGTTCGGCGTCCTGTGGACTGAGTCCCAATCGCGATGCGATGGCTTGAGTGAACGCCATGCCACCCGTGGGAATCTCGCGTGTGAAGAGCGACGTGGTGCCGCGCATGAGATTGACGTTGCTCTTGGATGCGCCGACGTCAATCAGGCCCGTAACGCGCGCGTCGTCGCTTTGGCCACGACCCAAGACAAGCTCAAAGGCGTTGCCGAGCGCGAACGCGTCCACGTCCACGATCTGGGGGGAAAGGCCGGCCGCCGCCAACATACGCATTTGGTCGTCGATGATGGCGCGTTTGCACGCAACCAACAGCACCCGCATTTCGTTGGGTGCCAAGTCACCGATGCCTGCCACGTCGAAGGGCTGGCAGTCGAGAACGACTTCGTCAACGTCAAAGGGAATGTACTTGTCCGCTTCAAAGCGAATGGCGTTTTGCAAATCTTCGGGAGACATGCGAAACATGGTCAAGTAGCGAACGATGACCGACTTGCCCGAGACGGACGTGACCACTTGACGGCTGTGGAATCCGTTGTTGCGGAAGAGGTCGGCGATCACGTCGGGCAGAACGTCTGGACTTGGGAGTTCGGCAAAGCCGAATCCCGTAATGACCGGTTCCCCTTGCATGGTGATCTCGACGGCCTTGACCGCGCTCGTCCCAATATCAAGTCCAACTAGACTTTTGGTGCGTTTCATGAAGTGCTTCCTGTCGCGGAGGGGTCCCCCCATCGAGGACCGCATTCCCTCTCGACTTGAAGCCGACCCGACCTTGAGTACGAACCGATGCGAAACGTCGATTTGGATCAACACAGCGACGCACCGAACCGGGTCCGTACGGCCACCGCCCCGACGCGTCTGCGCTGATAGCATTTCGTCATGGCAACGCCCCCACCCATGCGGCAATTGCGCGGTGTCCCGGTCGCGGGAGGTTCTCGCGTCGGTCGTGCCTTGCTTTGGGATGAATCGCCGCCGGATGACATCACGGCCGCCATGGCATCCGCATCGCCCCCCGAAGACATCGAGGCGGAGATTGTTCGCCTAAACGAAGCCGCCCGCGCCACGCGCCAAGATCTGCAACGGCACGCGGGGGCTTTGGAGAGTCACGGTCCCGGTGTGGGCGAGATCTTCAAGGTGCATCAAGCCATGTTGGCCGACTTCCTCCCGCGTGTGGAGCGCGTCATTCGTGACGGCAGCACAGCGCAGCACGCCGTTGCAACCGTTTTTCATGCCTACGCCGCACGCCTGGCGAAAATCGAAGATCCCGTATTGGCGCTACGGGCTCAAGACGTCGTCGATCTTGAACGCAGTTTGCTCAGTGCACTCGCGGGCGTCAAACGCACGTCGCCAAACACACAGGGCGACGACGGGCCGGTGGTGGTCATCGCCCGTGATCTCACGCCCTCCGAAGTTGCACGCCTCGAACCGCTCAACGTCGCGGGATTGGTGCTGGAACTCGGCGGAGCAACAAGTCACGCGGCCGTGATCGCAAAATCGTTGGGCTTCCCGGTCGTCATGGGCGTGCGAGGGGTGCTCGAACACGTACAGCCGGGCGACACGCTGTGGGTCAACGGCAGCACCGGTGAAATCGTGATCGATCCCGATGCGGCCACCGTGGAACGCGCCGTGGGGCTTGGCGAGCGGTACGAGGCTCTTGAAGCGTCGCTTCTTCGTGAAAGCCATCTGCCAGCCGAAACACTTGACGGGCATCGCGCGCAACTATTGGCCAACGTGGAATATCCACTAGACGTGGCGGCCGGTGCAAAGCGCGGCGCAGACGGCGTGGGATTGTTTCGTACGGAGTTTCTGTACGACGGCGGAGGCAGCCTGCCATCCGAAGACGACCACTTGGCAATGTACCGCGACACCTTGGCGCAAATCGGCGACAAGCGATTGACCATTCGCACCTATGACTTTGGCGCCGACAAGGGCTATCCGCTACCGGCCAAAGTGCAGGACGCGGAGCCCAACCCCGCCCTTGGCGCTCGCTCCTTGCGATGGTGCTTTGCCCATCCCGAAGCCTTTCGAACGCAGATCCGTGCAATCTTGCGTGTCGCGGCCGAGGGAGACGTGCGCATCATGTTGCCCATGGTGAGCGGGCTAGAAGAGGTGCGGCGCGCCAAGGCATTCATTCAAGAGACGTCGGACGAACTCACCCGTGACGATGTACCCCATCGAAGTGATCTGCCCATCGGTGTCATGATTGAGATTCCTTCTGCCGCAGTGGTCGCCGACATCCTTGCGCCCGAAGTAGATTTTTTTTCGATCGGTACCAACGATCTCATTCAATACGGACTGGCCGTGGACCGTGTAAATCCCCATGTGGCCGACCTCTTTCGCCCGTCGCATCCAAGTTTGCTGCGCCTCATTGGACAAACGGTGACCGCGGCCGAGCGTGCGGAGATTCCCGTAACCATGTGTGGCGAAATGGGAGGCCACTCAATCTATACCGTGCTGCTCTTCGGGCTCGGCATTCGAGAGTTCAGTTTGACGCCGGGCTACATTCCTCGCGCACGAAGGCTATTGCGCTCGTTGACATTGGTGGATGCACGTCGTATTGCCGCGGAAGCCTTGCGGGCGCGCACCTGCGACGAGGTAGAAGCCCACCTACATCGTCAAGTGGTAGAAGTCGGCGCGGGGTAGCACCGAACACGTGTTTGCTCATGTGCGTGAATGCGTAGCCCGGACTGTTCATGACCGGACTATTCAGGAATGGCTCGGGCTCGACTCGACGATTTCCCGAGTTCGACGATTACACCAGGCCGACAGTTACATCAGGCCGAACCGAGCGAGAAAGAGGGCTTCTATCGCAGCAACGGCTGCCTCTGCGTCGGGGCCCACCGCTTCAACATCGATCTTGGTGCCGCAGGGTGCGCCCAACACGATCACATCCAACACGCTCTTGGCATCGACACGTGTACCCACGTCTACGCCCCCTTCGCCAACGGCTTGCGCAAGCACGAGTGAAATCTCTGACTCGTATTCGTTGGCACACGCCGCCAAAACACTTGCGGGTCGCGCGTGGAGCCCAGCACCATTGAGCACTTCCACGGTGCGCGAAACGGTCCCGCGTGAGGGCGAGTCGGCGGGCGGAGGGTTGGTACTTGGGTTCATAGAGTTTCGCGGTTCATGGACGTTGGATTGTACAACGCGCGGGACTACGACGCCGCGGGCTGCGACCACGACTCCTTTAAGAAAGAAACAATGGCCTTTTTCGTGGTCTGACGGCGCAATGCGCGCATCTCCACATCGTCGCGCGCGACGCGCGCAATCTGACGCGCCACTTGGAGGTATTCCTGGCTGTCGGTACTTGCGATCAGAAACACAATGTGCACCGGGGCGCCATCGGTAGCATCAAAGTCGATGCCCTCTTCGTGAAGACCCACGGCCACCATGGACGAAGGCACGGTCTCGGTCCCACGGGCATGTGGCATGGCTACGCCTTTGCCGATCCCCGTGGTGCCTTCGTCTTCACGGGCCAATACCTCGCCATACAACGTTGGCGCCGCGTCTTCCGCGAGCGCGCCGCTGGCGACAAACGTGCGGATGAGTTCTTCTACAACTTCCTCGCGCGTGCCGCCCTTGAGTTTGGGCAGACAGTGTTGGGTGCGCAAGAGGCTGCTCACGTTGACGTCGGACATAGTTCTCCTGAGAAATACGTAGGCGAGCAAGTCGCCGTCCACCGACACCAATCCTATCGGGGATTTCAGACGTGCGACGACGATTCGCGGGCCGTGACGAACCGGAGAACGTCACGGTCCAATCACCATCAGGTCGTTCGCGCGCCCGTGGCGGGCCTCATTCACCGCCATGGGGGCTAATCGTCGAGTTGCATCTCGTCAATGACCTCTTGGTAGGTTTCCTCATGGGGCTTTTTGTCGCCGCGGGCCACGGGGGCCGTGCGATCCACCGGTGGAATACGCTCGCCGCGATGATGGTCGGTCAGTCGGTCTTTGTATTTGCGAAGCCGCTGGGCCAGTTTTCGTTCGGCCAGGTCACACGCGGCGTACATATCTACCGCCTCCGCCTTGGCGACCAGCCGTTGCCCACGGGCGACCTCCACCACCATTTCGACGTGTTGTTGAATGCCCTCAATGTCCATGGTGACGCGAACGCTGGTGATGCGGTCGAAGAACTTGACGAGCTTGAGCACCTTCGTCTCGGCATACTCCTTCATGCTTTCTGTGACACCGACATGGCGACCGCTGATCATCATCTTCATTGTGCTCTCCTTGGGTTGGCCGCCTCTGGGGAGGCGGAGATAAAAACGTCGGGGTATGGACACATGGGCGTCACGGAAATCGGGCCTCCTCCGATGAGGCAGCGGCCGCAGTCGCACGCATCGCCGCGGCGCGGAGTTCTAGTGGCATGTCGTCGGCCACCGGATCGCCTCGCAACCCCACCGCCATAAGTGTGAGGCCTGCCGCGGGCATGGCTTTGCCGGCGGCACGTCGGTCACGCGCACACAATGCGGCCTCGACGTCGCCAAACGGCGAATCGCCACCAGCCGCCTTAAGTAACGTGCCCGCCAACGTGCGAACCATCTTGTAAAAGAATCCATCACCGAGCACGTCCATCACTAGCAGGCGCGGGGAAGCCAGACGTAAGGAAGCACGTGCGCCGAACGAATCCACAAGCGTTTCTGAAGGCATCCAGAGTTCATTGGACGAACATTCGTGCCACGCCAGGTAGTGAATCGTGCGAACCGTGCCGCGAGCGCCTGGATCATCCGCAGTGGAACCGCGATTGGCGAAACTCACAAAATCGTGGGTACCGCGCAAGGGCGTGCATGCACGATTGAGCGCCTCGAGGGAGGGCGCTTGGGGCACACGTACGGCCCATCGTCGATGCAGGGGCCGGCGCGTTCGACTTACAAGTAGTACATAGCGATACCACTTCCAATACGCATCGCGCATGGGGTGAAACGACGGGTGCACATCCGCAACCGACAACACCGAGACATCGTTGGGCAGCGTGGCGTCAAGTGCGTACAGCAGTCGCTCGGCGGGCAAGTCATGACGCGTTCGTGTGGAGGCCACATGCAGACGCGCATGCACGCCCGCGTCGGTCCGACCGCAACCTAGTAGGCGATGCGGCGCACCCAAGACGTGTTCGAGCGCACGCTCTACCTCCCCCTGCACGGTGCGGCGTTTCGTTTGGCGCTGCCAGCCCGAAAAATCGGTGCCGTCAAACTGAAGATCAAGTCGCAGCGTGCGCGTCCCCAACGGCTTCTGCGGACGCACGGATGAGGGCGCGGTCTCGTGTGATCGTTCCTTCGAGCTACGTGCCGAGCTATTCGCCGCGCTACTTGGCAGAGCATCTGCATCTGTGACCGCGTTTGGCGGTTGTGGTTCTCCGGATGCCGCCATCTGCGACCGAACGTCCATCCGCGACCTAACCTGACGAGTCGGGGACGATGGAACGCGTGGGCTCAGGTCGCCCTCCTAAACGCCGCATAGACGCACCGCGGGACGTTGCGAACATGCATTGTACCAAATTGAGCGACGGTCGTCAGGTGCCTATCTCTTGGGATGCCACCTCGCCCGACGCCACAGCCTACGCATGGAACAACCGGGCGCTATTCCCAGACACGACGCTGGCGCGATGACGGAATGTTTAACGCCTTGCGATACTTTGTCACTGTGCGACGGGCAATCTCGAGGCCGAATCGCACCTTGAGTTGCTCAGCCACATCATCATCGGACAGCGGCTTTTGCTTGTCTTCGTCGTCAATGATCTCGCGCACGCGTTCTTTCACGCTCATGCGCGACTCGATACCGCCGTCTTCGTTCTCGGTGCCACCGGTAAAGAAAAACTTCAAGGGAACAATGCCGCGCGGCGTCTGTGCATACTTGTCGCTGATGGCACGACTCACCGTGGACACATGGATCCCCAGCACATCGGCAATCTCTTGCATTTTTAACGGGCGCAAGTGGCTCACACCAAAGTCGAGGTAGTCGCGCTGGCGGGCAACAATCTCTCTGGCCACGCGTTCGAGTGTGGATTGTCGCTGGGCGATGGCATCAATGAGCCAACGAGCGGCTTCTATCTTCTGCTTGAGGTAGTCACGAACAGACGGATCGTGCTTTTGCTCTTTCAGCATGGCGCGCACTGCGGGACTCAACCCAACGCGTGGCAAATGTTCATGGACAAGTCGCACGGAATACCGACCGAGGTCTGGGTTCCGGCTCGGGCGCTTCGAACCATGAGCGGAGGCATCGCCGCGGGCATTCGATGGATCCGGCGCATCGATCCCCAGCCGCGGGGCGCCTCCATGAAGGTTGCCGTGATTGCGAACGTCGGCGCGATACGGATCCGACGATCGCGGAGGCGTCACATGCGCGCTGCCATTCCCATACGATTCGTGCACCCCACCGTTGCCTTGGAATGTGGTGCCTCGGAATGTGTTGCTGTCGTACGAATGGCTGTCGTAGGCATAACCTCGGGCTGATTCATGGCGCGCCGATTCGTCGCCCCCCAAACGGTCATTAACGACACGGTCGTCCCTGCCATCGTCATTGGAGTCATCGTCTTTGGTGTAACCGTCATCGGTGGAATGCAATGGACGTCGGTACGTGGTATCTCGACGCTCACCAGAACGAATGGCATCGAGGTCCGCGTCGGTCAACTGTTCAATGATGACGTCGGGGCGAATGTAGCGCGTAGGTGCGGAGGAAAACGCCGCACCTGGACGAAAGTCAAAATCACGCAAGCGCTCGGTGAGCGTATTGAGTTCGCTGACCTTGAGCCCCATGGCTTTGGCGATTTTGGGTCGCTTGTTGCGCAGCAGATCGTCGAAGTGCTCGCGAATGAGCGTACCTAGCTGCACCGCATCCGGATCGGTGCTTGGAATTTGAAGAAGAATGCACTCCCCCACGTTGCGCGCGCCAACTCCACGTGGCTCCAATCGCTGCACCACGCGAATGGCCTTTTCAAGGACCTCCATGGACACCGGCTCGTCCATGCCTGCCAAGATCTCTTCGTCGCTACAGTCCAAGAGCCCGCGATCATTGAGGTTGTAAACTACGGCCTCCGTGGCGGCGCTCAGCTCGGCCGACAGTTCCAACTCGTCTAGTTGGTTGAGGAGATGATCGGCGAGGCTGGGATCGTGCGCGGGCGTGTTATGGATGGCTTCAAGCTTGCGATCCGAAGCTTCTTGCGCCGCGCGCGTCCCGCGATCACCCACCGTGGCACTTTCGCGCAAGCCGTCAATGCGCTCGAGCAGCGTGGATGTCTGTGCATCACTCAGGACGTCTTCCTTCACTGCTTCGTCCGTAGTACGGCTATCGGTGGATGCCGCAGCGTGGTCCATGTCGGCTACCGGCGTGTCCTTTGAATCGATCACGTCGGCGATGCCCGACGCTTCTGAAAACTCGCGAACTTCAAAGTCGCTCGATTGGTCCTCGTCGGCCTTTTGGCGCATCTCACGATCGGCACTGGCGCGGTCCACGAACTCATCCGGCGCGGGCTCAATAACTTCGAGCGCCTCGTTCTCTTGCAGCTCGTGCTCAATCAATTCGCGCAAATCGAGCGCGGGAAGTTGCAGAATCTCAATGGACTGAATGATCTGCGGCGCCAGCCGAAGCTGTTGCGAGAGTTTTTGGTTGAGGCCTAGCTGCAGTTTCATGGGGGTTCATTCTAGCGCCGAGCCAGACGCGGAAACAAGGTCGGGTTGACGTTCACGAACGCACACGTTCTTGCGGCGGCTCCTGTGCGACGCCGCAACCGTGTCGTCATGACACGGCGCACGTACAATGTGGGCGCGTTTCTCACATCGACGAGAACTCCGCGCTGCTTGAGAACCACACTGGACGTGTTACCAGTAGTACACGATGTGCGTTGCTTTCGAATCAGGCCGCGTGCGAATCAGCACGTGTGCGCGACTTTGCACGTTGCGAAAACGCATACGTCCAGAACTTGAGCGAAAAATCGCGCGCCCGAATGACCCAGTCTACTTTGCAGACATGGGTTCTTCAGCGTTTTGAGTTCTACGAAGACCTGTGCATTGGGGGGACCTGACGCCTAAGGCGAAACAGGGACCCGACCATCGATCGCGTCGGCAATCGCCGTTGCGCTTTGATATTCGATCTGCCCACCCGAGGGAATGCCACGCGCCAACTGCGTAAGGCGCACATCGAAGCCTTCGAGCAGCGCCGATACCGAGAGCACGGCGCCGTCCCCCTCAAGATCCGGGTTGGTGCCCATGCACACCTCTTTGATGCGCACGCCATTCCACGCGTCACTCGAAACGCGCTCACGCAATGCCGCGAGCGCTAAAGAGCCTGCGTCCACACCATCCGCGGGACGCAAGCGATCGCCCAATACGAAGTAGAGTCCGCGGTAGTGTCCCGCCGCTTCGATCGCGTTCATGATGCGCGCAGTCTCCACGACCAGCAGCGTTTCTCGATCGCGCGTGTCGTCGGTGCAAATGGCGCATGGATCCACATCGGTCGGTGACTGGCACCCGGTGCACGGGTGAATCGTGTCTCGGACAAGCTGAATGGCATGTGCCAGGCCTAGCGCCTCATCCTTGGGTACGCGCAAGAGATGGTGAGCAAGTCGCGATGCTGTTCGCGCGCCAATTCCCGGCAATCGTTCGAGCTCGCGGATCAACGCAAGCAGTGCTTCAGGTTCGCGATGGGCCATTGTCGATTGCGTCACGCCTCGGTTGTTGATTCGAAACTACTTCGGATTGGTCTTGCGCGCTACCGCGCCCCCTTACGATCACTCACGTCTTTCACCCACAGCAACTGGCCGTTCACACGCTGAACCACGTTCGCAATCGTCGGATCGTGGCGGGCGTCGTCGGCGATGAGCCCTTCCATGTGTCGCGGTCCCTCGGCCACAACCACCGGACGCAAAAACTGACCACAAACGTCTCGCAGCAGTTGGCCGAGCGCCATCTGATACTCGGGTCGCACAAACGCTTGGCGAGCCATCACCGCATCGGGATCGACCGATATGTGAACCGTTTGCCCCTTTACGCCACGAATAGATACATGATCAAGAAGCGGGGCAAGCGCGGGCTTTTTCTTCGCGGCCACATCCACGATTTCTTCCCATTTGGCCTGCACGTCGGCGGCACGCAAGAGAGGCTTGTCGGACGTGGTCGGTTGCTTGGACACAACGGCAACGCCGCTACGTGACGCCGTCGTCGAGGTCTGCTTCGAGGACCTAGCCTGAGCATTCGCGCCACCTGTGCCTCCTGTATCTCCCTTTGCAGCGTCAAGTGGTGGTCCATCGGAGCGTGACGATTGAGAAGGTGCAGGCGGTAATGGCGTTGTGACTGCCGAATCGCTTGACGCCTCGGTGTGTCGGGGTCTCGTTTCGGTGTGGGTCGGCGACGCGGGCCGTGATTGGGCGTCTCGCGATTCGACGCGCGGTGCATTGCCTGATGGGGAGGACAACGAATGAACCGCCGACAACAGCGCGTCGAGATCGCGCGCGGTGGGCAAGCGTGCCAGCTCAACGGCCGCAACGTGGAGCAACAAACTGCCATCGGCCCCGGTTCGCAAATGGGCGCGTTTCGCAAGCAGTATTTCCATCGCCTGGCACGCACGAACTTGCATGGCCGGCGCTTGTCGTTCGTCTTGCGTTCCCACCATGACCGTACGCCACGCGTCGAGCCATTGGTCGAGCACTACGCCCGGTTTGGCGCCGTCGGCAATGGCTTCGTCCAAAATATCGATCGCGCGATTGGCATCGGCGGCGTGCGTTGCATCCATCAATGTGGACATACGCTCGGCCGACAAGCGACCACACAACATGTCAAAGTCGTTGCGCGTAAGGATGCCGCTGGCATGGACGGCCAACAACTGTTCCAGCATGGACTCGGCATCGCGCATGCCACCACGTGCCGCACGTGCAATGGCATCGGCCAACCCATCTTCGAGTTTGACGTCTTCATTGGCTGCCAAGCGCGTGATGCGTTTCGCAAGCGTGGGCGTATCCAGTGCGCGAAATTCGAGCAACGAACAGCGACTTCGGAATGTGGCCGGCAGTTTGTGGGCCTCGGTCGTACAAAAAATGAACTTGACCCACGGCGGCGGCTCTTCGAGCGTCTTTAGAAAGGCATCAAACGCCGCGCGCGACAACATGTGGACCTCGTCCACGATCCAAATACGAAACGGACTGCGCGCCGCCGCATAGCCCACGCGCTCGCGCAGTGTGCGAACGTCTTCTACGTGATTGTTGGACGCTGCGTCCATTTCGATGACGTCGAGATCGGAACTGGCCGCCACACCTTTGCATGAGGGACATTCCCCACACGGTTCAATGGGAATGTTGGCGGTGGATGCGTCGGTGGCGTCGTCGTCCCAACGCGCTCTATGGGCTTCGCAATTCAGCGCACGGGCCAATATGCGCGCCATCGTTGTTTTGCCGACACCGCGGGGTCCTAGGAAGAGAAAAGCCTGACCCACGCGGCGGTTGCGAATGGCGCCGGTAAGAACCCGGCGCACATGCTGTTGACCCGACACGTCGTCGAAGCGTTGCGGGCGGTACCGACGACTGAGAATCTGATAACTCACCCGGCTACCTTACCGCCACCAATCGACGGTCGGGGCTCCCCGGGCGAATCGTTTCAAACCCACGAAACTTCGCGAGCTACGCGACCTCGGCCGACTGTTTGGCGTGAAGCGCAAAGGCACCGCCCTGGGGATCGATCATCTGCGCAATGTAGGTGCCACCGGGAACTTCCATGGGCCCGTGAAGCAGATTCCCGCCGAGCGTCTTCGCCGTGTTGACGGCTGCCTGAATTTCAGGCACCTCGAAGTAATACATCCACGCCGACATCGGCACTTCGGCGGGCTTGTTAAACATGCCACCAAGCGTACGCTCGCCCGCGCCGTAGAGGCGATACACACCCGCCTCACCCATGTCCATGTCGTCGTGCTTCGTCCAACCAAAAAGTTGGTTGTAAAAGGAGAACGCTTCTTCGAAATTCTCCGACATAAGTTCGTGCCACGACACTTCGCCGGCCTTGGGATCATCGTTGCTCGGCTGCTCGTCCTTTTCAGACTTATAAATCGCAATCGTGGCGCCCGTGGGATCACAGAGCACGGCAAAGCGGCCGGCACCGGGAATGTCGCGCGGACCAACGAGCGTCTTGCCACCAATCTCATCAGCCTTCTTTGCCGTAGCATCGACATCGTCCACACCGACGTAACCCATCCAATGGGTGGGCGCACCCGCCTTGGCGGCGTCTTCTGGAAGTTCCATCAATCCGCCAACGGGGCTCTCGCCGTTCATCCACATGGTGTAGGGCATTTCGCCTTCCCAGGGGGCTGCACTCCAGTTCATGAGCTTTGAGTAAAACTCTTTGCTGCCGTCGGGATCTTTGCTCATGAGTTCGTACCAAACGAAGCGTGCGTTGCTGCCGGACATGGGTCTCTCCACATTGCTTAGGAATCAGGAAGCGACCCATGAATCTCGGGCGGCCTCGAAGGGCGCAGTATCGGCACGTCGCGGGGTCCCGCAAGGCGAGGCGTGGTTGATTCGCTTGCTCCGGCGCGATGAGCCACGGAATTCGTCGTGGGGACGTGGATTCGAAACAGATCTGGGCAAAGGTCGTTAGTAAAGATTGGAGCGGATTGCGAGGAATCCGGATTGGTTGGCAGGCATGTAGTATTGTTGTGTGTCAATGTCTAGGACCATGATTTTGGGCTTCGTGGTTGCCGCACTCGTGGTGGTGCTGGTACTGAACGGCAGGCAGTCTTCTGTAGCCACTTTTGAACCCGATACGACCACACTCATGCGCGGCCACGCCACGACACGCATTGTTGAGCCGCTCGCCAAGGATGGCAGCATTGACTACGTGGCGGCCATCAACGCTGAACGAGCGCCACCGCCGGAGGACAACGCTGCAATCCCACTGTTACGTATCCTCGGAACGGATACGATCAACGGGAATAGAGCCGAGGTGCTCGCGCTACTTGGCGCACCCGACGATCTGCCAACCAAGGGGAGCTTCCAACTTCCCGAAGACTACTTTGGGATTTACTCAGATTTTTCGGACCTAGAGGAGGCCGAACGCGCTCTGTTGGTTGAGGTCCTTCAGAGGCTCCAGAAAGAGATCGATGGTTTGGTACATGCATCGCGGAAGCCAAGACTCTGGTCGCCTATGGTGATTGGCAACTCGGACGGCCAACTGAGCGACCCCTTCCCGATCGACCGGCTTGGCGAGCTCTGTGATTGCCTAGGTGATCGGGCCGAGGTGAGAGTGTTTACCGGAAAGTGGGAAGAGGGATTGGAGGACGTGAAGGCGCTCTTTCGCCTCCATACCCTGCTAGATCAGCAGGGCGGACTCCTGTGGTATTTCATTGCGCTGTCCCGTCGCCAAAGGGCATTGGATGTCATACAAAGCGCCGTCGGGTCATCTTCGATCAGTGAAGCAGGCTGCAAGCAGGCTATTGCGGTACTCCGCGAGTTGCCACCCATGCGGGAGGACCTAAGCCGACACACCGGCGTGTTCGATCGCTATATGGTTCTTGGGTCGTTCATTGGCAACGTGACTGCTGAATTGAAGCGTCAGAAGAGTACCAAGGCACGACGCGACGGATACGCGTTGCTCAATTCAACATTGGCAGAGTTCAATCGTATTCTCGATGAGGTTGTGCCTTTGATTGGCACTCTGACCGCTGAAAACGTGGAGAAGACAAAACGACGTGTCGATCAACTGAGCGATCGAGTCAAGAAGCTGAACAAAGATTTGAAGTCACTCTCGCTCAAGAAAATAATTGGAGCGTTCACCGAATCCAGCACGTCCCGCGCTAGCGAAACTGGACGCCAACTTGGGTTGATCCTCGCCACCATGTTGCTGGTGCCGCTCCCGATTGCTGCGCACAGAAAAGAACGTTGCGATTCCCAGTTGAATCGTGTGCTAATTGCGCTCGCGCTACGTCTTCACTTTATCCGCCACGGCACCTTTCCTCCGTCGCTGAACCAACTCGACCCGCCCCCGCAGTCGACACGGCGTACGAATTCGCCTGAAGGCAAGACCTTGCCCTACGAGCTCACGCCAAACGGATGTCGTCTCGGAACCGGGGAAGAGGCAATCGAACTCTCGCGCTAAAGCGAGTTGGAGCGAACTCTTTGGCTTAGCAATCAACGGCACGTTTCACCAGATATACGTCGAGGAATAGAGATCACGCGGACGGAAAGTTCTTCATTACTGCGCCAAACGTGAACAGGGAAGCGAGGAGGGAGGCCATTCGAAATCTGGCGTCGTATGAAGAGCGCATCGGCATGAAGAGTCGAACGAGGCTCATGAGCGCGCAAAACACAGACGTACCGAGTAGTGGCAGCCAGCCCAATGCCCACACAGCCACACCGCGCATTCGATCGGGGGCATTGTATTGCGCAAGCGGATGCCCCCCACCGGCAAACGCGTAGAGTGCAAGGGCAACGGCCAAGAGTGACACGAAGAGCGGCAAACTCTCCAATAACGTAAACATACCTTCCTGGCGTGCCCGACGCACACGCAGCACGTAAACCCACGCACACAATGCGGTGGCGATAAACCAAACGACTACAAATCTGGGTTCGAGGCGACCGAGGGGCATGGGGTGATGCTAGCTGGAATTCGAGCACAATCAGACCCGCTCATCTACGGGGGCGAGTTTGGCCACTCCTCTGTGTCCGAGACGTCCGTGAACGCGTCTCGAAGCGCGTCTTCAACGGCAAAATCTGAGAGAAACAGCACGTCAAAGTACGAACTGTCAACCGCGCGTATGATCAACAGTATTCGTCCTTCCGGACTTACTCTGCCGATGAATTCGCCTTCGACGATTTGGTCTATGTCGTCGGCCAGTTTGGCGAATTCCTCGCCAGACTTCAACGATCCTGCGTCTCCCCACCCTTCGAGTTGCTGTTTCGCTCGTCCAAAGGCTTCGACACACGTCGCGCGCCACACAAGTTGTCTCGCTGTATCACCCAACGCATGAATCACATCCGCCACGTCGAACATGAGATTGCCTTGACTATCCGAATCACGGATCGATACGTACTTCATGAGAGGACTTGTATCCTAGAGATCGGCGACTTCGCTCAATCGCAATAGGTAGGTCAACCTAAAGTAGACTTGCGCCCTTGCAGGGCGCCGAGTCATTTTTTGTATCTCTACCCAGGATTACGCGACGCTTCGCTATGCTCCATCCTGGGCTATCAACTTTGGCCCCTTCGGGGCCATACCCAACCCCAATTCCAATGGAACGCAGTTCCCAATTCACTAGCCGCGCTTGGTGGTCTTGGTGCCCTTGGTGAGAGCCTCTTATCCAAGCAGCGTCCCGCAACCGGCAGCCCCCATCTGCATAAACGCGTCCACCAACGCCTTGCGCTTCGTTTCTTCGTTCCCTTCGTGTGAGCAATTTGAGCGAAATCCTGCGGCCAATGGGAAAGGGATTCAGGAACGGATAAGGACATCGACACAGATACGGATACGAATACGGAGCAGGAAGAAGAACAAGTTCAGGCGACAGATTGAGATTCAGGTTCAGGGACGGAATGGTTGGAGCGGACTTAACCGATTTCGAAGAGCCTTTGCAGATCCTGCTGCAACACCTCGGCTTCGGCGGCGGTGACGACGGGGGCGGGGACCAGGAACGTCTCTTTTTCGCGTGGCCAACGCATCTTCATCGCTTCGCCCGTCTCTTCCACGAGCGTCAATTTGCGTTTGCGCAAAAGCAGCAACGCAAGCGTCAAGCACACGGCTGCCTTTTCGGGATCGCCCTCCGCAAGCAGTCGCTCAAGAAACTGACGCGCCATTCCCAAATCAAGACGCCTCTCCTTGGCGGGATCGGCGGGCGGTGTGCGTGTGCGCCATTGGCAGTAGGCGTCGGCGAGGATTTCATCCGTAGCTTCCGATTCGAGGAAGTCTTTGCGAACAAAGCCAATGCCCTTCACCCCATCTTCGCCCACTTCCGTTTCTTCGCCGAAGAGCGCGGTCACAATGGGCGTGTCGGGCGCAAACGGTTCACCTGTGAGGCTCGAACCCTGCGCCAGCTTTGCGACTTTCCATGCGGGACGTTTTACGGCTGCCATGGCGGGATTCTGCGTGCGGGTTCTGGGGCACACAAGAACCAATTACTGGTTGAGAACGAGGCGGGCGGAATGTGTAGAGGTGGTTGCATAAGGGTTCGTCGCGAGTGTGCAGAGACCGCAGCGAGAGACGATGGACGAAGCCGCGTCTGCCGAGTGGTTGGGGCCCGCAGGCGTGGCCAGATTCCGATGTTGCATTCACGTCGAGGAGCCAATTTTGAACGGACGCGGCTCGTAGCAAGAGGATCTGTGCACGCAGCAGGATCCTCTTATGAAGCCACCTCTAGTTAGAAGGGCAACTTCGACTTACCGGCCAACGCTTCTTCTGCCTTGCGGCGCACAAAGCGGTCTTTGTCGCGCGTGGCTTCTTCGAGGGGGGCGCGGGCCGATTCGTTGTTTTTCAATGCGGCGCCCAAACCCTTCACGGCTGCGGCGCGGATTTGGAAGTCGTCTTCCGTGCGAACGAGATCGGTCAATACCTCAACGGCTTCGGGCGTACCGATTTTGCCCATCGCAATGGCGGCATAGCGACGTGCTGCGGGACGACCGCGCCGCAATATGGCGGGACGCTGCAACTCAGCGAGCGCAGGCGGACCAATGGCGACAAGTACTCGCGCCGCATCGCGTCGCGTGGTGTCGTCGATCTGCATGTGACGAATGGTGCGCGTGCGCATTTTTCGATGATCGTCGGGATCTTCTTCTTCGACTTCAACCGGACGCGGCAACTCGACTTTGTCGGTGGCAAGGGGCTTGGCGAAATAGGCCACGGCGGGCTCACCGATGATGGCGGCGTTTTCGACGACACGATCGACCTCTTTGGTCTTGCCGTGCAGCGAAGCACTCCAGAAGTAGCGGAACAAGTTCTCAGAGAGCACATACGGCGCTGCGCCACCGCGCTCGAGCCAGTCGTCGCGGCTGTCTTCCCAACGAGGCGACTTGGCGAGGAAGAGTTTCCATGCGCGTTTGAACGCGGCCATGTCACGGGCGCCGAGCTTGCTCCCTTGCACGACGCGGCGATCGCCGACTTTGGCGCCCATATCGCGTTCTTCGCGAGGGCGTTCTCGCTCGTCGCGATCGCGCCGACGACGATCTCTACGATTGGAGCGCCGACGGGGGCCATCGTCATCGCGGTCCGCGCGATCGCGCGAACGGTCGCTGTCATCGCGATCGCCCGTAGGACTGCTGCTACACCCACCCGCAGCCAATGCAAAGAAGGCCATCGCCGCAACAATCGCGAGCAGGGGAATCCGGTGGTGGGAAAGCCGGGAACACATAGGCCGAAAGCGTAGAGGCCCAACGTCACCCGTGCGTCAATCCGCGCCAGTCGTTTGGGGCGAGGCGCAGGAAGCGGTCGTGGGTGGTCGAGCGTAACGTGTTGTTTGGAGGACCCGACCGCATGGGATCAACGTTCGTCCATCTTCACACCCACAGCGACTACAGCTTGCTCGATGGCATGATCCGCATTCCGGATCTGGTCAGTCTGGCGGCGAAGGACGAGCAGCCCGCCATGGCCATCACGGACCACGGCAACCTCTGCGGCGTCATTGAGTTCTATAAGGCGTGCCGGCAAGCCGGTATCAAGCCCATCCTCGGCACCGGTGCATGGCTGGCCCCCAAGTCGCGTCTGGACCGCGAACGCAATCCCGTGGCCGGTCATCAGCTCAACTTGTTGGCGACCAGCGAAACGGGCTACCGCAACCTCATTAAGCTCTCGACCAAGAGCTTCACCGAGGGGTTCTATCACTTTCCGCGACTCGATTTGGAGCTCCTTGCGTCGCATCGCGAGGGATTGATCGCGCTAAGTGGTTGTCAAATCGGCGAGCCTGCCTACTACGCGTATCGCAATGATCCCGATCGCGCCCGCCACGCCGTCGGTCGTATGCGCGATCTGTTTGGAGACGACTACTACATAGAAATCCAGCGCAACGGTGCAGCCGGTGAACGCGAGATTAGCGAAACGCTCCTACAGCTCGCGCGCGACGAGAAGGTTCCGTTGGTGGCTACACGCGGTATTGCCTATGCATCGCCGGACCACGCCCACGCCAACACCATACACCGTTGCATCCGTTGGAACTACACACTCAACAGCAACAACCTCCGGGATCGCGGCGACGTGTCGTTCTGCACGCGCGACGCCATGATGAACACGTTCAAGGACTTGCCGGATGCACTGCAAGCCACCGTAGACATTGCCAACCGCTGCGATGTTGAGCTGCCACAGGGTATGCACCTCCCGCGCTTTGTTCCACCCGAAGGCCACGACGAGCGCTCCTATTTTATGAAGCTCTGTAAAGAGGGCGCCCACAAGCGCTATGGCGAGACGTTGTCCGACGCCGTCACCGAACGCCTCGCCATGGAACAGCGCGTCATTGAGAACATGGGCTATATCGCCTATTTCCTCATTACGTGGGACTTCGTTGACTATGCCCGGCGCAACAACATCCCCGTGGGCCCCGGCCGAGGAAGTGCCGCAGGATCGATCGTGGCCTATTGCCTTGGCATCACCAATGTAGATCCATTGGCCTACGATTTGATCTTTGAGCGCTTTCTCAATCCCGATCGCGTGTCGCTGCCGGATATCGACATTGACTTCTGCAAAGACGGACGCGAAAAAGTTATTCGCTACGTCCAGGAGAAATACGGCGGCGCCGAGTGTGTAAGTCAGATCATTACGTTCGGACGTATGGCGGCACGCGCTGTAGTGCGCGACATCGGCCGCGTGATGGAAGTGCAACTATCCGATGTAGATCGCCTTGCTAAACGCATTCCCAATGGACCGGGCGACACGCTACGTGGCGCCCTTGAAGGCGATGCCGACCTTCGTTCCATGATTGCGGAAAACAAACAGTTCAGTGAACTCATGGACGCGGCCAAAGTCTTGGAAGGCATGAAGCGCCACGCCGGCAAACACGCGGCGGGCGTTGTGGTATCCGACGGACCGCTGGAACAATACGCACCGCTCTATCGCGTGGGCGACGACTACGCCACGCAGTGGTCGATGGATCTCTTGGAAGATCCCCACGTGGGTTTGTTGAAGATGGACTTCTTGGGCCTGCGCACGCTCACGATTATCGCGAAGGCCGTTGAGTACATTCGCCGCGACGGCCTTGTGGTACTCGAGCCCGACGACATCCCCCTCGACGACGCCCCCACTTTTGAAATGCTCAGCCGCGGCGATGCACTTGGTGTCTTTCAAGTCGAGGGATCGGGCATGCGCTCGATTCTTAAGCAGATTCGCCCAAGCGTATTTGAGGACCTCTCCACTGTGTTGGCGCTCTATCGACCGGGTCCCATGAACTCCGGCATGATGGACATGTATATCGAGCGCAAGAATGGCCGCGCGCCGGTGACCTATCCGCATCCATCCCTCGAACCGGTGCTCAAAGAGTCCTACGGCGTCGTGGTGTATCAGGACCAGGTGATGCAGATCGCGGGCATTCTGGCGGACTTTCCCATGTCGGATGCCGACAACTTGCGCAAAGCCATGGGCAAGAAAAAGCCCGAGATTCTGGCCAAGTTCAATGAGAAGTTTTTGGAGGGCTGCGAGCGGATTTCGAACGTGCCGCGCGACGAGGCCCAGGTCATTTGGGATCAACTGGCAGAGTTTGCGGCGTATGGATTCAACAAAGCCCATACGGTTGCCTATGGCCTCATCACGTATCAAACCGCCTACCTCAAGCGTCACTTTCCGCGTCAGTACATGGCCGCCCTACTCACATGTGAAATGGGCGATATGGACAAGCTCACCCAGTACATCGGTGAAGCGCGCCGCATGGGAATCGACGTGTTGCCGCCCAATATCAACCGTTCCAACGAGGACTTTGCGGTGGAGGGCGAGAACATCCGGTATGGGCTGGCGGCCATTAAGAGTGTTGGCCGAAGTGCGGCGACGGCGATTCGCACATCGCGTCCCAATGAGGGCTACGCCAGCATCTTTGACCTCTGTGAACGGGTGGACCCCGGTCGCGCGAATCGCAGCACACTTGAAGCGCTCAATCGGGCAGGCGCGTTCGACGAAACGGGCGCAACGCGCGCGCAGATTGCGGTAGTCATTCCTCGCGCGCTGTCGTTGGGTTCTACGGCGGCGGAGGATCGCGCGTCGGGCCAGTTCAATCTGTTTGCGGAGCCAAGCGAAGATGCGAGGCCGCCGGAGGCGACCTATCCCGACACACCCCCGTGGTCACCCAAAGACAAGATGCAATGGGAGCGGGAGTCGATTGGCTACTACGCCACCAACCATCCTTTGGCACAACACGAACGAAAGTTGCGCACCATCGTGCAGCGCAACACCACGGATCTCACCGAGTCGATGAGCCGGCAAGAAGTACGACTGGGTGGCATGATCCGTGAACTCCGCACCATGACGGTATCGCGTGGCAAGAACGCCGGGCGTCGCATGGCGGCGTTCAATCTCGAAGACTTCATGGGTACCGTTGAGTGCGTGTGTTTCGCCGATACATTTGCGAAGCTGGAGCCCATTCTTCAGGAAGACTTGGTTGTGGTGCTCGAAGGACGCATTAATACGTCACGCGATGAGATCAGCGTGGGCGTGGATTCATTGGTTCCCATCGAGGAGGCAGGTCGCAGTTATGCCCGCGGCTTGCTCATCGAACTTCAAACGACGGAAGACGAGACCTTGGACCGGCTGGAATCCGTACTCACGGCCCACGCGGGCCCGCTCCCGGTCGTGCTTCAATTTCAGCCCACCGCGAATCGAGTGGCGTGTGTGCGTGCCGGTGCCACTTGGTCCGTCCAAGCAGACCTTGGACTCCTTGAAGCCATTGAAAACGCTGTGCCGAGCGTTTCTTCCGCGCGCTACCTCTCGCGCGACCCGTAATCTCTCGCGCGACTCGTAATCTCTCGCGCGACCCCTTGCTAATCGAGCTTGACGGTGCGAAGCACCTCGGGGTCGCCGTCAACCTTCCACCCTTCACGGCGGAAGCGAATGAGATCGTCGTCGGCACCGAACTCGTCGCCGAGACGCTCATACTGCATATTTAGGTAACGGGTTTCGTTAACCTCGCGATACTCGCGCTCGGGTTTGCCTACGTCGGTGCCTGCGCGACGGGCCTCTTTCTCGATCAACTTCATGACTTTGGCATTGCGCGCACGATAGGCGGCATCCGCGATGATCTCTTTGTCGCCGTACTTATCGTAGGCCAACACCGTGATCGGGTTGATCAAGCCAAAGAACTGAATGTCCACACGGTCATAGAGGGGATCCAGCGGTCCGAAGATTGCCACCACATGAAGCGTTTCACCGTTCTTGATCTTGCCCAACTTGAGTCCCACGGGCTGAAGCTTGGCGTTTTTCTCAACGCGTCGAATGGGATCTAGCGCCTCAGTAAAGCCGCTCGCAATCGTCGTTTTCTTCGTATCGGTCACCGCCATGACCAGCGGGTACCACGCACGGGCAAACCCCGTGTTGTTGGTGACCTTGAACGTCATGTAGTGGTAGGCAATGCGCTCACCGCCACGACCGCGAACGCCAATGGTCTTTAGTGGGCTGTGCTCGACGTCATAGGTCCAGCGTTCCCCCTCTTTCAACTTGGCGTGAGACGACTCCGGGATTGCCATCACCAGGGCGCCGAGGAGGATCGCAGCGAAGGCAATCTGCCGTATGCCGAAGAAACGCGAAAGCTGAGTCATAGTCCGTTCCTATTCTGTGGCCCTCGCGGATCGAATTGGTCCGCGATGGCAGGAGCTCCGACGCCACATCGGGCTGCAGCGGCCCCCAAACATACCGCCCGGGGCCCCTTCGAGGCAAGAAGCTGCCTCGCGGGCGAACCTTATGCGGGCTGCACCCGAGCCCCGTGCGAGAAGAAGGACTAACGAAGCCCTACGGGTACTTCGTGAGCGAACGGTCAGCGTGCTTCATAGACCGTGGAGCGCTCGTAGCCCACATATGCGAGAAGAAGGACTAACGAAGCACTACGGGTTGTTCGTGAGCGAACGGTTATCGCGCTTCAAAGACCGTGGAGCGCTCGTAGCCCACGTAGTCGGCGGGCCAATCGATTATGTCGCCGCCGAAGAGTTCACCCGTGGCGTAGTAGTAGTCCTCATCGAAGGTGCCGATGAACTCGCTGGTTCCGGGTGGCAGGTCGGCACTCAGTAAGTCCGGCGAAAAGCCCTCCCCAACGGCCGCGAGTTGGAATGAAATCAAGTCGTCGGGGGCTGTGAGGTCGGTGGCGTTCTCTACAAAAATGTCGCCTTCATAGTCGCGGTAGCCGCCGCCGCAGCCTACGAGGGCCGCACCAACGAAACAGATCGCTGCCAACGTGAGTGGGAGGCGTGCTCGGTTAGGCAAGCTATTCGTCTTGGATTCAATCTTCATGGGTCTACTCTCCGATCCTCGATCTGCCGGTGGATCGAAACGCTCTGGGAACCATCGAAGGGTACCCATGACCGAGGGGACGCCGAATCGAGAATTTCTCGGCGAACGCCAATTCGGCAGTATGGACCCGACCAATCCGCGCTTTTCGACCGGGACGAACCGTGCTGGCCGACTTGCGTGATGGCGGCGACCCGTTCGTGACCCATGCGCGAATCTCGCAAATGAGGCCACTGTCCCCGTCTGGGTTCAGAATCCCGCCCGCGGCGCCTTACTCTTTCGATAGGCCCCTCGTTCAGTCCCCATCAATGCAGTCCCCATAAGAACGGCGGAGGCGGATATGTCATTTCTCTTTACATCCGAAGCGGTCACGTGCGGCCATCCCGACAAGCTCGCCGACACCATTAGCGACGCTGTGCTCGACGCCTACCTCACATCCGATCCAAGTGCTCGTGTTGCCGTAGAGACTTACGTGACCAATGGTCTTTGCCTGATTGGCGGCGAAGTTCGCGCCAATGCCAACGTAGACATTGCTTCCGTTGCGAGAACCGCAATGAAATCCATCGGCTACGACGACGTCCGCGCGGGCTTCCCGGCCGACGACGTGGGCGTCATGGTCACGGTGGGCGCGCAGTCGCCCGAAATCGCACAAGGGGTGGATCGCAGTTCGCCGGAAGAACAAGGCGCAGGCGATCAAGGGCTCATGTTTGGCTACGCGTGCCGCGACACCGACGTACTCATGCCGCTGCCCATTCACCTCGCCCATGAGTTGGTGCGCGGACTCACGCGTCTCCGTCAAGACGGCACGCTCGATTACCTACTGCCCGATGGAAAGACGCAAGTCACCGTTGAATACAACGACAACGATCGACCCATGCGACTGGATACCGTGGTGGTTTCGACGCAACACGCCGTGGGCACCTCCCAAGAGCAAATTCGTGAAGACATCAAGCAGCACCTCTTCCCGCTACTGCCCCAAGAGATGCTCGACAGTCGCACGCGGTTGCTCGTCAATCCCACCGGCAGCTTCACCATTGGTGGCCCCAAGGGCGACACCGGCCTGACGGGTCGCAAGATCATTGTGGATACCTATGGCGGTTGGGCCCCGCACGGCGGCGGCGCCTTCAGTGGTAAGGACCCGAGCAAAGTGGACCGCTCCGCGTGCTACATGGCGCGCTACGTAGCCAAGAACATCGTGGCAGCCGAACTCGCCGATGCCTGCGAAGTCCAACTGGCGTATGCAATCGGTGTCGCCGAACCCGTATCGCTGCGCGTGCGTGCCGAAAGCTGGGAAGGCGAAGCCGTGCCCAATCACGTGCTGGTGGAAGCCGTTCGCAAGGTGTTTCGTCTCACGCCCAACGGCATCATCCGTGACCTGGATCTCACCCGGCCCATCTATCAAGACACGGCCTCCGGCGGTCACTTTGGGCGCGCCCATCTCCCGTGGGAGGCCACCGACAAGGTGGAAGCCTTGAAGGAAGCCGTAGCGGCAGCGGCTAGCCACTCGTAGCCAACGACTCGCATGGTTGCCCTTCGGGAAGTCGCCCTTCGGAGCCAGCTGCGGTTCTCATGATCAGCACGACAAACTGGTTATCGGGAAACCACCAGGAGCAGGATTATCCGCGGGATTTTCAGCACGCCTGGGGCTTCGAGCCCCATTGCTTCGGGCTGTCTCTCGGATGCTCGCCGCCTATGGTCGGCACGGGGATTGATAGATGCTCATTCCCAGCGCAAGATGGAGTCAAGCGCAATGGGACCCTATCCAGCCGTTTGCCGTGCGCAAACGCCTCAAGCCCCCCACGCCCATCTCTCTATTGAGGAGAACAAATGAACACGCTCAATGGCGTATCCGCAAACCATGCCGCAACCCGCGTTCAGCGAGGGTTCTCCTTCATTGAGATCCTGGTGGTCATGGGCATCATCTCGGTACTCGTGAGCATGGTGGTGGTCGTGATTCCCACCATCAATGAAAAGGCGGCGCAGACCAAGTCGTCCGACAACGTCAAGTCGATGCTCACGTTTTATATGGCCGACTCCGCGGGTCGCGCGAATAAGTGGCCTCCATTCTCTGGCAAGAACTTCATCATGTCGCTGGTGGCCACGAACAAGATCAACCCTCACAACATAGAACAGCTTCAAATGTTGTTCAGCCCCGGTGACACGGAATTTGGATTTGAGCGTATTGACCCCGAGTACTACAAGGGAATCACTTTGGCCACGCTTAAGCAGAATCAGGACAACTCGCAATACACAAGCTACGCCGGTCGTCGAAATGGCCGCGGCGAAAAGTCAGACATGCGTGTAACACCCGCTGCACTACAAAAGGGGGAATACGTTATTACGGACGATGACCAGGGCCCCCTCCATCATCCCGATGGCATCATCGTTGGAACGCTCAATGGTTCGGCCTCATTCAAGCCCTGGCACGAACTTGAGTTGCCCGTACCGGAAGACCCGGATAATCCAGAGCCCTTCCTCGGCGATGACTCCGACAATGACTTGCTACGGAAGATCTCCAGCCAATAAGCAGCATTCCGCTGCACGAAGATCAAGAGCCTCCGAGATATCGGAGGCTCTTGTCGATTTTGGGCCAGTGACGGAGCACACATGACACATCAACGCCTCATCAGCTCACTCGTACTAGGGCTAACCGCCGTGGGCCTTGCTTTCGGCTGGCTTTCCGCCAGGTCGGCGACGGCAGAAGGCACATCTAACGAGACTGCGATTACCACCACGTTCATTCCCTATGAACACGATGGCGCGAAACTTCAGGGATTCTTGGCGCAACCCGCGAAGGGCCACCACATACGTGGCGCGGTCATGCTCGTGCATGCGTGGCGCGGACAGGGAGAAGGTGTTCGAGATCACGCGACCATGCTGGCGAAGAAGGGATATATCGCCTTCGCGGCCGACATGTACGGCAAGGGCGTATACGCCGCCAACAACAAAGAGGCCGCCGCGCTCGCTGGAAGATTCAAGAGTGACACTCCACTCATGCGAGGTCGCGTGGGTGCGGGCCTAGAGACAATGCTCAAGCAAAAGGGGGTCGATCCCAAGCGCGTCGCAGCGGTAGGCTTTTGCTTTGGCGGAACTGCCGTCCTCGAGCTCGCCCGCTCGGGTGCCGACATCGGTGGCGTGGTGAGCTTTCACGGAGGCCTCAAGACAGGGAAAGCCGCCACCGCCAATGCGGTCAAGGCGCGCATCCTGGTCGCCCATGGCGGAGACGATCCCTTCGTTCCAGTGGAAGAGCTAACCGCTTTCTGGAAGGAAATGCGCGCGGCAAAGGCCGACCACCAGATTCTCATTCTCAGCGACGCGGTGCACTCCTTTACAGACCGGTCGGCAGGAGACGACCCCTCGAGGGGCGCGGCCTACTCGAAAACCGCTGCCGATAGAGCTTGGAAGGCAACGGAGCGCTTCTTTGGCGAGTTCATGGGCGCGACTACACCCAGCAAGTAGTTCGCGGTGCGGTGTCTCTCGGGGCGCCACTTGGCGCGTCCAGCAGGGGACACACGAGATTGCCAGCCAGCACAGGAAACGATGTAAGTCGCTGAAAACAAATGACTTAAGATTTTTAGATGCGTTTGGCACTCCGGTTGCCATCTGAGAGTCGGCCCGCAAGGGCTTGGAAGACCCTCAGGAGTTGACATGACGTATTCCGCGTTCTCAACCAACCGCACAAACCGCCTCTATTCGCTGGGCGCGAGCGCCTTGCTCGCCGCAACGCTACTTTTCACCGCCGGTTGTGGTGCCGGTGGCGGTGGCTACTACGAAGACGACCTCGTTGGCGGCGTTGATGTCTCGAATGTGGGCGCCGGCCTGATTGACGAATTTGCGATTACACCTGCAGGTTACGACGATTGGGATAGCGACATCTTCGTCCCCGCCTTGGCGTTTGACGAGGTCAAGTTCTTCGGTGATTACTACGAGGACTTTTACGACGCCGAAGCCTACGGCTATGACGTTGACTTTGACTACATCGTGCCGTTCTTCGACGCCTTTGTCGAGGCGTTCGTTGACAACGAGTTCGCCGCCGACATCGACGACGGATACATCGTCTAGACCGACACGAAAATACTCGGTCGGATCAACAGTCAACCGAGAAGAACAACTTTGTCCCCGCGGATGATGGGAAGTTCTCCTATGTGCCGGACACCGTGTCGCGTGACACGGTGACATAGGAGCCCACTCCGCGGGGACTTTTTACGTTTTGTGGGTTACTGTTTCGGGCGGGGGTGCTGATCGTTGGATGCTCGGTCCTGCACGCATTCGTCGTCCTTGCGTAGAAGACTACGCGGCGTCCTCCTCATGCGCACAATCCCTTCGCCCCAACGATCCGGTTGCGAGCGGACGATCTTAAGAACTCGGGTAGGAGTACCTCTTGGAGTCGGGGCGTTCAAGGCGTGTCGGATTGGAATGGGAGCGAGTTGGTGATGGGACGTTCAAGGTATGTCGGCTTGGAATTGGTGCGGGTTGGTGGTGGAACGTTCGACGTGTGATCGCTGGGAAGGGTGAGTAGGATGGAAGTTCGTTTTGGCAAGTCATTGGAGGTTGTTCGGCGCGTATGAGTGATTGGCGGCGATGGATTTGGATGGGACTGTTGGCTGCGGTGGCGGCTGGGGTGATTTGGTTGTTGGTGCGCGAGCCGGAGGGGGGCGGTGAAGGGGAGACGGTCGTCGAGGGCGATGGTGGCGGGGAAACAGACGAGACGAATGAGGCGCTGCAAGGGGATGTGGACACGCGGGGCGGAACCGATGCCGACGATGTAGACGCGCGAACAGTGAAGGTACAGCTTGCGAAAACGTTGCGGGGCGTAGTGACGGATGAGGCAGGAGCGCCCATCGCGGCAGAGGTTGTGGTCGCCACGATGGACCCGCGAAGCGTGCGTGGATTCGAATTTCCCGACGGGCCCGATGTCGGCAACGCGTCGTGTGATGTTGACGGTCGCTTCGAGGTGGATGTGCCCGGTGAAACGTGGTTGCGGGTCACGGCCAGCCATCGCGGGTTTGCGCGCACCGCCGTACGTACGGCGTCACGCGGCGCGTTTCTAACCATCCGTATGGCGCGCGCATGTGACTTGACGATTGATGTAGTGTTGCCTGACGGTGCGCCGGCCGCGGGTGCGGGTGTAACGATTCGAAGCGGCGAGTTGGTTGCTGTAGCAGCTACAGATGCGAACGGCGTCGTATCGCGGGCAGACCTACCACCCGGTGCCTGTCAAATCGATGCTGAACTCCGAAACGTCGGTCGCGCCAATGCACGCATCAACGCGCTACATCCGGACCGCGAAACGCGCATCACCATGGTGCTGGATCGAGCCGTGGCCATCAGTGGCTTCGTCGTTGACACTACAAACGATCGGCCCATTGCCGACGCACGTGTATGGATCGCCAAAGACGGTCGCAGCGTGGAGGCCGGCACGACCGATGCCCATGGACGGTTTTCCGCTCCCGCGCTTGGGAGCGAACGAGATCGCGTGTTCGCCTATGTCATCGCGAACGGCTTTCGCCCGCGCCTTCAAGCGATTTCCCTCGATGCCAAACGCACCCGCGGCGCAGGAGCCAAAGACGTAACGATCTTTCTGGAAGCGGGACAGGACTGGAAGGGCTCCGTGCATCGCATGAATGGCGATGCCGCGGTTGGCATACCTGTTCGCTACAGCAATCCGGGCCTTGCCAACGCGCCAGACATTGAGACCGTAACCGACGCGCAGGGGCAATTTGTGCTGCCGCCCCCACCCGACCCCCTACCTGGACACCGTGTGTGTCTCGCCGCGGAGGATCCAACCACGGGTGCAATGGCCGTGCTGGCGCTACGTCCGAATGCGAACCCGCCAGATCCACTCGCGCTCACGTTGCGTTCAGGCGGTGTCGTTGCGGGTCGCTTTGTGGGCTCCGATGGCAAGCCGCTGCAGGGTGCGCAGATTCGACTTGTACCCAATTGGCGCGACCTCCTACGTGCGCCCAGCACACCAGCAACGGATCGACTGCGGCTCGCGAACGAAGAAGGACTACAAACACTGAGTACCGCGACCGACAACGCGGGCTGGTGGCGCCTCGAACAAGTTCCGGCCAGTTCCTATCGTGTGAGCGCGCGTTGGCCCGGTGGAACATTCTGGTCGCCGGAGCCCATCACAATTCCGACCGACGGACTCAACATGGGCACCGTCACGGTGGATACAGGTTCGCCAATGGCGGGACGTGTGCTTCAAAGCAATGGTTCGCCGGCAGTTGGCGCAATCGTTACGGCTACCGGATTAGATCGCGACGCACGTCAACGTGGACGCACCATCACCGACGCAAATGGCGAGTTCTCGATTCTGGGACTCGCGCCCGGTGACTATCGTCTACGCGCCGATCTCGGCGGTCGCCGCTCTGCAACCGTTGACACAACCTTGTCAACCGACGTCCGACTCGACATGCCCTCGGGCGCATCGCTTGAGCTAGATATCCGACACGCATCCGATGTGTATCGCGGGCCACTACGCGTAGCGCTCATTGCTAGGAACCGCGGTAAACGTGCATTCCAACAGAGCATCGTCGTTCGCGCAGGAAAGGGATTGCTTTCGGACGTACCACCTGGGAGCTACTTGGTTGATTTGACGACGCCAAGTGGCGTAGGCGCACGCGAGTCCATCACACTGACACCCGATGAGGTTGCCACGTTGACGGTTGACTTGACCAAGCGTGCAACCCTCGAAGGACGCGTACTCGATGCAGGGGGCGCGTCGGTGGCCGACGCCGATGTAGAGGTTCGCTCGGACCTTGGTTCGCGCAAGCTCACGACCGACAACAACGGTGCGTTTTTCGCCTATGACCTCTCGGACGGCCCCTACGACGTTTTGGTGCGTGGACGAGGTGGCGCCCCCACGCAAGCCACCATTCTTGTCACGGTAGGCGAGGTGGCGCCGCTTACGTTGACACTGCTTCCGTCGGGCGCCGCACGCGTGCGGGTCGTGGACGAATCCAATAAGCCCGTGCCGGGCGCCGTGTGCCTCTTTCGTGCCGAAGGCGCGGTAGTTCGCAGTCGCCGTCCCGACATGACGAACGCACAAGGAGAAGTCACGCGAACGGGCCTGCCGGTAGGACGCATTCGCGTCACGGCACGCGGTCCCGGTGGCAAACGCGGAAGTGCACAGGTCGACGTGACGAAGGGCTCCACAGCAGACGCGTTGATTCAGCTCGTGACGCGCACGTCCACCGCCGAAGGTGACAACGCATCGGGGCGATAGGCAGCCGCTAGCTGATCGAGTAACGGCACAATGCCAGCCACATTTCGATCGGTGGCGCCTTTGCTATCCGAAATCGCACGCAGCGAGGCATGACCCATGTCGCGCGGAATGGTTGAATCGGCGAGCCACTCCGACAACACCGTGAAAAGCGCATCTTCATTTTGCACGACGCGCACACCCCCCGGCCTGCACCAACATCGCGACTTCACCGCGGAAGTTGCCAACGTGCGGTCCCACAATGACGGGCTTGCCCAAACTCGCGGGCTCCATCACATTTTGCCCACCGTGGGGCACCAGTGTTCCACCGACGAAGACGATATCGGCGAGTCCATATACCTGTTCCAACTCACCCACCGTATCCAACAACACAAACGAGCCGGATACTTGCTGTCCCTCAGCAACTTCACTGCGACGCGACGATGAAACGCCTTCGCGCCGAATGTCGGCTTCGACCGACTCACGTCGCGCGGGATGACGTGGGGCCACAATCACTCGATGGGCATGCCCGGCTTCATTGAGACGACGGTGAAGGCGAGCCAACGCTCGCTCCTCACCAGGATGTGTGCTCCCGGCCACAATCGTGGGCTCGCCGTCGGCGATGGCCAGCAAGTGATTGAAGTACGCCCGCCGACCGTCGTCTTGGCCAAAGGGAATGTTGTCGAACTTCATATTGCCGGTAACCGAGATTTGTGACTTGGGTACCCCCAAGGCTTCGAAGCGATCCGCGTAGGCCGGAAGTTGAGCAAACACATGATGCAGGCTTTGGAGCATGGGTCGTGAAAAACGCGCTCAGGCTCTTAAAGCGCCGCGCCGAACGTTCGCTCATGCGCCCATTGACGAGCACCACCGGAATGTCTTGGTCGTTGGCGGCACAGAGAAAGTTGGGCCAAAACTCGCTCTCCACAAGAATCACGAGATCGGGTCGCAGCGCGCGCAGGCTGTCGCGCACGATCCATGAGATGTCGGGCGGGTAAAACTCAATCCGATGGTGGGGATAACGTTTGCGCGCCACGCGATTGCCCGTGTCGGTGGTGACAGAAATCACGACCTCAACGTTCGGCACGCGGCGTTCGATTTCTTCGATCAACCGCGCTGCCGCCTTGACCTCCCCCACCGATACGCCGTGGATCCAGATTCCCGGGCGCTCACGTTGACGTGGCAATCGTCTACCGAAACGCGCAGGGATGTCGCGAACATAAGCCCCCCACCGCGCGCGCGTCTTGGCGTCACTCACCATGCGCGTGGCCGCGTAGACGGGCAGTGCGCTCGCAAGTCCAATGTAAACCGCGTCCATGCCCCAGTGCAGCACGCGTGTCGGCACCGCGCCGTCACGTTCGCGAAACCTACCGAAACGGCGCGAGGGTGCCATCGATTGGGTCTTCAACCGACTTCGACTAGGCCGCCCCATGGCACTTCTTGTACTTCTTGCCGGAACCGCACGGACACGGGTCATTGCGCCCAACCTTGGGCGTGTCGCGTCGAATGGGTTCTGGTGCCGCGTCCGGGGTAGAGCCAATGGGCGCCCCGTCACGACCGGCGTGTTGCCCCCCCATCACGCCCGTCGTCGCATCGGGCATTTCGTTTTCCTGCGCATTGGCCCAGCGCTCGGCAAGTTGTTCTTCAGCCTCTTGACTAAAGCGCACCTTCAGCAGATTGTCGGTCACCTCTTCGCGAATGCCTTGCAGCATGTCACGAAACATGCGGTGTCCTTCGATCTTGTAGGCGATCTTTGGATCCACCTGACCGTACCCGCGCAGACCAATTCCAGTCTTGAGGCTATCCATGGCATGGAGGTGGTCTTTCCAGCGTGAATCGATGGCATCGAGCATGAGCAGGCGCTCAAGGGCGCGCATCTCGCGTTCGCCCATCTCGTCTTCGCGCTTCTTCCACGCTTGTACAGCGGTTTCGATCAACGTTTCTGCGGACTCCTCCACGTCGTTGGTGTCAAGGGACGACGCCTCAACACTTACCCCGAAGTGACGCCGGAACCAGCGTGCGAGACTCTCGGGATCGCGTTCGCCCGCCGCGGTGTTGGCGCCAAACGCCATCTCCGTCTCTTGATTGACCACGTGCTCAATAAACGACTCAATAATGGCGCACTGTTCGTCGTAGTCCTCATCCAAAAGAATGTCGCGCATGCCATAGACTTCCTTGCGCTGGATGTCCATGACTTCGTCGTATTCGAGAAGATTCTTGCGAATCTCAAAGTTGCGGTTTTCGACTTTCTTTTGTGCGCGCGTGATGGCATTGGTCACCATCTTGTGTTGGATGGCCTCGCCGTCTTTGAGGCCCATGCGTTGAAGGATCTTAGCGACCCAATCGGGCGCGAAAATCCGCATCAAATCGTCTTCGAGACTCAAGAAGAACTGACTGGAGCCCGGGTCACCCTGACGACCGGCACGACCGCGCAACTGATTGTCTACCCGTCGCGACTCGTGGCGCTCAGTACCAATGATGTGCAGACCGCCTCGATCGATCACACCATCCCCAAGCACAATGTCGGTACCACGACCCGCCATGTTCGTGGCTATGGTCACGGCATTCTGCTGACCGGCGGCAGCCACAATGGCAGCCTCACGTTCGTGGTGCTTTGCATTGAGGACGACGTGATCCACGCCGCGACGACCAAGCATGCCCGCAACGCGCTCGCTCTTTTCAATACTGGTCGTACCCACAAGGATGGGACGTCCTGTGTGATTGACGCGCACGATCTCATCCACGACCGCGCCAAACTTGTCCTTCTCCGTCGCGTAAATTTGATCGTCGCCCTCAATACGAATCAGCGGGCGATTGGTGGGAATGCTCACGACGTCGAGCTTATAGATCTGCCAAAACTCACCCGCTTCGGTAAGCGCCGTACCCGTCATACCCGCGAGCTTGTCGTAGAGCTTGAAGAAGTTCTGGTACGTAATGGTTGCGAGTGTTTGGTTTTCGGGGCGCGGCTTGAGTCGCTCCTTGGCCTCCACGGCCTGGTGAAGCCCGTCCGACCATCGCCGACCATCCATCAAACGACCGGTGAATTCATCGACAATGATGATCTCGCCGTCCTTGACGACGTAATCCTTGTCGAGCTTGTAGATGTAGTGCGCCCGCAAGGCCTGCGACAGCAAGTGACGCCAGTGAGAGTTGGCTGCGTCATCAAAGTCGAGGCCGGCAAGCTCTTGGGCGCGGTCTTCACCTTCTTCGGTGATATCGCAGCGTTGATCTTTTTCGTTAACTTCGAAGTCGACGTCGCGACGGAGCTTACGCACAACTTCGTCGGCCTCCTGGTAATCCACGCGATCGTCTTCGGCAGGACCGCTAATGATCAGCGGCGTTCGCGCCTCATCGATCAGAATCGAGTCCACCTCGTCGATCACCGCATACTTGAGTTCGCGCTGTGCTTTGAGCTCCTTGTCGACCTTCATATTGTCGCGCAAGTAGTCAAAGCCGAACTCACTGTTGGTGCCGTAGGTGACGTCGCACTCGTAGGCGGGAATGCGATCGTGGGCATGCATGTTGGCCTGAATAAAACCCACCGTCATGTCCAGCGCTTCGTAAATCGGTCGCACGCCAATGGCGTCGCGCTTGGCGAGATAGTCATTGACTGTGACGAGGTGTACGCCCGTGCCGCGCAACGCATTTAGATACACGGCCAACGTTGCCACGAGCGTCTTACCCTCGCCCGTAACCATCTCGGCGATCGACCCCGTATGGAGACACCAACCGCCAAGAATCTGCACATCGAAGTGGCGCATGCCGAGGGTGCGCTTGGCCGATTCGCGCACCGCCGCAAACGCCTCGGGTAGCAAGTCATCGAGCGTTTCGTCGCGCTCCAGACGATCTCGAAACTCCTTGGTCTTGCCCTTCAAGTCCGCATCCGACAGCGCCTGCATGTCGGGCTCAAGGCGATTGACTTTCTCGATAATGGTTAGCGCCGACTTGATGACGCGGTCGTTGCGGGAGCCGAACACTTTGTTGATCGCCTTGGTAATCATCGGTTCTTGATTTGCTCCGGATTTGCGCCGCCTACCAGGCCAAGCCCACCGCAAAAAACGCGCAATCGGCGAGAATGTGCGGCGGAAGAAGCCCATAGTTGGGAGAAGGTAACGCGGACACCCGGCATCGACCATTTCGAATACCCGCGAGATCCCTAATCCAATGCGAGGGCCATCTCTGGGGCGCTGCTGGACGCTCCGGCGTTATGCGGGATAGAGCGTCCAGTTGAGGCTGCCCACCACCTCGCGCAGACTGGCCTTGCCGAGGGCCGCGATCCGCGCGGGAAGACCCTCAAGAATGTCGATGGTGGCCCGCGGGTTGTAGAAGTTGGCCGTCCCCACTTGGATACCACTCGCGCCCGCTACGATGAACTCCATTGCGTCGTCGGCATTCTCGATACCCCCGATACCAATGATTGGAACGTCCACCGTCTCGTAGAGTTGACGAACAATGCGGAGCGCCACGGGCTTAATGCACGGACCGCTGAGCCCCCCCACGCCACGACCGAGCAGCGCTTTCTGTTTGCGCCAATCGATGGCCATGCCCACCAACGTATTGATGGCCGAGATCGCGTCCGCGCCGCCATACACCGCCGCCTCGGCAATCGGTCGAATGTCGGTCACGTTGGGACTGAGCTTCGCGATGAGCGGAAGGTCGGTTTCGTTTCGAACGGCCTGAACCACGCGCCGTGCCACATCCTCATTGGTCGAAAAATCGAGCCCCTTCGACACGTTGGGACACGACATGTTTAGTTCGAGTGCGGCGATGCCGGGCTCGGCCGCAAATCGCTTGGCGAGATAGCCAAAGTCCTCAACGCTGTGGCCTGCAATGTTTATTACGAGCGGTGCGCCCAACTCGCGCAAGAGCGGCAGTCGGTTGACGATATAGCTGTCGACGCCTTCGTTGGCAAGCCCAATGGAGTTAAGCATCCCGGCCGGCGTTTCGTGCAAACGCGGCGGCGGATTACCGGCGCGTGGCTCCGTCGTAATCGTTTTTACAACGACACACCCAAGTCGCGACACGTCAAAGAACGAGCGAAACTCAAGCCCCTTTCCAAAAGTACCCGAGCCCGTCCCCACGGGATTGGGAAAGACGGTATTGCCAATGCGAAACGAAAGGTCGATAGGCCCTTTGGGTTCGGGCAACGGTTCGGGCGCGACGCCACCCATAGCGATCTACGCCTTCTTGGCGCGGCGCGCGGCTTCGGTCTGCGCTCGCGCCACTTTTGCGCCATGACCAAACAGCGCATCCCACATGATCAATCCCACCCCCACGACGATGAGCATGTCGGCCACGTTGAAGTTGGGCCAGCGATGTTCACCGATATAGAAACTGATAAAGTCGCGCACCTTGTGCCAATGAAAGCGATCGTAGAGATTGCCAAGCGCGCCCCCAATGATCATGGCAAGACCGATGTGTAGACAACGACTCGGACGCTGGGTGGCAAGGAACCAAATGAACAGGCCCACGGTGGCAAGTCCGGTAAGCGCCAAAATGAGCACCGTTTGGTGTGCGGCAAGCCCGAACGTAATGCCGGGGTTGTAAACACCTTCCCACGCGAAGAAGCCGTCGATGACTTGAATGCGACGCGCCGATAGACCCGTCTCAACGTTCATACCCAGGAGCTTCTCAAAGTAGGCCTTGGACCATAGATCTGCGATCAGGCCAACAATGATGATGCCCAGCCCCCACAGTTTGAGCGACTTCGTCGAGCCTGCATTTAGCTGCGCCACGCTAGTCTGCGGGGCAGGTGCGGCCGTGGTCGTGGCTGGGGAAGGACTGGGGTCCACGCGGGTCTCCTGGCGAAAGGCGGATGGTACGCGCCGCACCGTAGGGCGTTGTACTTTTCCGGCAAACTTCCGCGTCTACGGACGGTTACGCCCGTGGATGGAAGCGACGATGAACCCGTTTGAGCTTCTCGCGGTCCACATGCGTGTAGATCTCGGTCGTCTGAACATTGGCGTGGCCGAGAAGTTCCTGCACGACGCGGAGATCCGCACCGCCCTCGAGTAGGTGGGTTGCAAACGAATGGCGCAGGGTGTGGGGACTGATGGAGGCGTCCAATCCGGCCTTGAGGGCCCGCGTACGAATCATGCGAAACACCATGTGGCGATCGAGTGCGCGGCCCGACTTGGACAGAAACAGTTGACGCGAAGACCTGTTGCGCGACTTAACCACAAGGTCCGGGCGCACGTGTTCGAGGTAGTCGCGAATGGCATTGGCGGCCGGTTCACCGAGTGGCACCCAGCGTTCCTTACCACCTTTTCCAACGAAGCGCGCCACACCGTCGTTCAAGCGCACATCGTCCACGGCAACATCGCACAGTTCTTGAACGCGCGCCCCGCACGCGTAAAGCACTTCCACCATGGCGCGATCGCGCATGCCAAGCGGCGTCGTGTCGTTGGCAGTAGCCAAGAGCGCGTCGACCTGTGCTTTGCTCCACGACTTGGGAAGTCGCTTCCACATAGCGGGCACGCGAATGCCATCGGTGGGATCACTCGCTGCCACGCCAAGCGACAACGCAAAGCGCATATACCCACGAAAGGACGAAAGACGGCGCGTGCTGGAACTTGGTGCGGCACCGCGTGTCCGCTCGCCTCGCATCCACGTTGCGATCTGAGACGAGCGGATGCCTTGCAACGCCTGATCGCGTTCGAGCTTTGTCCCATGGATGCCCACGGCGCGAAGCACATCCAAGACATCGCGACGATACGCAAAAATCGTATGGCGCGATGCACCGCGTTCCACGCGCATGTGGTCGAGCCATGCATCGAGCACGCCGAGGGGTGTGGTGGGTACGCGTAGGGTCACACACTGAATTAGCGGCCCTTCGAGGGCGAAAATCCACTCAATTGATGGACCCGCGGTCGATTCCGACAAACGCCTCACAAACGGCGGCGATCTGTTCGACAGAGAGGTGTCCGTACCGAGGCGCGAAACACGGACTGCGGGCGATACCCGCGTACGAAGGGCCCCATTTTGACCTACGCATGGCTATCGATCAAAAGCGCGATGTCGACGTGTGGCTTCGCGTGCCTCTTGGTGTTGTTGATCTCGGGTACCGCTGGATCGGAAACGCTGGACTTGACGTCCGATGCCAAGGTTGAGCGCTACCCCAGCGGTCAAATCAAACGCCAGTACGACGAAAGTGAACACGGCTACGAAGGTGCCTATCTTTCTTGGCATGCGAATGGCACCGCCGCCATCAAAGGGAGCTACAACTCGGGCAAGAAGCACGGTGTCTGGAAAGAGTGGGATCAAGACGGAATGCCCACGCGCGACGGGCAATACGAAGACGACGTGTTTACGGGTCGCGTATGGAAACGCCCCGATGCATTGACGGAAATCGAAGAGACCTGGATCGACGGCCTGCTGCTGCAACCCGAGTCGCGCGATGGACTCCTGCGCATGCTCAACCGCGCGCGCGACCCGTATCGAAAGCGAAGCCATGCGAGCGACGGGCAACAGGCGATCTCGCGCCTTCAGGGATACCGCGCGATGGCGGGTGTGCCCTTTCGACTTCGATGGAGTGACGCGGCTGCGACGGTGGCCATGCAAGCGGCTTCGCTATGTAAAGAGCTCGACGCCATCCCCGATGCGTCGGCCACGCCGACCATTGAATCGGCAGCGCCCAAGGACGTAACGTCGGCGCTGGAAGCGATCCGTACCTCGGCAATGGACACACCGGCCCACACCGACGGTCCAAGCATCACCTCGTTTCCCGCCCACCGGGGTCGCGGTCTGCCGCTGTGGTTTAGCGTGGATCGCATGGTGGCCTCGAAGGGTGATGAAACATTACGTTCGCGCTTGGTCTGCCTGGACCCGCTGGCGACAAGTGCCGCCATCGCCAAGGCCGGACCGTTCGTATCGCTTCGAACCCTTGCTGAGGAGGGTAAGAACGAAGCGGGCAAGAACGAGGGGGCGACCCCAACACCGAGCGCCATCTACTGGCCCCCGCGCGGGCAAAACTTACGCACACACTTCACCCGCAACGCGCTCTGGAGTGTGTTTCTATGCGCCAAGCGCTTTGCGCCCCTGGATCCCGACGCCCTGAGCGTGACGGCCGTGGTGTTTAAACATGCCCCCAAGTCGGCCAGACACCTACACCTGGGTGAAAACGTCGTCGTGGACCGCGTACACGCATGGCATCCGGGGACTCACCCTCATCTTCGGGCGATTCGCTTCCTCCCGCGTCTCGTGGATACACGTCGCGGATCGGCCTGCTACATCACGATCTCCGGCATCGCCACCGCCGACAAGAAGCCCGAGACGCTGCGCTATTTCGTCATCTTCGACTGACCTCCAGGTGGGGTCGGGCGCGGGTACTCTCTTTCGATCCAGTCGTTGGAGGTGCTCATGCGCATTTTTCTCGATAGCGCGGACGTCGATCAGATTCGCAAGTACGCATCCTGGGGCGTCGTGGATGGCGTCACAACCAACCCGAGTTTGATCGCCAAGTCCGGTCGCGTCTTCGAAGAGGTCATCGAAGAAATCTGCGGCATTGTTGATGGTCCCATCTCGGCCGAAGTTACCGCCATGGATGCCGACGGCATGATTGCGCAAGGCGTTCGACTGTCTGAAATACACAAGAACGTAGTCATCAAAGTGCCGCTCATTCCCGAGGGACTCAAAGCCACCAAAGCGTTTTCGAAGAAGGGCATCAACACAAACGTCACGCTCTGCTTCTCGGCCACGCAGGCGCTACTTGCAGCAAAGGCCGGCGCCACCATGGTAAGTCCCTTCATTGGCCGACTCGACGATCGTGGCGCGCGTGGCATGGAACTCATCGAAGACATCGTTCAGACCTTCGTGAACTACCCCAACCTCACCACCCACGTACTCGTGGCCAGCATCCGCAACGCCGATCACGTCCGTCAATCCGCGCTCATCGGCGCCGACATTGCCACCATTCCCCCCAAGATCATGGACAAAATGGTCGGCCACGACCTCACCACCCAAGGCCTCGCCGCCTTCCTCAAAGACTGGGAAAGCGCCAAGACTGCTGAGACCGTGGGCGCTTCTTCATAGGCATACGGTCACGGGCCGGGCACAGCGATGTACCTAGCCGAGCGTGTCGCGGATGAGGCGGGCGAGGCGGGGACCGATGCCGGGGATGGCGGCGAGGTCTTCGTAGGGGGCGTCGCGGATGCCGTCAACAGAACCGAAATGTTTGAGGAGGCGACGCTTCTTTGCCGGACCAATTCCGGATACAGCGTCGAGGGCTCCAGCAGAGAACGTCTTTTGCCGACGCTTCTGTTGGTAGCGACCGGCGAAACGGTGCGCTTCGTCTCGAACGGTGACGAGCAAGCGCAAGCCGGGATCATCGGGCTTGAGAATCAACGGTTCGGGATGTTCAAGCCGAACGATTCGTTCGTCGGAACGCTCACCAAACGCTGTACGCGCTTTGGCCAAGCCAACAAGCGGAATGTCGATGCCACCGAGATCATCGAGCGCGGCGCGTGCGGCTTCGACTTGTCCACGACCGCCGTCAACGAGCACCAAGTCGGGCAATACGCCAAGCTCCACGCCACGTGCGAACCGACGCGCAATGACTTCGCGCATGCCTGCGTAGTCGTCGCCTCCTGCGGCTTCACGGATAGCGAAATGGCGATAGCTACTGGGTTCGGGCACGCCGCCAATGAGAACCGATAATCCGGCAACCGGATCACTGCCCGCCAAGTGCGAAAGGTCGTAACCCTCAATGCGGCTTGGCGACGTGGGTAGGCCAAGTAATGTGGCGAGTCGCGCCAGAGCGTCGGACGATTGACGAGCACGCTCGTTGTGTTCCTTGATGGCCATCTCTGCATTTCGAACGGCCATGGCGATCAAATCTCGACCGGTGCCTCGCCTGGGTACGCGAATCGATACTGCGGTGCCGCGCAGCTCGGAGAGCATGGCTTCCAAGCCTTCGCGATCGGTGGGCTCTTGATCCACCAAGAACTCGGCGGGAATCACTTTATCGCGCGCGTAACACTGCGCGAGAAAGCCGTGAATCACATCGGCGCCGGGGACGGTTGTGTGTTGCGCCAATGCCCGAGTGGCCACCACCTGACCATCGCGCACATAGACCAAGCTCAACATGCTCACGCCGCCGGCTTGGACGACCGCCAGCACGTCGCGGTCTTTGCCATCCACGGTGACAACTTCCTGCTTGGTCAATGCGGACTCAAGCGCGTGCAATCGATCGCGGAAGACCGCCGCGCGTTCAAACAACTGGGCTTCCGAAGCCGCCTCCATTTCCCGCCGAAGTTCAGACGCTGCGCCGTTGTCGCGCCCGCGCAACAAAGCAAGTGCGCCGCGCAGCAACAAGTCGTATTCGCTGGCTGAAATCGCGTCCACGCACGGCGCCGCGCAACGCCCAATCTGATGATAGAGACACGGCCTCGTGCGCTCTTCGAGTTCACGGTCCGAACACGTGCGCAACGGGTAGAGCGTACCCAAGAATCGCAGCGTCCGTCGTACACCCTTTGCACTGGCAAATGGACCCACGTACTGCGCGCCGTCCTTCTTGATCTTGCGTACCAAGCGAAGTCGGGGAAATGTATGCGATCGATCTACGCGCACCAGCAAGTAGCTCTTGTCGTCCTTGAGGCGCAGGTTGTAGGGCGGACGCTCGCGCTTAATCAATGTGTTCTCAAGCAGCAGCGCCTCGCTGGGAGTAGCCGTGGTCGTGACTTCCACGCGCACCGCGCGTCGCATCAGCAATCGAACGAGGGGCCGACCATCGCCTTTGCCCAGATAGCTACGCACGCGCGACCGCAGCCTGGCCGCTTTGCCCACGTAGAGGGTGCGCCCCGCATCATCAAGCCATTGGTACACGCCGGGTTCGTCGGGCAAGCGTGCGACCCGTGCCTCTAGCGCAGCCTGCGCATCGCTCATGACGATGGCTCAGTCGCGTCAGTTGGCGTGTCTTCGCCTTCACCCAAGCGCAAGAGCAGAGCCTCTACACGACGCAGCGAATCACGCAGCGAGGCGGCGTCCTCAAAGCGAAGTTCTTTGGCAGCGGCGAGCATGTCTTTCTGAAGCGTCTCTTTTCGTTCGCGCAGTGTCTTCGCGTCGCTCAACCCGTCGCTCTCAAGGGGCGCGAGCTCGACGTAGTCGCGTTCCGCATAGGTTTCGGTCACCGTGTGGCGCACTCCGCGCGTGGCCGAGCTGGGCGTAACGCCGTGGTCTTCGTTGTACTGCCGTTGAATCACCCGACGACGGTCCATTTCGTCCATGGCGCGCTTCATCGAATCCGTGATGCGGTCGGCATAAAAGATCACGCGCCCGCCCACATTGCGCGCCGCGCGACCACTGACCTGAATCAAGCTCGTTTCCGAACGCAGGAAGCCCTCCTTGTCGGCATCAAGCACCGCCACAAGGGCGACTTCCGGCAGATCCAGTCCTTCGCGCAGCAGATTGATCCCCACAAGCACGTCAAACACGCCCAGCCGCAGGTCTTTCAATATCTCCGCACGCTCAAGCGTTGAGATGTCGGAGTGCATGTAGCGGGCCTTGACGCCAATCTCCGCCAAGTGTTCGCTGAGTTCTTCGGCCATGCGCTTGGTGAGTGTTGTCACGAGCACGCGCTCGCCGTCCTCAATGCGCTCGCGAATCTCGCGCAGGAGATCATCGACCTGGCCGCGCGCGGGCCGCACGATCACGTCGGGATCGACGAGGCCGGTGGGTCGAATGACTTGCTCGACGATGTTGGATCCGGCTTGTTCCTTTTCGTAGGACCCCGGCGTTGCGCTCACATAGATCACGCGATCCACGCGTTGTTTGAACTCGTCAAAGGTAAGCGGACGGTTGTCCAACGCACACGGCAAGCGAAATCCAAACTCGACCAAGTTTTCTTTTCGCCGCCGATCCCCGGCGTACATGCCCCCCACCTGCGGTACTGCCACATGGCTCTCGTCAATCAACAACAAGAAGTCTTCCGGGAGATAGTCGAGCAGTGTTGCCGGGGCCTCACCGGGCTGTCGACCATCAAGATGACGCGAGTAGTTTTCAATGCCTGGGCAGAAACCCGTTTCGCGCAACAGCTCCAAGTCGTAGCGCACGCGTCGAGCAAGGCGATCGGCCTCAAGCACTTTGCCTTCCTTGCGGTAGTGCACCAAGCGCGTCGCCAGTTCCCTTTCAATGCCATCGATGGCGCGGCCAAGTGCGTCATCGCTGTTCATGTAGTGACTGCTTGGGAAAAACGACGTCGATTCACGGCGCCCGTAGATCTCGCCCGTCAATGCATCGATTTCCTCAATGCGTTCGATCTCATCGCCAAACCACTCAATACGTATCAGGCGGTCACTGCTGTCGGCCGGGCCCACTTCCACGACGTCGCCGCGCACGCGGTAACTGCCGCGCTGGGGCTGCACATCGTTTCGCTGGTAGCGAATGCGTGCCAGACGTCTCAAAAACACGTCGCGATCCAGTTGATCGCCGACCTCCACCCACACATGAAAGTTTCGATATTCTTCCGGTGAACCCAGTCCGTAGATGCAGCTCACGCTGGCGACAACAATCACGTCGCGACGCGTGAGTGCGCTCTTGGTTGCGGCGTGACGCATGCGGTCAATGCGATCATTGATGCTCGCGTCTTTCTCGATGTAGAGATCGCGTGCCGGCACATAGGCTTCGGGCTGGTAGTAGTCGTAGAATGAAACGAAGTACTCGACCGCGTTTTCGGGGAAGAGATCGGTAAACTCGTCAAAGAGCTGTGCTGCGAGGGTCTTGTTGGGCGCCAACACCACCGCCGGGCGATCCAATGTTGCAATCACATTGGCCATCGTGAATGTCTTGCCGCTTCCGGTCACGCCAAGCAATACCTGGTGCTTGGCGCCACGCGTATCGCCCTCCACCAAGCCCGCGATGGCCGTGGCCTGATCGCCCGAGGGCACAAAGTTGCTTGAGAGCTTGAATCCGGCGGGCAATCCGGGCGTAGTAAGCGCGGCGCTGATTGGCGCCGGTCGTGTGTCGTTCACTTACCGCGTCCTTTGGTGCGCTCTTCGAAACGCTAGTCGTCGAGTTTGTCGAAGCCCTTCTTGGGAGCGGGCTTTTCTTTCTTCTTCTTGGTACCGCCCGATCCGTCGTCTTCGCGCAGCGCGCCCTCGGTGAACTCGTCCCAAGGCTTAAGTGGATGGCTCTTCCAACGATCGGACTCCCACCACGCGAGCCAACGCTTGATGAGACCGAGCACCCGCGAACCGGGCGAACTGCGATGGAACGATTGATACTCTTCCCAATGCCGCTCCTGCCAACCATCGATTTTACGGAGCAACTGCTCAATGGACGCCGCGCGTGACTTGCCCAGAGGATTATTGAGTCCAGGTGACTCGTCGAGCTTCTTGAACTCGCTGATGATGCGACCGCAAATGGCGCGGTTCTTCGTGCCGGCTTCGATGAGCTTTTCTTGGGCCTCGATCTTGTCCCGCCCACCGCCATTGACATACATGTCCATCCACCCCTCGACCTGAGCTCTCAGATCTTCGGGCACGTCCCTGTGCCAGGGATAGACCTTCATTTCGTATTTGCGCACGTTCATGCGGGTGCGTCGTCTTCTTGGTGCGGGTGCATCGGCCTTGGGCGTGGACGAATCGCCCGTGGATGCAGGCTTGTCGGGCGTTGTACCCGCAGGCGTGGCGCCACCTACGGCTGTTGTACCGGACGCGCTCGGCGTACCGGTTGCGGCTGTGCCCACGCCCACGCTGGTACCGGTGGGATTCATACCGGAGGCACTTGTTGAAGGAGTGGACGTACCGGGCGTGCTGCTGTCGGCAACATCGGTGCCGCCTGTACTTTCTGTCGTGTCGTCGCTACGCGACGCAACGAAGGCAATGAGCAACCCAACGGCAACGAGACCTGCAACAAGGCCAATCACGAGGCCGTTGTTACTCTTCTGTCGCCGACGGCCGCGGCGGTATCCACGATCATCGTCGTAGTCGTCATAGTCGTCTCGCCGACCCCGAGACGAACGCGATGAGCGACGTGCTCCACTGCTGCGACTGGCGGAGGACACGGCGGCACGACTGCTACTACGGCGCGACGAGCGGCTCGCACGCGCACGACTCGAACGCGATCGAGGCGAGCCTCCGGATGAAGATTGCCCACCCGATACGACAGCCGGTGCAATCGCAGGCGCGGTTGCTTGAAATGCGCTGAGATCCATGACGGTGCCACAGTTGGAGCAGGCGAAGGTTGCCGGTGGACGTGCAGGAAGCCGGAAGCGCTTATTGCAACTTGGACATGCAATGACGTTGGCGTCGCTCATCTCTTGATTCCTTTGGGCACAGGCGTGTTAACTAACGTGGGTTGCGGGTTGGCGGCAGACACGAACGGCTTTCCACATCGTCAAAAACGCGGGGATTCCGGCTTGGTTCAGCGCGCCCACGCCAGTCTATCGCGTTTCAGAGGGAATTCGTACCGAGGGGCGGGTTGAAAGCCGACTTGCGCCGCACGTTAGCGCGTAAGCTGGGCCAATGGCGGTGTCTTCGCAGTTCTTTCGCAGCCTTGCCTCCTTTCATCGGGCGGGCGTCACGTGGGCCGAGGCACTCGGCCAAGCCGCTGCAGGCAAGGCACCGCTCAAGCAGGCGACGGACGAGGTGCGCGCCGGTGCGCCGCTTAGCGATGCATTGGCGCAACATGTGTCACCCCTGGATCGAGCACTCATTCGCGCGGGCGAGGCAAGCGGGTCACTGGAGTCTCGTCTGGTTCAACTCGCGGATCGCAAAGACGAAGAAGCACGACATCGTCGTGAGGAAGCCGCCGCGCTCGTCTATCCCATTCTGCTCGCACACATTGTTTCGCTGTTGATCTTTGTGTTCGGTGCGATTCGAGGATCAACGTTTCGCAGCCTCATGATGGCGGGCGTGTTGCTGGCACCGCTCTACATCTGGTTGTTTCTTCGCGCGCGCGCCAAACGTTCCTACGACAAGGGCACTACCAGCGTAGAAGCACCGACGGTTTGGTTCGGAAATCGCAACCTCATTGAAACGAGAGACGCCATGGCCTATCAAGCGATGGGCGATCTCTTACAAGGGGGCGTGCCGCTTGAGGAAACTCTCTCGCTGAGCGCGCGAGCCGGTGCGGGGGGGCGCGTCGCAAGCGACCTCCATACCGCGCGACGGCAACTTCCAACCGGCAGGCCGCTGGAGGAATCGTGGCACGCCGTCCCCACGGAACATGCGACCTCCCTCACGCTGGGAGAACGCGCCGGTGATCTTCCCGACGTTGCCACGCGCCTTGCCCTCGGTCTGCAAGAGCGCGTGCGCCTGCGCCGATCAAAGGTTCGACAGATCTTGCCCGTCGTGTTTATTTTGGTCGTGGGTGGCTTTGTTGCCTACGAAGTCATCTCGTTTTATGGCGGCATCTATCAGGGTCTTGGCAAGCTGGGTCGCTAGATACGCTCAAACACTTTGAAGCGCGCCATCATTGCTCACGCCGATCAAGGCGGGTGCCGCTCCCGAAGAGTCCACCAAGCGCCGTTGAATGTGGTCCGCCAGAAGTGCACCGCGAGCCATCGCAATGCTCGGCGGGAGGTCGCGCGTTTCATTGGGGACGGGCACGACGCCTTCAAGCTCACGGTTCTCGACAACGAGAGTGAACCCCTCACGGGTGCCTGAGTCGGCTTCATCGAAGACGCCAACAGCGACTCGCTCAAGATGGGTGCGGTGACGCGCAGAGCAACTCGTTGCATACGACGCCGCCAGTTGAAAACGGCCCACGCCCGCCGCCGCAAGATAGATAAGGGCGGTATCGAGAAGCAACGAGGATTGCGACACAACGCGAACCGTGGATCGAAAGAGTGTCTGTTGACCTGCGCTGCCCACGTCTTCGAGCACAAGTTGTCGAGCGAAACGTTGCACGATCTCGGAGGGGAGACGCGGCAGTTCGGACGCCGACGGCGCGGCGGATACGCGCACCACCACATGAACGCCCTCGTCCTCGGCGCGGCGACGAACCTCAACGACGTCGTGCCCGAGCATACGCACGCCATCGGGAACGGTGGCGGCACCCTCTTGCCCCAACGTGAACTCGATCAGTTCATCACGTTCGAGTGCGTCTAGTGCTTGACGGGCGCGAAGCAAGTTCATCGGACAACGTTCACTGGATAGGTCCAAACGATGTGCAATGGGACCGGGAGCCGTCGGTGATGGCGACGCCTGACCATTTGGCACATCGCAGGCAACGAATTCGGGGAAGGGCTCCACCGCCATGTCGCCACTCGACGCGCCACATACAGGGCACGCGGCGCGCGGACGTGCGCCCAACGACAGTGCACGGCCCGCTGCCATATCGAGCACTTCATAGGCAGGTTGCGACGCATGGCGCCTCAACGCGTCGGCGCGATGCGCGGCTAGACACCCAATCGCGCCAACGACGCCATTCCATACACCCAGATCACTGCATCGACCGCCATCATCTTCCAGTCGCCCAAAAACACACGAAAGACACGGCGCGCCACCCGCGGCGATGGCCATAAGTCGCGCTTCGCTGCGAAGGCCCGCTGCATGAACGAAGGGCGTGCGGGTGCGTACGGCAAGTTGATTGAGCCAGTCCTTGGTTTGCGCACCGTCGGTGGCATCAATCATGACGCTGACACCATCGAGTACGTTGTCGATGGTGTCGGAATCGAGGCGCGCATGAATGCCTTCAACCGAAGCGAGCGTACGCAAGCGTTCCGCGGCCACCTTTGCCTTGGGACGACCGACGTCGTCGGGGCCATAGAGCACTTGCCGAGGAAGGTTGCTGAGTTCGACGCGATCGTGGTCAATAAGTCGCAAGCGCCACCGCCCAGAACGAGCAAGTGCCCATGCGGCCGGACAACCGATCCCACCCGCCCCCACAACGAGCGCCAGAGGTCGGTCGGAATCACTCATGAGCAGGCCTCGCCACCGAACGACGGCCGGGAAGAAGCGCGATCACGAGCAAAATGAGCGCACACGGTCCCCACGCAAACACGAAGTTTCGTAAGGTGGGCGGTGTCACCAGAGACGAGGCAACGTCAACGCGGTCGTAGATGAGGGGGTCATGGAGTCGATCGTGCTGTGATGCCTCGTGGGCGCACGTCGTCGCCGGATCCATATTGAGGAGCGCCTGCTTGATTGGGAAACGTTCCGACACGTCAGCCGTTTCACCAATGGCGTCGATACCGTAGATGCCAACGCTCGCGATGATCAATACCAGCGACGGTGCAACGCCCGCCTGCACCGCGCTGAGTCCTGCCAACCATCCAACACGCGCCAACCCAAGTGCCACGCATGTCACGAGGAACGCGATCGCCAACCAGGCGAGCGCCCCATCGAAGCCAAGGAACAGCATTCGAATCAATGTGACGAGAAGTATGGCCAACGCGATGGTGGTTAAGCGCCTACGCAGAGCGCCTACAAGAAAACAGGCACCCAGCGAGATCGCAATCATCGCGATTACGTCGGCATGAAAGACACGGCGCGACGCGCTCCCCCCGTCCTCACCTCCGGCGAACTGAACGGCGTAAAGCATCGTCCAAAGAAGCACCGGAATGAGGGCCGGAAAACACGTACGTAAATGGCGAGCGTTCATGAGGTCAGTACCCTATCCGCCGAAGACGATAGGATCCGCCAAAGAAGGTGGGAGCCGCTGCGGCAAATAGGACTTACGGAAGCCGCCCTGTGATGAATCCGAGTGCCTGCATGGCATACCCGGACGCCAATGTCTCGGCGCTCTCACCCCAACGATCGACCTTGTTTTTCCACAAGCCGTTCTCTTGTTGGAGCGAAAGAATCTTCTCCGCAAGTTCGCGACGCCAGTGGTGCTCTTTTCCGGCGCGATCTTTAATGACCAAGGGCTTGCCCGCGTGCTTTTCGTATTCGGCCAATGCGCGCGCGCACGTGAAGTAGTAGTAAAAGAGCCCTTGTTGACCGGCCATCTCAGGATTCTCATGCGCTTCGAATCCGGGGTTCTTATCGACGGTCCAATGGTCACTCAACCACTTCACCAGGATCTGTACGCGGCGGTCTTCGGGCTTGACGCCCGCAAACAGGAGACACTTGAGCAGCGCATACCCCATGGAACCGTAGCTGCGAATCTCCCATTTTCCGTCACCGCGTTTCACGACGCCCGCCTTCACCAGCCCGGGCCCGTAGATGCCACCGCCGTCTTGTCCCGACACGACAACTATCTTCTTTCCGTCGTGCTCGATCTCCTGTTCCGTTGTATTGGACTCGGAGTCGTTTTGAACGCGCTTGGTAAAGGAGCGAAGGTGCTTCCAAAGCGCGTGGTCCTTATCGAGCTCGGCGTCGTAGAGCGCGGTCGCGGCCATCTGCGCATTGCTCAGATCGGCCGGCTGTCCTTTGTCTTGTTTGTAGGGAAAGCCACCATGCGACGCGTCGCTCTCATCGGCCACGATTTGACTCTCAACGAGGTAGTTCCGGGCCTTCATTTGATTCGAACGAAACTTGGGTATGCGCGCTAGCGCGAACGCGCCCACGGCAACACTGGTCTCATAGGTAATGTGTTGAGGGTTTCCAAAGATGGCGCCGTTTTCCTTCTGCTTGGATGCGATAAACGCAAGCGCTTCGTTGATGGCCTCATCTTTGGCAACCTGCGTCTTGGTGGTCGCTGCCATGAGCCCCATCGTGACCATGGCCGTAAAACCAACACTTGGCGGCATGTCGAGCGAAGGCGCGCCAAACGACCCGTCGTCTTCTTGAACGCGCGCAAGCCCGTGACGTGCCTTTCGTAGCGCCGCGTGAACTTTCTTGGTGAGCGCATCGCCGAGATCGGCATGGGATGCAAGACCGCCGGCTCGCGCGCCACCGTCGTCCCCCTTGCTCGTCCCTGCTGCCTTCGACTGGTCGCCATCGGGCTTGGCTACAGTGCCGCTTGATGCGCCGTTCGTTACGCCGTTTGATGCACCGTCCTGGGTCGTCTCATTCGATGTTTCCGAGTCGCCACAACCAACGAAAACTAGCGAAACCACAAACAGAGGGACAAAGAGACCGGAAAGTGCGCGGAAGACGGTCATGAGAGAAGCTCCAAACGGTGACGGGGAGACCAAACGCAGCCCCGGTCGCGGGGTTCAGCCTGTGTCATAGTACGGGTGTCATAGTACGAGTACCCGTAGGTCGCGGGGCAGGGAGCGCCCGATCGGCCCCTTCCGCAACACTTTCCCGCAAGGATGGCGCCCATGGACATGACCATCGATGAAGCCGAGCACCGAGGTCGCTTCGATCGTGCGGTGCTACTGTTCAATCAGGGCGCGTTCTATGAGGCCCATGAGGACTGGGAAGCGTTGTGGCTCGAAGCGGACGGCCCGTATCGGCTCTGGCTCCAGGGCATGATTCAGTACGCGGCCGCCTTCGTGCACTTCAAGCGCGGTTTTCATGCGCGAGGTTTCGCGCGTCTCATGCAGCAGGCAACGGAAAAATGTGATCCGTATACGGGCTCAACGGATCACATCGATTGGCCCGCATTTCGGAAGCAGCTCGAGCCGTTCATTCAGCATGGGCTCGATGTCAGCAACGGCGCCGACATGGCCTCCGATGCACTCCCGCCGCTTCCCCAGATTGGCTACGAGGTGGGCTATGCACCCGCCCCGCTACCGATCGAAGAGTCCGATGGCGAGGATGCGAACGCTCACTAAGTTGCAGTGAAACGCAGCGAGAACGAGGTTTGTCAAGAAGGAAGCCCCATGAGGGCATACCCGCTCCTGGGACGACAATGCTAAAGGCGAAACGTGATTGTTATGGCGCTGGCCACCGGCCAGCGATCGTCCTAGCCTCAGGTGAAGCAGGTCGATCCGCCACTGCTCCACGTGGACCCACCACTACTCCATGTTGTTCCAGAGTTATGGGTTCCAGCGTTATGGGTTCCGCCGCTATAGGTCACGCCACCACCACTGCTGTACGTGGTGCCACCACTGCGATAAATCGTGCGAGGTGCTGGGCGAACCGGTACGGGACGAACATACGTAGGTGCTGAATGGCGAATGACGCGTGGTGCCGGCTGCACAAGACCAAGATCGATCGGCGAGCTGCGGTGAATGATGGTCCCACTGCTCGAACCACTGAAATGTGGCGCAGGCGTTGAGGCGACACGGTTGGCTGGGCGGTTCGACGGTGAACGTGATGTGCGATTCGCCACGCTCGAACGAGGCGAGGAACGGCGGGCGTCGCGCTCATGCCCGCGGAACGACTTGAGTGGTGCTGCGCGCTTGTGACCGGAGTTTGGCAATGACTCCAAGTTGCGACGGGACTTCAACGACTCTTCAGCCAATTCGCGCTCCGAGCGCATGCGAACGGTGCGGCCATCCTTGGTAGAGAACGGCGCGGGTAGGAGTGCGGAGCCGTCGTCCACTCGTTCGTCGTCGCCCGGAAGATAGGCCTCTGCGGGACCGGGTTCGTAGATGCCTGTATTGGCGCGTGCCGACTCGTTGACCACGTCGCTCGGCGTTACGTCTTCAGGCTCATAGAATCCGCCAGTTGCGACTTCTTCAAGCTCGGACCGGCGAGAGGAACGATTCGTACGTGCGCGACTTGTGGGAGTTGCCATCGCGCCTGTCTTCGCAGTTGACGTGCGAGGCGCCATGTTCGCGGTGCGCAACGCTTCAATGCGATCGCGATGTGTACGGCGAGCGAACTGATCGGACAAGAACATGGGCTTGCGATCGGGGGCGGTGGTCTCACCGGGAAGCGTGGGCGCGGCCGGTGGCACAAACTGCTTGGCTCTATAGGTCTCGGTTTCGGCGGTAGATTCAACCTTTGCCGACGCACGATTGGGCGCATCGGACTTGGCTTCTTCGGCCCATGTATTGACGGTGGATCCAGCGACAACGATGCAAGCAGCTGCGCATACAAACGAAATGCGCGTACGAATAGTGCGTGTCATTCTGCCCTCCCAGGCGTTTCCTCGGCTCTCACGAACGTCCTAACCATCAGAGATTGCTGGGCCTCATTGAGATTGCCGAATCGCCGACACTCCCAACGGCCAGCGCCCCTAACGGATAGGTTTGCCCAAGCCATGGATGTTCACGTTGACGTCGGGCGACCTAGTCGCCGGCGAGGATGACCCTCGCGCTCCCTCATGACGCCGTTGCGTGGCCACAGATTACTCCGGCGTCGCCCCAAAACGACCCCGAAATTCGAGTATCTGTAAAGATCCTCCGGTGACAGCCCGACGACCGGAAAGCCCAAAAGTATGGGCTTTGATTACATTTCCTTTGCATTGATGACACGCGACGCATCGCCTGAAGACATCGTCACGCTGAATACGATTTAGCGGCCACCCGCTCGGATCGCCAATCTCTTGCGATATCCGTTGGTTCAACATGGATCAGAATTGAGCCGAGCCCCGAAAGACTGTCATATTCCCCAATTCGGCAAATCGGAGAGTACCGGTACTGCCGCCCCTGCTCCACGGCCTAACACGCAATGTCACCCCTTCGTCACCCACAAATGGGCCCGCGGCTCCTCCACCGTCCCATTTCTCCGTCCCACCCAACACGCACTGCCCCTATCATCCCCCCTCCCCGCGGGCGTAGCTCAACTGGATAGAGCACCTGACTACGGATCAGGAGGTTAGGGGTTCGAATCCTCTCGCCCGTACCACTATCTGTTATCGATCGATTTCTTCACCGGTGTTCCGCTTCACGAAAGTTGACCCCCTAACCGGGTTGGAGCGTTGTTGGAACGCGACGCTCAGGGAGCGAATACCTGCGTTTCAAGAGATGTCGGCACAACAAGAGCGCGCGTGGATTCAGCAGCAAAGAAAGCAACTCGGCCTGACGCTCACTGAAGCTGCACATCGAATCGGCGTCGCAAGGCTCTCCCTTTCTCGCTGGGAGCACGGTCATCGTCGCGTGTCCAAGGTTTACCGGTGGAAGCTTCGAAGACTCATTCGGGACTCGGATTTAGAGCTACCCAGTTCTCGCTGACTGAAGGCAAGTCCAAGAGCTAAGGGAAGCCAACTCGTGCTGGCACATCCACCCCTCTGCCAGCGATGAGCTTCAAGCGCCAAAGTGAAGCCAGCACATTTCAACGGCTTGTTGTGGCCACACCAGAGAACAAAAAAATACGCCTGCCTGCGCGACACTTCTGAGGACTGCGCCAGTTGACACACTCGTCACCCACACTCAGCGCGCGAATGGAACATAAACGCGGAGGCATACGAGCCACCGACGCGCAACCTCTTTCGTATGAGTAGGTAAGAGAGGAAACTCAGAACATACAGCTCTTACGAAAGCCGCGCCCTCGCTTCCCCACGCTCGCGTTCATGGCGGTCGTCGAGTTCCTTTCGCTCGCTGAGATGGCGCTGTGTTTGCTCATCACGCTCACGACGCTGGCGTTCAAGTAGGTCGGATAGAGAGAGGCCCTCTGTTTCACCCGATACGTCACCGCCGGTGTCACCGGGTTGGCTCTGACGTTCGTTGTGCTTGCGGCGTTGCTGCTCCTCTTCCTTTCGCTTCTCCGCGGTACTGGTACCAGGAAGAGGGCTGCGAAGGATCTTGATTACACGCTCAAGGAAGCCCGGCTTCTTGGGCTCTGCATCGGAGGCAGTCATGACGCGTTCCCAGGTCTGATCCGTCCTATCGCGAGGAGACCTACGTAGGCGACCAATGCAGCAACGGCGAATGAAACCGCTACGGATGAAGTACCTGCTACACCCGTTAGAGCAAAGATGTAGCCCCCCAAAACGCCCAGAGCAGCGCCGAGGAATCCACGGGTGGTGGAACCCATGGTGAGGCCACGTACCAGAAAGATTCCGGCGAGCGCTCCGATAAGCGCCCACACAAGAAGAGTCCAAAGTTCAAATTCCATGTTCTATCGATTCCCTCGTCCGCCTCGATTCTCGCGTCCGTCTCGACCGCCGCGATTCCCTTCATTGCCCTTTCCATTCTGATTACCGCCCTTCTTCTCGAACTTGGCGTTGAGCTTCTCCATTTTCTTCTGATACTTGCGCAGGATCTCGGATCGACGCTTTTCGATACGTTCGCGGAGCTTGGCGGCCTTGGCCTCGACCTTGTCCGGATCGTTTTCGCGTTTCGCTTCCTCAGCAGCCTGCTTCATTTCACGTTCGTACTCTGCATCGAGCAGCTTCATTTCGCGATCTCGCTCTTCTTGAGCGCGCTTGATTTCGTCTTCGATCTTCATGGCTCGCTTCTCCTCCTCTGTCGGTTCCCTGTGCTTGCCTTTACCGCCACCCTTCGCATTGCCACCTCCGGGTCGCTTGCCTCTATCGCCGCTCTCTCCTCCGGCTCCTCCACCCTTCTTACGCGCAGCCTTTTCTAAAGCCTCCGCGTACTTGCGCTCCACATGCATCTTTTTCGACTGAAACTTGGCGCGCAGCTTGGCCTCCTTGGCCGCCGCCTTCTCGGGCTTCTTCTCACGCGCGGCTTCGGCTTGAGCCTTCTTGATCTCGCGATCGAGTTCCTTCTGGAGCTTGGCTAGTTCCCGATCGCGCTCACTTCGTGCACGCTCAGTCTCGCTCGCTTCACCTTTGTCAGACTTCTCTTTCTTGTCTTCCTTGTCCTTGCGCCGTTCCTTCTCGGACTCCTCTCGCTCCTTGCGCGCCTCTCGCTCACGCTCTCGGCGCTCCTTCTCGGCCTCCTTCTCACGCTTGCGAGCTTCCTTTTCAGCTTCTTTGGCTTTCTTGCGCTCTTCCTTCTCTCGCTCATGCTCATCGTCTTTATCAGCGCGTGCTTCAAAGCTGAGTGGCTGACCGCCGGGCATCGCGTGTGAGTCCTCGAGCAAAGCGCCTGCCGTGAGCAGCGCCAGGAGTGCAATAAGGATTCGGGCCATGGAGTGACTCCCAAAATACGGAACGTGTTTGGACAAAGAAGGCGCTACTTACAAACTCTTGGGTAAGCCGACAACGCACCTATATCACTTATAGCGACGGAGATGCCCTAAGTCGCGAATAGGGCTAAAAGAGGGCCACCAAAACGCCCGTCGCGCTGTGAGCACTCACATAGCTTGTCAAATCTGCGCCTGTATTCCGCCTCTCAACCGGGTTGGAGGGGTAGCTAAGTTGCATGCGCAGCATGCAGCGTGCGTAGGGGAGGTCTACACAGACCTCCCCTGACGAAAGCGAGAGGTTGCCCCGAGACTCGATGTGCCGAAGGCACAACGAACGAAGGGGTTCGAATCCTCTCGCCCGTACCACCATCTATTGTCGATCGATTTCTGTACCCGTGTTCCGCAACCAGTTGTTGATCCCTAACCGGGTTGGTGGGGTAGCAAAGTTGCATGCGCAGCATGCGACGTGCGTAGGGGAGGTCTACACAGACCTCCCCTGACAAAGGCGAGGGGTACACCCCGAGAAACGTAGCGCCTTTGGCGCGGAGTTTAGAGGGGTTCGAATCCTCTCGCCCGTACCACTTCATAATAATCGAACGACTTCTGTACCCGTGTTCCGCTTCACAAAGGAGACCCCCTAACCGGGTTGGTGGGGTAGCAAAGTTGCATGCGCAGCATGCGACGTGCGTGAGAGCTTCCCCTTTCTGAATCTGATTCCTTTCCTGTCTCACTCCTATTCTTCGTCAGCCCTATCCTGCAGACGCTCGCTCCGATGTCGATGTGCGCATTCTTGGCTTCGAAGGCCGAGGTCAGGTGAAAGATTCAGCTTCGGATACGGATGAGGAAGCTCATTCAGCTAACTGGCGAAAGACCCAGCGTTGGATTCGGCAATCCCCTACTTCGCCACAATTCCCAACTCGACAACATCTCGCACCGCGCCGTCTTCGATGGGCACATACTTCGCATCGGCCCAATGAAACTTGAACGCACCACGTCGATTCAGCTTGAGGAGAGGAACGCGATCGTCTCGTACCCATTCCTCAGGAGAAATCGTCGCCACGTCGCCGGATCGACTCTTGACCGATAACACGCGCGCGTTGTCGCCTGCGATGGCCTCGGCAAACGATCGGAGATCCCATGCATCACGCGCACCCTTGCCACTGTCGCCGGATACCTCCAGAGGTTGCAACTCGAGCAATTGCTCGTCGGATAACGTGCGCTTCTCGCCGTCAACCGTGATGGCCAGTTCAAGCATAGGGGACTCCCGCCTCTTTGATTTCCGTACTGTATCGCCGAGATAAAGCGTGAGGCCCGCGACGCGGCGAACTTGTTGGTTGATCGCCTTGGCGCGACCGCGATTGCCGCCCCGCCCGTGATAGGCGGGAAAGGGATGCTTGGGATCGATCAGTGCAAGTTGGTGTTCCGCCTTGCGATTGGTGCGGAGGATCCACACGCGACCGTCTTCGCGCGTCACAAACGGTCGGTCAATGTCAACGACCTTGCCATCGGACTGCCGTACCGCAAGTCGGTTTAAGCTCGATTGCGGGAACGCAGGTGTGGCGGGCTTGTCTAGCGCGGAACCAAACACTTCTCGCAGTCCCCACGCAACATGGCTTTGGGACTGATACGACGGCTTCAATGTGGCGGATAACGAAAGCGTACGAATTCGTGGTGGATCGCCGGCTGCTCGAACCTGAATAGGAATGGAAGGAAACGAGATGGGCGTGGCGCCGCCGTCATCCCCGCAACCTTGCAACGCACACGCGATACTCAGCACAACCACGACGATGCAGACCGCCACGATTCGATTCGAACATTGTCGGGCCGCGTCAAGCATGGTCACCATCATCTGATGTATCCTGGCCCTGCGCGGCGTTCCCATCGTAGACAAGTCGAAGATCGATGGTGCCATTGCAAGGGTCCAAGAGTTCGGACGGCGCATCAACCGTCGCCTCCGTTACCGTCAGCCGCCGTCGCCCATCGGCCAATGACTCCATTCGCCCCTCCGTGCGTCCGGTCACGCGAACTCGCGCGCGCGCACGAAACTGTTGAGGCGATTCGATCCCCAGCGTGCGGCCGCGTGCAAACCGCGCAATGCGTGTACCCAATTGGCGCGCTTCTTCAGGATCATGCGTAACGAAAACGGCGGGGGTGCCGTGGGCATTTAGCGTTGCAACCAAAACGTCGCGAAGTGCTCGACGACCTGTGTGATCGATGGAGGCAAACGGTTCATCGAGCAAAAGCAGATGCGGGCGCACAATTAACGCGCGGGCAAGCGCGACGCGCTGGCGCTCGCCGCCCGACAAATCGGTGGGTCGTGCCTCTGCCAGATGGTCGATGCCTAACTCATGAAGCAGCTGAACGACGTCGCGGTTTCCTTTGCGACGGGCACGACGTGGCAGACCAAAGGCGACATTGTCGGCAACGCTCCGAAAGGGAAATAGTGAAGCGTGCTGTGGAACGTAGCCAATACGACGGCGGTGGGCAGGAACATGGGTACGCGTTGCGGCATCAAACAACGATTGGCCACGCACACGAATGTGTCCGTCGAGGGGACGCAGGATGCCTGCAATGGCTTGCAACGTAAGCGACTTGCCACTGCCCGACGGGCCAAAGAGTACCAAGACGCCGTGTTCAAGCGTGAGCGCGGCATCCACGGTGAAACGACTGCTTCCCCGGCCTACGGCGAGCGAAAACTGAGCATCCAAGGCGTGGCACGTCATGCGTAGCGCCTCTTGCGTGCATCGAGTATGGATGCGATCACGACAACAATAAGCGATAGGCTCGTTAGAACGACAACGTACATGATTGCGCGATCATCGTCGCCCGCTTGGTACGCGGCGAATATCTCCAAGGGCATGGTGTTGGTTCGTCCAGGAATGTTTCCCGCGAACATGAGCGTGGCGCCAAACTCACCGATGGCACGCGCAAACGCCAAGACGAAACCAGCAAGCACGCCGGGCCACGCGGACGGCAGACTGACTCGTAGGAAAAGCGCTAGCGGCCCGAGACCCAACGAGCGACCCACGCGCTCCAAGTCGTCGGGCACGCTTGAAAGTGCCGACTGCACCGTTTTCACAAAAAGCGGCAAGGCCACCAGGGCCGACGCAATGACGGCACCCGCGGGCGAAAAGATCAATCGCACATCGAACCACGATTCGAGTACGGAGCCCAAAGCTCCTTCGCGACCGAGCGACATCACGAGAAAGAACCCAATGACGGATGGCGGCAAAACCAGGGGAAGGAGAATCAATCCATCCATAAGCGCCTTGCCCTTGTATTGACGCTTGGCTTGAAGCCATGCCAATGCAAGACCGAGCGGTGTCACGATCAACATGGCGCACAGTGACACGACCAACGACAAGCGAATCGGAAAGCCCGAATCGACGGCGCCGGAAGCAAGGACAGTGACCATATGTTCGTTCACGGCTTCACTCTACGCCGTATCGCGCCGTGGTGCCACGCTCGCCAGGGTTACGGAGAGGCAAAGCCGTGTTCGGTCCAAACCGCTCTCGCCTCGTCAGACACCAAAAATTTCAACAACGCGGAAAAGCGGGCGGCATGGGCATCGTGTTGTATCGCAGCGCCAACGTAGGCCGGCTTCGGCGCCCATGGCCCCTCGGCCACATCCAACGTACGCATCGACGCGATGGCCCGCACATCGGTCCGGTAAGCAATGCCCAGCGCTGCTTCACGCCGACGGACGTACGTAACTACGCCCGCAACGTCTTGAGCAAAAATGAGAGATGCTTGAAGCCGCTCCCATTGACCGAGACCCTCCAGCGCTTGCTTTGCGTAGCGACCAGCGGGTACGTAGGACGGGTCACCAATCGCAATGCGCGCGCGAACGTCGATGTCCTTCAGTGATTGAAATGTTGTTCGTGTCGCGTCATCGGACGTAATGAGTACGAGCGAGTTGCGAGCGAATACGCGGCGCGAGTCCTGACTAGCCAACCCACGTTCAATGAGCCGATCCACATGGTCACCGCTCGCAAACAACACGCCGGCGACGGGCGCCCCCGCCTCCACCTGCCTACGCAGTGTGCCGGAACTTGCGTAGTTCACCACCAGCGGAACGCCGGGCGACGATGATTCAAATGCCTTGATCAACGGCGGCAGTACGCGCCGTAAACTTGCCGCTGCCGCAACATGGGCCTCGTTCTCAGGGTCACCGGAACGACCACAACCCACGACGGAAGCAAGCAGGACGACGATGCTTAGGATGCGGAAGCGAGTACCACGGGCACACGCACGTCGAACGTCTGGCGCGGAATGCCCGCACCTAATCGGCATAAATGATGGTCCCCACATCCTCACCGGCGAGCGCCTTCGTAATGTTGCCTGGCACCAGTCCGTTGATAATTTGAATCTCACGGCAGAATTTGGCGTTCGCCATGTGACCCAGCACCGATCGCTCAATCACAAGGTCGGGTAGGTCCCGTTCATTGAGTTCGTTCAGGCTGATTCGCCTGATCAACTTCGCGTCGGGATGCTTCTTGGGGTCATGCTCGTACAACCCCTCTTCGTCTTTGATGTAGAGCGCGCGCGGGCACCCCATCACTTCGGCCGATAGGTAGACACCGGCATCGGTGCGGTTGCTGGGGATGCGTGTGCCTTCAACGGGCTTTTCCCAGTATTCAAAGGGCGGCATACCCGTCATGACCGGCAGGCAGCCTAGACGGAAGTAGAGCGGCAACTTTTCGAAGTCATCGTGCAATACGAAAATGCCGCCGTGTTTGGCCAACAACATCTGCACCATGCGCGCGTTTTGCATGGGCACGTAACCGCCGAGCGCCGCAAGGACGCCGGTCGGAAGCTCCAACTCCGATGCGATGGAATAGATGTGGCGCGCACGCGTGCCGCCACCGCACATGATCAACTGCTTGTACTTGTCTCGCCCCGCGACGATCTCGTTGAGCACCGGAAAGAGCGCTTCACGTCCGCGATCAAGAATCGACTGACCGCCAATCTTCATCACCTTGACGTCGGGATCCATGGAAATTGGATCGTAGTTAAACCCTTCGGCGCCACCCGAAGTCATGGTGGAACCCGCGAGAGGGCTGTCGATGGTGCGTCGTTCAGCCATGACTACTCCTTCGTGATCACTGTGCCCACGTCTTCGCCAGCAAGCGCGCGCGTGAGTTGACCGGGGACGAGTCCATTGACGATCTGAATGCGCTTCACGTGACGTGTGTCCTTCCAAGCAGCAAATACCTGCTTGTCGAGAATCATCTCTTCGGGCATGTTGGCGTTGAGCTCGGAAAGGGTGATCTTGGGAATCATGGTTGCATCGCCATGACGCTTTGGGTCTTTGTCGTACAGCCCGTCTTCGTCCTTGACGTAGATGGTGCGTTCCATGCCGAGCACCTCGCTGTGCATGAACAAGCCGAAATCGGAACCGTGGGCGGGAAGCGGCCCTTCGTCGGTGGGCGGTTCCCAGAAATGGTAGGGCGGAACGCTGATCGCGATGGGCGTGAGTCCCGACTTGTAATAAAGCGGGAGATCCCAGAAGTGATCGCGTTGCATGGGAATCGAACCGTGCTTGGCCAAGAGCGCATTGAGGAACACGGCGTTGCACTCCTCCATGGCACCAACCAACTGGGCGACCCCACCGGTAGGCAGGCCGAGATCGAGCGCGATGGAACACGTGTGTCGAACGCGGGTCCCTCCGCCTACGCCAATGAGCAACTTGTGCTTTTTGATGTTTTCCGCGAGCTCGTTGACCAACGGCATGATTGCATCCGCCCCGCGATCGAATATCGACTGCCCGCCGATGCTCACCATGGTGACGTCGGGCATGATTTCAAGTTCGCGTTCGGAGAAGGCCTGGGCGGTTACATCGCGGTCTTGAAGCGATTCCTTCATCAATGTCGAACGCACGTGGGTTCGTCCGTCGTCGGCAAGCAATCCGCTCATACGCTCGTCTCCTCTTGATTGGCCAATTCGTGCCTACGATCCAGCCCTCGAATGAGGTGAAACGAGACATAGCCCGACAGAAATCCGAATAGGGAGTGGATCGTAAGGCCGGGGACAAGGAACGCGTATGCAATCGCGGGAGCCTGTACCGCCAAAGTGATGACGAAAATCATGGCAAAGCGAGCAACGGCCAACACAAGTCCGAATAGCGACCAAAACAGTGGCCCTGGCCGACGCCCACCGCCCAGCAACAGGGGCAGAAACACGTCACACATCACGCCGGGTGCCACGTGCTTGACGATCTCAAATATGCCGTAGCGGCCGTCCCCCATGAGAAAGGCCACCGTGCCCATGGTGAGGCCCGTGACCGTGCCGCCGAAGCGCGTAGACGTGAGCCGAGACGCCGCAATGTAGAGCGGCAGCATGAGCACACCCTTGTGTCCGGGTGCAAATGGAATACTCGGGAGCAACTTGAGGACCTTGATGCCGAGCATCGTCAATGCACAGCCTGCAATAATACCCACATCGCGCGCCAGCTCAGGCTTGTCATCGCCCAGTTCTTTGGACGCATGAGAGGACGCGAATTGAATCTGCGTTTCGAGTCGTCCGAGCAACGGCCCCACATCACCTCGCATGATGCGTTTCATCGACGCCCAAAACCCACCGGCAGGTTCATCGACACGGCCGCGGCCCCCACCGCGCCCATCACCACGTCCGCGACCTTTGCCGCGGCCACCCCCAGGCTTGCGGCCCGTTGAACCGAACAGTGCGAGTACCGTGTCAATGGCCACGGATGCCATCTTGGGCAGGCCCAAACGATGTAGGCCTTGCGCAATCGCGCGCGGATCACCGGCGCGCGCAATCTGAGATGCAAGCACGACCGTGATCAGCCGAAGGACCATCGCCAGCCCGTCCCATAGGCCGGTCAAGTTCACTTCGGGACGCCACCCAAAAAGATTAATCGTCTTCCACACGTCGCGATCGGGGTCGATCGATGTAAATGCATAGCTCAACAATATGATCGCGGAGAAGATCCAGAGTTTACGAAGTTGGCGTACAAGTCGCTTCGCACGGTACCCAACCACAAACCACAATGCGATGTGCGCTGCCAGCACGATGCCCACCCATAGGGGCGAGGGTATGAAGAACACGCCCACGGCAACGATGAGCACATAAAGCACACGCAGGCGCGCATCTACGTTGCGCGAGCTCAACGGGATGCCTCAGTCCCACGTAGTGAGCGGTCGAAGGCGGATAGCAACATCGGGAGCGGCATGGGCCGACAAGGTACTCGACACGTAGACGAGGACGCCGTCCTCCCCGAGGCTTGTCTTCCACGCATCCACTCGATCTGAGGTGGTAGGATTCGAGAGGTACATCCCTCGAGGACCCAACACCTTGGCCATACGCTTGCTACTTCCCCTTGCCGCGCTAGCGGCGCTGTTGGTTGGCGCATGGAACCTCTTGAACGAAGGGGAATCGGAGGGATTCGAATCGAACGTGCCGCGAAGTGCGACAAACACAATTGGATCGCGCCTCGCGGCCCACGAAACCGACGTGTCCCCTCCCGTGACGAACGCACCGCCACGTGCGCATCCAACACCCACGGAACGAGGTATCGCCATCGAACGCGCGGGTCGTGGACGCATTGGTACGCTTCAAGTCAGCGCGCTGCGCAACGTGGCGAGCGATGTACACGCGTGGCCACTCCTGCGTGCAATTGGTACCCTTCACCCACCGAGTGATATTCAGACGGTCGTGATGCAAGGCGAGAACGGCGTCGCGCGGTCGTTGTCGCGATTGGATGGACTTGACGGCGCGACGTTGTTCTATGAACGAGATGGGACGTGGGTCGTTCGATCAGCAAGTGCGCCCACAAGCCAGATTCTCGTTGCCGACTTAACTCGCATTGTAATCGGTAATTCAACAGCCAGCCCTCGACGCCGCAAGGCCAAACGAACGACCCCGGATGAGCGTGCGCGCTCAAAGGCGCTAAAGGATGCCGTCGGTGCTTCAACGGACGATCGCGCGCGAATTTTGGTTGAAGAGGCACTCCGCGACCCACTTGCGTCGGTACGTGAAACGGCCATTGGCCTCCTTACGCGATGGGATGATTGTGCAGCGGTCGTCTACGAGCACTTGACCCGCGAAGACCACGCGGAAGTTCGTGAGGCATGCCTTGATGCAATTGGGCGGCACGGCGATGTGAGCTACATCGAAACGTTGGGGGCGTGGTCGTCGCAGTTTTCGGAGCGCGGCGTTCTCAAACGAGTGGACAAAGCACGGAAGCGAATCGCCAAGCGCTTTGGCCTCGAGCGACCGACCCGGCTGGCACCGAAGAAGAAGCGGTAGCTGCTACTTCCCTGACGTCGTTACCTCGACTCGAAGAATGCCGCGCAGTCGCCCCTTGAGAGGACGACCTGGATCCCCTTCGATTTCCTGGAGCACCCACTGATCACGCTTGTTGGCACGAACCACGAATCGCTTGTCGGCGCCCGCTGCGAGAGCGGTCTTGGGAATCTCACGCACGGCCTTGTTGGGACCGCGGGCACGGGCAGACTCGATCTGTTCGGAGGTCGCAAGCGCGATGATGTCGGCAAGCGCATAGCCACTCATGAAACGACGGCCGCCCTTTTTCGTTGAACGATCCATTGTTGCCCCACGCTTGCCCGACCGGAGGAAGCGAACGGCCTTCAGCGCTCCGATCGATGTTCCGGGAATCGTCACCAGATCGCCTCCATCCACTGAAACCAAGAAGGCGGGAAGACGCTCGCTCGCGTCCTGTTTGGGCACGGCCTTCGTCCGGATTCGAATTTCGTCGATATCGACAACGATCATGGTGGGCTGCTTAATGTGGCGCAGCACATGAGGCGCCATGCCTTCGCGGGGGCGACGAAATGCCGCAAACGTAGGAACGCCCTCGTCGGATCGATACAGCGTCAGGTCCTGACCCCTTAGCTTCTCAGCGGGCTTGTCAACGCCAATGCTACGGGTTGCGGATCCAAACTCGACCCGTAACCACGACTCGAAGGCGGGTGCGCGATCGCCGATCAGCGAGCGAATGTCGGGTCGATTCGATGCCTCGCCGCCGGTGATTTTCCCAATCTCCTGCCCGTCGAGACGGACAGTTACGGTGGCGGGTGCGGTTACCGCCCGCTGGTCACTTCCACAGCCGGCTGCAAACCATAGGAACGCCGCGGCAAGGCAAAGGCACAGAGTTCGCACAAAGCTACTCGGGTGCTTCGGTGCTAGACCACTTCGATTCAAGACCTCGTAGCTAGAACGGCGAAACCGTAACGAAATGGGCACGAATATCTTCGGGCAAGTCGAGGATCGACATGCCGTTGCCCCCATTGTTGTCGGCGTCGATTTGGGCGTCGGTTGCCACGTCCATAACGTGGACACTGTCGTCATCCATGACGTAGTACCTCGCTTGAACAGGATCGAACACAACAGCTGATGCCTCGTCTTCCGCAACCCCGTTGTTCTCCATAGGGGGCTGTGACTGCGTGGCGCCTGCAATGTCGAACACGGTTAGCGGCGACGTGGAGCTATTGCGGGTCGTGTAGTAGAGCTTCCCGTCGTGTGTAGCCATGATAGACGATGATTCGCCGTGCCCAGTGGGCGTAAGCGTAGTCGTCGCGAATGTTGCGCGATTGATGACCTCGACGTCAAGAGGCGTACCCGTCCCCTTGTTGTACGTGTTTGAACTGACAAAGACAGACGCTCCATCCGTGGCCCAGACCACGTACTGCGCAAAGCCATCACCATTTGCAAGATCGACCGGCTGGTCACCCGCCGTAACGGGATCGGCATCGATGATACTCATCGACGCGACATCGATAAACCAGCAACTATTCGAGGACGAGTCCCCCGCAGATGTCAGTACGGCGAGTTCGGCTCCATCCGGCGACAACGCAATCTCGCACCCGGTACGTGCGTCCGCAATGAGAAGATCGACGCGCCGAGTCTCTGCCAACGTCGTGGAGTCGAATTCAATCAACGAAACATCGGCAGGTGCCGACACCACGTCGCCGCTTGCGCCATCGCCACCGTGATAATGGGCTCCGTCGCTATACACACCGTACACAAAACGACCATCCGGCGATATGGCTACGCCCCCAATGTTTCCGAGACCTCCACCGCCCGACAGATCGGGGCCGGACGTAACCGTGTGCGTGCGGGTATCGATCGCCGCTAGAAACGGCGACCGCTTTTCGGCCAAGTAGATGAATGTGCCGTCGGGGTGAATCACGGCCTGCCGAACCTGCTCCGCCGCATCATTCGCTTCAGCAAACTGGATATCGAACGTCTCACCACTCAACGACGTGTCGAATCCCGTAAAGTCTCCTCCGTAGTTGCCTCCGAACACCATTGGCGCGTCTACAAAGTTTAGGTCCAAGTTGATTGGGTCTGTAGCGCCCGTTACGCCATTGATTACGATCTGTTCCGTGCGGTTGGCACCCACATCAAGCGATTCCGGGCCATAGTAGGTGTAGGGCTCACCACCAAAGGGCATCGTGGGTCCAGCGACGGTCCCTTCGTTTACCGCAACGCCAAGGGCCTTCAGATTGAACAAGAGGCGATTCGCGTTGTTCAACACATCGAGATCGATCGTGAGCGTTTGCGCACCGGCGTTGTAGACAGCAGCAATCGGCGAGGACAACATGAGATTGTCGGGCTGGCTGTTGACGGTTACTGCGCCTGACCCAAGATCGACTGAAATCGTTCCCGCTTGCGCACCAAGATTGTCGTTGGTGTGAACCACACATGTGGGTGCGCTGTAGTTGAGCGCCGCGTCGTACGCAAACGCGCAAACCGTGTACTCAAGTCCGGGAACAATATCGGGCAACATGCCGCCCGCGCCGGGACCCGAGGACAGCACCGTTTGATTCGGCCCGACAACATCCATCGCGGCGTAGGCCATACCATTGGTGGGAGTGAACGTGACCGGCGCGTCTTCGCCAACAACGACGAGAATGCCTGCAAGGTCGGCATCCCCTGGGTTGGTCCAGGTCAATCCAATCGCTTCCGCCAAGTCGGCTGCCAGGAAGTTGGCAATGGTGCCCGGTGCTGTGGTGTCGCCGGCTCCTCCGCCACCACCCCCCCCGCCGCAACCGGCGACGAAGAGCGAACAAATTGCTAGCGCGGAAAGTGCGAGTAGGCGCATTGGAGACTCCATGATCTCGTGGCGATAGTGCGCCACGGGCATGAGAGCCTACCTCATGACGCCTTCACGCGCCAGCCTCTACCCCCAAAAGGGTTCCTCGGTGACACTCACGGAGAACTCGGAGACGTCCCCGTCGAGTCGTACTGCCTTGAATACGAGAGTCTAGAAGGGCGAAATGAGAATCATGTGCGCGCGATAGTCGTCGTCAGCGACAATCGCTGACATACCGTTTCCACCATTGTTGTCGGCATCGATTTGCGTGTCCGTCGCCATGTCCATGACATAGATCTCTTCCTGGAACATGACGTAGTAGCGCGTTCCATTGGGATCAATCAGAACTCCATTTCCTTCTTCTTCGGCAGTGCCGCCAGTTTCCATTGCAGGCTGCACCTGAGTTGCTCCGGCAATGTCGAATACCGTGCAAGGTGATGTTGAATTCTCACGAGATGGATAATAGAGCTTGCCGTCATGAAAGGCCATGACTCCGGCATTCTCGCCGTGCCCCGTAGGTACGAGTGTGGTTGCCGCAAACGTCGCACGATCGATGACATCGACAGGCATCGATGTGTCACTTCCTTTGTTATCCGACATCTGCCCCAAATAGACCGTCGTCCCATCATCTGACCACACGATTTGGTCTGAGAATCCGTCGCCAGTGGGGAGTTCGACAGGCTGATCGCCCGCTGTCACCGCGTCGGCGTCGATGACCGTGAATGACGCCACATCAACGAACCAACAACTATTGTGCGACGTGTCACCGGCGGCCGTGATCGCTGCGATCTCTGACCCATCGGGGGACAACGCCATGCTGCAACCCGAACGGAACGTGCCGTCCATTGCAATCAATGTCAGCCGCCTTGTTTCGACGAGCGTGACCGCGTCAAATTCGATGAGATGCACGTCGGATTCCGCCGACACCGCACCATTGGAATTGTCATCACCTCCATGATAATGAGCGCCGTCGTTGTAGAGGGCGTACACGTGAGTGCCATCGGGCGACACCGCCACGCCGCCTACGCTGCCGAGGCCTCCGCCTGCCGACAAGTCCACGGTTGCCGCTGTTGTATACGTACGTGTATCGACAGCCCCCAAGGCGGTTGCGTCCTTACCGCCGCTAAAGATAAACTTCCCATCGGGACTCATTGCGCCTTGACGCCACGCGTTTAACGAATCAAACGGCCCGGTCAGATCAAACTTAGTAGTCTCCCCACTCAGCGACGAGTCGGTGCAGGTGAGATCGCCACCTGAGCTGCCGCCATACAACATCGGGGCGTCAACGAAGTTGAGACCAAGGTTGATGGGATCCACAGCTCCCGTAACGCCATTAATCACAATCTGCTCAGTACGGTTGGCACCCACATCAAGCGATTCCGGACCATAGTAGGTGTAGGGCTGGCCGCCAAAGGGCATCGTGGGTCCAGCGACGGTCCCTTCGTTTACCGCGACGCCAAGGGCCTTAAGATTGAATAGGAGGCGATTCGCGTTGTTCAACACATCGAGATCGATCGTGAGCGTTTGCGCACCGGCGTTGTAGACAGCGGCAATCGGAGAGGACAACATGAGATTGTCGGGCTGGCTGTTGACGGTTACTGCGCCTGACCCAAGATCGACAGAAATCGTTCCCGCTTGCGCACCAAGATTGTTGTTGGTGTGAACCACGCATGTAGGCGCGCTGTAGTTGAGCGCTGCGTCATACGCGAACGCGCAAACTGTGTACTCAAGTCCGGGAATAATATCGGGCAACATGCCGCCCGCGCCGGGACCCGAGGACAGCACCGTTTGATTCGGCCCGACAACATCCATCGCGGCGTAGGCCATACCGTTGGTGGGTGTGAATGTGACCGGCGCGTCTTCGCCAACAACGACGAGAATGCCTGCAAGGTCGGCATCCCCCGGGTTGGTCCAGGTCAATCCAATCGCTTCCGCCAAGTCGGTTGCCAGGAAGTTGGCAATGGTGCCCGGTGCTGTGGTGTCGCCGCCTCCGCCTCCTCCGCCACCGCCACAGCCAGCGATCGTGAGTGAGCAAATCGTAAGTGTGGCCAGTGCAAGGTTGCGCATACGGGACTCCCATTCATCGAGGGCACTTCAGACTTGTCGACACAGGGAGTCTATCCCAAGACGCCCTCAACCGCCAGGCGCCCCCCCAAAATAGTCCTCGTAACCGTAAGCCGCGAGATCTCACGCTTTGGGACGTAAGCCCAGACTCTGAGAGCGGTTTGGAGGAACTAGAGCCCCATATCCGATAGCGCCCGTTCCAACTGGTCCCATCGCTGCTCGAGGGTGCCGGTGTAGCCAATCGAAAGACGCACGAGGCCGGGGCGAATGCCCGCGCGCTTGAGATCGTCCTCACTCATCTCGCTTGACGTCGATGAAGCGGAGCACGACATCAATGTTTCGAAGTAGCCGAGACTTACGGCCATCAGACCGAATCGATCTCGATTCTGCAGCGTCTCCATAAAGAGCCCCGCGCGATCCGTTGTTTGTAGATCCACACAGATGAGCCCGCCATACCCGTAGCCGTCGTTCATTTGGCGACTCAAAAGTGCATAGTCTTCATGCGTGCTCAGGCCCGGGTAGGTCACGTCCAATCCGCGATCGGCCAGCCGTTTCGCAAACACCGACGCGCGGCGTGCGTGTTCTTTCATCCGAAGCGCAAGATGCGGCAAGCGTACACTGATCTCGTAGGCCGAACGTGGATCCATCGTTGGCCCCAACATCATGAGCGAGCCCATATGGAGGTCCATGAGACCTGTGACGAATTCCGACGTCCCGCAAATCGCGCCCGCAATGTAATCCGATGCACCACTCATGAACTTCGTAAGGCTGTGTACGACAACATCAGCGCCAAGCTGAATGGGCGAAAGGATGAGCGGACAGAACGTGTTGTCCACGATCAGCACTGCACCGCATTCGTGAGCGATGTCGGCGAGCGCAGGAATGTCGGCCACACGTAACGTGGGGTTCGCCATCGATTCGACGTACAGCACGCGCGTTTTCTCGGTACATGCCGCGCGTACCGCATCGAGATCGGATGTGTCGACGAAGTCAACACGAATGCCGGTCTTTGCCGGTAAGTACTCGTGAAAGAGCGCAAACGTCCCGCCGTAGATCGTTGTCCCCGAAACAATGTGATCGCCACTCGAACAATAGTGCAGTACGGCCGCACTGATGGCGCTCATGCCACTGGCTGTGCAATAACCCGCTTCCGCCCCTTCAAGTGCCGCGATTTGGCGCCCCAGGACATACACGGTCGGATTGAAGTGGCGTCCGTAAAGATAGCAGCCGCCCAAGTCGGGTCCGCGCGAGCCGGTGAAAATCTCCGGCATCGTGTCGGAATCCATCACCGTGAAGGTGGTGCTGGTTTCAATCGACATATTGACGCCGCCATGCTCCCCAAATTCGTGTCGCATATCGGCCAGAGAACGGACAGGATCGAAGTCACTCATGGCGTCAGGGTAGCGCGAATGGCTCGACACCGCGATGGAGGGAGAATCGTCCGAAGCCGATTGGGTATGACGCCTCTCGCAATGGGCGATTCATAGATCCTGCGTACTGGAACCGATACCCAAGGGTTGCCGGATGTGTCGTCCGAGGTAGATTGAAGACTGAGAAAACACAACGTTGAACAGCCTGGTATGCCGTACCAGCCGTTCGGGAGGTAGCCGCCGTGAAAGTCTTGACAAACAAATTGGTGTCCGCGTGTCTATCGTTAGCGGCGGCGCTCATGCTCTCGTCGTGTGGTGGTGGTGGCGGCGGGAGCGACGGTATCGTTGGTGGTGGCGGTGGTGGAGGTGGCAATCACGCGGGCACGTCCATGTCAGCAGCCGAGCTTCAACGCGCGCAAAATATGCTTGCGCTCCACAACAGCTACCGAGCCGGCCTGGCAGTTCCGCTACCTGCGTTGCAGTGGTATGCCCCGGCCGCGGACGTCGCCTTTGCGCACAGCGGTCGTCAGGCCGCAGAAGGCAATATCTTTCACGTGGATCCCGTCACGGGCAAAGACTCATGCACGCGAGCGTTTGATGCGGGCATCAGCAACGACCCTGGTGGATTCACGTGCACGACGTCGGCCCACCCGTTTGTGGGCGAGAACGTTGCATGGGGCCTCAACACCTCGGATCAGGGCATCATGAACGGCTGGGTGGCCTCCGATGGCCACTTGCGCCAAATCGTGGCCCCCAATCAGGTGGCGGGAAGTTCCAGCCCGGCATGGACACACTGCACCATTGGCGTGTGTGACGCGGGTGGCGGCAACGTGTACTGGACGGCCATGTTCTTCCGGAATCCAACGCCATAGTCTTCAATCAAAAAAGTAGTCGTCACGCAAGGTAGTCGTCAATCAAGTGGTGCGTGGCGTTCCATGTAACGCCGCGCCCCTTCAAGCAACTGCGTTGAATTATCCCATCGGGCGCCGGCAACGTCGGCGCCCGGTTCCAATTGAACTGCGTATAACAATGCGCCGCGCAAATCGCAGTCACGCAACACTGCACCTCCCAAGTTGGCGCCTTCGATATCGCAGCCCCGAAGATCCGCCCCAGTGAGATTGGCGCCTCGAAGGTCACAGCGCGTGAGATTCGATCCCCGCAAATCGACACCCTGCAGATTGGCGCCGCGTAGATCGCAGGCTCGAAGATGAATATCACGCAAGTCCTTTGAACGCGGCGTCCATGCGTGGCACGTTACGCCCAGCAGCGTCTTGCCTCGAAACGCATCAAGGGATCGTGCTTGAAAGAACGCTTCGGCCTTGTTGCGATTGACATCGCCGGTAACGAAGCGTTGCTCTTGCCACGGATCGGCATCGTTGTGGTAACCGAACTCCGATTCCCAGTACCCGAGCTGGTCGTCTGACGCCAGAACCACTTCATGGACCCACTTGAGGCTCTTGAAGAAAAAGCGAGACGGCGTAAGCGTGCGTAGCGGATACCCGTGTTCGACAGCAAGCGGTTTCCCATCCTTCGAATGGACGAGCCATGTGTCGTCCAATGCAAGTGACAGCGGCAACGAGGTTGCGTGCCCGCGATCGGAATAGGCGCGAAGCAGCACAAACGCAGCATCTGGCGTAGGCACAGATTGTTCGAGCACGCGCGACAACCGGACGCCTTGAAAGGACATGGCGCGCTGCGACCACCCCGTAACGCAATGAATGTCGCACACGATCGTCTCTTGCGGCAACGCCAACAGGGCGTCGTAGGTCCACGAGATGGGATTCTCGACATCGCCCTCAACGACTAAGCGCCATGAAGCGAGGTCAAGGGCCTCTACCGATGGCGCAGACTCGCCGGTAACCGGAAATTTTCGCGTCTCGATTTGACCCGGCGCAAGCCACGTACGTTGGGGCTGGGACGATGCCTCTGACATCGGCTACTTGACCATGGGGATGCGAAACGTTTTTGGCTGTCCCTTGCGCAGTACGTCCACACGCAACGTCTCACCCACCTTCTTGTTGAGTCTCACCCATGCGTGGAACTCGGAAACGCTTCCGAAATCCTGCTTTCCGTCCACGGCGACAACCACGTCGTGCTTTCGCAGCCCCGCAACGGCAACCGCTCGACCTACGTGTGCGCGCGGCCCCCAGTTCACGATGTAGCCCACGCGAAAGGCAAAGTTCTTGGTGTCGATGCCCTGTTTCCGCTTTTGGACCACGGATAGAGGACGACCGCCAAATCCCGGTTGCGGCACCATGCGCCACTTCATGCCGCGCCACGCAAAGGTCGCCGCATTGGGGATTCGCCAGTTCTTGTTGAGTCTCGCCGTGAGCGTCTTCGTTGTCCCAGATCGATTGACGGCGATGGTGGCTGTTCCCGTACGCTTCGGAAGCTCATCTAGGGCTCGCTTGAGATCGCCGTAGCTCTGCGGCTCGCGCTCGCCAACCTTCACAAGTCGGTCGCCAATTTTCACGCCTGCTCTCGATGCGATGGACTTCGGAGATACGCGCGTGACTTCCAGTGAATCACGCGTGCTCATCTCGAGGCCAAGCTGGGCGAGATCGGGCCACTTGAAGTTGTCAATGCGCTTCCACGTGCCCTTGGCCTCGAAGTGGGTCCGCTGAAGATCGTTGACTGTGTGGCAATGGACACATTCGTTTCGCTTCTTCGGCGCGAACGTCTTAGCGTATGAAGACAAGGACTCGACGTGCGTCTTGGGATCCCTCTTGAGGGGCTTGCTTCGATCCGCGATCGGCGAAGCATCGTGAAGGGCCTTCGCAGCCTTTAGCGCGGCCGCCAATGTCTCCATACTCAAATGGGCATCGGGCGAATGCGCGTTGCGGTCGCCATAGGTGCAGTAGATGTGTCCGTCAGCCCGCATGACCAGCGACACGAATGTAAGATCATAGTTGAAGTGGTAAACCGAGAGATCGACGCCGCGCATATTCGTGACGCGCACGCACACCATATCGGAGAGAAGCTTCGTGACCTCGGGCGTGGGCCGAACAAACTGCTCGGCAAACTGCTTGCAGTCCTTTCAGGGCTGTCAAGTAAAGACGACAAATAGCGCTTGTTGGTGCTTTGCCGCCAGCGCGTGGGCTTCATAGAGATCGGCATGCCACACGAGGGGATTCGCTTCCGCTCCTCCCTTCTTTCTGTTCGTCGAGGGATCTTCTTTGGCAAGAGCCAAGGCGAGTCCAAACGCCACGACCGCAAGTGTTGCAATCGGGACGTACTTTGATCGAGAGGATACGACAGATCGAGAGGAAATGCGTTTCATGGAAGCTCCTCCCCCGCCTCCATGACCCGCACGACTTTGCCGTCGCGCACGTCGATCTCGACAGGTGGTGTAACAGAAAAGGGGACGCCCTCGCGCAGTTCACGCGGCTCGATGTAGGGCGCGCTAGGTAGTTTATGCACCTTGCGCGTGGCCTCGGACGCATCTTTTTCCCAGACTTTCATGAGGTACACCGTGCGTTCGCCCTGCTCGCGCATGTAGAGCAAATCCAAGTGCTCGGCGCACACTTCGCAGCTCTCGACATAGAGCAGGTACAGTGCCGTGGGTTCAATGTCTTGCTTGTCGAACCACTTGTAGATGTCAATCTCTTCGAAACGCTTGCCTTTCCACGTCGAGGGTTCCACCCACGCAATACCCGCCTTGGATGGATCGTCGGCGCTCGCGGTGCGCGAATAGATCCAAGGACATGCGGCCGCCAATAGAACGAGCGGGAGCAATAGGGGCAGTGGCCGAAGCGCGCGTCGCCCCCACCGCCACGGCCGCGCAACGAATAAAATCAATCCGAGCCAAACGAGGTCAATGGACAACATCAGCCATGGCGGCACCGGGATTTGACTTCCAATACAGCCACACGACGTGGCACCCGACGCAATCTGCGTAAGAAGCACAGCGACAAATGCTAGGTACACCGGAATGATCGGCAACCAGCCGCGCGTAGGTCGAAGAAACGCGAAGAGTCCCAGCGCCATCTCAAATGAGATCACAAGTGGAAAGAGCGTGGCGCGCTCGATGGGCAGATCCCACAGAAAGCGGGGAAGATCTCCGGGAGCGCCGAATAACCATTTCGCTACGCCGCCGAGGAAGATCCACAGCCCAGCGAGGCGAACAACAAGCAGGCCTATACTCCGCGACGTGCTCGTCCTGCCGCTTTCAGGCGACGATGATGAAGCGGTATCCGTTTGCGTCAAGGCACTGAAATCCCTTCAAAGCGCTCTCGACTGCGACGCGCAGTCGGATGCTGAGAGGATGATAGTATGGCCGCATGAACAGCCGTTTCCGTAGCACGTCGGTTTTCGTGACCTTGATCGCCACGCTTGTTTTCTGCGCGAGCGGTGTTTTCGGAAGCGCGACCGCAGAAGCAAAGAATCGCCGAAAAAAGGTGCGCGTACCGTCCGTGGTAGGGCAACCGGTTCACCAAGCCACGCAAGTGCTTCACCGGGTAGGCCTTCGCGCGCGATTGGTGGGCAAGACGCGGGGGCACGGCCAGCGATACGTTCACGGCCAACACCCAGCGGCCGGCACGCTTATGGTTCGGGGCGCCCAGATTCGGCTGAGCTTTCGCTACGTCCAGGCCCCCAAAAATCCACGTCGTGTGATTCCACCATCTCACGGGGCTCAACCGCCTCGCCAACTACCTCCGCCTAGGCAACAGCCCCGGCGCGTCGTCGTACCCAATCTCATTGGGCTGGCCCCCCACGTCGCGCAGAATCTGCTACGTGCCCGCGGCCTCAGCGCGCAGTTTCCCACCGGCGTTCCTGCGCGGGGCGTACTTGCCACCGTTAACCACCAGTCGCGAAAGCCCGGCAGCTCAGCACCCCGCGGCGCGGTGATTCGTCTTTATTGGCGGCGCACGCGTTAGCTGTTCGTTTCGCGCCGCGACATCTTCAACGCATTGATTCCACCGCCAGTGCCGAATTGGTTCGAGTGTTGAGTCGTCATCGGTCCGTCGCGCGTAAGATGCGCCGCGCTGCACGCGCCCATTCCTGGTTTCGGTGCGCGAGGAGATCGTCGATTGACACGTGAAGTAACAAAGACTAGTGACGCGAAGGTCGTGCTTGCGTTCTCCGGTGGACTGGATACATCGTTTTGTGCGATTTGGTTGCGCGAACAGTTGGGCGCCGAAGTCGTCACGGCATTTGTGGATACCGGCGGGTTTCGCGATGAGGAAGTGAAGGCCATTGCCGCCCGCGCGGCCGAGTTGGGCATCAAGGATCATCGCCACATCGACGCGCGCGATGATGTATGGGATCGCTTCGTCGCCTACCTCATTAAGGGCAACTGCTTGCGTGGCGGCACCTATCCCGTGTCCGTAGGCGCGGAACGTACTGCGCAGGCAGAAGCGGTCGTACGTGTGGCGCGTGAGGTGGGTGCAACTGCAATCGCACACGGCTCCACCGGTGCGGGCAACGATCAAATCCGATTCGATGTCGCTGTTCGAGCGTTGGCACCCGACCTTGCGATTCATGCACCCATTCGATCGCTGAATTGGTCGCGCGAACAAGAGTCCGACTGGCTCGCCGAGCACGGTATCAAGATTGATCCGAAGACTGTGGCGTACAGCGTCAACGAGGGACTCTTCGGCACAACAATTGGTGGCAAGGAAACGCACGATCCATGGGCCATGCCTCCCGAAGAGGCCTACACCATGACGACGTCGCCCGAGGAAGCAACGGCCGCGCCCGAAGAGGTCACCATCGGTTTCGAACATGGTTTGCCGGTTGCACTCGACGGCTCTTCCATGAAGGGTGTTGACATTGTGCGTGCACTCAATAAGCGTGCACGACCCCACGGCGTGGGACGCGGTATGCACATTGGCGACACGATTTTGGGCGTCAAAGGTCGGCTCGCCTTCGAAGCACCCGGTCCGCTCATGTTGATTCAAGCGCATCGCGATCTCGAAAAACTGGTGCAGTCACGCTGGCAGGCCTATTGGCGACAGATGTTGGGAACGTTTTACGGCAACTTCATGCATGAAGGCCTTTACTACGATCCTGTCATGCGCGACTTGGAAGCATTTTTGGATAGCGTCAACGAACGCGTTACCGGCGAGGTGCGTCTGCGGTTGTCGCGAGGCGCTGTAACAACGGTCGGAACGCGTTCACCGCATTCGTTGATGGACAGTGACGTCGCGGTGTACGGCGAAGAGGCCGGGGCATGGTCCGGTAATGACGCGGCCGGGTTTGCCAAGCTCTACGGCATGGGTGCCGCATTGGCCAACCGCGCGCGCGAACGAGCCGATGCCTCAGCGGGAGATGCAAAGTGACGCAGACATTTGACTCCGTACGCCCCCACAAAATTTCAAGTGTGGTGAGTCGCTTGGCCTTGGGCCCCGATGTCAATTATTCAACGACCATCGAGTGCCGAAGCGGGCAAGTCTTGGTCGTCAAGGCATTGGAACAGAAGCGCGTATACGACGTCGTGGAACTCACTACGGGACGCATGGCCCACGTTGGTAAGGGCGACATGCTTGTAGGCGCGCTCGGGCGCCGCGACGCACTGCGCGGGTTTGTCGGTCGCGTTCCGGAGTCGCTGCATGCGGGCGACGTGATTCACCTGCTTAATTTGGGCGGTGTGCTTGGCAACGCGGTCAGCGAGAACCGCGACGTGGGCCATCCGCTTCGCGTTGAAGTGATCGGGATGGTCACCCGTGATGGAAAGGGCGTGAATATTGCCGATGCCGCCATGGCCGATGCGCCCGACGACACGCCGCTACCGCCCGTGATCGTCGTTTCCGGTACATGTATGGACTCGGGAAAGACCGTGGCTGCGTGCGAGATCATCGCTCGATTGACTCAGCGCGGGTATCGGTTGGGCGCAGCCAAGCTCACAGGAGTCGCCGCGGTACGCGATCCGCTAAACATGGATGATCACGGCGCTCTTGTAACGCTCACCTTCTTGGATTGTGGGCTTCCAAGTACCGCGGGCGTGGAGAATCTTGCACCCGTCGCCAAGAAGGTCTTGCGTTGCGTAGAACGCGAAGCAGGCGAACGGTTGGATGCCATCGTTGTCGAAATGGGTGATGGCATTATTGGTCGCTATGGCGTTGAATCGATCCTTACAGACGCCGAGTTTCGCTCTTGGATTCGTGCACACGTCCTGACCGCCAATGACTTGGTGGCGGCGTGGGGCGGTCTGGAATGGATGCGCGCGCGAGACGTGGAGCCTGACGTGATCGCCGGGCCTGCCACAGACAACCAAGTGGGCATGCGCTATGTGCGCGACACGTTGGGTGTTGCGGCGGGCAATGCGCGCACGTTCGCCGATGAATTTGTAACCGAAGTCGAACGCGTGGCGTTCCCCCACGGCCGATCGCTTGAACAGCGTGTGCTTGCGTAGCGTGAAACCCGCATGAGTGGCATCCATATTCACTGGGGCATGCGCGACTACGCCGACATGCACACCTGGCAGCAGGAACTCGTTCAACAACGGGCTCAAGACGAGATTCCCAACGTCTTGCTCACGGGCGAACACCCGCCCGTGATCACGCTGGGGCGAAAAACACCGAGTACCGATGCCTACGATGGCGATATTCCCGTGGTGGCCATCGAGCGCGGCGGAGAAGCCACGTTTCACGGACCGGGTCAACTGGTGGCCTATCCGATTGTGCATCTCACGGAGAGCCGCAAAGACCTGCACGCGTTTCAACGCGATCTCGAAGAGATTGGCATTCGCACACTGGCCGAGTTCGGGATCGAGGGCGAACGGTCGGAGCGCGGCACGGGCGTATGGGTTGGCAGGAAGAAGATTCAAAGTTTGGGGATTGCGGTCCGTAAGTGGATCACGTGGCACGGCCTGGCGCTCAACGTGTCAACCGACTTGGCCGTCTTTCGTCAGTTTCGCCCGTGCGGCCTCGATGGCGGCGTGATGACCTCGATGGTTGAGTGCCTAAATCGCCCCGTGAACATTTCTGAGGTAGTGCCTCATCTTGTTCGTCACGCCTCCGCGATCCTCCCCGAGGGACCCTTTGTTGCTGGCTCGCTTCCAGAACGCCGCGAGGCGTCCGATTAGCGTCATTTTCGAGGTTGCGAAACAGCTACCCCCTCGCCGATCGTCGACGCTGCGCTATGCTTCCCTGTGCTGAGCTCGACGCGGTGTAAACGTTCGTGCTCACGCCCGGAGACGCCCTGTCATGCCCGAACTCGACATTCCTTCCATGCCGCTCCCTACTGAGATTCCCACGCGGGAATCCATCGACCCGTCCATCGACATCGACGCCGAGATTGCACGTCTTCGAAAAGAGCAAAATGCGATCATTCTCGCGCACTACTACCAGGACGGCGAGATTCAGGACTTGGCCGATTACGTGGGAGACAGCCTGGGCCTTTCCCAGCAAGCCGAAGCGACCGACGCGGATGTGATTGTCTTTTGTGGCGTGCACTTCATGGCGGAGACCGCCAAGATTCTCAACTACGACAAGAAAGTCGTTATGCCCGACACCGACGCGGGTTGCAGTCTCGCCGATCGTTGCCCGCCCGATCTATTCGGTGAGTGGCTTGCGAAGTACCCCGATCACTTGGTGGTGAGCTACATCAACACGTCGGCCGCTATCAAAGCCATGAGCGACATCATTTGCACGTCCAGCAACGCCGTGCGTGTTGTTGAGAGCCTCCCCAAGGACAAGGGAATCGTGTTTTGTCCGGACCGACACCTTGGGCGTTGGGTGGAGAAGCAAACCGGTCGCGAGATGGTGAAGTGGCCGGGCTTTTGCGTAGTGCACGAGCAGTACACGGCTCGCCGCATCTTGGCGCTCAAGGACGCACATCCGGACGCCAAGTTGGTCGCTCATCCCGAGTGTGAACAGGCCGTGCTCGACATTGCCGACTTCATCGGCTCCACCTCCAAGCTCATCAACCACGTGGTGACCAGCCCGAAGGGCGGCAAGTTTATCGTTGCCACCGAGATGGGCGTACAGCATCAGATGGAAACCAAACGACCCGATTTGGAAATCGTCTGTGCGCCCCCCGCGTCGGGCTGCTTATGCGCCACATGCCCCTACATGCGGCTCAACACCATGGAAAAGCTCTACCTCTGCTTGCGCGATCTCAAACCCGAGGTCACCGTCCCCAAGGACATCGCCGAACGCGCACGTATTCCCGTGGATCGCATGCTCGCGCTCGGCTAGTACCGTCGCGGTTCGACGCGATTATCGCCGTACGACCTTGGGTACGTCCTGTATCCAGATCGCCCAGCGGTAGGCCTTGCCAGCCACCTTGTAGGCACCCGCCATGTCGTCCTTGTAGTGCTTGTCTTTCCATGCACGGTCAATGCCAGACCAGCGCGCAGGCTCCACGTGAATCGACCACGCCCAATCGGGGCCCTTCTTCTTAACGAGCGTCATGTCGTACGTGACCGACGTGGTGCCCTGCTTGGGTTTGAAGTCGGTCGGTCGCCAACCCTTTGCCTTGAGATGCTTGAAAGCGATCTCAACTTCCTTGTGTGACAACCCGCGGTACTCATGCAGTTTGGCGGTTTGCGTCCACGGGGTGGGCATATGGGCGGGGGGACCCTTATGCTCGTGAACGACTTCGTCGGCCTCGTCGCTCTTCCAGACGACCTCGATCTCGTTTGGCGGTTCCCACTTTGCAATTCGGTGTGCACTGAACGCACCGTTGGACATCGCCACGTGCCGAGGCGCTGCCTTTAGGAGCTTGCCCGTTTTCTTCATCACCTTGTAGGTGTTTTGATCGGATTGAATCACGGGCAGCGTGGGGCCGCCCACGCCAATGGGGTACGGCGTCCACGCCCCGTCCTTTTGAAGCATGACAAATAGGTAGGCGGTGCGCTTGGGTACGTGGCGAATGAGTACCTTGCCCCACGGCTTGATGCGGTGGCGACCCTCGACCTTGTAGACGGGATGTTCAGAACGCTTCTTCTCACCGTAGTAGTCAACGGTGTCACGCGTGTGAATGCTGTCCCACGCGAGCCAGTAACACATATCGTATTTGGTCTTGTTGATCAAGTAGAACGCCTTATTGACCTTGCGCTTCTTCATGACCGGCGGTCCATACCCCCCACCGCCATAATCCTCGCCATGCGCTGAACCCGCCAGCGCGGTCAAGGAGCATGCAACAACGAGTCCCATTCCAACGGTCATCAACGATCGACTTACACCCTGCCTTGTCATCCGGCGCATTGTCTTTATGCGATGTGTCATCCGGCATAATCTCCCATCTAGTGAAACGCCGCCAGCCTCAACACAACCCTGCGGCGCCTCTGACCGTCGCGCACCAATCTAGCCCGCGTTCATGGTTCCGCCACCATTTGCGGATCCTTGGATGGAATTGATGCGGACACCATGAGTCATTGGGACGACGCGTGAAACGCGACATCCACCTTTGCGGCAGGCGCCAACGCCCCTACGGTGGGCATGAGGTGTAGGCAGATTGGGCGCAAGCCGTCACACGGCGCGGCGGATGGTCAAGGCAATGCGCTTGGTCCCCACGCTTTCGGACTATCTTTCCACGGTGGCCGAGCTCAAGAACAATTTCACGTGGTCCGTCTCACGCGGACGCACCTTTGACTACTGCGCGCGGCAGTACTGGTGGACGTACTACGGATCGTGGGGCGGCTGGAGTCATGATGCCGATCCCGAAGCACGCCGCGCATACATGCTCAAGAACCTTCACACGCGATGGACGTGGGTCGGCACCGTGGTTCACGAAGCTATTGAAGGCATATTGCGGCAAGTACAGAAGGGCGGGAGCGGCGACGGCCTGCTCTTTGAGTCTGCCGATATCGATCCCAACAAAGAAGTCGAGCGCCTAACGGAAACGATGCGACGTCAGTGGCTCGAGAGTCGCGACGGCGACTACCGCCGAAGGCCCAAGCACAAAGTGGGGCTGGCCGAGCATCACTACGATGAACCGCTAACGCGAGATGATTGGGCCGCAGTCAATGCGAAGGCGATTCGCGCGCTTCAAGCGTTTCTACGCAGTCCGCTATTCAATGAAATTCGCACCAGTGACACCCGGATGTGGCTCCCCATTGAGAAGCTCGACAATTTCCGCTTCGATGGCGTAGACGTGTGGGCCGTGCTTGACTTCGCGAGTCGCACCGACGGGGATGGCGTCAACATCTACGATTGGAAGACGGGCGCTGTGACACCCGACGGCAATCGAGCGCAACTTGTTTGCTACACGCTCTATGTCGAAGCCGCATACGGTGCGAACCCAAATCACGTCACCAATCACTTGGTCTACTTGGGCGACGACTGTCAGGTGTTTCCCTTTCAGGTGACGCAGGACGATATCGCGGAAACGCGCGACCTCATGCGAACGAGCATTCGCGCCATGAAAGCCAAGCTCGCAAACCCCGATGTCAACGTCGCGCGTTCGGATGACTTCCCGATGACCGATGACCTTAGCAAGTGTGCCGTCTGCACGTTTCGCGAGCTCTGCGGTCGCCAATCGTCTGCGTAAGTGGGTCGGTTCCAGGTCAAAGTTATGTGACTTCCCATCGTCTCGGGGGAAGATCGGCATCATCATGACCTCGCGCGCATCCCCGTCCCATGCCTGCATGGCAGGCCAAGTAACGATCCGATGGATGCTCTGCCTCATTTTCGCAGCGAATCTACTGGGCACGATTTGGGCCGACGAAGACAAGAAGAAAGAGGACGAGAACAAGGTCCATGTCCCTAAGGCGCAGATCCTTGTTGTGATCGATCGTGGTATCGCCGCCAAAGACGATGCGAAAGAACACCTCGCCCGTGCGCGCGCATTCGTTGACCCACTCATCGCACTGGGCATGCGGGCCAAGGCCGTAGCCGTCACCTCCACGTCCGACAACTTGGCGCAACTGCGCGAGATCGCATTCGACGACAAAGGGCTCGCGTCCATTGAGGAAAGCCAGTACTTCGATTTCAAGCGACCCACCGGCGTGGGTATCGCACTTGGTGTCGCCCGACGAAGGCGCGGCAAATCACTTGCGCAATGGCTTGTCTTGGTCGGTCCGTTTACGACGGCTGGGCAGAGCAAGAACGATCGCAAGGAACTCGAAGCGGGTGTCGAGAAATGGAACGAGGATGCGCCCAAAGGGACCAAGATCATCGCGTTCGGATTGAGCGACGACGCGCGGGCCGTGCTTGAGAACGAGGATGCACCAGCACGCGGCTGGCAACCTGCCGGACGGATCGTGACCGAAGTTGGTTCGCCGCAGGTAACGTGTGATCCGCCTGCGTCGTTAATGGGGACCAGCAGAAGCGACATCCGCGGACTGCTTGCCAACGTCTCGGTGGCAACCTCGTCCGTTACATGGGGTGACCGCCCACCGCCCATTCCGATTTCGATAGCCACGAATCGCGACGGCGACAAGCTCAGAACAACGATTGACCCCGACACGGGAATGATCAATGCACAGATCACACGCGACGACATGGCGGCCACGGAACTTTCGGTGAGCGTCACTCGCGACGAAGAGCAAACAACGGAACGCGTGTTGTTTTTCGGGCAGTTGCCAGATTCGGTTGAAGCGTCATGGCCGGAGCCCAAGCGCGAGGCAGTACTCCAACGTGCGGATGGTTCGGCCCCAACGGCGTTCCAAGCTACGGGGGTTACGTCCGCGTCACCTGCGACGGCCGACTATGTCATTGCATACACCGACATTCCGTCGGACACGGGTGAACGAGCCCCAACGTGGCACGTGGGCAATCAACTAAAGGCCGGTATGAAAGTAAAGTTAGGGTCACCGAAGCTGCTCCGCCCTGGCGTACGCGGCCTACCTCTAACCGTTTCGTATCACCCGAAACGCGGCTACATGGGAGCGAGCAGAGGCGTGATTTCGCTTGTCACGAAGAGCGAATACAAAGGCACACTATCAATCTCGTATGCGTGCGCACCCGCCGATCCACGCGCTCGACTTGTCTTGATCGGTGGAGCCACGCCTCAATTGTTGCCCCAGGGCGATGCGCCCGAGGAGATCAACCTCGTGGTGCGCGATCTGAATAGCATGACACCCGATTTCATCCAGTTGAGAGCAACCGTGTCACCGGAAGCATGGAAGCCGCACGTCGCGTTTACAGCAATGAGCGAAGCGAAGCGCGCTAGACCGATTGCCTGGGACCGAGGAACTAAGCTCTCGCGCGACATCCGCTATGCATTGTCTGCAAGGCTCAAAAATGCGAAGGCGCTGCCCGATTTGAGCGGATCCGCGGAGGTAACGGTTACAGCCATGTATCCGTCGGGCATTTCGATTGACGGAACCGTGACGTTTTCAATTGGGTTGCGTTCTCCGCGCATCGTCGTGGAGCCAAATCATGCGGCGTACGATGTGGCCGAGGGCAAACTCACCGGCATTCATGCGATCCGGCTGTCGCTGGACCCCGACGGCATCACCGGCGATGCGCTACTGCGCCTGATGGAGATTTCGCCCACGGTGACCGCCACGCCCCGAACCCTACAGGACTGGACGTTGCGCCTGCTTTCGCCGGGCAAGTGGCAGCTAGAACCCAGCGGTGCATGGAAGGGCGCAAAGCCGGATTCGTTTTCGGCACGCAACGAAACTGCGTCCTTTTCGTTTGCATGGCGGGGCCAGGACGTGGACGAAAGCGCCACCGCCACGGTTTCGACGCCGGCCAAGGTGAAGTCCACCGGTTGGCTGTTCTTGGGGCTGGGTGCCTTGGCAGCGCTGCTTGGACTGGTCACGGTGATGCAGTTTCGTCCCCCACCCGTCAAGGGCACGTTGCTTTACACCGTGGACGGTGTGGATCGTGCGGTGGGACGACTCCCCCTCGATTCGATTGGCCGCAGAAAGGCAACGTTGCACGCGACGAAACGCGGCAAGTTATCGATTGGCGGAGCCGGTGAAACGGTTGCAACGATTCAACCCACACGCGTGGGCCCCATGATTGTGTCGCGCAGCGAGTCGGGCAGCCGCGATCGTCGATTGCTCGTGGATGGATTGGCCATACGCACCGGGCGCCACACACTTCGTTATGTATCCGGCGCACCCAACGAAGACGAAGCCACATCCCGCATGGCCGACATTCCCGATCTCTTTGGCGACGACTTCGACATCGAAACCGGCAAAGTGGATGAGGCGTGGCGGAAAGCCACGTCGAGTCAGGCAGGCGAAAGCCCAGCCTTGCTTGACGAATAGTCATCGCGCGCAAACACGCCCATGAGGAACGCGACACCTACGATGAGTAGGATGTCGGCGGCGGCATAGGCGTAGACGGTTTGCGCATACCCGGTCCACCACGCATTGCGCCACCACACCCAAATCGCCCACACAATGAATGCGCCGCGACCGGCAAGTCCCACTGCAATATCCGCAACCGATGTACGCACCGTGTTGAGTCCGTACTTACCTGAGTTCGATGCCATGCGTACGAGCACACCCAACAACAACACCCACGGCAACGCCATGCGAATCACCATTTGTGCAGTGGCAACAACAATCTGCCACGTCATACCCCCCACACGATTGGGCACGGTATTGCGCGCGGTGCCCAGTCCCTCGAATGCTTGCCCCACGTCCAGGGTGCTGAAGCTCTCAATGAATCCCATCGCATGAAAGAGCGCCGTGCGAATCACAATCACGACGATCGCCAGCCACGCGATGCGCCAACGAGCGTGCGGCAAACGTAGCGCGGAGGCGCCATGCGCAATGCAGCCCGCACACGCATACACTAGGAACTCCGCGTCCTTGACCGACAGTCGGCGGGCGAGCGCCAGGGCAGCAACTAGACGCAACCACCACTGGACCTTTGGCGACGCTACGCGCAAAGAAATGAGCAAAAGTATCAAGGGCAAAGCGGTGGTCAAGAGCGCAGCGGTAATAGCACCGGTTTCGCCAAACCACGCCTGACGACACACATCGTTGGTGAACCGAAACAGGAAGACCAGCGTGAGACAACTCACCGCAAATCCTGTAAGACGCCAACCTGTCTTACGAGTCCAGGCGAGGGCCACAACGACGCATGTAACAATCAATCCCGCAAGCAACCACAGGGTGTCTTTCGCAGGTACAGCGCCAATCCAGTGATCATCTAGGCTGCGCTCAGCAATACGCGGCACCCAAATCACAAGCAATGATCCGCCGAGTACGAACGCTTGACGCCATTTGCCTGCGCCACTGCGTCGCAACCACAGCCAAAGCATGATGCTCGCGGCAATGGCGATGAACTCCTTCGTAGTCAGAATCGGCTGAACGAATGGCCGCAGCGAGAGGAGCCCACCCACAGACGCACCACCGAGCATAGCCAACAGAACCGGTTTGGCACGGCCTCGCGCAGTTGCGCCGTTCCGTCTGTGACTTCTCCATATGCCGTGAGCCAAGAAGAAGACCAGCGCCGAACCCACCAGCGTGGCGAACAAGACGTGTTCCGTGGCCGGCGTTCGAACCGTGAATCGCTCCCATGTGGATTGAAACGTGTGTCCGGTGCCTGCAAGCACCGGAATCGCGAACAGCACAGCGGCACACGCCACGGCGATCACCGAAAATTGCATACGCCTCGGTGCCAGGCACGCCGCACCCCCAATTACCAATAGGCTTACCCCACTCGCCAGCCACACCGACGCGGGGGAGACTCCGGGAATCGCACCCAGCAAATGCGCCGCGGCCAGCGCTGCGATGGCACACATCCACAACGTTCCTCGCGTCAGGCGACTCGCGTGATGAACATATACAAGCCATATGAGACCGAGCAGCGAAACAAGTAGCGCCATCACCGAAGGCAACGTATGCCTCGGATTCACCATGTTCTCGACTTCGGCGATGAGCGACTCGATACGCAGACGATCGGTCATGTCGCTATCTTGGACCGTTCGAAGCGCGCGCCGCCGTTCTACAAAGTCCACGTTCAGCCCGCTCACATCACGCGCCACCTGCGCACGCGCTTCCAAGTAGTCGCGCAAGATCGCACGCTGTTCCGTGGGGCTTTCCTGTAGCCAATCCACTTCCGGTGGAGCATCGGCGAGGGGAGGTTGTGGCAAGCCCAGTGCGGCACAAATCGTGGGCGCAATCGAACTCTGATTGGTTTCCACGGGACCGCGTGGCAGGAACCCAGGACCAACCAAGCAGAACGGCGCACGCCGTGCGACTTCTTCTCCACCGCCGTGCGTTCCCATGTCGGACATGCCGTGATCAGAAGCGATACACACCGTCCCGTTGGGATACTTGACGCGAAATGCACTGACGGAAGCCTTGAGCTTGTCATCAACAAATCGACAGGCTTCCCAGTAGTGCCGACCCGTTGCGCCATATTTGTGACCCGCGTGGTCGGGCGACGTGAGATGCAGCGTGATGAGATCGTGTCCGTCTTCAATACGCGCCAACACGAACGGGACCGCAATGCGATCGGTCTCCCCTTGATCCACGGGCCCGCGATCGGGTACTTGATAAGCGGACTCGGGTTGGTAATAGTCGCGACACATCTGGTACACGGCCGCATCGCCGCCATGGGCCGCGCGTGCGCCACGCTTCACGAGATACTCAATGATCGAACCGGGCGCCTTGGGTGCATCGAAGTTCTGAAAGCCAGTAATCAAGTCGGGACGGCGACCGGAAATGATGCAGCGCACGCACGGCGCCGTGAGCGTAGGTTCACCGGTAATCGACACCCCCCAAACACCCTGCTTGGCGAACTCCCGAAGCCACGGCATGGGTGAGTCGTCGATTGCCCACGCTGAACCTTCGCGCAATCCATCAATGACGGCCAAGAAGAAGGGCGACGCCTCTTCGGTACGAGCGCCGATCTCCGGTAGCGACCTAGGCGTTGGTCGATGGAGCCACGCAAGTATCGCGAGATTGCCGACGCCCATCAGGAATACGAAACTAAGCAGGCACACCAGCCCCATGTGTCCGCGGCGAAACTGGTATATGGGATCTGCCGCGTCAGTCACGGCGATAGTCCACTCGCGCCGCCAGGCGATTTCCATATTGGGCGGGGGAGCGGCGGCATTCACTTCCGTTGACGGCTAGACTGCGCCCTTGACCTCTTCGCCATCCCCCCAGATTCGAATCCGTGGCGCACGGACACACAATCTTCGCGACCTCGATCTCGAGTTGCCTCTCGGCACATGGATTGCTGTCTGCGGCGTGTCGGGTTCGGGAAAATCGTCGCTTGTGATCGACACCTTGGCGGTGGAGTCGCAACGACGCTTTGCGGGCACCCAACGTCATGCAACGCGCGGTGTGGATTTGTTGCCGAGGCCGGATGTGGATGCCATCGACGGACTTCCCCCTGCCGTTCTCTATGCGCCCAAACATGCTCACGGTCGTTCACGCGACACGCTCGGAACACTCACCGATATCGCCCGTGGGCTTCAGTACTTGTTCGCGCGAGCTGCAAAGTCGTATTGCCATGTATGTGGCACGGCCACACCCGCAACCGGTCGCCGTCAAATAGGCGAAGCCCTGCTGGCGCTCCCGGAACGGACCAAGATTTGGCTCATGATCGCCATGGGCAAGGGACCGGATGCGCTTGAGCAGGTTCGCGAGCAGGGACTTGTGCGCGTGCGACTGGGTGGCAAGCATGAAGTTCGCGTAGACGACATCGATGCACCCATTCAACCAAGCGAGTCCGTCGAAGCCATCGTGGATCGACTCATTGTGTCGGAGGGTGCCGAAGATCGTTTTCGCGCCTCGATCGATCAGGCACTCTCGCTGGGTAACGAGCGTGTGGTATGTCGTACGAGGTCGCCAGAGGGTGAAGAAACGGAAGCGCGCTACAGTACGCGCCCGTTTTGCCCGTCGTGTGACGCCTTTCGCCCGTCCCTTTCGCCGGCTACGTTTCACTTCAATCGTCCCCAAGGCGCATGTGAAACCTGTGAAGGTCTGGGTGTTGTTGAGGGTGAGAACGACAACGATGCGTTGACGTGCCCGGCGTGTGATGGCCATCGTCGATCCGCAGTGGGCGCCGCTGCGCGACTCAACGGTCGGACCTTACCGGAGTTGGACGCGCTGCCCGCAGCGCAACTCCGTACGTGGATTCGTGAACTTGAAGATGCCGCTGCACCACTGGTTGCACCCATCCGCCACGACCTCACGGAGCGACTCAGCTTTCTGTGCGATCTCGGCATGGGCGGCCTCTCGATGGGACGCGCCGCAAGCATGCTTTCGCGTGGAGAACGTCGGCGCGCGGAACTTATCAATCTCTGCTCGTCGCGCATGAGCGGACTGCTCTTTCTCCTCGACGAGCCGGCGGCCGGGCTCAGCGAACGCGACCGACTTCCGCTCTGGAAGAAACTTCGTGAGTTGGTTCAGGAAGGCAACACCGTGATCTGCGTCGACCATGATCCTGGCATGCTGGCGCACGCAGACACGGTCGTGGAGTTGGGGCCGGGCGCAGGACGTCTTGGCGGCGAGCTTGTGTTTCATGGGACATCCAAGGCCTACTTGGAACAACGACGGGAAATGGGACTCGTCACATCGACGCGAAGCGCTACCGATCATGCGGAATGGATCCATGTTCGCGGGGCAGCGGCGAAGAATCTCAAGCGCGTCGATTGCAAGATCCCCTTGGGAGCCATGACGGTCATCACAGGACCCAGTGGAGCAGGCAAGTCGGCATTGCTTCGGCACGTGATTGGTCGGCATACACGGACCATTCTCGATACGCGCGACGCGACGAGTACGCCCACACTCAAATTAGATCGAGTTCCCACGCGACTTGCGGTCGCCGAAGGATTGGCAACGCGCCACGCGCGCTCCACACCCGCAAGTGTCTTGGGTGTATTTGGCCATCTGCGAACGTTTTTTGCCTCTACGCTCGAAGCGCGCGCGCGGGGTTGGACGGCCAGTTATTTTTCGCCCCATACCAAACAGGGTCGATGCTCGGCTTGCAATGGATCCGGCGTTCAGCAAGTCTCGTTGCGCCAGCTGCCATCCTTCCGCGTCGCCTGCGAAGAGTGCGAGGGCACGCGCTTCCGTGATGAAGTGTCGCGTGTGCGAGTCAAGGGCTACACAATAGTTGATGTGTTGAACATGTCGATCGCAGAAGCCATGGAGACCTTTAAGCATGTTCCCAATGTGCATCGCCCGCTGCATGCGGCCAACAATGTGGGCTTGGGGTACACAGCGCTTGGGGAACCCACGTCACACTTGTCCGGCGGCGAGATGCTGCGCCTAAAGCTCGCGGCCTCCCTTGCGAAGGGCTCGCCCGGTGACACCCTCTACCTCCTGGAAGAACCGTGTACAGGACTCCACCCCAAAGACGTTGCGCATTTGGTGACGGTCTTACGCGACCTGGCCGACACCACCAGCACGGTGATCGCCGCCGATCATCATCCTCTGCTACTCGCGGCTGCCGATTGGCAGATTGAGCTCGGACCCGGCGCGGCGGACGAAGGCGGAACGGTGATCTACGAAGGACCACCCCGCAAGCGCGCCACGTCTCGAAAGTGAGGACAGAAACGCTATATGTCATCCTTCGATGCATCTTCGGATCCCGCCGCGTCAAACGAAGCGCTTGACGACGAACTCAAGCGTCTGCTTGTCGGGACAAACGAACAACGACGTCTCGTGGGTCAAACGCTGTATCACTTCTATCGCACCCTTGTCTTTTGGCGCGAACGAGGCAGCGGATTCTTTCACACCACAAAACTCTGGAGCGGCGCGGGCGCATCGGTCTTTGACAATCTCGCCACAACGCTGCAAGCCCTGGGCGAGCCCTCTGAAGACGGCCCACTGCGCGCATTTCTCGTGGCATGGGCCATACAACTCGCCGACGATCTCGAACGCGGCGACGGCATGTTTGTTCCCTACCTGCGCTGGCTCGAACAACGTTTCCCCGTACTCACTACCATGATGCAAGAGGAGCAGGCCGATTCGCTCATCTTCGACGTCGAACTCTGCCGCGTCATGGCCGGCGCCCTCGGTCGCGTCGCCCTCGCCACCCGCGATGAAGCCATCTCCCTCCTCCGCACCGCGGCCCACGCCCTCTAACTCCCCAATGCGCTCCCGGCACCAAGTCGTGGGTCACTCGTTTGCTCCCGGCACCAATTGTTAACTTACCAATTCGCTCCCGGCACCAATTGTGGAGTTTAGTTCCGCGCAGACCCATCCGGCAGCGCGGGGGGTGACGTTATGGGTTTCGAGTTCGTTGCGGATGGATGTGAGTTCGCGGCGGACCTCGCGCCAACGATCTTCGGGTGCAATCTTGTCGATGAACGAAGCGGCGAGCTCGGCTCCGCCCGATGAGCGCACCACGAGATGCTCGGGAAGAAGTTCACGGCCCGCGATGACGTTCGGCAGGCTGAACCACGGCGCATTCAAATAGCCCCACGCCGCGAGCTGCTGCAACCAACTGATTCGATAGAACACGACCGTGGGCACAAGTGCTACAGCGAGTTCTGCTGTCGCAGTTCCACTACACGCGAGTGCACCGAGCAGTGGTCGCGTGTGCGGTTCGTCGCCCTTGGCAAATCGAATCCATGCGTCGCCGTCTGCCGCCGCGGCAAAGCCATCAAGCGATTCGTAGTAGCGCTTGTGATCGGACTTTGCAAGCCGAATCGAAAACTGCAGCCCATCGTATTGCTCGCGAAGTGCCTTGGCTGCATCAAAGGTCATACGCGCGTGGTGTTGCAATTCGCGATTTCGACTCCCAGGCCACAACTCGATCTCGGCGGCGCCTGGCGTGGGGCGTGTTTCGCCGGTACGTGGCGAGCTGAGCGGCGCCTCGAACAATGGATGTCCCACATACACACTGCGCATACCACCCGCGCGATGAAGTGTGGGCTCGAATGGAAACACGCTCAACATGAGATCGACGGCTCTCCGCCAACGACCCGCACGCCATGGGGCGTGGGCCCACACTTGCGGGGCCACCATGTGAACGGTTCGAACGCCCGCCTTCTTACCCCACTGCGCAAAGCGTCCATTGAGCCCGGGAAAATCAACAGTGAGCAGGAGATCGGGCGTGTCCGTTCGAAGGATCGCCAAGAATTCCACACAGATGCGCCACCACACCCCGAGCGTTGCAATCACCGACCAGGTGCCCATCACCGCATGACTCGTAATGTCGCGGTCCACGCACATCCCGGCGGCTTCACACTTGGGCCCGCCATAGCCACGGATGCGTGCAAGGGGCACCCGACGCAAGATGTCTGCAACGAGTGGTGCAGCCAGTGTGTCACCTGACGCCTCACCGACAACGACAAACACGGTTGGGCTCGTCGCTAGCTCGTCGATCGTTGGCGGTTCGTCGAGCGATGTGGTGCGGTCGCGGCTACGCAGTTTCTTTCGCGTGCGGCTGCGCAACCATAGCCGCAGCGGTACACAGATCGGTAACACGAGCAAATACGGCACACCCTCAACGAGGGATCGAATCAACAGGCCAAACACGCGCACGTGATCCCAAAGTGAGGGCTTGGGCAACGCGGGTGAGCGACGTTCGCTCGTGGGCTCGTTCACGCAGGATCCTTCGAATCACCGTCGCTTGAATCGTTCGCGGGCTCGGGTGTTTCCGGTTCGTTTGCTGTGCCGTCCTTTGCGACCAAGGACCCCAAGAAATGAAGGTTGATCGCATTAACCACAAAGTGCGTGATGATGGGCGGAATGATGCTGCCGGTACCGTCGCGCAACAAACCCAACACAAAGCCTGCGCCAGCCGCAAAGACGGGATACATCCATAGGGCTCGCCGCGGCACGACATGAACCAGACCGAAAAGCAGACTGCTCCCGATGAAACCGAGGGTAGCGAAAAGGGCACCGCGAAACAGCACTTCCTCGCCGATCGCAGAAACCGCCGCGAGGATAATGGCCTGCTTCCAAGTGAGCGGGCCGATGATGCTCGCCAAGATGCGCGACGCCTCGTCCACACTCGACCACATGCGCATGGCCACGCGCGTGAGCCCAACAATCACGAGTCCGAGGCCAACGGCGGCAAGGATGTGGAGCACCGTGGGAGCGTTCTCGCCCAGCAGTACGCTCATGGGGTGCTTGCTGAAGAGCGCGTATCCCACGGCAAAGAGCAGCACGAGTCCGTAAAAACCCACCGCCAGGCGAATCAAATCGTGCCTGTCGCGCGGCTCAGCGGGCGGGCTCTGTGGGGCGGCTGGATCGACCATTGTGCGCAGCCTATCACCCCGGACGGTGTGGGAGAGGAACACACCTCAGTGACGCATTTCCCGCGTATGGTTTCCCGCGACACCCGCGTGTCTGAGCTTAGCCCGGATGTTGCACGAACCAAGGTAAATCGCGCGGTTCTCGCTGGTCTTCGTCCCCAATCTCATTGCGGAGAACCGCTCAGCGATGCTTTTGGCATCGCCTCGGAACCACCGCTTCGAGCTTGAACCCGAATCCTCACCGAGAACACCTTGTCATTCTTCGTTCGCATGGAGTTCGATCACAAGTCGCCAAACCACAACTCCTTGCATTGCCCCAGACGCGCGCTTCGTGCAACATCCGGGCTAGCAGATACGGAGCCATCATGTCGGCCATACCCCGCACGATCCCCATCGCTGAGCTTGCCGAGCAACTCGGCGCCAAACTCGCCACGTCGAGCGATCTACACATTACGGATGTCAGCAGCATTGAGCGAGCCACGAAGACCGAGGTCACGTTTCTCAACAATCCGGTGTATGCAAACAAACTCAAAGATTCTCAGGCAGGCGCGGTATTGATCGCACCCGACGCCGAAGCCGAGCTTCCGGACGGTATGGTCGCGCTCACGATCGAGAATCCATACCTTGCGTTCGCACACGCACTGGAACTCTTTCATCCAACATCACCGGCAACACCTGGCATTCACGCCACGGCCATCGTTCCTAAGAGCTGCGAAGTCCCCGACAGCGTCACCATCGGCGCCTATGTGGTACTTGGCGAGCATGTCACGTTGGGCGAACGCGTTCAGCTCCACCCCCATGCTGTGATCTACGAGCGCGTGGCAATTGGTGACGACACGATCGTTCATAGCCACGCGACGATTCGCGAAGCGTGCACCGTCGGCGCGCGCGCCATCATTCAAAGTGGCGTCGTCATTGGCGGTGACGGGTTTGGTTTCGCTCCGGTTGGAGACGGAACGTGGAAGCGCATTCCTCAGGTGGGCACTGTCACCATCGGCGACGACACCGACGTTCAGGCTGGCGCCTGTATTGATCGCGCGGCTGTCGGCACAACGGTCGTTGGCAACGGTTCACGCATCGACAACCTTGTACAAATCGGTCACGGCTCACGTGTCGGCAACAATACGTTGCTTTGCGGCCAGGTTGGCCTCGCAGGAAGCGCCGAAGTTGGCAACAATGTCATCATGGGTGGTCAAGTCGGCATGGCGGGTCACATTTCGGTTGGTGACCGCGCCCAAGTCGCCGCCCAAGCGGGCATCATCGACGATCTGCCGGGTGGCAAACAGTATGCCGGTGCTCCTGCGGCCGAGTTGCGGGAAATGGGACGTCAATTCGCAGCCGTTCGAAAGCTGCCGGCCTTACTAAAGGACATACGGCGCTTGAAAGCGCGCGTGGAGAAACTCGAGGGGTAGACAACGCGGACGCGACGTGCATCGTGCCTATCGAATCTCAGCACACACACGAAAGCCGCAACAGTCCGTGCGAACGTGCGAGAGGAACTTGCGACGATTGGCCGTTCGCACGTGCTGGAGGTAGCTACACCATGATCCACCGCGCATAACGGCATACCCTGGGACGGATTGCGAGTCGTAGCTCAATGACAGTTGACACCATTCATAAACATTGCCGTGCATGTCATAGAGACCCCACGCGTTGGGCAAGAAGCTTCCCACGTCTAATGTACGTTCACGGTATCCATGCGCTGCGACAGTGCCAAAGATCGCGTCCCCGGCGAAGTTCACTTGTTCGGTAGAGATGGTTTCGCCGAAATGAAACGGCGTTGTCGTTCCCGCCCGGCACGCGTACTCCCAACGCACTTCGGTTGGTAGCGTGTACACGATACCTACGGGCTCTTCGGGAGACATGAGCCGGTCATTCAGCCACCGTAGAAATCCGCGCTTACGATCACTACCAGTTCCCACAACATTTCGATAGGACACGGAGTCCACGGGCTGGTTCGGACCGGAAAACGTGCCAACGTGATGGGCGTCGAAAGCGCGCCACTGAGCGTTCGTTACTTCTGTAATCTGAAGATAGAAAGGGTGCTTTATGACCACATCGCTAATCAGCGATTCGTCATCGTCGCGCCCCACTTCGTTCTCGGGCGAACCCATGTCAAACGTTCCGGGCGGAATCAAGACGAATCGCATCCCTAATGAATTCTCAAATGCCGCGGGAATGCCGAGTCGCGACGCTGCCTCTGCTTGGCTTGGAGACACGTTTCGCCACGTACGTAAGGACACGTCCTCGGGAACTTCTGCGCTCGTACCAGACTGCTCCCCAGAATCCACCAGACTCACATACAGAAAGACACACAAAGCTCCGGCGAGCACAACGAGTAGTGCGAGCCCCACCCTCATTCCTACTGGTGTTTCATGCGTCAAAGCCGCGCCTCGTACTCTCCATGGGCCGTTACAGCCAGTTCATTGTATTTGACGAAAATCAATACGGTCATCGAATCGCCGTTCTGACGCCCAAACCTCCGAAAAGAAAATCGAATCGAGCGGCACCAATGCGTACGAGAATTGTGTTGTGTATCCCAAACGAGTAGGCTCGCCCCCATGAAGCCATCCATACAAGAGATCCAAGCACGTCACACAGTCGGCATTCGCAGAACCGTCAAGCAAGCCGAAATCGGCGAAGTTATCGGCCAAGTCATGCCCACCATCATGGCCGCCGCCGGTGAGCATATGGACGGCCCCGTCATTTCGCGCTGGCACGCATGGGAAAACGACGCGGGCGACATGGAAGTGTGTGTGCCCGTCAAGCAACCACTGAATCCAGAAGGCGAGTGCACAGCAGGCTCCCTCCCCGGCGGTCGCGCAGTCGTTGCCGACTACATCGGTTCCTACGAAGGCCTTCCCGGCGCGTGGACCGAGTTCAAGCAGTGGCTTGAAGCCAATGGCCACGCCTCCGCAGAAGGTGAGCAAGGCGTGGCTCCCTGGGAGGAGTACCACTCCGACTGTTCCGTCACGCCCGCAGAAGAGCTACTGACGAGGATTGTGTGGCCGATCAAGGAGTGAAGGCGGCGACATGCTTGCTTAACCAGGCACGGCGACGGCTGGTTCTCGAATACGAGGGAGATTTCCCGCGCTTTCGATCAGAATGCTTCGGCAATCAGAGTCGGAGCGATTCCTTTAGACGATCCAATGCACGTCGATATCGCTTACGAGCTGCATCGGCCCCGGGAAGTGCTAGCTCACTCGCAATTTCAGCGAACGGGCGGTCCTCATAGATACGCATCCACACAATAAGTCTCCCCGTGGGTGGTAGCGAATCGAGCAGCGAATGAGCCAAAGCACAGTGTTCAGCGGCATCTGCCTGATCGGCGCGTGATTCGTACCCACAGGCGTATCGCTGCACGTGTTGGCGACGTAGCTCTGCCCGTCGATAGTGCTTGCGATAGATAGAATTAATTTTGTTCTTCGCCTTGACTCGGAGCCACGCATGAAACGCATGGCGACCGCGATACTCCAATGCGCCAAGATCACGACATACTTCTCGAACAATTGACTGAGCGATGTCGTCGGTATCAAACTGGCGACGCAGGCTTCTTCCTAAACGAGAACGAACGTGGGATGCGATCGAAGGAACATGTCGCTGGATCAAAAGTTCCAGTGCCGCCTGCTCACCTGCCTGAGCTGACGCGACTAACGATTCAAGCTCCGACATATCTTCGCGATCCACGGTTCCTCCACACGGCTCAATCAGCCGTCGCAATGTTCATCAAGCGTAGTCATGGTTGGATTGTAGCATGGGAATCGTTTGTCGAATCGTGCAGCAAACGGAGGAAAGGGCGCTCGCGCCCTTCGACTAGTTTCCCGAGACTCGAGTCGTTCGCGGTGCATCAATCGCCGACTCCGTATTCGCGGATACGAAGCTGCCAAAATCGTAGCGAACGACGTACCGGCCTCCGTCGTCTCTCACGACGTCAGTAGGTTGCAGGCCGTGTGTATGCAATGTCCAAGTATCAGCATCTTGCGGCGGTGTGGACGTGGGTGTGGCGACATAGCTCGTCGAGAACTCTTGTAGCCCAGGAAACACCAAAGTACTCACAGGCCAGGCATGGAGCTTCTTGCCACCCTGCTGCTCTATTTGAATGATGGAGATAGACTGACCACGACCTACTCGTCGAATCGAAATCGGCGTAAAGCTCCACGCACCTCGGAGAGGCAGCGTTATGGTCGTGACGTTTCTTGTATCGTCCACTCGCGATTCAGCAGATTGAATCGGCCCACCACTCCCGAGCACGGCAACGTCCCACGACACTTTGGGGTGGAGTCCGAACACCCTCACGACGCCGCGCGGCCCCGTCATCGTTGAGACAGCGCCCGGACCCACAGGGAGGCCGCGACGTTGAAATGCCACATGGGCCCCGGGCAGGGGCGACCCGTTCGACGTATTCACGTGAACTGAATGTGCCGCATGCATGGTGGGATGGATCGTAGTGCCGCGTGCATCCAATCGCCAACGGTCGATCACGGCGGTCCCTACGACAAATGTAGCATCCTGTTCAGCACCTACGCGAAGCGAATAGAAGAGTACACCATTGGGAAGCTTCTCGTTCGCCGACAACCAGGACGACAGGCTCAAATGACCGTCATCCAGTTGCAGCAGCGCGAGTTCCTTCGCATGATCGAGTCGGGGGCGTCCGTGTTGCTCATCCAACGGGGCATACCAAGCACACACGATGCCCGAGAGCTTGTACGCCGGAGGAAGGTTGAAGTGGATCTCGCCGGGCTCAGGACCATCGAACACGACGGAATCGTTAAGGACGTAATCGCTCAACACATCAACGATTCCGAGCGTTCCCGCATCACTACTCGTGTGCCCATTCGTCTGTGCCTTCCTGTACACGAGTACCGTCAGTACAGCAAAGAAGGCAACCACGAGTCCATTGCGAGCCATTGCGCTCATATGCATCCTCCTCGTCTCCGTTGAATCTTGGTTCGAACTGGCAGGAAGCAATTTGAAAAACGGAGGGCGCGATGGACGCCCTCCGCACTCTATGGTTCGAGGCCCATCGATTTCAGCTACTGAATCGTGATCGCCGTCTCTTGGGCAGGAACATCGATGCCCTCAAGCGTACGCCCCTTTATGATCGCATACGCAGTGGATGTCCCGGTCGCGGTAAACGATACTGAGCCGTAGTACACGAAGTGGGGACTCTGGTAGTGGCGCGAGGCCGATGTCGGCGTTGCGATACCATAGGCTGGCATGTCAGACATTGCCGCTGAACCACCGGCGCCGGCACCGCTGATGCGGAACTCAGGATACGCAGGATCGAGTGGATCCAACAACGAGTCAAGACTCGACGTATTCCGGAACTGCGCCCAGGAAGATCCCGCGCCGTGGAACCCCATCTGGAAGTAAGACGATACGCTGTATCGATCGATGGTCTTCGTCCCATTGATCCCTGTATCGTTCACGATCAAATGCATGTGAGCGGAGCGCGCATGCATGTAGGAGGGAAGTGTGGCCGCAGTAACAAATCCACTCGCACCTCCAGACCAGAAGGGGCCTTGACCGTTCTGCGGAGGAGGAGACGGAGACCCGGGTCCCGCGCCAGCCGGCGCCCAAAATTGTATTCCCGGCGACGCGGGCGGCACGTCAAATGCCCAATCGGGAAACATATCCTCACTGAACACTTTGCAAGCATCACTCCAAATGCAAGGCTCAAATTCGGCCGCATACGTGATGTCATCAACGAGGATAATTCGCGAGTTTGTGACGGACAGCGACTGCCCCGGAAGGAGTTCGGCGTCAAAGTACTTTGCACTCGAGGTATTGACGTTCCCGGCCATTACACGCGGTGCGAGAAGTACCCCAACCGCTACGCCACAAATCGCCAGCAGCGTCGTCGTTTTGATTCTCATAGAGTTGACTCCCAGTGCGAGCCAACCTAGCGGTCCATCCGCCGTAACTCGCGTTTGTCTAAATCGCGCGAGATCACAAAACCGGACGCGGAAAATATGGTACGCTGAAAAAGCAACTTCATTGGGCAAGCAAGCTATGTGAGGCAGCATCTACGGCGTGTACACATCCCAAAGCGAAGCTACACGGCAGTCACTTGAGGCGTGGCTGTCGGCTGCGCTGCGTCCCGCTCAGTGGATCGGACACTATCGACTCGTTCGCACCGTGGGCGCGGGCACCGGGGGAACAGTGTTTCTTGCTCGAGACCATAGCGCACGACGCAGTGTGGCCGTGGCACTCAAGTGGCACGCCGCGCGAGCTGTACGGCAACGCCATGGCATGGCGCGCGCGCTGCGCGAAGCAACATTGGGCAATCGAATTACTCACATCAATCTCATTTCGCCACACAAAGTTTTTGTTGGGCGCCTGTCGGGGGCAACGGGACTGGCCACAATATCTCGCTATGTACACGGAGCGAGTCTCCGAAAGATGATTAAGTGTGGATGTGAGTGGACGGAGCCGGCGCTCAAGTGGATCGCAGATGAAGTACTCAAAGGACTAAGCGCGCTCCACCTAATGCAGGTCGTTCATCTTGACATTAAGCCATCCAACATTTTGTGGGGACATGACAACCGTATTCGACTCGTCGACTTTGGGCTATCTCAGCGAACCGCTGCTCGAAAGGGAGCACTGAGACCCTACCGCGCGGGGGGCTCATTCCCTTACGCCGCTCCGGAACAGCTCCATTCGCACGCAAGCGTTGACGGACGTGCGGACTTGTTTTCATTGGGTGCCACCCTATTTGACCTGATCACGGGACATTCCCGTGACACATCGAATCAAGTTGCAAGCAATCGCATGACGCGACGCGGCAACTCACGGCTTCGCCAATTTCCGCCGGGAATCTCTACCGCGTTCATTCGCTGGATCGAGAGATGCTGCATGCCAGATGCCGATCGCAGGTTCGCCACGGCAGACGACGCGCGGAATGCACTTGGATCTACGAATCTGATTCCCCTGCATGCGATGCATTTCCGAGCGGACGGCAAGATGCAACCGTGCGTTAATGCAACGAATCGCGAAGGTGCGGATCACGTCCACGCCGTACTTGACTCTCTCTCTGCGTCAGACCTAGAGCTTCTTTGTACCGCGTCCGGAATCGGCAATGAGTTCTCCACATTTGAGTTGGCAAAGGAAGCGGGACTGCCCCTTGGCGTTGTGACAGCGCGACTACTTCAGATTGCGCGCACAACGGACACGGTCAAATGGCATGAACGTGGCTGCACCTTTGTAAGCCCCGAGGTTCGCATAGCGCTGCTGAAGCACACACCACCTTCGACTGATAAGCTGTCTATGCAAATGTAGGCGAAACGAATACGGGCACCCGAACCGTGCGATACTCGACCGGCAGGCGACCTTGAATGCACGCACGGAGACTCGATAGTTCGTCTCTAAACTCTTCGTCACGTGTCGAGTTCACGACCTCCTTCAACAGGTCAACTCGGTCGTGCATAGACATTCGTCCCGCGCTGCATCGATACGAATTGAGCGCGTCCTCAAGATTGCCGACGCCACAGAGCGCAAGGCGGACGCGAGGGGCAACAGCTATATGGCGAATCCCATCTACTTCTGCGAGATCCATGGCCGACTGCCAGTCGCGGTGAGCCGACTCATGATTACCACGACGCGACGCATCGCTTGCACGAAGAGAGAGGGCGCGAACGTGGCGACTTACGTCTCCGCCAATGCGCTCATAGCAAGCCAATGCCGACGCATTGAAGTCCAACGCGGGTTGGCGTTCACCTGCGCGCCAAAGTATTTCTGCACGCGCCGCATTCGCTGCCGCTCGCACACGATGACGAGATGCGCGCTTCGCCTTCTTGACGGTCTGTGCAAGCCTTTCCAATGCCTTTGCCGTCTCGCCGACCGCGTCGAGCATACGCCCAAACTCGACACACAAATCTAGCGCGAGAAGGGACTGTCCATGCTCCTCATCGCCCTTAATGACACGACCCATTAACTCAAGGGCGTCTCCGTAACGGCCAACTCTAAAGTGCGCACTTGCAATCAAACCATCGATGTCTCGCACACCCATTTCGTCGCCCGAAGCTTCCGTGCGCGCGCGAGACTGTTTTAGCAATCTCAGACATGGTTCGTGAAGTCCCATGACGGCGAGCGCAGACGCGCGCGCTGTAGCAATCGCGGAGCGAGCGGTATGCCAGCCACAACGCTCACACGCCAACGCGGAACGTGCAATTTGGTGGATGGCCTCGCGAGTTCGGCCAAGCGTGGATAGGTTTGTTGCCAACTGATTTCGAAGAATTACCTCCCATGTGGGTTCCTGCCATTGGCAGGCAGCGTCAATCGCCTCTGGGGCCAAGCACGCAGCCTGATGTGCGGCTCCCATATAGCTCAACGATTCCATCATTTGGACACGAGCACTCAATCGCAAGTCGTTTCCAATTCGCTGGTCACTTCGCCGCAAAACTTGAGCCGCACGCTTCACAGCGCCTCTCGGATTCCCCAAGAGCTGATCCGAGCGCGTAAGTGCCAAGAGGGCGCCGCATTCGATGCGATCAACGTGAGAATCACGCGCCGTCTTCATGACGCGTTTCGCAAACGGGTGTAGCGCCTCGTATTTCAGTTTCACCATCTGCCCGCAAAATGCACGCTGGATAGACACAGCTTCAAGATCGCGCGCCGGGATGCCGCGAGCGACCTCGGCGGCTTGTAGCTGACGCTGCGGCAGATCATTCAGTTGTCCCAAGAATTGGTATACATCGGCTTGAAACAACATGGCCTCGACCCGCACACGACCAGTAAGCAGATTAGACATCGATAAAGACGCGTCGAGGAGCATCAGCGCGCGCCTACCCTGCTGGCTACCCATGAGATAGTGAGCAGCTGGGAGCACGTCATTCTGATCGATTGCCCGCGAACCCGCAGTCAAACAATGCTCCAAGGACTGCGTCTTGGCCATTGCGCCTGTATCCCCTTGACGGCTGTGCCGATCCGAGTATAGGCCGGCTAGAGCAAGATGGATGCTTGTCTTCGCGTGACTCGGAAGCTCAGAGACAACGGCATCACGCAATCTGTAGTGTGCGAATCGATAGACCTCATCTTCGACACACGTAACGATCCCCTCGCGACGAAGATCCGCCAATGCGTCGTGAACATCATCCACCGGTACGCCTATCGCCTGCGCAACAATGTCCACGTCCCAGTCCATTCCATCGCACGCCGCAACGTCAAGCATTGCACGATGCTTGGGGACAATGCGGCGCAAGATCCACCCATCATCATCTCCGGACGTGGAACTTACATGCCGCTCAAGCTCAACCAGGCTGTCCACGCGGAAATTTCCATCCTCGTTGGACCTAACTACGCCTTCGCTGATGAGATCCTGCAACCAATGCACGGCGAGTAGTGGTATGCCGCGAGTCGATCGAAGAAACGCGCGTAGCAAGATACGCGCCGTTTCCCTGGAACGACAGTGGCGCTGGAGAAAACGCAACGAGGTTGACGAACTCCACGGTAGCAATGGAATAGATATGGGACCATCCGCGGAGGTCAGATCTTTCATCGCATCGCCACCCTGCGCGCCATCGTCGCCCTCTCCACGTCGAGCAACCACGAGACATGCATTCCGGGGCCCGTGTCGCCTGAGCAGCTTGTGCAGTGTCCGAATCGAATGAGGAGGGGCCCACTGCGCATCGTCGACGACAATTGTGACCCCGGACGCTCGCTGAAGTGCGTGCATATGGCCGACGAAATCGGATGCGCCCTCAACATCGATGCCCGACCCGTGCATTCCGCGACGTAGGGCCTGCAGCATGTCCTGTCTACCAAGATCATCGAACACGCAGTACACAACCTTACGACCACGCGACCGAAGCGAGCGTTGTAGAGCATCCAGCAGATACGTCTTGCCCATTCCCGAATCGCCGCGTACCTCTACAAGAGGGGCGTTCGCAGGCGTCGGCGCGAGCGCAACGCGAAGCATCGTGGAAAACGCTCCTTCGCGTCCGAGGGGTAGCTCATCGGTAGCGCATTCGTCGCCAGACTGAATGGATCGCGCTAGCTCCTTATTGTGTTTCTTGAGTTCATACAATTGCTTGAGGACACTGAGTAGCGTTGACGGGCGACGAGATGGATCGGGGTGGACCAACGCACGGGCGATTGCACTCAGTCGAGTGGCGAGTTCGGACGAGCCGAACCGAATCCCCGCCTGTGGCTCATGGAGCCTCGCTTGTATCTGGATTGAAGGCGAGATTGAATCAAACGGATGCCGTCCCGAGACAATTTCGCACAGTATCAGTCCCAACGCGAACATGTCAGCGCGTGAGTCTATCGGCGCCCCTACGCAGAGTTGCTCTGGCGCGGCATATCGAATCGATCGGATCGGTCGTAGTCCTTGCGTTACGCCATCGGACGCTGCGGTAAGTGGATGCTCGAGTAGAAACGATAGGCCATAACCAGCAATTAGGGGCCGTGTCTGATCATCGACGTAAATCTCGTCGGGCGAGAGATTTCCATGCAGGACGCCCGCGTCATGGAGTTCTGCCAAACCCTCCGTCACCTGAATAAGAACATCCAACTTGGCGTGCATAGGTGCTTGCACGATCCGTGACAGGCGAGAGGACAACTTAAACTGACAGAGATCCGGCGCCAAAAAGTAGGGAACATCCCCTTCCGGAAGCTCGATGTGGCCGGTACGCACCACCTGCAAGACGGCGGGATGAAACACACGTGGAATGGACTCAATGTGCTCAATTGCCACCCACACATCCTCAACCCGTCGAAACAGCGAGGGTCGAAGCACACAAGCAACGAGCGGCGTCTGCTGCTCGCCGCGAAGTTTGTACATTCGAAAAATAGGATTCTCAAAGATCACGGAGCCGAGATCAGCAGTCGCGAGACGATTGTTCATTCGCATGCTCCCAGCACGAAGGTCTACGCGACTTTGCGGCCAACTCTTCACCATGCTACACACAATGAAGTTCCACGTCAGATCCGACCCTGCAAACGAGAGACAAAGACCTAAACGAAGTGAGGCTCAACTCATTCGGAATGCGCTCGCGCCAGGGCTCGCACTCAACATGCTATAATAGTTTGAGCGCCGGTGCGCGAGGACGCGTGTGAGTCGCCTGGACAACGAACCAACACCACGTTCGCTCTATGCAAGCGCCTTGAGCACGATGTCGAAGAACGCATCCAACTCCAACCCCAGCCCCGAACAACGCTCAATCAAATCGCGCTCAACGTTGGCGGCGAACTTGGCGTTGCGGAAGCGTTTGCGGAGACTCTTTAGCTTTAAGTCCTTGATCGACTTGCTGGGGAGCACTTGCGCTGCTGCATGCGCAAGGCCGACAACGGCTTCGCAACATGAAACCGCGTGGTCGAGCGCTGAAATGCACTTGATGCCGGTTTCAGCATGCAAGTTCTTGTCGTTGTGAGCGGCAATGGCGTGAATCGCCGAAGGGTGCATCCCAGCTTCCTTGAGTACTTTGGCCGCTACAAGGCAGTGTTTCTCAGGTGACTTCTCGCGATCGAAGTCGAGATTGTGAAGCAGACCAATGATCTTCCAGGCTTCCACGTTCGCGCCGCGGTGTTCGGCAAGTGCGCCCATCAACGTAGACGTCATCTCCATTTGGCGACGGAGGCTTGGTGTCTCGACCCACTCGTCAAATAGCGCGCGCGCCTGCTCCATGGTGAGGCCAACATCATCAACATCGTCGGCGGGTGTGCCCAGCAGTTCGCGCCACTCAGCCGACATCGTTTCCGGGCCATCTCCCCCACTCGATGAACTCGTGTCGCGCGCGTCGACTTGCGTCTTGGCGATCGGCTTCATCAGCGGAAAGAGAACAACTTCGCGCAAGTTCTCTTGCCCAGTGAGCAACGCGACAAAGCGCTCGATGCCCATCCCCCACCCGGACATGGGCGGCATGCCATGCTCCATGCATAGCAAGTAGTCCTCATCAACTTCCAGCGCTTCGTCGTCGCCCGCTGCGCGTGCATCGGCCTGCTGCTCAAAACGTTGGCGCTGATCAAGCGGATCAATCAACTCGGAATAGGCGTTGACCACTTCCCACGTGTTCACGACGAGCTGATAGCGGTCGGTCTTAGTGGGATCCTCGTCGTTTTTGCGCGCGAGGGGCGACAGATCGGCCGGGTGCTCCATGACAAACACAGGCGAAACGAGCTTGGGACGACTCACTTTCTTGTAAAGCAAATCAATCAACGTGCCGCGGCCAAGCTTCTCCAGGTCGTCCCGTTCCAACTGAATGCCGCGCGACGCGACTTCGATGCGCAGTGCTTCGGCCGTTTCGAACATCGCGATGTCAATGCCGGAGTCGCCTTTGATCAAGTCGCGCATAGACACGCGAGGCCAAGGTGGTGCAAAGTCGATCTCGTTCTCGCCCACGGTGATCTTGCGGGTGCCAAGCAACTCATCGAGGAGATGAAGAATCAACCCCTCGGTGAAATCCATATTGTCGTGAAAGTTCCAATAGGCCGCGTACCACTCACACATGCTGAAGTCTTGGAGATGGCTTGGATCCATGCCCTCATTGCGAAAGCAACGCGCAATCTCGTAAACACGATCGAGTCCACCGGCCACGCATTGCTTGAGCCACGTCTCGGGTGCAATGCGCAACACAACTTGCATATCGAGTGCGTTGTGATGGGAAATGAACGGCTTTGCAAGCGCGCCGCTTGCCTTGGTTTGCAGGACCGGCGTATCCACTTCTTCGAACCGATGCGCATCGAGGTAGGCACGCAGCGCCTTGATGAACTTGGTGCGAAATCGAAATCGTTGGCGCGTCTCGGGATTTGATACGAGATCGAGGTAGCGCTCGCGTTGACGCGCTTCAATATCGGAGAGGCCCTTCCACTTCTCGGGCAGCGGTCGCAGCGTCTTGCTGAGGAAGGTCCACGAATCGGCCCACACGGTGGGCTCCCCTTTTTTCGTGCGACCGGTCTTCCCTACTACGCCAATATGATCGCCGAGATCTACAACTCGATCAAAGAGCGCCATGCTCTCTTTGCCAATCGTGCGTTCATCCATTGCAATCTGACAACGTCCCGACGCATCCTGCATATGGCAAAAGAGGAGCTTGCCAAATTTGCGCACGGTCATCACACGCCCGGCGACGCGCACTTCGTCCCCACTGGGATCTTCACTCTCCTGCTGCTCAGCCTGCATGCGCGCCGACACCATGCAGTGATTGCGCGCAAAGCGATCGGCATAGGGCTGAATACCCGCCTCGCGCAACAGCTCAAGCTTGCTAAGACGAACTTGACGTTGTTCATCGAGGCTGCTCTCGGGTCGTGCATCGGCGTTGGACATAATGATCTGGATCCTGGCCCCACTGCGGAGCGCGAGGATTCAAACACGGAACCGCAGGGTTTCCCATGAGTGGCAAGGCCCCTTGCCAAGCCGGCGGGTCTTGATAGGCCCGGCCCCCGATCTACTTGGCCGACTTCTCGCGCAAGTCCACGCGTACGACAGTGATCTCTCCTTTCTTGACTACTACCTCACGCTGAATCTCTCGAGTTCCATTGAGGCCAATAGTTGCAACGTAAGTTCCAGCGGGCACAGGATCCCTCGTCCTCGTCAGGAATCTCCCCGAATCTGTATGAACCCAATGCTCGTGCTCGTCAGGCAAACGTGGAACCATGCGCAGATCTACATAAGGAACTGAGTCCGCAACCGCAGGAGTGATCTCAAACCGCGCGCGGCCGCCGCGCGTTAAGGCAAGCACCACGTCGGAGCGCTGGCTCGCTTCAATTTCAAACTCTGTGTACGATTCAATTGAGTAGTTCGCCTCATCGTATACACGATTTCTAAGCAGATAACGGCCGATAGGAACTCGGTCAAAGACCAGATCTTCAGGACTACCGTGATAACTCAGCGATTTTTGCGTGCGCGCCTGATCTCCGACGCGGTGCACTTCGAGTTCAGCGGGTATCGGCTTCCCGTGCTCATCAATTACGCGAATGGAAACGGACCCACCGAATTTCAAATCGGGTACGCTCCAAGTCATGCGGCTGCCCTCCGGCGGGGAAACGAACTCGTGTAGCACGTACTTCCCTCCTTCGCACTTGACACCAACGGTCAGTTCAGTGTTCGCGGGTGCTAAATAGTTGTCATAGCCGACCAGGTCACGCCACCGACCTTTCTCGTGAACAATCAACCCTGGAAGCTTCCAAGCCATAGGCTTACGACTCCAGCGAAATGCAACTACGGATCCAGTCAGCTGAAGATCGATGTTAGCTGGAAACGGCGGATTGATGCTGCGTTGCATTTGGCAGCTTGCGTGCACGTGTGACCCTGAAGCACGTATTTGATAGGAGGCGTCGTATAGAGGATAGAAGCTTGCCGATGGCCCGTCCTCTTTGCCCGCCGACTCACTTACCGCCTTAGCTGGACTAACTCGCCATACACCATTGACTAAGACGGCCACTCTGGAAGATTCGCTTGGCCCCGCGCTCGCCTTCACCCCCAATGGCTCAATTTGAAGTAATGGGTCAAATCGGACACCCGATGCGTAGCAATTCACATCGAGTGAGTGTGCATCGGGACTCCGAATCTCTGCAAGATCAACGACGCCCGCTTGAATATTGGAAACCTCGAACGGGTGAATGTGCACACAGCGTTTGTCCAAGACATACAAAATCGCGTAGCTACCTGACTCGTCCAATGTGAACATGAATCGACCTGCACTATCGGGCCGCAATTTTCCGACTATACGCCATACAACGTGTTCGCCTCCTGAAGTAGGCAAGCGTGGCAGCTTGACGACTCTAAACGAGGTGTGCGGTAAAGGACGACCGTCATTGTCAAGAAGCCTCCCACGTAAACCAATGCCGCGGCAATCTGCTACGAAATCACACTGGACTTGATGCGGCGAGACTTTCAACACGAACGTTCGTGACTTGCAGATATGGCCCGACGCAATCGCTTGTACTGAAATCCACTCTACGCGAGGTGAAATATCTGCGATTCGATTGAGATCAACCGAATAACCGCCGTCTTGATTGGTCAAAATTGGAGGCGCGAGTTCGTACATGCTCAGGGGCATCGCGGCCCAATCACTCCAATGTACTCTAACATCGATGCGCGCACCAACGACGGGCCGACCTTCATCGTCTTTGACCGTGCCGTATACACGACGAGCTAACGTTGATTTCGAGTTGGATTCCGATTCGTCGTTTCGCGTCGAGGTAAGTGAAGCATCTTGGCCCTTGAGTTGGGGGCCACCGTCACCGGCGCTCAAGCTCTGGTTGTCACTCGTGGCTGCATTTGCAGTGTCGTCTTGGAGTTCGACTTCAGACTGCTCAAGCTCGGGCAGAACAACGAGCAACCAAACCAACAGCAACACACCCAACAGCGCTAACGCCAAGAGTACTGCTCTTCTTAGGCGTGGCGACGATCGGCTCGACATGAGATCACTCTAACGATCGCCGCGACGCTCACGCGAAATTAGAGCGGTGCCCAACACGATCTTCGCGTCGGGCACGGCCAAGGATTCGATGGCTACGATGGATTCATGGGAGGCGTAATTCCGCTGTAAGCAACTGTACCGTCACTCACGCGACGAATCTCGATCGCGCGTCCGACAAGTTCAGACACACTCGAAACGCCAAAGGGCAGCGTATCGCCGTCGTCGGTTTCGAACTCAAGTTTGAGATCACCGTCGTCGTCCAACGTGAGCACGCCGATGCTTTCCAGTGCTCTGGAATCACCCTCTAGGAATACTTCCAAGCCGCCGGTCACATTGGTGAATTCCACCTTCACTTCGAACTCCTCTTCACCGCGATCAGGTCGACTTTCGAGTTCAACATCGGCTTCGCCCGTCACGCCCGGTGCATTGGTTAGACGCCGACGCCCTCTGTTGTCGGTATCATCGTCGCCGCCTCCACCCCCATTGCCGCAACTCGAAGGCACGATCCCCAGAGCGGGAATCTCGCCTGTAAGCAGATCGCTCCCGGACGAGACATCGCGTACGGTTACATCGAAACCTTCGAGGTCGCGCACGTCGTCCACGCCAAATGGAAGAACGCCTCCGTGCTCGGTTTCGATCTCGACTTCCGAATCACCCAATGCGTTAGCCGCGACAACACCAAGACTGACCTCAGCACCGCTCGCATCGGCAACAAAGAACTCAACTAGTTGACCGGGCACGAGATGCTCTGCCTCCATCTCCAGTTTCATGTCGCCGCTTGTACGTGCACGAATGTCTACGTGGCCGGTCACGGGAGGCGAGATCGACTGCAACGCGGCGCGCGTTTCATTCTCACCGTCTTCGCCATCGCACGACTCGACACTGGTTCGGGTGCCGTCCCGTCGGTCTAGCGCTACGCGAATCACTGCGCTCCCACCGCGTGACAGATCAACGGGAACTGCATCCGTCGTTCCATTGGGAGCAGCAAACGTCAATTCCACGACCGCGGCGGGCAGCGCGCCCAGATCAAAAGTCCCATCGATGGCGCTGCGCGCCGAACGGCCCAGCATGGGCACGTGCACAAGTACGTCTGCGACGTTTCCCGAGTCCCCATCGACCGACGTGATGTTGCCACGCGTCAGTGTGGAGAGTGTTCCAGATGGTCCGCCATTACCGCCTCCGCCCGATCCTCCACATCCGGGGATCGCGAGGAGAAGTGCTAAGCCAACCGTGACATTCAAGAGGCTCGAACAGTTCATTTGGGCTCCTTTCAGGGCCGAGTCACCGAGACGCGACCATATTTGGGAAAAATATCCCAAAATATAGGACTTGCCAAGATAAATTTTGGGATTATTTTCCCAACATGAGTTCGAGCGATCCCCTGGCCGACGCCGTAGTTCGCCTGCTCAAGCCATTGGCTGGACTTCTCGTTGAGCACGGCATCCCGTTCCGAACGTTTTCGGAGTGGGCGAAATTTGCATTCGTCGAGGCGGGTGAAGCGCAGGGACCGGTGGAAGGCCGCAAAATGTCAACGTCTCGCCTGTCGGTACTCACGGGTTTGACACGCAAAGACATCGCTCGCATTCGTGACACCCAACGACCGACGGCGAAGGCAGAACGATCTCGCCACCACCGCGCGGCGCGTGTGGTTACGGGCTGGATTCGCGAGGACCGCTACACCGATGACTGCGGTCTACCCCTCGAACTTCCAATCGATGGAGACGAGCCAAGTTTCGATTCACTTGTGCGAGAGTTCGGTGGCGATGTGCCCACGCGAGCTGTACTTGATGAATTGGAGCGCGTCGAAACCGCCCAAGTCATCGACAAGAAGCGCGTCAAACTTTTGGCGCGTGCGTATGTGCCCCGCACGAGCGAACCCCAGGCATTGGAAGTCTTGGGTACCGACGTCGGCGGTCTAATTCAGACCATTCAACACAATCTCACACAGGGTACCGCACCCAAATTTCAGCGACGCGTGCTGTATGACAACCTTCCGGAAGAGTCGCTTCCGATCATTCATCAGTTCATTGTTAAACATGGACAAACGTTGCTTGAGCGCCTAGATGCTGAGATGGCAAAGCACGATCGCGACGCCAACCCCAGCGCAGAAGGAACAGGCCGCCATACGGCGGGCATGGGTGTCTTCTACTTTGACAACCGCCCTGTGTCGCATCGAGACAATCAATCCAATACCAGTGAAGATCCCGAGGATTCGCAATGAGTAGCATCCATTTTCACAACGTTTTGTTTCGTGTTGCCGTGTTGGCCACAAGTCTCTTAATGGTGTCCGGATGTGGCGGTGGCGGCGGCGGCGCTACATTCGGCGGCGGCATTAGCGGTACGGGAAAGCCCACATTTCGCACCGGCGTCATTGAACAAGATGGATCGGTCGTCATCGATGGCGTTGCGTTCGATGCTTCGAGCGCTGCAATCACAATTAGTGGCATGCCGGTCTCCCAAGGTGATGTGCGTGCGGGCATGGTTGCTGCCGTTGACGGACTATTTGATAGCGCTACCGGCACGGGGACGGCGACAAACGTCACCATTGAAGAGGTTCTAAAGGGTCCCATTACGGCAAAGGTGGATGGATCCACGTTTGTCGTGCTCGGCCAAATGGTGGCGATCACGGCAAGCACCGTGTTCGATGGCGGCATAACGCCAGCTTCCCTCGATGGTCTAGCAATAAACGACTTTGTAGAGTTGTACGGATTTTACAAGTCCCCGGGCGAAGTTACTGCCACGCGCATTGAACGCGAAGACACGCCTTCTGAACTGCGAGTTGTAGGGCAAATAGAGAGTCACGATGCAATCGCCATGACGTTCTTTGTTGGCGCGCAACTTGTGGACTACGCGACGGCGGACACATCGGACTTGCCGGGTGGGGCGCCAAGCAATGGGCTGATTGTGGAGGTACGCGGCGATTTGCCACTCGGCGGTTCAGGGGAACTCACCGCAACTCGGATAAAACTCAACGATGATGGAACGCCAAGCAACGTCGACGACGCTTCTGTGGAAGGTTTTGTGACATCCATCGCGTCGCCGACCGAGTTTGATGTGGATTCACAGCCCGTTGAGGTCACCGGCGCTACCGTTTTCGAAGGCGGCACGGCCGATGACATTCTGCTAGGCACCAAAGTCGAGGCGGAGGGACCAATTGTCGGCGGCATCCTCATGGCCAACCGCATCGAGTTTGCGGATCCGATTAAACTCGAGTCGGATATTGCGACCGTTGCCGGCAGCACCATCACATTGGTCGGACTACCGGGAATCTCTATCGACACCAACGCCGCCACAAGCTATGACGGCGATGCTAGCTCGTTCGCCGATCTCAGCATTGGAGACCACGTACAAGTTCGAGGGCGCATTTCGGGTGCAACATCCGTACTCGCAACGTCCATCGACGAAGACGATCCCAACACAGACGTAGAACTTCAAGGCCCGATTGACTCGTCGCCCCCACCGAGCAATCCCACGCTTTCGATCCTCGGCGTGTCAATCAACACGTCGGGACTCGGCGATGCCGATTTTGAAGATGTTGACGAAACGGTCCTCGGACGCGCTGCCTTCTTCGCCGCTGCTACACCAACCACACTCGTCAAAGTCAGCGGGACACTGAGCGGCACTATAGTGACGTGGGAAGATGCGTCGTTGGAGGAGTGAGCATCGTCGCTTCATAGATGGACATTCGAACTCGATCGTATGAGGAGGGGCGAGCACGCCTTAGCGAAGGGTTACTCGATCGATTCCAGATACACACTTACACGTGTAGTACCGCCCGACTGGATGAGCACGCGTAGCTCTTGAGATTCATGCCCGACGGCGGACGCGTGCAGCAAGTACTCCCCGGCGCGCAGGGATGCCCTGTATGCCCTGCTGCCGATACGTTCGTTGGCAACAAGACGTTCTGACTCATCGCGGCGCCGCAGCATGATATGAAAGCCGGTGGGTGATTCCGTATCCGCCTTATTCAACGCGACGATGACGTTCCCCATAACCTCGCGCTCCGGACGAAGAGTCGGCTTTACAGTCGTGACTTTGCCCTCACGGACTTCAAATCGCGTGTCCATCGCAACTAGTGCACCATCGCTCCCGTCTTGCCAGGCGCCAATCGTTAGCTCGTACTCACCGATGGGCAGGTTGTCGATCCTGGCAATAGGCTCGCGATCCTCGGTGCTGCCACGCCAACTTCGCACGGGATCCGTGCCAACGAGCGAAACGTGAAACTCGGATTCCGAGGGAACGGATCCGTCCGGTGCTCGCACTTCGATCTTGACACTGCCAGTCTTCGTTTTGGGTTTGAGATGCCACGTAACAAGTCGACCAGCCTCGGGCGTTTCAATCGTGGTTTCAAAGAGTCCCGCTTTCGTCTCCAGCCTCACGCCGACCGATTGCTTAGGAGAAACAAGATACTCTTTACTCGTAAGCAAGTGCTCCCAGGTCGCCCCAGCGTTGATATACACCAACCCGCCACGTTGCACAGTGTCGCTAAGGGCCGAACGATCCAACCTCAAGCGCGCCAGATTCAAGTACCAGTGATGTACATGGTTTGGCGCCACGTATTCGTCGATCTGAAACGCTGCGTCGCCGCGCTCACCATCGGAGTCGTACAATACGAAGGAATAGGGAGCCTCGCTCTCCAGCAGGAATTCGTACTTCTTCGAGCCATCCGAGTGATCTTGGATCATCAAGCCGGGAACGAGCACGCGCTGCCAAGATCGTCCTACAAGGCCGAAGACCACGCGGCTCTCCATTGGATACAGTCGTCGCGCGCGGACCGTGCGTCGAAACATTGGAAAGCCGCTTGATTGGCCAAGGCCGTGTACGCGGAGATGAACGAGCCGAAATGCAGGAATCTTGGTCGTTCCAAGGTCTACAATACCCGCCTCATTTGCACGCAGTCGAATCTCCTTGTGCGCAAGAGCGCCATGCACACTCATCACCCACAGCCCCGCGCGCTCTCCTCCCAGCACGTCGATGTCGAAGTAGCCATCGGCGTCGAGCGGGAGCTCAAACTGAACGTTTTTCTTGTCGTTCGTCGGATGAGGGAATGGAAGACCTCCGTTTAGGATAAGAATGGCGCGAAGTCCGCTGGGCTGCTCATCGCCTTCGACAACGATTCGTCCCTTCAATCGAGTAGGGCCAACTGGGTGCGCATCGGTTACTGGCGTCTTCTTTGCTTCGCGATTCTTCCGGTGCGTTGCAGGTTTCTTCGTTCTGCTCTGCTTCGAACGTGAGTTTGCCTGCCCCTTGAGCGCGGGCTCATTCTCAATCGACGGACTTGGCTGCGTAGCAACGTCGACCTCAGGCCCGAGCACTGACTCGTCGGCGCCAAACCATAGATAGGCGGCACCAAGAATTGCCGCTGCGATCAGAACCAAGAATCCGATTCGTTGACGTGCAAGATTCGCCATAGCTGCTCCCCGATTATGCCGCAACGCAATCTGTTCAGTATGCTGAATGCAGACACGGCCGAATACTTCTTCCTGCAGGTGTTCGATCCGATCTAAGACGCGCTTCGCCGTATGCACGTCGCTCCGCGCCGCGTATGCAGGCGCGGAGCGACTTCCGTTTTGAGCACGCCGACCGTCACGGATCGGACCCTCTCTTGTTGAGTGCTGAAAACAGTCAATGGGACGACACGCGGGAACCTAGAGCGCAATCATCATTGAACGACGACCGGCGACCCTCGGTTGAGTGCTATCCTCGTCAAGGGAGGCACTATGGGACGTACGGCAATCTGGGTGTTGGTGACCTTGCTTATGGGCGCCGGCGCGTACTACTTGATCCTGGACGACGGGGGACCAAACGAAGACATCGGCTTTATCGAGGATCCCACCGTTACGAACGATGGGGATGGCGGCCCTGAACTCCAAGGAGGCGGCACTGTGGGTGCCGTGATGGACGAGGCATCGGAGAGCGGCACCTACGTGCTCGCTGGAACCGTGCTTGACGAATACCGCAAACCCGCGGCGGGCGTTAAGATCGTAGTCCGCCGTACGGGACGCGCGTGGGATCCCTCAAATCCGAGATCCTGGTACCGATCGCCCAGCGAGTCCATCCGCGAATCCCTTCGACGCATGGATCAACCGACTGACTCGCTGCATCCAGTCATCGCGACCATCGCGAGCAAGGAAAACGGCACATTCCGCGTCGCCTTCAACAAGCCGGGCAAGTTCGAACTTGCGGCGCGCCCCAGTGCCCCCCTGTTTGGCACGAAGGCAACGGTAAGCGTCCACGAATCGAAACCAACGAACAACACGACCTTCCTGTACGTGATGAAAGGGTCACGATTGGTAGGCCGTGTCGTTGATGCGAAGGGCAGGGGTGTAAGCACAGCCATTGATGCACGTTGGTGGTCGAGCGACTTCGGCGAACGTCGCAACTGGACATTGGGCGCTATGAAAACGAATACCAATGACGGTTCGTTTGTGATTCCCGCCGCACCGCCGGGAAGAATCCATTTCACCCTCTACCTCTCCGCCACGCGCTCGTTGCACGGTCCTTCGATTGACACACCCTATGAGGGCGAACTCTTGATTCGCATTCCAACGACCGGAAGCGCGATCGAGGGCACGGTCACCGACGTCAAAGGCGAACCGATCGGCGGTGCCTCGCTTCTCATTCATGTGTCGGGAAAGAACATGGACAACGAAGAAAGCGCTTCGTCTGCGACGGTTCGTGCGCTGACGGCGGCCGACGGAACGTACCACATTGCAAACGCACCTCACGGAGAGGTGTCGCGGGTCCGCGGCATCGCCGACGGGTTCCTCGCACTGCAGCTAGGTCCGCACTCGCCCCAGTGCACTGAGAAGTCCGTCGAGCATGATGCCACGTTAACTCTCGACTTCACCATGAGCCGTGGCGGCACGGTGGTGGGACGCGTCACGGAGAAAGACAGCGGGCGTCCGATTGAAGACGCCGAGGTCACGCTCTTCCCCTCCCGCTCCAATCGCGGCGGTACGATGGGAGCCCGCCTATCGACGACCACGGACGCGGCAGGGATCTACCGCATTGAGGGCGTCGCGATCGGCCGCTACATCGCGGTCCCACAAAAGGAGGGCTACTACCTTCCCGAGATGGTTCCGGGTGCGAGCCAGCAGGTCTACGTTCCCAATCGCGTCCAGACCGGACCCTCGACGCTCACCGTAATCCCCACCAGTGAGGGCTCGGCGTTTAAGCGCGATCTGGTTCTCGCCCGTGGACACGTGGTGCGAGGTCGCGTCCTCGATTCAAAGGGAACGGGTGTCGAGAGTGCCCAAATTTACGCACGCGGTTTCGGATTACAGCAAGTTGCCTGGCAGTGGGGCATTCAACCGGGGGCGAACACCAACCTCGGCAAATCCGAAGCCGACGGGAGCTTTGAGGTCTCGAGCCTGCCGCCTAAGGCTGGCTGGGTTCTTTTCGCAAAGAAACAACCGTATGCCGGTGTGTACAGCAGTCCATTCAGGCTTGCCGAAGACGAGAAGACCCCGGAAGTCATACTGAAGCTCGTCGATGGCGCAACACTACGTGGCAAGGTGATCGACTCGAACGGTGAACCACTCCAAGGGGCACAGATTAGTTTCTGGGGCAATGGCAGCGAGTTGGCCGGAGAGCAAGGTTCTAAGAGAGTCGGTGCGGACGGCACGTTCGAGCTCACGGGCGTCCCCGCCGGCGACTGGACCATCAACGTTTGGATGCAGGGAAGGCAGGGTACGCCCAAGCAGATCGTCGACGTGAAGCCGGGCGAGGTGCGAGAGGGTATCGAAATCACAATCGCCGAGGGCGTCGAAGTGACGGGCGTTCTCGTGGATCCCGAAGGAAAGCCCGTCAAAAACCAACAGCTCATGTTGCAAGGGCTGAATGGCGGGGCTTGGCTGCAGGGGCGTTCGGACAAAGAAGGAAAGTTCGCATTCAAGGGCGCCAAGAAGGGTCGTGTGCAACTGATCATTTTGAACTCGGGCCAGTCGACAAAGCTCGGCGAACCCTTCGAAGCGCCCGCAACCGACGTTCGCATCGTCTACGAAGAGCCAGAGACCGCGACAATTCAAGGCCGGATCATTGGGCCAAACGACAAGCTGATCCCCGTCTGCTCTGTTTCGATCGCGGGTGTGAATGACTCACGCAGCGCAAACGCCTTCATCGAAGTGAGCGGCTCCCGCGGATTCGATGTCATGAACGGGGAGTTCACCCATCGGGTAAGCGGCGCACCGCCCTTTACGGTGAGAGTCGCGTCGGCGCGCGATGCATCTGGAAAGCCGCTCAATCTCATGCCCGAGTCGAAGAAGGTCGATGACCCGAGCGGGACTGTGGTCATCAAGCTCCGCGCTGGCATGGAAATATCAGGCATCGTGGTCGACGAGAAAGGCAAGGGCGTACCCGGGCTGCCACTTCGCGTCGGCGAAACCGACTCGGTCACAGGTCCGGACGGTCGGTTCTCCGTTGGCGGGCTTCGGAAGGGTATGCGCAATGTCCATCTTTCAAGGCCGCCCGGCTATGTCCGACCGCCCCGACGTCAGGTGAAAGCCGGTACGACCGACGTGCGCATTGAACTCTCGCGAGGCGTCGCGATTAAGGGAACAGCGCTCGGTCCGGATGACGAGCCGCTGAAGCAAGGCAACGTCAGCGCGAACTGGAAAGCCAGCGGCGCGACGATGCGGGGCAGCTCGAGCGGTCAAGTCCAAGCGGACGGTAGTTTCGTTATCGAAGGTATTCCGGAACATGTGCGCTGCAATCTGACCCTTCAAGTCTGGAACCACCAGGGTGGTCAGACCTTTGCGCCAACAACGGTGCATGATGTCGCGCCCGGTACGGATGATCTCGTCATCAAAATCGGCTCGGGGCTCGCGCTTGAGGGTGTAGTCATTGACGCCGACGGGGAGCCCGTCACACAGAGGTTCGTGACTGCACAAACGAAGAAGTCCAAGGAACACGCCGGTTGGGTGCGAACCGACTCGAAAGGACGATGGAAAATCGCGGGCCTGAAGGCCGAGACCTATCTGGTCAACGTCATGCGCTCGCAAGGACAAGCGGCACCAGATCCCATCGAAGTCGTCGCGCCCAAGACCGGGATCCGCATTCAACTTCCGAAGACGATCAGCATGGGCGGAAGGATCGTCGGTATGCCAGCGGACGAGGCAAACTCGTGGCGCGTCACAGCGTATCGCGCCGGAAAGCTCATCGGTAGTACGCGTCCGAAGAGCGACGGCTCGTGGACGATGAACACGATCGCCGACGGAAGCGCCATTGTATTTGCGGCGCAAAGCAGCCTATATACGCGCTATGCGCGTTCCGAACCCATGCGTGGCGCGAAACATGACGTTGTACTTCGTCTCGTTGAGGGCAACGCCATCTCCGGCATCGTGGACGGCGACGGCGATGGGCTGGACAACGTCGCCATCTCCGTCGAGGCCGAAGGGCAGGACCCATGGCACGCTGGTGGACAGCTTGATAAGCAGAATGGCACGTTCACGATCCGAGGTCTGCCACCGGGCCGCTACAAGGTCATCGGACGTCGATACTTGAAGCCGATGGCTCTCGGGGAGAGAACGGGCATTGAGGCAGGCACCGACGGCGTACGCATTACGCTACGGAAGACGAACTAGGTATCGCGCTCTCGTGTGCGCCATTCGTGCCTGATCGCCGCACGCCATCTCAATGGGCGTGCGGCGATCTTCGTTTCTCGAAATCGTTTGGACGACACAGCATTACTGCAACCGCGAACTCAGCGTATTACTCAGTCTATTGACTTCAACTGGAACCTCACGCGCGATGTTTCACCGGGTCGCACTTCAAATCGTCGCTCCGTCGATTCATACGCCTTTGCCTCAAGACGAATCACATAGCGACCGGGGCGAAGGCTCTTTTCGTAGACGGCGCTTGAGCACATTGAATCATCGAGGATAGCATCCGGCGCTTTGACACTCCAAAGCGTTACGCGAACGGGCGACCGCGCTCCTCGATCGTTCTTATTCAATGAAATCTTGACTTCTCCTGTGACCGTCGCCTCAGCAACCAACTGAGGCGTGATCGTCGCGTGTTCACCTTGCCGAATTTCAACAGACACATCAGACGCAATGCTGGCACCGGCAATTTCTTCGTAGTAGGCCGTAAAGACGCCAACGTACTTACCCACGGGGAGGTCGTTGATCGTCACAACATGTTCGCCGCGATTGAACGTATATCGCCAACTCCGCAGAGGCTCGGCATCAACCATCTCTAGGTAGACTTCAAACCACCTCAACGTCGCATCGCTTGAGCGTCGAATGAACGTTCGGAGCGAACCGGTAGGTTCGCCCGTTTTCAATCGCCACGTCACAAGCTGACCCGCTTCAGGTGTTCTTAACGTCGTTCGATACGTCCCAAACTTGCACTGCCACGTCAACATCACATCCCGCCTCGGAGGCAGCAAGAGTTCGGAAATAGACGAACCGGGGAAGTGGGCCGAGCGCCTGCGCTCTCCCTCAGTTTCAATTTGAACCGAGGCATCCATCGTTTCCACGCTTTCGCCCAGCGCGGCCCGATCAATGCGCAGTCGCACTGCATTCACATGCCATTCGTGTATGAAGTCTGGCGACTCGTACGCTGCGATTCGAAACGTTGTCGCTAGTGCGTGCCCGAACTCTCTACGTAACCGGAAATCGTATGGGCCATCAGTGGTTACATGAAACACATAGTCCTTCGCACCGTCGTCATGTTCACGCTCTTGCGTCCCGAGAGTCTCAACGACCGTCCACGTATCACCGCGCCTTCCGAACACGACCCGGCCTTTGAGCGAAATTCGCTCGTGGTAGTCCTCGTCATCTTGCAGTACCGGGGCAACGGCTGACGTTCCGAGCCCATGCACCCGGACCTTGAGCTGCCTTACCCTCGGGATCTCAATCGCCCCCAAGTCATGAGCCGCACCATCATTTGACGACCCCCAAATGCTGCGAACGACTACGTCGCGACCCGATACCGACACGACAATTCTGGAAATGGGAAACAGTGGCATCCGAGCCGCGAAGTGCCCCTCTTCGTCCAGCGAAATCTGTTGATCGCTGTCTTCCCACCTCTCAAATCCAAGACTACCTCGCTTAAGTTGAATAATTCTCACGTGAACATCACTCACGCGGCGACCACCGGGCACAACAACCTGCCCCTTCACGTCGACATGCGTTACAAGTCCTGAAACAGTACCTGCGTTGCCACTCTGCGATTTGCCTGAGACAGCCTCAGAATGTCGGTCATTTGCATCGACAGTTCGATCCGCGCGGCCTCTTAAGATGGGAGCGCCATCCTGCATCTCGCCATCCGTCGTTGAAGCTGATGGCGCATTAGGGTTCGATGAAACGTTGGGCCCGGAGAGAACGAACGCGGGAACCGCGATGACAACGAGAATCAATGTACCAATGATCGCTTGCCGCCGATCGCGAATCGACATGTCAACACTCCAGACGTGCCCAAATATATCAAGAAACGGCTGTCGACTGTGCGATTGCCCCAGCACCCATACAACCCGCGTTGGCAGTCGGAGCAGCGATCGTACATTGGGCCCTCGTCGTGCGTAACGACCGCAAGATGTCCTGCGAAACAACGCAACGTAGCTCGCTTGTACCAAATCGAGGGAAGGACGAGTAACCTGCCCACCGTTCGTCTTCGAGGCCACGATTGGATTCAATATGCCTGGCAGTGAGCACTCGCCGCTGATTCGCCTCGCCGCCGTGGTGCTCTACGCGGCATGCGCATTCGCAACGCTACTCTGCGCATTGCCCGGCCGCTTTGAGAGCGTCGCTCTGCTGTTTGCACCCATCTCGATCTATGCGGGCGCCCTTTCACTTGGCACTGCCAAGCTTCGCCCGCAGAAGTACAAGTATTCCGATTATCGGATCGTTTGCATACTCGCGTTGCTACACGCGGTGGCCGGATGTACCGGAGCAGTGGGACTATGGATAATTGACTCAAGCCTACTAGTCCTTTATGGATTCTGGGGCATGTTCTTCGGCATTCTTCCCGGGGTGCTCGCGCGTGCCCTCGTCCGCCACGCAACGATCTATTTTATTGCTTCAATCGCAGGGCCGCTCTACATCCTCACGTTCTTTGCATGCTTGAGTTAAGCCTGGGCACCGTCAAACGTCTCCGCGTTTTCGATTTCTAAGCCGTTTCCGACGCACCCCCCATCACAATCACGCCTCGACGAATTCCACGCAACGCATCCGATCATCGCTTCGCTGCTCGACCACTGGTGCCCTCAGCGTCCGCCAGTATGCACGGCGGACTATTCCGTGGGCCCGGACTTTCCAAACAGGAGCTCACCGCACACCAACACCGCCGTTCATCCGATCTAGAAGTCGGCCTACCCCAGTACGCCCCCAACGGCCTTCAGAATGGGGGGTGTGGGGGGTTTCCCCCCACAGGATTCGCGGGGCTACCCCGCGCATGACGGGCGCAACCCGGCATGAACGGGGTGTGGGGTCTCCCCCACATAGACACGGCGGAGTTCTCCGCCGGCCATAAGAGGCGGGCTCTGCCCGCCGAATTTATGGATGGCGGAGAGACAGGGATTTGAACCCTGGGAACCCCAAGGGGTTCACCGGTTTTCGAAACCGGCCCGTTCGACCGCTCCGGCATCTCTCCGCGGCGGAACGGCGCACGGTAGGGGCGTGAGGTATGGGCGTCAAGCGCGATGCTGGCCCAAATAGCTGGGCTCGGTGGAGGCTGGGTGGCAATTTTCAAGAATTCGTGCGCGATTGGGAAGGCCAGATTGTCTTTACCAATGAAAACTCACCTCAAGGAGGCCACCATGCGCTTCGTTCGACGCCCCTTTCGTTCGCTCGTGTTGACACTGCTAGTCACCATTACATTCGCATTGTCGAGTTCGCATGATGCCCTGGCCGACATTGGACCCAAGCCCACCCAATACGGCAGTGGTCCGCGCCCCATGGGTAAGGACATGGAAGGAATCGAGATCTCCATGGCCGCCGAAGATGTGTCGCTCACATTGCGCGGCAAGGACAAGTGGAGCGCCACGCTTGAGGTCGTCGCGACGTTCTCTATGCACAACCCCGGTGAAGCGACACGGCTTGAAACAGGCTTTCCCTTCGGTGCATTTGAGAACGTGACTGCATTCAGCGTCGAAGTGGATGGCAAAAACATTCCGGCAAAACTCGTAAATAAGGGCGAGTCAGTCGCTAAGAAGATCGTGGATCGCCTCAAGCCACGGCGGCCTCGGCCCGGCATGAATAGAAATGACTTCTGGTATGTGTGGACGGCTCCCTACGCAGGCAAGAATACGAGCACACATATTGTTCGTTACACCGTTGCACTTACACGCATGGGCCATCAGCGCACGGGCTTCACCGGCTATATCTTGCATTCCGGTTCGCCTTGGAAGGGCCTCATCGGCAAAGGCAAACTAACGCTTCGCTGCGCAGACGGCATCACGTTTGATCATCTGCGCTCCATTCGCTTCAAGGTTTCCGGCAAGCGCTTTGACGATCGATTGGAGTGGACGTTTACCGATCTCGAACCCACCAAAGAGCACGACATCCGCCTTTCGTGGGGCGACACGACATGGATCGACGATCTTGCGGAAGCGGAAAGCGACGCCAAGACACGCTGGCAAGGGCGCTATTACGTGGCGCTACATTGGGAGCGCACGCCCTCTCAGTATCTTCGGAGCACGTGGACTGAAGCGGAAGCCGACAAGTTTGCCGATGCACTGCTCGCCCTTGTTGACGAGCGGAAGACCGTAGACGATCGGCTTGTGTTGCCTGCCAAGGAGCCTCGCATCCCACCGAAGGGGCTCGATCGTATGCCCGAACACGCACGGCAGGTTGTCTTGGAACGTGTCAAGTCTCAGGGGCCTGCAACACGTAGCTACGTTCGCAACCCGCGCTCGCTCCTGCGGTTCATTGAACCGGCCGTTGCTCTGGTGAGGGGGCATCCGAAACACGAGGGTGCCAAGAACGCATTGAAGGCGCTCGTTGAGATCTACGATGCACTAGAGCGCGGTGCGCTGTATGCCGATGCAACGAAGATTGAGCTACGAGATAGCGACTACACTCGCAAACGCATGATCCCAGTCAAGGCCGCGTATAAGCAGGCGGCGGTGATTCTTGGCCAATCGGTCGCCTCTGGCTCGTAAATCACTGAAACTCGTTGACTGCACTACGACCGTCAATGACTGCGCATTTACAAGCAACGACGGCAGGACCCTACCTGGAGTTCATTGCGCCACGCTTGAGTCGCTACTTAACCTTTGTGTGCGCATCGACGCTGGACGCCGAAGATGTGTTTCAAGAAGTTTGCATGGCCGTGCATCGCAACTGGAAACACGTGCGCAACGCGCAAGCGCCATGGTCATGGTTGATCCGCACGGCGCATAACGCGGTAGTGAATCGCTGGAAGCGATTGTCGGTAGAGCGCAGGGCGCTAAGAGACCCACGCGTCATTCGCGACGCCACTATTCACGACGACACGCAACGGCTGGATGCCGAGTTCAGCGATGCAATTCGAAGTGCGTTGGACAGTCTCGATTACGAAGAGCGTCTCGCCGTGTGCCTGAAGGTATGGGCCGAATCGTCGTGGGTTGAGATAGCCGAATGGTTGGCCACCTCGCCCGATACGGCCGCACGTAGATGTGCCGCAGGGCTCAAACGAATGAAGCGCGCACTCAAGGATTTTGCGCCCGAACCCAAGGAGGGCCAACGTGACATCTAGGGCCCCAATCACTGACTGGGAACGCGACATCTCCATCGCCCTCGGCGAACACTTTCCCGGCACGACCCACATCGATCCCGATCGTGATGTGCTGGAACGCGACGAACTCGCGCAATGGGTTGATCGACTTCGTGCCGTAACAACACCAATTTTTGACGTTCCCGCTCCTCCGTCGGTCAAGCGCCCATGGTGGTCAAAGAAGGTGTTCGCCGCGGCGGCATGCACGCTGATTGGGATAGCGGCTGGATTGGCGATCATGAATCGGAGTAAGCAACGTTTGATGCCTCCGCCGGCGACCGATGCGTCAGACGGCACTCCACCAATTCCGCCAGGTATGCCTGCCGCCATGCCGATTCGTACGCTAGCTGAAATCAGGGAAGGCATGCCTGATCCTGCACCGGGCGTAACACTTACGCGCGGCCGATTGAAGGCACGTGGCACAGGTGGAACATCCAAGCCGGGCGCGCCATCGTTTGGCGCTTCGAAAGACCCAATCGAAAAGAAACTCGGATTTTCGCTAACGAAGCCCAGGGTCATTCCACCCAAGTACGCGTTGGCGAACACTCAAGTACGACAAGTGCAACTCGGTGAGCTGGTAGTGCCTGCAGCGTGGTTGCTCTATGAGGGGCCGCATGGCGCATTTGGTGTGCTTGAGTTCAAGTCCGATCCAAGGTTGCTGGAACGCGGTAGTTTGAATGCAGATCTTGCATCCTGGTCCGTAAGAACAAGTGAAACACATATTGCGATGGTTGTTGCGCCGACTGCTACGGAGAGTGTGCGCGAAGCACTTACGACAATGATGTTTCCGGGGATGGAAAAGTAGACGAGTTACGTTCGGAGAAGAAGAAAGCGAAGAAGGAAAGGGTTGAGAAAAGGATTATGATTCAGCTTCGGATTCGGGGGGTGAATGCGTTCGGGAGTTCAACGCTTGTAGACGCCCTTGAGTGCGCACTACTTCTTGCGTCGACTACGGAAAAACTCGCGCAAGACCTCGCCGCACGGCTCTGCCAAGACGCCACCCACGACATGAGGACGATGATTGAGTCGCGAATCCGCCAGAACATTCGCAAGGCTACCCACGGCACCGGCTTTGGGATCAAACGCACCGAAGACCACCGTATCCACGCGCGCGTTCACGATTGCGCCGGCACACATGAAACACGGTTCGAGCGTGACGTAGAGCGTGCATTCAATCAAACGCCACTGCCGTAGAAGTTCCGCGGCGTGGCGCATGACCAAAATTTCCGCATGGGCCGTTGGATCATTGCCGAGTTCGCGTGCGTTGTGCGCGCGGGAAATTACCTGCCCGCGATGCACCACAACGGCGCCCACCGGGATCTCCCCTACCGCCGCAGCCTGATGAGCCTCTTCCAACGCCTCGCGCATGAATGACTCATGACGCCCAGATGCTTCGCCCTCATGCATGGCATCGTCCGGTGCCGCCATCACGCTTGTGTGCTACTCGGTTCGCATGGCATCACGACGTGTGCAGTCGTCGGGCTGCTCCGCATCCGGACACCGCACATAGAGCACGAGGCGATGATCTTCCAAGGTGAAGCCGTGACGCTCTGCGGCGGCGTGTTGCAGTGCCTCAATCTCGTCATCCTGGAACTCAAGCACCGCGCGGCAATCCATGCAAATCATGTGATCGTGATGCTCGCGGTCCAGCAGGCGCTCGTACCGTCGCAATCCGTCATCGAAATCGTGGCCCTCGAGCAGGTTGGCCTCTTCCAGCAACGCCAACCCTCGATAGACGGTGGCCATCGATACCGACTGCTCCATGCGCGCGAGTTCGTGGTAGAGATCTTCGGCGGTGAAGTGCCCACCCTGAGAGAGCGCCGTGGAGATCATCTTGCGCCGCTGCTCAGTCATCTTGAGGCGTTTGGCCCGTAGAAACACCTCAAATTCGGCCAGCGCCTGTTCAATCACCTTCTGGCCGTCCGCGCTCAATTCAGAGTCATTCGTGGTGGACGAGCGTGTGTCGGTACCGCCACTGCGCTTGCTGGGTGTACCGGACGAGGGGGCATCGGGGTTCACGCGAGGATGATACCCGTCGGTGGGCGAATGCCGAATGGGGTTCCCGCGCGCCGCCGAGGAGATTTACTTCATCGATGCGATGCGACCCAGCGCCCCAAGCATCTGGCGGTGCACGTGGCGCGGCGCGCGAACGAGAATGTAGGTCTTTGTGCCGGAGATGGTCCAGTCGTCATTTTCTTCCCACCCCTTGGGATCGACGAGCTTCTTGATGAGTTCGGCCACGGCGTCGGCGTCGGTGAGTGGATCATCCTCAACGGGCACTTCGGTGGGCCGATCTTCAATGGTGTCATTGTTGGACGGCAAATCGAGACGAGGCGCAATAAAGTCGGTCTTGGTGTAGGTCAGGTGCGCAATGCCATACATGCGCGTAATGGGTTTGCCGACCGAGTCCTTCTTGGTCGTGATGTAGAGAATATTGCCCTTTACAATGGCGGAGAGATTGTGCGGGCGAAGCCAAACGCGCAACAGCGTGACAACCGTGACTCGCTCCAGTGTGGCGGTAAATCGTACTTCTCCCGGATCAATTCCCGCCTTCGCCAGTGCGGCGTGCTTAACCAAGATGTGCTTTCCGGTAGCAATTCGGAGCCATTTCACAACGTCGAGAAGCGGCGCATCCTTGAATTCGACCTTTTGTAGCACTTGCCGACGCAGAGAAGCCGCAAGGGAGGCAGCGCGAGTACGAGTAACTGGGGCGGCTTCGGCATCGGTAGTTGCGGATGGAACGACGGCAAACAACGGACCGAGCAGGAGTGCACAAACAAAAACGCTCGCACGTGGACGCCCAATCGCCTGAGGAGCGCGCGCTGGGCAAATTTCTTTAGGTTGATGACGTGCAGCGCGCATGGGTTCTCCGTGGTCCTTGAAACAGCATACCTGCACATTCAAACGTCCGACACACGGCGCGTGTTACGTTTCGACTCACGGTTAGCTCGCCGTAGTTCCCAGCGCTCGATGGCCGATGTCCCGGCGGGCGTAGGCACCGTCGAACTCAATGGCGTCTACGGCGCGATACGCGCGGTCGCGGGCCTCGGCAAGATCTTCGCCCGATGCCGTCACGCAGAGCACGCGTCCACCCGCTGTCACCAAGTCGTCTCCGCGTAGCCGCGTTCCGGCGTGATAGACCGTGACGCCATCCATGGCGTCGGCTGTTTCTACGCCGGAAATGACCTTGCCCGTGCGGTAGTTGCTGGGATAGCCGCCCGATGCCATGACCACGCCCATGCATGATTGATTGTCAATGGATGGTCGCAAGGCGTCATTGTCATCAAGTTTTCCGTCGGCAGCAGCCTTAAGTACAAGACCCAAATCATTCTTGAGCCGTGGAAGCATGACCTGCGCTTCCGGATCACCGAACCGGCAGTTGAACTCTAGTACGCGTGGACCGCCTGGCGTCATCATGAGGCCAGCAAAAATTACGCCGCGGTATTCAACGCGCTCCATTCGTAACGCATGAAGAATCGGCACAAAGACCGATGAAACGACCTTGTCCATAACAGGTCCGGCAACCAAAGGCGTTGGACTGTAGGCGCCCATGCCGCCCGTGTTGGGTCCAGTATCACCCTCACCAATCTGCTTGTGATCCTGAGCGGAAGGCAGGAGGAAGAGCGTGGATCCATCGGTGATGGCGTGCACAGACACCTCTTCGCCGCGCAAGAACTCCTCGATCACAATGCGATCGCCGGCTTCACCAAATCGTTTCTCGGTCATGAGTTCGTGCAGCGCTTTGGTTGCCGCCGGCTCGTCTTCGCAAATCACCACGCCTTTGCCGGCCGCGAGTCCATCGACCTTGATCACAATCGGGTAGTAGTTGTTGCCGCGCACATAATCGAGCGCCTCGGCCACTTGGGTAAAGGCGTGGTACGAGGCCGTTGGAATGTCGTGTTTGGCCATCAATTCCTTGGCGAACACCTTGCTGCCCTCGAGGCGAGCGCCACTTCGCCCAGGCCCAAACACCGCGATGCCCTCGTCACGCAGCAAGTCCGCAAGCCCCGCAACAAGGGGCGCTTCGGGGCCGATCACCGCAAGATCAATTGTCTCCCGTTTCGCGAACGCCACGATGCCCTCGCCGTCGTGAACTGGAATCTCAGGTACCGGTGTTGCGTCGCCGATCATGCCGCCATTTCCGGGCGCACAAAACACGCGTTTCACAGACGGTGAACGCGATAGCGCGACGACCAACGCGTGCTCGCGCCCCCCACTACCAATGACAAGCACTTTCATGTGGATCCTCCAAGCGCTGCGCAGCGCCGCCATAGTGCGGGACGGCAGGAGATGCATACAGTTTGACCGGGGTGCAAGACCATCGCGCTCGCGTGACAAAGCGATGACAAACTCGGCGCGAATGGAATGCAGCTTCTAGATTCCTCGCCGGGCGTCGATAGGGCGTGATGCAATCGAGGTCTAGAAATTGATCTAGATTGCGCGAAGCGGGTGTCTGGGGCCTTGCCCCTTCACATTTCCTTCGCAATAATAGTTCAACGTTTCCGGGCAGGGTGACGCTAGCGCTGTCTCCGCCCACAGGGAGGAAGCTTTCAATGCGCAAGGTATTTTTCGTGCTGGCCCTGCTCGGCGCAGCCAGCTTCGTGGGGGGTTGTTCCCTCTTCAACAACTGCAACTCTTGCTGTGACAAGAGCTGCACAGCCGTCTACGAGAGCCCCTGCTGCGGTGGCGCAAGCGGTGGTCTCGGATGGAACGGTGGAAGCGACAGCGGCAAGAGCTGCGGTGGCGGAAGCTGTGGCAGTAGCTGCGGCGGGTAACGCAAACCAGCCTCAAACTGCTAAATTCGGCTGCTAGCGCGACGTTAATGCCTTTGGCGTATCCGGATGCCCTTGGCATATCAGCGCCCTTGAGGTGCGAGTCGCGCGGCAGCAACCACTTTGGGACACATCCCTTGTGGGGTGTGTCTCGTCTTTTTTGCACCTCGACGAGCAAGAAACCGTCAAGCGCTGCACGATCTTTACGTGATTTGAATCAAATCAAGCGCGGGCTTCAGGGCGAACCCCCTATACTCGGCCTGCATCGCCAATCTCTAGGAGGGTTCCCATGTCACTCACCGTCGTTCGCCGGTTTGCACTTGCCCTGATCGCTTGCGTATTCCTTGCCGGCACCGTAGCGGGCTGTTCTTGCCTCTGCCAGGACCCATGCGATGCACCGAAATGTGGATGCAAGTAGAGCAAAACGGGCGCAGCGGGTGTAAGTAGTCGATTCGCCTTAGCGGCATTCTGCGCCGCCTTCTCCATTGGCACCCTCAGAGACAACGGGCCGATTTTCTGCGGGGCCAAGAACCGGCTGAGTACGATACGCGCTCCTAACGTCGCCGGAATTCAGTACAAACAAACCCTTCCATAGGGATTGCGAGGCATGGAAGAGCCTCACTTTGCGCGAATATCGGTCAAGGCTGGCATCAGCCTCGGCGATAGGAAACGCCAGACGGTCGTTGCCGATTTTGGACACGCCGTCTATATTCCGCGTCCCGGCGGGAAGTTCTCGCTGGGATCAAAAACAACACCCAATTGGGAAGGGCGGTTTTCGCGAAGGGTGCCCCGGACGCGTGCGCACCTGAAAGCAGTCCTCAAGGGAGATTGGAAACACTATGCGTAAGGCACGTACTTTCGTAATGCTCAGCGTTCTTTCGTTGGGCGCAATCATGATGAGCGGCTGTGGCTTGTTGCCTGGTCTTGGTGGCGGTTGCTGCAATAGCTGCGATCCCTGCTGCGCCCCCGCTCCGACTTCTTGCTGCAACCCCTGCGGCTGCTAGAAGCAATCAAACAACAAGATGACGCAGTGCGGGGGCTTTCGCCCCACAATCGGCGTTTCTCTTTCGTTCGACGGTTGGGCCATTGCGCTCGGCCGTCGTTCTTCATTTTTGGGGCTTGTTCGACGTTACTGTGAATCTCGCAGGATTCATTTCGTCATGGATTTGTGTGGAGTATGTGTGAGGCGTCTCCGAGAGAATCGGCATTGGAATCCGACATAGCAAATTCGAGATCTACAGCACAAATTGGGCAAGAATTCCGTTGCGGCTCGGGCGGGCCGGCTAAGATCTGGGGCGACTAGGAGTTCGGAGGCCGTGAGCTCCCCCCATGCCGCGTATGCGCGATGTGCGGGGTGTACTTCCGGAGGGCGGTACAGAATCGCCCATGCGCCGCCGAATGTTCTAGCCAGGTGATCGTTGGAACAAGTCTGGCAGTCGATAGCGGCGCCCATGCTAGGGCGGTACGTGTCGGACGCGAGATGGCGCCCCTTTGTCATTGGGGCGATCTTCCACCGGTCGTCAAGTTCCGCGTTTAGGAACGCGAAACGTTCAAAACCAAACATTCAAAGAGTCAGATAGTTTCAAATAGGCCACGCGCACGGTTTGTCACGTTGATTGCCCGTTGCACCAGAAGGCCGGAAAGCAAAGAAAATGACCAAGCTTCGTACATTGATGACCTTTGCCGTCATCGTCGCAGGCTGCAGCTTCATGACGGGCTGTGGTCTTCTTCCTGGACTCCCCGGCTTCGGCTGCAATAGCTGTTGCGACTCTTGCGACTCCTGCTGCAAGCCCGCCGCACCGGCGCCCGCACCCGCGCCCGCTCCGGTCGTGACAGCACCGGCACCGGTCGTTTCGCCCTGTGCACCTGTTTCGCCCTGCGATCCCTACGCTGGTTCGGCTATGCCCGCACCCACGTACTCGAGTGGCCCCGTCTACTCCTCACCCGCACCGATGATGGGTGCCCCCGCAATGGGCGCCCCCATGAGCTCCCCCGCACCCGCCATGGCGTGCGGCGCTGGTGGCAAGGCCTGCGGCTAAGCAAATCAGCTTGAAGTCGTAAAGTAAAGCCGCAGACCGTCGTACCCCGCCTACCCGAATCATGGGAGGGCGACCACTACGTTCTGCGTTTCTGCTGACCAAACTCGGACGGGAGCATTCTTGCTCCCGTCCGTTTTTTTGTGCCTACCGCAGCGGAGAAGTTCATGAGTTGCTGCGTACCGACTTGCGCGCCGGGGGCGTGTCATTAGCATTTCAGCGGGCGGGATCCTCTTTACGAGGGGCCATTCATTTCAGAGGAGCGTTGGCCACAGATGGTGGCGGCTCCTGCGCCCGCTAGTCACCAGTCGAGCAGACGACTGACGAGGGAGAATCATCATGAACACATTTCGATCCATGCTGGTGATCGGGGCTGCCGTTATTGGTCTTTCCCTGCTCGCCGGATGCAAAGGCGGATTTGGTTGTCCGTCCTGCAAGCCTTGCCAACCCAAGTGCTGCCCTGCGCCTGCACCCACCCCGGCACCAGCACCTGCACCGTGCGTCACATGTGAGCCTGCGCCCGTCGTAGCGCCATGTGCACCTGCGCCCATGGTCTCACCGTGCGCACCCGCTCCCATGCCGATGGTGTCGCCCTGCGCACCCCCACCTTGCGGCGGCTACATGGACCCCGGCATGTCCATGCCCTACGCCGATCCCGGCGTGATCGTTCCTTACACGGGTGATGGCGCCGTCACGGAAATGCCTATGCCCGAAGGCGCGCCCCCCGCTGAGGAAGCCGTGCCCGAGACGCAGCCCGCCACCAACGGCGTTGAAGGCGATCTCAAGTAACGTCAAGCCGGTATTCGAATCGGCCACACGCGTTGCTGTCGAGCGACTGGGGTCGCTCGGGACGTAATGCAACGACTGCAAGAGAGCGCGCGCCAGGTGGTGTGCGCTCTTTTCATTTGCGGATCGGCGAGTACTCAGATGGGGGAGGGGACGGCGATTCGATTCACGCGCCCCCGCTCAATTGTCAGCGAATGTAAACGCCAGCGAATGTAAACAAGCACGAACACCTAGATCGGGTTAGCCGCCGCTCGTGGGGCCACCGGACCCACTGCCGGGACGAGGTCCTGGTGGCGGAGGTGCTGATGGCCTCTTCTTTTTCTTCTTCTTGTTCTTATCTTTCTTCTTCTTGCCGTTGCCGGAACCGTCCTTTTCGGACCGCGTGCGTGATGACTTGTTTCGCGCTTCGTCTTCGATCACATGAACGTCTTTGATAAACGACAGCGTGCTTCCTTTGTTAAGCACAAGCGACCACGGCGTGCCTTCGAACTGGTCGCTCATTTTCTGCATACTCAGGCAGAGCTCAGCGAAGCGGGCATTGCGCTCCTTGTCCTCCAGATCAATTTTCAATGCAGGAGGTCCCACACCCACGAGAAGCACCTTGGGCAGTAGACGAACGCGGCGATAGCTCACATCCAAACTGCGAATGCTCTTGAGCGCCGCCATGACTTCGCCCCAGTGAAAGCGGAGCTTGCGCAACTGCACGCCCAGCAACTGGAAATCAGCTTCAAGTCGCTCCGAGAAGCCATCTCTTCGGTTTGCGGCAGGGCGCTCTTTGGCATTGGCAGTGCGCCACGACTTCAACACGTTCTCTAGGGCGGTGATCCGTTCGCGAGCAAGCTTCATGGCGGCCCGCACATCCTTCATGTCGGTGTACCAGGTGACCGGCGTCGCGGACGCCCTTACGGCGCGGGCAGGTCGAGGTACAAGCGTGGAACCACGCGCTTCCAACGTGCCGCGCTCTTGAAGAATAGGCACCGACTCGTTGGCAAGGCGTTCCCAAATGCGAACGATCGATGTGGCCCGCCAGTCCTTGCTGAGTGACTTGAGCACTTGACGACGAGCCCGAAGGTCGGGCGTCAACAGGGACAGCCGCGCATAGTTGTAGAGTTCCTTGCGCTTCTTTTTCTTGTCGGTGCGCGCCTTGCTCGCGGCGGGGATGCCAAAGTCATAGATGAAATAACGTCCGCCGGTGGCATGACAAAGCGTGGCCAGACTCCAATACCCAAAGCCGGAGGGAACGGGATAGGCAGGTGGACGTACCCACACAAAGTCGGTCTGCGCGAATCGGAATTCCCAGCGGTAGGGCACCAGACCAAATGCGACCTCGCTCCCGTAGAAGAGCGCGCCGTCCTCAGCCTTTTTGGGCATGGGATTGAATCGCTCCGTAACGCCCTGTTTCGAGTCGCCGCGTGCTTTGAACGCCTGCACCCACGTACGCTCGAACCCAGACTCGGGCGCGATGCAATAGAAGCTGACGCCCGCGTCCAACAAGGCTTCGCGCGTCTCCTCAACATTGTCCTCGCACTCCGCGCTGCGATCCGAGATCACCAGGAGGCTGCGAATGATGTCGTCACGCGGCTCCCCGAGTTGCTCCACGGCATCGCGGATGGCCGCGTGGAGATTCTTGATGCCCTCCACATTCATGAAGCGCGCTTCCTCAAGAGCGCTCTTCACGGTTGGCGGCACGCGCGTGGGAGCCGACCACGTATCGTTGCCTACGCCGTAAACCCCTATGCGTAGCGAGGGCGGGCCCACGCGCCACACCTCCTGTAGCGACGCGGCCATCGCCGCAATGTCGTCTGAGAGGGAGGCGGCCGGGTCCACGATCAGAAGCAGCTCGGATTGCGCCTTCCCACCCGTGTTTTGTACGCGGGCCTTGAGTTCCTCGGCCACGTAGGTGACGCATGCAGCAATTGTGCCCTTGCGTTCGTAGATCTCGGACGCCGATCGCGCCTCGACGTCAACACGTGCCCAGGCGATCGCCGATGTAAGTCCTACCGCCGCCACGCAGAGCGCAAGGCCTTGCCAGCGTGTCCCAGACCACGATAGGCGTCGCACGGTTCGAGGGAGGAGCCTGAGGCGCATCGCATCATCGTACCCGGAACGGCCCTGGGGATTCACCGTCGTCGCCGAATTGAGGTCGAGACACACGGCCGATGCGGGCTAGTTCGCTTCGAGTACCATGCGCGCAATGAACCGACCGCGCATCTTCACTCATTTCACGCCATCGATGCCCTCACGACCGCCTGCGGTCTCGAAACCCGTATGGGGCATTGCCATCCTGCTTCTCATGGCGTTCGCCCCGATTGGGTGGACCGAGGAAGGACCTGCCGTAGCCTCGCCGCCGGATGTGGCGGTCAAGAAGGAGCCGGGCGCCCCTAAGGCAACGGCCGGCAGCAAGCTCACGATTGGTCGCTTCGCGTTGGGGCGTGATGCAGGGGTGGACGGCGACACGATTCGGCTGAAGGGCGAGCCGTCCGTCCGCGTGCTTGGTGTGGACACCGAAGAGACGTTCAAAGAGCCGTTTCATCGGGCCGCCGCCGCAAGGAGCTTTGTCGCCTACGCCAAGGAAATGCGCGCGGGGCACCCCTACCCGGTAAAGTTCGGCACACCCGCCGGCGAAGCGGCTGCCACGTTCGTTCGTGAGCTACTCAAATCCATTACACACATTCGATTGGAGCGAGACACGCCGGAGTCGCGCGACTTTGACACCTATGGTCGCAGGCTCGGACACGTATTCCTACTGCGGCCTGACGGTGACCTCCTACTAGCCGAGGCCCTGATTCGTGCGGGACACTCGCCCTACTTCATCAAGTACGGACGCTCCAAACGATTCGATGCTCGCTTTTCCGCGGCGGAGCGCGAAGCGCGTACCGCCAAGCGCGGCATCTGGTCCGTTTCGGGACCCGAACACTATCCCGACTACGAAGAGCGGCTCGCGTGGTGGTCAAAGCGAGCGCGGCTGGGTCAACTTTGGGAGGCGCAACAAGGCGCGCCGGACCGCGTTACGTTGGGAACGGCATCAGCCAATGAGAAACTTGCGGGGCTCGTAGGAAAGAGGGCCACCGTGCGCGGCTACTTGGCGAATATTCATGTGTCCAAGCGCAATGGGCGCACGCTGATCTTTTTGGGCCACGAAAAACGGCGCTCGTTTCCGCTTGTCCTCAAACGTCCCGAGCTTCTGGAGCAGATTCGTCGTGTGGAGCTGGAATCATGGCCCATTCGCGCCACGGGCGTGATCTCGTTGTTTAAGGGACGCCAGCAGCTTGTGATCGAACGAGCCAATCAGATTCAACTGCGATAGGTATGCATCGAACCACGGGCGGGCCCTCGCCCGCGTTTGATTGGAGTTGGAACCGATGACCGAGGCAAACGCGTTGCGGCGTCTGTGCATCCAAGGACGCGTGGGAATGGCCGCGTGGCTGGTACTGTTCGCGTGGTGTCTTTCCGCGTGTTCCGGTGACGGCGAGTCCTCGCGACTCATCGTGCAGACGCCTGCCGGAGAACTGCGCGAGGTCGATCATCACGTATTCGGCATCTCTGAGATCATATTCGCCGTCCCACGTGACCAACCCGACCGCTTGGCACGAAAGAACGCGTGGAAGGCCTTCCATGAACTCCGCAAGGGCGCCGATTTCGCCGCAATGGCCAGAACGCGAAGTGAATCCAGCAATCGATTTAGTGACGGGTTTCAGGGGTTTCCTCCAATCGACCTCAACACAGCGTGGCACGGGGCGACGCAGTGTTTGATGCCGGGCATGTTGAGTCCGCCTATTCGTACACGAAGCGGTTGGCACGTCATCTACCGGCATCCGTTCAAAGAAGCAGTCGAACTTGAGAAGCGATTTCGCATTCCCGTATACGGCTTTCACATTCCTTACAAGCGCGAGCCCGCACCGGGCGTAGAACCAACCAATTCCACATTGACGCGCGACGAGGCCTTTAAGCGGGCGCGCGAAGCGATCCAGTTACTGAGCGAAGGCAAGCTCACGCTCAAACAGGCACGGGAACGTTTCAGTCCCGGTTCACGTGCTCACCCCAATGAGTACTTGGGCCTCATCTCTCCCGCCGAAGAGAATGATCCATTCTTCCAAGCGCTCTACAACCTTCGCCCCAAGCAATTCGCTAAACCCCATGACTCGCCGCGCGGCATCGCGGTGCTTGTACGCGGCGAATTGGTACGCGCCTTTACGCGTCATATTTTAGTTCAAGACGCGCGCGCCAATATTCGCATTCAGCGCAGACCTCAAGATGCGGAAAAACTGGCGAACGAGTTGTTGGCCAAGTTGCAGGCTGACCCAAGTTATTGGGACAAAGCGGTCATCGATCACAGCGACGATGCCATGACGTCCGGCGACCGTGGAACCATCGGCGTCGTATCTCACGGTCAGGGAATGGACGAAATCGCGGACGCATTGATCATTACCAAACCTGGGACCATTTGCCCTAAGATCGTGCGTAGCCGTCAAGGCTTGCATATCGTCATGCGGATCGAATAACCTCCCCGATTGCTACACATGCCCCTGTAGCTCAGCTGGATAGAGCACGGGATTTCTAATCCCGCGGTCGCAGGTTCGAGTCCTGCCGGGGGTGCCATATCGGAATTTTTATTCGGTAACTTGTGGAATCGACTACTCGTGAAATCCAGGCGAACGACTCGTCCACGACCCTCAACGTGCCGCGTAGCCTAGCGGTCAACCTCGCGGCCAGGGAGAGCCACTGCATGAACACGCCGCAAGAACAGTCTCACCACCATCATGCCGGAGCGCCTGCTGCCGCGACGTCTTTCGCAACGCGCGTCGCCGTCGAGACCGGTGCGCCCCTGACTGCGCATGCGGTGGATACAGTTCAGGTCAACATTGGTTTGGTCTGCAATCTTGCATGCCACCACTGCCACGTGGAATCATCCCCGTCACGAACCGAGGAGATGACGAAGAAGACCATGGACCACGTGTTGAAGGCCGCGGTTCGTTGCGGTGCGTCCACGCTCGACGTAACGGGCGGCGCCCCGGAGATGCATCCGCACTTTGCCGCATTTGTTACCGAGGCGCGCACATTGGGATTGCGCGTTATTGTGCGTTCCAACCTCACCATTCTTCTTCACCCACGGTACGACACCATGCCTGAGCTTTTCGCAAAGCTTGGGCTGCATGTCATGGCGTCGCTTCCGTGCTATCTCGAAGAGAACGTCACCAAACAACGCGGTCGCCACGTCTATGGCGAGAGCATTGAGGCCATTCGCCGTCTCAACGCACTCGGCTATGGCGCAGACACGCAAGAGCAAGACCTTCAACTTGACCTGATCTACAACCCAGGTGGCCCATCGTTACCGCCCGACCAGGCGGCCCTCGAACGCGACTATCGCCGCGAACTCGACGAGCGCTTTGGTATTCGGTTCAATCAACTCCTTGCCATTACCAATATGCCTATTGGCCGTTTCAAGAATGATCTTCAAAAAGCAGATCGGTACGCTGCCTACGACACCTTGTTGCGCACGTCGTTCAATCCGTCAACCGTTGACGGACTGATGTGTCGCCATCAAGTCCATGTTGGGTGGGACGGAACGTTACACGATTGCGACTTCAACTTTGCTCTGGGCATGAGAGTGCGTGGCGACGTGGCCCACATCCGTGACTTCGAACCCGCCGAGTTTTTGAAACGTAGCATCGCCACGGCGCCTCACTGCTTCGGCTGTACGGCCGGATCTGGCTCGTCATGCGGCGGCACGCTCGCTTGAGGCAACGAACGATGCGTCTCGCGTCCCAACGTGCGCCGCGCGTCGCCGATCGGGTCGTGATCATGTGCCGCGAACCTTCGCCCGGCTCCACGAAGACCAGGCTCAACCCACGCCTCGGTGCCCACGGAGCCGCACAACTTGCCGCCCAATTGCTTCGTCGCACGATCGAAACGATAGATCGATCAAGCCATCAGCGCCCATTTGACATCGAACTTTGCGTAACCGGCGCATGGGAGAATGGCATGCTGCGCCACATGGCGCGCCATCGCACGTGCACGGACCAAGGCGATGGGGATCTGGGTGCGCGAATGCAACGCGTATTGGTGCGTGCGTGGGATCGAGGCTTTACCAAGACGGTCATCGTTGGCAGCGATTGCCCGACACTGTCGGAAGGTGACCTCCACGATACGTTGGATGCACTCAATGATTCGGACGTAGTGTTGGGTCCCGCAAGCGATGGTGGTTACTACTTGGTCGGTGTGCGAAACGGCGTGGTCCCGTTCTTCGAAGGCACGCCTTGGAGCACTAGCAACGTCTTTCGCTACACATCGAACCGGCTTCGATCACTGAATACATCTCTTCACACACTCACAACACGCGATGACATCGATGTGGGCGAGGATTTACCAAACCTACTTGGCACCCCACACGACGCGACGCCTGAGTTGTCTATTGTCATTCCAACGCTCAATGAACAGGACCATATTGCTGCCGCGCTCGCGTCTACCGCATCGAACGAACGTGTGGAGCGCATCGTCGTGGACGCGAAGAGTACGGATCGCACCCCCGAAATCGCTGCCTCTATGGGTGCACGCGTACTCTTGTGTGAGCCGTCACGCGGCCTTCAGCTGAACACGGGTGCCGAAGCCGCACGCAGCAACACGCTCTTATTTCTCCACGCCGATTCCCGACTTCCCCACGGCTACGTGCAACACGTCATGAATACGCTAGCGATCCCCAACACATCTACGGGCGCATTTCGGTTCGCACTCGACGCGCCGGGGCGCGGACTGCGCGTGATTGAAAGTGGCGCCAACATTCGTTCCCGCCTCCTTAAGCGCCCCTACGGCGACCAAGCGCTATTCATGCACAAAGAAACGTTTCAATCGGCGGGTGGCTTCCCCCTCACCGGCGCCATGGAAGACTTCAAGTTGCTCAGACAGCTCCGCCCTTTTGGTCGCATCCGCATTGCAAACGCTGCCGTGATCACGTCTGCACGAAAATGGATCGAACACGGCGCCCTACGAACAACGTTTCGACACCAATGCGCGCTCTGGAAGCACTACCTAGGCATCTAACGCCATGCACGAGCCACATACGTCAATCGTCGCCTATCGATTGCTCGTGGGCTTCTTCGTGGACTTTGCCGTTGACTTGAGCGTGCGCTCGTACTTTTGAAGTTCGGAGAGCATCGTTAGGACGGGACGATTCCAATGGTTGGAGTGCGCCCGCCCGATCTCTTTTCCGCTCTTGCGAACGATGACGGTGGGCATCTTGATGATCTTGTTCTTGACCCATCGAGGATTCTTCTCGTACTCCTCCTTGATGCTGGAGAAGCCGTAGTAAGAGAACCGGACATCGGGGAACTCGCGGTCCAGGAACATGATCTTGCCCATCACTTGCTTGCATGTGGGACACCACGTGCCGAAATAGACCTCAACCGTTAGCGAGCGGGGATTGAGCTTCGCAATCAGCGCCTTAAGATCGGCCAAATACTTCACTTCTTCTTGGCTGGCGTACACGACCTTTTTGTACGACGCTGTGTCGCGGCGATACTGAGGAGCGACTCGCAGCAACCCGTCGGCGCCTGCCATGCCTTTGAAGTCACCCGAAGGGCGCATACGCAACGACATACCCTTGTCTTTGTCTTCGTAACTCCAGCCCATGCTCTTACCCATGGTGCCCTTCTTGGCCTGGAATCGCATCGCACCAAGTTCCTCGAGTTTCGAATCGGATCGAACGGCCAGCGTGTCGAGCACATTGCGGGCCTTGAGGAAGTTGTCGCCGGGCAATGTGAAGATCTTGCGGGACTTTGTGTCGAGCAACAGGGCCTTGCCACCGGGATAGTTGGTGCCCAGCACAAGCCAAGCACGCGCAATCGGCGAGTGATAGACCTTGGCCCGATCCTGCAAGGTGCGGTTCATGTAGAGCTTGTATTCACCGGTAAGCCCAAAGTCGCGGTAGGGATCTAGCGGCGAATTACTCACGGCGCGCTTGGGCGCCGCCTTCTTGGATGCGCCACTATCAGCTTCTTTGCCCGTGTCTTTGCTTGCTTCTTTGCCGGTCGTGTCGGCACCCCCGCCCGCTGGCACCTCGCTCACGTCGCGCTTCTTGCTGTCCTTGTCCTTCGCCATGGCGTCGGGAGCCGTGCACAACACGCCAAATGCAGATGCGAGCGCTACAGCGAATACCCCCCTCCAGCCAAAGGACCTGCGTCCTACATCGCTCGTGGAGGAACTGCGTTCATTCGTCAATTTCACAGACAAAAAGCTGTTGGCACGTGTCGTCACTGACCACCTCCGCTCGCGCAGCCCACCAAGGCCGCTTGCGCAGCCCACCAAGGATTGCGCCGACGCACCGACCGGAGCCACGTCCGTGCCGAGCACCACTCCACATCGCGCACCGATCACGCCAGGGAGTCGGCTCCACGATAACCGGCAAGTACCGGTCTGCGACGATTCCACCTCCGAGTGACACTTTCCCCCTGGACGGGAACGGCCAACACGCCACACGATCGTTCAACCAGCAATAGACCCCTGGGCGGAGACACTCTGATGACAAATCGGCCGAGACGGGTGCGAAGGTGAATTGCTGGCCCTCGGAGCGCGTCGATCGGGGGGTCTGGCCGTACACTTCCCCCATGCCAAGCCCTCAATCACTTCGTCGCCTCGCCAACCTCACGCAGAAGGTCCGCGATGACCTGCGGCGCGGCGGCATGGGCGTCACATTTCGCTATCTATTTCGATCCACAACCGTGTTGGCGCGCGTCGTGGAGATCTTGGCCGATCACGTCGCGACGGAGGCGGAAGAGAAGGAAGCACGCGAGCGCGCCGAACGAGAATCCGAAAGCACCGGGACGAAGTCAACACCTCAGCGCTCTAGTTCCACGTAAGCCCATCGATTGAGGCTGCGCAGAACGCCGCGGCTACGCGCCGTTGCTTGCGAATACTGCACGCAGTTCACGCTCAAGCAATGCCCACGGTACCAATGTCGGCTTCTTACTGACGTCGATCACAAGCGCGTTCGATTCGACGCGATACGTCCCGGTTGCGATGCCCGTAAACGTGCCGCGTTCGGCATCGCCTTCGAATTCCACGCCCGCTTCGCCAGCCCGTTCTTGGGCACGCTCCAGTTGAGTTGTGATCGGCACGTCACGTGACAATTCGACCCGAAAGCTGCGCATGGATCCGAGCCTCCTTGACCGGCTACGTAAGATAGGCACGGAGGCGCTCAACGCGCGCAAACGCCTTTCGATTGGCCTGAGGAAATGGATACCGCGCGAGGTCCTTTACGGGAACAAAACGCGGAGACTCACACCGAATCGGCTTGGGGTTACCGCGGCCACCGGAGCAATGAAACAAGTGGAGTGTGATCTTGAAATGCGAATACGCATGATCAACGCGAGCCGCTCGTTTGCGACAGATCACGCGAAGACCCGTTTCTTCCATGACTTCGCGCACGCACGCGTTTTCCAACGACTCACCCGCCTCGCGCTTGCCGCCGGGAAACTCCCAAAGCCCCCCCAACAGACCTTCGTCTGGACGCTTGGCAATCAACACGCGTTCGCCTCGCCACACCAATCCCGCCGCGATGTCGTAGTGCGGAATCGGTCCCTTCCGCGTCTTTCGGGGATAATCGAGTACCGCGTCTTGGGCGTAGGCCTTGCAATCGATGCGCATCGGACACACCCCACACGCTGGCGAACGCGGTGTACACACCGTCGCACCCAAGTCCATCAACGCCTGATTCCAATCTCCGGGCCGACGGGGCGCCAACAACAACGCGGCTAGCCGTTTGAGTCTCGAACGCGCGGCGGATCTGTCGATGGCGCCCAGCTCGGCAGACACGCGTGAAAGCACGCGTAAGATGTTTCCATCGACCGCTGCAATCGGTTGGTCAAATGCAATGCTCGCCACCGCTGCCGCGGTGTAGTCACCAAAGCCGGGCAGCAACCGCAACGCAGACACATCGGTGGGAAGCACCCCGCCTTGGCGAAGCACTTCGCGTGCAGCCTTCCAAAGCATGCGCGCACGCCGGTAGTAGCCGAGCCCTTCCCAGGCCTTCAAAACCGATTGTTCGCGCGCGCGCGCCAAGGACGGGAGCGTGGGGAAGCGCTTCATGAACTGGGGCCAGCGGACAAGCGCGGTTTCGACACGCGTTTGCTGGAGCATGACCTCAGAAACCCAGATGCCGTAGGGGTCATCGATTCCGCGCCACGGCAGCGTACGAGCGTGCCGGTCGTAGTACCGCAGTACGCGACGACGAAGGTTATGAATGCGGCGCTGGTCTTCGAGCGTCACGCGGACGCTCCTATGCGCAAACAGGAATAGCTATCGACCGAGGGGAGAAGGAATCGCGCACGAACCGTCGGCGCAGTCGCTCGAACCAAAATCGAATGCCGACCCCAAGGGTGCGACGGGCTTCGCGTGAGACTTGACGGCATTCGCCTTGGCAGACGGGACGCGTCGAGCAGATTGCGGCGTGGTCTCGACATACGCGCCACGATACTCGGAGGTCTTCTTGGCACGCGCTCCTGACACCCGTCGCGGCGAACGCAACGCGCGCGTAATCGGTCCGGTCGAAACCACGGGCGACGATGGCTGCGCTACGTGGAGCGGCGCTGGGTGATCGCCATGGGCCTGGACATCCGCATAGTCGTTCTCAAACGGCATGGCATAGGGCACAGCTGGAGGAGCTGCCCCGCCAGAACGAACTTCGGGTGAATCGCCTGCGAACGTCATGGGCGCCGCAGCGTCAGCATCCGGCGCTGCGATGTCAATGGGAGCGGACGAGCGGACAACGGCATCGTTAACGACGCGACGCTCACTTGCAGGAATCGCTCGCGCGTCGATCGCAGGGGGTTCTGCATCCGCGCTGAGGGGTGACGTCGTCGAACTGCATGCTGTGCATACAAGCGCGAGCGCCATGGGTAACGATACCAGTCCGACCAATCGGGCGAGGGGCGTATTCATGCGGTGGTGCCTCCGAACCATCGCACACGCGCAACCCGTCGTTCACTTGACTTGTGTCGTTCGATGGCGTGTCGTTCGATGATGCACTCCCTAGAATCGGAGCGCGGGCCACGCATGCGTATACGAACTAGGCGGCAACCTGACGGGTAACGAACGATGAACATACGGCAGCGCCCGGTTGAGAACGCGACCGCGCTGCCGTCGTTCGTATCGTGTTGGTCATCTCCGTGAGGACACTCATGATCAATCGCACCAATCGATCCGAGCCAGCCACATACGCGCCATACAGGTGGATGCCGTTGGTAGGAATCGCCGCACTGTTAGTATGTGTCCCCCTGTCGATGGCCGAGGAAGGGAAGCAGAAGCCCAAGCGCACTCCCAATCCGGGTATTCACTGGCAGTCCGACTTTGAAGCGGGCATGGCGCTGGCTGCGCGAAGCGGTCGCCCCATTCTCTTCGCCCTCAATGCACTTGAGGATGAGCGCGCCAACATCATGCTGGCCACACAACACTACCGATCCAAAGCATGGGGTGATGCCACACGTGGTTTTGTGTGCTTTGTGTGCAATCCCAATGACCACGATGGGCCCGACGGTCGTTGCAAACGCTATCCCGGTACGACCACAGCGTGTCGCGTCGCCGCACTCAATTACATCCTGCGACGTTTCGGCCCCGATCAAATCAGTCCGCAGCACATCATCTTGAATCCGGATGGCACATTGGCGTACCGCAAGGAGTACTACACACGCGTTGTGGGACCCAAGTTGTTTGAACGGCAACTCGCCAACCTTGCTCCCAGCATTGCTATTGCGCGGGCTGCAATCGCTCGTTCCGACAACGTAGAAAAGCTGAGCGGTACCGAGCTCGATGAACTGACTGCGGCTGCCGAGCAATGGCTCACCTCGGACGATCCGTTCGCGGCAGGGGGCGTAATCACGGTGTACGAGGACACCGACAACGATGATCGTCGCGCGGCGCTCGTCTCGGCGCTTGCGAAGACGCCCGAGGCGTATGCCGATGCCCTTTGGCACAGCGCATCGGAGTTTGTGCCGTACCCAGATGACAATCCAAGCGCAACAAAGGGCTGGGTCACATCGATGCTTGCAGCGAAGCGCACCCTTGGCGCGTGGGCAGCCGCAATGGCAATTGCCCGAACCAACGACGAGGCGTTTCGCAATGCCCTGCTGAGCATCTGGGCGGGAAAGGAGACGAAGTCGATCGATGCACTACCGGCGGATGAACGTCCGCGTGCATTTGAAGCGTTGGCGCTGGCTGGCGACGGACGGGCGAAGAAGGGTCAAGCCGCCTCATACAAGGCAACATCAGAGTTATGGAAATCCCGAATCGGACGTTCACTTGGAAACGCTAGCGCACGCCCCTCGGTAAGCGATGAAGCGCTTGCCGATGCACTGGCGTCGAGTTCTACGCCTGAGGTGATTGCCTCCGCAAGCCGATCTACGCCAGAACAACTAATCAAGCACAAGTATCTACTACTGAAACGGCTCAATGGTTCAACACACGACCCACTCCGCAGTTCCTTAGCGATCGCATTGTTACGCACAAAGACGCTGGGACCCAAAAATGAAGTTGCAAACGAACTATCGTTCGCGCTCGGCGATCCAATCGAAGGACCCGACACGAAACGACAACTGAAACGCATATTGAAAGAAGTGTCGAACGACGCCGACACAGACACGTGGCGAGCGGCGTTAACGAAGTATTGCGACGCGCTGCGCGCGGGAGGTGCCAAGTGATGCAGTCATTGCATCGGTGCGTTCTCATGAACGGTGTGCTGGTACTCGGCCTTGCTTTCCTGGCTGGACCCAGCTTCGCCAAGAAGAAGCGCGATCCGCATCTTCCCAATCTTGCGATCGAGATTGCCGAAGCGCCGGGAGCGCACCACATTCGCGCGGCTCTGGATCGTGCCATGAAAGCGATTGGCCACCCCAAGGGCTTTGCCGATCACGGTGCATTCGGCGACTGGTTGAAGAAACTGCCGAAGGGACGTTCAAGTCATCCGGTCGTTCAACAACGCATCGGTTGGGCCTACATTCGCGCCAAGCGGGGTGCCGAAGCCATTGCGCCCCTCGAGGTGGCCCTTAAGGACAATCCGTCAAGCGGCGCCACGCGGAGCTACCTCGGGGAAGCACTTCGTCAGGCCGGTCGTTTCAAGGATGCGGCGGCCATGTTTACGACTGCCGTTCGCACGGGCTACAAGGAAAAGCATGTTCACGACGGATTGATCGAAGCCGCGTTGGCCCTGCGAAAAGCCTCGTCAAGCAAGTCGGCCGATGGAGTCCCTGCCTACGCCACGGTACTCGACAACTACGCCACCGCCAAACGGGAGATGGGCGACGTCGATCACACCACGCGCGCGATGGCTGCGCAGTGGATGCTCGATGATCTGCAAGCATTCGATAAACCCACAAGCCCGCGCGGTCGCTTGTGGGCGCGCTACGTGGCGCGGTCGGCCACGCTTGCCGCCCATCGAAACGCCAAGTCGTTCGGCGGCGCCCCCAAGCTGCTCTACGACGCCGCGCGCGCATTCGAGCCTCAGCGCAAGGACGATCCAGATCTCTACTTCGATGTCGTCGCCGCCGCATTTCGACTCGGTGAAGAGCCCGATCAAAGCACGCACGCCTACCCACTGATCATGACCATGATGGCCGAGGCGCTCATCGATGCCGAGCGTTACGAAACGGCCCACGCAATACTCACGCGACGTCTCGACATCTCGTCCACGCCACGCGTGCAACGCGCGTTACGGCGCATTCCACCGGATATCGGCGCAGAATCTGACTAATCCGGCTCGAACGCGTTACTTCACGTCGTGCCTTTGCACGTCGGGCTATTTCACGTCCTTACGCGCCACCGCGATGGATGCCAAGTTGACCAACGTGTGCACTTTGGCGGCCTGGTAACAAACCACAACCGGCTTGCGTAGGCCGACCAGAATGGGGCCAATAGCCTCGGCGCCCGCCAAGTGTTCAACCAGCTTGTAACCGATGTTGCCACTGGTGAGATCGGGGAACACCAATACGTTGGCGTCGCCGTCAATCAGACTGTCCGGGTGAAGGTTATTGCCGATGGAGCGGTCGATGGCCACGTCCACGTGCATCTCACCATCGATCAGAATGTCGGGACGCTCCGCGCGCACGAGCTTCACAGCATCCTCGGATCGACGTGCCACGGCGTGATCTACGCTACCAAAGTTGCTAAAGCTCAACATCGCCACGCGCGGCTTGTAGTCAAAGGCCCGCGCGGTATCGGCGGCGGCGATGGCAATGTCGGCCAACTCACGGGTAGAGGGTGACACGTGGAGCGATGTGTCGGCAAGGAACAGTGTTCGATCCTTGAGCACCATCAGGTGCACGGCCGATGCACGGGTATCGGTATCGGTCCCAACAATCTCCAAGACCTCACGCACCGAGTTGGGAAAACTTCGATTGACTCCGGTCACGACACAGTCGAACTCGTCGCGATCAAGCAGCAACAGCGCGTGACGACGCGCGCTCTTGGTGAGAAACACTGCATCGCGCTTGTTCACGCCACGGCGACCACGAAGTTCAAGAAAGCGCTGGATAAGTTCTGGCCGGCGATCGTCGGCAAGGGGATCAACAATCTCAACGCCATCAAGCGAGAGTCCGAATTCTTCAGCACGTTGCAGAATGCGCGCTTCATCCCCCACTAGCACCGAACGTCCAATACCGCGCTCCGCAATCTGAATGGCCGCGCGCTGCGAGCGCTGCTCTTCACCCTCGGCAAACGCGATGCGCGCTTGGGCGCGTTTGGCGCGATCCTCAACCCCGGCCATTACTTGTCGGGCGCCGCCTAAGTAGCGATCCAGCGATCGCACATAGGCTTCGCGATCAAAAGATGCAATCTGCGCGTTGCCTTCCTCGAATGCAGCTTCGGCGACCGCGGGCGCGACCCACAACAGGACACGGTAATCGAACGGCTTGGGAATCAGGTACTCGGGGCCAAACTTTAGGTTTTCGCCTCCATAGGCCTCGCTCACGCTTTCCGGCACGTCTTCACGAGCGAGTTCGGCCAATGCCTTGGCGCAGGCGATCTTCATTGCATTGCTAATGGACTTGGCACGCACATCGAGCGCGCCACGAAACATGAATGGGAAGCAAAGCACATTGTTGACTTGGTTAGGGAAGTCGGACCGACCGGTACACATCAGTACGTCGTCACGAGCGGCCTTGGCATCCGTGTAGCTAATCTCAGGATCAGGATTGGCCATGGCCATTACAATGGGATTCTTGGCCATGGAACGAATCATGTCTTGGTCCACCACACCGGGACCCGACACGCCCAGAAACACATCGGCACCCTTCATGGCATCGGCCAACGTGCGCGCCTTTGTGTCTACGGCAATCGCTTCTTTGGACGCGTTCATGCCATCTTTGCGGCCCTTGTAGACCACGCCGCGGCTATCGGCAAACACGACTTTGGATCGATCCACCCCCATCTCAACAAACATGTCGATGCATGCAATGCCCGCTGCGCCGGCACCCGATACGGCCACCGAGAGGTCGCCGAGTTTCTTGCCGGCAATCTCTGCGGCATTAATTAGCGCCGCCGACGCGATGATTGCGGTTCCATGTTGATCGTCATGAAAGACGGGAATGTCGAGCAGTTCTTTGAGTCGGGGTTCGATCTCAAAACACTCGGGTGCCTTAATGTCTTCCAGATTGATGCCGCCAAACGTTGGGGCTATGGCACGAACATGTTCGATGAACTTCTCGGGATCGGTCTCGTCCACCTCGATGTCGAACACGTCAATACCGGCGAACTTCTTGAAGAGCACGCCCTTGCCTTCCATGACCGGCTTGCCGGCAAGCGCGCCAATATTGCCGAGTCCCAACACCGCCGTGCCATTGGTAATGACAGCCACAAGGTTGCCACGATTGGTCCACTTGTAGGCCAGCTCCGGATTCTCGTGAATCTTGGTGCAGGGAATCGCCACGCCCGGCGTGTAGGCCAAACTCAGATCGCGTTGCGTGGCGACCGGTTTGGAGGGGACAACTTCGAGTTTCCCGGGACGCGGGAGTTCGTGATAGGCGAGCGTGTCGCGCTCGAGTGCGGCCTTCTTCCTAGGCATGATGGCTCCCGGCCCGCAACCATGAAGTGGGGCGCGCGGTTTGTGGGGCGTTACTCATACACGGGGCGGCTTGAATCGGGGATGAGTACCCGGGAGGCGGGCTGAAATCCGCCAAACGTTGCTTGCCACGATATCGGTACGACCGGTCCCAAAATCCCTCGGTCCAGCCGGGAACGTCGAGCCTCTAATCCCAGTCGTTTGTAGGCTTTGCCCGACATGTGCTAGGAGTTCTCATGCCCATCAGCCTCGCCACGCGATTCCTTCATGTTGTTGAAGCCGCAGCCATTGCCGCCGCCCGCACAACAGGCCAGGGAAAGAAGGACTTCGCCGATCAACAGGCTGTCGAGGCCATGCGCAAGACCATGCACAATATCCCCATGCGCGGTCGCATTGTGATTGGCGAAGGGGAGCGCGACGAAGCACCCATGCTCTACATTGGTGAAGAGGTGGGCAATACGTCGGGCGATGCGCCTGGCATCGATATCGCCGTTGACCCACTTGAGGGCACCAATCTCTGCGCTTCAGGAGCACCCGGATCCATCGCAGTATTGGCCGCGGCCGAAACCGGTGGTCTGTACGCAGCACCCGACTGTTACATGAGCAAACTTGTTGTTGGTCCACGGAGTCGCGGCCGCATCGACTTGGATGCCCCGGTGAAGGAGAACCTCAAAGCGATCGCCGATAGCTTGGATCGCGATATTGGAGACGTCCTTGTTGTCGTCTTGGAGCGACCGAGACACGAGACGCTCATTCGTGAGATTCGAGAAGCGGGCGCGCGCATACGACTCATAACCGACGGCGATCTTTCACCGGCTATTAGCGCGTGCATTACCGGTACGGCTGTGCATGCAGTGATGGGTGTGGGCGGTGCACCGGAAGGGGTGATTGCTGCGGCGGCCATTCGTTGTTTGGGCGGCGACATGCAAGGCCGACTCGTTGAATACAAAGCGGGTGATAAGGAACGAGCCGCAAAAATGGGAGTGACCGACTTCGACAAGTTGCTTACCGCCAAGGACTTGGCTCCCGGCAAACGGCTCGTCATTGCAGCCACGGGTGTCACCGACGGCGAGTTGCTTCGCGAAGTCACGTTCTTCGGCCAGGGGTGTCGCACGCACAGCTTGATCATGGGCATGGGCGAGCCGCGCCGCATTCGGTTTATCGACACAGTCCATATCGACGAGACCGATGGCCCAATCGAGGTTCGCCTATAGCGGAAGCGATGCCCAAACCAAGCCGGTTAGCGCTTTCGTTCACCAAGCGTGATGTCTACTTTGACTTCGATGCCGCCGCGTTTGACGAGAAACGAAACCACATCACCCGCCCACTTGCCTTTGAGCGCCTGCTTGGCATTGGCCATCGACTTAATCGTCCTGCTGTCGATCTTTAAGACGATATCGTCGGCCTTGAGCCCCGCTTTGGCCGCGGGACCTTCGCCAATCACTTTACCAATCACGAGCTGCTCGTCATCCGTAGCATCGCCCCAAATGACACCCACAAGAGGCGGACGCTTCCCCCGTTTCAGAGCGGGCAACATTTCCTGAATCATGGGCCAAGGAACAATAAAGCCAATACCCGATCCGCGTCCGTGTTGAATCGGCGACCACACCGAGAGCATGCCCAACAATTTGCCGTGGATATTCATGGCTGCACCGCCGCAGGTTGCATCCGTGCAACTGGCATCGGTTTGCCACTGTCCAGCCCAAGGATCGGATGCGCCTACCCGGTGTTGCTTGGAGAGGATTCCCACGGCCGTGAGGGGCGCGCGAAGTGGCTTGTCGCCAAAGGGATGACCGACGGCAACCACAAATCGACCTGCCTGATACGCGTCGATTGGCGCAGGCTGCAACGGTTGGATCGCGTCCCTGTTGACGTCGCCTTTGACTTTGAGAAGCGCAACGCCGATGTCCTCGTTGTAGCCCACCAGTTCAGCATCCGCTGACTCACCCCCCACGAAATGGACGCGTATCGACTTGATCTGTGAAATTCCGTGTGCGACCTTCGCATTGGCAGGTGGATTGAGCCAGCGTGGCTGTGAAATCGCCTCTACGCTGGCCAAGTTGTAGAGGGCCGTGACGATGTAGCCCTCCTTGTCAATCACAAAGCCACTCGTAGCGCCCGTGTATCGCGGCACGTTCACAATCGGCTGACGACCGCCGCGCGCACGCGCGATGTGTTCAAGATCTCCACTGCGCTCTACGGTGAGACTCACCAAACCGGGGTAGCTTGTCGTCGCCACGTGATGAAACACGGCTTCCAGCCGCCCGGCGCGCTTGCTCTTGTCTCGCGATTTCTTACTCTTTGGAAACAGATCCTTGGTGGCTTCCTTAGACAGGTAAAAGGCTCGCAACCGATCGATGGGCACCGCCTTGCCGAGATACTGATATCGATCTTTCGGCCCCATAAATGTGGAGATCGTTCCAATCAAGCGGCCTTCCACGTCGACGATGGGGCCACCATTGACGCCGCGATTCACTGCAGCACTGGTGTACAAGTTCTCATACTTGCCTTCTGACTTGTCTTTCGCGGGAATCAACGCCGAGATCACACCCGCCGTAAGTGTGGGTGTTCCTTCCGACGCCATCCCAAAAGAGTTGCCTGTAACGAACGCGAAGTCGCCCGTCTGCATGTCGTCGCTACTGCCGATCTCTACGTGCGCCAAGCCGCGACTGGGCACATCCGTGATCTGAATCAGACTTGTGTCGTGATCCTTGTCTCTCAGGATCACCCGCGCTTTGAGACTCTTGTAGCCGCGCCCCTTAGACTTAAGATTTGGAATTCGAACTTCGACGTCATCCGTGTATTTCACATTTGGCTTCACGCCGCGTTTAATGGGACCCGAAATGTATGCGCCGACATCACTATCGGATAGCACTAGACCCTTTCGCGATATCACGACGCCGCTTGTAGCCATATGACCTGGAAACCCCTTCGGCAGACACACGACCGTGGCTGGCGTAACGAGTTTGATGGCCTTTTCAAACTCATCTTCGACCGCCGCCGCGTTTGCAAACGCGCGTTGGGTCGTCAAGCACGCGGTGGCCACAAGCGCAAATATCATGCAAGCGATGCACGCTATACGAATTCGATGAAAATCGTCGCGGGAGGGGCGCTGCATCAACGACGTCCCCGTGGCGGGGATCCCAAAACACCCTTCCACGTTCTAATGCCACTACCGCCTTTGGGTTTGAACACCAAGGAGACCTTTTCACCGGACGAGTGGGTAGAAAGTGCGTTGCGAAGGTCCATCGACGTGTAGATAGCGGTGCGCTTCGTCTTGATGGTGATTGCGGTAATCACGTCGCCTACGGCGGGGGCTTTCCTACCACGCACGGGACTGCCGCGTTGCAATTTTGTGATTTCTGCTCCTGAGGGGCGACCCCTCTTATCGCTCCACGTTTTGGTTTGCAGCCCGAGATAGCCCGCTTGTGCATTGTCCTCTCGCACGAGTAACTTGAGGTAGGCATTGACTTGATGAACCGGAAGTGAGAACGATGCACCGGTATTCGTAGGGGTGCCTCCAGGAATGCGAGAGCTTGTTGCAATCTTTCCGTTGATGCCAACCAGTTGTCCTTTGAGATCCCAAAGCGGGCCACCACTGTTGCCTGGATTGACTTCCGCGTCGTGTTGCACGGCACCCACGTAGTTGTATTGGCCCGGCAGATAGCGATCCTTGCCAGACACGACGCCTAGCGTCGTTACTGAACGACCGTCTGTAGCAAGGAAGAAGGGAGTACCCGTGGCAATGACCCAAGACCCTTCTTTGATTTGCGACTCGCTTACGTTCGGCTTTAGCGTGACGTGCTTGGGACGCTTTTTGGGCTTATTGGAGAACTTGAGTAGTGCTATGTCGTACTCGAGTATCGAGTCGTGCTCTTCGACGGCGTGGTGAACGCCATCGGCGGTTACCACTTCGATTTCCTTGGCACGTGCAATCACGTGAACGTTGGTGACGATCCACAGCTTACTCTTGTACCTGATTATGACGCCCGACCCACAGCCGGCCAGCATGCGGACCGAATCGCCACCGCGCCGTATCGTGACGTAGCAGAGGACACTCACGGACGACTGGCGCACTCTCTTGATGCCTCTCACCAGCGAGTCTTCGATCTTGACGGCCGCTTTTAGATCATCGAGATACTGCTCGTGAGGTGTCTTCTCCTTCGCAACGGCAATTGGAGAGACGGCGGCGGACACGACAAGGACCAGTACGACCGCAATCAGGCGGGAAGCGACGCTGGATGAAACGAACAGCATACGAACGCCATCGCAAGGGGAATGTCTCATGTGTCGAGGGTAGCCGTTTGGCGGGGAGGGTCAATGCCGGGATTGCTTTGATGGCTAGGGATGTGCCTGATCCGCGATTTTCATCCAGAGCGCGTCTTCACCCTTGACCGACATACGACGCTGCCGCGGTCGGGCCGATGCCCAAAAGAGGAGCAACAACCCCAGAAGCAGGCTCAACGGAATCGGCAGCGTTGCGTGAACACGACCGGCGGCAATGTGCCGAAAATAGGTGAGTCCGTCCGCAAGACACGCCACGGCTAGCAAGACGGCAAGTATGCGGGCCACGTCTCGATACCCACGATGAATCGAAGGACCCAAGACGAGGCTCAAGCCAAAGAGCGCGGCCAGCAAAGCGGAAATCCAAAACGGCAACGCGCCACCCGGTGAAAGAAGTCGTTCGGGGAGCGGTGTGGACGTCACGAAGCTGGCGATTACCGCAACGAGCAACAGCACGCCGACGACGCGTACGCAACCATCGAGTAGTTGATACGCAGTTCGCGGCATGGCGCGCATGTAGGGCTCCAAAAGTACAAGGCTCCGCAATTCCCAATCGTCGCGTATACGGCTGTGCTTGAGGAAGCGAACGGGGACCTAACGCGTGGCGCTGGCGTGGGTGAGGGAGGCTTGGCGAGCGCGCGCGTGACTTGTTGTCGTGCGTATCTTGAACGAAGAAGCGCTCTCCAAGGACACCAAGCGCAACCCGTAGTCGTGACACCGGCTCGCATCGCACCGATGCTGTTCTTGCGACGGTGCTCAATTAGGAATAGGGGCACAGGCGATGGTGGATGCCGTCCGAGGAATGCGCGCATCTTATTAAGTGGAGACGGCGTCCCAAGGTGCAATCGAAAGGCATTGAATACGAATTGGAAGAAGGCTATGCCGAAGGCATTGCCGTTGATAGCGAGGTGGAACCCTGGTTCGTCCAAGGGGCCTTGCACGACACGAAGTCAAATTCATCCGAAGGGCCTCGCACGCAACAATTACGAATCGCGCCAGGGGCCTTGCTCGTAAACACCCAAGTTTGACGCCCGAGCTATTGGCAAGCAGCGCTCCGCGCTACGCTGGCCTTGCCCCTTACGAAGCCAAAATGGGGTTAGCGTCAAATCTTGGAGGGCGAAGCTTGCTGAGCCGTCCAAGTTTGACGCGTAAGGGGCCTTGCCCCTTAAAAGATTGGTGACCCCTACGGGGTTCGAACCCGTGTTTCAGCCTTGAGAGGGCCGTGTCCTAGACCACTAGACGAAGGGGCCGCGTGGCGCGGGAAATCTACCAAGGCACGCGGGGGCGTCCAGATTGATGAAGGCGTCAATCGCAGATTCGTCGGGCATATACGAAAAGAGGCCACCCGCCGAAGCGAATGGCCCCAAGGTCTCGCCCGGCAACATGGGTCACGGCGTTACGCCGATGCCGAGTGGTGCGACGAGTTCTCTGTCGCGGGAAAGGACGGCGTGATCTAGCGAACGAAGGGCTGATCGCCGAGCAGGCCGATGCTCATGATGGCGAAGGAACGTGTGCGTGTACCGAAATCCTTCTCATTCTCGAACACCTCGAACAGGCGATCCCGAATCTTCGAAAGGTCACTTGACGCAAACTGACGAGCCGGGTTGGCACGGCGTAGTACGCCGTACGCCAGCGCAGTGGATTCCTTCACAATCTCGGTTTCGTCGGCATCAAAGCCCTTGCTCAAGAGTTCAACGTGAGCAGGAGTGGTCGCCACTTTGCCCATGCCAATGAATGCAGCCGAACGCGCGTCCGAATGGGGTACGTTCTTCTTGTTCATGGCCCACTTGAGTGCATCGACGACATCAGTACGAACCAGCGCGTCGATGGCATGCAGTGAATCGGATCGATTCGAGGTGTCGCTCCCGCCGATCTCAAAGAGCGGATTGCGCGAGTGGACGCGCGTGTAGAGCGAGCGCTTGAGATTCTCAACACGGCCGTTGTTGAAGTGGTACCAGAAGTTCCACGTCTCAAATCCTGTGGAGCTCTTCCTGCGACGTGTCTTGGGACCGACGTCTCGAGATGATCCAGGACCTGTGGCCACCGGGGGGGTATCGGGCGTGGGCGCCGTAACCGGACCCGTCTGTGGAGAATCGGGATCGCCGTGGTCCGTCGTGGGCCCATCGCCGGGCTCGCAAACGGGAGGCTCCGGTGTTGGGTCCTCGGCATCGCGAAGGGCGGGCGGAATCTCGCCCACACCACCGCGATACTGACCGCCGTGTGCCCAGGCATCCGTTGTGGGTAATAGCAACGCTGCACCGGCAAGTGCAGCTCCGATGAAGAGTCGCTTCATGATTACTCCTAGTTGGAAACAAGGTTTCGTTGACGCCGATGCATGCACACACCGAATGCCGTACTCGCAACGTGGTGCGCGGTCAGTGCGTATCGCTATCGAGACCATGCGTAACGTGGGTGTGGCACGTGACTTAGCTCAATGCGACTAAATCGAAGCAACGAGTCCCTCGAAGTTCTTTGCGCCGTCCGGAACGTTCTCGCCACCGGGCGGTAGCGGTCGTCGTGATTGGGTGCTTAACGACGCGCTTTCTCGACAAGTTGCGCGTGTTGTCTTGTCAATACACGTGCGGCCATGTTCGTGTTGGTGGGAATACGATGCCGGTTTGTAGTTCTGGGTGGTTGATCATACGCAGGGACGCAAGCGTTGATGGAAGCCGTTTGGCGAGCGCGTGCGCGGTTGGTTGTAGCGAGCACGTTCAAAAAAGAGGCTCTCACCAAGGACACCAAGTTCACCAAGCGCGAACGGATGGCAAGACGCCTACTTGCGATCGGATTTAGAGAGGCGCAAGCGTAGAGGGGCGCAAATTTTGAATGGGAGCGCGAACGGACGGCGAAGCGCCACACAGACCTTGCCCCTTATAAGGACAAAATGGGGTTAGCGTTCAATCTTGGAGAAGACATGCGCAGCATTTCAATACAAGTTGAACGCCCGTGCCATTGGCAAGCAGCGCTCCGCGCTGCGCGGGCTTTGCCCCTTGAGGAACAAATGGGGATAGCGTCAAATCTTGGAGGGCGAAGCCTGCTGAGCCGTCCAAGTTTGACGCGTAAGGGGCTTTGCCCCTTAAAAGGAACTGAGGAGGTAGGACTCGAACCTACGACTTCCTGATCCAGAATCAGGCGTTCTACCAACTGAACTACTCCTCAGCGATGCTGAGAGGGGAATCGTAGTGGGGCGGGGAGAGGCGTCAAGCGCGAGAATCGGGGGGCGAGGTTGAATCTAAGATCCCTGTTCGATGGGCTCGCCTTTGAGTACGCGTCGGCCGCGGTCGGAGATGGCGACGAGGTGAACGCGGCGGCCGCCCCGGCCTTGGAGCTTGTGAGACACGAGTTTGAGGAGCCCCAGATCGAGTGCCATGCGCAAGTAACGCTCGGCGCCTTTGGTTCCGAGTGCGCGCATAACGCCGCGGGTCATCCCACGCGCCAACGGGCCGTTGGCGATGTCGGCAGCATTGGATCCCGCAAGGTGTCCGGCGAGTTTGCGAAAGCCGTAACGCTCGTCAAACGTGTTTACGGCCGCAAGCGCGTGGCGAATCATTTTGTCGGCTACTTTGGAGCGTCCAACGTCTCGCGCTGCGGACGCGGCACGCTTTCCCGATCCCTTGCAGCGATCGCAGCGACCGCAACGCTCGTTGCTCTCAACACCAAAGCCGCGTAACAAAAACAGGACGCGGCACGCCGGGCAGGTGGCGTAGTCGATCATCTGATCGAGCTTGCGTTCCTCACGCGCTCGCTTCTCGGCAATCTTGGCGAAGTCAACTTTCTCGAGCGCAATCTCGGGTGCGTCAACCCGCCGCACTTCGGTGGCTCGCCCGCGAAACGCAGGCACATAACGAATGCGTTCGAGGTCGGATAGCTTTCGGAGTCCACGACGCACGGTTTCAACCGTTACGCCACGTGCGGCGGCCAGCGTCTCGGCGTCTAGATGGCCAAGTTGATCCACGCCGAACTGACGTACAAGTTCGGCCAGCAGGCGCGATAGTCCGGGAGGTAACGGCGCGTTCTCAAAAAGATCGCCGGGCGGCGGGAGCACAGTCACTCTTGCCAAATTGTCGCCGCGTTTACCTCGCCGAACAACAGATGCCTCGTGGAGGATCGCGAGCGAGGCGCCTACCGCCGACGTGGGCGCGTCCATTCGAAGACGATCTGCGATCTCTTCAACACTCAGTTCGAGCCGATAGTCGCCCGCCTCAGTCAATACGCGATACACGTCGCGCACGACGGCTTCACTGGGATTGGACGCCTCAATAAAAAAGCGCTGGATGTGGGTATCGCCGGGACTGTAGATCAACAGACAGTTGGCTGGATCGCCATCGCGCCCCGCGCGACCGGATTCCTGAACATACGCCTCGATGGTTCGGGGAATTTCATAGTGAATCACCATGCGAATGTCGGGGCGGTCCACGCCCATCCCAAAAGCATTGGTGGCAACAAGTAGCGGCGCACCCTCCACAAGGAACGCGTGTTGCGACACGTCGCGCTCTTCCAGCGAAAGACCCGCGTGATAACGGCGAGGCTTTTGTCCCGCGCCACGCAGCATGTCATACAGTCGATCGACTTGCTTGCGCGTGGCGCAGTAGATCAACGTGGAAGGCGATGCCCTTACCGTTGAAAGCAAAATGCGTTCTTTGGAGTCTCGCCGCGTGGCATGCACGACGTCGTAGCAGAGATTCTCACGCACAATGCCATGCACAAATCGCACGGGGTCGCGGAGTTCAAGCTGTTTCACGACGTCGTCTTGCACTTCTTTTGGTGCGGTAGCCGTGAGCGCGAGCACTTGGGGGCGCCCAAGCGAACCCAGGGCTTCGCCAATGCGACGGTAGTCGGGTCGAAAATCGTGTCCCCATTGCGAAATGCAATGGGCCTCATCAACGGCAACGAGATTTACGCCTGCATTCACGATACGCCGTCGAAAACTTGCGTTTCGAAATCGTTCGGGCGCCACGTAGAGCAAACGAACTTCGCCGCGAACCGCGGCCTCCAGAATGTCGTACTGCTCGTCGGTGGGCACCATGCTGTTGATGCCCGCCGCCGCGACGCCGCGTTGTCGGAGGGCTTGCACTTGATCTTGCATCAACGCGATCAACGGACTGATGACAAGCGTCAGCCCCTCACGAACCAGTGCGGGAAGTTGATAGCAGAGGCTCTTGCCGGCGCCCGTGGGCATTACACACAACACGTCTCGCCCGGCAAGTACGGACGAAATCACATCCTGCTGACCACGACGGAACGCGTCATGACCGAACACGTCGCGCAGCACAGTCTTTGCGCGCGCAGTCGTCTCATCGTCGGGGGTTTGTTCCGTGGCCTGAATCATCGAACCGAGAATCTTAGCGCGCCGTCACGACAGCGTGTGTCCAGGACTTAGCCTGCGTTTGGCGCCTGGTTAATGACCGATGCATGCATACCGAAGCGTGTACCGGGATATGTCTTCGCCACGGCGCGCCAAGCGTTCCCCAGCGCATCCCAGTCCATTTTACCCGCCATGAATCCCGAGATGCCCTGCCAATAGAGCGCTTCCGGCATGAGCGACGTGGATGTGTCCCCTTCAACAAGTGCGGTAAAACCCTCGAGCGCTTCTTGAAACTTTGCGCTGTGATGCAGCGCGAGGGCGCGTGTCAAGTCAAGCTCGGCGACGAAGGCCTTGGGATCGAGCCAACCCGTCCAACGTCGCACTTCGTTTCCACGCGCGTCGGCCACTATGATCGTAGGGCCCCACATGACCTTTGCACCCGCGCACGCTTCTTTGAAGTCGGGATGGCGTTCCATCATGTTGATCTTGTAGAGCACGAAGTGTTCGGCAAGCGCGTTCGCGACATCGGCATCGGGGTACGTCACGGCACCCATCTGTTTGCAGCCGAGTCATCCCGGCGAATAGACATAGGTGAGCAACAACTTGCCAGACTCTTTGGATGCAGCCTTTGCTGCTTGAAGTTCTTCGATCCAGATTATCGATGTCATGATCTCGTCCCTACTTACGTGCCGTTAATTCGGTGCGTCTTCAATAAGTACGGCGCGAACCGGACTTCCATCTGCGCCTTCAATCTTGAGCGGCAACGCGCAAAGTGTGTACGTACCCGGTGAAACCCTCGACAAGTCCACACCTTCAAGAATCGCAATACCGTGATGATGCAATTGATGATGCGCGGGCAGCTCTTTGCTCTCAAAGGCATCCATCGAGTCGGAGTCGACGCCGAGAAGCACTACGCCCAAAGACGCAAGCCAATCGGCAAGTTCGGGCGTGGCGTGAGCCATGTGTTCATCGAAACCCGGGGGCCGCTTGGCGTACGAGCGGATGAGCACGCGACGAGCGCTGCGAATGGTCGCCTCAGTATGGTCACTAAGATGCTCGGGCAAGATGCCACGATCACTCGGTCGCGCATCGAGTACTACGCAGGGTCCGTAGTAGTTGGCGAGGGGAACGGACGCCGCGTCGGGCGCTCCGTCTTCAAAGTGCAGCGGCGCATCAATGTGTGCACCAGTATGAACGCTCATCTTGATTTGACCGACATTGACCGACGACCCTTCGGCGATACGCGCTACAAAGTCAAATGAAAATGGTGTATCCCCTGGCCAAACGCCAATGGTCGATCGTAGTGTGCGTGATATGTCGTGAATTTTCATGCGGCTACGTAACCGTGGGCGCAGCGTCGGCGTGACGCTTCCAAGCGCCGGTCGCGAGAATGTCGTCGATTTGATCGATCGCGTGATCGCACTCGTCCATAGTGTTGTAGAAGTGGGGCGAAATGCGAATACCCGCGCCGGGTCGATAGTCAACGACCACATCGCGCTCCAGCAATTCGAGCTTCACGGCGGCGGCGTGTGGAACGTCTACAGCCACCGTACCGCCTCGGCGCGCTGGATCGCGAGGCGCCGTCACACGCCAGCCTTTCTCGTCGGCGCGCTCTACCAAGTGGGCTGTCTGAATCATGCTCTTCTCGCGAATCGCATCCAAGCCCGCTTGCGACACAAGCTTCGGGCCGGCCTGTGCCGCATACAAGCCAGGCACATTTGGCGTTCCATTTAGGAAGCGATACGCACCTTCCGTGTATTCAATGGGTGCTGCTTCAAAAGCGAACGGCCGTGGGTGTGCCATCCAACCAGTGAAGTTAGGTTCAAGCGTGTCGCGAAGATCCGGTCGCACATAGAGGTAGGCCCCGCCTGGCCCTCCGCAAAGCCACTTGAGCACGCCCCCCACCAGGAACGAACAACGAAGATCTCGCACGTCGGTTGGTACCGTACCTATCGACTGATAGGCATCGAGAACAACGTGGGCACCCACGCGTTCGGCTTTCTCGCAAATCGCTTTGGCGTCTTGAATGTAGGCGCTTCGAAATAGCACGTGACTAATCGGCACAAGCAATGTGTTTTCGTCGACGGCGTCAAGTACGGCTTCCGTGGGCACACCAATACCATCGGGAGAATCCACGACGTGAATCTCAGCGCCAAGTGGCTTAGCGAGTCGATCGTAGACGTAGGCAATCGACGGAAATTGCATGCTCGTATAAACGACCTTGTTGCGTTTCCCGCTCCAGTCGAAACATGAAATGAGAATCGCCTGCGCGATGGTTACATTCTGATGCATCGACACCGTGCCGGGCTCGGCATGAAAGAGCTGGCCGATGGTGTCCCCAACCTCACCCGAAAGTGCCCACCAACGTTCGGCCCACGCGCGCACGCCACGAGAGGTCCATATGTCGGCGTACGACTCGAGATCGCGTCGGGCGCCGCGCGGCATGGCGCCGAGCGAGTTGCTAATGAGATAGGTGGACGATTCGAGCGTGGGAAACTCGCTGCGTAGTTGTGTTAGGGCGTCGATGGCGGCTGTCATAGGCCTCCGGTGCGATTTGAGTGCGGACTGCGGGTGGTCTCTGCAAGCCCCGACAGGAAACGTTAGGATGCAGGAGGTTCCATGAGCAAGCATCTGCCCGACCCCCAGCGCGACTTTCCTACTAGTGTCCCCATGTGGCCGCGGCTGAGCGTCAAATCACTGAGATTTGCACTCGGCATCGGACTGATCTCATTGACTGCAGCCTGGGTGGCCCCGTCTTTCGCCAAGGCCGATGAACCAGCCGTCGAGGCACCCGCAAAGGGCGAGGCACTCGAAAAAGACACCGCGGCGGAGACCGAAGACGAAGACGGCGGCGTCTCTGAAAAGAAAGTTAAGGACACCGTCAAGCAAGGCATGGACGCCGCCCGGCTGCGATCGATCAAGAATCTTCGCATCCGACTCGGCAAACTTGCGCGCAGCCCCCACGTCAAGAAGAAGCTCGACGAGGTTCACAAGATCCTCGATGCCCTGGCCTCTTTGCGTGGCACGGAGGCAGGTCTCGCCGCCTTGCGCGCGGCGCCCATCCTCGATGAAGGTGTTCGCAACAAGGCCTTTGCGCTGGTCGAACAGTATCGCGACAAATCGATGGTCAAGATTCTGACTAAGCTGCTAGACGACAAGCGCTACCGACGAGACAACGATGCCCGCATGCGTTTCGCTCATGTACTCGCGGTCGTTGATCATCCGAGCGCCATCGAACCCCTCGCCGAGCTCATTCGCAGCGACGAACCGGCGGACGTAGTGGCGGAAGCGGCCCAAGCATTGGCGGCCTATCGCTCGGTCCCGGTCAAGCACAAGAAGGAGGCGGTGCTTCGGCTGCTCAATCTCTACGCAAGCACACGCAACCTCATGATGTCGGTCCGCCCAGAGGATCGCATTGCGCGCGCGCAGGCAACCGAGCGCTACAAGGTCTACGGCAAGACCTTGCGGTTCACGCTGCAGGAACTCACGGGCCAGAACCTATCGGATCCGCGCGACTGGCGTCGCTGGTGGAACGACAACAAGAAGGCGCGCAAGTGGAAGCCCGGAAGTGCGAGACCGCGCCGCGGTTCGTAGCCCCATCTTCCAACCACTCAGAGGGAATGACTGCAGACCCACCACGGGCACTATGCTGCATGGTGACGAGCGGGCCTAGATGACCGCGTCGCCTGTGCTTGCATGGGCGCCGAGGAAAGTCCGGGCTCCACAGGGCGTGGATTGTGGGTAACTCCCACAAGCGCGAGCTAGGGAAAGTGTCATAGAAACTTAAACCGCCGATGGCTTGTCTTCGGATGAGCACAGGTAAGGGTGGAAAGGTGGGGTAAGAGCCCACCGCGGAAGCGGCGACGTCTCCGGCGCGACAAACCCCTCCAGGAGCGAAACCGAGAGTGAAGGAGTTCCCTTCGAGGAACGCGGCGTGACCCGCGCCGCCAGTACTTCCGGGTAGGTTGCTAGAGGCCGTCGGAGACGGCGGTCCGAGATCGATGGTCATCCCCACTTGTTGGGACAGAACCCGGCTTACGGCCCCTCGTCACTTTTCCATACACCTCGGTGCCAGGCACACCGATGGCGTACGTCGCTGTGCCTGGCACGCATGCGTATGCATTGGACGAATCGTTCAACGTCGCGAGGTGTTCGCAGACGCGCATAGGGCTCAGGCCACTGTTCGTCGTGAAGCGCACGGCGAAGGGGGCGATACGTCTTGGCCCCCCACCAGAGGATCGACTCGGGGCTAAGAAGCGTGCGGCGAATCGACTCGTAGTTTCCATTGCAACACAGTTCACCTTGAACAGCTCGGCGCCACGTGCGCCCCAGCAAACGACGATAGGTCGTGTGGAATGGCAGATCGAGCCACACAGGAAGATCAACAAGATGCATGCGCAGTCGGCGGAAGCGACGGTAGTTGCCTGCAATGACCCATGTGGGCGACGCGACGATTCGATCCAGTTGCTCGTTCACCTCTTCGTCGGTGGCGTTCGTCCAACCGGGACGCCAGTAGAGTTCGTCCATGTCATAGAAGGGTGCGTCGAGCACCTCGCCTAGCGTGCGTCCCAACGTGGTTTTTCCAGCGCCCGTGGTGCCCATGATCCAGATGCGATTCATGGCCTATCGTTGTATCACGATCAATGTCGAACGACGCCCCACCTACCTCATGCCCCCGACCACCGGAGCCTCTATCCGACAAAGCCGTTATCCAACAAAGAGGATGCGATTGCACGTCTTGCAGGGAACCAGCCGCGTACGGTTCTGCACCGCGTAGACGTCATTTCGCGTCTGGACTTCGCCGCAGGCCGAGCAGTAGTTGCCCTCCAATGCCGATAGCGCGCGCCCGCGCGCTATTCGCACACGTTCGTACTGGGCGCGCGGTTCGTGGGGCACGGCTTTGAGCAACTCTGGGCGCTTAGCGAGCAGATCTTCCTTCTCGTCTCGTACGGAAGTCAGTTTCTCCTGGGTCTGTTGCCGCAACATCTCCACCTTGAGCGCCTCTTCGTCGCGTTGCCCCGTGAGCGTACTCACCTTCTGATCGGCGAGATTGACCACGTCTTGCATTTTGTCGACTTCGCGCAGCAACCGATCACATTCGGCCTGCGCGTTGGATAGATCGGCCTTGAACGCTACGAACTCTTTGTTGTTGCGGAGTTCGGAGGATTGCTCCTTCATACGTTCGATCTTCTCTTCGACGCTCTTGTACTCATTCTCTTTGATTCGAATCTGCGTACGAATCACCTGCGTCTTGTCGGAGAGCAGTTTGATCTTGGCGTCGATGGCCACCACGGCCTTCTCGCGTTCCGCTAGTTTGCCGGGAGCGCGCTGGAGTTGCTTGTCGAGGCGCAAGATTCTGGCGTCGAGCCCGTCGAGGGCAATCAACTGTTGAAGGACCTCGTCGGCGGCGGCTGTCATGCGGTTGGTACCTCGGGACACCTCATAGCCCGCCATGAATAGCAGCACGCCTCCCGACACCAAAGGATGGCGCGGGGGAAATCACACGGGTCGCCCGGACTGCCCTTTCGCAGCGTCACAACTCGAACAAGACACGGCCGCCGATGCACCGACGCCAGTGCACCGGCGCCATGACTGAACTACGTCTCCAAGAACCCTTCCAGTTTGCGAGCGCGCACCGGGTGCTGGAGTTTGCGGACGGCCTTGGCCTCGATTTGGCGGACGCGTTCGCGCGTGACTTTGAAAATCTTGCCGACTTCTTCAAGGGTGTAGGTGTAGCCGTCGCCGATGCCGTAACGAAGCTTGATAATCTCGCGCTCGCGGAAGGTGAGCGTCTGGAGGACTTGGTCGATCTTGTCCTTCAGCATTTCGTGAGTGGCAGCGCTGACCGGGCTCTCGGCCTGCTCGTCCTCGATGAAATCACCGAAGTAGCTGTCTTCGGAGTCGCCGATAGGACGGTCGAGGCTGATGGGGTGCTTGGAGATCTTCATCACCCGCTTGGTCTCTTCCACGCTGATGCCGCTCGACGTGGCGATCTCGTCGATGGTGGGCTCGCGGCCGAGCTTCTGCAGCAAGCGCTTGGTGACATTGCGAATCTTGGACATGGTCTCGATCATGTGCACCGGAATGCGAATGGTGCGCGCCTGATCGGCAATGGAACGCGTAATGGCCTGACGAATCCACCACGTGGCGTAGGTGCTGAACTTGTAGCCGCGGCGGTACTCGTACTTTTCAACGGCCTTCATGAGGCCGGTGTTGCCTTCCTGAATCAGATCGAGAAAAGTCAGGCCGCGATTTCGATATTTTTTCGCGATCGATACGACAAGGCGCAAGTTGCCGCTCGATAGCTTTCTCTTGGCCTCTTCGTACTCAGCAAAACGGTGCTTGATCTCGTCGCAGCGCTTGAGGAAGTCGTCGTTGGACTCCAACGTGTGGATGGCGATCTCGTCGAGGCGCTCGCCGGCTTCTTTGATTTCTTCCTCGGAGTCGCCACGGCGCTTGAGGTCGCGCATGCGCCGGCGATTCTCGCGAACTTCTTCCGCCAAGTCGTAGCATTCCTCATGCACGGGGCGGATCTTCTTGGTTTGGATGGCCACTTCTTCCAACATCTTCAAAGCCTTGAGGCTGCGTAGGTGGAGCTTGGCCTCGATGCGCTCGCGCGTGCGGACCGCCATCTCGGGATCTTGGATTTGCGTGAACTCGTCGCGCATGATCTTGAGCATCTTTTCAAGCGAGCGCAGGTTCATAGGCATTCGACGCTGGAGATCGTCCTTGTCTACGGGATCGGCCGTCCCAATGCGCAAGGTACGGTCAAAGGCCTGATCGCCTCGAGCCACTTCACGCAGGATGCGAATCGCCGCCGCAATGCCGGCGCCGCCCTGCAACACCGTGTGACGGTAGCGCTTACGTGTAATCTCGATCTTCTTACTAAGACTGATTTCTTCATCGCGCGTGAGCAGCGGAATTTCGCCCATTTGCGTGAGGTACATGCGTACGGGGTCGTCGATCTTTTCTGTGGTGACCGTGAGATTGAGTCGCTGGCCATTGCTGCCACGCAACCCGCTCAAGTTGACGTTGGGCGCGGGCGCATGACCGGGACGATGCGGTTCTGGACCCACAGGTTCGCCACGGGCGATCGCCGCATCGCGCTCCATCTTGCGTGCGTCGTCACCGTCCATGACGGTCATGACGTGCAGGTCGAGCGTTTGCAATATGCGGTCCATCATGGCGGGACACGGTGCTTGCTCGGGCTCGGCCGTATTCAGCTCTTCGTACGTGAGGTAGCCGCGCTTCTTGCCGGTGGCAATGAGCGCCTTGATTTCCGGTTCCGTTTCATCAAGCGGATTCGGAGGAACGAAGGGGTCAACTCTGCGGGTCATACGCGCGCAACTCCATACCTACGAAAACACGGCTTCTTGTCTTGTGACGATGCACATGGCGGCCTGGCTCACCGCACGGCCATCACAAAACGAATGCACCGACGCATCGTCAATTGCCCACAATCTGTTTCACATGCCTCACTCGTTGGACTCATTCGCATCGGACGACGGGTCGCTTGACGAGGAAGAACGAGCGTCAGCATCCACAACAAGGGAGACATCGTCTGATGTACTCGTATTGCTTGCTGATGTGCCGCTTGTTAAAGTGCCGGAACCAGACGATGAACGCGATGAAGTCGACGATGCCTCTTGGGTAATCCATTGTTCGTCGCCAACACCCGCGATGTACGCCTCTGCGTCATCCGGTGGGCCGTCGAGCACGGGACACCCTTCTTCGTCAAACTCCACCTGAATATCCAATTGTACAGTGTCGAGAGGATCGCACCCCGCCGAGGGTTGCGCATCATTCGCCACGACCCGTTTTGAGATTTCTGTTGTTTTCTGCGGCGACTCGAGCGGCGATTCGAGCCGCATCGTCGGATCGGATCCCTCACCGCTCGCTCCTGTCATGGCGTTCGTAACGGACGAGGCAGGCAGCGTCTGAGGTGGATTCGCGGGCGCCTCCGCGCCCTCCCGCAACCGGGCTTTGAGGCGCGCAAAGCGGTTCTTTCGGAGACGATCTTTCTCGACAAACTCGATCTGAAACGTCACACGCTCGTCGAGAGCAGCATCATCTGGCAGGGCTGTCAGCACGTTCAAAACCTCGGGATCCCCCATAAAACGCTTCAAGAGGCGATGAAGTTCCATGGGCTGTCCCGATTCCACACGACCCGCATCGAGCTCGGCCAAGACCCCCTCGTAGGCACGGCGATGGGCGAGGTGCACAAAGTCCTCGGGGCCCATGGCGCGCGCCACCGCATCAAGCAGTTCCCGCGACACAAAGCAACCGCCCAACAGATCGAGTTCATCGCGCGAACGGCTCTCGCGACGCGTGCGCTCCTCGTCGCTGAGCACTTGAGTCGCGTCGTTCGCAGACGATCGCGCAGCACGTGGGGCAGAACGGCGCGATCGGCGACGGGCAATGCGCTGCTCAGACTGAACGACGCGCGCCGCCTCGGCTCGCAGGAGTCGCTCGGTCGTGACCTGCTCCCGATCCCCGCCGATTCGTTCGGCGACGTGGCGAATGAGCTGTTCGCGCTCCACCGGGCTGCGCACCCGGACAATGGTGGGCGCAAGCGCCTCCACAACGGCCGCACGACCGCGCGGCGTTCGCAAATCATGTTCACGGCCCAACCTCACGATCTTGTAATCAAAGAGGTTGAGCGCCCCGCCGAGGATCCTGTCGAGCGCATCACTCCCGTCTTCGAGCAAGATCTCGTCCACGTCGCGCCCCTCAGGCAAGACAACGACACGCACTTCCAGGCCTGCCTCCAAAAGGATCTCCACGGCGCGCTCGGCGGCCTTTTGTCCAGCGTCATCCGCGTCGTAGAGCAACAGGGCACGCGACGCGAAACGGTTGATTAGCCGCGCCTGCTGAGCGGTAAACGCCGTGCCCATGCCCGCCACCGCATGATCAAAGCCATGCATGTGGCACATCAGCACATCGGTGTAGCCTTCCATGATGAGCGCTTCACCACGCTTGCGAATCGGACCTTGCGCACGATCAAGTGCATAGAGTGTTTGCGACTTATGAAAGACGAATGTCTCTGGACCGTTGAGGTACTTGGCGCGTTCTTCGGGATTGAGCGCGCGGCCTCCAAACGTAACGACTTGGCCTTGCAAGTTCGTAACGGGAAACATGACACGGTGTACAAAACGATCGGCAGCGGGTTTGGCACCTTCGCGCGCGTAAATGAGTCCGGCGTCTGACAACGTTTGCTCGTCTACGCTACGTTTCCTAAGTGCATCAATCAGCCCGTGGCGCGATGCAGGTGCGTAGCCCAAGCCAAATTGCCGAATGGCCGACAGGTCGTAGCCGCGCTTCGTCAGGTAAGCGCGCGCGACATCGCCTTCGCCATCACGCAGGAGGCACGCGTGAAAGTAGCGCTGAGCCAATGATAGAGCGCGCAACGTCTTTCGCTTTCGGTTGGGCGGTGGACCCTTGATTCCGGAGGTGCTCGGAAGCGAAATGCCGCGCTCTTCGGCCAACGCGCGTACTGCCTCAACAAAGGTGAGACCCTGCATCTCCATGAGAAATCTGAAGACGTTGCCGCCACGGCCGCATCCGAAGCACTTATAGATTTGCCGTCCCGGATTGACCGTGAACGACGGCGTCTTCTCGTCGTGCCCCTGCATGGGACAAAGCGCTTTGTACGCGGACCCCATTCGCTTGAGCGGGGTGAATCGGGATACGATCTCGACAATGTCGTGTGCGTCGCGCACTTGATCGATAACCACGTCTGGAATCACGCCGCGCTCCCGGACGCTGCCAGGACGTTCCGCTGATAGGACGCCCGAAATGACTTGAATCCGGGATTCTAAATCACAGCGCCTACACCCCGGTGCCCCTTCCGTGAGACGGAACGACGCCCAGCCAATCGCCCCGTGACGCAGTTTTACTCAGGTAATCCCCAAAGAACCCACGCTGCCCAGAACTTGGGATGCGCCCATTTTGGGTGACTTCGCACATGCGCCTGGGCCTGCTTGAGTGCCTCGGCGGTAGGCAATCCCGGCGTGCCGTCTTTGGGATTCCAAAGCGCATAGAACTTTGTCATCAGCGCTTTGGTCGCGGAATCGTCAACGCGCCAAAGCGACGTGATCACGCGCCGTGCGCCGGATGCCATAAACGCGCTGGTCAATCCAACGACGCCTTCCGCTCGATACACTTTGCCTTTAGCGGTTTCGCAGGCCGACAACACCGCTAGGTCGGCACGAACGTCAATATGAAGTAGATCCAATGCCGACACGTAGCCGTCGTGTTGCTCATCGGCCGAAATCACAAGGCTCGAAAGCAAGGGCCGCGATGGATCCACAACGCCGTGGCATGCCAAGTGAACGGAACGCCAGCGCTCTTTGCGATCGAGCGACTTGAGCAGCTCCGTAACGTTGGCCTCTTTGCCAAGTAGCACGGTGTCCCCCACCGCACGCGCTTCGTCACCACTTGCGGGCAACGGCGACAATGGTTCGGAACGCCACGCGAGCGACTTCATGTCACCGGCCGAAGGCGCGTTGTAGCGCGCGTCGCCGAGTGCGAGCACACCCGTTCCCGACGTGGGCACCTCGCTTCGAAGCATGACATGAGACATGGCAGACGGAACATGCGCCACATGCCGACGCGGCATCAGCAATGCCATCGGCACGTACGCCAAAGCACCGGACGGTGAGACAATGACGGTCTTCTTGTCACCTAGCTCAAGAGGTTCCACCAATCGCTTCGACAACGTTGCTATGGACTTTGCATGGAGCCCACCGCCATGGTTCTCCAGCAGGGGCGATACAAGTTGCTCGATCGTTTTCGTGGATCCCACGCGAACGATCCGCGTGGTCTTGTCGGTAAACACCAGCGCAAGTGTTTCGCCGGCCCCTTCGACGAACGTGACGAGCGCTTCATCCGATCGCACCGTAGCTTGCACATCATCCGGATCGTCGATAATCGGGCACGTGCCACCGTGTGCAGATGCTCTGCTGCGTTCTAGCGACGCAGTAATTCGGATCAAGGATTCTTGAGCCTTGATCAGCTCCGCGGCATGGCGCTTGGACGCGTCCGATGTCGAGTCAACCGATTGACGCTCCAGTTTCTTACGAAGCTCGGTGACACGTCTTCGCGCTTCATCGAGACGCTGCTGTTCTTCGACCCCCAACGTGGCGCGCTCCACGTGTTGCCGTTCGGCCAACGACTCGCGAATTGCACGCGCACGACCGTGTTCCGCGAGATAAAGCAGGGAATTCACATCCCCAAGCTCGGCGGCTGAAGACACGCCGAACTCATAGAACGGACGAAACGTGTCACGCGCGCGGTGTGCATCCACGCTTGCCAACGGCGCCGTCATGGCATCGCCGACGTCTACGGCGCGGCGCGCCCACGTCAACGCCTCGTTCTTTTTCCCCAACGCGAATAGGGCGCCGCTGATGCCACCGGCAGCCATGGATTGACTACGGAGGTAGCCCATGCGTCGATTGACCTCGTAGGCGCGGCGAAAGGAAGCAAGTGCCGCCGCATGGTCACCGATCGACCGCTCCACCTGACCTCGCGTGAAGTCAATTCCGTTTACGTGGGGAGGAAGCGAGGTGCTTGCCCACGCGCGCTCGGTCTCTTGCACTAGCGCCAGCGCCACCTTGTCGTTCCCCATGCGTGCCATGCACTGCGCAAGAAGACTTCCGGCTGAATAGGCCATGCCCGGCTTTGCGTTGGGGTCACGAAATACAGTCCGGAACGCCTTCGCAGCTGCCGGCATGTCGTCACGCATAAACGCGACGCTGCCCAGACCAAGCGTGGCACCTCGCAGCACGGCCTTGTTCCCTTGGCGCGTTGCGCTGGATTGCGCTTGAGAATAGCACTGCAACGCTGCGTCGAGATTTCTACACGCTACATGGCTGTGCCCCAACTCGACCCACACATGGCCTACATCCTGTTTGAGTGAATCGCCGAGGTCGACGGCCTTCTCCAACAAGTGGATTGCCTCGGCGTAGTGACCCAGCCGACGGTGAATGGCACCGATGGTGGCAGTGAACCACACTTGCGATGTGGCTGGACAACGCTCCACACCGCGCTTCGCTTCATGCAGAGCCCGCCGTGATGCATCGCGGTTGCCCAACGCGTCGTGAACGGTGGCGAGAGATACGTTGACGCGCACAAGAACCGCGGGGCTGCGAACCTTCTGCGCCGCCCTACGAGCGCGCCTCAAGAATGGCAACGCCTCTTTCGGACGATGATCGACAAGGTGATTGTTGGCGGTCTTGGTGAGCATGTCGGCAAGGATGTCGGAGTTCCCTGCTCGTTCCGCGAAGGCAATCGCGTTCGCATAGTGCGTATAAAGCGATTCCCGATTCCCCCGTTCACCCGCCAACAGAGCAAACTGCTGCTGGATGGCCGACTTTGCGACATGGTCGTCCGAGTCTTTGCACAGATCCCATGCCTCGTTGCAAAGCTCGAGCGCATGATCAAGCGTACCCGCTTGCACGCGAATACGCGCGAGCGCGAGCAGGTGACGAGCGAGCACCGTTTTGTCGCCAACGCGCCGCGCCGCGGGCAATGACGACGCAAGTATGCTCCCGGCCTCCTCCTGCTGGCCTACTCCGATCAACACGGCCGCTGCATGACTGAGGGCCCTGCACGACGCCGCATCGTCACCAATCGATGCGTAAAGCGCCCCCGCGCGCTTCAGCGAGTCGATCGTGATCGCAGTACGCTTTCCCATACTGTAGTAGTTCGCGAGGCGTTTATGTGTCGCGGCGGCACGCCTAAGCCAGCCCAACGACTCGGCGTCGGTCGCCACGCGGGCGAGCAACTCATAAAATCGACCCGTCCGCATTCGAAACTCTACGAAGGCGAGTTGCTCGATCGCATCCAACGACTCGACATCCAACGGCCACGACTCTACGTCTTTGAGAAGCCTGTGTGCCTCCTCAAGCTCTCGCCGTTTGTAGGCTTCCTGGGCAGCGCGATGGGTTGCACGGCGCTTTGACCGCTTCTCCGATGACAGCGCATCGTCTTGGCGGAGGCGCTTCACGTAGTCGACGAGTTTGTCTACTTCTTTGGTGCGATGCACTTTAACTACGTTGGCAAATGCCTCCGCGTCATCCAGCGATAAAAGGGCCACTTCACTTATGAGACGCCAGGGATCGTTATCTGGGTTCTTTGCGATCTCAGTCAGCACGTCGTCGTCACCCGAATGAAGGGCGGCGCGGAGTCGCTTCGCCACCACACCTGGCGAGTCGTTGGCCGGGGTCTCCTTCGCAGCCGCAGGGGCACATACGAAGATTGCAATCAAGGCAATGGGCGTCACCGCATACAGTGCGACTCGGAAACTGCGAATCACAGACATGATCGTGCTCCAACAAGACGGAGCGGCCGCGTCATCAAGCGCGCGTGGTCCCGCCAGTTAGGCGGCGTCTTCCCATCCCCCCAGTGTAGCAAATGCGGTGCGCAGGGACTCGAGCGCGCGGTGCTTTCGAACTCGCGCATTTTGTGGCGAAATGTCGATGAGTTCGGCCGCTTCGGTGGGACTAAGTTCTTCCACCACGGTAAGCCAGAGAATCTCGCGCTCGTCATCGGAAAGCGATCGCATGGCCAACAATGCGCGTTCATGTTCTTCGCGGCGGCCAAAGGCTTGACTGGGCGTGGTACCCGCGGCCGTAAGCGAGCGCGTAAGCGCCGCAACACGTTCTTGATCGCGGCGTTTTGCGCTCCAATGGGCAGCGGCCTTTCGGATTTGATTGAGTGCAAGCGTGCGCCACCACGCCCAACATGAGGGCTCATCGCGCACTTCAAAGTTGGCCAGACTCTGCGTAGCGGCAGAGAACGTTTCTTGAAGTACGTCTTCCACGTCAATGCGCGCCGCCAAGCGACGACCCATTTTGGCCACGACCGCAAACTCAATGCGAGGCCGCACCAATTCAAACACAGCCGCGACCGCCGCTTCATCACCGCTGCTCGCCCGCTTCATCAGGGCTTCGATTGGGGAGGGATCGGCGGGGTTGGGCGTTAGCTGAGTCATCGGCATCCGCAGGCGACATCGAACGTTCGACGTCGCGGGATACATAGTAACTGGCGCGCCACAGCTCGGTGGATGCGAGTCCCTCGACGCCCGAACAAAGGTCTCGTAGTACAAGCATGCGAGCACGCAGTAGCAGCGGCGATCGCACAGACTCAGGCACACCAAACGTGCGGCGAAGCGCAGCGGTTAGGCGTCCCTCTCGACGAAGGCGAAGCACATCCCGGACACGATCAAAGGGCGTTTCTGCACCCTCAGACACGCGCGTGGGCCGAGTCGGTGACAATGCAGCGACCTCACACTGAGCGCGCGCGAGCTCAACTTCGTCTACCGAAACGGACCACGTCAAACGCGTGCCCGCAGTCAGTAGCTCGGATACCGCTGCCGGAATCGGTATCGACATGGATCGCGTGATGGTGGTGAGCGGAGTTGCTTCGGCTTTTGAACTGGTTCGCCAGTGAATGGTTGCGCGTTTCGGCAGCGGGCCAAGCCACTCAAATTCGGCCCGATCCAGCGCGCTCGATGCAAGGGGACCTCGTGGATAGAACAACACTGCGGCGCGCCTTGAGTCGCTGCTTCGCGTCGTGGGCACGGTCTTTGCCACGTGAATCAACTCATTCGTTGGCAAGCCAAGCACACGCAACGCATCGAGCATGGCCTGTGTGTCTCTTGAGTCCTTCGGAACAAGCACCAACTCGACGACATGGCGACTGCCGGCTTCGACGTTGATCGCAAGTTCGCGATCCCGAAAGCGCGGCGCGGTCACACGCACGTCCCTGGACCCGGCGCCAAGTGAGAACGTGTGTGGAAGTACTTGCTCAGGCCCTAGATCAACAGACGCCACGGCGCCCGGGACCGATCGAATTGTTAGTCGGGTGTCGCCCGGCTTCAATGCAAACAGCGCGCCGCCGATTGCGGCTACTACGAGTGCGGCCGCGACGCCGATCGCTTTCCATGGCATCGTCCGTCCCACGCGCATGGTCGTGAAGCCCGAAGATGCACGCGGACCGGCAAGTGCTCGTGCTGTTCGCTCAAGATCCGCAGCCAAAGCATCTGCGGTTGTGTAGCGATCCTCGGGCCGTGTTCGGGTCGCACGGGCAAGAATGCGCTTCAATGGTGCAGGCACGATGCTCGAAAGCGCGTGTGCAGCCGTAACGCCCAATCCCTTGCGCGTTGCGAAGTCCTGGCCCGTTTGCGTACGATTGGGCGTGAGCACGGCAAGTAGCGTTCGGCCGAGCGCGTACACGTCGTCGCTTGGCACGGGTGGCGCTGTGGGCGTCAGGAGTTGTTGCGGACTCTGATAGCCGGGCGTGCCGGTCCCCGCGAGCGATGGGGTTACCGGCGTTGTGGCATCATAGGCAATACCAAGATCTGCCAGGATCCAGCCCCCGTGTTCGTCCACCAGGATGTTACTCGGTTTGATGTCGCGATGGACCACGCCCTGCGCGTGCATATGGGCCACGCCACGAACCAATTTCGCAGCGGACATACAAAACTTCGAAAACTCAGACGCGTCCTTCGGCATCGCTACGTGCGAAAGCGACTGACCGCGAACGCGATCGAGCACGAGGTAGGGACGACCGGCGCACTCGCCGACACGCTGCAATGCTACGAGATTGGGATGTTTAGAACGAGCGAGTAGTTTGGCTTCACGAACAAAGTTAGCGCGCGTCTCCTTATGTGCTGCCCATGCGGGTCGCAACATCTTAATCGCAACGGGCACGCCGCTTGGATCGACAGCGTCGTGAACAACCGCGGTGGTGCCGCTACCCAGCTCGCCCACGATGCGATAGGCATCGATGGTCTCGTGCTGCATCGCCAGTGCATCGGACGCATCCGTGCCGTGCAGCAAGAGTTGTGACGAAATCAACGACTGGAACTTCGCGTAGGCATCACCGAGTTCCGCTTGAATGCTCGCCAAGTCGACAGAACGCCCTCGTCGCAGCGCCTGGCCGGCACGGTGCAGATGCTCATCGACAAGTCGATCGCGGTCGTCCGCGCTAGTTGTATTCACGCCGACTCCGCAAAGTTTGCGACTCTCGAGACATGGGGTCTCCCTATGGCTGGCCCTATCTATCCAACCACAGGAGCCTGATTCGTTGGCGCGCGTTACAGGTTTTCTTCGGACCCGGCCTACCTCCGGCTCAGCGTGCGCCAAACCGCAAGCGCTTGGGCTGGTGAGAGATCCTGTGGCCGGAGGGTGGCGAGCGTTGGATCGAGTTCGATCAACCGGTCGCGTACGATTGCTCGCTCGATCTCAGCTGCGTACGAGACTCCGGAGGGCAGCAACTTGCGGCGCCTTGTAAATAGCCGCGTCACAAATCGTAGAAATGGAAGCTGCTCTTCTGTTTTAAGCGGCATGTCTTGACGGGGTACAAGATGAAGAATGACCGAACGAATCTTCGGTGGCGGCCAAAACACTTCGGGACCGAAGCGACGCAGGATACGGCCCTCCGCGCGCAGTTGCACGCCTACGCTCGGCGCGCCGTAGTTGTCGGCGCCCACATGCGCGAGCATCTTCTCCGCGACTTCGCGTTGGATCATCACGTGCAAATCTGCCGGCGGTCGCGGCAGCGAAAGCAAGCACTGAATCAACGGCGTGGCAATGGCATAGGGCAGGTTGGCAATCATGCGCGTTCGCCCGCCGTGTTGAAGCTCGAGAACCTCAAGAAGTTTCGGAGACAACCTGTGCTTTGACGCAAGCACGTCACCGAGATGAAAATGAACCGAGTCTGGCCACTCACGCGCGCTCGTCGCAAACGCTTGCACTTCGTCATCGATTTCAAACGTATGAACGGTTGCGCCGGTTGACGCCAGTACGTCGGTCAAGAGACCGGGACCCGTCCCTACTTCAACAATGAGATCGCTGGGTTCGACCTTCGCGTCACGAACGATGGCGTCCACAGCCTGTGCGTCGGTCAGAAAACACTGCCCGTGGCGTTTCTTTACGCGAATGCCCGCTTGCTCAAGCGCCGTGCGCAGCGCGTTGGTCGTCCGCGGGAAGGTCGACTCGCTATCGTTCATTGCGAACACGTGTAGGCTGACTCGAAGCCGCGCGTCTGGCTGCCAGCACTCTTTTCCACGCCTTCGCATCGCGCCCATGAGACTCGCCCGTGCGCGACATGAGCAACGAAAGTGCTTCTGACCAAATGGCCGGCTCCTCCGAACGCAGCCCGTCAATTACAAGTTCATCGGCCTCGCGTTCGCGCGCGCGAAAGAGAGACGTCGCGGCAGTCCAACGCACAACCCGGGACGGATCGCGTTTGGCCATGCGCTTGACTTGGGCCAGGAACTCGCCATCGCGAGTGGGAATCACGGCCCGAACCGCCGCCGCGCGTGTCGTAGCGACGCCGTGTTTCAGCAAGGGTCGAAGCGCGGGCAATCCGCCAGCACGCATGAGCGCGCGCATGGCAGTGAGTGCAACGCGGTGATCGCCGTCGTGGGCATAAGGCAGAAGTTCGCGCGCGGGTTGTGCATGGAGCGCGGCAATCACATTGACCATAGCGCTGCGCGCCAACCAATGCTTGGATCCAGAGCGCGCCCTTACGATCGACTGAATGCGCAGAAGGTCTTCGGGGTCGCCACACTTGGCGAGTGCGAGCAATGCGCTGCTTCGCAACACCCAACCTGGATCGGGATCCCGCGGATCACGAAGCACGTGCAAAGCAAGCCGACGCGCATCTTCCGCGCCCATGTCTGCGAGCGCCGTCAGGGCAGCTGCACGCACCGCGGGCACCGAATGCGTCACGTACGACGTGATGGACGAGGCCCGCGACGCGTTCGCCGTTGCTCCGAATGCAAGCAAGTAAGAGGGAATCAGTTCGACCGACGTCTCGCGCTCCAAGCCCCGCAACACAAACGACGCCATGCCGTGACCACGCCGTGCACGCACGAGTTCAAGCACCGCCCGCCGCAGTTCGGGATTCGGATCGTCGAGCGTTTTCGCCAACGCCAAACGCAATCGACCGATGGGCCCCTCAACAGTACGCAACATCCTGAGCGCCCGCATCCGCTTCTTCAGGGGCACCGAATCACCTGCAAGCAGAATCTCTTCCGTGATTCGTCTTACGTCTCCGTCCATCTCCTTAGCTGCCGCCTCACCCCCACCGAAGGGTGCAAGAAACATCACGATGGCAATCGCAATTACGGCAATGGGAAGGGCTGGTACTTTCACGGGCAAAATGTACCAGCTTCGGCCAGGACAATCGCCACCTACTTGTCCTTGCCCGCTTCTTCGTCGAGCGAGATGACGATGCCGGCTTGCCCGGGCTTTAAGCCGCGAGCAACGACGCGACTCGTGCCGTCACGAGACCACACCACGGCGTCGTAAGTGCCGTCCAGTACTTGTTGGTCAAACGGGGTGATGGGCCCGACACCGGCATAAATGCGAAACTTGGGACCACGGGGTGTCGCAACTAGCAGCAGGTCTTCCTTGTACTTCGTTTCTCCCCTTATGTGGCCGGACAGCTCGACACTCTCCTGAAAGGCCAACGAAATGGACTCGCCCGGAAGCACGTCAGGATGATAGGCAACACGATCTCCATCTTCCGCAACGATGTCGTAGCGACGCGCGAGCGAAAGATTCGAGACAATCGGGCCAGTGGCATCGATGCCCTTCACGTAGATCGGACCGCTAACTCGAAGCAGGGATCGTGCCTTCCAAGCGGTGATACTAGCGTGCTCCACGTCACCAGCATCGATTCGTACGGCCCCTAGGGGGCCGACGCGAAATACAATCTCGTCGCCTGGTCCAGCTACCTTGCGATCTAGAACCGAGATCCAGGGGCCTACCGCGTATACGGTGACCTCATAAGGTCCGTCTCCCAGTCCTTTCAACTCAAATGTTGGAACGCTTCGACTCCTCCGAACAAACGTGGGTGGCAAGTCATTCTGAAGTGGCGTGGCGGCCAACATGTAGTCAACGGATTCGCCATCGAATTCTATGCTCCCTCGGATAATCCCACCCGCTTCAAGCCGTACTTGCAGGTTCGTGGTCCCGGCATGAATGCCGTCAAGACGAAACGACTGCAGTCCAACCTTGCTGCCATTCTTTCCAAACAATCTCAGCGTAAGCTCGCGATCCGGCGGCACGTGATGCACGTCAAAGGAGTGATCCGATTGAATCGGGACAGGCATTCCACTCGCCATTTCGTCCGGATCTTCTGACTCGTGAGCCCAGGACACGTACAGCGAAAAGTCAGGCGGAAGCTCAATACCCGGCGGAACAATGACCCTCCCTGCAATGCGCTCAGCTTCAATTAGTTCTACTCGCGTAGGTAGGCGACCCCCACCGACAACCGGGGCGTATCCCGCAGGCACTTCCACTGCGTATCCCGCATGATCCTCGTCTTCATCGAGTGACGGCATCTCGAAATGGCCATCAGATCGCGGCGTGACTTCGGTGCGAAGTACACGAGTCTGATCGAGCTGTCCCTTCATAGTTAGTTTCCACAGGCGCACGCCCTCAACGCGCTTTCCCGAGGCGTCAACAAAGAGGCATGTGTGATTCTCCCCAGAGACTTCGACCGGTTTAGGAGCCAGCCGAAACTCGACTGGAGACTGCGATTCGGCCTCCGAAATCTCTACTCGCTTACCCTCTAGACGTACTGGACGGGTTTCACCGGTCTCCGCCCAGCTCACCCAAATGATGTAGGGAGCCGTGTCATAGGTCTCAACGCGAATGCTTGAGCTCTCTGCCCGAAATCGCGCAAGACTGAGGGCCGACAGAGTTTCCCTCCCTCGTACTTTCACCACAAATCGCCGTGCAGGTTCTCCAGACGTGGATTGCACACGGATTTCAATCCGCTTCGGCTCTACGGCGCTCGTTAGCACAATCGGCTCGTCCGTGACGTCAACATCTTTCTGCAGCACATGAAGTTCGCCGTGGGCGTACTGCAAGATGTCGACGCGCCCGTCTTTGGCAAACGTAAACTCGACATCACCGTCAGCGTCGGTGTTGTACCAATCCAAGTCGTCGATGTCCGCCGTACGCATATCAACCGGACGAATCGCGAGCGTCACATTCGGCGCTGGCTCTCCGTCGGTACCGTTTACGGTGATCATCGCCGTCCTGGGTCGAGGATCCGCGATCACGCGTACATCGGTCCTGACTTCGGAAGGTTGGAGATCTGCGACTTCCGTCGCCGTGGCATCGTAGTCGGGCGAGTCAATGTCCCAATCGGCCCGCACGAAGCAGGAAGCAGGTGGAATACCTTTGAGTTCAAACTCGCCTTCCGCATTGACAAGCGCGTCTTCAGGCGGTGCATAGAGCCAATTCCCCAAGGGCGATCCGCCAAAATCGTTGATGCGAACGATAGCACCCACAGCAGGACGTCCATCGGCGAATGTTGCCGTACCAGAAACTGCGGCGCACGGCAACGCACGAAGCACAATGGGAGCTGAAGCATCGAGTACCACGTACTTGCAGGCGCTGCCATCCACGCTTGCGGCGATGCGCGCACGCTTGAGTGCCGACGGAATACAGGCCATTGAGAATCTACCTTCGGCATTCGTTCGAATTGGAACCAACGACATCATCTCTTGCAGCCGCGACGCAGCGCGTGAACCGAGTCGCATTATAAACGCGGGCGGCAATGAGATTTCGAGGGGTACTCCCGCTACAGGGTTGTTGACTTCGTCAACCACTCTCCCGCTGTACGTAGTTCCCCTACTCAACCTGATTGTCTTATGAACCTCGCCAGTCGCATCGGGTTCGATCTTGACAGTCGCGCTCGTCAGTGCCGCCGCAATGCTGTTGCCGTCGAGCCAGGCGGAGAGTCCCGGGGCGAGATAGTCGGAATGCCACACAACACAAGCCCACCTACCCGGCGAGAGCGAGCGGCATACAAAGGTCCCCTTCGCGTCGGTTCGCAAGCGCACCTTGAGCGGCACCAACCGAATGCTGCCACGAATTGATGTAGCAATACGAGCAAACGTGATTGCCGCACCTTCAACGGGCGCGCCAGTCTTGGCATCAACGACCGACCCATGCACCACGACCGCGCTGATTGACGCCCCGTCCCGCTTACTCTTCCGAGAACCGTCAATAGCCTCGTTCAGGGGCGGAGCAAGACCAGGCGCTTCGTCGCTGGTGCGCTGCTCCGGCACTCTCGTTCCCCGCTCATGGCTCGATCGCAACGAAACATAGAGCGTCCCCACGACCAGCGCCACCAAGCAACCCCAAACCAGCAAGCGAACACCCATGCGCCAAAGATACCTGGTATCTGTGGCGCACGTGTTCGAAAGGCAAAAAGCGAAGTAACAGCCCTATGCGGCGCGAGCCAACAATACCTGGTATTTCTGGCGACAGCCCTATGCGGCGCGAGCCAACAATACCTGGTATTTCTGGCGCACACCCGAGCATGGCGATGCGCCACAAAAGCCAGGCTTTTGTGGCGCATGAGGGGTTGGGTTACTTGGTTTGGGCGGGGGCGACTTCGTAGACGACGCCGTCGAAGACGAACACGATGCGCTCGCCGACGGCGAGGATCTTGGCGATGTCTTCGCTCTTGGCGACGAGGTCGAAGTAGGCCTTGGAGAAAGACACGATCTTGGTGGGCTTGTGATCCTTGGGCCACGTGCCCTGTTTGTAGGCCGAATCGATCCAGACGAACTGCTGATTGTTCATACGACCGCGGGATTCGAGGGTGAACGACTTGCCGGCCGCATGGCGAACACGTTCGCGCACGCTGCGCAGACCATCCTGATCATCACCGGCTTCTTCATCCACTTCTTCCGCCGCCGACTTGCGGAGACGATCGATGCGCTTGCTGTCCTTGGCCTTCGATCCAGCCGGAGCCGAAGTACTGCCCGGAGAGTTCGGCGAGGCGGCCGGTGCGGGTAGTCCACCACCACGGAAACCACCGGCGCCCGTAGTGGGACGATCCATCGGAGAGCCGGCGTCTGCCTGGCGACGGCGGTCGTCGCGAAGTACGCCGAGTTCGCTTTCTTCTACGACAAGTCCTGCGGTGTACGGCGTAACAATCGCGTGCTTCTTCGCGAGCCGCACAATCTCATTCACGAGTTCCTTGTTCTCACCGTTTAGGCGAATCTCGTCGAGCATGTACGCAACTTTGCGATGTGCCCAGAGGCGAGGAAGATACTTACCGCGCTTGCCATCGGCCTTGAGCTCGGTCTGATACTCGTAGGTGACTTCACGATTGCCGATCTTTCCGCGCACGCGCACCGTCCGCGCGCCGGGCTTGGTGTAGCGCCCGAAGACGGTCAACTGGCTCCCGGCGAAGAAGTCGGGCATGGTCTTGGGATATACATCGCGCGTGTCACTACCGAAGTCGATGCGCACGTTGGTAAGCACAGGTTGTTCGACCTTGCGGAAGAAACGCCCCGTCACCACCTCAATGTCTTCACCCGGCTGAACGTAGTCGCGCGCGGCGCGGGTTGCCTCGGCGATCTTGTCAAGTAGCGCCACATCCAAGTCGTGGCCCACGCCAAAGGTGAATACACGTGTGTTGGCATTGTTCTGCGACTTGACCTTCTTCACGAGCGCGTCGGTTCGCACCTCACCTACCGTGGGACGACCGTCGGTGATGAACACCACCATGAACAGGCGATCTCCGCTGCGCAGCGCAAGCGCTTTGGATAGTGCGTCGTCGATATTGGTTCCGCCGGCTGCGCGCTGCTCGCGAATCCACTGGGTGGCCGCCGTCTTGGTCTCCTTGTTGGCCGGCTGGAGTGCATCCACCCACGGACGCGCTTCTACGGAAAACGTCATCACATTGAATCGATCTTCGGGACGCAGCAACGATACGCCGTATGCGAGGGCTGCCTGCGCCTGCTCGATCTTCTTGCCGGCCATGGAACCGCTCGTGTCCAGCACGTAGACAACGTCCTTGGGTACGAGATCGCCCACCGCGACTTCGGTCTTGGGAGCAAGCACGGCCATAAACGTGCCATCGGTGCCCACGCCCTTGGTGCTCTGCATTGAGAAGCCAACCGCATCGGAACTCTTGGTGAAGTAGACGACGAGGTCGCGCGCTTGTTTGCGACCGCCGCGCTCGTAGCTCACCACCGCCTTCTTGTCACCGTCCTTCTTGACGTCGATATTGTGGCTCGGGCTATAAATCGCCGTAAGGGGAACGTCGCTCTGCACATTCATGTTGACGACGACGCTCTTTACAGGCGTTGCGTTCATTTTGTCCGTAGCAAGCGGATAGCGAAACTCCATCGTGCCCGCGTCTTCGGTGAGCACTTGCTGGAATGTCAAACGAATGGTGGTGGTCTTGTGAGGCTCAATCGGAAACACGCGCGCACGGAACAGCCCGCGACCCATGTACTCGAGCAACCCGGGATCGCGGCGACGCGACACAATGTCTTGATAGATTTGACGCGCCTTCTTGGCCTCCATGATTTCGCCGTGAACCATCTTGCCGAACATGGTCATTGACCACTGACTGACCGACGCACCTTTGGGAAGCGGAAAGAGATACGTCCCTTCCAGTTGACGCCCACTGTGATTGCGAAACACTTGCTCGACTGTAACGCTGGCGACACGCCCATCGATGGTGGCGCTTACCTTGTGTTCTTCCAGCGTGACGAGCGGCCTGGGTCGCCGAATGTGCCGATGCGGGGGACGAATCACATGCGGTGGCGTCATACCCGGACGAGACGAAATTAGAATGCCATTGGCCATGGCATTCGGGGCAATGGCCACACCAACAGCGGTGACGGAAGCTAAGAAAACGAGCGTGAGGGCGCGCGAGATCGACATGGGATTCTCCACTAGAGGCGGCGCACCCTCAGAATGGGCGTCAACGTGAGACGCGAAGTTCCTGGGGCCGCTGCTGAGTACCCGCCATTAGACACGGGCGGGGAAGGAGAGTTCCTAGGCAGAGACGACGTCCATCACCTAACCCACAGAATGCGCCATACGCGCAGCCCACGCGCGGATGTCTGCGTAGGCGTAGGGGATTTTAAATCGACTGTGAAGCTCACGAATGCGGTCGTGATACCCGCCGTGCAAGTCCTCGGGAACACCGCGCGGGTAAGGACCACAAAAATAGGTACGGCATCCGAGCATGCGGCCCGCGCGCGCATGACAGAGTCGATCCGATCGCCATGCTGGACAGAGCGAGTCGTCCGTGTGAACGACGGGCGCCTGCGACGACTCAAACAGTTCGTCGCGATAAAAATAGACCACTTCGAGCGTGGTTGCGTACAGTCGATGCCCATAGGCCTCGAAGTCGCAACAACGTCCGCTCGCGGAACAGGTAAACTCCCAATGCGGCAACTCGGCGTCCAACTGTTCATAGAGTTCGATCAACGCCGATAGTGCGGCCTTCCAGTCCACGTCCTTGTGAGCTTCGATACGAGGGCACGGAAGCGTAGGTTCGTTTGCAGCGTCGGTGGATGCATCGGGCTCATCGGGCGGAGGAAAGCCCGTGTGGGGATAACGACTCGTTACAGGCGACTCCGGGGGTCGCTTGTGTTTGTCAAGCATGATGGACGTGTTGCCGACGAGTAGCGCGTCGATTTCGTCGCGTGTATAGAGATCGCCCTGCCCCACGCCCTCGCATGTGGTCGCAGTTTCATTCCACGAACTCGCTGCATCCATAATATCGGGCCAAAACGGAAACGATGTACAGCGAGCGGGTTTCGCGCTGTAGACCGTGCAGCGCCCCTCTTCGAGCATGATGCAGTCGCCGTTTTCGCGTTCGGTGAGCGACAACTTGCCTTTCGCGCGCCGTACGAAGCGACGCATGAATGCCGGCGTGGACAGCCCTTTGACCTTGGCCATGCGCGCAATCTCTTCGCGGGTCGCCCATACGTAACCGGGCTCTCCGGTGCAACACACGCCACACGCCGTGCATCGAAACTGAACACCATCGGCGTACCAAGGCGGTTCGGCCACCGAAGGATTGTCTTGCGATGACGCATCATGTGGTTGTGACGCGTCGGTGGGCACCGTCATCGACGCCGCCGAGGCGTCCCGCGGCGCCCCTTCCCCTGACCACGCTTGCGCGTGGGACTGCTTCCGGATCGTCGCGTGGGTGCCTTGCTTGAGCGCGGCGACTCCGACTTCGCGGAATCGATCGGTTCGATGGGCTTCACCGACTTGATGGGCTTCACGGAAGGAACGTCCCGGATGGGCGCTACCGGCTGCACAGGCTCGACCGTTGGCGGAGGTTCGTCGCCAAAATCTACGGGCACGTATTCGTCGGGCAAATAGCCCTCAATGTCCTGCATGACGTCGGCCACCGTGCCATAGCGGTCCTCGCGATCCTTCAGCATCATGCGCGTAATGAAATACTGCACTTCCGGGGAAATGCGGCGCAGTTTGACCTTCTGTGTATCCATAGCAGACAACACCTGTTTGGCCATCACCTCGTAGTCGGTCTCACCATGAAACGGAATGTCGCCAACGACCATGTGATAGAGCGATACGCCGAGACTGTAGATGTCGCTGCGGGGGTCCAAGTCGGAGCGGCCCCGTGCTTGCTCAGGCGACACATATTCCATCGTTCCCACGGTCATTTCTTCGCCGGCTGCCTCGGTGCCTTCCTCTGCATCCTCTGAAGCAAGTCGGCGGCTCAGGCCAAGATCGATCATGCGAGCACGCCCGTTTTCCTCGATCATGATGTTACCGGGCTTAATGTCGCGATGCAGGAAGCCGGATTCGTGCAGATACGACAATGCACGAGCCGTTTGAAGCGTAATGGAAAGCGCTTCTTCGTTACTCAAGTAGCCGCGACGATCGATGACCTCGAGAACGGTGAGCCCCTCCACGTGATCCATCGTAAAAAAGTGCCAGATCCCGCCCGTAGTTTCGTCGGTGGCACTGCCCACGTGATACCCGAGCACGATGTTCTCGTGTTCGAGTTCGATGAGCGTCTCAGCTTCTTGCCGAAAGCGGCTGAGGAAGTCGGGCCGCAGGGCATGGATGGGGTCAAGAAACTTGGCGGCGATGGGCGAACCGTTGGGTTGATAGGTGCCCGCATACACAACGCTGCTCCCGCCCTGACCCAATTCATGCGTCAACCGGTAATCGGCAATCGGTTGACTCTCGATGGGCGAGGGCGCGTCGAGAACGGCGAGGCTGCCAACGGGGAGTGCCTTCAGGTGATACAACACGCGTGCAAGACTTACGTTGCGACCCTGCTCGCGAAGCTGCTGCTGAAGCGAAAAACTCTGACGAAGTACATCGTCGGTGAGAACGCGCGACGTGAGGAGGCGCTTTGCAATTTCTACCTCACGCGCGTTTGCCACGGATTGAGTTCCTAAATCTCGTCGTCCGACGTCATTGCCTTCGAACGGCATTGCCTTCGATCGTCAAGGTCGCTATCGATCGACGCCACACTAGCAGCGTCGGAAGTAGGTCATCCCACCTACGAAACGGGCGACTTGCATGAGCTAGAGTACACGCAGACTCACAACAAACCGCTCCAGGGCGGGCCGCGCTTGCTTGAGTGCCGATGAGGGGCACGCACAGAGCATCACGACGCGATCGGGACCGCGGTCCACAACGACCGCGATGGTGTGGACCGTTTCGCCGCGCAAGGTGCCCTCCACTTCGAAACGCCACGCATCAGATGCGCCCGCCGCAACGAGGGCGGGCAGAGACGTGCGCGGTCCGACGACACGTAAATTGGGCGCAAGTCCCCGCAATCGCCGCAGCAACCACGCCTCGGCATGCTGACCTAGACGCAGCGTCGTGGCGGCCTCGGGATGCCACTCAACGCGGATGTCAGCGACATGAATGGTGTTTTTCATGGTGCCCAATACGCGCCATCCGGTGTGACTCGCGGGTGCGAGCGTGGGTTTCCAGGTCCAAAGGGGACCCGGAAGCGCGAATCCCAGTCCGCACTCCGGCAGTGTCAATACGCCCTTGACTTGGCCTTTGACGGCCTCTTGCTCACCCATCGCCACACGACACTGAGCCTCCGTTGCTGGTATGGCCACTACACCTTCCGCAACTTCCTCTCGTAGCGGTCGGCTGTCTTCGTGGAACCACGAGATCAAGCGCGCGCCCTCTTGCTCCCAATGAAACTCATCACCCCGATACGACTTCACGCGTCGGCCGGGACGATAGCGCGGGGCGATGGCAACGAATCCCGCGCGTACTTCACTGAGCCCCTCTACGCTTGGATCCAAAACGACCGCATCCGCCAACCCCAATGTGCGCGGCGTCTTCTGCAATAAGAACTCTCGGTGGCCAAGTCGGGCGCGCGTACCCGCGGGCACCTTGACCTCCACGCGATCCATGTCGCTCCCCACACCCGAAAATTTCTTCCACACGCCGTTTTCAATGACGCCGGATACGCGGCGATCAAATTCGCGTTCTTTGTCGTGTTGGCCGGGACGAAACACGGTGCGCTCGCGGTAGTTGATCAACTTGGGAAGAAACTGTCGATCCACGACCTCAACCGTGCTTGTTTCGGTTGCGGGCAGGTGGCGACCCTGCGGAAGCTCGTACGTCGTTTCCGCAAGTCGGTAGCCATCTACGCGTGGGGTCTTGACGCGAATGACCATCAAGTGGCGTGTGCCAATCGTGCCGCGATCGGTGCGAAGCAGGAACCACGCATCACGCAGGAGTTCCGATCCTTCCGGTGCATCCAGCAAGCGCTTGCCACGGCGAATGGTACGAATCTTGGATCGCGGGACAGTTAGCCGCGCGCTGCCTCCGCTTGCGGTATAGCGATCGAAAATCACGACATTGCCGCGCTCCTCGGCGACGTATCCCTTCCACGAACGCCCACTGTGAAACACCAATACATCTTCGCGACGAATGTCTTCTTTAGCGGATCGTGGCGGCGCAAACGCCCGTACGCGCGGCGCGGGTTTCGCTGGAAATCCGCCAGGAATGTCGGCGCCGGGCGGTGTGCTCTCTGCGTTGGGTGCGTCGTCCCCGGTTGCGATTTCTGGAATGTCACCCGAGCTACCTGCCGGCGCGGGAAAGGTCGGTATCTCATCCGTGGAAACGACGCGTGCAGGTGGAAGGCCCTTGCCGGAATCGACGTTGCGCTTGTCCACGGCGGCGGGCGCTGCCACCTTGCGACCCGACTCACTTGGGATCGCGTTGGCGGACGGTCCCTTACGACCGGGAATGACGGGCTCGGTCGGTTTGAGGGCGGGGGGCGGCGGTAGATCGGCGCTCGACTTGTGTTCCTCGCCATAAACCACGCCGGTCTGTAGCAAAACGAGGAGCGCAGCGAACGCCAGAATGCGGGTCCATTGAGATTCCATAAGGCCATCGTACGCATAAATGTCGATCGCCAAACGGCCATGTTCGCAACGAGACGGCTATGGTTTCCAGCAGGAACGGCGCCTCGGCATCGCGTAGCCCGATTTGGGGTAGGGTGCCTGCCGTCGCGACCAGGAGTGAACGATGACCGAGGACGCTTCGACGCCATCGACTGGGGCTGTGCCGCCGCTGGTCGCTAAGCGCATTGCTGAGTGGCGAGACAAACTCATCGATCTCTCGCGCGCCAATCGCCTGCTCGCATTCCGTGCCACGAAGGCCAGCACATTGAACTTCGTGGGAGAGGACCCCCACGAGGTCGCCCGTCGCCTGATCTACGGGCGCCGCTACACCTTTGCGGGTAAGCCCGCCAAGCCCCCGTCGCCTAGCACCAAGGAGACGTCAGAAGCCCCCGGCGATGCGAACGACACGTCGCCGCCTCGGCCCGACAGCACGTTGCAGTGCGATCTTGAATCCGAGCGCATGAACCGCATCTTGCTCAACCTCTTTCGGTCGAGCCGTGCCATGTTGGAGGAACAGGGGTTCAACACCCTGCATATCGCACTTGGTATGTTCACCTTTACGACTGTCGAAGATCCCCGCCCCCTACGCGCCCCGCTGCTTCTGATTCCAGTCGAGCTAACACGGCGTGGGGCTCGCGGTGCGTTCCAACTCAAACTTTTTGATGATGAGTTACGCGTAAATCCTGCACTCATCGTAAAGCTGCGCAAAGAACTCGGCATCGACATATCGCTTCCCGAAGGCTGGGCCGAGAGCGAAGATCCCATGCAGGTTGTGCGCGAGGTATTTGAAACGCTGGCGAAAGGACGCGATGGTTGGTCGGTGGCCAACGACATGGCGCTCGCCCTGTTCTCGTTTGCAAAGATCCCGCTCTATCAAGACCTGTTGCAGAACGAGGCCGCCGTTGCTTCCCATGCGGTTGTGCAAAGTCTCGCCCAAGGGGTCTCGCTCATGGGCGAAGGCACGTCGGACCTGCCAACGCCAAGCACCGTCGAAGCCGCGATGGACCCGGCCGATTCGTATCAGATTCTATTGGCCGACAGCAGTCAACAGGCGGCGATCCTGGCCGCGCGAGGTGGCCAGAGCTTTGTCCTGCAAGGACCGCCCGGCACCGGCAAGTCGCAGACCATTGCAAACATTATCGCTGAATGCCTTGCGCGCGGGAAACGCGTGCTCTTCGTGAGCGAAAAAATTGCTGCGCTCAATGTCGTCAAGCGACGACTCGATCAAGCGGGGCTCGGACCGTTTTGTTTGGAAGTTCATAGTCGCAAAGCCAACAAGCGCGAGATTGTGCAAAGCCTCGCGTCGGCCTGGAAGCAGTGGGCGCCCGATGCGCCGGACAAGACAACGGGACTCGATGAACTGCGAACATTGCAAGACACGCTTCGTGCGTACGTCGAGGCCCTGCATGCGCCCCGCGGTGAATCGTCGTACAGCGCATTTGAAGTCTTTGGTCGCGCCGCACGCCTCCAACACTTACCGCCGTGCTCGTTTGACGTGGGTGATCCGCTCGCTACGACGCGCGGTGCGCTCAAAGAGACCCAACGCACGTTGGAAGAACTCGTACCGCTGCACCGTGCCGTCGATCCCATCCAGCAGCATCCGTGGCGCCACGTGGGACTCACGCAACTCGGCGTAGGCACGGCGGACGACGTTCGACGCAAGATTAACGTACTGCTCTCCGCGCTAGACGATCTTGAGCGGGCACGCGATCAACTTGCCTCGTCGCTTCCGTGCGATGCCCCCGGCAGCATCGCCGAAGGCGGCGCGCTGTCGAACCTTGCGCTTCATCTTGGGCACTCCACCCGGCCGCCTGCGGCGTGGATTGAAGACGCCAGTTGGGCCGGCGCGTCGCCCCGCATCCAATCACTACTTGCCGCAAGCAAAGCTCGCGCGGAGGAGATCGCCGCGCTACAGAAGACCTATGACGATGGCGTCCTCGCGCTCGATGCAGAACGTCTCGCAAAGCTGTCTCGTTCGGGCGGATTCATCGTTGGCTGGTTTCGACGACGCCGCGCAAAAAAGATGCTCGCCGCGCAGCTCGCATCGGGCCGGACCAAGCGCGACGTTGATCTCCCACGCGACGTAGCGCGACTTGTTGCAGTGAAGCAGTACAACCATGAGTTGGACGCAGGCGATGCCTCGCTGCTGTCGGCCTTTGGCAACGAGTACACTGGGGCGCGCAGCGATCTCTCGCATGTGGCCAAACACACCACGTGGATTTCTCAAGCCCTGGCACTCACGTCACAGACGATATCGCGCACGCAGTTAGCAAACGCGGCCAACGCAGAAGATAAGCAGATCTTCCTCGATGCATCGGCGTCATGGACACGGGATGCAGACACGTTTGTTCATGCCATGAATGATGTGTGTGCAACGCTCGACCTGGACGTCGAGGCGCGATTTGGCCACGCGCTAAACGATATCCCGATCATTGAAGTTCGCACATTTGCCGACGAGGCATCTACCTCCACGGCATCGTTGCCCACGTGGGTGGCATGGCATCGGGCCGCAGGAGATGCCTCGACGAAGGGGTTGGGCGAGTACTTGGATGCATTTGAAGAAACGGGAGCCGCGAGCCACCGCTTGGTTGACACGTGGTTTCGAACGTTCTGGCGCGCCTTTGCCGATCGATTGTTGAGTACCGTAGACGAGCTTGGCAGTTTCGATGCCACCACACGCGAGAAGCGAATCGAACGCTTCTGTGAATTGGATCAGCAACAGTTGACACAGGCATGCACACGCGTAGCGCGCACACTTCGCGCGGACATTCCTCCACCCACGACCGCCGCCACGGGCGACAGTGAAGTCAGTATTCTCAAGCGGGAGATGCGCAAAGAGCGACGACACTTGCCCACGCGCGTGCTCTTTGATCGTATTCCCCGACTGCTGCGGGCGCTGAAGCCGTGCCTCATGATGAGCCCGCTCAGCGTGGCGACCTATTTGCCACCGGGTGACAACGAACTTGATATTGTGATCTTTGACGAGGCCTCACAGATCTGTACCGAGGATGCGATTGGCGCCATCGCCCGCGCCAAGCAAGTCGTTGTTGCGGGGGACTCCAAACAGTTACCGCCCACACGATTCTTCACGCGGCGCTTCGAGGAAGACGAGAGTGAGGCGCTGCTGGCAGGTGAACTCACCGACTTGCCCAGCGTATTGGATGAATGTCAGGCCGGCCCTCTACCGCATGTGTCGCTAAGGTGGCACTATCGAAGTCTCGACGAGAGTTTGATTTCGTTTAGCAATCGACACTTCTATGAGAACGGCCTCGTTACGTTTCCGAATGCCGATCGCGACCCCGCCGCACTTGGAATTTCATTCGTCCATGTGCCCGACGGCGTGTTTTACGGCGGGCGCGGCGGATCACGAACCAACCCAATAGAAGCGAGGGCGGTGGCCAAGCATGTATTCGACATCCTGACGACGCGACCGCGTGACAGCGTAGGTGTGGTGACCTTTAGCGCCTCACAACGCGACGCGGTGTGGGATGCAATCGACGAACTGCGCGCCGACGACCCGTCCTTCGATCATCGCTTCGATTTGGAATCCAATGAGCCCGTGTTCGTGAAGAACCTTGAGTCGGTACAGGGAGACGAGCGCGACGTCATTCTCTTTAGCGTGGGATACGCGCGCAACCCGGAAGGCACGTTCCGCTTGCTGTTCGGTCCGCTGAGCGCAAACGGCGGCGACCGGCGACTCAACGTGGCCGTTACGCGTTCCCGAAAACAAGTCATTGTCTACGCGTCGATTCAGCCAGAGGACATCGCCCTGGATCGAACCGAAAGCCGCGGGGCCCACTTGCTTCGCGCGTACTTGGAAACGGCACGCCGCGGTATGCAAGGAACGGGGTGGCCCCATCCCGCAAAACGCGACACCAAAGACGATGGCGCGCCTGAAATGATGCGCGCGATCGTGGAAGCACTCGCGCGGGAAGGACACGACGCGGTACACAGCGTGGGCGCCTCCGCGTTTCAAGTGGATGTGGCGATTCCGGAAAAGCAAAGAGACCGGTTCGCTTTGGGCCTATTGTGTGACGGACCGGGGTATCGCGATGCGGCTACATCGCGCGATCGCGAGCGTTCGCGCGCCGCGCTACTTCGACGACTGGGATGGCGGGTCTTGCATGTGTGGTCACCGGACTGGGTACGGACGCCCGATGCGTGCGTGCAAGCCATTCAGCGTGCATTGCGTGAGCCCGCGCCGCAAGCGACGGAACCCAATGGCCCAGTCGCCATCAACAGCGAAGGTACCTCAACGAATGATACGAACGACGAGGCATGGCTTGCCGACGAACTTCAAACCGATGATCTGCCCGGCATTGTGGACTACAACGCCATACACCTACGACCTCAGGGAGCTGCCGAAGAATTCCACGTGGTCCCGCTTCATCGCATCCGCAATTGCGTGATCAAGGTCGTTGCCAAGGAAGCACCTGTTCATCAGGACGTGGCCGCGCGGCGCCTTTCGATTGCGTGGGGCATGTCACGTGTGACGAGCAAGACGCAAACCCGTGTGCAAGAAGCCATTCGTGACGCGGAAGCGCGGGGCGAGGTGGAACGACGCGGTTCGTATCTGTGGAAGCCGGGCACGACGAGCATTCAGCCCCGTCGCCCGGGCGACGGCGTACAGCGAGATATCGAACACATTGCGCCCGAAGAGGTCGAAGCCGCCATGTTGTGCATTGTTGACGCCCATCTGAGTCTCACCGTTGAAGACCTGTTGCGAGAGACCGGGCGTGTCTTTGGGTTTGCGCGACGTGGTTCCAAGATCGGTGAGGCGGTCAAGCGGGCCACAGAATCACTGATTGAGGCAGGCACATTGATCCGAGACGTGCGGGAGGATGAGGTTCGCCTGTCGCGTCCGCGGCAACGTTGACACGACTACCGTTGAAAGATGGGCAACCCTTCATCGGGAATGGCCAACGTAAGCGCAGCAAAGGCGGTACTGAGCTCCGGTCCGAAGTCGTGACGGCGATCGCGCTTATCAAAACTGCCGTCGCTATCGCGCTGCTGACTCATGATGTCGGTGAGCACTTGGTGTTGCCAGTTGGCCCAGAGATGACCCCGACCGCGCCGCCAGTTGTTGCCGTCCCACTGCCACAGTGCCCATCCGGTATAGAAGTGGCCGTAGTAATACCAGTCTTGGCTTGCTCCTTGGCTTCCGAGCTTTTTGGTGATGTAGCCCAAGGCCCGCTTAATCGTACCGCGGTAGGTCTTGGCGTAAGCACCATAGAGAAAGAACGAACTCAGGGCCGCACCTGTCAACGCGTAGGTGGACTCTTCGCGCAACAAACTGTAGCGAAACGATCCGTCCTTCTTCTGACTCGACTTTAGGTACTTGAGGCCCTTGCGTACCACGTTCTCATCAACAATGATGCCCACGTCGCGCGCCGCGCGCAGACCCTGCGCCACCGCAACCGTTACACTGCCCTCGTGATCGGAGTTGCGCTTGGGCTCGTAACCAAATCCACCGGTGGCATTTTGGCTGTTTTCAATGCAACGCACCGCGTGGATCACGGCGCCGCGGATGCGCGCCGCGCGTTTGCCGGTTGACGTGCCAAGTGCGGTCGCCAATGCAAACGTGGCAAACCCCTGGCCATGCATACGGCTGGTGTAGTCGTCGGGGTGGGCGAAGTACCCGCGCGGGTTGGGGTCATCGGGCTGCTTCTCTTCAATCAGCTTGACCAAAAAGGTGACGCCCCGTCGGACTTCGGCGCCGTACGGTCCTCGTCCATCGGTAGAGCCATCTGCCATGAGCGCGAGCAGTACCAGGGATGTGATTGCAATCTTGGCGCGATTGGGACCCCAACTACCGTCCTGCGCCTGTCGGCTCGCAAGAAACTTGCATGCGCGATCGATCGCACGATGGCGCGCCTTTCGGTGGGCCGATGGCTCGGCCATGGCAGTTCGTGCATCGCGCATGCCCGATTCGCGCGCCTCGGCGAGGTGGCGTTGGCTCATGAGCGGCATGACCACGAGCGCAAGCAACGCCCCCATCACCAACGAGAGTCCAGCCCAGTTCTCGCGGCGTGTATGCATGGCGCCATCATAGCCGCGCGGGCGCGGCGCGAACGGATTCGCGGTCACATGGCGCGCCGAAGGGCCAAGCGCGCTACAAAGCGGGGTCTTCCGGGCGGTTGAGGCTCCCGCTGCGAAATCCCTCAAGGTCCAGCGTGACGAATTCGAACCCCTGCGCCTTCAATCCCTCAACAATGCGGGTTCGAACCCCCGGGCCGAGCGCCGCGGCGAGTTCCTCGCGCCCCAATTCGATGCGCGCAATCGGGTCGTGCACACGAACGCGCACGGTTCGAAATCCGAGATCGCGCAATACGCGCTCCGCACGATACACGCGAGTGAGTCCCTCTTCTGTGACCCGTGTCCCGTAGGGAAAGCGGCTCGACAGGCACGCCTCGGCCGGTTTGTCCCACGTCGAAAGGCCGCGCGCCTTTGATATCGCGCGTACCCAGACCTTTGTGATGCCGGCCTCGCGAAGCGGCGAAACAACGCCGCGTTTGTTGGCCGCGCTCATTCCAGGCCGATGATCCCCTTCGCCACCGTCGTCCGCATTGGTCCCATCCATGACGAGATCAATGCCATGTATTCCCGCGACGCCTACGGCCTCGCCATACAAATGCCACTTGCAATGAAAACAACGATCGACATCGTTGCGCCGAAACGCCTCGATCTGCGTTTCGGTTCCAGCAAGGACGAGATGACGTACGCCGAGTGCCTGCGCCTGTGCTTGCGCGTCTTCGAGTTCCTCGATGGGCAGACTCTCCGATCGACTCGTTACCGCAAGACACTGCTCAGGTCCCCAGATCTCGGCAACCATATGCAGCAACAATGCGCTGTCGGCACCACCCGAGATCGCCACCAACGCCTTTGAGGAACGCTCCCGGTACGAGTCCAAGACGTCTACGAGCGCACGCTCCGCTTCTTCAATGGTGTCGGGTGCCTTGCCCGCCGTCATGATCGGCTGGGAATGATTCGATTGGGAATGGTTCGGATCGGCCATGCGCCACGATTTTAGATCGCTCGGCACCAATCATCGCTAGCCGTCCACATGGCTTTCGTCCAAAAAGCGAAAGCGGGCCGAGAGTTCTCGGCCCGCTTCAGGCAATGGACAGGGGGCGCGAGTAACCGCGCTCAACCCATCTTATCTACCGATTCGCGTCTATTGATCCGACGTGAATCGAATGTTCCAGCGGTCCATGTAGGGACCGGGATCAAAGGGCCCCATGGAGGAGGGCAAATAGCACGTAAGACGGAACTGTACGAACTCCATTTCGAATAGCGACGCCATGCCACCAATAAGGCCATCGTTGTCTGCGGGCATTGCGCCACCGATATCGGCCAGTGGAGGATTCGCTAGCGGGATCCAGTTGGGACTGGTCGGATTCCCCGAATCGGTGAAGTAACCCACCGTGGTCCACATGGGTTCAATCGCCGGTTTGTCAGCCGTGCCGTCGGGCTTCATTTCATAGCCGCGTACCTCAAGCAACATGCAGGTCTTGCCAGGTCCATTTGAGGCGCCAGCAGGTACACCGACAGTGAAATCCGCTGCGACCGGTTCGAGATAGGTGGGTTTCATGGGCCCCACTTGAATCAATCCACTCGTGGCGCCCGGCGTGGTTCCACCACCAACGAAGCGCGAACCATCGAAGGGGCCACTGTAGAAGCCCGCATCGCCAAGCGTGGGCGACACCGTAGAACCCGCGATGCCAGTGATTGAATCGGCCTCCATAACGATGCGACCGTTGCTGCCCGCGCCACCGTTGTTGGCCGTTCCACCAGCACCGGTTGCGCCCGCACCACCGGCTCCGCCCGCGGCTGTAACGGTGGCTGCAATCAATACGATGTTGTTGGGTGTGAGAAGCCGGATGCCACCACCCGATCCACCGCCACCAGCACCCGAGCCTTGCCAATTGGGTATGTAGCGAGTCATGGCGGCGCCACTTCCGCCCCTGCCACCCGCAGCATCGATGGTTCCAGCAATATTGATATCGCCGTTTTGTGTTGTGATGTCGACAAACCCACCGCCGGCGCCCCCACTGCCGCCCGTGGTGTCGTACCACTGGTACGACGTTGAAGTGTAGTCAACGGAACCACCACCACCCCCGCCTGCACCTGCTATGGGCGTGCGAAGCGTTGCGTTGGTATCACCGTACGAACTTCCTCCGGCGCCATCCGCAGCTCCAGCGAGCGTACCGAGATCCGTGCCGGATGTTCCGGAAGTGCCGACTTCGGCGTGACCACCGCCGCCACCGGATGTTCCCGTCGTAGGTCGATTGCCGCTGGAAGAATATGTAACACGCACATTGCCTTGACCGGCACCGGGGCCGTCCAAAACATTTTGCCCCATGTTGGGCAACGTGTCGTCTGAACCATAACCACTCGAACCACTCTGACCGTAGTTGCCAAGCGGGCCCGAACCGTTCGCGTTTGAGCTATCGCCGCCATCGCCGGCGCCCGCGACACCGATGCCGCCCGTCACACCCGGCGTAGGCGATGAGTTTGTGGTATTGAGGTAGCGTCCCGAGCGACCGTCGGAATTGAACGGACTGCCGGAGTCACCGCGAACCAACAACCGGGCTGTGGCAGCGATGTTGACGTCATTTTGCACGTGTATGATGGCGGGATTCACGCCAACAATGCGCACCGTAACGCCAGATGGAATCGTGAAATTCTGGAAGCGCCATACAACGGCGGTCGAACCGTCAACGTTGTTTACACAGGCGTTGATCGTAGATCCAGTATCTAGAATGACGTCCCCGGATGGGTTGAAGTCATCTTTCGAGTTATCGTTGGGCACGTCGGTACACGATACGCCATTGGGATAGGATGGGGGAATGACGGTATCTGTGGGCGCAAAGGGTCCGTTGTCGCCATCCCCGGTCAGCAGCAAATACCCTTGAATGCGGCTGTTGGCACGCTCCGTATCGACATCCGAGGTTGTTAGCTCTTCGTCAAACGGCGTCTCTCCATCGGCTTCCATGACATAGGTATTGGACTGCATCGGGAGATTTTCTGTAGTGAACGAACCGTTGTAGGCCGTGAGCGGAAGCCCGCCAAAGTCCTGGATCGCCGCGGTCAACTGCACCACAAGGAGTGCGTTCTCAGGAAACTTCCCGAAAGTGGGCGTTACTACGATCTGTGTTGACGCCTGAGACTGCACAATCTGTACGTCGGCGTTGATGACCTGTGATGGCGTAACAGGAACAGAGGCGCTGGCGCCCCACGTGTTTACGCCTGTGGGACCGGGCACCTGATCGCTGGTGTCTGTACCCACATAAAAACCTGATTGGTTGCCATTGGGCGCCTGAACGTTGCTGGCCAGGTTTGAGTCGCCGGTCTCGACCATGGTCAAGATTACGGAGTCGGTCGTGACGGTGCAGGGGTCCAAGTTTTCCGAGATATCCAGAACGATCTGGTTACCCGTTGCAACACTCACGGCCTGTGCGCCATCGACAGGCGTCATTGCGGTCACTGTGGGCCCAACGCCTGCAATCTGATCTTCGAACACGGGCAAAACGCCACCTTCGGGGCGCGTAGTAAAGCCCATGTTCAACGTGCGGCTCAGGGGCTGGCCGCGCGTGTTTTTCACCGCAAACTCTTCCGGATGACCCGTAATCAGAATTCGGTAGTCGGTACCGGGCTTGAAGCCGGCGTCGCTGAGATCGCAATTCGACGGCAGTTGGGGCTCGAAGAAAATCGAAGAACCAACGACGTACGTGGTGCCCGGGACTTGCAACCCAAAGGAGCTACCCTCTTTCACGACAAAGGAGCCCGAGAACACCGTATTGGGATCGATGGGCTCGGAAAAATCGACGCGAAGGATGGTGTTGCCCGCAACGGTGTCGATGCCGTCTTGGTGAAACTTAACTAGCTCCAAGCCTTGGCCGGTGCCATCAGGACCGGGACCGCTTCCGCCACTTCCACAGGCCGTCAGCATTCCTAGGGACAGTATTCCTAGGGACAGGACGGCACACACCATGAGCGCGGTACGAATCCGCGTAAATCGACTGGTACTCAGGGACATGAATGACTCCGAATGCCTCATCGCTGGCCGGATCGAAAGCGTGGGATCGGCGCGAATGAGAAGGTGATACGCATGCGAAACCGCAAAGGGCGTACCAGGAGTATAGCAGTGGAGAAGCTCCCTTCGCCTGGAGTCGACTCAGGCGGAAAGCCCCATATTCTTGCCCAGACGCGGTCCTTCGACCCCAAAGCTCCGTTCGTGGAGGTGCGCGATCCCGCGCGACGAGACCGATTCGAGTCGCGCGGGCACTTGTGCGGCTTCGCACAACAAGAACAACCTAACAAACGCCCTCCAGGAGCGCTCCAAGACTTCCGCGCGGGCTACAAATTCGACGTGAATCGAATGGTCCAGCGATCGAGGAACGAGCCCGGATCAAAGGGCTCCATACCGATTGGCAAGTAGCAGGTCACGCGGAGCTGGAGGTATTCAGCGAAATCTACCGAATTCATACCACCGGCTAGGCCGTCGTTATCTGCAGGAAGCACGCCAATGTCTGCGAGCGGGGGATTCGCACCTGGGATCCAATTCGGTGAGTTTGGTGCACCAGAATCGGTGAAATATCCCACCGTGGTCCACATGGGCTCCGGTGACGGATTGTCGGCGGTACCATCGGGCAATAGCTGGAACCCTCGCACCTCAATCATGATTGCAGTCTTACTTGGGCCGTTGGTCGCTGCCGCAGGGATGCCCGCGAGGAAGTCACCGGCAACGGGTTCCATGTAGTCAGGATCTAGGGGCCCCATCAGCACACGTTCTGTCGTGGCTGAGGGACGCGTTCCACCGCCGACGAATCGAGTTCCATCAAACGGACCGCTATAAAAGCCGTCTTCGCCCAGCGTGGGTACCACCGTCGAATCGGCAAGTCCGATGATGGACTCCGCTTCCATGACAATGCGACCCACACTACCCGTGCCGCCGAGGTTGGGCGTGGCCCCAGCGCCTGCGTAGCCGGTTCCGCCAGCTCCACCTGCTGTGGTCACTGTAGCACCGGCCAGAATGATGTTGTTGGGTGTCAAGAGTCGAATGCCACCACCCGATCCGCCACCACCAGCGCCCGAGCCGTTCCAAGCCGGAGTAACGTTGGCGTTGCCAGTGCCTGCGCCGCCACGGCCACCGCTTGCATCGATCGATCCAGAAATCGCGATGTCACCGTTCAACGTCGAGATGTCTACGAACCCGCCGCCCGCGCCGCCACTTCCTGCAGACGCGTTCACCCACTGTGATGTGCTCGTAGATCCGCTCGAAGCGCCGCCGGCGCCTCCGCCTGCGCCCGCTATTGGCGTTCGCATCGTCGCATTGGTATCCCCGTACTTGGCTCCGCCGGCGCCATCCGCGGCACCCGAGAGTGTTCCGCCCGTGCCCGGAACAGCGCCACCCGTTCCACCAACGGCGGCGTGACCGCCGCCTCCGCCACCCGTACCCGTCGCACGATTTGCGCTGCTCGACGTGTGCTTCAACTGAATGTTGCCGTGCCCGCCGCCGACACCGCCAACGATGCCCTGACCAGACTGGGCCAGCGTGTCATCGCTTCCAAAGCCCGATGAACCGTGCTGCCCCGTCAAACCGATCGAGCCGGTGCCCTTTGAATTCGCGCTATCACCGCCGTCACCCCCGCCGGCGGCCCCTGCCCCGCCGGTCACTCCCGGGATGGGAGTCGAGCTGCTCGAGTTGCCGTTTCGGCCTTGCCGACCGTTCGCAGATTGCGTCCCGCCAACACCATCGCCCTTTGCCAATAGGGTACCGCCACTAGAGATGTTTACATCGCCCTGAACGTGGATGATTGCTGGGTTTACGCCAATGATGCGCACCGTAATGCCCGAAGGGATTGTGAAATTCTGGAACTGCCACACGACAGCGGTAGATCCGTCCGCTTCGTTGGTGCAAAGATTGAACGTAGCACCCGTATCGAGAATCACATCTGCCGACGGCATGAAGTCGTCCTTCGTGTTATCCGATGGCACCTCCGCGCATGTCCCAGCCCCATAATTTGGATAGGCAGGGTCCACCACCGTGTCGGTGGGCGCATAGGGGCCGTTGTCGCCATCACCCGTGAGCAGAAGGAAGCCTTGAATAAGACTGGGCGAACGGCTTGTGTTCACATCGGCGGTGCTAAGTGCGTCATCGAACGCTGTTTCGCCGGCGGCGTCCAGTACATACGTGTCGGTTTGCGAAGGAAGATTCTCGGTTGTGAATGAAGCGCTAAATGCCGTTAGCGGTTGCGCACCAAAATCCTGAATCGCCGCCGTGAGCGAGACGTTGAGCAGCGAGTTCTCGGGAAATTTTCCGAAATCGGGCGTAATGACGATTTGCGTCGACGCTTGGGATTGAACCACTTCCACGCTCGCCAGAATCAACTGCGCAGGTGTGCGGGTCGTCGAGGCGTCGGCACCCCACGTCTGTACTCCCAACGGACCCGGTACTTGGTCACTTGTATCAGTACCAGCGTAAAAGCCGGATTGATTGCCATTGGGCGCCAATACGTTCGAGCCGAGATTTGGGTCGCCATTCTCAACCATAGTCAACATGACGGAGTCGGTCGTGACGGTGCAGGGGTCCAAGTTTTCGGAGATGTCGAGAATGATCTGATTTCCTGTAGCGACGGTCACTGCTTCGGATCCATCGGCCGGTGTAATCTGAGTAACGACGGGCGCAGCACCTGCGATTTGATCCTGGAATACAGGAAGCACCCCACCTTCGGCACGCGTTGTAAACGAATAATTCTTCGTGGCACTCAACGGCTGGCCACGCGTGTTCTTCACGGCAAACTCTTCGGGATGACCTGTGATCAGCACACGGTACGTCGTGCCCGGCTTGAACCCGGCGTCGGTCAGATCGCAGCGAGAAGGCAACTGTGGCTCGAAGTAAATGGAGGACCCATCGACATACGTCGTGCCCGCGACCTGAAGGCCAAACGTGCTCCCCTCTTTTACGACAAACGAACCCGAAAACACGGTAGACGGATCAACGGGTTCCGAAAAGTCGATGCGCAACGTCTGATTGGCAGCAACCGTATCGAGACCGTTTTGGTGAAACTTCACGATTTCGAGGCCTTGACCGGTGCCATCGGGACCTGGACCGCTGCCTCCACTGCCACAGGCTGCAAGCACACTTAATGCACTCAGCGAGAAGGCGCATGCAACTACAAAGGAAAACGTCTTGCGGATTCGAAGGGATCGGTGCGTAGTTGAGAGCAGCATACGGAGCCTCCTGAAACGACGCCGTCGTGACGCCATGACCATGCTGGACCAGCAGGATAGGGCGCAAAGCGTGTACCTCCACGAATGAGAAGGGGTCTCGGGGCCAATTCACGTCGCCTAATTGCCTCCAAATCGCCCTTTGCGAGTCCATCGCTGAAGCCCGCCGCTCCCTGAATCGAGACTCGGCTCATCGAGCCCGGCACTCAGTCGGCGCGATTCGCACACGTTTCAGTGCATCTTCGCTCACAGCGCGAGGCAGGCCGCCCAGGCTAAACTCCGATGTGCTGGGAGACGCTTCGGACGCCGAAATAAATGGGCAATGGGATAGGGCTATAGGTTCGACGAGAAGCGAATCGTCCAGCGATCGAGGAACGAACCAGCATCGAATGGCTGCATGGTGATAGGCAAGAAACACGTGACGCGAATCTGCAGATACTCGGCAAAGTCTACTGAGTTCATGCCGCCGGCCAACCCGTCGTTGTCGGGGGGGAGCGGGCCAACGTCGGCCACGGGAGGATTGGCACCCGGAATCCAGTTGGGTGAGTTGGGTGCGCCCGAGTCCGTGAAATAGCCCACGGTTGTCCACAATGGTTCGGGCGCGGGATTCTCCGCCGTTCCGTCCGGCAGCAGTTGGAATCCGCGTACCTCAATCATGATGGATGTCTTACTGGGGCCATTTGACGCAATAGCGGGAACACCACATATGAAGTCTGCGGCGATCGGCTCGGCATAGTCTGGATCCAAGGGACCCATGAGAACGCGTTCCGTTGTTGCTGAGGGACGGGTTCCACCACCCACAAAGCGTGAGCCATCAAATGGGCCACTGTAGTAGCCGGTTTCGCCAAGCGTAGGCGTCACGGTTGAACCTGAGAGTCCGATGATGGAGTTTGCCTCCATCACAATCCGGCCATTGCCACCGGCGCCAGCGTTGTTGGGCGTTGCACCGGTGCCCGCGTAGCCGACGCCACCTGCGCCACCCGCCGTGGTGATTGTGGCACCTGCAAGAATAATGTTGTTCGGCGTAAGCAACCGAACCCCACCCCCGGATCCGCCGCCACCACCGCCCGATCCATTCCAGGGGACCGAGAGATTGGTATTGCCAATGCCAGCCCCCCCACGACCACCGCTCGCGTCGATCGTTCCCGAAATCGAAATGTCGCCGCTCAACGTGGAAATGTCTACGAACCCGCCGCCGGCACCACCACTACCAGCGGATGTCTGAGTCCACTGCGAACCATGGGTACCGCTATTGGCACCGCCGGCGCCACCACCGGAGCCGGCGAGCGGCGTGCGCATGGTCGAATTGGTGTCGCCATAGACCGAACCGCCCGCACCATCGGCTGCGGCGACCAACGTTGCACTTGTTCCCGGCACCGAACCGCCTGCGCCGCCAACCACTGCGTGCCCGCCACCACCACCACCTGTACCGGTAGCTCGGGTACCGCTGTTGTTGGGATGGGTACTGCGAACGTTTCCGTGTCCTCCACCGGGACCGCCGACCACACCCTGCCCGTCTTGCGGCAACGTGGTGTCGGCGCCGAAGCCGCTCTCGCCGTGCTGACCGTACTGACCAATAGAACCTGTGCCCTTGGAGTTGGCGCTATCACCGCCATCGCCCGCACCGGCGTGGCCCTTACCGCCGATGACACCCGGAACGGGCGTTTGGCTGCTTGAGTTGAGGGCGCGCCCCTGAATCCCATTGGAGTTTTGGACGCCTGCCATTCCATCGCCTCGTACTAAGAGGGCGCCCGAGCTTGAGATGCTCACACTATTTTGGACATGGATGATGGCGGGATTGACACCGACGATACGAACCGTTACGCCTGAGGGAATCGTAAAGTTCTGAAACTGCCACACGACGGCCGTTGAGCCGTCCGCTTCATTGACGCAAGCATTTGGTGTGGCCCCCGTATCCAGAATCACGTCTGCAGAGGGATTGAAGTCGTCCTTGGCGTTATCGGACGGCACTTCCGTGCAGGTGCCCGCGGCGTAGTTGGGATACGCCGGATCCACGAGGGTATCGGTGGGCGCGTACGGGCCGTTGTCGCCGTCACCGGTAAGCAAGAGGTAGCCTTGAATCAAACTCGGTGAACGCGTTGTATTGACATCGGCAGACGTCAATCCGTCGTCAAACGCCGTTTCGCCGGCAGCCTCCAACACATATGAGTCGGACTGCGTCGGCAAATTCTCGGTTGTAAACGAGGCGCTAAACGCGGTCAGCGGCTGAGAACCAAAGTCCTGAATTGCGGCGGTAAGCGTCACGTTCAGCAACGAGTTCTCCGGGAACTTTCCGAAGTCGGGCGTAATGATGATCTGGGTAGACGCCTGCGACTGGACGACCTCAACACGCGACAAAATTACTTGCACCGGAGAGCGCGGCGTAGATGCATCGGCGCCCCACGTACTGACGCCCAACGGTCCCGGTACCTGGTCGCTGGTATCCGTTCCGGCGTAAAATCCCGAACTATTTCCATTGGGGGCAGCAACATTCGTCGCGAGATTGGCGTCGCCGTTCTCAACCATGGTCAACATGACGCTATTGGGTGTGACGGTACACGGATCCAAATTTTCTGATACGTCGAGCACGACTTGGTTGCCGGCCGCAACCGTGACCGCTTGAGCACCATCGGCGGGGGTGACTTGCGTGACAAAGGGCGCCGCGCCCGCGATCTGATCTTGAAAGACGGGAAGAATGCCACCTTCGGCACGCGTGGTGAACGAAAAGGTCGCTGTGCGACTCAACGGCTGTCCGCGCGTGTTCTTGACAGAGAACTCTTCGGGATTCCCCGTGATTAGAACGCGATACTCAGTACCGGGCTTGAATCCCGCGTCGGAAAGATCACATAAAGATGGCAACTGGGGTTCGAAGAAGATGGTAGATCCGTCCACGATCACCGTGCCGGGCACTTGCAAACCAAAGGTGCCGCCCTCTTTGACGATGAAGGATCCCGAAAAAACGGTCGCAGGGTTTACGGCTTCGGAAAAATCGATGCGCAACGTTTGGTTCGCAGCAACGGTGTCCAGACCGGCCTGATGAAACTTGATGATCTCCAGTCCTTGCCCGGTGCCGTCGGGACCGGGTCCGCTCCCACCGCTCCCGCCGCAAGAGGAAACACTCACCGACGCGATGCAAAACGTTGCGAAGGCAGCAAGTTTCGCTGGCCACGCGAGGCGAGAATGACGTTCGTTTTTATGTGTACGAATCGCGTGCATATCTTTCTCACAAAAAGGAGCCGGTCTGAGCCCTGAATTCTGGATGTAGACTGTTGCGCCGAAACCCCGACCCTAAAATAGATGCACTCGCCCTCACCGTAGGGGACAATTTGTAGATTTAGCAACAATACAAAAGACTAACAAGTGGGCGCCTTACGCCACCGACGACACATGAGTCGATTACGCAAACAGTTACTGGTATTGGTCGTGGGGGCAGTTGTTCAACCGCACGCCTGCTGCTCTACCTGTTGCTCTCTACCTGTTGCCCTCAACTAGGCGCGCCAACCGTCGCTGTACTGCGGCCGCTGCTGTGTCACCGGCACGCTCGTGACAACGAGCAAGTAGGCGATAGCCATTGGGGTCATCGGGTGCATCGAGCACGTAACGACGAATGCGTAGCAAAGCCGCCTGCCATTGATCGACCGCCAACAGGGCCTCGACATAAGCGGGAATCGCAGGGTCGCCCGGTGGAACGACTCGCATTGCAGCTTGCCCAGCATGCAGTGCACGACGTGCATGGCCACGCACTAGGTGAATGCGTGTGAGCAGTCCCAACGCCAATGGATGTCTTGGATGGCAACGAAGCGCAACCGAAACGCGTATGGCAGCGCTATCGATGTCCTCGCGTTCCAGGGCGAGTTCACCTGCAGCGGCCCAAAGGTCGGCCGAAACAGGACAGCGTTCAAGTCCGTGAAGTAAGGCGCGTTCTGCCGATACCACACGGCCTGCGGCGAACTGCGCGGCCGAACCATCCAATACAAGTTCGGTTTCCTCGGGCCAACGATGCGCCGTTCGCGCCAACGTTGAGCGCGCGCGTTTTCCGTCGCCGAGTCGCGCTTGGGCGCGCGCAAGCAACCGCCACGCTCGTACGGTGCCCCCATCTCGCTTTCCCGCGCGCCGCAACACGGCACGCGCAGCAAACAATCGGTCGCGATCGAGCAGGTACTCGCCAAGATCGTTCATGCGGTCGATCCATGAGGTGCCTGCATCGTCGTCCAAGATGACGGTTTGTGCAGCGCGCAGCTCGTCGCGCAGCAACCGTAGTCCCGTAGCTTGCGCGCCACAGGCAGCCTCAATGCGGGCACGTAGAAGTGCGAACCCCGATGGATACGGACGCAACGGTTCGTCGGCTTCCCATCGCGGCGTGAGTGCGCGGCGCGCATCGACAGGTTGTCCCAACGTGAGCAGTGACTCGGCCCAACGATAGCGCGCTTCGTTGAAGCCGGGCTCGATACGCGCTGCGCGTTCGTAATGTGTGGTGGCGACGTCCCACTCGCCGCGAACCCGCGCGACGTCGCCGAGTCCAAAGTGGGCGTCGGCCGCCATGGGTCCCTCAAGACCCATTTGAAACGACGCGCGTGCCTCGCGGTACCGTCCGAGATCGAGTAGCGCGCGTCCCATGCCGCCTGCCAGCTCGGGGTAAAGCGGATCCAAGGCGCGCACGCGGCGCCACGCGCGGAGCGATTGCGACGGTTCACCACGAATGAGGTAGGCCAGTGCCATGTGGCGATGGACGTGGGGACACCGGGGATCGAGTCGCACCGCATGTCGCGCGTGTTTAACGGCTTGCTCCATGTCCCCGAGCAGCGCGTAGCAATGGGTGAGTCCGCAGTGGGCGTCCTCGATGTTCTCATTTCGCGCCAACGCATTTTCAAATGCGCGCAGTGCACGGTGGATTCGACCCAGGCGCCCGTAACAAAGACCCAGCCCCAACCATGGTGCCGGATCGTCGGGACTGAGGGCCACACAACGTCGGTAGCGACGAATCGCTGCAGGAATCTCGTCCTCGCCGAGGTGACAGTGACCGAGGTAAAGATCGATGGTCGGGCTAATTACACCCCGACGATCCAGCCCGCGGAGCATGGTCCGCGCTGTCCGTAGATCTCCCTCGTCGTAGCGTGCGACCGCCTTGTCCAGGCGACCTTCGGCATCGTGCCACATGGGCCCTCCGGCGCGAATCGTCGCACTTCGGGGGGACAACACAGACGCGAACGAACACGTCGCTATGGCCCGATTTCACGACTCGTGCCCAAAAAGAGAGTGAAGCGGGCTCGGTTGCCTGCTACACAGCGCCCCGTGTATGCCGGTCGTGGCCGGACGGTAGCGGCGACGACCCCGCAATTGCAATCAAGCAATTGCGATTCAGTTTCCGCCACGTTCGTTTGGCTTCGGCGCGGCGCACCACGTACCGACTCACATTGGGCCGACTCACATTGTGCCGACTCACAATGGGACACGCCCGACGCGATTTTGTTCATCGCCCCACCCAGGCGCGACGTACGACGCGCACGATTTATTTGACGGAGCCTGCTGGTATGAACGCCCAGACCCCCACGCCGATTCGCATTCCCATGGAAGGCGATGCCAAGAAGCGCAATCCCCTCGCCGACGTTCGCAACTTCGGCATTATGGCGCACATCGACGCCGGCAAGACCACGGTGACCGAGCGCATGTTGTTTTACTCGGGTCGTATTCATCGAACCGGGGAAGTCCATGAAGGCGCGGCCACCATGGACTACATGCAGCAGGAACAGGAACGCGGTATCACGATTACCAGCGCCGCAACCAACTGCGAGTGGAAGGGCTGTCGCTACAACATTATCGATACGCCCGGTCACGTGGACTTTACTGCAGAAGTTGAGCGCTCCTTGCGCGTGCTCGATGGCGCTGTGGCAGTGTTCGACGCCCAGGCGGGTGTGGAGCCACAGTCCGAAACGGTGTGGCGCCAGGCCAACCGCCACAAAGTGCCGCGACTTTGCTTCCTAAACAAGATGGACAAAGCGGGCGCCGACTTTGATATGGCCGTTGAGTCCATTCGTACACGCTTGGGTGCGAAAGCATTCCCAATTCAGTATCCGATTGGTGCCGAGCAGAACTTTCGCGGCATTATCGATGTGCTTGAGTTGAAAGCATTTATCTACGACGACGAGAGCCAAGGTCGTCGTTGGCACGAGGAGGAGGTGCCGGCCGACCTTCGCGCGAAGGTGGATGAGCTCCGCCACGAACTCGTGGAGGCGGCCGCCGAGTCTGATGACGAATTGCTTGAGCGCTACTTGGGCGGTGAAGAGCTTCATCGCGATGACCTGCTTCCGGCCATTCGTAAGGGCGTGTTGGCAGGAAACATTGTGCCGGTCCTGTGTGGCTCGGCGCTTCGCAACAAGGGCGTGCAGCGCCTTTTGGACGCCATCGGCTACTACTTGCCCTGCCCCCTCGACGTACCCGAGATTCACGGCACGAGCCTCGATGGCGAAACGCCCATCATTCGTCATCCCGATCCGGATGAACCGCTCTCGGCGTTGGCCTTCAAGACGGTGGCCGACAAGAACGGCGACCTCTACTTCGTGCGTGTGTACAGCGGCACGTTGCGCCAAGGCGATCAGATCTGGAATGCCGTGCGCAGCAAGCGTGAGCGTATCGGTCGTTTGATGATCATGCACGCCAACGATCGCGAGTTGATCGACGAGTTGGGCGCCGGACACATCGGCGCGTGTATTGGCCTCAAAGACACCTACACGGGCGACACACTTTGCACCAAGAAGGAGCCCATTCTTCTTGAGCCCATGACGTTCCCCGAGACCGTCATCTCCATGTCCATCCAACCCAAGAGCCGTGGTGATCGCGATAAGCTTGGGGAAGCACTTACACGTCTTTCCAAGGAAGATCCCACGTTCAAGGCCTACACCGATGATGAAACCGGCGACACGATCATCTCGGGTATGGGTGAACTTCACCTCGACGTATTGATCAGCCGGTTGCTTACGGAGTTCCGTATTGGCTGCGAAGTGGGTAAGCCCAAGGTGGCCTATCGTCAAACGCTCAAGAAAGACTGCGAAATCGAAGGCCGCCACGTCAAGCAGTCCGGTGGTCGCGGTCAGTTCGCCGTGGCACGCATCAAAATGTCGATCCACGACGAAACCGAGAACACCTTCGAATCCACCGTGGTGGGTGGTTCCGTGCCGCGTGAGTACATTCCCGCCGTGGACTATGGATTGAAGGAAGCGTGCGAAGAGGGTTATCCGCTTGGATTCCCCTTCGTGAAAATGCACTTCAATCTCTACGACGGCAAGCACCACGAGGTGGACTCATCCGAAATGGCCTTCCGCGCCGCGGGCAAGCTCGCGCTGCGCGAAGCCGTGGCCAAGGTGGGCGTAAACATCTTGGAACCGTGGATGCAGATCGTGATTACTGCGCCGGAAGCCAACTTGGGCGACGTGCTCGGTAGCTTGAACCAGCGCCGTGGGCAGGTGGAAAAGACAGAAAAGGGCAGTGGTGACGCCATGCGCATCTACGGCCACGTACCGCTTGCGGAAATGTTCAAGTATTCCGAGGTGCTGCGCGGTATGAGCCAAGGTCGTGGCGTCTACAGCCTAGAGCCCCACGAGTATCGCGTGGCGCCCCAGTCCATCGCGGAAGGCATCCGCAAGGAGATTGAGGCGGCGAAAAAGAAGTGATTCGGTCCGCCCCGCGCGCTACTTCCGAACTACCTTGATCGACCGGAACTCGAATTTGCCGTACTGCACTTTGAGTCCCAAGTAACCCTCTTCAACGAGATGCTTGGGACGCGAGCACCGACCCACTTCAACGTCGTTCACAAGCGCAATCACTTCGTTCTTACGCAGTCGGAATTGGTACACGTTCCAGGCCTTGGGGTCCACGGGAGGGTCGAGAGACGTTATGCGTTTCGACACGTGCGTCAATGCCCTTCGCTTCGACGTCTTCTCATAAATTTCAAGCTTGTCCGCCAAGAGCGAAAAACACAAGAGTTGCTCATCGCTGGGATACGGCGCAACAATACCCAGCTCCGTGGGACCCTTGTCTTCATACGGATCCAAGAGCCGCGCCTCGATCACGATGTCAGCGACGATAGGCCACTTGCGATTGGTCCGAATCGAGAGTGCGCCATCGGGCACATCACCGATAAACGACTTACCACTCGCGTACCAGTTCTTCTTCGTTAACCATGTCCACGCCGCCATGGACGTTGAGATGAGCTGCTTTGCATTTCCCACGAGTCCCGCTTGTGCGGCCGTCAACGCGGCAGCTGCGGGCTCGTGCGTGGGATCGAGTGCCAGTGCAGCGAGAGCAGCTCGCTCCGCACCGTAAGGATCTTTCTTGAGACTCTTCGAACTCAACGACACCAGTTTATCGGCATGTTTCTTCGCGCTGGCGATGATCGCTGCGTCGGAGCTACTCTTCGCCTTCAGGATACCAATCATTTCGTCCCAATCGTGGCGTTGCTCTTTGTCGAGCGGCACGGCACGGCGAAGTAGCGCGGTGCCCTCTCGATACGCATCGAGCTGCTTTTCGAGTGCGTCGTTCCCCGCATAGGCCTTGCCGAGAATCACATAGGCTGGCACGTGATCGCTCACCTCGCGCAACACAGCTCGGGCATGGCGAACGGCGTCATCCCACGCTTTCGACTCAAGGGCTTGTTGCGCTTCGGCCATGCGCTTGGGGACATCGATGGCGTCGGCCGCCGGTGGTTCCTTCGCGAGGGCCACCGCCCCGAACCAGCCCACCACGACCCACCCTGCCACTGCGAGACAACGTATCATTTTTTGTCCTCAGCGATCTCCATTCCGAACTTGAACTTCGTAAGGCGAAAGCGTGCATTCTGGTACGTAATGCCAATTGACCCCTGTAGCGATGACATCGACTCGATCGACTCTCGCATGACCGACTTGTCATTGAGAAACACTTCCACGGATTTCCCCACCACACGAACCGAGATCCTTCGTGGAATTCCCGGCTTCCACGGTTCCATGTTTAGCACCTTGATCGGGCGATCCTTTTTCGACCTCAGGTCAATATGCGACAACGCGACCCGGTCCTGCTTGCCTTTGTTGTGGATGAATAGTGCGCCCAACGCCTCGTCCTCCGACACCGCAAACGTGATACCAAACACCGATGTCTTGGCGTCGTTGAGAAATGCAAGCAGTTCAACGTCAACCGTAACGCCATACGACGTGCCGCTTCGGATGGGCTTGGGGGACTTCACTTGCGCACCCCCTTGCGCATGAATCTCGACTTCGGGGCCCTTGTACGTCCAACCGTCATTTCGTCCGAAGTAATGACTCGCCAACAGATCACGCCAACGGGTGATGGTGTCAAATGCAGGCGTGCGCGGCCCTCGACGTGACTCAATTTCTTTGAGCATGGTCGCGCTTGCCGTGTGAGTTGGCGCCACCGACTGGGCCCACTTCATGGCATGCAACGCAAACCCCGCGTCGCTCTTCATTTTGTCCTTCGCAGCTGCGCACAATGCGTCGGCGAACTTCGCGTGAATGCCGTCAATCGCCACACCCACACGGTCAAGCGATTTCAGGCGCGATCGCGCCTTGGACAAGAGCTTCTTGTCTTCCTTTCGGACCACGCCCGCGAGTGTGGCTTCGTGAACGTTTTGAAGGAATCTCCTGTATTCACGAACGGCCGTCTGGATATTTTTTCGTTTGTCCAGTGCCTGCGCCAACCAATAGGTAGCCTCCAACATTGTGGGATCTTCGCGCCGTGCCTTGACGAACTTCACCATCGCGTCTTCGTACTTCCCCTTTGCAAGCTCGGCGCGCCCGTGCTTGATGAGGAACTTCGCGAGGTCCTGATCCCTGGCTATCGCGTCGCGCATACCGAAGATGGCTATGAGTACCAATAGCGGTAACGCCAATGCGCACGCAACGCTTGACTTCGTCATTTATACACCCTCCAGGGCCATGGTATCGAGCGACCGTTGAGCAGCTACATTTGCCGAACCTCTTTGGCGGCTCCATGCGTATCTGTTGCAACGGACGAATGAACGATGTGAAGTCTTACTTCGTCGGCTCGCTGGCGTCTTTGCTTTCGGCGTCGTCGTCACTCTTGGGCTTTGTGCCCCACGCGACGATCTCGCGAATGACGGTGCCGCCGCGCTCTACGCGTACCACACCATCACCGGGCACATCGAGACAGATCCAACGACGAATCACACGCTTGCCACGCAACGTGCGGGTGAGCACGTAACAGTCTAAGTCTTTGCCGTCGATGGTGATGGTTTCGCGAGAAACCGTCGCGGTCTTTCCGCGCTTACCGCGAAGCCTCATTTTCTCGGATCGCGGTCGCTTGATTGTATTGGCGCGGAGTTCACGGCTCTTGTAGCGCATCCGACTTTCGAGTTTGACCTCGTCCTCGGTCACCTCAACAACGCGCAGGGTTGCTTCGGCCTCCGCGCCTTGAACGATGATGCGACTGCGCGTCCATTCGCCCACCTTGGCGTCGTGAAGGGGATTGGGCGGTGCGTTCTTCTTCGTGGGTGCGTCGTCGGATGCCTCACCGCCGGGCGGCGTCTTCCCGGAAGTCTCGCTCGAGGAGGCATCGCGGGGTCCCGGAACAGCGTCGTTTGGGCCATCTTCTTTCGTGGACGCCTCGACTTTCTTGACCGTGTCTTGCTTGGACGGAGCGTCCTTCTTCGATGCCGGAGCTTGTTTCGAATCCCCGGCATTCTTTGAAGTTGGCTTGGCAGGTGCCTTCGCGTCGCCAACGCCAAACGCATCCAATGTGAGGATCTTCGTGTCACCCGCTTGCAGCGAAATCAAGCCAAGCACGGGCACGCGATTGCTAAAGCGTGCTTCCAAATCGCCCCCGGCGTAGGCAAGTGTGGCCAAGAACGCGTCAACGTCCTTGCCATCGACCTTGGCCTTCACCATGCGTTGACTTCGCACACTGCCCACGGCACGAAGCGCCTCTTCGAGGGGTGCGTTGACCCACGTGGTTGGTATGTCAATTGAAGACGACGACGCTCCATTCATCGTCTTCGTCAAACCCACCTTGCCATCGCTCGCCGAGCTGACACGCAGCGTGAGTGTGGCCGGTTTTCCACTCTTAGACGAAAGGGTGTAGCGCGCCCACTCCCCCACGCGAACATCCGCGAGCGTGTCAGTGGGTCCTGCGACGCGAGTCGTTGAGTCAACCGATCCTGGGGCAGACGACGTTGCCTTTGTTGGCACCGCCGCGTCTGTATCTTTGGCAGGCGCGGGCTTCGAAGGGGTCGCAGCGTCCTTCTTCGCGGACGTGGCTTCGGCTGTGTTCTTCGCCGCTGGCTTCTCCGGCATTGGCTTTGACGGCACTGGCTTTGAAGGCATAGCCGGCGTCTCGTTCTTGGAGGTCGAGCTTGCCTTTGAAGCCACGGGCTTAGGCGGCTTGGGCGCTGCCGTAGGCGTGGTGGGTTTCTTGTCGTCCTTCTTCGTATTGGCGTCGGCGTCCTTCTCTGGAGCCTTCTTCAAGCCGGTCTCAATCAACATATGCTCAATCGCACGCGCCAACTGAGGGTCGCGGCCCTTGATGCGGTCTTCCGGCGTCATCTCAACCAAAATGTCGGGCTTTACGCCGTGCCCCTCAAGGTTGGTGCCGTCGATGCCGTAGTAACCCACGCGCGGAATGCGAAACGATGATCCGTCCGACAACGTGATGTCGTTCGTGCCAATCACTCCACCCGGTGTGGGGACGCCAATGACCTTGCCAAGTTTCAAGCTCTTGAAGCAATAGGGAAACACCTCAGCATCGGAGAACGATCGCTCATCAATCAGGACGCAGACGGGCTTGTCCCAGTAGAGCGCGGGTTGAGGCATCTTTCGGCGCCCGCCACGAACTTCGACGTGGGCATACGGCTTCGCGCTAAGGATCTGAAGCAACTGTTGATGTATGTTGCCTCCACCATTTCCGCGAATGTCGATGATCATTCCCTTGATCTTCTTGTTTCGATTCCAGACAGCGACTTGTCGCTGGAACTTACCCAAGTTCTGTTGGTTCATCATGCTGAGGTAGATGTAGCCAATCTTGCCCTTGGTATCGGTCTTGACTGTTTTCGCGCGCTTCTCAAGCTCACGAACCCGCATGGCCAGCGAAAGCGCACGCGCACTCGTTGGCGTAATACTGTGTTCAACACGGTCGCCCAGTCCTTCCGCGGTGTGCGGGTGATACGCGATATGAATTTCCTTGCCAAGCGTACCGGTCAAAAGTTCGTCAATATCGGTCGTAGGTTTCACGTTCTTCTTATTGATCGCCACGATCTCGTCGCCCACACGCAAGCGCGCCTTGAACGCCGGGCCATTGGGAAGCATGGAGCGAATCACAAAGCCGCCATGTTCACCGCGCTTGTCCGCAAATGTTGCACCCAGCGAACCGGTGGGCGTGGCCTTAGCGGCCACGGCGATCGAACGCGGGCGTCCCCCACCAATGCCCAAGTGGCTCGCGTTGAGCTCGGCCAACATTTGGGAAACGATGTTTTGGAATTCGGCCTTGTTTTCGGCGTCAATGGCCATGGGACGATACTTGTCGCGCATTTTACGCCAACTCACACCGTGCATTTTCCGATCGTAGAAACCCTTGCCGAGTGCGTTCCACGCCTCGTCAAACAGGTCGGCCAACTCCCGGCGTAGGTCAACATCGATCTTGCCAATAAAGGGGACCTTTTCACGATTCTCAATCGCCGTCGGCGCAGGAACACGATACACCTCTTGGTTGCCGCGATTACCAACTGAGTAGTAGATGTAGTCGCCGCGCGGACTCCAGCACGAGCCCATACCTTCGCTCGCGATGCGCATGGAAGAACCGCCGCTTGCCTTACAGACAAACAGACCTCGGGAGCGTCCGGTGGCGGGATTCATCGATTCGTACACCAACATACGTCCATTGGGCGAATAGTTGGGAACCTGATAGAAGCCCGTACCGCTTGAGACCTTACGCGGGTTACTTCCGTCGGCATTCATGATGAAGATGGCCTGACCGCCACTGCGGTCGCTATCGAATGCGATCGACTTGCCATCCGGCGAAAATACAGGATCGTCCTCGTTACCCTTCTCGCGCGTGAGTTGTTTGACCTTGCCGGTGGCCACGTCAATCGTCCAGATATCGCGATTGCCGGAACGCTCTGACGTGAAGACGAGCCGCTTCCCATCCGGCGACCACGAGTGAAAAAAATCGTCCGCAGCGTGCTTGGTGAGTCGCTTGATTTTCTTATCGCGAACGGACAAGAGAAAGATATCGCTTTTGCCCGCCCGATTGGACTGAAAGGCCACGACCTTGCCGTTGGGACTCAACCGCGGCCACTCGTCCTTGTGGGGGCCCGATGTAAGACGCGTCGCGCTGCCGCCGGACGCATCCATCACCCAAATGTCGCCATGGACCGAACAGACCATCTTCGATCCATCCGAACTGAGATGGACATGCTCCACACCGCGCGTGACCTGTCGTTCGACAACGCCGCTATGACGCACGTCCCCGCGCACCGTAAGTCGAATCGGATGGGCTTTGGGCTTCTTGGCCGATAGATCGGTGTGATAGAGCTTTCCGCTAAGTTCAAATACTACGCCGTCGCCCTTCCAGGCATAGCACGGGCGGTGTACGTCCGCGCCTCGAAATTTCGTGACGCGCCTGCGTTTGGTTTCGCCGACAGTCATTTCATAGAAGTTGGCAACACCTCGTTCTTCGGTGACAAAACGAATTTTCTTGCCGTCTTCGGTAAACGTGGGCCACCGTTCGTTGCCATCGGTTTTCGTGACCTGCGTGGGAATACCGCCCTCTACGGGGACGGTGTAGATGTCGTAGTTGCCTGAGCCCTTGTAGTTGTCCTGGTAAATCGTATTGGAGCCGCGCACGTAAATGATCTGCTTGCCATCGTTTGAGTACCGGGCTTCGCGCCCACCATCATGCGTCAGTCGTCGCGGCGTGCCACCAGCTACCGGTACTTCATAGAGGTTCATACGCGCCAATGACGGCTCACGATTGGACATGAAGAGAATCTTCTTGCCATCGGGCGACCAGTCACAGAGCACTTCGGCCCCGCTGTTGTGCGTGATGCGTTTCGGCTCGCCGCCTTCTACGGGAATCACGAAAATGTCGTAGCCCCCATCGCGGCGGGATGTAAACGCGATGTGCTCGCCATCCGGACTTACGCGTGCGATGGTGTCTTGCGCCTCGTGAATGGTGAGACGCTCGGGCTGCGCCCCGCCCTCGATGGGCGCAATCCACAAATCGCCGCGGTAACCAAAGACGACCCGTTTCCCGTCGGGTGTGAGCGACGGATAGCGAAGACCCAAAGTGGGCTTCTCGGCCTTCTTCTTCGCGCGCTTTTTCGCAGGCGCTTTCTTGGCCGACTGCTTGGCGTCGTCCTTTGCCATCGCCGGGCCAGCGAGTAGCGCAAGGGCAAAGGCACCGAGCAAACAAGCGAAACGAGTTCGAAGCGTCATGGGCGTCATAGGAGGTCCTTCCGGGCCTGCGAACGGGGTAGAATGTTCCCGCTCCTAGATGTGAACCCGAAGCGTAGCAAACTTGGCGGATCCGAGGCGGCCTCAAACGCGCTTTTGCACCCCAAGGACACATGGAGCCCTTCTTGGATATAGGGAGTTCGCATGAACCCGCGCCTAACGTCCCGTGTGCTCATGCGGTTGTTGGTGATCTCGATGGTGCTTTTGGCACCTTCATCGCTCACAGACGGCTGTTGTATGGCACCGCTCGATTGGAAAGGCCGTCTCGGTCAGAACGCGCAACGAGGATTGGTGCTCCATCGGGATGGGGTGCAAGACCTTCTGCTGCAGATCAAGCCCTACTTCAAGGGGGAAGAGGGCGCGCCGCCCTACATGGCGTGGGTCATCACGGTTCCGTCCCGACCCATTGCATACGCGGCCAAAGAAGTGGAGCCGATTGAACATGCGAGTGGCGTCGCGAAACGCGTGCAACGGCTGGCGGAGTGGCAATGGGCCCGTCGTTCGCGCTTTGACTTGGCCTTCATCAAGAAATTGTTTCCGTCCGACTCGTACGGCACAGCCGTAGACGCCAACGCGTTGGCGGCAGGATCTGCTCATGGTCTCGATGTGGGTCCCACGCGACAGGTTGGACCCTATACGATTACACCGGTACACGCCGACGCTGCACACGGCGTTGATGCGCTGCAGGATTACTTGAAGGACAACGAGTTTCCGGCGGAAGATCCCGAAGAACTGCGGTGGTTTGCAACGCGTAACTTTACGTTTCTTTGCATCCGGGTTCAGCCCACAGCCAAAGAGAGCGCACTTGCGTCCGAACCCGATCTTCCACCTCTTGCCATACGATTCGAAACCGACACGCCCTACTACCCGGCCAAGTACAGCGCGCGTCAAGGTGACTTCCGACTCGAACTCATCCTCTGCACCGACAAACCAATCGAGACAACTACCCTGCGCTCGAAACGCAACCTCTTAAGTGCATGGCGCGCAAACTTCCTCAACCCGTGGATAACAGCAAAGGGTATGACCGAGGTCAAGACCGGACTGGACACGATCGACGAACCGGAGCGCTGGTACGTCAATCGCATACAAAGCAGTGGATTCAACCGACAGAACAAGGACGGTAGTTTCTCCATTCATCACTGGGACAACGATTTGTTCTTCACGCTAGGAGACAACGACGACGCCATTGGCGCCTGGTACTACGGCGATTCCAAGATCTCGCGCATCAATCGAATTTGGCGTGAACACCGCTACGGCATCGCTGTTGCCGCGCTACTCCTGTTTTTGCTGGCGCGGTTTGTGCGGAGGCGATTGCTAAGGGCGCGGACGGCGTGATGCCCGTACCAACTCGAGATTCCCGCACCCTCGCGATTGCCATCGTTGTTGCAACAACCCCATTTTCTCACTCTTCTCAGTTCGGCCCAAATAACGATTGCGCTCTGCGCCTCCGCGTTCTCTGCGCCTCTGCGTGAAATTAGACCCGCCCGACGGCAACGCCCCCGATCACACACCACGGAGAGCTTGAATCTTGCCCAGACTCAGTTCGCCCCTGTGCCACTCACTTGCCGTCGTCCTCGACCTCTTCCGGCTCCAACACAATCTCATCGTCCGACAGTATCCTATAGGCAACACGTACGTTTTCGGACGCTGCCGTTACGACGACCTCATCGCAATGCAATCGGTCTTCGTGAAAAAATTGCGTCGCCTCAAGTGCGAATGTCCCTCGCTTGGGAACGTAGATTGTAAACGTGCGCTTGATCGCATCCACTTCAGCGAATCCGCGATAGTGTTCGTAGCCCGGAGCATCTAGTGCCTTCGCGCTCACGGAGAGTTGGGCACCGGACAAATCAATGCTCTTAGGCCAAACCACGGTCCCGTGAATCGGGCAGAGTGGTTCAAGTCGAACGACACCTTCGTAGTGGTGAGTCTTTCCGGGAACCGATTGAAACCAGTCGCCGCACGCATCTTCTTTGGCGTTCGTGCGGTACTCGAGATATCGATCGTCAACAACGCGAATGCGGACTGGTTGCATCAGAAGAGGTGCAACCTCAACGCGACCGCTGCGGGGCACCCGGCGGTACGTATTGTTGCTATTCACGAATGAACCACTTCGGCGATATTCTGCGTACACAAACGCACCCACGATCGCCGAATCGTCGGACTCATCCAAGACCGTGAGCGTCAGTGAACGCGGTGTAACGAGCTCAAGGTCAACGGACGTAACCTCGCCCATTGAGGATTCAAGCGCGTCGGATTGCACCAAACAGAATCCCGGTGCCATCGCCTCGAGGCGAATCGACGAGCGACCGACAGGCGCCCATATGACGAAGCGACCGTCACCGTCTGTCTGGACCGGTGCCATCACGTCTTCCGCAGCCAAACGACGCGACATGGCTAGAAGAGGTGGAATCGTCATTTTGCGCCCCCGCACGATGGCGCCAGGCACGGGCTCGCCGTTTGGCGACAACACGCGGCCTTCAATGCGCGCACAGGGAACTACATGCAGGTCGAGCGTAAACGATTCGCCCGCTTGAACCTTCACGCTCGATATCTCAGAGGATGAATGCCGCCCGCGTACAAGTTTTTCTTCAACTTCTCGGCTAATCCATCCTCCCCCCGAAGCCAAGACGTAGAGCGTTTCCGTACTTGAATCGTTGAAAACGCCCGTCAGTTCATAACGACCTTCACGGTCCGTCATAGCCTGCGCCAAGACGTTGGATGAGTTGATGAAGCGTGGGCGGTATACCGCGAAAACCGGTACGCCGGCCGCGCCCGTTACGCCATCGGGTTGGAACACGCGCCCGCGAATCGTCCACGGTTCTTCCTTAGGGACTGCGGTGTCGCTATCGACCGGCGCTATCGGCGGCTGCTTCCGTGGCGCCTCCATTCCAACGGCTCTCAATGCTGGAGAATGTCTGGACTTGTTGTGCGGTTCGACACTCGGGCCATGAACGTGCGATTCTCTCGACGTGCCCCGCCACACCAGCCAGCCAATAATGCCGAGGGCCAGAAGCGTTGTGGCGATTGACATTCGTCGAGACATACGTTCAGCATGCTACGACACAACAGCGCTCCATACGATGCTCAAACGCTGATCATCACGGGCCACGTGCGAAGCCAACAAGCAGTCGCTATCGCAACAAGCGCTATGCAGACAAGAATCTTGAGCGTGCGCGCGCGACTTGAACCGGTCTCGCGGATCGCCAGAAACGCGGCGTAGCCAAGCGCTAGCAGAGGTCCAAACATCTGAAACAGTGCATTCCAAGCGATACCGCCCAGGCGATGATTGGGACGCTTCAAGAACCAAAGGTGCGAGGCCACAAGCAGGGCACAAAGCAGCCCGCCAATGACCAGTTGGCGTGAGGTACAGGGCCGGCGTTTCGTCGGTTCAGTCAAGGGGTGTCCTATCGCGCGATGAACTCAATCCTTTCTTATCGTCCATTGAGACCGCTTCCACCTTTATCGAATTCTCGCGTACGTATCTCACGCGGAGGCGCCGAGCGAATGAGTCGCAGAGGGAACACGTGCGTTATCTGTATTTTCAGATTTGGAATACTCCAGCCGGAAGTGTCCGATTGCGCTCGCATCTGCCTATTGGCTCCCACCAACGCTTGCGCCCCTCCCTCTTCATCAAGCGACGTCCCACAACCCGCACCACTTCGATGCCAACAATCTCCACCACCTTCGGCTTCGCTCTGCGCCTCCGCGTACTCTGCGCCTCTGCGTGAGATGAATCGCGTACGACCGCACAGGACCCGTTCACACTCCACCAAGAGCGCGAAATTCACCCTGACACAGAGAGTCTTCCACTTTCTTGAAATTACGCATGTGTATGTGCCTCCAGTGGGCGACAACCCCTCGGAGGTTCAGATCCATGTCGTTTCGCACCGCACTTTCCCTAACGTCTGCCTTTGTCCTGTCGCTCTCGCTCTGTGCCTGCGGTGGATCGGGGGGCAGTAGCTTTGCCACGCAGAATGGCAATGGGAATGGCGGTGTTGGCGGCAATGGAGGCATTCCTGAGCTGGCCGGTCAGCACTTCTATATGAGTCATACAGGTCATACCGATGGATCAACCACCACGGCTTGGGGTGAGCTCGTGCCGGGTATCGACGATGCCTTGTTCGTCCAGACGACCGAGAATCATACGGGTGTCATTGACAACAATCCGACGGGCGATACCAAGACGTACGTACTCAAGGAGGACGGGTTCTATACCATTCGCGACGATCCGCTCACCAATCCTCGGCTCGGTGGCGGTTTAGGTGCAACCAGCGAAATCGCGGTTCTTGGAACGATTGATCAAGGTGTGGACCCAACACTGGCCATGCACATGCGCCGTTCGACCGGACACTCAACGGCTGGGCTCACTGGGCGTTTTCATATGTTCATGGCTGGCCAGGTCACACTTGATGAACAAAACGCCACGAGGCTCGTGGGCAGTCTTACTTTTGATGGGTCAGGACATGCGGTAATCGACCCCGGAACCAACCACCTAGGCGTCAACTCAATCGACCTCCCCCCTTCCATTTTGTATTACGAAGTGGACGACGACGGTTCGATTCGCATTGGCCTCAGCTCGGCCGGCGTAGCCGACTTGTTCGGCGTCGTCTCGGCCGATCGCTCAATCGCCATGCTCAGTGGCGCCATTCAAGTCGACTCCAATCCGTTATCGGTCGTGCTCATTCGTGAAGGCAACAACATGACGAGCCAGCGCTTTCAGGGCGAGTACCACGGCGCCGGACTCTATTGGGAATACCCCTATGCCGAATCCATGATGGGCAGCTTCACGGCAGACGGCCAGTCGAGCCTTACGGGTGACACGAACGTCAACACGGCGGGCGTCATGTCCACGGCCCCCTTCGTCGGCAGCTACTCCGTTGATCCCAACGGTCTCGTTCGCGCCGACTTCGGTGCACTCCTCACCGGCGCCATCAGTCCCGACGGACGTTTCGTCTACGTCATAGGCGCCACCGCCGGCATCAATGCGTTTCAGATCCAGGTGTTTGTAAGGAAGTAGATTGCGAGCGAGATCGAATGCGAGGCGAACCCAAGTCTCGAGCTCGCTTCGCTCGTCGCGCGGTCTTCTCCAACAGTCCCGACTCACAGCGGCACTCCCCAAGTAACTCATTCGTGCTCGCGTAGGCCTTGACAACCGCGTCAGCAATAATAAAAAGGGATAAGTCTTGGAGGTGTTGACATGAGACGCATGCTGATTCTCATCCCAATCTTGCTGATGATCCCAACACATAAGCACGCTGCATACGGTTCCCTGTCGGTGGGCGGCACCTCTTGCCCGGGCGTAGCGATTCAGGACGACACAAGCGGGTTTGGTGAATGCATTTGTGAAATCATCGACGGCAATTCGTCCGCCAATCTCGACCCGTGTATGACTCACTTCGTTGGAATTCCCGAACTAGCGTCTCTGCTAAAGAGTCTAGGGTGTATTCGTGTATTCGACAAGGCAACGTGGGTCAGCTACTTTGGCGGGGCAAACCAAGTATTGGCTTGCCAATTTCACGAGAATGCAGGTGGAGTGTCGATGGGCAATGGATGTGTGGGAATAAGTGACGGAACTACTAATCAATCCGAACTAAATAAGAAAGCCGTCGTATGGGAGGAGATCTTCCACACTCAGCAAAGACTGGTTGGCGGGTTCCCGCCAACCGCGGGAGCCGTAGACGAGCTTCTAGAGAGATCGTATCTAGAATTGGACGCAAAGTGTCGCGTACTTAGTGAGCTGGCCCTCAAATACTCGTTACCGTCAACGACCTTAACAGAAAAGGAAGAAATCCTCGCCGAGATGCTGTCGATCGTGGCCGATGCGTTCGGAGACCTGAAAAATATTTGTGAAAATTCTTTCTTTGGCAGCCAGGAGTGGAGGGATTTGTCTTTGGATTGCAAGGAGTCGTTCGAGCCCTGGCTTCCATGGGTACTAAACGAGATGATTGGCTAGCGGGAGCGTGATCATGGAGAGAGTTACCTCACAAGTTTTCCACGCAATTGCATACAGCGTAGCCATTTTCGCTTTGTGCACATCGTGTGGTTCAGGTGACCGGTTAGTCAGCACTCCACACGCATTTCCAACGACTAGCGAAATCGTGCTTACATCCCCTCCCGACAGTGTTTCATCCGGCAAAATCTCCGGGATTACATTTTATTCTGATTCAAATGATATCAAGTTCGTTCGGGGCGGCATTCACTCGATTACCGTACCTGGTCATAAGATCCTTGCAGCGAGCATGACAATCCAGGGCGGCACCTCCTACCTACTGGTAGCAAGCATCGACAATCAAGGGCATTGCAAGCTTTTCAGGTACAACGACGAAACGGGTGATTACATTCCGGATGCGACTACCGAGACCATGCTTGTCGATTTCGGAACAACGCCTGCATACGTTACGAAGATATCGGCGGCCAACGCCGGACTCATGTTTGTACTTGACCGCCGCTGCCAGGACATCCGGGTCCTTGTGGATACGAACGCCGACGGGTGGGTAGACACCGTGAAGCCAACGCCCTATGCGAAGTCCGACGACTACAGCGGGTTACTGGAAGCGCGCTCCGTTCTTAGGTCGGGAGATGCCGCAACGTACGTATACGCTACCGACTATGCCCCTGCAAACCTCCTTGATATTCTTGAGCCTCCAGGCCTATCGGGGACGTTACGCTTTGAAGACAGCAACGGCGACCTCGTCGCAGACTCGATGACCGTCATGTCAGCCATGGGTATCAGCAACACGCCTCGCTTGCAGCTGGTGCCCTATGACGGACTCACCAGTATCTCGGTTGGGTCGGGGCAAGGCCGCGCCAACGGGCAGGAAGTTCAAGTCTGGAGCCTCGATGCATCGGGCGGCGACATTGCCCAACTTGGAAGTGCGACTTTTGGGTCAGGGTCCAACACGCCCGTCACGATCTCTTTGAGTTCAGCGCTTCAGACTGGCCAGTTCCTCGGGGTTCGCTATAAAAACAAGCAATCCTCCCAAATTGCGATCCACGTGGTTGCCGCTGTACCACAGGTGGCGAGTGTCACGCCGCGAACCGTGGCGCCGAATGAGACCACTGTCGTCACGGTCAAGGGGCACAACTTTGGTTCATCGACGACGTTCAAATTGCGAACGGGCGCAGGTCCTGCAGTCACGCTTTCCTCCACGCCGATCAATGCAAATACGGCAACCGTAACGATTCCGTCGATGCCCTATTCTTCTCCGGGCGCGTTCGAACTCTTCGCCCTTGCGCCTGGTCAGGACCCCTCGGTGACGATTCCCCCGCGCACGGCGTTCTGCCGACATCAAGCGCCATAGGCAATGGCAATCGGATCGCGCTCCTGCCCAGGGCGCGATACCAGCAAACTCCATCACGTTCGGCTGCGCTCTGCGCCTCCGCGTTCCCTGCGCCTCTGCGTGAGGTTAGACGCCCCCTACCTACGTCGCGTAATCAAACGTGTCATCCTCATTCCTCCGACCCGGCTGGGACAGGAGATCGAGGAAGGCTTTGTTATCGCCCGTGGCTTCCATGCGCTCGATCAATAGTTGCATGGCATCGATCGGACGCACGCGTTGAAGCACACGACGAAGCATGTAGACCTTCTCAAGGAACAACTGCGACAACAGCTTCTCTTCCTTACGCGTACCCGACATATTGACGTCGATCGCAGGCCAGATGCGTTGCTCGGCCAGTGCGCGGCTGAGCACCAACTCCATGTTGCCCGTGCCTTTGAACTCCTCAAAGATCACCTGATCCATGCGCGAGTTGGTTTCGATCAAGGCCGTGGCCACGATGGTGAGTGAACCGCCTTCCTCGATATTGCGCGCACCGCCAAAGAACGCCTTGGGCTTTTCCAAGCTGCGGCTGTCCATACCACCCGAAAGTGTGCGCCCCCCACTGCGTTGCAGCAGGTTGTAGGCACGACCCAGGCGTGTGAGGCTGTCCATCAAGATCACAACATCCTTGCCGGTCTCAACGAGACGCTTGGCCTTCTTCAATGCCATTTCTGTCACGCGGACGTGATTCTCGGGCGTTTCGTCGTTGGTGCTCACCACAACCTCGCCGTTGGTGGCGCGTTGGAATGCAGTGGCCTCTTCCGGTCGCTCATCGACCAACAGAATCATCAAATAGGCTTCAGGGTGATTGCGTTCCACCGCTTGCGCGAGCTTCTGCAGGATCATCGTCTTACCGGCACGCGGCGGCGACACAAGCAGTCCGCGCTGGCCAAAGCCAATCGGCGCAAGCATGTCAATAATACGCAGCGTGATGTCGTCGGTGCCTTCGGTGAGATTCAAACGACGCTCGGGATCGATCACGGTGAGCTGATCCCACTTGCGCGTCTTGTGATAGAGATGCGGAGCAACGCCGCATACCGACACCAGTTCTTCAAGCGGTGGACTCAAGCCCGGGCGGCGCGCACGACCGGCAATGCCATCAATCGTCACGCCGTCGCGAAGTCCGTACTGCTCCACCAAATCGCGCGACACATGCACGTCGTCATCCGACGGGACGTACATGGTGGCGGGTGAACGTAAGTAGCCATGTCCATCGCGATGCAAGTCGAGTAGGCCAAAGGCATACATCTCTTCCATCGTGGGTTCAGTGAACTTGAAGTCAGGCGGTGGAAGTGGTGGTGTGGGCTCGGCAAGCAGGACGCCGTACGGCAAACCCGATTCGTCGTATGCGGGCTGGTCACGGTTGGGACCGCGAGACCGTCCGCCACCGCGACCACCGCCACGCGGTGATCGTCCTCCTCTTGAAGGGCCACGCGATGATCCACCGCGGGCCGTGCCACGACCTCGCGTAGGCCGACGCCTACGACTACCGCCGCGTCCGGAGTGTGAGTTTCTTCTATTTCTCAATGGTTCTTTTCCTGGATATTGCTGTCCTTGCGCGTCTCCGGCTGCGGGGTCCTTCTCAGTGCGAGGCACGTGCCTTCGCCTTGCCCCCAAAAACCTTGCCCAAGAACCTTGAAGGGGTCCTTGCCATTCCCATTGCGCTACCGCCAGAACTTGGGCGACGCCACGAGTGGGGCCGCCCGGAGTGAGGGGCGATCTTTGCTTCGTCGCTGAACGCGTCCGCCAATGGGGACAGGTCGAGACGTAGGCCAGACCAAAGCCAATAGAGAGACGAGCGGCTGCGCTGGTAGCGCACAGCGGTCCCCCTGATTCTAGATCCATCACCGAGCGGAACCACCAGGAAAGTCACGGGAACCAGGGGAAAGGCAGATTTATGGGGCTGTGAGGCCCGTTGACGCCGGGCCTTCCTTCGTTCCCCTCCCAATGAGCGGCTACCTTCTGGCCGCCGCACCCGGGCGGACGGTCCTGCGCGGCGGATGGAGACTCCCATGGACGTTCAGGTAGAGACCAAGGCGCCCTGCGTGAAGAAGGTGTCGATCAAGCTGAGCGAAGAGCGCATCGAAGAGGCCTTCAACAAGAAATTCGGCGAGATCAACGACAACATCGCTTTGCCGGGATTTCGGCCCGGACACGCGCCACGCCAAATCATCGAAAAACGCTTTGGCAAGAAGCTAGGCGAAGAAGTCCGCGCCGAGTTGATTCAAGAGATTTTCGAAGAGCTTGTCGAATCCAAAAAGATCGAGCCGCTGCGTGCTCCCAACCTTGATGTCGATTCGTTTCCCTTAGAGCGAAACAAGCCATTTTCATTCGAGTTTGAAGTTGTCACCAAGCCCGAATTTGAAACGCCGAAATACGAGGGGCTCGAAGTTCGCGTTCCGCCCATCAAGGTTACGGACGACGACGTTGACGACGCCATTTCGGGCCTTCGCGAACGCCTGGCCAAGCTCGAAGACGTCCAAGACGAGAAGGCCACGGCGCAGGAGAAGGACGTACTGGTCATTGACTACAAGGCCATGGAGGGCGAAAGCGTCTTAGATCGCGACGACGGCGTCTTTTACTCGCTGGGACGCGGTGTGCTTGCGGGCTACGTCGTCGAAGCGCTGGACGATCAACTCGAAGGGAAACCGGTTGGCACCGTCGCAACCGACACGGTCGAGGTTCCGGCCGACGACAAGCGTGAGGAGTTGCGCGGGATTGAGATGACGCTTGAGGTCAAGCTCAAGAAGATCAAACGCTTCGTCTTACCCGAAATCGACGAGGCCTTCCTCAAGGAGCTCGACTACGACGACGAAGACGAACTTCGCAGCGACATGAAGAAGCAGATTCGACGCAGCAGCGAACGCGGGCGGGACCGCTATGCCGCCGACAAGCTTGTGGAGGAACTCGTCGAGGGCATCGAGATGTCGTTGCCCGAGGATTTTGTCTCCAACGAACTCGAAGGCTGGGCCTCACGCAAGCGTATGCGTATGCAACTCGATGAGAAACCGGAAGACGAGATTGAAAAGACGATCGACGCGGAACGAGGCGACGCAAAGAGTGCCATCGAACTCGACTACAAGCGTTTCTTTCTGCTGGAACGTATTGCCGATGCCGAATCCATCGAAGCGACGCAGGCCGACGTACACGGCGCCGCGGTCGACATGGCCAAGGCGTACGGCGTCCCCGTCGAGCAGGTGATCCAGTCGCTTCAAAGCGGTGAGCGCATTCACGAGATCAAGATGCAGATTCGGGAGCGCAAGGTAGCCGAGTTCATCCGCAGCAAGGCTGCCGTGGTCGAAGATGAGAGCCTCCTTGAAGAGGCCTCCCCCTCCGACGACGCTAAGGGGGGCGCTGCCCAGAAGAAGAAAGACTCGTCGAAGAAAGCTTCGAAGAAGAAGGCGTCCAAAAAGAAGACCGCCAAGAAGAAGGCGGCAAAGAAGAAAGCATCCAAGAAGAAGTAGGCCCCCCTACTGAGGACCCCCCATTCCATGAGCGACGTTAAGACCCCGCAGAATTTTCAGGGCTACATTCCCAACCCCACCATTATCGAGCGTACCGGGCGTGGCGAACGCCATTACGATGTGTGGAGCCGCCTGCTAGAAGACCGCATTGTCTATCTCGGCACGCCCATCAACGACACGGTCGCGAACCTTTTGATTGGCCAGTTGCTCGTGCTTGAGAAGAGCGATCGAAATCGCGACGTCCATCTCTACATCAACAGCCCTGGCGGCAGCATCACCGCGGGACTCGCCGTCTACGACACGCTGCAGTACATCTCGTGCCCCGTGGAAACCGTGTGCATCGGTAGCGCGGCCAGCATGGCGGCCATCCTGCTTGCGGCTGGCACACCCGGCAAGCGCTTCGCCCTGCCCAACGCACGCGTGATGATTCACCAACCCTGGGGCGGCGCCCAAGGCACCGCGGCCGACATCGAAATCCAGGCCGAAGAAATTCTCTACGCCCGTCGCATCCTCAACGAAATCCTTGCTCGCCACACCGGCAAGCCTATGAAGGACATCGAACACGACACCGACCGCGACAAGTACATGTCCGCCACCGAGGCCAAAGACTACGGCCTCCTCGACGAAGTCGTCGAATCCAAGAAGCATCTCGATGCGAAGGATGAGAAAGAGAAGAAGTAGCCACGCCGCTGGACCCGATGACTTGAGGGATTCAAACTTGCGGATCTGACTAGACTATGCTCGACGGGCCGATGACGTAGAGCGCTGAAGCGGCTCTGAGTCGCAATGCCGCGTAGGAAGTTTTCCGGTCAAAGCGGAGTATCTTGTGCTGCAAGTGAAGTTTCGAGTTCTGAAGGGGCCCGACGTTGGCCGTGATTTTGTGTACGAGGGATATCAGAGCTTCGTCATCGGTCGCGGCGGAGAAGCAGACCAATCTTCGCAGGTGCCGACCGATCCGTACATGTCCAGGCTTCACGCCCTCGTTGAGATGGGTGCGAACAAAGTTTCAGTGCGCGACCTAGGAAGCAGCAACGGCGTACACGTAAACGGGAAGCGGGTTGCCAGGGCGGACCTTTGCACAGGGGACACGCTCCATATCGGACACACGTCAATGGAAGCCATTATCGCCAATTCGCGAGATGAGGAGGAGTTCGGCGAAAGGGTCCTTGAGTCGATCGGTGCTTCGTTACGAGACTACGAGTGTCTCCGATGCATCTCAAGCGGTACTGGTGGTGAAGTGCATCTCGCACTACAGCGAGATACGGGGAAGATCGCTGCAGTGAAAATCTTGCCACTTTCCTCCAATGAAAGCAGCAAGGCGGTGGCTCATTTCATGCGCGAGATCGAAATCGCAGCGTCCCTCCGTCATCCACACATTGTTCGCACACTTGGTGCGTCCGATCGCGGCGAGGAGCTTTGGATTGCATTTGAGTGGATTCAGGGCCTCGACCTGCAGGCGCACGTGAATCAACACGGCCCGATGAAGTCCAGTGAGGTCACTTCAATTGCTCGCGATCTGCTTCATGCCATTGGCTATGCACATAATCAGGGGGTCATTCATAGGGACATCAAGCCAAAGAACGTTCTCGTTGAGAAGTCTGATGGCAGATACCGTGTTAAATTGGCCGACTTTGGTTTGGCAAAAAGTCTTCGCGACGCAGGTCAACCGTGTCTCACAACCAGTGACTCCATCAAGGGCACCCCCAAGTTCATGCCGCCGGAACAACTGCGGGATGCACGCAAAGTCTCCGTGGCGACGGACATCTTCGGCGCAGGTGCAACGCTGTATTACGCCGCCACAGCATCATGGCATTACGAGGGCGATGGCGAAACGAACTGGAGCGACCTCATGCGAGCGGTCTACGTGCCAGTTCAGATGAGAAACGCCGACGTTCCTGAAGCACTCGCAAATGCAATCGATCAGTCGTTAGACCCAGATCCATCGCGCCGCCCACCAACTGCAATGGCGATGTACTCGCTCATCGAAAACACCTCCACACGTCGCTAGTAAGGCAACCGAGGACTCACTGGAAAGCACGGTGTGGCATACGCGACTGTGTCCAGATGTTGGCGATTCTGTGGGCCTCAGTAGCATGCTTCGATGGAGACAGGATCGATACTTAACGAGCGGTATGAGCTACAAACACTTCTAGGCCAAGGCGGCATGGGTGCGGCATGGCTCGCCGAAGAGATCAGTACGGGCCGACTCGTCGTCGCCAAGCTGGCACGTGTGCGCGCCGGCCGATCGAAAGCCAATGCGTATCGACTGGTGCGTGAGATTGACGAGCTACGCCGCATTCGCCATCCAAATATCGTTCGCATCCTCGGTCGAGGGCTGCATGAAGATATTCCATATTACATCTTGGAATACTTGCCGGGAGGCAGTCTTGAAGATCGCCTCAAAGCACAAAAGACTCAAAGTCTTGCGCAAACGCGCGTCTGGCTTGAACCCGTCGCACGTGCATTGGATTATCTCCATGAACGCGGAATCGTGCATCGCGATGTAAAGCCCGCCAACATCCTGTTTGATGAACATGGTTCGCCTGTACTCGCCGACTTTGGCTTGGCGCTCCGTAAGACTACCGACAGCGGGAACATTGGAAACGCCGGCAGTCCCATCTACATGGCGCCAGAACAAGCGGGAAGTGCCAAGAGCTTCTCGGGTGCAACAGACCAGTATGGCCTCGCAATGACTGTCTACGAGGCGCTAGGCGGTGAGAAACCGTACAAAGGCCGCAGCTACATCGAGATTATGGCCTCCAAGTCGACGAGGCCCCCTCAAGCCCTGCATGAGTTCAATACCAACGTTTCTAGAACCGTATCCCGCGCGATAGGCAAGGCGTTGTCGGTCGAACCAAGTGGGCGCTTTGGGTCATGTCTAGAATTCGGTCGATCTCTCTACCCAACTAGGCCAAACGCAGATGTAAAGGGGTCGCAAAGAAAATCGCCAACTGTACGCTGGAAGATGGCAAGCGCAGCATTGCTCGGAGTTGCAGCAATCACTGCCATCGCCTTGTTTCACAATCGGCGCCAATCAATCGGTAAGATCGACGCTCAAGAGAGACCGGAAATCCACCGTGAGGCGAAAACACAGGCGCCTATACCGATCGATCCCGCGCGTGATGTACGAACGCAGCTTCATCGACTATCAAATCCTACCCATCGTGCGTGCGCAGCAAGTGACGTGAACAAGCTACGCGAACTACTGGAGAATGACTCGAAGTGTCACGAGGTCACTGACCAAGGTCTCACTCCACTACACATCGCGGTGCTTGTAGACTCAGCCTCATGCGTGAAGTTGCTGCTGAGACATAGCGCCGACCCCAATACACGAGCTAAAGGTATCGTATCCGTTGACAAGCTAATTATCTACTCGCCAAATTCAGCCCATCTGGCAGCTGCAGCCTCCTCTGTAGAAATCGTATCTCTATTGATGTACCGAGTCACAGACCCATTTGCTTTGGCGTCAATGCGAGTCCCAACTTCTGCGCTAGTGACGAAAGGTACCGCGAAAGTTGCGCCCCCCCATATCGCCGCCACAAGAAAGTTGTCGAAGGTACTGGACGCACTCAAGTCTCACCCTATGTCTTCGAGTGCGACTATTCGAGGCGAGTCGCATTCCGTACTCACCATGAGCGTTGTATTCGACTCACTGTCCGCAGCCAAGTGTCTGATGACTTCACCACGGCGTTGGCACAACGGCGCAGACTCCTACGAAGACTCGATCTCGATCGCAGCGTCATTGGGCCGTGTAGCAATGATCGAGCGAGCGCCACTGGTGAGCCCAACGGATCCGACGCGCGAGGCACTTCAGGCAGTCATGCAAGGCGCCGCGATCGGCGATCAAGTAGAGGTCGCGAAATGGGCAATAGCGAGAGGCGCGCCACTAATCGTTGACGACAAGCGGGGTACGACCGCAATGCACGTAGCGGCACAGAACAACTCGACCCAAGTGGCAACCGAACTACTACGACAAGACAAGTCGCTACTTCATTCGCGTGAGGGAAGCGTCGGCTGGCAACCCTTGCACTATGCGGCCTACGGAGGAGATCAGTCAGTGGGAATTGGGAAATACTTAATTGAAAAGGGGGCACACGTACTTGCCCCTGCATTTCACGATGGCCGTGGACACAACACGGGTACCCCACTACACATTTGCGCCGAGTCAAAGGACGCTCGACTTCTTCGAGCGATGATTAGAGCGAAGCCGTCATCGCTGGATCCGATTGACTGGCAAGGAATGACGCCGCTCACGCGCGCGGTGCGTGCGAAGAATAATGTGACAATCAAAATCTTGCTTGATGCGGGCGCGGATCCAACTCATCGCGTAACTGAATCGGCATTGGTAGCGGAATACGCGACCATCCTAGATTCAAGAGTCAAGCGCCAACTGTCGCTAAACGCAGAACGCCGGATATTGCTTATCTCAAGTGGTATTCAGACCTTGTCGCCCCTTCATCACGCCGTGCTTACAAACAATCGTCGGGCGATTGACATACTCTCTAAGCATTGCGACATCGATCTGCAAACAGTTGGTGGCTTCACAGCGTTGCACCTTTCTTGTCTTAGAGGCGACGTAGAACAGACAAAGCAACTAATTTCGCTAGGGGCTGACCCGCTCGCAAGCGGCAAGGGTAAAGTATCCATGCTGAGCGCAAGCCCTCAGGCTATACTTAGGGTGCCAGGACGCCGAAAGACAGATCCTGATTTCGAGCTATGGCGCGCCGTGGCCCACGGCGAAACACCGCTGGACTTTGCTCGCCTTCGTGGATACTCCGATGTCGTGAGCGTACTTCTCAAACGAGACAAGAGCGATGACACAGACGACCTCTCAACAGAGAATGCAGTTGGATATGCGCATGCGACGGGAGCTTCACTACGCTCGCTAATCGAGCAGCACAGATTGAATCCTGTTGCCCGCTCGGGCCAGGGAATTCCTGCGATCGCTTACGCCTTCTTGAAAGGAGATTGGAGCTACGCGCGAGAACTCCTGGCAATGGGTGCACGCATGACTGATGAGACCTTGCCGCCGGCGACCTGGCTGCTTCGTCGCTCATTCGATCATAGTGCAGATCCTCGCGTGCTTGGACTCCCGGAGAAGGGCCCCACCCTCTGGGACCTAGCCATATACTGTGCCCGCACTACTGATGAGTGGGCAACGATACTTGACGCAGGAGCAGGTAAGCAGTCTCACTTCAACATGCTGGTTTCCAAGCAGGAGCGGTTCGGCAGAAACCAATATCGCGAAGTCTGTTGCTACAAGCTTCAGACGCCGCTATATCGGGCGTGTCGACTAGGTCTTGTGTCCACCGTTGAGAGGCTAGTTCAGGAAGGAAGCTCCTCAGAGACAAAGTCGTTCGACTTTCTTACGATGGCAGGAGAAAAGGACTGCACTCCACTTCACGCCGCCGCAATGATCCGTAACGGCATAGTGCGAAACAGAGTCCTACACCTTCTAGCGAAACACGGAGCAGACACCAACGCGCGCACGTCCAGCGGCGCAACCGTACTCGGCATCTTCCTCCGTAGATTCGATCAGTTACAACCCGACGCAGAAGTGCTGGACAGTCTTCGCATGCTAATCAAGTTCGGCGCGAACCCAAACACACCCTTCTTTGGTTCAAAGCCCTTGGCCATGTCACCTAGAAGAGGCTTGCCGGGCCACGCCATAGGCAGCAAAGTCCGCCATTGGAGCACCGCGCCAGGATCGAACGCACTTGCACAGGCTGCACTAATCCAAGATGCGGAGATTGGTCGCGCGGCATTGAAGTTTCTGCTGGCGCAAAAGTGCAACATGGAAGCCTTCGACAACGAGGGAGACACCGCGCTCATGGTGGCGAGCGTTAGAGGCTCCGCTTGGGCTATCGATGAGTTGCTCACAGCCGGCGCGGATCCTAACGCCACTTCTGGTAAGCAAGTTTCTCGCAGTATCGATCGTCTTATCGCTGTTCCGGGAGGTAGTTATCGGGTTGAAGAGCTGATCGACGTACAGTACGAATCGAGCGCGCTTTGTGATGCCCTTTTGTTCGGACACACAGGTATCGCAAGATCACTCATGAATCATGGTGCATCCCTGCCGAACGGAAAGAGGCGCAGCTGGGAGCCCATCCGATCGGCATTGCTTCACAGCACCTGGGTGACTCCGAACGCAACGTTGCGTGCTGACTGGTTAGAGTTGATGATAGGCCCCAATGGGTGCTATCGAGACGGAGGCTCGGGGGAAATTCCCACCGAAATCATACGGACCTCCATCGAACACGGCGACAACAAGGTGCTACAGCAGCTTCTCGCTTGCGGACATCCACTGGACTTCAATCAACGAGAGTACGCAGCACTGCTCACTGGCGAAATCCTGGCCAAGAGATTTCGTGCTGCGCGTGCAATCTTTAGACGAGGAGACGAAGATCGCCAGATATACCGCGAGGGGAGGCCCTCGCTTCCTCATCATAGCTTGCTCCATTGGGCAGCGAAAAACTCAACCGACTTGGAGGTATATCGAGAAATCGTGAGATGGGGCATCGACCCCAATCTAGCGAACTCACTCGGTCGCACTCCAGTATTCATGCCCTGTATGACCTTTACCTACAAGCACGGGTCGGGGGACTTGGCCGTGTCACACCTGCTCGCTCTCGGCGCAGATCCCAACGCTGCAGACGTCAATGGTCAGACTCCACTCCATATCGCAGCATTCAATCGCCAGGACCTCTGCTGCGACAAGCTAATTGATGGAGGGGCAAAGGTCCATGCTCATGACAGATTCGGAGAAACACCGCTTCTACAGGCGAACAGCGTCAAGTGCATCTCCGCACTACTAAGACGCGGAGCAAACTTGCGCGCGACAAACAAAGGAGGCGCGAATCTCCTGCATCTAGCCTGCGAACGAGGGAATCTTGAGGTGGTGACGTTCGCAATCGAGAACGGATTCGATCCGAGTACCAAAGATAAAGCATCAAGAACAGCGGTCGACTATCTAAGCGACTTCGAGTCGTCCAAGCGCGGCTCCAAAATGAAACAGCAGCTTGCCAAGATCAAGAAAACGCTTGTAGTCGGGGGCAGATGAATGTCATTTTTCAGACTCTCTTAGTTTGCTCAGTATGTCCAATCGCCCGATGGAGGTCGCCATGTCCATGGGTGTTGTACCGTGCTTGTTCTTAACCGAGACGGATGCCCCTGCGCGGAGGAGGATCGTCACAGCAGACAGCATGCCCCTGTTCACGGCAAAATGAAGAGCCGTCGACTTGTCTTCGGCCCCGATCTCGTTGACGTCGGGATGGTGCTTGAGCAACACCTTGAGCGTTTCTACGTCCCCGTTCGCCGCTGCCCAATGCAAAGGAGGTGTCTGAACGCCGGGCCGACCCTCTGGACTGGCGCCCGAAGCCAATAGCAACGACACGAATCGGGACTGTTTCAACGCAACCGCCCGTTCGACGGGCCTTAGACCATCGCTCGCCGCACTGTCAATAAGATCCTCGACATCTTGTTTTAGCAACCACTTAAGCCCCCCCAAGCTCTTGTAGTTGACTACTTCATCGAAGAGAGACCAGCCATCATGCACACGCACTCGCAAGTCTGCGCCACTTGTGATCAGCCAATCTGCTACGTCGGTCCTCTCGTGCCACAGTGCGTACACGAGAGGCGTGTGCATGCGCGCGTCTTGCTGCTCTACGCTTACTCCAACTCGTACAAGGTACCTTACGACGTCAAGCTTTCCTAAGTAGACGGCATAGTGAATGGGCAACATTCCATCGCTGTCATCGTCAGCATGAGTCAGAACGTCTGGATGGTGACGCCGCATGACATCGAGTACAGAAGTTGCACCGGCGGCAATCGCCTCCGTCATAGGTGTCAATCCCGCGACGTGCTTGATGTGAGGAGACGCATCGCGCTCCAGTAGCGCACCCGCGTTGCCCGCTCGATCATAGGCTGCCGCGCAATGCAGCGGCGTATCATCGTCTGCACAGCGAATGTCTGGCGACATGTTCGGTCTCGCCTCAAAGAGCGCATGCAGCGCGGAAGAATCGTCGGCCATTGCGGCCAGGTGCAGAGGGTGCGCACCGCGAACCCACCACCCAGAGCGACCTTCCCTTCCCTCCAGGACGGCCTCCGCATGCAGAAACCCTTCATCAACAAACTCACAACGCGCCGCCATGTCCGCACCCTTCGCGATCAGCGCCTTCACGCGCTCTCCACGCCCGCTAAGTGATGCAATATGAAGTGGCGTTGCCTCAGTAAATCTCACTTCACGAAACAACAAACTGGCATCGGCGGTCTCGTTTATCGGGGCACCGACGTCGATGAGTGCGTTTATGAGCGACGACGTCCCATGCCGAGCTGCAAAGTGTAGGAGAGGCACAGAGGAAATCGTCTTTCCCTCAATCGAGGCACCACGGTCGGCGGCCCAACGGACTCCCGCGGGATCGGAGGATCGGACACTGTCGACCAAGAGTCGATCAGCCTCCGCCTTGGTCATGGATTCGGGGTAGATACGCAGCAAAGGCTCTTGATGAGTTTCAAGCGTCTCGGGCTCCGTCCGCTCACTTGGCCCTTCGCGAAGGGCGAAGAACACTGCCGCAGCAACGACTGCGCCCACGCCTGCACCTGAGGCAACCAAGGAACGACTCAAGAATCTTGGCGCTTCGATCGGTACGTCCTGCACACGGTCAATCGCAGCTGCAAACTGTTCACACGTTCTATACCTTTGCCCTGGACGCAATGCAGTCGCGCGATCCAAGACTTTGCCCAGTTCGGTCTTCCATAACCACTTCGGCGTTGCGCGCCGGATGTGTCGGCGACTTGCCAGCGCGCTGCTGGCATCGAACTTTGCGTCGTAGAGCCTTGAAGCAGCCAGCGCGCCAATCGAAGCAACGCTGTACTGATCCGATTTGGGTGTTGGTGCGCGCCCATCGTCGGCCAATTCGGGCGCCTCAGTCGCTGATCCGATTTCTTGGGACCGAAAACGAGGATCTAACGCCGACAATTCGCTGATCGAATTCATGAGCCCAACGGGCGCAAGCTGCGGCGTTCCTTGAGTATCAAAGAACAGGCTCGCCGTGCGAAGCGTACCGTAAATCGCCTTCCGCTTGTGAATCGTGTGCAGGCATTGAGCGAGAGATGCGAGCCAGCGCGGAAAGCGTCTTCCAATCAGTGCGGCGTCTTGCCGAAGCAGAAGTGACCGGAATGCGAGCGGCCTTGTCACGTCGATGGCGTAGTACATCGCATTCCCACCGTCGGTGAGACCAAAGGCGAGCGTCGCTGCAATGTGGGCGTGTCTCGCTGCATCTCCCGTGCGCGCAGCATCGATTACTTCGTGAGCGGTTCCCTCAGGTGCCGATTCTGATATCGGCAGTACGAACAGTGTGCACATTCGACGCAGCTCCAAGTCCTGCGCGCGAAACGTGAGCCCGGGAAGCCTGCTAGGGATGGAGCGGGCCGCTCGAAAACGGCCTCCAAAGGTCTGGCCGAGATAACCGAGATGGGGCGCGTCTTCCGGAGTGTCCATCAACGAACCTCCTCTCTCAGGACTATTAAATCGCTTCTTCCCACGCCTCACACGTAAAAACGAAGCTATCGTTGCGCTCCGGCAGCGCCCGTCCAGCGGACCCCAGGCCCGAGATATCCCTCTTCTCATGGTTCGAAGACCGTGGCAAGGAGATTCGCCTTACGCAGAGCAACGCTGCAGCGGATCGACGCCGCGCACGGGAATCAACGCTCGCAATCGAACGGACGACCGAGAAATGGGACAAACAGAGCCAACGGAGAAGCCCGAAGTGCGGGGTTCCCCGACCGTCGTGATCGGCTAGACTAGGACCGTCGGGCTTTCGCTGCGCGCCTTCATTTGAGAAGGACGGCCACGCGGGCGCAGAGTACCGTGCTTGGAGTCGCCCATGACCTCGCGTCGAGGTTCCATTGAAAAGTGTACGTTTTGTGGCAAAGGCCGCAACCACGTCGAGAGCCTGATTGCCGGTCCGCCCGGGATCAACATCTGCAATGAGTGCGTAGAACTCTGCAACACCATCCTCATTGAAGAAATGAAGCGCGATGGCCGCTCGCCGTCGCCACGTTCGGGCAAACGCGCTGCGGGTGGCACGGGACCTTCCTCGCTTCCATGGAGCGAAGCCGATCTCAAGAAGCCGCGCGAAATCTTAGAACACCTCGATGAATACGTGATCGGCCAAGATCGCGCGAAGAAGACGCTCGCCGTTGCGGTCTATAACCACTACCGTCGAGCGTTAAGCTCCGAGTCCACCGACATTGAACTCGATAAGTCCAACATCTTGATGGTGGGACCCACCGGCAGTGGCAAGACACTGCTTGCACGCACGCTCGCGCGCATTCTCGATGTGCCGTTCGCCATTGCCGACGCCACCACGTTGACCGAAGCCGGCTACGTCGGCGAAGACGTCGAGAACATTCTCCTCAAGCTCTTGCAGGCCACCGACTTCAATCGCGAGCGCGCTGAATACGGCATTATCTACATCGACGAAATCGACAAGATCAATCGCACGTCGCAGAATCCTTCCATCACACGCGACGTGAGTGGCGAAGGCGTGCAGCAAGCACTGCTCAAGATTATGGAAGGGACGGTAGCCAACGTCCCTCCGCAAGGCGGTCGCAAACATCCCGAGCAGCAGTACATCCAACTCAACACGCTCAACATTCTGTTCATCTGTGGCGGTGCGTTTTCCGGCTTGGAAGACATCGTGGCCAAGCGCATGGGTACCAGCCTGATTGGCTTTGGCCGCGGCGGCACCGTGGTCGAGAACCAAGAACGCGAGGCCCAAGAGCGCGCGCGCCTCTTGAAACATGCCGAGCCCCACGACTTGATCGAGTTTGGCATGATTCCCGAGTTTGTGGGTCGCCTGCCGGTGCTCACCACGCTTGAGCCGCTCACCCGTGCCGACCTTGTGCGTGTGTTGCGCGAACCCAAGAATGCACTCATCAAGCAATACGAGCAAATGTTTTCATTCGAAGACGCGAGCATTGAGTTTGACGACGACGCGTTGCTGCTCATCGCCGAGCAGGCCCAGACACGCGACACCGGCGTGCGCGCCCTGCGTTCCATACTCGAAGATCTCTTGTTGGAAACGATGTTTGACTTGCCCGAGTGCCCGCCCGGCACCCATTTCCGCGTTACGCGTGAAGCCGTCGAAGGTAAGGAACGCGTCAAGCGCATTTCGTCTCGTCGCAAGACCGGCTCGTAAGTCGAGTCAACGCCCGTGTCAAACAAGCCAACAGCGCCCGATACCAAGGCGGCATTGCCTCCCTCCGAAAGCTTGGCAGGCCTCTCACTCGGTGCCCTGACGGAGCTCGTCACGCGACTGGGCCAACCTCGTTTTCGCGCGGGGCAAGTTTTCGAGGCCGTTCACCGACACGGTGCGTTGCATCCAAACGAAATCACCACGCTGCCGCTTGCGTTTCGCGAAACATTGAGCCGCGAAGTGCTGCCTCCAGCAACTGCATTGACCCAAGTGCAAGAATCCAAAGATGGGACGACCAAATTCCTATTCACGCTTGCCGACGGGCAACGTGTGGAGGCCGTGCTCATTCCTGAAGGCAAGCGCAACACGGTGTGTATCTCATCGCAAGTTGGCTGCCCCATTCGATGCGTGTTTTGCGCGTCCGGCGTCAAAGGGCTGATTCGCAATTTGACTGTGTCCGAAATCGTAGAACCGCTACTCCATGTCCAGCGTCACCTAAAGACGCGACCCACCAACATCGTCATGATGGGTATGGGCGAGCCACTACTCAACCTTGAAAACCTCGCCTGCGCCATCGCACTTTGGACGCACGAGAAGGGGTTGAACTTCTCGCCGCGACGCATCACGGTCTCGGCCGCCAGCACACCCGTTCGCATCGATCGACTTGCGGATCGCGACCTCGGCGTGCATATCGCCGTGTCGCTGCACGCCCCCGATGACGATACGCGCGCGGCGTTGGTGCCCGGCTCACCATCCGGTCGTGTAAAGGGTCTGATCGACGCCGCCGCGCGCTACGCCCGCCGCACGGGGCGCGACGCCACCGTGGAATACGTATTGATTGCAGGCATAAATGACGCACCGCACCACGCCCGCGATCTCGCGCGACGGATTCGTGGTCGCCATATCCATGTGAATCTGATTCCCTTCAATCCGGTGTCCCATCGTCCCGACCTGGAGGCGCCCAGTCGACAGGTGTGCGATGCCTTCGCGCGCGACTTGCGCGAAGACGGAGTCTCGGTAACGCTGCGCACACAACGAGGTGAAGACATCGACGCGGCATGCGGTCAGTTGGCATTTCAGGCCGACGACCGCTAACTCGACGCGATGCGGGAGCCCCCACCCCATGAGCGATTCGATTGATGTAGATGACGATCTGGTTCGTCACGTGGCGAACCTTGCGCGCCTCCAACTGAGCGACGATGAAGTGCCGGGCATAACCAAGCAGTTCGCACGCATCCTTGAGTACCTCGATCAGATTCCTGAACTCGACGGGCAGACAGATGAAGCGGTTGTTGGCCATGTGAACTTCGACGATCTGCGCGCCGACGAACCGGGGCCAACCCTCCCCCTGAAGCAGACCATGACCAACGCGCCGCAAAACGATGGCGCGTTCATTGTGGTGCCGCGCTTCTTTGACGGCGAGGAGGCGTAACGTGCATCCACTAGACGCCCCCATTCGCGATACCGCGGCACGCGTCCGCGATCCAAACGATGACCTCACGGCAACACAGCTCGTGGAAGAGAGTCTCCGGCGCATTGAAGAGCACAACGATGCATTGAACGCATTCCTGTTCACAACCAAAGAACGTGCATTTGCCCAAGCCGCCCACGTCGATACACAAGTCGCCAAGGGCGAAGATCCCGGTTCGCTGGCCGGCATTCCCATCGGCGTCAAGGACAACATTACGGTGGCGGGCGAGCGCTTGACGTGTGGATCTAAGATTCTGGGTGACTATGTCGCGCCACGCGATGCGACGTGTGTATCGCGCGTGGAACGCGCGGGCGCGTGCATTGTTGGAAAGACCAATCTCGATGAGTTCGCCATGGGTTCATCCACGGAGCACTCAGCATTTGGCGCCAGTAGAAATCCGTATGACCCGGCATGTGTCCCGGGCGGATCGTCGGGCGGTAGCGCAGCGGCCGTGGCGGCGGGCTTGGTCCCGCTTGCGTTTGGTAGCGACACGGGTGGGAGCATTCGCCAACCCGCTGCGCTTTGCGGCATTGTGGGACTGAAACCCACATACGGCCGCGTGTCACGCAATGGACTTGTGGCATTTGGATCGAGTTTGGATCAAATCGGACCCATGACGCGCTATGTGGATGACGCGCGCGCGTTGCAGCAGGTGATCCAGGGCCCCGACACGTACGATCGAACTACGCACACATTCGACGACGCCCCGGTTGCGGATATCGACACACTCCTCAGTTCATTACGCATTGGCCGCGTGAGCGAATTTGAGGATCAGGACAACCACGAATCCATGGGCGCACGCCGCGCGGCCGCTGCAGCACGTGACCTATTGATCGAGCGCGGAGCATCCACCAAGAACGTCTCCTTGCCCCTGTTGCTCTCCGGCATTCCGATCTACTACGTGGTGGCGCCGGCGGAAGCATCAAGCAACTTGGCCCGCTTTGACGGTGTTCGCTACGGCGCCCGCAGCGAAAGCAACACGCTCGAAGAACTCTACGCGCGTTCCCGAAGTGATGGATTCGGCACCGAAGTCAAGCGACGTATCTTGCTTGGCACATTCGCGCTCTCCGCAGGCTATGCCGACGCCTACTACAAACGTGCCATGGCCGTGCGAGCCGCGATGGCCGAGTCGTTTCGAAACGTCTTTAAGGACGTGGACGTCCTGATCACCCCCACCACACCCGGCCCTGCGTTTCGCGTGGGCGAGAAAGCCGACGATCCGATCGCCATGTATCTCTGTGATCTCTATACGGTGGCTGCCAATCTCGTCGGCACGCCGGTCATCTCCATTCCCGCGGGGCGATCCAAGGATGGCTTGCCACTCGGCGTACAACTGTGGGGCAAAAAGGGCAGCGAGAACACACTGTTAGCGCTTGCTAGCTATCTGGAAGCCACTTCACCCGCCTGCGCCTATGTGGCGCCAACGCTGGGAGGTACGGCATGAACGACGTACGCGATCCCGGTCGACTCATTGTGGGCATGGAGTGCCACCTTCAACTCAAGACGAAGACCAAGTGCTTTTCGGGAAGCCCCACGCGCTTTGGCGCGGACCCAAACACATTGGTCGATCCCGTGGTGCTGGGACTGCCGGGTGCATTGCCTGTTCTGAATATGGAAGCGGTACGCCAAGCCATTCGCACCGGACTTGCGTTGGGCTGTGACATCGCCGAACACACCAAGTGGGACCGCAAGCACTACTTCTATCCCGATCTTCCGAAGGGCTATCAGATCAGTCAACTCGACAGGCCGCTCTGTGTGGATGGCGGCATTGAGATTGATTGCGACGACGGTTCGACAAAGAACATTCGCATTCAGCGCGCCCACTTGGAAGAAGATACTGGCAAGTCCACGCACGACGAAGGTGGCGACAAGAGTCGTGTGGATCTGAATCGTGCCGGCACGCCCCTGCTCGAAATCGTGAGTCATCCCGACCTTGCAAGCGCCGACGAAGCGGTGGCCTATCTGGAAGCACTACGAAAGATCGTCGCCTACATCGGCACGTCTGACGGCAATATGCAGGAAGGCAACTTACGCTGCGAACCCAACGTCAACCTCGTCTTTGACAATGGCGACAAGACGCCCATTGTTGAAGTCAAAAACATCAACTCCGTTCAAAATGTGAAGCAAGCTATCGAGTTCGAAGCGAAGCGGCAGCGAGACGCCTATTACGACAAGGGCCAAACGATGGCCAACACGCCTCGCAGCACGCGCGGTTGGGACGACGACAAGGAAGCCACCGTTCACCAACGCTTCAAAGAATCGGCCGACGACTATCGCTATTTCCCCGAACCCGACGTGCCGCCCCTGTTTGTTTCGCGCGAGATCGTTGAGCGCGAGCGCAAGGTGCTCCCCGAGTTGCCCCGCGCAAAAGAGCGTCGCTATCAAGATGAACTGGGACTCGATGCGTATGAAACGGGCGTGCTAACGACAGATCCCGCACTCGCCAGTTGGTTCGAGCGTGCCTTGACGGCAGGCGGCACCAAACGCTCGGCCAAGTCGATCTTCAACTGGGTGAGTGGTGAGCTTCTGCGCTACATCAAGGAAGAGAACGTGCTCTTGGATGACGTGGCGCTGGCCCCGGAAATGCTGGCCGAACTCGTGGATCTCACCGATGCGGGCACAATCAACCGACGAACCGCGCAGAACATTTTTCGCGAGATTGTGACCTCCAACGAGTCACCCAAGAACTTGGTTGCCTCGCGAGGCCTCGGTCAGGTTTCCGACGAGCGCGCCATTCGCGAAGCCGCCGGTAAGGCGATTGCCAGCAACGAGAAAGCGTGGGCCGACTACTGCAGTGGCCAGGACAAGGCCAAAGGACGCCTTATCGGCGCCACCATGAAGAATTTGGGCGGAAGGGCCGATCCGGCCGTGGTCGTTTCCGTGCTGTCCGCCATGCGGGACGAAAGCCCATCTTCTTGAGTTCGAGTTGCAGGACGACAACGCGCACAACGTGTTGAAACCCGGCGTGCACTACGCGCGGTAGACTGTCCAAGGGCGTCAAAGGCTGCCCGCGTTGCTACGGAGGCTCGTCATGATTTCACATCTGCGTTCACGCATTGCGATCGCTGCATTGGGCGCGCTCTTGCTGACACTTGCCTCACCGCAGTTCGCGCAGGCCAAGGATGATGCCGCGACAAAGAAGAAGGCCCCAGCCAAGGCCGCTCCCGCACCCGCACAGAAGGGTGACACCATTACGTGGGAGCGCGATCTCGTCGGCGCGTTCGAATCGGCTGCGAAAGCCGGACAGCCGGTCATGATCTGCATCAATAGCAAGACGGTAGACGGTGGTCGCGAAGAGCCCGCCGCCAAGGGACTCCGCGAAGTGATCTACAAAGATCCGCGCGTGGTTGGCCTGTCCCGCCAGTTTGTCTGCGTCTTCCTCACGCCCGGCGCCTCCAGCAAGGACTACGGCGAGCTGCGCGCGCGGTTTGGCATTGAAGGCATGATCGTGTCCCCGCAACACATCTTTGCCGACCCCACGGAAGATCCAAAGACACCACTGTTTCGACGTGAGTACTGGAGCTACGGTTCGGGCGAGAAGGGTATCGAAGCGCTAATCTCCATGATGGAGACCGCCGCTCGCAAGTTCGCGAGCCGCCGCGGTGAAGAAGGTGCCGTGAAACCACCTCCAGGTGGTGACAAGAAGACGCCGGAACCGAGTGCCAAAGATCCAGAAGGTAAACAGCCTGAGAAAGACGCGCCGATTGCCCCGGAAGATGACGCCGCCCGCCAGAAGTGGATCGAAGAGACAATTGCGCTCATCGATACCGACGCCGAAGAGCGACGTCAGAAAGCCATCAAGACGCTCATTCTCAATGACAAGGAAGGCGATTGCATCAATCCATTGATTGCGCTCTTGCCGGAACTCAAGAAGAACGAGCCCGCACAGATCGATCTTGTTCGTGCCCTGGGACGACCGGACCTCTTCGACGCCGCAGAACCCATTGCCGTGTTCCTAAAGCACAAGAACAAGGATCTGCGCGCCAATGCCGCCGTGAGTCTTGAATACATTGGTTCACCCGACTCCGTAAAGCCACTTCGCAAGTATGCCCTCAAGGAAAAGGACGAGAACCTCGCCAATCATCTCTTCCGCGCGCTCGGTCGTTGCGGTGCCGGTGAATCGAAGGTGCGCCAAGTGCTTGCCAAGCGCGCGCGCAGCGCCAAGAGCGAGTTCGCAAGCCTCGGGGCAATCATTGGTCTTGCCTATTTCGAGGGTGACAAGAAGGCAGCACGGGCTGTCGAAGACATTCTCCAAAAAATCGGTCCTCAAACGTTCGGACGTCGCGGCGGCGGTCGCAACACGCTCAAGCGCGTCATGCTCACGTGGTGTCTCACCGAGATCGGCAATCCCAAGTCGGCGGACTTCATCCGCGACAAGATGTTGGGACCGCTTGAAAACATGCAGTCTCGCTGGCTCAGACGCACGGTCACGTTTTACGAAGCGGCCGTCAAAATCTGTGAAGGCGACAAGAAGGCCAAAGGCGACCTCAATGCCGGCATCGTACGCGTTTTCGAGTTCATGGGCGGCAACGACATGATGGATGACGCCCGCAAAGACCGCGACCGCACCAAGTTCACCCCCAAAGCAGATTGGGAAATCAGAGGCCGCGGCGGCGATCCGCTGGGTGGTGGTGGCGGTGGTTCGCGCTAATCGCGTACGTTTGTCAGTCTTCTTCCAACCCCGCCAACAACATCTCCGACTCCACGCGCAGCAACGCCGTCAGCATGTCGTCGGCGGTGGGCCAGCGGGCGTAGGGGTCGGTGGCGAGGCCTTGTTCGATCCAGGCCTCGAAGGCGGGGTGAATGTCGATGCCGCGTTCGCTTAGAGGGACGACGTGTTCGCCGCCGATGAGTTGGTAGATGCTTAGGTTGTCTTTGCGTTCGGGGAAATAGGTCTTGCCGGATAAGGCATAGTAGAGCGTGGCAGACACGCTGAAGAGGTCGCTTGCGGGCACGGCGCGCTTGGCATCGAGCAGGCACTCCTTGGAAGCAAAGCCCAGTGAGCCACGCATTTCGCCTGTCTCGGTGATGGTGTTGCTGCCGCCGCTCTCGCCTTTGAGGCGCTTGCCAAGCCCGAAGTCGATGAGTGTGGCCAAGGCAGCGTCGCGCGGACCGCGCAGCATGATGTTGCGGGGATTGATGTCGCGATGAATGGTCGCTTTGGCGTGGGCATAGGACAGCGCCGAGAGTAGTTGTCGCGCAAGTGCACACGCTTGAGTTTGGCTTAGTGGTCCACCTGTAGTGATCTCATGCTCAAGCGTGTGGCCATCAATCCACTCCATGGCGTAGAACTGTTGGGCGCGTCCTCCACCGGCATAAAGAAAGCGAATGATGTTGGGATGATCCATGCCCGCAAGCAGATTGATCTCCCGCCAAAACATGTCAACGGCTTTGGTGGCGCGCGGCCCCGCTGCGCGAATGGTCTTGACGCATAACTTCTCGTTGGTGTCGGGATCCCACGCTTCGAATACACGTCCCATCGCACCAACACCGACTTGGTCGCCGAGATGCAGATCATCGAGCCGACGTTCTTCGATACTTTGAAAACTACCGGTGCTTGACGGTGGAGGTGTTTCGGCCACTCGGGGCGGCGCTGTTGGCGGAGAGGTCACAGGAGGTGAACTGGCTGCTGGTGCTGGAGGCGATACGTCTGGAGGCGGAGCTACCGGAGCGGACACGCTGGATGGTTCCCCTGGCTCCGCCTTCGGATCGGGCTCAACTTGGCTTCCAGGCAGTTCAGTGAGGTGAACGAGCAAATGGGAGCGACCGATCACCAAACGATCGCCACTCACAAGTGTGGCCTTGCGAGCCGGGCGACCGTTTACAAGCAGACTCTTGGCGCCCTGAATGGCCTTCATGCGAATCTCGCCGCCGTACAGGGAGAACACCACATGCCGACGATGCATGCCGGGATCGGTGGGTCGAGTACCGCTCTTGTCGGCGTCGCCGTCGCGTCCAAACGTGACTTCATCATCGAGGCGAAACGCGAACGACGTTCCTTGATTGGGTCCACGCTTGCATTCCAGGACAAGTTCGAACGGCACGTTTGACCTCAATACCGGCAAGTTGACGACAGGGTGGACGCGGAAACCGGGCGCGCGTAGCATACCGGCGCGAAGGAAACGGGCGAAGGGCGCAGCAGGCCTTCTCGGCGCGGGTTCTTCGCCATTCGCGCCTACCGGAGTGAAGGCGTCAAACCGGAGACCAAGAGATGCGTCGATGTGTCATTGTTGGGGACGGCGCTGCAGGCATGTCCGCTGCCCAAGCGCTACGTGGCACGCGACCCTCCGATCGCATCACCATCGTGTCGGCCGACCCGCAGCCCTACTACTATCGCGCGGCCCTTACGAACTACTTGATGGGTGAGATTCAAGAAGAGGAACTTTGGTCGCTTCACCCGGAGCAGTGGGAATCGCTTCGGCTTGAGCGCATCGTGGATCGGGCAACGGGCATTCGCCCGGAGACCAACGAACTCAAACTTCATGACGGTGGCGCGATGCAGTACGACCGCCTGTTGATTGCAACGGGTGCGCGCGCGCGACGACTCGAACCTACGGGAAAGTATGCGGTGAAGGGCGCTGACTTGCCGGGTGTCATGGCCATGCGCACGATGCAAGACACACGTGAAATTGTCGATCGGGCATCGCGTGCCAAGAAAGCCGTTGTTATCGGCGGCGGCATACTTGGCATTGAAGCGGCGCAGGGACTCCACGCACGCAATGTTGATGTCTCGTTGGTTCATCGTGGCGATTGGTTGCTAGAACGCGTCGTGGATCAAACGGCCGGGGACTTGATTCGCGCGCGCATGCAGGCCGACGGCGTGGGTGTGTTTCTCTCTGCCGAAACCGAAGAGATCGAAGGCTCGCGGCGCGGTATCAAAGGTGTGCGACTCAAGTCGGGGGAGTTCATTGAGTGTTCGCTGGTCATCACGTCGATCGGCATTCTTCCAAACACCGAGTGGTTGGCCGATTCGCCCGTCACGCCGGAACGCGGCTATCTAACCGTCAATCGACAGATGCAACTCGGCGGTATGGAAAACGTGTATGCCGCGGGTGACATCGTGCACTTTCGCGAAGCGAGTCTCCCCTTTGACAATCCGGGGGGTCTTTGGCAGCCCGCTGTTCGACAGGGTCGTATCGCGGGTCTTAATATGGCGCGCGAAGACGGCGATACGCCCATCGAATATCGACCGGGCCCCATCTACAATGGCACGCGCGCGTGGGATCTTGATCTAGGCACGGTCGGCACATCGGTCCACGATCCCGGCAAGCGCTATCCCGATGATGAATGCGAGTCGGTTGTGTACCGCGACCGGCACGGCGGCCGACCCATCTACAAACGTGCGCTGCTACACAAGGGACAACTCGTCGGCGCCATGTTGCTCGGCGATCGACGCGAGGGTATGGCGTTGCGCCGCCTCATGAACCTGCGTGGTGAAGCGGCTAACGTCAAGGCAGTTGCCGAACGACTCTTTGAGCCCGACTTTGATCTCTTTCGATGGATTGCCGCACAAGAAGAAGCCGATGGCGTGCGTCGCTTTGATGACGAAGGCGCCATGATGGCGGTTGCCGCCAAACCCCAAGCCATGGCGCAAGCAACGAATGTCGTTTCGCAGCGCGACTGCGCTCAGGCCGTGGAGGGCCAAACGGAACACTTCGGCTCGCTGCCCCCACCGCCGCTGAAGCTCATGATTGGCGATCAAACACACACGGTTGACAAAGGACCGGTGCGCTTGGGGCCCAAAGGGTCGAGTGACATTGCCATTCCGGAAGCACGGGAAGTAGACCGGCTGCTGATTAAGCGCGAAGGCATGGCGTGGTTTTGCACGCGCGCCAAGCGAGCCGCGGGCACGGCGCTTATCAACGGTCGTCCATTGGGTGGATTGGGCATCTTGTCGGACGGTGACGTCATTCAGTTGGGCCGGCAGAAGATCCTCGTGGGACTCAAGCGCGCGAGCGAAATCGACGAGGCACCAGCGAAACCCGAACCGAGCTATCAACTCGTAAATGCCATCGACGGTACGCCCCATGACGTTGGCCGGGGAACAACGACAATTGGGGCGGACCCCGATAATGACATTGTGCTCAACGATCCCGGCATTGAGCGCTTTCACGCACAGATCCAAGCGCGGGGAACCCCTCGCACGTACTACCTCGTTGACTGCGGCGGCCACGGCAAGACAAAGGTCGGTAGCAACAAACTCACAGGACACTGTCGCCTCGATGCCGACGACAAGATTACGCTGGGTGACGCCTCCTTTGTGTTCTCAAGCGGTGGTGTGCGTCCCGAGCACGCCGATCGACACGCCGCCACCGCTACGGTCGGTGCTAGCGACTTAGGATTTCTTTATCTTGTAGGTACGAGCGGGCCTCTCAAGGGGAGCGCCGTTGCCGTCCCAGTACCCGGCATAATTGGTCGCGGGCTCAAGGCCGATGCACAGATCAATGATCCTTTGCTATCGCGCCTTCATGCGCGGGTGGACGGCATCATTCCCGTCGTCAAACTCATCGATCTCGGCAGCCAAAATGGGACCAAGTTGGATGGACGCCGTCTTGCGCCCAACGAGCCAGAACGACTAGTTGAGGGTCAAGAGCTACGACTCGGGCATAACAAATTTCGCGTTGCACTCGAAGATCCCGACGACGTCGATTTCGTCGAAGCCGACGCCGTGGAAGACAATGTTGCCGCCCAGGAGACGGTCGCCACAGGGTTCTTGGGGTGGCGATTCGAAGAAGCCCAATCCGGCGATCCGGCCAAGTATGCACTTTTGGATGACGAGGTCCGAGCCGGGCGGAGCCCCACCAATGATGTCGTGCTGCACGCGCGGGATGTATCCAAGGCTCATTTCTTGTTGCGACGAAAGGGAAATATCTACGGACTGATTGATCAAAAAAGTTCGGCCGGGACAACCATCAATGGCGTGGCGGTTGAACCCTACCAGACCTACACGTTGTCCGATGGTGACATTGTCAAGGCCGGATCGTGCGAGCTCACGGCGCGCCGTGGCGCCGGCGTAGGCGCGATATCGCAACACCTCAAAGGCGCGCGCGAACCCAAGCGCCAACTCGTCCCTTTGAGTGAATCGATCAAGAAGAAACTCGGTTCCATACGACTCACCGGGCGCGGGCCTTGGGTGATTGGCCGTCGAACGGCTGACTGCTCCGTGGTCCTCCCCCTGCAAACCGTCAGCGGGGTTCACGCAACCATTCGCCGCAAGCAAAATCGATACACGATCACCAACCACAGTTCTGCCGGCACGGGTTTGAACGGTAAGCGCATTCCAAAGGACAAAACGGCCCGACTCGACGACGGCGACGTGCTTCAATTTCAAGACAACGTATGTCGGTTCGAAGCCGACAAGCCTTCGGGTGCAGCGACGCGCACAGTCAAGGCGCTCAGTGCCAACCGCTTTGTGGTAGATGATGCCGCAAGTCATAACCCGCTGGACGCCGACCTCGGCGCTGCCGTGCGCGATGAACTCGATTCGTGCATTGGGTGTCACGAATGTATGCGGGCGTGCCCCCTCCCGGATGCCAATGAAGTAACCATCGCGGCGCTCAATGCCTATGCCGGTGGCATTGGCGGCGATCAAGATGTAGTCAGGCGCTTCGTACGTGACTGCACCCAGTGCCACGCCTGCGTGCCGGTGTGTCCCGCCGATATTCGACGCAGCCGCATTGTTTTGTGGAACAAACTCAAGCAAGTACCCGATGAGGGCGACGTGCTAACGCTCCAAGTCGGGCGTAAGCAAATGGCGAGTACGCTCACCTTGGGCCGCGCCGCCGACACGCTTCAGAAACATCCAGTGTTCAAGAAGCTACCGCGTGCAAGCCTACTACTGCTTGCTTCGTCTGCACGTTGTCGTCAGTTGCGGAAGCGCGAGGTGCTGGTCCGTGAGGGCGAGTACGCAGACGCCATGTGGATCATCCTTCAGGGCGAACTGCAAGTGGGCATGCAAACCACACACGATGCGTTTCATCGCCTTGTGGATCTGGGCCCGGGCCAGACCGTAGCGGAAGTCGCAGTGCTCAGCGACCGCGCTTCGGATGTGACCGCGCGCGCCAGTGATCGCACGCTGGTGCTGGGCCTCACGAAGTACGGCCTTGAGTCCATTAAGCAACATCATCCGGGCTTTCAAGCACAGCTTGAAGGGCTTTACGTAAGCCGTTCACTTGACCACATCTTGGGCCGCCTGGAACGGCAACTGCGGCTACCCAAGGGTGCACGCAAACACCTGCGCCGTGAACTGCAAGCAGAGCGCTACGCCATTGATCGCGTCGTGTTGCAGGCCATTGAGGCACCCAATACGTTCGCGGTACTGCATCGCGGGTACGTGCGAGAAAAACGCGCATGGCGAGATGGCGAACGCATCGCCAACTACCTCAAACCCGGCGATGTATTTGGGGGGCCGGATGCCGGCACGCGTGGCAATGATCTGTTGCGCTATGAAGCGGCCACGCGCGTGGAGGTCTACACGATTCGACGCGATCGCATTGCGCGTCTCGATTCGAAGTTCCCAGGACTGCTAAACGCGTTGTTGCCCGATGCCAGCGCCCCGGTGTCTCATGCGGCCGACGCAAGTGGCTCGTTTAGCCACGCGGGCGGCACCGGTTTGTTGCAAGCCAAAGACCTGCTGGTGATCGACACGCGTCTCTGCACCGATTGCAACAACTGTGTGGATGCCTGCGAACGACGTCATGGCGTGCCGCGCCTTGAGCGAAGTAATGTGGGATTGCAACAGGGTCCGTTTCAGGTGCCCGCTTCGTGTTACCACTGCGTGGACCCCATGTGCTTGTTCTGTTCGGTCGATGGTATTGTGCGCGAGCCCACGGGCGAAATCCGAATCATCGAGGACAACTGCGTGGGCTGCGGTGGATGCGCAACGCGTTGTCCGTATGACAACATCTTCATGTACGCGCGCAAGCCGCGCTCGCGATCGCTGCTGGAACGGCTCGTACCGAAGCCCCTCCAGCGCGTGCTCAATATCGGCGATGATGGAAAGGTTACGCTTGACGATCACGAGCGCGTGGCCGTCAAGTGCGATCTCTGCGCAGACTACAACAATGGGCCCGCCTGCGTGCGGTCATGCCCAACGGGGGCGGCGCGGCGCGACGATCCGGTTGTGCTTTTCGGAATGGGGAGGGAAAGCTAGCCATGGCCAAGTACGCACGACCCAAACGCGCGCGGCATTTTCATCTGCTGAGCTTTACTCTCGTGGGCACGGGCAGTGTGCTGCTCTACTTCCTCTATCGCAATCTCACGGGCGGCGAGCACCCGCAACCCGCACGCGGCTACACGCTCTTTGGATGGATTACGGGCATTGCGGGTGGCATCGGACTACTGTTCGCCTTCCTCTACACGTGGCGCAAACGTTGGGGGCAGGAATACTTGCCCGGGCGCCTTCAAACGTGGCTGCGACTTCACGTATGGATTAGCTTGGCCGCCACCTGGCTCATCCTTCTGCACGCGGGCTTTCACTTCGACAACACGCTCGGTGCACTCACGCTCATTTTGCTTCTGGCAACGGTCATTACGGGCTTGGTGGGTTACGGGTTCTATTTGAGTATTCCGCCGTTGGTTTCTCAACCCGCGGTGGGCAACTTGGCGGTTGAGTTCAGCGAAAACCGCCGCGCCGACATCGAACGCGAGTTGGTGGAGTTGCAGGCGGGACGAAGTGAAGAACTACTTGCACGAACCAAAACGCTCTTGGCGAACAAGAAGGCACCTGTAGGCGCCGTACCGCCCGGCGAAGAGGAAGCGTGGAATACGATCAAGGAACGTGTGGCTGAGTTGCACGTGCTCGATTCGCGCATAGTGAAACAACGAAAGTACAAGGCTCTGCTGCGCGTATGGATTTGGCTTCACGTACCGATTGCCATTCTGTTCACGGCGGCTATGGGCTTTCATATATGGGATTCCACGGAAGCCCACTACGCATTCAACAAACCCACGCCGCACGACTTTCACGATCCCATGAGTTGCTTGCCCTGCCATAAGGCACAATTTGAGGAGTGGGAAGCCTCGATGCACTCCATGGCACAGTCGGCGCCCACGGTGGATATTCAAACGCGCTTGGTCATGAGTAAGGAGTATCGCGATCTCGCGGACGGCAAGTACACCAAACCCATTGTCGGGGATCTTTGTGTGCGCTGCCACTCGCCTACCGGTGCCCACACGGAACTCTTGGATGATGTGGAGCACCCGCTGGCGCTGTTTGAAGATCGCGCCCCCGCCGGACGCGGTGGTGTGAGTTGCACGACGTGCCATCAGATCGACTCCATTTCGGAACACGCGGATCCCGCCGGGAAGGCGAGCAAGGGCGGCGAAATTCGACTCCGAAACATTGAGAACATCACGCTGCGACCCGGACGCGGCATGTATGGACCCTTCGGCGCCGACGGTGAGATGCCTTCGGTGGGAAACAGCTTTCACGAAGGACGTTACGGAGCGCACTTCGACACCGATCATTTTTGCGCCAGTTGCCATACCGTGGCCGCCGACATCCCACACGTACCTAGTGAGGAAAATCCAAAATTTCCTAAGCGCATCACATTGCAAGACACTTTCCGAGAATGGCAGGACGGCAATAAGAAGAATCAGAATGGCCAACCGCTCTTTACATGGGCGAAGGTAAAGACGTCTCAAGGCGAAGTTAGCGTTCGCTGCCTTGATTGTCATGGGCGAGAACTCAGCCCCATCGTAGTGGAAGTCGAGAAGATGCAGGCCGCACGCATGCCGTTGCGCGAACGCTTCGAGCGGGTGAAAGCACTTGTGCTACAGAATGTAGACACGCTAATCGACGAAAGCGAAGGCGATCCTCACGCGGCCAATGAACCGGAGGGCGAACAATTTGATGCGCCTCTCATTCCACGCCGAAAACACCTCCACACGTTTGTCGGCGTTGATTATCCATTGACCCATGATCGTCCGTGGCCTGCGGGCCACCCACGGCACGATGAAAACAGACGCATTCGCGAGGAGATGAAGCGACTGACAACCAACTTAATGAAGATTGCCGCGGCTGTACGTGTCGTAGACGTCAAGAAAGATGCCAATGGCACTGAGGGCGACAAGCATGTCGTCAACGTGGAGATCATCAACTTGGCGACGGGTCATAAACTTCCGGCGGGCTTCGCATTCGCACGTGAAATGTGGCTTGAGGTGGCGATCGAGACCGAGCCCGGCAGCGGTGCATTCAAGATTTTGGCCGGCGGCAATCGACACGGCGGGCCGGTTCAAGGGGCCGAGTCACTTCGCAAACAGGAGGAAGGCGCCGCCGGGCGACTTAAGAACTTGCAAGCGGTGTTGTTCGCGGGCCCGCAAGGCGATGAATCGGGTGAACTTGAGCCCGTGATTCAGAATGAAGTTGCGGCGGTTCTCAAAGGCAAGAAGGCCGTTGAGGCGGGATTCCCCGACCGTGTAGAGCCGCTCCTGCCTGGCAATGTCGGTCGCTATCAAATCCCGGTCAGAATCGGCGGCGATCTTCGCGACGGTCGTCGAGTCCGCGTGCGCCTTCGCTTTCGCAATCTATACCCCGAGTTCTTCGATGGCCTAGCAAAGCGCATGCGGTTTGAACGCAGAGAACTTAAGCGTCACCCGGAACTCAAGCGCCACCCAGCACTCCAGTTCTCAGAAGACGAAGTCGAAGGCGTGCTCAGGCTCAAAGACGCACTTTATGTGCTCGACATGGCGGTGGATCACTGGACGCCCGAGTAGAGCACCACGCAGTTTATGAACTACTTGGGCTCCCAGCGCTGAAAATGCTCGGGGCGGAATACGAGGCGCACGCCGATCTTTTGAAAACGTAAACGCTCCTTTATGCGATAGGCGCGAAGATACGACTCAGACGGCCTTGACTTGGGATCGAATTCTTTGTAGTCCATCGGCATCGCACGTCGCGCCGTACAATTGACGTAGATAAACCCATCACTCCACGAGCCGCCCCGCGTAACGCGTTCGGCCCCCGCATCAGGTCCGTGGGGATCCACACGTTGACCCGCCATGTAGCTTGGGCTGTACCAGTCCTTGCACCACTCCGCGGCATTGCCCAGCATGTCGTATAGGCCCCACGGATTGGGAGGATACTGACCTACGGGCGCCGTCACCTTGTATCCGTCCGGCGCGTCCCAACCGGTAATCGACTTTTTGAGCTCACGCCACGCCTTGAGCAAGGCAGGATCCGCTGCATTGGCCCACTTATGACCGACCTGTTTCCCGCCCGACCAATAGTGCTGGCCCGACGTGCCGGCGCGACACGCGTATTCCCACTCGGCTTCGGTCGGCAGATCGTAGCGTCCCCGCATTGTGTGCTGACGGCCCCGCTCATTGAGCCACCCCACATACCCCTTCAGACCCTTCTTACGGCTGCCCATCATGTCGATGTAGCGCAAGCCCACGACGGGTTGATTTCGACTGCTTAGATCTCGCTTGGTGAGTATCTCACCGCTTTCGCGCCGGCCACGACGTCCCGATGAATCGCGACGTGCATTGAACTGGCTATTCGTGAGTTCGTGCGTCGCCATATAGAACGGTGTAGAAATCGTAATCGTCTCCCCTTTCCTCCTAAACGTGCCCGCGGGAATGAACACGAAATCCAATCCTTCGATGCCGGTCTTGTGGATGGCCGGTGCGTTGTACGCCTTGAGCTGCTTGGCGCGCAGCGACGCTGCGTCTACTTTCACGTCAACATTGCGCCACCGTGGCTCGCCTCGCGGACTGCCGTTAGCATCGAACGCTCGCAGCATGATGCGATGCGTGCCGGGCGAGTTGGGCACAAGAAAGGCGACCATAAAGTTGCCGTCCTCATCCACCCGCGCCGTCTCCGTGGTGCCATCAAAGGTGACACGCAGATGATCGCCCTCTCGCGTGGCTTGAAAGGAGCCACTCACGACGAGCTTCTTTCCAGTAATGGCCTGATTGGGCTGAGGCGCAGTGAGCGACCAGTCGGGCAACTTCTCCGATTTCTTAATGGCCTCAACAATATTCTTCGGAATGTCTCGTTCGCGTACGCCATGCTTGCGCGCCCGCGCCAACGCCTCCTTGACGCTCGTCAAGTCACCGCCTGCGAATGCACGCTTTGCAGCGGCTAGATGTTGCTCCCACGGTTTCGGTGGAAGCCACTCGAGATGACGCGTGGCCGTCGCTTCGAGACCCTGCTTATCGATGGCTGTCACGATGAGCCTATAGGCTCCGTGGGAGAACAGTCCGCCCTTCGCAGTAAACGTGCCATCGTCTCGAAGGACTTTCTCGGTAACGACGCCGGGCTCGCCGCCCTCCTTCGCATTCTTGAGCACGAACGTAACTCGTGCCAACCCCGAGCTGCCAGCACCCCCGTCAAGTGCCCTCCCCTTGATGGAAAAGTAGCGGCTATTCAATCGCTGCCTATTTAGAGCAGGCTCACTAACGTGTAGCGTTGGCGGGGTTACGTCGTGCGCCTTGAACACACGATTCTTCTCAGGCTGCGTCTTGCTCGTTGTAGAACGCTTGCCTGATGTGCCGTCCGATGCATTGTTCTTCCGGTTTGAAGCGCGGCCTTCCTTCCCGGCGTTAGCCGCTTGCGTGCCTGTATCGTTGTCCTTGTTCTGAAGGACAAAGAACAGCACGCCCATCAGCAGCAGCGCAGCAATTCCCCATCCAAGGATGGCCATCGACTTTGCGTTGTCGCGCGATTCCCTGGTGGGACGCCTTGGGACGCGTTTCGATGGCGGTCGATCGTAGGCGCCATGCCTTGCGGGCCGCGTCGCGGCGGGCACGACATGTTCACGCGTGGGATCGCGTCGGCGACGCGGGGCCCCACCATGGTCGAACGCAGCGGGCGACACCTGTGGAGGATGGTTCCGACTTGTATGGCCGGTTTGATGTACCGGCGTGACAGGCCGCGTGGGCTGCTGCGTTTGCGCCAGCCGCATGGCGTCTTGATAGGCGGCAACAAAGTCTCTGCATGATGCAAACCGCTCCTGAGGTGCGACGGAGAGTGCGCGCATGACAACGTCCGACACAGCCTCCGGAACTTGCGGTGCGATTCGACTGAGCGCCGGGGGTATCTGTTGCGCCTTTTGAATGATGAGTTCCATCGCCGTGCCCTTGCTAAAGGGCGGCTTGCCACTCAAGGCCTGATACACAGTTGCCGCGAGCGCATACTGGTCGGACTGTCCCTCCATGGCGCGTCCAAGTCCTTGCTCGGGTGACATGTAGAGCGGTGAACCAATACCACCGCCGGTTGCCGTCAACGACGTTTCTTGAACTTCTTCGCCCACGGCCTTGGCGATACCAAAGTCGCTCAAGTACACGTTTTCAAAATCATCAAAGAGAATATTCCCTGGCTTGACATCACGGTGCACAACACCGCGTTTATGAATAAAGTCAAGGGTCTCGGCAATCTTTGGAAACCAGTCGAGGATTTCTTCCATCGTTTGCTTCGGTCCACCAACCGCGGCGCGCTTGAATTTGTGATCGAGCGACCCACCCGCAAGAAAGTCGAGAATGAAAAAGGGTACGCCGTCGTGCTCGCCGCGCGCCTGGATTCGACAGATATGGGGATGGGACAATCCGATGAGCCGTTCAATCTCACGCGCGAAACGATCTCGAAACCCCGGCTCGCCCAAAAAACGTGTGTGGGGCACCTTGATCACAACCTTCGTTTTGAGGTTGAGGTTCCTTCCGCTGTAGACGCTCCCCATGCCGCCTTCGTCGATCTTCTCGATCACACGGTATTTGCCATACTCGCCTTCAAGCGTCTTGCCCTCGAAGTCCACAGAAAATCGATCACTCACGTCGGCGTCTCCAACATCTCACCAGAGATGCGGATTCTCACCTCCCTGCAAAGCCAGTGCAAGGCCTCGCGAGCCTCGAAGAGAAGTGCACGTCGCCGTCGTTGCGACTTTGCTTTTACAGGCCCACAGTCGCCCCTACCCTCCCCCCATGCCCCGCACCGACGACAAACTAGTTTGGATCGACCTGGAGATGACCGGGCTCGACCCGGATCGCTGCTTCATTCTCGAGATCGCCACACTGATTACGGACAGCCAGCTTCGACCGATTGAAGAGGGGCCATGTCTGGTCATTCACAACTCCGAAAACGAGCTTGAATCGCTGTCCGATTGGAGTGCCGAGCATTTCGGGGAGTCAGGGCTCCTGGATCGCGTGCGTGCCTCCAACGTATTGTTGGCCGACGCCGAGACGCAGACGCTCAAATTCATCAAACGCCACTGCACGAAACGCACGGCGCCACTTTGCGGCAACTCCATTCATACCGATCGCCAGTTTCTCTATCGCCATATGCGCGATGTACACGACTGGCTTCACTATCGAAACGTCGATGTCTCGACCATGAAGGAGTTGTTACGGCGTTGGTACCCCCACGCCTATGACCCGCCTAAAAAGGCGGGCAGTCATGAAGCCCTCGCCGACATTCGAGAGTCATTGGCCGAATTGCAGTACTACCGCGACGCATTTATTCGACCCCCCGAGCGCACCGTTCGCGGAGATTGAGGGGTCGCGGGGATTGAGCCGCCGCGGGGTCTGTGTAACCTTGGGCAGTGAACGCCTCCCAACCACCTCAATCCCCGTCGCAATCTGAAACGCAGCGACTGCGCGATGAAAATGCACGCCTGCGCGCACTTGTGCGCCGTCTCAAGCATCGGGAGCGGCGCGAGACCGAGGCTCACGTTTCGTGGTCCGACGCATTGCACGTCTCGGGATTGGCGTTGGTGTCACTCGACGGCGCATGCCGCGTATTGAACTTCACCGCGGGCGCAAGCAAGTTGCTCGGACTGCGACCCAAACATGTTGGCGGTGTGTTGGACGAACTCGGTCTCGGACTCCGTGGAACGAGCTGTGCGCGCGCCGTGAGACGTTCCCTTGCCTCCGATGATGTGATCGACGCCATTCTCGAGTGCGAAGAGGGCGAAGGCATGCTCATTCGTTCGTTTCCCGGACAGGAACGAACCAAAGGCCGACCCGCCGCGCTACTCATGGTCTCGTTCATTTCTCCCTCACCGCTGGGCCACGCTCTCTTGGCCGCACGGGGACAAGCGTTTCGAGAGCTCGCCGAACAGATGAACGAGGTAGTGGTCGTATGCGACCGCCAAACGGGCACGTTTCACTACGCCAATCAGCAATTTGAAGACACGTGGGGCGTCAAGCGCGAATCGTTATACGAAGATGCCGCCCAATTCTACGACCGCATCACGGAACTGGATCGCGGCACCGTGCTGCGGGCCTTTCAACGCGCATTTGATGCCATGCCAACCACCGTCGAAGTCGAACTTCGTGACCACACCGGTGCGCGTTGGATGAGCATTCGCACGTTTCCCATCGAAAACGAGTCCGGCGACGTCTCACAGGTCGGTGCGCTCGCCGTAGACATTACTCGCGAGCGCGGCGCGCGCCGTGAACTTATGAAGCGAGCCGACGCCCTGCGTCGCGAGTCACGCCACGACGCACTGACCGGCAAACTGAATCGTCGCGGGTTGGAACAGGAACTTTCGTCATTGGCCGACGGACTCAGTCGTATCCGCGGCGCGCGCGCGTCGGCCATTCTGCTCGATTGCGACTACTTCAAGCGCGTCAACGACTCCATGGGCCACGACGCGGGCGACGCGCTTCTGCGTCACATCGCCGACGTTCTCGAACAGTCCGTGCGCGGCCAAGACATCGTAGGACGCATCGGCGGCGATGAGTTTTTGGTCATCACACCCGGCATTGGTCTCGAAGAAGCACAAGCGGCCGCCAACCGCGTTCGACGCGCCGTGCGAAGCAGCGTACTCGACTACCGCGGCGAGGAACTCACATGCACGGTGAGCGCAGGCGTCGCATCCTTTGATCCCTCCGAACTCCACGAACTCGACACCGTCCTTCGACGCACCGACCGCGCCCTCTCGCACGCCAAGCGCGAGGGGAAGGATCGGGTGGGCGTGGAAGACAATGGCGGCGGCTAGCTAGCCTGATTTCGGCGCCACATTCCCCCCACTCAACACCACCGCCACGCATCGATCCTTGAAACGATCGCTGTGCTCTATGAGCGCGGCCACACACACGGCACCAGAAGGCTCCACAGTCAAGTCGTTTGCATCGAGCAGTAGGTCCATAGCGGATCGAACGGTACTATCCGACACGGTCAGAATGCCGCTCAGGTTCTCGCGAAGAATACGAAAGGTGCGCGAGCAGAGGCTCGTTCGCAGCCCGTCGCAGATGGTGTTGGCACTGCCGCCGGGCAACTCGGTTACGGGGACAATGCGTTCCTGTTCTAACGTGCGACGCGCGTCGTCGGCGCCTTCGGGCTCCACGCCCCATATGTCGATACGTGGTGCTCGTTCTTTGAGAGCAGTCGACACGCCACTGGCGAGTCCCCCACCACCAACGGGAACCAGCACGGCATCGAGCTGCTCTCCCAACGCGCTTGCTTGATCCAACATCTCAAGCGCTGTTGTTCCCTGCCCCGCAATGATCGCGTCATTGTCGTAGGGGTGGATGAACACAGCGCCCGTCTTCGCCAACAGTTCACGGGCCGTTTGCTCACGCGCTTCCACGGTGGACTCGCACGAGATGACTTCGCCTCCATAGCGAATCACACCTGCGCGTTTGATCTCAGGAGCGTTTTCCGGCATCACAATCCAGGCGTGAATGTCGCGCTTCTTCGCCGCCAAGGCCAGTGCCTGCGCGTGATTTCCGGAACTGTGAGTCAATACGCCGCGCGCTGCATCCTCGTTGCTCAAGCGCTGCACGGCATTGGTAGCGCCGCGATACTTGAATGCACCTACGTGCTGCAGGTTTTCGCACTTTAGATAAACGCGGCCATCGAGTGCACCGAGTCGCACGAATGGTGTCTTCAACGCGAAACCCGCGATTCGCTCGGCGGCAGACTCAATGTCAGCCAGCGTGACGGCACGCCCGCGCATGTGCGTCATTCCCACTCAATGGTGGACGGCGGCTTGGTACTGATGTCGTAGACCACGCGATTCACACCACGCACCTCGTTGATAATGCGATTGCTCATGCGTGCAAGCGTTCCGCGAGGTAAGTCGGCCCAATCCGCAGTCATTGCATCCACGCTGGTAACCGCGCGTACTGCAATCACGTGCTCGTAGGTTCGCTCGTCGCCCATCACGCCGACGGTGTTGATCGGCAGCAAAACGGCGAAGTACTGCCAGAGGTCTTTGTGGAGTTCTTCGGCTTCAATCTCTTCGCGAACGATGGCATCGGCTTCACGCAGTATGGCCAAACGCGGCTCACTGACGTCACCCGTAATGCGTACCGCGAGACCCGGACCCGGAAACGGCTGACGCTCGACAAACAAGTCGGGCACGCCGAGCTCACGACCAATCTCGCGGACTTCATCCTTGAAGAGATCCCGGAAGGGTTCCAGTAATTTGAATCCGAGCTTCTCGGGCAGCCCGCCCACATTGTGATGCGTCTTGATCGTTTGGCTGGCACCACCGAATGCGCTCTGACTTTCAATCACATCGGGATAGAGCGTGCCCTGTGCCAACCACGCCGCATTCTCGACTGTTTTCGCTTCGTCGGCAAAGACATCTACAAATACGTGGCCAATGCGCTTGCGTTTGACCTCGGGATCCTCGACATCCTTGAGTTGATCTAAGAATCGCGATCGCGCATCGATATGGCGTAGCGGAATCTTGTACTTGCCGCGAAATGCCTCGACGACTTCGTCGGCCTCACCCTTACGCAACATGCCATTGTCAACAAAGATGCACGTCAATCGATCGCCAATGGCTCGATGAATCAGCACGGCCGCCACCGTCGAGTCAACGCCACCACTGAGTCCACAAATGACCTGCTCATCACTCGCGACCTTCTCGCGGATGGCCGCCGTGGCCTCCTCGACGTAGGACTTCATGGTCCAGTCGCCCTTCGCACCGCAAACGCCAAACAAGAAGTTGCGCAACAACTCGGTGCCACGGGGGGTGTGGGTAACTTCGGGATGAAACTGAACGCCGTAGATGGGTCGATCGTTGTGACGGCACGCGGCTTGCGGCGCATTGTCGGTGGATGCGAGCGGCATGAATCCCTCAGGAAGCGTCTCTACGCGATCGCCGTGACTCATCCACACATCCATGGTCGAGCCCAGCCCTTCGAACAGTGGATCGCTGCCGTTTGTGATCGTGATGGAGGCGGGGCCATATTCGCGCGACTGCGCACCGGCCACTTTGCCGCCCAAGAGGTGCGTCGTTAGCTGCATGCCATAGCAAATACCCAAAATGGGCTTTCCGCGATCGAACACATCGACCGGAACCCTGGGCGCTTCCTTGGCGTAGGCACTCCAAGGACTTCCCGAGAAGATGACACCCTGCACATCGTCGGATGCCATGGCTTCCGCGAGGTTGGATGGCATGACGATCTCAGCAAGGCAACGAAGTTCTCGCACACGTCGGGCGATCAACTGGGCGTATTGACTTCCAAAATCAACGACCAAAAAACGTTGGTGCATTAGGGATGCTCCACCATGTAGTTGGGCGACTCGCGCGTGATGGCGATGTCGTGGGGATGGCTCTCGCGCACACCCGCCGAGGTCACACGCACGAAGCGCGCCTTGGTCCACAGTTCTTCAATCGTGGCGCAACCGCTGTAGCCCATGCCACTTCGAATACCGCCGGTCATTTGGTAGGCAAAGTTGGCGAGGCTTCCCTTGTAGGGCACACGGCCTTCAACGCCTTCCGGCACGAATTTTTCGCGCTGTGTGGTGCTGCCTTGTTGATAGCGGTCTGCGCTACCCGCCATCATGGCGCCAATGCTCCCCATGCCACGCACACTCTTGAATGTGCGGCCTTGGTAATAGATCAACTCACCCGGACTTTCATCGGTACCGGCAAATAGTCCACCAAGCATGACGCAAGACGCGCCCACCGCGAGCGCTTTGACCGCATCGCCGCTAAAGCGAATGCCCCCATCGGCAATAATCGGAACGCCCGCCTCGTGTGCGACCGAAGCCGCTGCCGCCACAGCGCTGAGTTGCGGCACGCCACAACCCGCAACAATACGCGTGGTGCATATGCTTCCCGGTCCGATTCCTACTTTGACGGCGTCGGCCCCAGCGTCAATGAGCACCTTGGTGGCTTCCGACGTGCCCACATTGCCCGCTACGACGTCAATATTGGGGTGTGCCGCCTTGTAGCGCTTTACCGCGCCAATCACGTTGTCGGAGTGGCCGTGGGCCGTATCCACAATCACAACATCCACGTGGGCATCCACGAGTTTGGCAACGCGTTCGTCGTCCATCACGCCAACGGCCGCCCCGGCAATCAGCCGCCCCTTGGGATCCAAGTTGGCTTCCGGATAACGACTCAAGTTGTCGAGGTCGCGAATCGTAATTAGGCCGTGAAGCCTTTGATTGCCATCGACCAGCAAGAGCTTCTCGACTTTAGCCTGCTGAAGCAAATCACGCGCCTTCTGAAGGTCGGTGTCGGGCGATGCCGTGACCAAGTCGTCCTTCGTCATGACTTCAGAGACCAGCGATACGTCCTTGATGAACTTGAGGTCGCGGCTCGTGAGAATGCCAACGACGCGCGCGCCTTCCACAATAGGAATGCCGCTAATGCGGTGCACGTCCATCAGTTCGCGCGCACGCTCGATTGGCGCGTCGGGCGGCAATGTGACCGGATCGGCAATCACGCCATTCACACTGCGCTTGACCAAATGCACTTCGCGGGCCTGATCCACCGGTGAAAGGTTCTTGTGAATGACGCCGAGGCCGCCGAGGCGTGCAAGACCAATCGCCATTTCACTTTCGGTGACGGTGTCCATCGCCGCGGAGACAAGCGGGATGTTTAGATTGACGCGACGCGAAAAGCGCGTGCGGAGCTGCGCCAAGTCGGGCGTAACGGCACTGTGCAGCGGAACAAGAAGTACGTCGTCAAACGTGAGTGCGGTCGTGAGTATGCGCGTTTCCATATCCCATTCAATGCAGAGGCGCGGGCCATGTCAAGAAGCAGAACGGGCGCTTTACGCGGCGGCAACACGCATGCGGAGGCGCCGCTCGCGGCGCAGTCCCGTAATCGTCAGTAGCAAATCGAGCACGAGCAACGTCAACCCCGCACCAAGCAACAGGCGTCGCCAGAGTTTCGCGCGGGAAGCGGGCGCGGGGGACGCGGGCCCAGGCATGGCCGTCGTCGGTCGGGTCGGCACAACGGTGCGGTGCGGATCCACCTCCAGCACACCGAAGGGAAATGCGCGATCGGATACACGAGCCTGAAATTTGCCACGCAAACCGACGGGAATGCGCCACGCCGATTCAGCACTCAATACAGCTCGCAACGCTGACGGATTTGGATTCATCCCGGGAGCAACCGTTTCGATGCGCGCGTCGGCAAAACCAATGTCCACCTCGGGACGCACCACATCCCCCGTCTTGTATAGCGGCCGGAACGGCGCTCGATCCGTCACACCAAGCCGATCCACGGCCTTACGAATCCACAGCGGGAGCGCTGCACGCATTGGGAGGAGCGATTTCTCGGGATGGATGCCGAGCGCGGCATAGCGAGTGCCATCGCGCTCCCCCTCCGCAATGACGGGCTGTCCCTCGGCGTAGGCCAAGGCGCGCAGTCCCTTGCCGTGAAGGGTGGTGGCCTTCGCGGCGAACGTGCGGGTGAAGTCGAGGCCGAACATGAGCGGGTGATCGGCATCGGTGCGCCACACCAGAGGCGCTTGTACGTCTCTGCCCACTTCAAACGGCAGCGCACCTGAGAACGGCGCCAGAAAGATGTAGGCCCCGGGTCTCAACGCTTCGTTGGGAAGTGGCACGCCATCGATCAAGGCAACGGTGCGGGGCGCGGCGCGCGCAAGTTTTTCGGGCGACACGCTGCCGCTCATTGCGAGGTCAATCTCCTTGCCTTCGATGAGCGCATCACGCGCGGCCGCCACGAACCAACGCGGTCGTCCGTCCTGCACGATCAGTAGGCTTGGGCGTCGCGGTGCGGGCGAGTAGTAACTCACTACATCGTTCGAGCTGAAGCAGTCATTCTCAAGCGCTACCCGCACGTCCACCCATTGTTCTTCGTCGGGAGGGTCGAATGAAAGCTCTAGACGTTGACGACCCGGTGCGTCAAATGCAACTGTACGCTCTATAAGCGCTTTCTCGCCTGCATACGCGCCCACCTTAAACGATGCAGAAGTCGTTCCAAAGTAGGCGACACGCACATCGAGCTGATCCTTCCAATTTTCTGTATCACGCTGCCAACTGAGATCCTCAATCCCCGCGTCGTTCCGAGCAATCCCTATGCCCTCCACGACGCGTGGCACCGGACGCATGTCCCCCGCGTCATCGATCGATCGACTCGTCAGTACGACCAAACGCCCGCGCTCTTGTTTCGTAAGCCATGTATTGGCCAGCGACGTCGCCGCGCGAATCGACGTGGTCAAAGAAGCGGGTTCGTCGTTGGCAAGTTTGTCAAGTTCACGCAACGCATCGCCACGATCGCGCGTCGGTCCCATGCAGACTCGACAGGGCGCGTGGGCAAGCACAGCAAGTACCGGTGCGGCAAACCGATTTTGCCCGCCTACGGCGGGTTGGGCATCGACCCATGCCCGCGCGCGATCGAGCGCGTGCCGATAACGCGAACGATCGTCGTTCTCTATGGCGCGTGTAGTGATATCTGCGTCGATCACGAGCGCGAGCGCTTCGGGAACCGACTTTGACGTGATGGGTCGTATCCCCGCAAGTGCAAGAACGAAGCATGCAAGCGCACCAAGCCGTGCGACGAGCGTCATCGTGTCGCGAAGGCGTCGCCATCGCCGAAGGTCCTTCGTCTGAATCAGGCTCTCGCGAAATAGCGGCAGGAATGCAACCGTTTGGCGCTTTCGACGGCGAAAGTAGAGGTGCAGCAACACAATGGGGACGGCAAGTAGTAGACCCCACAGTGCCCACGGCCGTGTCAAATCAAATGCGGGCCCGAGCGCAATCACGAGAGGGCAATTCCGCGGTCGCGAAGGTTTCGCAAGGCGTCCCACAACGATCCGTGGACGTCAATGGGTTGGTAGGCGATCTCGCGTTCAACACACCAACGCTGCAATGACTCGGCGCGTCGTCGCCACGACGCTTGCAGTGCATCCAAGAACACATCGGTGACATCCACACGAAGCGTCTCACCCGTCTCCGCATCGGTGATGCGCAGCGAGTCGCCAATTTGGAAATCGACATCGCTGCGGTCTGTCAGGTGCAATGCGACGACGTCTAGCCCACGCGCATGAAGGCGAGCAAGTGCGGCCGTTGTGTGGTGAGGATCATAGAAATCCGATAACACAATGGCCATCGCCTGACGCTTGACACTTGGGATGACTCGCCGAACTGTGGTTGCGTGATCCGTAGCGCCGTCGTTCCTTGGCGCAGCAAGCGCCTTCAGAAACGACGCGCCCGCGCGCCGACCACGGAATCGCTCACGCACGCGCGTGCCATCCGTGGGCATCCATGACAACTGCACTTGATCCATGTGGGCCAATGCGATATAGCCAATCGCACCAGCAAGTCGGCGCGCCATGCGCGCACGGGCGGGCAGCATGGAACTGCTACGATCCACGAGCATGACGAGTTCGGCGCTCTCCATGGCCTCGTATCGTTTGACGACCAAGTCGCCGAGGCGCGCGTACACGTTCCAATCCACATGCCGCAGATCGTCGCCCACAACGTAGTCGCGGTAGTCGGCAAATAACCCGCTGGAGCCAAACCGATCGCTGCGCCAATCCCCGGCGTAGGTGGCGGGCGTCATTCGGCGTTTTCGCGCTCGCAATCGGTTGAGGCGCGCCAACTCGTCGGGTGTGAATAGCGGTGCGCCTCTCATTTGGTCGCACCTGTGCGCGGCTTCGATGTGGCTCGCTTCTTCAGCGCAGCAAAGTAACGCGCGAGAAACTCCGCTTCCGATTTGGAGATACGGCCATCGCGCAACGCCGCGGTGCGCAAGGCTTCAAACTGACGAAGCTGTTCTTCCGTGATCTCGGGTTGGGGCTGCTTTAGACCGGCGTTCTCATCCTCAACGGCAACAATCGCATCGTCCTTCTTGACCGTTTCGTCGTTGCGAACGAAGGGATCGACAACCTCTTGGCGCTCTTCTTCCGGTTCCACCTGCGGTGGCTTCTCGTTCTCCTTATCGGGAATGGGCTTATCGGCCTCGTCTTCACCCTTGTTCCTTTCGTCGGGCGTGGGTTCATTCTGTGCACCGCCACCACCACCTCCCTCGCCAAGCGCCACCCACACGCGTGCAACGGGCACGCGGGCATTCCCTAAGGACGACGTCCCATCGAACTCCCGTAGAAATATCGTGATCGCGTGCTTGCCCTTCGTGAGAAACGGCTGCAACGCCTCGATGCGGTTGAGGCGTATGTCGAGTGCGTGCTCAATCGCTTCACCGGGCGTGATGGTGAGCGGCTCGAGTGCAAACGGACCTTGGTCATCCCACATCATATTTACGCCAACACGCTGCGAAGCGTTGGTTCGCGTTGACCGCTCTGGATTCTTTGCTCCCGGTGTGCGCAGGGCGGGTGCGGGCAAGCTCCACCGAAGATGAATCCGCAATGCAGGCGATTTCATTGAAAGTGGCGTGGGTTTGAGAATGCTACCGGCTTGGGGAAGTGCACGACGCGACGCCTCTTCGCGACCTTCTGTCGGCTCGTCCGTGGCGGGTTTCGCGAGTTGCAGGGTCTCGTAACGTTGGCGCGCGGTCCTCAGAAAGGAAACGAGTGCCTCAACACTTGCGTCACCTTGCGCCGCGGTCCAACGATCTTCGAGTGCCAGCGCGCGCTGCGATGCGTCAAGCACCATTAAGTAGGGCGCCCCCTGTGTTTCACTCGCACTTCGGAATCCCCGCAACAATGCCGGGCTGCGTATCTGTTGCACGCAGACATACGCCGTGAGTTCACTCACGACGCGCGGGTGGCGATAGAGCGCCGCCCATCCGGTCGCACTTGCGGGCCATGCTCTACTGGTGGCTCCAGTGGGTTCGTGCATCGCGACGAATAACGGTTTCTGCTCGCGTTTGGCGATTTGGTAGGCCTCGCGAAGCGACTTCTTCCACGTCACGTTCTCCGTGCTCGGTGCGTCGTCCTCGGCACGCAGCGCTTGCGCACTCAGCATGAAGACAAACACGATTGCAACACCAGTAAGCGTCCTCATTTCGCTTCCTTTGCGTTGGTGTTTGACGTGTCGCTGTTGGGTGTATCGGTGTTGGGTGCGTCGATGTCTGGCTCGTTCTTGGGAGGCTCGTTCTCCGGAGGCAGCGGTTCTACACGAACCGGTTCCTCCACGAACAGGCGCAACCACGTAGCCATGGGGAATGCTTGCGGCGCTCCAGCTTCGGGATCGCTATCCGTGGCACCAATTCCAGCGGGTTCACCGCGACCGATGCCCATTCGCGCGCGCAGTCCATCGACCCCGGGCCCAAGCAAAATGAATGCGAAGCAAATCACAAGGAAGCCGCGGATCCACGGCATGCGTCGCGACAGTGGCCAGAGTTTGGATGCGTGAATCGCTCGGAGCCGACCGGCTGTTGATGCCAACAAAAATCTGGCAATCGGACCATCGCACTCCTGGTGATCCAGTGCCAACGCCGTTGTCGCATCCTCGTTCCACTTGAATCGCTTCTCCAAACGCGAGGCAAGTAGCTCGGCATCCCGCTTGGTAGCCATGCGATAGATGAGGCGCAACAACGCATGGAGCGCGTAGAGCAAGACGAGCAGCCCAAACGCGACGAACATGGTGGGAATCCATCGTCCGTGAAGCAACTCAAGGCCGGGGAGCGGCGTAAACACACGGCTCACGAAGGCAAGCACACACGCAGCAATCAGAATGACGAAGTGCAGTCGCAGTGCATGACGCCATGCCAACGCCCGTCCGCGAATGCGAAAGATCCGTCCCAACTCGTTCTGCAGCGAAGGGTCCTTCGATGCGGGCATGGTGGCAGAGGGGGCAGCGGGGACACTCAAGCGTTAAGAAACTCCAGAATCGTCCGCGTTTCGGACCCTCGCTAGATTAGCAGCCGGGCGGCGGTGTTTTGGTGCTCGCCAAAGCACGAGAATTCGCCCGGACGTCGGCAGGCGCGGCTACCTTCGTATTCCCGATGTATCCCGAGCGACAGATCATTGCTTGGCTCGCCATTTTGGTGGGAGCCTACTTCCTCGCCAAGGCCTCCGTGAGCCGACGCGAGAAGGGGCAGATGCGTGAACTGCTCGATCTCCCCACCGACAAGGTCAAGCGCTTTCGCAACTTCTTTGTGCAGCGCCTCGAACGTGTTGTCGGCTTTATCTTCATTCTCGTGGGCGTGGGGATGCACCTCTACATCGTGGTACGCCAAGCTCAGAAACTAGAGGGGCCCCACAACGATCCCCGCGAAGCGCTCGCCGACATGACGGCTTACTTGGGCATCGCGCTCGCCATCATGGTTCTCGTGACGCTGCTCATGCATTGGATCTGTTCGTACTTTGCCCGAAAGATTTTCTTGGAGTTGCTGGGTTACCTCATGGTGCGTCAACGCTACGACCTCTCCCGCGACCCCGCGCTCATGATGCAGATCGGCGAAATGCTGGGCGTACGCCGCGGCGAACACGACACGGTCGAGAGCTACACCGAGCGCATCGAAGCCGCGCTCAAACTCGAGAACATCCGTGCGGAATTGCTGGCCAAGGGCAAGCTCCCCAACTGGGAGGCGGCGGCGAACGAGGCAGGAGAGCCGTAGCGACCGTATGCTACGCCGTTTCCTCGCTCGGAGTCTATCGCGATGCTCGAAGGTAAATACGACCCCAAAGGGATCGACACCGCGGCCCAAGAACTGTGGGAGCGCGAGGGTGTCCATCGTTTCGATCCAGCGAACAAGGCGGACGTCTTCTCAGTAGACACGCCCCCACCCACCGTGTCGGGCAGTCTGCACGTGGGCCACGTGTCGTCGTATACGCAGGCCGAGTGCATCGTGCGCTATCAGCGCATGAAGGGAAAGAGCGTCTTCTATCCGTTTGGTTTTGACGGCAATGGCCTTCCCAGTGAGCGGTTGACCGAGCGCGAACACGACGTGCTTGGCCGCGAGATGCCGCGCGACGAGTTTGTGGCCCTCTGCCAGAAGACCACCAAGAAGTACGAACAAGAGTTTGAGCAGTTGTGGCGCTCACTGGGCGTGAGTGCCGACTGGTCGCTCTGCTACAGCACGATTGACGAGCGCTCCGTGCGCATCAGCCAACGCGCGTTCTTGGATCTACTTGAGAAGGACGAGGCCTATCTCCACACGAGTCCCACCATGTGGGATACAGAGACGCAGTGCTCGGTCGCTCAAGCCGAACTCAAGAGCAAGGATCAACGCACGAAGATGAACGACGTGCGCTTTGACCTGAAGGACGGCGGCGACTTCACCATCGCAACCACTCGACCCGAGTTGCTCTGTGCGTGTGTCGCCGTGTTCATCCACCCCACGCATCCCCGCTCCAAGGAACTGATTGGCAAGCACGCCATCGTGCCGCTCTTCGGTCACGAAGTGTTGATTCGTGCCGACGACACGGTGGACCCCGAGAAGGGCACGGGCATAGTGATGTGTTGCACGTTCGGTGATAAGACCGACGTGGAGTGGTATCAGAAGCACAAGCTCGACTTGCGCCAAGCCGTGGGTCGCGACGGCCGCTTTACCGAACTTGCAGGGCCCGAGACGGGACTCTTCGCAAAGCAGGTGCGGCGCAAGGTGCTTGAACGTCTCAAGGAAGCCGGTCATTTGATCGCTCAAAAGGACGTAGACAACGTGGTCAATGTGTATGAACGCACGGGCCGTGAAGTGGAGTTCTTGCCGGCGCGCCAGTGGTTCGTAAAGGTGCTCGACAAGAAAGACAAACTGTTGGAACTCGGCCAGAAGCTCAACTGGTATCCCGCCCACATGGGCAAGCGGTACCACAACTGGGTCGAAGGACTCGAGTGGGACTGGGGCATTTCGCGTCAACGCTTCTACGGCGTGCCGTTTCCGGTCTGGTACTGCAATAGTTGCAATCATGTATTCGCGGCACCCGATGAGTGGCTGCCCATCTTTGACCACAAAAACTTCGACGTTACCAGTGCTTGCGAAAAGTGTGGCGCAACCGATTGGCGCCCAGAAACCGACGTCATGGACACGTGGGCCACGTCAAGTGAAACTCCCCAGATCAATGGTCGCTGGGGAGAGAACGACGACCTCCCGAAGTCGCCGCTCCCCATGTCGATTCGCCCGCAGGCCCACGACATTATTCGCACCTGGGCGTTCTACACCGTGCTGAAGAGTTGGATCCATCATGGCGAGTTGCCATGGCATGACGTGGTGGTATCGGGCCATGTACAAACGAAGTCGGGCGCCAAAATCGGCAAGTCTGCGCAAAACGCTCCGGATGATCCGCGCGACATGGTCACCGAACATGGCGCCGACGCGGTTCGCTACTGGGCCTTATCTGCAACGCTCGGCAGCGATACGGTGTACAGCCTGAACGACATCAAGCAAGGCCGACGCCTTTGCGTGAAATTGTTCAACGCCACCAAGCTGGCGCAAGGCCACCTCTTGGCGAAAGACGACCGCCCCGCCTTTGATCGCAAGGCCTGCAAAGCAAAACCCCGCCCCATCGATCGCTGGATTCGAAGTCGACTGACCCAGACGGCTGCGTTGGCAACCAAGAATCTCGATCGCTATGAGTTTGGCATTGCGAAGAACGATCTCGAGCGCTTCTTCTGGAACGATCTCTGCGACAACTACTTGGAGATGATCAAGAACCGTCTCTACGACAACTCACCGGAAGGCAAGGACGACCGTGATGCTGCTTTGGCGGGACTCTACGACGCGCTTTACGGCATCACCCGCTTGCTCGCGCCCTTCACACCTCACATTTGCGAAGCGGTGTACCAAGCCATCTTCCGCGAGACCGAAGGAAAGGTGTCGATCGGCATCGCGCCGTGGCCTTCCACGGAAGACAACAACGCCGACGCGAGTGTATATGGCGACGCTGCGATTTCGGTACTCACCGCGATTCGCCGTTGGCGCACGTCAAACTCGGTGGGTGCCGGGAAGCCGCTTGCAGTCGCAACGCTTCGTGTACCTGCGGAAACGGCGTCGCGACTAGAGGATGTGGAAGGCGCGATTCATGCTGCGGGGCGTGTAGCGAAGCTTGAGGTGGAAGTGGTGGACGCATTGGAAGAGCCGGAGGTTGTGGAGGCTAGGCTGGACGATCCCAATGCTACGGAAAGCGCCGCATCGACGTCCTGAGAGACTCTCGCGCGTGGGCCCGATTCACGTCGGACGTGCAACGGCACTAGGACAAAACAAACCTCATTCGGCGAGGATCCCATGAATAGTACTGCACGGATCATTCGAAGTGCTTGCTTACTCGCGTTGGCCGTTGCCGTCTCGGCGTGTGGCAGCGAACCGCCAGCTACCGTTGTTCGCGCGCGGGCCGTTGAAGTCACATCGGTATCCGCTCAGTCGTACGCAAAACGCCCTCAGTTCACCGGCGTAGCGATCCCCTATCGGCAGGCTCGTGCAGGCTTTGAAGTAGCAGGGCGAATCACCAATCTACGGGACGTGGGAACCATGACCGAGATCACGATACGGCCCAATCGCACAGGAAGCGTCGAGGCCGAAGGAAGCATCATCGCGCAGATTGACGACACGACCTATCGCCAACGATTGGAGGCCTCTCAACTTCGCCTCCGAACTGCGATGGCCGGAATAGACGCACTCAAAGTAGAACTCAGTGACCTCATCCCAGCTCGCATCGCGAGAGCCAAATCGCAAGAACAGGCCGCCATCAAACAGGCGGAATCGGCGATGGCCGCGCTGGACGCAGCAGCGTCCAATGAGCGATTGGCGCTGGCGAATTTGAAGCGCACGCAGCGTCTCTTTCAGACGAAGACGGTGTCGAAATCGGAACTCGATCGACAACTGAACGCGCACGACGCGGCCCGATCTCAAGTGACCCAGGCGCGCGCAGGTCACGACGCCGCCTTGGAGAGCGCTACAAGCGCGCGTGCCACAGTGGAAGAAGCCGAAGCCGGCGAGCGTCTCAAAAAAGAAGAACTCGCCCGAGCACGGGCACAAGCACGCGAGCTTGAGCTTGCCGTACGCCAAGCCCGTACTGATCTCGAACGCTGTACATTGCGCGCCCCGTTTGAAGGGAGAATTACCAACGTCCACGTAAGCCACGGCGATTGGGTTCAACCAGGTTCGCCGGTCATTACGCTCACACTGATCGACCCCATCAAAGTGTCGGTATCCGTTTCCGCTGAGCAGGAACGAAGCATACCTCCGGGCGAACACGCCTTTGTCTACCCCACGGACCTAAACGAATTTGGTAAAACGGACCGACTGGTAGGCACGGTGTTCGAAAAGGGCTCTGTTGCCGACTCGGCAACCCGCACGTTTCAAATCGACGTCATGGTTCGAAACGCGCGACGACGGGTTGGTTCAACGAAGGATCTTGCAGGCACCACACCCGTTTCGTTTCGACAGATTCTTCCTGCGCTCCAAGAGCACGCGGGAGAAAAGGGACCCCTCTTTGCGTCGGAGGACAGCATCGTGTCCACCCGCGACGGCGAATACGTCTACCGCATTCCGGGCGCTAAGTTTGGCATCGCACGTCCGTCCGGCATGTTCAGTGGGCGTCTCAAGCTGGAGCCCGTGGCGGTTACGTCACATCGCAAGGAGCCAAGCGACTTTTTTCAGGTGCTCAACTGGCGATTTTGCCGCGTCACGCCAAGCGCCCATGCGAATCCACTTTCTAATGGTGACCTCGTTTTGAGCGTGAAAGGACTGAATCCCCGCCAAATCGCAAAGGGCGGTGTGCGACTCGATCGTTTCGAATGGGCCATTCGCCCTGGCGATCTCGTACCTGTGACATTTGGCGAAACATCCATCGAAGGCGGAGTGCAAGTTCCTCTTGCCGCCATCGTGGCGCGCGGTGATGAGCGTTTCGTTTACGTTGTGCGTGACGACAAGGCTCATCGCGTAGCCGTGCTGGTAACGGGTGGTGAATCGGGTGATGTCTTGGTCCGCTCCGAAGAACTTGTCGAAGGCGATCGCGTCGTGGTCCGGGGCGCCCATTACTGTCACGACGGCGCTGTCGTCAACGTCGTGCGTAACCACACGTCGACACGGACGAACCGATGAGCGCCACGCATTTCGCCGTTAAGAACCGAGCCACAACCATGGCCATGGTGCTTGTCGCGGTGGCGCTGGGCGCATCCACCTTCTTAACGATGCCGAGACGGGAAGACCCGGAAATCGTCATTCGCGTCGCCGTCGTTGTTACGCAATGGCCGGGAGCGCCTGCCGACAAGGTCGAGGAACTCGTTACGGACCCGCTCGAGAGCGCGATCGCCGAGCTGGATCAAGTCCACTCCATCACATCCATTTCCAAAGTGGGAAGCTCCGTCATCACCGTTGAGTTGACAGAGACGCTCCCAGCGGCATCCGTAGATCAAGCGTGGGACGAGGTGCGCGCCAAAGTCGGCGCGATCCAGTCTCAGCTTCCCCAAGGCGTTTCGCCACCGTTTGTGAACTCCGGATTTGGCGACGTCTACGCCGTGTGCATTGCCCTGTATCCGCGTTCGGTGAGAGCGAGCGACGCGGATGCAAGTTCCGCAGCGCCTCATAACTACACCGATCGAGAGCTTGAACTCCTCGCAGACGATGTCAAATCGGAGTTGGAACGCATTGACTCGGTCGCGAAGGTGGAGCTTCACGGCGTCCAGCGGGAAGTGATTTATCTCGAAGTCGCGTCGTCGGACTGGTCAAAGATTGGGCTCACGGCAGAACAACTCGGACAGCTCTTGTCGGCAAGGAACATCGTTGCGCCCGCCGGCGAAATCGACACCGGTACCACCCGCGTTCCCATTCGGCCGACCGGTGACTTTCAAGCCGTCCAGTCCATCCGAGATGTTGTCGTGGGCCTTCGCGACGAAGAACTCCCTATCTTTCTTCGCGATTTGCCGGTGCGTGTGAATCGTACATCGGAGCAGCCCGCACGCACTCGCTGCCGCGTGCTCAACGCGAACAAGGGCGGTGCGGAACGATTCGAACGTGCGCTCGTATTGGCTGTGTCGATGAAGTCAGGCGGCAACGTCGTAACCATGGGAAACGAAGTTCGCAAGACCATTGCATCCATGCGCGCGGACACACTGCCATACGACATTGAACTCACCGTGGTCAACGACTTGCCGCGACAGGTGGACACCCTGATCGGCGATTTTGTCACCAACCTCTGGCAGGCGATTCTGATCGTACTACTGGTGGCACTCCTCATGCTCGGCTGGCGTCCTGCATTGATTATGGCCACCGCCGTACCGCTAGCCATGATCGCATCGCTATTCGTTGTCCGTCAGTTTGGTGTAGAGCTAGAACAATTCTCCATCGCATCGCTCATCATCGCACTCGGTATGATCGTGGACAACGCCATTGTTGTTTCCGACAACACCGTCCGACTACTCAATGAGGGCGCCACGCGCAAACAGGCGGCGATCGAAGGCGCGCGCTCTCTAGCCATTCCCATTCTGACATCAACGCTCACGACCGTTGCGGCATTTCTTCCCATGCTCACCATCGAGGGCAGCGTGGGCGAGTACGTTCGCAGCCTACCAATCGTTGTCGCAACCACACTGCTCATGAGCTACTTCGTCGCCATGACGGTTACGCCCATCATGTGCTATTGGTTGCTTCGTGCACCCAAACCAGATACGTCCGAAGAGAACAAATCCGCTATCGGCAGCGCCTACGAACGCTCGATGCGCTGGTGCTTAAGCCATAAGGCCGTAACACTGGGCATTGCGGCCCTACTGGTAGTGCTTAGCCTCATGCTGGTCCCGTTAATCGGCAACGAGTTTTTCCCGCTGGGAGACAGGGACCAGTTCTTTATCCACACGTGGTTGCCGGAAGGCGCGTCGTTGGAGTCGACGGCAGCTGCCGTTGATGCGGTGGAAGATGCGATCCTTGAAACCCAAGCACTCGATCGTGGAGATGAGACGATTGATCGTCTGGTGAGTGCAATCTCATTTGTTGGGAGTGGTGGACCGCGGCTCATGCTCACAAGTAATCCGGAGCAGAACTACGCCAACTATGCGTACACAGTAGTCAACACCTCACGCCCCGACTTGTCGGCGCCTTGGATCGAGGAATTGCAAAAGCGCGTCGAAACCATTCCGGGAGCACAGATCGATGTGCGCCGCTTCGTGTTGGGCCCGGCTGTGAAGTACCCCGTGGAGTATCGTCTCATCAACGATGATTCCGATGAGCTGCGCGAGAGCGCAGAGGCGTTAATTCAGATCTTCCGCGAGACGCCCGGCACGCTTGCCCCGATGAGCGACTGGAAGAACCCAAGCTATCAAGTGGAAGTCGATGTCGATGCCAGCCGCGCCAACTTGGCCGGCGTCACCAACATCGACGTGGCCAGCACGATGAGCGGCCTGATCTCGGGACGCCAACTCACGGTCTACCGCGATGGCGACCACCAAGTGCCGGTGATCTTGCGTTTGGATCCAGTAGAGCGTCAACGACTCGCGCGTCTTCGCAACGTCCACGTCAATGGTCGGTTGTCGAAGGTGCCGCTTACGTCAATCGCAACGCTGCGCTCCTCATGGCAGCCATCCGTCATCGCGCGCCGCGAGCAGAGTCGAACACTCACCGTCGGGTGCCAGGTGGCCCCGGGCTTCTTGGCGAACGCTGTGACTGAGAGTATGCGGGATCGTGTGGAAGAACTCGTCGCCAGCATGTCGCCTAGCACGCGATATGAAGTTGGCGGCGCGGCTGCCGAGGCCACGGAGAGTCAAGCGAAACTGGCAGGAGCATTCTTGCTAAGCGCTGTGCTCATTCTCTTGGTCTTGGTCACCCAGTACAACTCGTTCGCCAAACCGCTCATTGTTCTTGCTGCGGTACCCCTCTCGCTCGTAGGTGCGTTCCTGGCGTTGTTCCTTACCGGGTGGGCACTCGGCTTCATGCCCATGCTCGGCATCATCTCGCTAGCAGGCGTGGTGATCAACAACGCGATTATCTTAATTGATTTCATTCAGCAAGGGTGCAGCGACGGGATGGAGCTTCGAGATGCTGTGGCCCAGGCCGGGCGCCTCCGCATGAAACCCATTGTGCTAACGACGCTCACCACCATTGGCGGCATGCTTCCATTGGCACTCTTCGCAGGCCCTCTCTGGGCAGGCATGGCCTGGGCCGTCATCGGAGGATTGGCCGTATCCACAGTGCTCACGCTCTTTGTGATTCCCACTCTCTACGCGGCATGCGCGGAGCATCTGGGCATGCGCGTCATCGCGAGTCCCAGAGAGTCCGCCTAGCGAACGTGGACGAATACCGGCACCGAACTGAGCTGCAAATCGATCGCGTCGCCGACTACAGGCACAAGCGTTCCCGTCGGCACCGCCGCCGTTGTGGCAGCAACGAAGGTCTCGACCTGCGTGGTGCCCGCGGGAAGTGGCAACGTCACCGGAACAAGCGGCTCGACTTCGCCTATGAGTTGAAGTACATCGTCTTCGCTCCATAGGCAGAACCAAGTGTCGGTCCCGTCTTCAAAGCGATACGCCCACACGCCACCACCAAGCGACAACTTGGTGATACTGTCGAATGTGCCATCCCCTATGCGCTCGGCGACGAGCGCCATGTTGCGATACGAAGCGCGCGGGGCGCCGGGTGTGCGAACTTTGCAAGCTTCGTAGGGATCGGGGACATCGTTGTGGGTCACGTTAATGGCGCCCATCATGACGGCTGCTCCCGAAGCGCCTATGAATATGTCGCGCGATGGAGCGCTTGTGTCGTGCATCCAGTCTTCGGTATTGCCAATGTGGATGCCGCGAGCGCCTTCGGCGGCGGCAACGATCACCTTCTGTACGACGCCCTTGGCCACTTCGGCATCGACCCATGCACGCGCAATGCTGTAGTCGGGCTCTTGCAATCGCCCCACGTCGCGCAAGATTTCAAATACGTCGTCGCGTTGCTGCTGACTCTGAATCGGGTAACGACTCGGCCAAAATGCGTTGGCGAGCAGTGGCATGGGGAAGGCGTCATCAAACCAGATCGGTTTCGTATAACCGCGATCGCTCATCTGTTGACGGAACCAGCGCAGGGTGACTGGGATCTCTGTGTAGTGCCCGAGACTGTGGATACACACGGCATCGAATAGATCAGGGCGATCCAAGATCGTGTAGATGCCCGCCGCAAGGTTGCGCCCTACCGGATTGGGATCCGCGAGGCGATCGGCAATCTCTTGCGCGGTGGGTTCATTGCCATGGAAGACGTCTTCCAACATGAACGGAATCGTGCCGAGCTGGCAGTCGGGAAACACAGCCTTGGCCGCGTCGCGCGTGGCCTCCAAGAGTGCGATGTAGTCGTCGGCATCGCCTGAGGGCCAGAACCCAGTCCATTCGGGACCGATGACCCAGTGGGTAATACCCCGCACAAGTCCCGGCATGTCGTCCACACCGTCGCCGTCGTAGCGCTCGAAGAGATCGGCGACAAAGCGGCGCCACGCATCCATGTATTGCGCCTTAGGCATAATGTCGAGCGCGCCCTCACTCGCCCACGACGACTTGGGCGTGAGGTAGGACTGCATATTCACAATGCCCGCTGCCTGGTACTCGGCGACGGCGGCATCGGTGCAGTCCCATGAATACGTTGGCACGCCGCCAACAGGTTCGCTGGGTTCGATCTGCCCCCAAGCGAACGCTTCAAGGCGCGTCTTTGCCCACGTGACGCCGGTGGCCGCGTAGGTGGCACCCAACCCGGCCTCCATGTACTCAACGCCGAACGCGAACCCGCCGGACGCAGGTGCCGGACCGGGCGGGTTACCGCCGCCGCCTCCCCCACCGCCGCAGCCAGATACGGCAAGAAGACCAAACAAGAAAACGAAGGCCCGTGCCTGAGCCGGCAAAGGGAATGCGAGCGTGAACCTGCGTGGCATAGCGTCTCCATCCGAGGGCCGCGCCGGCTGCGCGCGCGAAATTGTAGCCACGATTTGGGAGCCGCGGACGGCTGAACATCTTGGGCCCGACGAGTTTCACACCCGTAAGCGTTGGACCTTTGGGGTAGACTTCCCGCGCCGACTCCAAGGCGACCGTGTCGTGACAAAGTGTTTGTCTAGAGGACTGGGCTCGCCGAGTGGGCTGGAGTGCCGAAACGCGATGTGCGGTTTTATCGGACTGATTGGTAGCAGACATGCGGCCGGCGAACTTGCCGACTCGCTGCTCGTTTTGCAGCACCGCGGCCAGGATGCGGCGGGCATATCGTCATTTGATGGCGATCGCTTTCATCATCGCCGCGGTACGGGCATGGTGCGCGACGTCTTTCGCGAAGGCGACATGTTGCGCTTGCCCGGTTCGATGGCACTCGGACACACGCGCTATCCAACCGTGGGCGGCGGCACCGCCATGGACGCGCAACCGCTCTATACCAATACGCCCTATGGCATTGCCATGGCTCACAACGGCAACGTCACCAACTTTCCCGAACTCAAACAGAGCCTGCTCGACGACGACTGCCGACGACTGAGCACTACGTGTGACGTGGAAGCGATTCTAAACGTATTCGCCGCCGCGCTTGCACGAGAGACGGGAAACGAAAAGCGCTCCTGGGACGACACGGTGATGAACAGCATGCAGGAGGTCTTCTCTCGCGTGCGCGGTTCCTACAGTGGCGTAGCAATGGTTGGTGGACGCGGTCTTGTTGCCTTCCGCGACCCGTTCGGCATCAAGCCCGCCATTCTTGGCAAGCGTGAAATCGACGGTCGCGAGTCATTCGCCGTGGCCAGCGAAAGCGTGGCGCTCACGGTGATTGGCTTTGAACCGGTGCGTGACCTAAAGCCCGGCGAAGTTGTGCTTATCGACGCACTCGGCATGCGGTCCCAGGTGCTTCAAAAGAACGGCGCCACCGAACACCGCCCTTGCGTATTCGAGTTCATCTATTTCGCGCGCCCCGACAGCGTGATTGACGACATCTCGGTCTACAAAGCGCGCCTCCGTCTTGGTGCGGAACTCGCCAGGCACATTAAAGCGCGCGGTATCGAGCCCGATGTAGTTGTCCCCGTGCCCGACTCCGCCCGTCCCGCAGCACTTGAGTGCGCTTGGAAACTCCGCGTCCACTACCGCGAAGGACTACTCAAGAATCGCTATGTCGGTCGCACCTTCATCATGCCCGGCCAAGCCAACCGCAAAAAGAACGTGCGCGCCAAACTCACCACGCTCCCCATGGAACTCGACGGCAAGGGCGTCCTGCTCATCGACGACTCCGTCGTCCGCGGCACCACGACGAAATCCGTGGTGGACATGGTCCGCAAGGCCGGCGCCACTGCCGTCTACATTGGCGTCGCCTCACCGCGCATCAAGCACCCATGCGTGTACGGCGTAGACATGCAAACCCGCGACGAGTTCCTCGCCAAAGACGAGCGCTCCGACGAAGACATCGCCAAGATCCTCGGCGCCGACGCGATTGTGTATTTGCCGCTCGATGCCATGGTTGAAGCCGTGCGCGGTCCGGTCGCCAGAGTCAGCCGGTTTTGCAGAGCGTGTATGGATGGCGACTATCCGACCGGGGATGTGGATGAATCGGTATTGTCGTCGATTGAGTCGGAGAGAAGTCGCGCGTCCAGAAATGTGACGAAACGGGAATGTGTGGAGGGATGAGGTAGGTGTTCGAGCTTGACGGTTGCTCCCGTTTCTGAACCTGAATCTTTGGCCTGACCCTATCTTTTGAATCTGATGTCGCGTCATATGGGGAGGCCGTGAGTGAATTGAGAGCAGTACGCGGCTCCAAAGCCCCCCTCTCCCAGAGGTAGAGGGGGGAGTCTCGGTTTCCCCGCCCCCGAAGTCCGCGCCGCCTTCAAGCAGCCACAAGCCCCCATCCATCAGGGTCAAGATCCGGCGAAAGATTCAGGTTCAGCTTCAGTGGAACTTCCGAAGAGGAACGGTTACTTCCACGGCGTCAATTCAAACCGAAACTTCGTCGACCGCCCAAACAACCTCGGATTATCCATCTCAAGCGAGCTTCGCATGATCACCGCACCCGGCTTCATCACCGTAAGCCGGCGATGCATACGCTTGAACCCGGGGCGGCTCACCAACAAGTCGTACGGTCCGGGAAGCAAGGGGCCCGCAATATAAAGACCGTCTTGTTCTTGCTCCATAAGCAACAAGTCGCTTGCACGGCGCCAGCCATCGCCGGAGCACACGGGTCCTCCGAGGGCGCCCCAGTGAACGACGTCGAGGTAGTCGCTGCCGTCGCGTGCGTACTCGAGATCGATGAGCGCGCCGAACACGCCGTCGCCACTGCCTTCGGCGGTTTCGTGGAGCAGTTCCAAGACAAGGAAAGCACCTTTGCTCAACTTGACGTCGGTCGTTACGTTGATTCCCGAGGCGATGTCTTTGGGTGGATTCACTTTCTTGGCGCGCGGTGCAAAGTCGAGCGCGCAATAGGCGATCTGCGCGGGCTCGGAAGGGTCAAGCCCTTCCAGAGAGTAGCGTCCCTGCTTGTCGGTCACGGTGCTGCGGAAGAGAAGTTCGCGCTCTTTGCTGATGTCGCTGCCGCGGGTTTGCCATGCCGAATCAAGTGCCCCCACGGTGGCGCCTGCCAATGGCTTGCCCGCCTCGTCAGTCACGGTGCCCGTCACGCGAAAGCCGTGCGGCATCAACACGTCACCCAGATCTAGGGTCTTTCCGCTGCGCAACGTAATCGACTTGGTGAGCCGGCGATTGTGGGTCATGAGCGAGAGGTTCATCGCCACGGGCGAGAGTCCGGCCAACGTAACGGAGCCATCGGCAGTTGCTACGCCGCGATCAATCAGTACAGCACCACCTTTGGTTGCTTGGGCAACGACATGCACAAAGCGAATCGGCGCGTCGTCGATGCCGTCCAACAAACGCAGCTTAAGCGTTGCACTGCGCGCGAGTTTGAGGTCGACCGGATTGGTACCGGGCTTCATGCGAACCGCGGCGGGAGAGAACGAGGCTGCTTCAATCCCCGCCGGTGTTTCGTGTGCAAGAGGAAACGCAGCCGAGAGCGAAATCTGAGGCGCCAGAGATTCAACGCCTTCGAGCACATAGGTTCCGTCGTTCTTGGATACGGTGCTCACGCCTGCGGCTTGCACACGGACGCCACCGAGCGGTTTGCCTTCGTCATCGCGCACGGTACCCGTTACGCGCCGTGTGGCATCGGTGAGTGCGGACTCCATGCGAAATTGTGCCGGCGTTTCTTGAGGCAGGTCGATCGTCTCAAGCAAACTCCGGCAGCCTTCGCGATAGCCACGCACGAAGAGACGCGGGTCAACGACTCCAGATAGATGAAAACGCCCTTCGGCATCGGTAACTACGCGCAAGTCGTCGGACTGCATCGCATTGCCATCGCGCGGCTCGTGTGAAAACAATAGCACTTGTCCCGCGGCAGGTTCTCCATTGGGGCCAAGCACGGCGCCGGAAAGGGTCTCACCCGCAGCGGCAACAAGTTCCAGAGACTTTGTAGCACCTTCAGCACCTAAGATGCGCACATCCACATCCACGCCTGCGCCGCGCAGCGAAATGCGTAGGGGCAAATCGGCGGGAAGATCGTCAGCCGCGAATGTTCCATCGACAGCGACGTCCACGATCGTTGGTACCGAAACGACATGGCCCGCGCCAAACATGTCGGCGACGACGGCCGCGGCGGCGGGCTCGATTTCAATGCGCGGACGTGCGTCGGCAATCTCGTCGAGGCCGGCCACACGCCCTTCCAGCCGAAATCCTCGCTCAACAATGTGTAGCGTTCCTACATCGGTTTCCATCGCCCCCACCGCCGGCGGCGTCACTGCGATGCGATGTCCTACAAATCCGTTGCGTTTCACTTCAAGGGCAACCCGTGCAGCAGCAGGACCCTTCCAATGAAACATCCCCGCTTTGTCGGTCGTTACGGACCGTCCCGATTCGGCACCGGGAACCATTACGCGGACTGCAGCGCCAGAAATTGGATTTCCCGCTTCATCCACGGCCTTACCACGAATGTGCCAGGCGGGTTCTAAAGCTAACGTCACACTCGTTGTCTTTGTCGTGTCGATACGAAGCGAAGCGCCGGACCGTTCCATCGTCGACGCGCCAATCCAAATGAGGCCTCGCGGCATATGGTCTAGCTTCGCGACGCCCGTTTCATTGGTGCGATACGTGTTTTCGGCCGGACCTGGTCGGACGAAAAACGGCGTATCGGCTGCGGGCGTGCCGTCGGCCTCGACCAACGAAACGGTGATGGGCTTTGACGCGGGTTTGAGCACAACTGGCTGTTCGCGAGTGAGTTCATCGAGTTCTACCAACGTCCATGCCGCCGATGGCGCCGCTATCCAAACAGGTTCATCCCTTGGTTGAAGTCGCGCTGTCCACCCCTCGCTATTCGGAACGGCGTCGCCGATGAGATCAGCGCCAAACACTTGCAGCTTACCGCTCGCATCGGAACCAGGACGCTTGATCGTGACGTCAATCTCGGGCCATGTATGCTTCGGAACATCAACACTTGTAGCGTTGGTCTCGCTTGTCGTTTTACTATCCGCGTCTTTGTCTGGCGACACTTGATCACGTGGACGAGATTCAATCGGCGGACCATTGAATATCCTAGGCCCCTGCAACATCGGCACAATCAGTGCGGCCCCACCCCCGAGCAGCAGAAGGAACGCAAGCACATAGATCAGCGTTGACCGTTCCATTGTCGGAAGCTCCCAGTGCAGACTGTCGCGTGATCTGGCGTTTCGCCGCCCGCACGCTGGACGAGACTACGGAAACGAACGGACGGTGCTCTCGGTCGAGAGCTCAATGCGGCCGTCGGCACCACGGGAAGCGGTGCCTTTGGCGGTCACGCCGCCGCGCTCCGCCTCGATCCAGGCTGTTTCGTAGTCTTCATCCAGATCTAAGACGACAATGCGCTCATAGCCCTGCGCTCGAAGATGGCGCCGAACCGCCCGTTCCAGGGGCGAGGCTTCTTGCGGCAGCGGTTCTTCCACGTCGAGCGAGACCGCAGTGCCACCGGCAACGCGGCGAGCCACCTCGGCCAGCCGCCCCTCCACGACGTCGAGCCGCTCGCGAAGGATGCCAAGCGACGCATCGATGCCGCGCTGTTCCACAAGGTCGATTTCATCTTCCTCGCGATTCGCACGCATGGCTCGCAAGCCATCCTCCAACGCGATGATGCGCTGCCGAATCTGAATCATCTCCCGCGCAAGATTGAGCGTGGCCCGCCACCCCCGAAACGCAATGATGCCCAAGCCAATCGCAGCCAGTAGCACAAGAATGGCGAGCACTTCAAGCACCCAGACAGTGTAGGGTCGCAAGCAGGTATCTCGTCAGACTCTTATTCAATCAATGGCGAAGCTACTTGATCTCCGGTATCCGACGAACGGTGAGCCGAAGCTCTTCGGGGCCCAACCCCAGATTCGCATCGAACGTGAGCTCACGTGTCTCGCCGTCGCGAATCTCAAAGACGCGAGACGCGGCACAAACATAGTTCGTCGGAAAATCCACAGTCTCCATCTCGCGCCATGTTGAGCCCGGATAACGCACCTGAGCAGATCGAGACGTTCCGGTCCACTGCGTTGCGGAAAGCAGAAACTCGATGCGCGCACTCGCGGCGCGCCGATCGAAGCAACACAGGTCAAAGGCGATTCGACCCGCCTCGGGCTGACTCACATCGGCGCCGGAATAGGCGCCCAACCACTCGGCGTCTTTGAGTCCGCTCAAGGACGTCCCGCCAGGACTTGCCTTCCTAAAACACTGACTTGTCCGGTTTTGACCCAATAAAAAAGACTCCGTACAAGTTCCCAGGAATCCCGAGCGAGTTCCCCGCAGTATGAGTTCAAGATTGAATGAGTTCCTAAACGCCCTTCCTACGCGCACTTGCAAGTAAGGAGAGACACGACGCCAGTTTCGTCGCGACTCGCATCGATCGATCATTACTCGAAGCATCCCCAAGTCTCGGTCGCCGACGCGAACGACCTGCTTGGCATCTCGCTTGAGTGAGATGGTTGCCCGCCACTCCATAGGCTTTGGCTCCGGCGTCTCAAGGTCTATGTGGACAGGCATGGTCACGTTGTCGGCAATCGGCTTGTTACTCGACGCGATTCGAAGAGGTTTAAGCTCCGGCATCTCAGGCAACGTCTTAATGCAAATGTGCAGGGTTTCGGGGGCCGTCCATGTCGCACGCAATGTCGTGCCGCGACCCGCGGTGGCGACGAACATGTTTCCCAATTTCGGGCCACCCGTACTTATCTCCACGTCGTAGTCATAGATGTACGTCTCATACAATCCTGAAGTGGCCACCGCAGTCGCTTGCCACGGTACGGCGACGCGCAATGTCTCGGGTGCCATACCGTCGCGCACATTCGGTACGAACTCAACGTGGATCGCCCGCACGTCACGCTGATCGAGGCGATCGAGATAGGCCTCAAACTCTTGAACCAGCGCTTCAGATTGACGGATCCAAACTCGCCCCTCCTGCTCCTCGAATGCCAGTAGCGTGAGCTCTGGATCCCACGCGGAATCATCGGACTGTGATACGAACGCTTCAAGCATCGACATCAAAACCGACGGTTCACTTGGTCGGTGCTGCGCCTCACTAGAGACGTATTCCGTAAAGTCACCGGCCACGCCCGAGTAGATTCGCGGCGCGAACGCTGACACGTCATAGACGACCACCGGATAAGCATTCTCCGGGTACTCGTCCTTTGGAAGGCCGTAGAGGAGGCCGTGCTGTTTCCTTGTAGTGGCGCGACGCGTAGCCGGCGCATATAGAATTATTCCATCGTTGTGCTTACGAGCGATCACATCATTTCGGCTTGACACGTTCGGAAGCGTCGGAGCCTTGCGACTCGATTCATGACGAACGACGTCAGAACTGGCCATACCCTCCTTTGAGTTCGCGCTTGACGAATCCACCCACGGATCAAACGGCTCATGTTCCGGCACGAACGAACTACTTAGAGTTGGAGAATGCGAGGTGGACTGGCTCGGTACCCAGATACCTAGATCATCGGTTACCGTGGAAGGCTCGACATCACGCGTAGCGGGCGCAGAATGCTCCCACATCATCGCAAGCACAAATACAAAAACGAGAAGAAGGATAGCCGACAGCCTCATTGGGCCAATCGTCGCAACGAGGAGTCATGTTCGGGTCATTGGATGGGTGCGGAGATGTGGAGACCAAGACTCGATGGGGTAAAATCCGTCGTGCATCGACTTCGATGTGAACAAATGTCGCTCAGCGACAAACACGTGAGAAGGACCCGTGCTCGGCTCGTAACCTTTCGACAACTGCTGGTGGCCGACGTCGCGCTGGTTCGCGGCGTGGCACCCGTTCGCGATGTGGCTGCGGCACTTCAGCGGTATTGGGATGGCCGAACGAGAACACGACGGTCATTCTTCCAAGTAACAACTAGCCCGCGCGACACACGTCAAGGATGAGGCGCATCCTCCGACACCACCCCATCCCTTATCCACACTCGACGCTTGGCGCGCGCGGCGACATCTTCGGCGTGGGTAATGATGACAACGGTGGTGCCCGATTCGTTGGCACGATCAATGAGATCCAAGACAGCATTGCCGGAGGCGAGGTCGAGATTGCCGGTGGGTTCGTCGGCCAGGAGGAGGCTTGGGTTCTTGACGAGCGCGCGAGCGAGGGCGACGCGTTGTTGTTCGCCGCCGCTGAGTTTGCCGGGGGTGTGTGTAGCGCGTGGAGCAAGACCAACTTGATCCAATGCAGCGAGTGCGCGTGATCTGCGTTCGCGGCGCAGGAGGCCGCCATAGAGCAATGGCAGTTCAACGTTTCGTCTCGCGCTCTCGTCGCGCAGGAGGTGGAATCGTTGAAACACAAACCCAATCGTTTGATTGCGAATCGCGGCGAGTTCTAAGTCGCTTAGTGCCGACACGTCGCGACCGTCGAACAAGTAGCGGCCCGTGGTTGGACGGTCAAGGCAGCCGAGAATGTGCAACAGTGTGGACTTACCAGAGCCCGATGGGCCGGTGATGGCCATGTACTCACCGCGATTAATGACTAGATCGGTGGGTCGAAGGGCATGCACTTTCAGCGAACCGCTTCCGTACGTTCGTGAAGCACCCTCAAGCGCGACGGCGTGTGAGGTGGCGTCGTCGGTGTGAGTCAACGAAGTCTCCTCGAGAGCACACGCGCAGGTTCAATGTTTGCGGCATGCCAGGCAGGCCACACCGCGGCAAGTATGCCCAGCAGAACAGCGATGCCCGTGGCTGCCAATGCATAGAGCGGTTCGAAGCGGAACGGGAATCCCACCAGGCGACTCAAGACGGCGGCTCCGCCATATCCCAGGGGCAATCCCATCAATCCGCCCGCCAATGAAACGAGAACATTCTCATAGAGTACTTGGGTGGCAACGTCTCTACGTCTCGCGCCCTCCACGCGACGGATCGCAAATTCGCTATAACGCTCTCGAATGCCAACCATGTTGAGCGTGGCAATCATAATTGCCGCCACCAAGACAATGATCACCCAGACGAGGTTGCCTACGAGCACACCCTGCTGACTCGTGCTCCCGAGCGCGTCCATCCACTCCGCGCGCACAAAGTGACCCATGCGTTCGCCCTTGCCGATCATCTCAAAGATATTCTCAAAACTGGCGGGATAGATGTCTCGCACAAGCGAGGCCGCCTGCGCACACGCCTTATCGGTTGGGAACACGATGCTTATCGCCGATACATCAATCGGTTCGTTGGGTCGCGGTGCCACGTAGACATTTTGAAACGAAAGCAAGCTACTCGTTACCGAGCGAGCATTGCGGCCCCAGTCAAACTCCTCAAACAACGCGCGATAGGTCATGGGATCTTCGAGAATGCCTACCACCTTGAACGCCCGTAGTGTACCTCCCACTTCCGCATGCACCCATCCAAGCGTTTCGCTACGAGATCGACCGTCGTCATCAATGAGCGCCAGCGCCTTGGCTAGTGCGCGGTCGAGGACACAGGCGTCTTGTTCATCAGCTCGAAACCAGCGACCCGCAATAATCTCGACGTCGAGCGTGTCTTGATAGCTGCTGGGGACAATGACGAGTGATTGCCGAGGCGCTTGATCGACATTCGTGGGCGACTCTTCGTTCGACGTACCGAGCATCGGAACGCCCAGTTGTCGCCGTGGTACAAGCTGTGGCTTGTAGGGCGCGAGCGTGTCTCGTAGTCGCTGCACGTCGCTTGCTGTAATCGTTGCCGGTGCTTCGCGTCTTCCAAAGACGGGCAATCGGCCAATGTCGATCGTACGCCGACCAAACTTGCCCACGTCGGTGCGCATATCTTCGTCAAGGCCGAATGTGAGTGAGATCACATTGACCGTAACGGCGATCGCAACCGCGCAGGTGATGGCACTAAGGAACGCACGCAACGGATGCTTCACAAGCGCGTGGACCGCTTCGCGCATGATGGACGTGGCGCGATCAAGCATCGTGAAGTCCCGATACGGGCTCTTGCCGACTTGCGCGAAGAGCGGGAATCCAGGACGCGAGCAATCCGATGAGCATCGCCACCCCCACCGCAATACCGGCCTCGCGCCACGGAAAGCGCCATGCAAAGCCTGTAACGGGCTCCAGCGATACACGTAGCTGAGCCAGTGCCATGCCCAATAGACAGCCCAACGCGCAGCCCAGGGCCGAGAGGATCACCCCCTCGAAAAGGAACTGCCATGCAATGTCTCGACGCGTGGCTCCCTCGACGCGCTGTACAGCGATCTCCTCGCGGCGGCTGAGCGTATTGAGTAGCCCGAGGTTGGCCATCACCACCGCGCCCATCACGAGACACGCGAGAAACATGGCAAAGGGAACAGCGGCAAAGCGATCCACGCGCTCGCTCATGAGTCCGGGCAATATCAACGGCGTGAGCACGAGCGCATCCTTGCCACGGCGACGCAGCCGTTCGCGCAGTTCGTGAGCCACCGGCTCGCCATCTTGCCGGGCACGTCCCATGATCCACTCGACCTTCGGATCGGCATCCGTTGTGACCGCACGCAGCGAACGATAGATACAGCGATCGTTGCGCTTCCAGTCGTCATCGAGCGCGGGCATGCCCATGGCAATCAATAGGTTCCCAAGGACCTTCTTGTAGACATCATGCTCTACGTCGAATCCAAGGTCATTGCTGCGCAACATCTCCTTCGTGCGAGGTGCGGCAACACCGACAATCGTCGCCGCTCGGGCATTGGGTGGCAGCGTGACCGTCTTTCCAAGAGCATCGGGCGCGCGTGCTTCTGATCCAAAAAGCACAGACACAACGCCCGCCTCAATCACGCATACAGTCGCGTCATCCTCTGCACGCAAATCGCGACCCGCCGCTAGCGTAAATCCCCGTGCCTTTATTGGACCGTCCGTTGCGCCCAACACGGTGATTGGTGGTCCTGCATCCCTATGTAGCGAACCGAGCACCGACAAACCCACAGCGCCACGAACAGTTGCAGTTGTTGTTGCGTCACGTGGCGCAGAACGAACCGTTTCAAGGTCACTCACGCGCAACGGCTTGAATGACGATGCCGTGGTATCGGCCGCAACTGAAAATCGATCGACACCGAGTCGTTCTCCCTGTACACGCATTGCCTCCCGCGTACCTTGCAATACCGCAGACGGAAAGATCGCAACCGCCACCCCCCATACGGTGCCTTGCAGTAGCAGAAACGAACGCACCGGCCTGCGCCGAATGCGCCTCCACGCGACGCCGAGAGCGGTAAGGATGCGTGACATTAAAGATTCGTTTCTACTGGCCACGTGGACTAAGGCTTGCCCCACAGGACCCACGCCGCCCAAAAGTGCGGTTCAGACCATTTCTTTTTGGATCTAATGACACTTTGTGCCTGCCTAAGGGCGACAGCAGCATCCACACCCCTTGATCCATCCTTGGGATTCCAACGGGTGTAAAACTCGGCCATGAGTGCGGCAGTCGCCGCATCATCAACCTTCCACAGCGAACAGAGTACGCGCGAAGCACCCGCAGAAAAGAACGCGCGGGTGAGTCCAAGTATGCCCTCCGTTCGGTACACACGCCCCAAACCAGACTCACAGGCCGAGAGCACGCACAAATCCGTTGACATACGAAGCCCAAGAACTTCAAAGGCCGACAATAGTCCATCGTGCTTATCGTCAACAGAAAGTGCCAGCGCCGAATGCAGGGGGCGTTCACTATCGACAAGTCCATGACATGCAAAATGAACGGAACGCCACACCTTCTCCTTCGCAAGTGCACTCAGGAACGACGATTCGGATGCATCATTGCCAAGCAACTTAGTATCGGCAATCTTCTCAATCTCCCGACGGGTATTCGGAAGTGATGTGAGCTTCCACGCACGCGCGGCGCGCGTTACCGATTGCGGGCGCGACTCGGCGCGATAGTTGGGGTCTCCAATTCCCAACACGGGAGCCGTGGGGCCATGGTCCTTCTTTGCCAGGAGCGCTTGATATACTGTGCCCGAAGGCACCGAGACGACATCCAGTCCTGTAAACGTTGCGCCCAATGGCATGTACCCAATCTCTGCCATGGGCGAGATGATCACGCGTTTGGTGGATTTGGGCAATGCCAACGGCTCAACGAGTACCGCGCGCATCTGGCCGATATCGGCGGCGGTAAGCCATCCTTGACGCTTGGTCAGAATTTCAACAAGTGGCGTGAGCACCTTTGAGGTTTCACCCAGGGTTACGATGCGAGTCGACTCTTTGGTTACGACGAAGGCAAACGCTCGCTCTGGAGTGACGGCATAGAAAACGATCGCTTCGTTCTTGCCGAGAATGGATTGAAGATCCTTCGTAGTTGTGACGCGTGCGTTGCTTAGTGGATGGAGCGCAGACAGTTCACGCTGCACTTTGAGGCGAAGATTGGCATGGGCTTCGCGAGCCTTCTCCCACTCGCCGAGCAGCTGGGCACGTGCCGCGCGGGTGGGGCGCTTCGGGCCCGGGCTTTTGAGCGCAGACAACCGTCGGCGTTCCTCCGCCTGTGCACGAGCAAGGGCCGTCCGCGTTGCTTGTTTCAAGAACTTGTTCTCGATGCTCGACTCGACATCGCGATCCGCACGGAATACATTGGCGCGGCCGCGTTCAAGAAACCAAAGCATGTCGGCGGAACTATTCAACGCTGCGGACGCCGCGTATCCCACGTTGTATGCCGGGAAATGCGACTCTTTCACCTCGGCAAAATCTCGACCCACCAGCCCGGATGCGTACGCGGTGGAACCCGATATGCTCTCCTTCGCGTAGGCAATTGCCTTGGCCATTTGACCAGCAGAATATGCCGCTTTCGCCAATCCGAACTGAAGACGAGTACGCGTCTGCGGCGAAGGGGAACGTTCGAGATACCGCATGCCTTTCTCATAGGCCGCACGTGTCTCATCCCACGTCCCCAGTTCTTCGGACACGTTGCCTACGTTGAACAATGTGTGAGCAGCGCCCGCCCAATTTCCGCGTGCTTCTTTTAACGCAACAGCCCGCTGAAACACGTCAAGTGCCTTTCTTGGCAATTGCTGTGCCTGATATACGAGCCCGAGATTCTGGAGCGCCCGTGCGTGACGAAGATGATCCTTGGCGGCCTCCAAGAGCGATACCGAACGCACTCCAGCTTCTTCAGCCTCTTTCAGTCGACCGAGCTGACGTAGCAATACGGAGCGTACGCCGTGAATGTGGCCCTCGTGTGGCTTCCCGTCTAGCGAAGCGCTGATCCCAAGCGCTTCGTCCACGCATCGAAGTCCCTCGTCTGCACGACCAATGCGCATTAACAAGAACCCTCGGTCCAATAGCAGACTTAGAACTCGCGTGCGCATCCCAAGTTCACGAAATGTAGCTTCCGCCTGCGAAAACTCGGCTAGAGCCGTTGCAAAGTCCGCCTTCCTGAGCGCCACAGACGCCATCTGATTGACCGTCATGGCGACTCGCGGCCTTTGCCGCATTCGTTCGTAGACCGCTTTGGCCTTTGCAAGCCGGTCACGCGCCTGATCAAACCTTCCTTCCGCTTGATCGATCGATGCCATCATCGACTGTGCATGAGCAACGTGACCAGGACTTCCAAGCTTCTTCGCAAGTTCAAGCGCTTCCTGCACAAGTGAGCGCGATGTAGATGCCTCGCCGATCTGAGAAAGCGCAGTACCTAACGCAATAAGCCCTTGCAACTCAGCCCCGCGATTGCCGGTGTCTCGAAAACCAGCAAGCGCGCGCTTAAATCGAGGAATAGATAGCGCGTAGCGCCCCGTAACGGAATAGATAGTCCCCATTCCATACTCGACCGTAGCAATGCCGTAGCGATCGCCTGCGCGCCTAAATGCCACTTTGCACGCCTCAAAGCCCGCAATCGCGCCGTCATAATCGCCGCGATTCTTCTTCAGCGTTGCAAGGTTATAGCCGATTTTGGCCGCGCGGTGCGTGTCGCCAACTTTCATCGCCAAGTCTCTCGCCGAGGCATAAAAGGCCTCGGCCTTGTCAAACTTCCCCTGCGCCTGCGCAATCGATCCTCGCCTGCCCGCCGCGAGCGAGAGGTAGGAAAGGCTCCCATGTTTCGCCGCAACCGCGTGCAACTCGTCGAGCAACTTGAGCGCGCGTTCCGTGTTTCCGGCGTCATCTTCAGCCTTCGCCGCTACGTGAACTGCATCGAGCAACAATTCTGAGCCTTGAAGTTCGCGCGCAATCTCGAGCCCGAGCTTGGCGTGAGTGAGCGCATGCTTGACATGGCCTTGCGACTCATACGCGCGCGTCATGTTGAGCAGTGCGATCGTCTCGTTTTCGCGATCGTTGATAGCGCGAAACATCGCCAATGAACGCCTATGATATTCAATGACCTTCTTTGGTGCTCGAATCGATTCGTGAAGAAGAGCCAAGTTGCCAAGGATACGACCTGCGTTCTTCTTATCGTCGGTGTCTTCGGCTACGCGTAGCGCTTTCAGCATCGAAGCTATAGCGTCCGGTACTTTTCCCTTTGCGCGATGACGCATGGCGTCTTCGGCGTACACGTTTGTGGCCGCTCGGATCCAACCAAGCGTCAAGGCATCCCGGACAACTCGCTCACGCGTTGCCTTGGCAGTATCCTGATTGCCCAGTGCAGCATGGGCCTTAGCGAGCAAGCGGAGCCTCTCGATCGACGGGACAGACGGGTCACCGTCCTCTTCAGGTTGAGCGATGATGGCCTTCCACGCCTTATTCTCTGCGCTCGTTCGCGCTTCTGACAAAAGTCTACGAACCTTATCTAAGCTGCCTGCCTTCGTGGCACGTTCAATGTAGTCCTTGAGTTTCGCATAGGCACTGCCTTGGCACGCGTTCGCCAAGGCTATGGCTGCATCGACGGCACCCTGGCGCACTAGCGCATCTACGACTTGCCAGGGGCTGGGTCGGCTGCTTTTTGCTGCTGCTTTCAGCGCATCGCCATTTTTTTTGCGGTGAGCGTCGATGACCTGCTTAGCGGCTTCAGCAGGCGTCGCAGGCGCAGCATCTTTCGCATTGGCCAACGGAGGGCCAGCAATGAGCAAGATCAACACCACATGGGCAACTGCTAAGGTGCGGTATATGCGCGGCACTGGAGACTCCCTATCGGATCTGCTTGGGATCATCATCGAATCTCGACTTTCGATGTCTAGCCGGGACTGGCCATGAAAAGCGGGCTATGGATACGCGATCCGCAGACCCGAGCTTGAGGCTCGGCGCTTCCCGGCAACGACTACCGGTACTGCCCACAACAGAAGAAGCAACGCCAGCGCGGCAAAGATGCAAGGGGTGCGCAGGGAAATACGCTCTGTTCGAACCCGAGCGACGGCAGTCGCAACCGATTCGGCTGACGGACCCAACCGCGAACGTCCCAACGTTGAACTCTTGATGTCAAGCAGTCCTTCGATGCGATAGGGCCCGGTGCGTCGATCGCCGCGGACGTGAACCACACAGTTGTCGATCCACAGAGGGAACCAAGGACGTTGCAGCAACTGTGATGTGAGTTGCGACGCGTCTAGGTACATCGCCAACGTACTGTCATCGCCGAGCACAATAACTGGATATGCGTTCTGCCGCTCTTGCCACGACGCCAACGCCAGTCCATGGTTGGCTTCACTCTTCGGCGGCGCCCATACGTGTGCCGGCAGTTCGCGTAGCAACACATCGCGAAGTAACGGGTGATCGAGCTGAGAAAAACGAGCGCGGCGACGAATAGCAACTTGCTCGTCTTTGGGCAGTACGACAAATGCAACTCGCAATCTCACGTCACCCTGCCCGGAACTTGCTGAGTCACCAAAGCTGATATCTGCCACTCGATCAACACCGCCCTCTTGCCACCCATCGGATCCAAGACTGGCTGTAAGCGCGTCGCGAATCGCCGTGTTCAACACCTTCGGCAACGTTGACGCGATCGACACACGCAGTGGTTCTCTCGAGAGTAGCCATACATCGTCATCCACGGCGAGTGCATCGGCCAGAGGCTCACCCGACACTTGTACCAAACGCAGGCGAACGCGATCCAATCCCGGCGGTAGATCCATTGTCGTGGTGGTATGGGCACCAGGTTTGACCAGAACCTCAGTCGTCGTGTGCTTGACGTCACCCGCACTGCCTGAAGTCGCTACGACTTGGACCGACCGAGGCGCGTCTCCTTGGTTGCGCACATTCACAAATACGGACGTGCTGGTCGACTCTGTCCGCGCATTCACCGAAACGATGCTTACGTTCTCATCGTCGTCACTTCCAAGTGCGATCCAGCGAATGCTGCCTGACGACGACTCGTCTGCATTCACGTCGAATGGAAACGCATCGGAGATAACAACGCGTACATCGGCCTTGCCTGCGAGTGCAACGCCTCGAAGTGCCTCTACGGACGCGCGCCGTGCGCGTGCATAGGCCGCATAGTTCGAATCACCTGTGCGATTCGGCAGATTTACACGTACGACGCGATCTTCGTCGCCAAGCGACTTGCGCAGCGTTCTGAGGTAGGCGTCAACGCGTTGCCGATAGGCACTCGACGGGTCCATGGCACCGCGATCCACCACAATACGCACTACGCGACCGGTCGTCTGGCGTTTCACGTGTGGTCCCGCCGCTGCAATTGACAGCAATGCCGCCGCGCCGAGTGTAGCCAACAGCGACAGATCGATGCGCCGGCCCTTGGGGAGTGAACGCGCATCGTCTTCATCCATGAGGAACATGAGCGAAGGCATCGTGACCGTTGGTGGACGCCGCATGCGCCGATGCAACCACCACAAAACGGGCAGCGAAAGCAGTCCTAACAATGCAAGGGGCACCGCAAAGGTCACGGCACTTCCAATACAAGTCGTCGCAGCACGTCTTCCGATGGCTGATCCGGCGAAACGGGAACGTAGTGAAGTCCGATCGACCGCACATGACGTGCCCACAAATCAGCATGCGTGCGACTTCGTTCTGCAATGCGTGCCACCGTGGCAGCGTCCATGCGCACGCGCCGCTGCACGCCGTTCTCCACGTCACTCGCCATAACGGTTTGTCCGAGCATCGCCTCAGCCACGACCGGTGTCCGTAGGTGAATGACAGCGCCTCTTAGGGAACGTGCAGCAAAGCCCTGCAAGACGCCGGGATGCGTGCGGGTAAGCAGGTCTGAAATCAACATGAGGCGTGCGCCGCGCTTTGTTTGTCGCTGGAGAAGCGGCAAGGCACGCGCCAAGTCGGCACGACCTTCGAACGTGTGCGCGCTCAAGATCTCAAGCACGGTTCGCATACCCTTGCCGTCGCGCGCATCAAAGAGCTTGCGAACCGCACCCTCCTGAAGACGCCCCAGCCGCACGCGGCCACCGCTGGCAAGGCCAATGGCACAACAGAGCGCGACGGTCCGAACCGTTGTGACGTGTCCGCCACCGGGGACCATCGACGCGCTTCCATCAAGCCAAACCTCGGTCGAGACGTCTTTCTCCGCGTCGTACTGTCGAACGAGCGTGCGGCCTGAACGTGCGGCCACATTCCAGTCGATGCGCTTTAGATCATCGCCTGGCCGATACTCACGATGACCACGGAAAAAGAATCGACCCCCTTCGCCACGTTGCACGCGGTGGCCATCAGCCACACCGGCATGCAAACGGCGCACAGCGCTGGGAACCAATGCCAGCAGGCGCAAAAACGAGGGCGGAAAGAGCGCCGCATCGATTGTGGCGTTGCGCGCATCTGCCGACGGTTGGCGTCGCTTACTCACGCGCCCTCTTGGACGCAGCGCGGCCTGGATCCTCTGTCGATGGCAGCACCGCTTCACTCGAGCTCTCAGGGGCCGAAGTCTCGGGAGCTGGTGTTTCACCTCGGTAGTAGGGGCGACCACGCCACCCCAGTTTGTCGCGCAAGGTTTCAAAGAAGGGTCCACCGCAAACGCGAATCATGCGTAGCGGTGCGTCGGAGAGTTCCACCGCAACTGTGCAGCCCACGGTCAGGGCGCTAGATGGCCCACCATCCACCGTAAATCGAACCGGACCCCGCACACGTGACGTTGTCACTTCAATCCGCTGCCGCCCACTGAGGACCACAGGACGCGTTGCGAGTGAGTGAGGCGCAATCGGCACCATGACCATGGCGTCTACAGTGGGATCCAACAGGGGCCCGCCAGCGGCGAGCGCATGGGCACTTGAACCGGTGGGCGTTGCCAGAATCAGACCATCCCCCGCATAACTAACCGCGTCGTCGCCGCTAATCTCCACGTCAACATCGACCATGCCGCCAATGTCTTCGCGGCCAAACACGACATCGTTGAGCGCCAGCCAGCGACCGATCTCGACGCCGTGGCGCGTTTGCATGATGGACATGCGCGCGCGCTCACCCACCAAAAAATCGCCCGCCAACCAACGTTGGATGCCCGCGTCGAGTTCGTCCGGCGCGAGGTCGGCCAGGAAGCCAAAGCGACCGTAGTTGACCCCGAGCACCGGCACGGGATTGGATCCCAATCGGCGTGCCACATGCAGAATCGAACCGTCGCCACCGAAGACGAGGCAGAGATCGGCCTGGGTGTGGGCGAGGTCCTCGTTCCCATCCAAATCGACGGCGGCGATCGTCACAAGCTTGCGAAGCGTGGGTAGATGGGCTTCAACGCCCTCTTTCACTCCCTTGCGGCGGCGATCTCCAACAATGACGACACTCGGCTTGCCCATGACCCGTAGGGTAGCGAACCGACGGGGCGATCGGGCCCCCTTCCAAGGCGACGCGAGCACTTTCGGACACGGGCGTTTCCTTTCGGCTCGTCTTCAAGCAAGCCAAGCGTCGGACCCTCGCCTACTATTTGCCTTATTCACTGCGGCGTCCATGAGGTGACCAACCGCATCCCTTGCAATCGGAGAGTACGCACTATGAATGCCGCCGTAGACACCGTAAAGGACTACAAAGTCAAGGACATCGGTCTGGCCGAAGACGGGCGCAAAGACATTCAGATTTCTGAGCCCGAAATGCCGGGATTGATGGCGCTACGTGAGCGCTACGGATCGTCCAAGCCACTCGCAGGTGCGAAGGTCGCGGGCTGTCTTCACATGACCGTTGAGACGGCCATTCTTATTGAGACGTTGGTGGAACTCGGGGCTTCTGTTCGTTGGTCGTCGTGCAACATTTACAGCACGGAAGATCACGCCGCGGCTGCCGTTGCAAAGGCCGGTGTTCCGGTGTTTGCCTGGAAGGGTGAAACCGAAGAAGAATACGAGTGGTGCATCGAGCAAACACTTCGTTGGCCCGACGGTTCCGGTCCCAACATCTTGCTCGACGATGGCGGCGACCTCACGTGGGTCGTGCACGAAAAGCATCCTGAACTGCTTGGCGACATTCGCGGCTTGAGCGAAGAGACTACGACCGGCGTTGCTCGTCTTTATCGCGCTTCGGAAAACGGTGAACTCAAGTTGCCCGCCATCAATGTGAACGACTCGGTCACGAAGTCGAAGTTCGACAACCTCTATGGCTGCCGTGAGTCGCTCGCCGACGGACTCAAGCGCGCAACGGGAGTCATGGTGGCCGGCAAGGTTGTTGTCGTATGTGGCTACGGCGATGTGGGCAAAGGCAGCGCGCAGTCAATGCGTGGGCTTGGCGCGCGCGTGTTGATCACCGAGATTGACCCGATCTGCGCACTTCAGGCCGCCATGGAAGGCTTCGAAGTCACGACCATGGAAGAAGCCGCAGCGGTTGGCGATATCTTCGTAACGGCCACCGGCTGCTGCAAGGTCGTTACGGGCAAGCACATGATGGCGATGAAGGACAATGCCATTCTCTGCAACATTGGCCACTTCGATCACGAAATCGACATGGCATGGCTCGAACAGAGTCCCGATGTGTCCGAGATCAACATCAAGGACCAAGTGGACCTGTTCTCACTACCCAATGGCAACAAGCTAATCGTGTTGGCGCGCGGACGGCTTGTGAACCTGGGTTGCGCCACAGGCCATCCCTCGTTCGTGATGTCCAACAGCTTTTCCAATCAAGTGCTCGCGCAAATAGCGCTGTGGCAGGCAAAGGCCGGCGAATACGAGGCTGGCAAGGTCTACACATTGCCCAAGACGCTCGACGAAGAGGTTGCGCGTCTGCACCTTGACAAGCTCGGCGTGAAGCTAACTACGTTGTCCGAGGAGCAATCGGAGTACCTCGGCATTCCGGTCAAAGGGCCCTACAAGCCGGACTTGTATCGCTACTAACGCAAGAATCTAGCGCTTGGCATCCGCGTCGTCGTCAAACGCGATGGCGACGCGGAACGTTGATCACAACCCGGTGGTCCAGGTGTGGATCTCTCCCGGCAAAGACCGCGCCCATGCCGCCCGTGGCACGCTGTTCGCCGACCTCGTAATCACCGAATGAGCCTTGAAGCCGCTTCCTCTTCATCGCCTGGGGTGTCCACATTAACGTTTTCGGCCCCAGGACGCTTGCCGCACTGAATCGATCTTCCATGGACCAAACTAGGGGAGCAGCCGGGCACTGGCAATTGAACAAATGTTCGGTGAATGGTGCACGAAGGTCGATTCCCAGCCGTGGACGTGGTGGTCGCCGGGAATCCGCGCGGAGTCCGCGGGGGAATCGGGCATCATCCATCGCTAGTGAGGCTACCCACGCCTCATGGCGGAGGAGCCCCCATGCCTGAATCGGTGAAACCAGTTCACACTGCGTCCTCGTTTCGACCCATCCGTTGGTTTGCGCGCTCCATCTTGCGTTGGTTCGACTCCAGTGCCGATTCACACCAGGCCAGCTATGACAAAGGCCAAGAGTCGTATGCGATTGACTGGGTACGCACGGCGCCATTCATTGGCCTGCATCTTATGTGCTTTGGCATCATATGGGTGGGAACGAGCTGGATCGCGGTAGGCGTGGCGGCCCTGCTTTACTTCCTTCGAATGTTCTCACTCACATCATTTTATCACCGCTATTTTTCGCATCGCACATTCAAGACCAATCGGTTTTGGCAGTTCATCTTCGCGGCTGCGGGCAACTCATGTGTGCAGCGTGGTCCACTGTGGTGGGCAGCCCATCATCGAGATCATCATCGCTATTCCGACAAGGAAGGCGACATTCACTCACCGGTTCAACACGGTTTCTTTTGGAGTCACATGGGCTGGGTCATGGGCAAGTCCAGTAAGGGCTCAAACAAAGACAACATCAAAGACTTCGCCAAGTTTCCCGAGCTGCGCTTCCTCGACCGCTTTCATGTGTTGGTTCCCGTTCTCCTCGCTGTGGGCGTGTATTACCTGGGCGTGTGGCTAGAGCATGCGGCACCCCACTTGGGCACCAACGGTCCACAAATGCTGATCTGGGGATTCTTCGTATCCACGGTGGTGCTCTTTCACGGTACGTGCACCATCAACTCGCTCGCCCACGTGATTGGCAAGAAACGCTTCCCCACGGGCGACGAAAGCCGCAATCACTTTGGTCTCGCGCTCATTACATTGGGTGAAGGCTGGCACAACAACCATCACTATTACCCCGCTTCCACACGCCAAGGGTTCTACTGGTGGGAAGTCGATATCAGCTACTACATGCTGCGCGTACTGGCGTTCCTACGAATCATCAAAGACCTCAAAAGCCCCCCGAAACGCATTCTGGAACAGGGCCGCGCCATTGATCGCGGCAAGCAGGCGGCGGCGTAGCGCGTTTTCCTCATTCCGAAGAACGTGACGGCGTACGCGCCCTAGCGCGTGAACGTTCCAACTTCACCCGTCGCACCAATCCCGCCGCGTCCATATCGAAGCGAGCGCGCCAGTCGGACGCTTCGCCGTGAGGTACTAGGCGGTCGGGCGTGCCAATTACGCGAACGGTGCATGCGGGTTGTGGGTCGCATTCACTCAGGTGTTCGAGTACGGCGGCACCGAAGCCGCCATTGCGTGCGTGTTCTTCAACCGTGAGCACGAGTGGATGGGTATCGACGATGCGTTCAAGCGCGCGTGTGTCGAGCGGACGAGCGAAGCGCGCGTTGAATACGGTGGCCTCGATGCCGTCTCGCGTGAGGAGCTCCGCCGCGCGTAAACACTCGCGAACAGCAGTGCCGTAGGCGAAGAAGGCAACATCTTTGCCGCGACGAAGTGTCACGCCGCGACCTGTCTGGATCTCGGGTTCATTGCCATCGAGTGAATGGTCTTCGTGACCACCGCGTGGATAGCGAATGGCGGTGGGTCCCGACTGCCTGAGTGCGTGTCGAAGCATAGCGTCGAGCTCAGGCGGGTCGGCAGGGGCCATCAACATCACGCCCGGAAACGTGCGCAAGTACGCGATGTCGTAAAGGCCTTGGTGTGTGACGCCGTCACCACCAACGATGCCCGCACGGTCCATGGCCAACACGACCGGTAAGTCTTGAACGACAATTTCCTGCCACACTTGGTCGTAGGCGCGCTGCAAGAACGTTGAGTAGATGGCCACAATCGGTTTCATGCCGAGGTCGGCCATGCCGGCAGCTACGGCCACACCGTGTTGCTCGCAAATCCCAACGTCGATGACGCGCTTTTGAAGCGACGCAGGGATCTTGGACAGCCCTGTACCACCGGGCATCGCCGCCGTTATCGCAACGACACGCGGATCGTGTTCCATGACACGCTCGACAGAACGCGCAAACGCATCTTGGTACTTGATGATCGAAGGTGCGCAATCCTTTGGCGCCTCTACCTTTGCCCCCACGTCGGTCGCGGGCGCGGGCTTGCGCCCACTCACGGCGTGCGCGGCATCATTGCCCTGCTCCGGCGCACCACGCCCCTTTTCGGTGACTACATGGAGTAGCACCGGTCCGCTTACTCGTTTGAGATCGCGCAGAAGTCGCTCAAGACTCTCGGCGTCGTGTCCATTCTCTGGTCCGAAATAGGTCCAACCCAACTCGCGGAACAAGTGACCGGGATTGATGTAGTTGGCAATGGCTTCCTTGACATTGCCCGCCCAACGACTGAGTGGACCGCCGACCAAGGGCAAGTGATTCAACGCGTCGAGCACTTCGGTCTTGCCCTCGCGATAGGCGGGCAGCGTGCGAATGCGATTGAGGTATTTGCGCATGGCGCCCACGGTGCGCGCGATCGACCACTGATTGTCATTCAAAATGACCAACACGTTGGCGTCGTTGGCGCCGGCATGATTGAGTGCTTCGAAGGTGGCGCCCGCCGCGGAAGCCGCGTCACCAACAATGGCAATCGCACGTCGATCCTCAATACCACGCAAACGATCGGCGATCGCCATACCTACGGCGGTTGAAACCGCCGTGCCGGCATGACCGGACGTAAACGTGTCGTAGGGACTCTCACCTCGGTGCATGAATCCTGAGAGACCGTCCGTCTGTCGAAGCGTTGGGAAGCGCTCGCGGCGGCCAGTAATCACTTTGTGCGGATACACCTGATGGCTGGTGTCGAGCACCAACCGGTCGTGCTTGAAGTCAAACACACGATGCAGGGCAACCGTCAGCTCAACGACGCCGAGGTTGCTGCCCAGGTGCCCCCCGGTTGATGTAACCGACTCAATCAGGAACGCCCGGAGCTCGTCGCAATACGCCGTTGTCTCCTCCTGGGTGAGGGACTTGAGGTCTTCCGGGGACTGCACGCGGTCGAGCAAGCTCATGACGGCCCCACAATACCGCCGGGACTCGCTGGGCGAGGCCGATCCAAGAGTCAACTCGCCAAATTCGGCGGTCATGCATGGGAATCCGAGCGGGGTTCGCCCGTCGTTCGCGCATCGCAGGAGCGGCGAATGGAACGCGGGATGCTGCATGGGTGCATAATCCCAAGCAGATGTCCACCGTCCCAATCCCCCACGAAGCCGATCCATCAAGAGCCCGCGCGTTTCTCGCCGAAACGTGCACGCTCGTCGATCAACGCCTCGATACGTTGGTGGCACCTCGGCCCGACGATCGCCTGAACGAAGCCATGCGCTATTCACTGTTCGCCGGTGGCAAGCGACTACGTCCTGCGCTATCGCTCGCCACGACGCGCTGCTTGGGCGGTAACGAAGAACACACGCTCACGTTTGGCTGCGCCGTGGAGATGATTCATACCTACAGCCTGATTCACGACGACTTGCCGGCGATGGACGACGATGACTTGCGTCGAGGAAAGCCCACGTGCCACAAGGTGTTCGGCGAGGCGCTGGCGATCCTCGCTGGCGATGCTCTGCATACGCACGCGTTTCGTGTGTTGCTCGAAAGCACGATGAACGACACACGCGCGCGGCGGCTCTCCTCGGAACTCGCAAAGGCCGCGGGCAGCGATGGCATGGTTGCCGGACAAGTTCGCGATTTAGCAGCCGGAGGTACGACGCCGGATGCCGACACCTTGCGGTCGATTCACCGCTTGAAAACGGGAGCCCTCATCTCTGCCGCAGTGCAAGGCGGTGCGATTTGTGCCGACGCGTCGCCGAGTGACTACGGAGCACTGCGCACCTACGGCGAGCAATTGGGTCTCGCGTTTCAAATTGTGGACGACGTTCTGGATGCCACGGCGTCCACGAATGAACTCGGCAAGACCGCGGGCAAGGACGATGCGACCAATAAAATGACGTACGTTGCGCTCTACGGCGTGAAAGAGGCCACGCGCAAGGCCGCGCTCGCGCGATCACGTGCGCTCGAAGCAATCCGCTCGATACCGGGCGCAGATGTGCTCGCCTCGCTTGCACATTTCGTCACGTCCCGCCGCGCGTAGAGAGCGTATCGGACTAAGGAAGTCGTTCGAGCTGAATCTCGGTGCCCTCAGGATTACCGCTGCCGCGATGCCAGCGATAGTCGAGCACGCGTACAAAGTCGCGAACCGGAAGTTTGATTCTTAACTTGACCGTCCCTTTGTGTTTGCGCGTGTCGTCTTGCGATGACGACGGCTCGATCAATACGGTGAGCGCCTTGTCATCCCCAAACGCAGGACGGACTTGATGATGCACCTCACCTTGATCGGGCACGTTCTTTACAACCAACGAAAGGACAGCCGTCTTGTCGTCGATCTGAGCGTAGCGTGAGGCCGACAAATCAAGGGCCGAGGCGGGCAAGTAGTCGGTGGTTAAGTGCCAAAAAATGCTCGCAAGCAGCGCGATGAACATGGCCGCAAAGAGTGCCACCCACACCCAGGGAACGCGGCGAGTCGTATCGGCGACGGGGCTATCGTCGATTGGCGTCACGTTCGCTACGCCACCCCACCACCCGGTGCGGGCGTGGGTTTGTCGTCTCCGTCAAAGTCCAGAGGACGCTCGGTGCTGTCCTCAGAAAGTTCGACGAGCTTTTTCTCGGCTTCATCCAGCAAGGTCCGACACGCCTTGAGGTGCTCCATGCCCACCTTGTAACGCGCGAGCGCATCTTCCAGGCTCAACTCGTCGCCTTCGAGATCCTCGACCACGGCTTCCAACGCTCCGAGCCGTTGCTCGAAGGAGAGCGGCTTGGAACCTTTGGACGAGCGAGACTTCTTTTTCGCGGCCATGTCCGCAGCATAGCGCAGTCCCGCCGCCCCTCTCGAAAATGCGGGAACGCTGTCACAATCGCACGAATGGGCGCCACATCTCACGGCCGGCAATACGAGCGATTGGTAGTTGGCGGCGGTGTGTCTGGGCTCGCGCACGCGTGGTGGCTCAGCGGGCGCGGTGCGGATGTTGGTCTGCTTGAGAGGGAACCGGTCGTCGGGAGTGATGAAACTCGTCGGGCAACTGAGGAGGGCGCTCACGTGTCAAATGCACGGGCGACGCTCGCGATCGACCCCATGAGTGAAGCCTTCCTGCGTTGGCACGACACGGTGCCCGAAGCACCGGCACTCTCCCGAGTATCCGAAGATGCTCGTGTGGTGTATCTGCGGCGTCCGTCGGGCCTTATTCCAGTGCCACCCACACTTACCCCGCTCGCAAGTTGGCCACCGGGCTCTAAGACACGATGGACAATGTGGCGACGAGCGCTCCGAAAGCCAAGAACCTCAAGCGACTACGCTGAATCGTTATCTGAATTTGTGCGACGCACATACGGACGGCATGCGATCGATCCATGGCTGCGCGCGTTCACGGGCTACAGGTTCGGCGCGCCACCGCATCGTGTAGATGCCGCCGCCACGATGGCGCCGTGGGTTACTCGTGAACACAAACGCGGGGCACTGCTTGACCTTGAATCACGAATCGAATCTAACTACAGCAAAGGTTCCTATGTACCGGCAGGTGGACTACAAACATTCTTGCAGTGCGTGGCAAGGGCACTACCAAGTCGCGTCCACTGTGACCGCCACGTCGAGCGTCTATACCAAATGGATACGGGCGACTGGATTGCCGAGACGGCTGATGGAGATTCGTATTCAGCGCCTCACGTAACGCTTGCCATCAATGCGCGTGAACAATCGCGACTCCTACGAGACGCTGACCCATTCGTAGCCGACACACTTCACGCGTTGCCGTACCACGAAGAAATTTCATGCAGCGTCGTGCTGGATGCCCGTGACACGGAGAAGCTCCCTCGAGGCCGTGAAGCGTGGACGGCGGTAATCCCCCGCACACGACTTGCCGGTATTCGTTTTGATCATGCGATTGATCCCAGCGTGGTGCCTCCGGATCACGGACTCCTTTCGATTCGACTGCTGCCGGTGCCCCCTCCGCCAGCAGACGACGCGCTCCTGGATGCCATTCGTCATGAACTCTGCAATGTCTTTGCTTGTTCATTGCGGCCGACGCGCATGAGCTTGCATCGAGATGAACTCGCCGTGCCGCACTATGCCGTCGGGCATCTGGAGCGCGCGCGGCCCCTCGCGGCGCGACTTGAGGCTCGAGGATTGACGCTGCGTGGGCGTCATATCACGGGACCGGGAGTAGAAGATCGTGTACGTGTTGATGCACCGCTTCGGGCGGGGTTGCCTGAGGGGGTGGTGCGAGTGTAGCCCAGCTGCGCCAATCAAAATGGACGCCCCTTCTCCGCTCCTGAATCTTAATCTGTTTCCTAACCCGCCTCTTAAGCCGTTCCCCCAGGAGGAGTTCACGACGCCTGGACCATCGAAAGAGCCAGGAATAGGACTAGGCAAAGGATTCAGATTCAGAGAAGGATTCGGGCGCAAGCGAAGAGGATCGATGACCGTGTCGATCGGAGGCTCGCTTAGAAGGGACGCACGGATGCGTTACGGCGCCATTCCATACATATGCCCCGTATTCACCTCATGCCCCTGCATCTTCAAATAGTAAAAGAGCTGCGCCTTGTGTTGCTGCAAATGTTCAATCATGTGACTGAACTGATGGCCGAACAAGCGCGGTTCGGGATTCCACGGCGCGGCGACCTTTTTCGTCGCGAGTCCTTGTTCACCCAATTGTGCAACTGCATCCAATGCCAACTTCTTGTCGCTTTCAAGTGCTGCGCGGGTTGCGGCAACGGATGGTGTGGTTGGCATGGAGGCCGCGCTGGGCATGGCGTCGCCGCCATCGGTGCCCTCGGGCGTTCCCCAGTCGCCGGTGATGAACGCATTGCAGCAGAAACCGCACGCGGTCTCTAGATGCTTGAGCAACTGGCCCGTAGTCATCCAGTTGGTGCCTTGGCTCGGCTTCCAATCGAGCTTGTCATTGTCAACGAACTTTAGTAATCCCGATACCGCGTGATAGGCAGCTTCCATCTCAGCAGTGAGGTACTCGGTCCAATTCATGATGGGCTCCTAATGGTTTTGATTGGAGGCAAATGACTACGAGGCTTGATCTTCGACGCGGCTGGGCACAGCGGACCCATCACCGAGTCGGGTAATCAACGAGTCGCCGGGTGACACATCCTCTGTGCCTCGCACCACGTGCTGCGCGCCCGACGAATCCACGCGCGATGTAATACTGTAGCCCCGCTTCAGGATCGCGGTTGGTGACAGCGAGGTGAGGCGACGCTTCATGTGTTCCAGCCGTTCAAGCTTGCGTGGTAACGATTGCTGGGCGAGTACGTCCAGGCGATGCTGCAGATGCGCCAACGATTCTCGTTCGTACGCTAAGCGGCGACGAAGGGGTAAGGCGAGCCGCGACGCGAGATCTTCAACGCGCGACGCACGCTCAATAACGCGCCGCTTGGGGCTCTGACTTCGAAGACGATGACCAAGCGCGTTCAATCGGTCTCGCCGTGCATACGTAAATCGCCGAGGATCCCGCAGCACCGGACGCTCCCCAAGTGCTTCAATGCGTTGCCACGCCACGTCTACGATGTAACGCAGCCCGCGCGCCATTCGTCTTCCCGCGTTCTCGATGCAAGAAACGATCTCCTCCCAATCGGGAACGGCCAACTCGCCGGCGTGCGATGGCGTCGCGGCTCGAACGTCGGCCACGAGATCTGCAATCGTGACGTCGCTCTCATGCCCAACGGCAGAGATGATGGGCGTGTTGCAATCGAATATGGCCCGCACAACCACCTCTTCGTTGAAGGCCCAGAGGTCTTCAATCGATCCGCCCCCACGACCAACAATGATGGCGTCGAAATTCTTGAGTCGATCGGCACGGTGGATAGCGCGCGCGATCTCGCCGGAGGCCATGGCTCCCTGCACGCGAACCGGAATCAGAACGAGCGTGACGGGGGGAAATCGACGATGAATGACTTTGATCATGTCGCGCACGGCAGCGCCGGTCTTGCTCGTGATCAAGGCAATGCGACGTGGAAATGATGGAAGCTGCTGCTTGGCTTCCAATGCAAACAGGCCTTCCGCAGAAAGCTTGGCCTTGAGCTGTGCAAATTTTCGCTGGAGCGCGCCCGCACCCAAGGGCTCCATGTGACGAACGATAAACTGATAGCGGCCGTGCGGTGGATAGACGTCGATGTAGCCACGCACGAGTACGTCATCGCCTTCATCGGGTTGAAATGGCAAACGAACGAGCGTGGACCGCCACACAACAGCCGGAAGTACGGCATCCTCGTCCTTGAGTGTTAGATACATATGCCCGGAACGTGGTGTGCGCGGTTGCGACACTTCACCGCGCACCCACACGTCATCAAACGTGACGCGCAACACGCCCTGCACTTGCTCAGTAATCGCAGTAACGCTCAATACGTCGTAATTCAGTTGTTCCGGATCGATCATGTCGTTGCATCACCGTCTGGCACTTCGAGCCATAGCCCTTCGATCGACGTCGCACGCCCGGTGGCTTCATCAATCGATACGTGCACGGCACCCAGGCGTTCATCGCCCTCAGCAACTGTGAACGGATGATGCACATTGGTGCGCATCTTGCGAATCACCGCGTCTTTAATGCGACCGATCACACCGTTGTAGGGCCCCGTCATGCCCACGTCGGTGATGTAGGCAGTCCCTTTGGGGCGAATCACCGCATCGGCCGTGGGCACGTGCGTATGCGTACCAAATACGAGCGATGCACGACCGTCGAGATGCCAAGACAGCGCAATCTTTTCGCTGGTGGCCTCGGCGTGCATATCGACAAGGACGATGTGTGCGTCACCTTGCATGGATTCGAGTTGACGATCGGCCTCGGCAAGAAAGTCGCCCTGTGCGCTCATGAACACGCGCCCCTGTAGATGAATCACCCCCACCCGCACACCGCGCGGTCCCTCGACAACACACGCGCCGCGACCGGGCGACTCGGCAGGCCAGTTCGCGGGACGAAGGAGATTCGATTCGTTCTCGTAGAGCGGCATCGATGTCTTCTGCCGGTAGGCGTGGTCGCCCATGGTGATCACGTCCACGCCAAGTGCGCGAATCTGCTCGTAGATCTTGGGGGTGATGCCGCTGCCCGATGCGGCGTTCTCACCATTGATGACCACGAAGTCGATCGCGCGCTCCTCGCGTAGACGCGGAAGCCAATAGGCAAGCGCACGCCTACCGGGGCGCCCAACAACATCACCAACAGCAAGGACCTGAAACATGGGCACAGGATACCTGGTCGTAAGGTGACCGAAAGCAGGGACGCATCGTGGACCAAACTTGCACGTCACTATCAGGATGTTTGGCCAGCGAAACTTGTGCACTGAGTGCGTTGCCGAATAGATGCTCTGGGCGTCGAGTTCGAACTAGAATCCGACCCGTGAAACTAGGACACATTGAACGCTTTGTTCGCGACGTCGTAGCCGCTCGCGAGTTCTACATAGGCGCGCTTGGCTTTAAGGACGCTGTCCCCATGCAGGGAGGCGTTGCATGGATTTCGCTTGGCGAAACGGAACTGCTCCTGCGACCGGGCACATCCCCACCCACGGGATCCAGCTACGGCGTCGGCGGTCACGCGCTGGTGCTTTACACGGACGACCTTGCCGCAACTCGCGCAGCATTAGAAGCGCACGGTGTCACCATGGACGGCACCGACGGCTCCCCCAAATGTCTCACATTCCGCGACCCGGACGGGTACTGGTTTCAGTTGGTGAATCCGAACGATATGTAGCGAGGGCTGTTCCTGAATACAAAGCCCGACGCTATTCCCCAATCCGACAATATGCCCCAATCCTCTTCGCTTGCGCCCGTATCCTTCTCCGAATCTGAACTTTTCACCTAACCTTGTTCCAAACGCCTTCAATCGTCAAGTCAGCATGAACCTGTGTGAGGGCAAGGCGGCGTAAGAACCGGGTCAGGAAACAGATTAAGATTCGGTTTCAGATTGGGGAAGTGCGCGGAGTGCTACGTGAGTGTGCGCGGCCGCTGAGTAGTCGGACGAGGTGACTAGCGAACGCGGATCATCTTTAGGCCGGAAGACACCCACGACTGCGCCTGATCTTTGCCCTCAGCTATGAGCGCCGTGTGGCCGCGAACGTTTAGTGCTTCGCGACGGGGGCCCATCGTGCGCTGGCCGGCGCGGAAAACGAACTCGACGACGTGACGGGATCGGTCAACGAACACGCGCATCTCCCCAGCATTGATTTTCTCAACCACGTGTCCGGACTCGTCGTAACGCCAAGCTTCGATACCCTCAAAACAATCTGCGCGCAGCGAACGTACTTGTTTGAGTTGCCAAAATTCGCCGGTTCGCGACGTCGTACTTGCGGCGAGCAAGCGATTCAGCATTTTTTTGATGCGCGTGGATTCGGCGGCCTGAACGGACGACCCCGCACGCGCGCGATCGACGCGCGGTGCATTCATGATGGGTTGGCGGGGCCCAGCGCGGGATGACGAACGGCTCGCGAGTCCAGGCGGCGAATCAAGATCCCCGGAACCAACGACACGTGCTGCTGCGGGACGAGACACGGGGGTGTCGCGCTTTGTGCTGGCTGCCCTTCCCGACGATGGGGCAACCGGCGCCACGGCTCCTGCTCTGGGCGAGCGCAGCGGAGTATTCGAACGTGAGACGCGCGGGTCACCGCGACGTTCCATATCTCGCAAAATGTTCTTCGCCTCTCGAATCTTGTCCTCGCGGGAACGGTTCGACGAACGGTTGGCAGCGGGCACATCGTCGCCCACCGAACGATTCTTGCCTGTTCGCAAGTCAAGGGTGGACGGCGGCGGCGGATAATTGTCGGCCTCATCGCCATAGTTCGGATCGGGGGGTAGGCCGAGGCCATGCGCAGCAAATCGTGAACGGAGCTCCGTGTTGTCGCGCTTCGCCCGCGCAAGATCGGCTTGAAGGCGACCTATTACGTTATCCACCGTAGCTTGTTTCGTTGCCACTTGCTTGAGCTGGTCTTCGAGCACCTGTTTCTCAACTGCAAGATGATGTCCGCGCTTGACTTGTTGTGCCATCTCGGCCTGCTCGATTTGCAGACGGTCGTTCTGGCGACGAAGCTCTTCGCTCTCGGACTTTTTCTTAGCCAACTGCTCTTCAAATTCGTCCACGCGTTCCTGGCGTCGACGGCGCTCTTCGTCCAACTCCGACTTCAGTGACTCGAGTCGCGTCTCACTCAGTGTCATCGCATCGCGACGACCATCCTGAAACGACTCCATCAATCGTTCAGCCGTTAACTCTGTGTCTTCCCGCGTGCCGGCGGCGCTCTCGATGCGTTTTATGATCGCGTAGGTACAACCGATAACTGCAGCCAAGACACCCAGAATCATGAGCGGAATCAACGGAGAGCGTGCGCGTGCCCTTTTGCCTTCGTCAATACGATCTAGCAGTTCCTTTTGCACATACGTGAGATTTCGAAACGTGTCATTGAGCGCCTCGGTGGACTGGAGCACCATTTCGGATCGATCGGAGCGGCGTACCGACTTGGCGAGATCTTCCTGCATCTTCTGCAGACGACTCAGGGCCTCTGCGTTCATGCGAAACGCTTGGGCCATTTCCTTTGCGTGAACCTCGCGGGGATGGAGACCCCGGCCGCCCTCAGTTGGCACCGGCATACCCGTACTCGAGCCACGTTCGCCTCCGGCAAGCACGACTTCGGTTGGCGCCTGCCCGCGCTCGCTGTCGAATCCGCGTCGACCGATATAGGGGTCAACCGGCGTCCCTTCGGGAGGCTGGGCACCTTCGGGGTGAATCATGACGTTTGGTTCCGTTGATCCCCGGCGTGTGCTTGTCTTGGGCGCCTCCCTAGACGCGTCCGCAACGAAACAACAAGGGGTAAGTTCGGGGTGGGCGTCTTCGAGGCCTCTCCCGCGACGGCGCGATCAGAGGTTTCGAATTCGCTCTTCGTCGGGTCGCTCCATCAATGCGTGAAGACGCTCCCGAGTCATCTGACGACGCCGGAGGGCGCCGCCCTTCACGGTATGGACGGATGTCGCCTTTCCAAGCGACGTTCCCGCATCGAAAGCGACGACGAGGTTGACCATCTGCGAAGGAGGAATCTCAACGTCACGGGCGAGCAGCCCCAATCCCTTCAGGGAGAAGCGAAGATCGTCCGTGAGCGTGAGTGACCCGCGCTCGACCATGTCCCAGACGGAGCGCAACGCCCGCGTCTCACCGACATCGACGGTCACAAGACCCTCTCCCATCTTGAATCGGTGCGGACCCCCACCCACGTTGAACAGCATCAATCGGAAAAATGTCAGCGATTGGTCACCGCCTAGACCCAAACGCTTGTTGAGTGCCGCATCGTGATCGCGATCCGCACCGGGATCACCCCACACGGGCGCCAAAACGGCGCGTACGTCGGGCGCAATGTCGCCAACCCACACCGCGACTTCAGTGGGTGCGTGCCGTCGCGGGCGATTGGGTCGCCGGGCATCGAAGCTCGCGCCATCGGGCGCAGCGACCCACACCACAAGCACAGTCGCCAGCGATGCCATGGCAGTGATGATGACGGAGGGCGTCCAATCGCGTGCTGCCATGGATTCCCTTTGATGCCCCTGGGCGTGCCCCGAAGGCGGAATGTGATTCGTACGCGCGCCCTTCTTGGGACGAGGCCTTCGCGAACGAGGCGCAACGACTACTACTTCTTCTTTTTCTTCTTCTCACCCTTCCAAACGGCATCGCCCGGCCGCTTGTGTGCGCGCCACCACTTTTGGAATCCGGCCATCGAGGCGATGGGTTCGTCTTCCTCATCCAACGGGTTATTGGTGAAGTGCTGCACCGCAGGAATGGTGTAGGTCTTGATGTCGTCCCAGAAGCGCTTCTTTGCTTGAACCTTTTGATCGGTGGAGTTCTGTTCGGCCTGGGCTTCAACACCCGCATAGGTTGTGATCATCTGCTTGCAAATGGCGTAGCGAACCTTCCCAGGCACGTCCTTCGCGGGGTACTTTCGCATCGCAGACTGCGCCGCAATCAAAAACTCCTTCTCGACCTCATTGGAGTGCGTGAAGTTGTCGGCCATCCACATGAGGCTATCGATGTCGCCCAAACTGCCCAACGCGCCGAACGCAGCGTTGAGTAGGTCCGTATCCATGTCGTGCTTGGCCTTTTGGAAGCTTTTCTCGATAGTCGTTCGAACGGTCTTGGAGATCGATTTACGACCCTTTTCATCCAGCGTCGGTGCCAAGGAACCAAGCACTTGTGCCGCCTTGATGTTGACATCGTTGCGTTCGTTGACCGAGCCTTTCACCTTCGTGAGCTTGAGGGCGGACTTGAGTTGTTTCACGGCATCACCACGAAACTTTGCGGCGTCTTTCTCGTAATCGCCCATAGCCTTCTTATAGACCTTCTTAAACTCTTCGTCGGCGTCTTCGGCGGGTGCCTCAGGCTTTTGTAGATTTCCGTACGCTTTGCCCAGCAAATCCAAGTAGGTGATAATCTCGTCGTTCTTCGACTTCTTTTTCTTGATCAACCCCTTGAGTTCGTTGAGGTCGTTCATCGCGTCGGCAATCAACACGGCGGGTTCTTGACTCTTCTTTTCTTCCTTGGCGTAGGCCGAGGGAAGTGCGACCAGCATGGCGAACGCACACAGCGCAAGCCCACGCAGGGAGAGCAATGCCACGTCATGGCGGGTGACTCGGAGGAGAAGGGATGCGGCGCGGTTCATGGGAACCTCCAACGTTGCTGACTTTGCCGTGACACAAACACGCGCCATGGCAATGGGGCAGTCCGGAACTGCCTCCGGCGGCTCACGCAGCCGGCGCGCCTATCCTAGACGATTCGCTGGCCACGTAGGTGGCCGTCAGTCCCCAAAACTATGGGCAAGCCGATCCACTTGTTTGTGTATTGATAGTCAATTGCGCCAACGAGACACGGAGCTCGCGGGGTACTGCATGTAGACACCTACAATCCGCCGTGTGCCTCGCTCGACTCGCAACCTCAAGTCCCCGCAAGCGACGGCGAAAGGTGTGCGCACCACCCGCGGTCGGCCTGACATGTCGCGCGTGGCGGCGCAAAGCGCCGTGAACCAACCACATGCGAATTCGCGGGCATGGCACTGCGCCGTCGAGCCCCTCCGTGACTGCCCGCCTCCGCTTGACGTGTTTCGTGCGGTCGCGTCCGAAGCCCATGTATTTCTCCGACACGCGTCAGGCGGGGGCGCGCGGGGAACGCCGTGGTCATTCCTAAGCTGGGGGCCCACGGACGTTACCACGGTCAGGACCATTCGTTCCAGGCGCACACTTGAACGCGCGTTGGATCCACTCCGCCCGGACAACATGAAGGGCGATCGAAAGGGCGTGCCATTTATTGGCGGCTGGGCTGGTGTGCTCGGCTATGAGGCCCGTTCAGGTATTGAGAGCAAACCAAAGGTGCGTCGAAGTCCGCTGGGGTTTCCGGCGCTATGGTTCGGATTCTATCAACATGTTGTGGCGTGGAATCATCGCTCAAACGTTGCGTTCGTTTGCACATTGGGAGCCAACGAGCGAGATGCTGCCCAACGTCTCCGACGCATCGCAAAACGCGTTGCAAAAGCCAAAACTCACGGCAAGTCGATGGACGCAGCATCTCCACCAAACACGTCGCCCCAACCCGCGGTGCCACGGAACGAGTACACCTCACTGATTCGTGCGGCCAAGCAAGCTGTGCTGCGAGGCGACATTTTCCAGTCCAACATCTCCCAACGCTTTGACGCCCGTGTGCACGCGCCACCCCATGTGTTGTTCGAACGACTCGCCGAGTCGCAACCGGCGCCGTACATGACCTACCTCGAGCTCGGTGACGACCGCGCGATTCTCTCGGCCAGTCCCGAACGCTTTTTGCGTGTGCGCGGACGCACAGTCGAGACGGATCCCATGAAGGGCACGCGCCCGCGCGGCAAGACACGCAAGGAAGATCGCGAACTTCGACGCGCGTTAGAGATGAGCGAAAAGGACCGCGCGGAACTGGCCATGATTGTTGATCTGTCTCGCAATGATCTCGCACGAAGTTGCACATCGGGCACGATTCGTGTGTTGCAGGCGCGTAAGCTGATTCGTTTCGCCCGTGTGCATCAAGCGATAGGCGTCGTACAAGGACGCCTGCGTAAAGGACTGGATCGTATCGATGCGTTGATTGCAGCGTTTCCGCCAGGTAGCGTCACGGGTGCGCCCAAAGTGCGCGCCATGGAGATCATTGACGAGCTGGAAGGCGAAGGACGCGGACCGTATTGCGGTGCGCTCGGTTGGCTGGATGCCGCGGGTGGCATGGATCTAAGTGTGGCGATTCGAACGATTCTCGTATCGGGATCTCGCGCAACGTACCGCGTTGGCGGCGGCATCACCCTTGCCAGCGATCCAGTCGACGAGTGGCGCGAAACACTGGACAAAGGCAAGGGGCTATTTGCGGCGCTGGCGGGTCGCGAGGATCCCACATGAGCCGCGCATCATCCACAACGGACGCTGTACACGATTTTCTTGTCTATATCGAGGGCGTTCGAAATCTCTCGTCTCACACTGTGCGGGCATATCAGGGTGACTTGCATGAACTTGCGCGCGGGCTCGCGACCTTCGGTGCTACGTCGGTTGATGCGGTGGACCTATTCGCACTGCGCAAGTTCGTCGTAACCCTTGGTGAACGCAAGCTGGCGCCGCGAACCATCGCGCGAAAAGTGAGCGCAATTCGCGCGTTTTTTGGTTGGCTGTCGAGCGAGGGCCACATTGGGTCCAATCCCGCAGAGGGATTGCGGCAACCTCGAAAACGACGCACGCTACCGGACGTGTTAACGCGAGAGGAAATCAATCAGTTGCTCAGCGCGCCAACCTCCGACACATGGCAAGGCTGTAGAGATCGTGCAGTGCTGGAGACGTTCTACTCGTCAGGTGCGCGTCTCGCTGAACTGGCAGCGATGGACATGGGCGACCTAGACACCCACGACGGCACGGTGCTGCTGCGCGGCAAGGGACGCAAGGAGCGCCTAGCAGGACTCGGTCGTCCCTGCCTCGAGGCACTGGATCACTATTTCAAGGCGATCAAGAAGAGTGGCATTCGTGTTGCACCTCGCCCCGTTTTTCTCAATCGCTTCGGGAAACGCTTGAGTACACGTGGCATTGCGCGTTTGCTTGAAAAGCGCGTGCGCGTGTCCGGATTGACGCGTTCCATCAGCCCCCACACGCTGCGTCACAGCTTTGCGACGCATTTACTTGAAGCTGGCGCCAATCTGCGCGAAGTGCAGGAACTACTCGGACACAAGAGTGTGGCAAGCACACAGGTATATACGCATCTCACATTGGATCACTTGATGACGGTGTACAAGCAAGCCCATCCGCGAGCTGCATCATGATTGGCACCAAACCTCGTCTTCCTCTTGTCGTGATTTGCCTGGTGTGGGCCGCGCTCTACGGCTGGATGTTGCTGCAAAGCGGTCAGCCATTTTCGGGCCGACCGTTGCTTGCAACCGGTACGCCCGATGCGTCGGTGCTTAGCCGTTTTGGCGCGTCCATACCGGATCGCGTCGTTGGTGAAGGCGCGTGGTGGCGCATCGGCTCGTCGATTTGGCTATTCCAATCGTTGTTAGGGTTCATCTTTGCCCTGTGGATCGCATGGAGCGTGGGATCGCAGTTGCTCATGCGCGTAGGAGCGGCACGTACGCTTGTCGTACTGTTGGTTGGAGGCGCTGCCGCGGCGGCATTTCATGCCTATCGCCATCCCGATTCTGTCTTTTCTCAAACACACGGGTTCTTAACCGTGGTTGCCTTGTTGGGCGGTCTCTTTGCGTGGGGCATCCGCGCAGGGCCCGACGGAAAGGCCGTACGTCGATCGTGTTTCGTGACGTTTGTCATATTTGCCATCCTCCATTGGGCGTTCACCCACAACTTGCCCGACTCGGATGAAGCCAACGCACTAAGTGACCCATGGCCCATGGTGGTGGCGGCCGCCGGCGGCGGCACTTTGGTATTCCTACTTCCGGCGCGAGATCAACTGAACGGAGTCGCAACGGGACTCGCCGTTCTCGCGGTACTCGGTGCAGGATTCTGTTTGGCCAAGCAGGTGCCAGTCATGGCATCGGCCGGAGCACAGTCGGCGGCGGATCAGTTTTTCGATGAATTGATTGCGACGGAAAAGCTCGCTCTATCCCTTTGGCATGGCAAGCCGCGCGACGCGAATGAACTTAAGCGACGCGTAGATACGATTCCCAATCACAAGTTCTTGGAAGGAGACAATGACGCCGTCGTACTCCTGAAGGCATATGTCAAACGAATGGACCCGATGATCTACGGCAAAATGCCCGATCCCGACGGCGTGCGAGTCCGGTTGCAACGCGCACAAAAAGCATGGATGGATGGCTTCGAAACCGATGCCCGTGCGCGCGTTGGACTACGTCCCCGACCGCCGCACCAGTGGTTTTGGAAACGAGCGGGCGAATGAGGGTCGTCAAAACGCGCCACGGCGTGCGCATGGAAGAAGGCGGCTGTGTCCTCAGCGAGATTCGCAGCCGCCCCGGTCCAACCCACTCACTCTTCGATGTGTTGGCCGCCACGATTGCCGGTCTTTCGCCGGGACCGCGCGTGGCCATGCTGGGATTTGCCGGAGGCGGACTGATCGCGCCCCTACGAGCGATGGGCTGTTGGCACGCAATTCACGGCGTTGATCTGTCACTTGAAGGCGAGCCCATCTTTCGCGAACTGTGTGACGCGTGGTGTGGCGAGGTTTCGCTCGTTCAAGCCGATGCACTCAAGTGGCTTCGCAAAGAAACGCAGCCCTTCGACTTGATCCTTGAAGATCTCTCCGCCGACGTAAACGGCGAACTCACCAAGCCGCCGGTTTCCATAGACGCACTGCCCGCATGCATGGCAACCCAACTCACTCCAGACGGCGTTTGCGTCACCAACGTATTGCCCGTACCCGGCATCCCCTGGACCGACCTCCTCCACACCCTCCGCACACCTTTCCCCCACGCCGTCGTCCTCACCCTCGACGCCTGGGAAAACCGCGTCCTCATTTGCGCCCACCACCCCCTCTCCGCCCGAACCCTCGGCCGCCGCCTCCGCCACGAGCTGCACGTCATCAGTTCGCAAGAAGAGCATGGGATGCGTGTGCGTACGCTGCCTCAAAGTTGATCTGAATCTTTGGCGTGACTTGACGCCGGTTACTTGGTGAGGTCGGGTAAAGCGCGTCTTCTCCTACTCCCCCCTCTCCCAAAGTCGTGTCTACTCTCTCCCTTCGGGAGAAGGGGGAGCAAGAATTCGCGAGCACGCGCTCCCCTTAGAATATGTAGCGCGTAGCACCGTCCGTCACGCCTATCCGCTTAACACTACCAACCGTTCTACTCACCCAAGCCGCGGCGACTGAAGCGTCCCGGGTCTTGTGATTCGCCGCTGCAAGTCTTAAGCACCGTCCGCTCGCAATCGGATCGTTGGGGCGAAGGTAATGTGCGCATGAGGAAAGCGTGGCGTGGCTTTGTCACGCGAGCCTTGACGAGTGCGTGCAGGACCGAGCATCCATCGGTCCGCACTTCCGACCGAAACAGAAACCATCCACACTCGAAATACCCCCAACGGGGTTCGAACCCGTGTCTCCGGCTTGAAAGGCCGGTGTCCTAGACCACTGGACGATGGGGGCGCAGTTGCGGCGCACACGGTACTCGACGCCACGGGATTTCCCCATGTTTCATGGGCCGCAAGCGAAGTTACGCGCAGCAGCGTGTGCTCGAAATCTACTTCGCCGGACGAAACGTGCGGGTGAGTTCGTCGCGCCAGCGGTCCACATTGGCCCCTACGGCGTACCAGTCGATTCGCGCGGCACGAAAATCGATGCCGGGGCGTTTGACGTGACCATCCTTCGGCACGGACACGCCGGGACGTACGGGAATTTGGGCGGACCGACTTGCGGCAAGTTGGGCCTCGACGTCCTCGCTTGCAAGCCAACGAAGGAGCTTCTCACCGGTCGCGCGGTTTGCGCTCCCGCGGATGAGTCCCGCCGTATTGGGTATCAGCACCGCGCCAAATTCTTCGTCCGCCTGATCCGGATACACGATAACCGCCTTCGCGCCGAGCTCGGACAATGCAATCCACGCATCATCGGTGTCGGTCAATCCAAAGGCCACCTTGGTTTGGCTGTCGGGACCCGACTCACGCACCATGCGCATGACTTGGCCGTTGGACTCCACGAGCTTTAGGTGCCCCTTGGACGCGTGCGCCATGATGTCTTTGTAAAACGCGCGCGTGCCTTGTTCATCGTTCGTGAGAAGTGCGACCGCATGCGTGTAGGACGTACCGGTTGTGGGTCGCGCCATGCACGTAACGAGCCCCATCTCGGCGTATTTAGGATTCAACAGATCGCGGATCGACGTTGGATGATCCTTAGGATCGGGCAACAGTTCGGTATTGATCATGAGCACGCGCGCTCGCGCGCCAAACTGAATGAAACGACCCTTGGGATCGCGCCAGGCTTCGGGAAACTGAGATGCCAATCCATCCGGCAATGCGTCGATCACGCCAACATCGGCGAGATGCACCATGTGCATGATCTCGTTGGACCAGTACACATCGGCGTGCGGGCGATCTTTTTCAAGAAGCAGCTTTTGGGGCAAACCCACACTGCGCATCGCTTCGGTTTCGCCGACGTAATCAACGCTTGTTCCGGTGGCTTTTTCGTAGCTCATGACCATCGGTCGACTTTGATCTTGGTCCACGCCGCAGTAGAGCACGACGTCGCTCCCATCCTCCGCAAGCAAAAGCCACAGCCCGCATCCCACGAGCGCCAAAAGGAGCAAAACAATCAGTCCGCGCATTGAGCCCTCCGCGCAATCTCAGTCAGCGAAAACGTATCCACTGGGTAACGCCGTGGACACCCCGCAACGTCAGCAGAAAGGGTACGGGGCGTCTCTGAGATGACTACATGGACTGCGACCGTCCACGTTTTGCGGCATCTTTGAACGGCTGTGCATCCACATCCAGGTTCTTTAGCTTCTTGTGAAAGTTGGGGCGGCTAATGCCCGCCAGACGGGACGCAGCGGCAATATTGCCTTCGGCACGTCGAAGCAAGTCCTTCACATAGGCCGTTTCAAAGAGTCGCACGGCATCTCGAAGGGGCCAGGGCTGACCCGACGGCGTCACCGGCATGGCGGCGCGAAACGTGCGCTCCGTAATCTTGGCATCGACTTCACGCCGCGTAGGTGTCTGGGCATCGGTCCCTTGTGATGGAGATGCAGAGTAGCCATTCTGTGATATCGCCCGGTTGATATGTGTCGGCGGCACATTGTGGGTGGCGGAGACATCGCGGGCCGCCAGTTCGTCTTGCACGGCGCGGAACTTCTCGGGCGACATGGTGCGCTCAACGATTGCGCGCAATCGGCGATTCTCGTGTTTACTGCGCCGTTCTTCGATGGCGCGCGAAATGGTGCGAATGACATCTTCCACGACGAGGGGCTTGGCGACAAAGTCCACGGCACCGCGACGCATGACTTCAAGGGCCGTGTCCATCGTGCCGTAACCGGTCATAACAATGACCGGCACATCGGGATTGATTTCGCCCAACACAGAGACAATATCGATCCCCGACAGGTCGGGCAGCCGAACGTCGGTGAGCACCGCGTCGATGCCGCCATCCATGAACCGATCAACACCCGCGCGACCCGTCTCAGACGTGACGCACGTAAAGCCCTCACGCCGAAGGCCGCGCGCAAGCGAGTAACGCATCGACTCCTCATCGTCGATTACCAGTACCGTGGGCTGCCCCAATCGACTCAGCGTGGGTTGATCGTAGCTGGATGAGGGTGCGGGAGGACGGGAGCGTGCCGGTTCCATGGGGACTCCTTGCCTTGGTCAGCTGAGGGAGAGGTCAGCCGAGGGAAACGCAACTGCCGCGCCAGACACCTGTTGTAGCCAGTCAATCTCCGGAGTCGGACGGCCGCGTGGACTGCTGGTGGCGCGGGATTCGGAGTTCCACGCACGCGCCGATGGGCACCTCGATGACCGAAATAGCGCCTCCGTGGCGCTCTGCGATGCCATACGACACAAAAAGACCCAAGCCGGTACCCTCCGGCCGAGTCGTATAGAAGGGCTCGAATATGCGCTCGCGAAGCTCCACGGGGATGCCCGGGCCATCATCCTGAACGCGCACCACGGCGTCACCGCCAGACGTCATCGTGGAGACGACGACACGTCCACCGGGTTGGGCGTGCTGCAGGGCATTTGTAAGCAGATTGAGGGTGACTTGGTGGAGTTGGCCCGCATCACCGAGCACAACGGCCTCATCCTGCGTCTCCCACTCGATCGATTTTCCGTCGCGTGCTGCGGTGGGACGCGCGGCGCGCACCACGTCATCGGCAATTTCGCGCAGCGACACCGCCGTCATCTCGCGGTCGCCGGGTCGCGCAACATCAAGTAATGCCTGAACCAACTTCGTGGCTCGCTGCGCAGTGCGCTTGGCCACAACCAAATCTTCTTTCACATCGGATTGCGTGGTTTCTGCCATGGCATTCTCTATGCAACCGAGAACGCCGCCGATCAGGTTGTTGAACTCGTGGGCCAACCCTCCGGCCAGGGTGCCAAGCCCTGCCATCTTTGCGGCTTGAACAAGTCGTTGTTGCGTCTCTTTCAGTTCATCCAACGTCTTGGTGCGCGCCTCAAGACTCTGTTGTAGCGAGGCGGTCTTGCGCGCGACTTCTTGTTCGAGACCCTCGGTACTTGCCTTGAGTTGCGTACGCATCGACTCAACATCCGTGGCAAGCGACTGAAACTCACGCGCACCGTGCGTGGGCACGTCCACGGGCGTACTCAAGTCGCCACTGGCAATGCGTCTCACGGATCGACGGGTCTGTTCAACCGGGCGCGCCACCAGTCGCCACAGTGCAAGCGCCAGTAGCGTGGCCATCCCCAGCAACAGCCAGAGCAATCGCGACGTCAATCGACGGCTTCGTTGCTCACGAGCGCGTCCGCGATCCGCAGCGGCCTGCGCACTAAGCTCCGACATCGCCGTCTCAATGCGGCGGTCCCCAACCAATTCCAGCCGGTCCACCAAGAGCGCCACGCGATCTTGCTCGTCGCGTCCCCACAGACGCAGCCGCGGAATCAGGTCATTGATCAATGCCTCTACATCAACAACATCCGGATTGCTCGCCTCGCGGTACAGCGCCAGGGGTTCCTGCTCCAGCCACTCCCGAAGCGCCTCATCGCGATGGCGACTCACGCCCTTGGCAAGCTCGCTCGACTCCTCCACGAGTCGCTTCGCGAGCACTTTCATCTCGCTTTCGGTTGACTGTTGAATGCGTTCGGCTTGGCGAAGATCCATGGCGCGATCATCGGCGGCGATCCATTGAAGAATCAATGCGCCCAACACCAACACAACGCCCCCCACGAGCACGCACGTGAGAATGACGAGCGAGCGACTCATCGCTTGGGCTTTCGTGTATGCGCCAGCCCTTTGCGAATTCGATCGGCCTGCGCAAGCAACACCATTGGCAACGTGAGTCCCGCGCGGTCAGCCTCGGCCAAGTTGATCCACATCAACAGGCCGTGCACCGCGGTGGGTTGTTTGGGGGGAGGGTTCCCAGCAGTCAATAGTCGACCAACATTGGCGGCAATTCGTCCCACCAGCTCGTAGTCGGGCATGAGCACAATGCTTGCCCCTTGATTCCAGCGCTCGCGCTCATCAGCAATGAGCGGCACGCGCCACGACGTGGCTCGTGCCTTTGCACGTTCGTAGGACCGATCTACGGACTCGCGCGGTTGATCGGTGAGTCGCACATGAAGAACAGCCAATGGACGTTCACCGGCACCCACCAAACGCGCGCCCGCAGCATGCAGAAATGTCGAGGCCTGTTTGCGCGCTGACGCAGACGTCGCGTCCATGTACACCGGCACGGCGGCACGGCTTTGCTGACTTGCCAAGAGTCGCAATACACGTCCGACGCGCGCCGCATCGCGACGGGCGAAAACGATGGCGGTGTCCGCTGAGAGTGTGGGAAGGGGCTCCATAAGCGAATCGCCGGCCGCATAGCGCTCAACAATGGCAATTCGCGGCTCGCGCGAGGCGAACGTCGAGAGTTCGCGAACCGTCCCATTACCAACCAAGAAGACTGGGAATCGCGATTTGCCGTGCGCCTTGCGTTCATCGCCGGAATCCCGCAGCCGTTTCTCCAACGCCGTGCGCGCATCAGGCGTGTCCACGGCGTCCAAACAAATGCGCGGGAGACGGGCACGTTCGAGGCCGGCTCGCACACCGTCGTAGGCGGCACGCCACGCGTGGGACGACCGCAACATTAGGGCGGAGAGTTCGCACGCTGCGCTGCCTTCGGGAGCCGGCTCCTTTGCCATAGCGGGCATCGATACTGCGCGGAACGCGCAGCACATGAGGACCATCCCCGTCAGATAACTCGCAAATCGTGCGTTGCGCGGCATGGTGCAATCGGACCACGGAAGCCAACGCGGCGCAACCCGCGTACCCTGGATTATTCATGAAGCGCGCGTCGAGTACGCTTATCGCATGCTGGTTCTGGGTATCGACACTTCCTGCGACGACACCGCGGCAGCCGTGCTGGAGACGCCGCGACATGTGAGAAGCAATGTCATCGCCAGTCAACACGATTTGCACGCGGCCTTTGGTGGCGTGGTGCCCGAGATTGCGAGCCGCGCCCACGCTGAACGCATGACGTGGATCATCGATCGCGCCCTGAGCGACGCCAACGCGACGATGGGCGACATCGACCTCATCGCGGTTACCAATCGACCCGGTCTGATTGGCTCTCTCATGGTGGGCGTTGCCGCCGCGAAGTCGTTGGCGTGGGTACACGACATTCCCATACTCGGCGTGCACCACATTGAGGCCCACTGCGTGTCGGCCATGGCCGACGTGCCAACGCTGTCGTTTCCCTTTCTTTCGTTGGTTGCATCGGGCGGGCATACCGCCATCTATGCGTGCCACGATCCGACAACCGTAGTGCTTGTGAGCTCCACCATCGACGACGCAGCGGGCGAATGTTTCGACAAGGTGGCTGTGATGCTCGGGCTTTCCCAACCGGGCGGCCCCGCAATCAGCCGCCTTGCAGAAACGGGCAATCCGAAGGCCGTGCGCTTTCCGCGGGCGCGCGTGAAGAGACGTCCCTTAGATTTCTCGTTCTCGGGCGTCAAGACGTCGGTGCTGTACTTCCTCAAAGGCCCGGGTGGCAAACGCAACGCCCCCACACGAGACGACTTGGAATGTAGCTACGCCGACGTCGCGGCTTCGTTTCAACGCGCAGTGGTTGACGTACTTTGCGATCGCACGTTGAACGCGGCAGAACAATTGGGCATCTCGGACGTTGCCATTGGTGGAGGCGTGGCCGCCAACAACGAACTGCGACGGTTGCTTGCGGAGCGCGCGCCAGAACACCTGCGCGTGCACGTGCCCAGCATGCCGCTGTGTTGCGACAACGGCGCCATGATCGCGCTGCGCGGCGCCCAACTTTACGAGGCCGGACAACGCGGGGACCTAGAAATCGATGTATTCGCCAGCTCGCCCGATGGAGCCGGGTAGACAATTCGGTTTTGCGCTCTGACAACGTATGGATCGTTGGCTAGCTACCCGTTTCGGGGAACGGTTCGGCGGCTCTTGCGAATGCGCTGAAGGGCGAGTTCGCCGCGAAGGAGCTTGATGGCACGCGCCAACTGGGGATCGACGCCACTGGTTACAGGATCGTCGAGAACGTCGTTGCGCCCCCAAGATTGCGATTCTTCGTCTTCCCAGTGTTCTTCAAGCTTCTTGGTCTGTTCCTTGTCCAGAGCGACAATTACGTCGGGCAAGAGACCTGCGGGCTTGGGACGCACACCCGGTCGCGTTTTCTTGGCCTGATACGAGCGGCCCAAGGGGGTGTAGTAACGCGATGTTGTGAGCTTGACGGCTACGCCGCGCGAAGGAATCTCGGTAATCGATGCACCAAGAACTTCCCGTACGTGCGCGAACCCACTATGACCGCACGTCGGTGATCCTGCAGTGCACCGGCAACGACTTCGCTTGCACTCGCGCTGTGGCCATCCACGAGTACGACCAGCGGGACATGCAATACGTCGTTGTCATCGCGAGCGGCACCGCGGCGACGATTGGTGGCCGCCACGCGACCCTCCATGCGAACAATGTCGCCGGTATCAAGAAAGCGATCGGCCACGCGAATGGCGGCTTCCAACACGCCGCCACCGTTGTGACGCAAGTCCAGGATCAATGCCTGCACGGGTGGCGTGGTCGAAACGAGTTGCGTAATGCCTCGGTCAAAGGCATCGGCCGACTCATCGCTAAAGTCCTTGAGTCGTATCAAGCCAATGTCTTTGCGGGGCCCAACGCGTTTCGTAAACACGGTAGGCGGTGTGACATGCCCACGAGTGACAACGATTTCTTGTTCGGGTCCCATCGGCGGGCCACTCTCCGGTCGCGGACCGGGCATGATGCCTACGCGCACCGTTGAGTCGGCGGGCCCTTTCAGCATGCGCGTGATTTCCATCGCATCTTTGCCCGCGAGCGACACGCCATCGGCACGCACAATTGTCTGCCCAATCACAAGGCCCGCACGTGACGCCGGACCACCGGGCAACACACCAATGATCTCCAACCCCTCCGGAACCTCATTGATCTTGATGCCGAGGCCGGCGTAACGACCCTGCGTATCTTCGCGCCACTCGTTTAGCTCTTCGGGCGGAATGAAATCGCAGTATTGGTCGAAGTCGACATAGGCATCCATGGCCCGATAGAACGCTTCGCGCCCACGTTCGGGATCCAAGCGATCCACATACGTCGCCGCCACACGATTGCGCACGAACTCCTCAACCGTTTCATCCCACTGATCGTCGCCCCAAACACGCGCGCCCGCCCGCTTCGTCGCGATCAAGAAGGCCGCGAGCAATGTAATCATCGCCACCGTAATCAAAAGCGCAGTACTTGCTTTCATGGAGGCGCTCCTGCGGGTGATTGCGTTTCGGTCTATGCGATCCTCAAGCATAACGCGCATTTCGGATCCATCGAATTGGATCAATCGAAGTCGCCGCGGCCGAACTCGACGGGGTGGTCGGCGCCGACGTTGAGGACGAGGCCCAATGCGACGAAGGAGGTGAGCATGGAACTGCCGCCGTAACTGAGGAAGGGGAGCGGCATGCCGACGATGGGCAGGAGGCCGATGGTCATAGCGAGATTGATGACGGATTGGCAGGCGAAGAGCGTGGCGACGCCCACGGCCAGCAACCGTCCACTAGGTTCTCGCACGTGGATCGCCGTTCGTAGCAAGAGTCCAATGAATAGCAGATAGCCCAGAAATAAAAGCGACGCACCGGCTAAGCCAAACGCAGAAACGAATACGGGGAAGATGAAGTCGCTGTGCCGCTCGGGCAAGAAGCGTACGGCATCGCGAACCGCTTCCCCCGTACCGTTGCCCGTGAGCGACGACGAACCCACGACGATCTTGCTGTGGTAGACCTGATGCCCGTCGCCACGCAATAGCACCTTGTTCTCATTGGACTGCATCAAGAACGAGTACACGCGTTTAAGCTGATACTCCTTGATCATGCCCGTGGCCACGAGCACAGCGGCACCCAGCAAGCCAATCAACACCAAGCCAATGAGATGACGCCGACGGGCCCCCGCCACATACAACATGACCAGCAAAACGGGCAGCAACAACATGGCCGTACCGAGGTCGGGCTGCTTGAAGATAAGCGCGATGGGAATCAGCGTGAGCAGGATAGGTCGAACGAGTCCGGAGACTTCGCGATAGCTACGACCGTAGCGCAAGTACCCTGCCAGCACGATCACCATAACAACCTTCATGATCTCGCTGGGCTGCGCGCGGAAGGATCCGATTTGAATCCACCGTGCCACGTTGGGTCCGCGGCCAATCACCAGACACAGTGCGAGCGCTACGAGGCCCACAGCATACCAAAAATAGCGCAGCGCCACGATGCGGCGGTACGGCACCGAAAGGGTTAACAAGCAAAGCGTGACGCCCACTGCAAACCACTTCATTTGCACGGCGCCAAATTGAACGCCGCCCTGGCGCGACGCGGCCCCCACGGTGATCACACCCGCCAAGGCCAGCAGACATCCCAAACCAAGCAAGAACCAGTTGGCTCGCTTGATGCGGTCTCCGAGGCCGAGGGCACGATCCACGAGTTCTCCTTTGCGACTTGCTGCCCGTCTTCGACTCTTGGCGATCGCCGAAAGGCGACGCGCGACTTACTTCGTAAACCAGGTTTCGAGAATCTTGCGACCGGCGACACCCGCCGTGGATCCGGATCCCGATTTCTCAGTGCGTGAATGGAAAACGCATGCGAATGCGACGGGGTTGGCCCCCGCGCGCTCTGCAAAGCCGACAAACCAGTGGTGCCACGCGGGCGCCTTTTCGCCACTGCGCGTCCACGGCGCCCACGCCTTGCTCAACTGAGCCGTTCCGGTCTTTCCATACACCGTGGCGGGCACCGCAGCCCACGCGCCCTTGTGGTAGGCCGTGCCTCGCGGATGACTCACCACCATGCGCATACCGCCTCGCACACGCTCGATATGGTGCCCACTCAAACCCAACGATTCGGAGCGATGCGGCACGCGCTCCCCACCGATCGCATGGGCCACATGCGCGCTCACGAGCCGACCGCCATTGGCAAGCACCGCCATGGCGCGCGCCATTTGCAGCGGCGTAACGAGCACGGGGCCTTGCCCCAGCGCCACATTGCTTCCGTCCTCGTTGTGCACCATGGGATGGGCCTGGGGTGTTGCGCGTCCGAATTTGAGATCAAATCCGTCTTCGAACCACACGCGTCCGCCGTAGGCCACGTGCCCTTCAATGCCAAGCGTCTTGCGACGAACGTATTTCTGCCACAACTTGGGAATCGCCGGCGCACCGCCGCGCAATACATACCAGCGCGGAGGATCCAACGCGCGCACTTCAAAGCGCAGGCGCAACTGTCGATTGCCGCCCTTAAGTCGCTTTACAGACACCTCGACGCGTGAAGAAAGGCTCTCACGAGCAACGTAGCGCACGATTTCCACGAGTCGTTTGCGCACGTAACTCGGGTCCCCTCCCGCCGTGGGCGGACAGTGGCGACTGCGCTGAAACACGATGTCGGGCGCTACGGTGTGAATCGTCTCTTCTTCGGACTTGCGTTCGAGCGCGGCGGCGTGCTCGTCGCGCAACTGCTCCTCCACGCTGTGAACGACGCGCTCGATAGAAAAGTCGTATCCCCGACGAAGCCAACGCCCCGAGCCCGCTTCACGAAGTTCTGGACTCGGTGTTTGACCGATGCCCAACCGCTGAAGGAAGCCTCCACTAAACGCGCGATACCGCGACCACGCTTTGCCCGCACGAAAGTTTCGTGCGAAGAACTTATTGCAGGACACACAGGTGGCGTTGGCCAAGTCCATCGTTCCGCAACCGCGACACGCGGGCTTACGACGATCACCTCGGCTGCATGTGTAATGCGGGAAGGGAAGCGGCGTTCCACTTTCAAGCATCGCCAGAGCAATCAATGGCTTGAACGTGCTTCCGGGTTCCACCGCAACTTGCGATACTCGGCTCATCGACAACGGCGCCGGGACAACGAGGTTGGCGCGCCAAAACGTCAAGTCCATGCCACTCGCCGTTTTCGCATCGACAGGAAACCACTGCCCCACATCGATGTTGGCTTTGGCACTGCCCGTGGCGGTGGCAAAGAGTTCGTCGAGTCCCTCATCAAGATTGAAGCGCGGCGTCTCCGCCCAAAGCAGAATCTCACCGCTAACGGCGTCGATCATGACGAATGCCGCGGACGGCCGACCCTTGGGGTAGTACTTGTCGCGTGTGGCGATCTCTTCCAAGATCTTTTGCGCCGCCACGCTCTTTTTCCAGTCCACCGCCAACTGAACTGTGTTGCCCGACTCGGGTGGCGATTCATGCACGATGGTGGCGAAACTGCCATTCGCATCGAGTTGGCGCACCTGCACACCGGGCTTGCCATGCAAGTGGTCGTTTTGCGCACGCTCCACACCCCGGCGACCCACGCGTGAATCGGGTGTGACCATGTCGTGTCCGTAGCGCTGGCGGAGCTCGGCCAGTTCGTCGTACGTGGCCACCTTGCTCGTAAATCCAAGCAAGTGCGGCGCAAAGTCGCCCTTCGGATAGCGGCGTCGCTGCTGAACGCGCACCGACAGTCCGCGATAGCCCCCCTCTTCATCGAGTTGAATCAGGCGCACCACCGATTCATCGACATCCGTGGCAAGCACATGGGGCCGCGCCGAAAGGTCGTCGCGTCGTTGCCGAACGGCTTCCTTGATAACGAACTCGCGTGCTCCGGCCTCGATCCACGTGCGCTTATGGGCCTTGACAAGTTTCTCAATCTCTGTCAAACGTCGTTGGGCACGCGCCTCGAGTTCACCGCGCGGCATACCGAGCGCCTTCTCAATGGGCCACACATCGCCCGGTGCCAGATCAACCAGCGTGTCCTTGCGCCCCCGAGATCCGGCTTCGGGTTGATAGGGCTTCTTGCTACCGGATCGATAGCGTTGGCATGAACACGTCTTGGAGAAACGCCCACCGTAGCCGGGGAAGTGAACAACCCCGCAAGCCGTGCATCGTTTGCGACCGCGATCGCGATGCTTCCAGTCGCGCGCAATGAGTAGTAACTGAAACACCGGTTCATCTTCGGCCAGGACCACGCCTTGGCGATCCACGATGGCGCCTCGCCGGGCCTCAAGCATGCGTTCGGTCTGCCGCGCTTTGTCAGCCTTCTCGGTCCACGCGGCGCCTTCGACCCACTGCATATGCGCCACGCGAATCCACACGATGCTGAGCGCGCACGCAAAGGCGAGATAGAGCACCATCAACCTACGACGAAAACGCATGGGACCTCCCACACAAGTCGTCAAGGAGCGCAAAGCGATCCATCAAGGGATACAACAACAACCCCGCGAAAAGCGTGGTCCACAGCGCAACGGGAAACGCTTCAAGCCACGTGGCAAAGGAGGGCCATGCCCCCTCTAGCGGAATCACGCGCAGTGCATAGATCCAGCTCGCCAAGACGGAAGCCGCGAACAGCGAAACGAAGCGACTCGCCGAGTCCATACGCCCCCGCGACCGCGCTCCCTCCGCGAAGATGAGCGCCACGGCGCCAAGCACAAAGCCGTTGGTGCCCAGCGGGTCGAGTGAGAGGCAGTCGCGAATGAGCCCGATGGTGATGCCCCATCCCACAGCGCGGAAGCCCTTGGCTCGCGCGGCCAAGTAGATGGTGAGTGCGAGCCAAACGTCGGGGGGGTAGCTCGCGAGCCCCAAGAAGGAGGGCGCTACATCGGGAATGGCGGCCGCCAAGAGAAGCAGCATGAAAAGCATGACCGCACCCACAGAGCTACTGCTTTCGTTTCGCGTTGCGATGAAGACCGGGTTCGGTGCGCTTCGCTGGCTTTGTATTCCGCGTGGCCCTCCCCGCCAGAGGCGAACGCGTCTTGAGCACGAACACATCCGTTGTGGTGTCCAAATCCATCGCGGGCTCGACCAGAATGGATGGAATGCCGTCGCCGTCGGCGTCGGTCATCTCCACAATGCGACCCACCAACAGGTGGGCAGGAACGCGCTCATCGAAATTGGCCGTAAAGACGGGCGCTGATTCGGGAATCGAACCATAGGAACGCTTCATACGCGCAAAGTCGATGGAAAGCACATCCGCGCCGTCTCGCCGACCCATGCGCCGCGCATACCCACGCACCATTTCTCCGCTCGTGGTGGGGATCAGAACCTCCAAGCGACTGTCGCGGTCGGTGATGAGCTGCACGCGTGCTGAACGCGCGCGAACAACGCGCACGCGACCGAAATAGGTACTGCCAAATACAACTGGGTGCCCCTCCACCACCCCATCGTCGGCCCCCACATCGATCAAAATCGAGCGCCGGCGCCGTGCGGGATCATGAGCACGAAGCACACGCGCCGGAACAACCAATGGACGGCGATCCAACTCGCTGCGCGACAGCGTTTGGCTAAGTTCATTGGCCTTTGCGGCCTGCGCACGCACTCGCTGCACGTGATGCCACAACTGCTGCAAGGCGCGCTCAAGCGTCTTGGTACGTTGATCATTACCGTCCGCTGACTCGGCCGTTGACTTGAGCAAACGCGGATTGAGACCCGGCACTTCCGCAAACCACGAGTCCACGGCCCCCACCGGACGCTCAATAAGCTCGAGTCCGTTCGGCTTGATGAGCGGCAATGCGAAGAGCACCAGCAAGAATGCACCCCAGGCATGTTGACGATGGAGTCGCATGCAGAACCGTTGTGCCTCCAAGATTCAAAACGAATCGACTCATGACCTATTGCCACGCCCGTCCCCGCGTGGTGGGCTGTAATGACGACCCTGCAATCGCAGAGAATTCGCCTCACACCAGACCTTGGGGACCTTTCCCGATTATCCCCCAACCGCTAGACAGTCTAGCCATTCGAGCCGCATCTGATTGCAAGCTCTGTGCAACGATTTCGCGCCGCCTGGAACGGCTAGTCTTCCGCCGAGTCCATGGCCACTTTGAGGTCTTTGATCTTCTCGAGGAATACGCCTGTGCCACGGGCCACCGCGGTGAGTGGGTCCTCGGCCACGCGCACCGGAAGGTTGATTTCTTCGGCGAGCACGCGATCGAGCCCTCGCAGTAGCGCGCCGCCGCCCGCCACCACCACGCCGCTGTCGATCAAATCGGCCGCCAACTCGGGCGGCGTCTGCTCGAGGGTGTTCTTGACCGTGTCCACAATGCCGCGCACAGGATCTTGCAGCGCCTCGCGAATCTCTTCGCTGGTGACCACGACCTTGCGGGGCAAGCCCTGCTTCACGTCGCGCCCGCGCACGTCCATGGTCATTTCACGCTTGAGGGGATACGCACTGCCAATGCCGATCTTTACCTTCTCCGCTGTCTGCTCGCCGATGAGCAGGTTGTAGGTGTTGCGCATATGCGTGACGATGGCTTCGTCCATCGAGTCACCGGCAGTTCGCAGCGAGTTGGCTTTGACAATGCCGGCCAGCGAAATCACGGCCACCTCAGTAGTACCGCCACCAATGTCAACAATCATGGAGGCCTGCGGTTCGGTGATGGGCAACCCCACGCCAATGCCAGCGGCCATGGGCTCTTCAATCAAGTAGACTTTGCGTGCGCCCGCGCGTTCGGCCGAGTTGATCACAGCGCGCTTTTCAACCGGTGTAATGCCATACGGAATGGCAATGACCACACGGGGATGCACCGCCCAGGTGCGGTCGTGTACCTTGTAGATAAAATAGCGCAACATGGCTTCGGTGATCTCGAAGTCGGCAATTACGCCGTCCTTCAAGGGACGAATGGCCACGATATTGCCCGGTGTTTTTCCAAGCATTTCCTTGGCGGTGTCACCGACGGCGCGACCATCGAGCAGAACCTTGTTGGTTCCCTTCTTTACGGCCACAACGCTTGGCTCATTAAGAATGATGCCGCGACCTTGAACACAAACGAGCGTGTTCGCGGTTCCCAAGTCGATACCCATGTCGACTGAAAACTTGCCGATCAGCCACTCAAAGAGTTTGGCCATGCACGCCCGCCTTCTTCTTGGAACCTATGCTCACCCCGCGCAGCGATCCCTAGATTCGCGGCCGCAGAATGCCCACCATATACAGGCGCGTGGGGACGGCGGACAGCCGCGGCAGCGCCAAGACGACCAGGTCGCGCGGTTTGCGTCGCGGCGCGGGCTGGGCCGCTACGAACGGTAGATCGGCAGGGGCGGTGCTCACGCATGTCCGAAGTTGGCAAATTGGCCCTTCGTTCGTCTCGATGGGCTCTCGGGGTAGACCCCAAAACGCAAAAGGGGCGGACGCGATCGACATCGTGCCCGCCCTCAATCAGGAATTGAAGCTGATCGCCTCATCGCAGGGATGCGTGGACGAGTGCGTAGAAGCTACATTCAGGAGTTAGGGGGTGCCTGTGGCGGCGCCCTTGTCTTTGAACATGCCCGCGTTGAAGTGGTCCTTCAGGGCCTTCTGCATAAAGAAGACCGCTGCAAGCAACACCAGCGTGGTCAAGCAGACGAGTCCCGTGGCCAGCCCGTCGCGCTTGGGCTCGGGGCTGTGCTCATCGTAATCTTCGAATCGATCTCTACCGCGTGCCATAACTCAAGAATCCTCTCTCGACGCTGCGCCTTGCCGCCCGGAGTTCTCGGAACGAGCGGGTACGGCTGCTTCGCCGCTATTGCCTTTGTGGTTCTCGTCTGCCGGATCCCGAGGGACCCGACGCAACGAGCCGGGTTCCTAGTTGGCGTTAATGACCGAGTCGCCCTGTTGGACGTCGCCCTTGGACATGTTGCGGACGATAACACCCGAGGACTGCTTGGCCTGCGTGTCTTCGATTTGAATGGTGGCGATGTATTCACGACCACGCGCAACGGTGTAGCGGTAGCCGCGCTTGACGCCATCTTCCTCGCCGAGCGAGATCGTGACGAGATCGCCACCGGCCGTTACGACACGGCCTTGCTGGGCGGGCTGATTGAACTTCACGAGGCTGGGCGCCTTGCGGGCCACGCCTTCGAGTTGGAAGCGAAGCTGGCGGTTCTCTTCCTCAAGTGAACCGAGCTTGGCGGCCGTGATCTGGCCTATGTTTTCAAGCTTCTCAACGTTGCGTGTGGCGGCGGCGAGTCGGCTCAAGGCGCTATTCAAGCGTTCCTTGGCGTCGTCCCAAGCCGTCTTCATCTGGTCGCGATCTTGACGAAGACTACTGATCATGGCCTTGTCGGCATTGGCGGTGGCCGACATGCGGTCCACGGCGCGCTGCGCAACGGAAAGATTGCCCGCAAGGACCTTGTAGGCCTCTTGGTCATTCTTTGACTGTGCGTCGGAACGCGAGGCGGCCGTCTGCGCGATATCGCGTTCGGAAATCGCCTTGCGCAAGTTGGTGTTGGCGGCTTGCAGGTCGCGATTCTTCTTGTCGATCTCTTCCTGCATCAACGACTTTTCGTCGGTGGTCTTCTTCTTAAACGCATCAAACTTATGCGCCACGGTGTCTTGGTGACCCAGGTAGTTGGCTGCGCTGCCCAAGAAGGCGGCTGCCAAGCCCAAGTTCACGACGACAAGAATCTTGCCAAAGGTACTCATTGAGAACTCTCCTGTCGGTCAACGCATCGACGGCTCGAACCATAACGAGCGCTCGTAACTAAGAACGCGCATTCGGCGACGGATTCGCCGCGACACCACGCCGCGTCGATCCAATCCTACCGTGATGCCCTCCCTGCACGCCCGCAGCGCGCCATCCCGGCCCGCATTTTTTGGGGCCATTCGACGCGCTGGGACTCCCGACGACCCTCCCTCAAGGATCGGCGATACCGCTGTGGTTGCCGTTTTATGACAAAACTACCCGGTCGAGTCAAACGATTTGCGCTCCGCTAGCCCCTCCAGAACTCATGAATTCGCGGATTGGTGGGTGCTGCCTAACAATGCCAGCACAAGCTGGATCGGAAAGAGTGCGAGTGCCGCTAGCCGGTGCCGCGAATTTTCACGCGTCTCGATCGGAGGAAGGCCCAAGCGAGCAGCGCCGCACCAAGGGCGAACCAGGGAAGGTCACCGATCTTCACGTATAGCGGCACCTTGGCATCTAGATAGAGCGGTGCTCTTGCCCACCCCGCACGGTGGGTCGTCTCAAGTGGACCACAGGGTTCGCTCTCACCGGTCTCGGCATCCACGAATGTGCCATAGCGACCCCCGATGGGATCGAAGAACGCGCTGGGGCCCGTATTGCCGGCCATGGCTGTGGTTACACCACACTCCGCACTTCGCAGGCGCGCCATGGACTGCACCTGACTGCGAAAATCAGTCTTGCCAAACCATCCATAGTTGGCGGCGTTGAGCAGCACCTTCGCGCCAAGCGATCGCCACTTGCGGCAACGCGCGGGAAACGCAATCTCAAAGCAGATCACCGTTCCCACCGGCATGACGAGGTCAGAACCGTCATTGAGATGCTCAAGATGTGCGCCTTCAAAGTGGAGTCGAAACGGCGGTTGATTGACATCGCCAGGATCGAGTTCGGGAATGCCCGCGACCCACTCGCGGAAGAGCTTGAGCGGCGGAATCCAATCACCCAGCGGCGTGTATTCACCACCCGGTACGAGTCGAACTTTGTCGTGGCGCGCGTTTTTGGTGGTCCACGGTGGAATCCAATGCGGATTGAGTGGATCCGGAAGTGGCGGTTTCTCGCCTTGACCGGGCGCATAACGAGGACGCACGTAGAAGACGCTGTCACGCGTGCCGTAGGCCCACATGTTTTCGTGACGCTCATCCCCGCGGCGCACCAACTGAATGGCACCAATCAGCCAATGCAGGTCCTCGCCACTCGGAATTGCCTTGATGCGACGCATCACATTGACTTGGTCCATCCACTTGCGGGGAAAGCGCGCGGCGAGATCGGGAGACAGAAACGGCCAGGGAATCATCGTTTCCGGCCATAAAACGCCAAAATAGGGCGCGTTCCCTCCGGGCGCGGCACCGAGCGCCTGTTTCGAAATCTCTTCGTGGCGCGCAAACATCTGTTTGAGCCCATCCCAATCGTCGCGCGCATTCTTGAGGGACTGAGGAATGGCGGCCTGAATCACCAACAACTCGTGCTGAGTCTTGTGGCACTGCCCGTTTTCAACACGCTCGCGGAATCCACTGCGACGCACACTCCCTAGTACGCCCAGCAAGACGAGAACACAGAGAACGAATACCGCCTCGCGAATCACCGAACGGCGCGTAACCGTGCGCGCGTCACCTTGACTCATGAGCCAAAACGGAATTCGCGCGACAACAGCCGACGTCGCGCCAGCGAAAAAGGACAGCGCATAGGAACCGAAGAAGGCGCTGGAGGACACAAGCGCATCCATGGGTGCCGCGATCGATTGATCGGAAGCAAAGGCAAGGGAACGCGCGGGCCAAGGCATGCCGCCCATCCAACGTGTGCGCATGATCTCTTCGAGCACAACCACAGTGCCCGTAGCAATCGCAAGGGGAACGCCGCGACGAACAAGCATGCGAAGTGCGCTGCCCCAAACCAGAAATGTGGGTCCCAAGATCACGGCCGAAGCAAGCACTTGCATGGGCTGTACTTCGTAGAGCCAACGCATGGCAAAGGCAAAGTGAACGGCGCCATAGACAAGTGCCCAGCGCTTCCATCGATCGCCACCGCCGGAGAAAAACAGCAGCCAAAGAAAGGGAGCGTCGGCGATAAACACGGCGTAGGGCAACGGCCCGGGCGGTAGATGCAATGCGAGCAGCGTCATGCCCAACGCGATGAACATGATGTAGATCGAGGCGCCCCGGTGGATCCACGGGATGAATCGAAGCGGAGAACGTGAACCGGACTTGCGGGGCGACGCGTTCACGAGGCTTGCTCCATCGAATCGACCGACATGGGGCCGAGCACAATGACGTCCACCCGGTCACCGAGGGGTGTGTTTGCAGGCAGGACGGCCAGGGCGTCTGCGTCCCCAAACGCGAGCGGGTCACCACTGCCGTGCCACCGGAGCGGCACAGCCTCCAGCCCCCTCGCAGCGCGGGCCATCAAGCGCACGGGACGAATCCGACGACGGGCCGACATGCCAATGTCCTCCAGTTGATGCCGACACGAGAGCGTCTTGCGCGCACAGAACGGCGCACCCATCCACGCACGGAGGGCTGGAACGCCAAGCAGTTCGAAGCCCACGAATGTCGCCGCGGGATTGCCGGGCAACCCCAACACCAGCGTCGTGTCGGTAACACCACACCACATCGGTCCGCCCGGTTGAAGTGCCCAGCCGTGGAATAGACATCGAACACCCGCCGCTTCGAGCGCGCTTGGGACCAAGTCCAAGTCCCCTTTGCTCACGCCGCCACTCAGCAACAAGAGTTCGCTGTCGAGACCAGCACGTATTGCACGAATCAAGGCCTCGCGATCGTCACCCACAGGGTCGCTCGCCGAGGCGATGGCGCCCTCACGCGTAACCTGAGCACGCAGCGCATACGCATTGGAGTTTCGGATCTTGCCCGGCACAGGCGGCTGATCGATGGGAATGAGTTCGTTGCCCGTCGGAAGAATAGAAACACGCGGACGCACGTACACGTCAATCTGTGAACGTCCCACAGAAGCCAACATCCCCATATGTGCTGCGCGTAAACTCGTTCCCGGCGTCAAGATTTCAGCGCCCGCTTTATAAAACGACCCGCGCTCGACAATATTGGCACCATCCCGCGGAAGACGTTCAATCCGCACGTGCTCACCGACGCGGCCCGCCGTAGACGATGCGTTGGTCCACTCAAATGGAATCACGTCTTCGGCTTCGGCGGGGACGGGCGCACCCGTCATCACCCGAATGGCGTGGCCGGGAGTAAGTGCCGCGTTGACGTTTTCGCCCGCGGTGATCCGCCCGTCGACATCGAGCGTAGCGCCCACACGGCGATCCGAGATACGTATCGCAAACCCGTCCATGGTGGAGCGCCGAAACGGCGGCATGTCAGCATCCATGGTGATGGACTCGGCCAACACGCGTCCCGAGGCATCGGCGAGGTCAACGCGTTCGGTGGCGGCGACTCGCCGTGGGAAGGCGGATGCAATCCGCGCGATGGCCTCGTCAAACAAGATCATCGAGGAATAGTAGCGGAAGTGGCGTGCGTTCCTTGCTCCGGGTCGCTTCGTCGTGGGTAGCATTCCGTGGATCGCCGTTCTTTCCCATGTAGCCCGACGAGGTGTCATGCCCCCTTTCCAACCCGCCACGTCTGAACCCCGCGACGCCGCGCACGAATGGGCCAACACACACATCGGTATTGTCGTGTCGCGTTGGTATCCCGAGATTACGAAGCGTTTGGAAGCGGCTGCCGTTGCGACTGCGTTGGCTGCGGGCATCACCGAGTCACAATTCATTCGCGCGGAAGTGCCGGGAGCGTTTGAACTTCCTCAAGCCGCCGGCTGGCTTGCACGTGGAGAAGGCGTAGACGCCGTGGTTGCCCTGGGCTGCATTGTGCGCGGCGAGACATCGCATTTCGATCACGTGGCACGTGCATGCGTTGACGGCCTTTCGCGCGTGGCGAGCGAGTCGGGCATACCGGTGGGGCTCGGCGTGATCACGGCCGAGACGTTGGCCCAAGCCGAAGCGCGTTCGTCGGACAAGCGCGGCAAAGGCGGCAAAGGCGGCAACAAAGGCGTGGAGGCCATGGAAGCGGCGCTCGACATGATCAAGCTGTACCGCGACCTCGAACGCAAGCGTCGGGCCACGTAGCAGGCTCATCCGATGCGCATCCGGACCCACGCGCGAGAACTTGCGCTTCAGTTTCTTTTTCAGCTCGACTTCCACGGCGAGGGCTACCTCTTTGAGTTGGAGGCCTTCCTCGACGAAAACCTGCGCGACCGCTCGGGCGAGGACGAAGCCAAGCGCTACGCGCGCTCCCTGGTGGAAGGTGTATATGAGCGCCGCGACGAACTCGACAAGGTCTTGGCGTCGGCAGCATCCAACTGGAGCGTGGCCCGTATGGCGGCGGTGGACCGCAATGCGCTGCGCATCGGCTGCTACGAAATGCTATTCGATGAGAGCATTCCCACGCGCGTCGCCATCAACGAAGCCATCAATTTGGGCAAGAAGTTTTCATCCGAAGCGTCGGGTGCGTTCATCAACGGCATATTGGATCGGATTCGAAAAGATCGAGGTCTATCGTGAGCTGGATCGTTTCGCTTCGGTTTCCAACGATATAGGGTGGCACGGCCATGGGTGTGTTTAGCAAGTTCAAGAAGGGCCTGAGCAAGACGCGCAGCAAGCTCTCGGGCGGTCTGAAAACCGTATTGACCCTAGGGCGCGCCGTTGACGAGAAACTGCTCGAAGAGCTCGAAGAGGTCTTACTGCTATCCGACGTTGGCCCACAGGCCACCGCAACGCTGCTCGATGACGTGCGTGCAGGCGCAAAGGCGGGACGCCTGAAAACGGCCGACGATGTGCGAGGATTTCTCAAGAAGGTCGTCGCCGATCGACTTCGTTCGCAGGGTACCGAGTTGGCCAGGAGCGATGACTCGCCCACGGTTGTCCTGGTGTGCGGCGTCAATGGCGCGGGCAAGACAACGTCAATTGGAAAACTCACGCGCTATCTGAGTCAACAGGGGAACAAAGTCGTGCTTGGCGCCGCCGATACCTTTCGCGCAGCCGCCGTTGAGCAACTCACCATTTGGAGCGAGCGCAATAACGTGGATATTGTGAAGCAGTCCACCGGTTCGGATCCTGCGGCGGTTGCTTTTGATGCCTGCCAAGCGGGCACGGCACGCAATGCGGACTATGTGATTATCGACACGGCGGGGCGCCTGCATACCCAAGACAACCTCATGCAGGAACTCGGCAAAATTCGACGCGTGGCCGGGAAAGCGATTCCCGGTGCCCCGCATGAAGTGTTGCTCGTACTTGACGCCACCACAGGACAAAACGCCGTCCGCCAAGCCGAGCTCTTTCACGGCATCGCCAATGTCACGGGGCTCTTTATCACGAAGCTCGATGGCACCGCAAAGGGCGGCGCCGTCCTGGCGATTGGCGACACGATACGCCTCCCCGTCAAGTTCATCGGCCTGGGAGAAGGGATCGACGATATTGAACCGTTCGATCCGGACGCGTTTGCCGAAGCAATGTTCGAGTAGTTTCAACCTCTATAGTCAGATTGAACCATTCGAGGAGTTTCGCGCCGGGCATGAACGACGTGGCCGACTACGACGAGAGCGCGGATGTCCATACAAAGCTTCCCACGTGGCTTGGATTCGCAGTTGCGTTCGTGCTCCTTGTTGGTCTACCGGGTTTCTTTACGAGTGGCTATGTCCTGCGCGGATTCGTATGGAGCCTTGCGCTGCTCATCACGACCAGCATCGTCGCCTTTCGACTGTTGCCGTCACACGGAAGTTGTTGTCGGCAATTTTGGCTCGCATTTCCGATTCTCGTCGCGCTGCTAGGCCTGCTCGCGGGACCGCAATCCGCCGCCGCCGCCATTCGACACGGATATGTTTGGATCGCCCTTGCGATTCAGGCGTGGCTCTTGCTGCAGTTGATACGGCGCGATCTGCACGCCGCAGCCGTCATGCGCATCTGGATGCTTGCGGGCGTTGTAGCAGCCGCGTGGATTTTCTCGGATGGAATACGCGGTCGCTCCCCCGTAGGTCCGTTTGGACGTCCGGGTGTTGCCGGCGTTGTGATCGCGAGCTTCATGCCATGGGCCATGGCGTTCGCGCCGGGCCGTCAACTCACACGCGCGCTGTTTTTGCTCCCACTGCTACTGGCACTCATCGCCACAGGTAGTCGAACAGCGTGGCTGGCGACGTGTATTGGATTCGTCGTATTGCTCTTCGCCATGGCCGCACCGTCCCTGCGAAAGCGATTGAGGCTACCCGTCTTGGGATTCGGCGTCGCGGTAGGCGTACTTGCTACGCTCGCGTTCCTACACAAGATTCCGGTTCCCGGTGATACCGACACGTTGGACGTACGAACGGGACTGGCGCGAGCGAGTTCGCGGCTGATTTCGGAGGCGCCCGTTACAGGTCATGGCCTAGGATCATTCGCCCCAGAAGTGTTGCGTGTACGAGATCTCAATGAAGCACGCCTTGAAACGGGACGTCGCCCAACTCACGCGCACAATGACTACATGCATGTTGCTACTGAAGGCGGCGTGTTGGCGGGTCTTGCGCTCGTCTTGTTTGTCGTAATCGCGTTGATTCGATTCCTACAAGCCGTGGACGGCGCCAAGTCGCCGGGCGGCAGATTGATTCGCGTGGCTTCAACTGGTTCATTCGCCGCGTTAGCCGCTGCTGCACTTTCCGAAGGCGTCTTTATTGATCCGGCCCCCGCGCTTTGCGCAGCCGTTGCGATTGGACTGGGGACGCGTAACCCCGATCGCGAGATGGACTGTCCATTTCCGCCACGACTACTTTGGTTGGGTACCGCGGCGGCAATGTTCTTTGTTGGCTGGCATCTCCAGCGAGACATGGTTTCCGATCGGTACGTCATGCTCGCCCGTCAAACCGGCGGGCCGCACGACGACGACACGTTGTCCAAAGATTATGCCGACATTGAACGGCGGCGGATTGCACGCGCCGATCAGGCGCTTGCGGCGCGAAACGACAATGCAGAAGCACACTACATTCGCGGCGTTTCCTTTGCTCGAATCGCAGAACTCGACAAGGCCAACGCGGCCTTTCGCCGGGCCACACAATTCGATTCAGGTAGAACGGAAGCGCGCCTGGACCGATCGGAGGTGTTGTCAATTTTGGGTCGTCGCGAAGATGCAAAGAACGTGCTTCGCGAAGCACGAGAACACGACCCCACGCGTTTCGACGTTGCGATTCGACTTGCCCATCTTGAACTCGGGCCGGAACCCGTACCGGGCGATCCACCCGAAGCGAACCCATCGGCAGACGTTTTGATGGCGTACAACCGTGCGCGCGCCCTTGCGCCCGAGCGATTTGAAAACCTCGTGGCGGACGCACGCCAGTTGCGCCGCAGCGGTGGAAAGGAGAATGTAGAGAAGGCGGGCGGACGCCTACGCGAGGCCCTCAAACGACTCGGCGTCGAGAGTCCCGACGCCCCCACCGAGATCGTCGTTGAGTCGTTTCGATTGGCAGAAACCGAGGGGCGGGCCTCGGAACCCATGCTGGCGGGCATTTTGCAACTGGGTCTTGAGAAAGACCGACGCGTGTGCGGGAGTATAGAGCGCGAGGCTACACGCTTCCTTGATATCGGCGAAGCGCGCATCGAAGCAGCACGCAAAGAGGTGTCCATCGAGAGGCCCAAGCTCGATACCCAAGGGGCAGATCGCGCCTTTCGGGCTGCAACCATTCGACTGGCGGCATTGTCATTGGCCGGGTGGTTTCATCCGGATCGCGTAGCCTCTCGAGCAACGGAACTGAGCAAAGAACGACGCTTTCGGCGGAGCGTGGCGTGGTGGCGCGCACTGCTTGTGCTCACAACGATAACGGATGACCGCGGACAATCGGTGGTGCCGAGTGCGAAGCGCGCCGACTGGCTGATCTCGGCGGCCAAGGCCGCGGCACGCTTCGACGCCAAGTTGGCGCGCAACTACTTCCATCAGGGGCACATGCTGCTGGGCGCGGAGATGTTGGCCGCGAAGCAGTGGCAACAAGCCGAACGCCTGCTTGCAAAGGTCGTTGAAGAAGATCCGACCAACGGCGGAGCACGCTTGGCACTAGCAAAGGCGCTAATTGGGCTAAACAAGAAGGGCGCAGCAGGCGACCACGTGGTGCGCGCGCTCACCGAGAGCCCCGACTTGCGAGAGACTGCGCGCGTCGACCCCGCATTCGAGTCGCTGCGCGGGCGCAGTGACATTGATGTGCTATTTCAAGAACCGAAGGACGAATCTAAGTAGTGGCAGACGAACACGACCCCGCCCGCAACGAGGCACGCGATCTCGCCCATCGCGCCATCGCCGAGGATGACGCGCTGGGATGGTTTGAGGAACTCTATGCTAGGGCAAACGGCAATCCCGATGGGATTCCGTGGGCTGACTTGGGCCCAAGTCGGCATCTATTTCCCTGGATATTTGAGCAACTCGAAGGCGTTGCGCCCGGCGAAGCCATCGTGATTGGCTGCGGACTCGGCGACGATGCCGAACACCTTGCGGCACACGGCTGGTCGGTGACCGCATTCGATGTATCTGCTACGGCCATCGATTGGTGCCGTGAGCGCTTTCCCGATTCACAGGTCAACTACCGGGTTGAAGACCTGTTCGAACTTCCCGATGCATGGGCCGGCGCCTTCGACCTGGTGTTCGAGGTCTATACGTTGCAGGCTATACCGGTGGGTATGCGAGAGCGCGCCGTGGCTTGCGTTCGTTCACTGCTCTCACCCGGCGGCTATCTCGCATTGGCCACACGCGTACGTGCCGATGTTGCGCCTCCAGAGGGTCCACCATGGCCGCTTCATCCCGATGAGCTCTCGGGGCTGGGAGATTTGACAACCATCGCACGCGAGCACTTCACTATCGAAAACGATGATGACGGGCTGCCCCCCAGCATGATGCGGATGATTGCGATGCGTCCCGTGAACGGCCCCAAGTAAACTCACGGTCGATGCGTAGACATGTGCGCAGCGTTTCGTTGGCGAAGGGTAACTAGCTATGGCTTCCGGAAAGGACTTCGAATTGGCAATTCGGCGAGTGACGCAAGGCGAATTCTTTACGCCCATGGCGGTGGACGGGGAACGCTCGACGCTTAGCAAACTTGACCCGCCCATCGAAGAGCCCCACGTGCAAGACTATGTCGTGTGGCGGCGATCACTCCTTCTCTTAGCGGCCGTCCTCTTTGTTCTCCACGCCATATTTCTGCTCGTCAACTACTCGTCGTTCGAGTCAATCATGACAGACGGTGCCGTTGAAGAGCAAAGTGCAAACGGAGAACTATCGGCCGAACAAATCGAGCACGTGCGCCGAAATGTTGTAGCAAACGTCGGAGATGGAAATCTCTCAACGCTTGAAATATGGAACGTCGTTTCCGCACTCGCGGCCGTGGCGATCGCTATTTTGGTTGTGCTTGCCGCATGGAAGTGGCTCCACGTTGCCGCTTCGAGACGCCTCGCGCGGAGCGCTTTCTTCGTGTCCTTGATTACGCCTCTCGCACTGTGCGTGATTCCCTGGTCTTCGCTACTCGACTTTACGCATCTTGGTCCGAAAGCAGAGATGATGACAAAGACGCTTGCATTCCTATTTAGTCTACAAGTGTTCTTCGCACTGGCACCGAAGCTTGTGTCGATCTTCCCTGGCCTCATGCGAGCGGGGATGATGCTCAAAACCATGTTTCACGAAAGCCCAACGCCCGCCTATGTCACTGTGCTGGCGGCGCCAGTCTTTATGATGATGCTGCTCATCATGTTCTCCACTATGATTCAGCTTGAGGGCAAGTGGACAATCATGTTGGGGCTACTTTGCCTACTGCTGAGTGCGGGTATCTACCTAATCCGTGCGCGCGATTTGGTTCGTGTTCACAGCAAAGATGAAGCGATTCGTAGCGTTCAATCCGCTGGATTTATATCCATGGTGTTTAGCGGACTTGGCGTCGTGTTGATAGCGATCTACGTATTTAGCATGGAGGGCATCGACTTTCTTTCGGCGCTCAACTTCTTCGTCTTGGCAGGCGCCAACTTATTACTCACGATGGCCGTTGCCTCTGACTACATGCTGGCTGGCTTGAGTCGGCAGTACGCAGCATCCAAAGCCTTCATCGGAACGAATGAAGCTGCCGACTACGAGCGTAAGATGGGTGCTCTGGAAGCGGCGGGCATGACACGCATGGCCACACCCGCCGTACCGGCACCATCAAGCGAACCCGTCACTATCGAATCCAACCCTGTCGAATCAGAAGACGTGTAACAGCGTTACTTGGCGTCGCGTGACGCCTTGCGCTTCGCACGACGGGCCTTGCGGGCCTCACGGAGCTCGTCAAGCGTGACGACGCCATCGGCATTGCTGTCGGCACGAGCGATGCGCTTCCACAACCGCTCGCCGACTTCATCTTCGCTCAGTGCACCGTCGCCATTCGCATCCTTCTTGGCGAAACGTGCTTCTGCGCGTTCCTTCGCCTTGGCGCGAACTTCTGCACGGGTAACAACAAGGTCGCCGTCCGTGTCCAGTGCGGCCAATCGTGTCCATGCCTCGGCCGATACTTCGTCCTTGCCAATCGCGCCATCGCCATTCGTGTCGGCTTGCTTGAGCCGACGGCGCATGTGCCCTCGACGCGCACGTCGCTTGCCACGCTTACCACGTTTGGCACGGCGCTTCTTGCCGGCCGCGCGCGCTTCCTCGCGACTCACACTTCCGTCGCCGTCTTTGTCGGCTTTGGCGAGACGCTTCCAAGCACGCTCGGGCACCTCATCTTTCGTGAGAACGCCATCACCATTCGTATCAAGTTTCTTGAAGGGACGCTTGTGGCACTTGCCAGCGCGTCCGCGCTTGCCCTTGCGCGCACCCTCTTCCGCCGAAGCAGACGTGGGAGCTACCGTTAGGAGCGCAAGAGCGAGTGCTGCTCCTGCTGCAACGCCAATGCGTAGCGTGCGAGTTGTTCGAGGTTCTCGTTGATTTTTCATGGGACTGTTCCTTTCGCGGGATCGTCGCGGCCGGTTCGCCGTTCGATGTTGCGTTTTGAAACCCAACCAGTCCCTAAGAGTTGCCCGCCCAATCCGTCAAACACCTATCCCACTTCTCCGCAACTTCCCCCTCTCCACGGGGTACGCGCCACAAATGCCAGGCTTTTGTGGCGCACGGTGACAATTGCGTCAAGAAAGCCTGGTTTATTGGGCGCATGGAGGTCTTGACGATGAAGCGTGTAGTCGCGTGCTTGGTGATGTTTGGGGTGCTCACAGTTTCGACAACCGGGACTGTGTGGGCAAAGGAAGACGAGGCTGCGGCCAAGAATGCGGCACACGCCAAGTTGCAGGCGCTGCTCTTGCAGTTTGAGTCGAATGACACACGAACTCGCGAGCAATCAGCGAAGTCGATTGCGCGCGAGCACTATGCGCCCGATCAACTGGTCCCATGGCTTACAAAGCAATTGACAAGCGAAAAGGACTTCCATGTTCGCTTGGCGCTGGCCTGGGCCTTGGCGGAACAGGGCGAACGACGCGGCCTGAAGATACTGATCGATTCGCTCAATGTAACTGGTCACTTGGGTTGGAGTTACCTTCGAGATGTGTCGGGAAAACGGTTTGGGGGATCGGGCGAAGGATGGAATCGACCAGCGTGGGATGAGTGGTACACGAATCTCAAGGCCGACGAATGGCGTGAGAATCGGCGAAAAGTACACGCACTGCGATTTCCCGTTGACGCGGATGAAGCCGGACTTCAACGCGCCATCGCCTGGTGGAAGACGACGGGACTTCCGGACGTCAGTTCGATTCCAATGGTCAAAGTTACCCATGCATCACGGGTTGCGGGAGACGACGGACCGGGCGACGTCGTTCATGGATTTGTCGTTAGCGAAACGCCTACTCACACGACGGTGTTCGACGTCATGATGCGGCGCGCAAAGTTCCCAAAGCAGCTGCCGGGCTCGAGCAGGTACCCGCGTATTGAGTCGCTAGCGATCGATCGGGAGATAGCCAAACCACTAGCCCGCCTTGAGCATTCGGCGAAGAAGACAAAGAACAACCCCTTTATGGACTTCGCGTTCGCAGATTTCAACCGACGGCGAGGATTTCTAATCGCCATGGCGCTATACGGTCGAGGACAGAAGCAGCTTGCGCTGCGAATCTGGAAGCACGTAGGAAGCATCGACATTCGGTTTCACGCGGGATACGGCACGTGGAGCGTCGTAGAGCAGCTTCGCAGTGGCGTCATTCACCGCCTGCACACGAGTTGGCAGCACGACCTTGTGAGGGAGCACAAGACGTGGCGGGAATCCTTGAAAGCGCTTGAGGATCTTCAGCGACGAATGCAAGTTGACTATTCTCAGGACGTTGAGACGTTGCGCGCGATGGCGGCTGAAGAGGTGCACTACAAGCTACCTGATTTAGGAGCCGTCCAAGGGGCTACCCTGGACCCAAAGACCCTTGTTCGCGCGCTACCCAATGTGCAACGATGGTGCGTTGGCAAGCTGTTTTTGTCAGACCGCTTCACGATTCACAATCGAATCGTAGAGGGGCGCCAAGCGCCCGTAACACATCTTAAGCGCCTTGGCTATGAAGCGGTGCCTGCGCTCATAGAGGCGCTGGAAGACACTCGATTTACACGGGTGGCGATACAAGATCGTCGATGGAAGACTTGGCACCCCTTTCAATTCAGAGTCGTCCGAGTCAATGAACTTGCTCACGCACTCCTCGAACACATTGCGGGACGCAAGTTCGTTGAGACGCCTCGGATAGAATTCGATGTCAACATTCGACGAGTCGACGATACGTCACCCACGCCGCGAGAGATCGTCGAACACTGGTGGAAGTCCGCAAAGAAGAAGGGTGAGGCCGCCGTCCTCATTGACGGGATTCGCGCTGGGACCTCCGCGTCTGTCAAACAGGCTGAGCGACTCGCGCTTCGTTTTCCAAAACAGGCTCTTGATCCAATACGAGACGCGATCGCGGCCAGCAAGGGTCCACTTCGAGCGAGTGCGCTAACTCGTGCCTTGGCACCGATCCGGACAAAGGAGGCGAGCGCGCTTCTACGGTCGCTTGCGCGCAAAGGTGATGCCGCACCACGATTGGCCGCCGCGGAGACGCTTCTTGCTCGGGACGATGTCAGTGGATTGAATGCGATTCTCCCGGACTGGTACACGCTTGCCAGTGACACGTTGACGGTGAGTTTTGTGAGCTTGGGGCCGGCGAAGCAGGGCGTCGAGCCCAGGGAGCTGATTCGTTTTATGTGCAAGGCGGATCCGCAACGGTCGCTACGACGTATGAAGGAGTCGATCGAAAAGGCCTCACCTGCTCTTTGCGCCTACGTCGCGAGGGAGATTGCCGTACGAGACAATAGCGAAGCGCCTTTGTCGCCGGAAACGACGCCCAATCACATACTCTTTTCTGACGTCTTCGTCCCAGAACAGACGTCAATGCTGCTTGAAGCGCTACTTGTCCAAATGCTTCGGGACCGTCGCATAATCACGTCACATACCGGACCGTCGAATATGCGTCACCTCGACCCCAAGCGAGTCGGCGATCTAGCCGCAAAGCGGTTGGGACTCCTTTGGCCGAATCGTTACCTCTATGACGAAACGGCCTACATGGCATCTTCGTTGACTACGCGCTACCGCTTTCTGAACACATGGCGGAAGGCAAACAACCTGGAAGCGGTAGCGGTACCTACGCGTCCGAAACCCAAACCCGTTTCTGGCCAGCGAGTAAAGGCTGCATTGCAACATTGGCAGCGCGCCTCAGACGACAAAGAGCGCTCACGTGCGGAGGGTGTACTCGTACGTCTCGGGCTAGGTGTGATTCCCGTCCTCAGACAAGTGAAGGCTCCCACATCGAGTGAAGCAGAGCAACTCGACTGGCTCATTCGACGCCTCTCATGCATTGTGCATGACGTTCACTGGGAAACGCCAGGTGCTTCACCCAGTGACAAGTTGAAGCAGCTCACAGAGTCATTGATTGGTCAACCGCTGCGGGGTAAGGACGTATTGTCAGTACTACAACACGTCGCTGTCAATCGGACGCGAGTTGTGGCCGGTGTTTCGATCATTGCATCACGCGACACAGACGGAACGGGTGTAACGCTCGGCCTGCGACTAATCGAGGGTCAAACATCGACGGTCGCAGGGAAGGGACGATGGGCGCTCAGAAGTGGTAGCGGTGTCGAATTCGTTGATGACGAATTCCTGAAGGATACGTCGTCATGGTGGCACGAGGCACGTGCCCCGCAACTCGACGAGCTGATGCTTGCGCCAATCGACCGCGCATGGCGAATCGAGCGCACGCTACTGCCGGGAAACCAACGCTAATGCGCCAAAAATACCTGGTTTCTGTGGCGCATGAGGAAGCTAGCGTTCAGTGGTTGGGCGATTGGCGGTGCGGAGGCGGTTGGCGCGCTTTGTGGCGAGGTCGTGCTTCTTGGTGTCCCAGTACTTGCGCCAGGCGCTGACCTTGGCGCCTTTGTCTATGCCCGCGATTGAAGATAGCGCGCGGCGATAGGTGGCGGCGCGGACGGTGGTTCCTTCTTGGGACGTGGCAAGGATGCGGACGTCTTGCAAGACGCCTTCTTGCAAGACGCCGACCACAGGGTCTGCGATAAACGACGTACTCGCAACCTCAACATCGAAGTCTTGGATGTAGCCGAGTTGGTTCATCTGCATGAAATAGACGCGGGTGAAATCACCGCTGCGCTTCTCCCAACGCTGAACGATGTAGCCCACGGCGAGCTCGTCGCCAATCGACGTCAACGCTGCCAATGACCGACGCTGAATGGCCGTGGACGCGGTGAATAGACCCCGCCCAAACACATGCACCGCGCGCGAATAGGCAGGGTGCTTGAGTGCCTTCGCCGCCGTAACGCGAACCGACGGATCTGTATCACGCAGCGCGGTGGTTAGGAGCGTCTTGAATCCCTTGGGAACCGAAACATTGGACAGGCGCTTGGCCGCATACGAACGCAAAACAGGCGACTTGTGGCGCAGTGCTTCCTGAAGCAGCGCGTATTGAACCGCCTCGGTCTCCTTCTCAAGTGACGCCTTGCCCTGGGCCTTGAGTTGCTCGTCTTTTCCCGCCATCCACGCGAGAAAGACGCGCGCGCGCCGCACCGCAGGACTCTTGTTGATTGCCACCCGGGTTGCGGCCTCCGTTGAGCCTTCGTCGGCTGACACCTTCGCGCTGGATGCACCCTGCCGGTTTGTCGGCGCGTCAGCAACTCCCTTTGCTGGGGCTTCCCGGTCGGCACCAGCAAATGCACTGGCCGATAGGCAGATGACACACGCGAAAATGAGTCGCGCGTGTGTGCGTAGCTTCAGGTGGTACATACAGAACGCTCCTAAGAATCTCGAATTCTTCATCGTTTCGCGCTACCGCGCGGCGGGTGCGCCTCGTGCTCGCTCACCGGATCGTCGGCGCTTCGAACGCTCGCGCACTTTGGCTCGTTTGTCGTAGGCTTCGGCGCGCTCGGTCATGAGGCGCTCGCCCTCTTTCTGCCAGAACTTCACCCAGGCGCCGACTTGGTGGCCTTCATCAACGCCGGCGAGTTTTGCCAATGCACCGCGGTAAGCGGGCGCTTCAACCGTGGTGAAGCTGTACTCGGTAGCCAAAATCTTATGCGAATGAACGACGCCTTCTTGCAACACGCCCACAATGGGATCGGCAATGAATGACGTCTGCGCAACTTCCACGTCGAAGTCTTGGATGTAACTCACCTGATTCATCTGCGCGAAGTAGACGCGGGGGAAATCGCCCGAGCGACCGACCCACCGCTTGATGATCAAGGGCATGCCGCCAATGTCGCCGAGTCGCGCGAGCGCCTTGGACGCATTGACACGCACCGCGAGATGACGACTCTGAAGTGCTCGACCCAGCGGCACGACGGTGGCCGGCGAATCAATGGCGCGAAGTGCATCCACCGCAATTTCACGCACGGATTCTTGATCGTCGTGAATCGCACGCTTGAGCAATGCGGGAACAGCCAGCGGGTTCCCCATCCGCCCCAGGGTCTCAGCAGCGTAGATGCGCAGGGCAGGCGGTTCACATCGAAGCGCCTGCGCCATGGGCGCCAACTTGAAGCGATCGTCCATCGTGGCGATTGCACGCTTGGCCGAGGCGACGACATCGGGATTTACATCGGTGACACGAGCCAACTGGATCAACACACGGGCTTCACCGCGCTTTTGTTCTGCCGCTTCACGTTGCGGTCGCGTGGCGTCGGCAAACTCGGTCGCCGTCATCCAGCGCTGTTTGTAGTGAACGAATCCACGCGCACGATAGAGTTCGGCGCCGCGAAGCCAACGAGTGTCCACCTTTTCGTAGCCGAGGGCGCGGCGGGCCGCGCGGTGATTTGGATCGAGCTTAATCACGGCTTCAAGCGCTTTCGTGGCTAGCGCCTTGTTCTGGTTGTGCTCAGCGCGCAGGGCAAGCCGGTACGCCGCCACGGCGTCGTCCTTGACAGCCTTTAGTGCGTCGGCGTCATCATTCGCCGAGGACTTGTTCGCGGGAACCTGCTCTTCTGAGGCGCTGATCGACCGATGACTTGAGGCCGCAATGCAGAACAAGGTCAGTGCGCAAGCACAGCCCATGGACGCCATGGAACGTAGACGCGGAGCATCTGGGGTTCTCAAGATCTCTCGCACGATTCGAATCAACGTCCGACTCCGGCCAATGGACCCGCAATTGCTTTGATCGAACAAAACGATTGGATCCAAAAAACGTCTCGCCTCACAAGGGCGCGTCCTCATTGGACCATGACCCCGAACAGACCATGGCTTGAATGGTTTGATAGGCGGGCGCCGCCACGAGGACATCGCAGCTTCCGATGCTCGCTGGATCCGAGGCTCCTTGGATCCGGTCGCGCGTCGGCGCCCTACCCCTGGAACGCCGCAAGTTTGGGGAGGTTACAGGGAAAACCATCGAGGGGGCTGCGCCAGCGGTTAACCTTCCTGCGCCATTAACTGCCCCCGCGAGGCTTCGGGGTGCCAGGAGACCCAAACGCATGTGGACCGCAACGATTGAAACCGGCAAGGGCAACATCGAACTCGAGTTATTCGATGCCGAGGCCCCCAAGACCGTCGAAAACTTCGTGACCCTGATACAGAAGGGCTTTTATGACGGACTTACGTTTCACCGGGTGGTGCCAAACTTCGTGATTCAGGGCGGGTGCCCCAACACCCGTGAAGGCGCGAGCGGCATGCCCGGCACAGGCGGTCCCGGCTACAAGATTAAGTGCGAGGTGGACAACAATCCCAAGAAGCACGAATCGGCCGGCATCTTGAGCATGGCCCACGCGGGCCGAAATACGGGCGGTAGCCAGTTTTTCATCACACTTAGGGATACGCCTCACTTGGACGGCAATCACACGGTGTTTGGCAAGGTCACCGACGGACTGGACGTCGTGACGTCCATTGGACAAGGCGACCGGATGATCAAGATCACCGCGAAAGAAACGTAAACGTCGGCTATTTCGGTGCGGGCTGCTCTGTGTGTGGATTCGAGATTGGTTCGCGCATGACTTCATCAATCCAGCGAGGCATGTCGGCTTCCCAGTTGACTACGCCGCGGTGGAGCGGCCCGCCGCGTATCTCGTGTATCTCAACGCGGCACTGATTGGGGTCACTTGCTACAGGATGCACCACGGCGAGCATGGCCGACACGAACTGATCGCTGTAGCCAGTCTGCTCGGAGAACTCGGGTTCACGCTCTTTCGCGACGACCTCAAGCTTTCGTTCTGAGACGAATACCGCTTTAACGGGCTTTCCGCCTTCGCCGCGCGCCTTACGTGCGGCCCGCTCGAGGATGTCCAACATGGCGCGTGGTGCAACCGCGTAAGTTCGAAACGGGCCCGTATCCCGTCTCTCGCGTAGTTGCGTCATGGATCCAAAACGAAGGCTCTTCACATTGGCGATGATCTCGCGCGTATTGTCGGAGATACCGCTACAACCGCACACAGCAACCAAGCTGACGCAAGTCGCGAGCACAACATAGCGAATCATGCATCTGCGTCCGCGAGCAACACCACGGCCTGTGTGGCAATGCCCTCGCCCCGACCCACGGCGCCCAACCCTTCGTGTGTGGTGGCCTTCACATTGATTTCTCGAGCCGTCACATCGAGAAGTGCAGCGATGCGCTCGATCATGGCGTGTCGATAGGTCGCTATCTTTGGCCGCTCGGCGATAACCGTCACATCGGCATTCACGACGCGCCACCCCTTCGCCCGCACCTTCGTCATGACTTCGGAAACCAGCACGGCGGACGGCACGTCCTTCCACTGCGGATCGGTATCGGGAAAGTGGTCTCCCAAGTCGCCAAGCCCCGCCGCACCGAGCAGCGCATCGGCAATGGCGTGCAGCACAACGTCGGCGTCGGAATGACCTTTAAGTCCCCACGCACCGTCCATCTTGATGCCGCCGAGCACGAGGACCCGCCCTGGTTCAAATGGATGAATGTCGTAGCCAATGCCGACTCGCACGCGTGGCTCCTTGAACACGGAGTGACCTGAGGCGGGCATAACGTGGAAGAGCCGCCTCAGGCAAAGAGTCTACGGTGCGCGAGACACCTACGAAATTTGGTGGCGATCAAGCTCCAACACCAAATCCGGTGTCCCCACAATTAAGGGATCGGGCTGCCCCACGATCGATACGTCCTTTTGAGGGTAATCGAGTCCCGAAAGGAAGTGACGCATGCAATTGAGGCGTGCGCGCTTCTTGTCGTCCGATTTGATTACCGTCCAGGGCGCATCGGCCGTATCGGTGTAGAAGAACATGGCCTCTTTGGCGGATGTGTACTCCGCCCACTTCTCACGGGATACACGGTCGATGGGACTCAGCTTCCACTGTTTCAGCGGGTCATGCTCGCGGGACTGAAACCGCCGGGTCTGCTCGGCTTGCGAGACCGAGAACCAGTACTTGAACATGTGCACACCATCCTGAACAAGCATCCGTTCCAACTGCGGAGCTTGACGCATGAATTCAAGGTACTGCCTTGACGTACAAAATCCCATGACGCGCTCGACCCCGGCGCGGTTGTACCAACTGCGGTCAAAAAGAACGATTTCGCCGCGGGTGGGTAGGTGTTGGACATAACGTTGGAAGTACCACTGCCCCTGTTCCATGTCGGTGGGCTTCTCAAGCGCCACCACGCGCGCCGCGCGCGGATTGAGGTGCTCCATGAAGCGCTTGATGGTGCCACCCTTGCCTGCGGCGTCACGCCCCTCAAAGAGTGCGACGACGCGCTGACCGGTTTCCTTGACCCAGGACATGACTTTGAGCAGTTCGATCTGAAGGTCGGCCTTCTGCTTCTCATATTCTTTGCGCTTGAGCTTGGTCGCGTACGGATAGATGCCGTTGCGAAAGACGTCTCGACGGCGTGCATGCTCAACCTTGCGATTCTTCTTGCGCTTCGAACGATCGTCGGAAGGACGCGCCGACCCCCTCTTCGCTTTGGAATCATCGCTCACACGCGCGGTAGCTTCGATAGCGGCGCTGCCATCTATCGCCGCACTATCGACGTCGGCCAAGGGGCCCGCCTTGCCACCGGCGTCCGTTTCATTGATGGCGGACTTGTCCACCGATGCGGGCGTTGACTCAGTCATCGAACTATCTCCTACGTTTCGCCCAATCCGTCGGGGGATCCTCAACGTGAGTTAAGCACAGACGAGCATAACGTCGATCAAGTCTCAAGGAGGCTGATGTGAATTCTGTGCCGATTTGCCTGCAACACGCGAGTCCGCGACTTGTCGTGCCTTTCAGCAGCATAACAGGCCTCTGAACAGACGAGTCCGCTGGGTAAATGAGGAGAACAGCTCACCGGGAGACAGCGTCATGTTGCTCACGCCGGATCAGTCGACGGAGCTTTTCCGCTACGACTACTTCGGTTCAGGCGGACCCGGTCCAGAGTGGGAAGACGGCGTGAGCCTGCAGCGTGTTGACGAGGGCACATGGTCCACGCCCGCTATGTTTGACCAACACTACAACGTAGAAGTGGGTGTCAACTTTACGCCTGGCTACAAAACGGATGGCACCACGTTCCCGTAAAAACGCTGCCCCACGCGGTAGCGCTTCGCTGAGTAGCGCACGGCGCCTAAACATGTTGATCACGCCGACGCGTGCTCGTCGTGGGGCCACTTCGGTGCCTACGCCTCTTGCTTCAGAAGTCCCACGAGATCGTCTGCGTGCTCCTCCTCAATCGCCAATAGGTCTTCAAGCAGTCGGCGGGTTGTGGGGTCCTTATCGCCGATATAGCGAATCATCTCGCCATAGCTCTCGATCGCGATGCGTTCCGCGACAAGGTCTTCCTCGATCATCTCTCTGAGTGTTTCGCCGGGAACGTATTCCGAGTGACTGCGCGTGGCCAAGCCTTCGGGGCTAAAATTGGGTTCTCCACCCAACTGCACGATGCGTGCCGCAAGTCGGTCCGCGTGCATCTGCTCCTCGTTAGCATGCTCAAGAAATTCGGCCTGCGCGGCGGGTGCATTCATGCCTTCCGCCATGAAGTAGTGGCGCTTGTAGCGCAGCACGCAGACAATCTCCGTGGCCAGCGCTTCATTGAGTAACTTGAGAATCGTATCGACATCGGCGCGGTAGCCTTCGGTAAGAGCACCCTTCTCGATGTGTTTACGCGCGCGCTCACGCAGCGTTTTGATATCGCTCAGGAACGAACCATCGGACATGGAATCTCCATCATGAAAATAAAATGACTGAGTGTCTCTCTGGCAGATCGACGCTTCAGGAGCGCGCCGAGGTGCAGCGATTGATTCTACTTTGAACCGGGAAAACCCGCCGGTGGATCGGCGGGCGCCCGCGGCGCCTTCTTCTGCAAACGCCGATTCGCGGCAAGGCGCCACTGTTGAATTTGTTTGCCAAGATTGGCCATGGCGTCGTCGGTGAGTTCAGCATCGCGTACGACGGGAAATCCGGAGAAGAACGTGTCCTTTTCCTTAGAAGTGCGAATCGCAACGCGCGCATCTCGCACGATTTTGTATGCCGCGCGGGCGACGGCTGGAGGACTCCCTGGGGCAACAATGTAGGAGTTAAGGTAGCGCGCCAACCAGTGGGCATGACGCACATGCGACGAGCGTGCCTTGAGGTCTTTGATGTCTTGAATCGCCTCAAGCTTGGCCTCAGAACCGGCGGGACTCGAAAGCCATGTTTCCCACGTGGAGCGATTGGCCGCGGCATCGGCCAACTTGATCCATTTCTCTTCGCCAACACTCGTATCGCGGAACCCCATCAGTTCTCGAAGCGTCAGTCGAGCGGCGTTGTACTCGGCCTCCAATGACTTTTTGTGCTCCTCAACACTGGGCACGTTCGTCACAGGAAGAATAAAGAAGTAGGGAAGAACATAGAGACTGGCGGACTTCACGCCAAGATTGCCAATCTCTTCGGCGGCGATCCTTCGCACGCCGCTATCGGGATCGGTAAGCGCTGTAGCCAGGCGCCACGCAGTGTCCTGTACGAGGCTTGCGTCGGAGACGCTCGACACGCCGAACCGCCCCAGAATCTTCAACGCCCATATGCGGCACTCGGGATCGGGTTCGATCGAGTGATCAAAGCGCGTGTAGACGATCGGGTACACACCACCAATGTCATACTCGTAGTACTCGCGCAACGCGGCACGCCGCACCTTCACGTCTTTGTGAATGCAGCGACTCATAAGCTCCATGAGCGAATTCTTCATCACGCCTGTGCTTGGCGTCTTGGCCGACGCCGAACTATCCGGCAGTGGGTCGCCGTCCTTCAATCCGTCGGCAAATGCGCGCTCAAAGTTCTTGATCAGTTGCGCGATCTGTTTCCTCGCCTTGTCGTCCTTCGCAAGGGTCAAGAGCTGTCGGAGCGCATGCACGCGTTTGGTATGTTCCTTTCGTGTCGCATAGATGGCTTCCAAGTGGGCCCACATCCCAGCGTCTTTGGGCACGACCCGCACGTAGGCCGCAGCCTCCCGAAGAAAGTCTTCGGTTCGCTTCGCTTGCCAGAGCATAAATACGTACTGCTGGTGCAACTCGCGCTGTTTCTCAAACGCGCCTTCGCGACGCAACTCTTCCATAACCAAAAGCGCTTGGTCCCAACGGGACGAGGCGGCATAACAGCGGGCCAGGAGGTAGCGCACGCGCGCGTCCGCGTTCCACAACGCCGAGCCTCGCAGCTTTTCCAGGTGATAGATGGCGTTCTTCGCGTCCTTCTCCTTGAAATGGCTCTCCGCAAGAAGCGCGCGTAGGCGCAACTCGGTGGGATGGGCCGCCACGAGCTTCTTTAGGATTGGAATCGCGTCCGCATGTCGCCCACGCGCAATGAGGCCCTGCACTTCGATGTCTCGTGCGCGAATGCTCTCCGGGTTGTGTTTGTAGACTTCCGCGAGCCACTGGTCGAGCACGTCCCAAGACTTGCTTGCGTAGCTCAACTGCGCCATGGACAACGCGGCGTGCCAAAGATCCGGGCGAATGCTGTGTGCGCGACGCATATACGTGGCGGCGTGGTCCTTTTGTCCGGCGTAAAACGCCGCGCGGCCCGCCATGTAGAGCAACAGGGCATCGTTGGGTCGCTCAATGGCTCGTTTGACCACTTCTTGGGCATAAGAGTAGACGCCGCGCTTCGGATCGCGTTTGCGCGCCTGCCGAAGTTCTGCATCTTGGGAGGCGCGCGCTCGTTCTACGCGCGCGTCCAAGGCGTCATCGGCAAAGCACGTGGGTCCGCCGCGCGCCGTGAACAGCATGCAAGCAACAAACCCGATGAGGATGACGGTTGAGATTCGAGTGCGGGGCTTTCGCGATCGCATAGGAACTCTCTCTCCAACGAGGCAACGACACCTGCCTCAACGAGGGGCACGCGCAAGCCATGCCTCCAACGCCGTACGCCCGGTGTTGTGATTGGCGGGGACGCACGACGACTCAACGTAACGAGGCATCGCGCGAAACCACGCCAAACGTGTCGCACCTCCGGCCTTCGCGCCACCATCTGCCATCATGACCGTGCGATGGGCCTCAAGCGCGCGCCAGGCCGTCTTGAACACCAAGAAGGAAGGCGAGCGGACGAACGGTCCAAGTATCTGCTCGGCAAAGCGATCACCCAGACGGTCATAGCCATCCAGACCCTGAATGATCAAGTCCTCGACTCGGGGCGTGCGCCACCACGTGCGGAAGGCCTCGCGGTGCTCACGGTCCGAACTCTTCGAATCCACATCCAAGTGGGCTTCCGCCAACCGCAGAATGTGCAGGCGGACCGCAGCGGGAAACTCAATCTCGGGCGCCAACGCATGACGGCCCAGAATGATCATGACGGACCGACTGACGCGACCGTCGCGCTCGGCGATCCGGGTCAAGGTGTCGGCGGCTTGACTGCGCACGTGTTCATTTGCATCCCGCAGAGCCAATCGAATGAGGGGAATTAGCGCTGAACCGCCGCGGCGCCCCAGCGTGCGCACCGCAATCACGCGGCTCGCCGGATCGCTCTCTGTTCGCGCGGCAATACGGCGCATGACGGCTTTCATGATGGCGGGAGACGGATTCTCCTCACGCGTCAACACGTAGAGCAGCGCCTGACGACGCTGTTCCAATGTCCCACGATCCAACACAGCGATGATCTCTGACTCCGATGGCGGTTTATTGGGATCGCGCGGCGTCTTGGGCGCTGCCATGGCGCGTTCGAGCTTTTCGAGATCCCTTTGCAGGGCCGCGCGTCGCGCAGGATCTCGCTCAATACGCATGATGCCGCTCAATGCAAAATGGTAGTCTTCCAATTTGAATTGCTGCTTAGCGGTACGCTTGCTTTCAATGATGCGAAGGATGCCAAGGAAGGGCGCCGGGGACGTGGGATTCTCTTTTGCAAGACCGCGGTACGTTGCGATTGCCTGGTCGGCGCGTCCCACCTTGGAATCGAGTTGCGCGGACAGGTCGCGAAACACCGGATTGTTGGGTTCGGTTTGTAGCAAGGGTGACAAATGTGATCGCGCCACGTCATAGCGACCGACTTTCGCATACGCATTGATCAATTGAACGCGCGCGATACGATCTGCGGGCTCTTGTTGAATCAACCGCACGAGCAGTGGAATCGCTTCGGGAAACTGCTTGCCTTCCAAATACATCAAAATCAGCTTGCGGCGAGCGTCTATATAACGATCGTTGATGTGCAGCGCCTGCACAAGGTAGTCAAACGCGCGCCGACGATTGGGTTTGGCGCGCGCAAGTTCAAGCATGCCGAGATCGTGATAGGCGAAGTAGCAGCGCGGCTCCTTCTTCATAACATCGCGATAGGCGGCAACGGCATCGGAGTAATCGCGAGGTGCCCGCCGTTCGTGATTCGTGCGCTCCAAGACGTTCTTCTCGTTCTTGATTCGATTCCTGCGCCAGACATAGCGAAGGGCGTTGCCTCGGCCCAGCAAGTAGAGGTTGGCCAGGCTGGGATCCCGGCGCGCAGCGGTGGCGTACTTACGCACCATCGAGTCGAAGCCGGCACCCTGCAAGCGGCGTCGATCTCGGTCTTGACGATCGATGCCACGAACAACGGCGCTCTCCCAAGGAAGGCCCATCAAGTACGGACGGTTCCCCTCTTTGGCATGCGCGGGCGGCATGCAAAGCAAGACGAGTACGGTCGGAAGCGCAAGGGCCCCAAGGCTGCGGTAGCGTCGCATCAGGAAATCGTACTTTGTGGACGGGCAAAACCGCAGGTTCCCTGCCCCATTTGACGGCTACGACGCCTGCGCGATGTGCAGGAAGTGATTCGGAAATTCGGGGTAGGACTTCGCAACTGCCTGGGCTCCACGCACGACGACATCCCCGCGCCCCGCACCCAGGAGCGCAAACGCCATGACCAAACGATGATCCCCATGGCAATCGACAACGCCGCCGGAGAGTGGAGCATCGCCGACCGTGAGTACGCCATTCGTTACATCCGCCTCACCGCCGAGCGCGCAGATCCCCTCCGCCATGGTGTGGAGCCGACGGCTCTCCTTCCACTGCACGTGGGACGCGCCAACGATGCGCGTGTGACCGGGCAGTTGCGTGGCGGCGGCAGCGACGATGGGCACTAGGTCCGAACTTGCTTGCAGATCAAACGTCTTCGGAAGTGTTCGATCGCGGAGCGGCGTAGACACATTGAGCACGAACCCGTCGTTTGCGTTGGGCTCCACGGCGCTGCGAAGATCGAGTACGTCCAGCAGATTCATATCCGCCTGAAGGCTGGTGGACGTAAGTCCTTGCACCTGCGTGCGTCCGCCACGCATTGCGGCGAGCGCCCACCATACCGCAGCACTCGATGCATCGGGCTCGACGACAAAGCTCGTTGCCGCGGGCGCGCCACCATCAATCAAGAGCGAACGACGATCGGTCTCAAGTACCCACGCCGACCCAATGCCGGCGCTACGAAGCGCATCGCGCGTCGTTTCGATATAGGGCAGCGATACGGGATCCTTCACCATGTCGATGCGAAGTCCACCCCAGCGCGGCGCAGCCAGGGCAAGTGCCGACACGAACTGACTACTGGTCGTTGCGTCCGCCCACACGCGGGAGTCTGGCGGAACGACTCGCGAAAGCACGCGCATGGCCCCGCTTCCGCGTCGTTTGCCAGCGACACCCAGTCGGATGAGCGATCTTAGAAGTGGGCGATGAGGACGCGCAAGCAGTGCGGGTCTACCCGTGACGAGCGTTCGGCTACCCGCCGGCCGGAGTGCCGCGGCGACCATCGAGAATCGAAACCCCGCGCCGCAATAGCCCAAGTTTAGTGTGCGGGACTCGCGACTCGCCCCAAGCGCACCGTCCGCCCACGTGCCCAGGCACTGCATCGCACGCCATAGCGCCACGACGTCCTGGGAAGGTTCGGCATCGCCTGAGGAGTGAATGGGCACCGGCGTGTCGGCTAGCGCCTGCAAAATGAGGTAGCGCTGATGCTGAGACTTGGAGGGCGGAACCGCCACACGCACATCGACGGGTCCGCGAATTCTAGGTACATGCCATTGCACGCGCGCGAGTATAGGAAGCGCTCATTCGGACCGTATTTTGGCGTCGAGTGACGCGCATTTCGCCGGGCAAAAACGTGATTCGCAATCACGACAAGCCCATAGCAGGAGACACCATGACCACCGCCGTATCCAGCACCACGCTTGATGGATTGAAACTCGTGCAACGCGGAAAGGTGCGCGACATCTATGAGGTTGGCGAAGACCTGCTCTTGGTGGCCACCGACCGGCTCAGCGCCTATGACGTCGTCTTGTCGCCGGCGATTCCCTTCAAGGGCGAAATCCTCACGCGGCTTTCACTATTTTGGTTTGATCAACTGAGCGATCTCACGCCCAATCATCTGATTACGGCCGATGTCGACGCCATGCCGCCCGAGGTTCGCGCGCATCGTTCCGTCTTGGCCGGCCGCAGCATGTTGGTCAAGCGTCTCAAGATGGCACCGGTTGAGTGTGTGGTTCGTGGATACTTGGTCGGTAGCGGATGGAAAGACTACACGCGCACCGGAGCGGTTTGTGGGCACGCACTGCCTGCCGGATTGGAGCAGAGTTGCAAACTCGCTCCGCCTCTCTTCACGCCAGCCACCAAAGCCGAAGAGGGCCACGACGAAAACATCGACTTTGACACCATGATCTCCATCGTAGGGAAGGAACTGGCCGAAGCGCTGCGTACCGTCTCCAAGGCGGTGTACGAACGTGCGCGATCCATCGCGGCGGAACGCGGCGTCATCATTGCCGACACCAAGTTTGAGTTTGGCGCCGACGACAAGGGAACGCTCACGTTGGGTGATGAAGTGTTAACGCCTGATTCGAGTCGCTTTTGGGACGCCTCGCTCTACGCGCCCGGCAAGTCTCAGAAGTCCTTCGACAAACAACTCGTGCGCAATTGGCTCGACGACCATGGATGGGATCGCAATCCACCGGCCCCCACGCTTCCCGATGAAGTCGTGCAACAAACATCAAACACCTATCGCGAGATCTACGAACGACTCACGGGGTCGAGCTTTACGTCTCAGGCGACCTCTACGTCTCAGCAAACGTAGCGGCGACCGTTCATCCGAATGAACATGTAGGGACTCACACGACGACAAACAGCGCCCGTGACATCTCCTGCGGCCCGACCTAACCCTTTACGTTCTAGGTCGTTAGAGCGGATGCCAGAAACGCGTTCGCGCCTAGCTGAAGTACTGGGGTACGCGCAGGCGTTATTTGACGATTTTTCTGCACACCGCCACACACGAACACTACAGATGCACGTCCATCCGCGTCGATAGGAGAGCCAAATCAATGCCCGGGCTCGGGCTCCCTCCGCGGGTGGAAACGACATGGCGCTTACAGGTGATCTTGGCAATCTTGGCCTAGCCGACCTCCTTCAAACGGGTTTGACGGGTCAGGGGGCGGGCATCCTCCAACTTCGAGACGGCGCGAGTCGTGCGGCCCTCTATGTGAGTCCCGAAGGGCTCATGGTGCTCGAACCCGAGTCACTCGACACGGAAGATTTGATTCACGCATTCACCATGCGTGGCGTGGTGACGGCCGATGTCGTCAAGATGGCGCGCACGGAACACGGCGACGGCGAAGCCCTGCTCGACGCGTTGCTGGAGAGTGGTCAACTGCCGAGGCAAGACGTCAACCTCCTCATTAGCAGTGCTGCCCACGACACCGTCATTGATCTGCTCACGTGGAACACTGGCGAGTTTAGTTTCGACGAGCGCGAATTGGATGAGTCGAAACTCGGGCTCCTGGGCCGCGTGCTCGTTGACCCCACGGGTTTGATGCTGCGCGCTGCACAACGACTGGATGAACGGCGCCAGATCAATGCGTCACTCGGTCGCCATGCCGCGCTCTTTGTTGTGACGCCCGGAGAAGAACCGCCAGCCCCAGAAGACGAAGAAGATCCGATCTCCGGCGTGCATGCATGCCTGGATGGCCATGCGCTTATTGGCGAGATTGCTCTCTTCCTCGGTATCTCCCGCTTCCGTGCGGTGCGCGCCGCACACATCTTGGTGGATTCCGGCGCAGCGCGCTTGGCACAACCCGAAGAGTTGCAGCGCGCCGCCGAAGTGCGCGCCAATGGCGGTGACTTCCGTGGCGCACGTCGTCTCTTGCTTCAATGGGGTGAAGTGGAACCAGGTAACGAAGTTCCGGTTCAAGCGCTGGTAAACATTGCAAAGCAAAGCGGCAACACGAAGGCGGAGCTCGCATCGCTACTCGCCTTGGGATCGGTTCAAATTCACACCGGTCGAGCCAGCGCCGCGGTGGACACGCTCAATCTGGCGCTCGATCGTGACCCGCAGAGCCTCACGATTCTTCGCGCGCGGCAACACGCGGCTGAAGTCGCTGGCAATAACGAGGTTTACAACGACTCCACGATTCGCCTTGCGCGTCATGCCATGGACTCGGACGAACCCGAGCGTGCGGTAGAGATTTTGGCGCCCATTGTTGCGCGCGATCCCAACAATTTGGCGGCGCGATTGCGCTATGCCCATGCACTCTTGCGCGCGCGCAACACCGAAGAGCTAACGGTACAAGGCAAGCAAGTTGCGCGCTTGATTGGCAAGACGTGTGCCAACCGCGATGAGCGCGAACTCGCCCTGTTTTTCCGGGATTCACTCCAAGAAGTTGCGCCGAGTGAAACGGCAACGCTCAATCATTTCCGTGCTTTGCTTTCTCCCCCTGTGGGGCGCCGCCGCCGCGTTGCGATCATGGGCGCGTTGCTGGCCCTCGTGGCCGCCGCGGGCGTCGTCTTCTGGCCCAAATCACCCACCAAACTCCTCGACAATGCTCGCGCGGCCGCCCAAGCGGGCCGCACGGGTGAAGCGCGCGAGATCATTGCCAAAATTATTGAAGAGTTTCCGGAGTCGGTGGAAGCCGAAGAGGCCTGGTTGCTTCAGGCACGCATCGTGAATCCCGACCTGGGCCGTACCAAGCGCAACAAGATCAGCCCCGAGTTGTCCAAGCGTCTCAAGATGTCCGCCGGCGAACTCGCACCGTTGCTCACCGAACTGCCCAAGCCCGACGTCAGCAAGAAGATGACGACGATTCTCGACTCGATTGATCTCACCGAACTGCGCACCGTATTGCCCAAGCGCCTTGCCAGCGTGGCAGGTGCCGCGCGCAACAACGCATTTCGCATGGAGCGCGATGCGGCCAAGCGCATGGATACGCTGCAACGAATTCGCGAGGCGCCGAGACTGCTTAAGAACGATCCCCGTTCACTTGAGCGTTTGATCCACGAAGCCGAAGGCGTTCGCGATCCCGCGTATCCGGAGAATCTCCTAAGCGCCACCGAAACCATGCAACGCCTCGCCGATCTGGCAGATCACGATGCGCTGCGGAGTGCGACTGCTAAGTTGGGCGCGAGTTCCAAGGCGTTGCGTGACATGGCGACGACCATCGAATCCGATATCGCCGAGTGCCGACGCATTGTGATTGGCCACGACTTGACAACCGCGGAACGACGCTGCCGCGAGCGCGGGCCCGAGCTGATGGTCAATGGCGACCTCGAAGAGGCCGACGCCGTCTACAAGGAGTTTGAATCGCTCCTGAGTCGTGCCGCGGAAGACCAGACGTTCGCGTCACAATGGACAGCGTTGCAGCGCCGTGGCATTCCCAACTGGGTCAAAGGCCGCCGAAGCCGCATTGCCGAGATTCGGCGCAATATTGACGTGGCTCGCGGCCTGGAAGAGCAGGGCAATCTGGACGGAGCGGCCCAGGCCTACGTCAACTTGATTCGCAAGTACATGTTCGTGCGATTCGAGCAGGTGTTTACCTTACCACTCCGCGTTGAATCCAGTCCGCGCGGTGCCACGGTGACCGTCAATGGACAGGAAGTTGGCAAAGCGCCCATGGTGATTCGTTATGGCTGGGGCCAAAACACCAGCGTACGCGTAAGCGCGCCTGGATTTACACCTCAGAGCTTGCTCGTGGAAACGGCGGCCGAAAAACCGGTGACCACGCTTAACTTCCGCCTGATTCCTGAGACCTCGTGGAAACAGCCCGTTGGCAACCGTGTGACCTTTCCCGTTTCGCCGTTTGGCAATCATGTGGCCACCGCAGAACGATCGGGACGGGTGTCGCTGCACAACGGAGACACGGGCAACATCATGTGGTCGGTGTCTCACTCCGGCGTGGAGGGGTTGCGCACGTCGCCCATCGCTACACCGCATGGCCTGGTCGTCGCCTACGTAAGTGGCAATGTCGATATTCTGAGTCAGCGTGATGGATCCAAGATTCACACACTTCGTTGCGATCGTCCCATAGGCAAACTCGCCCCCATGGGTTCGTCCGTGGGCCTTGTGAGTTCTAAAGGCACGCTATTCATCATTGGGTCGCGCGCGATCGACAAGCAGATTGAACTCGGTGTACAGCCCAGCACAGGAGCGGCCTACGGTCACGGTGCCCTATGGGTAGGAACCGGAAGTGGCAAGATCGTTCGCGTTCTGGCGCGCACGGGCACCAAGTCGGTGATTGACCTCAAGGGCAATCGCTCCTCGATTCGCGACGTGGTTTCGGGACCGAGCGGCGTACTCGCTGTCACTCACAACGGCTCCTTGATTGCGCTTGCGGAAGACGGTCGTGTTCGTTGGATGAAGCAGGGCATCGGAGACCTCGTGGGTGCGCCTGCCGAAGCCGGCCATGTTGCCGCGGTGAGTGACCGACGCGGGCGCGTATTCATGTTCAATATGCGCGATGGAACGCCGCGGTCCGTCGAAGAACTTGGCGGCGTATCGCAAGGCGGCTTGCTGGGAACGAGCGGCCACTTCATTGCGCATCGCGCAGATGGACGACTGTGGGTCTACAACGCCCACGAAGGCGCTGTATCGATCGAAGCCGATCTCAAGGGATCGCCCGCATTTGCGCCCAGCCTGCTACCCGGTTCGCGCCTCGCGGCAAGCGCCGAGGACGACAAGATGCTGGTGCTCAAACTGCCTATGGCCAAGTAACAGCCCGACCACGGATTTTGCGCGGGCAACGTGCAAGGTACGTTATGGATCCGGTGGGCGACGACCGGAAGATCGCGCCAACCGCCCTGGACGGAAGGATCGTTTCCATGCAACAAGGCGCCCTCGCCACCGATGCGCTGAAGCGGCTGTTTCGCGAACGCGGGATTCCCGTCACGGTGCAGCGCTTGGCGATCTATCGCGAGTTGGCATCGCGCACGGATCATCCCACAGCCGACATGGTATTTGATGCGGTGTCGAGCAGCCTCTCAGGAATGTCCCGTACAACCGTCTATCGTTCGCTCGAAACATTCGCCGAGCTTGGGCTTGTGCATCGAATCAGTCATCCCAGTAGCAGTGCGCGCTATGACGCCAACCCCGTGCGTCACCACCATTTGCTCTGTGACCGTTGCGGCGCGGTGCGCGACATTCAACACGAGTCGCTGGAGTCGTTGGACATCGACGCGCTGGCGCCCAGCGACTTTCATGCACGCGCCTACAACATCGAGATTCGCGGTCGCTGCGCAGAATGCGCGTAACACGCAGCGGTTAGGCCGTATGCTCTCGGCGTGATTCAGCCTTCAATCCAATCAAGCATTGCAATCATTGGTGCCGGCCTTGCGGGTGCGGCGCTGGCACGTCGCCTGGTTGACGCCGGGCGCAACGTTACCGTCTTTGAAAAAGACTTAGCAGTTGGCGGAACGCTACGTCCTACGACCCGCGGCGAGTTGCATGTTGGGCGCCACCTGCCATGGCTTTGGCAATCCAATCGATCGCTGGACAAACAGATCGATCGATGGTGCGGCGAGGGGCTCCTCACGTGGTGGAATCCACAATTCGAAAACGGCGTCAACAAGCGGGTTGCAATCGAGGTACGCGATCCGAATGCTGCCGGGCCATATGCGTCGAGAGTCGTTGCCTCATTGTTGGAGGGCGTCGACGTTCAGCGGGGACGACGGATTGCGCGTGTCATGCGTGGTGGTGACGCATGGCACTTGATGGACATCGATCACCAACATGCGGGCCCGTTTGATGGCGTGATCACGGCCATTCCGGCAGCACAGGCAGCGTCGGTCATGGACGCGGTGCCTCGCGTTGTTGCTCAGCTCGACCGCGTTTCGGCCCACCCGAGATGGACGCTCGCTGTGGCTTTTGAAAACTCACTTGATGTCCCCTACGACTGTGCCCACATCAACAACTCCCCCTTGGCGCTACTCGTGTGTGAATCCCATAAGCCGGGCCGCGAACAGCTCCCAGAATTATGGATGGCACACGCGACAACGTCATGGAGCATTCCACAGCAGCTGCGCACCGAAGCCGAGACGTTGCCCTTACTTACTGAAGCGTTTGCGCGAGCACTGGGTCGCTCGTCGCTACCCGATCTGATTCACGCAAGCACGTTCCGCTGGGACTTCGCCCACACTGAAGTCGCGTTGGGCGCGCCGTACTTGTTCGACGCGGAAGAGAACTTGGGTTGTGTAGGCAGCTGGTGCCTCGGAAACGACAACCCGCCGGCCCTCGCGTGGGACAGCGCGCACGCACTCGCCGACCACCTGATCTCGCAGTAGGTGATTCCGGCCCTATTCTCCACCTCGACGCCGCCCGCCCCGTCGCTACACTGACCGCCCCAATTCCGACGTGGGGGCATAGCTCAGTCGGTAGAGCAGTGGACTTTTAATCCATTGGTCGGGGGTTCGAATCCCTCTGCCCCTACCAACTACCCGCCCAGCTCTACCTCACGAAGCCCGCCACCTTCGATCTTCCCGATCTTGAGACTCTTTGGCGCCCATCCGCCCTTCACTCGCTTGCGAAACACGGCAGGCTGGTGCATCGCGATGTCATCTGCCGCGAGTAGCACGTCACCACGCTCAATCCCACGGTTCGCCCATGACGAATCCGAGCGAAGTCCGGTGACACGCATGCCAATGCACTTGCCGCGGTTATCGAAGTAAGGAACCGCCTTGAGGTCTGGGTGCTTGGCGCTTGCGGCCACTTGGGAGTGATAGCCTTGAGCGCCTAGCACTGTTCCAGGCGAACTGAACCGAATGACGGGGCTGTGGAACTCACGGCTTCGATCGAACTCGAAGGTGTACTGCTCATCGCCGCGACTGACAGTAAAGCGCGCAAGTTTGTCGTCCACATCCACTCCTACCAACTTCACGTCTCGATCAGGGTTGTCGGTGCCAATGCAATAGGCGATGTCGTGGGCTGGATCTTTGCAACGCAATGTCAATGTGGTTCCAGAATCACCGTGAATCCACATGGAGATGGCGAAGGCGCGGAGGGGTGGAATGGTCGGTGCAGATTCTTGATTGCTTATTGGCGCGTTTGCTCTGGGTGAATCTGGATACATCTGTTCAACGAGACGGAGCAACGTGTTGTCGGTGGGCGCCATTACCGTTACTGGTGTTCGCGCTTGAGGTCGAATCCGGGTGAATGGCGCCGGTGTTGCGCGCTGCTTGTCTTCCACGAAATCAATGGTCAATAGGATCACGGCGACCGCTACGGGAACACAGGCCATCCACGTCAGGCGACGCAAGCGGTGGGGCAGTGGGCGACCGGGCATGGTGCTAGTTTACCGTGGCGGGGAGATGCGCTCAGGCGCCGTTCTTGTTGTCGAAGGATGAGGACCTAGTCCTTGCTCGGCCTCTGGCAATGAATCCGGCACTTCCCCGAAAAGTGTGGATTTTGCCCGTACTCCGTATCTCTACGAGCTAGCAAGTTCTCGTATGACAGCTAAGAGATTTCGTCCTTCTCTCAGTAATTCGTCTAAGCGCATGTCCGCGATCTCGAATCCATCTTCCAAGTCGTGGCTTGCAGCTTCAACCAACGATCGAAAATCATCGCAGTGCGTTCGAACTGAATCTTGAGTGTTTGGAATTACCGAATCCCACAAGATTGCATCTAGTAATTCAAAACGGGTCGTCAAGTCCATCTCTGTATCAGAGCACGCGGCACTGAGATAGTACGTAGCAAACTCCAGAGGTGCCCTGACCTCGGCGGCCGGGTCATGGAGCACAGCATTCATGAATTTTTCGTACGGCTTTCGGCTGTCAGTGCTCGAATGAAGATCTGCATACAATTCAAGAAACGCATCGCGGATGCCCCTAAGACCACTCTCATCGTTGAGCCATCCTATGGCGCAATTCAAGATCCGTTGCATATATACATCGCCGGCCCGAGGTACTCTTGCCAGTCCCATTGCGATCTGAACCAAGTGGCGCAGCAGCGTTTCACAACCTTCCACTCTTGTCTGCTCCTCTTCTCGCGAAACCAACTTCTTATCATCTCCCATGGGGACCCTCTTTCCCATCGGGCCTGGATGGATCGGGTCGCATTCTTGGGCCAGTCTTTACGTGATCGCGCGCATTCACACTTTTCGTCCCCGTCCATGAATCGGGAAATCTCCGAGTACTCCCTTCCTTACCTACATGCTCTTGATGCTGGTGGATGATTTCACCATCCTTTTCTACGACATGAGTCTTTGAATTAGTGTTTCCGCCAGCGTCCTTCTCAATGATATGCCTCGACGTTGCGCCATCCGCGCCTTTGCTCACCCTCTCTTTTACTACAACTGGGCACTTTGCCTTCTTAGCAGCGCTCGTCCCAGTCGTCACGACAGTCGTCGGAGGAGTAGGATCATCCACAAAGTCGACTGGTGAGGGAGCTGACCTTGCGCCACGACTCCTTAACCGCCTGGCCAGAGCCGTACCTCCGCCAAAGGCACCCGTAAGTCCACCTAGTGCTCGCCCAGATAGACCTACTTTACTGCCCGCCCAGTTCATTCCCGCCTCAACTTTCTTACCTACGTACTCCTCAGCAGCCGCGAGTTCATCATCTATTCCAAGAGCGCTATTGATGCCATTCCCGAGTTCTGTGACCGGCCTCAAGACCAACGATACGCTGCTCGCCATCTCTTCGCCCACATCTGCCATCAAATTGCCGAGCGTCTCAAATCCTCCTTGTAGACTGCTTCCGATACTTCCAATAACCTCACTTACGGGTTTTGTCCCCCAACCGACGGCACTAAAATGGCTGAATGGTGCACCTCCACCTACCCCACTGTGCAGCTGAATCGCCTGCCCCAACGGGTCATTGAGTGTTACAGGGTTGCTAGCAACGTAGGCTAGCAAGTTGAGTCCATCCACATACCCCAACGGGTCTCTCTGCAAGAATCTCCCCGCCTCGGGGTCATACGCTCTCGCGCGATAGTGATACATTCCCGATTCGGCGTCGAACTCTCGCCCCGTGAACAGGAACGGGTTGCCGACAAAGCTTGAGCCCTGCGTCGTTCCAGCCGAGTTGCGAACAGTCGCCTTTCCATAGACGTCATACGTCACCCACTCAACCACACCGCCACCGGGAGCGGAAACCTCGCTTACGCTCCCCAGTGCATTCTGGTGATAATGAAAGCGTAGCACTTCGCTCGTATCGCTATCCCCATCTACATCCGAGATGTCAGCACGATCCATCGCCCGCGGATGGTCAATGCGGTCTTCATGGAAGTATCGCGCTGCCCAAGTGTCCGCGCCGTCGTACTCCTCGGCTATGTCCGAGCCATCAAGCACATAGCGTGTGGTGGCCGTTCCTGACGCGACGTACTTCTCTACACGCCGACCCAGCGCATCGTACTTATACCTTGCGATAAGCGTACTCGGCCCAACGGCCCTGACCTCGATCAAACGATTCTGATAGTCATAGTGATACGTCTGGGTGCCATCATTCGTCAGACTGCCGTTGCTGTCGTGTGTCCGCGAGGTGCTTCCGATCGCCGTGTACTCGTTCATGGCGTTGAACGTGTAGGTTGTCGTCGAACTTGAGCCTCCCCAAGGCGTCTGTTGTGTCTGGCTACGATTACCTAGCCCATCAAGCGTGTAGATCTGCTTGGTGACGTAGGTTTGCGAACCGGGCGTGGCCACCTCCGCCGCAGGACTAGTCACGTCATATCGCGTGTCCACCATGCGATAGGCCATATCGTAGGCATAGACATCGCCCTTGCCGTTTCTCCCATTTAGGAACGGCTGAATGCCGGAGGGCAGCGCGTTGATCCAGGTGGAATTGAACGAATTCTTCTCCATTCGCCGGTTGTGCACTTTGTCATACAAATAATCAAACATGTGGAAACTCTGGCTCGAACCATTCTTGTGATCAAGTTGCGAGAGTCGCGCAAAGCCATCGTAGCCGTGATCGGTCGTGGTCGAGTTTTGGTTCGTCGTCTTAGCAAGCCGATTCGCCCCCTGGAACGTGAAGGTGGCGATATTTGCCGACGCCAACGCATCCGTCATGATCGTCATGCGGTAAATCGCGTCACGCTGATAGGAAACAATGAATCCGCTGGGATAACTCAATACGCTCCGAGAACCCGCGTCGGTATACGAAGACGTTACAGTCTTCCACTTCTCCTGACCGGCAACCGAGTATCCTTGCTTCTCCGACAGAAGGTTCCCCATGCTGTCACGAGTGAACACCACCTGATAGTCTGAATCCCACGCCTTCGTAACGCGATTGAGCGCGTCGTAAGTGTAGACTTCTGAGGAATCTCCCAAGACCCCGCTGGCCCTCGCAATCGATCGGGAGGTCAGCCTGCCAAGAACGTCACGCGAATTGGTAACAACCGTACCGTTTTGATCCGTACGGGTCTTTACGAGGTTGTTCTTGTCAAATGTGAGCGAAACCGTCTTGGCGTCGGCAAACGTCGTCTGATGCATCCGCCCATGACTGTCGTACGCGTAGATTGTCGTGTTCAGGTTGTCATCGGAAATCGTCTTAAGCCGACCCGCCGCGTCATAGGTCGCCGTCTCAAGAATGCTGTTCGTAAAGTCCTCAATACCCGTACCCGTTGCCAACGCGCGCTCGTAACTTGTCTGACGGCTGGCCAGATCGTACGTCCAACGCACCGGGTTGCCCTCGGCGTCAACTCGGAACGTCAGATTCCCACGACTATCGTAGGAAAAATTGGTCGTGAGAATATTGGATGCGTTAAGTCGATCGATCTCACGACGCGAAGTCATGCGCCCGAGCACGTCATAGACGAACTCCGTCTCAAATGTCTCCGATCCACCGGCGGTAGGAATGTCTTTGCGCTTGATCTTTGTAGCTTGCCCGCGCGCATCGAGAATCCACTCGGTTTCATTTCCGATGGCGTCTTGGACCAAGACTTGCCGTCCTACGGCGTCGTACGAGTAGGTCGTCTTGTTGTTGAGTGGATCTCTGATCTCAGTGACACGGTTCGTCATATCGTGCTGAATCGTCATCGTTGGATAACTTGGCGTAAGCCCCGGCCCAAACCGGCTTCGCACGCGCTTCCAAATTCGATCGCGCTCGTCAAAGTGATTGGTCGTCTGAGACTGGAGAACGGCGGATGCGTCGTACGCAGCCGAAGTCAACACGTTCCCGTTCTTGTCATACGTCCACGCTATATAGTTTCCTAGTGCGTTCGTTCGCCTAGTAATGCGATCATAGTTGTCATAGATACTGGCTGTTGTATTTCCTTCGGCGTCAGTCGTGCTAATCAAATTGCCGCGAGCGTCATGGAGCGTCGTTACCGTTGTTGTGTTCGGGGCATCCTGCACCGCGCGCTTGATCTTGAACAAGAACCCCCGCTCGTCATACTGAAACTTCGTCCAAATTCCGGTCGGATCAGCCACCCGGACTACTCGTCCCTCAAAATCGTACTCAAACGACGTGGTGGCTGCCTCTGTCGCGGTGAGGCTCCTGGTTGACGATAGACGCCAACCCAGCTCGTTGTAGGTGTAGCTCTCTTCAATCCAGGGGGTCGTCGCGTCAAGTACGCCGTCCTTATCAATGTTCTCCGTCTCAACAAGCGTCAGATTCCCGTTCTTGTCGTAACTCAGCTTCTTTCGGTAGTTGAGCGGTGCAGGCGCCTTGATCTCGGTGACGTAGTTTCCTAGGTTCACCGTCATTTCCGTCTTCTTGCCTAGCGGATCGGTTACGGCGATCACATTTCCGTACTGGTCATAATCAAACGTCGTCGTGAGAGCGAGTCCACTTGGATCGCGGATGACTTGATACAAATAGCCGAACTGAACACCTGTGTTGTAGTAAGTAAACGTCGTGAGGCGCCCCTCGGAGTCGGTTGAGGATGTGATCCGCCCTCGGGTATCAAATGTCGCGCCCTCCGTCGCCGTCTGCGAAACGGGCTGCGTCACGGTAGGTCGCGTAGTAGAGATAGTGTTCCCGCTCAGATCGATCGTCATGGCAGTGTAGTTGCCCATGGGATCGGTAATCCCTTTCAGCTGATTAAACTTCTGAACGGCGTATTCGTATGTCGTAACGAGATCGGTAGAACTATCCGTAGCGGTATCGATCAACTTGCGGCGAACGTTAGTCAGGTTTAGTTTGTTATCATAGATGAACTCAGTTCGCCCGCCTGCGTAGTAGGACTCAGTGACCACCATTCCGGTGTTGGGGTCGACTTCCCATTTCGTGTCTTCCCAGCTTCCGACCGGCGCGTTCGGGCGAATACCCTGATTGTAAATACGTTTTTCAGTAGCAACGGCAAAGGCGCCGAATGTCCACCGCGTCTTGGTACCGACTCTGTCTATGACGGTTGTCTGCTGAAGATTGGTGTCGTAGCTAAAGAAGTATTCACCATCTCCCAGCTTCTCCCTCACGACCATATCGTGTTCGTCATACTCAAGCGTTTGAGCCCGCTCACCGTTGGGATTCGTGACATGCAGGAGGTTCCCCTGGAACTTCACCTGAGGATCGTTACTGGTGTATGAGAAGAACGTGCCGGCGACCCCGTTTGAGCCATGTGCACTGATGGTTCTAAGGTTCCCCATGTAGTCATAGTTGAACGTCCAAATACGACCGCCGTAGTCCACGATACTTGAGAGCCTTGCGTTGGCGTCGTAGTTGAGTACGTAGTCCCGCAGGAGGGTGTCCCTGATCCCTGTCAATAGCCCGTTTTGCCACGTGTATGCAATCGTATTCTGGTATCGATCTGCCAGACTAATGCGCTGTCCGAGGAGATCGAATGTGCTTACTGTGCCGAAGCGATCGGTTACTTGGTGGCCGATGCCGGGCAGCACAACCAAGGTAGTATCGTAATGCACCGGCGACTGGAAGCTCCCGGAGCCGATCGTCTTGTACGTATCCAGTCGCCCATACGGACTTTGATACGTCACATCACCATTTGTCTCTGGATGCACTCGGACGTCGTGATTGAAGAACCAATTGTTCCCGTAGCGGTGCTTGTAGTCTCTCCTTGATCGGTAGGTGAGGCTCAGCGTCAGATCAAGGCCGACGCCCGGAAACGTGACCAGGTTATGAGTCAGCACTTCTTCGCCGGTGCTGTACTGGACACTTCCTGGGCTTGCGGCTGCGTTGGATACGCCAGTCTCCGTACTCCCGTGCGCATCTGGCGTCGGTCCGGGGATCATGCCCTGTGCCTCGGCGTCAAAGGGAGGGCACGGGCAGTCTGTGCAGTTCAGCGCCTCTTGCGCAAACGCACCGGAAGCCGCGTTGGTTATGATCGGCTTGTTCGTTGCGGTTGTGACTACGGTCGAAGGACCATAGCTCCAATCCTCCATGACCTCTGTTCCCGGAACATACCCGACATCTTGCGTAGCGCCCGAGTAGAGAAAATTCAAGTCGTCGTAACTCTCACCATCTTCGAGCCAGGTCGTCAGTCCACCATAGGGAAGTTGGCCGCCGTGAAGCATTACCGTTCCGACTTCAAGCGTGCTGCCTGGATTTCCAACATCAAAGACATGAGCAACCGTGCTGCTCGTTCCCGAGTCCTCCAGGAGTACAGTCACCCATGGTCCGGCAATCGAAACGTCGACTGCGGCGGTTCCAGTGAACGTGTGCAAGATCGGTGTGACGAATCCAAATGTGGCGGCACGTGTATCCACTTGGAGCAGCTCGCTGTCTGCTCCGTTCTCAACCGACACGTAACAATAGTCTCCATCGCCCACTGCAAGCCCAGTCGGCTTCACAACTGCGGTACCGTAAGAGTCGTCATAGAACGTCAGAGTCGCGCTGTCAAACCGAACAATCTCTGCCGACCCCTTCCCCAATGCGAAAACGTTTGAATCTGGCTGACTAGGCTTTCCCGACATCTCAAATGGTCCATTGGGAAATGACATCATGCCCTGACCGTAGGTCGCTCCGGAAGTCTTGATTTCCATCAACTGACTCGTGGCGCCGTCAGTTGCCCAGGCCTCGGTGCTAGGAGAACTCTCATCCGCCATGAGGACCTTCGCGTCGCCTGAGATTGTGGCTACTGTGGTAACGGTGCTCGAAGATGGGTCAATCCGCATCACGTCGCCGTTTGCATTGCCCATGGCAAGCTCGCCGGTGGTGTCGTTCATATCGACCTTTGAGATCGTATTTTGGTTGGGAGGCCCCAAGTCGATGAACTTTGTTGGCAAGGAAGAGCTGAGGTCAAACTCGTGCACGCCTCCTGCACCAGGGTCAACGGCATACCCCATCTTGAGACTGCTTTGTGTGTCCGACGTGATCGCAGTGTCTTTTAGATTCGCCCCCAAAGGGATCATGGGCGGAGGAGCAGCGTCAGCATCAGGACGCAGTACTCCAGAGAGCATTGCGATCGAAGCCAGGTAGGTACAAACGCCGACCAGGAGCAACCCCAACGGACGTTGAACAAACGGTCGCGCGTAATCTTGGCGACCTAGAGTCTTTGCGTTCTTCGCTTCTTGCTTGCGAGCCATATCAATACTCCCCGTTGCCGATTCCGATGCTACTTGCCAAGCTGATTGATGATGTCGTATGCCGCCTTGGCCTCAGCCGCGACGATCTTGTTCTTGGAGGACTTGTCTGTATTCATTTGGGAGAGACCACCCTTGTCACCATAGGCGGCGAGCGCCATGGCAGCCTTGTGGCGAACTTGAAACGTCGATGAAGAGAGAAGCGAGATCAATGTGCTGCGAACTTCGACCAGCGGCCAGGGCTTGCTCGATGCCGCACACCGACACGCAAGCACTTGCACGCGGACATCTGAGTCTGACAAGAGCGTCTTGATCGTCCCCTTCTGAGCTGAGACGGCCTTGGCATCGATAATCGCGCGAAGTGCCTCTAAGCGAACACGTGCATCCTTGTCCTTCATAAGAGTGGCAAACGTCGTAGTATTCCCACTTTCCGCCCTGGCAGACAACGCAACGGTTGCGTGTTCACGAACAAATCCGGACGAATTCTTCACCAGGGTCTTGAGCTGACTAGACGCCGATGAAGCATTCGATCCCGAAACGAGTCCGAGGGAACGCATCGCAAGCTCTCTGTCCTTGCGCTCACGCCCTTCGTCAGTCGCAATACCTGCCAACTTGGATGGTCCGGTGGTCGGAACGAAACCAAGAGAAGAGATCGCCGCCTTTCGCAATGTGGATGATTCACTAGCGGCCAACGACTCCAAAGTTGTCGCAGCTTTGCCGCCTGCGCCGCGAAGTGCGCGAATCGCCGTCGTTCTTACTCCAGTCAGTTCTTCCGAATTCGTGGCTACGCCCAAGAGCTTCTCCAGCACCTTGTCACGAGCAGCCGTTGATCTCTGCAACACTTCGGCGGCGCTTGCTCGCGCGCTTGGATCTTCGTGTTCAAACAAATCGGAGATTAGACGCGCGTGCGAACCATCGACCGGCAGCTTCGATACAGATCGAACCAATCCGGCGCGAGTAACAGAAGAGTGGTTCTTATCCAGCTCGTTTAAGAGCTTCGTAACTTGAGATGCGTCACCCTTGCCGAGTCGATCGCTTGCTGCTTGTCGCTTGGCGGGATCGATGCTCGCCAGCAACGAGACGTCCTTCTCAAATTTCGATGGTGCTGCCGTGATCACAGCAGCTAGGAATGCGACGATCATCACACCGACGACAGGTGCGGCGCGTCTCACCTTCTGCGCACGATCTAAGCGAATCCGCGAGCTATCGCCGACTTCGCGGCCCCGTTTTGGCTCGCTGTTCCCTATTCTGGCCATGTTGCCCCCAATCCGAGGAAGCCATCCGGTCCACAATCGGCGTGGATGCACCCCCCGCATGTGTGCGTTTCGCGCTACCGGAGGAACACGGCGCTTTGCGCGTGCTTCTCGATTGCGCAAGATCGACGGTAAGGATGAGAGTTTCGAGTGGCGCGAAATTCCACGGCGAAAGTTATGCAAAGATTGTTGCTCTTACGCGATTCGAGATCTTCTTCGTAGCTCTCCGTAGGCCGCGCACCCGCACGCTATCCGCGTTTCCCTGCGAAAGTCGATCTTGATGTGCACAACTCTTGCCACGTACATCGTGACGTGGGAGATACGCATGCGTGACACAGCCAATCAAATCAAGCGGAGATTGGCGAGTCGCCAATAGCTCCTTGAACAAGGCGCCTACTAGCCGAATTCAATGCATTGAAGGCGAACCCTTGCTCTCTCTTATCTTGGTTATTCTGTCGGTAATCACGGACGCTTATTGCAACAATGTGTTCGAAAATCAAAAATGCCTTTAAGTATCTCGTAATTCATGCGCGACGTCCGCCAACAATTCTCGGAATCGCTCAACTATCCGGCTCGATGACTCTTCTATCTTCAGCTGAGGAGCTGCCTTCGACGACGCCTAGTTCTGTCCCGGGGCGTGTGTTGGCGGGGGAAGCTATGGGCTGTCGTCTTGAGGACACGCCATGGCAGGCTTCTTCATCTGCGACGCGGTACGCACGGAGAGTGAATGGCTCGGCGACGAAACAATTGCGCCCGAGGAGCTACTCGGTGAATTGGTCAAGGTGTTCACAGTGCCCGACAACAACGTCAACTCCACGCGACTTACGCCTCGACGCCGGCTGCTTAGGCATTTACTCGCCTTCCTCTTGAGTCTCAAAGGCGATCGAGACCCGTACCAAATCTCTACCACCTGTGCAATTACTTGACCGCGCACCTGAGGCCCATAGCCTCTCGCGTGTCTTGAGGAGGACGGAGATGAGACGAGGACTTCTTCCCGTAACTGCTTGCTTCATGTTGCCTTTCTTGTTTGCTTGCCAAACCGTCAAGCGAGTTCACTACGACCATGCAGGTGCCAGGAACACCATAACGCAACTGCATTCCCATCAAGTGTTCGACAACGTGGTTCGGCTCTACAACGGGCTCCCGATCGTGCATGTGGACTACACGGAAGTCTCCGCAGACACAACAGACACCGTAGGCGGAACTGCAGGAAGCACGTGGGCGCGGGAGCGGACATCCGGGCCAGGCCCCTCCACGACACAAACCGGCGTAAGCAAGACGGTGATGACTGATAAAGATGGAACCGCCGACGACTCAACAGTGACAGAGAACTCGTTGACGACTGCAACTGCTTACCAAGCAGGCCGCACGCTAGTTGAAAAATTCAATCCATCCGCTGGCCTCGCAGGCGAAACTTCGAGCAAGCTGAAAATCCTTGCGGACCCAGTCGTCAATGACACCCCCTATGCGAAGGACGTTTACAAAGCATATCTGGATTACCTAAAGGTCCCGAATTCAGTGGTTCGTTCCAGCGTGCATCCGGGTCCAGGAGCTGCAATCGTATGCAAGCGCTACGGCGCGTGGTGGTTCTACGTGCCAGCTGGCAATGCGACGGTCTTAGCCGCGTTCCGCAAACTCGCTCTCCAAACCGTTGGATATCGGGAGTCTCCGAAGCCAAAGCCCAAACTCATGGTCCGCGTCGCCAGTGTCTCATTTCCCTTAGGCGAGCAACCACACAACGGACATCATTATCACGGAACAGTTACATTCGTGACGCCCAACAACGCGGGCATTCCGAACCAGGATGGGCACATGCACATCGTTGTCGGCGATCTTCCGCTGACGATCCCAGTCGCCAAAACAGAAGGTCTAGCGATCAACGCCAAGGTCGACAGACTCACAGTGCTGTATCCGGCCGCGTTCGAGAAGCTCGTGTCTCGCGAACAGTTCAGCATGACTGCAATGAACAAAACTGCGGAACTAAAGCTCGGGGGAGTATCTCTCGGCGCGGATCACGGTTTCTCGGGCTCGCCATCCCTTATCACGCCGATTTTCCCGGCATTCACCGCCCCGGGCGCTGCACTACAGAACTACCAAGATCAGCAGGCTATTCGTCGCTTGATTCGAGAACAGACGGATGCGCTTGACCGGTAGTGTCTTCATAGACGCACCCGGCTGGGGCTTTCACGACCAACCTCACCGCTAGTTCAGTGAGGATACGGTGCCAGGACCAAATTCACACTATTTGGTGCTGCAACTTGTTGTGCTCAGATTCGTGCGCTGATGCCCTCGCGTCCGACTTTAAGCCAAGCACTTTGCCGACGCCCATCGAGCGAGCGCGCGGTCTGACGCAGTCGGCTCGAAGCCGCCGTTACGAGGCATGTTGGCAACTCATTTAGACAAGTCTACGCAGCGTCACGCGATCTCTCATGTACGATGCCCCTCCAGCGCCACCTTTTCGACTGAACAATCCACCTACTGCTTACGTGTTGTTAACGATTCGTACATGGCCCGTTTGAAAGACAAGAAAGGTGTGAATTTGGTCCCGACTCCGCATCTTGACTCCGTATCTCTCATAGGCGCCCGACCCGCGCAAAGTACACACAGCCCTTGGCACCATTGAGTTCGTTCAATCGATCGGCCTCCGCAACCGCAAGGTTCCAGTCTTCGAATACTCGAGTTACTACGACGGAATCTTCAATACGCTGTCGCTCTAGATCGCCCTCTGCAACAAGGAGCATCTCCATGTCTACTCGGACTACTACATAGACATGCTTGTATTTCAGATTGGGGCAGGCGTCACTCATCATCTCTGTCCCCATGATACCGTGCCGCGCTTGTTCCCACCAACTTCGTGACCTATGTCCCGTGCCAAGATGCGTGGAACGAACAGTCAACAATGCTCGCGCCGTACGATTTTGGTTCTACGTGAGGTACCGGGAATGCGTGCACGTCTCCGCCGCCCATACAGGGCGGGATGATTGGGAGGGAACGTGAACCCAGGGTTCCGCGCCGCTACGCTTGCGCTACACCCTGGGCTATTGACCCGTGATCCCTCCGGGATCGTTGACAGTGTCATTGAGCGCCAACGGCGATAGCAATCGAATAACTACAAATTTGCCAGTTCCGGGCATCCCATTTTACGTCGAGAATACTCCAAGCTTGCGGCGCATCTAATCCACAAAGCGCTCATGTCTAACAGTCTTGCACACTCGATCTATCGAGAGGCACGCAGACGCGGACTCTTGGATGCGCGCCAATGCCTCAGTCCTTCAGCCGCAACTCACGCTCATGCTCCGTGATGTGCTCGCGGGGCGATGGAAGCGTACTGAGGACGCCGTTGGGCACAAAGCCCATTTTTTCGTAGAGCGCAATGGCTGGTCGGTTGTAGTCCCCAACGCCTAGAACAACGCGCGCGAGTCTCTTGCCGCGAGCCCAATCCACCGCAGCGTCAATCAAAGCCGCACCGAGCCCCGACCGGCGCACTGCCGGCGCCACCCACATGGAACACAACAGGCCGCACTCGTGGTCCTCGGGATGGACGATGATCGTCACAATGCCAATGTCGTCTTCTTCCGTGTGCGCCAAGAACGTTGCGCCATTCGGATTCTCAAGCCGCGCTCGCCACTCCGGCAGTGGACGTGCTTCATCTTCCGAAAGCAATGTGCCGAATGCCTTCGGAGAATCGGCGAGGGCGCGAAGTCGAACCGCGCGCACGCGGTTCCACGCATTCGGAGCCACGCGTTCTACTCCAAACACTTTGAGCCTTCATTGCGGGAGTTGCTCACATAGCGCGAGACCATGTGGGCACTGAGTGTTCTTTCGGGGCACGGATCCAGAAACGCTTTGAGCGCCTCCTTGTTTGTGTTGTCCGGGTCGAGCCACGACTGAATCTCGTGGGGCTCAAGGATAACGGGCATACGCTTATGCAGGTTGGCCATGAACGTATTGGCGGGACAGGTGAGTACGGTGAACGAGAGGATCGGCTCATGATCGTCGTGTTCCCACAGCTCCCAGAGCCCTGCCATGTACAACTCGTCGCCATCCGTTCGAAAGATGTGATGCGGCGTGCGATCACCCTTGGGCCCCGTCCATTCGTAGAACCCGTCGATAGGAATCACGCAGCGACGGCGCTTGAAGGCCGAACGAAAGACAGGCTTCTCCGCAGCCGTCTCTGATCGCGCGTTGAACGTCGAGAACTTGAGTTTCGGTTCCTTCGCCCACGACGGCAAGAGGCTCCAACGTGCGGAAACAATCTCGGGCGCTCCGTTACGCAAGCGCAACATCGAGGCTTGCTGCATGGGCGCGATGTTGTAGCGAGGATTCTTTTTTACGAAGGCGTCAAAGCCCTTGAAGACGAGTTTGATCTCGCTCCAATCGAGGTCATCAAGAAGCGCGCGCTCCTCATGGGTCAGGTGTTTGGTGAATCGTCCGCACATGCCCTCAATTTACGGCCGGAATGGCGCGCGCACAGCCGTCGTCTATAGTAGTGCGATGGGCAGATTTCTATTAGGCGTCCTCTTCGGCGTGCTGGCGGCATGGGGTGTCACCGCGCTGCTCGACGATTCTCCTGCCCATACACATGATCAATCCGTTCCCAAAGCTAAGGCCTCGACTTCGGAACCCGCAATCGAAGAACAACCGCAACTGCATGGCCCGGCCATCGAGCAGAAAGCCCTTAAGAGCGGTACGACTGCACCGAATGCCTCCTCGAAGCGCCCCCCAGACCAAGGCAGCAATCACATCGCCCCACAGCCTGCAGATCTCCCTCCGGGCGAGTTCATTCTCAGGGCGGGTCAGGGCATCGACCTCGATCGGATGCGTGTGGTTACGCGTGATCAACAGGACATGGCCGACGTCGTAGTGAACGAGATTTGGAGCGGACATGGTGGCATGCTTGGAACGCACCACGGCGGCGCGAATCAAAGGCTGCCCTCGATTGCGCCACAAATCCAGATCATGGACGTGTCGCCCATCATCGATCAGCTAAGCGATGCCCCCCAGAATCTGCGCGAGCAACAGGTGCGCATCTATCTTAAGTCCAATCATTACGGCACGGGAGTCGGTTTCGCACAGTCTACATCGGGGCGCGTCTACCGATTGCGAGCGATTGCCGTTTCATCCCATCCTGTAGTCATCGATCGCACGATACACGTCGAGGCCATGGAGACGAAGCAAGGGGCTGCTGTTCCAACGCCGATTTTTCCCAAGTTGGAATACATATCTCCGGCGACTGAAGTAGGTGGGCATTTCAGGGATGTGACCACCTTGACGAAATCGAAACTATTGAGCGCATTTTCGACTCTTGCAGCAACTACGATGAATCGAACTGCGTTGTTGGCAGACGAGCTACCTGTGCCCATCCGTCTCACATCGCAGAAGTCGATTGCTTTTCGCAAGCCGCCTCGATTTTCGACGGAAGCCAACTCGCACAGTGGCATCACCGTACTCGCCGATGTTGAACAAGAAACAACGATCAAGCTGGGGAATCACAGCACATTGTACATCACAGGGGATTTGTTGGGAGCGGCACACATTAATCATCACTCGACACTCGTCGTGGAGGGCAATATCTACGGCACCGTCACGATCGGCTCGCAAGGGGTTGTCATTCTATATGGCGATGTCGAGGGCGATATCACCGTCAAGAGCCACGCAACCGTGTTTCTCGCCGGCTCATCTCAGCCAATTCCTACGATGAACCGAGCGCCGTTTTCAAAAGTGTTTCTTGCTCGACGCGTCAATGAGCAACACCTAAAGACGCTTATGCCGAATAAGGCCATTGGCGTTACGCTCCATATTCCCGAGAGTGACCTCGAAGCGAAAAGGCACAAGGGCATTCATGGATTCAAGGAAGTCGTCGTTGGCGGGCCCGTTTGGCAAATGCTCGGCCGATAGGCGCGTGATCGTCCTAGTTGATAATTGCGCGTAGTTCGTTCGCCCGTGCGCCAGAAATCACTCAAGGAATTTATGGGAGCCAGAGATCACTCACCACCCATCATCGGCACCGCGCAATGCCGCCACCGACGCACTTCTCGGACTCATGAGTTCGATTGCTGCCTACATGCTACCGATGGGGTTTGCGTGGCTCGCCATTGGGCCACGAGAATGGGACTTCTTTCGTGTCCCTAGTTTGATGATGGAGTACGGTTTCGGTGTCGTACTCGGCGTCTCGGTCGCAGTGGCCGCCATGTTCGTTTTCTTCACCCGTCGAATCCACAGCTTCGGTTTCTGGTATGCCCTTGGCCACATCGCATTGCCCGTTGTATGTTCATTACTGGATCGCGATACGTCTCATTCGCTCATCGCCATTGAGTGGATATTTTACGCGCTCATGGCTACCGCCGCCATCGTCGTCAGCTGGATGACTGCCTGCGCCGTTCGAGGATTGGCGGCTTACCAGAATGAAGACGACGATTGAGCATGCGGGTACCTTACTGCCATGCAAGCGTCTGACAGTTCCACACCACGATCCCGATCCACCATCATGTTTGAGCGCGCGCAGCGGGTGCTGGTTGGTGGCGTCAACAGTCCCGTGCGCGCCTTCGGCTCCGTGGGAGGTACGCCAGCCTTCGTAAAGTCCGCAAGCGGCGCCACGATCATCGATGTGGATGGCAATCGCTACCTCGATCTGGTTGGGAGTTGGGGACCCGCCATCGTGGGCCATGCCCATCCCGCAGTCGTCGATGCCGTACAGGAAGCGGCTGCGAACGGCCTGAGCTTTGGCGCATGCTGCGCACTTGAGACCGAACTCGCAGAGTTGATCCTCGATGCACTGCCTAGTATGGACATGCTCCGGTTCGTAAACAGCGGCACCGAGGCAACCATGAGTGCTATGCGACTTGCGCGAGCGGCCACCGCGCGCACCAAAATCGTCAAGATGATCGGTTGTTACCACGGTCATGCCGATGGTTTGCTCGTGGCGGCGGGATCGGGTGCAGCAACGACAGGCGTGCCAAACTCCGCGGGCGTTCCGGCGCCGGTTGCATCGGGGACGCTACTTGTGCCGTTCAATGATCTCGAAGCGGTGGAGGCACTGTTCCGTGAACAGGGTGACGACATCGCGGGCATTATGGTTGAGCCCGTAGCGGGCAACATGGGCTTTGTGGCGCCCGTGGTCGGCTACCTGGAAGGACTTCGCGAACTCTGCACCAAGTACGGCGCCATGCTTGTGTTCGACGAGGTGATGACGGGCTTTCGCGTCGCGTGGGGCGGCTACCAAGTACACGCCAACATCAAGCCCGACATTACGTGCTTAGGTAAAGTCATGGGCGGCGGCATGCCCGTTGCAGCGTATGGCGCACGGCGCGAGATCATGGAACTCGTGAGCCCGCTCGGGCCTATGTATCAAGCGGGAACGTTGAGCGGCAATCCACTTGGCATGGCGAGTGGCCTTGCCACGCTCAAACTGTGTCAAGCCCCGCGCTTCTATGACGAGTTGCACGCCACTTCGCAACGTCTCGCCGATGGCATTGCGAATGCCGGCGCAGACTTACAGATTCCACTCCATACCCATGCGCTTGGCGGCATGCTCGGCCTGTCGTTCTCCAAGAAACCGGTGCGCGACTATGTCGATGCCACCGCGTGTGATCACAAGCGCTACGCAGCATTCTTCCACGCCATGTTGGCGCGTGGCGTATGGCTTCCGCCAAGTAGCTACGAGGCATTCTTCGTTTCCTCGGCCCACACCGAAACCGACATCGATCAAATCGTGAGTGCCGCCCGCGAGTCGCTGCAAGAGATAGCCGAGTGACAACGCTTCGACTGGGAACACGAGGCAGTGCTTTGGCACGAACGCAAACCGCCTGGGTTGCGGCCGCCATTGCGCGCAGTCATCCGACGCTCAAAATCGAAACCGTGGTCGTCAAGACGGTGGGCGATGCCTCGCAAGGCAGCGTACCGTCCGAAGCGGGCTGGGAACGCGGCGCATTCGTGAGCGTATTGGAACATGCGCTACTCGAAGGAACGATCGACGTCGCCGTTCATAGCATGAAGGATCTTCCGACTACGTCTCCCGAGGGACTCGCAATCGCAGCAGTACCCTCGCGCGCGGCGGTAGAAGACCTGCTCATCGCCAAACGACCTGTCACGCTCGATGGCTTAAAGTCACCCATGACGATTGGCACCGGCAGTGCCCGTCGCCGCGCACAGCTCTTGCTGGAAGCGGCGCATACGGTCGTCCCTATTCGTGGCAACGTGCCCACCCGCATCAAACGACTTCACGAAGGCAACTTAGACGCCATCGTATTAGCCGCGGCCGGCGTACGCCGCCTCGGCATCGAACCGGAATGTTCACTGGTACTACCAGCATTTCAGTTCGTGCCCGCACCCGCGCAAGGAGCGCTTGCGGTGCAAACACGCGCCGATGGCGCCGCGCATGTGCTCGTCTCGGATCTGGACGATGCAACGGTACGCAAGGCCGTCACCGCGGAACGCGCATTCATGCATGAGGCGGAAGCGGGATGCCAAACGCCCATTGGTGCGTTGGCGTCGATTGCCAGTGACGTCATTTCGTTGCACGGACAGTTGTTTACGACAGAGGGCACGCTTGTGGGCTCGGGCACCCACGTTGGCCGTGACCCGGAACGCGTCGGTCGCGAGTTGGCGCGCATGCTGATCGACGCCGATACCCTGAGTGAGGACTAGTCAGTGGACGGCTTGCGCGTATGGGTCACGCGAGATGAATCCGAGGGTGGCCCCCTTTCACGTGCATTACGCAATGCTGGCGTAGACGTTCTCCTGGAACCCGTACTCGAACGTCGCGTGGTGGACGAGCTTCCCGTTGATTTTGAATCGCTTTGTGAAAACGACTGGCTCGTCCTTACGAGTGCATTCGCGGTTGACGCACTGCCGGAACACATGTTGCACACACCGAAACTCGCCGCCGTGGGTCCAGCTACAAAGAATGCTCTCGAAGCGCGCGGCGCACGGTGCGCGCTGATGGGTCCGGGTCCCGGCGTTGACGCACTCTTTACGTCGCTACGAAGGAAGTCCCCCACCGGTCGCGTCGTGTATGCGCGCTCGAATCTCGCAGACGTTCCTACGTCGCACGGGTTTTCATCGTTCTCGGCACCCATCGTCTATGAAACAACGCGGCGCGCGTTTGACTTCGACCGCGTATCATCTGCGACGGTGATTGCCGTTACGAGTCCATCGGCCGTCTCCGCGCTGAAGAACGAAACACGACCCTTTGCCAGCCTTGGCCCCACAACAAGTCGGGCTGTCCAGTCCGCGGGTCATGAACTCTGGGTGGAGGCGCCCACGCCGTCGCTTGAGGCGCTCGCTCAAGCCATTGTGGAACGCCACCAGCGCGCGTAGTCCACGGCCGCGTAAGTAAAGATCACGCGCGCGCCCGCCCGCGCGATAGCAATCAACGACTCGCGCATGCAGGCGTCGGCATCGAGCCAGCCGCGCTCCCCGGCGGCACGCACCATCGCGTACTCACCACTCACGTGGTACGCCGCAATAGGCAGCGATGAAGCGATGGACAGTCGATGCACGATATCGAGGTAGGGCAGTGCAGGTTTCACCATCAATAGGTCTGCGCCCTCTTGCTCGTCGAGCCTTGCTTCGCGCAACGCTTCACGCGCATTGGCTGGATCCATCTGATAGGTCGTCTTGTCTTTCGGTACGTGCGCAAGATCGACGGGTGCGGAATCGAGCGCTTCGCGAAACGGTCCATAGAACGCCGACGCGTACTTGGCGCAATACGAGAGAATGCCCACGTCGTAATACCCGTCGCCATCCAATGCGCGTCGAATCGCCCCCACGCGTCCGTCCATCATGTCGGACGGCGCCACAAAGTCGGCGCCCGCCTTCGCGTGTACAACGGCCATGCGAGCCAAGATGTCAACGGTTTCATCGTTGAGTACGCGACCATCGTCGGCCACGAGTCCATCGTGCCCGTGGGACGAGAAGGGGTCAAGTGCAACATCGGTAAATACGCAGGCGTCTGGGAGCGCGTCGTGCAGGGCCCGGACGGCCCGACAAACAAGGCCGTCTTCGTTGAGCGCTTCCGATCCTTGGGGATTCTTCAATGCGTCGTCGATCTTGGGAAACAGCGCAAAGGAACGAATGCCTAATGCGTAGGCTTCCTTGCATTGCGACATCAGTGCGTCGATGGAACGCCGCGCGCATCCCGGCATGGCCTCGATGGGATCAACTATTTCGCGCCCTTCCACAACGAATACGGGCAGCACAAGTTGACTTGGGTGTACACGTATCTCGCGAACAAGATTGGCGATGACGGGCGTGCGACGCAAGCGCCGTGGACGCTCCGGTATCCCTCGCGGGGAGCCCAAGGATTCGCTGATTGTCACGATGCTTCCCCCGCAAGGATGCGCCTCGCCAGTGCGTCGGCCTCACGCACGCAGTCATTGATTGACACCCCACGCAGGTAGTTGCCCACGAGATGCAATCCCGGTAAACGAGCCACGTCGCGCTCGACTGTGGCCATGCGCTCGGCATGACCAATCGCGTACTGCGGAATGGCGCGAGGCCAGCGCATGACGGGCGCAAAACGAGGCTGAGCCGAGATGCCCAGCAGCGGTTCAACACTTTCGCGCGCCTGCGCACGAAGTTCCTTGTCGGTGCGCGCCAAGATGTCGGGTTCGCGATGACCGCCCAAGAACACACGCACAATGCACTGATGTTCCGGCGCGTGGTGTGGAAACGCCGCGTCGGCGAACAGCGCGCCCAAACACTTCGGCTGGCTCTCTGTGTTGGGGACGAGAAATCCGTAGCCATCCAACGGATGAGCGACGTCGTTTCGCGCGTAGAGCAAGTTGACTACAGCCATGGTGGACGTGGGGAGCGAGATCAACTCTTCGGAGGCGTTCGGCGCCAACTCACGCACGAGCAACCCCGTGGCACGTGCGGGCGTGGTGAGAACGACCTTGTTTGCTTCGACAGTCACTTCGCGACCGTGATGCTTGGCGTGAACGTGCCAGCCGTTGTCGCGAGGCACAATCGAGGAGACCAAGTGTTCGCGGTATACGCCATCGCTGAGGTTTGCGCCGAGCCAGTCCGCCAGTGACTGCAAGCCGTTCTTGAAGCTAATCATTGCGGGGCGGGTTTGATCGCTTCGCTTTCGCTGTTTGGCGCGCCGCACCATCGCCATCAATGGACTCCGCGTTTGCCGATCGACGTCGCTTACGTGAGGAAACGCGGCAGCAAGTGATGTCTGCTTGCTGTCGCCACCAAACACACCGGCCACGGCCGATGACACCAGTACCTCCGCGGCATCGCGTCCCAACCGTCGCGTAGCGGCCTCATGGATCGTCTCTTCTCTCTTGGGCGCGCGTCGACTAACAAGCGCACCTCGCAAGAGGCGCAGCCGCCCCATGGGTGATAGCAACGGCGACTTGAGCCAACCCCACGGCGACATGGGAATCGCATGAAGCGCCCCACGCTTAGCGAGATAGCGTTTGCGACTTGCCTCGGCCAGCGACACCACACCCACGTCCGATTCACACGCTTGTAGTAAGTTGACAAACGCAGGCGCTCTCGCCAAGACGTTGAAGGGACCGTGTTCAAACAACACGCCGTCACCATGGGACGTACGCATGCAGCCACCGAGCTCGTTGCTCGCCTCAAGAAGCGCGACCGACGTGCCCGCGCGCGCCAGCGTCCACGCGCAAACAAGCCCTGAAATCCCACCACCTACGATGGCCACGTTCGTTTCAATGGCACTCATGCTGTGCGTGGGCCTGTCGGCGCAGAGACAACATATGTTTTTGCTGTTTGAATCGCGCGCGACACGTTCTCGGGTGGCGTGGTAGGAAAGAGCCCGTGATCGAGATTGAGGATATGGCCCCTGTGCCTCCCCGCATCAATGCACGCACGCGTGGCACGCTCCACTTCGTCGGGCGTTCCATCGCGAAGCAAGACGTTGCTAAGGTTGCCTTGGATGCCCACAGTCTCACAGTCAGGTCGCGCGCGAGCCACGCGCAGGTCTACGTCACCGGACACACTCAAACACTCGGCGCCACTGGCAAGCAGCGCACGAACGTCGCTAAAACCCTTGGCGAAGATGATTCGCGTGGCCGCTTCATGCATCGACGTAAACACTTGTTGCTGATAGGGAAGAGCCCACGTGTTGTATTCGTCTACAGACAAACGATCGGCCATGGATTCGAAGAGTTGAACGGCGTGAACGCCCGCGCGAACTTTCATGTCCAGATAGCGGCTTGTGTGCGCAGCGAGATGACGCATAAGGTCGTGCAGTGCCTCGGGTGACTCGCGCATCATCGTCCGGAGGTCGGCAAGGTCCGCACCTGGACTCTCGCCCGCAACCATGAAGGCGGCGACGGTGAGCGGTGCACCGGCAAACCCAAGCAGCGGCAACGCACCATCCACGGAAGTCAGAACGTGCCGAATCGAGGCCGACACATATGGCATGTCGTCTTCGGGGCTCATGGAACGCAATCCCTGAACATCACGGGCGGTTCGAATCGGATGCGCCAGAACGGGACCCGGCCGAAACACAAAGCGCGCCCCCATCGGCCCGCAGATTGTGAGAATGTCTTGAAAAAGAATTAGGGCATCTACGCCATAGCGTTGCGGAAGCAATGTGACCTCGGTGGCTATGTCGGGGTCGGCGAACATCGCCTCAAGCGGCCGCTGCTCGCGTTCCTTGAGCGCGCGATAGGCAGGATCGAAGCGGCCCGCCTGACGCATGAACCACACAGGCGTGCGCGGCGTCGGTTCGCCGCGCGCGGCACGCAACACAAGATCGTTTGTGGGCAGGCGTTGATGCATGGCTTCACGCATTCGTCGAGTAGGTGCTTCGACATCCGACGCGATAGGCCTCGTCGGGCAAGTAGGCGTCGAAAATCGCACCAACATTGCGCATCAATACCCGTCCCAGAGGATACGGAATGGAGAACGAGCCATCGGCCTCGGGAATCACGATGCCGTCTGATGCCAAGTCATTCAACTGGTCGAGTTCACGTTCGAAATAGGCTCCAAATGAAATGTCAAACTGGGATTCAATGTGAGCGGGCACTATTCGCGCATGGCAATAAATCTGGTGAATCACTGCCTTGCGGATGCGATCGTCATCCGAAAGCGCCATTCCACGATGGACGGCGGTTCCGTTTGCGTTGATCGCGCTCACGTAGGCAACGGGATCCCGGACATTTTGTAGATAGCCGAGGTCGTGCCACTCACTGATTGCGCTGGCACCGAAAGCCACCAGATCGAGCGCCGCTCCGGTGGTCATGCCCTGAAAATTTCGATGCAACCCGCCGTCGTCCTCAGCCTTGGCAAGCCCCTCGTGGTCTCGCGCAAAGTGATCGAGTCCAATGAATCGATACCCGGCTTCCGTGAACACACGCACGCCCTTCGTGAACATGTCCAACTTCACGTCGGAATCGGGCATGGCGTGATGATGGATGGCAACTTGGGTAGCAATTGTGTCGGGAATCTGTGCGTAGTGATAGTAGGCCACGCGATCGGGCGAAAGTTCAATCACACGCGCGAGCGTATCGGACACGGTGTCCATCGTTTGGTACGGCAGTCCATAGATCAGGTCGAAATTGATGGACGCGATCCCACGCACACGACAGGCATCCACGATCTGCTTCACTTGCTCGTAGGGCTGCACGCGATGGACATGCTCTTGCACCGTCCGGTCAAAGTCCTGCACGCCCAGGGACAGTCGATTGAAGCCACGGTCGGCAAGCAAATCCAGCTGCTCGTCACTCGTCACCCGGGGATCGATCTCCATCGCGACTTCCGCATCGGAGGCGATGTCGAACGTATCGTTGATGGCATCGTGGATCGCACGGAGTTGTTCGATCGACAAATAGGTTGGCGTGCCGCCGCCGTAGTGAATCTGCCTAACCTGCGCGGCGTTGTTGCTGCGGCCCGCGGATCGAATCTCCCGCACCAACGCATCCACATAAGCCTGCGTTCGCTCCGCCGCACCGCGCCCCTCCTTGCGTTGAATCACGCGCGAGCACGCACAGAACTTGCAGAGCGCTTGGCAGTAAGGAATGTGGATATACAGAGACAAATCGTGGAACGTCGTGCGTTCCGTGCGACGGTCAATCAGACGCTTTGCGTCACGTGAGTCGAAGGCCGACCACCATGTGGGCATGGGGTAGGAGACGTGCCGCGGAAGTGAAAGACCGACGTATCGCTGAAACACCTCGCGATCAACGGCAACCTCTAGAGAGCTCACGACACCGTCTCCACACGCGTGCGAACTTCGGGCACGAAGGCGCGCTTGCAACCGCAACCGCTCCGCGTACATGTCACGCGGTCGTTTCTCGGGCGGGCGTCCATGGATCGACCCTCGCGCGTGGCACCAATGTGTTCTTCAAGCCACGCCAACGCCTCGCGGACGGCAACGCGGAATCGCTCACAACCCGCAAGTGAAGCCGCATAGTCACGCACAACGGCCTCAATGTCGCAGAGTCGCCACAATGCGGTTGATTCGTCGTCTTCAAACCCTCGTGTGGATGGGAACGAGTTGAAATCAATGATCACTTTGGTCTGAGCGCTGCGTGTCATGGCCTGTTCGGCGGACCAGATCGGTTCACGAGCATCGTGCGCGAACACGATTACGTCGGCATGGGCCAGCGCATCGAGTACACGCGCGTCATCGTAGCGATCGACACGCAACGGTGTTGCGCCGCGCAGCGCTTGGCGTAGCGCCTTGAGCTGTTTTCCACGGCTGCGCGTGCGGTAGATGCCCGTTAGCTGAGAAGGACGCACGCCATGACGCCTTCGCAACGTGTGAATTGTGCTTCGCGCCGTCGTGGACCCACCCAACACAACAACGGATCGCATCTGCGTCCAGTCCACGGAAGCCGATCGAGAAATTCCATCCAAGGCGACATCGGCAAACCCCACGCGGAAATCACGCCACGTGGTTGCCTCCGACAGGGCTTGGGCGGCTTCCGTTGCCCGTGTCATGACCATGCCGATAGCTGTTGCGCCGTGGGCAACATCTTCCGCCGTGCGCGCCGCACTGCAAAGCTGAAGCCTGACGTCGTTATCGCCGGGCAAAGAGCTCAATAGCCCCGCCGCGGTCAACACCGCGTGTCGGTAGGCCTCATGGCCAACGTGCACTTGAGGGTGGGAGGCGTCATGGACGTCCGTTAGCAATGTTGATTGTAAGCGTGTGATCGTTCTCCTTTGTTCGGTTTCCCTCGCGGCCGGGGCGAGCGAATAGGCTTCCACACGCGCGCACGTAGAAACAACCACACTCTGCTCGACACCACGCTCCCCTAGCGCCGAGCAGAGTCCGCGCACCTCTTGGTGGGTGCGCTTGCTCGCGGCAAACGTGGCATCATCAACATGGTTAGTAATGTGGACGCCCGCATCACGCAATGCGTCGAGTGCGCCAGGCTCGCGCGATAGGCCCGTGACCACCAACCGGCTCATCCAGTCGGCATCGAGCTGAGCGGGAGCATCATCCGAACATTTGGATTCCAACGCGATAGGCCGCGTCCCTCGTCGGACAATTCCTGCCAGCGCTTCAATGAACGCAGGGTGATCATTGAGCGCGGGACAAAGATGGAAGTTGCTGCCGTGCGCCTCGACTACGTCGCGCCCACGGATATCGAGCTCTTCAAGCGACTCCAAACAGTCCGCCGTGAAACTGATGGGGCACACGAAAACGTTGGGCGTGCCATTCTTAGCAAGTGATTCGATGACTTCAGCGGTTTGCGGCGCGAGCCACTCCACCGGACCAAGCTTGGATTGGTAGGCGAGCGTGATGCGCTCTTCTGGCCACCCAAGAGCCTTTGACACAAGGTGAACGGTTTCCACGATGTGCTTTTGGTACGGATCGCCGGCCTTGATGTAGGCCACGGGCAGAGAGTGGGCGCTAAATACAAGCGTGGTGTTGTCGGGCGTGAGGCCGTGCTTCGCGATTGCCTCGTTAAGTACCGCGACTTGGGCCTGAATGTAGCCCGCATCGTCGTACCACGCATTGCGAACGACAAGTTCCGTGTCTCGCGCGTGACGTTCAAAGGCGCGATACAGCGCGGCCAACGCGGTGCCTGTGGTCGCGCCGGCAAACTGAGGATACATCGGAACCGCTGTGACGTCGTGAATGTCATCCTCGACGAACGACGCAACAACATCATCAATGGAAGGATGACCGTAACGCATGGCCACCCGCACATCGAATGCACGTCCCAACACATGGGCAAGCGCCCTGCCCTGCGCGTCAGAAATCACGAGCAAGGGAGAACCATCGTCGGTCCATACGGATGCATAGGCGTGGGCCGATTGCTTGGCGCGAGAGCGCGCGATCATGCGTGCAAGAGGTTTCCCAAACCACCGCATACCGCGCGGCAATTTGATCACTTCGGGATCGGCAAGAAACTCGGCCAAGTAGCGCCGCACCGAACGCGGGTCGCATCCGCTGGGCGAGCCGAGATTGAGAAGCAAAACGCCGCGCGTGCGCGGGGGCGCTATACCTCCAGACTGTTCATGAGACATGGGATGGTTGCTCTCGAGGACCACGTGATCGAGACACGGCGCCCACGGTTGAAGGGGCGGCGCACGGGTTACCGGCAGCAGAAGAGGAACGCGCGAAGAAGCGATATCCGCGTCAGGAAATTACCGGTAACGCGTACAGAGGTGGTCCGCGCGCATCCCAAGCCATGTGTGTGCGCACCAGGATGGGCGCGGGATCCGATTGCCACAACCGTCGCCACGAGGGCTTGTTTGGCGCGGACATGCGTAACCGACTCGACATGACGCGGGTCACAACAGCCACGCCGGCGACCACCGTACAAACGGCGACCAACGACTGCGGGATCTCCTCCGCCCATGATCCGTCGGCGGGAAATGCCGGGGGATGAACAAGCGCCGCAAGCAACGCCCACACGACCAGCCCCTTCGTTCGCCCGCCAATACGTAACCACGCGACATCACGCGCCTTGAAGTAGAAGAAGGCGATCGCGCCTAGGAGCGCGACGACATCCCCGACAGATTGCATCGACACGCCGTCGCGCGTGACGGCAACCGATACGAAGGCGAGCACCACGACATGAAGCAGCAGCATGGTCCACCACACGGCGCGCACAATAAGGCCGGCCCATCGACTCGACAGTGCGCGATATTTGGTGGATGGATCTGAAATCGCGGGGCTCCATGCGACCGTCACCCGATCGGCCGGGCCCATATTAGACGCTGTGGATATCCCGCCGTTTCAAATCCACTGCGCTTGCTTCAGCGGCGAGTGGATTCATGCGACCGATTCTCAAGACGCTGCAGCCGCCGCCGAGGTGGCACCTGCGGGCGCAAGGTCGTAGCGCGCGTAGGTCTCCGGAACGACCACACGCCGAAACCCCTCGTCGATCAGATTCTTGGAGAAGGCCATGCATGTGGACTCCTCCCCATGCACGAGATAGATCGAAGAGCGTTTGCGACGCGCGGGTGCCAAGAAGTTAAGCAGATCGGATCGGCCCGCATGTGCGGAATAGGCATTGAGCTTGTTGACACGAGCCCGCACATCCACCATGCGACCCAACACACGCACGGGATTGCGTCCGTCAATGAGGCGCCGTCCCAACGTATGCGGCGCGCACCAGCCTACGAGCAACACGGTATTGCGAGGATCGTCAAGTCCATGCTTCAAGTGATGGACGATGCGACCCGCTTCGCACATGCCCGAGCCCGCAATGATGATCATGGGCCCCTTCTTCTTGTTGAGGCTCTTACTCTCGTCACGCGATTCAACGTAGCGCACGCCTTTGGGATAGAACGGCTTGCCGCCTTCTGAAAGAAACGACTCCGTCTCTTCGTCGTAACAATCCGGATGGCCCACAAAGACGTGTGTGGCCTTCTCGGCCAAAGGCGAATCGACGTACACGGGCACGCGCGGCGCTTTGGCTTCGTGCCAGGCCTGCGCAATGGCGTAGATAATGTTCTGCGTGCGACCTACGGAAAATGCGGGGATAAGGAGTTTGCCCTTCCGTGCGAAGACGCGGCGAACTTCTTCGATCAACTCGTCGGACGAAATGCGCGCATTGGCATGGTCTCGGGTGCCGTACGTGCACTCTGATATCACAACATCGGCCGTGGGCAGCGGCTCGGGGTCTTTCAGAATCGGATACATGCGACGCCCAACGTCGCCGGTGAAATAGATCGAGGGAGCGTCCTTTGCCGTGAGAAGAACACCTGCAGAACCAATAATGTGGCCGGCATCACGGAAGCGCGCGCGAATGCCGGGCAACACCGTGAACTCCTCTTCATAGTGGTGCGAAACAAACTGGGAGAGCGTACGTTTCACGTCGGCCATTGAGTAAATGGGCCGAATCTTGGGATCCCCTCGCTTCTTCTTGCGGCGCTTGTTGAGATAGCGGGCTTCGGACGCCGCAATTTTGGCGCAATCAGCCAACATGGAGTAGCAGAGGTCGCGCGTGGCCGGCGTGGCGTGAATCTTTCCGCGAAAACCACTGCGGACAAGACTCGGCAGGGCGCCCGAGTGATCGATATGTGCGTGACTGAGTACCACTGCGTCGGTTGCAAAGGGAATGTGTCGATTGCGTTCGTTGGATTCGTCGCGACGCCCTTGAAACAGCCCGCAGTCCAGGAGTATGCGCTTCTTCCCGTAGTGAAGCAAATGACGGCTTCCGGTGACCGTGCGTGAAGCCCCGTAACTTTGAAGCTGAATCTGAGTCATGCACGTCCTCCGGATGCGGCGGCGTAGTCCGTGCCGCGCAGCGATCAACCTACTCGCAACGATCCGACGACAACCATCATTTGAAGACGTCTTTCGGCCAGGCTTCCTTCGCCATGGCCCGCCACGTGGCTTCGGCCTTCTCGTCCTTTGCCGCAGACGCAGACTCGATGAGCACGCGCAAAAGATCGGGGTGCAGCGTAAACCTGGACACGTCGTTGCCGAGCTTGAGGGCCGCTTGGGGACCGTCTTGTTCCAAGACGGCACGCACGACTCGGGGCACGCGCTCCAAGTAGATTGTTCGACTCTTTAGCAGTTGGCGCTCAATCGCGATGGCCTCATCCTCTTGCGCCATTTCGCGATACGCGTCGGCAATCCACAGCGCCCAACGCGGATTCTCATGAGCTTGTTGCTGGGCCTTCGTAAGTAGGGCCGCGGCTTCTTCTTCGGCCCCTGCACGAAAGAGCTCGACGGCGATGACGCAATGAGCGCCAAACGCACCCGCCGCCTTCAGCCGCTTGTCTTCTACCCACCCATCGATGGTCTCTGACGCATGCACGAGCCAAACGATCTTTGCATTAGCAGCGTCGATCGCCTCATCGTCGTCTGCGTCCTCGTCTGATTCGGGTTTGCGATCCTCTTCGTCTTCTTCGTCCGCATCGGTCTTCGATGCCTCATTGTCAACCGCATCCTCACCATCATCCGGTTGACGAACAAACAAGGCATACAGCATATCGGAGCCGATTCCCCTTGAGTTGTGCGCGATACGCTCCCGGTGCTCATAGAAGTAACGATTGCTAGGGTCTCGCTTGACGTCATCGGGGAACGACCAGTCGGGGAAGGCGCACACAGCGACTTCCAATGCACGCAGTGCGAGTTCATAGTTGCCCGACGCGGCCGCGAGACGCGCAACGGTAGCTGCCGCATTTCGCTGCACCGATCGTTCGGTATCTAGCGCTCGCTTCACAATGGACTCAAATCGCTCGAGCGTGGCCTCGGCACCTATGACCTCGCTCCACGTATTGAGCAACAGCGTCGAATACGACTCGTCGGCACCGAAGTTGCTCCACGGATTGCGATCGGTGCTGCGCTTGAGCTTCGGCTTGCGCGGATCACTCATGGCGAGTACCGCCTCGATCGATCGATTGCGCTGCTCACCCTCTAGGTGCTTTCGTATCGCATGAATCACACCGTGGGTGCTCGCTCGCGGGCTGTAACCGCCGAAGGGATCAAAGCCACCGCCGGACGTGGCCAGTCTGGCGCACCAACGCAACAGTCGCTCCACGGCGTCGGTCTTGCCTGCCGCCGCCAAACAGCTGGCCAACCGAAGGATGAGGCGCGAATCGTCGGGCGCGACATTGGTCATGAGGCTCGTGGCGATTCGTTCGCCGCTGTCGCTGAGTGCCTCGGCCTGATCCTCGGCAAGCAAGAGCAACCGATAGAACGTATCGCTGCGCGCGTGACCACTTGTAACGCGCTCAAGAAGTTCTTCGATCAGCTTCTCTTTGCCGATCTCCTTTTCACGTTTGCGATTGAGGGCGCGCAACAGATTGCTGGCGCCTTCCAATCCCGACCCTGACATCGTGCGCAGCTCGCGCTCGATCTCCTTACGACCAAACTCATGATCAACGAGCACTTCATAGGCACTAAGGCGCCGGTCAGCCTTCTTGTTTTCGCGTCGTTCGACCTCGGCCTTCCGCATGGCCTCGAAATCGGGAAGTCCGCCACGCCGAACGCGACGATCCTTCTTCTTCTCTTCGGGCCACAGCGCGTTCGCGAGCGAGCCGCCCCCATGCAACTGAGGAACACCATTGACGTAGTAAATCACCGGGCCATAGCGATTGCGTGACGTGCCAGGCGAAATGCCGCGCCACATTTGATGCATGAGCACCCGCGCCTTGTCGAGCTGCTTGCCCTCAATCGCTTCCTTAATGCGCTTGACAGTGGCGGGTTTGAACTTCTTCTTTGCGCGCTCCTTATCCTCTTTCGAGGGCCCCTTCTTCTTGTCCTTACCACGTTTGGCCTTTTCGGCATTGATCGGATGTTTGAGACGACTCCACGCGGTCGAGAGCTGGTTCTTGAGTGCCTGGTCGTCAGGCGCATCCTCAAGGCGCTTCTGAATAAGCTTGATAGCGTCCATGGGGCTGCCCATGGCTCGATACTGATTCTGCAAGCGATTGAGAATCGACTTGTTCTTGGGGTCCTTCTTCCGCGCCTTCTCCAACAACGCGAGCACCTCCTCGGGCTTCTTGTCGCGCGAAAGGAGATTGAGCTTCCACGTGGTGGTGGTCTCGTTGGGCCCGTTCTTCTTCTCGAGTTCGTCGATCACCTTGAGAAACGCGTCTGCGTGGTCTTCACCAAACACATCGATGACGCGACTCAGCGGCGCACGGAGCGTCCAGTCATCGGCGCCGCGCTCCATAAACGTCGAAAACGCTTTCTCGGCATACGTCCACGCCTTTTCCTTCTTCCCCATCGTTCGATAGGCGAGGGCGAGCGCGGCCAAGTGGGGCGGCTCTTCAGGATCGTCACCGGTAATGACCTTCAGAAAACGGAAGTTGAGTTCTGCCTGGGCCTCATTGGATGTGAGCGTCTGGCCGTAGGACCACCAACGCATGGGTTGCTTCATCTTCTTGATGCTGCCGCGCATGGTGGCTTCGAGGTAATCCAGGGCGTCGTCGGACAACTTGCCCGCTAGCTGACCCAGCGCCCAAATCACGGATCGGGCACGTCGTTCTATGGGCTCCTTTTCAAAAATCTTGCGCAGAAACTCCGTGTGAGCGTCCTTGGGCAGCAGGGCAAAGAACTTGGCGGCTGAGTACATCGACGTGCGGCGCTTTCCCCCTACCAACTCATCGATGACCTTCTTAGCCTCCTCTTCGGTCAACAACGAAAGATCGAGCGCGGACTGCACGTCCTCGATGATCGGTAAAACGTACTGCGCCTCTTTCGGCTCCTTCACGACAACGCGTCCTAGCGGATGCACAAGGCTCTTCCGTGATACGTCGTCAAAGTGAGGCCAACAGAAGTCGAGCGCGTCGCGAATCTCGTTGCCGCGCGACCATCCCGATCCCGATGTGGCCGACAAGTGAAGCCAGCGGCGACCGAGCGACAGGAGCACCTCATGCTCACTCATGTGTACCGCGGCCTTGGCCAGCAGTTTGATATGAGGAATGTCGTCCTTCTTTGCATCCGATGCATCGACTCGACGCAACAACGATCGCACGGTGTCTTCATCGCCGCGCATGAGCGGCGCCAGCAACACACGCGCGGCTTCACTAGGTGCGAGTGCAGCTACGGAGGGTTTTTCTGGTTGTTTGCCGGCCAATAGGAATAACTCACTTGCGGCATCTTCCTCAAGCGACGCAGTTTCAATCATGGTCAGCGCACTCGCCACAAGTCCCCAACCAAGCCGACCGCGCACCAGCGTCTTCACCAGCGAAAGGTCTTTCGGAAAAAGCGAAATCAATCGTTTGTCAAGGCGGTCGGCCAGCGCCCGGTCGCCGGTTGCTAGCGCGAGTCGCCTCACCAACTTGATACGGCTGTTGAGGCGAGGAAACGACGCTGCGCGGATCTTTGAGTCGTCATCAGAGGGCTTCTTTGCCTTCGCGCGCTTCGCAAGCGCTTCCTCGACCTCCGCAAAGTCCTTTTCCAACCAATCGAGATGCTCCTTGATAACCGGTTGTAACTCGACGCCCTCCGGCATGGTCGCTAGATAGGCGCGCAACGTGTCGCTGTAGTGTTCGTCGTAGGCGTCGAGGTTCTTGCCACCCCAATACCGCATCCAGGGGCGATCATCAAAGCTCTCAAGCGCTGCACGATCGGCAAAGGGACGCTGCAAGAGAATCAAATTCATCGCGCGGCGATAGCGGGCAAAGGCCTCCTTATACCGACCTTCTAACTCGTGAAGCGTGCCGATTTTCTTGAGCAAGGAAATGCTCTCCGCTCGGCCAATCAATGCGCGTTGATACAATCGGAGCGCTTCAGGCAAATAACCCGCCGTCTCAAAAGTTTCAGCCACTTGTTTGCGAAACGCATCGAAGTCGGGCAGGTCGCGAGCCAATGAAAACGTACGCAACGCCACGCTCACTTCATCATTCTCTAAAAACGCGCGGCCAAGGTCCAAATACACCTGAGGCGGTACCACATCGCCCAACAAAAGTAGTCGGCGACCGTACCGAAGCTTGGTTCCACCGCCCTCTTCACGCCGATTCCCGTAGTAGAACGGCGAAAAGCCCGATTGCGACGAGATGTCCATAATCTCGCGCAGGATCGAACCACGGCGCTCGCCCGCCACAGGAAGTGACTCGGAAAGGGCCACGACCATGCGATGGTTTTCTTTCAACTGCTCGGATAGATCGCCGTAAAGCTGATAGAAGAAAACGCGATGGACGCGATTCGATACGCGCTCCACAATGCGGCGGCGGGCCCATTGCAGTACAGGATTGGGCGCTTCCATATTGAGCAGCCCATCCACCGCCACGGTGAACAGATCGTCCTTCTCTGCGCTTGTAAGTAGCGACTGGAACATGCCAATCGCCTCGTCCTTCTGTTTCGCCGCGGCCATGGTCTTGGCAAGCAGGAGATACACTTCAATGCGTTCCGGATGCGCAGCCAGACCCTTGCGATAGGCGGCCATGGCATCGTCATTTAGTCCACCAAGCGCGAGGATGCCGGCTTCAAACTCGGCGCCATCCACGCCGCCTTCGAGTTGCTTCAGGCGACGAAGGGAACCGCGCGCTTCAAGCGGACGTCCGCGTTCCAATGCGCTCATGGCCAGTTGACGCAGATAATCGCGCTCACCCTCGGGATCGAGATCAATCAGTTTTCGAACGACCTCTTCGTAGTTGAAGTAGTCGGTACAGGTGAGATAGATGCGCGCCTGTTCTTGAAGCGCCTTGACCTGATCGGACTTCTGACGCTTAACGCGCTCTTCCAACACCTCGGCGGCCGACACGGGATCACCCACGCGCGTATACAGACGAATCAGCAACCCACTCTCGCGTTCATTGGCTTTTCCGGCCACCAATCGCTCTTCGAGATCGACTGCAATGTCGGCCAGTTCGCCTTCGCGTGCTGCGACGGTGAGTATGCGATCCTCCACATACTGTCGGCGAGCAGGGGCTTTGACGCGCTTCCACACGTGGCGCCAGAGGTTCAATGCGTCGGCGTCACGATCGACCTCGCTGAGCAACACGGCGAGGCGCATGTCGAGATCTTCTTCGCTCTTGTCCTCGCCGCGGGCGCGGCGCAAGTCCTCCAAGACCGTGGCCGCGCGATCCTTACGTCCCAGGCGCTCATAGACCTCAGCCAGTTGAAGGCGTTCTTTGGCTTTGGGCGCGGCCGCTTTGTCAAAGCGATCGAGTACGGCTTCAGCCAACTTTGTCTTTCCGGTGCGCACATGCACATCAGCGAGAAAAAGCAGGGCGGGAAACTGGGTCGCTTCGTGCTTGGCCGCTCGCTCCCCAAGCTCAAGAGCAAGTTTGTGGAGCCCCTGCGACGCAATCTCCTCGGCAGCACCCAACTGAATCCACGGTCCTCGCTCGGGGGTAAATGTCTTACTCACGTCCAAGAGATCACGCCAAACTGCTTTCGCTTGCGCCGGCGTGCCTTCTTCGAGGTAGTAGCGCGACAGCCCCGAACGCCAAAGCAGTCGTTCGGGCTCGCGGTGAATGGCGTCTTTGTAGCGCGCCACCATGTCCTTGGTACGACCGGCGTCTCGCAACATCTCAAGAAACTGGCGCTGAATCTCAGGTGTCAACGATGCGCGCTTTTCCTCATTGAAGAATGCCAACGCCTTCTCGGGCTGCCCGGTCTCGCGCAGGAGTTCGATTAAGAGATCCTGTGCCTCATCAGATAACGACTCGCTCGCTAGCAATCGTTCGATCAACTTTGGTAGATCATTCGTCCCGCGATAGGCCTCAGTCAACAGCGCATAGGCGTAGCGTCGATCCCGCTTGAGCGTGGCCACATCGATCGCTTTATCGGCCCACGTGCGCGCTTCGTCCCACGCACGGTCATGCAAGCACCACTGCGCCATGCGCAACATCGCGCGCACGGGTTTCTCGGCGTTCTTGGGAACGTGGTAGAGCGCGCGCGCCTTGTCCGCCTTGCCCGTGAGCGCTAACACCATCGCTGCGCGGTTGCCGCGCGCCTCGCGCACGGACTTGGGCGAACGATTCACCGCCTCAGTGAGGATGTTCACCGGGTTGAGCGGATCGTTGTCATTGTCCCCATCGTCTGCGCCTTTGTTGTCTTCGGGCTTCTTTGAGTTGGCGGTCGGCTTCTTGTCGGCAGTCTTCCCAGCGCTCGCGACACCATCAAGTCGCAAGAGCGCCGCACGCAGCGATGCGGTCCAGCCGACGTCCCCGGCCTCGCCTATCAGCGAAAGATAGGTATCCAGTGCCTTCGCGTTTCGACCAGCGGCCTCTTGAAGTTCGCCGAGCTTTAGCTTTCGACCGGCCTCGCCATCCTTCCATTGCGTCTCGGCAATCGTCAACGCATCGCGCAACTTGCCGGCGCGCAAGTAGAGATGCAACAAAAGGCTCTCGGCGCGCGCGCGTTTCGCATCTTCTTTGTCTACCGCCTGAAGATGCTCCAAGAGCGCGGCCGACGAATAGGCTTTGAGTGCGAATGTACGATCGAGATTGTGGGCCGCGTTCTCGGCATCCTCCTTGTCTGCAAGAGCCTCGGCCACAACCTGCTTGGCCGCATCATCGAGCGTGGGTTTGTCCTTCTTCGCAAACACCACGTTCAACGGACTGCTCGCGGCAACGGCGAAGAGGCCTAGGACAACGATCCAAGTGCGAGATTGATCTCGAAGCATAGTCATTTAGGGGCGACGCCTCCAGGCCACGTCGGCCAAGTAGCCAAGTAGCGCAGCAATGAAGAACCAGGGCCATAGAGGAACAATGTGGTTCGGCACGTCACCGCGCACACGCGCGACGTCGACCTTGCTCGCGCCAGGTTCAGTAATCACTTGACCACCCGTTGCGCGGGCGATCTGCGCAAGCGGCATACGGTTGGACGGATTCTCTTGAAGCTCGGGGGAGAGTAAAGGGAATGGTGTTGCAACCAAACGCTGCCTTCGCCCGCTCGCCTCACCGGCAATCAGTCGCGTGGGTCGTTCTGAAGTTGGAACGTCGGCGCGATACACGCCATCCGCCACGGCACGAAACGGGAGTGACTGGGTTGGTGATCCGGTATCGTCCACGAGGTGAACAACAGGCGTCGTGCTGGTGGTCGTTCGCGACCGCGCGACGACTACTGTGGCGCCACCGGACTGCTCAATTGAATAGCGATACGGACCCGTGCGTACGCGTGCAGTGCGACGCACCCAGCGCGCGAGCCAGTCGCCGTAGGCGTCGAGGTCACGCCAGGGCGCCATGCCAGGACCGGTGGGTTCTGTAGCCAATGCGGTCACACGTCCCGCCTCCATCATCCACGATGCGAGCACGGGGTGACGACGCGTCTTTGTTTCAAGCACGAGCTCGGCACCCGCGCGCAAGTTGCATTCCGCATAGCCATCGAGTGCAGGCACCGACTTGGGCAGGCGACCGCCAAACCAACTGGGTCCACCCGTGATCGAAACTTCGACCCGTCCCTGTCGATACGACGGGAGCCGCGCGTTGGTCGGTTGCTTCAGCAATATCTCGGGCAGGTTGAATCGGTTGGGAACGCTGTAGTAACGTCCGCGCCCCCACGTGGCAATGTTGACGAGAAACTCACTATGCGCATCGGGGCCCACAAGCACGGTGGACGTAGTGATTCCCTTTTCGGCCATCTTGCGAATCAGCGGTTCAAACGCACCCGACTCCACTCCCCCATCGGTCAGCATAAGCACGTGCTTGTAGCGTGTTTGGACATTTCGCAAGCCGTAGTAGGCCTCTTCGATAGCGGGCATAATGACGGTGCCGCCGCCCGCATCCAGTCGATTAAGTGCGCGTTGTAGTTCAATGGCGTTGGATGCCGGTTGAATCGGCGCGGCCCAACGCTTGGCACCATAAAACTCGACAATGCCAACCTTGTCATGGGGCAAAAGGCGCCGCATGCCTAGGCGTGCGACCTCCTTCGCGAGTTGGACCCGCTCGCCCCCCATGGATCCCGACGTATCGATAATCACGACCAACGTTGTGCTGGGATCGCGCTTTTCTTCCTTCTGGTTGGGCTCGAGCGGAAGCAACTTGGCGATGGGCGTGTCGACATAGCCGCCAGGTCCAAACGCCTGCTGACCACCGGAATAGAGCAAGCCCAGTCCGTCGTCACGGACGGCGTTGGATATGGATTCGTGTGCAGCAGGGGACAATTGACTGGCGGGAATGTCGTCGAGCCAAAGGAGTTCGCTGCTCGCTAGCGACCTCTGCAAGTCGCCTTGCGACGACGTATCTACTTGAAACGGCACCAATGAAAATCCGCGTCCGAGTGCTTTCTCGAGCGCCTGTTGAGCCCCCACCATGCGAGAGCCTGCGTAGTGAATACGAATCGGATCATCGACCGGAATCCACGTGCTCACCGCGTTGTTGTCCTGGACAACATCGCTCGCGGCGTCACTGCGAAGCTCAGCGCGAAGCTGCGCCCATCCGGGTCGCTCAGGTTCAAACTCAAGGACCATCGGTGAACGCGACGTCTGCGTAACCTTCTCACGCGCAACTTCGACCTCGTCGGCGAACAGGACGACCTCGCCGCGGGGCACGACCCCGACAACATCAATATGTACACGTGCGGTTTGGCCCGCCACGGCCGCCTCAACCAATTGGATGCGCCGCGGATAGGCGTCGGGGCCCTTGCGACGTCGTGGAATCACAAATACAGGAATGCCTCGCGCTGCGATGCGCTGGACAGATGCTCGCCACGAGGGATGCGTGGCGGCGCCATCGGTAGCAAGCGTCATGCTGGCGTGAACACCTTCAGGAATCCGAAGAAGCGCTTCGTCCAGTGCAACCCCAAGGGAATCACGTCCTCGCGTTGCCGACGCATTGGCGTCGATGACGATTGACTCAATTCCGTTATCGCCGGTGATCGACGCATCGGCGGCTGCGCGATCGGGCGACGCTCCCACGTGAATCGCGATACGCTCGGCCGATGTAGGCATGGGCCCAAACAACGCGTCTGTTGAGAGCGAGGGCTGTCCGGGCGCAACACTCACCGAGTGATCAACAATCGCAACCTGAACCGTGCGCTTCTCGTCGAGGCGAATCATGGCGGGTTCGGCGAGTGCCAACACCAACGCAGCAACCGCCAGCGAACGAAGTAGTCCGTGAATGGCGTTCGGGAATCGACGCGGTAGAAACCACAGCAGCGGTACGAGTGCCAAAAGCACAAGCACCGAGGGACGCATGAAGGTGATGGCGAGTTCAAACGTCACGACTAGGGGATCCTCTCGCGACGGACAAGGACCCACTCAACCAACAGCGTAATGAGCGCGAGCAGACCGAGAACCCAGGCCCACGTAAACGGACGGCTTGACGCCGCGACCGATTCCGGTGTCACGCGCGTTACGGAATTCGACAACCCGTTGTGCGAGCAAGGCATCAGCGTTGCTGCCATGCTCGAACCATCACCCAATCGGTAGGCGCCCGCAACCGTGGGTGTAAACACACCGTCAACATTCTGTGTCTTTGTATTCACAGGCGTGGTGACCGGTCCCACTGGAAGGGAGATCGCATCGCCAACAGCAACATCCACTTGCAGCGCTTCTCCCTCGCCTGCTAGGAAACGAATGCCCGACGATACGAATGCGGGAAACTGTGCGCTGGCAGTGAAGTTACTTCGTGACCCGAGGAGGTCGCCTCCAATCAGCAAGCGCGGCGCTGTCACCGAATCGTCCACGGTCACATCAACTCGCAGTTCGCCAAGGGGCTCGTCACGGCCTATGACGCGATCAATCATTGGGAACGACCACGACGAGGCGAATGCGCGGGCCCTCGCTTCGTATGAAGGCGGCACAACGAGCACAATACCGCTCGCGTGCTCGCCTGCGTCCACAGACAGCGTTGGCACGCCTGTTTCGTCCGCGCCAAGTGACACGCGCGCCGATTCACCCTCGCCAAAAGACAGACCAGAATCCAAGGTCACAATGCGGCGTAGCAACTCGAATCCAGAATGCCTGGCATCACCACCGTTGTCGGCGATGGCGACCACACGTCGGTTCGGCAAGACACGCATGGCTTGCGATTTGCCGAGTTTCGCGGAGACCATCTGACCACGGGCCGCTACATCGCGTGAGACCCACTTGCCGTCATCAATCGGCTGCAACGATAGTGACGTTGCTCCCTCGGAAAGCGTGGGCATGCCGTCGCCCGATGTGCCAACAAAGATATCCACGCGGTCCCAGGCGCCCGACGCGGCGGCCGTTATACCGAGGGTTTGAATCTCATCCTTGGTGCCCTTAGCAACGGAGGTGACTGGCCCCACATGATGTACTTGCAGACCCTCCCATCGCGACGCCAGAAGTGATTCCATGGATCCGACGACATACACATCGAGCTTTGCTGAAGATTCGCGCGCCGAATCGAGGTCATCAAGGATGCGCGATACGGAAGAGTGACACATACGTTGCTCGACGCGCTTCGCACGTTCGGGGAGCAGCGCCGAAGATTCGGCCGGCGTGAGAATCGAACGTGGATCGTGGTCGCAGACGAGGACGCTGGGCTTGCGTCCCGCCAATCGATCTACAACTGTCAACACCGCCCTGCGCGTGCTGGAAACGGGCTCCGCATTCGCCGAAGTATCCCAAAGAACGACTGCGTCCGCATGTGTGATCGTGTTGTCACTCGCTGGCCGCGACGCCGCCAACCACAACAAAGACGCGATGCATGTCGCCAAGACATACGTCCACGGGTGGCGGAAGCGCTGCATGAGCACACGCGCCTGGCGTTCATCCAGGGCGCGCTTCCAAAACATAGTGGTGGGTACGACCTCTTCGCGAAAACGAATGCGAAGACGGTGCAACACGAACAACAGCGCGGCTATGCCCGCAAGGCCCAGCAGCACCCCCCACCAGGGAAACGTTAGAAACTGCAACGCTACGGGGGTCACGGACGTCATGCGTGAATCCTCCCGCCCGCGAAGAGTTCGGCTAGCTGCTCGACAACGTCGTCGTCGGCGTTGAGGCGGAGCAGGCCCGCGTTTCGTCGTGTTGCGAACTCCGTAAGGCCGCGCGAAAAGTGATCGTAGGCCTCGCGGTAGCGCTTCAAGACATCGGATGTGATTGCCACATCTTGCGCATCGCCCGCTTCGCAGTCGACGAGACGTACGTCGCCGCGCATGGCGGGTTCGCGATCTCCTTCCCGAACCAACTGAATCAATACGAGCTTGTGTCGAACGACGCCAAGAGCTTCTGTGATGGCCTCAATGCCGCGGTCATCGAAAAAGTCCGACACCAAAACAAGGAGCCCACGCCGCATACGGAAACTCGCAAAGCGCCTAACCGCGTCGACCAATTCGGTTCCGCCTTCGTGCGTTAGTCCCGCAAGGTAGTCGGCTACGCGGTAGATGCGACGACCGCCCGCGCCGAGTCGCAACGGCGTAATGGGGCGATCGGCAAAGGGATAGACGCCAACGGAATCGTGCTGGCCTAGGCCAACGGCGGCAAGCGCGAGCGTGGCGCGCAATGCTGCGTGGGCCCGCGGCGGTGACTCCAACGCCATGCTGCCCGACGTATCGGGAAGCAGGTAGAGCGGCAAGTCTTCTTGCTCTTCGAACAGCCGCAACACCACCTTGCCGAGACGTCGATAGATATTCCAATCAATGGAACGAATGTCGTCGCCCGCTACATATGGGCGAAAGTCGCGAAACTCCATGCCGCTACCGAGCTTTTGCGAACGCTGCTCCGCGGGACGACCTCCTCGCGGAACGCGGCGTGCAATGATGCGCAACCGCGACACGGCGGCCATGAATTCGGCATCGAACAGCTCGTTAGCCTGCACTACCTACTCTCCAATGGCATCGCGATTTCACATTGCGAAGACGCGCGCTACGACTCGGCGCGAACACCCGCGATAACGTGCTCAAGAATCGCGTCCGACGTAAGGCCCTCGGACTGGCCACCAAAGTTGAGCAGTACGCGATGGCGCAACACAGGACGTGCAACCGCCCTAATGTCGTCGGTGCTCACCGCAAAGCGACCGTCGAGTAGCGCGGCGACTTTGGCTGCCAACAAGAGACCCTGTGCACCGCGTGGACTACTGCCCAGCGACACGTTCTTGCGCACTTGCTCGTGGGCCGTGCCGTGACTGGGTTGGGTTGCCAGTACCAGACGCACAGCATAGGCCTGCACGGCATCGGCCACAGGCACTTCCCGCACGACCTTGCGCATGTTCATAATAGTCTCGCCGTCGCAGACCGCGTTTACTTCGGGTTCGCTCGCACCGGTGGTGCGCTTTAGGATCTCGCGGTACTCCTCTTCCTTGGGATAGCCCACAATGAGCTTGAACAGGAAGCGGTCGAGCTGTGCTTCGGGCAGTGGATAGGTGCCCTCTTGCTCAACCGGGTTCTGCGTGGCCATTACGACAAAGGGCTGCTCAAGGGTAATCGTGCGCTTGCCGACGCTGATCTGCCCCTCTTGCATGGCCTCGAGCAGCGCGCTCTGCGTCTTGGGTGTGGCGCGATTGATTTCATCGGCCAGGATCAAGTTCGCAACCAGCGGACCTTCTTGAAAGGTGAGCTCCTGGGTGCCATCGCCACGATCCGACAACACATGCGTCCCCTGAATATCAGCGGGCATCATGTCGGGTGTGAACTGAATGCGCGAGAACTTGAGATTGAGCGCGCGACCCAGTGCGCGTACGAGCATCGTCTTTCCAAGTCCCGGTACACCTTCGAGCAACACATGGCCGCCGGCAAACAATGCGGTGAGCACGCCGTCAATCACATCGTCTTGGCCCACCATGACGCGACACACCTGTTCGCGTATGGCCGCGTGGACGGATTTGAATTCGGACGCGGCTGTGTGAGCCTGGTCTACGGCGGTGCTCATGCTTACTCCTCACTCGGGGACGCCGCGTTCGGCGTATCGGAACGAGCAAAAAACTGTCGAATCAATGCGCGCGACCACGGTGCGAGCGCAGGTTGCCAGGCAAAGCCTGTGGGCGCAGAGCGGCGTGTGCCGGCCCGCGCGTCGAGGGGTCCCACGCGCTCGGGCATGGGCCGGGTGCGTTCGTGCGTAACCTTCGTTGTGCCGGGACCGGACAAACCCTTCACGTGATCTGGAATGGGCACGCCAAGAATAAGCGACGCCGTGCCGCGCGACTTTTTGCGTTGCCCGGGACCGCCGCGTCCATTGGCATCGGGGTTGGGCTTGTTGCCAAAGCCAATGCCAAGATCACGATTCACAGGCGGTCGCCGATCGCGTAAGTTGGGTTGCATCCCCCCGCGGCTATCGGAGTCGTCAAACTCGTCGTCCACGTCTTCATCAAACTCAAGGTCGTCCGACTTTTCATCCGGCGCCTGATCTTTACTCGACCACGGATTGGCGATTGGGTTGCTCTTGCTTCCCTTCGACGAGCCGCGACCGGCCGTGGCACCCGCTTGCTCAGGCTTCTCGGGACGCTTGGAAGGAGGCTTCTTCACTTCCGCGACTGGTTTGGACTTGACCTTGCTCTTCTTCGGCTTTTGCGGAACACGCTTGGCCTTCTCTGCATGCTCGCTGGGGTTGCCAAGCGACGTGCTGGGTCGAGCACGCGTCAATGCGTCGGCCGATGCACCGGCTCGTGCTTCGGACTCCATGGCGCGAAGCTCTTCTTTGCTCGCAGGTTGTTTCTTGTCTTCGACGGAGTTCTTTTCCGCCGCGGACGCATCGCGTTCTTTGAGACTCGGCGACTTGGATGGATCCTCGCGCTTGGGGTCTTTCGGCGGTGTGGCGTGGGTGTCACTCGGCGATTTGCGCGGCTCGTCGTTCGACACCTGATTCGGTGGTGGACTCACGACAGCCACATCCTTAGACGGCGTGGGCGTGCTCGACTCCTGCTGCAAGGTCCACAGGGCTGCGAGGGCTCCTAGTAAGGGAAGCGCGAGCAACCAACGGGAACCACCCTTCACGCGGGCCTGCGGCTCAATCTCATGGCGCTTGGCCACGTCGAGATAAGGAACGGCGTCGTGCAAGGCAGCAGTCGCAAATGCGTGTCGCAGAGATTCGGTCGAAGGCGTCGATTCATCGCGCGCCTGGGATTCATGAAGGAACTCGTCGGCACTCACGAGTCGATCTTTAAGCCCACACTGCAAGTCCACGATACTCAGGCATGTCTCACGCGATTCGCGGACGCGCGACGCAATCACTAGGCCCTGAATGACATCGAGTACGAATGGCCCAAGGGCCGACGCGGCAATCCACGGCCACGTTGGCGGATCCCAAAGCGATAACCATGTTCCGAGAGCCAACAACACAGGCCCAACCAGCAACCACCATGCCGACATCTTCCACGATTGGCGCAGCGCATTGCCCAGGCGCCGCTGCGTACGAACCGTGCGCACGCGCGACACAAGCCCATTGAGGTCGCTGCGAATGTCATCCGGATGGACGGTGGCCGTGGAGGTTGGTCGCTCTGTCACTGGTCGTTCGCGTCCCCGCTCTTCTCGTCGTCATTGGCATCGACTTTGGTACGTGCTTTCTTCGTCTCCACATTCATTTCGTAGTGAACGGCCTGCAACACGGCGCGACTTTGCGCGTCCTGCACAAAGGCAACGATCTGAAGCTGCTCGGGGTCGAGCTCATGGCGCCACGACACCACCGCGCCACGCTCTTTTTGTGACGCGACATACGCTTCGCACGCCTCGCCCACAGGCGCCAGCGCCTTGTCGAAGGAAAACGACTGCTCGTTTGCCTTCCCCTCGGGCTTATAGGCATCACCGTGAATCTGCTCCGTGAGGTGTGTCCGCGCCACCATGCGATGGACAATGACCTTGCTGCGACCCGGAAAGACTACGCCCTGTTCAACCAACAGAATGTGAACACGCAAGTTGTTGGCTTTTGGCCCCTTCAGCGTAACGCTGCCCACAACCGCGGGCCCGCCTTCGCGTTCCGTGTCTACCGTTGCTTTGACTTCGAACGTGTACTTCGAAGCGTCGGCAAGCGGCTCGCTCACGATGGGCTTGAGCGCGGCGTAAATCTTGGCAACTTCGCGAGGACGCCCCCCAATGCGTAACGGTCGCTCTCCATTGAGGATGGCAATCCCGCTAGCATCGTTTTCGTAAAACGCGGCGCGCGCTTCGCCAAGCTTTGTGATGAGCGGTTCCATCGCGGGGTTGGGAAGGTGATGCGATACGACCGCTACGCGCTTACGAGGATAGTGCGTCAATACACCGTCGATGACCCAGTCGCCGGTGGGCCGCCCGTGGGCACATGTAAAGTTTTCAAGCAACACACAGCGATTGGTGTCGGTCTTTTCATCGGCTTCAAACTCGTCGGGCGCACCGAACCCTTTCACTTTGCCTGCTGTTGCGCGCTCGATGGTGTCGGCCGACAGTCGCATGGTCTTGCCGGTTCGTCTTTGCAATGCCTCAAGCGCAACCAACGCTTGCGGCCCACTGGCCGCATCGGTTGTGGCCTGAATGTAGCGACTAAACGCGCGGCGATGGAGGCCCTTGGATTCGTAAAAGCGACCGAGAAGAAGATTTACCAGTCCGTCTTCGGGCATACCAAACGCAGCGGAAAGCAAATGCTTCCACGCCTTCTTGCCATCGTCCTTAGCGAGCTGCATCTCACCGAGCACAGCGTGGATCTTATGAATCGCATTTGGATCTAAGTCTTTGGCGCCCTTTTTGAGTCCGGCTTCGCCTGCCTTGATCGCGGCGTCGTTCCAACCCAGCTCTCGAAACTCACGCATGAGATCGTAGAGCCGCGACGTGCGACGCTTGACATCGCGCGTCTCGGCGTAGTGCTTCACGGCTGCGGTGAGCTGCTTCGGATCGTCGGTGCCCCACGACTTGAGTGCTTCCACCAAATACTCGGCGGCACGTGCACGACGCGGCGACTTGGGATGTGCAGCGAGAAACGCCAACCACGCATCCGGAGTCTCTGCGCGAATTGCACGGAAGTAGTCGCGCTCGGCGTCACGATTCTTGGGCGGGCGCGAGACACCCAGACGCGCGCGGCGCCGCGCATAGTCGAGTTCGAGGCGTATGTGTCGCAGGTGATTAAGACCCATCACACCTACCGCGCGATCGGGGTGGTAATCGACCGGTTCCCCCACGAGAAACTCGCCGAGCTCGTCGAGCGACAAGGCTCCCACGGCCAATGCGGCGTCTTTGTTCTTGCGGCGCATGCGAGTTACGAATGGTGCGAGACGGGAATCGGTGTGGGCCGTGCCCACGAGCAGTGCGCCGATCTTGCGTCCGTCCAAGCGGGCAGGCAACCATGCCGTATGGCCCATAAGCGAGAACTCGACCTCATCATCGGCAAGCGGCTCCCCCACGGGCCTCGCTCCTTCGTTTTCATGGGTCTCTTTCGCGTCGTCTTTGCTGGTCGTGGTCGGTACAGCCTTGGGAGCCGAGAGTTCCATGTACCCATTGCCAACGTCCAAGACGATGTGATAGCGACTCAAGAACTCGGCACCGAGCGTGCCTACGATGGCCGTCTCGCCAAGCTCAACTGCGTAGTCTTTGGTGAGTTGATCGTAAAGGCGCGTGCCGAGGGAATACCCGTCACGATGCACGATTCGAAATCCGGGGAAGTGGAGCGTGATCGGGTGACCGTACTTATCAATCGCGAGCCCTTCCTTTTGCGGCACAGCGTTGTGCAGGGCGAGGCCACACGGATTCTCGAAATCAACCAGCAGGTGCGCGGCGATGCGCGACTGCGGCGTGCTCATGTCGCAGCGAACGACGAGGTGCCCACCGACAATGCGCAGCGGTACGCGACCTCCTTGAAACGAATCCGGAACGGCATCAACGGCAGTCGTCTCGCTTGCCCACCCCCGTGCACCCAATGGGGCCAACAACAAAGTGATCAACGCCAGCAGTGCATACGCACGCATGGCACCCATGCTGTTGAATTGGAACCGAGGCGCTTGGCGGTGTGACACCATGAGTATTGTCGCGCTCCAATTGCTCCGCGTGCGCCGAATCGGGCTGAACGCGTACTTTACGCCAAAATAGAACGCGCGCGCAGGCACGACACAGGGGTCAACCACAAAGGCTTTGCAGACAGCGCTTCAGACGACAATTACTCGCGCAGTTTGCTCTCGATTTTTCCGCCCAAAATGGAACGACTGTCGTTCATTTCAACGCGAATGTCGATGTCGGCGGGCACGCTCACGGCGGCCGGGATCCAGGCTGGGCCTCAGGTACACGCCACGAACTTGCCGCGTGCCACCTCCTTGCCGTCGTCGGCGCGGTACACGATGAATTCCGGTGACTTCGCTTCCGGTGTCCAGCCCGAGTACTTTTCGCCAGCGCTTCCGAAATACCACACCAGATTGGGCGAAAACTGAACTTTGTCACCCTTGCGATTGTAGGCAAACTCGGCTCGGATCGGTCCACCCCAGGCGAGAGTCGTGTGCTTGTTTGTGCGCACGCGGAAGGGCTTCATGTCGCCGGGTTCAATGGTGACTTGATAGGTACCCTTTTGAAGCGTCCCGCGGACGAGTTCATAGGCGCCGATCGGTAGTGTGACTTTGCCGCCGGTGTCTTCCGCTAATTGGGCAACATCAAATGAAAACGTGCCTTTGGTGGTCTTCACAATGGCTGAGGCCAAGCGTCCGCCGCTCTTAAACGACGAGGTCATATCGAGCGTGCCGGTCTTGCCCGTGTAGGGGGTAAGAGTGATTTTCTCGCCGTCCTTGGTCACTTTTCCAATGTAGAGCTTTCCATCGAGCGACCAAACAGGACTGAGGAAACTCGCATACTTGGATGCGCCAATCACCACGGCGTCCTCGCCGAGATCATTGTAGGTTCCGTTGTGATTCTGATCGATGAGGCGAATGCGTGTATCGCCCACCGTACCTTCCATGGCGCCCGACGTGTGAAAGACCCAGGTGCCGCTCTTGCGAAGACGCAGTGCATAGGTAAAGGGCGTGCCGTCTTTGCGTTTGGCGTTTAACCGGATCAATCCCGATTCTTTGTCTTTCCGCCGCACGATCAAGTTGGTCTTGCCATCGCCATTGTTGTCGATCAACAAGTCGGTACCGTCGAGCTTCACCGCGAATCCGTCGCCGCCCTGATGCGGAATCGGTATCGAGTCCTTGATGGGCACCACGCGGAGCGCCGGCATATGCGTCTCGAACATGTTTGGCAGCGTTCGATACTTGAGCGACACGACCTGCTTATCGGACGGTGCTTCATCCTTGGCGTGGGCCACCGGAATCGAGGCGAGCAATATTGCCGCCGCCGCAAAAAGAACAGTGCGCTGGACCATGAGACCTCCGGTGCCCTGAATGGGGCCGATCGATAGTGTAGACGATTCGGACCGGGAAAGATTGTAGGGGGACTGTGGACGCGCCTCGCCCCGACCTCAACAAATGGGGCCACACCGGCTCTTCCAGGGACGATCGGCCCACCATCAATTTGCTTGTTGAAACAAGTACACCGAATCGAGCGTCACTAGGTATCAACTGGCCGTGCAATGATGCACCCCCGGACCAAGGAGACACCCATGAAGCGCAGGAAGCTTATGAATCGCCGAGACCTCACCAAGAAGGTGTCTCTGGCCGCCGCGGGTATTGCCCTCACGCCAGCTCTGGCAGCTGCGGGCAAAGCGAAGGGACCCCGACTTGTCGTTCGTCGAAGTCACGAGCGCGGCCAAGTCAATCATGGTTGGCTCAAAGCGAAACATAGCTTCTCGTTCGGCAACTATCACGACCCGCGCAACATGAGTTTTCGCTCGTTGCGTGTGATTAATGAGGACGTCATTCAACCCAGCCGCGGCTTTCCCATGCACCCTCACAATGACATGGAGATTCTTACCTATGTCTTGGAAGGTTCAATCCGCCACCGCGACAGCTTGGGCAACGGCGGCGTCATTAAGCCCGGCGAAATCCAACGCATGACCGCGGGTACCGGCATCCGTCACAGCGAGTTCAACGCGTCAAGCAAGAAACGCTTGCACCTGTTGCAGATTTGGATCACGCCCGATCGCAAGAACTACCGTCCTGGGTACGCGCAACGAGCGTTTCCCACGGCAACGCGCAAAAATCAACTGCGGCCCATCGCCACGCCAAATGGTGCGGGGACGAGCGTTCGCATCAATCAGAACATTGTTGTGTATGCGTCGCTACTCGATGCGAAGAAGCGCGTTGCCCATGTTGTCAAGCCCAAGCGACACGCGTGGATCCAAGTCGCCCGCGGCGCCATTAGAGTGAACGGTGTGCAGTTGACGGCAGGTGACGCCGTACGAACGAGCGATGCCGGAACCCTGAACATTGTTGGCGTGAGCAACGCGGAATTCTTGGTGTTTGATTTGGCGTAGTGTGGCCTGCATAGCACGCATGTGTTCGCCATAAGTGGGTAGCCTCACGCAGGGACCCAGAGAAGTAGAGGCGCAGGGTGATCTAGGTTCGTTAACTGCTAGGCCACTAATGAGGAGCCCCGCCTCGTAGTGTCGCGCTACGGTTTCGTGGCCTTATGCCCTTCGTGTGGGCTCCTCTTCTCTACCCGCCTCCGCACACCCATTCCGCGCTCACCTACACACAGCCGTCTGCGCGCCTGCAACGTGGCGCCTCTGCGTGTGGTGAGTTGCGCGCGACTGCAAGGCAACCGGTCACAGTTCCCGTGGGGTGTGATCTTTGCCCTGACGCAGAAATTACAGGGATTCGTGAGTTGACTCACGCCTCGGCGCCGTGTACACAATAATGTACATAACCCCTCTATAGGTCTCCACTATGCGTAGCGACGACATCACCAGCTTCACCGAGCACCGCCGTTTGCTTCGAGACCACATCGATCGGGTACGCGAGACCGGTCGACCCCTGTACGTCACGAGCAACGGCAAGACCGACGCCGTTGTCATGAGCCCCGAGGCCTACGACAAACTCGCCGATCGCGCGGAGCTCGCGGGAAGCCTCTTGCAGATAGATCAGAGTGCTCAAGACATTCGCAATGGAAATACTTCTGACGCGAAAGACGCGCTTAAGAAGTTGGCGAGAGACCTTGGTATCGAAATCGATCGATGAACTGCGATGTGATTCGCGTCACCGATACAGCGCTCGCAGCAATCTCAAGTCAAGCACGTTACATCGCTGATACTGCAGATGCACCCCTGAATGCCAAGCGTTGGTTGGAACGGATCTGGGACGAAGTCGACTCACTTGAAAACTATCCTCGACGTGGCTCCTTGGCTGAAGAAGGCAGATACCGAGACTACGAGATCCGCAAACTAGTGATTGGAGCTCATCTTCTCCTGTATTCCGTCGATGAAGAAGCGCGTACGGTATACGTCCTGGCGTTGCGCCATGGTCGGCGATTGCCACGCCCCGATGCCTTACCGATAGATCCAACGAGCAATGCATGACGCGCGGTCATTTCGCATGGATCCCAAGCATGAACCTGCATTTAATGCCAGTTCATACACAAGCTGGAGTGCCGTTGAGCAGAAGTCGTAAAGCGTGAACTCTCTTTCTCTACTCGCCTCCACCTTGGCGATCCGCGCTCACCTATACACAGCCCACTGCGCCTCTGCAACGTGGCGCCTCTGCGTGAGGTGAGTTGCGCGCGACTGCAACCCAGCCACGTGATTCGAGCCTACGGGTCCTTCGACGGCTCCTCTGGCTTGGGTTCGTCGGCGGGCTTATCCGCTGGTTTCTCCGCGGGCTTGTCTTCCGCGTCGGCGTCCTTCTTGTCTTCGCCGGCCTTCTCGCCTTCGGCATCCGCGGGCTTGTCACCGTCTTCGTTGCCCTCTTCGTCCTTACCCTCGTCTTCCTTGGCATCTTCGAGCGCCTGGGCGGCGGTCTTGAGCGAACGACGAATGACAGCGGTGACAATGTTCACGGGCAACAAGCAACGTTGTGCGGTACCGCTTCCGGACGCACCGGTTTGGAGACTCACAACACCGGCCACGGCGCCATCTTCGGCATAGAGCGGTTCGCCCACAAAGCGCTCACTATTGACAAGCCACATCTTGCGAGGCTTCTCGATTTTCGCGAGCACCTTGACACCGCCGCAGACGGGCGCGTGATCGAAATCTTCACCCATGCGCGACACACCATAGAGCTTTGAGCCCACCGCAGGCGTTGCCACGTTGTCCCAGGTAACGGGTTCAAGCTTCTTGTCACCCAAGTCTCGAATGGCGATAAACGCCAACCCCAGCTTGGTGTCTTTGGCACCCAAGATGGCGGGATATTCTTTGTCGTCGCCCGGGAACACAACGCTCAAATTTGTGGGCGTCACTTTGAAGCTGAAGCCCATTTGCTTCATCAGCATCAACTGCATGTTTCCAGCACCGCCACCGGGACCTTCAAGTGCGGCCTGATTCACCATGATCAAGCCGGACGCGTCCGCGATCACTCCCGTGACCTTAACCGGCGCTTCTTGATCACGAGACCTGCCTGCATTGCTCATCTTGATTTGAAGCACCGCTTTGACCATGCATACGCGGCCAGCAAACTTGTTGATCAATTGCTGTTGCTTTGTGCCCGCAGTGGAACTCTCGCCTTCTTTGGCATGGACGGTTGTACCTACAAGGCTCACCGCGAGCGCCACTACGCCCAAGTGTATCGCTAGTTGCTTCATCATGGACTCCAGACGCCGTCGCGGCGCTTGATGGTTGATTCGAGTTGCTTTGATCTGATTCGTGAGATCGAACTAATCCGTGGGCCATTCAGGTCGCGTAATCACGAACGTCGTCGAGCGACCCCGGCGCACAAAGATGGTCACCAAACGCGGCTTGGACTCGCCAAGTTCTTTGACAATGGCCTTGAACGCCTTGAGCGACTCAATGGGCTTGCCTTGAATCTCAAGGGGAATGTCGCCGCCGCTCAAACCCGCGACGTGGGCCCACCCGCCCGACGTGACGTTCGCAACGATGACACCCTTGGTGTCGAGATCGAGGTCACGACCGACGAGATCGGTATAGGTTAGCTCGCGCACCTTGTACTCAAGTACCGTGTCTTCGGCCGTGCGCGCATCCGCGGGAGGTTCGGGTGACTCTTCGAGCGTGACTTTCACTTCGATGGTCTTGCCATCGCGCAAAACGCCCAATGTGGACTCGGCGCCAATGTCCTTGTCTTCAATCTTGCGGCGCAGCAGTTGCTGATCCTGCATAGTTGACGCCTTGAGCTTGTCGCCGTCGAGCGTGGTGATCACGTCGCCAACCTTTAGGCCCGCTTTCTCCGCTTCGGTGCGCGGCAACACGCGTGTGATGCGAAAACCCTTGGTGCCCTTGGCACCAATCGCCTCGGCCACTTTTCGGGTCACAACCTGCGTACTCACGCCCAACCACGCCTTTTGAAGTTCGGCACTGCCTCGCCGGCGCGCCTTCTTGGTCATATCGAGCACCGTCACCATGTGGCGCTTGCCACGGCGAAACACAACGGGCAACTTCTTGTTGCGCTTGTGCTTCTTGATGGCTTCTGCAAACTCATCCGCGCCGACAATTTCGATGTCGGCGACTTTGAGGATCACGTCACCCGAACCAATCGGAGGCTTGGCGTTGTCGCAGGGGCTTCCGGGACGCACGCTGGTAATCAAGATGCCCTTGGTGTTTGGGTAGTTGCGATCGCGCGCCATGGGTTCAGTGATCGTGGTAGCCACAACCGACCAACGCCGATAGACCTTTTCTTTGCCGGTGTACTTGCTAAGCGGCAATACCTTCGCGGTAAAAGTGTGCGACTCGCCATCACGCTCGACACTCAACTTGACCTTGCTACCGACCTTCAAATCGGCGATGTCGGCATAGAAGCGTGGCACCGCTGCCCAATTGCTCACATTGATGGGCACATCATTGATGGACATCAAGACGTCCCCTGGACGTATGCCGGCCTTATGCGCGGGCCCTACATCGAGCGCCGAAGCAACCAACGCGCCTTCGTCGCGCTCAAGCAGAGAAATGGGCTGCACGGCCAAACCGAGCCATCCGCGACGCACTTCGCCAAACGTAAGTGCCTGGTTGAGCACCTTGCTGCAAATCGACGAAGGAATGGCAAAACCCACACCGCCGCCACCGCGCGTGTTGATGCCAATGACTTCACCCTGCATATTGACAAGCGGACCGCCGCTGTTGCCGCCAAGGATGAGAGCGTCGTGCTGAATCCACTGGTTCAAAATGCCGGTGCTCTGGCCGCCGCGAAACGAGAACTCTTCCAAACGGTCGCCAGCAAAGCTCGTAAACACGCGCGACGTGTTCGAGACAATCCCAAGCGTGATGGAACTGCTCAACCCTTGCGGGTTGCCAATCGCCATCACGTGATCGCCAACCTGCAGCTTGTCGCTGGCGCCAATGCTTGCAAACGGCAAGGGCTTGGTGGGGTCGCGTCGTTCCCCCATGCGCAGCTTGAGTACACAAAGGTCGGTCAATGGATCGGGGCAGATGCGATCAGCATCCACACGTTCGCCACTGGGCAAGCGACATGTAATGCGTGTGGCCTCACCCGCCACGTGGTAGTTGGTGAGCACATGTCCTGCAGGACTCACAATGACGCCGCTACCCGCTGCGAGCACGCGTTCTTCGCGGCCCTGCGAAAACATGCGATCGACCACGGAGATGTTGACGAGGGCGGGATACACCCGGTCACGCGCAAACTGAATGGCCTCGGCAAGCTTGTCCGGGGACTCTTCCTGCCCGTTTGCAAGCCTTGTGCTTGAGGCCGGCGCCAGGAGCCCGAACGTGGCCAGTAGCAAAAACGCAAACGTTACGCGCCTCACGGCGAGATGGTTCGTCATGTTGTCCTCCGTACGCAATCGCGCAGGAGGTGAGTATCGCACCTGGAGCCGGGGCCGTCTCGTTTGGACGCGCCCGCGTTGACCATTGCCCGGGCTACGGCGGATCCAAGCGCTGCAGATACGCGATGAGTTCGTCGAGGGCGTCCGCGGACGGCCCAGACGCCTCCACATCGTTGAGGTGGACCCACGCTTCTTCTAGCAAACCAAAGTGCACCGCCGTATAGCCCAGCAAAAGTGCGCGTCCCACCGGACCCTCAACTTCGCGCTCGATGCGCTGGCAGGCACGTTCGTAGCGATCCGCTTGTCGATCGGAAATCACCCGAAAGGTGGTGGACCCTCGGTGGCGCACGCCGTTGTGCGTGAGCGACACATTCGCGGTGTAGGAAACGCCCGGCTCAAGCTCCTTGACGTCGATCGGCCACTCCAACTCTTCGTCGTCGGTATTCAACTCAAGGCGCACGCCGCCATGTTCCTTCATAACCTGTACAAACACTTGTCGTGCACGAATCGAGTTTCCGTCTCCATCGAGCCATCGAATGGTGGGCGTAGCTTCGAGGACCGCAGCTGCAGGTTTGACAAACAGCTCATTGCTTCGCAGTTGGCGTTCTTCAACGCCCTTTCTTGAAGCCGCGTCGGGAAACGTGAAGCCCTGAAACGCTTGCGCTTCTTTAGCGGCGAGTGCTTTGAAGGTACTGGCCAGCGATCGATCGTTCCACGTGCCTTCGGTGATCGCGGGATTCGAACTTGCGGACTCGCTTCGTTGATTGGCGTCGTTTGAATCGCCGTGGAACAACAGGAATGCCACAAGCGCAAGCGCCGCAAGTGCGGCGCCCACGGCCCACAACGGAATGGAAAGCGAACGACCGCGTGGCTTGATTGCATCGGCTAGACGAGGGTGTTTCGCCTCTTCGATCAACCGCACGACCACGGGGTCGGACTGGCCACGTACTTCAACTAGGTCGCGTTCCTCGCTGTCTACGTCTTGATTGAGCGCCAACGAAGCATCATTGGGATCCAGCGGATTGCTAGTCGCTTCATGCTGCCCGTCTTCATGTACACGTTCTTCATGAGCACGTCGAAGCCCGATCGCGGCAAGCCACGCCCACAATGGGCCCATGCCCTCATAGCGTCCCAACTGCGTACGATCCGGCGTACCCCCTTTCGGACGTTTCCACATATCGGCCATCACGGATGCCGCGACCGCCTGTGCATCGACGTTCGGATAACCACGATGAATCGCAGCCTCAACATCCGGTGAATAGCGTCGCGAAAACTCACGCCAAGCCGCCTCGCTGCCGTGTTCACAGCGGCGCGCCAAATGAAGATCGCGCCACGCGAGCGCGTGCGCCCCCGATTGAAACCACGTGAGTGACGGCTCCAGACCGCGGCGCGCGCGACCGCGCTTCCACAACATGAGTACGTCGTTTCCGAACTGCTCCACGGAAACGGACGACTTGTCGCCGCCACCGGCGTCGGTCAGCCAGTACACACGAATGCGTTCGCGCACATCCGAAGGAGCTTCTTCCCAGTGGTCGAGCAATCGCGATGACGCGCGGGGCGTTGAATGGGGTGGACTCACGACTCGCCTCGCAATAGTTCCAGCTTCGCGTGCCACGCGGAGGCACGACCGGTCGATAGTACGCCGCGACGGGCCAGAACCAACTGAGACTTAGTCGGCGGGCCGGTCAAAGACGGCACTTACTGGTTGTCGCGATGAAGCAGGAGTCGCGACTCGTGGCGATCGGTCGCGTCCCATCCCTCGTCGTCGATCAGGACTCGTAGCCCTGAGCCCAAAACGCGGCGGGCTGTTCCCGGCGCCACCAGGTACTTTCGTGAAGGTCGTTCGTGTCGCTCAAGATTGGTCGTTGTGGCTTGGACAAAGACGAGATGCCCCCCCGGCGCGACCAACGAAGGCAGGTGCGACAGCCTGGTACCGAATGAATAGTGAACGCATACGACCAAATTCCATGCGCCTTCCGGCACGCCGTAGCGTTCCAGGTCTCGCTGAACGGTCGTGAGCGATATCCCCATTTCGGAGGCATGTTGCCGGGCATGGGCAAGACCCACATCCGAGACGTCTAGCAGCGTCGTCTCCCATCCTTGCGACGCGACGTAAAGAGCATGCCGCCCCGCGCCGCCGGCGAGATCAAGCGCACGTCCGGGCATGGATGGAACGGTTTGTACGACAAACGGATGGGGCTCACCGACGCTGGGCCCCCGCGCCAAGTACTTGGCGTTCCAGCGCGCTCGATCCGATTTCCTAGGCATAGGTCTGAATCAAACAACAACAATAGCCAACTTGCAAAGGTTTGCGGTTGGGCGAGCCCTGCAGGGCGCGATCGCTCACAACCCCGCGTGTCGGGTGAGACTATGGCTATGAATCGACCCATTTCGCGTGCGCTTGGCGCCTCACTCCTGTTGTCACTCTTTTCACTCTCGTCGTCCTACGCCGACGAGATTGTTCTCAACGGCGGAACGGCGGTTCGCGGCGTTGTGCTTGAAGAACGCGAGACCGAGGTGGAGATCCTCTTGCCGGCAGGCGACACGCTCACATTCAAACGTGATGACGTCCGCACCATTTCGCGCGCAAAGCCAACCGCCGACAACTCACGACACATGCGCCATGTCACCACGAGTAAGCCGGGCAAACTTCCCGCTGGATTGCATGTGGGTGTTACGACGTATGTGCATCCCGATGGAAAGGCACGTGTCGATTTGATCGGGGCCGTTCACATTGCCGAGAAAGAGTTTTACCGAGATGTTCAACGCATCTTGGAAGATGCCACCGTTGTCTTGTACGAGGGCATCAAGCCAAAGAACGCAAAGATGCATGAGGCGCTCGAGTCGGCACCCACCGAGATGAACCCGATTCGCGAGCTACAAACCAAGATGGCGAAATGGTTCGGGATGGCGTTTCAGTTGGAAGCCATTAACTACAACCGCCCCCACTTTGTGCATGCCGACATGACAGCAGAAGAGTTCATGGGTGGTGGCAAGGCACCGGTCGATACGAAACCCACTACGCCATCTTCCAAGTCGGACACACCAACGACGCCACCTGGAAAAAACGGCAAGGCAGCGCCAACGAAGCCGAAGGGTGCGGCAGCCAAAATCACCGGACAGGCGGCCACGTTGCAAGGGTTGCTCAAAGTGGCCGGCCCCCTGCTCGACATGCTCATTGGCAAGGGCGATCAAGGGGGTCCGATGCGGCGCATGATGAAGAATAAGTTCGCCGAGGTCATGGGCTCGGTAGACATGCTCAAGATGATGAACGTCACCATGCCCGACACCGCAGAACTGTTGCTCACCAAGCGCAATGACATCGTTACGAGGCGCGTCAAAGAGCAGATGGCCAAGCTTGGTGCCAAGGACAGCATCGCCATCTTCTACGGTGCTGCACACCTTCCTGGCATTGAGAAGGATCTAATCGAGAAACTAGGCTACAAGCGCGCCGGAACGCGATGGCTGTCGGCGTGGAATACGGAGAAGTAGACCGTGCCTGACCGGGGCGTTACTTGGTAGGAATGCGGCCTACGAGCCGGAAGCCAACACTTGTGAAGCGCGCCTCGGGCGCGTGGCTCTTTCGCGACGCAGAACGCAATTGATCGGGTGGGCTGACGAACGAACCGCCACGAATTACACGCTGCGTGCCAGACTCAGGCCCGGTCGGGTTGCTACGCGCACGCGCTGTATAGGTCTTCATGGCGTGCCAGTCCGCGCACCACTCCGCCACATTGCCATGCATGTCGTAAAGCCCCCACGCATTGCGACCCAGCGTCCCAACGTCTACCGTCTTGCCCCGATAGATGCCGGTGTTCTCTTTACGAAACGGACCGGGGCGCCCGTCATAGTTCGCCAGTTTGGTTGAGATCCCTTTACCGAATGCGTAGGCGGACGTCGTTCGAGCGCGGCAGGCATATTCCCACTCCGCCTCGGTCGGCAGCGCATACACAATGCCCCTGGGTTCGCTCCGTGAACGGTCAAGCCCGTTGAGCCATTTCAGATACCCGCCGCGCCCGTTGCCTCTCTTACCCGCGATCTCCTCATGGCTGATGTGTTCAACGGGTTTGCGCTTGCCCTCAAATCCCCCTTGATGCGTAGACGAAAATCGGTGCCACTGCTCGTTGGTCATCTCCGTAATCTGCATATAGAAGCCGTGCGGCATGAGGACATCGTGTTGCGGCCCTTCGTGTTTGTGCCGATGCTTCTCAGACGACGGCGACCCCATCTTGAACGCACCCTTGGGAATGAACACAAAGCGCATGCCGTGCGAGTTCTCGAACGCGACGGGGACGCCCATCTTCTTCGCCAGCGCTTTCTGCAGACTCGATACATAAGCCCACGTAGACGGATCGGGGATGGGCTCCGGAACGACGACGCGACGTGTTATTGAAGCGCCACGTTGTTCACCGTCATCGCGCACTTCAAACACGACATTGTGACCGCCCGGCCCAGGGAGGCGCGCACGATAACGAAATGGGCCCGGCCCCTTTCGCACTTCAAAGCCGTTGACGAACAACGCATCAGTTGCACGCGCAGCCCGAAGCTCACCCTCCACAGCAACGAACGTCGCATCGACTTCGAGACCATGATCCGGGGATACAATGTGGATCTGCGGCGGCGCGCGCCACGCGTCCACAGCCTCGCGAAGATTCGTTGGAATTTCGTTGACAGGGATGCCTGCCGTCACGGCTTGGCCGAGAAGACTCGACGCGCGGCGTAAATCGCCTTGCTCAAGGTGCTTTACTGCGGAGGCAAGCGATGCCGCCCATTTGGGTGGCGAAGAGGAATCGGGGGGAACCGTAGGCTTCCCCTCGTTCGACATTGGATTCGCGGCGGAATCCGAACTCGACGCGTTCGTTGGTGGCGACGTGTTATCGCGACGCTTCTCAGGCGTTGTCGTTTCGTCGCCTGGCGCAATGGACGACTCAACCTTCGCCGAATCCTCGCTCTTGTTCTTCGACGAGTCAAACACACCGCCGAAGTACACCGCCGCACCGGCACCCACCAACAACAACGCGGCAATCCATGGCCAAACCGGCGCGCGGGTTGGCCTCGCTCGATCGCGCGGATCAAATGCTTGAGACTTACGCTTCGGTCGTGTTGTAGCTCTCGGCGACGGTCGTGATCGCGAGTGCGACGACGTTGTTACGCGCGCCGGTGCACCCGTCGCGCCTCGCTGTTGCTGGGCCTTGATGAGCGCCTTCACAAAATCACGACACGAGGAGAAGCGTTGACTCGGTTGTGTAGCAAGTCCTTTGGCGACCACCGACGCCACGGGTTCAGACACCGCGCGTGTTTGCGTGGAAAGCAACGCCGGCTTCTCCATCGCCTTGAGCACGATCAACTCATACTCACTGCGCGTCTTCTCAAGGAACGGCGGATAGCCCGCAAGTGCGCTGTAGACCGTTGCGGCCAGCGCATACTGATCCGCGGCGCCGGTCACGCCCTCCGCTTTGGTTTGCTCCGGCGCCATGTAGCCCGCCGACCCAATGGCGCCGCCTGTGCGCGTGAGGTCGGTTTCTGCCGTTACACCCTTCGACGTTGACTTGGAGATACCGAAGTCCCCAAGAAATGCGTGATCATGCTCGTCGAGCAAAATGTTCCCGGGCTTGACATCGCGATGAATGATGTCGCGTTCATGCAGAAAGTCGAGCGCCTTCGCAATCGGTACAGCCCATGCGAGGACTTCGCTCACGGTCTGCGAGCGACCCAACGCAGACAGCTTGTCCTTTAGGGAACCGCCCGCGAGGTAATCGAGGATACAAAACGGCAATCCGTCCACTTCACCGCGTCCGTGAATGCGCACGATGTGGAGATGGCGAAAGCCAATCAGTCGATCGATTTCGCGCGCAAAGCGCGTGCGAAATGCGTTGGCGGTGTCCAAGTCCAGACCCGCAACGTCGGGTACCTTGATCACAACGTCGTCGCCCAAGTTGAGATTGCGCGCCCGGTAGACCGACCCCATTCCGCCTTCCCCAAGCTTGCCAAGCACTTCGTACTTGCCGAAGTCGCCCTCTAAGAGTTGTCCCGGCGTGAAATGGGCACGTGTTGCCACCAATCGTCTCCATGCGTATCGCCGCAATCCTCGGTGGAAACGCCCACGATGGCAAGGTCGTGGCAGCGCCGAAGCAATGCTCGTACGATGCGTAGATGGCTACCGACGCCCACGACGTGCGCATTCCTACCGAGCACGGGCATGAATTGGTGGGATGTTTTAGTACGCCATCACGCCCGCGTGGCGCCGGTTTCATCCTGGCACCGGGGCGCGGCTATCACATGCGTTTGCCATTGTTTGAAACGATGAGCCGCTTGCTTGTAGAGGCCGGATTCCACGTTCTGCGATTTGACTGGGCCTACTTTACGGCTGGGAATAACCCATCAACTGACCTCGTACCAGAAGTCGGCGATTTGCAAGCTGCTGTCAACTATGCCAAGTCGATCACGGGCAACGCCACGTGGTTTGTGGCCGGAAAGTCGTTGGGAAGCCGCGTGGTGCTGGCTCATGCCCGCTCCATGGAGCCTCCCCTTGTTGGCACCGCGCTGTTAACACCACCGATTCACGTGCCTCATGAACCGGGACAACTACTTATGAGCAAGGAAGACTTTGGTGCGATTCAAACACCGCTGTTCATTGGTTTCGGACGTTCCGACCCCTCCTGCCACGTTGACTCAATCGAGTCACTCATTGGCTCACGCGCGGCACCACCTCAAATCATCGTCACGGAGGGCGATCATGGGTTTGAGGACACTCATGGCGATTCCAATCGAACGCAGGAGAATCTCAACGCCGTGTCCTCCGCACTCGTTGACTGGTCGGTCGACGTGCTCGAACGTTAGCGTGCGAACAGCATGATCGAGCGCTAGCTTGCAAACAAAATGTGCGGCAAGTCTGCATACACCATCTCACGCACACGCTCCATGCCGAGCTTCTTCACGACACGCAATGAGCGGTCGTTTTGCGTAGCAACGATGGCGTATACAGGATCGATCTTGAGTGTGTCCTTCGCATAGTTGAGCACACACGACGCTGCCTCCGTTGCGTATCCCTTTCCCCACGCACTGCGCTTGAAGTGCCATCCAACCTCAATGCCGTCCACAAATCGTGCGGGTTGAAGCAACACGTCCCCAAGGATTTCATTCGTAACGTCCGCTTTGCGAGTCACTGCAAACCAACCCACTCCGTCCGGCCAATCCGCATGCCGCTCTAGCAGCGCCGTGAATCCTTCTCGCGTCTTCGCCAACGACTCGCTTGCGCCCCACCAAATGACTTCGGGGTCACCCCAGATTTCGTGAAAGGACGCGACGTCTTCAGGGAGCCATGGGCGAAGGTGGAGGCGTTTCGAATTGAGGCGCGTGTCCTCAAGCATTCGCGAATCGCCTGCGTGATTGCCTGCCATTTGACAAGCGTACAGGGAAGATAGAGCGAACATTTATCCTGCTTCTCGTAGTGGTGCTCAGATTGCCGGACGCTCGGCCATGAAATAGAATGCCCCCCACATGAATGAGGAAACTGATTGATGGTCCGCCCTTCGTTGCCCGCCGGCCTCTTGGCCTCTGCCAAGGGAATTGCGATTGGCGCTTCGGCCGCACTGGCTGGCCTCTCGGTCGTCCTCGGGGCCAGCAATCCGCTGGGCGCCGCTGCAGCGGCTGCGGTTGGGGGATTAGCAGGGCCACTCGCGGGGTGGTTTGGAAAGCGGATCGAGAAGCTCGACCACGTCCCAAAGGCCGATGAACTCTTTCGTAATCACGACCTGACGCAAGCCATCGGGTTGGCGTTGCGCGCCGTCTTGGAGTCACTTCGATCAGACGAACTCATAGACGGTTCTGCTGAGGATGCTTCACACAAACTTGAGAAGGAACTGCCGGATGCCTTCTCCACCTTCGTTGAACAACAACTGTCCGCGGGCGTGACGCCCGAGCTTCTGGAAGCGCATGTTCCGCGGATGCTCACACGGTTTACTGAGATTGAACAAGCTCCAACCGCTTCCACCACGCAGCCACAGAACGTGGTCCGCGACGAAGCTGGTTGGAGCGATTTCTTCGGCGAACTCTGGTCCTCCGCTCTAGGACGTAAGGGTGCGGGCGTTTCCACGCTCTCCAAGGTCTTCGCCAAAAACGCAGACGCGCGTTTCGCTGGTGCACTTCGAGAAGTTCTGAAGTGGGACGCAGGCGATGGCGGAGGGCGAGCATTTGCTGGCGCATTGCTCATGTACTTGGCACAGCTCGACACGGAAGTCCTCGCGCTGGGAAAGGCGCAAGAAGAGGGCTTCAAGGGCTTGTCGATAGAGCATGAAGACCATCGAAGGCGACTGAATCAGTTGTTCACGCAACTGGAATCTCGTTCAGAACAGATCTTCTCGGCGATGAACGATGCGTTCTCGGCAATGAGCTACGAGGCGAGAAATCGCCATATTGAATTGTTGCAGAGAGTTCAACGCACCGAGGCCCGAATCGATGGTCTCACACGGTCAATTACGGCCATCTCCGAACGCACCGATCGCATACACCGCGTTCTTACCGACTTCGTTTTACCACGTTCGAAATTCGAGGAACGGTACTGGAAGCACCGCAGACCCGACGAAGTATCCATCAAGAAACTGCTTGCAGACCCAACTCGGGCGAGATTGGTTCGGGATACCGTGCTGGGCCGGACCGAATGGCGCGAACGTGTTCACGCGTTTCTAAATGACCCCGACCTCGTGGGCATGTATATGCACGCACCAGTTGGTGTCGGCAAGTCGCGACTCTGCCTCCGAGTCGCCGACTGGGCACAAGCGATGGGTTGGGAAGTGGCGTTTCTTCGAGAAAGCGGTCTTTCATCCTCGCGAGATCCAGCATCCGTTTTGGATCCGTGGCGAAGGGTGTCGGCTTGCGGGCAGTTGCTCTTGGTATGGGACAACCTCAACACGGAGTACGAGTTTGCACAGAAGCTAGCTAGCTACGTCTCCGACGTGACGACGGATTCAGTAAGCGATCTGCCGCGCATCAAATTACTTGTGAACTCATGGCCGATTCAAGCGCGAGCAACTCGGAATGGTCTAAACAACGTTAAGGAATGGTCGTTCCACGAGTTATCCAACGTTGGCAGCAAGACTCGAAACGCCCTTGAGCAGTTTGTTGGCAATCTAGTTCCTTCCCTCACTACCCATCAAGTCGTAGTGCTCGTTGACAAGACTAAGGGAAACATCCTGGCATCTATTCACGCAGCGAACTTGGTAGTTGGATCCGGGATATCCGCCCTTGATGGCCTCAGCGGACCTCACAGTATTTTCGCTGCCTCGTACCGTAAAATGCTGGCCCCCTTGTTCGTTAAGGAAGATCAATCAGCCGAACATACGCGGTTCGTACTACGAAGCTTGGCCGTGCTTGGGAGTGTTGAGGTTGCCTCTCTCCCCGACTCACTTGCCGACCACGTAGCACTACTTGGGCGGCTGTCAGATCGTGACATCATTTCCTGTGAGCGCGACGAGCATGGCAACGACAAATCTTACGCCTTGGCACCCGACTCATTTCGTCACTACATCATCGCAGCTTCACTTGGCATGGCTGGCGGCGAAGACAAGGGTGTTGTACACCATGGGCTCCGCATGGCTCCAACGCCGGCCAAACGTTGGGCAGAACTCGTTATTGGTTTCGGACCGAGCGCGTTCCGCGAGGCTTGGCAGCACACGCTTGAGGCAACGGCCACGGAAGACGAAGACGACGAATTGTTGGCCATCTCAAAGTTGGCGGACGCTGCTAGGCTGGGGGCTGCCAGAGACTCGGCATGGTTGCTGGCGCTAACTGCATGCGCGTATCCCAGTGAACATGTCGAGACGGCAGATGAAGTCTCCTCAGTCGAGCTTAGGTCCATCCGCATCGCCGCAATTTCGGGGCACGCGGCATTTGAGCAATCTCGTGACAATGAAAACGCTAAAGTAGAGGCTCGAGCAGTCGCCAACGGGCTCATGAACGCCAGCGTGAGCTACGAAACCGGGGCCGAGTGCCTCGAGATGGCCGGGCGCATCGCCGCCATTCGAGGGGAACACGACTTTGGCAAGGATCCTGAGTTGGCACTTGTGCACGCCAAGGCGCTCATGAACGCCAGCGTGAGCTACGAAACCGGGGCCGAGCGCCTCGAGATGGCCGGGCGCATCGCCGCCATTCGAGGGGAACACGACTTTGGCAAGGATCCTGAGTTGGCACTTCGGCACGTCGGGGCGCTCATGAACGCCAGCGCGCGCTACGAAACCGGGGCCGAGTGCCTCGAGATGGCCGGGCGCATCGCCGCCATTCGAGGGGAACATGACTTTGGCAAGGATCGCGAGTTGGCACTTGAGCACGTCCAGGCGCTGTATAACGCCAGCGTGAGCTACGAAACCGGGGCCGAGTGCCTCGAGATGGCCGGGCGCATCGCCGCCATTCGAGGGGAACATGACTTTGGCAAGGATCGCGAGATGGCACTTGAGCACGTCCAGGCGCTGTATAACGCCAGCGCGCGCTACGAAACCGGGGCCGAGTGCCTCAAGATGGCCGGGCGCATCGCCGCCATTCGAGGGGAACACGACTTTGGCAAGGATCGCGAGATGGCACTTGAGCACGCCAAGGCGCTGTATAACGCCAGCGCGCGCTACGAAACGGGGGCCGAGCGCCTCGAGATGGCCGGGCGCATCGCCGCCATTCGAGGGGAGCACGATTTTGGCAAGGATCGCGAGATGGCACTTGAGCACGCCCAGGCGCTAGCGAACGCCAGCGTGCGCTACGTGTCGAATTCGGAAGCTAAAAGCCGAATAGACTCTGCTCAGAGTGCTCTTTCAATCTGCAAAGCACACGCTGACGACAAGCGATTCGATGTCGTGCGCAATTTCATAGAGAAGTATTTTGGTTCCGGCGGTCAGTTTGAAAACGACGGCCTAGAATTCTAGCGGGCCTTCGAATCGTCTTGCTGTATCGCATCTGACCATGTGCGCGTCCTACACCTCCATCAACGCCTTCGACTTCTTCTCAACGAGCGCCGAGACCTTGCCCTCGTATTGCTTGGTCAGCTCCTGAATGCTCTTTTTGAGGCGCTCGAGGTCGTCTTCGCTGAGGGATTTGTCGGCCTTGGCGGCGTCGCCGGCTTTGTTGGCGTCGCGGCGGACGTTGCGGATGGATACGTTGGCGGCCTCGCCTTGGGTCTTGACGACCTTGGCAAGTTGCTTGCGGCGTTCTTCGCTAAGCGGAGGAATGTTGATGCGCAATACCTTGCCGTCGGAACTCGGATTGAGGCCGAGGTCGGAGGCCATGATGGCCTTTTCGATGTCGGAGGAGATGCTCGGGTCATACGGCTTGATCACGATCTGGCGTGGCTCGGGGCAACCGATTTGCGCCAGCTGGCTAAGCGGCGTATCCGAGCCGTAGGCCGAGACCATGAGCTTGTCCACAAGTGACGGGCTGGCACGACCGGATCGCAATCCGGCGAGCTCGCTCGTTAGGTGTTGGACGGCGCCGTCCATACGGCTCTCTGCGTCCTTCATGATGTCATCGGGGCTCATGGCGTTCCTCGGTTCGGGCTGGCGATCGGTCTCAAACGAGGTTTAAGAACAACCGCCGGGAGCATAAGTGGTATCAAGACGCGGGGGCGACGTCCACCAACGTTCCCATATCTGCGCCACCAAGCAGCTTGGCCAAGTTGCCAGCGCCCATTTCAAATACCACGATGGGCAGCTTGTTTTCTTCGCAGAGCGTGATGGCGGTGCGATCCATGACGTGCAGGCGCTTTTCGAGCACATCTTCAAAGGAAAGCGATTCGAATCGCGTGGCGTCTTTGTGAATCTTGGGATCGCGGTCGTAGACCCCATCAACTTTGGTGCCTTTCAGGACGACGTCTGCGCCGACTTCGCTCCCGCGCAAGGCGGCCGTGGTATCGGTGCTAAAGAACGGATGCCCAGTGCCGCCCGCGAGGATGACTACGCGACCCTTTTCCAAATGACGAATGGCGCGACTACGAATATAGGGCTCGGCCACTTCCTTCATGGCAATCGACGTTTGCACACGCGTGGGCACGCCGTTGTGTTCGAGCAAGTCGGCTAGCGAAAGGGCATTGATAATGGTCGCCAGCATGCCCATGGTGTCGGCCGTGGTGCGCAACAATCCGTCGATTTGCGTCTGCGCGCCACGAAGGATGTTGCCGCCGCCATTGACGACGGCGATCTGCACGCCCATCGCATGAGCTTCAGCGATGTCTTTGGCGAGCGACGTGATGCCGTCGGCATCCACCGGTCGGCCCGACGCACCGGCAAACGCCTCTCCCGAGACTTTCAGCAAGACGCGTTGCCATCGAAGAGTTGCGTTCACGAAGGATGGACTCTCACTGAGGATTCGGCGAAGGCCGACTTATCCCCCGGGTTGAACGAGAATGAACTCGCGGATCTCGGCTTTGTGCTCGTCCAAGTGTTGCGTGACCTTTGACGAGTTGTCGCGGTACCACGGCTGTTCATTGAGCACGCGGGTACCGAAATAGTTCTTTTCGAGCCGCCCTTTAAGGATGCCTTCGATGGCCGCCTCGGGCTTGCCCTTCATCTTTGGATCTTCGGCAATCTGCTCACGCAAGAACGCGGTTTCCTTCTCGATGTCGGCCGCATTGAGCTCATCGCGAGAAAGCACTTCTGGGCGGCTAAACACAATGTGCATGCAGAGTTCGCGGGCGAAATTGTTGAGGTCGCCCTCGCCATCGAGCGCCACCATGGCAGCGGTCTTCTTGTCGTGGTGGCGGTAGATGCCCACGCAGCCCTTGCCCTCGGCGTTGTACTTCGCAACACCACCGATTTGAATGTTCTCGCGGATCTTTGAGACCAGCGAAAGCAGGGCTTCTTCAACGGTATCGCCCGCGTCACCCTTCCAGGGTAGCTTCTTCAGTGCGTCGGCGTCGGCAGCATCGCTCGTTCGCAGGCATTCGGTGACGCCCTCAACGAACTCAAGGAACATGGGCGTCACGGCAACGGACTCCGTCTCGCATTGCACCTGTACCAACCCACCGGCGGAGCCATCGTCATTTAGAAACGTACCAACGAGGCCATGAGCCGTCTTGCGACCGCGCTTCTGTTCGGCGGTCTTCGCGCCGTCCTTACGCAGAAGATCGAACGCTTTCTCGATGTCGCCCTCGGCTTCGATGAGCGCCTTCTTGCACTTCATCATGGGTAGGCCCGTCTGGGCGCGCAGCTGCATCACGAGTTTGGCTGAGATTTCCATCGTGCTGTCCTTCTTCATCGGTGGTCCTGTTCCATGTCGCGGCTAGGGGTGCGGCTCATGCCCCGATCGGCACGATCACGTCCTACATATCGGGGCGTGCTGCGCCCGCGGCATGGCCTCGCAACATGCGCCGCCTCGTCGAAATTTGCTTGAACCGAACTTACTCGGCGGCGCCTTCCGGTGCGTCGGGCTTGCTCTCGGTCGCATCGGGCTTGCTATCCGACTGGCTATCCGATGCTTCGGACTTGCTTTCCGGCGCGTCCGACGGCTTAGCGTCATCGCCTTCCGGTGCTTTGCTTTCAGGCGAACTGCCATCGGCGACGGGTGTTTCTCCGTCGCCGGGCCCTGTTGCCGTTGCGGTTGCGGTTGCCGTTGCGGTTGCCGCATCACCGCCACCGCTGCGCTCGGCACGCAAACGTGCCTGCCAGTCTTCGGTGACCTTGCGACGCTGACGTTCGGCTTCGCGTCGACCTTCCTCTTCGCGACGCTTGGCCGCTTCAATCTTCTCCTGCTCGGCAACAACGACCGCCCACACCTTATTGCCCTCTTCAACCGCTTCGGCGAGGAGCGACAACAGGAGATTGACGGAGCGCATGGCGTCGTCATTGGCGGGAATCGGAATGTCGACGTAATCGGGATCGCAGTCGGTATCGAGCAACGCGATGACAGGAATCTGCATCTTGTTGGCTTCGGCGACGGCGATGTGCTCATTCTTGGGATCGACCACGACCAAACACGCGGGCAAACGCTCGAGGTCGCGAATGCCGCCGAGATTCTTGAGCAGCTTCTTTTCTTCAATCCGAAGACGCGCCTGCTCCTTCTTCTTGAGCAACTCCATGGTGCCGTCGGCAGCGAGCTTTTCGAGTTCGGCAAGACGACCGAGGCGACTGCGAATGGTGCGGTAGTTGGTCAAACAGCCACCCAGCCAACGCTCGGTAACGTAGGGCTGGCGCGTGCGCACGGCGATGTTGCGTACCGATTCCTTGGCGCTGCGCTTGGTACCCACCCAAAGGATGTGGCCACCATCGGCCGCAATGCCCTGGAGGTAATGCCGCGCACGAACGAGGCCGCGTACGGTTTGCTTGAGATCAATAATGTGGATCGAATTGCGCTTGCCGTGAATGAAGGGTTTCATCTTCGGGTTCCACCGGCTCACGCGGTGTCCAAAGTGCACGCCATTTTCCAGCAATTGGTCGAGCGTTATCTGAGACAAGTCCGACTCCTTGAACGTCGCATACGTTGCATCGCAACTCTCCATCGACGCGCATCGACCGGGCCCGCAACACACGACGCACTCATCAACATGATGACGCAGACGTACAACCCACCGGGACGCGTCACAACCTGCGAAGCGACCACCACCGATGTGCGGGCGGCCGGATGCGGCCACCAAATTCAAACGACCGCCATCGCACGCAGCGACGCGGGCCCGAAATCGTCCCTCCCACTGACCGAAATAGGTCAAAAATGCGGGGACAAGCGCGCGAGTGTAGCGCCCCCGGTCATTGGGTCAAAAGCGCATCAAGCGCGGGGAGCCGCTTCGGAGGCGCGAATCGTGCGGATTGCGGGCTTGTACCGGCTACCCAACCGCCAACGAAGCCAGGATTCGCTCCGCCAAATGGAGCGCGCGGAGCCCCGCCTGGCCCTCCACGACGGGCCTCGACCCAGCCCGAATGGCTGCCACGAGCGATTCAATTTCTCGCCGCAGCGGCTCCCCGTCCACCACCGGCAGGCACTGGGTGCTCAGGAGCTCTTCAAACTCGGGACGGTGGCCGCTCACGCGCTGGTCATCCAGTCCCGCCGCTTGCGCCGCCATGGCCGCAATCAGCAGTTCCCAATCGTGATCATCGACAGGGCGATCAAGACGCGCGCGCGCGTCGGCGGGAGCAGCGTCGATTGGCGCCTTGGAAGCGGTAGATTGCGTGCGCGAGCGAACGATGCGCGCTTCGCGTTGGTCGTAATCCAAACACATATAGCCGCTGGCAGTAAACACACGAATGCGCCGCATGCGCTGACTCGACACGCGACTTGCCGTGACGTTGGCCACGCAGCCGTTCGCATAGGTCAAACGCGCATTCACCATGTCTTCATGTTTACCCATCATGCTCACGCCCACAGCTTGCACGTCGTCGATGGTGACCGCGCCCATGACGTGATTCAAAATATCGAGGTCGTGAATCATTAGATCCATGACGACGCCGATGTCGGTTACGCGGGGCGTGGGCGTGCTGAGGCGATGCACTTCCACATACACAGGCGGCTCGCCAAGTTGATCGAGCGCTTCCGTGACGGGATTGAATCGTTCGACCATGCCCACTTGCAGACACGCACGTCCGTCGCGTGCGGCATCGACCAGTGCCGACGCGTCGCGCGTGGATCCCGCAATGGGCTTCTCCACCAAGCAATGGATGCCACGACGCAACAGAGGCTCGGCGACCTGACGATGCGCAGACGTCGGCACCGCAATCGATGCCAAGTCCACGCGGTTCGGAAGCTGATCCATCGAAGCTACTGCTGGAACACCAAGGTCATCGGCAAGGGAACGAATGCGATCAAGATCGACATCGACAAGTCCGGTGAGTTGAACGCCTTGATCGGCAAGCTCGCTATAGATGCGTGCGTGATGACGCCCGAAACTTCCCACGCCAATCACGGCAGCGGAAAGCGGTTCACGCGAAGGCGAGGAACTCGGCGTCTGGGCGCTTGATCTGTGACTCATCCGCGTTGCCGTTCCTAGGTCTTCTTCGCGGGGAGTTCACCCGCCCGGCCCTGGCGGCCGTCACGTGACGCCTCGATGGAGGCAACAAGTTCCGTGATCAAGGGATGCCCGGGATGGGACTCGTTGTATCTCGCAATACCGTCGGCGGCCGACATGCGATCCGACACCAAAATGTCGCGAACCGCATTCTTGATAAGCTGCACGTCGTCCTCTTCAATCCCGGCGCGGCGCATGCCAATAACATTGCACGCACGAATTCGCGCCGGATGACCTTCGACAATCGTGAACGGGTGCACGTCTTGTGTGATACGGGTAAGTCCGCCCACGTACGCAAGCCGCCCGATGGTCGTGAAGTGGTGGCACGCACACGCGCCGTTGAGTATGGCGCGGTCGCCCACGCGAATGTGACCGGCCAAGAGGACATGGTTGGAGAGAACAACGCGATTGCCAATCGCGCAGTCGTGTGCAACATGGGATCCCACCATAAAAAGATTATCGGATCCGATGCGCGTGATGCCACCGCCCTTAATGGTCCCGGCGTGTACCGTAACGTGTTCGCGAAACTGGTTACGGTCGCCCACGACAAGACGCGTGGCCTCACCGCGGTGCTTCAAGTCTTGCGGGGCGATCCCGATGACCGCACCGGGAAAGATTTCGTTTTCCCGCCCCAGTTCGGTGTGGCCACACACCATGCCATGCGCGCGCACTCGCGTGCCATCACCCAAGACAACGGGTCCCTCAATGACCGCGTAGGGTCCGATTTCAACACCTTCGCCCAGTGTGGCGCGATCATCCACAACGGCGGTGGCGTGAACGGATGGACTGGATGGCGCAGCGCTCATGCCGACGACGACTCCGTGAGTGCAAAGTTCAAGCGGGCCTCCGCAACACGAACACCCCCTACCGTGGAACGACACCGTACGCGTCCGCGCCCGCCCGACAAACGAATCGTAAACGCCTCCAGTCGAATCTGGTCGCCTGGCACGACTGCGCGGCGAAACTTCACGCGGTCGATGGAGAGCAATACGGGCACCTTCCCCGTAAGTTCGAGTTTTCGTAGCAACAGCAGGCCGGCAAGTTGGGCCATGGCCTCCAGAATGAGTACGCCAGGCATAATGGGCTCACCGGGATAGTGCCCTTGGAAAAACGGCTCGTTGAGACTGACGTTCTTGATGCCCACCGCACGCGTGTAGCCCTCGAGTTCGGTAACGCGATCCACCAGGAGGAAGGGATAGCGATGGGGAAGGATGCGCACGATTTGGTCGTGGCGCAGCGCGGGCTCATCGCCCTTGGCGGTTCGTTCACGATCTTCCACATGACGCAAAATCGCCTGCACCAGTTCGAGGTTGGCCGCGTGACCGCTGCGTAGTGCAACCACATGGGCTTCAAGGTCGGCACCCAGCAAATAGAGATCACCGATCAGGTCGAGCGCTTTGTGGCGTGCAAACTCATCCGGCCAACGCAACTCATTGTTGATGACGCCTTCGTCGCCCACAACCAACGTGTTCTCATAGGTGGCACCGAGACCCAAGTTGTTGTCGCGTAGCGCTTGGGCCTCTTCTTCCAAACAAAACGTGCGCGCGCCCGCAATTTGTTTGCGAAACGACTCGGGATTCACGCGTGCCGAGAAGTGTTGTGTGTCTAGGTATACGTGGCCGTACTCAAGGGTATACGCCACGGAAAACTCGCCGTCGGTGGGAAGCGCCGAAAGCGAACAACGCGGACCGGTCTGAACCGATACCGGCGAATCTAAACGAATCACTTGACGCGGCTCGTCTTGCTCCTTGATGCCCGCGGCATCCAACATGTCGAGAAAGGGCCTCGCGCTGCCATCCATGCCGGGGCACTCAGGACCCGAAATGCGTACCGTGGCGTTGTCGATACCCAGCGCATGCATGCAACTAAGGAAGTGCTCTACCGTGTGGACTTCGGCTTCCGCATCCCCCACCAGCGTTGTGCGTCGTTGCTGTTGACGCAAACTGGCGACGTGTACGGGAACGCGCGGCTCCCCGTCCATATCACTACGAACAAATACGACGCCCTGATTCGCCTCGGCGGGCGTAACGGTGAGCGTGGTGGACGCACCGGTGTGAAGCCCCACGCCGGTAACGCTGGCTTCGCCGCGTACGGTGCGTTGATTACGGGCCATGGGCGTCCCTTGCCTTACGCCGCGCAACTACCGTCCGCTCGGTGGTGCGCCAATCTCCGACGGGCGGTTGGGTGAACGACCGGCACCGCGTCCATTGTTTGCTGCGCCACCGCGATTGGGGGCGGGAACACGACTGGCCGCGTCTTTTTTCACCTCAGCAAGAATCGCATCGGTAATGTCTACGGTCTTGTCGAAATGAACCACTTGCCGCAAGCGAAGCTTGAGAAAAAAGTCCTGGGGTTCAGAGGCATTGATGGGTCGCGACGGATCGACGTGCTGGATGACAAGTTTGATGTTGTTCATGCGTGCATAACGAGCGACCACGGCGCGTAAGCTCTGATAGGTTTCTTCCAGGGCGGCAACGTAACGATCGCGCGCGACTTTCAACTCCCACTTGTAGGCAAAGTCGGCGTTGGTCATGCGTTGCTGAAACTGCTTCTCCTTGGCAAGTCGCTCGGGACTCCCGCGACTGAGCAGCTCGATCTCTTTGCGCATTTTGTCGAGACGTTTGCGCTCATCGTCGGCCGATTTTTTGGCGCGCAAGGTGGCCTGCTTGAGCTTGGCGTCGAGCGTCTGCGTATCCGGGTGCGACTCAATCAGGCGCATCATGTCTACGACGGCGAGATCGGGCGCAGCGAGTGCCACGTCTGCACTGGCACCGATGCCCGCGATCAGTGCTACCGCGAGGGCCAGAACTCTAAAACGACGGTTCGTCTTCGTTACGTTCGTCATCGCTGCATTGATCATCTCTGCGTGCATTATCGTGTCCTCCTGCGCATGCATGGCGAGCCCATGCGCTGTCCCGTGGCAGGGACCATAAAACCGATCCGGCGCATCGTACGGGGCCCGGTACCCATTGCTCGATTGTGATCCCCACTGGGGGTCAAACGCCTAGAATTCTCTGCCCATGGAGAAGCTCACGAGGCTGCGCTCGTCTTCGTCCTCGTAGAGCAAGGGGAAGCCGAAATCGAGTGCGAGGGGTCGTTCGCCCAACATGGGTATCGCGATTCGCAGGCCAAAGCCGACCGAGAGACGCCAGTCGTAGGCGTCGTCGTCATGAATGGTGGTACCGAGCGTTCCGAAATCGGTAAACACCACGCCCGCAATGCGTTTGGCCACAATCGGATACTCATATTCGAGCGAACTGATCCACGCCCATTCGCCGCCGGTGGGACGACCGTTGATGTGGGGTCCCATACCGCGGAAGGAAAATCCGCGGAAGTTGCGACCACCAGCGTAGAAGCGTTCGTAGGGTGGCAACTCGGGTGTGTCGCCAAAGGCCTTCCCCCACTGCAGAGAAGTTCGTCCTGAGACACGGTGCTTCTTGCCGTCTTCATCTTCATGAATCACATGCATGTGGCGATGCGAAAGCTCGGCCTTGCGGAAGTCGAGATCGCCGCCAAGGAATCCGCCTGCGGATTCAAAGCGAGCGTTGGTGGTGGACTCCCAACGGCCATCGCGAATGTCGTCGGTGCGGAACAAACGAAGTTGCGCAGACAACGCGCGTAGTTCGTGTTCGCGCCGGAAAAGGTAGGCGCCCGGCACCGCACCACTGCCGATGTTTCCGATATCCACCCACTCGTGTCGCCAACTCATGCCCGCGGTGAGCACCGTGGTGTCGTCGTCTGCCCGGTACAGGGGGTAGCCCAATCCAACGACATAGCCCCAACGGTCGGTGACGAATGACTCGCGGAACCCGAAGCGGCGATACGCCGCGAGATCGAGTGACCAATCCGATCCAAAGAGTCGTGGCTCGCGGAAGCCAATCGAGAACGCCGACTCCTGTGTACTGGGCGCGAGGAAGATATTGAACTCTTGCCCTGCACCCGTGAATGCACGCCCCGACTCGATGTCGGCCCATGAAGTAGGGAAACGGGTGATATCGAAGTTGCGCTTGCGGAACTGAATCGTGCCGCCAAACCCACCGTTGGTGGCCAACTGAAGTCCGAAGCTGGCCTTACCCGTTTTGCCTTCCTGCACTTCATAGGTTGCCGTCTTATACCCCGGCAACAACTCGCCATCGGGTCCCACCGCATCGTCGAGGCGCAACGTTGCGCGATCGAAAAAGCGCGTTCGTTGAATCCGCGAGAGTCCCCGCTCGAGTTCGTTGCTATCGACGTAACCGCCCGGCGCGGTTTTCACATCGCGACGCAAGATCTTGTCTCGCGTGAACTCGTTGCCAATGACGTCAACGCGGGCCAAGCGATACTTGGCGCCCTCCTTGACCTTGATGGTGAGGTCCACCACCTGCGAGCGTGGGCGACCTTGATAGCGCGGCGGCAACACTTGCACATCCATAAAGGAGCGCTTCCCGTACTCCTCGCGCACGCGCTTGACGCCTTCCGCCAACACCTTTCCGCTGTACGGACCGCCCTGCCGAAGACCGATCCACGAACGTATTCGATCTTGCGTGAAGTATGCCGCGTCGTCGGCCGAGGGCGCGCCCACGCCGCCTCCCGGCTGACGCTCAATCTCCACGATGACATTGCCTACGCGGTAGAGCTGATGCTCGCGAATGGCAATGGTGACTTGTACCTCTTCCTTGTCATCGGAAAACCGCATCTCTTCAAGCGCCACCTCGGCATCGAGATATCCACGGTCTCGATAGAGCTGCTTTAGCGCCACAAGGTCTTGACGCAATGTAGCTTCATTGAAGAACGTCGAATTTGTAATGCGTTCCAAAAAGTCGGGCTCATTGGTGCGCATAACTTTCATCAGGTCTTTGCGTGGAATGTGATTGTTGCCGCGAAACAGTATGCGCGCCACTTCGACTTTGGGCCCTTCAACGACTGTAACGGTAACCATGCGTCCACCGGCCGACGAGCGCGTGACCACGGGATCGGGTACATGGGCGAAATGAAACCCGCGTTGACGGTAGGCTTCAACAATGTCCTTGCGATCCTGCGAGAGTTGGAAGCGACTGAAGGGATAACCTTGGCGTGTGCGCATGAGCTGCCGAATGTCGGTTTCTTCCATCTCGGCGACGCCGCGAATTCGTAGGCGGGTCACAAGCGGATTCTCGGATACCAAGAAGCGCAAGATGACGCCGCCCTGAACGCGCCGACTGACGACCTGTATGGTCTGAAAGAAGCGATAGAGTTCGGCCATGTCGGCATCAAACGCATTGGGATCAAAGCGACGCCCCACCTTGGTGCGCATACGCGTTTCTAGACTGCCCTTGCTGAACAGTTGATTGCCGTCGAATTCGATACCCATCACCATGGGGCGATCACTCAAATCACTCATGGACATCGCTGAACGCGACGAGCGCGGGGACGGCGCGCGAACGCTAGGCGTTGCAGGGGTAAATGGCGTGGGTGCGCCATCGGGCGACCCCACGCCGCCTCGACTGCCCGCGGGGGGCAAAGGCGGGAGTCCCGATCCATTCGGTGACGGTGTGGCGCCTCCGGGCGGGGAGAGTGGCGGTAGAGGAGGTGGGGTGCGGGTCGTATCGCCCGGTCCGGGTAAGGGCGACTTTGGCAACGGTGGAAGGGGTTGACCGTCGGGAGAGCCATCCATCAAGATGCGCGGGCGGTACGTGGTTGGAACGGTTTGCGCGGCGCCCCGCTGCGTAGAAGGAACGTGACTCGCGGGATAGGGATAGGACTTGGTCTGGCCATAAGGCACCGACCCGTGAAACGGTGAGGGCTTGAATCCGCGCTCGCCCTCCGCGTGAACACTTCGCGTTGCGTGACCCAAGCCGATACCCACCAACATCAGCAGTGCACTCGCGGCGATACAAACAAACGGGCGGCGAGGCGCACGCGAACACACACTGTGCGTGGTCGCCCGTTGCCATTGATTCGCCGCTTGTTTCTCCCTCTGCATGGTGTTTGTTTGTGCTCCAGCACCAGGGCACTCGAAGCCGTGCTTCGTTCGGTCGAGTGATCCAGCGAGAGAAATCGTCTGTTGTTTCCGCGCACGACGAACGAACGTCCGCCGGCCCCTCCCGAAACACGGACGCCGAGCAAACTCGACCCGTTGTTTCGCGCCTGTCTGTTAGGTAAGCCGGATTGTAGTGTTTGGAATCGGAATCTCGCAGCGCCAGATTTTCCCTAATTAGGCGCTTTTTGCACGGTCGAGACCGCGCTTCGAGGACGAGAGTCGTTGCTTCACGTGGGCGTCATGGATCTGTCACGACGCGCCGGCGTGGGCCGCGCCACGAACAAGATTCCCTCCGCGGTACTGCGCTGCGGGCAGGATCAATCGGGGATGGGCTGATTGAGCAGGTTCATGAATCGCAGGCAGTCGCGCTTAAAGACGAGTTTCACTACGCCGGTGGGGCCATTTCGTTGCTTGGCGAGTATCACTTCGGCGATGCCTGCAGCGGCCGCAACTTCGTCGTCGGCCTTGCCCGCCTTTTGTAGGTAGTAGTCCTTGCGGAAGAGCAACGCAATCACGTCGGCATCCTGCTCGATGGCGCCAGACTCTCGGAGGTCGGAGAGCTTGGGGCGATTGCCTTCTCGGTTCTCGGCCGCGCGATTGAGCTGCGACAGTGCAATCACGGGCACTTCCAACTCACGCGCAATGCCTTTGAGCGTGCGGCTGATGTAGGAGACCTCTTGTTGGCGGTTCTCCGAATTGCCCGTTCCGCTGTCGCCGCTCATCAACTGCAGGTAATCGACCACGATCAGATCGAGACCCGGCTTGGACTTGAGTCGTCGCGCTTTGGCGCGCAAGCCGGTGGGTGTTAGTTGCGAGCTGTCGTCGATAAAAATGTCGGCGCCATGCAAGGCCTCGGCGGCTTCTTGCAACTTGCTGCGATGCGTGGGCGTCAGAAAGCGTCCTTCGCGTACGAAGCGCCCGGGCACTTCGGAAAAGGCGCTCAACATGTTTTGCGCCACGTTCTTCGCCGACATTTCCAAACTAAAGATGGCGACGCGGCGGCGGCCTTGTTCTCGCGGACGCATAGCAGCATTGAGTGCAACATTTAGCGCAAACGTGCTCTTTCCCATCGATGGGCGACCAGCAACAATAATCAACTCGCCCGGCCGTAGCCCGCCCGTCATGTTGTCAAAGTCAATGAACCCCGATCGAATGGTGTTGGGATCCACGCCACCGCGATCAATGTCGGCCATGGCCTCCATGACGAGATCGTTGATGCTCTGAAGCCGATCGACCTCGGTTCGTTTGCCGAGCTCAAAGATGCGCGCTTCCGCAAGTTCGAGGAGTTCATCGCCGCGCGCGCCACCCGTATAGGCCTTGTGGCGAATGTCGTCGGTGGTAATGATGAGGGCGCGTTGCAACGACTTGTCGCGCACAATGCGCGCGTACTCTTCCGCGTTGGACGGGCTGGCAACCGACTCGTAAAGCGACACCAAGTAGTCGACGCCACCAATTTCATCTTGAATGCCCAACCGGCGACACTCTTCAAACACAATCACGGGATCGATGGGTTCGCCGCGATCGTAGAGCGACTTTAGAACGTCATAGAGCCGGCCATGAACCCCGCGATAGAAATCGGTGCGCTTGATGACGGGCAAAACGAGGCCCATCTTTTCGCCGCCCGTGAGTTCGCCGTCTTGAAGAATGGACCCCAGGAGCATGCGCTCGGCGTCGAGGTTGTGGGGCGGCACCCGCGCAATGTCTTTGGGGGCCATCTCCTTGGGCGACGCGCCGTCGACAACAAGGGTTTGCGAGCTATGGGTTGGCGAGTTCGATTCACCCTGGGAGGCGACGCCCTCAACGCCTTCAATAGGACTGCCTCCATTACGGTCGATCATGCCTGCTCCGCGCACCCATGCGTGCCGCCGCAGCGGTACGCGCCCAACGAACGACCAAAGAAATGGGACACGTGGCCCGTCCTCGGATCAACCGAGTAACCCGGGATTGTCGCCAACCCCAAGGACACTCGTCCCAAGGACACCCGCCCTCGCATCTGCCTTCAATGGCCATCCATGGAGACACATTCCGTTCAGAAACCTTGTGGATCGCCGCGCCCCCCCTCCCTTGGGTTGTGCACCGTCTTTCCACAGCCTTTACACGATCTTTTTACATAAGTCGTGTATTTACAATATCTTATGTCGATTCAAGCTGTCGGGCAAGCTAAGTGTATAGACAATTTAAAGAACCAATTCGCCCCCAATGTCGAGGCAGCTTTGGCAGATCGCAATCGATGCAATGCGACCAACTAGCGACGGCTGAACGAGAGAGAGATCCTTATGATCTATTCGGCGTCGAGGAGATCTCCGCCATAGCCCTCGCCACCCTCTTCGGCATCGCCCATCTCGGCAATGCGCGCGGCCTCGGCCTCGGCGGCTTCACGCTGTTCTTCCGCTTCGATGGCGTCTTGGGTGACCCAGATGGGGAGTGCGTGAGTCACTCCGGCGCCCAAGTTGAGTTCGGCCTCGTACTCGCCGAGTTCGCGCACCGTTTCGAGTGTGACCTGACGCTCTTCAAAGTCGTCGATGCCGATTCCCTGGAGCCCGAGCACCACTTGGCGCGGTCCCACCGATCCATACAGGTGGCCGTCGTCGCCCGCGCGAGCCTCAATGGTGAGCTTCACATCGGCCAAACGCTCAAGCAACAAGTCGCGCTTCTTCGCCATGTCTTTTTCGCGAACGAGTTGCGCGGCCTTGTCCTTCTCAATGTTGCGAAGGGCGTCGGCGGTGACGGGTGAAGCGTAGGACATGGGGAAGAGGTAGTTGCGGGCATAACCGTTCTTCACCTTGACGACTTCGCCAACAATTCCCACGCCTTCGATCGAGCGACGCAAAAGCACTTCAATAGCCATGATGAACTCTCCGCGCGCGTGATGCGCGCCAGCAATCGGTACGTGTTGCGCCCTGGTTTGCCGGGCCGACCAAATTTCTAAACGATGAGCCTAAACAATGAGATGCGACTTAGCGTCCCGTGTAGGGCATGAGGGCCATGAACCGAGCGCGCTTGATGGCGCGACTCAACTCGCGTTGAAAGTGACTGCGCGTACCGGTGCGCTTGCGGCCGTGAATCTTGCCTTGCTGGCTCACCATCTTTTGCAGCGTGGACACGTCTTTGTAGTCGATGTAGTGAATGCGCGCACGGGTGAAGCGGCAGCGATTGCGATCGGCCTGCGACTTCATCAACTTGCGCAGGTTCTTGAGCTTCGTATTGCTCGCGATGAACTTCTTCGCCATGGTGTACGTTCCTTTGAAATCGATGGACGATCTTCACCGTCCCAAATTCGTGTAGTATGCGCGGATTACGCCGTGTCGCCTGGTTCCTTGGCTCGCGCCTCATCGGTTGCCGGGGCAGCGGGCGCGTCCTTGGTCGCAGGCGTGCTTTCTGCAGCCGGCGTGTCTTTGGCGGGGGGCGTGGCCACCGCGATTGCAGCACCATCAGTTTTGGGGGCAGCTTTTTCGCCTTCGCTCTTGCCCTTCATGGAACGGCGGTCGCGGCCGCGACGATTGCGACGGCTATCGCCCCACCCGCCGAGCGAGTTGCGACGGCTGTCTTCCGCCAAGCGTTCGCGCTCTTCTTCGCGAATGCGAACGTGATCTTCAATCGACTCTTCAAGCGCAAGAAACATATAGCGCAAGACGTTTTCCGTGAGTCGCAAGTCTTCGTTCATGCCGTCAAGCGATGCGGGATCGGATGTGAAGTACACGAGATAATAGGTGGCGCGACGCTGACCCTTGATCTCGTAGGCAAGCTTACGCTCGTCCCATTTTTCCGACTTCACAATGGTCGCACCGTGCTTCTTGAGCAGAGTATCGACGGCGCCAGACGTTGCATCCCAATCCGCACTCGCGGCGTTGTTGTTCAGGATGAACATGGCTTCGTAACTGCGTTCGCTCATTGCGACTCCTTGACGCCCAGAACTCTTTGACACAGGGGACGCTTCCCCACACGTGCACCGGGCACGCAACTGAAGGCGTGCTGGCGAGATGCCCACTTTGAGCCTGAGCCCCTGGGCAGCCCGGGAAGGTATCAAGCCAGGCCCAGCACCCCAACCCGTACCGAGCCCGAATTGTCTAGGGTGCATGTTGGCGAATGGACATTCGGAACCGTCTCCCAGCGTCGGACTGAGAAGTCCTATCGGCAGCGGCCACGCACAGTGGGGCCAGCGGAGGAAGACTCGATCGGCTTCTCACGGAACAATGAGCTAACGAGTGGGCGCCACTGGCAGGGCGCTGCGTTCCGTCTCGCCCCAACGCTCAGGGCTTGACGTGTTGACGGGGTTGCGGAGCGCGTTCGCCTACTTCAATCCGATACGCCTCTTCGGCGTTGGCTCACTCGAATCGCGAACGTCGGCGGTGAGCGTGCGACCGGGCTTCAGCGCGGGACTCTCGCCCTTGTTACGCGCGGCCCGCTGGTGCTGTCGCTATGCCTTCCCCGCCCCATTGAACCGGGACATGGCCTCTTCCAACCCGTGACGCACCCAGGCGTCGGCGCCATCGGCCCAGCGATCCAGCGCCTCGGGCAGCGCCTTCTTTTGCTGGACGTCGTAGCCCTTCAAGACGTAGTCGGCCCAGTCTTGCGTCTTGGGTGCGGGCCCCACGCCCAATCGAAGGCGGGGATAGTCCTTTCCTACAACACTCTCAATCGACTTGAGTCCATTGTGTCCACCGGCCGATCCCGACCCGCGAAAGCGGATGTGCCCAAAGTCGAGTTGAAAGTCGTCTACCAAGACAAGGGCCTGTTTGGGCTCCATATCGAAGACGTCGAGTGCGCGCAGGTACACCGGCCCCACGCGATTCATAAACGAGCTTGGCTTGATCATGCGCACCGTGGTATCGCCAAGATGAATGTCGGCGATGGCGCCGTGTACTAAGCGTGTGGCCCGGAATCCAGAACCGAAACGCTCGGCGAGTTGATCGAGCACGTGCCACCCGGCGTTGTGACGCGTGGGTTCGTAGCGCTTTCCGGGATTGCCCAGGCCAAAGAGAATGCGATGCACGAGCGTTTGCTAACTGTCGCTTTCCGGCGCGGCCTCGCCCTCGGGCGCTTCTCCCTCTTCAGCCGGTGTCTCTTCGACAGCGGAAACAACCTTGGGCGCCACAACCTGCAACACGATCTCGTCTGCACCCGACATCACGGTTACGCCCGAGGGCAGATCGAGATCTTTCACATGAAGCGCGTCACCGAGTCCCATGTCGGATACATCGACAATGAACTCTGCCATCAGATCTTTCGGCTTGGCGCGAATCGCGAGATCTTCAATCAAGACTTGGACGATGCCGCCCTCGTTCTCGCCCTTGGCGCGACCCTTGGTGGTGATCGTCACGTGGTCTTCCACCTCGACGTCATCGGAGACGCGATAGAAATCCGCGTGTAGCCATTGATCGGTGACTGGATCGACTTGCGCTTCACGGAGAATCGCACGACGTGTCTTGTCACCCATCTTGAGCTCGATCAAGTGGCTATTCGAATCGAGGAAACTGGCAAGTTCCGACGCAGGAATCGAAATATTGAGGTTGGGGCGCTTCATGCCGTAGAGCACGGCGGGCACCTGACCGTCAAGTCGAAGTTTGCGGAGGTCGGAGGCCGATGTGGACTCGCGTCGGGCCACTTTGATCTGTACGAATTCCATAGCGTTGAATCCACATGCGGTTGCGTCGGGGGCCACGCGGCTGCGGCGCCGAAATTGGCGTCCGAAACAAGCGTGCAAGCCCACGACCATAGCGACCCGGGAGCCGGCGACCAGTTCTGACGCCGGGCGTCGATCCGCCCGCCCTACGACATTGAGGTATCGCGGCGATTGAAGAGGGCGGACAGACTCTGCTCGGTGTGGACACGCATGATGGCCTCGGCCAGGAGCGGCGCGATACGTAGTACGCGCAACGACGGCAATCCGGCGGTGTCTACCGGGATTGTGTCCGTCAGGACGACTTCGTCCACGTCGGCGCTGCGGAGTCTCTCGCGCGCGGGACCGCAGAGCACGCCGTGTGTGGCGGCAATGCGCACGCTGTTCGCGCCATGTTCGCGACACACACGCGCCGCCTCCGTGATCGAGCCCGCGGTAGAAATCATGTCGTCGATGAGCAGGACATTGCGTCCTTTGACTTCACCAATGATCGCGCCGACTTCGATTTCCTCGGCGGATACGCGCCGCTTGTCCACGATCGCGAGGTCACCGCCGAGTCGATTGGCGTAGCCGCGCGCCATCTTCGACGATCCCACGTCGGGCGCCACGACGGTTAGTCCATCCAAACGCAAGGCGCGAAGGTGGCCCGTTATGACCGGCGACGCGTACAAGTGATCCACAGGGATATCGAAAAATCCCTGAATCTGGGCCGCGTGTAGATCAACGGTGAGCACGCGGTCAGCGCCCGCGGTGACCAAGAGATTGGCAACGAGCTTGGCTGTAATGGGGACACGACCTTCGTCCTTGCGGTCTTTGCGTGCGTAGCCGAAGTAGGGAATCACAACGGTGATGCGCGAGGCCGACGCCCGTCGCGCCGCATCGATTAGGATCAACAACTCCATTAAGTTCTCATTGACGGGCGGGCACGTGGATTGAATGAGAAACACATCACTACCGCGCACGTTGTCGTTGATCTGTACATCGATCTCACCGTCGGGAAAGCGATCGGCCTTCGACGGCGTGAGTCGATGATTAAGTTCGTCGGCAATGTCTTCGGCCAACGCGGGATGGCTCCGACCGGCAATCAAGTTGAGTCTGCTCTGCGCCATGCGCCCCCCTCTACGATCCTTCGCTTTGCCGTTTCATGTTCATACACGTTATGACGATGCCTTGTTCTCGTCGGCGGACACTTGTTTGGCCGGCACTTCTTCGACGGGCACTTCTTCGACAGGCAGTGTGCGCGCAGGTACGCCCACCGCTGTTGTGCCCGGCGGCACATCGCGACCCGGCAAGATGACTGCATTGGCGCCGGTACGTGCACCATCACCCACCGTTACCGGTGCAACCAATACGGTGCCCGAGCCAATGTGCGCGCCCGCGCCGATGTGCGTCTTGTGCTTGTTCTTACCGTCGTAGTTCGCGGTAATGGTGCCACACCCAATGTTGGCCTTGGCGCCCACGGTGGCGTCCCCCACGTACGTGAGGTGCTTGGCTTTGGCGCCAGCCTCGAACACGCTCTTCTTGACTTCGACAAAGTTGCCGACTTCGGCGCGTTCGTGCAATACAGCGTTACCGCGCAACCGTGCAAAGGGGCCCACCTGGGCCCCCGCGGCAACTTTGCACCCGCGTGCAATGTGCGTGAACGGGTGAATGGTGGCGCCACGCCCGATTTCGACGTCGGTCTCAATGATCGTGGTGTCGGGATCAATGATGATCACGCCATTTCGAAGATGCTCGGTTGCAACACGTCGGCGCATGACCGTGTGGGCCGCGGCCAAGTCTTCCAGCGTGTTGACACCTACAAGGGAACCGGCATCGAGCGCGGGAACTGCCGCTACGCGGGCTCCGGTGGCCGCGATGTGACCCAAGGCGTCGGTCAAGTACTCTTCACCTTGCGCATTGTCGCGCGTGAGTTTGGAGAGGGCCTGGCGAAGCGCTCCGGCTTGAAAGCAATACATGCCGGTATTGAACTCGTGCAGGCGGAGAATGTCGGGGCGAGAGGCAGCATCCTTCGCTTCCACAATCTCCATGAAGCGCCCGTCGTTTCGCCGAACCACGCGGCCCAAAGAACCAGGATCGTCGGCTGTGCCCGTAAGCAACGCGGCGTGCGCCCGCTGGTCGCGCATCTTGGCCCGCAGTAGCTCAAGGTCGGCGCTCATGAGTTGCGGCACATCGCCATAGACAATTAGGACGTCGCCATCGAAATCGGGAATCGCTTCCATGGCCACACGCGCCGCATGGCCTGTGCCAAGCTGGGGCGACTGCAACACGGGTTTCGCATCCGGCCATGCATCGCCGAGCCACGCTTCCACGCGCTCATGTTGATGTCCCGTAAGAACCAGCGTGATGTCGGCCGCAAGGGGCTCCACCGCACGCCGCACGTGTTCCAGTAGAGGTACACCCATGCACGGGACGAGCACCTTGGGCGGTACGTCGTCGGACACAGCCAAGCGCGTTCCCTTGCCTGCCGCCAAGCAAATCAGTGCTAATGAACGATCCGCCATTGTTCTCTCGCTCGAATGGGGGCTGCCACGGGGAATGTGGCGAGACTAGTCGCGCGCGCGCCGCATGCCTTCACCGCCGCGAACGGCGAATAGCACAAGCGCCACCCCGGCGAAAATGCCGGGCCCGTAACTGAGAAGTTTCTGGTACCACTCAAGCCCAATCACGTCGATCCAGATCTCCCGAACCTTCGTGCCGATGTCGCTGCCAATGAGTGGTGGGACGAAGAGCAGAAGCGCAGCGCCGCCGAAAATGAGTGCGAGCAAACGACCCATGGGTGAACCTCCGGGTAAGACGAGCCGCTACTGTGGCAGAAGGGCGGCCCGGTGAGAAGAATGCACCTCGGCGACATCGCGGTTCGCGCGTGCCGCGTTCGCGGGTAAGATCCGCGGGCGCTCCCCGGTGGTGCAATTGGTAGCACGTCAGATTTTGGATCTGGATGTTGGAGGTTCGAGTCCTCCCCGGGGAACCACTGCCCATCAGCGCGCTCGCCCTTCAACTCGAACGCCCATCAACTCGAAGGCAGGACGAGTCGCAGTTCGTTGAGCGCCGCCACGGCAACCCGACGCTTCACGATGGCGCGTGCGATCTCCTGATTTTCGCCGGTTCCGGCCGAGGTTTGAACCATGTGTGTTGTCACGCCCTTCTTGCCGGCCACCGCGATCCATGCGGTCCCAGGATCGATCTTGCTACGGTCGGGCGCCACGACGGGGTCGGGTCCAGCCACACCGGTCGTGGCCAATCCAAACGTAGCGCCGCTGCGATCTCGGGCGCCTTTCGCCATCTCGCGGACGACGGCCTCGGACACCACGCCGTGATTCGCAATCAAGTCGGCCGCAACGCCCAGGTGAACGCTCTTTTGTTCCGTGGCATAGGTCACCCATCCCACTGGAAACACGGCGCTCGCGCCCGGCACACGCGTGAGCATTTCGGCAATCAAACCACCCGTAAGTGATTCCGCCGTGGCCACCGTCTCGCCGCGATCTGCCAACGTGTTCACGATGAGGTGTTCGATGTGCTTTCCAACACCGGGTTCATAGAGATGGTCACCGAAGGCAGCGCGCAACGCGTCGAATGTCGTCGTGCGTTCTTCGTCGCTTGCGGTCGTGGCGTGATGCAGCACGATTTCGACTTCGCCTTGCTGCGGATAAAACGAGGGTTCCCACGTGGCCACCTCCTTAACGGAAGCAACCACCGACTCACATGTGGTCTCGCCCAACCCTGCAACCATGAATCGAATCGATCCGTCCGAGTGAATACGATTGAGGCGCGTTGTCAGCGGTGCAGGGTCGCCAAAGAAGCTTCGAAGTTCGGCAGGTACGCCGGGAAGCGCGACAATCATCGTCGATTTTTTTTGGCAGAGAAACGCCGGAGCAACGCCAAGGGAGTTGCGAATGACCTCGGCGCCCACGGGAACGTCGGCTTGTCGTGCTTGCCTCGGCGTAGGTGCTCGTCCGCTGTGACCGAAATAGTCCTCTATCCATGCCCGTGCGTCTCTGTTCGTTTCAAGGACGCCGTCGCTAACGACCGCTGCAATCGCCTCGCGCGTTCGATCGTCTTGAGTAGGACCAAGTCCACCGGAAACAACCACGAGTGATGCGCGCCCGCCGGCGTGACGCAGCGCCCCCGCAATGGCATCTACGTCATCGTTAACCGTGCGTATATCCGCAAGCCGCCAACCCCACTCGCTCAGCCTACGGGCCAGAAAGGGACCGTTGACGTCGGCTACGCGACCCGCCAGGAGTTCATCGCCAACGAGAATGACGCTGGCAACGGCTGCTGTCACACGCCGCTCCGAATGTGGACGACGTCGCCGTCTTTCACTTCGTAGTCCTTGGGCTCAAGGCGTATGCCACCCTGGGCTTTGAGATCCCGCATGGAACCCGCTGCCAGCAAGTCTTCATGGGGAAACACTTCTGCACGCACAAATCCGCGAGCGAGGTCGGTATGGATCTTGCCTGCCGCGACGACCGCAGAGTCACCGGCATGAATGGTCCACGCGCGCACCTCGTCCTCACCCACGGTGAAAAACGAGCGCAGCCCGACGGCTTGATAGACCTGTCGCACAAAGCGCTCAGCCGCCGGCGATTCAATGCCAAACTCGTCCATGAACGCGGGGCGATCCTCGGCATCCATGGCGGCAAGTTCCGCATCAATCTGCGCGTCCATCGTGGAAACATCGCGCAACGTGATGGGCGCGCCTTCGCCCAATCCATCGGGGATTCCGTTGGGGCCGTTCACCAACAAAAGTAGCGGCTTGCGCATGAAGAACTGAAAGCCGCGAATGCGTTTGTCGTCGGCCTCGCCGAGTTCAATGTCGGCAAGATCGCGCCCCGCCTCCAGGCGTTCAAGGCACTTCTCCAGCACCGCCAGCTCCAATTTGTCGGTGTCAGCGGACTTGGTTTTCTTCTGCACATTGTCGCGCAACTTGTTGGCGCGGTTTTCAGCGATCACGTAGTCGGCCGTGACGAGTTCTTCTAGCAACCAAGCGAGATCAGCCTTGGGGTCGGCCTCAGCGCGCTCGTACGGATATTGCGGCGACGTGAAATCGCGCACCACAAGCACGTAGGCATCCGATTCACGTAACGTGGAAAGCAGGCGTTGACGACGTTCGCGATCGCCCTCCGTGGGGCCTGGCGGCAGGCCCGGTGGATCAAGCAGTTCAAGCGACGCCTGGGTAAACTTCTTAGGCTGAAAGATATCACGACATGCATCGAGCCGGGGATCGAGCACACGCACGCGGCGGACGTGGGTCTCGGATTGAAACGAACCGGGCGCCTGATCCATCGGTTGGTCGGCCACGGCATTGAGCACCGTTGTTTTGCCGGCGCCCGGAAGTCCAATGAAAGCGATACGCATCGCGGCACAATACCGGAGAGCGCGGGCAACGCACGAACCGGACGCCGACCCAGATGACGAACTACGAAAAGACCTTGGCCACCCAAATGTTGAGTTCGTCGGAGTAAATGAGCATGGCCGCAAAGATCAGCGCGCCGAGCACGACGGGCCAGGCCATGTACCAGCGAAAGGTCTCGCGATCCGGGCCCACAAATCGACCGCCCCAGATGCCGATGAAGTAGAGCCCCACAATGGGAATGGCCATCATGAACTGCGTGGCAGGACTCGGGTCGGTCAGCATCATGCCCACCACGGCCGACGCCATGACCGCAATGCGCCAACCCTTAATGAACGTCTTGCGCTTCACCATATCGGTGGCTTGCAGGAATAGCATGATCAGGGGGAGCTGAAACACGAAGCCCATGCCAAACACGGCTGTGTAGCAGAGCGACAGGTAATGCGAGGCGCGGTAGTTGGACTCGTAGCCCACCTGTTGATCGAAGCCGATTAAGAACCGCAGTCCAAAGGGAATCAACAGGAGATAGGCCGCGATGATGCCAAGCGCGAAGAGGCCGATGGACACCGGGAAATACGTGCGCACTGCCTTGCGCTCATGCTCATACAACCCGGCGGCAACAAAGCCCCACATTTGCCAGAGGACGATCGGGCTCGCAATCATCAGTGCCACGAGCAGGCAAAGCTTGATGGTCTGCAGGAACCCTTCGCCAGGCTTGAGCGCCATGATCTTGGCATCGATGATGCCGTGAGCGGCGGATGCTTCCCAAAACGGCTGGTAGATGAAATCCGAGAGCTGCTTGTGAAAGAAGAATACGACGACCGCCGTGGTCACGACCGCAAGGACGGAGATCAATACACGACGACGCAGTTCGTTGAGATGCTCCGGTAGGGACATACGCGGCAGGGTTGATTCCCTGTCTTCGTATGGAGTCTCGGCGTCGGCCATGCTGGAAACCTACCACTGCCTGCACGAATCGGTGGCTCGTGTTGGGCCCCTTCTCGCGCGAACCTCGCCTTGAAACCACGCGTGTCGCAAAACGACAAGAAGGCCCCGCGTGGGGCCTTCCTGGGTGCGACCTGCGAGGGGTCGAAAAATCGGAATGAGCTCGGATCTGAGGTGCGTCTTTAGAAATCCAAGAACGCGTCAAAGAGGCGCTCGGTTAACACCTTGGCGCCGAAACCACGGGCACGATTGTTGATCGCCTCCCAAAGCTTGGCCTTGGGGTCTTCCTCTTGTTCGCCTTCGTCTTCGTCGCTAGCAACTTTCACCTTCGGCATGGAAAGCGAGTTGGGCACGATGACGTAGTCGGTTTTACCATTCATTTCATCTTGGAGTTCGACATTGAGCGCCGTGAGGCGAGGCTTGAGCACCGAAAGCGGCCACTTCTCAAGCGTGCCATGAATCACAATGCGAATAGGTTCGTCCTTGCCATAGAGCGGATTGTGAAGCGTGTAGCCCTCACGCACGACACCCGAAACGATGCGGGCGCGCGATGAACTTGAGCCAAGCACCTGCGTGATGACCACCTTGCCGGTTGTGACCTTGTTGCCCGCGCGGTTGTGCGCTTTGGCCTCAAGCGTGAGGCCCGTGAAGGCGTGGTTGCGACGACCAATGTTGATAATGGCATTGCCGAGGCTTGAAACGGCAAGCACCTGTGCCTTGGCGACATTGCGGCGAATCGCGTGGTCGCGACGTTCCTTCTCATTGGCAAGACCCGTCTTGTAGGCGTCGCGCTCGGACGAAATCAACTGCAAGGCTTCTTCCGAGTCCTGCTTCGTCTTGGCCAGCTCGTTTTCCAACTCCTGGCTTCGGGTGTTGGCTTCCGTGGCGGCGGTATCGGCCTTCGACGCCCGCGCCGTCAGATCATCCTTTGTCTTCTGGTGATCCTTCTGGCATTGCTCAAGCGCGGCTTGTTTGGCAGCAAGCGACTCGTCTTTGGCCTTGTTGTCGGTCTCAAGCGCACTGATTTTGCCATTGGTGGCTTCAGCGAACGCCTGAATCTCGCTTCGCATACCCTCGATCCCAGCCGGGATGCTCTTCAAGATGGACTCAAGCGATTCTTGATCACTGACGGCATTAGGGAAGTAGCGGACCTCGATAACGTTTTCTTCCGCCGGGCCGAACTCACCGGGACCCGCGATCGTCTCAGAGGCTTCCTTGTACCCAGCCATCTTAGCAACTTCGTTAAGTGCATTGTTGTAGGCGGTAACGTTGTCGTTGTACTCCTTCACTTCGGCCTCGTATGCCGCGCGACCCTCAACATCGTCGTCGTCGTGGGGCGCCGCCGGCATATTGCCAAGTGGCTTATACAGTTCGCGCAATTTGGCCAATGCGTCGGTAAATGCCTGCGTCGCGTACGGCGCCTTGACCTCGACCGCTTTGCCAACGGTACTGGTGTGTTGACGCGCGGTGCGTGTGAAACGCAACAACCCGCGTTCGGCGATTACTTTCGCGAGACCGGGCTGAGCATTCTCGCCCTCGCCACGCATGCCCTGCGGGTTGACTTCATTTTGAATGGCAGCGGCGTCGGAAATGGTGATCGACGACTCGGGCAGACCGAGGCCGGATACGTCAATCGTGTCGGTCTGGAAACCAACAACTTTTGAAACGGCCTTGAACTTCTCGGCCATGGCACTTGCTTTGGTTTGCACTTCCTTGTGCTTCTGCTGGGTGGTGGCGATCTCTTTTTTCAACTCGTCGTACTGACTCGTCTTGTCGAACAACAAGTAGACGGCCGCGAGCAAAAGAAGAATCGCAATGACCAGGGGCCAAGCGGATGCACCGCGCTCTGAACTGCGAAAAGTTCGCATGCTAAACCTCCAGGAAACCGCAAGGGCGTAAACATGGTGGGCACGTCGCATTCGTAAACATTGGCCCGCAAGGGACCGCATCTACGAAACGTGGCCGCACACGGCACGCGTCGGGAAATCCAATTTGCCGTGCCTTGCCAGAGCAAGGCGAAGCATGATCAAGCACCGCCCATGCGGTGACCGTACGATTACACCATAAGCAACTGGAATGCTCCAATCGCATATGGCGGCGGCAGAAGTCCTCCCCACGGACGATGCCCGTGGCCTCCCTGCCGCGGGTACGGTAGCAGTCCGCTCCCACCGCGGTCAACGTTCGCAGGCGGGATCGCGTGCAATCCTTTAGGCCAATTCCGTAACAATTAGCGAATATCTCGCCGACGGGGCCTTGACGACCCCACCGCTCTGACTAAGGTTCACGCAGCGGGCTGTTGCTGTCCTCTCTACGCGCCCGCTTGCTTTCTCGGTTCGGTTGGCCGCGATCCATCCATCGATGGGCCCCATCTTCTAGAGTTAGCGAGTCGCGCGATCGTGATTCGGGCGATGCGGTTTAGGCTGCGTGGTTCGAATGGACTGGGCGGAACGAACAAAGTAGGAACATCTTCGTCGACGGTTCGACGAACTAAGATGCCCGGCGGGTGGCGAGGCCCGTTTGCAGATCGGAGCGATTCCACTGAAATCCCCACGACCCATCATCGGACTACTTGGCGGCATTTGTGCTGGCAAAACCTACGTCGCCGCACGTATAGCTGAATTGGGGCCTGGCTACGCCATCGACGCCGACGACCTTGCCCACGATGCCCTGGATGCGTGTGCCCGCGATGGGCGACTTGTGGATCTCCTTGGGCCTGAGTTTGTCGAGGACGGTGTACCCAATCGAGAGAAAATCGCAGGCGTGGTCTTCAACGACGCCGCGAAACTACGTCGCCTTGAGCGACTGATTCACCCCTATTGCTTCGCCAAAATCAAAGGTGCCATCCAAGATCATCGCCGTGGCGATGGCCCGCCAGTACTCGTGCTCGACGTCGCCCTCCTCATTGAAGTCGGACTCGACCGACACTGCGATGCCTTGTGGTTTATAGACGTCCCCGAAGCCGTTCGCGCCAAGCGCGCGGAAGGACGTGGCATATCCATGGAAGATATTCAGCGACGTGAGCGCTTTCAAAGCCCCATGGCACGAAAGAAGGCACGCGCGGATCTGGTGATCAACAATAACGTGTCCAGCGAAGAGCTCGATGCGCAAGTCCGTGCCGGGCTTGACGCCATCGGCGTTTCGCCAGCCACGGTTCCTCCGGGAGGAACTTCTGCGGGCTAGGGAAGATCGCGTCTGGATTGGTATCGCCAGGGAAGAATCTGACGCCGACGGTAGGACGGCACCCATACGGACCCGATCCTTGCATCACGAAACTCGCGATCCGCGGCAAGCGGAAACTTCAAGTCTCGGGGCACGTGTTTGTACCAAGTCAACGCATGTCAATGCCCATCCATCCGAAATTCCAAAGTTTCCCCGCCTTCGCGCGGGTTGACAGTGAGTGAGAGCCAACGAATGGCTGCAAAGAAGAAAAAGAAAAAGAAGAAAGCGGCGGCGCGCAAGACCGTCAAGAAGAAGGTCTCGCGCGTAAAGAAGAAGGTCGCCAAACGCAGCGCCAAAAAAGCCGTTCGCAAGAAGGCCGCGAAGAAGAAGGCCGCCAAACGAACGACCAAACGCGTCGCCACAAAGAAGAGCAGTACGAAAAAGAGCAAGAAGAAGACAAAGAAAAAGGCTGCACGAAAGACATCCGCGTCTTCACGCGCCAAGCGCGCAACGAGCGACGATGCCAACGAGACGCGTAGCAGCGAATCCGCCATCCCGTCCGTTCCGCGACGACGACGCGCCGCAGTATCCACATCGGAGGCCGCAGGCGGTGCGCCCAAACGAGTGCCGCGCCGCACGTCTCGCGCGCGGAGCGTCGTCTCCGAAGCACCATCCACCCCGGTACCGCCACGTCGTACGCGTACGATTCCCAGCCGCACGATTCCCAAATTGGCCGACCCGAGCGATGCGCCTCCTGCACAGCGCAGTACGGGACGCAGCTACACCTCTCGCCGCCCAACTCGCCGACGTCCACCCCCGGGAACAACGCCCACCGACTTGCTCGAGGCCGTTCGTCAGGGCGAGTACCACATCGCAAGCATGAGTTCCCTGGACCGCGATGCGCTACTCGCTCTCGCAAACGACGAGGGACTCGAGGTCAGTGACGACGCCACCGATCGCGAGATCATTGGGCAGTTGCTGGGCGATCTCGTCAGTCGCTCCCGGTCACGGGCACGCACACGCACACCCTCTCGCGTAACCACACGAAAGGAGTCCATTGAGGTCGAAGGCCTGCTGGAGTTGCATCCAGACGGGTACGGCTTCTTACGCAAGGCCGAGCGCAACTACACGCAGCATCCCGAAGATGTCTATGTAGGTGCCGCGTTGGTACGCAACGAGGGCATCAAGCCGGGCCACTGGATTCGCGGTCAGGCGCATCGAAAGAAACCCGGGCTCGCCTACCTGGCGCTCGATACCGTCACGGAAGTCAATCACGAAGATCCGGCCAAAGCGAAGACGCTGACCGACTTTCACTCACTCACCGTGGTCTACCCCGACACGCGCATTGTGCTTGAAACCGAGCCCGAGGAAATCGAGACGCGTGTGATGGACATCTTCTGCCCCCTTGGGCGCGGCCAACGCGGCCTTATCGTCGCACCGCCGCGCACGGGCAAAACGGTCATGCTCACCAAACTGGCCGATGCCATTGCCACCAACAGCCCTGACGTAGACATCGTCGTGCTGCTTGTGGATGAACGACCGGAGGAAGTAACCAATATGCGCCGGTCGGTGCGCGGCGAAGTCATCGCGTCCACCTTCGACAAGCCGGCCACCAACCACATTCGCGTGGCCGAACTCGTCATCGACAAGATCAAGCGCATGGTCGAGTACGGTCGCCACGTCGTGTTACTGCTCGACTCCATCACGCGTCTGGGACGCGCCTACAACAATCAAACGTCGGGCAGTGGTCGCATTCTCACGGGCGGCCTCGACGCCGATGCGTTGACCAAGCCAAAGCGGTTTTTCGGTTCGGCGAGAAACGTCGAAGGTGGTGGAAGCCTCACGATCGTTGCAACCGCGTTGGTTGATACGGGCAGCAAGCTCGACCAAGTGATCTTTGAGGAGTTCAAAGGTACGGGCAATATGGAATTGGTGCTCAACCGCGACCTGTCCAATGCGCGGGTGTGGCCCGCGATCGACGTTCCGGCATCGGGCACGCGCAACGAAGATCTGCTGCTGCACCCCGACGAATTGGATCGCGTAGTGAAACTTCGCCGCGCGATTACCGGTCAGGAACCGCTCCAGGTCATGGTTTCGCTGCGCAAGCAACTGGCCAAACACACGACCAATGCCCAGTTCTTGTTGGCGCTCAACGGAGAGATGTAGCTTACGGCTGGCCTCGGTACGCATCCCGTAAACGCATGATGCGACGCACATGCAGCCGGGTTTCCTTGTACCCCTCGCGCTCGATCACCTCGTACCCCGGCGCATCGGCTGCCCGTTTGCACCAGCGTTTCACGTTTTGGGGTCCCGCGTTGTAGGCGGCCAGCGCCAGGTGCTCGTCGCCATCAAACAAATTGAGCATCATGCGTAAATAGCGCGCACCCAATCGAAGGTTTGTGCGCGGGTCCAAGATTTTGTCAGGCGTGTAATCATCCATCTTCAACTTCTTAGCCACCTCGGCAGCGGTGCCTGGCATGAGTTGCATCAATCCGCGCGCCCCGGCGCGGCTCACCGCGTCGGCCTTTCCCGAACTCTCCACCATCATGAGCGCGCGCAGCAGATTCGTATCGAGCTTCTCATCGTGTGCGATGCCGCGCACGAGCGTGTCGTAGGGAGGTGCCTCCGTGGGGTGATTGGCCCTACACCATCCCACCCAGGCGCCCACGCAAGCGGCAAGCGTGATCACTAGCGCGAGCACAAGAAAGCGGCGCGCAGGAACGGACGTCTTCATTCGAAGGCGCTACCGCGTGGCGGGCGCGCGACGCGCACGATCAAACCACGTGGCCCACTTTTCCGCGATCTGCGTGGCCTCCAAGGGCGTGGTTTGCAAGTCCACGCGTTCAATACCGCCTCGCGTCCCTCGCGTGCGTTCCAGTGCGCGATCCGCATTGCGTCGCAGGATCATGTCGTCGTCGCGAAGCGCACGCAGAAACACCGGCACAGCCTCGGGATCGCGATCCCCGCGCGCATAGCGTTTGAGTCGAGCGGCATCGTAGCCGCGCGCGGCCAACGCTTCGGCAAACCATGATTCATGCGTCCCCTCGCGATGATCTTTACGCCACGCATCGTAGCGCTCTGCCAACGCGCTATACCCACGGGTATCAAACGTCTTGCTGGTAACGATGCGAAGTGCTTGCACAGCTTCATCGCGCACGCGACCGTCGGTGGCACGCAGGGCTTCAATCAAATACGGCACGGCCTCGGCAAGGTTGTGGCGCGCCGCGCCGACGGCGGCTTCGGCCTTCACGAAGCGATCCGGATCGCCCAAGAATCGCATGAGATGGGTGGAAACGCCGTCGCCCTCAAATTGGCCCAGCACACGAACCAGTCGGGCGCGGCGCACCGGATCACGCGGCGCGCGTGCAAGTTGTTCGATCACTTTGACGCGTGCTTCCGACGAGCGATCCTTGGCGAGCATCTTGGCCGCCGTGTCTTGTACGAATCGATCTCGGTCGTTGAGCAAGTAAAACATCAACATGCGTGCGGAGTTGGGGTGATTGGTGCGGGCCATGGCTTCGAGCGACGCTGCGCGCATGGTGCCGTCGCGTTCGCCTCGGGAATCGGCGAGTACCTTGGTGAGGAAGGGATGGGCCACGCTGCCGGGGAGATAACCAAAGGCGCGCACCACGTCGAGGCGCGTACCGGTCGATCCCGCGTTGTAGAGCTTCTTTAGTCGATCCACGGTGTCGGCGTCGCCCAAGAAGGCAAGCGCCATGAGGGCCTTCACGGCCACGCGCGGCTCCTTGTCGCCCGCCAGCACCTCGAGACCGGGACGCAGTTTGAGCTCAACCGCTTCCTGCTCGTCGGCTGTCCAATTGCGGGCGCGTCCGCGCTCAATGATTAGCCGCGCACTCTCCGCCGCCGCTTCACGAATCTCTGGTCGCGTATCGCGAAAACCCTCTCGTACGCCATCGAGTCCCGCGTCGGTAAACAGCTCCGACAAAATTGCGCGAGCCATGGGCTCAGGCCGCTTGGCAAGCCCGGTCATAAGCGCCAGTCGTGCGCGCTGATGATTCTGATCCAACAACCAGCGCAACGCATCGGCTTCGCTCGCGCCAAATGCCGGCGATGCAGCCAAGTGTTCCGCCAGGGCGACCGCTTCATTGTCGCTGAGTCGCTGTTCAATCCGGCGCAGACGCATCAACGCGTCGGCTCGGTCGGCATCGCTGGGTAAGTCGTCGTAGGCGTGCACGATGGCTGCCTGCAACATGGAGTCGCGTTCTTCGGGCGTCGCATTGGCGATCAACGGCTCGTTACGCGTCCACCACGTCTTGGCGTCGGCCCACTTCTCGGCATCGCGATAGCGTTGCCAAAGGTTTGTGTCGATCAATGACTCGACACGCAGTCGCAATCGCTCGTAGTCGGGATTGACGTGTCCATTCGGGAGACGCTTGGCCACCGTGAGCTGACGACGCTGATTGAGCACACCGAGGGTGGCGGTCACGCGCTGGCCGCGTGCCATGGCGCGAGGCGGGCGCGCCTCGAAAATGCCCATGCCCTCCAGAAACTCAACCAACTGACGAAACGCCTTTGTGCGTACAAAAAAGCCGTCTTTGCGCGTCTCGCCTTCCTCGGGAACAAACGACACGACACGTCGAACGCCACTCGCTTCCACCACATCAAACTCAACATAGGACCGCGCCATGTCGGCTGCGGCGAGTTCACGCAGGGGCTTGCGCGCTTGGAACGTGGCGCGGGAATTGCGCCACCAACGCGCCCAGTCAACCGCCGTCTCGGGCAAGTCCTCGCCCGATAGACGTCGCAGGGCCGCGAATACGTTGGGACTCAGGCTTGAAAAGTCGCGGTAGTGTTTACCACTCACCGCATCAATCAGCACTTCGACCACGGTCTGATCCAACAGGGCGCCAATTGCGGGATCGGTGGTGTCCATCGCACCGTAGGCCAATGAAATCGCCGCCGCGGCGCGATTGCGCTTTTCGGGGTGCAACAACCCACGCCGACCACTCATGGTGGCAATCGTCGCATCTTCAAACGGATCGCTTTGCGTGGCCCGAGCGCGTTCCACGAGCGCGATGCACGCATAGGCGCGCTCGCGCGGCCCCCCTTCGCGTGCCAATCGATTGAGACGCACATGCAACCGGGGATCTTTGTCCTCCGCCAACTCACGTGCAGCCTTGTAGGCCACATCGGGGGAAAGATCGCCCAAGGCCTGAATCAATCGATCGTCCGCATCGGGCACACCGGAGGGCTTCATAAGCGAAAGCCCCGCAGCACGAACCGGCGCTTGCGTACTCTCCAGCAAGTCCAAAATGCGCGGCTGGTCCATGGGCGTCACGCGACTTTCGAGAAAGTCAATGGCCGACTTGCGAAAGACGGGGCGATTGGCAAGCGCAAGAAAACCAATCAACCAGCGCTTGGTTTCTTTGGCGCTAAGGCCATAGGCGGATCGAAAGAACGCCTCCGCCTTGCTTGCATTGGGGCGACGCGCGGCGGCACGCAAAATCACCTGTACATGTACTTCTTCGCCCACCTTGCCCAACACCCAAGCAGCACCGGGTTGAAGGGGAAAGTTCTTGAGGCGAGTTTCGGCGTCGTCCAACACCCGCACGAGGTGGGGAATGACCGAGGGGCCGCGCAGATAGAGACTCTCGGCTGCACGCGTGCCCGCCTTATTGGGCCAACTCTTCAAACGACCCAACTCTTCGAGAATCTGATCTTCGGCGGAACGACCGGACCGTCGCCGATCTCCGTCTCGCTTACGCGTGCCGCCGGGCGTCGTGGACCCGGCATCTTCCGGATCATCGAAGTCAAACTTGTCGCGGCGCTTCTTCCCGCGTTCGCCTGCCCACGCCATGTCACTCGTGGCGAGTGTGGGTAGCGTCAAGCCGGCGGCGAGTAGGCATGCCAATACGATTCGCACGGATGCCACCTTGCGGCGCGGCGCGTGTGCCTGCACAAGCGGCCTGTAATGTTCGCGGTCCATGGGATAACCCCCGAGCCAAAGTACGGGCGCCACGGATCGAGCGCACCCCGCAAGCATCACGCGGGCAGGTCATCCCGCGGTCATTTCAGCGCGGTGCGGAGATCAAGAGGCACTTCGTTCGCCCTCTTTTCGCATCCGCGAGTCGCTCACGACCTGGATGTTTGTGCCAACGTGCGCGCCTGCTCAAGCAGGTGGAGATCGCGCGGCAAGCGGGCGGCATGGAAGAGCGGTTGTCCATGTTGCCGCGTCCCCAGCACGTCCCCCACCCCGCGTTGTTTGAGATCTTCTTCGGCAACCACAAAGCCATCGTGCGTATCGGCGAGAATCTGGAGTCGCGCCGTTTCCCCGCGCTTGCTGCGATCGAAGAGTAAGCAGCGCCCGCGTTTGCTTCCGCGGCCAATGCGACCTCGCAACTGGTGCAATTGCGATAGCCCAAAGCGCTCTGCGTGTTCCACCAGCATCATGGTGGCTTCGGGTACATCCACGCCCACTTCCACTACGACCGTTGACACCAATACTTGAATGGTCCCCTCGCGAAAGCGGGCGATCACGTCGGCCTTCTCGTCCTTCTTGAGTCTTCCGTGAAGCAACCCGACCGAAGCCAAAGGAAACGCCTTTGTCCAACGCGCGTGTGCGGCTTGCGCGTCGCGCAACGGCATGGACTTGCTTTCTTCGACCAACGGATACACGACGTAGAGTTGCTCGTTCTTGGCAAGGGCTGCGCGAACCCAACGAAATGCCTGATCGCGATTCGCCTCGGTCACAACCGTGGTTTCAACCGATTGGCGACCGGGAATGCGTCCGCGAATCACACTCACGTCGAGATCGCCGTAGGTCGTCATAGCAAGGGTGCGGGGAATGGGTGTGGCACTCATCACCAACATGTGCGGCGGAGGATCACTGGGCGATCCTTTGAGTGAAAGCTTGTGACGTTGGTGGACGCCAAACTTGTGTTGCTCATCCACCACGACAAGACCGAGTCGCTTGAAACGCAACGCGTCGTTCATGACGGCATGGGTGCCAATCAACAACTGCAACACGCCCGCACGAACCTCCTCTTCCAGACGCCTACGCGTGGTCGTTCGAATTCCTCGTCCGACATAGCCGATGCGAACGCGACTTCCCTTCAAGAGTTCCCGAAAGGTTGCAACGTGTTGGCGCGCCAGGATCTCGGTTGGGGCCATGCACACGACTTGCCATCCTGCGGCGACAACGCCCAACATGGCATAGGCCGCGACGGCCGTCTTTCCGCTGCCCACGTCGCCTTGTAGCAAGCGTCGCATGGGGGACGCGCTCGCCAAGTCGCGTGCAATCTCGTCCACCGCTTCCTGCTGGCCGGGGGTGAGCGAAAACGGCAATCGAGCCCGGATGCGTTCATGGACTTCGTCGGGCATACGAACGGCGATGCCTCGGCGCATGGCGCGTCGTGCCCGGATTTCACGAAGGCGACATTCATGGGCGTAAAGTTCATCGAGCGCCAATCGCCCGCGCGCTGCCTCGGCGGCGTCTTCCGAATCGGGAAAATGCACGTCCCGCAGTGCCTCACCGACGCGCGGTAACGACGCCCGTTCACGCGTTGCCACCGGAATGCGATCGGGCACGGTATCGATCGCTTCGAGTGCGCGCCACACAAACATGCGCAAGGTGCGCGGCGTAATGCCGCGTGTTGCGGGGTGCACCGGTACAAGGCGAAAGAGTCCGGGATGTTGATCGAGTGCGTCGGTCCAGCCGTCGAGCATTTCGCGTTCCGGGCTCGCGAAAGCCATTTCGTGACCCTTGGACTTCGCGGAACCGAAGAGCGCCATGCGCGCGCCGATGCGAAGCGCTTTGGGGGTGTAGCCTCGCTGAAACCAGTTCGCCATCACCGACCCGGTTTCATCGCGAACGCGGGCTTCCAAAATGCGTAGGCCCCCTCGCGCGCGAACGACACGGGATGCATCTATGGTTCCTACAACGAGCGCGGGGACTCCAGCGACGAGATCGGACGTGGCCGTTGCAACACGTCGATCTTCGTACCGCCGCGGCGCAAGGCGTAGGAGATCCGAGACGGTATGAATGTTCATACGCGCCAACGCCTCGGCCCGTGGACGTGTCACACCGAGAATGCGACTAACGGGATCAGCAACTTTGAGGGCGGCGTCGGCAAGGGTCACGGCCCCAGTTTGCCCGAGACCTGCCACGCGCGGGTCAACCAGGAGTTTGGAAAGCGTTTGGCAAAGGCGTGTCGTCGTTTTTTCGCTAGCGACTCGTCCGTCGACACTCGAACCCATGCGGCCATCGCTTGCGCCATCTGTGGTCTGGTGCCCAACGATTCAGGCGGTGGAACGGCGGAAGATTTGAGCGTGTGGAGGTAGCGCGCAAGTCGAACATCGGCGGTGTCGCGGTTGCTGGTCGGAATCCGAGCAAGAGCCTCGTCCCACCCCGTAGTCGCGCGCGACTCCGCAACGCGTAAGAGGGCATCAACCGAAGCGGGTCGCGCGGGCGGGCGTGCGTCCAGCATGTGTTCGATGCGTTTGCCAACGCGCGGCCCCAAGCGGTACCCCAACCAGCAGCCGGCGACGGCCAAAACGATGGTCACGACAAGGAATGGCCCCACCGACAACGACGCCGGTGATTGCAGCGATGAAGGGTTGGCCGCCATGTTGCCAACTTAGCCGCCCATAGGGCGCAATCCACACAACTCGATGCGAGCTATTAGGCTCTGTCTGAAAAGCCTCGTGACGAGCCCGTGTCTCTTCAATAAACGCGGGAGACCGATGCGAGAATCGGTGGACCAAGAAATTGGCCCGCAGGCGTGGTCTGTTCACGTCGAGGACGGCAATTTCGAAGGGACGCGACTCGCAGCGAGAGGATCGGATTGCGTAGTAGAGGAGTTTTCAGACAGAGCCTAGGGTTCGGGGCCAACCAAGATGATGCGGACCGAGACACCGCCGCCGCGATTCGCGCCCGGCGCTCGAGATGGAGACGCGGCCTTGCTCTTGCTGGTCCGTCGAGCAAAACGCGCGTCTTTGATGCGGCGCTCCAGGACCATTCCACGTGCCGTACGTGCGAACTCGGGCAGTTCCCGCTCGGTATGTGTGGCCGCCTTCAATGTGGCCAGCGCTTGCGGCGCTAGGTCAAGGTTTAGCGTGCGGCGCTCACGACGTTTCCATGAGGAGGCGGGCGCCGCACGACGCACAGGTTCCGTCGAAGAGGGTGCTTCGCGCAGCGGGCTCACATCGACATCACCAAGCGATACGCCACGCCGAATGCGAGGCGCAGGCGTCGAAGGCACCGCGGCGGGTGGAACGACAGACGGATTCCCAGCAATCACTCGGTCTCGCCCTAAGCGCTCCAGTTCGGCCTTCTTCATCGCAAGCGCGTTCATTGCGAGCAACGCAGCGCGTGCCGCGCGCACATCGTCTACCTCCAACAGAAATACGTGAACCGTGTCGGGTGCCCTTGTATTGGCAAAGCCACTACTCGCGCGCGCTTGGGGTTGTGCGGCACCCTTAGGAAGCGATGCGCCGCCCTTCTTGGACTTACTCGCTGCTCTTGGGGGTGCTGCGCCTGCCTCGGTGGCAGGTGCCAATACTGATGGATCTTGATTCGGCGCACTCTTTGCCGGTGGCGCGTCGGCCCTGGGCGCTGGAATCTTTGGCGCCGCGGGCGCGAATGGTGCATCTACAGCTGGAGGCGGCGCCTCGCGACCTTTATCGCCCGCGCCTTGATCGCGCGCGGCTCGTTTCCGTCGCGCGCGACCCGCGCCATGCGCTGGACGGTTTGACGGCGTGTCATCCGCCTCATCACGTGCATCGGACGGACGTTCCAACCCTCCATCGCCTCGGCGCACTCGACCGGCCCGTTCGGAACCGTAACTCTCCGAGTTGGCACCCGCGGATTTGGTGTCTTTGGACGACGACTCTGTATCTACCGTCGCGGCAGGTGCGCCTGTAGCTGAACCCGTCGCCGCGCCGGTGCCCGAAGAGGACTCGGTTGGTGAACCCGCGGGCCGTGGTTGCCCCTTATCAGCGCTCGCCATCGTTCGCTTCGCGCGAGCTTCGATCTCGTTTTGAACATCATCCAGCGTTGCGACCGAATCGGACTTGGGTGCATCGGGTGCACTCGACGAGGCACCGGGTGCGGGCTGTTCCTCTGCCCTCGCAAGCATACGACGTCGGGGCCTACCGTCTTTGCTTTCCAACTGATCAAGGCCTTCGAGTTTCTTTACGCCCGCACCCACGCCGCCCATACCGGATGCGCCCGTTCTAGGAACAGGGCTGGCGGCGACGCCATCTTCACCGCTTCGACTGGGCTTCGCACTCTCATAACTCGCTTTCGCGTCTGCGGGATCGGCAAACGCATCTTCAAAATCCTCGTGATGGAGGCGCTCCTTTTTGGACTTGCGAAGTTCCGCAGGCCCTGACTTGGAATCGCTGGACGCCGTATCGCCTAAATCCATTTCTGAGCGACGCGCGTTCAATCCTTCGGAGTCCTTCATGCCCTTGGAAGCCTTTGGGGTTCCGCTGGCCTTCATGGCTTCCGGATTGGACGTCTCGTCCGCCTGAATTGATTCGGCTACACGGCTTGAATCAGCCACTTGGCGACTTTGATTGTTGTCGCCGTCATTGGCGATAAATGCCCAATGTAGTGTCCACCCCACCATGAGCAGGGCCGCCGCCACATAGGCAAGCGTAAGGAATCGTAGCGCCCGTGGTTGCTGTTGCTTGGAGGTGGTTTGATTAGACTTAGGCTGATTCGATTGCGGTTGCCGGACTTGATCGGACGCCGCTTGATCAGTTGCGAATTGCCCATCCCCTGAACGCACGCCGGAGGTTGATGAGGCCTGACTCATTGTTGTAGCAGGCGCTGTGCTGCGCGCAGGTTCACTGGCAATCCGTGCACGCACACCATCTGCGAAATTCACAGGTGCGTCGAGATCGGTGCCTGTGGGTGCCATGCGACGCGTGACGTCGGAAACGCGCGTGAGTTCACGCCAAAGGGACGCAAGCGCAGGCTCCTGTTCAAGACGCGCCTTTACTAGTTGTACGCTTGCATCGTCAAGACGACCGTCGAGCATTTCGTTGAGCAAGGCTTCGTCGCCATCGACGGGGGGGCGCCTACCGGACGTCATGCCGTCCTTTGCGTTTCGTTCACCTCCCGGAGGAACCGGTGCATAGGGAGAATCGCTCACGATGAACGCCTCCACGCAAATGACGCGTAAGCCAATTGAAGCAACGCACGGCTCGGGAACAAACTCGTCGGCATCAAACTCGTCGCCATCAGCTTCGTCAACTGCCCAGCCATAGCGGCCCCACAAGGCTCTGCATGCCTACGCGCACGGCGTGACGCGCACGATGCAACCGGCTGCGCACCGTGCCGATGGGCACTTCCAAGATCTCCGCCATGCCTTCGTACGACAGGGACTCGACTTCCTTGAGAATCAACACTTCGCGCGCCTCGGGTTCGAGTTGCTCCAATACGCGCGTGTACGCACGCTTCACTTCGTCGCTCACCATGCGTTCGACTGACGAGGACTGATGAGGATCGGCCACCAGCGATGCGCGCGGTGTGTCGCTGTCGCCCACGGGCTGCGATAGGGATTCGGGTTGGGTATGTTTCACGGTCTTGCGCTTGCGCAACTCGTTGCGGCACTGGTTGATGGCGATGCGGGTAAGCCATGTGGAAAATCGACAATCTCCGTGAAACGAGCCCACCGCACGCCACGCTTTGACAAACGTCTCTTGCGCCGCATCGGCCGCGTCCTCACGCCGGTTCAAGATGCGCATACACAGGGCATAGACGCGGTCTTGGTGACGGCTGACGAGGAGGCTGAAGGCATCTTCCCGGCCCGCGCGAATCGCTTGCAACGCATCGCGGTCTGGGTCGGCGTCGCCTCCCGCGCCCAAGGCGGGTGAACCCGAATCCTGGATCTGGTTGGTATCTGCCACGTTTAGACCCGCTGGCACCTCCCGAAGTTCCACGGCGGTTTCAGAATCTCCTCAGAGAGCTGCCACGCGCCGGAAAATTGGTCGAATCGTTGTTCCTCTTCGCCTCTCGGCGGGGACGGGCGGAGGCCAGGCTTTGCCGGCCATGCGCCGTCAGGGCACCGATCGTCCCACCACAGGGCAGTCACGCCGCAAGCGAACGACGACGCACTGCTCCATTCTTACGAATCCCGAGCATAGGTGTTCGGCAAAAAGCGAGCAAGAGTCCGGCGTTTCCTCTATCGGCGCCTCTTGAATCGCGAATTAACCGGTCTTCTGAATGCGGGCCAAAATCACGGTGATGTTGTCGGGGCCGCCGCCCGCCTCGGCCTGACGGATGAGTTCGTCACAGAGATCCTGGAGCGAGCCACCCATCTTGAGGATCGTCACGACTTCCTCGTCGCGGAGCACCGTGGTCAATCCATCAGTACACAGCAAGAGCAAATCGCGATCCTGGACGTCAAATGTGGAGGGTACGACGTCGAGTTCATCCTCGCTGCCAAGTGCCTGCAAAATGATGTTGCGGCCCGACATATTCTCGGCTTCCGCTTCCGTGATGATCTCGTCTTCGAGCAATTTGGCGACCAGGCTTTGATCTTTCGTCAGCGCCTTGAGGTCGCCCCCTCGAAAGCGATACGCACGACTGTCGCCGACCTGGGCAATCTGAACCCAATCGCCATGCAACCACGCAGCAGTAAGTGTCGTGCCCATGCCCCGCCTCGACGGATTGGCACGGCCGTCCTTGCGAATCGCGTCATTGGCGTCCTTGACGGTCTTATCAAAGTGCGACATGGCCTCGTCGGAGTTGTCAATCGAGTGCTTACCGGCGGCCTCGTGTATGCCACCGGCAACGATTCGAACGGCCATTTGACTCGCCACTTCGCCGGCCTTGGCACCGCCCATTCCATCGGCAACGGCCAATAGGGCGCTGTCGGTGCTCAACGAAGCGCTGCCCTCGGTCTTGGATTGCGCGGCGCCCTCGGAATCGAAATCAGCCAGCGGTTCCTGCAATGCGAGGCCCACAAGGGCGTCTTCATTGTTGCGCCGCTTGCAGCCGACCGACGTGCGGCCAAACCACAGGAGCTGATAGGGGGTGCCGTCGCCTGACAAGCCACTCATACCCGCTCCGCACGCGACTCTCTGCCCAGGAGCCCACATCCAGGTTGCCAACATCCGGGTTGCCAACATCCGGGTTGCCCACATCCAACGTGCCCACATGCCGGATAACTCGGGCCAGCAAACCTAGGGCATCCGACGGAGGTTCGCTGCTGCTTCATGTCGCTGACGCATCGCCTCCCCTGACAAGACCACTCGGACATTGGAACCTCATGGCCAGAAACCTGGCCGAAACGGGCGCAGCGGGACGCCGCGGCGCGGTCAACAAGCTACTCCGACTCAGGACGGAAACAAGCCGCCGCCCACCCCGTACCACGCAACGCAAACGATTCGCCCGTTGACGGAGGGTGCCCACGTCTCGATCATGGCGCTATGCGAATCCCCACATCCTTATTGAGAATTTCGCTCTTGGCGGCGGTCGTACTCGTGCTCCCCCTCGTGAGCCCCGTACGACCGGCGTGGCCTGAACCGGATGCCATCGGCGCCCATCCCATCCAGGTGGACCGCGTGGGCCAACCCGCGGTAAAGGGCATCTTTGGTGGCTTGGCGGAAGGTGCGCTCACCGTGCGGAGTGGCAATGCGTCCCGGGCACCCTCCACCGTCAAGCCCGATGCATTGCTGGGACTTCGCTTCACGAAGCGCTCCATCACCTCACCTGAGGGCAAGCACATTCGCGTCGCACTGGTTGCGGGAGAGACCCTGGTTGGTACCGCGGTCGCGCCGGCTGAAGACGGTGTTCGACTTACCACCCGAGCGCTCGGCGCAGTAGATCTATCGTTTGAAGACATCAAGTCGATCTTCTTCATTCCCGCGAACGCCGGAACGTGTTATGACCCGCTACGCGGCTGCCCGCCGCGCAAAGGTGCCGACGTCATCTACAGCATCGCTCACGACGCGATGACCGGCACGCTCGATGAAGCGACCGGCAAGGGACTCGCGATTGAGAACGATCGCGAAGTCAGTCGCACCATTGCCTGGGACAAGATTCGCGCCGTGCACATCGAGAACGAATCCAAGCCCGTGGACGCACGTGCACTATGGACGGAACTTGAGTTGCGTGACGGCACGCGACTCGTAATCGACGGCGCGTTGTCGTGGTCGGGCGCGGCAGACCTGTCCGCTAAGACGCGTTCGCTCAAAGACAAGACATTTCGAATTCCACGCGCTGCCATCGTTGCGCTGTGGATGCACCATCCTGGATTTACCTACCTCAGCTCATTGCCCTTTTCGAGCACGCTCAAGCCGTATTACGAAGATCCGCCCGAACTTGGCTTGGCCAAGGAACTGGAGCGGCTTCGTGGCGCGCGGGTGGGACGACGGCCAAGTGGTTGTCCGCTACGCATGGGTGGCCGCACGTTTCGTCGCGGCATTGCGGTGCATAGCCATAGCGAGGTGCGGTTCGACTTGGGCGGCAAGTACAGCGCACTCACGATTGGCTTCGGCATTGATGACGAGGTACTCGACTTACCCGGCGACACAACAGAAACCGGGAACGTCGATGCCAAGATCATTGGCGACGGCAAGGTCCTGTGGGAAGCGCGCGGCGTTCGCGGTGGTGAGACGATGAAGACAACAGGTGCCATCCCCCTCAAGGGTGTCAAGGAGTTGGTACTGGAAGTTGGTACAGGCGCCGACAAACACTTTGTGCGCGATCGGGCGAATTGGGTACAGGGTGTGTTGATTCGCGAATCAAAATAGGTAATGACACAACGATGAGGCCCTTCCCCACCTTCACAGTCAGGCCTTGATGTGGCGACGCTCCCAGCACGCTTGGGCGTGGCGTTTGAAACGCCGTGGCTTTTGGCGCTCATCCCCGCGGCCCTGATCGTTGTCGCATGGATGGAGTGGCGCTTGCCTGGAACGCGCATGCGACGCACGGCGCGAACCCTCTCGCGCACGGCGCTTCTCGGTCTCGGGCTCGCTGCATTGGCCGGCCCCTATATGGAACGGCGAACGCAAACCATGCCCCAACTCGTTGTGGCGCTCGATCAGTCGGTGCTTCGGGGCGCAAACGGCAATGCGGAGGCGCGTGCGTGGTTGAAACGCCTTCGTTTGGAAGCGGAGCGCCGAGCGACGCCCACGCAACTTGTGCTCTATGACGACGAAGTCCGTGCCGTGCAAGGAATTGAGAAGCCCTTGGACAAGGCGTCCAGCGCCGATAAGAGGCCTACCAGTCGATTGCGCGCAGGCCTCAGCGCAGCACGCATTGCATTTCCGGATCATACGTCGGGGCGGGTTGTCGTACTCGCATCGGGTCGCAGCGACACACAGGGCGTGCGCGAAGAGCTTTCGCAGCTCGCCCAAAGGAATATAGACGTCACTGCTGTTGCGTTGCCCATGCATGTAGAACACGCGTCAACGACTCACGTCGCAATTGACTTGTTCGACGTGCCCGAACGTGTGGCGGGCCCCTTCGCCATCCGTACGGTGGCAACGACTTCGACGCCTGCGCAAGCGGTGTTGACGATTGACGGTGTCGAATTCAAGCGCCTCCCCGTACCGCCGTCTAGCAACGGACATGAACTCAACTTTGGCAATGTGTCACTGCCGCCAGGGCTGCACAGCCTCACACTGCGCGTCGTTGGTAACGACGACGGACCCAGTGACGCGCGTGAGCGTCGGGTCCATGTCGAGGGTCGCCCAACCACATTCGTCATGCATGCTCGTCCGCAAGCAAGTCCCTTCGTGCGCGCCTGGCGTGCTTACAACACGGCGTTCAACGTAATGACGCCTGCTCAATTGGTTCAATTGGATCCGCGCACGTTGCCGCGCCATGCGACGCGACCCCTATTGTTGGCCGATGCAACTGCGCTATCTACGTTGTCCGCCAAGGAAACCAAGCAGTTGCAGGCCGCCCTTGAGCAAGGACTTGGACTGGTCGTGGAAGCGGGCAGCGATCAAGACGCGTGGGATCGATTGAGCAAAGCACCCGCCGCCTCACTTCTGCCGCGCAGACCCCTACCGGAACCGCCGCCGCCCCCCAAACCACCGCCGCCACCGCCAACACCACCGGAACCGTCGCGTCCGCTAGAACAGCCCAACCCCGACAAAGGCCCCGGGCTGCGCGCCGAACGTCAACCTGAGGAAGCGCGACCGATCACTGTGCTCTTGCTGATCGATCGCAGTGGGAGTATGGACGGCGAGAAGTTCTCTATGGCGTTGGAAGGGGCGCGACGAACGGCTGCGGCGCTCTCGTCGTGGGATCGACTTGGTGTGATCACGTTCGCGCGCAAGGCGCGTGTCGATCTTCGGCCCCGGCGTTTGAGTTCGCGTGGCGGACGTTCCCTGTGGGCTGCGGGGCTCCAAGCCGACGGAGACGCAACCGACATTTTTGGCGCACTTCGCAAAGCCGGCGAACTGCTTGCCGATCCAAACAATGCAACACCCATCCAACACATCATTCTCTTGACCGACGGTGCACAAACGGTGGGCGCGCCAATTTTTAGCCCGGTCGTTCGACCGTTGGGCGCACGCGGCGTCACGATCACGGCGGTCGGCATTGGTCGCGGCGCGCGACTGCGCGATCTTCGGGAAATTGTTCACTGGGCAGCGGGAGGAAGCGTGATTGCCGCACGTACTGCTGCCGAGATTCCAACCATTCTCACGCGCGACACAAACGTACTCGCCGATCGTCGCTCGCAGGAAGCCAGGGCCATGGCGCGCATGCGCGATGCGGAGCAAGAGCGCAATCAGCCCAAGGACCCGCCGCCAACGCCGCCGGAAAAACCCCTCCCTCGCAAGGAGCCGATACAGGAGCCGCGCGAAGAGACGCCGGACCCCGCGTCCCAACGAGCACCGCTTCAAATCATTCAGCGACACGAGGCCCTGCTCGGCATCAAACCCACCGACTTGCCTTCCGTCTCGCGTCCCTACAAGAGCGGCGACGTGCGCGACGGCATTGCATTGATGCAAAGCGGTGAGCGCGTAGCACTGTCGGCGCGCCGCGAAGGATTGGGTCGGGTCCTACTGTGGAACGTACGCAGTGACGACGCGGGAACGCTGGCGTGGAAGCAGTTGGGTGTGTTCTTACAACAACTGGCTCGCGCCGCGCGTGCACCGGCGGGTTCGTTTGACCGCGCCCCAACGTTGCGGGTGATTCAACACCCCGAAGGGTCCACGCTCGACGTCGCCTGGCCGCCTGGCGTTTCATTGGGTGAACTCACGCTTACGTGGGTGGGCCCCGGCGAACAACGCGAACCGCTCGGCGTCATTAAGGCGACTCGAACGTCGACGCGAATTGCGTTACCTCGTTTGGCAGCGGGCAAGACGGCTCGAATCGAGGCGACAAGTGACGCAGTGAGCGCGATGCCCGCTCTTGACTACCGGCGAAAGACGTATCCTCCTGCGCCCGAGCGCACGGGAAACGCCGCCGTACTAGCGGAGTTCTTTGGACAACCGCCCCAAAGCGCATCGGAGGCACTTGAAGGCCTACTTGGAAGCAGCAAACCGCGTCGGCAGCCGGTATGGATGATGCTTGTGTTGAGCATGATCGCGCTCTTGCCCTTTGACGTAGCGCTCCATCGCCGGAGTGTTCGACGATGACATCGCAGGCGACCTCTATGCGTTTGGCCATCACCATGGGAGATCCCACAGGTATCGGTCCAGAAATTGTGAGCCGATTTATTCGTTCCCGTCGATGGATGGAAGACGCCGAGACGCCCGTCGCACCACTCATCGTGGGCGATACCACCTGCCTGGATGAGGATGTTCGCCGCGTCATCGTTCACGTATCGAGTTCGAATGACCTCAAAGGGGTGACGTACGAGTACGCGGCGTTGTGGGCCCCATCTCAGCGATGCGAATCGGGACTTGAGATGGGTGCTCTCGACGCTGCGGCAGGGCGAGCGTGTTTTTCGTGGGTGGAATCGGCCATCGACTTGGCGCAGGACGGTCTTGTGCGCGGCATCGTCACGGCGCCGATTCACAAAGGGGCTTGGCACGCCGCCGGCATTTCGCAACCGGGACACACGGAGGTGTTGCGAGACAAGACTGGCACACCGCACGTGCTCATGATGCTGGCCTGCGAATCGCTCCGCGTGGTCTTGGCCACAATCCATGTGCCACTCATGAGCGTGGGCGCGCGCTTGACAACGGACGGCCTCGTTCGAGATCTCACGCTGCTACGAGGTGAGCTTCAGCGGTACTTCCTCACAGACAGGGAGCCCAAGGTCGCCGTGTGCGGACTCAACCCCCATGCCGGAGAAGGCGGAGTGCTGGGCAAAGAAGACGATCTCGTCATCGCGCCAGCCGTGCATGCCGCACGGGCGCTGGGTATAGACGCTGAGGGCCCCCTACCGGCCGACGCGTGCATTCCTGCTGCTGCGCACGGCGCATTCGACGCAGTCCTCACGATGTATCACGACCAGGGATTGCCCACCGTGAAGACGTTGGGGCGTAGATCAGCGGTCAATATCACACTCGGCCTGCCCTTTGTGCGTACATCGGTGGACCACGGAACCGCCCACGACATTGCGGGTAAGGGTCTAGCCACCGACGACTCGCTCGTGGCGGCCTGGAATGCGGCCAAAACTATGATTCTTCTGGGCTCCGCGCTCAACCCAGCCCGTCCCCCCTCCGACCTAACTTCTTAGCGGAAGAGGTGCGTCCACCCGGAGGGAACGGTCGTGCCCTGCCTCATGTCGTAAGGCCCCTGTCCAGCCGCTACCAGTTGGCGGCCTCCAGTTGGGAATCCATGGCGCGCAAAGCGAACGATCTCTTCGATATCTTCAATCAGCAGAGCGAGATCGCTGCTGCCGAGGCGCGTAAAGCGGCCCGGCGTGAAGAAAAGCGTGCGCAGCGAGGCGCGAGGAGTGCCCGGGGAACGAGCAAGTCGGTACCAAGTAGTAGAACGTCAAGCAAGCGCGCAACACGTGCGCCCAAGGCGCCGCGAGGGATCTCGTCTTCGACGTCAACGTCGAGAGGCAAAGCCAGGAGCGGTGAAGGTTGGTTTCAAAACCTCATGAGCTCAGATGGCATCACGCTTGGTGGCCGGCAAGTGCTGCTCACGTCGGCGGTGTGCTTGTTGTTGATGGTGCTCAGCTTCTTTGTCGGACTGTCTCACGGTCGTTCGGGGGGACAACCGGACGCGCTGCAACGCGTAGACAGCCGCGATAGCACGGGTGTCATGATCCACACCTGGGTGTCGCGCATCAAGCAACCCAGCCAGAAGCTACTCACGTCCAAAGAACTCGCCACCAGCCTCATGCGGATCTACAAGATTCGGCGAAATGCCATCTACAGCATTCGCGCCAAGGGCAATCAACTGCTGATCGACATTGGCCCCTTCCGCACGCGTGCCGAGGCCGAACGATTCATCGACCAAAAGAAGCTGAAAACGGCCGACTTCAACGGACGGGCGGCGTTCCGCTACCCCGAGTTTCGCCCGTTTCGACGTCGTTAGGTCGCATCGACGTCACACCCTTGCCTACCTGCGGCCAGCAACGAACTCGGCGAGCCGATGGCCAAGGGCGCCCGCAAATTGTCGAGTGAGGAATAGCGCGACAGAGCCCCGACTGCCGGGATACTTACGAGCCACCCGTAGCGAGACCCCCACCATGTCGATTCACAAGAGCCTCAAGCTGAAGAACACGCTCCAGCGTCAGCGCAGTGTATTGACCCGTTGGGAACGCATCGAAAAGCTCAAGGAGCAAGAGCGCTGGAGCGATGGCGATTCGGTACTCGGACTTCCGAAGGTGCGCACAAAGTTCAAAGTCCGCTCACGCAAGGCGATGAAGCGCGACGAAGCGATGGCGGCGCAGGCGGAAAAGGAAGAGGGCAAGGAAGCGTAGCGCCACGCATTCGCGTTCGTTCAGACACACTCGTGCCGTTCTGACAGCCGTCGACCGTTCTCACAGCCGTCGAAATGAACTTAGCGCGTGGGGTTCGGTACGCCAATCCAACGCCCGCGGCGCTTCTTGCGTAGACGCTTACCTGGCTTGGGCGGGTAACTCGGAATCGACGCCTTGTTTTTCGCGTACCACGCAAGTACTTCATCGCGATTGCGAAAGCGTTCACCCGCCAAGGCGCCTGCGGCGTCAACCAAGATGGGTTCAATCCACGTGCGTGTGTAGTAGAGACCGGCGACTTTGGCGTCGAGCACTACGCCTTCTTGAATGGTTCCAATGTCGGGATTGGCAATGTTGCTGGCCTGCGCAATCTCCACGTCGTAATCACGTACGTAGGAAATCTGATTGGTAATGGCAATAAAGTTTCGCGTAGACGAGCCCGCCGACATCATGCGCTTTACGACATAGCCGACGGCCCGCATATCACCGATCATCCCGAGCGCTTGAGCCGCATTGGCTACAATTTTGGGATTGGATGCGCCCAACGCGCGCACAAAGGGAATGGACACATCGTCGTGCCCAAAGGCCATGGCGGCCAATGTGGCTTCGCGCCGCACATCCTCGTCTTTATCGCGCGCAGCCGTGAGAATCAGCGGTCGCAGTGAGGCTTCGTCGCCTAGTTCGCCCAACAACTTTGCTGCGGCCGCACGAACGCGCACGTCCTTGTGAGCTAACCCGGCCACGCCGGCGGCCTGCATGTCCACGGAATCGGCAGCGTGCAATGCGCGTTCTGCGGCGGCGCGCAGCGCAGGCTCGGCCAACACCGCCGTTTCCAACCAACGACTCGCCGGTGACGCACTGCGGGCTAAGGACTCGTGGGCGACGGACTTGTCAGAGGCAGGCGCCTTCTTGGCCCCTTCGCGCAGAGCGGTCAGACGTTCAACTTCCTCGGCCGTTCGCCATGTACCACGAAAGAGCACCAGCCCCTGAGCGCGTCGCGCATCGGCTTGCGTAAGCCAATTCCCCTTCACCAGTTCGTGACCCAACGCACGCCGCGATGCGCGATGGTTTGGATTCAGTGCCACCACTCGAAGATGCGCACGGCGCGCGAGATCGTCTAACCCTTCGGCATCCGCGCGAACCGCGAGCTTGTACATCGCGGTGGCCTGATCTTCATTGGCGGCTGGCGCCTTCGACGAAGCGGCCTCGAAGGCCTTGATCCACGCGGCGCGGGGCGACACACCCGTTTGAACGGAAAGCACCTCGGACGCTTTGACGTGTACTACCCCGGCATCGGTCGTCACGCGGTAACCGGCATCGGCGTCTTTGGCAACGCTCCCTTCAAGCACCAGGCCGCTCTTCGTGGTCAATACGTCGGCGTAGGACGAGGCCGAAGCGAAGAGGCATGCGGCCGCGAGGAAGAGCGCGACGAGGCGAAAACGGGGCTTGGCTTGAAGCGATACTGTTTGAAAAGACATGGTTTGAAAGGACATAGCTCGAATCCTGGTGGCAGCACGATCGAATACACCGGGGCTGCGGGTCGCCCCACCGTATCAACGCCCCTGAGAGCCTTCTGAATCCAGTTGGTGGTCCCCAACAACCCAAAGCGCCAGGGGCCTTCGACTCTACGAACGCCGGCGACGAGCCCGGAATGCGAGGACGGCGGCGAGCAAGAGCGCGGGAATCATGAGGTACAGGAGGCACAGCAATAGCAGATTCGCCTCATCGGTGAGACGCGAGAAGTGGATCTTGTCGTAGAGCCGTAGGGGGAGAATGCGCGCGTCGAGCAGAATCACCGCTTCGAGTTCGCGCAGGCTGAGGACGAGTACGACCAATCCCGCCGAAGCGATTCCTAACCACGTCGCGGGCCCCCACGCGGCCATGGGCGTTCGGGCGCCAAGCAAGGAGGCCGCTTGCTCTTGTCCCCGTCGCACGGAACGCAGTGCCAGCCACGACGCAAGCAAGGCGAACGGAAAGAACTTTGCCACGCGAACCAACACCGCGGAAAGGGCACCGCTGCCACCATCGCCAAACGGTACTGCCATCCACAGTAGTTTCGTGCCCGCACTGAGCACGAGTCCGGGCACCGCCAAAGGCAAGACAGCAGCGAGCAACACCAAGAATCGCCAAACGCCGCCACGTTCGCGCATTCCGTGTGCTAGGGGCAAGGCGATGAGCAACGCGAGCAGTGCCGCCGCCAACGCATGACGCAACCAACGATCGCGTTCTTCGCGTCCCCCGGGCGTGTTGTCGAGCGCAGTCTTGAAATCAAACAACTCGCCCGATACGGAAACTTTTTTAACTTCGCTGCTTCCTTGGGCCACCGTTTCGCCGAATCCAGATGTCCACGACGCTATCCCGCTAAATGGCATCCACAACGACAACCACAGCACACCGGCAACAAAGAGCACTGACACAAGCTTCCACGGAAGAGCAAGCTTGACTGGGTCGCGTGGACGAGCACCGCGACCGCGGCCAAAGAGTGGACTCCGGCGAAGAAACCACAAACCGAGCACAACCAAACTTGTGGTAAGGAGAAGGAATGGCGCGCTTGTTGCCACCGCTCGGCCCACATTGCCTTCCTGTTTCCATTGAAGCAATACTTCTGTGGACAGCACGTGCCCGGGTGTGCCCCCACCGGGCAACATGACGCCCATCAAGTCGGGCACAACAAAGTCACCCAACGCGACGACAAACGCGAGTACAAACGCGCCGAGGATGGCGGGCAAGATAGCAGGCAAGGTGACGGTTCGAAACGCAGCGCGTCGGCCACCCAGCAGTCGTGCCGATTCCCAAGGACCCGCAGGAATGCCTGCAATGGAAGGCGTAAGCAAAAGTACGACCAACGGATAGAGCACGCTGCCGAACACCACGATGGCAGTGGCGAACTGAAGCGTGCTGCCACTCCAGCCAAACCAATCGATGAATGCACGTTGAATCACGCGCGCGCCACCCAGCGCGATGAAGAAGGGAGGAAGGATGGCCGGCGCCAAACACAGCACAGCAAGCAATGCACGACCACGAAAACGCGTACGCGCGAGGAGCCACGCGATGGGTATGCCAAACAGCAAGGCGAGCAACGCGGCGCCCAACCCCACCAAGGCGCTGTTCTTTAGCAAGCCATGCGTACGGCTGTCCCCAAGCACGAACTTATAGTGGCGCAGACTAAACACATTGCGCACATCCACAACGGCACTGTGTGGCGCGGGCACGCGAACCTTGGGTGCGCCCGGGCCTTCTTGAATGGAAAAGTCGTAGCCGCGATCGGTGCGCACCACGTCGCCAGACGCGACGTAGACCTCGCCGCTCTTCATCTCGACTTCCGTAACATGAAACGAACGCCAGACGACAACGCCCACGGGCACGACGACAGCGCTCAGCGCCGCAACCAATGCAAGCAAAAAGGGCAAATGAACGCGCCCCGTTTCCAAAGCACCCCGCTGTAGGGCGGACGCGGTAACACGGCGAGACGTAGCACGGCGAACTGGAGGGGACGGGCGGAAGAGGTTCACGGTGAAACGCTACACGCGCATGCCGTGCCATAGCGATGGATTTCGTTCCTACGACGAAAGTTGAGCACGAGCCTCGGCATCGGCGGCGGCCTCGAAGCGACGCGCCATGTCAAGGGAACGTGGGCCCGCTTCGCCGGTGTGTATGGCGTCGCCATTCAACGTGGTGACCGGCATCACGCCGCGAATCGACGAACACACAAAAATTTCTTCTGCCTCGTGCAATACGCTCGGGGGCGCTTCCACTTCGGCCACGGGAATCTCTGCATCCCCACACATCGCGAGCAACTGACGACGCGTGGTCCCTTCGAGAATGCCACACGACAAGGCCGGGGTGTACAGCGTGCCACCCTTCCACCAATAGACATTGCTTGTGGATGCCTCCGCGATGTGCCCATGCATGTTGGTGAATATGGCATCGTCGGCACCGGTGCGCTGGGCTTCATGGAGCGCGAGCACGCTGTTGAGATAATTACCGGTCTTCGCCGCAGGTGTCAACGCTTCGGTGGGCATACGCTTGCGATCTACAACGCGTACATGAATGCCGCGGCGCCGTTCATCCATGGTGGGGCGCGTGATCTCACTGACCACAATCATGAGGCGGCGCGTGGTGGCCGTATTGATGTCTATGGTGCAAGGACCGGAACCACGCGTTACAACCACGCGCACGTAGACTTCGTCCTTCGCTTCTACGCCTGCCTTCGCAGCGGTCACCTCAATGGCCTGCAAAAAGTCGTCATCGCGATAGGGAACGTCCATGTAGACCAGCGCGGCCGAACGGCGCAGGCGGTCCCAATGTGCTTGAGGATGTAAGAGCACGCCGCGATGCATCCACAACACTTCGTATACGGAATCGCCGAACAGGAACCCATGGTCAAGCGCAGGAACAAAGGCCTTTTCGGGCCCCGTAACGCTGCCGTCTACGTAGATCGCACACTTCATCGCTCGATTGTAGGAGCGACACGGGTGTAACCCATTCCAAAGGAATGTCTAAATCGGCAGCTTGCGCACCCTGCAGCTTCAAGGACGATAGTCGGGATGCGTTCTCGGCAACCCAGCGACAACGACGCCCGCGAGGACCTACGCGAGGCCTTCATGGACATTGCCATGCCGCTACTTCCGGATTGCCGCGCATTCGCACTCTCACTCACTCGAAACTTGCACGATGCGGAAGATTTGGTGGCCGATACCTATGTGAAGGCCTACCGGGCCTTTGATCGCTTTCGCAAGGGGACCCACGCCAAGGCGTGGTTGTTTACGATTCTGCGCCGGCTCCACATTGACCGGTATCGCCGCTCGGTTCACCGCCCGAAAGTTCGACCGCAGGATGAGCTTGGGGATCGAGGCGCCGAGGCCGCGCGCGTCGGCACACCTCACGACGCGCCCAGTGAGGTGGTGGCGCGCTCGCAGCGCTATCGTGCGATTCTCCAAGCTATCGAGAACGTCCCCATGCCCTTTCGCGCATGCGTACAACTTCGCGATCTACATGGATTGACCTATCGCGAGGTGGGCGAGATTTTGGACATCCCGCCGGGCACCGTCATGAGCCGACTGCATCGCGGACGGGAATACATTCGACGGGCGCTCGTTGAGGACTTGGACGGCGATCCGGCGCGTCCTCAAGCCCCGAATCCCAAGCCTGGAATCATGGATTGAACGCTACGCCCAACCCCTCTCCCGATCAGCCCCCACACCTCGATCAAGAGTCAGGTCGTGACGGGACCACGCCAAACGGGTCGCCGGCGTCAAAGATATCGGACCGGGCCTTTGAACAGACCATGCGCGACGCGGGCCAGGCATGGCGCGCGGATGTTCAGTCCGACTTCAATCGTGGCGCGCAAGATCACCTGGTCGCGTGCATTGAACGTCGGCTCGATGCCACGGATCGCGAGCTTCAATGCTCGCCCGTCGCGCAGCGTCGCCGTATGAGCGATCTTGGGCGTGCGGTGTTGGCAGTTTCTACCGTCGCGGCAACGGCGCTCGTCGCATTTCTTGCGGCAACGATGCTGAAGCCGCGTCTTGAAATGACCCGCATGGGGGTGGACCCCGCGGTGGTGCGGGCGATTGACTTGGCCGTGTTGCCAAGCGGGACCAAACCCACAAGTCTCGATGCACGCACATGTGATCAAAGTGATCGGGATATGGATCCGCGCGCGAGCCATCTCGTGCATGCGGGCGCTTGGCGGGTGGGACAATGCTACGAACCGCGCTCGTTTGCCGACGGCACCGGCGCCACGTTGTATCGACCGGGGCGGCATCACACGGCCGGCCTTGTCCTTCGTTCTGCCACGTCGGCAAAGCCTTCGATAGAAATCGGCGTGACCGAAATGCGTAACTTCGTGATCTACGATGTTGCAGTTTCTGGCATGCGCCAGTTCCTCGCCGTCCATCGAGATTCGGTAACCGATGATGGGTCAAGTGAGTTAATGCATTGCAAGGCGTGCCACGAACAACAGCATGCAACGCAAGGCAACCCCCACCGTATGGTCGCGCGAAACTGGAGTGTGCCGTAGCGGCACATGCGCGTTCGAAGGCAGGGGATATAGCTCGTAACCGGGCGATTCCGCGATGGTTCACAGTGACCGGGCTGCCGTAACGTGCCCGACACACGTAAGATGCCGCCATGTCGAGTGCAGCCACTCACCGCCTTGCGTTTCAAACGAGTTCCGGCGAACGGCGCGCAACGATTCCCTCCAGCGCGCGCGTGCATTGCGTTACGTCCAAGGATCTCAAGGCCGCCGACGATCCATTGCGTGTCGTCGCGCAAGCCATCGATGATCCCGTTGGTCGCCCACCACTTAGTGAACTTGCGACCGACGCCGGGACCGTAACCCTTGTTGTGCCAGATCGCACCCGACCGGCCGCAGCGCACACCTACCTTCTTCCTCTCCTGGCGCGCCTTGCGCTTGCGGGCATACATCCCGGCCGTATACGCATGGTGGTTGCACGCGGAATTCACACAACGTCTTCACGTGACGATGTACGGCGACTCGTGGGCGACGAGATCATGGAGACGTTACGTCCCGTACAGAGTTCGCCGGACGCCCCCGAAGCAAACGAATCCATCGGATCCGACGCCGAGCTTGGCAATGTGCGCGTGCATCGTCTCGTAGCCGAAGCCGGGCTCGTCATACTGACGGGCGCCATCACGCCCCATCACTTGGCGGGCTTTGGCGGTGGACCCAAGTCGCTTGTGCCCGGTGTAGCGGAGCGCGACACGGTAGTGGCCGCGCATCGATTGACACTCGACGTGATGGTACGCCCCGATGGCAGCGTTACTGCGTCCACATGTGTGGCCAAGCCCAACGGGTTTCGTAACGCCCTGTATCGGGTCGCGGGCCTCATCCGCAACGCGTTCTTACTCAATGTCATTCTCACGCCTGACGGACGTATCGTTGATGCCATTGCGGGCGACGTGCGCGAGGCACATGAAGCGGGCATCGAGCGCTGGAAAACGCTACACGCGCTGCCTACGCCGCGAGCCCACGACTGTGTCGTCGTCCATTCGCCACCACCCACCGACGGCGACTTGATTCAAGCGCACAAGACGCTATTGCGCGCCACGGCATGGGCCAAACCCGGCGCTCCCATTGTTTGGCTGGCCGACGCGCCTCAAGGACCTGGTCATCCATCGTTTCTACCGTGGTTTGAGAGCGGGAAATTGCATCGACACTTGGCTGCACTCCGCGAACAGTTTCACCCCTACGGGCTGACGGCGTACAGCATTCGTCGAATCGCGAAAGATCACCCGGTACACGTCGTTAGCTCACTCCCGCGCGACATTTTACGTCCCATGGGCCTGCTGGCTTTTGGCGATATGCAAAAAGCGATTGACTTTGCATGGCACGAAGCCGCACAGCATGGAAAAACGCTAGACGATGTTGTGGTGTTGCCGGGCGGTGGGCTGTAGCGAATGGGGCTACAGCACCGTGTCGATGCGCTCTTCAAGAAACTTGGGGGCATCATCCCACCCAGGCCAGTTGCCAAGTACATCGGCTTTGCGGTGGATGCGTCCATCGCTATCGATGAAAACCATCACGGGACGGATTTGAGCCGGCACGGCGAGTGCGCCACGTATGCGCGGTTTTTCCCCGTCGGTCAGGTCAATCTTGATGGCGGTCACTTTTTGGAACTTCCTTAAAAGCTTCTCATTGTCAGAAATCACCTTCTTGAAGTACTTGCAATAGGTGCAGTTCTTCGCGGTGAAGTCGATGACGACGGCGCGTCCTTCGGCATTTGCTTTCGCAACGGCCGATTTGAGTTCATCGACGTTATCTACGGACTGCCAGTTGAGCGTATTCTCGGGCGGGCTCATCCAAAGCCAAATGCCGAACAGCAGCACGAGATACGACCCCGCCACAACAATGGCGCGCTTTCTGGAGACCTGTTCTGACTCAAACTCCTTATTCTTAAGGTGCTTGTAGACCCAGTAAGCTGAGACGAGAGTGATGAGTATTCCCGCGATCAATAATATCGTGTGATCTAGCAACTCACCTTGCGCAATGTAATAGATCGCGCCTGCGAATAGTAGCGCGCCGAAAAAGTACCTCACCCACACCATCCAGGGACCCGGACGAAGGGCGAAGTTCATGGAGCCAAACGCGAAGAACACTGCACCCATGCCCAGCCCAAGCGTAAAGAACAAAACGAAGCCCAATGCAGGATTGGCCGTCTTGGCAACGTAGGCAAGAAGGCCTGCAATCGCTGGCCCCGTACAGGGACTCGCAAGAATGGCACCGAGTACGCCAAACAGGAATGCACCGAGGTACGAACCCGCGCGCTTTTCGGCACCGCGATTCCACTTCATAGCCCACTCAGGCGGTTGCAACTCGTAGACGCCAAGCATACCGAGGCTCAAGACGATGAAGAGAATCGAAAATGCCCACTGAAAGGTCTTGCTCTCGAGGGCCGCCGACATGCTGGCGCCAGTGAGCGCTGATACAACCCCAAGAACGGCAAACGTAAGCGATAGACCGAGTACGTAGGTTCCTAGCAGTCGCGCCAGTCGTCCCTTGGGAATGTCCCCCCCGCCGCCAATGGTCGCAACCACCATGGGAATGATGGGAAACACACACGGCGTAAACGCGAGGCCTGCGCCCAACAGGAACAACAATCCCATCAAGCCAATCGTGCCTGTCTTTCCGCCGAACGGGCCCTTGCCACCGCTGGCGCCAGCGATGTCATCACCCTCGACGACCTCAAAGGCCACGTCACCGATTACGCCGGCGCCTTTGGTTGACACTGGTGTTTCTGTAGATGGGGTGGGAACACCCTCGGCAAAAGACGCACGGAGCGTTCCCTTGACCGAGCCGTAACATGTTCCTTCCTCGCAGGGAGACCATTCAACGTCTATCGCTAACTCTACAGCTTGCGTGCCGCGCGTAAAGGGCACCTCAACGGACTGCACGTCGTAAAACTTGCCGGTCTCCGGTATCTCGAATGCTCCCCACTTTATGCCTACGGCCTTCTGAGGTGAAACCACGACCGGCGAACCAATCTCGTCGCCACGCATATAGAAGTAGAAGCCAAATGCCGGCTCAAACGTAACAATCGCAACGTCCTTCTTATCGTCGATGGTGAGCGTAGCCGTTCCCGACTTGTCGGTGATGGGCGGACTGATCGTAGGACCCTTCTTCGCATCGCCTGCTTTGATGCCTTTGCCGGAACCATCTCCGACCACGCCCCCGTTTGAAACGTCCGCAGGGGTACTGCCATTGCCTAAGGGTCCGGTCGCATGGCCACTCGCGTTGCCGCCGATCGCGACGGTAACCGTGTTGGTGTTTTCCTGAAAACACGCCATGTCGTCGCAGACGAGGTACGTGAAGTCAACGCTCAGCAAGATGCCGTTAGGAACGTCCTTCCCTAGGGTGACCGGAATGCGAACTTGAAAGCTCTCTTTCCAACCGTGGTAGTTCTCTTCCAGCCCCTCGTCGTACCACTTCTTGTGGTGGGTGGTTGTCATGCGGTCACGATGAAAGGTGACGCCCTTGATCTCGGCCGGCGCCCAGCGAAGCTCCTCGCCTTCTTCAAGCTGGATCTTGCCCTTCGGCGGCAAGTCGAAGTGAGCGACGAACACACCTTCTTGACCGGCCGCAAGATCGGCGGGTTCCAGCGTGGCACGGATGTTCAGGCGCCCGGTTTCGGGATCCCACGCGTGGGTCTCGCCTACTGCGAGAAGACATGCGATCATGGCGACGAGCCAGAGAACCGTCCATCGAGTCCGTCTAGCTGGCGTAGTTATCGACGAAGTTGTGCGCATGACGTCCAGTGCTCCCTCGGTGACTCGGTCGGCGCATCCCTAATTGCACCACGAGCGGGCCGAGGCACCTAGTGTTCCTGCCCCGAAGGGGTGCGATCCGAAACACTTGCATTTCTCGGACAAACCGCCGACAAAAGGCCCAACTCAACTGATTCGAGGCGATCGGAGCAGGGACGATTCGATTTCGCAGCGACTCGGTACGCCCACCGCATGAACCCCGTACAATCACGACGTGATCATCGCCCGTCACTTCGAGTTTCACGCCGCCCACCACCTCCCGAATCATCCCGGGAAGTGCAAGCGCCCCCACGGACATAGCTATCGGCTGCTGGTATCGGTGTCGGGACCGGTAGATTCGACCACGGGCATGGTGATGGACTTTGCGGACCTTAAGCACGCTGTGCAGACGCAAGTCCTTGACCTAGTGGACCACCAGGACCTTAACACAATACTATCAAATCCTACCGCCGAGCTGCTGATCGAGTGGATGTGGAATCGACTGGCGCCGCACCTACCGCTTCACGAACTCACGCTGTATGAGACGAGTCGCTGTTTCGTGCGCTACCGCGGACCGGAGTCGAAGGACGCGTGAAGAAAACCCGTCCCGCCCCACCACGCACGCGAAAGGAACGACATGACGCGCTCCTCAATGCAGCCGCGGCGCTCTTTCGCGAGCGCGGCTTCTGGGGCGCCTCCATTCGAGACGTAGCCAAGCGCGCTGGCGTCGCGTGTTCGACGGTATACGACTACGCCGCCAACAAGGAAACGCTCACATACCAGGTGCTTCATCGCAGCCTGACGCGCGCCTTGACGTCGGCCGAGGCCGCTCAAAGTGTGAGCAACGCCAAGGATCGCCTACGAGCCCTCATCACCGATCACATCCGCCGCGTGATGGAAGATCCGTCGGAAGCGTGGCTGCTCCAAGGACCACAACTCCCTCTCTCACCCCAGCAGGACCGACGCATCCGCGAACTTCGTGATCACTATGCGGCCCACGTCCAGAGTGCCGTGGACGCCGTCGTTCGCAGACCGGGAGAGCGAAAGACCACCTCCGTACGGCGCGCCGAACTGCTTGTTGCCATGGCCGATCGGGCAGCGCACCGCGCGCATGCGGAACGACCCCAGCCACGGGCAACACGCCTGGCCGATCCTGTGCTCGATCTATTCCTCAATGGCGCAGGACGAAAGTTGAAACGCTAACCAGGGTCACTGGCCTTGCGAATCTTCATGGCCTTGATCGGGAAAGGAAATCGACACGTGTCGTTCCGAAAATACGACATCCATACCGGACGCATGAAGCATCTCGATAAGCTCGTTCCCGCGGACGCCACGTTTCGCCCATTCGTCCAATATCGTAAACGACCGCCCAATGAACTTGCGCCGAGCGGCGGGTGGCTCGAATTTTACAGGACAAACGCGCGACAGCACTTTGAGCACATGCTCGCCGGAGATCTCAGCGTCCTTCGCAACGCCTACTGCTACTTGAGCCTTGGGTGGTGAAGCCGTTTCGGTCACGTCAAATGACAGCACAGTGTGATGAAAACGCTCCTGGAGCGGTGTGTCTTTAGGGAGCTCTGCCGTCACGCGCAGGGGAGGAAGCTTGTTCTTCTGAGAGTTGCTGGACACAGTCTTCTCGGGCTTGGGCGTCGGGTTCCGGACGATAGGCCGCGCGACCGGCTCGAATTCGTCTACAACGTGAACTGCGGGCGCTTCTTCGTCGAGCATCGACAGCGCAAACCAGGCGGTGGATCCGATGGCCACAAGCATCAACAGTATTCGCAGCACGCTCATCGGACTGTGCTCTCTCACCTGTAGCGACGTTTGGTGCAGCACCTTCTCACAGCACGTTTCGTCGAGAATCAGATTCAGTCCATTGAATGCCAAAAAACAGGGAAGGGTGCGGACCAAATCGGCCAGCACCCTTCACCGAGCCTCCCTAGCGCGGGAGGGATGTCGCTCGCCTCACTTCTCTAGCGAGCGGCAAACAACACGTTATACCGCTTCGCGGTGGCCCAACCATAGGCCTCATCCGAAGTGGGTGCGGTTCCGTCATCGCCAACTTTGACACCCTTGAGCGTCTTAGCATTCTCATTGCCTGAGCCGAACGCGTAGTAAAGCGTAGTGCCCTGCGAGTCAAACGCCATGGCGTCACCCGCGCGACCGAGACTTTGACCGACCAAGCCCGTCAGCCCACCGTGATTCCCCTCAAGCATCACGCAGTTGCGCGTACCGTTGAAGCCCGAGTGCAACGCACCCGTTGTAGCGCTGAACTGAAGGTTGTTGATCAAGCCGATACCCTCTTGCCCGTAGTGGACGGACGAACTGCCGTAGTTCGCATCATACACATACGCAACGCGGCGGCCATCGCGCGTGGTCTTCAAGAAATGCACGCGACGATAGTTTGAATTGCCACTGGGGTAGCTACTCGTTGCGCCGAGATTGACTGCGGGGTCGTTAATGGTCGGGTGTGTAAGACGCGCCACTTCACCACCTACGTTTGAACTAAACGCATTCACATCGCCACCCTCGTATCCGTTACCGGACCAAGGACCCCTGATGCGATCGCCAGAATATCGGTTGCCCGTATAGACACTTGAACTCGTGCCGTTCCGGTAGGAGGTTGTGGAGAAGTACACGACGCCGCGATTGGGATCACTTGCGCTCGTGCCAGCCACCATTACCTGTTTGCCGCCCGAGGCCCCCTTGGCCGGGTCGTAATAACCCTGAGTAGACCACGCCGAATAACGGCTGTAACCGCCCGGGTAGTCGACCAAGAAAGACCTGCGATTGGGCCACTTGCCGAGCCTGAAGCCCGTCTCTGCCGCATGGCCATTTACCGCCTGATCCGTCAGGTTGATGCCGACGAGCATGCCGCCCGTATTTGAGCCGTTACCTGAAGTCGTCAAGATGTTCTTGTTGTACAAGTAGAGGAACTGGCGGTTTTCCGACATGAAGCCACCACGCGGCTGCAAGTATCCCCAGTTGGTCTGATAGGTGGACGAAGGATCGGTCGGATTAAACCGTCCTGTGGTCGTGCCCGTGTAGAGCGTACCCGCGGATCCATGGCCACCGTCGGCCGACGCGAATACGTTCTTTACTTCCTCGCTACCAACCGCGTCGCTCGTATCGAACACGTAGAAGCTACCGCGCTTCTGCCAGGACCACTGGTCCCACGAGTAGTAACTGTAGGAGGTTGATGTCGAGAAAATCGAGAACGAGCCATCACTCGTCGTGTCCGTATCGCCATTGCTAGCGCCTGCATAGAAGAACAGTTTGTCATTCTTGGGCGAGAACGTCAGGCAGCCGAACTTCCAAAGGTGCGTTCCACCAAAGGTATTCCGGGTAACCTCATTTTCCGTAAAGCCCGGCCAAGAAGTCCCTGACGTAGACTTCGTCACTAGCACATTCTGTCGAAAACGGTTGAAGTGCCCGTATTGCTGATGAATACCGCCAAAGGTAGATGTTGTCGATGAGGACCACGTACCGAAGGTCTGGTAGGCGAAAGCAATCTTGGAGCCATCGTCAGAAATCTCGAAGCCCGTGCTTGGGCCATCGTAGTAGCCCCAGTGACGATAGGACGACGCGGGTCCAATGTGAAGTGCGCCAATGCGCTGACCACCCTGAGGGACTTTTCGGCGCACACTGGTGACGCGCTTGAAGCTCCCGGTTCCCGTATCAACCCAACAGTAGAAGTTCATTGGATCCGAGGTGCTTGTAACGCTCGTCGCGCGAGACGCTGCCAGCAACGCGCAATGTGTACCTGCAGCGTTCACACGGAATGGCATAGGCGCCAAGCTGTTCTCCAGCAAGTTCATGCCGCCGTACATGTGCGACTCGGGAGACACCCAGTTGCGATCCCAGCCATTACTCGTGGACAGATTCAGCGGGCGCCAAAGCTGGCCAGGAGTCTGCATAGGCGTTGCAGCCGTCTGCGTCCAAGCAGCATCCGTGCTAGTCGCCAAGACTGCGCTCGTGCCGGCCCCGAGAATGTCATACGTCATCACATGATGATTATTCCAGTGCGTGTCGTCCGAGAAGGGCGGCGTTGTATTGAGGGACGAGTTAAACGTGTGCTTGATGATGAAGTACAGACGCTGATTGGTCATGACCATCGTAGTGCCTGCGAAGATGTCGGCCCCAGCGTACGTGAGTGAACTCGCGCCAGTACCAATGATCTTGTAGTGCGCATCGGAAGCACCAAACGGTTGCTGCCCCGTCAAGTCGAAGATCACGATACCACTGAGTGTACCGCTCTCGTTGTACGTGGTGGGGTTGCGCTTGAGCTTCATCGCGGCAAACCGACCATCCGGGCTGATCGCGATATTCACGTTTCGAGCGAATCCGTACGAGCCCGCCGTCGACGTGCGCGTATCCAGCATACCGTCTCCGAACCCGGCGTACGTTGTGTCCTTCTTGTAGGCGAAGGGTACGTAGATCGAGGCATCGGAACGGATCGTGAACACGCCAAAGTGCGTGCCCGTGTCAAACGCATACATACGACCGCCATCGGCGAATATGCCTGAAGCGGGAGCATGCGTAACATTGGGTGCCTCGGGCAGCTCCAGACACGACATGGACGCATGCCAGCCATACGAGTAAAAGCCCATCCCGTAATTGGATCGCGGCTGGTTCGGATCGGTGTGTTGCATTGCGCGTCCACCCTTGGGATGGAGCGAGAACATATCGTCCCACCAACCCGAGGGATTAATCACCACGCGCAATATATCCACGCTCTGAGGATTGAATCCAGAGCCTGTACTGCCAGTGCCCGACAGCAACGTACCCAAGTTGTTGGTCGTCGTAAGCCCAGCCGCAGCAGGGAACACCGTGCCAGCGGTCAAGTTGGCGTCGGTAAGGTCTTTCACACCACCACTGCCCTGCACCAAGTCCCACTGACGGATAAACACTTGGTCGTCGTGCATGGTTGTGTTGTTTGTCGAGAACGTTGTGGTGGAGGCGCCAATATCGCTGACGGTCACGATGACCTGGTCCGGTCCGATGCTGATGCCCGCCCGCTGCGTGACAATATTTGTGAGCGTCGTGGGCAACTGCTCATCGGCCACCGTGAGCTCGATCACCTGGCGTGACTGACGCACTAGGTCATTGCCGCTATTTGCGGCTGTCATGACGTCGGCACCCACAATGGAAATGTCGATCGGCTGCCCTACGGCAAAACCCGGATTCGCAGGATCATGCCAGCCCTCATTGAGCGGATCCCAATCGGACACACTCCATGTGTAGTGCGGCGCGGGCACCGTTTCTGTAGGATCGGTGAGGCGATCTGAAATGTGTGGATCGTCCTGCCAGCCGTCCATGGCCACGCCACCGGTGGCAGCAAGTACACGGTCATTGGCAACACCGGCACCGACTTCAAACTCGGCAAGGGTGGGCTGACCATCGGGAAGCGTAGACGTGAGCGCATCCTCGACAAACGTACTCGGCGTAATCGCGAACGCGGGCGCTGGAGCAATCGTAAATGTCAGCGAGCCAAAGGCATGCTGACCACGCTCATTGGGAATCGACTGGCTGTAGGCGTGGACATGAACCTGGAAGTCGCCTACACGACGAGGAATGCCGGAGAACACACCGGGATCAAATGGCGTGTCGTCAAAGAACATGCCCTCCGAAGGCGCACCCGTAGCCGTGTAATCGGGCCCTGGATTTGACGCCGCTGGGTAGTCGGTGCGGCTGATCTTGTCCGCAGCAATTGCGTTACCAGAAGGCGTAAGTGTTGGGGCGTTGGCGCCCGGGAGTACGGGAGCGTTGGGCGAGGCGTAGACCCAGCTCGAATCCAAGTTGTCGTTGGGCGACGGAATGCCGCGCACGAGTTCGAACAGGAAGGGCGGCACACCCTCGGCCACCGCCATCGTGGCGGTATAAGGCGAACCGGCAACGCCATCGGGCATAGAGTCGGTTGCGAAGATGAGCGCGGGCGTTGCGATACGCCACTGGATCTTTCGAATGGCCTGTTCGCCGTTCGCGTCGGTGACGCGGAACGTAAAGCGCCAGGGCTTACCATTGGGACCCACCTGAATGGGGCGACCAACAAGTGCGCAGGACTGCGCGGGCATGGAGACACCCGAGGGCAACGTGCCGCTGTCATCGGGGTCATTGGGATCGTCGATCAATTCGCAGCTATAGGGAGCGGCGCCACCAACAGCAATCAGATTAAAGGCGATCGTTGAGCCGAATACCGTATCGGGCAAACCAGCAATGTCTTCCCACTCGGGGAGCGGCTCACCACGCGGACCAAAGCCATAGCCAGGCTGCTCAATGAGTGGCGGATTGGCGCCTACGATTGCGAGCGGACCGTCACCAATTGTCCAATCGACGTCGATGACTTGACTGGAGAAAGGTGAGCAGCCGGTATCGTCAATGCGAATGCTGAAGCTATACGTGTCTTCACCCATCGCAATGCCCACGATGTGGTGACGTGGGTAGTCGGCGTCATAGACGCCGTTGTTCCAGGCACCTTCCCCCTCGCGGTAGGGCTCGCCCGGATCATAGACGTCGTTGTTGTTGAGGTCGGTCCAGAACTCGCCAGCCGTCGTGTCGACTTCAAGACCTTCGGGGAGCTGACCCGCTACGATTTCAATGTCGTAGGGCCCACCGCAACCGCCACTGAGAGGAATTGCCCACTCAACGTGATCACCCGCGACGAGTCCACTGGGGAACGCGGGAGAACCGATAAATAGCGGATTGTTTGCAACGGAATATCCGTTTCCGCCGCCACCGCCGTGTCCACTGCCGCATGCAGGGATCACACCGAGGGCGACCGCGGCAATCAACACGATTGCAAGCTTTGAATGGCGCATGTGCACTCTCCTTGGCCGTATTTCTGACGCCAGATAACGGAGTCGCCTCAACTCCGAAAGCTGGCGATGCAAATAACGAAACTCTGAAACTGTTCTGACCCAGCGTGGGGGTTTGGGGTTAACGACCTTTTTGGCGTCCTGATCCGAAAACCAATAACCGTCGCAAATCGGGCCTTCCGTTTGCCCGTCCGGTTTCATCCGGCAGGCGCTATACCTGAGTTGAGCGCGCACAAGTTCGCATTCCCACGAATGCTTGCTGACGATCAAACCGGCGAGGGCGTATCCGCCGACATCCTACCTGCGGCACTCGACCGCGGGAACCCAGGAAGCGACGGCGATGGTCCCAATGAACGAATCGCGCGATTTCGGGCGTCTCGTCTCGTCTTCTTGGAAGAACTCGCGGACGAACCCCAAAATCGGGAACACTCGCTCTTGAACCTAACCGGTGCCTCTCGGGTGAAGCCGACGTGGAATTGCCCTCCCAAATTGAGAGACCAATCCCGAACGGCATACGGCAACTTCAATGCCGTTTGCGGTACAGGGGTTCGCAATCCATAAACCGTTTTTAGGAAGTGAGTTATACGCATTCGATGGCTATAAAACGCAAAGGATGACTGGACGCCAAATATCCGCGTGAGCGAATTCGCGCAGGACGCTTGACCCCTTCAAATATACGAACGAATGGTCGTCCCTAGCGCCGCATGGACCAAATGCTAACCGGGCAACGTCGACAGTGCAGCGGCGGCGTCACTGGCCCACTCGTAGAACGGACCCATGAATATGCCCGTTGCCAGCATGGCAATCATTCCAACAGCGATCGCGACGCGTGCCGGAGCACCGATGGATATCGACGGGCGAGCGGGCGTGGTGACCTCGGGTCCATGAATGACCACTTCCCGAACCCACAGGAAATAGAAGTAGAGGCCAAGGACGACGCCAATGGCGCCCACAATGGCCAGCAAGATCATGCCTTCGGACACAACCGACTTGAGGATCAAGAATTTTGCGAAGAAGCCGCCCATGGGGGGCACGCCCGCCAGTGATAAGAACGCGAGCACGAGCGCTAACGCAAGAAACGGCGAACGCTTCCACAGGCCGCGGTACGTGCCGGCGCCATGACCAAGGGGCGAGGCGCCCGACACCAAGACGATGACCGCAAACGCGGTGAGGTTTGTGGCGGTATAGGCGAGCAAATAGTAGAGCACCGCCGACGCGCCTCCACTGTCTGCACCGCCCGATGCGATCGCGGCAATACCCATCAACAGATAGCCCGCGTGGGAGATCGACGAGTAGGCCAGCAGGCGCTTGATGCTTCGCTGCGAGAGCGCGCCAAGGCTTCCAAAGAACAGCGTAATGATGGCGATCACACTGAGCAAAAGCACCCAACTCATGGCGTGCACGCCGTCGGCGACGGGCGCCAGGGCCACATAGGCAAAGCGCAACAAGAGAACGACGCCCGCAGTCTTGGACGCGGTTGAAAGAAACGCCGTCGAGGGACTCGGCGACCCTTCGTACACGTCCGGAATCCACACGTGAAACGGTACGCCTCCGACCTTGAACAACATGCCAATCAACAGCAGGCCAAGTCCAAGTCCGGTGAGCAAATTGATCTTGCCGGCCTGGACGACCGCGGCAAGTTGGCCGAGCGACAAGCTGCCCGTGCCGCCGTAAACAAACGCAATGCCAAGGAGGAGAATGGCTGTCGATACGGCGCCAACCACGAGGTACTTGAGCCCTGCCTCGGTGGATGGCATATGGTTGCGTCGGAACGCAGCCAGCACATACGCCATGATGGTGACGAGTTCCAAGCAAACAAAAATCGAGAGTAAGTCGGACGCGCCCGTTACGAGCATCGCGCCCAGAAGCGCAAACAGAAGGATCGAATAGTATTCGCCGTGCCCGCGGTCCATGCGTCGCGTATAGGGCATCGACAGGAGCACGAGCAAGAGGCCGCCACCGGCGATTACAGCGCGGCAGTAAATCGAGAACTTATCGGATACCCATCCCGTGATCATGTGACCGTCGTCGGCGCGCGCCACCATGGCAACGCCTTCGGGACACCAGAAACACAGGCAGAAAAACGCGAGCGTCAAGCCGATGGCCGAGGTCCATGCGGTAGCCACTGCGCGGCGACCCGCGGGCAACAGGAGTTCCGGAATGATGGCCGCCAAGCCCGCACCGGCCACCAAGAACTCGGGCATCAATCGGTCGAAGTTCAGTTCGAGCGGCACGACTACTTTGCCTCCGTACCCGACGTCGCTGCGTCGCTCGGTTTCGTGAGGGCCGGCTTCGCATTGGCCGTCTTTTCATCGAGATCTTGATGGGCTTGAATACGCGCAACCAGCGGGCGCACGCCCTGATCAATCGTGTCGATCATGGGTTGTGGATAGAAGCCAAAGAAGAGCAACACACCCATCAACATGACATAGGGGAACTTCATGAGCGGCGACGTGGCGTCTTTCAAACCCTCCCAGCGCTCGGGCATGTCTACGTACCACACGTCTTTGATGGCCCGCAATAGGTATACGCCGGTAATGACCAACCCCCACACCGCCAGAATGGCAGGCACCTTGGAGATGAGCGACTTGCTTTCCCATGCACCGACAATGACCATGAGTTCGCTGACGAAGTTGGCAAAGCCCGGTAAACCTGCAGAAGCCATGCACGCCATGACGAAACACGTTCCGGCAAATGGCATGACGCGCATCATGCCGCCGAGGTCATCCACCATGCGGGTATGCGTTTGGTCGTAGAACCATCCAATCAACGAGAAGGCCAGCGCAGTCATAATGCCGTGGGCAAACATCAAGAACACGGCGCCCTCAACGCCCCACAAGGTGACGGATGCCAAGCCTAGCAACACATAACCCATATGACTGGACGACGAGTAGCCAATAATGAGCTTGAGATCGCGGTGCGATATGGCAACGAAGCCGCCATAAATGATATTCATGCAACAGATCAAGCCGACCCACGGCAAGTAGGTTGCGCTGGCTTCGGGGAAGTAGGTGAGCGCCACGCGAATCACACCGAACGCCCCGAGCTTCATCAGAACGCCTGCGTGAAGCATCGACACGGCGGCTGGTGCGGCAGCGTGACCGGCCGGACTCCATGAGTGGAACGGCCACATGGGAATCAAGCTTGCGAACCCAATAAAGATGACCGGGAACCAGATCATTTGCAGCGAGGTACTAAACGTAGCTTCTTCGAGCCGCACCATGTCGAACGTGGCGGCCCCCAGCGAATCGGCACTTTGAATGTAGATCGCCAACAGACCCACGAGCGCAAGAATCGCCCCGGTGCTGAGCATCAACACCAATTTCATGGTGGCGTACTGCTGATCGACCGTCTTGGTGGTGCTTCCCCAGATGCCGATCAGCAAGAACATGGGGATGACGGCCAATTCGTAAAAGAAGTAATAGAAAAACAGGTCGAGCGAAATGAACACGCCGAAGACACCTGTCACGAGCGCCATCAGGTTGATGTAGTACTCTTTGACGCGGTGCTCGACCGTGAAACTCACGATGCACGCCGCGAGAATGATGAAGGCCGTGAGCAGCACCATCGCCACGCCGATGCCATCGACACCGAGCTTGAATTGGAGACCCAGATCGGCAACCCACGTCTTCTGCCATACGAATTTGTAGGCGTGGGCCGCATCCGTGCCGGCATTGGCCACATCTCCATCAGGTGCGCCAGCAAAGACGAACATGAGCCAAAGCGCCACACCGAGCGTGACGGCGCTAGCTAGCGTGGCAATCCAACGAATGGCCTTGTGATTCTCCTTGGGAACCATAAAGAGAATCACCGTGGCGATCGCTGGCGCAAGCAGGATGATGAGCAGCGGGTTCATCGCGGGCTCCTACTTCTTGCCCAAGGTGATCTGTGCCAGAAGCACGATCAAAATGAGTACAGTGCCAACGACGAAACTGGTGACGTAGCCACCCAGCCGACCGGTTTGAACACGACGAAGTTGGTCACCCGCCATGCGCGTGGCGCGCGACGCACCATTGACGGCGGCGCCAATCACCACCTTGCGCTCGAAGAGCCAACACAACTTGGCGAAACCCTGCTGCACGCAACGCACGAGCCACAGGTAGAAGTCATCGATGTAGTAGAGGTTTGACCACAACGTCCAAAGCGGCCCGAGTTTGGCCTTCATCGGATCGTCGTCGGGGTTGTCGCTGGTGACCTTGCTGTAGATGCCCTTTGCCATCAGCAGCCCCAAACCTGCCACGATCAACGAAATGATGGCCACCGACATATGGAACACGGCATTCTCACCCACGTGCCAATCGTGGAGGAACTTCTCCACCCAGTTGGAGGCACCGGGAATACCGATAAAGCCAATACCAATGCTGAAGATCGCCAAGATCCACAGCGGCACGGTCATCACCTTGGGACTCTCGTGGGGTTCGTGGTGACCACGGTACTGACCCGCGAACGTAAGGAACCACGCGCGTCCCATGTAGAACGCCGTCATGAACGCAACCGCCGTACCCACAATCCACAACAAGCTTGCTGCGGATATGGCGTGTTGGTTATCCCACGCGGCACCGAGGATCTCATCCTTTGACCAGAAACCGGCCAACGGGAAGATGCCACACAGCGCCAACGTACCAATGACCCACGTCTTGTGGGTGGAGGGCATGAACTTCTTGAGCCCGCCCATCTTGAACATGTTTTGTTCGTGATGGCAGCCGTGAATCACGCTACCCGCGCAAAGGAACAGTAACGCTTTGAAGAACGCGTGCGTGGTCAAGTGGAACATGGCGGCGGTGTAAGCGCCCAGGCCCAACGCCATCGTCATGTAGCCAAGCTGCGACAACGTGGAGTACGCGAGCACCTTTTTGATGTCGCTTTGCACAATCGCCATGGACGCAGCCAAGAACGCCGTAATGCCGCCCAACCACGCGATGACATCCGACGCCCACGCTGTTCCCTGAATCACAAAGAAGCAGCGAATGATCATGTAGATGCCGGCCGCAACCATGGTGGCCGCGTGCATGAGCGCCGACACGGGCGTGGGGCCTTCCATGGCATCGGGCAACCACACATGCAACGGGAATTGCGCGCTCTTGCCCATGGCGCCGCAGAACACAAGGATGGCGCCGATGGCCGCCCAGTTGCTTGTAGCGAACAATGAACTGGCCCAGTCACCGTCGGTTACGGCGGCTCGAATGGCGCGGAAATCAAACGCACCGTACTCCTTCACGAGCTCACCGCCGGCGCTACCCACCGCAGCCCAGATCATGAGGATGCCGAGCAAGAACCCAAAGTCGCCCACGCGGTTGGTGAGGAAGGCCTTTTTGGCGGCCTCGCCTGCCGAGTGCTTCTTCCAGTAGTAGCCAATCAGCAAGTACGACGACGCGCCCACCAACTCCCAGAACACAAACGTCTGAAAGAAGTTGGGCGAAAGCACTATGCCCAGCATCGAAAAGACAAAGAGCGAGAACTTTCCGTAGAAGCGACCCATGCTCGGATCGCCGTGCATGTAGCCAAGGGCGTAAACGAAAATCGCGCTGCCAATGCCCGTAACGATCAATGTCATGATGAGCGACAGATGATCCAAGCGCGTTCCGAAGGTGATCTTGGCGTCGCCGACCACGACCCAATCAACGATGCCTTCATACACGGTGTGCCCACCACTGAGCGACGGGATGAAGTAGACGAACAGCGTGATTAGGAACCCGGCCAGGACACTCGCGATGGCAAGAAAGGCGGCAACGCCCGATGCCTTGCGAACGGAAGGAACACAGAGCACGATGGCACTCACGGCCAACGGCAGGAACAACACGAGCCAGGCGGCCCATGCAGAGAACCCGTTGGCCACGATCGACGTGTCACCGCCCGCGGCGAGCACGGTGGGGAGACTGAAATTGGCTGAGACGAACGCGTCCACCGGTTACGCCTCCCCGGCCGACGTGGATACGCCCGCCACATCGTGGGTGGAAATCTCAATGCCATTCACGGCATCATGAACAACCGCATCGTGCCCGACGTCCTTGTCGTGATCATGATCGTCATGGTGATGATCCTCACCTTCCAAGACGATCGGTGGTACGGGCCCGTAATCGACCTCGGCGAGGTCGGCGGCGTCATTGATGTCGGTGCTGCGACGCAATCGATAACTCGCAATCACGATCGCCAGTCCCACGGCAACTTCGGCCGCGGCAACCGTCATCGCGAAGAAGACGAATACCTGCCCACTCAAGTTGTTGTGCATGCGGGAGAAGCCAACAAAGATCACATTCACGGCGTTTAGCAGAATCTCGACCGACAACAACACGATCAAAATGTTGCGGCGACACGTGACGCCGTAGAGACCCACGCCAAACAGCGCCAGCCCAAGCCCCACGACCCATTCCATGGGAATCGTGGTAGCCATCACGGCTGCGAATGTCGGATCAATGGCGGAAGACACAATGGCGGAAGACACTACGTGAGCCTCCGCTTGGTGAGAATGACCGCGCCAAGAATGGCTCCGAGCAAGAGCAGGCTCACGACCTCAAACGGAAGCAACCAGCGCGTGAAGAGTTCGCGGCCAATTTCGTGTGCGCTGCCGTCCAGTGGCAGTTCGGCCAACGTGCTGGGCGCTGCGCTGTCGGTCGCGTGAATCGGGTTAGTGGCAACCAACGCGCCTTCGTTCTTGGCTGCGATAATGGCCAAAACCGCAACGGTGGCAAACAGAATGGCAGACATCACGCCAAAAAACTTGAATAGCGGCGTGTGGCGCTTCTCGATTTCTTCTGTGCGCAAATCGAGCAGCATGATGACGAACAAAAAGAGCACCATAATGGCGCCGGCGTAGACCAAGACCTGCACCGCCGCGACGAAAAAGGCTTCGAGCACGACGTAGCAGCCCGCCATGCCAAAAAACATGACGATCAACCACATCGCGGATGCCACGGGATTGCGTCGCGTCACCGCGCATAGCGCCGCCACGATCGCAAGCAGTCCGAAAATGATGAAAAGGACTTGTGTCATGTATTGGGGTGTCTTTGTTGGGGGTGTCTTACCTGCGGACCGATACCGCGGCGGCGTCTATGCCAGCCAAGCCGTCGTTATCTGTCCCTCCTACCTACTTGTGCTTCCACTTCTTGATGGAATCCGGACGAACCCCTCCGAGTTCGTACAGCGTCTCTTTCTCGTGAATCAACTCCGAGCGTGTAGCGCCCCACAGCGCGAAGTCCTTCGACATGAAGATGGCCTCCTCGGGACAGGCTTCCTCGCACAGTCCGCAAAAGATGCAGCGCAACATATTGATGTTGAACACCGCGGGGCCACGTTCCACGTTGTTACCCGATTCGAGCTCCTGGGGAACGATCGAAATGGCCTTGGGTGGGCATACGTACTCGCATAGCGAACACGCCACGCACTTGGGCCGGCGCTCGTCGTCTTGCACCAGCACCGGGGCGCCGCGATAGCCATCGCGAACTTCCCAGCGCTCTTCGGGGAACTGCATCGTGACCTTCTTGCCGAAGAGCATGCGACGCAGCGTGATTCCCATGCCCTTCACAATGGCGGGCAGGTAAATGCGATCCATAAACGTCTGACGCGTCCGGCGCACTTTCTTGACGGTGGCGGTCATGAGCGCACCTCCGGTGACGCGGTAGATGTGCCGTAGCCACCCATCTTGCGACGCATCACGATGTCGCGCGCGTTGGGATCGGACGCGAGCGGGAGTGGCTCGCTAACTTCCTTGCGCCACCCAAGCCACGCAATGATGAGCGCCACCACGAGCACGGCGACCGGCACGACATACTGCACCCACGTGGCGTCCAGCGCTTCGGCACCAGCGGTCATCAGGATGTTGATGAGCGTGAGCGGAATCAGCCACACCCAACCGATGCGCATGAGTTGGTCGTAGCGGAAGCGCGGAAGGGTCCAGCGCACCCAGATGAAAACGAACAGCAAGAAGAACGCCTTCATGCAGAAAATCAAGACGCCAAGGACGGGCGAAATCTTCTCAAGACCGAAGAACGTCCACCCACCCAGGAATAGCGTAGTCATCAATGCAGAGCCCACAATCATGTGGCAATACTCGGCCATGAAGAACAACGCAAACTTCATCGAAGAATACTCAGTGTGGTAGCCCGCCACGAGTTCGGTTTCCGACTCGGGCATGTCAAAGGGCAGTCGGTTCGTTTCAGCGTAGACCGCAACAAGGAAAATGAATGCCGCCAGGGGCTGCGTAAACAGGAACCACGTGTGCTCACCCTGCCAGGCCACAATGTCGCCCAGGCTAAGTGAACCCACAATCAGCACCACAGGCACGATCGAAAGTCCCATGCTCAACTCATAGCTAATCATCTGCGCACTCGCGCGCACCCCACCGAGCAAGCTGTATTTCGAATTGCTAGCCCAACCGCCAATCGTGATGCCGTACACGCTGATACCGGCCATCGACAGGATGAACAACACACCGATGTTGAGATCGGCAATCTGCCACGAATGAAATGTGCCATCCGTCACGCTGCCACCGAACGGAATCACCGCGAAGGTGACGAGCGCGGGAAGCACCGAAATGGTGGGAGCAATGCTGTAGAGAAACTTGTGCACGTGGTTGGGAACCACGTCTTCCTTGAACATGAACTTGCCGAGGTCGGCCAGTGGTTGCAGCAGGCCTTGCGGACCCACGCGATTTGGACCCAAGCGATCCTGCATCCATGCACTCACGCGACGTTCCGCCCACACCATGAGCGCCGCCATAATCAACATGATGTGCACGATCAATAGCATCAGGAGAATGCGACCAATCACCCAACCGGTGGTGGAACCGCCATCCTCAGGCGCTGCAAAGATCTCCAAGAACGCGAGCGGTATATGGGACGCCAACGAGGCCATGCCCTGCTGCCCCATCGCAACGAGCGAGTTCATGCGGGACCTCCCGCAAGGGCCGGCGTGGACTCACTGGAATCGGTGACGGCGGGCCACGTGAGCTTCTTGGCACCCGCGTCTTCGCGAACCGCCTTGGCGACGTCAATAACATCAAACGAGTCGTCGAGCTCGCTCGCGATCTCGCGCATTAACTCGTGAGCCGCAAGGAGGCTGCCGGGACCCACGTTCGACGTACTGGCCATGGATTGCACGATGCCATCGCAGTTGGCGATGTGACCGCTGCGTTCCACGTAGGAACCAAACGGGAACGCGACCTGTACCGAATCGGGCACGTGCATGGCGTCGGTAACGAAAGCCACCAAGGCGCCACTTTCGTTTCGCATGGCCTCACCTACATTGCGATCGCGCTCAACCACGATGACCGCTGCTGGGCTCGCCGCTTCTTGCCGCGCAATGCCAAGTGCGCGCGCGCCCTCAGCATTGGCGGCCTTGTCATTGACGACGAGGAAGTCATCCGCGTCGTCGCCCATGGGTGCCGCGAAGGTTGCCGATCCACCGAGCACATTTGCTAGGGCGCGACCCATAAACATCTCTTCGAGGGTGCAACCACCGTCGAGCAATACGTTTCCGCCCTTGCCAGCGTCGCGAAGCACCTTCGCAGCTTCGACAATAGCCTCTTCATAGCCGGCCGCACGCCACGAACCATCCTTGTTGCGAATCGCGGCAGATGAAAGACGCGTCTCGCTATTGGCGTGGCGGTAGTCGAGACGACCGGCGTCGCACATCCACCACTTGTTGATGTCCTGATTTTCACGCGGCTCGTTGCGCAGGATATCTCCACCACGAACGCCCACGGTGACACTGCAGCCACGCGCGCAACTCGTACACACCGTGGGTACGAATTCCATAAACCACAAGCGGCTCTTGAACCTGAAGTCGCGCGATGTCAACGCTCCCACCGGGCAGATGTCCACAATGTTCATGGAATAACCCGATTTGAACTCACCCTCCGAGGTCATTACGACCATCTCGTGATCGGAGCGGTTGGCCATGGCCAACTCATGCGTATCGGTAATCTCTTCGCAGAATCGAACGCATAGTGTGCACTTGATGCAGCGCTCGGCGTCGTAAACGATGCCTTCGCCAAACGGCACGTTCTTTGGCAGGTGCGTTTTGGGCGTGGATGCGCGGCTCTCGCCCTCGCCGTGTTCGTAGCTGTAATCCTGCAGGTGACACTCGCCCGCCTGATCGCAAATGGGGCAATCGAGCGGGTGGTTGACGAGCAACATTTCCATCACGCCGCGTCGCGCGTCCTTGGCGAGGTCGCTATCGGTGCGCACGCGCAAACCGGGCCAACAACCCATCTTGCATGAGATCTGCGGGCGGTCCTGGCCCTCAACTTCCACCATGCAAATGCGGCAGTTGCCCGCAATGCTCAATCCCGGGTGGTAGCAGTAGTGTGGAACGTCGTAGCCATTCTCATGGGCCACCTGGATAACGGTCTGACCGGGTTTGAAGGGATATTCCGTCCCATCAATGAAGATCGTGTTCGGCTTGGGGGTGGAGGCTTCAGCCACTTAGCTCGATCCTCCCGCTGCCGCAAGCTGTTCCGTACCCTCCCCAGGTACACGCTCGGCCTCGGCAACGCGCTTGCGCTCTTTTTCCTGCTCTTCCGGCAACATCTTGGCCACGAACTCATCGCGGAACTTGCGCAGAATCGAACGCAACGGCCATACCGCGGCATCGGCCAACGCGCAAATGGTGCGGCCCTCGATGTTGAAAAACAAACTCTCAAGCAATTCCAAGTCGGCCACGGTGCCTTCACCGGCGTTAAACCGACGGTAAATCTTCTCAAGCCAGTGGCACCCTTCACGACAAGGTGTGCACTGACCACACGACTCGTCGGCAAAGAAGTGCGCAATGTTCTCGCACGCCTCAACCATGTCGCACTGATCGTCCATCACAATCGCACACGCGGTGCCAAGCCCGCTACCGGCCTTTTGCAAGTCGTCAAAGCCCATCTTGACGTCAAGTTCATGCTCCATGAGCACCGGCATCGACAACCCACCGGGAATCACGGCCTTGACCTTGCGACCGTCACGCGGCCCTTCGCCATAGTCGTAGATCAACTCACGAAGCGTAATCCCGAACTCAAACTCCCAGCAACCCGGCGTCTTGATGTCGCCCGATAGCCCCATCAACTTGGTGCCCGACGAACCCACACTGCGCGGATTGTCTGGATCCGGCGCAATGCCCTGTGCTGCGAATGCCTCACCGCCGTATTCGATAATCCACGGAACGTGGGCCAGCGTCTCCACGTTGTTGATCACCGTGGGACACGCGAACGCACCTTCCACCGCGGGAAACGGTGGCTTGATACGGGGATGCCCACGCTTGCCTTCGAGTGATTCGAGCATGGCGGTCTCTTCACCGCAGATGTAAGCCCCGGCGCCGATATGGACGTGGGCGTCGCACGCGAACTTGCCCTTCTTGGCACCGTTCTTTGACTCAAGCCCCATCACGTGGTCGCCAAGGATGCCGGCCTCACGCGCCTCTTCGATGGCTTGTTCCATGCGCGCGATACACAGCGGATACTCGCCGCGAATGTAGATCCAAATTTTGCTGGCCGCTACGGCGTAGGCGGCAATCAAGCACCCCTCCAACACGAGGTGCGGATCGAGTTCCATTAGGTAGCGATCCTTGAACGTGCCCGGCTCACTCTCGTCGCCATTGAGTGCAATGTACTTGGGCTTGTCGCTGTCCTTGGGAATGAAGCCCCACTTCACGCCCGTAGGAAACCCGGCACCACCACGTCCGCGAAGACGACTGGTCTTCACCTCGGCCGTGACTTCGTCGGGCGTCATGGTGGTCATGGCCTTTTCAAGGCTCTTGTAGGCGCCGTGCTTTTTGGCAACCTTCAATGTCCACGCTTGATCGCGCTCGAAGTTCTTCGAGAGGACTTTCGTTTCTGGGTAGCGCTTGCTCATGAATCGTTCTGAGTGAGGTCCTGATACCGGGCTCGGTGACCCAATGGATCAACGAGATCCGTGCGTTGGATTAGTCACAGCCCTCCATTAGCTCGGCCAACTTCTCGCACGTCACGTGCATATGTGGCTCGCCATCCACAAAGACAGCGGGGGCCTGTTCACAGAGACCAAGACACTCCATGTTCTTGACCAGAAACTTGCCGTCTTCGCCCACGTCCCCCACGTGCTTCAAACCCGCCTTGTCGAGCGCGGTCTTACGTAGATCGTCGGCGCCGCGCAACCAACAGGTAAGCGTGCGGCAGATCCAGACTTCATGTTTCCCAGCAGGCTTCGTGTTGTACATGCTGTAAAACGTCAACACGCCGCGCACATGCGCCGGGCTCACGTCGAGATACTTGGCAACGCCGGCTTCCACCTCTGGACTGATCCAGTTGTCGAAGTGCTTTTGCGCAAGATGCAATATCGGAATCAGTGCGGCCACGCGCGTGGGATAGCGCGCGATGAGCGACTCGCACGCGTCCTTCAGTTCAGCCGGCGGAAATGGCGCGGCGTTTACGGGCGCCGCAGTCGTGGCGTCGCTCACTTGTCGCACTCCCCCATCACGAAGTCGATCGAGCCGAGAATGGCCACAATGTCGGCAATCATTTGCCCCGGCAAGATGTCCTTCAACACTTGCAGATTGACGAACGACGGCGCGCGCATCTTGAGTCGCCAGGGTGCGGCGCCACCTTCCGAACGAACGTAGTAGCCGTGTTCGCCCTTGGGGTTTTCGATGTAGGAGTGAATCTCACCCTTGGGCGAATCCATTTCACCCGTAACCAACATGAACTGGTGAATCAGCTCCTCCATGCTGGTGAGCACGTCGTACTTCTCGGGAAGCACGTACTTGGGTTCGTCGGCAAGAATCGGTCCCGGACGAATGCCGTCGATGGCCTGCGCCACGATGCGCGCCGATTGACGCATTTCCTCCAACCGCACCAAATAGCGGTCGTAGGCGTCGCCGTGTTCTCCAACGGGCACATCAAAGTCGTACTTCTCGTAGCCGAAGTACGGCCGATCCTTGCGCACGTCGTAAGGCACGCCACTGCCGCGCAACACGGGCCCGGTGATGCCGTAGCTGAGCGCCATCTGTTGCGTGATCACGCCCACGCCTTCGTTGCGAATGCGCCAAATGCGGTTGCGTGTGAGCAACTTCTCCCACGTATCGACCTTCTTATGAAAGCCTTTCACAAACTGAAGGACTTCTTGAAGCCAACCATCTTCCGCGTCACGGGCAACGCCACCAATACGGGTATACGACGTGGTAAAGCGTGCGCCGGTCAGGTACTCAAAGAAGTTGTAGAGTCGCTCGCGCTCCGTAAACGTGTACAGGAACACGGTCATGGCGCCCACGTCCATGGAGTAGGCGCCCAGTCCGAGCAAGTGCGCGGAGATGCGCGCCAACTCGCAGCAAATCACTCGCAACGACTTTGCACGTTCCGGAATGTCAATGCCACAGACGCGTTCGGCCGCCAATGCAATCGCACAGTTGTTTGAAAGCGGTGCGAGGTAGTCGAGTCGATCTGTGTAGGGAATGAAACGGTGGTACCCAAGACTCTCACCGAGTTTTTCCATGCCACGATGGAGATAGCCCACATCGGGCGTGGCGGTAATCACACGCTCGCCATCGATCTCAAGTAGAATGCGCAACACGCCGTGCGTGGATGGGTGTTGCGGCCCCATGTTGAGCACCATGCGCTCACCGGGGTCATCCCCGGCATCCAAAAGAATGTCGGCCTGAACATCAGGGTTGTGCGCACCGCGGTTGCTTGGATTCGTACTCGGCGACTGAGCAAATTCAGGTGGCTCACCCACCGGTGTTGGGGGCGCAGCGGGAGCGGAAGGGTCGGCGGGCACGCTCATGGGGCGCAGGGGTCTCGCATGGGGGGTGCGTGGATCGCCATGAGGGTATGAGGGAGCAGGCAACGCGCGAAAAGGGTTCGCAGTCAGGAATCGCTTTCGTGAAGTAGAAAACGCGCGACGACATACCCGTCCGCAAGTGACGCATTCACGTCACTTGGGTGGTGTGAATTCCGACCGCGAAACACCGCCCAGCTCGACACCAATTTGGGGCCCGTTGTTGAGAATCGATCTCAGAATCATGCCCTTCAGGGCCTAATCCTGAAAGCGCCTATATGCCTGAAAGCGCCTAATCCTGAAACCGCAGGTGCCCCTGAAGCGGGAAGTCGCGGCGCATGGGCCAGCCGTCGTAGTCCTGCGGCATGTAAATGCGCGTGAGGTCCGGGTGATCGGAGAAGGGAATCCCGAACATATCGAACGTCTCGCGCTCGGCCCAGTCGGCCGATTTCCAGAGACCGCTGAGCGTGGGCACGGCCTCACCGTCGTCAACGCGGGTTTTCACAATGAGCTGTTCTTGTGTCGTTACGTTGACCGGCAAACCGATCACGGTGAAACGCGGTTTGCGATCGGGGTAGTCAACTGCCGTATGGTCGCGGAGATAATCGAATCCCGCTGAGTCACGAAGTGCGCGAAACGCGTCCTGCCAATGTTCAACGGCGATCAGGCACGCAGGATACCCGCCTTGGTCCTCAAGACTTGGATGCACACACCACGACGGACTAAAGGGTGCGAGCGCCTTCTCTACGGCGTCAGATACGGATTCGGGCGCTGCGTCGCTGTAAGTCAAGGAACTGGATCGCAGTGTGGGGGCTGAAGAACTCGTCACGATTGGTGCCTCTTAGGTGCGGGAGACAGGCGACCCGCGGAACACGAATGGGCGCAGAATCGAAAGGGGTTAGCGTCCGTAGCTTTGGTCGTCCGTTGCCAAGGCAATGGGTGGGCCTTCGCCCCTGCCTGGAAGCGCGTTCTCTTCAGAGAGCGGATCGCTTGCCTCTGCCTCGGGTGTGCTCAAACGCAATTGATAACTGCGGTCGCGCTCGATCTTCTTCTGAAGCTGGAGCAGGCAGTTGAGGACGGCGTCGGGACGTGGCGGGCAGCCGGGAATATAGAAGTCCACAGGAATGAACTCGTCAATGCCCTGCACCACGGGATAACTGCGAAACATGCCGCCTGAGGACGCGCAGGCACCCATTGCGATCACCCACTTGGGTTCGGCCATCTGGTCATAAAGGCGCGTCATGACGTGCGCCATCTTGTAGGTGAGCGTTCCGGCGACGAGCAAAAGGTCGGCCTGTCGCGGGGAAAAACGCGCGACCTCCATGCCAAATCGGGCCATGTCGTAACGACTCGCGGCGGTGGCCATGAACTCAATTCCGCAACACGAGAGACCAAGCGGCAACGGCCACACACTGTTCTTTCGCGACCAATTGACCATCGACTGCACCGTGCTGAGCAGGAACGAGCCCTCGCTGCTACCCGTGGCCTCCAGCATGTCGGCCTTCTGCGTGACGCGATCGCCATCGCTCGTGCGGCTAGGAGGAAGGGTCATTGAAACAGTCCTTTCGTTGGACGCACCTTGGAACTCTTCGCGGGCTACTCGTTGGCCCAGTCTACCGCACCCTTGCGCACCACGTACCACCAACCAATAAAGAGAATGCCGATGAACACGAGCATTTCGAAAAACATAAACGCTTTGAGCTTTCCGAAGTACACGGCCCAGGGATAGAGGAACACCACTTCAATATCAAACAACACGAACAGAATTGCCACGAGGTAGAACTTGACGCTGAAGCGCTGATGCGCATCCGTAATCGGTGGCATGCCACATTCGTAGGCCGCGTCTTTAACTGGATTCGGCGGCGCCTTCTTGCCGAGCACAAACGAAAGGCCGAGATTGAGCGCCGCAAATAGAAGCGCGAAGATCAACATCGCTAGTACCGGTGCGTATTCGCGAATCGACGCAGTGCCAAGTACCGGGGAGGCATTGGCAAGGAAGGCAGACACGTTCATGCAGAGGCTCCGGCACGCTCAGGCACGTGCAATCTTAAGCACGCACGAAGAGCGGCAACATTGAACGATCGAAGACCCACCGTCGCGCCTAAAACTCCGGCGAAAGGTCTCCGCTCGGGCCCACACGCGCCCCCCACGCGTTGCCGATTTTTATTGTATTATACATATAGCTTGCCAACTATTTTGATGGTGTGACTTCAAATGATTTCATTGGGACCTCTACAGGATCCTTCTTGCCTCGAATCACACGATAATGCTTGCCAATTGCAATATTATTGAGTTCGGTTTCAAACTTTCGCTGACCGGGCCAGCGAACGCGAATCGTGCAGGTCTTTGCCGCACCTACGCCGAAATGGAGCCGAGGGTCATTGGTTCCCAAGAACGAGGTGAGCGCCACCACCGGTCGGTACTGCACCGAGACATCGGTTTCGACTTGCACGAATGCGCCCAGGGCGTCGCGATTGCCCGAGTCTGGCATCTCAAGCGTCAGCTTGACCCATCCATGGTTTTCATCGGAGGGGCCAGCCCCAGCGAGCACGGTCGGAGCGGCATTGAGGTTGCTCACGACGACGTCCATACGACCGTCGTTGTTGAAGTCCGCAAACGCCGCTTGCCGCGAACAACGCTTGACGGCCATACCGTCACCCGCATCCAAGTCCTTTGGGTCGAGTCCGGCCGGCTTGGCCTGTGCCTTTGGACCGATTTCGCGATAGCTCAATGACTCGGCATCGATGCATTCAAAGAGCGCGTTGTACTGCTCGTACTCGGAGCCAATGTCTTTGAAGTTTTCCACTTCGTAATAGACGTGACCGTTCGCAACGTACAGATCCCAGTCGCCATCGTTATCGAAGTCCTCCCACCCGCATCCCCACGATAGATCGTAATACACCTGTTGCGCCATCACGCGCCGACCGCGATCCTTGAAGTAGTAGTTTCCGCTGCTCATGCGGTTTCCGAGAAAAATGTTGTTGTAGTCATGACTGAAGTTGGTGACGAAGTAGTCCACTTCCCCATCTTGATTGATGTCGCTGCACGTCAGCCCCATGCTGGCTTGGCCTGCCGTGCCGCTTTTCGTCTTTACGCCCAGCACGCTTGCTCGATCCTCAAAGACCACGCGGTCCTTTGAGTCGCGTGCTTGTTCCCAAAGAAAGTTTTCCACGGAGTCGTTGGCAACATAGAGATCGGTCAATCCATCGCCATTATAGTCAAATAGTGCCGTCGTAAATCCGTATTGATGGCTCTCGAGCGGAACAAGGCCCCATGCCTTCGTAACATCCCGAAACGTGCCGTCTGCCTGCTGTTGGTAGGCAATATCGGCTTGCGGCAAAAGTCCCACAGGACCAATATAGACTCGCATTCCACGCCAAAACGTATCGCGTCCGGGCACTGTGTTCACGGGCACATCCAGTGACATCTTGTTCTTCCGGCGAAGGCGGTCCACTTCCGCCGACGGATCCGAATAACGCGCGACATAGAGATCCAAACGCCCGTCACCGTCGATATCGCCCACGGCTGCACACGTAGACCATGCGCCTTCATCACCCTGCACGCCCACCTCGGCGGCGACTTCCGTAAATGTGCCGTCTTGGTTGTTGCGATAGAGCTGATCGTGGCCCCAGTTGGCAACAAACAAATCGGTCCATCCGTCGGCGTTGTAGTCAAACGCCGTCGTGCCAAATGACCATGCGGGACTATCCACGCCCGCCGTGGCGGCCACGTCGGTAAATGTGCCGTCACCATTGTTGCGCCAAAGCTGCGCGCGATACGACTCTTTGGCGTCTTCGCGGCGCACACAAATCACGCGATCGCGCTTGGTGCCGTCTCGCTCTTCTGTAATCTGCTGGAACCGATAGTTACTAAAGACATCGCCATCGGGAATGAAGAGATCCATAAAGCCGTCATGGTTGTAATCCAGCCACGCAGAGCCAGGACCGACGGCTTCGATAAGATATTCCTTGGACCCCGCACGTCCGGAATGATTGATCGCGGTCATGCCCGCTTCTTTGGTGACATCTACAAAACGAATCTTGGTGGGGCCCACATCGGCGTGTTCCGGGCGCGCGTCCGCGTCACGCGTGTCCCTCTCACCGGATGCGGGCTGGGGATCACCGCAACTGGGGAGGACGGCGGCGAGGAGCGCGATACAGACGATCCGTCGCCAGGCGCGCAACCGAGTGATTCGTGGCCTTCTTTGCGCTTGCCAATCCATAGGTGACTCCGAGTTCGCTGGGGAAGACATTCTTCTGCCCATGCCCGCGCGCAGGGAGAGAAACGCCAGGGGAACTTTGGCATTCCAGCCGGACCGGGGAAGGATGACACGCAGTGACGCTTTCACAGCCCCTGGCCACGGCGAGTTCGCCACCATTCCTCTACGCGGGCGAAATCGCCGCGACATTAAGTGCTTTGGTGTGGGCGTGCGCGGGCATTGGCTTCGCACGCGTACCGGGCCCCATATCGGGTGCAGCGCTCAACCTTGGCAAGAATCTCACTGCCACCATTGGGTTCGCGCTCTTGCTGCTCGTGACCAAGGGCAACCCGTTTCCCTTTCATGGCCCAACCGAATCCGTCCTCTTCTTGGTGGGATCGGGTGTTGTGGGGCTCGCCATTTGCGACACCTTTCTCATGCGCGCCCTGCTTCAAATCGGGCCACAACGGGCGATGTTGATCTTCTGCCTCGCACCCGTGGTCACAGCCATTGGCGCGTCCCTTCCGCCCTACAACGAACATCCCGGGCTCGTAATCATTGCTGGAATGGCCGTGACGCTTGGTGGCATTGCCCTGGCGGTGCTTGAGCGACCGGACCCCTCGCGACCTATTGGCGACACACGCAAAGGAATGGTGAATGCTGCTATCGCCGCGCTACTGCAAGCGGCCGCTGTGTTACTCACGCGTCATGCCATGAATGTGGCCGACATGGAAGGCAGCGTTGCGGCGTCCATTCGACTCACGACAGGCACCGTTGCACTTATGGCATGGGGCCTACTCCGTGGACGCCTACGAACGTGGCTTCGGCAGATCTTCGCGCCCGCCGCGCGCATCATTCTCGGCATCAGCGCGCTCGTCGGCACGTTCGGCGGCATCTGGCTCAATCAACTCGGCATTCAGTGGGGCACGCACACCGGCGTCGTCACCACCCTCAACTCGCTAACACCCATCTACCAGCTACCCCTCAGTGCCATTTTTCTCGGTGAACGCCGCGGCCCCATCGCCTGGATCGCCACCCTCATCGCCATCCTCGGCGTCGCCCTCATGGCCCTTTAGGTACTACTCGGTGCCCGGCACGCAGGCGTATGGGGTACATCGTAGTGCCTGGCACGCAGGCGTAGTTTTTACGAGTGCGTGACACTTGGCGGGGCGGAGCGGGCAGTGTGTATGCATGCGACTCGGAGCCACATTCGTAGGGGCGCTGCTGCTGCTTTTGGCGGGCGGCGCCGTGCTGGGCGTGCTTGGGTGGCAGGGCTTTGTCCATGAGGGCAAACAGCGCCAACAAGAACGCGTCGAGGCGTTGCGCACGTCCCTAGAAACCGCAGCGCGTAACCTCAAGGCGTGGGCACGCGACTTTCAGGGAACGCCGCACACAGCGTGGCTGATTGTGAATCGCTACGAGGACGCAACGAGGGGGCTTGCGGAGAGTACAGCACTCATTCTCGAAGAAGCCGACTACGTGGCCTTCACCGAGCAACAACCCGAACGTGCTGAAGTGATGTTGCGATCTGCAATCGAGCACATTGCCTCTGCTGATCTCGACGAAGCCGCGCATGCTCAGCAGATCGCGCTCATTCATCTTCGACGTTGCCGCATACTCACCATGCTGGGGCAGGGCGACGCCTGTGCACAAGCGGCCGCTGATGGACTCGCGCTACCAATTGGGCACACGTTGCTCGACCCGAAGAGCACGCTGTTGCGGCATGGACTCTTGTACTTTCAAGCGCGCAGTCTCGACAGCGAAGGAAGTGAATCGGCGCGCTCCAAGCTGCTCAGTCTCCTCGATCATGGTCAGCTGATTCACACGGGCACTTCGCTTCCGCCGGAACGACTCCTCGAACTTCTGCCGCATCCAAGGGGCGATCATCAACCAAATCTAGATCATGCCGTATCAAATGCACAGCGCGGTTCGTGGCTGGCAAGCACCATGAAGAATGGTGACGTTTCAATCGTCCCCATTGCAAAAGACCATCTCATGGCACGTCGCACCGCTGACTCCATCGAACTCCTGCACATTTCGGATGTGCTTCACCAAGGAGCCGGACTGAATGGGGCGAGCGTTCGAAAGCGGATGGACGCGCCCAGGCCTGATTTGCCCATCGTTGCAGCGTTGCTTCCCGCCGAGCTCGGCGACTTTGAACTGGTTGCGCCCGCGCCGGACGTCGTCGCATCGCGTACGGCGAAGACGTCACTATTGCTGGGTCTCGGCATCTTTGCATTGGGCGTGCTCATCGCGGCCTGGGGTGTGTGGAAGGCACGACGCGCGCAACGCCTACAAGCAGACTTTGTGGCGTCGGTGTCGCATGAAATGAAGACGCCAATTGCTTCGGTGCGCGCCATGGCGGAGTTCATGGAAGACGAGGAGGATGCCTCGCCGCGCATGCGCACGTACGCCAAACACATCGTGAAAGAGATGACGCGCCTCGGGGCAAGCGTGCGCGACGTGCTTGACGCTGCGCGCGTGGAACGCGCCGGCCACTACGTCATTCAACCTTCGCCAAATCGCCCGTCCCGCGTATTGCAAGACGTGGTGGAACAGATGCGACCTGTGGTTGCGGAGCACTCGCTCACGCTGAACGAGGCAATCGAGCCCGATTCGCGGGACATGCCAATTGACGCGGATGCACTGGCAGCGGCGATTCGCAACCTCATAGACAACGCGTGCAAGTTTGGCACGCACGGGGGCGCTATTGACGTTTCAGGAATCGCCGTTGAGCAGGCGTACAGGATCTCGGTGGCAGATCGCGGCGTAGGTCTGCGCGGTGAGAGTGGCCGACGTCTCTTCAAGCGCTTCGTGCGCGGTAGCTCCGCGGATGAAAGCGCCGTGCCGGGCGTCGGCCTGGGTCTTTACTTCGTCCGTGAAATCGCCATCGCGCACGGCGGTACAGTGCATGCGGAAGATCGCGACGGTGGCGGCGCACGTTTCACAATCGAACTTCCGTATGAAGCAAAGGACAGGTCGCCATGAGCAAGCCAGAACTTCTGTTGGTCGAAGACGACGAGAGCTTGGCCCTGGTGGTGGGCGATGCCTTGGAACGAGAGGGCTATGCGGTGGAACGCATCAGCGACGGTCGTCAGGCACTGGATCGTGCGCGCACCAAGACGTTCGCGTTAATCGTGCTTGACCTCATGTTGCCGAGCATGGATGGCTATGAGATCTGCAAACGCCTTACAAGCGAAGGCAACAAAGCGCAGATCTTGATGCTCACGGCACGCGGACGCGAAGAAGATCGCGTGACCGGACTTGATCTCGGCGCCGACGACTATTTGGTGAAGCCGTTTTCGCTCAAGGAGCTAATGGCCCGCGTTCGAGCTCGGCTACGGTCGAATGTACCGGACGCGCCCGAACAAGCTCGCATTGGCAACGCCGTTGTGGATCTCGCGGCGATGACCGTACGACGCGACGGCACGGTTCATCCGCTCACGAAGATGGAAGTGGGTGTCCTAAAGTTGCTTATCGCCGAGAAGGGGCGCGTCGTCTCGCGCGACACGTTTCTCGATACGGTGTGGGGTGTGGACCGCTATCCATCTACGCGCACGGTCGATATGCACGTGGCACGTGTACGCGAAAAGATCGGCGATGCGGGCCCCACATTCATACACACCGCGCACGGCGTGGGCTATCGCTTCGACCCGCCGGACGGCACCTTCGAGATCCTCCGAGATTTGACAACTTAGATACATCCAGTTGACACCGTGATCGCAACTCGCGATGAATCGGCGTCATTGTTTTGGGCGTAACCCACTGAACAAGGAGCCCATCATGAATCCTCTCATACGTCCCCTCCTAGTCGCCGCACTCACGGGCACGCTGTTGTGGTCGGCCCTCGCACCGCATGCCAACGCCGACGAGGCCACACCCGAGGCCTTCGTCCGCAAGATGGAAACGCTACTTCGTGTGGATGGTCAACCCAGCGAAGTGGTAGCTGCCTTGCGCAAAGCGCAAGACAAGTATGCGAGCAACAAGCAATGGGCAGGCGCGTTCTTGAACGTCGCCGAGTCCATCGTGCTCGCAGGCCATACGAATGATGCGAAGGCCGTCTTGATAGAGATCGCCCAGAAGCAAGCCAGCGTTCTGTCCCCCCAAGACAAAACGCGCCTCTTCCGCCTACTCGGCCTCACTCTGACGCCCGGTGACGTCGTGAGGACGTCGATCGGCATGGCAGTTGGCGTCGCCAGCAAGAGCGGGTCGAACGCTGCTATGAGTCCGCTGGAATCAAAGATCCGTGAACTATATGCACCCATGGACACGGTCTCATTCCGTACACTCGAGCGTGAAAAAAAGCGAACGTTCGAACAGGCCGTCGCAAAACGCCTACCACGTCGGACCGAAGCCGTACGCAGTGTGCTTGCCAAAGTCGTTTTGGACACGCCCGGTGACATCGCCGCCGCAGCCGCCAAGCACTTGGTTTCAGAAGAAGGAGAATCCGTCCTCACGCACGTGGAGTCGATCTTAGCCTCAGGCGACAAGCAAGCGGCGGAGCATATGTTGAGCGCGCTCCCCAAGTACTACACGGGAAACGTTGACCAGCTATTCGCCTGGGCAAAGCGTGTTGTTCCCGATACGTCCACGAAGACTTCACGAGAATTTTGGCGGACGTTCTTTATCTATTCACTGCGAAATAGAGATGCGTTGATGGGCATTGTTCAAGCACAAGGCCCCTATTCGGATCTTGCATTGGAAGTCGCGTTGCAAAGCGAGCATGCCCCGGCCTTCGAAGCCTGCCTCACGATCGTACGAAGCAAGGACCCCGCGCGCGCAACGTGGGCCGCTCGCACCCTGCTCGACAACACCAACTCACGCCTTAACCCGCTGCAGACAATGTCTCATGATGACTTACAGGTAATGCTTCGCGCGTTGCAAGACGATCTTTCGAGCAGCGACAGGCGAGTTACCCACCGGGTCTGGAAGTTGCTCGAAGCTATCATTGACGCGGGTGGCGAAGCGTTTCACAACAATCGTGTTTTGCTTTGGCGCGCTGCCGTACCACTCGATCTCGCAACACGTCCAGTACCTAAGCGAAGCCGGACAAGCACACGTTCGAGTGATTTGGCAACAAAGCTTCGTCAACGGCTCGGTAACCGAGACACGATTCCCGCGGAACTCGTCGGGGATGACGCATGGCTCGATAACTACATGACGCGGTACCATGGAGGCGAGGTACGACCCGCGATCGTCAATTTGTCCATGCACGATGGTATTGCAACACGAGTGATCCAACGATTGAAGGCATTGCCACTTCGATGGCGTCCCGTGGCGGTGGAATTCATCTACTACTTGGCCAATGTTCACAGAGCGCTCGAAACAAAGATTTCGTGGGGCGAGATTGTGTCACTGGAAGGTATCGAATTCCCTTCTACCCAACACGCCAATCTCTACCGGACCGCGTGTCGACAGCGCGATCTGCTCATGATCAAACGTATTGAAGAGACCGTGCCCACGCTCAACCTCGAACAAGCAACGAATCTCATTCAGGCACTGGCGGCGGCCGATAACGACCGAGCCGTTGTGACCTTCGAGTCATGGATCAAGTCGCGCGATGACTTCGAGGGGCGTGAGCGCTACTTGACTCGCGCGTTGGGCGAGATGACCGTGGATTCGTCACTCGAACTCCTGCGGCGACTCGCGGCCCATCGCGAGAGCCGCTGGGCACCGCCCGCCCTTCGGGCACTAGGCAAGCGCGGAGACATTAAATCACTGTCCGATGCGTGGGCTCTCGCCGCCAATGGCAAGATCGATCCCAGGTCGGATCTACACGACGCGCTGATCGATGCCGCGCGGAAGACGAAGCACCCTGCGTCGCTACCCTATCTCATCTACGCCTATGAGTACACGCAGTACACAAACGACGCGGGCAGCGTGATAGACCTGATTAAAGAGCATCGGCAACGACTCGCAGCAGCAAAGCGCATGATGAACGACGTCGATGAGGAGACTACCAAACAGCTCTTCGAGATGCTCGACGCCGAAGATGCGGGGAAGCGCCGCGCGGCGGTCCTTGCTCTCGTGGGCATGGGCGCCAAGGAAGCCTTACCCCGACTCGCCATCATGAGCACCAGCGACCCCGATCCCGACGTCCGCCGTGTAGCCATGCGCGGCCTCGAGGTCCTCGCCGGCGTCCTCAAAGCACCCGACTCCCCCAAAACCACCAACGACAAGTAACGCGCCAAAATTACCTGGTATCTGCGGCGCACGGATCCTCGATGCGCCACAAAAGCCTGGCTTTTGTGGCGCACACGGCAGTGGCTCGCGCTCTGCGGCCCGGTCGCATCGCGCGACGCGCCAAAAATACCTGGTTTATCTGGCGCGTGGTTGGTCGGGGGGAGCGCCGGGTTGGTCGGGAAAGGTATCGGGGAGATCGGTGCTGTTGCCATTCGGCAAGAAGATGGGCAGCAGCGCCGCCTCGATGTTTTCGCGGGCAGTTCTCGTGAAACGAATTTCGGTCGCTTCGCGAATGTCCTCGGGAATTTCGTGTAGGTCTTTGCGGTTGGCGTCGGGCAACAGCACAAGTCGCATGCCCGCCCGGTGCGCCGCGAGGACCTTCTCCTTGATGCCCCCCACCGCCAAGACGCGTCCCTTGATTGTGATCTCGCCGGTCATGGCAATGTCGGCACGCGCCGGCTTTCCGGTGAGTAAGCTCGCGAGACACGCAGCAATCGTTACGCCAGCGCTTGGTCCATCCTTTGGCGTTGCGCCGTCGGGCACATGCAGGTGAATGTCGAAGCTCTCAAATGCAGCCGGGTTGATTTCTAGATCCGTCGAGATGCTACGTATGTAGGTAAGTGCGGCCGTTGCGCTTTCCTTCATGACATCCCCGAGTTGCCCCGTGACCTGCAAACGTCCCTTGCCGGGTACGAGCGTGGCCTCGAAAAACAACAGGTCGCCGCCCACGGGCGTCCACGCGAGTCCCGCGGTTACGCCCACCTGTGCCTCGTCGGCGCGGTGCGTATCGTCGAAGCGGCGCGGTCCAAGAATCGATTCCAGTCGCTTGTCGTCTACCTGTTGACGCTTAACTTCGCCGTTTTCGGCACGCGCCACATCGAGTGCTCGCTGACGACAAACGCGACTCATTTGCCGACGCAGTTCACGCACGCCCGCCTCACGGGTGTAGCCGTCGATGAGCGCGCGCAGTCCTTTGTCGGTAAACACCAACTGCTTGGACGTGAGTCCATTTTCTTCCAAGACTTGCGGAAGAATATGCTTGCGCGCGATCTGCATCTTTTCCAAGCGCGTATAACCCGCAAGACGCACGATCTCCATGCGGTCACGCAGCGGCCCAGGAATCGCCTCCAACACATTCGCGGTGCAGAGGAAGAACACGCGCGACAAGTCAAACGCTGTATCTAAGTAATGGTCGCCAAACGTGTCATTCTGCGACGGGTCGAGGACTTCAAGCATGGCACTCGAAGGATCACCTCGCGCGTCGGAGCCCATCTTGTCGATCTCGTCCAACATGAACACCGGATCACGAACGCCGGCACGTTTGATAGCCTGAATGATCTTTCCGGGCATGGCGCCCACATACGTTCGTCGATGACCGCGGATCTCCGCCTCATCGCGCATACCGCCCACACTAAAGCGCACAAACTCGCGTCCCATCGCCTCGGCAACGCTGCGACCCAAACTCGTCTTGCCTACGCCAGGCGGACCAACCAAACAAAGCACCGGCGTCTTGGGATCTTCCCGCAGCGTTTGAACCGCCAAGAACTCGAGAATGCGTTCTTTCACATCCTCAAGACCGTGATGGTCGCGATCCAAAATGCGGCGCGCTTTCTTCAAATCGATCTTCTTGGATTCGGGCGTGGCCCAAGGCAAGTCCAGAATCCAGCCCACGTAGGTGCGCACGACGTGGTACTCGGCCGAAGCTGGTTGCATCGATGCCAAGCGATCGATCTCGCGCGTAACGGCTTTACGCGCTTCCTCCGTGAGCGGCGTATCGTCGACGCGCTCGCGAAGTTCGAGCAACTCCGCCTCCGAATCACCATCGATACCGAGTTCTTCACGAATGGCCTTAAGCTGTGCGCGCAAAAGATGTTCACGCTGCCGCGTACTCAGGTCGGCGCGTACTTTCTCCGATACTTCGCCCTCCACTTGCATGCGCGCCAGTGTTTCTTGCAGCGACTCTTCCACCAACCGCAGGCGATCACGAACATTGGATGCCGACAAGATTCTCCGCTTCACAGGCAACGGCAGATTGAGATGCGCGCCCACAAGATCGGCAAAACGTCCTGCGCCCGCAATATTCATGCGCAGAATGTTGGTCATCTCGGCGGGATAATTACCCTCCGCCGCAACAACCTTGTCAACCGTTTCCATCGTGCGGAATATCAGACCATCAACATCGGCACCACGCGGCTCGCGCTCTTGGCACGCCTTCACTTGAAACTCGAGGTGCGGCTCACTCTGAACAACATCCACGAGGCGAATGCGACGAAGTCCTTGAAACACAACTTGGATCGTGCCATTGGGCATACGCATGCGATGAATCACGCGACACGCAACGCCCACCTCGTAGAGATCGTCTTTGGTGACGACAACGTCTTCTTCGATGTCGGACGTGGGAACAAAGCAGGCAACAATCGCCGCATCGGTGCGGTGCGCCTCGATCATGCGAATGCTGCGATCGCGTTCAAGCGCGACCGACACCACGTCGAAGGGAAACACCACGGTGCTGGAAAGCCGGATCCCGGGTAGCGTGGTGGGGATCTTGGCGAGATCGCTCGGGGGGGGCTTGTTCGGCTCCACGTTGCTCCTGTCGGGGGCATTCACTCATCGGTCAGATGGGCAGGGCTGCTCCAGAGGATTGTTTCTGCCGGACGGCCTTGGACGAAATTCCGCTTCAAAAGTTCGCGACGTAGCCTCAAGTGAGGCACGGGACGGCACTTGTGAGCGCCACAGATCTCAAAATCGACTTTTTGGCGAGCGCCGAAGGGCAAGCACTCCTGGCGTTGGCGCGCTCGCTTCGTGACGATCCGCCCCATCGGCGGGTGGAGGCGCTGCGGCAGAAAACGTCGGCCGAGGCGACGTCGTGGCTAGTTGAGCAGGACGAACTCATGCAGCGAGCCGAGCGGAAGTGCACACCAAATGACAACATGCTCTTTGATCGCACGGCGTTGGAGCAAGCCACCGCATGGGACGTCGCAACGCATCGTGCGGAGCAATGGCCCGATTCGGATACTCCAATTCACGATCTCTGTGCAGGCCTTGGCATTGATGCGTGGGCCGCGGCGAAGTGCGGACACCGCGTCATTGCCTATGAGATGAACCGGCACCTCGCGTCCATTCTTCGGCACAACGTTTCTGTTTGGGGCTTAAGCGAGCGCATCGATGTGCGTCATCAGGATTGTCTCCTCGACGCACCGTATGGCGACAACGTATACATCGATCCGGATCGACGCGCGGAAGGTGATCACAATCGACGCAAAGCAAACTACGCGCCTGCCCCCGAAACTTGGGACGCGCTGCTTGCACACGCCGAACGGTCGATGCTCAAGCTTGCGATCATCGAACAACCGAGCGAGCAGGCGTGTGGCGCGATGAAGTCGGCAAGGCAAAACGAATGGATTTCACTACACGGTCGTGCCAGGGAACGCCGGGTGTACATCGGGGATTGGAAACGTCATGCACCGCTCCGCGCTACGACGCTTCCTTCGGGCAAGTTTGTGGAAGGAGTGACAACGCCGCGCCCGATGCCTGGACCTACCGACGTTGGCGCCTATCTCCTTGATCCTGACATTTCAGTAGTTCGCGCAGGACTCGTCGGCCACGTAGCGGCTACTCACAGCCTTCACGCCATTCATCGAGAAACGAGCTACCTCGTAGGCGAGCAAGCCATCAACGAACTGCCGGGTCATTGGCTTCGCATCGACGCCGTGCTTCCGCACCAACCTAAGGCCATTCGCAAATGGCTCCGCGATCACGACGTTGGCCGCCTCACGATACGTAAACAAGGCATTCATGATCGCGCCGATGTGTTACAGAAGCGCCACACATCGTCAGGGTCACGCGCTGCAACGCTTGTGTTTACTCGCGGGCACAACGGAAAACAAATCGTAATCGCCAGTCTCGAATCAGACACGGCACGGTAGCAAAGGACTGCTACCGATCTTCGTCGCTATTGCGTTCTTCGTAGAGGTCGTCGTCTTCTTCGACGTCGCTCAGTCGATCGCTGCGCTTGCTCTTCATGCCGTGGCGTTTGCGGTATTTGTTGCTCACGTCGCCTGAGAGGAACTCCATTTCAATGCGACGATTGATGAGGTTCTCGGACATGGGGTTGCGCTTGGCCTGCGTCCACTCCGCATCTTCACGATCACTCGGGTTCTTGATGTTGTCGTTGGTTTGTCGCGTGACGGTGGTCTGAAGACGGTAGTAGCCGTCGCGCTCGCCCGCCGGGACGATGCGCACAATAGCGCGCTCCCTCCAACCCGACCGTGAGAACGGCGCCATGGAGTGCAACCACTCACTGCGCACGACGCCCTCGCCCTTCGACGAGGCCGAAAGATCGGGCCGATAGCCTTGCGTGCGCAAGACACTCACGGCCGCATCCCACACCTCACCGCGGTTCGGTGCTGGAAACCCGTCGGAACGCTGACCCGGCTCCTTTTCCACGTCTTTGAAACTGTCTGCCGTTTGACACGCCACGCACGACATCATCAAGAGCATCGCGAGCAAAGGCGCGCGCCACTTGTTGGTCCGTGATATTTCCTGCATCATCTTCACGAGTCTCTCCGCGTAAGCCACGGGCTACGCCGTACGTTCGTCGCCGGGTCGCAACCCCCTAGCAGAACGCTGCTCCGTCATGCCACCGTCATATTGCGATCGTGCTCATCGCGAGCGCGGATCCAACGCTCGTCGTAGGCCGTCCCCCACCAGATTGAACCCGAGAACCGTGATGGCAATGGCAACGCCCGGCGGAATGATTACCCATTGTTCGGGTCGTGAGATGAAGCGTTTGCCGTCGGTGAGCATGACGCCCCATTCGGCCACGCGCGCATCGGGACCGAGACCGAGAAAACTCAATCCCGCCGCCGTCAAAATCGCACTCCCAACGCCAAGCGTGCTCAAGACAATGATGGGCGCCAAACAGTTGGGCAAAACGTGGCGTCGAAGAATGCGAAGCGGCGACATGCCCATGGCCTTCGCGGCCGTCACATACTCGTGGCTCTTGGCCTGCAATACCGATGCGCGAACCTGCCTGGCGATGGTCGGAATGTTTACAATACCGACGGATATGATCAATGTGGACATCGCACGCTTGTCCAAGACCGCGGCGATGCCAACGGCCAATACCACGCTTGGAAACGCCAACATGACGTCGACGGCGCGCATCAAAATGCTATCGGTCCACCCGCCGGCATAACCACTGATCGCACCCATGGGAACACCGATGGAAAGCGCGAGCACGATCGCCATCACGCCCGTTAGCAGCGAAAGGCGGGAGCCATGCAAGAGTCGTGACCACACATCAAAGCCCGCGGCGTCGGTACCGAGCAAGTGCGTTCCGGAAGGCGGAGCGGGTGCGAAGTCGATGTCGTAGTCGAGTTGACTCGGGTTCCAGGTGGCAAAGTCGGCGGTAGCGGCCATCAACAATACAAGCCCGATCAACACGAGACCGACGAGCGCACCGCGATCCTTGCAAAGTGCGCGTATGCCCAAACGGAATCGATGCCACAACTGTGCAATTCGGCCCGTAGGAACCTCGCCCACCACCTTAGACGCCACTCGCCGCGCGCATACGGGGATCGATCCAGTGATAGAGCACGTCCACGAGCAAGTTTACCAGAATGAAAATCACAACAAACAGCATCATGCAGCCAATGAGCACGGGATAGTTTCGCGCGTCGGCCGCTTCCACCATGTGTGTCCCGAGTCCGGGCCAACTGAAAATGGTCTCCGTAAGAACCGCGCCCGAAAGAAGCGACCCAAGTTGAAGCCCGGTGATGGTAACCACGGGAATTAACGCGTTGCGCCGAACGTGTCGCCCAATCACCACCCGTTCGTTTAGTCCCTTGGAGCGCGCTGTCGTTACATAGTCTTGACCCACTTCTTCGAGCACCGACGAACGCGTCATGCGCGTAATGGTTGCAAGCGGAATCGTCGCCAGCGTCATTGCGGGCAGCGCGATGTGTTTGAGCGCACGAAAGAACGAGCCCAATTCGAGTCGGAACAGCGACTCAGTCATATAGAAGCCCGTCGCATAGTTGACGTCGGGTCCGATTTGATCGGCGTGCCAACCACTGAATGGCAACCACCCGAGACGCGAACCGAGCCACGCCGACAACATGAGGCCCAACCAAAACACGGGGATTGAAACGCCCGCCAAGCTCACGACTTGACCAAATGCATCAAACCATGTGCCCGGTCGAAGCGCCGAGCGCGTGCCAATCCAGGTGCCGAGTATGAAGGCAAGAAACAACGCCACGAGCGTCAACTCAACCGTGGGCGCCAAGCGCTCCATGATGACCGGTCCTACGTCTTCGCCCGTGACGAGGTCTTCGCCAAAGTCGAGCTGAGCCGCATTCGTAACGAAGTGGGCGTAGCGTTCCGGGAAGGGACGATCCAACTTCAACGCCGTTCGGCATCCAGCCAAAGCCTCGGGACTGGTCTTGGCGCCCAACTTCCGCAGGCACGGGTCACCGGGAATGCTCGTGACCACCACGAAAACGAGAAACGACACCCCGAGCAGCAGGGGAATCGTCAGTACCAGACGGCGGAGCACGTAGAGCAACATCGCGACGCGACCATACCGCGCCGCGTTTATTCCCACCACCTTGGGCGAGTATGCTACGCCGTTGGCCAATTGAATTGCGGAGCTTGCTGATGCGTATCTCCCTTGCGCGAATGGGTCTAATTTCTGTCCTCCTGTTGTTGGCGCCGCCTCACACGGCCAGCGCCAAAGGTGAACTCGACACGTTTCGCGCGCTACTCGACGAAGCGCATGCCAAACACAAAGAAGTTCGCCAGTGGTGGCGTAGCCGAGAGACTTACGCAAGCCACAAGCGAAACGTGCTGCGCGCCGCCTTCGAGGGCGAGGATCTCAAACTAGCGAGACAAGCGGCGCGGGGACTGGACTTCCCGAATCTCGACACCGAGGGAATGGCGCGCAAGCGGAAACTGCTCAGTGGTTCGCTGGAGGCTATCTCCCGTGCGCCTTGGTGGGCCATAGACAAGTCCAATGGCACGTTGCGGTCCGAAGACATTCCTTCACACCTTAAGCTAGCCGCTACCGCCACGGAAAAACAGCGCGAACGAATCGACTACAAGCGAGTACGAAGCTGCCTCACGCCACGCCAGCTTGCCGGACTTCTCCCGCTATTGGCGTCAAGCCCCACACCTATGTTTGAACAGTTGCTCGACGCATTCATTGACGTTTGCGAGTTCGACTCCGAGTTCAAACATCAAGATGCGATTCTCGTGGGACTGCTATACGGATTGGAGCGCTTGCGTGCGGAACGTGCCAACACGAAGCCGCCCACACTCGCCTCGGTCTCGCCGCGAACCCAAGTGCCCAGCGACGGTGGCCTCCCGGAGGGGATCCTGGAGCTCTTTCGTTCGTTGAATGACCGCAAACGGGGATTCGATATCGGCGATCCAAAGAACAAGCCATTGAGTGTGTCTGCGCCAAAGTCGTGGATTCAACTCGCGCTCATGCGTTATCAACCGGCAGAAAAGGACCTTCCATTTCTCAGGACATTCGTTGACGCGTTTGACGCGCCGACGCGAGCGTTTGCCTCTCACATCGTGAACCTCGGCACATGGAGCATGCGACATCGTGCGAGGCTTTCCAAAGAAGACGCCGAACAAGTGTTGGCGCTGACAAAGAACCGCGACGAACGCAGTTGGTGCGCGGCAACCGCACTTGCGTTGCTGGGAAAGCCCGAGGTCTATCGCGAGCGTCTAGAGCGCCACCAGAAGCAAGATGCCAGCCGATCGGCTCGCGTCAATGCGTTTGTAGAACTCATGTCGTGGCGTGCATTGCCCAAGGAATCGGCCACGCGAGCCGCGAAACGAATCTTGAATGGGCCGATGGATCGGCGATCGCGTGCGTCTGTGCAGTTCACACCCGGCATGCGAGAACTTATGCGCCGCATGTTTGGCGTAAACATCACACCGAATCATCTACGAATGTTGAGCGACGCGCTGTGGAACACGATGGACCCCGAATCGACGACGCACATTCGTAAACTCGCTGAGTGGCACGTGAATGCGGATCCCGAGAGTCTTTCGCGTGAGCGTGCCAAACGACTTGCAAAGCGACTCTCAAGCTTACCTGACTTGAAACAGAGCCGCGGCGATGAAGTTCATTGGCTCCGATTGCTATCGCTGCTTGAAGTGCGGGATCGCGACGCAACGATTGCACTCATTACGACACTTTTAGAATCGCAGCCAGGGATCAAGCCCTCGCTTCTTGCGGCATTGGCACGCCTGGGCGTGACCGGACATGAAGATGTCATGCTCAAGGCGTTTCGCGGTGAGGGCTCGGTCTACTGGAAGTCTCGACATCGTCGATCACTTACGTACGTACAGAACAAGACGATCGACGCAGAACTCCGTAGGCTCGCCCCCGACCCTGAAATAAAGGGTGTCCATTATCACGATGATGAAGCCAGATCGATCGACGCATTGACAGCGCTTGTAGTTCGCGCTACCGGGGCGAATGAGCTTGAGTTCTTGTGGCACAACGCAGACGCGACCTTCGAGGCCGAAGAGGGTGAGCGCCACATTCAGGAGCGAAAGGACTCGCGCGCGGCATGGAAACACTTTCGTGCGGGCGATACTGTCTCCGCCGCCATGGTGTTGGCAGACCGCAGTTACGCCGGGCTTGCACGACTGGGCGCTGTAAACGATCCGCGCATTACGACGTATCTCGAGCAATCGCGCGCACAGCGGCGAGAGGGCCTGTGGTATTGGTTCGCGACGGCAGGCCTCGCTCGGACGCAATCTGATGCTCGCAACGATGTGTCGCAGCTACTCTCTTCAGGAAACGGATCGATCATGGCACGTTTGGCCCCATTCGAACCTCGCGCAACGAGCCGGCCGCATTGGTTGCGAGGCATTGATGGCATTTACGACCTCATCATTACGCAACTCGACAGCAATGCGGCGCTCAATAAATCATGCTATGACCTCCTCCGCGGCATGCGGCGCTGGATCAAATTTGAACTGTTGCCTCCCAGTACGAAGGCCATGCGCGCCTACGACGAAGCCACGCATTGGGTGCCGAGCGCGGTTTTCGGTGGACTTGTGCCGGGGGTGGCCAAGTAGCCGTCTTCGGAGATGCGCCCGGGCTTTGTGGCGATATGTTACCTTTCGCGCACTCGTGCGTAGAAGGGGTATGAAGAAGTTCATCAAGCCCGAGGACGTTGTTCTCAAGGAGGCCAATGCAGTCGTGCAATTCACGCTCATTGCCTTTGAACCCGGCTTCCTCAAGTGGGACAAGGAGACCAATCTCCAAGTCGCCGAGTTCATTTGGAATTGCGGCAACGGCAAACTCGGAACGGCTGCGGTCCCAGGCGAAGACCCCGATATGCGCAAGCTGATTCGCAAACTCCGGCGCGCCCGCACGTCCACGTATCGCAAGTTAGACTCGTTCGTGCTCGATCTCGACATTCGCCTGGATGTCGCCGACTGGATCTTCACGTTCAATCTCTCGTGGGACGAGTTTGACACGCTGCAACCGTGCGAAATCGTGTGGACGCCGGAGTGGGCGGATGATTCGATTTTGAATTGAGCACAAGAACGTAGGCGCCTCAACCTAAGCAGCGCGACCTTTTGCGCCAATGTGGACTCCGCGGTGAGTGGCAAGGGCCTAGATTCACGGATGTAGTGTTATGTCCAGGCTCAGTGCTAGATATCTCAAGTGATCTTGCCTAGTCACATCGGCCTATGGAGCGGGTTCAAAACATAAATTTAGATCCGTGTGGATTTCTCTCAGCTTTTCGGCGCTTCGTCCCAAAGGCTCGTATAGGGTTGAGGAGTGAGGAGTCTCAAATGTACTGGCACGCCCTGCGTTGGTCCTTAGTCCTGTTCTTAGTGTGGGCAGTCTATGAAAAGCTCTCAGGGGACGGATCATCTCCCGATCGCCAGGGACCAAACACGGAAGTCGCCTTACTTGAGCTGTTGTGCGCCGTCGGAATTGCCGTACCGATTACTGCAAGGCCCACTGCCTTTGTGCTGGCTTTCGCATACGCTGGCGCAGCCTTCGCACGACTCCTGCACCCGCGACCTGTCGGTCAATGTGGCTGCCTTGGGGCGGCTAAGATGTCAGATGGGATAGCGATGGTAGTGAGCGGCCTAGTAGTTATCACGAGTCTCGAAATTTGGCGTGCGTCTAGTCAGTCTAGGGCATAAATCTAGCAGGAGGATACACGAATGAGGTTTTGGATAGGAATTGCTCCCTTATTGGTCGCGATATGTTCGATTGCGCTCGGTGGGTTTAATATAGCGTCCGCGCAATCTGGCCAGTGCCGCGGCAAGACGCTGCACTACGAAGGCTTCTGGTTGACTATCGGAGGGACGCCAATTTTCTTTGACTTTCTTCAGGTCATAGACTGCGATGGACCCTGCCCGGGAGGGTCCGTTCCGGATTGTCAACTTCAGGACTTCCCAGGATACACGGTACCAGCCGGACATCCCTCAGGGCTAGCGGGCACGGTGGTGACTCGGGCGACGTGTACCTGCCCCATATTCATTAGCGGGACTCACTTTGGTTGGCACTATCCCGACCAAGTCGGCGGGAACGGACCCTGGCTGTGCGATTCAGTTCGATACAGTGACCCTCAGAGTGGGAACACGCTTTGGAAGGGCTGTGAGGGCGAGTGCATCGGATCCTCCTTGACTTGCGAGGACGTCGGCATCGTGTGGACCCCGCCGATGCCACTAGACCCCCCCATTTGGACTGGTGTTTCAAATTCCGGCTGCACGTGTCAATGAGAACGCTATTTGAGCGGTCGCCCCGACTGCTCATATGTGTAGGAGTCATGGCTGCCTGCGCGGGCTACTTTCTGTACTTGGCGCTGATCCAAGACACGACAGCTACGAGATCAGCGCGGGCCGACGACCGATATAGTCACCTCACGGCGATCTTGGGAGACGATGTAGGACTTTCGTCGAACAGCACACTTGAGGGGAGCGTGGTAGATTCGTTGCAGGACGCAAGCGAGGATATGCCTGAGCCGAGCGAAGCAGGGACTTCTTTCGCGGTCTCGGTAGTTGACCGAAAAACGAAGCTCCCAATCTCCAACGCGCATATCTGGGGACTCAGGCGATCATCTAACTTGCTTGCGCTGAAGAATGAAGATGTAGTTTTCCGTCGAACATCGGGCGAAAAGGGGACCGCCCAAATCCCCAGTTCACGAGAGGTCTTGAAACTAATCGTTAGATCGGCTGGGTACGAAGACGCGATTGAGGAGATGCAAAGCGAGGTACTAAGCGTCATCTCTGATTCTGGTGCCCACGAGATTGGGATGGACCCGTTAGGTGCAACCGTGTCGGGCAGAGTTGTGGATGATTCTGGCGCGCCTATCGCAAAAGCCCAGGTATGCTGCCTGCCCATTGGAGCAAGCCAAGAATTGATTACTCGCTGTTCAGGTTCATGGAGCGACGAAGGAAATGGCTCCGCACCGGCTGCTGTAAACATGCGAAGTACGAGAACCCTTAACGATGGCAGCTTTTCAATATCAGTTTCCAACAACCTATCGGCTGTGCAACTATGCTGCTGTGCGTCTGGATATGCCGGTACTAGCCGCGGCGATGCCGGACGTGGAACTGTGTCTCTAAGTAGCAAAGTAGTAAGAGTTGGTCGAGCAAACGTGCTGTTTACGCTGCACGAATTGCGAGCTTTTTTTTTAGAATTAGAAGAGGTGGATTCCAACAAGCCACTCGACGCAGGGATGCCTGTCTTGCGCCTGAAGAAGTTGGCGGGCGGTCAAACAAAATGTGAGCTCGTTACGGAACGCGTCCTTTGGAAAGACGTGTGGCGCTCAAGCCGAGACGGCTTCAAAAGTGAACAATCAATTGGGAGAGCTAGGTACTCCGGATTCGTAAGACGATCTAGGACCAGCTCGGCGGATTTACCTCAAAACGCGAAACTCGAGGTGAGTTCCCCAGGGTATGGCACCATCGCCACGACGGTGCGCCTATGGAAGCACAATGAAGATGCTCGATGGGAGAGAGTCAGAGTTCCGTGGCATGGTTTTTTCAGTCGCCGCGAACTTTCGATAGTCGTGAAGCATGATTATCCGAAAGAAGTCGCGATTCCCAGCGAGTTAAGCCTCGAAGTTCGGCTGGAGAACAATTTCTCATTCTTGTTGGACGGCCTGCGCTCCAAGACAAGAAACGAATGGTCGTTCAAAGGTGTTCCCGATCGCGAATTGAAAGTTTGGGTACGAGACGGTGTTAGGAGAGAAGAGCTAAAAATTGAAGCCGGGAACAATCTCAAATATCAAGTACGGCTTCCACCTCCCACTGGGTTCTTCGTACGAGTAAAGAATGCCAGTGGACAACGAATTTACGGTTCCCGGCTCATGGCCCTACTGAAGAACAACATCACAGGGAAGTTTGGCCCAGCAAGAATTCAAGTTCCACTATCCAACACGAGGACTCCACCCAAACAAAGGGAGTGGCTGACAAGTTGCCCGGCTGGGGAGTATCTATTGGCAATCATGATGCCAGGGTACGAACAAGCGAGCACCGAGTTTCAAGTGTTTCCGAACAAAGTGACAGCTGTGGACATACAATTGTCACGCCTAAAGTAGTGGGCGGTTGATTCGATATTGAATTAGCCGATACGCTTGTTGCTTGCCCGCTCTTTCGGAAGCTGAATCTCAATCCTTCGCCTCGCCCGATCCCTGGTATTCAGAATCTCAACCTGCGCACGCCCCGTCCAACCATACTGGGCGGTCAGTTTGTGTTTCATTCACGAGGTCCCCGGGTTTCAGTTCGCTGCGCTCCCGCACTGTTTCCTCGCGGGCACTCCGAGCTATCAACGTATGTCCCTTCGGGACCGTCTAAGGGTTGTGTTACTCGGAGGTGTTGACGATACGCCTTGACACAAGATGTGGCTCTGCCCAGATCAAGAGAGGTGGCAGGGACAGATCATGAAGCTCCTAGGGCGCGTTCGTAGTATTGACGGCGGAAACATGCGCGGAGACGTTTCCAAGGATGCCTGGTGGTTGGGCTAGGCCAATACCCGTTACTCGTCCTTGGGCATATGGAAGACAGGGCCATGCCGAAGGCATGGAAGCTGATAGCGAAGGGTGAGGCTTCCGAACCCTGGTATGAGGTTCCCCAATAATCCGCCGCCCTGTAAGGGCGGTAGTGCGACTTGCAGAGGCATCCCAACCATTCTGGTGGATGAAGAATCCGTCCCGACGTGTTACCTGCAACGGAGTTGTGCGAAGAGTGTGTTGGGGCCGGCATCTAGCAACGTCGACGTCGAGCGCCGAGATTCAAGACGGGTTCGACTCTGAGGCAGGTGCATGTCGCAATCACTCTCCAACATCTTGGTTCATGTAATCTTCAGTACAAAGGGCCGGAAGCCATTGCTAGGCGACGCGTGGCGGAGTGAACTGCACAGCTACATCGGAGGAATCGTCCGAAGACTTGGGGGAGTACTCCTGTCTGCAGGATCCGTAGATGACCATATCCACTTGATGTTGAGTCTTCCTCGTACCAAGGCCATTTCAAAGGTCATTCAGAACATCAAGACTGGATCGACGCGATGGATCCGAGATTCGGTACCGCTACTCGCCGACTCTAGATGGCAGAATGGATACGGCGCCTTCTCGGTGAGCCCAAGTCACAAAGAACCTGTCATTGACTACATTGAGCACCAACGAGAACACCACCGCAAATGGACGTACAAGGAAGAGTTGCTGAAACTGTTTGAGCAAAATCTTGTTGTGTACGACGAGCGCTACATTTGGGACTGACTCATGACGTTGCATCGGTTGGCGGAGACGCTTGCGCCCTTACAGGGCGCTGAGATTGTTGTTGCGTTTTGTCCCAGGGTTTCAACTCGCTACGCTCGTTGTGCACCCTGGGCTATCCGCGTATGTCCCTTCGGGACCGGTGACTGATTGTGTTGCGCCGATTGTGTCGAGGATGAAATCTCGGCCCCCAGCCGAAAACTTCTCCAAAGACGTTGACTCAACCCGAGAACGCGCGACCTGCGTCGAATTCCGTAGCCTGCTTCGAATCTGTGAGCAGTAGCGTGCCAACGACGCCAATTCCAATGCCAAGAAACAAGCAGTAAGACGGGGTGCCCAATAGGTTGTAAGACCTTCTAATCCCCCACCCCATACCCCGCCTGCTTCAGCAATTCTTTCGCCTTCTTCACATCGCGCTTGCGATCCACGATGTCGCTATTGTGACCAAATAACGTAGGAGGAAGCGGGGTCGTGGCGGGCTTGCCTTCGCCGCGGTAGACGATTTTGACAATGCGGTCTTTGTCTACGAGATGCGCGATCGCCTGGCGGACAAGTTTGTTGTCGAAGGGGGGCTTTTGTGTGTTCATGGCCGCATAGCACACGTTGAGGCCGGGGATTTTCTCAATCGTTACGCCCGGGTCGGCGGCGAGCTTTTCGACCGTGAGGGGATCGAGATTGTCGATGATGTCCGCGCGCTGGTGAGACGCCAAGCGTTCAGCGCGCACGGTTGGATCGCGGGAAACTTGGAATGAAACAGACTGAATGGCCGGCGCGCCGTCCCAGTAGTCGTCATTGCGCGCGAGCTTGATCTCAACGGCCGATTTCCAAGAAACGAATCGAAAGGGGCCTGATCCCACCGGGTTGCGGCGGAAGTCTTTGCCGTGGAGCTCGAGTGCCGTCGGCGATGGAATGGACGTGGTAAACATGGCAAGCAACGACAGGAAAAACGGCGGCGCCGCGCGATTGAGCTCGAACACAACGTCCATGGGATCGTCGCCCAAGCGAACCTTGTCCACGAACTTGAAGTTGTCTTTCCAGTAGCTCCACGTGCCATCGGGGAAATGATGCGGGTGTTTCTCGTCGCGTTGACGCTCGAAGGCATTGACGACCGCTGCGCCGTTCACGGGCGTGCCGTCATGAAATTTGACGCCGCCTCGAATGCGAAACGTCCACTGCGTGCGATCATCATTGTGCGTCCAGGACTCGGCAAGCGAAGGCTCCACGTCGCTCGTACCCGACTTGAATCGCGTCAACGTGTCATAGATTTGCTCAATGACTTTGGAACTTTCGCCATCCGTAACATCGGCGGGATCCAGCATCTCGCTATCGCTGCCGCGCAGATACACAAGGTCTCCGTCCTGGGGCGTCTTGATCAGTCGCAGCAGGGGATGCGTAACGGGCTGCACCTCAAGAGGTGACACTTCTTTGCGATGCGCGTGGAGTTTCAGGTTGTAGACCAACGGCATCATGGGCACGTCGTCGAAGATAATCTCTTGCGCCTTCTTGTAGAGCTTGATGCGCTCAGCCTTGTCACCGATGCGCTGGGCCTTGGTGAGTAGTTGATGGACTTCTTCGGAGTCGTAGAAACTGATATTGTTGGCGCTGCCGGGACGAGCATTGTCCTTATCGAGCAAGACATAGAGGAAATTGTCGGGATCGGCCACGTCGGCGGACCAACCGAGGATCGCCATTTGGTGTTCGCCGTTCTTCACTTGATCCAAGAAGGGGTTCCACTCTTCTTTCCGAAGTTTCACATCAATGCCCGCACTCTCCATGGCTCCCGCCAACTGCTTGGCCACGTCCTCGGGCCACGGCATGTAGGGCCGCGAGTTGTTTCCGTAGCGCAATTCAACAGTCAGCCTCTTCCCGCCGTCGGCCGAGTCACCACCACCGGAATCGCCGCCGCATGCTCCCAATGAAATGGCAAATGCAAGTGCGAGGCCGCATGTGACCGTTCGCCACAGCGTTGATTGGGTTGAGCGCATCAAGGGTCCTCCGAGACAGGGCGGGGAATGATACCAACCGGGGCGGTGGCAGGGTCGCGACGGAGGGTGGAAAGGCTCTGTGCCTTCCAGCACGAGAATTCCGCGCATACTTGCTTCCACTCTCCCCCTGGGAGGGGAGGGCTGGGAACGTGAGGCTCTCCGCGCATTCGCTCCCGGCACAAATTGTGATGTTGCGCATTTGCTCCCGGTACGAATCCGTACGTTACCACCCAAACCTCAAGTCATCCGCGTCCCCCACCCCCAGCATCTCGATCAGTCCCTCTCGCTCTTCCCCCGTCATTTCCATCATGCGACGCACAATATCATCTGCACTCGGCGCTTGTTCCGCATCCTGCGCCTCAAACCAACGCTTGAGAGCAGCTCGGTTCTTGAGCGCATCAATTGCCTTCGATTTCTCCTCGCTGTCCGCAAACACACGTTTGACCAACGCCTTGCGAAACGCCAAACGTGCTTCGGGCGCGGCGCGGTCCCAGGCGTAGCGAAGCGTGGCCCATTGACGATCGGCGTGTTGCAGGCGTTCGACTTCGGCGCGTGCGGCTTTCTGATCGTCGGTAAGTGCTGGCGATTCGTCTTTCTTCGGCGATTCGTTTCTCTTACTCGGATCGTCTGCATCCTTGGACTGGCTATCGGCATCGTCTTTCTTTGGTTCGGCCTGCTTGTTCTTGGCAGGCGAATCCGGGAATCCCGCGCGATCGCAGAGGGACGTCCAACGTTTCGCGAGCGACTTCTTGAGGCTCGCTTGGATCTCGTCGCTCACGGGCACGCCCTTATCCAGTCCTAGTGACGCGAAGAACGATGCCATTTCTGCCAGGGCGGAGTAGTCGCAGGTTTTGAGCGACTCACCTTTATGCGTTGCTACGGGTGCACTTAGCTTCTCCCAGATCGTAGTGACTTTCATGCCGGCGAGTTCACGTCGCACGGAGCGAAGAACATAACCAGCGAAGATTGCCGTACCCCATTCGGTAAAGAGCTTACGGCGTACGTCAAGCGGTTGATGCTCCGCCTTTCGCACCGAACGAAGTGCTTCTCGAAACCCATCACGCCATTTCGACTTCGATCGTCGAGCGTCATCCACCAGCGCCTTGCGCAACAAGGGACGCACGGCTACCGGATAGCGCTCTCCACGTGAGGCCTCTAAGAGCAGTTGCAGGGCAATGATGTGTTCGCGGCGAATCGCCTCCTCGCCCTTGACCGTCACGACTTCGCGAGAAAACGTGGGACGCTCGTCGAATCGCAGTGTGAACAGCGCTGGATCGGTGGTTTGTAGACTCGTCACCACACGCTTGATGAGACCGGCCACATCGGCAGGTGCCTTCTCGGGCGCATAGCCCCACGCAAATGCCCATTGCGCATCGGCAATGCGTAGAAGTCGCGCGTGACCGAGCGCCTTCTCTTTCGCCAACGCAATCTCAATGCGTGCGTCGCTTCCATCGCGCCCGAGGATCTGAAACGATTTTTGGTCGAGCATGCCAAAGCCGCTGCGCGTACGCCCGCGGACCGCTGTATCCACCGCTTGCCGGAGCAACGCCTTGGCCGTGCCTTCGCGCCGCACGGGGAAGACAAGCACTGAGACCACAGCACCACTTCCCTTGTAGGTCCAAGTGCAACCGATTTGCCCCGCTTGCTCGTCGTGCTTGGTGTGCGCCCAACTAGATGGCGGCGCCTGAATCGTTGCGCTACTTCCCTCGAGATGCAGGGGTTCGTCCTTAGCGGAGGTATGCGGAGCCAACATCAAAAGGCTCACGAAGATCAACAATGCAAGGGCGGGTCGTCCGTTCATGCAGCGAATCGTAGCAGCCCTACAGGCATGACGTGCATCGAGGAACGACGTGCTATCCGTACATATTCTTGGACGGCGAACGATCCCGCGCCTTAAGGACGATTTTGACCGGCACCTCGTCCATCGGGAACGCTTCGCGGATGCGGTTCTCAAGGTAGCGAATGTAATTCTTGGGGAAGAGCCACGTTTCGTTCACAAAGACAACGAACGTTGGCGGCTCAATCTCAACCTGACTTCCGTAATAGATGCGACCGATCTTCCCTTTCTTGGGACGAGGCTTACGAAGTGCGTAGGCCGACTCTAACACGCTGTTCACTTCTGAAGTCCCCACACGTGTGGTGGCCTGCTGGAACAGCCCCCACGCCACGTCCATGACGCGATGCACATTCCAGCCGGTGAGCGCGCTCGCGTACACAATCGGTGCGTAGCGATTTCCGGGAAGGGCTTTATCCAAGTACGCGGTAAACGCCTTGGGCGTCATGTCGTCACAGAGGTCCCATTTGTTGGCGACGATGACGACGGGCTGATAAAAGCGCACCGCATAGTCGGCAATCTTTCGATCCAACCGTCCAACATCGCGCGTGGCATCGAGTACAAGCGCGGTCACGTTGGCGCGTCGCATGGCTTTTTCTGCCCGACGCTGAGCATAAAAGTCCACGGAACCATGAACCGTCTTCTCTTTGCGAATTCCCGCCGTGTCAATCGCGACAAACGAGCGACCATCAAGCTCAAAACGAATGTCCACACTGTCACGGGTGGTGCCGGGCACCTCACTCACGATCATGCGATCCTGATGAATGAGCGCGTTGACGAGCGAACTCTTGCCGGCGTTCATACGTCCCACGATCGCAAGGCGCAGATCGGGCGGTGCCATGCGCACGGGCGTGGTCTTGCCCTTGGGTAAGTAGCGTTCGACGAGAGATTCCAAGGCGTCGAGGCCGATCTTCTCTTTCGCTGAAATGGGGAGAGGCTCGCCGTAGCTAAGCGGCAAAAACTCGTGCAGATTCCACGTAGGCCGCTCGCCCTCAACTTTGTTGGCCAGCAAAAGCACGGGCGTTTTTGTGCGACGCAACAACTCGCCCACGCGCGAATCGAGTTGCATCAATCCGTCGCGTGCATCCACCACGAAGAGAATCACGTCGGCATTCTCAACGGCCGAGGCGATCTGTCCTTCGACGTCCTCTTCGAGTCCCTGCATGTCCACAATGCCAACACCGCCCGTGTCCACCACTTCTACCGTTCGTTCGGCATACGTACAGAGCACGCCGATGCGATCGCGCGTAACGCCCGGTGTGGGTTCAACAATGGCCACGCGCGTGCGCGCCATGGCATTTAGCAATGTGGATTTGCCCACATTGGGTCGCCCCACGATGGCGATGACGGGCGGGGCAATGACAGCAGATGGCGATGCTTGTTCCTCGGCGCTCACTTCACCCGAACCATCACCCGTCGTCGCGATGGTTACATCGTGCCCGGCTTCCTGATCGACTTCCCGATTGTTGTCGTCGTCAGGTGGAGGTGGGGTGGGAGCAGGGCTCATGCGCCTACTCTACACGTCGCGTGCCTACTTGGTCGGCTTGCGCACAAGGTAAAGTGCTTTCAGCCACGCCTGTTGATCGTGAAACTGCAGCACAAGACCGTCGTCGATCTGACGAAGCGTACGCGTGGGTGTGTATCTCCCACGAGTGTCATAGACGCGATAGTGCCGCTCGCTCTTCTCGAAGTGCCCCAAGATCGCTGACACGTCGAGCGAGTGTGGGAGGCGCCATAGGCCCAGCATTTCATAGGATCCGTCGGATTTGATGGTGACCAAGAAGCTACCCAACAATGACAAAATGCCTTGCTTGCGATCCTTCCCCATTTGCGTCATCACGTCTTTGGGAATCAGGTGTTCGCGCAACGACGACTTGACCTTGCTCATGTCAACGACCCACTCGCCGGCGATGTCGTGATACTTGCCTTGGTCTGTTTCGCTGGTCCCGCACCCGACGGACACGAGCGTGACGAGCAATAGGCAGGGAATGAGTCGCAGGATCTGAATGCGCATGGAAACTACGATACCGCCATCGGGCAACGCGTCACTTACCGAGCTTGTAGCGATCACGAATCGACTTCTCGACCGCGGGTGTAAGCGCGTAGTGATCGAGGGCCCAACGAATCCAATCGCTGTCGGGCGGCGGTCGAAGGCGAACGGCGGCTGCCAAGACACGATTGGGCGCGCCGCCGCCTAACTTCAGCGCCTCGTCAATCAGCGGGCGCGCCTTATCCCACGATCCACGGCCGGTGCGCACGAGGTAGGCACGAAACTGATGATCGGCATACTTCTTCTGCGCCATGCCTTTCAATACGTACGGGTCCAATTGTTCGCGCACCTTCACAATGCGGTCGTTCTCAAAGTAGTTGAGGATGTCGGAATCACCGCTCTCAAGCAGCTTCGCCGATGTTGATACGACGTCCACCGACTTCAACTGCTCCTTCGACATGCGACGCAACAACGCCGTGGCTTCGTCGAGCGGCAAGTTGCCCGCACTGAGGCGTGTGGACGCGTCATCGAGCGATGTCAGGGGCGCCCACGCACGCAACACGTTTCGCATGTGCCGATGCATGTTCCGAAGCGACTTGGGCAATTGGCTGCGGTCCTTCTCCATCACCGTGCGCGCATAGCCTCGTAGCCGATCCATCGTGGCGCGATCGACGATGGCGGGCATGGGCAACGCGATACCTTCGGTGAAAACCTCAAACGAATCGTCATCAAACTCACTCAACGAGTCGGGGTCATTTGCCATGGCACGAAAAATCGTCTCGGTCATGGCGGCCACTTGGCGTTCATGCTCTACGCCAAAGCGCATGACTTCATAGAGAAAGCGCGACGATTGGAAATCATCGCCGAACAAGCGGCGAAACGCTTGCCCCTTGCTGCCGCGCTGAATCGCATCAAACGTTCGCAGCAACTGAAGATGCCCCTCTTCGCCCCGCGCCAACATGGTGCGGGCGTAATCCAGAAACTCCGCCACCGCAATATCGGGGTCGGCATGACCGGCGAGGCGAAAACTCGACAGGGTACCGGCACCGCTTGAGCCGCTCCGATTCGTTGAATCACCACCGTCACGTGTAGTGGTTGATGCGCCACCGTTTCGGCGCTCGCCATCATCACGACCGCCAAGTAAAGGCGCGTTTCGGTTCGAAAGCTCACCACGAAGTCGTTCGTTCTCTTGGCGCAGCACAGCCAATTCATCACTTGGCAAATCGTCGGTGGCTCCGCCGTCACCGGCGAGCGACTGCCCAACAAAAAATGCGGCGCCAAGTGTAACGATCCACAAGAGACTCCAGAGCAGACCGTTGTTCATCAGATACCTCGTGGATTGCGCATGGACAGACGAAAACCTATCGGCCAATACGGGCTAGGGAAGCTTCAAGACGCGATGAAGCTGGGGAATCACGCGCACGTCTCGGTGAAATCGCGACGCGGCGGCTTGAAGCGCGAGCAGATGGTCGCCCGACGGTTCGGCAGGTCGATCGGGCGCGAGTCGCGTGACCGGTTGAATCACGAATGGCGCATGGGGCAGATGGGTCGCAACAACGCGCGCGGCGTGTGTGACTTCTTCGGCGGTCGTCGTCGCACAAACTACGGCTTTCACGGCGATGACTTTCTGCGGGTCCTTGGCAAGCACACGCAGGCTCGCGTGGTGCGCGTCCCACGGCGTAGGCACGCCACAGGCACTCTCGATCTTGATGTCCGGACTCACGCCATCGACGTGTGGCAGGACTTGGTCCAATGCGTCCGGACGGTGCCCACCCGTTTCCAAATGAACCCGTAGACCCAATGCACGAACGCCCTTCGCGATGGCAATCACTGCTCCAGGACGCAACAAGGGTTCGCCACCCGTAATGGAGACGGCGCGATGACTCGGCACGTCGGCGTGAAGCGCAGCAACTGAATCAAGCACGTCATTGATAGTCACCGGGTTTATCAGATACGTGGGATTGGCATGCACGGTGGGAGACCAAACGTGAGCGCGCTTCGGCGTGGGATAGGACTCGGGCGTATCACAGAAGGCGCAACGCAAGTCACACCCCGCCAAGCGAACAAAAATCTGCCGCATGCCGACGTTTGGACCCTCTCCCTGCACCGTGCTAAAGATCTCAAGTACGGGCACACTCGTCGCGACGACACTCGACATAGCGCTACACCCTCCGCTTTGTCAGCGGCTCGGAAGAAAAGCGCGTGCTCGCTTCGTTGCCCGCGGATTCGACGCTCATGGCATACGTCGCGCGAACCGGCGTGTGAATGACATCGGTAGGTGTGCCATCCACGGCATGCCGGAGTGAAAGATAGGACGCCGTACGTCCGCAGATCACGCGCACAATCACGCTACCAACGAAGAACACGACCAACGCGGTGATGCCCAACATGACGGTGCCGGCAACGACATAGTCCCACATGGTGATGCCAAGTCGCTCCGCATCGGGCGGCACGCCCCAGGCCTTAATGACGGCCATGGCGCGATCCCAACCGTCGGTGCCGGCACCCACGCGAATGCAGGCCCAAGCGAGCAAAAGCGCTCCCACCATGCGCGCCAGCTGCCAAAGAATGCCCGCAAAGGCGCCCCACGCATAACGCACGCGCGTTCCGACAAGTCGTGAGCGGCCGGCTCCGGCATATACGTTTGGCCGACTGAGCGCATCAAAGAGATCTGCATCTTCACAAGCAATCGTCGGTGCCTGCAAGAAACCGGTAAGCGTGTGCAGCGATGCGAGAACGACTGCCAACGACGCAAGGGGAATCGATGCAAGTACGGCAATGATCTTGCCTGTTTGCCCCCACCCACCCGGCAAGCGCCCCGCAAACGAAAGCAACACAATGACACCCAACAGTGCCGCGACCCCGAACCAAGGTGCCAACCGCGCACCAACAAACGTGCGCCAGTGTTTGCTCGCAAAGGCCCGTACATCGCTCGCATCCTCACGATCGCCGTCGGGACGCGCAATGTCGGTCGCTGCCATGCGATTGATGGCGCCGCCGAAATAGCCCCACAACAAAACCGTCAACACCCACAACCACATGAGGTAGCCAAACATGCCAATGTCGTGGTCGGCGTAGTACGCGCGTTTGAGTGGCGTAAGCACATACTCGAAGGGACGCGTGATGCCTGTCGTCGCGTCGCCCCAGCCATTGGCTATCAACCGCGACGCAAACGCACCCGCCCACCACACGGGGCCCGTCAACAAAACGCCAAGTACCGCGAGAAGTCGCTTGCGACCGTCGTTGGCGGCACGACCGGTGGCGCGCCACAACATTCGATCCACGGCGCGTTGGCGATCAACGGAAACGCGCTCAGCGATCTCGATCTCGCGACGCGTTTTCACTGTCATCACCACCTTCATGCAGTGGATCCGATTCCGGCTCGGATCCGGGAAATGTGGGTTGATGATAGAAGGCATCCACGGCCGGGCCATCCGCGGCCTGGCCTGTGAGGAACATCCCGGGGGCGCCGGGCACAGTGTAGCTGCCATCGAGCCACCGACCGAGGTCGATCCACTTGCATTTGGACGAACAAAAGGGGCGGAACGGGTTCTTGTTGCCGTCGTGTTCGCCCGCTTCATCGGCTGGGCGCGATGTGGATGCATTGGAGGGTGACGACGTTTGCGACGGTTCGCCGGTCAGGGTCACGCTCGTTCCACACGTTGGGCACGGCCACGACGTGAGTTGGCCGGCGTTGGACGCATCGGAACGAGGCAACGGATCATTCACTGGACGAAGACGCGCTATCCGAGGACTTTTTTCCCGAGGAATTGTCGTCCGAGGACTTGGAACTCGACGATGAACTGGTGTCGGACGTTGACGTGGATTCCGAAGACTTCGTTTCTGAAGAGGAACCGCCTGATGCGTCGCTAGTGGACGCTGCCTCCTTGGACGATGCGTCGTTCGACGATGAACCCGCACGCTTGTAGTCGGTTTCGTAGAAGCCACTGCCTTTGAAAATCACGCCCGCGCCTGAGCCAACCAAACGCCGCAGCTTCTTGGCCTTGCACTTGGGACACGTGCGGAGCTTTCGGCTCGACATGCTCTGGAAGTGTTCAAAGCGATGACCACAGGCATCGCATGCATAGTCGTAGGTAGGCATCTACTCGTTCACCTCACCCACTTCCGCCGCATCAGATGAATCGGATGGCCCCGACGGCGTGGCCGGCTTAGCCACCACCACTTGCGCGGGCCGCACCACGCGACCGTGAAGTGTGTATCCGGGACGAAATACTTCGGTCACCGTCTGCACGTCCACGCCCTCTTGCTCAAGCACCATCATGGCCTCGTGAACAGAGGGATCAAATGCAGTACCCATCGCGTCGATGGGCTCCACACCGTGGCGCGACAAAACGGTGGAGAACTGCCTTTCGATTAGGTCCATACCCTCGATCATCTGCCCACGAATGGCGGAGCCTTCGTCTTCGCCCACACGCTCAAAGCCCGCGCGCGCGCTGTGGAGTGCATCCAGAACCGGCAAGAGATCCACAATCACACGCTCGATGGCGAACTTTTGTTGGTTCTCCGCGTTCTTGCGCATGCGCTTGGTTTCGTTGAGGAACGATGCCTCAACGCGGCGCAACTTGTTGCCAAGCTCCTCAATTTCTTCCCTGGCCTGCTCGAGCTCTTGCTCGGTCGTAAGCGGAGGGGTGTCTTTGCTGGCGTCAACTGCGCCTGTGTCTTCGTTCGGTGCGGGCGCATCGTTGGCGCCCGCCGCATCCGTTGATTCATCGGCACGGCCAATCGGCGACTCGGCGTCGGCCCTCTTGTCTTTACCGGATACAGGTGTTTCTGCGTCACTCATGGTTCATTCTCGCGCCTAGTCGGAGGCGTGTTTGGCGTTCTTACGAGCGCGGCGTTCGCGCTGCTGTTCATAGCGACGAACATCGTCGGCAAACGCACGTCGAGCCGGGCCCGACTCGTGTTGTTCCAATTCGCGAAGGGCCTCAAGCGCCTTCTTCATCTTGCGACTCGGACGGGACGGAACGTCGTAGGTGATACGGGCATACAAGTGACCGCGGCCACTACGTTGAAAGCGTGGCAGACCTGCGCCGCGCACGCGCAACAGCGCACCGGGCTTGGTTCCCGACGGCACATCGAGCGTAACCGTTCCAAGCAACGACGGAATCTCGACGTGACCACCGAGAATCGCCGTTGTTACCGGTACCGGCACGGCCATCAACAAGTCGGCAGGATCTTCCGGGGAACGCACAAAGAGGTCGTGATCACGCACGCGCACAATCACGTTGAGGTCGCCGGGATGACCACCGCGCGGCGCGGGCTCGCCTTCGCCGGTCATGCGCAACACAACGCCGTCGTGAATGCCCTCGGGAATTTGCAATTCGATTTCACGTTTGCCCGCAACGAGTCCCTCGCCGGAACAACGTTTACAGGGCCGTTCAATCACGCCCCCACCGCCGTGGCAGCGCGGGCAGGTGCGGCGCATGGAAAAGAAGCCTTGGTTGGTTGCTACGTAACCACCGCCCCCACATGTGGGACAAGACACCGGTGGGCGACCGTCTTCGGAACCGGCGCCCTCACACGTATCGCATCGAACGCGACGTTTGAGCGAGAGCGTTTTGGTGATGCCCTCGGCCATTTCTTCAAACGGGACGACGACTTCTACGCGCAGACTGGCTCCACGCGCCACGCGCGACCGTCGTCCGCCACCAAAGAAGTCGCCAAAGATCTCGCTAAACGCACCGAAGATGTCGGATGCGTCGGAGAACCCGACTTGGCCATCGACACCCGCGTGACCGTATTGGTCATAGCGCGCGCGCTTTTCGGAATCGGAAAGCACGTCATAGGCTTCCGCCGCTTCTTTGAAACGTGCGGCCGCTTCGTCATCACCCGGATTCTTGTCGGGGTGGTACTTGAGCGCGAGACGCCGATAGGCCTTTTTTACGTCCTGATCGGACGCGTCTCGCGACACGCCAAGTACGTCGTAGTAATCACGTTTTCCGTTGTTCGGCACGACGCGATCCTACCGTGGAGTTTGAGGATTGTTATTCTGCTGAACAATCAATGCTTGCGAACCGTACGCATTGTTTGCTGCGACCCGATTGCTGCGACCCGATTGCTGCGACCCGACTGCCGCGACCCGATTGCTGCGACGCTACAACTCGGCGCCAACCGCCGACTTGTCCTCGTCCTTGAGGTCGGTGATCAGCGTTTCGGTGGTGAGAATCATGCCTGCGATCGACGCGGCGTTCTGAAGTGCGGCGCGCACGACCTTCGCGGGGTCAATAATGCCTGCCTTGTACATATCGACGAACTTGCGGTCCTTCGCGTCCCACCCGTGGGTGGACTTTCCGTTTAGCACCTCGTCCACAATGACGGCACCCACTTCGCCGGCATTCTTTGCGATCTGACGAAGCGGGGCCTCAAGCGCCTTGCGAATGATGTCTACGCCCATCTTCTCATCGGTACCACGCACGCGGAGCTTGCTGAGCGCCTCAATGCAACGAATCAACGTGGCTCCGCCGCCAGGCACAATGCCCTCTTCCACGGCAGCGCGTGTGGCATTGAGAGCGTCTTCCACGCGGTACTTGCGTTCCTTGAGTTCAAGTTCGGTTGCCGCGCCGACCTTGACGACCGCTACGCCACCCTGAAGCTTGGCCAAGCGCTCTTGCAGCTTTTCCTTATCGTAATCCGACGTGGATGCTTCGATTTGATTGCGAATCTGCGCAATACGAGCCTGAATGGCTTTCTTCTTGCCAGCACCCTCGCTGAGCGTGCAGTCGTCTTTGCTGATAATGGCCTTCTTGACCGTGCCAAGTTCCTTGACCGTTACGTTGTCGAGCTGGAGACCGAGGTCTTCGCTAATGAACGTGCCGCCAGTAAGCACGGCAAGGTCTTCCATCATGGCCTTGCGACGATCACCAAAGCCGGGCGCCTTCACGGCACAAACCTTGAGCGCACCACGCAAACGGTTGACCACGAGCGCGGCCAAGCATTCGCCTTCAACGTCTTCGGCAATCACCAAGAGCGGACGACCGGCGTGGGCGACAGCTTCAAGGACGGGAATCAAGTCGCGCAGATTGCTGAGCTTCTTCTCGTAGAGCAATACATAGGCGTCTTCGAGCACGCACGTGAGGTCCTTGGTGTCGGTGATGAAGTAGGGCGACAGGAATCCCTTGTCGATCTGCATACCGTCAACAAAGTCGAGCACAGTTTCGGTGGTCTTGCCCTCTTCAACCGTAATGACGCCATCGCGCCCCACCTTGTCCACCGCCTCGGCCAAGAGATCGCCGATCTCGGTGTCGTGATTGGCGGAAATGGTGGCAACAGCAGCCTTCTGGGCAAGTGTCGTGACCTTCTTCGCCATCGATTCGATGCGCGCCACAACGGCCTCAACCGCTTTGTCGATTCCGCGCTTCAGTGCGATGGGCTGCGCGCCGGCAGCCACGGCCTTGAGACCTTCGCGAAGAATCGCGTCGGTCAACACCGTGGACGACGTAGTGCCGTCGCCTGCGACATCGTTGGTCTTCTGAGCCGCTTCGGTCACGAGCTTGGCGCCCATGTTCTCGAATGGGTCTACCAACTCGACTTCTTTGGCCACGGTTACCCCGTCACGCGTGATGGTGGGGTTGCCGAAGGACTTTTGAGCAATCACATTGCGTCCCGCGGGTCCCAACGTGACGCGCACCGCGTCGGCGAGTTGCTTCACACCGCTGGCAATGCGCTGGCGCGCTTCAATGTCGTAGAGGTATTGCTTAGCCATGAGGAGGGGTCCTGTTTCTTGAAATCGATTAACGGTACGAGGGAGGCAACGACTTCTTGTCGTTCCTACTTTTCGATGATGGCGAGAACTTCGTTCTCACGCAGGATCTTGTATTCCGTTCCCTGCCACTTGATTTCCGTGCCAGCGTACTTGCCGAAAAGGATCTCGTCGCCTTTCTTAACCGAAAGGGCCACGCGCTTGCCGCTGTCGGTCAATCGACCTTCGCCAACAGCTACAACCTTGGCACGCTGAGGCTTCTCTTTGGCGCTATCGGGAAGCAAGATGCCACCCGCGGACTTGGTTTCGGCGTCGACCGGCTTTACAACGATGCGATCGTCAAGGGGATGAATAGCCATGGTTGGTGAATCTCCAGGAAGGCAAAGACGCGCTGCGTCCTTCAAGGTCAAACTGTAAATAAATTGAACGAGGGGAGCGGCCCGGGCGAGCCGCGCTGCCGTTTTAAAGTGATCCCGACTTAGAAGTCGTGATCGTGGTGGTGATCTTCGTGCTCTTCCTTCTCGGGAAGATTGGCGATCAACGTGTCGGTGGACACGAGCAAGTTGGCAACGCTAGCGGCGTTTTGAAGCGCCGCGCGCACCACCTTGGTGGGATCTACAATGCCCGCGTCGAACATGTTCTTGAGTTCGCCCACGGTGGCATCGAAGCCCATCGCCGACGCGGCCTTGCGCACCATGCGAAGCACCACGTGACCCTCAAAGCCCGCGTTGTCGGCCACAGTGCGAAGCGGCACCGAAAGTGCGTCAAACACGGCCTGCACACCCATTGCCTCGTCGCCCTTAAACTTCTTCAGAAGCGCTTCAACGGCCTTTTCTGCACGAACGAGCGCGGTACCGCCACCGGGAAGGATGCCTTCTTCCACCGCTGCGCGGGTGGCATGAAGCGCGTCTTCGACGCGCGCCTTCTTCTCTTTCATTTCGGTTTCGGTTGCGGCGCCAACTTCGATCTGCGCTACGCCACCCGCGAGCTTGGCAAGGCGCTCTTGCAACTTCTCGCGGTCGTAGTCGGAGTCGGTGGTTTCCATGTCGCGGCGGATGGTCGCAATGCGCGTCTTGATCGAGGCGGCAGAACCCGCACCATCCACAATCGTTGTGTTGTCACCGGTGATCGTAATGCGTCGGCAGGTGCCGAGATCCTTGATCGTGACATTCTCAAGGTCGGGTGCGAGGTCTTTGAACTGTGCCTTTGCACCGGTCAGCACAGCAATGTCTTGAAGCATGGCCTTGCGACGATCGCCGTACCCCGGTGCCTTGACCGCAGCCGTCTGAACAACGCCGCGCAACTTGTTGAGCACGAGCGTGGCGAGTGCATCGCCATCGACATCTTCCGAAATCAACAACAACGGACGACCGGTCTTGGACACGGCCTCAAGCAACGGCACGAGCTTGGTGGCCGCCGAAATCTTATCTTCCCAGATCAACACGTAGGGGCGTTCAAGCACCACTTCCATGCGTTCGGTGTCGGTCACAAAATGCGGCGACAAGAAGCCACGATCAAACTGCATACCCTGAATGACATTCACAACGGTGTCGAGCGTCTTGCCCTCTTCAATGGTAATGACGCCGTCCTTGCCAACCTTGTCCATCGCTTCGGCGATCATGCTGCCGATTTCGGTGTCGCCATTGGCCGCGATGGTGGCGACGTGTTTCACGTGGGCTTTGTCGGCCGACACTTTGCGAGACATCTTTTCAAGCGACTTGACAACCTCGGCGGTGGCTTCACGCACACCGCGTGCAATTGCCGACGCACTTGCACCCGCGGATACGAACTTATGTGCCGCAAGGAAGAGCGCCTCGGCAAGTACGGTGGCGGTGGTGGTGCCGTCGCCCGCGACGTCGGAGGTTTTTGTGGCGGCCTCTTTGACAAGTTGCGCGCCCATGTCCTCGTAGGGATTGCTGAGCTCGACTTCTTCGGCAACCGTCACACCATCTTTGGTGATGTTGGGACTGCCCCACCCCTTGTCGATGACCGCATTGCGACCACGGGGTCCGTAGGTGGCCTTGACGGCCTTGGCGAGTTTCTCAACGCCCGAACGGATCAGTTCGCGGGCATCTTGATCAAAGCTGAGTTGCTTGGCCCCCATGGGATGGCTCTCCTTCAGCAGACGAGTTGAAATCAACCCGTTCGAATTCTTTTCACGCGGCTCGCGGGCCTGTCGCCGTGGTCAATGACCGCTGCGTGACGCCGCGAAGCGATTGCGAACAAACGTCGTGGAGACGCAATTGGCGCACCCCAGCTACGGTCGCAGATCGAACTCCCCTTACGCCAAGGCTGTGCCGTAGAAATCCGACACGCACGTAAGTCATAAAGGTCTATGAATAAACGACTTATGATCGGTAAATCGCCTGCAATGGGATAGATTTGGTGACAAGATGTCACAACTTCCGACATGGCCGGAATCGCACCTGACAAAATGGCACAAAAATGGCACCACTTTCATGCAAACGTGGCTCTTTGATAAGCGAAAGTTGAGCCTTACGCTCGGCGATCAAAGGGAGTAGGCGCCTAACACAGGTTCGCTAATAGCTCCGGGAGGATTTCCGATGCGACTGTCTCGCGTTTTGACCGCTGCCCTGCGCAGTTCCGCCTGCAAGAGGGCCCCCAGCATGCTCGCGCTCATTGCGACGCTCTCACTGGGGTTGGTAGCGTGTAGTTCGTCCAAGGACGAGCCCGATCCGGTCGCTGTCCCGAACTACGGACCCAGCGCCGGGACGTCGGCCAAGGCGGGCCGCAAAGCCGTACGCCGAACCGTTGCGCAGGCAACGCCTCAGACGCCACAACGATATGCCGCACAAGTGCAAGCACCCACGTATACGTATCCGACGTATACGTATCCCCAAGCAGCCGTTCCTCACACCACGTATGCGGCGCCACCTGCAACCTACACACACGCTGCACGTCCTGTAACCACCTATGCCTATCCGCAAGGAACCGTTGCACCGCATACGACGTACACCTATCCGCAAGCATCCGCACCTACCTATGTATATCCAAACGGAACGTACCAAGGCGCAACGGTTTCCACGCCAACGCCCCATGCAGGTGCCGTAACAACGTATGCAGGCACAACACCGGCGCCCGTGGCATCGGCTCCGGCACCTTCGTACACGCCCGCTCCTGCGCAACCCACAACGACGTATCCATCTGCATCGTCACCCTATTACGGAGCAGGTCCTACTTCAGCGGCTGCACCCCACACGTACCCCGCGCAACCGCCTCCGGGTTACACAACGCCGGCACCACGTGCCGCAACGCCAAATCCCGTAGCGCCCATGCCCCCAGCACCTCCTGCCATGACAGCAACACCCACACCGAATGCTGCACCTGTTGCTCCGCCTACTCTCTCTGCACAAGCGCAACCGCCAGCCTACACACCACCTGTAGCTGTAAATACGCCAGCGCCTACTCCCCAAGCGCAACCCACCCCCGAACCATTCCGCTGGTATTACCGTTGGAGTGAAGCACAAGCGGCCGCACGTCAAAGCGGGCGCCACATTCTTGTGTTGTCCACCAAGCCCGATTGCAAGATTTGCGATTACTTCAAAGAAACCACCGTGCCACAGACCGAGAATGAACTTCGTTTCGTTGCGGTGGGTTACATCAACGAGATTCTTTCGCCGGAAGTTGTCGCCGTAGACAACATCCTTCGCGACAACTTGCCCACGGCGAAGTTCATGCCACTTGTTGGCTTCCTAACCGCCGACATGCAGTGGGTACACGGCTTCTCAGGCAAGCGCACGCCGGATCAGTTCCGCAGTGACATCCAGCGCGTGCCCACTACGCGTTCGTACGCCGGCACACCTGCGCAACCGGGTGACACGGCAACCGCAACCGCCGGTGATCCCATGCTTCCGCCCCCCGCAACGTATGCCGACGTTAATTCCGAACGCAGGGATTCCGAACGCGAACAGCGTGAAGCCGTCGCATCCAATGCAGCCGCGCGTGCCGCCGAAGCGGAAGCTGCGTTCCGAGAAGGTGCGGAGGCGGTCGTCAATGAGTTCGGTGAGACCGAATGGAACAACCCGAAGGACGTTTGGCCGGGGCAAGATCCGCGTCACGTTGCTCGAGCACCCGAGGCAACACCAGAACGTAAAGTCGAGCCGCGCGGTGTGTTTGCATCGTCTTCACAGAGCCATTCAACATCAGAGGGCCAGACGCCTCACGCAACAACGCCGGCGCCGATCGCATCTCAGAATTCGGGCGACCAATACTCTGGGGGCATTGCGCCCCCACCGCTTCCCGAGGTGCCGGGTGTGACACATCCTTATGGCAACGCCGTCCCGGTTGAAGCGCCCGTGGAACTCTCTCCGGAAGTATTGCCTCCCAACGCGCCTGCTCCCGACGCGGAGCCGGGTACCGTGCGACGCACGTCCTCCCGCGCCGATGCCTGGGCACACGAAATGTTGCAGGGCGCGCTCGAGGACATTCGCAAGGGTCGCTACGACCGGGCCAGGGACGACCTCCAGCGCGTGCGCCGCCGCATGCCCCACACGGCTGCCGCGCGAGAGGCGGCAAAGGGCGCCATCGCGATCCACAACGCCGAGCGCATCGAGGCCGCCCGCACCACGAGTGAGCAGCGTCTCTACCTGAGCCGCGCCCGCCGCGACCTGGGCAACTCCTACTGGAGTTCGCTCTTCCAGCGCTAGCAGCGTAGAAAATCAAGGAACCGACAAAGCCCTTCACACTTCGATTTTGGAGGGCTCGATCCGTCGCCCATAGCGGTCGTATGTACCGGAATTGTACATATTTAGGATTTTTTACGTACGAACTATCAAGAACCGATTTATCCCGTCCGAGTGCGACGAATAGGAGGCGAAGCGCGATCTCCGATGTCGGGCAAGGTCCAGCTCGGGCCATGTCCGTCAGGGTGTGCGCTTCGTCGTCGTCCAACGACGTGGTGGACGCAAGAACCGCCGCCACGCGTACTTGTTGTCTCGCGCAGGTGTCCAGCGAACTCGCAGGGCGCGCGCGAGACTGGGAATCGGAGGGTTGATGGGCCAGCGATCACACAGCAATAGGCCACACGCGGCGCGAGAACATCGTGCGTCTACGCGTCATGCGCTAAGGAGCATTCGACTGTGGACACTGCTCTTGGGCACATTGACGCTAATGAGCACCTTCGGCAACAACGCAGAAGCCGCACGTCACCCCTACTTCAATGACGGTGGCACGCTCCACTGGGAAACACAGTTCGCTTCCGCTATTGCGCAAGCTACGCGCAGCAATCGCCTGATCTTTGTCGAAGTCGGCAGCAAGCGCTGCACGTACTGCAAGTTGCTCTGCAAGAAGGTATTGCCACATCCGAGCGTGAAACATCGCGTGTCCCAGGTGTCGATTGGCTTGGCCGTCGATCCAAAGTCCATGGATGAATCGTTGCGCGCACTCTTCGATGCGAATCTTTCCAACCGAAAGTTCTATCCGTGGTGCGCATTTCTTACCGCCGACGGTCGTTGGATTCAGGGCTGGAGCGGAAAGACATCGCTCGATCAATTCCGTAGGCACTTGAACGCTGCTGAACAATTACACCTTAAGACGTCGCGCGCGCACACGCCGAATACCCAACGACAGCGCTTTTCGGGGTCGTCCAGTGCGGGCATGCCTACCGTGGGAACTTGGGGACGGTCGCGCCGCGATTTCGTTGCGCCGTCCACCATTGAATTTGGCTGAGTAGGCGGCGCTTGTGCAGTCCCCGGTTCGGGGGCGTCCACCACGCATTCAAACGAGTCGCTCATCAACCAGTCGATTAGAGACAATACAGCCACAGCGCCGTTGAGTGATCTGCCAAGCAATATGCTCTCCGGTCGCACGATCCCCGTCGCGCCGCGAACGGAATCCCATGGGTTTGGGAAGACGGCCGTTCCCTATCGCCCGCGCGCGGTTGTGTCTATTGCACCGCCATCCAATGACGACGCTGCACCGCCGGCAGGATGGACAAGCAACCGCGTGGCTCGCACACTCCCAACGGTACCCCGCAGAGAGGCTCGTCGAACCTCCTCAAACCGACGCGTCGCGTCGCGCTCGGTCGACCGCGTGAGGCGCGCCGGCACATTGCCGCCGCCCACCGTTCGTCGTGTTGAGTCATTCCTGCCCAACGGTTCTATGGCTTCGACGAATCGGCCCTTGCGTTCGTCGCTTCGAGGCGATCCCGATGGCCAGTTGAACGACTCGGCCATTCCCACGCCCGTGTTTGTCCGCGCAAATCGCGCGGCGCGCCCAACTGTCGGTGCGCGCGATAAGCGTTCTCGCACGTCGGTCGTTGCAACTGCTCGCGGTACCACGCCCCATGCACGTGCAAAGCAAGCCGCGCGTCGCGGCGACTGGGGGGAAGTGGCCTCCATTGGTCGCGAGCAACCAGGTAATGTGCGCGTGCAGTCGGTTGCCCGTCGCGCCCACAACTGGGCGGAAGACGGACTTCGCGGCGCCTACACCCTGATGCGCCGGGGCCGACTTGAAGACGCACGCAGTAAGCTCGCCGAGGTTCGCAAGGCCATGCGTGGCCAGCCGCAAGCCATCGAGGCCACTCGCGGACTCCACGCCATTGAGATGATTCAGGAACTCTCGTTCCTCAACTCCGGCAGCCCGGTGTATCGCGCCGTCCTGCGCACCTCGCGCGAAGAATTCGCCGACACACGCTGGGCAAACCTCTTCATGGCAGGTGCGTAACAAGCCCTCGGACCGCTCGCCCGCGCAGAGATCGTCGACTTCGCCTGTCAGTTGCGGCGAGTCCGCGTACTGAGAGCCGCGGCAGCTTGACACCTGCTACCTTGGGGAAATGGGTAATACGAAACGTCCGCGGATGCGTGTACGCCGCACGCTGTTCTTCCTCATGGCATTGGTGCTGTTGTTCTTTCTCCTTCAGCTCAACCAGTGGTTGCCCGGCGTGTGGTCCGGGGGCGGCGGCAGTGGGTTCCTGAAAACCAAGCAGGAGCAAACCAACACCCCCCATACCGATGCGCCCGAGCGCAACACGCCGCCGGAACGTGATCCCACCGAGGCCGACACACCCAAGGATCCCCCGTCCACCATGCCGCCACCTGAAGGTGTAGAAGTAGAAGTGCTTACAGCAAAGGGCGACATGGGTACGGACTGGCAGGTGAGCCCCGGCAGTCATAGCACGCCTTCGCACACGCCCGACACAAAGGGCCGCGCGCGATTGAAGTCACTGATTGGCGGACTGGGCATTCGTAAGAAGGGACAGTTTCTACGCCACGGACAGGTCGGTCAGATTCCTGTGCATCGTTTGTCGTTTCGCTTACCTCCAACACCGGCGGGAATGACCCGTCGTCCACAGGCCCGCACCGTACGCGTTGTCGATGCCGCATCGGGCGACACAATTGCCGGCGTGCCGATTGCGATTGACGCTGCGCTCACTGCGAATCGTACATTCAAACTCGCGGGAAAGACGGGTGAGGACGGCACATTGGTGGTTCCGGCCCGAAACGACTTGGTTCGTATACGAGTTGGACCACCTACGGAAGCCGCCGCCGATGCCGCGCGCGTCATTACGCGCATGATGACGCTGCGCGTTCCCGAAACACTTGTCGTACGACTGCCACGGTCCGACGTGGCACCCGTCATCTTTGACACGAGCGCTGATACGGGAACGCTCACCTGGGAAATCGCCACCCAAGAACGGAAGGGACCATGGCGCGTGGTTGTGCGCGGGTCGGGCGACAAAGTAGATCGCGTTCTTGGTGACCTCCCAAGCGGCAACGTCAACACCATGCTTCGCGCGCGGATGACTCGCAAAGATGGCTCGTCCTATACGTTTGAGCAGTCTATCGAGACGTTGCCTGCCAAGGTCGTGGTCCCCAAACCACGAGACGCGCATGTCGTTGTCTCAGACGCAGATGGGAAACCGATTGCCGGCGCCACAGTCACGGTGAACATTCACAGCCAAGCGGCAGAAGCTGGCCTTAGGCCGTTGCGAAACACTGCGAAGAGCAATGCCAAGGGCGAAGCGGTCGTGCCGATCTCGGGCAATGGTCGCAATTCCGTGTTCGTTCAATCCGGCGACCACTCACCCATGCGTGTGAATGTCGACTCGTTTGAAGACGCGCAGCGCATAACACTCAAGCGAGACAAGCCCTTCGCCGTACACGTCGCCTCTCGCATGGGCCAGCCCGTTGCGCGCGCACATGTCACCGTCCACATCTCCCATCGAGGTGAACGCATTACCGTCCGTTCACTCACCAACGATCGCGGTCAAGCATCATGGACGTCGCTCCCAACCGGCCCTGCCGAAGTTGAAATTCGCGCTCCCGGTTACGCCATGGCCCTCGAAGCCGCCGATCGATCCTCGAAGACGCCAATGTCCGTCACGTTGTTGCGCGGCTATCCCTTGCACGTGGCCGTGAACGATCCTTACGGCGTTCCGCTTGCTGGCGTAAACATCGACGTCTCACGTTCCGAAGGCGGTCGCCCCGTACTCCTCAAGCCCGCAAGCACCGGCGACTCCCTCTTCGGCGACGAACCCCGCAGCTCCACCGACACCATGGGCTGGTTCGTCTCCCGCGACCTCGCCGACAGGCCCATGACGATCCGCCTCAGCAAAGAGGGCTATCGTTCGCAGACGATTGAAGGTGTGCGCCCAGGCGCTGTCGCCCACTTTGTTACGTTGGTGCCGAAGCGGAGTTAGAGGCCGTTGACCAAAGGCCTGTAGCGAATACTCAGGGAGGGCCGCGTTCATGAAGAGGCGAATTCACAAGCACTTTAGGATCAGAACTACTTGCTCGTTTGGAGAGGCAGGCCTTCAATACCCATTTTCTAGTGCCGACTGGACAAGAAGTCGTTGAGGGCTACACCGACTCTGCCAGTTCAATAGGACCTGAGACCTTTTCGCCAAGATCCAACAGGAGGAGCGCTACAGCGAGCCACGGCTCCCAGGGAGAGCCTCCCGCGGTTGCAGCATGTGCGAATTAATACGCGTTGTGTCCAACGGCTCGAAATTCAAGCGAGAGCTGACTTAGAGACGACCCGTCTCGCGGGGTTTCTTAGAGGACGAAGCGCCAAGAGGCACTTACTCGGAGCGAGTTACCGCCCGACAAAGGCACATCTGGCTACTCGCATGTACCAGCAGGACGTAGCTCTAGTCTTACTCTTGTCAGGGTAATGGGCACATTCTCATGTAGTCCCGATGACTTCGCGAAAATAGGCCGATATTCGCTGCATCGGAACTGATGCACCCTCTCTAAAACCCTCATCGCATGAACCAAGAAACGCTAGCAATTTCGGCATTTTCTCCGTAGGAAAACTCGGCTTGTCCGCCATTGCGCTTGATCCGTGAGCTTCCCACTCTTCTAGCGAGTCATTTACGTAGCCTTCCATCTCGATCAACTCTCTTAGCAGTCTTCCGCAGTCAGGAAACAACTTACTCTGTGCGTTTATGCTCTGGACCGACTCCTCTAGGTCTAGTTGTACGTCATTAAGTTCACTCATCTGTTGAATGATTCTTAATGCCTGTGACGCACCAAGCGTTGTCGGGCCCGCCGCGATGCCTACCAAACCGCATGCCCGTAGCGTGCGTCGCACCGATTTCAATCGGTTATAAGAATTTACTATGGATTGATGCGCCCCCAGTCGGCGCACAGCAATCCGATTCCTCTCGGAGCGATTCGATTCGATAAGCCGGGAATGCGGCCGCAGCACCACCGCCTAGACAAAAGACGGTTATCAACTGGAGACCAGCCTTAAACACCTCTTGGCGTACTTGACTGACTTCGCTCTTAGCATATTGACAACCATAGATAATCATTCCCACACCAATCAATACGATCGTGGCAATCACGGTCCAGCAGAAGATCAGTCTCGTTCTCATCAGATGGGGCTCGCCAATGGTTTTAGAAAGAATGGCAGCGGCACTAACCAACGGCCGACTCAGGTATACGTCTAAGCTTGTTCGCTGCCAAGTACTTCAGGTGGTCATGCCGGAGTCTCAACCTATCGACTTGGGTCTCATGGGCATATCCGAATTCCGCGGATCAGTGCGCTACGCGAATTTTATGTGCGCATCAGGACCTACGAGCACCGTTCCCGCAGACATCTTTCCCTTAGGCGCCTCCAATTCAAGCACGACGTCCCAAATGTCATCTTCAGCAGAAGCGCCGCGAATCCCACGGACTACGCCTGGGAACTCCCAGGTGTCGGTCCCGTATAAGTCCTTTACGTGAAGGTTAAACGCACGACCGACTTGGATCATGTTTCGTTGGACAATCGAACCTACGGCGAAGAACTTTTCTTTACGATCATCTGACGGATGCTCAACAGAGTCAATTCTGTAAACAGGCTCACCAGCGCGCACAAACTCCCCGACTTCCTTGTATACGGCTGTCACTCGTCCTCGGAATGGAGGAAACGCGAAACAATCCATCAGTGTCGCTATATGACCCTTCAGCTCCAGGCTCAGAATCCGTTCCGCGTTGTCAATCAATGCCTGAGTATTGGGCGCTCGGGCGGCGGCAATGGTAGCCTCCTTCGCTTCCAGCGCAGCGCGCAGGGCCGTCTCCAGACCGTCAATTGAAGCGTCAAGTTTGGGATAAGTCGGCAGCACAGATCGTCGATCAGAGCTTTCGGATCGTGGCCGTCGACCATCGCAATCTTTCCATCCGCCCGGAGTCTCCCATCGCACTGGATGAGTAGTAACTACCTCGCCATTTCGCGTTTTGTCCTGAGACTCACTCACGGTTGACTTTACTGCCGCGAATACTTCCCCAAGTCCCGATGACTGGCCGTGACTATACCCATGCACGCCCTGAACGTTCAGGTAGCCGTGCTTGGCTGGCTTGTTCTTACCGTGCAGTGCGTGGTCCGCGCGAGCTCTGTCTTCATTCGCTTTCACAACCCACCTAGCGCGTTCTATTGCGTACTCAGCCAACCGAGATATCCACGATGCTCGTGTGCGTTTCTTGGTCCTGTTCTCTACGAGTGGCTCTAAAGACTTTTCGGACACATATGCTTCAATCTCGGCGTTCTGTATCTGCCCTGCGATACTGCCCATCCGTAGCCAATGTGAGTAGCACGCCGCTCGGGCTCGATCTACAGCTGCAGATTCACGATGGTTCACTAACTGAGCTAGCGCCATGGATCCCAAAACGGAAGCAATCTTGGAAGAATCTAATCCATCGTCGTGTCTCCACGTATCGGGCATAACCCACGGCACTACAGCAGGAACGTCATCTCCCAATTGTTTTGAAGCTGATGCCAAGAGACCGGAGCGAATGAACGCAACGTCTGATGATCGCCACGGATCAACTCTAAGCTCTCGGACGATACCTACCGACTTTCTGGTCATATTCCGCTCCCGATTAGACCTCTTAGAGATTTATTTCTAGATGAGCATATTAAGATTGCAAGCGTAGCTCAAGCGCAGATCAGATCGTACGGATAGAAATTCGATCAATTGGAGTTGACCTAGGAACGCTGGAAGGCCTGGATCATGCATCAATCGCTACCAAAAACGGCTTCCTCACCTACTCCAAGAAGTGCCGCTACCCCACCCGCAACTAAGAGTGACGCTCCGAAACTAACTCCAGAGAGCGCCCATCCAAGCCCAAGTGTTATTGACAGAGCAGTCGTTCTATAGGCTGCGCGACCCAGCTTACGCTCGGCTTGACGGTGATCAGTCTCCCATAGATTTACTGCGTCAACGACATCAGATACTATCTCATGCGAGTCAAGTACGGTGTTGATCGGACCGCCGATACGCCGAAAGCTACGAGCGCTCTTAGGAGTCCTGGATACTAACTCATCGAGCGTAAGAGCAGATATCTCCTTAGTGGTGGCCTTCGCTCCGGCCGCTGCGATTTTTTTGCCATGCGACATTGGCGTGCTTCGGATAGTCGTGGAGGCCGAGGGCACCAACCTGCTTGAATGCTTGTCATTCGTCGGGGCATTGCATCCAATTCCTCCTGAGAACTTATCCCTCGGGCTGACTTCAGGAGTCCGATTTCCGAAATCTTCAACGGCGAAGCACCCGAGTTCTGCTCGGGTCCCGTCATTTAGACGCGAACTCTCTACACGAGCATAAAAGCGTGCGCTGCCTGCAATTGCCACCACATCGCACACAGCGTTGCTATTGCTGCGCGTTCGGCTCGAAACCCGGAAACTATCGAACTCTTCTTTCACTCTAGATCGGGCAGTACGCCCCAAAGAATAGGAAGTTCGACTGCCCATCTCCGCGCGGCATAGGTCAGTCAACATGCGCTCTCTGTTCTCGTCTGAGGAACGTCCATATCTCAACAGCCTTTGGGTAGATAGTTGTTGATGCTCGAGAATATCGACCTCTTTAAGATCTTTAGGGGACCATTGAGATCTAGACGAATGATCCCCGGATCGTTGCATGGAGCTGCCAGAGTACGGCGACTCATCAACATCCTCGTAGTTCGAAAGTTCGAACCGATCTCGCTGCTGCGGACGATCCAAGATGTCGACGTCAGTATCGTTTGATTTTGAGTCGACTGTAGATTCAATCGCGCTTTCGCGAGAAGATTCGCGCACTTCGCTGATATCATCAGCAAGAGATTCGCGCATCGCAACCCCTCCTTCCAATTAAGATTGACGCGAATCTAGAACGGTCACTCGCACCTTTACGTCCGTGTCTTTCGCTTTCACAACAAGTGCCCGCACGTCTTTGACGTTTATTGGGATCCAGTCATTCCACCCCAACAATGCAGAAAACCTGGTTCGTTTTGCGTCCTCGCCAACCGCTTCCAGTGTGGCGATTTTTCGCTCCTGGGACAGTTCGTCAAGAGAAACGAGGACAATCAAGTCGACACCGACGGGCCCTGGACCGTCAATAGATCCCCATATCACTTGAGATGTCTCTTTCTCGATTCTAAATACTCGCTCGGCCATACTCTCTCCCGGTTCCCAAACAAGGCCTCATCGAAGGTGGATAACGCAGGTGTGCTACCCGTTACAGGCTACGATATAGAGAATCTGTGCGCTGTCATCTAAATTGAGGGCTGTTCAAGTAGTGGTTGATCCGATCACGGCTCACCTCGTGTGCGGATCGGGCAGGAGGTGAATTGGTGAACAATGACGCGAAAGTCTGTATTGCCCTTGTCCATGGAGTTAGGAGTACCAGAACGCACTAGCATGATTCGATCTGTGTGCGAAGCGCTCCGAGCTTCGGACGGTTCGAATGACTTCATCGAAATCACTAAAGCAAATACGGATGATCCAGATCGCAGGATCGAAAGTGCAACGTTTTTTCTGTAAATTCTTGAATGTCGAATCAAGCGTCGTCTCTGTGCAGGTACCTCCGACCGGCTTCCCATTCCTCACTGACCTCCATAAGCACTGCGCTGACGAGTCTCAACAAGGAAGCTTCGTTTGGAAAGAGGCGGGCCACCGCGGTCCGCCGCGGTCCGCCGTTTGACTTATCGATTTAGATTCTCAAGGCTGTTGGCGGGGTGCTTACGATCTAACTTCGACGATCTTGGATACCGCAGCGCATTATCCATTGCGCGAAAGTTCTCCAGTAGCGACTTCACGATCGACTATGTCTTCGATCAAGAAGGGCAGGTCATCATCAAATCGACACACGCCCTCCGTGAAGCAGCCTAAGCGCGAACCTAACTCTCTCCATGACGTCTGGTCTCCAGTAGTTGTTGTGGCCTCCAACTGCGCACCTAGATTGAGACGTGGCAGGCAATAGCTCGATTGACGTACCGACAAAGTCATCAACTCGATACACATTGTGCCAATGGACGGTTCGCGCAAGCCTATCTAGTTGTTGTCTTGATGCCCCAGACGCCCCATCCGGAAAATAGTAGCCATACAAGTGCGACAATGGAGAGCCGAACGTAAACATCGTCACCGACTTAAAACCCTGAATGTAGCGCAGAGATGAAGCCCTCGATAGTTGATTCGCGGCAACTACAGTGCCTTGGCTATGTGAGATTACTACAAGATCGGCATCGGCAGCCGAGTGCTCCTTCACAAACTCCAAGAGCCTGTCGAACCGTTCTTGAATCTGCCTACGAATGGGAAAGCCGTCTTTCGGATAGGAGAAGTGCGCGACAAGATCACTCACTACATGCAAGCCTCTTTGCAAGGGCCTCGAGAAGACGAGCGCCACAAGAATGACTGCAAAAATGATTAGGTTGACATACCACACCGGGATCACATTCGGATCTAGCTGGCTTGATCTACCTTTCACGATGTGCAAGGAGTTCACCCAGACAAAGACTGCCATTCCAAACGTGAAGGCCATGATCCAAATCTCATTCGGCAGCGACAAAAGGAGGCGACTGGGGGGCGGCTGTTCTTCGGGATCCTCAAAGTGTCTCTTCGCTTCGATTCCTCGTACCATATACACAACGCCGCCGATGATCACCGTCCCCACCAACCATGCAACAAGAGCGATTTCGTACCAGTAAAGCATGTAGCCACTAGATCCAGTGGCTGTCGCAATTGATTTGTATACGAAAAAGTCGAACGGCTCAGCACAAATAGCAAAGATCGCCCAGAGCAAGAAAGTGGAAACACAAGAAGCTCTCAATGGAGCACACTTCTCGTAACTCCGTTCACGGACAATTTTGATCAACACAATTGTCACAGAAACAATAACGAAGAAAAAGCAACAGAGCATCACCAAGTCCTGAACAAACCAGTTCAAGCACAGGTGCAATCCTGCAGTCGACATCGTTACGTTATCACCAATGCCACCGCTTCCCACCATAGCCGCATCATAGTCATGATTCTCGAATATCCGTCTTAGAATTGAATTTTGTACTAGAAGCGCTAGTAGGCCTAACAGTCCAACGAGGAACACCGACAGCCCGAACCATCTCAGTGCGGTCCTTGGCCGGAGCAATTTTCTGGCACGCGCTAGAATGTACAAACCACCCAACAGCGTGACCAAGTAACTTCCTCCAATCGAAACACGAACAGCAGAGTCCTCGCCGTGAGGTGCGGCTGATTCAATGGGAGCCAAAGTCAGGACAGTCGCAACGAGCACAGACGCAATGTACAAGGCGGTCAATGGACCAGCGATTAGCGCCGCGATAGCTCGATTTGACCAGCACATCACAGCAGATAGCTGTCCGGATCCGGATGCGGCACGCTGTGCGAGATCTGGTAATCCCGAAATTACTCGCCAAATGGAGCGTCCGAGGTTCAGAACCCCTGGTTGCACAAGCGACAGGTCTCCCCAGTAGCTTGAAGCAACCAAAATGGAGCCATCTGCACTCGTTGTGTGCAGGACGCCACGTTCTAGGTCATCTGCATTCGCCTCAGATATGTCGATAAAGTCCTCTGCATCGCTCTCGGAACGTAGCGCGTTGCACACAGACCGAATCATGCTCGCACGTTCCGGAACACCGACTCCGTGAACGAGAGCTATGCAAATTCTAGGAAGCACTCGTACTCCTCCCCCGTTGAATTGCGATCCTTGAACTCAGTGGATTTACTTTGCAATGGTATCCGACACCACGGCGGCGTACGACTATTTTGATCACCATGCTTTGCGATTCAATCATCCCCTAAAAGGGCAAGTCAGGATTTGAGTCAGTCACTCGTTCGACTGAAAGGCTAGGACGTCTGTGAAACTCCATGTTTTGCAGAGCTAGTTCTCGATTCAGAGAGCCAGGATTAGGCCCGGATCCCTGTGCCTTCGTTTTCGCGATGGGACTATCATTCCGATCAGGCTAACGCCTCGGAACTCACATCTATCTACTACGGCAATGCGCACGCTCACCGAGGAGCCATAAATGTCACGCTTGCGTAGGGAGCCGATTCAAGACTCTCACATGAGATAGATTTGCGCTATGCGGCGTGACTAAAGGACGGGACCCTTGCCGACAGACAAGCATCGCCAACCGATGTGGTCGCACGTTTTCACGGCGAGGTCATTTTGAGTTGGAAATTTATCTATCTCGATGGAAGTCGCCTACTGACTCCAGCTTCAAAGGCAACCGTCTTAGAGCGTACCGCTACGGGCTATACGCTTTCGAAAGAGCTCCAATCCATCGGAAACCTGAATTCGGATCATTACTCGGACAGTCCAACACGCCTGAGTCTGAAAGACATTATGGAAATGTGCAGCGTCAAGATGCAATGATCTAGTCTTGTAGCTACGATGATGCTCTCATTGACTGCAATTGATCGAGATGCGTTTGTTGTGTAAGAATGACTAACCGAGCGAGTAGCCAGATGTGTTTTTGTCGGCCGATAATACGCTTCGCGCAAGCGCCTCCAGCGATCTGGCTCAAGCCAATGAACCGCGGCGTCTGGTCTGCGTGTCTGTAGACCCAACAAGATTCTGTCCGGCTGACCGCCTGACATTGGTGCTGAATGGCGGCACCTATCCATTTGCCGCCTTCTTGCGGTAGAGAAAGTGAGCGAAGAGCTGATTTCAAAGCTCGCCCTCCCACACCGTTCGCGCATCCGCATGGCCTCCTACACCGACGATCGAAACGTACGTCGATCGAGCATGCGGCGGGCCCAGAGTTCGAGGACGACGAGGGCGTGGATCATTTGGCCAGCGTTGATTTTGCCGGAGAGGTGGGAGCGGAAGAGGCGGCGAGCGCCGACGGGGGATACGAAGCCGCGTTCACGTGCACGTTGGCCAAGTAGGGCGTCTTCGGCCATGGGTCGCAGGGGACCGCGGTAGAGCGCGTCCACGGGGAACGCGAAACCGCGTTTGGCGACGCGGGCCAAGTCTTCGTCGATCACGTCGCGAACGTAGGCGCGCAAGACTTGTTTTTGTTGGCCACGGCCGGGGCCCACGCGCACTTCCAAGTCTCTTGCCGCACGGATGACGCGGCGATCAAGAAAGGGATGGCGCCCTTCGATGGCGTGCGCCATAAAGGCCCGGTCTTCTTTGACAAGTAGATCGTCGGGTAAGTAACGCAAGACGTCTTCGTTCATGGCGTCGCGTGCAGACAAGGGGCCTTGACGGTGCTCCGGTTCTGCCGTGCGACTGAGAAGTGGACCCATAACGCGTCGCACTTCACCAAGCGGACGGAGTCGCAGCAACCCGCGATAGAACCCCTCGGGATCGTCAACCGCACCGAGCACACGGGCACTGCCAGGGGCGCGACGTTCCAAGACCTTGCGAACCGGCGCGCGCACAAATTCTGGAACGTGACGCAACCAAGGCCCCGCCCCCACCAACCAATAGCGTCGATAGCCACCAAACACCTCGTCGCCACCGGTACCGGTGAGTGCAACGCGCACACGCGTACGCATCGCGCGCGCAATACCCCACGCCGGCACCGCGCTGCTGTCCGCAAAGGGCTCATCAAAGGCGTTCACCATCCCCAATACCCACGCCGTAGGATCATCCGGGCAGGGCACAACGATGTGTTCTTGTCGCAGACGTGCCGCGGTGCGCTTTGCGCGTGCCGACTCATCGAGATTGACATGACCTGGAAATCCCATGGTGTAGAGCGGCACGCGATGGTCTTCGCTCGCCAATGCGGCGATCAACGCACTGTCTACACCGCCAGACAACAAGACACCGGCAGGACGATCGACCGCCAATCGATCCCGAACGGCCTCGCGCAGTTGATCAAGTACAGACAGAGACTCGTGCGACTCGGCATCGTCGTCTTCATCCGATTCGATTCGCTGCGTCCAACTGTGAAGATTGACATCGAATGCAATGACGGAGTTTTGCGGAACGCGGTGTACGCCGCGAAGTGCTGTGCGATGCGAAGGCACAACCCCGTCGCGCAACACATCGGAGATGGCGTTGAGATCGGGAACGGGATCAAATACACCCATCGATACCAACGCATCGACTGTACTGGCAAACACGAGTCCGTGAGGAAGGCGCGCATAGACGAGCGGGCGCACACCCATCGCATCGCGACCCAGATAGAGTGGTCCACGGGGGCCACCTAAGAACGCGAACGCGTAGCTACCTTCCACACGGCGCAGCGCGTCGATTCCGTCGCAGTCAAGCAGTGCGGCGAGTACCTCACCGTCGTTTTCGGTTTCAAACGACTCCCCGCGATCGCGAAGTTCAGCACGCAGTTGACGATGGTTATAAACCTCGCCATTCCAAACAAGCGTAGCGCCGCTGGGGCGAACGATAGGTTGTCGCGCGTGGCGGGGGTCTACCAGCGCGAGATGGCGCGCAGCGAACGTGGCATGGAGGATGCCCAACTGTAGGTTGGACCGTCGCCCTCCGTCGGGTCCACGCAAGCGCAGCGTGCTTAGGGCACGCCCAATCGGATCGGCAATGGTGCTTTCGCATTCACCAATCAGACCGACGATCCCGCACATGAAACGAGCCTCCGGTCTTGGGAAACGATCGCGCACACGCGAGCGCAGTTAGATGGTTCGGCGTCTAGGCAAACAGTGAATTTATCGGCAATCAGTGCCAAGGGGGCGCAGCATTCTTCGAAGTGGCACCCGCTGTGGCACGATGGCGGGCCATGAGCGACACCCAATCTCCTGAGAATGCCAACGCCGCAACGTGGACACCCGCTGCCGACATGCGCATTGTGCTGTGTACCATTCCGCCCAAACAAAGCGAATCGATCGCTACTACGCTTGTGGAAGAACGCTTGGCCGCATGCGTGAACGTTATCCCTGGCCTCCGAAGCGTTTACCGCTGGAAGGATGCCGTCTCCAACGACCCCGAGTCGCTCTTGCTGATCAAGACAACTGTCGAGCGACTTGATGCGTTGCGCGCCCGCGTATTGGACCTCCATGCCTACGACGTGCCCGAACTCGTAGCGATTGCGCCCAAGCAGGCCTCCACGCGCTACTTGACATGGCTACTTGAATCGACGGCGACTGAGGAACTCGAAGACACATCCGACGATTCAGCGTAGTGCTGACAGACTACGAACACCGCGCGTGGTGGCAATCCAGTCACGCTCTACGCAGGCCAGAACGCCACCCGGATCCAAGGAACTCATGAATTCCTACTTCGGGCCGGTCGATACGAACATCGGTCCGTGGTGGGCCGACAGGAGATTCGTGATCGCCCCTGGTTCTACCCCTATGTCCGCCGTTCGACGTACGCGGCCGCAAGATCTCATGCGCCTGTACGGGCAAATTTTGCTGTGGACCGGCGGCGCCGCGCTTCTGCTTCATGGTGTGTTCGAAGCCATGGGCACGCAGGGATCCCGCGGCTCACTGATGCTGCTCCTCGACGGCGTCCTCATGGGTTTTGGACTCGCCGCCATTGAGTACTCTCGGGGCACCGGACCCAACGCGCATAAGAGCAAGCGCAGCACAATGCTCTTTCTCTTGGCAGGCATATTCATCGTGCTCGTCACCTTTGAGTCGGGTGGACTAGCAAGTCCCTTCTTTATTCTGCTACTCATGACGTGCGTCTTCGCAGGTACGGTGCTCACGCGCCATCGCGCCACAGTGATCACATGCGTTCTTGCCCTCTTCTACGCACTGTGTGCTTGGCTATTCCCATCCGGCATCACAGCGAGCGGCCTCGCCGAGATTGAACTTGCGCTTAGGCGTGGGCGTATCATGCCCAACAGCGAGCTCATTTCACTTGGCTTGCGTACAGCATTTCTATTCCTCGGCGTATACGTAGCCACACGGGCGTTGCGCCGCTTTAACGTTGAAGTCACGGGTCTAACGCACCGGGCAACACGTGACCCCTTGACCAACCTGCCTAATCGCCGAGCGTTTGTAGAGACTATGGCGGGCGAAATCGCGCGCGCCGAACGCTACTCGTGGCCGCTCTCGGTCCTCATGATGGATCTTGACTTCTTCAAGCGCATCAATGATGTCCACGGCCATAGTGTGGGCGATTCCGTGCTACGTGAAGCAGCGGCCGTATTGCGTGACACCGCGGGTCCCATGGATCACATGGCACGCGTAGGCGGTGAAGAGTTTGCCATCGCCGCTGTGGCTGCAGATCCCGGTCACGGCATGGATCTCGCCGCACGCGTGGTGAAGCGCATGGCCGCACATAACTGGTCGCGCATCAAGCCGGGTCTTGAGGTGACGTGTTCAGTGGGCGTGAGCGTGCTCGATGCCGGGAGCGCGAGCACGGATCCAGAACGCACCCTCGATGACTTGCTGTCACAGGCCGACCGCGCGCTCTACCAGGTCAAGCAAAACGGACGCAACAACTTCCACGTGTGGGGTCATGTTCGCAGCAAGTCTGCGCGTGACCGGGATCTCGCCGCGCCCACACGTCGTTAGTCTTAGCTTCACTCCCGGTGTATCGTTGACTCGCAACGCACGATCTTGCGAGTCCATCCATGAGCGATCCTTCTTCTGACGCAACATCTTCCGGCGGAGCGCTCGACGAGCTAATGGAAGAGGGCGTTTCGCGCCGTCATTTGCTGACAACGGGCGGCGCCGCCGCGAGCCTCGCAACGACCAGCTTCTTTTGGTTCCAAGGCTGCGGCGATCCGGCGCGCGCGAAAGGCATCACGCCCACGCCGCCCGGCGGTGGTTGGAAATCGTTCAAACAAGAACAAGCGCGAACGCTGAACGCCGCCCTCAACCAGATTCTTCCCTCCGGTGGCCCGAAAGATCCCGGTGCTGCCGACGTCAATGCCATTGGCTACCTCGATGCCGTACTCAAGGATCCAGGCGTGAATCCGAACGACTTGGCAATTTTCATCGACTGCGCCAAGCGACTTGACGACCACGCAACGAAGCGCGGCGCCTCAGACTTCGCGTCCCTGTCCGACGCGGATCAAGTCAAGGTGCTAAAGGACTTTGAAGGCGAAACTGTAGAGCAACGCGGCATGCGCTTCAGTGTGGGTCGCGACTTCTTCAAGCGCGCAGTGTCCTACACCTTGGAGGCGTTTTTCGGCGATCCCGTCCACGGCGGAAACATCGGTGAAGTGGCGTGGAAATGGGCGAACCACCGCTCCGGCTTTCCTCGGCCCGCGAAGGAACACTGGAGGCCGTCAGAGTCATGAGTTTTGACGCCGATGTTGTGGTGGTTGGTAGTGGTGCGGGCGGCGGCCCCGTTGCAGCGGTGCTGGCCGAAGCGGGACACACCGTCATCGTGCTGGAGAAGGGCCCGCGCTACGCGCCCAGCGAGTTTCTAAAAGACGAAATCGTAATGTGTCGCCGGCCAACGCTTTGGCCCACGCCGCGCGACGAACCCGTGCTCGACACGGCTAAGGCAGGTGTTTCAACCGGTGTCGCGGGAGCGGGTACAGAAGGCGGCTCTACATCGGCAACAACCAAAGTCACTGACAAGTACCACAATGGCTCCTTAGTTGGCGGTGCAAGTGTCTTGATGAGTGGCTTCTTCATGCGCATGAAGCCCGATGAGTTCAAAACGAACTCGGTATATGGACCGCTTGAGGGCGCGTCGCTGGCCGACTGGCCCATTGACTACAACGAGCTGGAACCCTGGTATGACCGTGCTGAGAAAGAGGTCGGCGTATCGGGACGTGTCGTCAAGCTTCCCGAGCAACTCACCGATAAGCGATCGTCCAAGGACTTTCCCTTGCCGCCCACGCGCGAGCATCCCTTGGCCGCCGAAATGGACACCACGTGCAAAAAGCTGGGGCTCCACTCGATTCCGCTACCGCGCGCGGTGCTAAGCACGTTCTACAAGGATCGTCAGCAGTGCAGTTACAGCGGCTACTGCGGAAGTTACGGCTGCAATACCAATGCCAAAGGCAGTTCTCTTGCGGCGTTTATTCCACGCGCGGAAGCCACCGGTCGATGCGACGTGCGCAGTCGTGCCATGGTTCGTGCACTAAACTGCAAGCCCGATGGGAGTATCGAGTCGGCTGAGTACATTGATCAGAAGGGCAAGGTTCACAAGGTCACGGCGCGGGTGTTCGTCGTCGCCTGCCACGCGATAGAAACCGCGCGCCTTTTGCTCAACTCGGTCGATGAAAAGAATCACCCAAACGGCTTGGCCAACTCAAGTGGGCAAGTCGGTAAGAACCTCCTGTTTTCTACGTTTGGCGCGGGGTGGGGCGAACTTCCCAAGCGCACGCCGCGGACATCCGAGCCGTTCGTGAATCGCATCGTTCAGGATTGGTATCACTACGATCCCAAGAACCCCGATACCAAGAACGCGGGCACCAATACGGCGCCCGGCAAGCACATGGTTGGTGGCGGCACGTTGAATTTCTTGTTGATGCATCCCAATCCCATTACCGCGGCCGTTCGTCAAGCGCTATGGGATCGCACGCGTTTTCCCATCTGGGGTCAAGCGCTCAAGGACAAGCTCAACCACTACTTCAATGAGATTGACACGATTCGTTTCGAGGTCTTCGGCGAGTGGATCCCATCGCCCAACTGCCACGTCAAGATCGCCAAGTCCCCCAAGGGCACGTACCTCAGGGATCGATTCAAAATCCCCGTGGCACACGTCACATCATTCAATCACCCGCAAGGCATCACCACCGCAAAGCTCCTCGTAGCTCGCGGCAAACGCATTCTCGAAGCCCTCGGTGCCAAGCACATCCGCTACACCGCCAATCCCGGCGGACCCAGCAGCAACCTCGTCGGCGGAACCTGTCGATTCGGCGACGACCCGAAGACTTCGGTACTCAACCGCGACTGCCGCGCCCATGACGTTGAGAATCTCTACGTGACCGACGGCAGCTTCATGCCATCGGGTGGTCGCGGGCCATTCACATTTACGATTTATGCAAACGCGTTGCGCGTGGCGGAAAGAATCAAGGAGGCGTTGGGGTAGGAGGCGTCTTATCTCGAGGGGATCTTTGTGACTAGGTAGATACCTCCGAAAAGTGCAATCGACGCGTAAAGTGCGCCTGGCCACCCGAACATGCCAAACCAAATGACCGCAACGACGAACGCAAAGACATAGCTCCATTTCGGGTTGTCAGGCCGCGTGAAGGTAAAGCGTCGGCGTGTGAGACGGATTCCCTCCGAACCCTTATTCGTGTTTGCGCCATATGAAACAACCTCCTCACGCTTGGGTGCCCTTTTGGGCTTATGCGGCCGGACGCTGATCTTGAATCGCTTGGGGTGGAGATCGTGTCGCGCGCTGATCCACACAAAGGCAACCACGGCGAACGCCACGAGTGTGGGTATCGCATATGCAAAGACCGCCAGAATGGGCATCCACAGGGTCATGAGAATAGGCTACATGCGAGATGAGGTACAACTGGGAACGTTGTGGGCGAGGCAACATTCTGCCGCCCATTCAGGGCGAGATCTTATGAGGGGGAATGAACCCAGGGTGTAGCGCCGCTATCACAGGGTTCGCTTCGCTCACCCTTCGCTATCAACTGTGTCTCCCTCGGAGCCATGCGCAATTTACCGCTCCATTGAACGCAACTCCCAACTCACGAGCAGCGCTTGGTGAGAGCCCATTCGTCATTCCACGTCCCGCCACGGAAGGTACGCGCCCCGCCAAGACGCGTTCCCCAACGCTTGCGCCTTAGAGTCTTAGTGTCTTCGTGTGCCCATTTTTTAAACGACGTGCTTGCGAATCGTTCCTCATTCACACGATTCGCGTTCATCGACGCTTGCGCTCTGCGCCTCTGCGCGCGCTCTTCTTCTCGTCCCGCCACAGGCACCAACGCAATGCCGGAAATCTCACATCCTCCAGCCGCTCTTGGTGAACTTGGTGCCCTTGGTGCCCTTGGTGCCCTTGGTGCCCTTGGTGAGAGCCTCTTAACTCCAAAGAGCGCACAACAACCAACCACAAACGCACCCGCCAAGTGGCACGACCCTACGCTTCGCCACTTCTCGGCACTTGCGCCGACGGGGCGACTTCGGAGGCGGGCTTGGCGTGGACCAGTTGGTCGTCGAAAAAGATGTGCGGGCGAAAGGCTTTGACGATGGGCGCCTTTTTCACGCCGCCTAAGAAGAAGTACTCATCAATTCGAACGCCAAGAGCGCGCAATGTATTGACCACGCGTTCATGACTGACGGCATCGCGCGCCGTGATGAGGCATGTACGAATGGGGCAGGCCTCGGGATCGAAACGCGCTTGGATCGCACACAAGGCAACCAGGAACCCCATGAACGGCCCGGCTTCCATCGGCACGTCGCTCTTGGCTTCCTCATGGGCCTGGAATGCGTCAAGTCCCTCGCGCTGAAAGATCTCCTCACTGGCCGCCGAAAACAGTACGGCATCGCCATCGAACGCGATACGCACTTCTTCTTCCGGTGCCAGGGGTGCATCGGATGACACGGGCAGAATCTTGCCGGCAGCGAACCCGGCTTGGAGTGCGAGGCGCACGTCGTCGTCATTGGCGGAGAGAAACAGATCGCACGAAAACGCTTCGAGGTAGTCGGCAACCGGTCGTCCACGGGTGAATGCCGCGCGTGTAATAGGAAGCTCCAACGCCTTGATGCTGTGGCGCGTGCGCAGGCCCGTATCGGCGCTATTGCGCGAGATCACCACAACCTCGACGATGGGCTCCCCCACCAACTCGTTGATTCGCAGCAGGCCTTTGACCAGTGAAAATCCGGTCCCGGGCTCCAACGGCACGCGCGCGTGCTTGACCTGGTAGTCGGTGTAGGCCTCCACGCCCTGTTCCTCAAAGACCCGATGCGCTGCATCCAGGTTGAAGAGCGCGCGCGTGGAAACGCCCACGACAAGTTTGTCGTCGAGTGAATACGACATGGGTGGAAGTGTAGCGAGAGGATTCGCAGAATGGCAACGTACTGCGCTACGATCGCTTCCATGCACGTCGGTTGCCTATTCGTCCGCCTTCATATTCCCAACGCGCGCTCGCTCAAGGACAAGCGCCAAGTCGTGCGTTCGATTCTTGATCGCGCGCGCAGCCGGTACCGGGTGGCCGCTGCCGAAGTTGGTGAGAATGACGTTCACAAGATCGCCGAACTCGGCTTTTCGTCGGTGAGTGGTGACTATTCGCACGCACGCGACATCGTCACGACGATTCTCGATGGGCTTCGCATGCATCCCGAAGCCCTACTCATTGAGCACGAGTTGGACATCGTTTGAGTGCGTGATCCGTGTGACGCGTGGGGCGCTAGTGGATCTTTCGAACGAGGCTGAAGCGATCCTCGATGTAGCCACGGCCCGCGTCGGTCAAGTGGTAGGAGGCATATTGCTCCGCGGGCCGAAGCTGTCCTTTGGCCTTTAGGTTGTAGACCATTACGGGAATGTTGGGCACGCGTAAGTCGAGCGTTTCAAAGCAGCGGCGAATATCGGCGGTGGCTGCGGACGCACGGCGTAAGACGTCGGTCGTAAAGTAGGTGAATAGCAATACGTGATCTTGTACGAACCCGCGTTTGCCCTCGGGATGAACGATCTGCTCGGTATACCAGTGCTTGAGCCGTTCCATGGGCGTGTCGAACTTGGACGCGGCACCGTTGCTATCAGTCGCTGCGTCCGCGGTGATGGCCATGCCCAATGGCATACGCTCGGGCTTGGCGTCGTCACCGGCTTGCTCATCGCCACCGTGTTCATTGATGAGCCGCTGGAGTGTGGGCAGGTACGACGCGATGGTCCGCTCCACGAGATCCTCGGGGCCTTCCACGCGCAACTTTGCGTCGCCGATGGACAAGGAAATCAATGCTCGTTGCTGGTCGGCCCGTTGCTGTGGTGCAGGCGATTCGTCACCAGTGTCAGACATGCTTTGGCACTCCTAATGATGATGTGGGAACTCGCAATTTCAGTATTCGACGATCACGGCCCGACGCCTCACAAACGGCTGCGGCCAATTGGATTGAGTCCATATGGGTTGAGTTTGCGGTACCGTCCTATCTCAGCAGGGCACCGCAAACTACGGGTTGGCAGATTGAATCGTCGATTCTGAAATTCGAAACAGGGGAAACAAGGTTGAAATGAATCGCGTCACTGTGATGCCGATACCGGCCCGGGCGCATACCGGGGCAATCGACTCACAACGCGGTCCAGTATACACCACCAATTTCGCCAAGCTCGCCCGTGGCATCGGGCGCCTACTTGGGATCTTGTGGCGCTCCGGAATCTCCTTGCGATTGTGCCCATCTGCGTGTTCGCTTTTGCGAAGTTCGGACATCAAGGCTAGGTAGCTCAGTTGGTAGAGCACTTGACTGAAAATCAAGGGGTCCCCGGTTCAAATCCGGGCCTAGCCACCATCTCTTATGTCCATTAATGGGGCGTGCGCCAACTGCCATTTCGCTAGTCCGGACTAGGAAAGTGAATCGTACGCGTCGACTCGCCTCGTATCTCTAGCATACGGATAGCGATCGAATATCGCGCTCGATCTGCGCGCGCAGTTCATCGACCGACGCAAACTTCTGTTCGTCACGGATCTTTGAATGAAAGGTGACGAGCGCGAGCCTGTCGTAGAGATCAAGACTCGCTCCGGGAATGTGAACTTCTAACACGGGACGCCCACCGGTTGTTGTCTCTTTGAACGTGGGCCGCTCTCCGAGGTTGGCCACCGCCTGATACTTGGCAACAGAATCGTGCTCGGCACCATCAATCTCTACATCGACGCGGTATACGCCCTTCGGCGGCAAGACCACTGAACCCACGTCGATATTCGCCGTAGGAAATCCAAGCGTGCGCCCGCGACCATCCCCACGAACGACTGCACCCATCACAGACACGGGCCGACCGAGCATATCCGCGGCTCCATCCAGTTCACCCAGCACGATCGCTTCGCGAATGCGTGTGCTCGAAATGGGCCGATCCTCTACATCGACCGCGGGCGCCTCGTATATCGTAAATCCGTGTTTCTCGGCCAATGGTCGTACGGTGATCGGCGTACCCTGGCCGCCGAATCCGAAATTGCTGTTGTAGCCAAACACGAGTCCACGAAGTCCAATGCGATTCACCAAGATGTCGCGCACAAATGATTCATGGCTCATCGCGCGCATGGTCTCGTCAAACGCCAACAAGAGCGTGGCGTCTACGCCGTGCGCATCCAAGAGTCGCAATCGAAGGGGCCGAGAGAGAATCGGTCGTGGCGGCGCTCCGGTAATAACAGCCATTGGATGCGTGTCGAACGACACGACCACCGACTCGCCCTTCACTTGTTGCGCCTGCGCAGTCAGACACGCGAGCACGTGTTGATGGCCGCGATGCAGTCCGTCGAACATGCCAATGGTGACAACGGCATTTCGAAAGTCGTTGGGCGCTAGGCCGTCGAGCCCGTCATAGATGCGCACGCGTTAGTCCGTACTACCGTTGGGCGGATTGCTGTTGGGTGCACTGTCTTGCACGTCGGCGTAGGCATCCTTGAGCGCTTGAATCTGTCGCGCAACGTCCTTGGGTGGATCCTTCGGCATACGATCAAGGATCATCGTTCCCTGCAGATGGTCGTACTCATGCTGAAACACGCGCGCCGGGAAGCCTTCAAGATTGGTTTCGCGGGTACGACCGTTGATGTCGCGATAGCGCACCTGAATCGACGTGGCGCGCTCCACGGGGACGTAAATGCCTGGCAGACTCAAACAGCCTTCGTCGCCCGACTCGTTTCCTTTGGCGGACAAAATCTCGGGATCCAATACCACGGTCTCGTCGCCCATCTCTCCAGTGGGACACACCAACATGATCTGGCGGCCGATGCCGACTTGTGGGCCCGCCAATCCCACGCCACGATGCTCAAACATAATGCGTCGCATTTCGGCCACGATTTTGCGTGTGTCCTCACCGACCTCGCCTACGGGCGCGGTGGGTTCGGCGAGAATCGGATCGGGCCATAGGACGAGGTCGAGTTGCATCGCTGAAATGGTACTGGCCCGGGAAACGGCTCGCGTCGGGTTTCGGACCGCCACCCGCAAACCGTGGACGCAATTTGTGGAAGCTGAGTATCCAGTTCGAATGAGAAGGCGACGCCGCATAGACCGCCCGGCTGCGGGTCTGTAAGATCCGACGTTCTATATGACAACAAGGGAGCGCCCATGGGCATCCAAGACCTCAAGACCAAGGCTCGCGACGCGCTCCGGCGCAAGCAATATCCCCTGGCGATTGAAATCGCCCAGGAGTACCTCTCTTTGTCGCCCAATGACGAGGAGACGGTTTCGGTCTTCTTTACGGCCGCCAAAAAGTATCGCGAGACGCGCGGTAAAAGTTTGTTCGGTGGCGCGTTGTCCAAGCTCTCCGCGGGCACCACGCGGGATCCCAAGAAACGCATTGCGTCGTGCCTGCGCGTGCTTGCCAAAAAGCCCGATGACAAAGCCACGTTGATGGCGCTCGGCAATGCCGCGATGGACGCCGCTGCCTATCAGATGGGTGTTGTCGCGTTCAAGCAGGCCGCCGATGCCGACCCGGAAGACAACGAACCATGGAAGCGCCTGGGCGAGGCCTTGGGTCGCAAGGGCGATATTAAAGAAGCTCTTGATGCGCTCAGTGAAGCCGTGCGCATTGAGCCCCGCGATCAAGAAGCATTGAAGTTGCGCAAGAACTTGGCTGCAGAGGGTGCGCTAAAGATTTCTGGGTACGAGACTGCGGGTTCGAGCCGCGAGTTGATTAAGGACAAGCAAGCCGCCAAGGACCTCGAATCCGAATCGCGCATGCAACTCACGCCGGAACACGCAGCCGATGAAATTACAAAGATGCAGGCGCAAATTGCAGAGGATGCGACCAATCCTCGCCTGTATGTGAGATTGCATGAGTTGCAGTTGCAGCGTGGTCAAGAAGACGAGGCGGTAGCAAGTCTTGAGAAAGCGCTCGAGATTGAACCCAACAATTACGACTTGGGTGTTCGCCTGGGTGATCTTAAGTTGCGTCCATTGAAGACAGCAGCAAGTACCGCTCGCAAGGCCATGACCGCGAGTCCCGAAGACGCGTCGTTGAGATCGGCCTATGAAACGGCGATGAACACGCTCACCGAGGCCTCAATCAAAGAGTACGCGCGTCGCGTGGCCGAGCATCCGTTGGATCTTGCCGAACGCTATCGCCTCGGGCAGTGGCTGCTTCAGGCCGGGCGTGTCGATGAAGCGCTGGCCGAGTTCCAGCAGACGGTCCGTGATCCGAATATCAAGGTCCAGAGCCTCCAGTACCAAGCGCGATGCTTCGAAAGTAAGAACATCCTCACGCTCGCTGTGAAGAAGCTGGAGGAGGCCGCCGAAAGCTTCCCCACGCTCACCAGCCCCAAGGCCAAGGAAGTCAACTACGACTACGCCGACCTGCTCCAGCGCAAGGGTGACAACGACCAGGCCCGTAAGATCTTCGAGAGCATCGTCGAAGAAGACGCCAGCTATCGCGACGTATTGGAGCGTCTGAGCGCTCTTTCATAACCCGCAGCCCCTGGCATCCCGGACCCGAAGGACGGTCTGGCATGCTTCAGACCGCCAAAAAAAGGCGCCCAAGACCGCGATCCCGGCTACGGTTCCCCGCTGCCGCAGGCTCCGCCTGCGCTCACGATTCGTAGGACTGCCCCATGCCCAACAACGCTTCCTCCAAAAAACGCCTCCGCCAGGATGTCGGCCGTGCTTTCCGCAACAAGGAACGCCGCTCCCGCATGCGCGGCACCATGCGTCAAGTCCGAGAGGCCATTGAGGCCGGCGACAAGAAGCGCGCCGAATCATTGCTTCCCGTCGCCTTCAGCAGCATCGACAAAGCCGCCGGCCACAACGTGATCCACGCCAACAACGCCGCCAACAAAAAGGCCCGCCTCGCCCGCCAAATCGCAAGCATGTAACGCACGAAAAACGACAACGCAAACGAGCAACACATACGCATCGGTGCCAGGCACGCCGATGTACCTCCTAGCGCGAAATCACGCGAGCACTATTGTTTCGCCCGTCGTTTCCTCATCGCCTGACGGCGTGCGTGTAGTCGTTCTCGTAGCCGCTTGCGTGTAGCCCACTGGTACCAAAGCACGCCAAGCGCGATCGTGAAGTAAATCGACAAGTACCACACGTTCTCCCATAAGCGAGGTCCCCAGGCGACTACGCCAAGGAGTGCCAGGAGAACAGTGCAAAGCTCTGGCATCCAAGCGATCCAGTCGTCCAACAGCCCGAGGTCTGAGCCCTCTCTCTGGCTCTCCTCGTCCACCAACTCTCGCACCGATTTGCGCCTACGAATCGGCGCGCGCCTCTTCGATCGATCATGGGTGGTTTGATTATTCGCGGGACTCACTGTCGCCAGTCTAGACCAACCGCGGCGATCATGCAGAGCTCGCGGGTGACTGTGTCGCCGTGCTTGAAGCCGCACTAGACGATCCCGACGATCTTCTTCGCTGCCGAGCATGTGCCGCGCTTTGCTATCGAGGCGATCTGGAAGGTGTTCGAACAAAGCTCATCTCGTTCTTGGACCACGAGGATGCTGCCATAACCAAGGAAGCGTCCGATGGCCTTAGATGGATCCAACTCTCAAGCGAAAAAGAGGCACAAGTACTCGCGCATCGCGGCCACAAATACCCGGCCACTCGAAAGGTCATCCAAGTCATCGAACGGCGCATACGGCAGCGGTAGAACGCGCTGGCGCAGCCAAATCACTCATGTTCCGGTTCTAGGTACGGCCCTGCCCTATAGCAAAATGGTGCATCGATAATTCTGGGCTTTGATTCCCTAACACCGAGGTCAAACATAGCCCCTTCTTCCACGGTCACCCGCCACTCAAGAATTCTAACGGGCGCCAAGTGATCCAGACATTCTTCCGCCATTGCAACCCGAAACGACTCCCACTCACGCCACAGTGATCGAAAGTTGCAGACGGGGTCATAGCAACAGTAACGCTTACCATTACGAAAGCGGGCGTGCACGACTAGATCCGCGCCGTCGTCACCTACATCAACGATGTCGAATCGAAATCGATCAAGGTCACCTCGTCGCTGCGGATCCATGCCATGAAGTCGCCGAAACACTCGTTGCCAGGCCGCTCGATGATCGCCCGCCCGCCAGTCACTGGATTCGTTATTCACGCAGGGAATGATAGAGGTAGCGGCGGGCTACTTCCTCGCAAACACCCGCCTGTACCGATACGCCGCCTGAAGACACATCGCCAACATCGCGGTGCTATACACCCGCCCGCCATCGGCACCCCACGGTCCGATGGGATTCCAGGAGCCTTTGAACTCACAATGGGTGGTGTCATTTCGCTGATTGGGGAGCAGTGCTTTCTCCAGCGCAACGCTCCATGTCCCCCAGTTGTCACCGCCCAACTGATACATGGCAAGCGTTGCGAAATACCAATAGTAGACCTCCACCGAACTGCCCTTTGCGTCCCAGCGCGGGAGCTTCTTGAGGCATAGTGCCGTGCCATGCTTGATAACTGCACTCTTGCGCGGATCTTCACCCGAGTAGATGCGAGCGAGAATACCGATGGCGGTTGTCGCCTCCGTCTTGTCCGGCGAAAACGCCTTTTCTTGCGGCCGTACGTCACTTGAGAGACCAACACGATACTTGACCCGACCGGTTTCGGCGTCCGTCACTTTATCAAGCCACTTCCGCACTCCCTTGAGCGCGCCGTCATCAATCTCTAACGGCTCCGAACGTCCACGTCGTTTCATGTATCCATTCAGGCGGCCGGCACTATGAAGAACCGCGACCATCCACGCCGTGGTTGACGTATCGCTACGAAACGGCGGCATGCCATACGACCATGCAGCATGAGGGTTACGACACTGCTTGATATAGTCGAGCGACTTCTGAGCGCTTGACCTATAGATCGCGCTTCGCGTCATGCCGTACGCCTCGACCATGGCGAGGGAACATGCTGCGTGGTTGTAGCGATATCGTTCCGGTCTTCGAGGGCCGAAACAGCCTTCGGCATCTTGCATCTTCTTTAGGCTGCGCAGTCCCCTGCCGATCACGCGGGCATACGGGTGTTTCCCGCGATTCGTGTACCCAGCGCCCAAAAACGCACACAGCGCAAGTCCCGAAACGCCGACGTCGTACGCGGGTTTGCCGGCGCCAACCGCTTTCTCGTCTACGCTTTCGACCAACTTGCCGTCACACCACTTTCCAAAATTTGCTGCCTCCCAGCCACCATTTGCACTCTGATGCGCCGCCAACCAACGAAGCGCGTTGTCGATTTGCTTGCAGTATCGACTTGAGGATGCCTCCTCACGTGAGTGAAACGCGCCCATGGGAAATGCGCCGTATGGATACACCCACCTGCCCAACGGGCGATAACTGTGAGCTTGTCCGACTGAACTATCAACGACAGAATCACCATCGAGCGTAACCGCTACACTCTCTTCGGGATCGTCCAGCTCGACTTCTGGTTCATCGACAGGATTCGGGCCGTGCTCTTCATCGTTCAACGCATGAGGATCCACCATCAGCGAACGCTTCGAAAGCGACGGCCCATTCGCATCCTTCGAGTGCAGTGCGTATTCGCCGTCAAACTTAAGCAACACGTGATTGTCTTCGTGGGAGCGCGCATAACGCGCGAATGCGTGTGCATCTGTACGCGGATTGCCTAAGTAATTGGACGCCTTTTCGTCATCGTCGTTTGGCTTTGCTGGGACTGGGAACGCTCGTCCTTCAAACACGATTCCACCGTACCCCGCCCATCGCAAGGCATCGAGCGCCTGCAAGACGTATCCCGTTCGTACAAGCCCCTCATCGAGAGGCGGCGAGATCAACTCGGTCAACCCGCTCGACCATGACTTGCCTGTGGCCTCATAGGCTTTCCGTTTCCGAATCGCAAGGGCGTACACCGCGCGCCGGAATCTCAAGTACGCAGCCGCATGACTCGCGTCAGCCATCTCGCCAGCGCGTGCAAAGAACTTAAGCTGCGTCGATGGATACTCTTCGGGGAAGTGTGGATGGACCCTGCCGTCTTTGGGGAGATCGAGTCTGATGCCGCCAATTCGCTGCGTCTCGTCTTGGCGGCCTGCGAACACCATGCGGTAGAGCGACTGAGGCCGACGCACGCACACTTGCATGATCCACTGAACGACTCGCCAGCATGTTCCATGATCCAAATGAAGCACGACGTACAAGGGACTTGCGCCATCGTGTTCGCGTTCGACGTTCTTTACACGTCTTACGAGCTGATCGTTGAAAGCATCAAGCGAAACCGGTTCGCCGTCTATTCGTAGGTAGCCATCTCGATCGATGACTACGTCGATCGACTGCGCCGCGGTTGGCAATGGCTCCAAACTTCGAAAATTTGGATACGCCAAATCAGAAGAAGCCCGGGCTTCATTTTCCGCAATACGCCCTTCATCGAGTGCCGTATCGCTCGATCCACACGCACTCAGTATCAACGTCACACAAAATAGAATACTCGCCCTTGCCATATCGGCGCTCCGCTCTGAATTCGGGTCGGATCGGAAACGGGCTCGGTGTGAAGTGACAGTATACACGCCAAACGCGAAGAACGAACGCACAGATGCTAAACGACTAGCTACGAATGCGGTTCATGACGCGTTTGAGGGCTTCAACGGCTAAGTCGATGTCGAGATCGCGGACCGCATAGGACATGCGGAAGTGGCCGGAGCAACCGAAACCGGAACCGGGGACAACGAGGAGGCGTTCTTCGAGGCAGAGTTTTACGAAGGCAACGTCGTCTGCGTCTGCGGTGGGCACGCGTGGAAAGAGGTAGAACGCGCCATCGGGTCGAACGAAGTCGTAGCCGGAATCGGTAAGTGCGTCGAGTAGTCGTCTGCGCTTCGCGACGTAACCGGAGAGGTCAATCTGCGTTTCGAGGAGACCGGCCACAAGCCGCTGCTGGAGCGCGGGTGCGTTGACGAATCCCAAAATGCGATTGGCGAACGTGAATGCGCCCGCGAGTTCTTCGCCGTGTTCCGTGGCTGGATTCACGGCAATGTACCCAATGCGTTCGCCGGGAATGGCCAAGTCTTTGGAAAACGACGTGACGTGAATCGTATTGGCGTAGTGCTTCACGGGCCACGGGACGTCTACGCCATCGTAGGAAATGGCGCGGTAGGGTTCATCCGAAATGAGATAGATCGGGCGACCGTGTTCTTTGGACACTTCCGTCAGAAGTGAAGCAAGCCCGTCGTAGTCCCTTGTTCCATAAACCACGCCCGTTGGATTGTTGGGTGAGTTGACGAGTACGGCGCGCGTGCGGGGCGTGATCGCAGCGCGAATCGCGTCGATGTCGGGAAGGAACTGGTCGGTCGTAGGGACCAGAACCATCTCACCGCCGTGATTCGTAATGTAGAAGCGGTACTCCACAAAGAACGGTGTGAGGCAAATGACTTCGTCACCAGGATCGAGCAACCCTTTCATGATGACGTTGAGCCCGCCACCGGCGCCCACCGTCATGACGATGGCGCTTGCGTCGTACCCTACGCCCGTGCGCTGCCTGAGATAAGCCGCGAGGGCTTCGCGTGCGGCGGGGAAGCCAGCATTTGGCATGTAGCGGTGCATGCCCGCGTCGTTGCTCGTAGCGAGTTCTGTGAGCCGTGCCTTGAATGCTGGCGGTGGCTCCATGACGGGATTGCCAAGACTCAGGTCGGCCACCTTGTCCACACCCAACTTCGCCTTGAGCCGTATCCCCTCTTCAAACATCTTTCGGATCCACGAAGATCCCTTCATGGCATCGGCAATGGCGCGACTGATTGGCATGCGTCCTGTGTACCGCGAACCTCTACAGCCGCAACCGGTGGCCGAGGGTGCGTGCTCGCGACTCCCCAAAACGCAAACGACGCGGGGCGAATCACCCCGCGTCGAACGCGTATGCTTGAATCGACCTGTTGTTCGATTCTTCTACTTCGTACCAATCACCTTGTCGTAGCGATAGAGCACCTGCAAGCACATGGCCATCACCGCCGTGCTGTAGACACGACCGCCATCGGGACCCCAGGGGCCGATGGGATCCCACGAGCCCTTGAGCTCGCAGTAGGTGGTCTTCTTGTGCTGAGACGGGAGGAATGCTTTCGTCATGGCCGACTCCCAGCCCTTCCAGTACTTGCCGCCAGCCTGGAACATGGCCAACGTGGCGTAGTACCAGTAGTACATGTCGATGGAACCATCGCTTGGGTTCCACGTGGGCGCCGTCTTGAGGCAGAGTTCTGCACCAAGCTTGATGATCTTGCTCTTGCGGGGGTCCTCGCCCATGAAGATGCGTGCCAACATGCCCACGCCCGTCATTGACTCGGACTTTTCAGGCGGGAATCGGTCCTGAAGCTCGGGCGGTCGCGCCGGCGGCGTGCCGCGGGTGACGTAGCCCACACGACCGTAGTCGGGATCGGTCACCTTATCGAGCCAAGCCCGAATGCCCTCAAACGCCGACTCGTCATAGACGAGAGGAGCGGGCTTGCCGCGCTTGATCGCATACTTGTTGATTAGGCTAGCGCTCTTGAGTGCCATCATCATCCAGCCCGTAACCGACGTGTCATTCTCACCCGTGCGGATGCCGTAACGCCAAGCGAAGTAGGGGTTGCGGCAAAGCGCGATGAAGTCGAGACACTTCTGCGCGGAACTCTTGTAGATCGCGCTGCCCGTCATACCGAAGGCTTCCACCATGGCCAAGGAACACGTCGCGTGGTTATAGGTGTATTGCTGCGTGGAGCGAGGACCAAAGCATCCTTCGGCGTCCTGCTTCTTCTTCAAGTAGCGCAAGCCCTTACCCACAACGCGGGCGAAGGGGTGCTTTCCGCGGTTGGTGTAACCCGCGCCCAGGAATGCACACAGCGAAAGACCGGAAACACCCGGGTCGTAGTGGGCTTTGCCAACACCGTCGGGCTTCTTGGATTCGTCATCGACGAGCTTGCCGTCACACCAGTTGCGGAACGCCGCCGCTTCCCAACCACCGTTGGGGCTCTGGTGCGCCGCGAGCCACTTGAGGGCGTCATCCACAGCGTCGTCGAACTTCTTCTTTCCACCGCCGCCAGTTCCAGTGTCTTTGCTACCGCCGCGCCCCCTGAACGCACCGCCACCGCCACCGCCAATACCGATGGTGCCGTTGTTGGCCGGGCCTTCAAATGGGGCGTCGGAGTTGCCTTCTGACTCACCGAAAGACTCTTCGTACGGAAGGTCGTTGTCGGTCTCAGGGTGGTCGGCGATCTCTTCGTCTTTGATCACCGGCTCTTCGGCCACGGTCTCTTGCTCGTGGACTTCTTCGGTGTCCTCTTCCGTCTCGGGCGGTTCTTCTTCGAACTCTTCAACGTGAGAGGCCTGGATCAACTTCTTGGGCGGTGGATCGGCCTTGACGTTGGCAAACATCGAGGCGATGAGGAACACGGCGACGTGGAGCAATATGCTGATCATCCACCAGGGACTCTGCTTGAGCGCAAGGTAGAGCTGCTCATTGAAGTCGCCTTGGGGGGCGAATGCATCGCGGTGATGAACGCGTTCATGTCGTGGCATGGGAAATGGTTCTCCCGAAAGGTCTGTGCCATACACCGTCGGCGAAGCCGTTTCCGGCGCCGCACGAAACAGTTCACAGCATCACCTAATTCTGTAGATCATTCGTTTCGTCAGCATGACCAAAACGCCCGCGCCTGCCAACGCATGCGTCCATCTGGTGAACGGAACTCACGCACAAGAATCAGCCGACTTGAAATCGAATGACGCAAGACGCGAGCACGAAACGGGTAGGACCAGATTGTAGGCCGATGCCGACAATCAATCCAACGCGCCCAGACGGGAGCGGTTCATCCGCGCCGCAAATATTCGACGGCTCGCCAACACGGACAGACTAAATACTTACTACGCATTAACTATCGAGCGGCATCGCCGCGCGCGAATCCTTCGCGAAGCGCAAGTATTGCGGTCGCGGTCTGCATGAGCGGCGGTGCGTCCCATCCCCCGGGGATGAGATCATCTTTGTCTACCCACTCGATCAGCGCGTCGGCCATGGCATCAAACCACGCGCTCGCCCCCTCTCGCCCGAGTCGCGCGACGAGCCACGCCTCCATCCACCACGTGGGAAGGCTCGTTGCTTGGCCGTTCCACGACGGCTTCTCCTCGATCAACACGTCGGCCATCTGCCTAGGAAATGCGCCGACGCCTCGGTCTACACCGAGCACCGTACGCGAAATCGCCTCGGCCATATTCTGATCGCGATACGACGTCCCCGCGTCCTTGGGCATCTTGGTGACTCGCCGCGCTTCGACCAACTCGCGTGCCGGAACGCCAAAGATGTCCCCCAGTTCTCGGCGCACGATCCACTCGATCGCCATCGCGTTGAGACCACGTGGCCATCCATTTCGAAGTCCCTGCCGTGCCATGGGCACCAACGCCTTTGCCGCACGCTTCAATGCATCGTGATGTTCGTTGCCGTCCGCCAACGCCAACGCAAGTACACCGCCGACCGTCGCCTCAACTTGCGACCAGCGGCGCGTTTCCACGTAACGACCGATGGCACCGTGATCCTGTTGATGCTTCTTTAGAAATGCAATCGCCGACGCGACCGATCGATCGATCTCCGCCTGTCGATCGGCGTGGCAGTAGGCCTTGGCCGCTTCCAAGGACACGGCGGCCAATGCTGTGGCCGCCAAACGATCCAGTGAATGACCAAACGTGGAACTGAGTTTTGCTTCGGGGCGAAATCCACCGTCCGTTGTTTGACACGCAAGGAGTCCGCCCGCGAGTTGCTCCACGAGCACACGTGCAGGCTCGATGCGCGCGGCCGGATAGTGAGAAGTCTTCGACAGTTCGGTCAACGACAGTCGCCCTTCGCCGGCACCCATCATGACCGCACGTACCGCCGCCCCCACCGCAACCAACGCGAGGAGCACGGCTAGCGAAATGGCAATGCGTTTCGCACCTCGCTGGGATGACTCATCATGTACCGATGCCTCGAGAGGCGACTCGTGAGGCGCATTCATGCGCGCATCATCGCTCATCGGAGACGTGACTTCTTCAAAACCTTATGCGAACGAATTACGGAGCGAAGTCGATAAGCCTCGTCGAGCAGTTCGTCGGCCAATTCCGGCGGGTCAATGGCCACGCCCTCACGAATCATGTCGATCAACATGCGGGCTTCCAAGTTGGCACGTTGACCATTCTTGATCAATTGCTCAATCTTGGGGTAGGCCTCATCAAAGGGAACCACGCGACCGGTGTTCATCTCGAGAATGCCGATGATGACCGGCCCGCGCCCGTCCTTCATGATTGTGACGTCGCGCGGCTGCCGACCGGGTGCCATGACCCAATCGCGAAATTGCTTGCTGGGTAGATTTCTGACGATGGCCTCGGTTGGCGCCAGCTTGGGCATGAGTGACATGGTTCCCATGTCTTCTTGGTCGAGTTGGTAGTGCGCTTCCAAGCGTTCGGGATCCACGCCCTGACGAAAGAGTCGCGCGAGCCCTTCGGCCCGTCGTTCTGCCAACGCTTCCCACTCGACAATCGTGTGTTCTTCGTCGGCGAGTCCTTTCACGAAGATCTGGAAGATCACAATGCGAATCTGGCTGGGTTCATTCCAGGCTTCGGGATTGTTGAAGTAGACGCTGCGCACTTCCGCTGGCGTAACGTGGGCATCGACTTCGGCGCGAATCGGTCCACCGAGGCCATTGAGTTTGTAGCGGACATACAGTTCCTTTTGAAACTGCTCACGCGCATCGCGACGAAAGTCATCCCAGGTCATTTCTTTTTCGCGAAGGTAGCGTTCGCGCGTGATGGGCTCGCCGACACGCTCCGACTCGCGCTCCAGCGTGCGTTTCATGTGGGAATCGACGAATCCATCGAGCTTGCTGGGTGAGATGGTGAGCCCTGCCTGCTTAAATCCATTGATAAACAGTTGCAAGGACGCCCACTTGAGTCGCTCGTTCTGAACTTCTTCTTCGATCTCTTCCGACCCCATTTCCGCGGGATCGACACGAAGGCGACGCATGACGGCGCGCCGGGTAAGCACATTGTCGCCCACACGTGCAAGGAACTCATCGACCGTGGCCTCGCCCGCATTGCGGCGCACGCGCGGCACCAACGACCCCTGTTCGTCGATATCCACGCGTTCACCGCGTTGCACCGCGTCGAGGTACTCGGCGGGAATGGGCGACGGGGCGTTTTCGCTGCCGAGGCGGTTGGAACACGCGGTGAAGGCACACGCAAGCGCGGCCCCCATGATCACGCAGCGGAAGTGGCAAGTGGTCATGGCACCACAATACGCGCCACCCCGACGGATCCTGCGCGTTCCTTTTCGTGTGAATGACCGGAGGGAGACGAAAACCGTGCTCGGTAGCTATTGTTGGCGTGAGGTGCGATCGCGCGCGCGGTTCAGTCGCGTCACGAGACGGCGCAGGAGTTGATCGGCAGGGGGCAGTCCGGAATCGCGCGGCTCGTCGAGCGGAATAAACGTACTGGTGGGCGAAAGTCGTCGTGCGGCACGAAAGATCCCTCGCATGCGATCCATCACGTGGACCGCGCCGTGAAGAATGAGGCCGCTCACGTCGTCGGGCCCCGGCGCAATTCGCTCCACGCCGAGCGCCCCAAACTCGCAACGAGCGCGCTGGCCGACCAGCAGCCGCTCGACATCATCGGGCAGTTTGCCGAAACGATCTTCAAACTCACGCCGCAACTCTTGAAGGTCATCAAGCGCGGCCACCGTCGAGATGCGACGAAAGAGATGAAACTGTTCGCGGCGATCGGCTACGTAGTCAAGCGGTATGCCCGCCGGAACGTCTACCGCGAGATAGGCGAGTGAAGGCGTACGGTCGCCCTTGCCCTTTGCGTTCGCAACGGCATCGGCAAGCAACTTGCAATACAACTCGTAGCCCACCGAGGCGATGTGCCCGGACTGTTTGGCACCAAGAATATTGCCCGCGCCGCGTATCTCCAAGTCGCGCATGGCGATACGGAAACCCGCCCCAAGTTCGCTGTACTCCTCAATGGCGCGAAGGCGTTCTTGCGCCTCGCCGCGAACCGTGCGACCACGTGGCAGCAACAACAATGCGTGCGCGCGCCGTCGCTCGCGCCCGACGCGACCACGAAGCTGGTGCAGTTCGGCCAAACCGTAACGATCGGCGTCGCGAACAATAATGGTGTTGGCGTTGGGGATGTCGAGGCCGGATTCGATGATGGTGGTCGCGAGCAAGAGATCCACATCGCCGCGCACGAAACGCATGAGCCGATCCTCGACGAGTTTCTTGTCCATTTGGCCGTGAATGTTGGTCAAGCGTAGTTCGGGGACGAGTCGCAATAGCCATGAACCCACCGACGGAAGTTCTTTGATGCGACTGTTCACCAGAAAGATCTGACCCCCACGATCCAGTTCACGCTGGATGGCCGCCTGAACGACTTCATCGCTTTCACGCGTGACCACGGTATCGATGGCGTGGCGACCGAGAGGCGGTGTGGTGAGATTGCTAATGTCGCGAATCCCCAAAAGTGCCATGTGCAAGGTGCGTGGAATCGGTGTTGCGGAAAGCGTGAGCAAATCCACGTCGGGTCGAAACGACTTGATGCGCTCTTTGTGCTTCACGCCAAACCGCTGCTCTTCGTCCACGACCACGAGCCCAAGATTTTTGAAGGCCACGTCTTTGCTGAGAAGCCGGTGTGTGCCAATGACAACATCCACCGAGCCATCGATGAGTCCCGCAACCGTCTCACGGTTCTCGCGATGGGTGCGCAGACCCGACAAGACGCGAATGGTGAGTGGGTAGGGCGCGAGTCGCTGTTGAAACACGCGGGCGTGCTGCTGGGCCAGCACCTTGGTGGGCACCAACACCGCGGCCTGCTTGCCCGACGCAATCACTTTGAAAATTGCACGCAAGGCAACTTCGGTCTTGCCATAGCCCACATCACCACAAAGCAAACGGTCCATGGGCCGTTCGCCTTGAAGATCTTGTTTGATCGCCTGAATGGCCACCGTTTGATCCGGTGTGTCGTCATGGGGAAAGGCGGCGTCGAACTCTTCTTGCCATTCGCCATCCGGTGGATAGGCATGCCCACGACGGCAAGCGCGCGCAGCTTGCGTTTCGAGCAAGTCGTCGGCCAAATCCTCAACGGCCTCGGTGACCTTCTTCTTACGCCGGGTCCATTCCTGCCCGCCCAACTTGCTGAGCTTGGGTCTTCGACCCGTACCGACATAGCGCTGCACCAAATCCACGCGCGCCACCGGAACGTATACCGTTGTGCCTTCAGCGAATTCCACCTTGAAGTACTGGCCGGTGCCATCGGGCCCTTCAATCGTGTCGAGCCCGCGAAAGATGCCGATGCCGTGGTGCAAGTGCACCACCAAGCCCCCCACTTCCAACTCAAGAAAATCGCGAATGGGTCGCGCGGGTGTTTGGGGCGCCGCGCCAAGTCGCTCTCGCAGTGCGATGTCGGCAAGGTCATCGTAAGCAATGTGAGCCGTGCTCGTAGCTCGGTGCACAAACGAACGCGAGATTGCACCAGCGACAAACGTCATGCGCTGCTCGAGTCCAAGCGGCGCTAGAAGCTCACGCAAGCGTTCTTCTTCACCAACCGCACGTCGATAAATCACGAGCCTGTCGCACGCGTCGGCAACCTCGCCAAACGCGCGGACAATTCGAATCGCGCGGGCATCGGCGTCGCGATCCTCAGCGCGCAACGCAGCACGTAGCGCAATTCCCCGAAGCGTATCCACCGTTCCAATGTCTACAGCGCAAACGTTCTCGGCGAGATCGGGCGTCTGCGCGAGCATGGTCACCGGGCGTTCGGCTAGCTTGCGCTCGAGTTCCGAAATCCGTGCCTCGGCACCGAGCCCTTCGCTGGTGCGATAGGACGTGGCGGCGCCCACAATCGCGTCGGGCTCGACCATCAACGTCATGCCGTGATCGGTAAAATGATCCAACAACGACGCCCGGGCTTGGCCCACGGGATGCCGCAACTGCTCGGGCGGCAAGACACTCCATATTGTTTGTTCGACGGTCTCGCCGCTGCGTTGCGACGAGGCGTCGAGATGGCGAATAGACTCGATCTCGTCCCCGAAGAACTCCAACCGCATAGGATCTGGGGTTTCCCACGGCCAAACATCCAAAATGCCACCACGCGATGCAAACTCGCCCGGCGCACTCACGGCGCCGACACGGGCAAAACCTGCAGTGGCCAAATGCTCTTGAAGCACTTGCATGGCGACTTCTTGACCGGTGGATAGCGTCAAGAGCCCGGCGCGAAACACACGTGCGGTGGGCACGGGTTGCACGAGTGCCGCCAAGGGTGCAATGACAAGCGCGGGGCCGCGGTCTTCGTGATCTTTCGCGTGGAGCGAATGCAGTACACGCGCACGCGAGACCACGACATCGGCATCGGGACTTCGGCCTTCCGTGCGCGGCCATGCGCGCAAAAGCTGCGGCTCGCGATTCGAAAACACACCGAGGTCAACGCGCAACGCATCCGAAACGCGGTAGTCGGCGGTGATAACCACAACCGTACGATGCACTTCGGCAAGTGCTGCGACAGCCAGCCCCATGCTGGCGCCATAGAGCCCCGCTACATGGAGTGGCGTCTCAAGTGTTGCACCGCGCTCCTTCCACGCGCGAGCGAGTGCATCTCGTTCCTGAGTGAGCAAGCGATCCATGGCAACCCACTCGATAGCGACAACGGCTTGTCAGATCGTAAACGAGCGTTCGCTCTACAAAATGCCTGCACCAAACCCGTCGTCGTCCGCCGGTTTGGGAGCCGGATCGGCCTTTGCTTTCTTGGCAGGTACCGCCTTGCTCGACGAAGAGGTCGAGGCCTGTTTCTTGCGTGACGTCGCCGTCCTGCGCGCGCGCTTCTTCGCCGCCTTCGCTTTGCGCTTCTTGGCCTTCTTCGCTCGTTTGGCGCGCTTCTTCTTTGCCGGCCTCGTTTTGGCGGGCACGTCATCGAGATCGATGCCGGCGCCAAAGTCGTCAACCGGTTCGTTGCGCGTGGACTCGGGCGCGTTCCCATCCGTGGCGTCGATCATCGGCTCTGTTTCGTCTCGGGCTGTCGTGGTGGCGTCCGCACGATGAGAACTCGATGGGGGCGGCGTCGATTCACGCGAGGTTTGCGTCCGACGCGCGGGCTTTTTCTCTATGGCATCTGGCACGTCGTCATCAGGCGTAACGAGCGGCTCTACAGGGGGATGCTTTTCGGCTTTGGCGCGTTCTGCTGCGGTCATTCGCTTACGACGTTTGCGAGGCGTTCGTGGCGCATCGGAATAGGGGATGGGCGCGGCCTCCACGTCCCGCGGCTTGCGGGTTCGTCTACGCGGCGAACGAACTTCGATTTCGTCAGTCGCTTGTACCGACTCGACTTCCTCAACCGGTGCCTCGGCCTCGTGCGGCTCGGTCCTATGAGGCGTCTCGTCATCGTCACTGCGCCTGCGACGGCGTGACCGGCGCCTACGGGGCTTGCGCGTATCCTGCTCGTCATCGTCTTCGATGTGTTCAGCACGATAGGCATCAAGCGCAAGACGCGCGGCCTCCTGTTGCGCTTCCTTCTTAGTTGTGCCGGAGGCGCGTCCCCACTCGCGACCTTCAAAGCGCGCGGCAACGACAAAGGTCTTGTCGTGATCGGGACCGTCTTCTTCCAATGTTCGATACGACGGGGCAAACCCGCTCAGCTGCTGCACCATCTGCTGCAAGTGACTCTTGTAGTTGCTCGCACCGCGATCGACGATTTCGTTCTCAAGTTCCGGGCCGAGGTGCTTGAGCACAAACTCGCGCGCCGGGTAGTAGCCGCCATCCAGGTAAATGGCGCCAATCACGCTCTCAAACACATTGGCAAGCACACTGGCGGGCAAGGCGTCGCGACGGCCAACACCGCGAGCAATCTCCATCACATCGGCAAGCTTCAAGCGCTCGGCTGCATCATGAAGCGACGCGCGTGACACCGTGGCCGACTTAATCCGAGTGAGGTCACCCTCGCTTTCTTGAGGTAGGCGACGATAAAGCTCCTCGGTGATGACCATGCCCAATACCGAATCGCCGAGAAACTCGAGGCGCTCGTTGCATTCTCTATCTGGAGCACGCAGGGACGAGTGCGTGAGCGCAGTGTCGAGCAACGAGGGATCTTTGAAGTAATAATGAATGGCGCGCTGGCATTGGCCGAGGCGCCGCTCGCGGAGCGTGGGTTTCGTCATAGTGTCCAAGGCGAAGGGCACACGCCACAACCGGTTCGTGCAAGCGCGGGCCTTCTATGAATGTTGTTCGCCGTCGTGGCGGCGAAGGGGCGGAAGTTGGGTCGTACTCGATCGCTAGTTCATGACTACGACTGATGGCACCATCGAAGCTCGGTTCGCTTCCATGATCCAGGTTCATGCCCACGCGTTGCGTGTCGGTTGCAGCCTGTCGCGTGGCGGTCCGGTCCAGTGCCCGAACCTACCCGCGAACTACGACGTGCGATCCAGTAGATTTCGCCCGCGAGCCGACGCAGCCTCGGCTGCACCCACTCGCAAGCGACCCCGAAAACCTATCACAAGCGACCACAATCGACTCGCGTAGACGCTACCGCGGCCTCATCGAATCAGCGGACCGACGACATCTTGCGCAACATACCTTTGAGCTCGTAGACCTTGTCCCAGAAGTCGCTGAAGTGCTCTTCCGCAACGGCCTCGCGGACGAGGTCGGACGTTCCGGGCATCGCGGGGACAAGGGCTTCCGACCAAAGATCATCGATGGACGCGATGTGCATGAGCGCCTTGTCGATCTTCTCCTGCCACACGTCGTGAGCACCGGCGCGCCGCGCTTCGCGCCCTTCATTGGTTTCCTTCACCGCAGCTTGATACTCGGCCTCGATCTTCTTCAGCACTTCAGCGGCAGCCTTTTTCGCCTTTGACGTGAGCGCCGGGAGTTCGGCGAGTTCGTCTTCGTCGTCCATCGGCGTGGGCTGAGTCGGCGTGGGTTGGCTTGGCGTGGGCTTGGCGGGCGGCGGCTTTTTGGGCTCCGGCGTTGGCTGCGTGGGCGTTGGTTGTGTGGGCGTGGGCTGTATTGGCGGCGGCTTCTCAGGGGCGGGATTGGCGGGGGGCGCTACCGAACCGGGCATGGGCGTATCAAGCGCGGTTCCCTGCAGCTTGGGCTTCCAGCCCTCGTGCTCGACGTTACTCCAGGTAAGAAAACTCGCCCAGTAGCGTCGCTTGGTTGCCTTCCACGTGTCCGGCTTAAACGCGGAGCGATCGAGGGTCGCAATCCAGCGCACGCGACTCTCCTCGCGCTCAACGCTATCGACACACGGCACGTTCCACTCGGTTTGAATTGCTTTGCAATCCGGATGCACCATGAAGAGCGCATGAATAAGACGCCCCGCGTCACGTTCAACACGATAGGGATACGGCGGCGCGTCGTTAAACCCACGTGGCTCCAAACGCACACGCAATGCAGCACCCTGTTTCCACGACTGCACCACGCGCGACGTCAACTGCGCTTCGACCACCGTCTTGCGAAGTCGGGACCACTCGGACGCCGACAGCGGTGTCCACCCGTCATTCTCGTCTTCGGCCGCGGAGCCGGGCGTGGGCCATGCCCCATCCACGCGCGCCGACCAAAGAAACCATGCGGACTTCTTACTGCCTTCGCGCTGCGCCCAAATCCAACGCGTGGCTTGGGGAACGCGCGCGGCATCAAATAGCACCCACACAATGCCATGCGTCGCGTCCACAAGTTCCCAGGATCGAAAGCGATATCGTGAGAACTGTTGCGGCCAGGGACTTCCGCGTCGCACTTGGTTGTATTGCGTCGTGAGTTGATCTTGAATGTCGGGAATCGATCGAAACTTGGGCGTGCGCATGTCGAAGTACACAGCGCGGTAGTGCTTGCGGGAAATCCACTTCCCTTTGCCTTCGCACTGATGGCACTTCACTCGCAAGATGCGCCGACCGCGTTTCTTCAACCGAAAGCCCGACCCCTTGCACAACGGACACTTGGATGGAAACGCCTTGCGACTTGTGATCCAACGTCCCGCCGCCGAGCGAAGTGAAGAGCGACGTTTCCGATATTCCTTGCGCGTGAGCCCCATCGCACCTTCGGTATCGTCTCCACCCTTCGCGGATACGCTTGTATCCGACGCGAATACGAATGCGCACATGAGCAGCGCGCCCACGATCACGCGCAACGCTGTGCGTGGAACAAGTGAAGAGTGTGCTGCTTGTTGAGAGGAGTCCCCGTGCATCGGCGTATCGTACCCGGGTGCGGCGGGCATCGCGAATAGAGGAGAATCAGTGCAAATGCCGGGATTGATCCAGACGTGGGCGGTTCAGCTCACACAGGGGCGCTAAGTGGCGGAGGCGCAGTGGGCGGCATTTTGGTGGAAGGTGCCTTGCGGAAGGAAGCGGCCCGAAAGCGACACGGTGCCAGGACAATATTCACACCTTTTTTGGACTGTGATCACGAATCGAGAAATCGTTCGCAGCTCGATTCGCGCAGAGGCGCAGAGACGCGGAGATGCGGAGACGCAGAGAGCGGCATGTTTATGGACGACGCATTGCGGAAGCAAACCGCCTGTAGCGGGACGGTAATTCAAAAGAAAAGAAGAAAAGGCTCACACAAGGGGCGCTAAGAAACAAAGCGCAAGCGTTGGGGAATGCAATTGACGGAGTCGCTTATTCGCTGAAAACGGGGCAAACCTTGAATAGGAAGACTCTCACCAAGGAGACCAAGAGCAACCGGAGTCCCAAGCGTTTGCCGGCTTCGCACTGACCTCGGGTGCGGAATCAATTTTCGTAATCGCGGCTATCTCAGTATCGAGGGAACGTCGCGAGCCGCGTGGAGCACACGAATGACGTCAAGCGTATTTCGATGGGGCCGGTGAAAGATCTGATATGCAGAGAACGGCGCAGCAACGGGTAAACGGCGGCATCCGAGTAGAGGGCCACGTAGCCATTCCAGATGAACTCCGAGATGTGGGTGAGTTCGGAGTGACTCTATAGTTTGATTCACCGAGTCAATGAACTTCAAGCCAAGCTCTACGCTTTCCTTCTCGGCGTAGTAGTCCGCCGCATTGGCGATGTCCGCTTCTGCCGCGGGCCAAATGCGGACTTTCACGAAGACCCGTTTCGGCGACGATGGCGCTTCAGTAACTCCTTTCGCTTGCGTTCCCAGAACTCCGGAGTGACGTCAATCGGGTCGCCGCTTTCCAGTCCGGCCAGCAGCTTGGCTTCGAGTTGCTCTTCAGCAGCGCGCCGTTCGTCTTTGCGGATGAGTTCCCGAATGTACTCACTCGCGGAACCAAACCGCCCCCGTGCGCGCTCGGAGACGAACGAACGAAGTTGCTTGGGCAATGAGACGTTCATTGTGGTCATGTCGTCGGCTTCGGCTGACATGCGATCAGTATAGCCCTATGTCATCTGAATGGCAATTTATGCCACACAACTGTCGTTCGCAGCCAAGAATTGCCGTTGGGCGGCGGCGCAGAGAGCTGAAAAAGGATGGAGGGCGCACTGCGGAAAACAGCCGACTATGGCGGGTGCCTGGCACGGAGGCACGAAGCAAGAAAGTTGGGACTCTCACAACGCTTGCTAGCGAGATTGGGGGCACGCCACCCCGAACGAACGGACGCCCATGAACCACAACCGACCCGTTTCGTTCTCTTATGCGCCGCAAGATATATCTCGCCCACTCGTTGAGGACGCACGTTGCCTGCCAAGCAGATCGTTCTATGCATCGCGGGCGTCGCATTGGCCGTGACGTCAGCTGTCATGTTCGTGAAGTGTCTCCGCACACATTCGATCGTGCCGGATGACACACTTGAGCGCAACGAGCAGTGCCCGGACGAGTCGGTCAAACTCGTGGGGACTGCACGATCGCCCGCTACGAACGATCCGCCTCGCGAAGTCCACGAATGCCTTGTGCTCGTCGTCGATGCATTGGAGGGTCATCGCATAGGTGGTGCCATCGTTGACGCGACGCTTGAAGGCAAGTCCGTTGTTCGCGAGACTGCCAATCGACGCGGCCTCGTACGCTTTCAACGACTTCCGTGCCCAGTCAAACAGGTCATGGCGTCCCATGAGGGATTCGCGACGGACGTTGCTCTGAACTCGAGCGTCCGCGGAGCGCCGTTTCGACGCGCGTTGGTCGAGCTTCACCCTGCACAGCGCATGGAAATTCGAGTCGTCGAACTGGGCACAGACCGTCCCGTCACCGGTGCGAAATTGCTGATGCATCCTTGCAGCTTCGTTCGAATGAATCGCTCACCCTACCGACTTGAAGGCAGCGTCCCGGCCGGCACGACAGATGAGAAGGGAAACGCAACGATCTTGCTTCGCAAGAAGGCGACCTCCTGCGGAGGCTACGTGTTGGCAATCCATGCGCCAGGACGACGCACCACGTGGTGGCCGCTTGAAGACGAGCCGATTGCTAGCAACGCAAAACGCGTATTTCGCATTCCAACGGGCGGCTCTGTCGTCGGAGAGATTCGAAACGAGAACGGAAAGCCGGTATCAGGCGTGTCTATCTGTGCGTTTCCGGGATCATGGGGTGGACTCGACGACCATGACGCCAGCAAGGCATGGCCCATGCAAGAGCCAAGTTGGTACACGCCACTCGCACATCTGAATGCCACCAAGTGTCTGAGTGTTCAGTTGGTAGCGACGTCCGATGCACACGGGCGATATCGGATTGAAGGACTTGCACGAGGCGTAGCGTACATAGTCTCGGCCCGGAAGTCTGGCTACGCACCGGCAGACCGTGAGGGCATTCGCTTGGGGCGAGACATACCGCAAGCGAATTGGAATCCTGTCGTGACGAAAGAAGGGCGGCTCGTCGTCCGCGTCATAGATCCAGATGGAAAGCCCATTCCCTACGTGTACGGCTCGGCGAGTCGCCGCTCGCCTTCTTGGAGATCGCTAGGCGGACAATTGAGCGATGCCGATGGGACAATGCGCTTCGAGGGGCTCGACACAGGAACCTTCAACGTAGGTCTCCAACCGCGGCCAGGACCCAACACACCGACGAATGAGTTCGGCCAAGCCAAGTACGACAATCAAAAGGGTTGGGGGCTCAAAGTGCGCCGAGGCGAAACGACGAGGGTGACTCTTGTACTTCCTCATGGTTCGCACGGCAACGAGAACCACGTGCTTCGAGCGAGGGACACGACCAAGCAGCTCACCATCTCAGGTGTCGTGGTTGATCAGAGCGACGCCCCGTTGCCTCATGTCGTGGTTCGCTCTCTTATCGGCGAACCCCTCGCCGAAACCAACAAGGAAGGGCGATTCGTCGCATCAGTTGCCAAAGGCGCTGTGATTGGTCTCGGGCCTCAAGGAACGTACGTTTCCGATCAGAGCGTTGTATCCGTGGATGGCATTCCGATTCGAATCGTTGCTCGACGTGCGCAACGCGTTTCCGTTCAGTTTCGGTTGCGATGCTCAAAGGGATCACAACCCCACGCACCATCCGTGATGACGTTCGTGCGCACTTCAAGTGGCGAACGGCGAAGTTGGATACGCTGGCGACACAAAGTGATTCTTGTCCCGTGGTCTTCCCGAACCACGAACGAAGCCTTCGTGGAGCGCAACCTCTTGCCCGGCACATGGCATATCGCAGTTCGAACACCGGGGTATCGATTGATTCGCCATCAGGTCGATGTGCCTGCAGACGCGAGTACATTTGATGTTGATCTTGAGCTGAACCGAGGAATCGTTATTGATGGACGCATCGTCAACGACCGCGGCGAACCAATCTTTGGTGCCCATGTATCGGTAACTGATAGCGGCGACAACGACCATCATGCCATTACCTCGGATGCAATATCGGATGCCGATGGCCGTTTTGAAGTCGGCGGCTTTCTGAATGCGCCGTTTACCTATAAAGTGACGGTCGATGGATACTTGCCGTTGTATGACGCAACCTATCGCGACGACGCTCCACAGGACGTCGATCCAAGCCGCATTGTCCTAAGTCGAGGCGGGACCCTCCGCGTAACGGCTCGAGACGCAGAGGGCCTATTGCAAGAGAACGTTGGCGTTTCTCTAAGGCGCCCCGACCGCAATAGCCCCAAGCAACGAACCGATTCCACTGTGTTTGACGAAACCCATGGTGAAACCGACTTGGACGGGACTGCGGAGTTCCTGCTCATGCCAGGCAGGTGGCGCGTATCGCTTCCAAGCGGCTGGCAAGGCGTCCCCGATCGAGCCCCCGCAAGACACGTCGCTGTCACCGAAGGCACGTTGACGGACGTAGAGTTCGTGATTGACAGAAAGAAGTAGCGATTCGGCAAAGGCCGACGACTCCGCGCGCGAAACGGGAGATTTGCTCAAGTACTAGTGCCTAAAATGCCTCGTCTTTGTGAACTGCATCGCGATGCCGCGCTTGTCGCATAGTTCAATCGCGCGTTTGTCGTTGCGGCTGCCGCCGGGTTGGATGACGGCTTTGGCGCCGGCGTCGAGGGCCAACTCGATGGCGTCGTTGAAGGGATAGAAGGCGTCGCTTGCCACGACCATGCCGTCGAGCGTTATGCCGGCTTCGGCTGCGTAACGTTCGGCGCGAAGTACGGCGATTTCGGTGGCTTCTACGCGTGACATTTGGCCCGCGCCCACGCCTATTGCTCGTCCGCCCAGCGCCAAGACGATGGCGTTGCTGCGCACGTGTTTGCACACACGGAAGGCTAGGTCGAGATCGCGCGTTTCGTCCGCGGTTGGTGCTCGCTTGGTTGCGGTTTCAGGTTTGCCGCCCACGTAAACCGTGTCGTCGCGTTCTTGAACTAGGAATCCACCGTCGATGCTGCGCACATCAAGTCCATGCGGATCGCTACCTGCGGTCTTAGCATCGAGTATGCGCAAGTTCTTGCCCCATTTGGGCGCGCCCTTCGCGAGAAACACGTCGGCGGCACCGGCATCGATGCCGGGCGCAATCAACACTTCGAGAAAGCGCTCGGGAACGGCCATGGTCTTTGCCAAAGCCGGCGACAAAGGACGGTTAAGCGCAACGATGCCACCGAATGCACTTCGAGGGTCACATGCCATGGCTGCGTCGTAGGCTTCGTCGATCGAGTCGCTCACCGCGGCGCCACATGGATTGCCGTGTTTAATGACCGCGCAGGCAGGACCATCAAACTCACGTACCAGCGCCCAGGCAGAATCGACGTCCCCGAGGTTGTTGAACGAGAGCGCTTTCCCGCCCAACACTTCCGCCTTCGCAAGACTTCCCGTTGGCGCCAGCGGATCTACATAGACCGCACCCTTCTGATGAGGATTCTCGCCGTAGCGAAGCACCGAGGTTCTGTAGGACGGGCCCATCGAACGCGGCAAGCCATCGACTTCGTCTTGCGAGGCAAACCAACGCGCGATCGCACCGTCATAGGCAGCGGTTTCGGCGAACGCTTGCAACGCCAGCGCGCATCGGAACTCGCCCGTGGTTGCGCCGTCGTGTGCCTCCAACTGATTGAGCAACGCCTCGTATTGATCGGCGCGGGTGACGATGGACACAAATCGATGATTCTTAGCAGCACTGCGCACCATCGACGGACCGCCAATGTCAATTTGTTCAATGATCTCAGGGAATGTTGCGCCTTCGCGCTTTACGGTTTCTGCGAAGGGATAGAGATTACACACCACCAAGTCAATCGCGCCGATGTCGTGTTCCTTCATCGACGCCACATGTGCGTCATTGTCGCGCAGAGCTAGCAGGCCGCCGTGAATCATTGGGTGTAGCGTCTTGACACGGCCATCCATCATTTCCGGAAACGCCGTGACGTCGGATACATCCTTGACGTCCAATCCTGCGTCGCGAAGTACACGTGCAGTTCCACCCGTCGAAATCAACTCGACGCCTCGACTCACTAGGGCTTTGCCAAGTTCAGCGAGCCCAGACTTGTCAAACACGGACAAAAGCGCGCGTCGAATGGTGACGTTAGGTGCTGAAGTGGTTGTGCTGGTTTGGCCTGGTTTCATGCCGAATGTGTAGCGCGACCATACGACGAATTTTGAACTCGCAACGAATGGCGCTTTGCGCGCAGCGCACACACCTAGCGACACACACCATCGATGCACACATGGCACTGAGACGCGCATTGTCTGGGCGATGTGGCGGTTTTGCGGCGCTCGAATTCTCGATTCGCGCTCAGCAAACTCAAGTACGTGTCGATAAGGAATGCACGCTCGCAACGACAGCCACTATCAACAACCCATACTGAAATGGCCTGTGTCGGTTGGAGCTGAGCTCGCCCTTCGCCTTGCGCGGAGGGCACGCTCATTTTTGGAGCGCGCTTATTGAAGTCGATCGCGCAGCCACGCTTCCATGAACTTCGTTAGGTCGCCATCCATCACCGCAGCCACATTGCCCGTCTCATGCGACGTGCGGTGGTCCTTGACCATTTGATAAGGATGCATGACGTAGGAACGAATCTGGCTCCCCCACGCGATTTCGCCCTTCTCGTCATAGCGCACGGTCTGATCGGCCATACGCTTATCTTCTTCCAGGCGCAGCAACTTGGCTTTGAGCATTTGCAGCGCGACTTTTCGATTTCGATGCTGGCTGCGCTCGTTTTGACAGGCCGCGACAACACCTGTGGGCACGTGTCGAATACGAACCGCGCTCTCCGTCTTGTTGACGTGCTGCCCACCGGCGCCGCCAGCGCGATAGGTCGTGATGTCGAGATCGGATTCTTTGATGTCGATCTCGACGGTGTCGTCCACAAGCGGCGTGACGTCAACCGATGCAAATGTGGTCTGTCGTCGATTCTGGGAATCAAAAGGGCTAATGCGTACCAGGCGATGCACACCGGCTTCGCTCTTTAGGTAGCCAAACACATACGCACCGCGAATCTCAAGCAAACTCGATCGAATCCCGGCCTCGTCGTTGGGCTGACGATCGAGTTCTTTTACCGCGAAGTTCATGCGCTCGCCCCAGCGGGAATACATGCGAGTGAGCATTTCGGCCCAGTCACACGATTCGGTGCCACCCGCGCCGGCTTGAATCTGCACGAACGCGCCTTTGTCATCGAGAGGGCCCGACAATAGCGCGCGAAACTCCAACGACTCGAGTTCACGTTCGAGTCCCCGCGCTTGCTCCGCCGTTTCCGCCACGGTGTCGCTGTCGTTCTCCTCTTCGGCCATGGTCAGCAGCACATCGGCGTCTTCGAGTTGCGATTCGAATGCCAGCCAGGGCTCGATGATGGCTTTGACGGCCTTGAGTCGCTCAACCGTCTTCTGAGCGCTGTCTTGATTGTCCCAGAAGTCACTCTCGGCCATGGCGCCTTCGAGTTCGGCGAACTCGGCCTGCTTGCCTACGAGGTCAAAGCCGCCCCCGGACCGCGTCAAAGCGTTCCCGCAGGGACTTCAGAAGGGCTCGGACTTCGCCGGTGGAGAGCGTCATGCGCGCACTGTCGCAGATCACTCGTAGGCATCCACAAAAGTTCCGCCCGTCGCGGTGGCAAGATCATCAAGAAGTTCATACACGGACTCGCCCGCGGCGACGGTGTGGATCGGAATAGCCCGTTTGTCTTCAGGCTGTGCGAGTGCCTTCAAGTGCTTCACGATCAAGCGGCTGGCGCGGTAGGCGCCGCGATTGGGTGCGCCATCGGAAAGCAGGAAAATCTCATCGACTCGAACGGGACGCGCCACGGCCTTCCGTCCGCGCCCCGCGTAGCCGAATGCGAGTTCGACCGCGTCATAGATATTGGTGTAGGCGATGGTCTCAAGGGCGTCGGCCCACTTGAGAGCGAGGTATTTCTGCACGGGATGCGCAGGCGACAAGGTGTCTCGCCATGGCAGCACACGTTGATGGAACCCAATGATTTGAAATCGATGCGTGCTGGGAAAATCGAGGAGGGACTTACGCAATTCACGACGCGCCGCGGCGATCCCAAAGCCGTACATGCTTTGGCTTACATCGAGACAGAACACAACACCGCTCTTGCGTCGAGGAATGGGAATTCCGTAGTAATGCGGAATGTGGGGCGGCGCGTCGATGGCGTAGCGTGAACGCTCACCTGCACCCTTGCGCCCACTCGGCGTCTTGCGCATGCTCGCTTGATACGTTTCCCACCAAGAGTCCCATATCTTCACATCAAACTTCAGTGGTTGTCTCGTCACACGCACGAGTGATTCCCAGGCCTGAACTTGTACGGCCCGATGGGACGATTTCAACATGCGTAACAGCGGCGGTACACGTCGGAAGTCGCGGCGGTAGCCAAGTCCGCGAGAACAACTTGCCTGAATGAGCCAATGCGCCTTGGGTCGATGGCGCGAAAGTTCGGCAAGCGCGAGTGCGCTGGCGTGGGTGCCCAGCGCTTCCAAAAGAAACGCGCGATGGGTGAGCGGCAACTTGCGGTCGTATACACGCTCAACGAGAAACCGAAGGAATCCAGTATCGTTCGACCGACTGGTCGTCGCCACAATCGCTCGCTGGAGGACCAAAGGCGATGCGTCATTGGGCGTACCCAGTAATGCGCTCCATTCCTTCCAGGCCCATGTGGCTTGAATGCGCGGTAACAAACTTGCAACACGGCCGGCCTCGTTTTCCGAATCTGCCTCGTGATTCAGCAACGATCGCAGGCCAGCGCGAAGCGAAACCAATCGCTGTGCGTCTCGTTGATTGGCGTCGTCGCCCGCGGAGGTACGCTGTTCCTGCGCGACGATGCGCGCTTCGAGTTGGTTCAAGGCCTTGACTCTGCGCGCGGCATTGCGCGACGCAAGGCCCACCCGAATGGATTCGATACTGGGTGTCGTCGCGGGGCTTGCCAATGACACCGAATCATGGGCGCTCAGCATGGCAATCACGCATACAAGCATCGCCACCCCATGAAACCGACCAGGCATCCATCGGCATGTCACGGAATAGACCACGGTGCGTCCTTCTTGCGGTGGTGACTCGAAACGGGCCGTGCGCAGCCCTCCTTTAGAACGTCGTCCATGCCACGCTTGCCACGTATCGTACGGGCATGAGTGAGGCAGATGCATCCCCGCCCCCCGACGAGCGCGTGCCCCCGGACGGTCATGTGCCGCGGCGTAGGCGCCCCAACGTCCTCATCCTGCTCACATTTCTGGGCGCCTTCCTGCTCCTGATCATCGTCTTTCGGGAAGTCCTGTTTCCGTTCCTCATGGCGATCTTTCTCGCCTATCTCGTAGAGCCCGTGGTCCTGTGGGTGAAGAAGAGCCGCCTGTTTGGCATCAAATGGGCACGTGGGCCGATCATTGTCTTGGTCTACACGCTCGTCATCGGTGGACTTGGGTTTTTGGCGTGGAAGGGACTCACACGGGCGGGCACGGAAGTTCGAACGGGCGCCACGAAGCTCTCGCGGGCGCTCAAACAACACGGCGCACGAGCCGTATTTCGCCTGGATGAGCCGCAACCATTGAGTACGTCAGGCGACAGCGACTCCACACCCGTCCGCGAACGCCGAACCAAGACCATTGTGGTGCCACGCGGAACCAAGCTAACGATTCGAGCCAAGCGACCGGGCCAAGGCGAACTGACACCTTCGGTGCGCAACTACACCACGCTCCATGACGTGCGCATCCCCCCCGGTGAAACCGAGGCCACCGTCATCCTCGACCGAACAGGACAGGACAATGCGTCGTTGCCGCCGCCGGAGGATGCGGAAGATTCCATTGATCCATTGGAAGCAGGGGTTGCCAAGTACGACGATGGCTCGATCGTGAGCGATCGCCAAATTTCGTTGTCCGTCGGGGAACCGGCCAAGGGCGCCGAAGTGCTCTTCGAGCGAGAATTACTGGGGCCGCTGCTCACCAATTTGCGCAAGGTCAACCTAGATTTCGAGCCAAACGACCTGCGCAACTTCATCCAAATCAAGGCCGCCGCCTATAGCGAGGACTTGCCAAACAAGGTTGCCAAGAGCGCCGTCAAGATCGCGGGAACTATTGTCCTATCGCTCTATGAATTCTTGCTGATTCTCATGATCACAGCGTTTCTCGTGATGGACCGCAAGGAGATCGCCTCCTTCTTCTCAAGTCTGCCTCCTCAAAAATACAAACGCTCCTACGAGTCACTAATCCAGTACATCGATCGCGGACTTTCCGGCGTAATTCGCGGGCAACTTGTTATCTGCCTCGTCAATGGTGTACTTACCTATCTCGGGCTGTTGCTACTCGGAGTCCCCTACGCCGTCATGCTGGCGTCCATTGCGGCCGTATTGAGCCTCATTCCGGTATTCGGTACCATCGCAAGCTCGATTCCGATTGTGCTTATCGCGGCCACCGACAGCGTCACAACCGGGGTGTTGGCACTCGCATGGATTGCGTTCATTCATTTGATTGAAGCCAACTTTCTCAATCCATTGATCATGGGCAGCAACGCCCACATGCATCCGGTCATCATCATCTTTGCGCTCCTCGCTGGGGAGCATTCGTTCGGTGTGTGGGGTGCATTGCTCGCAGTGCCCACCATGAGCATCATTCAATCGTGCTTCCTCTTCTATCTGCACGAAATCGAAGGACTGCCTAAGAAGCCCCCCGATGCCCACGGCGGCAGTTTTGGTGCTCTATGGGCCAAGATCAAAGCGCTCTTTGGCAAGAAGGAAGCCACAGCATGACGGCACTGGCAACCTCCATCGCAATCCGCTCCCTCGGCGCCGTTGTCGCACTCTGCGGTTTCGCGGTCACGATTCAGGGCGTATTTGCGTTGGCCGAAGGGGTGCGACGCGGTGGTACATGGGCTCTACTTGCGGGGCTTGTTGTGCTCGCGGGTGGATTGATGTTGTTGGGCGTTCTTTAGCGCTACAATTTACGTTCCATAAGAACTTTGCGTGCAGCGTGTGCGCTTGCTGTTTCGTCGTAGGAGATCGATCTCACGCGGAGTTCGCGGAGGCGCAGTGCTCTCATAGCGAAGTGGAGCGTTCAAGCACCAGCCAACTACCAACGTGACATGTCGCCCACTGCGCCTCTTTCGCTCAGCGCCTCTGCGTGAAATCGACCGCAGCCGTATCGTGTTCTATCCAAAAACGATGCGCGCGCTTTGAAGGTCCAACGAAAGTGTGCGCGCGAGATCATTTCTTCCGCGTGACGGGCCATCGATTCGTGGGCGGTTTTCCTAGTTCAACACGCCCAGAAGCGAAAACATGTCGCCCCGAAACGAGACCCGTTATGGTGACGTGCCACGTCGATTCGGGTGGTACGTGTGAGATCGACCACGCCCCATTTGTATTCACGTCGACAGATAACTTCGCACCGCCACAGGTGGCAAATCCCTCGGCGGACTCGATTCGCTGATCCTTCGACAAGGCGAGCGAGCCTCGGATGGTGCCGCTGCGCGCTTCTCGAAGAACAATAACATCCGCTCCCGTCCTGACTCCGCGTCGGAACACGCGCGCACCACTGAAGGAAGCACGGCCCAAGACTGCGTAGGATTCATTTGATTCGAGTTCCAACAGAACAGCGTCGTCATCCAACGGAAACGCAATGGAGCCAACGAGTTCACCGTCTTCCGTCCAGAGCTCGGCTTGTTTCATGATTCCCGGTGGACCACGCTCGACCTCAGAACGCACGTACCGAAACTTCAATAGACGTCGTTTGTCAATCTCAAGGACTGCGTCCGTGATTCCCGCCAATACCGACAATGAAGGAAGGTGCCCATGTTTGCGGTGTAAGTCGTCGCTCACTTGAATGTTGTAGCGCTTCTTGTCGAGATCCGAAAACCGAAACTCTCCGGACTCGTCGGTCGTAACAAGATTCAGGTGACCTGCCTCCTTTCGAATGCCAACGTGGATCCCCGCCACGGGCTCTCCAGACCGATCGCGCACATGCCCCACGATCTCATAGGAGCGCTTGAATCTGAATACGTTTGATCTTGGAAGCCACTGGTCTACGCGAATCACCTGAAGATCTTCTCGATCTTCGGGTGGATCAATACGCAGTCGACAGTGTCTCTTGGGATGTAAATCGTAGAATGAAATCGAACCGCTACTGTCGGTCGTCATTGATTCAAACGTGGACGAATGATTCCGTTCTTTCCCTTCGCTTGTTTTCCACCAAAGAAGTACGCGCGCACCGGCGAGTGGTTGCCCACTCCTGTCAACAACCCCAATCGTGACCGTAGGTGCGGACACGAGTACTATCCGCTGCGGTGAATAGCCGGGCAACACGGCCGGCACTGGCTCCGGATGCGCAAAGCCCTTGGGAGGATTGACATCCAATTGGTAGGGTTTATTTCCGAGGCCAACAAGCACAAACTCTCCGCGATCGTTGGAACGCGCATTCGCATGACTGGGGCCGGACGCGCCAAAACGAAATAGCGCATCGGCTGCCTGCTCGGGCCGACGTGCCTCGAACGAACGTCTAGGCCGAGCGATGATTTGCGCATTCGCAACAGGGCGACCCGACGCGTCAACAATACGACCTTCGATGCGTCGCCCCTCGGGAAGCGTAATCAACTTCGGAAACGCACTGGGCGGAATTGGACCCACCTCACGTGGTCCTAGGCCAAGGGCGTTCCTTTTCTCATCCGTTGCACCGTAGATCTCAATGGCAAGCCTCGTAGCACCGTTGGGTACTGCGAATCGAAGCCGGCCATCTCTCACAGTGAGTTGGCGAGGTGCCCGGTGCATTGCTATTCCTTCAACGAATAGAAGCGCCTTTGCCCGAACAACGGGTTTCCTATCGGGGTCGACAACACTGACTTGAATCGGCTTCGGAACCTGAAACGGCTTGAGGAGAATCTCCACATCCGTGCGTCCAGCTTCGGCCGTCGCGGTGCCGCGAAACGTAGTGCCCTTCCATTTGAGTTGGGCAGACATTCGATGAACCCCGCGAGAGAGATTGCGAAGCACGAATCGATTCCCCGCGGGCGCACAATCGAACGCAGTCTTCCCGCGTAAGAAGAAGTGACCTGGCGAATCTGTTTCGGTCTTTACCCGTGCAACGACGCCCTTCACTTCTTCGGGACAACGCACGACGCCCGATATCGAGAGACTTCGTTTCAGACGAATCGTCGCCATGCCATTTGGATCGGAAGTGACGGGCGAATCCAGTTCCATATACCCAATTTTTTCACAATCCACTCGAAGCGGCGTATTCGAGCGATAACAAAGAGAAGCACTCCCCGCTTGGTTGGTAAGCCAACACGCGAGACCGACGTTCAGGTCGTCTCGAACGGTGACGTAGGCACTAGGAATGGGCCGTCCAGTCTTGTCGTCAAGCACCAGCACATCCATGGATCGAAGCGGCGGCAATGTCACGTTGACAACAAGCGGCCTGTCCTTTTTCGGCTTGGCGACATTGAGTGTTCGCATGCTGCAGTCCGCGGACTCCGCCATAACCACATAGTTCATGCCCGGAAGGATTGTGTCTAAGTGGGCGCGCCCCTCCTTGTTGGTCTGCCCAGTCAAGTGCGGACGCAGCTGCTCATGAAAGAGGAATGGAGCAAATCGCCTGAGTTGTTGTTCAGGCACGGCCGCGACGCGAACACGCGAGACAGGGTGGCCGCTTGGATCGCGTACGTTGACGTGCATCGCGAGGGTACGCCGCATGTGAATGCGGTGCTCCGTCGTCGCATCAGATTCCAACACAATGGCCGCATCACGTAGCCCTTCAACCGTTGCGATGCCTCCATCAACGCTCGCCCATCTCCTTCCAATGGCTGCGATCAACCACCGACCTGGCTTGAGGCCCTCGATGCTGTACTCCCCCTTTTCGTTCGCCACAGTAACGTGAACGTCCTCAGTGGGATCCCCCTGATGAACTCGCATGGCGGCCACAGTGACTTCGAGGCCAGGCCTCTCAGCGCCCTCTATCGATATAACGCCACGTACAGAAGCTCCTCGTTCCATCGCGACCCGAAGCGGTTCTTCGAACTCATCTAGTTCTCGCCTCAACGTGGCGTATCCCTTTGCGGCAAATGTGAACGTCGATCCACCACGAACCCATACACGCCCCTCTTTATCAGTCGCGTGCTGGCTTTGAGTCCCCTGCCAACTCGTGGAAGAAACGGCTACGTTGGGAATCGGGCGCTGGCTCTTGTGATCCACCACGACGACGTTGCGGCGCACAATGCCTTCATCGGCAATCAGTGTCATATCCGCTGGTGGAGGCATCATGATCGACCAAGAATGGCTTGATAAGAATCGACCCGGCGCAGTCACACTGACGAGGTAACGATCTGCAGCAAGTCCAGCGAACCGAAACGCCCCCTCTTCATTGGTTTCGGCCATGCAATGGCTGAACGAACTCTCTGCGGGTGTATGGCACGTTGACCGTAGCGTTGCATGTACCACGCCTTGGAACGATTTGCCATCGCCCCAAACGACGCGGCCACGAAACTCATGACTTCCACCTCGAACGGTAAGATCAACGTCTACTTGATTGCCCGAGGCTAGCAGACGCACAGGTAAATAGGTGCGTGGATAGCCTTCAATGTCAGCCGCAAGCATGTACGCACCCACGGCGAGCCCACTGAACTTGACTCGATGTCCTTCTTGAGTGACTTGCGAGCGAAGTGGTGGAACCGTGCTAGGGTGACAGTCGATCAGTGCAGTTGGAAACGCTGCTTCGCTCCAGATGGACACGCGCCCCTTGCTTCTCGACGCATTGAGGAACACGTTTACAGTCAGACTGCAAGTACTTGCATTCTCTGAATCGGGCTCGCGTGCCGAGGCGATTGACATTACAAGCACGAGGAACAGTACGGTGGCAATGACGATGACGCGCATGGACGCTCACAAGAGTCATATGGTGTCAGGGAAAAATCCACACTTTTCAGGTACGTTGCGTGGGGTGTGAACGAGGTTGCGGTACGCGCACACAACTCATTTCACGCCGTGACGCAGTGATGCGGAGACGCGGTGCTCTCACATCGGAGTGGAGCGTTCTAGCATCAGCCGACTACCAACGTGACAAGTTGCCCACTGCGCCTCGTCGCTCAGCGCCCCTGCGTGAGGTCGACCGTAAAACTCACTCGGACTCGATGCCCATCCGGCGCGCGAGGTTCTCGACTTCCTGCTGATGATCGGCCGACAGACGCAAGTGCTGTGTACTGGATCCGGACATCCGCTCGTTGGCGAATGTGTAGACGGTTCGTAGCCCGGGATCGCGCGCTACCTCCCCAGACGAGGAACGCGAATTGAGTTTCTGGTAGTGCCTTAGTATGCGCTCTATTAGATCTTTCGTGTTGCTCACGGCCGTGTCTCCCACCATCCAGAGGCCATACCCCGGCTCCAACGTGCCTACCCCGAGACGCTTGTGCGTTTCGTCGCACGCGACGATCGCAACGGTTACTTGCTTCGGTAGACGGTATGCCTTCCGAATGCGTTCGTCTACGTCAACAAGGGTCAACCCGAGTACAACAATCTGCTTGTCTTCGGGAGCGATAAAAACCGGTTCCGTCTTCAGATCTAGCTCAAGCTCGTCTTGTTCAATATCTCTTTCTGCTTCGTAGATGGCGCCGTACTGAAATGCACGTGCGCGCAGAGTTGCTCTTCCGTAGCTTACGCGTTCGAGTCGGAACCGTCCGCTTGCATCGGTTCGCGTAGCAACGCGACGTTGATAATCGCCAAACTCTACTTCGACCACTACGCCCTGGAGGGGCTCGTTGCTGGGACTTAGTACATGGCCTTCAAGCGTTGCACCTCGCGACATGACCACTCGTACATTGTCGCGTTCGTGGCGCTCAAGCGACCATGGATCGAGCTTCGCCGTTGCGTACCCATCCTTCGTTATCGTGACGCCTGCGATGACGTTGCCTTCACCGCTAGCGAGAAAGGGCCCTATGTCAAACCTACCTTCGACGCCCGTCACCTCCCGCTGGCCAAATACGGCTCGCCGCCTGGGCGTTCCGTGCGGAACGCCAAACTGGATCTTTGCGCCGCCCAAGCGGACTCCATCTTCATCCGTCACAAAGCCCCGTAGCCGAAAGCTTGGCGCTAAATTGAGCTTGACGCGGTTGATGTGACCGGCCTCGTGCGTAATGACCATGGCCGAGTTCCAAATCGGGCCAAGTTGCTCGCGCTGCGGCGTGCCGGGTTTGTCGAGTTTCCACGATACGAGGTGGTGATCTCGACCTTCATACGTGAGACGGGAAACGCGGGGCAGGGGCGATCCGGAAACCCGGATACAAAAATGACCCTTGCTGTCTATCTCGCTGCGCCACGTTTTTTGCGTCCTTCGAAATTCACCGGTACGCGCGTTGGGACTAATCACGTTCGCGACTGCGACCACGACGCCTTGCGTAACAACATCCGCTGAACCACGCAATGTGGCGATGCCTTCGATGGTGTATGCCTGCTCGGATTCCGTATCCGCCAAAGCCTTGTCTTCCTTGGTCTCCAGGGGATCTGACGTTGGCGACGCAGGTTGAATCTCGTTCGGTGCAATCGGACTTGCGCGGAGTGTAGGATTCGAAGTACGTGCAAGTCCTCCCTCGTCGGTAAAAATCTCACGATTACCACGGTCCGCATCGACGGCCTTCGCTTGATGCTTGGGTGACGATGTCTCGTCCTCTCCTTCGAACGCGCCCGTCGCCCAAAGAACAACACCACCAGTCGCAAGAAGAAGCGGAAGGAGAATCGCCAGACGGGCCATCGTGGATTTCTTCATCACTGCGCCTCCTGTGCGCATAAGAGAGCGCGTTCCTAGGAGCACCCCTGTCGGTGGGTGCCGTAACAACGGCAGGAGCCCTGTCATCCAGAGCTCTCGGCGCCCACCGTATTGCCGATCCATGCGCACACGAAGCATGCGTAGTCCACGCTTCAGTTGACTCTTCACGGTTTCGACAGGGACACTACGATTCTTTGCAATACGTCGAGGCGGAAGCCCCTCAAGGAATCGCAGCAACAACGTGGAACCGTACGGCTCGGGAAGTTCGCGCACGAGGGTCCACAACGTTGCCTGCATTTCGGCCATGGCCGCAAGATCGTCCGTCGCCGCAATCGATCGACGACCGTCCACCGCGGACGTCTCATGGTGTCTACGCCTGTGTTTGCTCCGCCAACGATTGATGACCAGACGGCGAACGGTCGTGGCGAGCAAACCTCGATACGACTCACTTGCCTGCAAGCGTCCTTGCACAATCCGAAGCGCGGCGTCCTGGGCAATGTCTTCGGCCACGTCTCGATCTGACACAAGGGCCAAGGCAAGTCGACGCGCACGTTCTCGAGCGCGCTCAATGGGGATGGGTTCGTTGCTCATCGTGGTCATGAGTCAAGACACCGCCCGGAGGGTTTCGAGGGCCGGATTTGTTAGATTCCGTAACGCGTACGGCCTCACATCCCCAACAACTTGGCTACCGAGACGACAAACGCCAACGCGACCAGGGTGACGGCGACATTCGTAAGCCAGCCGTTAGTGACCACGGCAGATCGCTTGCCGCGTCGCAAGCGAAGGGATCGAAAGGCGGCGGGGACTTCGCGGCGGACGGTGTAGTCGCGCGTAACGGGAGGTTGCCAAGGCTTGTGCGCGGGCTTGGTACCGATACCGAAGTAGCCGTTGGCGCTTGGCGGTTTGTACTTGATCGCCATGCCGTCATCTTAGCATAGGAACCAATCCACACTATTTGACAACTTCGCGTGGAGTGTGAGCGCTTGCTGTCTCGTCGTAGGTATCCAATCTCACGCGGAGTTCGCGGAGGCGCGGTGCTCACATAGCGAAGTGGAGCGTTCAAGCACCAGCCAACTACCAACGTGACATGTCGCCCACTGCGCCTCTTTCGCTCAGCGCCTCTGCGTGAGATCGACCGCAGCTTATACCGTGCATCAATCCGAAAAACGAAACACGCGCAAACCCAATCGGATTCGCGCGTGACCAGATGAACGTACTTGGGTGAGTCGATTTAGATAATCGACAGCACCTCTCGCATGACGTCGGTGGAAGCGCGGTAGTTCACGTTCTCGCTGATGCGCGAGAGTGAAGGAATCCACTCAAGGTCGCCAATCACACCGAGGCCCGCCACGCAGAGCGCACGGGTGAGATCCTTTTCACGCGGATTTTTGATGCGCTTGATGAGCGGCGCCACGGAGCGCGCGTCACCGACCTTGGCGAGCGCCAGAATCACGAGACCCTTTTGCGCCTGCGTCTTGGCCTTGTCGAGTTCCTTCAGCAGGAGCGGCACGGCTTCTTGGTCTTGGAGTAGACCCAACGCAACGGCCGCCTGCTGGCGAAGGTCCTTCGACCGGCGATCCTTGAGCGCTTCGCGAATGGCGACCTTGACCTCGTTGGTGCCAATGCCGATGAGCCCAAGCCCAAGTGCGCAATAGGCGCGCAAGAAGGGGTCGGCCTTGCGATCGGAAAGCACCTTAGTGAGTTCCTTCACGACCAGCGTGTCTTTGGCAATACCAAGCGACACGGCAAAGCCTGCACGGGCATGGGAATCGAGGCCCTTACCACTACGGAAACTGTTGCGAATGGTCTCAAGCGCTTTTGAGCGGAAGTCGCCGAGCTTCTTGATGGACGTGGTATCGCCAATCTCACGGCTGATCAATGCGAGGGACAACGCGCCGTAGGGCTTCTGTGTGAGGCGGCCATCAACGGTGACCTTGAGCAATGTCTCGTCGGCCTTGGTGTCACTGATAACAGCCGTCTTACCCGCCTGGACGTCGTAGAGAATCAAGTACGCAAGGCTAATGAACGCAAAGTTCTGCGCACTGGCGTCTTTCAACTTGCCCTTGTCAATGGCTTTGAGCAACGTCTTGGCGATCTTGACGCGCTCTTCATCGTTGGCCAACTTGCCGAGCAAGCCGAGCCCAATAGCGGCCGAGCGCTTGATGTTGTTGTTCTTTACACGACGACTGAAGAGAATGCCCTCAAAAGCGCCGATCTGCGCATGCTTGCCAATGCGACCCAATGCCAAGCAGGCGTAGCTGCGCACCAGCGCCTGCATCTTGCGACCGTAGAGCTTGCCCTTGACAACGCAGTCCTGCAGCACCTCGCGCTGACGATCTGACACGGCGGTTGTTGGTTGCATACCAATGGCCATCAGAATGCTGATGTAAAGATCGGGCGTGCCGTGATCTTGTCGGAGCAGTTCGAAGAGGCGATTGGTGATATCGCGTGCGGAGCCCGCGCCGGTCGATGAACTGCTCTTGGCAGGCTTATCGCCTTTCTTCTCGGCGCTACCGTCGTCTTTCACCAAGATGCCGCCCTCTTCGGCGGAAGCGACGGATGACGAAGTGAGAGGAGCCAACGTCATGAGGAAGGCAGCCGAGACTGCCAACGCGTACGACATGAACGTCTTTGCGTGGATAGGCTTCATAGGAATTTGAACTCCAGGTATGAATAGACAGGCCGAAAACAGATGGGCGCAACCTGTGGGCGACTCATCTGTCCTAACCCACCAAGTTCTACGTCATCGAAACTCGCGCGCTCACTCTCGCACCAGACCCTTACAGGCAAGGTACCCGACGGTGCGAACGCTTATCCTAGCGGGGGCACCACGCGCGGGTGGTAGCGATGCGCAATGCACGCGATCGACAGTCACGTCGCACATCGAGTGCCTGCCATCCGCGGACCGTTCCCCAATCGACACTATTTCATAAACTATTATATCGAATGGACTTAGGATCACCCGCTGACGAGTCGCCGATTCGGGCCCACGAATCCGACCCACACAGCGCTACCTCGCGGTAGCGTCCCGCGCAGAGAGAAACGAGCGATGCACCCATGCGGGATCGCTTTCGATGTTCCAGGAGCCCCTAGCAGCATGTTCACCGCACCCCAGACACCGGACGGTTGGATTCGGCGTGTGACTCGCGCCAGCGACGGCGTGTTTACGGCCGAAGTGGGGTTTCCCTCCACGGCGGCCATGCGGGAGCTGGTGCTGGGGCAAGAGGAACACATTCGTTTCGCGGCACGAAGTCGATTGGCGCGACTCGGCATCAACGTTGTCCCCCTCGATGATGCGCGACCCACGCTCGACGGCGAAGACTACGTATTGCCCGTCACCGTGAACGCCATGGTCTCGGCCTACAACGTGGCGCCGCTGCTGGAGCATGTGATTCAACCGGGACTGCGCGCCGGGCGACTTGTGTTTTGCCCGCCCGAGCGTCGACTGCGTTCTGAGGAGATCGACCAGGCGATTCTCGACAACGAGCTACAACTTCCAGCCAGCTATTCCATTGATCACGGCGGGCACTTTCGTATTCGCCCTCACGGTCATGTGTATGACTTGCTGGAACCGCTGACTAAGGACGTGCTCACAACGATTGCTGTTCGCGAAGACGGCAAAGACGTGCTCAATCGACTGCAAGTTCGACGCCCCGTAGACCGCATTGTGCTGGCGCCAGGCGACGGCGTGATTACGTCGTGCTCCATGTTCTTACACAAACACTACGTCGTCTTGGAAAGTGACGCCACACCCTTGGGTCAACATCTCGAAGCCGTGGTGCTGGACCCCATCACGACACGCGGCACCAACATATTCTTGGAGTTTCATAACTCCACCGATCATCGCATTGTGAATCCGGCAGCATCCGCCGCGCTTTACCGGGCCGCCGAATTGCCGCCGCGCACCCACTACTGGCAGGGTGTGGATCTTGCGGACGACGCCAGCAGTTCCGTCCAGGCGCAGCGTGGCGGCGCCACGGCCGAGTACATGGCGCTGTCTAAGCTGTTCGATCGATTGGAAAACAATCAGGAAGCCGGTCGATACAGCCATCGGTTGGTGGCCATCACTGATGACATCGGCGCCATGCTGGACGGCGAAGACCCGGCGGTGTGGTGGCAGCATCCGGAACGACCGCTACAGCCATCGGAAGGTGGCGATCGCACCGCACGACACCGCGCCGGTCGCCTGCGTCTCCCCTACCGCGGCCCGTTTGGCACAAATGCGCTGGCCGACCTGCCCGATGGCGCTGGCGTCACGTTGCTCCTCGGTTACTTCCCCAATCTCGTGGAACACGCCGAGATTTCCGCAGCGGCCGTGCGCAAGAAGGTCAAGCGAGTCATCTTTCGACGCGCCTCCTACGAGCATGGCGGCTTCCTGTCGGCGCGCGATCACGGTCGACTGGCCGACTACGAAGGCCTCGAAGTCGAAGTCTATTGGTGCAATGACGAGCGCGGACACGTCGTACGACACATATTCCGTGGTCTGCGCGGCTACTTCATGGAACCGCAGAACGTGGATCGCTTTCGCAAGTCGCTCATTTTCGCGGCGTATGGCTCGTCCAAACCGCTCAATGTCAAGACGCAGGATCGCGTAGAACGGTTGATTGAGAATCTACACACCATGTTCGGTGATGACATTGCGATCATTACCGGTGGTGGACCCGGCGCCATGCAACAAGCGACCGACATTGCGCGCGAGCGGGGTTTGCTGGTGGGCGCTAGCTTTATTGAAACGGTGGATCAGAAGACCAATCAAGTCGCGGAATTCTATCAAACGTTTCAAGGCCGAAGTCGCCAGGCACGCCAGCGATGGTTTGAGATTGCCAGCTTCCATTTGTTCTTTACGGGTGGTGTGGGCACACTGGAAGAAGTGGGCCTCACACTCACCGACATGAAGCTAGGTGTAATCGAGTTGTCGCCGCTTGTGTTCTTCGGTGAACATAAGAAAGGCCCCTATTGGCGCGCGTTGCGCAAGCAGTTTAGCGTCATGATGGACCAGAAGCGCGCGCCCGACTGGCTTGAAAGCCACGTACTGATGACGCATGACCCCGACGCCGTACCCGCGTTTTACAAGCGCGTACTGGATCTTGCGTAAGGCGTCGACCTTACGAACCGGAACGGGAACGTTCGACTTCGCTCCGTTTGCGGCGGCGCTCCTTCCGTCGATCGACTTCTTTGAGAAGTCGCTTGCGCATACGTAGCGACTGGGGTGTGACTTCCAGTAGCTCGTCTTCGGCAATGAACTCGAGCGACTCTTCAATGCCCTTGCGGACGGGCGGAGGGTAGTCGGCCTTCTCGTCGGCACCCGATGAGCGCATATTGGTGAGGTTTTTCCGCTTGCATGGATTGACCAGTACATCTTCGTCGCGGCGATGTTCGCCGGTGATCTGGCCTTCATACACATTCTCGCCCGCGTCCACAAAGAAGGGCCCGCGATCGGTGAGTCCATTGAGCGCGTAGGCTCGCACCTGACCCGTTTCACTCGACACCTGACTGCCCGAACTCCGTCGTGGAATCGAGCCGCGGTGAATGCAATAGCGCTTAAACACCGACGTAAGCACCGCTTCCCCCTTCGTAGCACTCAGCAAACGCGTTCGCAGCCCGATCAGTCCACGCGACGGTGCCTCAAACTCTAGAAACGTGAGATCCCCTTGCGTCTTCATGTCGATGAGTTCACCGCGGCGGCGGCCCATCATCTCGATTACTTTGCCCGAGTCGGTGGGCGGCACCTCCACGTGGACGGTTTCCATGGGTTCTTCCAACCCGCGCTCGGTCTCCTTCATCAGCACTTGGGGACGCCCAACAGCAAACTCGTAGCCTTCGCGCCGTAACGTTTCAATCAAGATGCCGATATGCAAAATGCCGCGTCCACGCACTTCCACAGCATCGCCTTCTTTAGACGGCAACACTTGAAGCGCCACGTCTTCCTGTGCAGCGCGCGACAACCGTTCTTTGATGTGACGCGACGTAACGTAGGTACCTTCGGTACCCGCCACGGGCGAGTCATTGACACGAAACTCCATTGTGAGTGTGGGCGCTTCCACGCGCATCGTCCACGGTTTCACGGGATTCTCGGGATCGGTAATCGTGTCGCCGATCTCGACGCCTTCCAAGCCAGAGATGACAACGATGTCGCCGCCCATCGCAGACTTGGCATCAACGCGCTTCATGCCTTCGAAGGTCAAGAGCTTTACCGCGCGTCGTTCCTTCGTTTCACCGTCTGACGTCAGGCGAACGAGTGTCTGGCCTTCGCGCACCGTGCCGCTCTCCACGCGACCCACAGCGAGACGTCCTTTGAAGCGATCGACTACGACGTCACAAACTGGCATACCCATAGGCGCCTGCGGATCGCAGGGCGGCGGTGGGACGTGTTCGAGAATGCCATCGAGAATCGGCAGGAGATTTTGCTGCAATTGATCCGGCTCGTGACCGGAAATGCCTTGCCGGCCCGATGCGTAAAGCACCGGAAACTCAAGATCATCATCTTCAGCGCCAAGTTCAATGAAGAGGTCGTACACGAGATTCAGTACGCCTTGGGGCCGCGCATCACGTCGATCCACTTTGTTGATGACCACGATCGGTTTGAGTCCGCCATCCATCGCCTTGCGCAAGACGAATCGCGTTTGCGGCAGCGGACCTTCGTAGGCATCGACCAACAAAAGAACGCCATCGGCCATGCGCAACACGCGCTCGACTTCACCGCCGAAATCAGCGTGGCCCGGCGTGTCAATGAGATTGATCTTTGTGTCGCGATAGTGAATCGCGCAGTTCTTCGAGAAGATGGTGATGCCGCGCTCGCCCTCGAGCGCGTTGTTGTCCATGACGAGCGATTCGTCTTCTGGAAGGGCCGCGATTGCACCCGCCGTGACGAGCAGCTTGTCTACGAGCGTTGTTTTGCCGTGGTCGACGTGCGCCACGACGGCAACATTGCGAATGGATGAAAGGGCAGCGGCCATGAACAACTCCGGCGTCCCGATTCGAGGGCGCACGCCGTGAAGGTACTCCCGAGCGAGCCGTGACCAAGGGCGAACGGGGCTTTGCCAGCGAAAGAATCGCGTGTACTCGGCCAAAGCGCTATTTCAGGGGCACCTCGCGAACGCAACGAAACCCAACACCGTCCTGTGGCATCCAACTGGGCACAGGACGTGCCTCGTCGATGAGTGCCGCCGCAGCGCCCCGAGCATAGGAGCCCCCGGCCACCAAGAATCCGTGAACTCCGGCCCACGTGCGCTGCGTTGTTGTGAACTCACTCACGTTGCCGGTGAGATCGGCGATCCCGTAGGGATTAACGTCGTCGCCTGTAGGCCCGATCGAGGAACCGGCTACGGGTGCATTGACGTGCACGCGTGTGCCGGACAAAAGTGACGCCGCGCCAATAGCCGTAGGTCGGTCGTCGCCACCACGCGCGATGTGTTGCCACTCCTCAAACGTGGGCAAGCGTTTTCCTGCGTGCTTCGCGTAGGCACGAGCATCGTCCAAACTGATTCCTTCAACCGGTCGCGAACGGTGGTGCGCGGAAGGTTCATAGGTTTCCCCCGTTCGATCCCACAGTGGACGCGGCGCAATGCCTAATGCGCCGGCTACGCGCGGCACGCGTTGATGCCGCTCCTCGGGCGAAAGCGTCTTTAGAAAACCGGCGTACTCAGCACCGGTGACCTCTTTTCGATCGACCCAAAGTGCTGGCGCTTCCGCTCGCAGTGCAGGCACATACTGCATCGATGCAGGAACCGTGGTCGGATCGGTCGCGCACATGACTTCTACAACACTACTGGGCTGGCGCGCATCTACGGGAATGAACAGTGCGTGTTCCCGGTCGTCTTTGCTAGACTTGCGAATGCGCACGACAACCCGACCCGCATCAACGCGTAGCGTTATTCCCTTACTCGCATCTGCTGGCATGTCCACGGGCGTGACTGCATTCAATAAGAGTCGTCGCGACGAACGATCCACACGAACAAGGTCGACCCGTGCCTGCTCCGGTATGCCGTTCACATGAATCGTGCAGCGCGTATCCGCAATCGCATGCCACGCGTTCAACGCATTCGCTTCAGCGACTCGCTCCTGCGCGGTTAGCAACGGCTCGTAGTCGTTCGAAATCGTTGCTTCAAGTTGTTTGGCAAGCCCCACACGCTCCCCGAGCTTCGCACGTTCCACCTCACGCGCCAATTGATCGCAACGCTCAGACAAGCGCGCCTTACGCTTGAGTCGATCGACTTCTTGCAACGCGTTCCAACTTGGCTGATGGGTGGGATCGAGCACAAGGGCACGACGCACCGCGTCTCTTGCGTCCGTTAACTGATCGCTCGATATGGCCACTTGACTCCGATTGAGCAGCATGTCGCGATCGGCAGACACGTCATGCTTCTTCTTCGGCCACAACATGCCAATTGCGCCGCCCAGCACAAGGCCCACAAGTCCTGCCGTTACAAGCGACTTCCAACGGCGACCCGAAGATGACTCACGCCCGTGCGTACCGCCCCGCCGTGAACGCGGACGGCGTTCATCCAGCCACTGAGACAGGGCATCGTGTAGTGCGCCAGCCGTTTCGTAACGCTGATCCGGATCGGGATGCATCGCCTTGGAAATCATGGCGTCGAGTCCGGGCTCCACGCCGGGCGGGCGTCGCTTGTAGTGCCCGCGCAATACGTCACGGCGCAAATCGTCGATCGAGCGCTCTTGACCCGATTTCACCCGTTCGAGCATGGCCATGTACTGCTTGGCATCACCATGATTGCCTTCGTCACGCGCTTGCTCGATCAGCATCGATAGATTCGCCATGCGTTCACGACGACTGAGCTTGGATTTCTTCGCCGACTCAAGCGGCGGCTCGCCCGACACGATGTAATGCATCACCGCGCCGAGCCCCCACACATCGCCCGTAGCGTGGGCTTCGCCGCGTGCCTGCTCGGGCGGCATAAACACGAGCGTTCCGGCGACGTGCACGCCTTCGCCACGCAATGGCACGGGAAGCGACTTGTCAAGATCGGCCAAACGCGGGTGATCGGCACGTAGCAACGACGCCACGCCAAAGTCGATGAGGTAAGGACGCAACTCACCCCGATCCACCATGATGTTGCCGGGCTTGATATCTCGATGCAACACACCTTCTTTGGTATTTGCGTGGTGTGTTGCGCGACACAAAGGCAAGACAATCGTTCGCATCACGTCGGTGATGGTTGCAACGCGAGCGAGATCATGGTCCTTCGCAGCCTGTCCCTCATGCACAAGGGCGGTTATGTCAATCAAGTCGAGTGGTTGATGCAGCAGTTCCATTGTGTAATAGCGCGTAGTACCAACGACGCCACTATCAAAGATGGGCATGATGTTTGGGTGTTGAATATTTCCCTGTACTGCGATCTCGCGTTCAAACCGCAACACGTCGAGTTCTTGCGCTTGTGGAACCAGGGATTTGAGTGCCACATGGCGTCTCGACGTGGGGTCGTAGGCTTTGTACACCGTGCCCATGCCGCCGCGCCCAACGACTGCTTCAATCTCGTAACGACCCACCCGATCGCCCGACATAAAGGCTGCACTCCCGCCTTGACCACGCGCCGAAGGCGCATCGACCGCGCGAGCAACTGCATCGGCAGCGACGGCACGGGTAGACGCCAAGCTCACCGTCAATGCGCCAGCGCGCGAACGAACGATCATGCGCGCGGAACATGATCGGCATTTGGCCGGCATGCCGTCCAGCCCTTCTGGAACACGCGCAGGATCCACCACAAAGCGTGTGCCGCACGCGGGGCAATGAATACGAGGAAGATTCTTCGACACTCAGTTGAAATCCCGCACGTCGATCGGTGGCGAGGCGTCACTCTACCCCAATCGACACGAGGGTGCCCCGATGGGCTCGAATCTCAAGTGGATTGAAGCCGGTCGTCGTACAATCCACGCCCTCGCCTCGCCTCTTGTGCTACGAGATTCGTGGGAGTTTCGACATTTCAACGTCTTCGAACCAACCCGAGGCTGCCCAGTCGCCCGTCGCGCTGATTGTGGATCTCCACCGTGACGCGCGCACCACGCTCTGCGATGTGGCCAGCAGTTGCGGGTATGTGACGTCGTCAACCGATAGCCGCTCGCACGCTATGGACGTCGTAACCCATCAGCGACCCGATTTGGTCATGCTCGACCTGTCGTTTCCGGATGGCTCCGCCATCGATCTCCTGTCCGACATGCGCGACATCGCGCCGTCCCTGTCCGTCGTCGTATTGTCTTCCAAAGCAGGCCGGGAACATCTGGAACGCGCACTTTCGTATGGCGCCATCAACTTTGTCCACAAACCGTTTGACGAACGAGAACTGCGCTTTGTATATGACCAAGTGCGACAAACATTGGCCGCAGAACACGACGCCCGTCAGGCGCTTGAGTTCGTCGTGGACCGTCGAACGGAGCTCACGCTGGACAGCAATCCAGATATCGTTGGGCGTGTCGTGAAGTTCTTGATCCGCGACCTACGTCATCACTTTCCCGGTTATGACCTACCACAGACCGGCATTCAACTCGCGCTCTTTGAAGCACTTGCCAATGCCATCGAACACGGCAATCTTGAGATCACCTTTGAAGAAAAGACCAACGCCATGGCCACCGAACAAGGCGTGCGCGGATTGATACGCGAGCGTGTCGGCGACGACAAGTACGCGGGCCGACACGTCCACGTACTCGCCACCTACGAACCCTCTGCCGTTCACTACACCATTCGCGATGAAGGCCCGGGATTTGAGCCCACCGGTGAGCTGTCCAAACCATGGGCCGACACCACCGCGCTACATGGACGCGGTTTGCAGTTGATTCTTCACCACATGGATTCGGTGTCCTGGAACCTCGATGGCAACCAAATTCAAATGACACGGCGTTTCGCGCGACGCGCCCCACGAAAGATAGCTGCAACGGGCCCCAAAGGCATCTAATGAACAAAGTCACGCTTGACGCTGCCTTCAAGACCATCGATAAACCGTGGGTGCCCAAGATCGTGGGCGAGCTCAACGGGCAACTCGTAAAGCTCGCCAAGTTCGAAGGTGAGTACGTGTGGCATCACCATGAACACGAGGACGAGCTCTTTCTCGTCACACACGGCACTGTCGAAATTCACCTCCGCGACCAGGTCGTCACCCTAAACCCCGGCGAGTTCTATGTTGTTCCTCGCGGCGTCGAGCACAAGCCCGTGGCCCCCACCGTCGCCCACGTCCTACTTTTCGAACCCGCCACCACCCGAAACACCGGCAACGTGGATCACGACTACACCATCGAGCCGGAGGGATTGGAGCGGTTGTAACTCACTTGTCGGGATACACCTTGTCCTTCGCGACTTGTGCTAGATCTAAACTTGAGAGATAGTCCGCTCATGAATGCCGTGAATCACATACTTACCGTGCTCGCCGTTACCGACGTCGAGGCCATGGCGACGTTCTATGAAGCGGCCTTCGGTTGGCCCCGTCGTGCCGACTTCCCCATCTACGTCGAGCTCGAGCTTCCGGACGGTCGCGGCGTCTCCTTCTACGAACGAGGATCCTTCGGCGCCAACACGGGTCATGTACCCAAACAAGTACCCGAAGGCGAACTCACTGGAGCCGAACTCTATCTACGCTGCGACGATCTCGACGCCTCTACCGACAAACTCAATGCCCTCGGCGCCCGCGAACTGCGCCCCAAGACCCTCAAACCCTGGGGCGACCACGTCGCCTACTTCGCAGACCCCGAGGGCAATGTGTTGGCGGTCGCGGGCGTCGAATCGCATGCACCGGAACCGAGTTGATCCACGCGAGTGGATTCAACTGCGATCGTTCAACTTTCCATCGACACGTCGTCGATCTCACCTTCGGCATCAATGCGAACAACGATGACATAGTCCGTTAGCTCGACGGGCAATCCATGATCAAGATTGAGGTTAAGTCCGTCTTCGTCGTAGCTACCCCAGATCTTTCGTAGGTTGAGACTTGCACGAACCGCGTCTGCCGTAGGCTTCGTGCCCTCCGGCAAGACCTTCTCCCACTGCTCTGGCTCAAGTTGATCGAGGTGATGCTCGACATACATCTCCACCGAGGATTCATCCTCGGAACGAGCTCTCGTGAGCGCGCCGGCGAGCATGTCATCCAGTTTCACGGGCAATAAATCGATTGGCTGCGCCAGTCCATCCACATCCTCAATCTCGATCTCGATCTCGATCGGCACCTTCCGTCCTTCACGCGCAATCGTCGTACAGAATTCGCCCCCTCTGAGAACCAGCTCACCGAGCTGCTTGTCCCGAATTGTCGTCACGCGAACCTCCCGCAAATTTGTCCTACCCCCGCTCAACAAGCATATAGCAGTCCCACCCTGATCAACGGGGCGTGGCGCAACTTGGCCCTCTATCTGGGGGATTCTCCCCCAGACCCCCTAGGCGCCTACTTTGAGGCGCGCTACTTCGGGCTATAACTGTCCAGCCGTTTGCGTCTTGAACACTCAAGGCATTCCTACGGGGCGTAGCGCAGCTTGGTAGCGCGCCTGCTTCGGGAGCAGGAGGTCGGAAGTTCGAATCTTCTCGCCCCGACCATTTCATTTTCCCATGGGACGCTGCCGCCTGCTTCGGGTGCAGGAGCTTCGCGGCCGACTCGCGACTCGTTCTACTAGCACAAGAGAATCTGGTCACTACGCCGTTTTTTCGGAACGCGACACACGCAGGTCGGAAGGCGTCTGATTCGTGAGGCGTTTCATGAGCCTGCGCAACGTGGCGCGATCGCCGTATCCAACTCGCTTCGCAACTTCCGAAACCGAAAGAGACGTCGTGCGGAGAAGGCGCGCAGCTTCCTCAACTCGTACGCGCTGCACGAACTGAAGCGGCGAGAGCCCTGTCGACTCCTTGAAACGTCGAGCTAGCGTGCGCTTAGACACATGCCCGGCATTCGCCATACTGGAAACGGAAATGGGCTCACGCAGATGGGACTTAATCCAAGACGTGACACGGCGTACATCCTCACTGCCGTCCGTCAAGAAGTCGCTGATCATGAAGTGGGTTTGCGAGGGTCGAGCATCAAGTAGAAGCTCGGCAGCGACGCGCCGACAAACGTCTTCACCAAAAACATCCGCAATCACGCCCAAGACCAAGTCCATGTGAGCCATGGCCGCGCCAGCACATCGGATTCCGCTGGCGTTGGTAGTCATGTTCTTTGTGTCCAATCGAACTGTTGGGTACCGCTGCTGGAATGCCTGGGCGAGATACCATGTGGTGGTCGCCGCTCGCCCTTCCAAGACACCGGCCTCGGCGAAAAGCCAAACACCCGTGCAGCCCGTAGCGAGTGAAGCGCCGCGCGCGCGCTGGGATGCGATCCAACGCAATATCGGCTGCGTACTTCGACGCTCTACGTAGTCGACTACGGCTTCTGCGTCATCGCCTGCGCGAAAGCCCGGCATGACAACGAAATCTGGGCGTGTTCGACTGGCGCTGCGAACGGGCTTCACGCGCTGCCCACTGCCCGTGGTGATGGGTTTGCCATCGACCGTGACCGTCTCAACGCGCACGCGATGCGCCGGACCGCGTTCTCGCTGCACGCGTACGGCCGTGCTCAGCGAGTCACGCACAATGTGAAACGCGGAGTCAAAGACAAGGGGCACGGCGAGGATTTGAATTCGTACAGACGTCAAAACGATCCCATCTTTGGCGCAATTGCCATCTCGCGAATGCGCGTGATCGACGTACTGTACGGGAGTACGTCAACGCAGGCGCACGTCTGCGCACACCCGCATTGTTGGAGACACCATGTCTTTTGAAGAAATTATCGCCGTGACCGACTCGTGGGCAGCAGCGTTCAATCGAGGCGATGCCGCCGGCTGCGCGTCACACTACATGCTCGATGCCTACCTCCATGCAGAGCCCTTTGACCCCATTCAAGGCGTAGAAGCCATTGAGGCCTTCTGGGCAAACCTCATCAAAGGCGGCTTCACAGACGTCAAGTACCTCGACCGAAAGATCGAAATGATCGGGAATGACAAGGCGATACTCTCGTCGCCGTGGTCCATGAACAAGGCAAGCGGCGTCATTGTTCGCGAAGACTGGATTCGCACAAATGAAGGCGATTGGCGATTGACGTCGGACCACTTCCAGATCTTAAGTCAGTCAGACTAAGCCGGGCGAATCCATCGGTTTTGGGCAACATCAAATACATGGGTCTCACTGCGATCGACATAGTTACGGCTACCGCCTGATCGTGCCGGCAAGTAGCGCTTGCCGCCCGTTACCTCAATGCGGTCTTCAACGAGCGTGGCCTTGTGCCTAGATATCCAACCGGGGTCTTCGCCCGACGTAACAACACGCTCAATCACAAAATTGTTGACGTTTAGACGGTAGACCGGCGTTCTCGAGCCGCGCTCATCAATATAGCCGAGACTCCCAATAATGTAGATCCACTCACCAACCAATGTGGCCGTATGAAAGTCGATTGGTGGGAAGACCTCGCGAGGGTAGCCGTAGATCTGGAAGCCACCCTTCCCATCGTGAACGATCACATCGTTGTAGATGCAAAAATCCGAGTGGTAGAAATCCTCATGCTCACCGGCAATTTGCACGAAACGACCGTCAGGTAGCGGAGTGAGCGACATACCAAATCGATCATGACACCAGGTCGGGTACGAATCGTATGAGCGGTTATCGAAGTGATCGTCGGCCCTGTACGCCGACCAACCACAACGCACCATGCCTATCCAAAACGGATTGTCTATGGGCTGCGGGTTGCGCCTTCCAAATGTGCGCTCACGCCCCGCGCGGTACGCCGACTCTGTCACCGTTATCTGATCCTCGGTACCCAGGCCTATGTAGTCACGTAGCACATCTGTATCGAGTTTGGCCGGGTTCTCGCCACGAGCCAGGAGCGTCGCAATGATCTCAGGATGTGACGCGTTACCAATTAGTGTGCTCTGGGCGGAGTCTGTAAGCGCATCATCAGCACCGGCATCCAACAATGCGTGAAAGCAGTCAACGGCACCCAGCTCGGCAGCCTCGAGCAAGGCCGTTGTGCCAGAACCATCGCACGCGTCGATATCAAAGCCATGCTCGATGAGCCATGTCAACATCTCAACGTTGTCGTGATGGAGTGGATACATCAAGGCGGGCTTGCCGTAATGCCCGGTAACGTGTCTGCTTGCGCCGCTGTCTAGCAAGTGTGATGCCTTGGCGATATCGCCGGTATGAACCGCCAGGAGAAATGGTGTGCGTTCCCAACCGTCACGCGCCTCCAAGTCGAGTCCACCGGCCGCGCTTGCCTTCACGGCGTAGAGCGTCCCCAATGCGACCGCATGATGCAACTGCGTCCATCCCAGCGGTTCCGGGTTCGCCCCAGCCTTCAGCAACCGCTCAATCTCCACAAAGTTGCCGTGATGGGAAAGGGAACTCAATGCTGATTCACGCACGTGGACTCCCGTCGAGTGGCCCATTCGCATCGAGATGGCGCGCGAGCTTTTCAAGGTCACTGCACTGCGCAGCGTCGTGAATCGAAAGGATATTCATGGTTGCCTACCGCGAATGCCGACGTACTCCTCCGAAGACGACGTACGAAGACGATACTGCTACCGCCGCTTCGCCTTCGCACCCAAACAAATGAGCTTTGGTGACGTGGAAGCGAGCAACATAACGATGATTGCGTTGGACCAGTACGGATCGTGGACCGAGCGATCGGCATTGGGCTTGCCTTGCGATGTAGACACGCGACGCGTTTCAGGCGATGGCTGGGCCATGAAGTAGCCCTCTGGATGGCGCGCGAGCGTTACGAAGGGAATCAATGCATCGCGAAGCTGGTCTCCAAAGCCGGCAAGCGCCTTATCGGGCGATTTCTGCCATTGGCCCGCCAATACGGATCCAAACAGCACGGCCATCAAGGGCGCAGGATGCGATTCGAGCAGGTCTGGAATGTGTGCCAGTACATACTTCTGAAGTCGCTTCGTCGCTTCGCTCTCTCGACCGTGCATGAGAAACGCCGCCATGGCGCCGAACGCACGACCCGTGCACTGCGGACCGGTGGCACCGTTTACCTTCGAGTACGCCATCGCCCCGGAATCGTCAATGCACGCCTCGAGATAGTCGAGGCCCTTCTTGATCGACTCTGCATGGACATCGATACCCGTCTTGACGGCAACGCCTTGTGCGATCAACGCCAGTGCAGTGAGCGACGAAAGCGACTTGTAGCTCGGGCCCTCACTAAAGCCGGGGAAATGTGACCACCCGCCCGTGGGCTCTTGGTTCTTGGCAAGTCGATCGAGCATGGCAACAAGCCGCTTGCGAACCACCTTGTCGCCTGCTTGACCGTATCGCTCTGCGAGAAAGAGCGCAGTCAGAGCCACAGGCCAGTTGCGATGAAGCCCCGATGTGGCGTTCGGACCCATTTCATCGGGTCGCACCTGAGTCATGGCGAAGCTCGTAGCCGCTTTGATTGCTTTCTTGTACTTCTTCGCGTCAACCGCCATCAAACCCAACGCACTCATCACCGTCGCCGTCGTGATTCCATCGCCTCGATGCGGCTTCCCGTCGCGATACTTATGCCAAACTCCTCCACCCTGTTGCTGGTCAATCACATACTCACATGCGGCCTTCAGGTGCTTCTTGACCTTGCTGTTCTTCGCACTAAACGCACCAGTGTATGCCCCGAGTTTGGGCAACTTTAGCTTGACTTCTTTCGTCGTCCCAGCCCGCTCGATCTTGAGAACGCATGAGCCCGACTTTTCGGCAGCATCAAGCGCGCGCCCAAGTGAATCGATGGGATCTTTGCCAAGTTCACTATCACCCATACCCACGATGACATCGCCTTTCTCGAGTTTCCCCTCCGCAGGTGTGTCTTCATGTACAGCCGTAACCACCACGCGATCCTTCACAAGGTCGATCGACACACCAACGGATCCAAGATTCCAATGGTCGGGCGCCTCCTTGGCCAGTGCAGTGCCAGGAAACCACATGGCAAGCATCAACACGGGTGCAAACCAAGGGCGTATGGACGTGTTCATTTCAAGCCTCCAATTGTCGAGACCCCACGAAATCGTCCAAGCCATAGTGGCAGCGTTCGCGCCACTAGTCGAGAGGGTGCTTAGTCATTGCCGCCAACTTCATGACCGTTCGGTAGTTTCTCGAGGTCATCGCCACACCAAGCCAGCGTTCGAGGCCCGCAGCCAGCTTGGACCGCGCGATGCCGCCGGGTGCCAAGAGATAGAACACACCGTCATCCAGCAGATACGACTCACTGGCAGCCTTAGCGTTCGCGATGGACTCAAGGTCCGCGTCTTTCGCGGGCGACGCCAGGAAACCCAAATGAAGCGTCTTGGAGTCGCTCACTGCATCGGGAAACGGATTCCTTTCGATCGTCAAGCGTAGAGCTTCACTACCCAGGACAAACACACACGGCCGAAACCCGAACTCTTCGTCGATGCAGGCAACGATCTTCGCGCTCAATCGTGACGACGATGTTGTACGCGACTCAAACACGATGTTGCCGCTCTGAATGTAGGTGCGCACGTTCTTGAGCCCGATTGACTCAAGCGCATCGCGTAGCGCGGCCATCTTGACCTTGTTCTTCCCACCTACATTGATGCCACGGAGTAGCGCGATCCAAGTGTTCATCGACGAACTCACACAGCGCGAATTTCCGCTCAGATTAACCGTTTGCGAATCGAGTCTGGCACGATCGACTCAAGCTTCGGAAAACTCTCAATGATCCTCGCGATGTCCGCGAAGTCTTTCAGACGTTTGCTCTTGCGGCGCGTGTCGTCCAATGCGGCCCAGACCTTGCCCTGAAGAACGTCTTCGATTCGCGCCACGCGCATGGGCATTCCCAGAACGCTGCGAACTTCCGCCCGATCTACGAACGGCGCATATCTGGGGTCGGTTTGTATTTGTGCACGGAGGTCTGAGCCCTTAAGCGAGAGAATGATGCTATGTGCGAATGTCTCCACACCGAACGACGCGAGATCCTCCGAAAAGGATTCGAGCTGCTCGGCCGCTACGACGAAATCTAGGTCAAGACTGACCAGAGGCTCGACGTACGCGTTCACGCCCTGCCCGCCAATCACGCAATATCGGATCTTCTTGCGTTCAAGGAGTTCGACGAGCTTGCCGAGCAAATCTGAACCATCCATCGTGACGGTTTTCCAAAATGTTGCTGCTTTCATGGGGCACCCGTTCTGATCGTACTTCAAGATGAGCGGCGTTGAGCAGACAAGCTTCGAGCGAACGCGAATGGCCCGGATTTCGCCTAAACGACTCACCCTGTCTGGTCGCCATGTTTTCGAAGGGAGACGAATTCGATCGTGAAATACACCAGCAAAAAGGAACTCATTGCCGCGATCGAGCGCCACCACGGCGAACTCGTCGAGTTGATCGACAGCATCCTCGCAAAGCGACACAAGGAACCGGGTGTTTGGGGCGATGACTGGACCGTTCACGATCTCATTGCTCACGTAACCGCCTGGGAGCAGCTCTTCTTGCGCTGGCATCGGGAGGGCACATCTGGCGAATCGCCTGCCATGCCGGCACCGGGATACAAGTGGAACGAAACGCCCCGCCTCAATCGCGACTTGCAGGCCAAGTTTGCGAAGCGATCCAAAGTCTCCGTTCGACGAGCGTTTGACGCGTCCTATGAGGAAATTCTCGGCCTCGCCCAGAAGATGAGCACCAAACAGTTGCTTACGCCCGGCCACTACGCGTGGACCAAGAAGAAGCCTCTCGCGAGCTATCTCGGCATGAACACCGCGAGCCACTATCGAACCTGCGCCAAGATCCTTAAGCGCTGGAAGAAACTAGTCGGACTCAACTAGCATGCGCTTCATGAACAATCCGAGCTAGGGCGTTCCACATGGGCAATATCACTCGATATGAGTTTCAAGGTAACTGGTTCGTGTTCTGGTTGGCGTGCTTATCAGTCATCTCTATTCCATTTGCGTTTCTGTACTTGTCCGACCCTTCGAGCAGAGTAAGAACTCAAAGAACCCTACATTGAGTACGGTCGCTTGCTAGACCACCAGAGGCAGACGCAACGCAACTTCCTCATGCAAGTCTGCGCCGCGCTGTCTCGCAAGATCCATCAGATCACCCACGACCGATTCCGCCGTGGGCCAACGTCCAGCCCCTGCACCTCGCACGATGCGACGTGTGCCGTCATTCCAAGTGATCACGGCCGCATTTTCCTCATCCGCAAGACACGCGAGGGGATCATCGGAGGTAACGGGTTCGATCCTCACCGCACAGTGCGCCTTGGTTCCCCTGCGCTCAAGCGTTGCAACTTGGCGCAACGTCTGCTCCAACGCGCATGCGCTGGCTAGGCCGTCACACAACGGATCGCGGGGGATGGAAACAACCGTCGGCACGTCGAGATGAAGCGCACGTGCAAGGACGCGGAGTTTGTCGGCCGCATCTAGTCCGTCCAAGTCGCGCGAAGGATCCAACTCGGCAAAGCCAAGCGCCTGCGCTTTGGACACCGATGCGTCGAACGGGACCCCGCGAGCCACGGCGTTTAGTACGTAGTTGGCCGTTCCATTGAGTACGGCGCGCACCGATTTAACCTTGGCGCTCGGGTTCCAGTCGAGCGCTTCAAGAACGGTGGCGGAGGCCCCCACCGACGCGGAAGCAAGCAACGAAGCGCCATGGGTTCGTGCGAGCGCTGCAAGAGTATCCCCATGCTCCGCAAGCAGCGCTTTGTTGGCCGTAACCACGTGCACGCCTCGTTTCAGCGCAGCTTCAACAGCGTAGCAAGCCACTGATGTGCCGCCCATGACCTCGATGACTACATCGATGTCTTCCATAACGGCTCGATTGGCATCGGTATGGATGCGCACACCCATATTGGCGAGCGCGCCGTGCTTGCTCGGCGCACGAACCGTCACGCAAACGATCTCGAATCTCGAACGCTGTTGCTGAAGTAGATTGAAAACGCCAGCACCCACCGTGCCATGGCCAAGTAGCGCAACGCGCAACGGACGCGACTGCTCCAGAGTCGTTCGAAATCGTGTCTTAAAACTCCCAATCGTGGAATGCGCCCGCCCACCAAGGCGACTCACTTCAAACGACAGCCCGACGTCACGGGCAAATCTGACGGCTTTGTGCTGGAGAATCGATCCGTCGGTGGCAAGCGCGTCTTCGTAGGTGGCGAGTTCATAGAGATTCGCGCGTGCTCCCTCCCTGTCGGGATCTCGGTCGTAGAGGCCCTGAACATCTTTGATGAGGCGACAGCGACAGTCGTCGAGTGCATGGGCCACATAGAGCGCTGTGAGGTCGGAGCCACCTCGCCCCAATACAACCGTTTCACCCATCGAACCCATAGCCACATAGCCGGGTAGCACAACGACACCCGACCGATTGAGCGCGCGAACAATCTTCTCTCGATCCAGCTCGACGGGCGAGGCATTAAGCGCCGAGCCGGTTGCACGAAAGCCGATTGACGCTGGCGTTAGCACCGTTGCCGAGAGGCCAGCACGATTCAGATGAAGACCCAAGAGCGCCGCACTCTCAAATTCCCCGGTAGCCGCGACCACCGCCTCCGTCTCTGGCGAACGACGTCGGTAGAGCCGCGCGCACTTGGCAAGTAACTCATCCGTTCTGCCTGCCAGTGCGGAAACAACAGCCACTACATGCAATCCGCGGCGACGCCAGCGGTAGATCTCATGAACGGCGGAGCGCATGTGCAGTTCATCGCCAAGCACCGATCCACCGAATTTCAGAACAATGGTTGGTACTACACGCATGAGGATGCCTCCTCACAGGACGCTGACTGTCCGGCCACGCCTGTCGCCTGGAGTCCACGGGTCAAGTCAAGCAGAATCGCGCTGGGATCTTCAAGCCCAACCGAGAGCCTTAGGAGTCCATCGGAAACGCCAGCGGCCAGGCGTTCGTTTTGCGGCACGTCGCCGTGCGTCATGGAAGCCGGGTGAGTTAGGAGCGTCTCCACCGATCCCACGTGCTCCACCAGTCGAATGGAAGAGAGTGCCCGCGCAAACAACCTCGCCGCCGACGCACCGCCTTGCAGCTCGAAGCTCACAACGGCACCATGGGCGCCGCGGTGCTGCCGCAAGGCAATGTCGAACGTCTCCCCCGTATACAGGGTTGGATAGCAGACGCGTCGCACGCCTTCTTGTTCACTGAGGGCAATAGCAATCTCGCGCGCCGACGCAGATTGCCGCGCAATGCGCACCGGTAGCGTTTTGATGCCGTTCGCGGTGAGCCATGCGTTGAATGGCGAAAGTATGGAACCGGTACACTTGCGTATAAATCGCAGACGATCCGCAAGGCCTCCACAGTTGCATACGACTGCGCCTCCCAAGGCAACCGAGTGTCCCTCCATGAGCTTGGTCGTGGAGTACACCGAGATGTCGGCTCCAAGTTCAAGCGGCTGTTGGAGCACGGACGTCAGGAACGTATTGTCGACCGCGAGCAGCGCCCCGGCCTCATGCGCGATGCGTGCAATTTTCGTTATGTCGCTCATCTCGAGAGTGGGATTGGAGGGCGTCTCAATGAGCACCAGCTTCGTGTTGGGGCGTAGCGCGGACCGCACACGGGCAGGTACGGTGGTGTCAACAAAGGTCGTCTCAATCCCGAAATCGGGAAGCACTTGCTGGCCCAGTCGCGTCGTACCGCCATACACCGATCGACCGCAGATCCAATGATCGCCGGCCTTCAAGAGACTTAGGAGCAGCGCGGTTTCTGCCGCGAGTCCGTTGGCAAAGCAAACGGCTTCAGCGGCTTGCTCGAGTGTGGCGAGCGTGTGCTCCAGGGCGGACACGTTGGGATTGGACACCCGCGAATACTGATGCGCCGGATCACTTCCGACGCCGTCACGGCAGTACGTTGTGGATTGGGCGATGGGGCCCACAAGGGGTTCACCGTCGTTCAACCCAATGCCCGCGTGACTACAAATCGTGTGGGCGGAAGAGGGGAACGGCGGCTGATAATGTGCTTGGTTCATGTCGATGGCTCCTGGCCTCGACATCAAGAACTAGGTAGGGCAGTGCGCGACGACGAGCGTCGTTTTTGACCCGATCAACGAGGCGCCTGCCCCATCGACCCGGCCCGCATCGGTCCCAAATGTTGGGATGACCTCGGCACCGTGGCGAGCGAAGCTCACTCGGTTGCCGCCTAAGGCGCAAAGCGCCTCAGAACTCTTGATGCAATCGGGGTTGTTGGTTACGTGAGTGCGGGAAGCTATGTTCACGTGCGCGGCTGTCAAAGAAAATTCTACTCGTTGTATATTCACAGCCCCTCTCGCCAGCACGGACTCATGGTATTCAGCAACTTCCTCGAACGCAGGCACTTAGATGACAAGGCACCCGATAGATGGCGGACAACCCATAGACTGGGGAAGAACCTCAGAGGCCTACGCCAAGTACCGTCCCGGCTATCCAGACGAGTTCTTTGATCGACTCGTAACACTCGGTGTTGGGACTCCGGGCCAACGCGTTCTTGACCTTGGCACAGGCACGGGCGTGCTTGCTCGCGCCTTTGCCGCTCGAGGGGCACGCGTTACTGGCGTCGACGTATCACGTGCCCAGATTCGAATGGCAAAGGCGCTCACCGCTGAGGCGGGTCTCGAGATCGACTACCTTGAGAGCAAGGCGGAGGACATTGCGTTCCCTCCTGGGTGCTTTGATCTTGTCTCCGCCGGCCAAAGCTGGCTCTACTTCGACGCAAATGCTCTCCTGCCAAAAGTGCTGGATGTTCTTGCGCCAAACGGACGGCTGGTGCTCACGCACCTCTTGTGGCTGCCCCAGCGCGACGCGATTGCACAGGCATCCGAAGAACTCGTACTCAAGCACAATCCTTCGTGGAGCGCGGCAAACTACGATGGCGTATTGCCTCCGATGTTTGACTGGGCGCTCAGTACGCTGAAATTGGAGTGCTATCACGTCATGGAACGGCGCATGCCATTCACGCGAGACGCTTGGCGAGGTCGATTCTTGGCTTGCCGTGGCATTGGTGCTTCACTCCCGTCCGCACAGATTGAAGCGTTTGACAAAGAGCATGACGCACTACTACGAACGTTGACTGGAGATTCATTCTCGGTTCTCCACCAAATGACGGCGCATGTGTACTCGCCAGCGCGGACCGATCCAGGAAGAACTACTCAACACCCGTGAACTCATGGCCCGACACGACAGACCATACGGACTCGTACACCGTCATGTAGAACTCGGGCGAGTAAGCTGCTGCCGTGGTGCCATACCAGCTTTCCGGCTTTATGATCCCGGTCGGATCTGTGGCGTACAGCGTGGCGTACGTCGTCAACGCAGCCACGAATCTTCCTAAGTCGTGACTCAAATGGATACCATCGCGATAAAGATCATCAATACGAGTGAGCCCAGGAACCGCACCTGCGCGCAATCGGGCGTCTAGATCGTAGAGGACTTCGCCCACGGGGATGAGATAGACCCGCGACTGGGTTGACAAACGCAGGCGCCCCATGAGATAATCGAAATACTGCCGGGCTAAAACGGTGGGCGTTGCATCGTCATCGACGACAACACCATCCCACTTCATAGCATAGTCGGGAAGCATTGGCCAGGCGGCGTACACGTAGTAGACCGTATCAGCATTTAACGGATTGGTGCTCGCCTCGTCGATCAGCGCAAGTATCGAGGCCTCATCCGAAGCAAGCGTGGACGTACCTCCACGAAATGGCTGCATCGTCACGGCGTGCCACCTGTGTCCCGACAGAGCAGTATCCCACGTGCCATATTCGCCAACGGGTGAAATGCACACTTGGCTCGGATTCGAGACGATGTTTGTTAACGTGTTTCCGCAGTTGATGTGGAAGCCCTCATCGTGGACAAATCCGGCTTGCGCAGCCATCGCTTCAATGCCCTCTGGCTGGGAATCCCACGTGAGGCTGTTTCCTATCCGATAGACCGACATTTGATTGACGGATTGAGTCACGGATTCAAGGGTGCTGCCTAAATAAAACTCATCCACGCTGTCGGCGGACGTCCCACTGCGAAACGTGATTCGGCTAAAGGAAGCATCCGTAACTGCAATGGACGCGTGCGGCGAGTTCGCATCAAAGGTGGCCTCCATAGGATCCCACCAAAGATCCACGAGGTCCGCGTCCCCAGGACCAAACGTGAACCGTAGAAGAACAAAGTGAATCGCCTGGTCGCGAGGCGCGATGGGGGTATGCACACCACTACTGTGGTCTCCGAGGTCATACATGCCATCCGCGAGGTCGGCTCCGGCCAAACCTCGAATCTGACCGATCACACATCCGAATCCGCCGGAGCTATCGTTGAAATCGACCAACTGGAGTGACTCGTTGGAAGTTGTGTCGGTTGATATCCAGCGATAGCTCACCCAAACACTAGATCCGTCAGCACCGTAGGTCCGATCGAACTCCCTATAAATGGCAGTACTCGTGGTGCCGAAGTGGATCGACCGTCCCCCCTCCGACGGAGGTGCCATGTCACTTGCCACGGGAAGCTCGCTTCCACCAATGACGCGGTCCATGACATCGCCATCGGCATCATTCCAGGGATGCGCAAAGCCGATTGCGCCCTCCATTCCGTTCAATCCGCCCGGGTACGAAGTATCCCCGTAGTTAAACGACTCTTGCGCATAGAGATCGAGGTTTCGCGTTGGTGGATTAACCGAGGGATACGCAACAACTGGCGGAGGAGTTGGCGTGGGTGTCGATTGACTGGAAGATGAGCCTCCGCATCCGGCCAAGACAAGAATGACTGCGAGGGACATTACTCGTAACATGTACACAGTGTAATTCACGGGCAAATGCGCGCCTTGTAAGGGAAGGGTCGAATTCACCAATGGACTGACGATCTTCAAGGCACATGTCGATTGGATAAACGATTCTCGCCGAAACAAGAACAGGCGGTCAGAAACTTGGTACGCATACTCTTGGGAGCAAGAGTAGCAGCATCCCCACGGAAACTCATCATGCTCACCGACACCGCCGCGCTCGATATCCACGACCGCACGCACGGGTGCCTTAGGCGACTGATGGCACACCTGGCGAGTTTTTCGCTCGACGAGCTGCGCCAGACACAGGAAGGATTCGGCTACAGCACGATTTTGGAGCAGCTCCAGCACGCGATTGGTGCCGAGCGGTACTGGATGGGCGTGTTGCGCAGTGAAATGTTGGTGGATGAGGATGAGAATGACCGAGTATCCCTCGACACACTCGAAGCCTTTCGGGCACGGGTAGCGAAAGACACACAGACGTTGTTACTCAATATGTCTAGTCGCGACCTGGACACACCGCGCACAGTCACCACATGGCGCGACAAGACGGTCGAGGTCAAGCCATCGTGGGTCTTCATGCGCACGCAGATGCACATGTTTCACCACATGGGACAGGTAGCTGCGATGGCCAGACAACTCGGTCGCGCGGTGCCACCGGGCCTGGACTTCCCGGTCGTGTGAGTGATGCGCCGTGAGTCAAATTCTGAATCGACCGTCGCATGGATCGAAATTTGGTCGGGCGCGCGCCGTGCCGCGCTTGCGTTCGTGTCGGGTATCTTGGCGGCACATGAGCATCCCCGGAGACCGCACCAAGGAATTCCTGGAACGCCGTACTTCGATTGCCATCCTGGCAACGATGGGTGCGAGCGGTATGCCGGAGTCGTGCTTGCTGGTAGCGCCACATCTCACCGAAGACGGCAACGTTGCAGGCGGTGAGGAAGATATCGTCAGCGGTGACGTCTTTCGCAACCTACGCAAGAACCCTAACGCAACCATGTTGGTGCTCGATCCTATTATGGACCCGCGAGCGCGTGACGGCGTTCGGCTTACCGTCGAATTTCTTGGCGCACAGGAAGACGGTGACGGACTCAAGAAACTCGCCGACTGGTTAAGCACCTTCGCGCCGGGCCGCAAGGTCGTACGCCGACTGCTATTTAAGATTCTCGCGTCGGAGCCCTACCGCCCGCGCGACGAAACGCCCGCATTGCTTTCTTAGCTGTCCACGCTTAGTTGTCTGACTCGTCGTCCGCCGCTTCCATCGCTTGGCGCGCTAGCTCTTCATCGCTAATGGAACCGCGTGCCGCTTGCAAATCCGCAAGCACCTTCTTCGCCTCGTCCAATTGATCTGTCGCCACCCATACGCGAATGCCGCCATTACCCATACTGAGCTGTGCCGTTGTGAACTCATCGAGCGCAAGCAACTCCTCGGCTTCCGCACGAATGCCATGGGCGCGCAGTTGTCCGGCCAATAGCGACGCCTCGTGGTTCTTTCCCACGCGAACGAGCGTCGTCATCTTGTGTGGCGTATTCATTGAGTAAGGCTCCGTTTCTATATTCTAAACGAAGAAGAGGGATACGCGGGAATCCTCGACCATCCACACACCAGACTACGAAGCGGCTCGTGCGTCGTCCGGTATGCGCTCTTGAATACGACGTTCAATCGGCAGGCGCACAGTGAAACGCGTCCCGGGGCGCACGGCAGCGCCGGATTGAATCGGCGATGTCACACCAATTACGCCCGCGTGCGCCAACACAAGATCACGGGCAATCGCCAGTCCCAAACCCGCGCCGGATACGCTTCGCGTGCGGTCACCCCGGCCAAACGCACGGAAAATGGTCTCTTGTTCGTCTTCGGGAATCCCAGGCCCGTCGTCTTGAACCCACAGGCTGATGAACTGTTCATCCGTCTCGCCGCCAATCTCGATTGTGGCGTCTTTGCCAGCATGGGTGCGCGCATTCACAATTAGGTTCTCGAGTACTTGGCTAAGACCCGAGCGATCGGCACGAATATGAAGCGGTGGGATCGTCTCTACATGCACTTGAATCGACGGCTGGCCGGACATGGCGCGCTGACTTCGATCAACCGCCGAAAACACGAGATCGATCACGTCAACTTCTTCTTCGCGAAGACGCAATGCGCCCGCCCGCGCGCGAGCGTGAAACAAAAGATCGTCTACGAGTCGCGTCATGCTCTCCGTATCGGAGAGACATAATCGAATGGCATCTTGAAGTTCCGTAGCGGGTCGATTGCGGTTGAGCGCTAGTTCAAGTTCCATGCGCAACGCCGCCAAGGGGCGCCGCAGTTCGTGGGACGCGGTACCAAGGAACGCGCGTTCGCGTTGGGACGCACTCTCTAGCCTCGTCAACATGCCATTGAGCGATTCAACGAGTTGTCGCAGCTCCTCCGGCCCATCGGGTACGTGCAGGCGCTGATTGGGGCGCTCCACCTGGGCCGCTTCTTCCGCAGCCGCTCGCCAGGGTTCGAACCGTTTGCGCAAGAACACCGGTACGAGCAGACCGGCAACCAACACCGATCCCACCAACACCGGAATCGCGGGAACAGGCCATAGCCCGGCCCAAATCCCGGGTGCCACGACTAGACGCACGATCAACAGACAGGCGACACCAATCGATGCGAGCGCGGCAACAATGACGAGTGTCGTACTACCGCGTAGGCTCACGCCGACTCGCCATGCCGAAGGATGTAGCCCTTGCCGCGCACGGTATGGATTAGCCGCGGACCCGATACCTCAAGATGTGTTCGGAGGTAGCGAATGTAGACCTCCAACACATTGGTGAGGCCGTCGTGGCGCGTCTCCCACACACCCTCATAGATTCGATCCCGCGTGAGCGTTTGTTCGGGATGCTTCATGAAAAAATGCAGCAGGCCAAACTCGCGCGGTCGCAGATCCAAGCGCTTGCCGCCGCGCAGCGCCGTGCCGCGCGAGGGATCGAGTTCAATGTCAGCGTATCGCAATATGGGCTCGGCCCCCATGCCTCGTCGCAATAACGAACGCACACGCGCGAGCAACTCATTGAGCGCGAACGGCTTCACGAGGTAGTCGTCGGCGCCTGCGTCCAGACCCTTCACACGTTCGTCCACGGTGTCGCGCCCCGTGAGCACAAGTACCGGGAGCGACGACCCGCGCTCACGCAACGAGGACAACACCGCGAGACCGTCACGATCCGGCAACCCGAGATCCAAGATCAATGCATCCAAATTGCCCGCGCGCAGGAGCTTCTCACCGGCTTCACCTTCGGATGTGGATACCACCTCGTAGCCCTCTTGGTCCAAGGCGCGTTCGAGAACACCCGTCAGGCGCTCATCATCTTCAATCACTAAGATCCGCACGGTCGCTCCAAAAACTAATCCGCTCGTTCCTCGCGCTCGCCGATGACTCTACCAAAGCGCTCCACGTGGATCTATGCCACGCACGCGCAATTGCCACCGGGGTTCTACCAGATGAACTGCGCACCGCTACGCGGAGGGCGACTCGCCCCCACGAACGGTAACTTCATGGACTGTTGCCATTTCGGGAATACCTGCTTCGTCCAGAGCGCGATGAATGGCGGCGTGCAGTTCGGACGCAATCACGGCCTTCTCGCCCAATCGTTCGGTGAAGGCTCTACAAACAAAGTGCAACGTCGAATCAGCCAGTCCCGTAAGTCGCACATGGGGTGCAAACGGCGCCTCGTGCAGCAGGCGCTCGTCGTTGCGCAGCGTGCGTTCCAACACGCGTTGAACGACCTCGGCCCGCGCCGACGCAGAGACCGGCACCTCGATCTGAAGGCGCGTGCGCTCCACACCAAAGGACTTGTTGGTGAGTCGCTCGCCAATCATCTGACGATTGGGAATCAGCACCGTACTTCGATCCGCAGCGCGCAAGAGCGTGCCCCGCAATCGAATCGCCTCCACCGTTCCTGAGATACCACCCACATGAACGACGTCCCCCACGCGAACCGGTCGTTCAATCAACATGATGAGACCGCTAAAAAAATTGGCGAAGATGTCTTGCAGTCCGAACGCAAGCCCCACACCAAACGCACCGGCGAATACCGTCATGGCCGAGGCATCAATGCCGAGTGCCCGCGCGAGCATCATGGCGGCCAGGACCCAGGTGGCGTAACGAAGTATCGTGACGATGGCATAGCGCACACCCACGTCAACGCGCGAACGCGGAAACACAAAGAAGATCAGGAGCGTGCGAATCACCGCGCTTGCGATGAACACAAGCGCCACCCACAGCAGTCCCCAGAGCAAGTCCCCCACCGTTCGCGTGTCACTTCCCCACAAGGGGCGCGCCAGAAGTTCCTGCAACCGGTCGCGGCCAAGTCCCCACAGCGCCAAAAGTGCCACGGCGGTTGCAACAATCACCACAATACGCGTGAATCCTGAACCGAGTCGCTCGGCGCCGACGCTCGCGGGTGATGGCTCGCCAGCCGACATGGACGCGACACCGCCATCATCGCCCGTGTCGCGGAAGAACGTCACGGTGTTATGAACGCGTCGCTGCAAGAACCGGTAGACCACGCCGGCCAGTGCAATCAATACGAAGGTCCACAACAGGCGAATGCCGACCCATCGAGCGTGAGGTGCGTACCCAAGCGCATACGCAACGAGCGCAAACACGGAACCGACCACAAGCAATGGAAAGCCGACACGGGCCGTATGTCGTTTGAGCGATCCCGTATAGGTCTCACGCGGTGCGCCGTCCAACCACTTCAACAGTTTGGTGTGACGAATCAGGACCAGCAAGAACACCAAGAGCCCCATATTGCGGAGCAGCTCCAGCAAACGATCGGCGGCCTCACTCCACGCATTGGCCCGTACGAAGTATCGCGCAAGCTCTGTACACAAAAGCACGAGGCACACCCACCGAACGACCGTGGCCATACGATCGGCGCGACGATCGGTAAGCGGGACCAACCGAAGTTCAGGGCGCTGCGGCGAGAGGATCTCTGTCGCGAGCGCAACGATGCCCGTCGCCACGAGGATGTAGATAGCGGCCACGAATGCCTGGTGCTGAATCGCTTCGCTCGCGCCGAGAAGTTTGGGCCAGAGCACGACATTGGCGGCCACGGCAATCGGAACGAGCATGCGCCACAACACACGCAGCGCACGAATGTGAAATACGCCAAGAGGTCGAAACGTTGCAGTGGTCATGCGTCGCCCTCGTCACCCAGCACGTCATCATCGGCGGCTTCCACATCGACGGGCTTTGACGTATCGTCGGCCTGAACAGCTTCGGCGGATGCATCTTTGAGCGTTCGTTCCTCCACTTCGCGCAGCGCGGCATCGTCGTCTTCCTGTTGCCTCCGGGCGAGTACGACTTCTTCGCGCACCGTCATGCCACCCAGCGGAATGGCAGGGTGAGCGGAGACCCAACGATCCAAGATGCGGTCCAATGCCCGCCGTCCCCGGCGAACGAACAGAACAGAGAGCAGCACCGCTCCCAAACACGCCAGCAACCAAATCCACTTGCGCGAAAGATAGCCACGCGCGTCGTCGTCGCCACCGCCTGTGAGCCACGACACACTTCGCAAGATCGTGGATTCAGCGTCACCTACGGCTCGCTCCAGGCTTGCGGTACTTAATGCTTGGCGTCGCCCCAATCCAGACGCGCTCGATGCGTCGATACGTTCTTGAAACGACGCAATCGCATCACGCTCGACGCGAACGGCCTTCAGTGATTCGCGCGTGTGCTTCACCGTGTCTCGAAACACACTCACGACGTCATCTAGACTTCGTTGGCGCGCCTCTCGAACTCGCCATCGCCATACACCTGCCGTATTCGCACGACGCGCTGCCGACTCGGTCTGAATCAAGGCGCCCCGCGCGCCGGAAGCCGATCGCGTCACTTGCGTTTCCAACGCATCGAGCGCGGGCAGTTCACCGATCGCGCTGTCGAGTGCCCGGAGTCGCTCTTCGGCCGCGGCGTAGTGTGCCTCGAGTACTTGGGCGGGCATCACGTCAATATGCGAGGTGACGTCCGCCACGTACGTCGCGGTCAGTCCGTCGGGCTTGGGTTCCTCGTCCCACGGCGTGGCCCCTGCATCACCGGTTGGCGCCTCCGTAGACGGCTGCGCCGGTTCCGCCTCCTTTGGTTGCGCCGCCGATTCAACGGCTCGCCGGATGGCAACCGCCCGCTGCAGGCCCTCGTTGACATCGATGAGATGGTCGAGCGCATTCCTAAATGACTGGGCGAATGACTGGGCGACCGGGTCGGGTTGTTCGTCGTCGGTGATTTGGGCGCGCGCCAGCAGCAGCCGGTCACGGTCGAATTGAAGCGAGTCAATCTGGCGCTCGCGTCGCGCACGATCCAGGGCGTGAAGGTAGCGGCGGTGCGCGGCTTCGGCTTCGCGAACCTCTCGGTTGGCCATCTCAAGTTCTCGGTTCGTCCAAGCCAACACATCGGCGGCGCGCCGTGCGGTTGCATAGAGCAGTCGCATTTCTTCATGGCCTACAACGTCGCGCAGCGCCTCAAGCGGTTCCAGCTTGGGAGGTTCGCTGCCTTCGGGTGCCGCCTGCTTGGCTTCATCAAGTTGAAACGCTCGCGCGCCCGCTTCGCGACGGATTCGCTGTTCGGTGGCAGCCAGTCGATCGAGACACGCGACAATGGCATCGCGTCGTTCTTGAAGTGCCTCGCGTTCGCGGGCCAAGTCCTTCATACGCGCCTGTCGAAGATCCACTGCATTGGGAGAGATCAGCGTAGTCTCGGGCTTGTCCCCGCCATACGCCGCAAGTCGTAGCCTCGATTGAAGTGAGCGAGCATCCAATGCGGCCGGGCCGAAGGGCCACGTACTTTCTGACGCTTCAATCATCGCGTGTGTCAGTCCAGCGTTCCACGCACCGCGCAACACGCGATAGGACTCTTGTGCCGCATCGCGTTTCAGGTCCAATTCGATACGAGCTTCAAGAGGCGCCTTGTTCAATGCGCGCATCAATGCCCCGGGCTTGGACTGATCCAACTCGAAGATCGCAATGGGCGGCTTGGAGCGATCCGTGGGCCTGAGCTGCAGATGACGCACGCTGCGCTCGCTGCGCAGTGTGTCGTTTAGGCGATCCGCGGCCTGCAAGAATCCAGAAGCCTTGTCGGTTCCAAGGAGGGCCGTCAAGCGGGCGTGCAATTTGGCATCGGCACGGCGCCACACGTTGGCACGGTCGCTGGCGTGAGCGCGGCGTTGCTCCAAGGTGGCGGCGTCCCGGCGCGATTGCTCCTTGCGGGCTGTCGCGATGAGCCGCACGCGAAGACCTTCGGCCACGCGCGCCCGCAATGACTCACTCGATTCGTCGGCACCGACGAAAGGCGGACACGCCAGCAGGGTGAGCAGCAAGATCCAAAGGCAACAGCCGCAACGAAGCATGCGGGGAGTGTACCGGCGCGACCTCCGGCACACGCAGACCTCTTGCGCGTGGTTCGAGAGGCTACGGAATCGGTGCCATAATGGTGGTGTAGACCTCTTTTGCCCCGCGGCGAACTAGCAGTTGATAGGTGCGACCCTTCACCGCGGTGGAAAACGCCATGATGAGATCAATGGCGCCCTCGATTGGATGACCGTCGACTGCCAAGAGATAGTCACCGGCGCGAATTCCGGCTGTGGAAGCAACCGTAGACGCGTAGACGCGCTCCACCTGAACCAACTTGCCGTTGTCACGTACCTTCATGCCGAAGTCGTCGGGTCGCAGGGGCGTAGTGTTTGAATCGCTCGGAATGGTTGGTGCCGATTGGGGAACGACAGCACGATTGGCGGGCCCCACGCTAGGCGACGGAACACCCGCACTGCCAGCCATCTCCGCCGACGAGTAGGGCAACGGATTGGGATTGGGCAAGTGGCGCAACGATCGATCGAGCATGCGACGCACCATGGGCGCGGGAATCGCAAACGCGATACCGCTCGAACTGGGAAGGAGCGATACAATGATTCCGAGCAACTCCCCATCGAGATTGAGTAGCGCGCCACCGCTACTGCCGGTGTTGATGGACGCGTCGGTTTGCACGAGGCCTCGCAAGGCAACGCCATTCGACATTTTGGCGTCGCGACCGAGAGCACTCACAACGCCAACGGTGATCGTGTCACCCAAGCCGCGGGGGTTACCTATCGCAATGGCCGTCTCGCCAAGCATGGGCGGACGTGAGTCGCCGCATGTGACGTAGGGAAACGGTCCACGCCCAACGATCTTGAGGACCGCGAGGTCACCCGAGGGATGGTCGGCAATCAATTGCGCGCGGTACTTGCCGGCACCACGGAACAGCTCAACAGAAATGCGCGCGCCACGATCCACGACGTGGGAATTGGTGACGACGTAACCATCGGGATGAACAATCACGCCCGCGCCGGCGCCGCGTGTGTAGCCACGTCGACTCACCACGTCGGAGTGAACACTTACTACGGCAGGAGCGGCGTGCTCGACGGCGCGCACCACCCGTGTTCGACGTCGGTCGATGTAGGCGTCGCCGCGCGCAGCATGGGCCTGTTTGATGCTCAACCCACTGGTGTCGCTCGATTCCGTAGCACGCGTTCCGTGCGTCAGCGGGCCCAACTGAAGCCCCATGAGAAATGCCAGCACTGCGCCCCCACTCAACAGTAGGCGCATGCGGGTCTGACTAGCCGCTGGACGACTTGTTGGGCTATTCGTGTGCATGTACCGCCTCCAATTGGTGCACGACCCCTTCCTCTCCTAGGTCGGATCGAAGTCATGCAACACCCACCTTGCAAGTGAGCAGGCAAGGATGGACGCACCGCCAGGGTCTAAGTGTACGGAGGTGTCCCCCGCACCTCGTATTACGCGATATTCGCGGCGTGTTGCGTCACTCGCGCGTCAGCGGTCAATTGAAAGCGCCGTGCGCTCGCGTTTCTACGAGCCCACGGCGTATAGGTTTATGACGTTCTTTTTGCGTCGCGATCAGACGCCGCGTAGCGCGTCTGCCCAAGGCAATGACGTAAAGAGCTTCACAATCACCGGCGCTAAGACGAGCGAAATCACCGCCATGAGCTTGAGCAAGATGTTGATCGACGGCCCCGAGGTATCTTTGAATGGGTCACCGACTGTGTCACCAACGACGGCTGCTTTATGTCGTTCACTGCCCTTGCCACCGGTGGCCTCGATGTGCTTCTTGGCATTGTCCCAAGCACCACCGGCGTTAGACAACATGATTGCAAGCGGCACGCCCGCGGCGAGGGAACCGGCAAGCAACCCGCCAAGGGCATCGGGTCCCAGCAAGATACCAACCAAGGCGGGAATCAACACGGCCAATAGTCCCGGTTTGATCATCTCGGAGAGCGCGCTCTTGGTGGTGATGTCGACACACGTCGCATAGTCGGCGCGCGCATCGTCACGGCCTTCCTTGAGACCCGGCACTTCGCGGAACTGGCGTTGCACTTCGTGAATCACCGCTTGTGCGGCACGGCCCACCGCGCTCATGGTGTCGGCCGAGAACAGGAAGGGAATCACACCGCCCAAGAACAACCCGGCCAGCACAATGGGTCGACTGACATCGAGATTGAGTTCCCAACCCAAGTTCGAAAGCGCGGCCTTGTAAGCAACAAAGAGTGCAAGTGCGGTAAGTGCCGCCGAGCCAATGGCGAAGCCCTTCGCAATCGCAGCCGTCGTATTGCCCGCTGCATCCAAGCTATCGGTGCGTTCGCGAACCTCGGGAGGTAGGTGTGCCATCTCGGCGATGCCACCCGCGTTGTCAGCAATCGGTCCATAGGCGTCCACACCAACCGTAATGCCGAGCACACCAAGCATACCGATCGCCGCAAGCGTGATCCCAAACATGCCGCCCAGTTCGTATCCCGCAACAACCGCAATACAGATCAACACAAGCGGGAGCAGTGCCGAGCGAAAGCCAATACCAAGCCCGCCAATAATGTTGGTGGCGTAGTTGTCGCTTTGCTCCGCGAGCTTTTCCACCACCTTGCCGGAGGTGTAGTGCTCCGCCGTAAGCCCAATCGCGAATCCACAACCGAGGCCCACGATCATGGCGATGGCCCAGTTCAATGTGTTGACACCTTCGATGTCCTTAAACACCACGGTCGCCAAGGCAAACACACCCGCCGCGAAGAGCACAGAACTCACAATGGTTCCGCGACGAAGTGCGGATTGCGGATCGCCGCCTTCCTTTACGCGCACTGCCAGAATGCCAATTATTGAGGCCACCACACCCAGGGCGAGGGCCGCGAACACGAATCCTACGGCCGACGTGCGTGCCGTATCCAACACACTTGCGTCGCCCGTCCATGAGGCCAGAGTGTCGCTCAGCGGCAAGGAAACGGCAATCACGACTGAACTCAAGATCGCGCCCACGAAACTCTCAAACAGGTCGGCGCCCATACCCGCTACGTCGCCCACATTGTCGCCCACGTTGTCGGCAATCACGGCAGGGTTGCGCGGATCGTCCTCGGGAATGCCCGCTTCGACCTTTCCCACGAGATCTGCACCCACGTCAGCAGCTTTGGTGTAGATGCCGCCACCCACACGAGCGAAGAGCGCAATCGACGAAGCGCCCATGGAGAAGCCTGCGAGAATCGTTGAGGCGGAAACCAACCCACCTTCACCTTCCATATCGGCGAAGAGATAAAAGAGCCCAAGCAAGCCCAAGATGCCGAGACACATCACGAGCAAGCCCATGACCACGCCACCGGGGAACGCAACGCCGAGTGCTTCATTGAAACTGCGTGTGGCCGCTTGCGTTGTGCGTGCGTTAGCAGCGGTGGCAATCTTCATACCGCCAAATCCGCACAACGATGAACACACCGCGCCGGCAACGAAGGCTGCGGCAGTCTTGATGCCAAGGTTTTCGATGTTGTCGGCCGACAACCCAACTGCCAACAACACCGCCACGCCCAGCACGAAGATCGATAGCACGCGATATTCGCGTCCGAGAAACGCCATAGCGCCCTCGGAGATGCTGTCTTGAATCTCTTTCATGCGGTCATTGCCGCGATCCTTTGACGCGACGCGCTTGGCCAAGACGGCGGCCACGATCAGCCCCAGCACGGCGGCGCCAATGGCCCAAAGACCCTGTTCCGGTACCTTCATCGATTCGGCTCCCTACGGTTGATTCGGCGACGAGCTGAAATTCCTGCCCCGAACCCGGGGACTATAGAGGCCCCCCATTTCTCCCCGCCACCAAATTGCAGGCAACCCCACACATTTGCTCCCGGCACAAATTCTTAACTTGCGCATTCGCTCCCGGCACCGATGCGTGGCTTTAGCTCGCGGCGGGTGACGCGGTGTAGGCCCGCTTGCGGTCTCGGCGGCGGGCGAGCTCGTTGGCGTAGCGCACACCCAACGTGTCGGCGTGGCGCGCAATCCACTCGGTGAGACGGGTCGTTCCGGCCGGCGGGGCGTCCACGTAGAGCAGGTCCGCCATAAGCCCCTTGATCTCCTCGCGCGTGACGAAGACGTCGCCCACGATCTTGCCCACGATGACGCAGAACCAGTGGGCGAGAAACGGGGGCATGCTCATTACAAGTCGCCGCTTCCCGATGGCCTTTCCAATCGTCTTTACCAGTTCGCGGTAGGTGAACGTCTCGGGTCCGATGGCCTGAACCACGATGTTCTCACGACGCGTTCCTTGTTCGACAGCAAGTTCCGCAAGGTCATCCACATAAATGGGCTGCATGCGATAGCGACCCCGACCAAACACCCCAAACACCGGAAAGCGTCGTAGCGCCCAGGCGATGTTGTTGATCAGAATGTCCTCTTTTCCAAACAACACCGTGGGGCGAAGAATGGCGTGGGACAGGCCGCTCTCCCTGAGCGCGCGTTCCAATCGCGCCTTGCCGCTGAAGTACTCAAGCGGCGAGTCCTCCGAAGGATTCGTGATGCTCACGTGCACGACGCGTTTGACACCGGCCTCCTTGGCCGCATCGAACAAGATCATCGTGTTCTTCACCGCGTCGGCATGCGTAAAGGACTTGTGATTGAAGCGCACCCAATAGGTGTTGTAGAGCACGTCAACGCCGCGCAATGCCTCCACGAGTTTCGCCGGTTCATCAAAGCAAAACGGATGCGCATTGACGCGTTCGCCAAAGGGATTTTCACGCTCTAGTGAGTTGGTCAGGGTGATGACCTCCTCCCCCGCCGCCAACAAGCGCTTGGCGATGTATCGACCTGAGTATCCGAACGCGCCGGTCACTGCATGTTTCATGGGCCTATTGTAAGAAACCAAGTGCCCCGAGGCGGATTTTCCGGAGCGACTACCGAATCAGGTAGATCACCAAGAAAATGAGAAGCGCGACGGCCGTGTAGAGCACTGTGACACCAATCGGCCATTCCGTGCCGTGACGATCTTCGAGGTAGCGAGCTTGGTCATCGCGCAGTCGCTTCTGCGCGCGATCGATTGCTTGCATCGATCCGAAGGCGCCCGCACCAGCAAGCATTGCGCGGTCCACTGCAAGCTTCACGGCCCCAGCAGGGTTGCGCGAGAAGTATTTGAGTGCGGCTGGGATGCGTTCGTGGACGAGTCCGCTTGTCCAACCGAAGAACGCCATGAGCGGTCCTGCCACAAAGCGAAAGAAGAGTTTCGAGCCCCGGCGATAGAACCAATCGGTGTCCAGCACGATGGTGTCGGTGCGCTTCAGCATCTTAAGTAGCAGGAAGAACGCAAAACCCGAGGCAACCAGCAATTCCAACTGCAACACGACGTGCTCGGCAGTATACGCATTGAAATCGACATGGAACGGCAATATCTCGTAAAGAGGTGCCGGGTAGACACCGAGTCCGATGCACAGCGCGCTCACGATGCCCATGGCCAACAGCATGTGAATCGGTGCTTCCTTGGGACGCAGTCCCTTGTCCTTGGCAAAGAACACGAACCAGGGGAATTTAATGCCCGCGTGCAGCGACACGCCCGCGGAGGCCACCAACAACGCCACGTACGCAAACATGAACAGCGCGCTGTCATGCGATCCGTGGGCTGCGGCCTCCACCACCATGGGCTTGCTAATAAATCCGTTGGTGAGTGGCATGGCCGAGATGCTCAATGCGCCAATCAGTCCAAACACGAACGACAGTGGCATGGTGCGCCACAGCCCACCAAGATCCGTGCACTTCGTAAGCCCCGTGCGGTAGTAGACCGCACCGGCCGACATGAAGAGCAACGACTTATAGAGAATGTGACAAAACGCGTGGGCTGCCACCCCGTTGATGGCCAGCTCCGTGCCAATACCGATGCCGCACACCATGAATCCCACCTGATTCATAATGCTGTAACTCAAAATGCGACGCGAGTCGTTCTCGTTTAGCGCATAGAATATGCCGTAGATCGACATGCCCGCGCCCAGCGCGATCAAGAGCGACTCGCCCGCAAAGGCCGTCGCGAGCACATAGACTGACGTCTTGGTTGTGAACGCGCTCAAGAAAACGGAACCGGACGGTGATCCTTCGGGATAGGTGTCGGGCATCCATCCACCAAGCGGTGGGATGGCCGCGTTGATCGCGAAGCCCAGGAAGATTAACCATGTGGCCACCGAGTCGAGGGCCATGGGGCCGAATTCGAGTGTGCCCGCTGGGCCGGTGGCGCGCAACGCGATGCCAAAAAGAAGCAAGACGCCGCCCGCCAAGTGGACAGTGACATAGCGAAGTGCGGCGGCGCGCGCGCCGGATTTGGTGCCCGCGAGCACAACACCAGTCGACGCGACCGCCATGAGTTCCCAATAGAGGAACAGGGTGAGCATGTCGCCGGCAAAGACAACACCCAATGCGCCGCCGCCGTACACGAGTGCCGACACCGACTCCAAGCGACTCTTTAGATGAAACGCGTAGACGCCCCACAGGAGAATCGCGATGGAAAAGATCCAACCAAAGACAAGGCTCAATCGATCCACGTCGAGGATCGCAATGTCGAGTCCCCAGAAACTCCATTCGATGGTTGTCCCAACCTCAAGCGAGGCCATATGGAACACGGCGAGTGCGCCAAGCAGAATCGTGGCGACACGTCGCAGGTAGCTCGGCAACAGGCCAAGTGCCAGGCCCCCAACGATCAACCAAATACCGGGAGGGAAGCTACTCATGGCTACCTCCCTTCACATCGCGGGGGACGGGGTCTTGCGCAAACGGTTCATCGTCCCAATAGTCGGGCTTGCGCTTTAGCGGCTTGGCCAACAACTTCGACGCCACAATTAAGATGATTGACGCGACGAGTCCAAACAAGAGATAGAACCCGGGCACCTGCTCCCCACCCATGTGAATGTGGTAGTGGAGGAAAAAGTCGCACGCAAAGAGCGCAAGCACCACGAAGAACGAAAGCACGATCAGCAATCGAACGTTCTTTTTCTTATCAAAGAAGCCCGGCACTTCATCGGGTGCCTTGCGCGGCACCGGATTGCCTTCCAGGTCCAAAAGTTCCGTGTCCTTAGGCACACTCGGGTGATCGGCCATTACGAGCCCCCCCCGGCGACGACTTGCTGGGCAAGTCCAACGAACCATTCAGGGAAGATGAACCACAGTATCGTTCCCACCGCGGTGAGTGAGAGGGCCACAACACACGGCCAGGGCGCTTCCTTGAGTCCCCACGGCTGCCTTGAAGACTCGTGATGGTGATCGTCATCGTGATGATCATCCACGGGCGCCGGTCGGAAGAAGGCCCGCCAAATGATCGGCAAGAAGTAGGCGGCATTGAGCACCGTGCTCGCAAAGAGCACGGCCATCACACCGTAGTTGATCTGCTCGGCCGACCCCTGTACGAGATACCACTTGCTGACGATGCCGGCCGTGGGCGGCACGCCGATCATGGACAAGGCCCCCACCGTGAAGGCGCCCATGGTGAATGGCATACGCCGGCCTATGCCATCCAGTTCGCTGACCTTCGTCTTGTGCGCAGCCACGTAGATCGCACCCGCAGCAAAGAACAACGTGATCTTTGACCACGCGTGAGCAGCAATGTGTGAAACGCCGCCAATACCGGCTTCGGGCGCCAAGAGCGCAACGCCCAACAAGATGTAACTGAGCTGCGAGATGGTGCTATAGGCCAATCGTCGCTTGAGATTGTCTTGCACCAATGCAATCAACGACCCGCAAACAATGGTGAAGCAGGCGCCGATGACAAGGAAGTCGGCAATACCAACGTCAGCCAGGAGATCCACACCGAATACGTGAAACACGATGCGACACACACCAAACACGCCCATTTTCACTACGGCCACGGCGTGGAGCAGCGCGCTCACAGGCGTGGGCGCAACCATGGCGGCGGGCAGCCAATTGTGAAACGGCATCATGCCGCACTTGGCCAATCCAAACACCGACATCACGAATGCAAGGCCGAGGATGCCGGCACCCGCCTCGCTTCCCCGAAGCAGTCCATCGGGCATAAAATCGAGCGAGCCGGCGTGATGCCAAACAATGAATAGCGCAGGCAATAGGAACGCGAGTGAGGTACCCAGCAGATAGCTCACGTAGCGCTTCGCACCGGCACGCGCCACATCGGTCTCGGCGTGGATGACGAGTGGATACGTGCAAATCGTTAGCATCTCGTAGAACGCAAACATCGAGAAGAGGTTGGCCGAGAATGCCGCACCCATCACGGCGGCAATCGCAATCGCAAAACAACAATAGAAACGCGTCTGCTTATGCTCGTCGTGGGCACGCATATACCCAATCGAGTAAAGCGTATTGAGGATCCATAGCCCCGACGCCACAAGCGCGAACAAGAGTCCCAACGCATCTACCTTGAAGGACAGCGAGAGACCCGGAACCAACTCGAGTAATGATGACTCGATTTGTTCGCCCGCCTGAAAGCGTTGATACATCCAAAATACGAGCGCGAAATTGGTTCCCGCCGTAAGCAGGCTTACGGCCTCGCGTACATTGGGATGCTTGCGCGCGGCGATGATCCCGACCACACCGGTCAAACAAACGGCCATGCACGCCAACGGCGTGTTCAACGTGACCCAGTCCATCATCGCAAGCGTGCCCATCAGCGAAGCAAAGCCTCCGCCGCAGATTTCGCAATCTCAACATTGGTTGATGTGACGCCCAGCACGATGCACGCCACTGCCAGAATCAATGCGGGCACTCGCATGGACCACGGCACACGACCTTCAAATTGCGTGGGCGTATCGTCGGACGCCGGCATAAACCACACCAACTGCACCATCTTCCACACGTAGATCGCGGTGAGCAGTGAACTCACAACAACGAACGGCAAAATGTAGCCACGACCGGCCTCAAGCGCGCCCGAGCCCAGATGGAACTTCGTTAGGAATCCGCCTGTGAGCGGAACACCAACCAACGAGCACCCGCCAATGGTGAGCGCTGCCGCCATCCACGGCGCACGCTTTCCCAGCCCCGCCAAGTCTCTGAGCTTAGGGCTACCAGTCAAGTACACCAACGCGCCCGCCACACAGAAGAGCGATCCCTTAGAGGCCGCGTGGTTCCAGAAGTGAACAATGCCACCCGTCAGTCCACTCATGTTGTCGAGTACAACCCCGATCATGATGTAGCCAATTTGACCCACGCTGGAGTATGCCAAGAGTCGCTTCATGTTGGTCTGTTTGAGTGCCAACAAGGGACCCACGACAATTGCGCTAACCGCCAAAATCAAGATACCCTCGCGGACATCGGGCAAGATCGAAACGATGAATTCGTTACCAAACACGTCGAAGGTGATGCGATAAAACGCATAGGCTGACAGCTTGGTAGACGTGGCTGCAATGAATAGGCTGGAGGCTGCCGGCGCGTGGGTATAGGCCCCGGGCTGCCATCCATGCAGTGGAAACAGCGCCATCTTGATGGCCAGCCCCACGGTAAAGAACGCATACGCCGTGCGAATGGTGCTTGAGTCATAGAGTGCTGGCAATCGCCCGGCGAGATCAGCAATCGAAAGCGATCCCGTAGCCATATAGAGATGGCCAATGCCCAGCAAGATGAACGTGGCACCCAAGCTGCCCACGATCAGATAGCTGTAGCCCGCGTAGAGCGCCTGCCGCTTCTTCCCCATGCCAATCAACACATACGACGTAATCGACGTGATCTCGAGGAACACATAGAGATTGAATACGTCACCGGTAATGGCAATACCCATCATGCCGGTGGCACACAATAGGAAGACCGCGAGGAACCCGGGCCGCGATGGCACCGCGATCTCACCGCGCAGCCCTCGACGCATCCAAATCGCCGCCAGGAATGTGACCGCCGAAATCATGACCAGCACAATCGCGTTGAGCTGATCGACGACGTATTCAATGCCGCTAGGCGAAGGCCAGTTGCCCATGGCATAGCGAATCGGCCCGTCCTCAATCACGCGCAAGAGCAGGCGAATACACCCGGCGCATGAGAACGCGCTTGCCACGATGACCATCGTCCACGCCCACGCGTAGCGCTTGCGGGCAACGATCGGAAGCAGCAGTGCCGTGAGCATCGGCACGACAATGACGAGGACCGGTAGATGCCGATCCATCAAGCATCCTCCGATTCATCGAGAGCGAGGATCTCGCCTTCATTGACGGTGCCGTAAGCCGCACGAATCCGGACGATGAGTGCCAGTGCCACCGCGGTGATGGATACGCCCACGACAATGGCAGTGAGCATCAACACGTGGGGCAAGGGATTTTCGTAGTTGATGCCTTCGGGTTTGTCGGGCCACACCACCGGGACCGTGCCGTTGTCCACGCGCCCCGCCGAGATGTAGAACAGAAACACGGCGGTTTGCAGCAAGTTGAGGCCGATGACCTTTTTCACAAGGTTGCCCTTGGCCATCACCGCATACACACCGATCAACATCAACACCGCATAGACGATGTATTTGTAGTGCAGCGCGACGTAATCGAAGATGTCACTCATTGGGCGCATCCTCTTCATCTTCATCGTCAAAGACGGCGTCGTCGTCGTCGCGCGCCATCTCAAAGAAGAGTGTGACCATGCTGGCGGTCACCGTGATCATCACACCAAGTTCAATCGCGATCAGCCCGTAGTGGTGGGCGTGGTTCTCAGCCGCGGGGGTTGGGTTGCTCCCCGCAAGGGCACCGTATTGCAAGAACATGCCACCGGCCAACATGCAAATCACGCCCACACCGGCATATACCAAGCATCCAGTTGGCGCTAAAAAGTCGGCCAATGTCTGCGGGAACGCATCGCGCCCTTGCTCCCACGTTTGCGACAGCGCGAGTAGCACAAAACTTGCTGCAAAAATCACACCGCCTTGGAACCCGCCGCCCGGCCCATCTTCGCCGTGGCCAAGCACGTAAAGCGCATACAATTGAATGAACGGCACCATCGGCCGCGCAATGAAGCGTATGACAACGTTGGTGTAGTTGATGCCCGAGCGGCTACTGGAGGGGGGCGCCGTAGTATTCATGAGCCCCCCGATGGAGAGGGCGGTGTTTCATCCTCTTCCCGTCGACGGGGCGTACCGGCACCACGCAGCAATAACAGGACACAGAGCGATGCCGTAAAGATCACCACGGTTTCGCCCATCGTGTCGTAACCGCGATAGTCACCCAGCACCGACGTCACGATGTTAGCCGAGCCAACCTCTCCGTAGGGCTCATGATGCCCATGGAGATTCGGCGACTTGTGGATGTACCGTTGTGCGACGAGCGGATGGGAGTTCGCCGGCGAATTTGGATCGCCCACACGCGGCATGTCGCGCATGCCGTAAAGCATGGCCATACCCACCAACGCACAAACGATAAGTGCGCCGGCCTTGTCCATCCACGCGCGCTGCCCGCGACGCTCCCATTCGTCGCGGCGCACGCGCAACGTGGACAGAACAGGGCCAACCATCAAGTTGTACGACGTTCGCCGCTCCGAACGCCCAATGCGACGAATCGCGGCAAGCATGAGCACAGTTGAAATGCCAGCGCCCACGGCCGCTTCCGTAAAGCTCACATCGAGCGCGTTCATTTGCGCCCACAGAAACGCCATCATCAAACTGTAGGCGCCCAAGATTGCGGTGGCCGCCACGAGGTCACGCGCACGCACGGCAGCAACAGCAAGCACAATCAGAATGGCGAGGGTGAGGTTCTCCATTAGATCGCCTCCTCCGACCCGCTTGCCTCACCCGATGGCTTCTTATCGGGCGCCACCCATGGCGTGAGTCCTTGTAACCAAGCGGCACGTGCCAACGCGTGCGTTGCGGTTGGGTTCACGATCAGAATGAAGACAACAATTAGCACCAACTTAAACCCGTCTTGGAACGACGTCGTAAAGCAGAGCAAGCCAAGCAATACGAGCCCTTGCCCCAACGTGTCGCCCTTCCCCGCGGCATGCAATCGCGTAAAGAAGTCGGGAAAGCGCACCACGCCAATAGCGCCCACCAACATGGTGATCACGCCGAGCACAATCAAGACGCTGCCAAAGATGCCTAGTGCGCTCATGACGAAGCCCCCTCGGTCGAGGACTGCGTCCGCGCGCGCTTGCGCAGCACTTTGCGCTCCAGGTAACGAAGCACGGCAATGGTGGCGATGAAGTTGATCAGCGCGTAGGCCAACGCGATATCGAGAAAGAAGCCGGGGCGGCCCGCGAGAAAGCCAATTAATGCCAAGAGAACGATCGTTTTGGTGCCAATAACATTGGTCGCCAGAATGCGATCCAGGAGGCGCGGACCCTTCAAGACGCGCACGCCCACGGTGAGCACACCCAGTAAGATTACAACGACCGATGCAGTAAGGACGGCATTCATTTGCGTGCGTTCCGTCCTTCAAGCCAACGCACGCGCTGCTCCATCACGCGTGACATGACCGCATCCGCGGCCGAGCGGCTCAGCGCATGAATCACCAGTTCACCGTCGTCTTCGACTTCAACGGTAACGGTGCCGGGCGTCAAGGTGATGCTGTTGGCCAATGTCACCAGGCCAAACTCGGATTCCAAATCGGGGCGAATGCGGACCACGCACGGGTCAATCGCCCGCAAACCGAGCACACGCATCAGCACGTCCACATTGGCGAGCACGATTTGCCACAGGAGCCACGGGCCGTAGGTGATCATGCGCATAAAACGCCCCACCAGTGCGCCGAGTCGCGCTTGGCCCGTGAGGTATCGATGAGACACGGCGGCCACCAACGTTACGGCACACGCGCCGAACGTTAGATGCACGCCGTCGGTGTAGCCAGAAAGGCCAAACCAGAACGCCGCCAAAACGAGCCATGTCACCAAGAAGCCCACGACTGCTTCGCACCCTCCCAGGGACGCAACGTCGATCGGCACGTGTTGAGACGATCGCGGCTACGTGGGCGAGAGAATACCGCTCATTGCGAAAGGTCGGCAACGGCGCGCTCAAGAAAACGCCAAAGAACGCCGCGCACATGGTCTGCACCGGGCGCCCCCAACACGCCGCCATTAAGTGCGTAGGTGTGACCCACTCGCCCGCCGCGCATGGACGTCGTTGCAATCTGCAGCTCGATCTGCGCACGCCCGGCCTCGGTGGGCGTGGGCGCGCGATCATGTTCATCGAGCAGCCAAATGAGACCATGCGCGTGAACCGATTCCAGCGGGTCGCCATGGGTACGTTCGTAGACGCGAGTGCCATCGCTCTCGATGCGCTCAACAATGGTCACACGCCGAGTCTTGGCGCCCGCTGGAGGCCAGGGTACCGATGGCCCGCTCAGCGAATCACGGTCCTGCGAGGAGGTGGGCGGTGGTTCGGAACTCACGAGAGCCGAACCTACCCCAAATCGACGGATGGTTCCGCCTCCAACACACACGAAATACGACCTAACGCAAATCGTGCTTACGTCTGTCCACGCCGGTTGTCGATGAAAAGGCGATGGTGTTGCTGTCACGTCGCCCCGCGGGGCGCTTGAGTCGGCAACGAAGTGGAGATCGAAGTCGATGGCAACGCGCAAACCCCGCAACCCACTCGTAAGTCTTGTCATGTTCTTGGCGCTGGCAGGTGTGGCCTACGCGGCCTATGACAATCGCGACAAAATCAAGGGCATCTTTGGCGAATCCGAGGTCGTAAAACTCGGACCTGAAAAGTGCGAAGAAATGGTGGAATACGTCGAAGAGACGTTTGAGGGCCATCGTGAGTTTGAAGGCGTGCGCGGACGCATGGCATGGCGCCCAAGCTCGAAATACTATCGCCTTGAGATCCTCGTCACCGGCGATAGCGATCCGGAGGCAAAGGCACTTTGCGAGAAGATCTGCAAGCGCCTTACGGATCGCATCGGTGCACCGGTCTCGGTTTGGGCCTACGACGGCGCCGACCGCAATACCGCGAAGGCGCTGCCATAACTCGGTTCCCATGTGAACTTTCGTAACTCGCGCGGGTTCACGGATCCATCCGCACGAACGCGACTCGCCGCTACCGAGGCGACAAACCACGTACTGGCCAACAGAGCCAACCGATGAACTTATCGATGAATGAACTAATCGATGAAGAGGTGCAGCGTTAGAACGTCTGCGGTTGCTTCGTCATTGGACAGCCACATGGCATGGCCCGCCAAGGGGCTACGGCGCGCTCCGCTCGTCATTGGCGTACCAACTGCCTTGGGTGAAATTGTGGCCGTCGTCGTGGGCGCATCGCGCAAGAGTCCCAATTGGCGATACATCGGCAAACCGTCTTGAACGATCTCGCGCCAAGGCAACGGCCTGATTGAACGCGTCGATAGCGACTCGGGTGGGCGAACGCTCAGCACCACGGCGGATTGATGCAAGAAACTTTCTAGCTCGAACGAAAGTGCAAACTGGGCAAGAAGGCGCGCGCGGTACGGACCAGCAAAGTGGAGTACATCCATGCCCGCCGGCACCGCCGAGTCGGCATCAATAACACCCTGACGAGTCCGAGAGACGTCGCCACCCCGTCGAAACATCACAAGACCCAGCGCGCCTTGACGTTCGAGGGCCTGCATGAGTTCACGTTCGCGTTGCTTGGCAAAAGTCGTATAGGGAATCAACTTGTCGCCGGACTTGAACCGAATCAAACCCGGAACATCCAAGAGGCTGCGGCCGAGCACGGGTGCACGCGTGCGGCGGAGTCGATACGCGATGTCAACGTACCAATTAACCCACCGCTGAATCGACTCGCTGGATTGACGCTCGGCAAGCAGGCGCCTCAGCGTCGGCCCCGCCACCGCGGCTTCAAGAGTAATCGGCGTCTTATCTGCTGGGCGTGCCACACCGTTTCGCACCGGCACACAACGAATCGCGAATCGCTGCTCACCGTCCGTGGCAGGCAGTGTGACGGGTGCCGTAATCATGCGGTCCGTCGCGCCACCGGAAAGCAACTGCCCGGCCGCCAAATAGGTTGGCCTCGTCGTTCCCGAAACGAACGCAATCACTTGATCGGCGCGCGAACCTGCTTGAAACGAAAGGTTGCCTTGCTTTTGAAGTCGGAGGGGGTCGGCGTAACGCGGGCGCGAAGCGTCTTCACTCCCGCGCGCGGTTGAGGACGGAAGCACCGAAACGCGCGCGCCACCTAGCAGGGAAACGCCATTCAGCTTGCTCGTCGCGCTGAGGAGCGACTCATCTCGCCCCTTCTTCAACGCGCGCACCCACCGTGCAAGCGGGCGTATGTCCTGCACGAAGTTGACAATCGACGTGTCAAGTCGCTCACCATCCGCGGGCGCTTCAACGCTAGAGCGCGACGGCGTTTCAAGCGATGTCGCCGGAATCACTGCACCCCGTGGATCCACACGCCGGGCACCCACAAGCAACGAACTAAGCGACGGGCTGCGCACAAGTCGGTTCCACGCGTGCCCGGGAATGTAGTGGACGTCTTCCGCGCGCAGACTTGCCTCCATCATGGCGTCAAGGCGCACCATCGATCCATTGTCCAAACGACGGACTGGCACCCACTGGGCATGCAACGGATCGAGTCCAAGTCGATCGGAAAGCCGTGCGGTGCGTTGGCGGCGCAGCTCAATGGCCGCAAGCATGGACGTAGGCGGTTCCATGGGACGGAACGGCTTCCACGATGCGGGCGGCGTGGCGTGGGCACCCGGTTCAAAGGCTACCCGTGTCTGTGGCACCAATGCCGGAAGCGACGCAATTGTTGATACGGCGCGGCGGCCAAACAAGCCGTCATCTGACTGATTGCCTTCAGACCTTCTGCTTTCAGATAGGGCCACACGACGCGCAACAAGGTCATCACGCGCACGAAGCGCCGGACCCACATGCAAGTCGGCGAGTGCCGGTGATGTTTGGGGCGCATACGTATGGGGCGCATGCAATTCTGCGCTCGACGTGTTGGACTCATCCGCTCGCAGGCCAAACCACGCCCCCGCACCAATGGTCAGCAACGCGATGCCAACCATCTTCATATGCCACAGACGATGTTGACGTCGCGCCCGGCGACGCACACGCCCCACAGACGCCGCGCGGCTAAGTACGGCACGTTCAATGCGTAGCGCAGGTGTCTGCCCGCGATTGCGCTCGGCGTCCCACCGCTTCAATACACGTGACGTAGACTCAATTTGCTGCGTCGTATGCAAACAGGTTCGACACGATTCGAGATGGCGGTCCATGCGCTGTTCGTTGTCGTGCGAGAGCTCACGATCGATGTAATCCGATACGTGGGCCAAGACCCATTCGCATTCGCCGGGCAACCCTCGCGATGGCATGGCAGGTTGGGAGGGGCGGGAGGCGCGCGTCATGACGACCACCCCCGTCGCTGGCTATCGTGCCGACGTGACTCAATCCAGTCGCGACCAATGTCGGTCTCACGCAAGGCGCGCGCCAGCAATTTGCGTCCGCGATGGAGCAACACCTTCACTTCATTGAGCGAGAGGTCGAGCACTTCGGCAATCTCGCGATAACGAAGTCCTTCAAACTCGCGTAGTTCTAGGACGGCGCGCACACGTGATGGCAAATCAAGTAAGGAGCGATGAACCACGTCGATGGTTTCGCGTGCGTTCATGGGCGTGTCGGGATCGATGCGCGCGGCCAGGGGCTCTAACTCGGTCCCTTCGGACGCAATGGGATCAAGCTGCATGGCCTGAATGTGCTTGCGCCGCTTCCGCTTTCGCAAAATGTCGAAACACAAGTTGGCCAACACGCGGTAGAAGTAGGTCGTGAAGTGGCCGCGTGGTTGATAGCGCTCTGCATTGCGAAAGAGCTTGATGAAGAAATCTTGCGTGACGTCCTCAGCATGGTGGTGGTCACGAAAGATGCGCCATGCATAGCGGTATGCCGCGTCGCGATGGCGGCGCATGAGTTCTGTGAGCGCCGTCTCGTCCCCTCGACCGCAACGCACCATGAGTGCGTCGTCGGTGGACTTGGCCTTGGCGCGCGCGGCCCATGCCCGACGCAGGGCATTCAAACCGGGGATCATTCCGGGGATCATTCCGGACGGGATCTTTCGAGAGAATGTGCCACTCTCCCGGCCGTTCTCCGACCCGTCATTCTCCGATGACATGGAAGCGGGCTCCTGAAAATGGGAATCAAAGGACGACACGTCTCTCCAGAGAACAGTTCGCGGGCACGCCATAAGAACGTCACGGATGGGGGCGCAGCAGAGGCAATTCTAATGCACCTCGGATTCCACGTCATTTGGCCGCTGCGCCCGAGAGGGTAGGCATTTGGCCGCACTGGCGATCCATCCCGGTCCGCGTAAAGATTTCGACGTTGGGCGGCCAATCGGGTCATTGATCAAGGTGCGTGCTGTAGTATCTGCGAGCCGCGCTGGATGGCCGGCAATGGAGATCCTCCGTGCGCATTTTGGTAGTGGACGACGAGCAGGCGATTCGCGAGAGCTTGGACCTCGTACTGCGCTTTGCCCACCACGACGTCCTACTCGCGGAGGACGGCGATCAGGGACTAAAGGCCCTGGAGGACAACAGGGACATCGACCTCGTGTTCCTCGACATCAAGATGCCCGGTCGCGATGGCATGGAAGTGCTCGACGAGATTCGCGAGACCTACAGCGACACCACCGTCGTCATGATCTCCGGCCACGCCACCATCGACACCGCCATGGACGCCACGCGCAAAGGGGCGTTTGATTTTCTTGCCAAGCCGCTCGATCGCGATCGCGTGCTCCTAACCGTTCGCAACGCCGCGCAAATGCACCGTCTCAACGGCGAGAACCTCAAACTCCGCAAGCAACTTTCGCAGACGTCTCGCGAAATGTTGGGCGTGAGTCCTTCACTCGAACGCATTCGTTCCATGATTGCCAAAGTTGCCCCCACCGACGCGCGCGTGCTCATTCAGGGTGAGAACGGTTCTGGCAAAGAGCTCGCGGCACGACTCGTGCATGAACTCAGCAATCGTTCATCCGGTCCATTCGTTGACGTGAACTGCGCGGCAATTCCGAAAGATCTCTTGGAAAGCGAACTCTTTGGCCACGAGAAAGGTGCATTTACGGGCGCCACGGAACGTCGCGAAGGGAAGTTCGAACAGGCCGACGGCGGCACGCTCTTCTTAGACGAGGTCGGCGACATGTCTCTCGATGCACAAGCGAAAGTGTTGCGTGTGATCGAGGAACAGCGCGTGCAACGCGTGGGCGGTAGTGAACCGATTGCCGTGGATGTCCGGCTGGTTGCCGCAACAAACAAGGATCTTAAGAGTGCCTCTGAAGAAGGTGAATTTCGCGAAGACCTCTACTACCGACTGGCGGTTGTACCACTTGAAGTTCCACCGTTGCGAGAACGCAAGGAAGACGTAGCGCTGCTCGCACAGACGTTCTTGGAGCAGTTCGCCAAGAACATGGAAACCCATCCGCCCGCACTTACCGAGGCAGCACGTAAGTGGTTGGAACGACAACGTTGGCCCGGCAATGTCCGCCAACTCCGCAACCTCATGGAACGCTCCATCATCCTGATCGATGGCAAGAAACTCGACGTCAAGGATCTTGAGAGCCTAAGCAACCCTACGTCCGCCGGTGCCACCGACGACCTCTTCAAGACGGCAAAGACTTTTGAGGAGTTCAAGCACGAAAGCGAACGCCTTTTCCTTCAAATGCGCCTCCAAGACAACGAATGGAACGTCAAACGCACCGCCGAAAGCCTCGGCATGCAGCGCTCCAACCTCTACAAGAAGATGGAACGCTACGGGTTGAAGTAGCGCGGATTGCGAGAGCATCGTTGCGCGCTTCTCTCGTTCGCTCCCCAATGTGTTATCCTCTCACTGGAGGCACATATGCGCAAGTGGCTATCTTCTACTGTGATTTTCATGGTGGCATTCGCGCCGCTTGCATACGCCGATAGCAATATTGACTCAGACGGCGACGGTCTGAGTGACTTTCAGGAAACGCATAAGTACTTCACCAATCCCAAAGCAAAGGACTCCGATGGTGACGGAACGCCCGATGGCGACTGGGATGAGCGGCGGGAATACGCCTACACCATTCGTACGATCACTCGCGTTATGCTGCCGGTGAGTCGCAACCTAAACGACGACTACCAAGACGCGCGCGAGCTTGAGCGCACCGACACGTGGGTCAAGCTCGAAGTGGTTCACTATCCACTGAATACCGTAGCGAAAGCAATCAAGGGCGACGCACAGTGGCGCGAAACGTCCAAACGTTTTAAAGAAGAAACATCCTCCACGCTCACTTCCAATTTCGATGAAACGCTCTCGAAGAAACTCGTTGATCTTCTGGCCGAAGACGGCATTGACGTAGCGGCGTTGGATGACAAAACGTTGGTCGAAAAGGCCACTCCTTGGCTACTCAAGCGCGTGGACACACGCAGCGAAGCGTTTACGGGCTACTTCACCCACTTCGCAGACGGCAAACCTGCTATCTGTCCCGGCTGCATGTCGGGCATGCAGGGCTATAATCGCGGCAAGCGCTCGCCCGAAGAGCAATGGGCGCGCGATCTGTTCGCCCAATCGATGTTTGAGAATGGTACGTCGGGTAGCTGCACGTCCACGGCCATCTACTTGACAGGCATGCTGCGCGCGATTGGCATCCCCACCCGCATCGTCTATTGCATTCCCGTCATCGACGCTTCGGACAAGGATGAACTCGCCATGCTGGGTGGACTTCGTCACGAGCGCGTGCGCGAGACGCTAGGGAAAGCACTGGGCGCCCTTGGCAGTACGTGGGCTGGCCACACATTCAACGAAGTATTCGTTGGCGGCCGGTGGCGGCGACTCAACTACTCAACGCTCGGTCAGAACACGTATGGGCCTCGCATCTTTGGGCTTGTGACGCATGTCCTGACGGTGAACGACTGGTCCGAAGCAGACGCTGCGAGAACGATCGGCGTTCGGCAATGCGGTTCGCGTGGCAAGCGAGACATCTTTGGGCATCGAAACCCGTACTCGACCGTCGAACTATCGGATCGCTTTGGCGCACACATGAAGCGCGAGCCAAGCGCACCGACAATGAAGCACGGGGCCGTGACCCTTGTTGACTTCACGTGGTCGGATAGCACGGTCGGAAAGCAATTGTTGGGCTCGTTCAAGTTGCCGGCCGGTCGCTTGTTGGCGCGTGTGAGAGATTACGACGGCAACTTTGCCGCACTCAAGGCGCACCAGCAGGGAGGCGATCGCTCCATCTGGCTTGAGCCGAAGCAAGGCGAGCGGGTTTCATTTCGTATGGGTACGGGAGGTATCACGCGCGATGGGCAGGCATGGGTGATTTATCACGCCACAGACGGTCAAAACATCGCCCGCGACACGTCCTATGATGTACGCGCCGGTGACGCCGCGCGGTGGCGTATCGACGGCGAGCCGTTGATCGTTCGAAAATAAGAGAAGGGCGCAATTCAATGACACCTTGGTGGAGCGAAACAGCAGGCACGTACATCGGCGCCATTGGTGGTGCGGGACTGGGTTCGATTTGCGGAATCTATGGTGCGCTCATGGGTGTGCTGGCGCCAAAAGGAAGAGCTCGAGGCGTTATGATGGCCGCGCACATGTGCTTACTGGGAATCGGGATTGTTGCGCTAGTCGCTGGCATGACTGCCGTCTTATTGGAGCAACCACACCAAGTGTACTTTCCACTCTTGTTGATTGGTGGCGTACTCACTCCCGTAATGGGCGGCCTGTTGCCAGTCGTGCGCAAGCGCTACGCCGACGCGGAACGGCGCGCCAAGGCGGAAGGTCGCACGGCGTAACTCACTCTTCGTGGCCGCACGCCCCGCGCTCGATCTCAATGGTTGCGTGGTCGAAGCCAAACTCTTGGACCAAGTGCTCGCGGATGCGACGCCGCACGTCGTCCATGGACACGCCATCCGATATGCGCGCATGCAACGTCACCATAGGGCGCTCGTCGGTGATAGACCACGCATGGATATGATGAATATCCTCCACACCATCTAGCGCTTCCAGCGAAGCTGCAATGGCGCCATCTTCAAGTCCCTTAGGCGCCCCTTCGAGCAACACATGCGCACTTTCGCCGGTCACGCGCCACGCGGAACGCAAGATAATCAGGGCAACAACGACAGAAAGGATGGGATCAATCGGCATCCATCCTGTGAGCATAATGACCACGGCCGCCGCAATCGCCGCGAACGAGCCCAGCATGTCACCTACCACATGCAATACGGCAGCACGCACGTTCAGGTTGTTTGAATCGCCGCGCGTCAGAATCCGAAAGCAAACTACGTTCACCAGCAGTCCAAGCACAGCCACACCGAGCATGACGCCACCCATCACGGGCCCCGGACTGAGTAGTCGTTTGATGGCTTCCACGACCACCCATCCGACAACAACAAAGAGTGTCAACCCATTGACAAACGCGGCAAGTACCGAGAAGCGATCGAAACCGTAACTTCGTTTGGCATCGGGCGGCCGCTTGGCTAAGCGAAAGGCAGTCCATGCGAGCGACAACGCCGCTACATCGGTCAACATATGTCCAGCGTCTGCCAATAGCGCGAGTGAGCCCGAGATCAAGCCACCCACAACTTCGGCCACGAAAAACGTGCCGGTCAGCAACGCCGCGTAGCCTACCGCTCGTTCGTTGCGACCCGAGGCGTGGCGGTGGGGTGCCCCACGCGGATGCTGAGTCCTAGGCTGGGACGATGCTTCCATAGCTAAACCATACGAACGTATGCCCGTCGTTCGACGTCCCCATCTGTAGACAAGACTGTCCCCTTGAGGGGGCACTTTGGCCGAATTGCCCGTCTAATTCGCGTTTGCGAGCTGGCCCTGCATTTGCGACACGTTGCCTCGTCCCCGGAGTCCCGTGTGCCTCTCGTCCAAGACCACTACAGCCGAAGCAGTGCTCGCCGCGCGCCAACCTTTGCTCGCGTCACGCCGCGTGCTGCGTGGAAGCTTCGCGGGTCGACGATCGCGATGGGGAAGGTGGCCATGGCACTGTGCGTAGCGCTCGCCGCCGTGACTGCGAGTTCCAATGCGTTCGCGCGAGGTACTGCGCCGAGTGTGCCGGCTCCACCAGCCCCCAAGTCACCCGCGCCCCCCATACGGCCGCCCACCATCGAACAAGCCACGGCTGCGTGCTTTGCGCGCTTTGAGCGAGCGTGGCGAGCCGGACAAGCTCAAGGCGTTGTGGGATGTATGCCCAAGAAGGGCACTGTTCGCGTGCGCCTCCTGCATCCAGGCGTTGGCGCGCGGCCCATCGATGCCAACTTCGGCAAGAATCAGGCGCTGCGTGCGCTCTCCAGTTACTTCTCGCAAACAACCCGGCGAGGCCTCGTGCGCCTATTGCCCAAGCCACCTCGCCCGGGACAAAAGCCTCCGCGTGCAACGCCGACCGTGCGCAAGTACAAATACACCTATCGCCTTCGTCGAGGCAATACGGTGACGACGCATCTCACCGTCCAAGTGCAAAAGACGCCAAAGGGATGGGTCCTTGCCGCGATCACGGAGCAAAAACCGCCGCGTAAGCGCTAAGACCAACCGCACGGCGGGACACAGCGCGATGGGGCAACGTTGGTTTGCGTTGCTTGGCGTCGTTCTATGCACCACCCTCTGCGTGGGCTGCGGCGTAAGCGACGACGACGTCGAGCAAGAGATTCGTCGCACCAAGAATGTGCGCGCCGACACCATACGCGCGGAACTCGAATCGATGATTCGACGCGCCTCAGCGTCCCTTGACGACCTCGCCAAACGATTCGAACACGAAAGCGCACCCGCCACACAGGACGCGCAGTTCGACGTGGTGGAATCGGTGCGACACGCACACGATGTCTCGGGCCTCATGTGGGAAGGTCCCGGCGGGGACGCCGCATGGGCCGGACGACCCGTGGAAGCGCGATCCCTCCCGGCATCCCATGCATGGTCCGGTTCGTTTCGCACGGGCAACGTGACCTATCAGGAAGGACCCTTTGTCCGCGCCTTGCTCGTTGGCCCACGCGAGATTCAAGGGGGGTATGCCACCGCGTCGGTCGTGCTCGAAGAACTGGCACCCGAGGATGGTGCCAAGCGCGCATTTACGGATCGCTGGCTACAACCGCTTTCGCTTTGGGCGGTAGAACTACGGCCGCCGGGTTCCGTCGTGGACGCAGACGCGACGTCGCCCGTGATTCAAGCGGAAGTCGCGTGGAACAATGCGCCTGCCGTTGAAGTACATCTTCACGATCTGGAACGCGAGGCCATTCGCGAGCGCCTGCAAGGTGAGCACGATCAACGCATCGGGATCATGCTTCTTCTGCTACTTGCCACACTCGTGGCGGCGGGATGCGTGGCACTCGTACGCGCGAAACGGTTGGGCCGCGCGCGCTGGTTGCTGGGCATCGTCCTGGTGCTCGCCGCGCGCGCTGCAATTCGTTTGATCGACTTACCGCATCGTTTCTCGACACCGGGCACCGTGTTTTCGCCAAACGCGTTTGCGATCGACACGCCACTGGGGTGGTTGAGTTCGCCGGCCGACTTTGCGTTGACCTCCATTGCCTACGTACTTGTTGCGGCCTTCTTTCGCGCTGCCATCCGTCAGTATGTCAGGCCATCGTCGCAAGGCTTTGGTCGCTTCGCGATCGCTCTCGGATCAACCGCCGTCGCGGGCACACTCATCGCGCTGTGGATCACGGTCGTGATTGCGGCGGTGCGCGGCGGTGAGATCGCATTCTTCCGCACCGATTCATTTTGGCCGAGTGCCACCGCGTCGCTCATGCTCTTTGCCGTGGTTGCGAGCACGGCAGGGGCCTTGGTGGCCGTCGAAGCGCTGCTCGATCGCGCGCTTGCCTGCAATGTGGTGCGCCCCCGCTGGATCGCGCGCATCGTCATGGGCCTGCTTGCCGGCGCGGTTGCGTGGTTTCTCAGTACCGATGCGCTTCAAGCGCGTCCCGTCGTCTTTGCGATGTCGCTCTTGGCGGCGTGGATGGCGCGGGTGGACACGTCGCGCTCACGGGTCGCGCTGCCGAGCCGCATCTTGCTCACGAGTGTCTTGGGCACGGTCTTGGCATTTCCCGTTCTCTTCGCGCACGTCGGCTATCGGGACGCCGAAGCCCTGGGTCGTGAAGTCAAAGAACTTGTGCGCGCCGAAGACCGTGCACGCTCGGAAATCGAGTTCGCGCTGGAAGACGCGCGCCGAAACGACGAGTTGATTCGCGCGCTGGAACGCGCGCAAAATGAAACGCCGGAAGAGGGCCTCGCCCTGCACGTGTGGCAGCGCAGCGACCTACTGGAGAGTGAACTACCAAGTGTCGTCACGATTCTCGATCGCGAAGGGCGCGAGATCGACGCGTTTACGTTGTCGGCCATTCCGCGACGCATGATTCCCACGCCCAAGCCCCCCACGCGCAAAGACAACGACGTGGAGGTCTTTACCGCGCGCCGCGAGCGAAATCGCATTCGCAGCATTGTAGGGCGCACCCGTCTTCGCAATCCCGCGGGCGATGTCGTGGGACATGCGGTGATCACGGTTCCGGATTTGCTCGATCTCAAGCTGCGACCACTCGGCGAGCAAGTGCTCACACGCACCATGCTTTCCGATTTTCCTTTGTCCTACGTCCATCGACTGCAGTTCGCGTTGTTGCGCAATGGGCGAGTGGAGGTTTGCAACGATCCAACGATTGCGCGTCGCGAAGGGCAGTTCGGTCCCGACGCACTGAACGCGCTTACCGAGGGCACGGAACCTCTGGCCTGGCAGGATGATGAGTCGTTCGGATACGCCGTATGGAACGAAGCACGCGGGCACGCGGTGGCGGTGAAGGCACCCAAGCCGCGCGGCGGCCAAATTCTCTTGGCACTTGCGCGCGTGTTGCTAGTGGGCGTCGGCATGGGTGCGGTGATTGCACTTCTTTGGTGGGTCGCCACCATGCGCGGCTTCACGTGGCGCATGCATCACAAGATTCTGCTCAGCTACTTTTTGATTTCGATCATTCCACTCGTCTTGCTTGGACTGGCGAGCGCGCGCGACACCAAAGGACGCTTCGAGGCGCGCATGAGTCAACGCATCGCCACCGATCTCGCGCGTGTGCGCACCGAATTTGAACGCATGGGCACGTCGCTCTTTTCCACGGCCGACAACGATCACCTGGAACGTGGCGCGATGGAGCGACGACACGATGTGTTGCTCTATCGCGGCGGCTACTTGGAAGCCTCAAGTCGCATTGGGTTGGTCCGCGCTGAACTGCTCTCACCCCGCTTACCCCCCGAAGTGTTTCGCGCCACGCACTTGGATCAGCGACAGATTGTTCAGAAGCAGGCCGACTACGCGGGACGCCCGGTTTGGTTTGGTTATGCGCCCGTGTTGGATGGACGAGGACGCACACGCGCGGTGGTCGGCGTTCCGCTGCTCTACGATCGCGATCGCATGGACGAGGAACTGTCGGTGACGGGCAGCGTGTTGCTTGCCGGGTACTTGCTCACAATGGTCTTGGTTCTTCTCGGTGGCATGGTCGCCGCGCGAAGTATTGCGAGGCCCATGCAGCTCTTGGCGCAAGGCACCAAACGCGTGGCCGGCGGCGATCTCGACGTCAAACTGCCGGAGGGCGGTGGCGACGAAGTCGGTGAACTGGTGCGCTCGTTCAACAAAATGACCGAAGAGTTGCGTTCAACGACGGATCGAGCGGTGCGCGCTGAACGCGAAGCGGTGTGGCGGGAAATGGCGCGTCAAGTGGCCCACGAAATCAAGAACCCGCTCACGCCGATGCGCCTCATGATTCAACAACTCGAAGCCGACATTCGCGAGGATCCTACGCGCGCCAAGGAAGCGCTAAAGCGAACCACGCCGATTGTACTTCGCCAGATTGAAGACTTGTCACGCATCGCCAGCGACTTCGCCAACTTTGCACGCATGCCGCAGCGCGAAAAAACCAGGATCGATGTTCCCACCGTCGTGCGTGACATCACAGCGCTCTACGCCGCAAGCAAGACGGAAGGCATCAACGTTCACTGTCATGTGGATGAGGACTTGCCTCCCCTCATGGCGGACGAGCAGGAGTTTCGTCGGGTATTGATCAACCTGGTGCGAAATGCGATTCAGGCCATGAAGGGAGGGGGCGAGATTGAGCTGCGGGCCGTGAACGAAGCGATGGGGCCGGCACCCGGCATGCTTCTGACGATACGCGACACCGGCACAGGCATTGACGACGAAACGCGCAAGAGACTCTTTGAGCCCCACTTCAGCACCAAGTCCAAGGGCATGGGCCTCGGCTTATCGATGGTCAAACGCTTCGTTGACGACAGCGGTGGCGTCATCCAAGTCAAGACCGCGCCGGGCGAAGGCAGTTCCTTCGTCCTCTGGTGGCCGCTGATTGCAGACGCCGGTACCCTGGGAAGCAGCAGTTAGCCAGGGTCCACGCTCGTGCAATCGTAGAACGTGCAGCTTTCGGCAAGGGAGTCGCGGGTGTCCAAAGCGAAAAAACCTCCTCCATTTTATTGCCCCGCCTGTGGACGAAAGCACCGCGCAGCTATCGACGCCCTCAAAGAAAACCCCGCCGCACGCATGCTCGCTACGTGCGCGCAATGTGGCATCCAAATGTCCGTGGGTCTAAAGCCAGATGGCGCACTCTTCGCAGAAGCCATCGCGCCAACGAATGCACCGACCAAGGCCACGTCGATCACCTCAAAGCCAACTACAAACGAACGGACCGCGATGAAACGTGGTTCGAAGGCGTCGCCGGGCAAGACTCGCACAACAAGGGGGTCACGCGATGCAAAGGGGCGTCCATCGACGCAGCCCGGTCCCAAATCTAACGCGTCGAAACCATCTGCATCGAACGCTTCCGCGTCAAAGCAGCAACGGTCCCCGAAGGCGACACCAACGAGCGATCCCAACCGTTATGAGATACGAGACAAGATCTATGACGGGTCTACGACGGAAGTCTTCCGCGCGTTTGACACGAGCACCAATCGCGAGGTGGCCTACAAGATCTTGAAACCGGACGCCTCCGAGACCATTCAGCAACGGTTTCTACGAGAGATCGAGGCACAGGCCAACATCCGCCATCCGAACATTATGCCGGTTTTTGATCGCGGCATGAGCGCCGACCATCGCAGCTATTTCACAATGGAACTGCTGCGCGAACCCGTCACGCTTCGCCAACGCGTTGACGCACTTTGTTACGACAAAGAGAGCGACACCCGCCGCCATCTCGACTCGCGCGAGCTGCGCTATTTTGTCAAGGACATCCTGGTACCGATCTCCAAGGGCATTTACGTTGCCAATGTCGAAAACGGCGTCATCCATCGCGACTTAAAACCAGAAAACGTATTGATCGATGGCGCGTCGGGCCGGCCGTACGTGGTTGATTTTGGCATCTGCGACGTGGTAGAGCGCAAAGGTGGCGGCTCGCAGATTGCCCGCGCGCCCAGTGCGAAAGGTGCGGGCATTGTGGGCACGCCGCGCTACCTACCGCCCGAGCAAGTTCAAGGCGACAGTCACGCGCGCACCGACGTATGGAGTTTGGGCGCCCTCCTGTTCTATCTCTGTGCCGGTGAGCCGCCCATTGCAGGCGCATCCAACATTAGCCGCGCCGAGTTGAGTAAACGCATCGAGCAGATGCAGCGCACGCTCGCCAAAGCCGAGGCCGCGGGTGACGACAGTAAGGCCGAGTTGTGCCGCTCCAAACTTGAACGCATGCAAGACGAATCGCTGCGCACGGTTGACGACATCATTCGCGATGCGCACCGCGGCAACTACATCACATTGCCCGATGAGACACCGGAAGAAGTCAAGGCGGTAATCGTGAAAGCCATGGCACGTGATCCCGCGCGTCGCTACGTCAACGGAAGACAATTCGCTAGTGACTTGGAGGCATGGTTAGGCGGCAGTCGGGTACGCGCCGTCTCGGCACGCGGCGGCAAGGTCGCGGCCAAAGCCGATGCACGCCGTGCCATACGACAACATATGGGCACCGGCATCTTGGCACTGGTCGGCCTACTCGTGGGCGGCGCCGGCGCCTATGCCCTCACGCGAGATGTACCGCGAGCACCGTCATCGCGCGTAGCCGCAGCGAACAGCATCGTGAAAGCCACCGAAACGAGGCTCCCGCATCTTCGCCAACGACTTTCCGCCGAACGCCTGTCGCCTACAGAACACCGCGCATGGTACGAGCGCGCCCTGCGCGACGTCGCCCGCGCCGAATCCTGGTTGGCGAACGAGCCTCAAACATCGGGCGTCGTGTCCACCGCGCAACGCGTGCACTATGTGCGCAATCAAATCGACCCAGGCACCTTCGCATTCGACGTTCCGAGGGGATTTACCGTCACGATATCGGACCGTTTAAAAGACACGGCGGTCACACCCTTGGAACGCGACAAGTCGAAAACGGAAAACGCAGGACCGCCGCAGGCATATCGCCTGCTTCCCGGCCTGTATGGAGCAACGATCGTTGATGCCAATAAGAAGGCGTTCGTCACCCTTCCCGTGCAGGTGCCTTTTCGCGTGCGCCAAGGTGGCGTAGCGCCCGAGACGGTGACGGTACGCATTCCAGGCGACATCACGGAAGGCGTGCCAGAGTCCGCACGACGCATCGTGACTCCCAGCGAACACGCGTTACCGCGCACAAAATTGGACGCACCCTTCGCATCCCTCAAGGGCTACTGGATGGCCACGTACGAGGTCACGTGTCGTCAATACTTGTCGTTTCTACACAGCTTGAAGGGCGCAGCGCGTGCCGAGCGCGTACCCGCCGTAAACTTTACCTACGATGAGAACAATCACGCCGTCACACTTGCCAACGAGCGAACCAACGAATCGATGCCCGTTCGCGGCGTAAGCGCCGACGACGCGCGCGCATTCCTCACGTGGCGTCGCACCCAAGTTCGTCGTGCATGCCGGTTGCCCACCGTAGCCGAGTGGATCTATGCGGCCGGCGCGTCGCTTGGGTTCACTACGCCGAACGGCGAATACGATGAAGCTGCCTGGAACCCACTCAACAAACTACGCCGTGTCGGAGTGGCCGCTCGCGATGAAAGCCCCTTCGGCATCCGCGACATGCTTGGCAACGCGCGCGAACTGTGTGAACACGGTGAAGCCATCGTCCTTATGGGTGGCGCGGCCGGTGTTCCCCTGGGCCGTATAGACATGAGTGCGTCCATGGTCGTCGCCGCCAACGAAAAGCATCCGCAAGCGGGTATTCGGGTGGTGTATCCACTGGAGCAATAGCGCGCCACTTCGTTTGAGGTCGTGCGCATCTAGGTCTAGCCTCACGCAAAGACACCAAGTTGCAGAGGCGCAGGGGGCTGCGTGTAGGGGAGCGCATATAGAGCATACGATCGCGGGACGATAGTGGATTTTGTCCTGACACGGTACGCCCTTTCACGACTTCGTATTTCATCTACTTCGCATCGAGATGCCGCACGCCTCCCAGCCTTTCGTAATTTCGCCATGCAGCCTCTACGTCGATGCCATTTGACTTGAAATTCTCTATCGCTGGAAACGTCCTGAGAATAAAAGCCACGTCATCATAGTTCGACTTTGCGGACTGCACATCGCCATCTTTGATTGAATCATGCGCAAGCATCACGCTTTTCACGAGCTGTCTAAACACTTCGGGGAAGGCCGCTTTTGGCACCTTGCTGTCGAACTCTTCCGGCGACGTAATCTCCACATGCTCTCCGATTGCATGAATCTTGGAGTCGGATTCTGAAGAGTTGGCACCGAGCTCAATGGGAACACCTTCTCTCGGAGAGCTAAACACCGCCTCCAGTACAAGGATCGGATCCCTAGCAACTTCAGAATCACCAGTCCCGAGTAACTCGGTCGCGGTCTTCGCAGGATCCACGGCGACCTCCTCATCGCCATCTAAAGGTCGCCCAGCACCACTCCAGTGCACCATGATCAGGCCAATCACACCGACACTCACGATTACACTAAATGCGAATGTCGCCCTCGACCAGGACTTGGGTCGTCTACTCACCATGCTCAACAAACACCGCCACGCCTCCAACATGAGCCACAGTGGCCTGCGCCCCCCCTATCGATTCGAACTCGAATGCGAGCTGCAAGATACTCGTGTGAACAACGTAAGGAACTACAAATGATATGACAATCGCCTCGTCCTCTTCCATAAGCTCCGCAGAAGCGATGGACGTAGCTTGCGATTCGAAATTTCCGTCAACCCCAATCGCATATTGAGCAGTCAATTCCCAGCTTCCCAGATTACCAGGAGCACGTGCCCGAATGGACACGGATTGCCCTGGATACCGTGCCGCGTTTTTTCCCACCAACTTCGTGACCTAGGATACCGTGCCGCGTTTTTTCGAGTCTCCTGCTCTTCATGTGGGTCATGGCAACTTCGGATGGAGTTCGATGCCGCCGTTGCACAGGAACAACATAGAGATCAGCGCCTTGGCGCTGTGAAATCCGTATGCTCGTCGAGCCACCATGCGGAGCCGATTGTTGATGCCTTCCACGATGCCGTTGGTCATGCGGCAACTGATGTAGGCGATGATGCCATCGAAGTGCTCCCGAAGCGTTTTGGCCAATCGCACGAACTGTTTGAGTTTGGATCGCGACGCCCAAGCCAGCCACTCACGAAGGGCGCGCCGAGCTCGCTTCGGTTGAAGGTAATCCAGTGCCGCACCAAGCGACTCCTTTAGGAGATAAGCGCGATACAGCTTCTTGTTCGTCCGCTCGATCTCGCTGAGCTTGGTCCGCTGCTTCGAATCGAGGTCACAGTAGTTCTTTAGGATTGCGTAACGCGAGTAGAAAATGAACCGACCTTGATCAGTGCCTCGAAGTTCTCGTAGCTGTTCGCGGCGTACTTCATCGAGTGCCACGCCTGCTAGCTTCTGGATGTGAAAGCGATCGAATACAACTTGGGCTTGAGGGATGTGTGTCGCAATGGCTTTGCGGTTCCATCCCGCCAGATCCGTCGTTACACCTTCGATCTTGGCAGCGTCCTCCGGCGATATCTCTTCGAAAAACTTGCGTAGCGTCGCTGAATCCTTCCCTTCGGCTGCCCACACCACGCGGCGACGATCGTGATCGACAACCAACGTAATGAAGTTGTGTCCGCGAAGATGGCTGAACTCATCCATGCCAATCCAGCGCAGATTCGAGAGTCGGTCGGGATCCTGGCGTTTCGCGACGACACGCGTGACGATGGAACCAACCGTTCGCCACGTCACGCCCATTTGGACTGAGACCTGCGTCTTGTCCGTCGTTCGAACTAAGTACGCCACCATTTCCTCGAAATCCTTTGTGAATCGGCTCTGAGCCTCAGCCCACGGCACTTGCTCGGCTCGCACGCCGCAACGGGAGCAGTTCACGCGACGCGGTGAGTATCTGAACCACACTCGCGTAGAACCGATCCCCAGGTGGCGCCAAAACCTAGATCTCAGCCGATCGTAGCCCGGGGCCCTTTCCCCACACCCACTGCAACGAGGCAGGCGATGGCGCGGAGACACCGTGGCGATCACGCCACGCAGCGAAAAATCTACCGATCGGACGTACATCCCCGGGACATCGATCATCCGATGCAATAACGTGGTGGCGCGCATGGGGCTCCTCTGTTGATTTGTCGATTTCGTAACCAACAAAGAAACATGAGTCCCGTGGGCACCTCTAGGTTGTGACAGCCTGTTCTAACAAACATCATTTCTTTTCCTGCCGTCCGCGCCCTCTTAGGGGCGGCAGGACAAGAAATCGCAAATGTACGACCCACACAAAGAGCAGTAGAGCCGTTTTTTCCCACCAACTTCGTGACCTATGTCCCGTGCCAAGATGCGTGGAACGAACAGTCAACAACGCTCGCACCATACGAGTTTGGTTCTACAGGGGTACCGGGAATGCGTGCACGTCTCCGCCGCCCTGTCAGGGCGGGCACATTGGGGATCATCTATCCCAGGGTTCTGCGCCGCTACGCTGGCGCGCCACCCTGGGCTGTGATCCGAGGCCCCCGCGGGGCCGTTGACAATGAAGTGGAACGCTTAAGGCGAGGACATTGACTCACGTTGTGAGATACGCCAAGAGTCGAACCGATTGAAACCCATTCCGCGTATTCACGAAATTCGTTCACCGTCGCTTGCGCCCCTGTCTTGCCATCAAACAGCGTCCCGCCACCAGCACAGATACGATGGCCGCACGTACCACCGCGTTCGGTTGCGCTTGGTGATCTTGGTGTGCTTAGTGAGAGCCTTCTTCTTCCAAGAGCGCACCACACCACGTCCAACACGCACTCGCCCCAACACGAATGCTACCTATCGAGTGACTTTTGCCTGCGCGCGACGAAGTGCACGCTGATAGACGTTGTCATCACCATCTAGCTCGACAGCCCGCGCAAAGTCTCTGTGTGCTTGTTCGAAGTCCTTCTTGTCCTCGTAGACCAAGCCTCGGCGAAACAGGGCGGGAGCAAAGTTGGGCTCCGCAGCGAGCAACGTGTCGAGGTCCGCAAGTGCGAGATCGTAATTCCCCATCGCGCCATAGGCACCGGCTCGGTGGTGGTAGGCAAGTAGCGCTTGTGGATCGAGTTCGATCGCGCGGGTCATGGTTCGCACTATGTCTTCTACCGCTTTGCCTCTGACTTTCTCAATGAGCTTACGTGCCTTGCGCGCATTCGCCGAGTTGGCAAGACGAACCGGCTTGTCGACGCGTTCTTGTACGATTGACAAGGGGTCGGATGAAATCTGCATCGCTTTGACGATCCGGTAGCCGCCGATCCCCATCGCGATCACCGCCGCGAGCATGCCTACGTAACGAGCGTGGGTCTTGACGCCGCGCAACAAGAAGCATGCAAGCAGACCGAGCACGATAGCGATGACACCGTACGTCACGATGCTCGACACACTGATGTCAAGCGACCTAACATCGGCACGTTTGAATCCGTATGCTCGTTCCAAACTGTAACTAAATGAGGGACCCGCTTTGGCGGCCATGTAGGCAAGGAGCGCGCCGCCCGCAACGGCGATGGCCGCGAGCCAACCGCGCGCCCGTCCGCTGGACCGTGCCTCTTTGATGGCGCGGCGGGAACGAACAGGTGCCTTTTGACGCTTCGACTGGCTGGGTGCTGGTGCGGCGGTGGACATGGGAACTCCTAAGTGCCTGCGCGAATCCGCAGTCAGTCACGGAGCACCCGGGCCCGGGAAAATTTCAGAAATCGGGCGTCACACAGCGGATGGGCAGAATCCGCACCCTCCCCGGAACATGACGAGGGCTAGCCGCGTCTCGTGCGATCTGTTTCAGGCGTGGGCGCCACGGTTTGGAGGCGCGACGCTCTACAGCGCTAGTGATTCATGTGATGCGTCGTCCACGGAAGGTCCGCAAGCAACCACCCCACCAGCAAAGCAACACCGATCCACACCACGGGCCACAGATACGCGCGGGCCTTGGGCGGATTCTGAAAGTCCTCTGACGCAGGCGTGATCCAGCGTTCCTCCGGGATCGGAGGAAACGTGTGGGTGACGGTTGCGTCATCAGTTGCTGGCGCGCTTGCCGATGCGTCGTGACTCATGTTGATGTCCTGTACTTGAGGCGCGTCGCGCTACGTTGCTACGCGGCTTTGAAGATAGGCGAGACCATCGGAAACGTCGCCATCGGAATGCCCCCGCCGCATGGCCAAGACCCAGATGGCGCGCCCAGGCATGCTCGAACCAATGCCCGCCCAGTCAATGTCGGCACGCTGGGGATGTGCCCCCGCGCCCTGCGCATCGGACCCCGATACCAACACTGCCGTGGTGCGATCTGCGTAGGCATCGAGCCACGGTGCCGCTGTGTCATTCATGCGATTTAAGGCTGCGAGGTCGAGCCATAGCGTGGCTTGGGGCAACTCGTCGAGCAACCAACCCATCTCTTCAATACCCAACAAGCCAACGCCATCAGTAGCAGGCCGAAATGCAATGGGTGTGCCGGCGCCATGGAATGGGTGCAATTGTCGCGCCCACGCTTCAACCGCATCCTCGCGTCGCTCATCACGCGCGTCCAAGTAGCGCTGCCACACACTGCCTTCCACGTCACTGTCTTCCACGTCGCCGTCGCCGAGCGTCTTGTCCGATGCGGCGCGCGCGAGTGTAAGGTAGCGACGCGCGTCGCGATCCACATCAGTACCAATGTCGCCAAGATCCAAGACGAGGTGGGACACACGCAACTCACCGCCCACACGCTGCGCATCCAACAAAATGCGCCGACGCTGTGCGGCACCGTGCGTCACAGAGAAAGCAATGTCGATGCCGTGCACCGTGAGGCCGCGAGATCGCACGACCGTCCGCATGGCATGGGCATCGGATTTGGGCATCTTGTGTAGCGCAAAGTCACGGGCGCCAACTTTGGTCGCCACGTCGAGCAAGCCCGTGTCGGTGGTTGCACGTGGTGTGGCCGATGTCGATAGGGCAACGGTTTTGCTCGTCATGTGTTGACCTCGCTGGGCGTCAAGGGTGCACCGGCGTCGATCCAGTCGGCCAAGCCATCGCGAGCGTGGTGGCCGATCACCAAGTCGGCAGCCGCGCGAGCCTCGTCCACACCGTTCTCCATGACGAGCGCGAAACCCGCCGCATCCAACATAGGAATATCGTTTCGGTGATCACCAATCGCCACCACGCGCTCCGGCGCAATACCGTAGCGCGACTGTAGCCAATCGACGCCTTCCGCCTTGCCGCGGCATGCGGCCTGAAGTTCCACCAACCAAAGCGAGGAATCCCGATACTCAGGAAAGATGTCGAGGGAAAACTCTTCACGGCGAATGTGGGCGCGAGCCTCTGAAGCAAGTGCGTCCCATCCCGCTTGACGCTCTTCGTCGGTGCCTTCAAAGAACAACGTGATGCGTGGCAACTCGGTGGTTGGCAATTCGCCCGAGTGATTCACCACGAAGGGATCGCGATACCACGCCATAATCTTCTTGTGGTCGGGATGGTCGGTACGCACGGTGTACTTGCCCGAGTCGTGGTAGCGAAACGAGAATCGCGAAACCGACTCGTAGCCAAACACGTCGTCCAAACACGCGGCCGAGAGGTTGATCTGTTGCTTCGGCGCTTCGCGTGGCTGCCCAATCCATGACCCATTGAGCGAAACGACCTCGCCGGTGAGACCCAGCGTGTCGTAGGCCTCCAGCGTGCCGACTGCGCTGCGACCCGTACAAAGCACGACGCGAACACCCGTTGCCATGAGTCGCAACAGCGCGTCGCGGGTGCGGGGCGAGACTTGGGACGTCCCGTCGAGCAGGGTTCCGTCGAGGTCGATGAGTGCCGCATCGACGCGATCGCGAAAGGAGTCGAGGGATGCAGGCGCCATGGCGATTGAGATACCACGACGGCGAGCCCACGCGCCGGTCGGTCGAAGCGCTTTCGTCGGTTGGTAGCCGCTTCACCCGCAACGGGGAAGAAAAAGGGCCCCGCCCAACCGCTGCGCGGCACACCCCGCCGCCGGCCGAAGCAGGCGACCGGGAGCCCGGTTAAGCGAGGACCCAGAGAATGCTGATCTCGCTATCGACCACTTGACGATGAAGCCTGAGACGCACCGCAATCGGTCGGCGATGGCGCATTCCCTCGGCGAGTGTTCAAGAATTTGGTCGTCGCGTGTCGATAGGTGCGCACCTGAACTGCGGGGCATCCGTCTCGCGACAGGGGGTGGACCACATGGCAAGCGCAACAATCGAAGAACTTCTCCAGATCCTGGTCGATCGGGGTGGATCCGACCTCCACCTCTCCTCGGGGTCCCCACCGAAAATCCGCATCGACGGTGAACTCTACAACACTGACCACGACATGCTGCAGCCCGATACCTGCAAGCAGTTGATCTACTCCTACCTCACCGGCGATCAAATCGCGCGCTTCGAGAAGGAATTCGAGCTGGATATGTCGTTCGGCGTCGAGGCCATGGGCCGATTTCGCGTCAACGTCTTTTACCAACGCGGCTCAGTGGCGTCGGTCCTTCGAATGATCCCGGCCGTGGTCAAGGGCTTTGATGAGCTTGGCCTGCCACGCCGGGTGTGTACCGACGTGGCGAAGCTTCCGCGTGGTCTCGTACTCGTGACCGGGGCGACGGGTAGTGGTAAGAGCACCACACTGGCCGCCATGCTCGACTACATCAACGATACGCGATCAGACCACGTGCTCACCGTGGAAGACCCCATCGAGTTTCTGCATCGCAACAAGGGCTGTTTGGTGAATCAGCGCGAAGTGGGCGCAGATACCAAGAGCTTTAGCCGTGCGCTCAAGAGCGCCCTGCGCGAAGACCCCGACATTGTGCTCGTGGGTGAGATGCGCGACATGGAGACGATCGAAGCCGCGCTAACGATTGCGGAAACCGGTCACTTGACGTTTGGCACGTTGCACACCAGTGACTGCGTGCAGTCCATCAACCGTATCGTGGACGTGTTTCCGTCCCACCAGCAGCAGCAGATTCGGACCCAGCTCAGCTTTACGTTGCAGGCGGTGTTCTGCCAGCAGCTGATTCCTCTTACAAGTGGCAGCGGACGTGCGCTGGCCATGGAAATCATGATCGCCAACAACGCCGTGCGTGCGTTGATTCGTGACGACAAGGCTCACCAGATCTACAGCATCATCCAAACGGCCGGCAAGCTTGGCATGAAGACGATGAATCAATCGCTATCGGAGCTGGTGAAGAAGCGCTACATCACGACCGAAGAAGCCTTCAACTTCTCGGCCGATCACGAAGATCTACGGCGCACGCTGGAATCGACGGGCACGGCGGTGTCTCGCTACTAAGTAAGGCGCGGATAACGCGACCGACGAGCGAAAAGGACAATCCCCGATGGTTAGCTTCAATCGAAAGATCGTCAGCATTCTGGAGCAATCCGGACGCATTGATCAGGGCGTATTGAAATCTGCGTCCAACGCGGCCGCGACGGGGGGCACCTCGGTCACGAGCTACCTCATCGAAGAGAACGTGCTCGATGGGGCGGAGTTGCTCGGCATTCTCTCGGACCGACTCAATGTCCCGCCCATCAACCTTGAGCAGATCTCCATTCCCGAAGACGCCACCAAGATCGTCCCCGGTGCACTGGCGCGCGAAACCGGGTGCATTCCCATGTACAAGGTTGGCGACGTACTCACCGTTGCCGTGTCCAATCCCTTTGACGTCGTCCGACACGACGATCTGCGACTCGCGACCGGATGTTCATTGCGACTTGCACTCGCCCTCGACGCACAGATCAGCGAAAAATTCAATGAGCTCTATGGTGAGCAGGATGACGGGCTTTCTGATCTGCTCGATCAGATGGATCCGGAACTCGAACTGGAAGAGGCGGGCGACGACGAAGAGATGTTCGACATTGCGCGCTCGGCCGAAGATGGCCAAGCCGCGCCCGTCATCAAGCTCGTGAATCACATCATCTACGCCGCCATTAAGCAAAAGGCCTCTGACATCCACATTGAACCGATGGAAAAGCGTATTCGCGTGCGCTACCGCACGGACGGTGCCTTGGTTGAAGAGCTCGAACCACCCAAGCGCATGCAAAAGGCGATCGTGAGCCGCATCAAGATCATGTCGGACCTCGACATTGCGGAACGCCGCAAGCCCCAGGATGGCAAGTTCCAAGTCAAAGCGGAAGGTCGCCAAGTGGACTTCCGTGTCTCCACCCTGCCAACTGTTTTCGGCGAGAAGGTGGTGATGCGTATCCTAGATGCAAGCAACTTGGCGTTGTCGCTTGAAACGCTGGGCTTTGAAGAAAAGGCGCTAAATGACTTCCGTGAGGCCATTGCGAGTCCCTACGGCATGATTTTGGTTACCGGGCCCACCGGTTCGGGTAAGACGACAACGCTCTACAGCGCGGTCAAAGAAATCATGACACCGGAGAAGAACTTCGTCACGGTGGAAGACCCGGTCGAGTACACGCTCGATGGCATCAACCAGGTGCAGGTCAAAGTGAAATCCGGGCTGACGTTCTCGGCTGCGTTGCGCTCTATTCTGCGTCAGGACCCGGATACGGTCATGATTGGTGAGATTCGTGACACCGAAACCATCAACATCGCCATCAAAGCCGCGCTCACGGGTCACTTGGTACTTAGCACGCTGCACACCAACGACGCTGCGGGCACGATTACACGCATGATTGATATGGGCGTGGACCCGTTCATGGTTGCATCCGCCACGCTGCTCGTATCGGCCCAGCGACTGCTACGCAAGCTATGTAGTTACTGCCGCGAGGAGTACGACGTAAAGCCCGAACGCCTACTTCAGGTGGGATTCACGCAGGAAGAAATCGACGAGGGCGTAACGCTCTTCAAGCCCGTGGGCTGCAGCAGGTGCAGTCGCGGCTACGCGGGTCGATTCGCGATTCTCGAAACGTTGCCCCTGACCGACGCGATCAAACGCATGGTCATCAACGGCCACTCGGCCATCGAGATTCGAAACGCGGCGGTTGACGAGGGCATGATCTCGCTGCGGCGATCGGCCCTCAACAACGCCAAAGCAGGCAAAACATCCATTGAAGAAGTTCTGCGCGTCACGCTCGCAGACGATCGCGCCAAACCCCAGAGTGCACCTGACAAGGAAACGACCGAATAAGTCTAGCCCTGTCAGAACGACGGGCGAACAGCCGATAGGAATACGAGCCGAACGGTCGTTCGCGAGGAGTTTCGATGCCCAGTTTCAAGTACAGCGCGATTGGTACCGACGGTCGCACCGTAAAAGGCAGCCTCAACGCGGACAACGAAAACGCGTTGGTGGAAGAACTTCGCCGCCGCAAGCTCATGCCCGTGCGCATTGAGGCCAAGGGCGGGCGCGCAAAGCCGGGAAAGAGTGAAGCAGCGCCGCGACCTGTGGCTGCTCCCGCGACGAAGCCCGGTGAGAGTAGTAAGGGTGGCTTTAGCCTCAACATGACGATCGGGAAGATCAAGCCCGGTGTCCGCAAGTTTGAAGAGATCGTCATTTTCACGCGGCAGCTGGCCACCATGATTCAGGCCGGTATTCCCATGCTGGAGTCGTTGGAGATCTTGCGCGAGCAGGCCGCCTCCAAGCAATTCGATATGCTGCTCGGCGAAGTTATCGCATCGGTTCGCGGCGGTCAGGACCTCAGTTCATCGCTCCAGCCCTATCCCAAGGCGTTTAGCGATGTGTACGTGAGCATGATCAAGGCCGGTGAGGCATCCGGTCAGCTCGACGACATTCTCACGCGTTTGGCTGACTACATGGAAGCCAACCAGAAGCTCAAGCGCAACATTAAGAGCGCCATGACCTACCCGGTCGTTTCGCTCGTGTTGATCTTCGGCATCACCGGCTTCTTGATGATTGGCGTCGTTCCCAAGTTCAAAGATGTGTTTTCCTCGCTTGACGTGGAACTTCCCGGCTTGACCAAGGGCGTACTCGCAGCCAGTGAATTCTGCCAAGAGAACTGGATGATGATCCTACTCGGCATGGTCCTTGTATTCATCGCCCTCAAGATCTACAAGAAGACGGACAAGGGCGGCTACCAGTGGGACTGGATGATGCTCCATCTGCCCGTATTTGGCAGCCTCTTTCAGAAAGTCGGGCTTTCACGCTTCTCCAAGACCTTCTCCACAATGATTAAATCCGGTGTGCCTATGCTGGGTGCGCTGGAAATCGTGGCCGACACGTCAGGTAATCGCATTATCAGCGACGCCGTCATGGCGGCACGAGACAACGTGCGCCAAGGTGAAAGCCTGGCGGGGCCGTTGGCCGAGAGCCCGGTATTCCCGCCCATGGTCACGCGCATGGTAGGTATTGGCGAGAAGACCGGTTCACTCGAAGTGCTGCTTGAGAAGATCTCCGAGTTCTACGACGATCAAGTCAACGCCACCGTCAAGCAGCTCACGAGCTTGATTGAGCCCATCATGATTGCGGTGATGGGTATTATGGTGGGTACCATCTGTTTGTCGGTCTTCTTGCCCATCTTCGAGCTCCAGAAGCAGTTGGCTGCTAGGTAGTCGCAAGCGTTCTTGGAGTCATCCATGACGAAACTTGCAACCATGCCAGACGATTCCGCCCTGGAACGCGATGATGCCGCAGCGACTGTGGGCCACGACGTACTCGAATGTGACGCAGCCGGACGTGACGCAGCCGAGGAAACGCGTGCGGCGAGCAATACATCGCCGCAGAAACCATGGCGCAAGCGTCATCCCGTTCTCGCGCGAGCGATTCTCTACTCGCTCGGTATCGCCTTGGGGCTGGGACTCTACCTCATGCTCGAGGCACGCAAGAAGTCGGATGCCGCGCACGCCATCGAAGTGGATTCGAAGTTTCTCGAGAACATGCCCCTGTTGCTGGCCAAAGATCCTACAGGACGCAAGCTCGAATTCGTGATTGACGAGGAGTTTGAGGGCCGCGAAGTTGCGGATCACATTGGGTCGCGGGTGGAGCGTTGGCGCGCAATCGCGTTCCGAAGTCAGAAGCGCTACGCGGATGCGGAGAGTGCACTCGATCGGGCGCGGGCGCTCACCTCCGATGCAGCCTGCCTCGACGCCATTGCGCTCGAACGCGCCTATGTTCGATTGGCGGAAGGCGACTTTGAACGTGCCTTGGATGCCCTTGGCCAACCCTCGCTTCGACCCGTCACGGATCCACTGAACGGTTTGGAGTTGGTGGTGCGCGCGGGCGTGCTTGAGAAGCTCGGTCAACGCGCCGATGCAGAACGCGCATTGCGCTCATTCGTGGACGCAACGCCCGACACACTCAAACGTCGCCCCGTTCGGCGTGCAGGTGGTCGAGAATGGACGTCACGGGGCACCATCGCCATCGTGTTCGAGACGCTGGCAAATTTCGTTTCGCCCAGTGAATCGCTCGACATTTGGAAGTCGCTTCATAAACGAGCGGGGCGCGACTACAACGTTCAGCTCTCCTGCACACGAGCATTCTTGAAGCGCGGGAAACAACATCTCGCCGAACGGTCTTGGACACTCGCGCGCGACGCAAATCCCATCGAGGCGGCAAAGGTCGAGAACAAATACGCGGAGTACAAGCAGCTGAGATAGCGGCACTGTTTCGAAAAAAAGTGTTAAGCAAACAAGCGCATCGGGCCGATAAGCGCCACGCCACGCGGCATAGATCGTTTGCGTGGTGGTGAGCTACACCGCGTCTCCGCGTTGGGTGAGCTCGCGATCCCCCGTTTCGCAACTCTCTGGAGCCATTGTCTGGCGGTTGTCGCAGCCCAAGGTGGAGGGCTCGGCATCACGGCGAGACCTATGTACCTCATGCGTACTCCCACTGCATTCCACCGTTCCGCGCATCGACGCGGCTTTACGCTCGTCGAGCTCATGATCGTCATTGCGATCATTGCCATTATTGCGGCAATTGCGATTCCAAATTTGCTGGCCGCACGGCTCTCGGCCAACGAAACGGCGGCTATCGCCACTATTCGCAATATTGTCTCAGCGCAGGCCCAGTTTCAACAAGGGGGCAACGCCGACACCAACGCGAACGGGCATGGAGAGTACGGTGGCTTTGCGGAACTCTCCGGCGCGCTCGCAGGGCGTATGAATGGACCACTAGTGCCTCCCGTGCTTTCAGGCCAATTCCGCCTTCTTTCTGGTGACGGTGCAATTTCACGCAGCGGTTATCTGTTTCGAATGTTTCTTCCGAGCCCCGCAGGCGCGGGTGTTCCCGAGCCCACCACGGGCTATGCGGACAATGGCAGTGTCGGTGCTAATGCTGCCGAGAGCGCGTGGTGTTGTTACGCCTGGCCCGTCAATTACAACCAGACGGGAAACCGTACGTTCTTCACCAATCAAAGTGGGGACGTACTCTTCGCAGAAGACCCGAGTTATCAGGGCCCAAACGGCGGGCCCCCATTCGACGCGGCCTATCTTGACGCAGGCTCGATGATGGGTTCGGTAGCCATCGGAGGCATTGGCGCGGATGGGAACACGTGGCGCCAAGCCAACTAATTGAGCACACATCTTCAGCGGCACTGGCGCGCCACGTCCTTGGAATAGCCGCATACCCTAGTGTGACACAGTATCTAACGGTTGATTACAATTCGCAGCCAATGGACTTGCTGTGGCTCATACCTAGCGTTCGCCAGCATTGTTATCGCGATCTCAGACGCACAAATCGTCTCGTAGCTGAGCCTAGAAAGTCATATTTCTCACTCAAGGGCTCAAGCGTCATGGGGTCAACGTCGATAGGTCCTCGTCCTGGCAAGGAACCCGTGTCCGTTTCTGCGGATCTACGCGGCGACGGGCAGGGCACTAACACACATTCCTTTCGAGTTTGTTCTAACGGAGTATTTCAAGCTATGAACCGCAAGCAATCTGGTTTCACGCTGATTGAGTTGATGATCGTGATCGCGATCATCGCCATCATCGCTGCGATCGCTATCCCGAACCTCTTGGCGGCCCGTTTGTCGGCCAACGAGACGGCGGCGGTTGCGACGCTTCGCAACATTGTTTCTGCACAGGCCCAGTTCCAGCAGGGCGCCAAGGCTGACGACGACATCGAGCCCGATGGAACGGGTGAATACGGTGGGTTCGTTGAGCTCTCCGGTGAAGCGGCTGGTCGTATGGACGCCCCGCTTGTACCCCCGGTACTCTCGGGTGCTTTCCGTCAGCTCAACGCCAATGGCGAAGTGAGCCGTAGCGGGTACTTCTTCCAGATGTACCTTCCCGATGACAACGGTGCAGGTGTTGCCGAGCCTCAGGCCGGTTACGCACCCGGTGGCGCGATCAACGCTGACCTCGCTGAGACGACCTGGTGCTGCTACGCGTGGCCCGTCAACTACAACCAGTCCGGTAACCGCACGTTCTTCACGAACCAAGCCGGTGACGTAACGACGACGGAATCCGACCTCTACTCGGGTACAGGTGCTGGCCCTGCGCACGACTCGGCCTTCCTTGTCGCTGGTGAAATCACAGGCGTCATCGCCATCGGTGAAGCTGGCGTAGATGGCAACATCTGGAAGCAGGTCAACTAGTTCTAACTAGCTACCTCAACTCGGCCTCGCCTCCGCGAGGCCGAAACTCTAGCATCGCAAGAGCCGTCGGAATCTCCGGCGGCTCTTCGCATTTTTGAGACGAGGGCTGGCAAATCGGTCGAACGCCTGTGGCCAATCCGCCCGTCGTGCGAAGTAGGAGTGTGAACACGACCGCTTCATCATCGGCTTGGCTAAAAATCGCACTTGCGCGTGGCGTGGGGTTACGCACCAAGCGCACGGTGCTCCGCCATCTCTCGCCGCAAGACACGCTTCATGCCTCGATGGCCCAACTTGCGAGCGTGGTAAGCGACGTCCGCGCTCGCAAGTTTCATGAAGCCTTGCGCGACGTACACGTGGACATCGTTCGTGAATCAGCGGCACGCATGGGTCAACGCGTTGTCACACCCGAAGACGAAACGGATGCTGACTGGCTGTTTGAAGGCAATACGGATCCACCGCTGGCGCTCTACGTTAAGGGCACGCTACCCGGCGCTGCCACTCCACGCGTCGCCATTGTTGGTACCCGGCGCGCGAGCGGATACGGGCGTGACGTCGCACAGTCACTTGCGTCCGACTTGGCGCGTCACGGCGTGTGCGTGATTAGCGGATTCGCGCTGGGAATCGATGGCGCCGCCCATCGAGGCGCCATTCAAGGAAGCGACCAACGCGACTCTGTTCAAGTGGAGGGACCCGCTACCGTGGCGGTCTTGGGTTGCGGCATCGACGTGCCCTACCCACGTGCACACAGCGACCTACGATCCGCCATGCACACGAGTGGCGTATTCGTTTCGGAGTATCCTCCCGGCACCACGCCCGAACGATGGCACTTCCCCGAACGCAATCGCCTGGTGGCCTCCTGGGCTGACGCCGTTGTAGTCGTGGAAGCGCCCAAGAAAAGCGGCGCGCTGATCACGGCCCACTTGGCATTGGACGCAGGCCGAGACGTCTTGGTCGTGCCCGGGAGCATTCGCGGCGACGAACATGTTGGCAGCCACGCTCTTCTTCAATCGGGCGCCGCTTCACTATGCACAGGCGTTCACGACGTGCTGACTGCGCTGGGTCGCGATCCGGGTGAGGATCAGGAGTCGCTTCAAGCCGTTTCGGCCCCACCCGACGTCGATCGCTATGGTTCGCTTTGGCGATCCCTCGACGACAGCGTTGCGGCTACCGCCGACGTGTTGTGTACACGCACAGATCTTCCCGCCCATACCCTCCGCGCCGCCCTCACCCACTGGGAACTCGAAGGCTGGGTCAAACGCATCCCAGGCCTCGGCTACCTCCGCACCCACCCCTCCTAGCGCAACGCATACACAATGGTGCCAGGCACGCCGATGTACCCCCTACGCCATGCGGCACCGGGCCGGTGGTGCTACTCCGCCGCCAGGGCGCGAGCCACCGCGCGGCGTAACGCTGGAACGGTGTCGCGCGTGAACCATGGGTTTCGACGCAGCCAGAGGTTGTTGCGCGGTGACGGGTGCGGAAGCACGAAATAGGCCGGCATGTAAGTACGCCACGCGCGAACGGTCTCTGTGAGCGTGCGCTTGCGCTTGTCTTCTAGGAAGTGCGCCTGAGCATATTGACCAACAAGCAACGTTAGCTGCACGTGGCTCAGGTATTGGCGTACAGAATCCATCCAGGTGGCCGCGCATTCGGGACGCGGTGGCGCATCACCACGCGCTGCGCGTCCCGGATAACAAAATCCCATGGGGACAATCGCAATACGTCGCGCGTCGTAAAAGTCGGTCGCATCGATCCCCATCCATTCACGAAGGCGCACGCCACTGGGGTCATTCCACGGTAACCCCGTCGCATGAACGCGCGTTCCGGGTGCTTGACCCACGATGAGGACGCGAGAGCGTTTCTGAAATGACACAACGGGGCGAGGGCCAAGTGGTAGATGCTCCGCGCAAAGCGTGCACGCACGAATATCACGCGCCAATTTGCTTTGTCCGCCAACACGAAACTGCTTGTGTTGCCCAGACAATGTCTATGCCACCCCCATAGCTGCTATGCCTTGGGTTTGGCCGATGCCGTTCTCGGCCTTGCTGCGAGCGCCTTAACGACGCCGCCGAATATGATCAACGAACCGAGAATCGCGGCAATGCCACCAACCAGAATCAAATTCTCTGCATCCGAGTGGTTACTAACCGTTGCAATTATCGGAAGCAAGGAGCCAAGTGCCAATAGCGATGTGCCCCCCCACGCAGCGCCAAGCGAGACTGGACGTTTCGCGAAATGACAGGCAATCAATAAGGCCGCCGCGACGAAGATCGAGTTCATGAACTTCTCCTAGATCGCGCTACTTCTCCTCGTTCTCAATCTCGCACGATTGAATCGCATCGAAGGCTTCTTGAGCGCAGCGCTGAAAGTACTTGTTGGGCGCCGAGTCTAGGTGCCGCGGAGTTCGGCGCCGAGTTCGCTGTTGGGGTCGATGCCTTTGGATTCTTTGAGACTGCTAAACCAGCGGCCCCAGGCATGTGGTGCTGCGCCCATGGCTTGAACTTCGCCCTCGGATAGTGGCGAACCCTGCAACTTGCCGGCATAGGTGACCAAGACGTCGCGCACGATGTGTTTGCTCTTGGCGGGGGTGTCGTTGAGAACGCGAAGCACCATGGGAAAGCCGCGAATGTCGCCGCTGCGCTCGTAGGCGGCAGCCGCCGCCCAACGAACACGAAGCGTTTCGTCCTGAATGAGTTGTTTAAGTTGCGTGTGGGTGCTCACATTTTGAAGCGCGCCAAAGGCTTTGGCCGCGTGGAGGCGAACGAACGGATCACGATCTTCAACGACGGTGTTGAGGCGCAACAGCGCCTGGCGCTCGGCCGCAACTTCGGTTGGATACCCACTCTTGTTGCGTGCTTCCATCACATTGGCAAGTGCAAGCGGTGCATAGCGACGCGGCAACGTCGGCGCCCGTGGTTCTATCCATTTCATGAGCGGTCCCAATGGCGTCGTGGGATCAGCGCGCAACTTGAGGGCAATCAACGCATTGCCGACGATTCGAGGGTCGTTGTTGCCGAGTGCGGACGTAACCACTTTGGTGGCTTCGGGGCGCGAACTGAACCCAAGGGCACTCACGGCCAGTAGTTGCGCAGCGCGACCGTTGGCGCCTTCCGCGGCGGTGGCGAGTGCGTCGAATTGGGTATCGCTCTCGGTCATCAACTGCGACTTGATGACATCGGCTTCATTGACATCGCCGGATGACTGCGCCGCATCCCATCGCGCAATCAACTCATCGAGTCGGGCAAAGCCCTCCTTGGTGCCCGCGGGAAGCTTTGAAATCTTGCGAGCCTTCTTTTCCTTGCGCGCCTCATTTGCCGGTTCATCGTCGCTATCGCGGCTGGCCGCGCCCGGAGAAGATGAACACGCGGTCAACATGAGGCATGCGCTGGCCACCAATCCAAACGCGAGGATCGCGCGCACCACCGATCGCCATTCGGAACAGCCCGCACTCTTTCCGGTTGACATGACACCCTCGCCTTTCTGCGCCAACGCATGACGCGCGACAAAGCTCCCCGCGAAGGGATCGCATCGTTCTTGGACGCCACTCATGCCCCGCTCCTTTCAGCGCTTTGAAGTCGCAATGCGTCGGCAATGGATCGTTTCATGCCTGCGGGCACGCGACACGGACGGCCGGCTTTGGTCGTGCAGGCGAGCGTGGTGTGCCCGGACGCGAGCCGTGTCTCGTCGCGCCATACGGTGTACTCAAATCGGATGCGTACGCCCGCAGCCTTCGCAATCCAGGTGTGCACGGTCAGCACATCGTCATAGTGGGCGGGCCGCTCGTATTTCACGCCCACGTCCACGACCACCAGCATGAATCCGTCATCCTCAAAGGCGCGATAGCTCGCTCCCATGGACCGCAGGTATTCGGTGCGACCCATTTCGAAAAACACCAAGTAGTGCGCGTGGTAGGCAACACCCATCGAGTCCACTTCGCCGTAGCGCACCCGAACGTCGGTCCGGTGCGAACGCAGCGATGTGGCTTCCGACGAACCGGCTGGCGAATCATGCTTGGGGGCGCCCATTCCCTGATTATCGGGGGTCTTTGTGCTAGCTCAGCCGATATTCTTCTGTTGTGTCACACGCCGATGTCCATCCCGAGCCCCTCACCCCTCGCGAACACGTTGCGGTCGGCTCGCCACCCTCCAGCGCTGGCAATCGATCGATTCCGTGGCGTCGCTCGGCTTTTGTCGCGGCGGGTCTCGGCTGGTTGGTTCCCGGCCTCGGTCACGTCTACGTCGGCAAGCCGGGAAAGGGACTCTATCTGTTCGTGGCCATTGCCGGGCTCTTTGGGTTGGGCCTCTACCTAACTGGCGGCTTTTGCATCAATCCCGATAAGTACGCCTTGGAGTTCATTGGACACGCGCTGATTGGCGGCCCGACGGCGCTGATCCTCTACCTCACCGAACAGGGCCCCGCGACACAGTTCTATCCCCACTTTGACGTAGGGCGACTCTACTGCCCGATTGCCGGACTCCTCAATGTCGTTGCCATCTGCGACGCGCTGGGCTACGTACTCAACCACAATCGTATGGTGAAACGTCATCACGCGTGGCAACAGCAGCGGGAGTACGATGCGGCCGAACAGCGTCGAATCGACGCAGCAGCGCTTGACCTTGCGCAACCCGATGGACCGTCCCCTTCCTCGGAGTCGCCCTAATGCAGCTTCACGATCTCATTTGGTATGTGCCGGTCATGATTTCCATTTCGATGGTCCTCGGTGCCTCGGGTGCCGAAGATCCAAAGGGCTATTGGCAGGGCGCCTTTCAGACATTTCGCGCACTCACCATCGGCGTACTCTGCGTGGGACTCTTGATCCACTTCGTGGCGCGCATGTTTTCATAATCATGCGACTCCTGATCACGCGACGCCTGATGACGCGCCCAGGCCCGGGCTACGTGAGACCGAGGGGATCAACGTCCATCAATACGTCGATGGCGCGCGTCGTCGGTTTCATGGCACGCAGCGCTGCAACCGCGTTGGCGACTTCGCGATGCGAAGTGGACTTCACCAATACGTGGGCGCGATGGCGATCTTGAATACGCGCCACCGGAGGTAAGGCCGGCCCCATGATCATCGTGTCGGCAGTCGCAGCATTCACCAACGCGGTTGCAACACGACGTGCGTGATTCATCGTCTTGTCCTTGGACGGCCCTAAGACGACCACGCGCAACATGCGCGCGAACGGAGGATAGAGAAACTGTTCTCGATCCTTGAGTTCATGCTCGGCAAAGCGTTCGTAGTCGTGTCGCGCCGCAAAGGCGATGGCGGGATGCGAGGGCGTTCGCGTTTGTATCACCACGCGTCCATCAACATCGCCTCTGCCGGCGCGTCCCGCAACCTGCGCAATCAACTGGAAGGTGCGCTCGCTCGCGCGAAAGTCGGGCAAGTGAAGCGACGTGTCGGCGGACACAATGCCCACCAACGACACATTGGGAAAGTCAAGTCCCTTCGCAATCATCTGCGTGCCCACAAGAACGTCGATCTCGCGCGCACCAAACTTGCTCAACACCGCTTCGTAGGCGCCGCGCGTAGTCATGGTGTCGGAGTCCATGCGCGCCACACGCGCATCAGGGAACAACACCGCCAACTCGTTCTCAACGGTTTGTGTGCCTGTGCCTTGAAAGTTCAACCGCGGCAGCGCGCAATCGGGGCATGCAGGCGGTATGGGTTTTTCGAAGCCACAGAGATGACATAGCGCAACACGATCGGCCTTGTGAAACGTAAGCGAGAGGTCACAGTGCGGACACGCCACCACGTGGCCGCAACGCATACAGGACACGCTTGTGGCAAACCCGCGTCGATTCTGGAAGAGGATAATCTGCGAATCCATGCGCAGCGCCTCCGCCATGCGAAGGCGAAGGCTGCGAGAGAAGTTGGAGTGACGCGGCGGTCGCTCGTCGCGATCCTTCAAATCGATCACTTTGGCAACGGGCAGGGAACGACCCGCCACACGCTCGGGCAGCGTCAGGAGTTCGTACTTCCCCTCCCGGGCGTTGCGATAGGACTCGAGCGAGGGCGTTGCGGTGCCCAATATCACCACCGCTCCGCACGCTCGCGCACGCACCAACGCTACATCGCGAGCGTGATAGCGCGGTGTGTTCTGTTGCTTGAACGTGGTCTCGTGCTCTTCGTCCACGACGACAAGTCCAAGGCGCGGCAGCGGCGCAAATACGGCACTTCGCGGACCGATAACGACGTCGGCCTTACCTTCTTGCACGTGACGCCACGCACGACCACGGGCGGCCTCGGTCATGCCGCTATGCAACACGGTCACCGATTCAAATCGCGCACGAAATCGGCGCACGGTTTGTGGCGTGAGTGCAATCTCAGGAACAAGGACGATGGCTTGGCGCCCTGCATCCACACAGGCTCGAATCGCACGTAGGTACACTTCTGTTTTGCCGGATCCCGTAACACCAAATAGAAGAAACGGGGTATACGTTTCACGCTGGACGGCAGCAAGCAACGCCGCCAGCGCCTGTGACTGGTAATGCGTGAGTTCGTGCGCTTTCGCTGGTCCTTCACGCGACGATGCGTCGGCGTCTACTGCAAGCGAGTCGGATTCGATACTCGAAACGGCGCGCTTCTCGCGTTTGAGTACGCCAGCGCGTTCCAACGTACGCACAGGACTCTGCGACACGTTCGCGCGGCGGCAGAGTTCGGCAAGTGCAACACCCGATGGTGTACGACGCAACACGCGCAGAATGCGCATTTGGGCAGGGGAACGCGTTGTGCCCTCGACCTCCTCCACCGTAGCGTCCGCAACGAGCGACACATGCCATCGCGTTGCCGCTCCCCCTTTGGTTCGAACGCCGCGCGGAACCATTGCGGCCATGGCTTCGCCAAGCGCGCATCCGTAATACGTGGCGATAAAGGCCGCCAACGAACGCAATTCACGGGTGAGCGTGGGCACCGCATCGGGCGCCGACGAAAGCGCAAGCACCCGCTTGAGATCGGTGTGGCGCGGCGTACCGGCCACAAAACCCGTTTTCGATCGGCCACGGAACGGCACAACAACGCGATGGCCAAGCCTCGCTCGTTCGCGCAGGGCTTCGGGCACGCGATACGTAAAGAGCTGATCCAACGGCAGGTCGAGCGCAACGTCAACCAGCGCCTGATGTTGTTCTTCGCCACCTCCTCGCAGCGAATAGGGGGTGGGAGACGAGGGCGCGCACATGGACCGCGCAGTCTACGAACGCAGGTGGACCTAGCGTTCTCGTTGCAAGCGATTGCTGCAAAAAAGACGCGAGGGCCCGCCGATCACTCATTGCTGAGTGTGGCGAGCCCTCGCAGGGAGGGATCGATTCTCTGGGAGGAGATTGGGCGGGAGGGGAATGGGCTGGAGGAATTTGGCCGGGAAAAATTTGGCAGGAAAAAACGGGGAGCGGAGGGCTCCGGCTACATCTTGATCATGATCTCGACGCGGCGGTTCTTGGCGCGGTCACGCGCACTGCGCTCGGGCACCAAGGGATTCTCTGCACCACGACCGTCCACGAAGATCCGCCCCGACTCGACGCCATTGCGAGTGAGCAACTGCGCCACGCGCTCGGCGCGCGCCTGGGAGAGGTGACGGTTATCACGCCACTTGTGACGCGTCTTCACAATCGGCTGACCATCGGAGTGACCAACAACGTTGACGCGGCTGTTGGGATAGCGCTTGAGTGCGGAGGCGGTGGCATTCAGTGCATTGACCAACTTCGCATCCTGCTTCAAGAGATCCGAACCGGAACGGAACGCATCGGTCATACGCACAATGACCATGTCGCCCTGACGCACGACTTCGGTACCACCGTGCGACCGAAGGTCGGATTCAAGCTGGGCAAGTGAACTGCCCCCGCCCGCACTATGTGCGGGTGCCGCAGCAGGCGGACTCGAATTCATGATGGCGTCTTCGGCCTGACGCAGACGCTCTTCGGCGGCGCGAAGGCGCTCGTCGAGCGCACCGAGATTGCCATCCGACTCGGCGGCGGCAACGGCGGGCGGTGCCTCGGGCGCCACATACTCACCCGTGGCGGGCGGCGCATCCGAGTAGACGGGCGTGCCGTCCGCCACAGGAAACCCTGATCCGGCCATGGGCGCGGGCATAGGTGTCGCACCATTTGCCATGGGTGGCATGTAGGTCTCAGACGGTGCAGCGGCCATAGGTGGCGCCATTGGAGTCGCGGGAGCCATCGGCGTCATCATGGGCGCCGGTACCATCGGAGCCGCGTTGGCCAAGGGCATATCAGGAGCAAGCGGCGGCGCAGAGGGAGGTGTAAACGCCTCGCCGGCATCGGCCAACGGAGGATCGGGCGTGAACCCGTCGGCGTCCCCGGCATCGGCCACTTCAGGCGCGGGCGTTTGCGGGCAGCACTTTCGGCGCGTGGACCGGCAGGCGGGAAGGACCACCAACGCGGTTACGGCGCATAGGGCGGGTAACCAAATGGCTCTGATTTTCATGGGGCTCTCCTGGCGTCATGGGACGTCGCGCGCGGAAGGTCGCGCATTGTCTCTTTTAGAGACACGTCACTGTTCGAAACTCATCTCACTGGCGTTTTGACTTGACTGGCTTTTTGACAAGGCACGTCGCGTTTGACGTATGTCGCTGGCTTTCCGATTACTGGTACGCCGACTACTGATATGCCAACTACTGGTGTGCCGATTTATCCGCGGGGCGCGATGAAAATCTCAACGCGACGGTTGCGGCTCTTGGCGCGCTTGGTGCTACCGGGCTCAAGCGGATCGCGCGCACCAAGACCCTCAGTGCGAATCTGCTGATTGGTAACGCCTGCGCTCGAAAGCAACTTGGCCACGGCATCGGCGCGAGCCTGACCGAGACGTTCGTTGGTGCCCCACTTGGACACGCGAATGGGATCGGAGTCGGTGTGACCTTCGACCTCAACTTGGCTGCTGGGGTAATGGCTTCGAATCAACTGCCCTACGCCCATGACGGCCTTTACTGCGGACTCGTTGTAAGCAAGCGTTGCCTTTCCGGGAGGGAACGCATCGGGAAGTACGATGGCGACGCGTTGGCGACCACCACGGTCGGTTCGCACTTCAACGTGCATGTCGCGCACGCCGGATGATGACAAATGGTTCTGCAACTCGCGGCGGAACGCTGCGGCCTGCTCGTTTTCTTGGAAGTTGTTGTTCGCCAACGTACTTGGCGCTGGACCCCAATTCGCGGGTGAAGGAGCCGGCGCCGGACGACTGCGCTCTTTGTCTAGCGCGGCGACGAGGCGCTGGTGGCGTTCGAGCAAATCGGATTGACGCTCAATGAGATCAATCTGACGTTCTTTTGCGCTCGCAAGTTCGGCGTTCTTTGCGTCGATTGCCCCACTCATCTGGGCGAGTTGACCGTGGGCGTTGGCGGCGTCGGACTGAGCGTTCGCAATCTGAGACTGTGCGTGACTTGCGGATGCCTCTGCATTCTGCGCGCGCTGCTGCAGAGCAAGATTCTGAGAGTTGAGGGCCTGAGCTTGTGCAGCACTCTGATCAACGCGGGCGTGAGACTGCTTCACCTCATTCTCAAGCGAAGCGCTCTTATCGCGCAAATCCACGACTTTGGAACGAAGGCAACAGATCTCTTTCTTCTGTCGCTTGATCGTTGAGCAACCCGACGCGAGCGTCGCGACGCCAAACCCCAACGCTGTTAGCGCAATCATCCGAAGTGTGCGACCGCTAGCTGACTCGTGGAACTTCATGGTGTCCTCCCTCTCTCGGGTTGCGCAAGTACTCAGGCTTGCGCGATTCAATACGTGTGCGCGGTTTCAAATGACGCCTCAATCGGATTCGTTCCGACTCGGACTTGTTCTGGTGCCGTAAGGGCGAACCTCACAAAGACAAACTCGATAAAACGAGCGTGTCGAAACCGGCTCGCCGCCTGGTGTGATCGACCCGCGTGACTGACTAACGCCAGCCGCCTCCCGCGAATGACCCTCCGGACGGATGTACCAGCAACGATTCAACCCTGCCCAGCACTTGGGTCAAGCCCAAAATACATCATACGGGGGGTAGAATCTGATTCGTCCACAACACCATGGGGGTTACGGGAAGCGCGGGGGTGCTTCTCGTGTCTCCCCACTAATGCATTACATCGGGCCGACTTAGGCCCACTTACGTCTGAGTAGTGCAAGAATTGGGCAGGGTTTACACCCTGTTATCCCGACAGTGAACGAACCCAACCGGGGTAGCCGACCGTGACAAAGTGGTGAACTTCCGGCCCAAACAGCATGACCAGGGCACCGGCAATGGAGAGAAAGGGTCCAAAAGGAACATATCGATAGGACATTCGAAACATCTCGAGTCGTTCTTGACTGGTGGCATCGACCTCCCCGAGTTTGAGTCGAATGCCGTCGGGCCCCGCATAGTGAATTTCCCCATTCACCCGGACCTCGGCGTCGGTCTCCTCCAGGATCCGATCGGCATAGAGCACCATCTGAATCGGCACCTCGTCACCTTGCTTGAGTGGTGAGTCAGGGGGGGCGCCGTCTTCCGACGCTGCACGTGCCGACGTAGGAAGCCAGAGCGTGCCATCGGCGTCGAGCTTGCCGCGATAAAATGGCAGCGTGTTGCCCCCTACGGTGGCTTGCATGGGCATGGTTCGACGCTTGCCAATGGCGAACATGAGTCCGCCAAGTAACGCACCGAAGAAACAACCAAGCACGAACACGTAGACGACGGGCATGGGGCCAACCAGTGCGCCGATGAACGCAAGGAGTTTCACGTCGCCGAGACCCATGGCCTCCTTCTTCATGATCCAAGACCCGAGCGCGCGGACGGCGAGAATGATCAATGCACCGGCCAGTGCACCTGCACATGCATGCAACCACTGATTGGGCGCAGGACGCAGCCCGTCTATCCAATCCGTGGGATGCACGGCAGACGTCATCAGGGGTGCACAGGCGATACCAAGCACAATGCCGGGCTTGCTAATTGCATCGGGAATGATCTTCAGATCCCAGTCAATGAACGAAATCGCCACGAGCGCCGCAAGTGCAATCGACACAATGACGGTCGTTGGGACGTGGGCGCCCAGCTTCCAAGCGGCCAAGAAAAATAGCCCGCCCGAAAGTAGTTCGACGAATGGATAGCGCGCTGAAATGCGCACCTTGCAGCCGCGACAACGGCCGCCCAGCATCAACCACGACAACACGGGAATGTTGTCAAACCAACGAATCATGGTGTTGCACTTGGGGCACCGCGAACGTGGCTTGGATAGGTTTTCGCCCCGCGGCAAACGCCAGATCACAACGTTTAGAAATGATCCCACAACGAGACCGATCACGGTCGCCGTGGCAATTTGAAACGCATTCATGGACGCATCGTACGCACGGGTGTCAAACAGCGTGCAATCGATTGCGTCGAACGCGCAAGGAAGGGAATCGTGCTACGCGCGCGATGCGCCCGTAGCCGACGCGACGAAAGCCTTCAAGAGGCTCCGCTCACCATCTTCGAGCTCGGGAAAGAAGACGCCGGTATCAAAGCGATCTTCGTCGAGTTGGTGACTCCACACGACAACGCCTACCGTTTTGAGAGGACAGTCTTCGGCCGCCCCCACACGATCCGCTGGGAGGCGCAGCGCCACGTCAATGCGCGTCATCGGCGTGAGCTTCTTGGAGCAGGTCATTCGGACGCCACTTTCGGACAGGTCGATGAGATCAAAGGGCTCGGTGCCACCGTCGGAGCCCACAAGGAGGCATGGAAAATCGGCAGTTACTCGGGCGTGGCGGCGGCGTTCGTCGGGCATAGTCAGATCCTGTCGGTGCCAAACAGTACCATGTTGCGCTTCGGTCTCGCCGAACGCATTCGCCTGGTTGGCCCAGAAAGCCGCCAAAACCGGCCGCGCCCAGATTCACACCCGAAAGGGGGCTCACGCGCGGGCGGGACCGCTCGAATGCGTCCGCAAGGGCGTGTCGCCGCGTACCGCGGACGTTTAATCAGAAAGCCTGTAATCAGAAAGCCTGCCACCCCAGGAAGACTAGACTTCAGTTTCAGTACCCTCGACCGCATTTCATCCTCGCCATAGTTCGGGAGATCATTGCCATGGCCAACCTCAATAAAGTCCTCCTCATCGGTCGCCTTACCCGCGACCCCGAAACTCGCTCCTTGCCCAGCGGATCCTCGGTGTGCAACTTCGGGCTTGCGGTCAACCGCGTCTACGTCCGCCGCGACTCCGGCGAAAAAGTCGAAGAAACATGCTTCGTGGAAGTCGAGGCGTGGGGTCGCACGGGCGAAACCATCGCCCGCTACCTATCCAAAGGTCGCCAGCTCTTTGTGGAAGGGCGCCTCAAGTTCGATTCGTGGGAGCGCGACGGACAGAAGCGCTCCAAGCTCTCTGTCGTTGCCGAAAGCTTCCAGTTCATTGGCGGCCGCAATGAGAATGGTGGTGGTGGCGGACAGAATGTGCCCGCGCAGGTGGGCGCTCGTCCGGCGCAAACGCCACAAGACGACTACACCTCGTCAGACGACGACATTCCGTTTTAAGACAAACCGTTTTAAGACAAACCGTTTTAAGACAAGACAAACCGTTTTAAGACATGCCGTTTAGACCGCCTTCGAGGCGAGCTTTACCAGTTTGAAGTGCTCGTCTGCCTACACGCTGGCTACCTATTGGGGCGAGCGCCAGTTGTGTGATCGCCGTAGATCCGCCAGCGCGTTCATGCGTGCGCGCAGGGTCTGCGGCGTTCCCGTAAGCAATGCGCGCGCGGCGTCTTTCCCGTGTTGCACACCGGGCTGGTCGAATGCGTTCACGCGCCAGAGATGTGCCCAGTACGTAACCATCATTTCGTACAGGAACAAGAACGCCCCGACGGACCGCTCATCGCTCGCCGCGAGGTCAATCACAAGGGCGGGTCGTCCCGCTTGATAGAGCGCGTAGCGTGTTGACTCACTCGCAATGTTCAGCAGATCGCGCATTGACGTGCCTGCGGCGAGCGTCATCGATTGCGACGCCGACGGGATGTCGATGGACGCGCCGGACGATTGCGCCCGCACAAACGTCACGAGCGAGCGACCGGCGCCTTCCATGAGCAATTGGAGCAAGCTGTGCTGATCGCGTGGGCCTGATGCGGCACTGGGGAGAAGCGCGTGGTCGTCCACATCCACGCGTTTACCCAAGCTCTCGCCCACGAGCTGCACCCACCACGCGCCCAGAGCTTCTATCGAAGCTCCGTACGGCCAGAGCAAGGTTGACGACGCGCGCCAGCAATGGGCATCGGCGTGAAGCAGGGCGAGCAACAGCGCCGGGTTGTCCTCAATGGTTGTGGCTTCTGTGGACTCACGCAATTCACTCGCGCCTTGCAACAACCCTTCGCCGTCGAGACCTAGCAGCGTAGCCGGCGCCAAACCCACGGGCGTCAACGCTGAAAAGCGACCGCCTACCTCAGACGGAATCGACAACACGGCATAGCCGCGCTCCATGGCATGGGTTCGAAGAGGATTTTCTTCTTCTCCACAAATCGCCGTTATGCGACCCACTGCATCGTCACCGAGCGCACCGATGAGCCACGCTTCGATACAGGCGAATACGGAAAGCGTTTCAAGTGTGGTGCCTGATTTCGAGATGACCAACACGATCGTTTCGCGGGGGTCCCACGTGCGCATGACGGTGTCAATGGGTTGGGGATCCACGGTGTCCAACACAAGCGCGCGCTCGCTTCCGTGGGGCACGAGGCCTTGAAGCACGCGCGTGGTTGCCGCGGAACCGCCGATGCCTATCACCAAGAACTTTCGAGCGGGAGGAAGCGTGCGGCACCACTCGCGACAATCCACCACGTAGTCGCGACGCGATGGCAGGTCATAGAAGCCATAGCGCCCAACGCCTGCAAGCGCCCCAACCTCCTGAGCGAGTGTGCGTGCGCGAACGCGACCGTCCTCAGCCTGAAGCCCCTCAAGTTGCGCGGCCACAGCCCCACCGAATCCATCGGTCCCATCCGGCACCGGTGACGCAAGATCGGACCAATCCAGGGAAAGCGGTGGCGGGTTTGATTCCGTGGTCACTGAGGCATCCATCGTTTGTTGTAGGCGTTCAACAGTATGGATCGACACAATGAGATTCCGGTTGAAACCCCGATGCGGTCGCTCGTTCTCATGAGCCCGGCTATCCGTGAATCGTCTGGGCTTGCCGCGCGGGGCTACACTGCGCTCGCCTTCGAAGGAGACGCGCCATGCCGCCACCGCCAAGCCATTCCGACGTGGTCTGGAGACCCACCGAACGCGACATCAAGAAGACGAATGTGTGGCGTCTCATGGAACGCGCCGGCGTCAGCACCTACGACGAACTTCATCGTTGGTCGGTGGAAGACATCGCCCGCTTTTGGGACGTGGCGTTGGATGATCTCGGGCTGTCTTGGTTTAAGCCCTACGATCAAACTCTGGACCGCTCGAAGGGCTTCCCGTGGACATCGTGGTTCGTGGGCGGACACACCAACATCGTGCTCAACTGCGTGGACCGGCATGTGAATGGCGGTCGCGGCGACGCGATTGCGCTTCGCGCCGAAGGGGACGATGGATCCACGAGCACCATCAGCTACTCACAATTGCACGACGACGTGGGCCGCATGGCAAGCGCATTGCGCTCACTCGACGTTGGCGTGGGCGATCACGTAGGCATCTATATGCCCATGGTGCCCGAGGTGGTCACCGCGCTGTTCGCGTGTTTCCACGTAGGTGCCGTTGCGATTCCGATTTTCTCCGCGTTCGGTGCCGAAGCACTGGCTGTGCGGCTCAAAGATGCGGGCGCGGTGTTGTTGTTTACAGCCGACGGTGGCTTCCGACGCGGCAAGACGTCGCCCATCAAGCCCAACGCCGACAGCGCCGTTGCCGACGTATCCACATTGCGCCATCAAATCGTGTTGCGCCACACAAAGCAAGACAATGTGTCTATGAAGGAGGGGCGCGATCTGTGGTGGCACGACGTCATCGAAGACAAGGCGCCCGACCGAAGCACCGAACGACTGCCCAGCGAAGCGCCGGCCATGGTGCTCTACACGTCGGGCACCACGGGCAAACCCAAAGGCACGGTGCATACGCACGCCGGCTGCCTCGCGCAGATGAACAAAGAGCTCGGCTACGCGTTCGATGTAAAGCCCGAGGATCGCTTCTTCTGGCTCACCGACATCGGGTGGATGATGGGTCCCTGGGAAATGATTGGCGTCACGAGTTTGGGTGCCTCGCTCTTGATCTATGAGGGCGCTCCCAACTGGCCCAATCCGGATCGACTCTTCGAAATCGTAGCGCGACACCGCCTCACGCATTTGGGCATCGCGCCCACCGCCATTCGATTGCTCCGCCAAGCGGGCGACGACCTTGCCGAAGGGCACGATCTGTCGTCGCTACGCATCATTGGCTCCACGGGGGAACCGTGGGATCCCGAGTCCTGGGCGTGGTGCTTCGAGCACGTGGGCGACACGCGTTGCCCCATTATCAATATCAGCGGCGGAACAGAACTGGTGGGATGCCACTTGTCGCCGCTACCCATCACGGCCTTGAAGTCGTGCACACTTCGCGGGCCGGGCCTGGGCATGGACGTTGACGTCTTTAATGACGACGGCAAACCGATTCGCGAAGGCATTGGCCATCTGGTCCTAAAGCAGCCGGCGCCAAGTCTCACAAAGTCGTTCTTAGGCGACGACGCGCGCTATCTCGCCACCTACTTTGAACGCTTTGGCAACGACATTTGGTATCACGGCGACTGGGCGTTCATCGACGCTGATGGATTTTGGTTCCTGCACGGTCGCAGCGACGACACCATCAACGTAGCGGGCAAACGCGTGGGGCCGGCGGAGGTGGAAGCCGCCATTGTCGAACATCCGAGGGCGAGTGAAGCCGCCACCATTGGCATTCCCGACAAACTCAAGGGCGAAACACTCATGGTGTTCGTGGTTCTCAAGCCGGGCACCAAGGAAACCGAAGCGCTCCGCGCGGAACTCTTCGATGCCGCCATCGCGCGACTGGGCAAGACACTCAAGCCAAAGGATATTCGATTCGTGGATGCGCTGCCCAAAACCCGCTCGGCCAAGATCGTGCGCGGCCTCATCAAGAAGCGCTGGCTGAACGAACCCCTGGGCGACATGGCCAGCGTCGCCAATCCCGACGCCGTTCACGCGATCGCATCGAGTCGTTAGCGGCGGCAGGCAGGAATTTCTAAAGCCTCCCCTCGCGTTGCCCCATCATTCGCGCATGGCCATCGAAGTCTTGCTCCCCACCACTCGCACCCTTGGCGGCGCTGTGCGCGCCATTCTCGAACAGCTCGCAGGACCGGGCTTTGAGAATATTGATCCGGTCGAGAGCGAAACCACCGAAGTGGAGGTCACCAACGTCGACATGGTGACCACGCCTTTCGTGGTACCGGCTGCCATCTCGCCGCGCGATTTGGGCGAACGCATCAAAGCCAATCGCGAAATCGTTCGCGTGCGCATTCCACTGCGCCTGGGACACTTCCTGCTGTTTCCGGGCTTCGTCGTGCTGTGCCGCCCCGATGCCTACGAAGACTTCCTGGGCGACCCACGCGCCCGCAACATCATCGGCCGCGAGTCCTTGGAGCTCGCGCAGGCATTTCTCTCGCCCGAACTCATTGTGTGTGGCGACGCCGCAACCGACTTCCTCGGCACCGAAGTTACCAAGTGGGCCCAGCTCGCCGAAGTACTCGACGAGGAAGAGATTCCTCATCGGGTGATTCCAATACCAAAGGGCTAGTAGGTAGTCCCAAACCGATCCAAATTGCGCGCAATGATCATGCGCTGGATCTCGGAAGTGCCTTCGCCGATCTCACAGAGCTTGGCGTCGCGCAGGATACGTTCCGCGGGGTATTCACGGGTGTAACCCACGCCACCAAGAATTTGGATTGCGTCGTGGGCGGCGCGCATGGCGACTTCGGATGCGTAGAGCTTGGCGTAGCTTCCGATGAGCGCGAAGTCCATGCCGCGGTCCTTGCGCCAAGCGGCCTCGTAGACCAAGTTGCGCGCGCCGTGAATCTCCATCGCCATATTGGCGAGCTTGTGAGCGATGGGCTGCATGTCGATGAGACGCTTGCCAAACTGCTTGCGCTCCTTTGCATAGGGCAGGGCCACATCAAGCGCCCCTTGCGCCAACCCAAGCGCCATGGCACCGATTGAAATGCGCCCGGCTTCTAGTGTTTTCATGAATTGCTTGAAGCCCTGGCCGTCGGCGCCAAGCTTGTTGGCGGCAGGAATGCGGCAGTCTTCAAACACAATCTCACGTGTATCGGAACCACACAGGCCAAGCTTCTTTTCAAGCGTTCCGTAGTTGAGTCCGGGGGTGCCCTTCTCGACCACGAACGCGCAAATCTTGCTCGTATCGCCCACGTCGCCGCCGGTGCGCGCCGTGAACACAATGGTGCCCGCGTGTGTGCCGTTGGTGCAGTAGACCTTGGCGCCGTTCACAACAAAGTGGTCGCCATCCGGTATGGCCATCACGCGGGTGGCGCGCGCATCGGAGCCCGCACCCGGCTCGGTCAATGCAAACGCACCGAGCATGTCGCCTGAGGCCAGCTTGGGTACCCAACGTTCCTTCTGTTCCTGTGTACCAAAGTTATAGATGGGTCCCGTGCCAAGGGAGGTATGGGCGGCGACGGTAATGCCCGTCGTGCCACAGACGCGCGAGAGCTCTTCCACCACGATCGCGTACGCGAGGTAGTCCATGCCGGTTCCGCCGATTTCTTCGGGCCACGGCACACCTAGCAAACCCAACTCGCGGAGCTTGGGAATGGTCTCGGTGGGAAAGCGCTTCTCTTCGTCCAAGGCCGCCGCAAGTGGAGCAACTTCGGCGACACAAAATTCGCGCACCATCGAGCGAACATCTTCATGATCACTGGTTAGGAAGGGCTGTGTCTCTGCCGTAAGCGTGGTCTGGGTCAAAGGAACATCCTCATCGGGTCGTATTCGAACGGAGGTCGTGAGATGGAGCGTCGACATGCGTCATGTCATGCGCGCAAATACGCCCTTGAAATCACGAGCCGCTGAATCTCCGTCGTGCCTTCGTAAATCTCCGTTACGCGGGCGTCGCGGAAGTAGCGTTCTACGGGAAAGTCGGTGGTGTAGCCCGCACCGCCGTGGATCTGTACCGCCTCTTTGGCGCAATAGTTCGCTGCGCGCGACGCGGCAAGCTTGGCCATGGAGGCCTCGCGCCCGTGTGCTTTGCCGGCGTCCTTGAGGGAGGCTGCGCGCATCGTGAGCAGCTTGGCGCCGTCGATGCGCGTGGCCATATTGGCGACCTTCTCCTGAATGGCGCCGAAGGCCGCGATAGGCTTCCCAAACTGCTTGCGTTCTTTGGCGTACTTGACAGACGCTTCCAAACACGCCTCGGCAATGCCAACTGCCTGGCTTGCGATGCCAATGCGCCCCGTATCGAGCAGGGAAAGAGCAATCGGAAAGCCGCGACCGACTTCGCCCAACAAATTGGCACCGGGCACGCGAACACCATCTAGCTGAAGCTCAACCGTGGTGGAGCCGCGCAGCCCCATCTTCTTTTCTTTCTTGCCGGCCTTGTAGCCGTCGCTTGCAGTTTCCACCAAGAAGGCCGTAATGCCGCGCGTACCGGCCTCGGCATCCGTGCGCGCAAAGACAACCACAAGATCGGCCTGATCGCCGTGACTAATCCAGAGTTTCGCGCCGTTAAGGACCCAGTTCTCGCCGTCCTGCTTCGCTTCGCAACGAAGTGATCCGGCATCGCTGCCACTGCCCGCTTCGGACAAGGCATAGGCGCCAAGCCACTCGCCGCTGGCAAGCTTCGGAAGATAGCGCTGCTTCTGATCGTCGTTGCCAAAGCGCTGCACGCTCTCACACGTCAAACTGTTGTGAACCGACAAGGTGACGCCGGTGCTTGCGCACGCTTTATTGACCTCCATGAGAACGAGGCTGGTGCCCAGCGCACCCAGCGCACTGCCACCGTAGGTCTCTTCAACGGCCATACCGAGAAAGCCCATCTCTCTACAGAGGTCGATCTGTTCGCGCACGAAGGCTTCCGATGCGTCGGACGCGGCGGCCCGCGGCGCCAGCTCCTTCGACGCAAATTCGGCGGCCGCCTCGCGCAGCATCACGAGGTCCTCAGGGAGTTCAAAATCCATGTCAAAAACGCTCCTGGCCCGGGCTAGCCCACACATCCGTAGAGGCCTACAGGATAGTCCGGTCCACCCACGTTGGGCCGTCAAGGTACGCCGCCGGGAGGGTTGGTTCTGGCACAGACGTAACCCGTTGCTGGGCGGCGTGGTATGTCCTCATGAATGAACACGGGCAAGCCCCTCAGACCCTGCTCCGCGTGCGGCCGCATGAATCGACCGGACGACATGTTTGGCCTGCCGCCGGACCTCGTTTGCCCGTCCTGCGCGGAAGCGCGCCGTACGCGCATGCAGACCAAAGTACGGACGCAGGCCGCGCCCGTGAGACCCATCGTCGCGATCACGTCGCTCGCGATTTGCATTGGCCTGTTCGTGGCGACGGATCTCGTGTATCGCAATCAACCTTGGGCGAAAGGTCCTGCGTGGCTTCGCAGTCTCTATCAAGGTGAGGCAATTTGGGCGGGCGAGTTTTGGCGCCATGTGGGCTCCGTGTTTCTGCACGGCGGTTGGTTTCACCTGTTGCTCAATGGCTTATGGATCTGGCAACTCGGCCGTGTCTTGGAAGTTATCTGGGGCCATACCACGCTTGCCATTCTTATCCTGACGACGGGCGTTGGCGCAGCGGCAACGCAGTGGATCTTCGTAGGATGGGGCGTGGGGTTTTCCGGCGCAATCTTCGGCTTCATTGGTTTTCTATGGGCGCTTAGAGGCAAACACCCATTCGCGACGGCGTTCATGAACAAACGTATGCGCAACGAGATCATCGTTTGGTCGTTGATCATGGTTGTACTAACTCAGACCGGCACGCTAAACATTGGCAACGTTGCGCATGGCGCGGGTTTCGCACTTGGGTACTTGTTCGGGTTCTTACACGGGCGAAGCGTCCCCAAGACAGCGCGACGCGCTGTCATGATCGCCACAACCGTCGCCCTCGTCGTTGCCGCCCAGTTCTTTGCGTTCGGATCCGTCAAACTTACGAATGACAATGGCGCGACTTTCAAGGAACACACGCGGTCTACATGGCGCAGTGAATGGCTACGCCAAGAAGCTCAACGCAAGCGGTAGGCGTCGGGCCGTGCAATGTGCCTCGCACCGCGTCTCCAATCGGCGAACGCGATCAATAGGTATAAAAACCCCTGCCGGTCTTGCGACCCAGGAATCCGGCGGCAACCATCTTTCGAAGCAGCGGCGACGGTCGGTACTTTGAGTCGCCAAGATCGCTATGCAGCACGTTCATAATGGCGAGGCATGTGTCGAGACCAATCAAGTCGGCAAGGGCGAGCGGACCCATGGGGTGATTCATGCCGAGCTTCATAATGGAATCGACGTTCTCGGGTTCGGCCACACCCTCCATGACGCATGTGACGGCCTCGTTGATCATGGGCATCAAAATGCGGTTGGCCACAAATCCCGGATAGTCGTTGGCTACAACGGGAATCTTCCCCACCGCCTTGCTCGCGGCCTCTACCGCTTCAAAGGTCTCGTCACTCGTGGCGAGGCCGCGAATAATCTCGATTAGCTTCATGAGCGGCACGGGATTCATGAAGTGCATACCGATAAACTTCTCGGCGCGGCCCGTCGCTGCAGCCAACTCGGTGATTGAGATACTCGACGTGTTGCTGGCGAGAATCGCGTCCGGCGCGAGGATCTTGTCGAGATCGGCGAATACGCGCTTCTTGATCTCGGCGTCCTCGACAATGGCTTCAACGACCAAATCGCAGTCGGCCAAGTCACTCAGTGTGGACGTCTTTTCGATACGCGCCAAGGCCGCGTCACCGTCTTCTTTCGACATGCGTTCTTTGGCGACGAACTTACCGATGCTCTTGGTGATGGTGGCGAGCCCACGACCCAACGCGTCGTCATTGGCGTCAAGCAGCCGCACAGGCGTGCCCGAAGCGGCAAAGACCTGCGCAATGCCCGCACCCATTTGCCCCGCACCCACGACGCCAACTTTCTTGAATGCCATATCGATTCCCTTTCAAGCTGTCTCGCGCCAAAATCAATGGCGGTTAACTATCCGCGTGTCACCGCCATCGCCACGGCGTTGCCACCGCCCAGGCATAGCGACGCCATGCCCTTCCTTTCGTCGCGCGCTTCCATGGCATAGAGCAACGTGGTGAGAATGCGTGCACCGGTGGCACCAATCGGATGGCCCAGTGCTACAGCGCCGCCGTTCACATTGGTGCGTGCGGCGTCGAGGCCAACCTCCTTGCTCACTGCACACGCTGCACTGGCAAACGCCTCGTTGACCTCGACCAAATCGTATTCTTTGGTTGCCTGCCCCGTTCGTTCTGCGAGCTTTTCGATCGCTACGACGGGCGCGTACATAACCCATTTGGGTTCCACCCCGCCTGTGGCATAGCCGGTGATCGTGGCCATGGGTTTGAGACCGCGTCGATCGGCTTCGTTCTTACTCATGACCACGAGCGCCGACGCACCGTCCGAAATCTGACTCGCATTCCCCGCCGTTACACGACCGTCTTTGCGGAAGACCGCGCGAAGCTTCCCAAGGCCATCGGCCGTGACGTCGGCACGCACGCCTTCGTCATCGGCAATCGTGGTCACATTGCCCTTGCGATCCTTGACGTCGATCGGCACGATTTCCTTTTTGAACGCGCCAGACGCGATGGCCTTAGCGGCGCGGTGATGACTCTCGGCCGCGAGCGCATCCATCTCTTCGCGCGTGACTTCACAGCGATCGGCAATCAGCTCGCCGGTTTCGCCCATATGGAAGTCGTTGTAGGCCTCCCAAAGACCGTCATGCACCATGGCGTCGAGCAGTTTGCCGTGACCCAAACGAAGACCGCTGCGCGCCTTGGGGATGAGGTAAGGCGCATTGGTCATGCTCTCTTGTCCGCCCGCAACAACGATATCTACATCGCCCGCGCGAATGGCCTGCGCCGCCAACATGACCGACTTCAAACCCGATCCGCAGACCTTATTGACGGTAAACGCTCCGACTTCGACCGGCACACCCGCACCCAGCGCGGCCTGTCGCGCGGGATTCTGCCCGAGCCCAGCCTGCAACACGGTGCCCATGATGACTTCGTCTACGTCCTTGCCGTCTACACCTGCACGCGACAGCGCTTCTTTGATAGCGATGGCACCCAGTTGGGGGGCGGAAAATGACTTCAGCCCACCCGAGAATCGACCAATGGGCGTGCGGCATGCGGAAACGATAACGGCGTCGGCCATGGGAACTCCTGCGTAGGGGCCAGCACCCAAACACGGTGGGCGCGGCGGCGAGAACGCGGGGAGTGTACGGCGGCCAAACGGGCCGGGCTATTCGAAGGCACTGTGCTATTGGAAGGCTGAGGCTGTTCGAGGGCGATGACTATTCAAAGGCAGTGTGAATGCGGCGCAGGTCCTCTTCCGACAAGTCAAGCGCCTCCATGAGGTTGAGCACCACAAGATCGAGTACAACCAAAAGCGCCTGCTCGAAAAGAGAACCCAGGGGTAGCGGACGGTGACGCCGTGGCTGCTTCCCAATCGAGTCGTTGATGGCCAGGACGGTGTCGGCACGCTCGGCAACGGGCGATTCCGGTCGAGCCGTGACGACCACGACCCGCGCTTTGGCCTTGCGCGCGATGCCAATGTAGTGGCGCAGCACTTTCGATCCGCCTGTGCGCGTGCAAATCACGAGAACGTCGCCCTTCTCGATCGCCGGCGTAATCACGTCGCCCACGTGAAACACGCGAATGCCCACATGCATCAAACGCATGGCGAATCCACGCGCCATCAGTCCGGTGCGCCCGAGCCCAGTCACGAATACACGCTCGGCGTCGAGCAATTCTTTGCTGAACGATTTGATGGAACGCTTGCTGACGCGTTTAAGAACGCGCATCAGATCATCAACGGCATCAAAGGGCGTGCGCGATGTCACGGCACCGACCCGCCCGTCGTCATGTCAACCACGTCGCCTTCGTGCACACCCTCGCCCTCGAAGTGCAGCGTGCTCAGCGGAAAGAGGCACCCATCGACACAACACAATTTGTAGGCCACGCGTCCATCGGGCTGTCGTTGCAGGAGGGGGCAGCCATTGCAGACCCCAAATCCACAACCCATAAATTCTTCGGTGGCGGCTTCGGCGTCAATGCCATGCGGCGCCAGCAGTTCTCGCAGCGCCTGAAACATAGGTATCGGCCCGCAGGTGAATACGTAGTCGCCTTGCTTGAGTCGCCCCGTGCGCAGCAACTCCTCGACATAGCCCGTGACGCGCATCTTCTTGCCCACCGAGCCATCGTCCGTACAGACCAACACGCGACACCCCTGGGGCGCCAAATCGTCTGGGGGAACCGAGTGATCGGCATTTCGCGCGCCGTAGCAAATGGTGATATCGCGAATGCCATTCACGCGCAGCGTCTCTGCGACCAACTTGATGGGGCCTGCGCCAATCCCACCCGCCACAAGCACCGCGCGCTTGGCCGACTTGGGCACAGACAACGTGTTGCCGAGCGGCCCCACCACGCCCAAGCGTGATCCGGACTTCATCTGACTGAGCGCTGTTGTGCCGGGACCCACGACGTCATAGAGAATGCAAAAGCCTGTGGCGGTGTCGCCGTGGCGAATGACTTTGTGGACCGACATGGGGCGGCGGAGCATGGGGTAGTGCGTCTTGGACGTCTCGAGATTGACAAATTGTCCGGCGCGAATACGCGGCGCTAGCGTGGGCGCGTGAATGCGCATGATCCATGTCACGGGGGCGCACTGTCGATTCCCCAAGACCTCGCCGTCGATACTCACGGGGGGTGGCAGTCGCTGCTCTACGCTGGTGGGACACATGTGCGCAGCCTACCGCACGGCGGGCACACCTAGACGCCGGAACGCGGGCGCAACCAAACATTGAAGGCGATTCGCAAAGTGGGGGTTGAATGACCGGATGAGCGACGCACGCACCGCCGCCGGATTCATCCTCACGCGTGTCGAACGCGACGGACATCGTTATCTCTTGCTGCGGAATCGTCGGCGCGGCGACATGGGATTTCCCAAGGGCCATCTGGAAGAAGGGGAGTCTGTCCTGGCGGGGGCGTTTCGAGAGACCGAGGAAGAGACGGGGCTCACCGAGGTTGTCCACGTACCGGCGTTTGAGTCGGTGCTTCGATACGACGTGCTCGGAAAGCACGGTCCCTACAAAAAGACGATGCACTATTTCTGCGCCGAGGCCTCCACCGCCGACGTAACACTTTCTCGCGAACACGTTGACTATGCGTGGCTTGCCTACGACGACGCACACAACGCCTTGACCCACCCTTCGCTCACGAATGTCTTGCGACAAGCCGCGCGTTTCTTCAAGGATCCCGCCCTTCATCGCAATCGCGGGACCACGCAAGCCGACGCGGAGCGACATGTGAGTTCGCTCCCCCACGTCACACCGCGCCTGCTTGCCCATTTGCGCGGCGGCGCGGCGCTCGCGCGATCATTCGCAGCAGCGCTTGCGGGGGCGGGCGTTTCCGTAGATGTCGAGGCCACCGCGGTTGCGACCGTACTTCACGACGTGGGGCGCGCGCTCGGTGAGCACGTCGATCACCAGCGAGCCGGCGCACGCCACTTGCACGAATCGTCATTTGACGCCTACGCGTTTGCGTGCATCTCACACTTCACGAAGGGCGCGTCGCCACGCGAACTCGTGGATGCCGGACTAGACGCCGAGGTCGTTGCCGATTTTGAACGCATGCAAGATCTTCGTGAACTTACATGGGAAGAGCGCTGCGCGGCACTGGCCGATGCCTGCATGAAACACCACCAACCGGTGATGCCCGCGCTGCGCTTTGCCGACCTACGCACCCGCTATGACGCGGCAGCGCTCATTGATCTACAGGAGCACCACACGGAATCCATACGGCAAACCATGGCCAACATGCTTGGGAAGGATCCGCTTTCGCTGGTGTCGCTGGCACGCGAGTAGGTAGCTGTGCCTATTTGCCGGAAGTCTGAAAGTGCCACATAAGCTCAATTGGGTGCCAAGGGGCGGACGCGGTCTTCTGAACACGTCCTACAAAGTGAACGTGATACACGCGTTTCTTTTTGAGAACACTCTTGGGTGCGAGCCAGAACGACGAGTTATGCCAATGTGATTCACCGGGTCGCTTGTAAGGCTTCACCAGTACGCAATCCACATGCTTGCCGGATTTGTGTTCTCGAACGGTGAATGAAGTGCACTCGGCCTTGCCTGCCGCCGTGAACGCGGTCGCGTCCGATCCCAATAGACTCACAGAGATCGGCGTGCCCTTGCCTGCCCACGTCGAACCGTTTACCTCGGTGTGAGACGCGCGGCGGTGGATGAGGACCATTCCCGGTGCGGGCGAAACGATGGGGCCATAGAGGGGTCGGGCGGCGTGCTTCTCCTTTGTGGTTCCTCTCACCGGAAGCCTGCCCACGAGCATGGACGTGCCGTACTTCCCACCCTCGGTCGTGTAGGCAACTTGATCCAGGGCGGGTGACAACACCGTTTCGCGTGATCGAATGCGGTCCATGGCGGACGGCATGGGATCGACGACGGGCACCGTGATTGCATTGGAGAGCGCCCACTGGCCTGCTCCGCTTGCCGCAGGCGACGACGTGTCCTGGGTCCAGAAACTCGAGCGATCGGACGATGTTCGAGTGCGGAGATAGATGCCGGCTTCCCGATACGCCGCCCCAAAGTATGGGTTTAGCAGCAGCGGTTTCAGCCCGTGGCGACGGCGCAGCTGGTTGTGCTCGATCCACGTCTTGGTCAAGAACGCTGACTCTCGCTTGATCATCTTGTCGTCTAGCCAAAACCGCTTGTATAGACCGCGCCATGCTTTCGCGCGTTTCGTCTCGCCAGCATGCTTCATCGGAACTCGATGAAACCCCATCTTGTCGGCCCACTCGCCATAGTCATCCCATACTCGCGTAAGACGCCGAAACGGCGCCGGATTGGCGACACGGGCATGCGTCGGAATGCCCTTATCGTCAAACGTCACCATCACAACATTGCCATCGACTTCGAGTGGATCCGTCAGTTCAAACCAAAGGGGCTCGGCTTCAATAAGATCGTCTATGAGACATGCATCCGTCCCTAAATCGTCGAAGCGCCCATTCTTGTTAGTGTCCGCAATTGTTACCTGCACACGCTTAATCTTGAAGGACACCGTGGGAAGCACGCCTTCCCACAAAAACGTCTGCTCGCATTTCACGCCACGTGGACGAAAGATGCGACGTACCGTTGCGTCCTCCGTACTAGCGCGAAGCTTGACCTCCTTGGGCTTGTCCTTCTTCGACTTCCCCTTGGCAAAGGCAGGCGACGTGCACGGACCGGCCCAACCGACCAGCATCACGAACAAAACTCCTGCGATCACACGACGGCAGCGCATCCGGTTCTCCAAGTAGGTGCCTCGTCGAAGTTGTAAGCGGCGTCGCAGTCCGAGTGCTACCAAGAATCCGCAATTCGGGCGCTTTCAATGTCAATCGAACTTGGCTGCCCTCCGACACGACGTGCCGTAGCGCCAGCGGATTCGCCAAAGCTCGCCGACGGCACGCACGAAGTCGCGCGGGCGGACCTTGCTGCCGGCCACATCCAACCAACGCTGTAGCGGCACCTCGACGATGCGCTGGGGCGCAGATGTGTTCCTACTCGCGCACGCCCCACGCAATCTGGCAAGCAGCTCCACATCGAAGACCCAGCGGCTCAGAAATGGTTCGGCAATGATCTCGCGCACGATCGCATCGTTTCGAAACAACTTGGCGCCGCATTGCGTGTCGTAGACGTGCATGCGAAGTGTGCGCGCTGCGACGGTGGCGAATATGCGTCCCAAATAGTGGCGAAGCGCCTTGCGTTCAATGCGGCGCCCTAAGAGCTGCACGCGTGCGCCCATGGCCAACAGGCGCCGCGAATCTTCGGTGAGCAGCGAGCGAAAGAGCGCAATGTCCTCTAGGGGCGTTGCAAGGTCGGCGTCCCAATACCCCACGAACGTCACCGAGGACTCTGGCAAGGTGTCCACGGCCGCCTGCATGCCACGACGCACTGCCTCGGCTTTGCCAACGTTTTCATCCAAGGGAAGCAGCGATAGCCCGTCGTGCCGCTCAGTGAGGCCTTGAAGGATGCTGCGAGTAGCATCGGTGCTGCCGTCGTCCACCATGAGCAGGCGCAGGCTCGAATCGGCGTCGACGGCCGCGACAAACGCATCAGGCGTCAGTCGTTCGGCCTCGTTAAAGCACGGAATCACCACCACGGTAGAGCGCATGGGGCGCCACTATAGGCCCGCGGCCCCCCCGCGATACGATCCCGCCATGATTCACGACGACATGCTCTCGCTGGTTGGCCAGACTCCTCTCGTTCGACTACGCCGCGTCGGCGCTGATGTCCCATGCAATGTGATTGCCAAATTGGAAGCGTTCAATCCAGCGGGATCCGTCAAAGAGCGCACGGCATTGGGCGTGATTCGAGACGCCGAAACGCGCGGCGAGTTAGTTCCCGGCAGCACGATCGTCGAGGCCACGTCGGGCAATATGGGCGTGGGCCTTTCGTTCGTCGCATCGGTACTTGGCTACAAGAGCGTGGTCGTCACCACCGACAAGCAGAGCGCCGACAAGGTCAACCTCGCCAAAGCCTTTGGTGCCGACGTACACATTTGCCCCACGGATGTGCCGCCCGACGATCCGCGTTCATTTTATTCGGTTGCAAAGAAGATTGCTGCAGAAACGCCCAAGGGCTTCTTCGCCAATCAGTTCTTCAATCCCGCCAACCCAAAGGCTCACTTCGACACGACGGGCCCCGAGATTTGGGACGCCACAGGCGGCAAGGTCGACGTGCTTGTTGGCGGCCTGGGCACTGGCGGCTCGGTGTGCGGCTCAGGCGCGTTTCTGAAAACTAAGAATCCAGGCATCAAAGTCGTTGGCGTAGATCCCAAGGGCTCGCTGTTTTACGACTTTTTCAAAGACGGGACGACGGTTGAGGCCGGGATGTATCACCTCGAAGGCATTGGCGAAGACATCTTCCCGTCCACGCTCGACTTCGATGTGCTCGACGAGGTTGTTCAGGTGCAAGACGGCGAATCGTTCCGCATGGCGCGGCGACTCGCGCGCGAAGAGGGCATTTTGGCGGGCGGATCATCGGGCGCCGCCATGGTGGGCGCGCTGCGATATGCCGCGTCGCTCCCGGCCGAAACAAACGTCGTTGTACTGCTTTGCGAACGCGGTGAGCGAGCGCTCGGCAAGATTTACAATGACGACTGGATGAAAGAGAACGGATTGCTTGAGCCCGACGCCTAGCGTCATGGCGATTCGCTTATAGACAGTCGCGCGGCTCACAACACCTTCAGGAACGCTCACCATGAGTAACGACCAACATCGCGGCGGCAATCAGTTCGGAACGCGCGCGATACACGCCGGCCAATCTCCGGATCCAAGCACAGGCGCCATCATGCCACCGGTTTACATGACGAGTACCTACGTGCAGGAATCACCGGGCGTCCACAAGGGCTACGACTATTCACGCACCACCAACCCCACGCGCACCGCGCTCGAAGCCAACCTCGCCGCCCTTGAGAACGGTGCTCATGGCATTGCGTTTTCCAGCGGCATGGCGGCGGGCACGGCCGTCTTGCATTTGCTCTCGGAGGGCGACCACGTGGTTGCTTGTAACGATCTCTATGGCGGCTCGTACCGCTTGATGCGCCAGGTGTTTGAGCGTCAAGGACTCACGTTTACGTTCATCGATCCCACCGACTTGGATGCCTTTCGTGGCGCATTCACGCGAGACACCAAACTCGCGTGGATCGAAACACCCAGCAATCCACTGCTGCGCATTACCGACATTGCCGCCACATGCAAGATCGCCAAGGAACACGGCGCGCTCACGGTGGTAGACAACACGTTCATCACGCCCTATCTGCAACAACCACTTGCGCTCGGGGCCGACATTGTGCTCCACAGCACCACGAAGTATTTGGGAGGCCACAGCGATGTCATTGGCGGCGCACTCATTGTCAACGATAATGACCTCGCTGATCGACTCCACTTCTTACAAAACGCGGTCGGCGCGGTACCGGGCCCCATGGACTGCTTCCTCGTACTGCGCGGCACAAAGACCTTGCACGTGCGCATGGATCGCCACATCGAAAACGCTAAACAGATCGCCACGTGGCTCGAAGCGCAACCCGCCGTAACCAAGGTTCTATATCCGGGCCTGCCATCGCATCCGCAGTACGACCTTGCCCAGCGACAAATGTCTGGACCCGGCGGCATGGTCTCCTTTGAAGTCGTTGGCGATATCGAAGGCAGCCGCGCCGTCGCCGAAACTGTAAAACTCTTCGCACTTGCAGAGAGTCTTGGTGGCGTCGAAAGCCTTTTGGACAGCCCCGCCATCATGACGCATGCCTCCATTCCCCGTGAAGAACGCATAGCGGCCGGCTTCAATGATGGGCTGCTGCGCCTGAGCGTTGGCATCGAACACGTGGATGACTTGATCGCCGACTTGGATCAAGCACTATCGGCTATCCCGGCGAGGTATGCGGTCTAGCCGGGATTGCTGTTACTCCCAAGGCGCGTATGATGCTCGTGGGAGAGTCTCATGCGCAATGTGGCCTTGCTGGCAATCGTCTTGCTCTTGGTTTGCGCCTATCTGTTCTTGTTTCGCGACGCCGACAACAACTCAATTGTAGATTCCTCAAGCACATCGAACACAGAGGACGCGAGCAACGATGAACTTCGCGGCGCCGAAGTCGCGCTCAATCCGGGTAAGCAGAACGTCGTACCGTCCGGCGATGAAACTGAGCCCGACAACGTGGCTCCGGAAAACGCATTGATCGCCAAGGGCCGCGTACTCGACGAGGCGCGGCGACCCGTGGCTAGCGCTACGATTGTTGCCCGTTACAAGAGTGATATCGTTGGGCGCACCAAGTCGAAACAAGACGGCACGTATGAGCTTCCCACCCGTCCTCCCGTTACTGGCTTGGCTCAGGTCAGCGTGCGCGCATCGCATGATGGGCGAGTAGCACGTGCGTCATTCTTTGCAGGAAATAGCATCTCCGTTCCGTTTACCACGAACGAGCGCAAGGTCGCTGAACTCATACTCAGCAGGGGTCAACGACTAGAACTTCGTGTCGTGCATGCGGGAAAGCCAATTGCAAACGCGGCGGTCTACGCACGCGAGCGAAGGAACGCAAGCCAAACGGTTGGCGGTGCGCCCATTGCTGCGCCCCATACGGACACACACGGGAAGACCGCATTTGAACTGGTCTCGGGTGAGATCGTCGATGTATTCATAGCCGCAAGCGGCTATGGACGCGCACACCAACAGATTGCACTGCCGGCCGACGGCGTTATCGACGTGGAGCTACCCCTAGACCGCGTCGTCACCGTCAATGTCGTACATGGAGCGAGTGGAGAGCCGGTGGCGGACGCGGAAGTGTGTATTGCGGGTCAAGGAACCATGCCGCCACCGCGAGGCATAGGTTGTCTACCCCCTATGACACCCATCACAACCGGCGAAGATGGCAAGGCCGTGATTCACGGCGCACCCCCTACACACATCTGGGTAGTTGCACGCGCACCCAAGCTGGCAATGCTAAATTCGGGGTGGAGTGTTGAGCGCGCGATATTGCAAAAGGGCGAAAACGAAATTACGGTCAAGCTCTATGAGTACGAGACACTTCGCTTTCCGATTGGCGAGTCCAAGGTGGCGCCACCCGCCAATGGCACGGCACTCAAACTCGTCCAGTATCAAGCGCTCCATGGATATTATCGCTCCACACCTAAGGCGCGCGTTGAAGATGGGCACGTCGTCATTGACGACTTCCCCCCCGGCCACGATTGGGGTCATGTAGAAGCGCCCAATGGGACGTGGGCCATGTGGCGAATCCCTCCTAGAGGCAAACCAGTTGCACCGATAGCGTTTCGGCACACGTGCAACCTCACAGTACACGCGGCATGGCCCGACGGGAGTCCGGCCAGAGACGTCCGGATGCGCCTCCATACACAGCCACGCGGGGCACACGGCCCTTCCGTAACCAACGAACAAGGCACCGTCACATTCGAGCGCCTCTGTGCAGACTCCGCAGTCGTATGGTGGAACCTCCACGATGAGAGTCATATTGGAATCCCAGTGGGAACCATCGCGCTTGCAGGCAAGCAAGTGTCCATGAACGTCACATTGCATCGATTATCCTCCGCTGACGTGTTTGTGACGATTGACGGAGTACCGCGACTCCCATCAAGTTGCAGGCTTATGGCGCCACCGCTTCAAGGAAGCCGTTTGGTGTGGGTCATCCCCGAGTTCATGACAGAAGCGCCCTCAGAAGGTCGAATGACGTTCAAATGGCCGCTCAATAGGGATCAATCAGGGCACCGCGTGAAGCTCACTGCTCTTGGATACGCTGAGGTCGAGGCTACGCTCACGAAGCAGGAAGGCGATCGCTGGCGTGCCGACATCGCACTTCATTCCACATCAACGCTGCGGGTCGTCATGAAACGCAACGAAGATTTGAAGGGGTGGTTAAAGGTTGAGCGTTGGAATGAGCGCCACCACACATTTGAGAGCCTCTACGACGACCCCGCATTTCGGGCTGGCAACAGACCGGTGAATGGCGTGTATACGTTTCGTGGCTTTAAGCCCGGGCGCTACCGCCTCGTAGAAGCGCTATCCAGTATTCATTCCGACGAGTTTGAGCTCGTGGCGGGCTCTAAACCGGTGGAAATCATATTTGATGTGACCGCGGCAACCAAAGTAATGGGACGGGTGACCGTTCCCGGTGGACACCGCGCTGCGTTTGCTCGCGTGCAGGTCGCGGGCCGCAAGTCGGGTCGTGTTTCAAGCTCGAATCCTGTGCGCGTAGCGAAAGACGGAAGCTTCGAACTCCATGCGCGTCGCGGTGAAACACTCAATCTTGTTGCGCACCACCCGGTCCTCTCAATGCGGCATCCGCATCAGGCTTACAAGGTTGGCAGCGGTGAGGCCGTGCTCAATCTGACGGCAGGTCCTACCGTCTCGTTTCAAGTCAATGGTTCCGACTACACATCACCCGATCCCGATCCGAGATCAAGCGGGGGTAGGTTGACAGATATATCGGTTCGCTTCACAAAGTCACTTGCCGATCTCAAGGAGGAGATTGCAACGCAGCGACGGGCCACGCAGACTATTGCAAGCAACGGTCGCTACAAGTGTAAGGCACCAGAACCCGGTCGATGGTCAATGGTTGTGTACCGCTACGGCGACGTCCCGTATGTCAAACGCGATATCGACATTAAAGCCGGCGAGACCGACTTGGGGACCATCGATATCTCAAAGGGCGCCACACTCAAGATCACGTTTGAGAAAGGCGAGAAGCCTCTACCCAGCGCCATATTCATCCGCGCCGAACACTTGGGCGTACCTCACTACCAGACTTCGGGAATGGCCCGACCCGCTGGGACCCATCCTGGAGGCACCGTCACGGGACTTGGCGAGGGTCGATTCAGACTCAAGTTCATCGAGATGAGCAAACGCGACGCGATTCACACTCAAGAGATCGACTCGGATGGCACGTCAACCATCAAACTGTCGGTGCGGTTGCCATAGAGGCGAAGCTGGTTCTCACTCCCCCTAATCCGGAAGGATGAGGAAGCTCACCCTTTCTCTCGACAGATCCAAACATGTGAGTGAGCCGAATTTCGCACGCACCCACCAGTCAACTCTCGAACTGCGTTTGCTCCCCAGCTATCGAGTGCAACCGAGCAAAAGCTGGGAACAGGGTTTGGCGAAGGGTTCAGATCAAGATTCGGTCCGCTATGGAACGCGCATCGCGATTCGTTGGAGCGCCGCGAGGGGCAACGGGCGGTGCGCTTAAGTAAGGGAAGGCGTCGCACCCAAGACGTCGGCGATCACATCATCAAGATCGCGCGCAGGCGTCCAGTCGATCAACGCCTTGAGCTGCACGAGGCTCGGCAGGCGACGACGAGGATCGCGGAAGTCCTCGCCATAAATCTCGTCGAACGGGCGATGGAGAATCTCATGGTCGCCGCCCGCGACGCGTACGAATCGGTGCGCGAGTTCGCGTATCGAAGTCTCGTGATTGCAACCGACGTTAATCGTCTTACCTATCGCTTCCGGTTCGCTGGCAAGCGCGATGAGTGCGCGCACGGCGTCGTCCACATGAAGAAAGCAACGTCGCTGGGTGCCATCGCCGTAGATCTCTAACGGATGCCCGCCGCGAATCGCTTCCGCAAAACGCGCCATCACCATGCCGTAGCGACCGCGCTGTCCGGGTCCGACCACATTGAACGGTCGCACGATGGTTGCCGGAAGCCCAGCCGCACGGTGCTGTGCCCATATCAGGCTCTCACTAGCAACCTTTGAAATCGCGTAGAGTTCGCGACGACCGCGCGGATCCAACGTGACCGTTTCACTTTCGGTCATCGCGCAGGATGGCGAACGCTGCGCGGTGTCGTAGACCTCACTGGACGAAACAAACAGGAGGCGCGTACGCCGCTCGGCGGCTTGGCGCACGACCTCTGCCGTGCCTTCGACGTTGCGTGACCACGTATCCACCGGATCGTCGGCAACCAGTCGAGGGCCCACGGCCGCTGCCAAGTGAAAGACGAGATCGACACCCTTGATCGCGCGCGACACGACGTCGGCCTTTCGAACATCACCCACAATCACTCGCGCCCCGCCAGGCACGTCATCGATCATGCCGGTGGATCCATCATCCAACACCACAACGTCATGGCGCAGTTCAAGCAATCTCGATGTGAGCGAGCGCCCGATGAAGCCCGCGCCACCCGTGACGAGTACCGTACAGCGCGAATGGTTCAAACTGTTTGGGTCCCGTGTCATGAGCCGCAAGGTACACCAGCCCGTTTCGTCTGATGGCAGGATTCCTGCACGGGAGCCGATCGAAACGCTTGCTCGATTCCTGCGCCTCGCTCGGGAGTAGACAGTTCGGTTTGCAAGACACTCCCTGCTTCCGGGTAAACTTGGCGCGCAGTACGTCCTTCGTATTGGAGGATCTTCGTATTGGACGATTTTGGAGCGAGCCCCGTGCGCCATTTCTTTCGACGAGTCGTACTCTTCGCGGTTTGTGTAACCGCTGCCCTAATGGGTGCGGAACGTGGCTTTGCCAAAGAGGCGCTCACCTTTCAGCGCACGTCGCATGATTTCGGCATCGCCAACCAAAACGCGGAACTCGACGGCACGATTGGCTACACCAACACCGGCTCGGGACTCGTCACTCGTATTCGCGTGCTGAGCGACTGTGGCTGCTACTCCGCCACGGCGTCCAAGGCCAATGTAGCGCCTGGCGAGAAAGGCGAGATCAAGATACGATTTCGCTCGCTCACGTTCTCGGGCGACCTCAAGAAGAAAATGCGCGTCGCCTATCACGACGGCCAAGACCGCGTGGCGACCATCGAACTGAAAGTTGCGATTTACGGCGGTCTAATTTTGTCACCAGGTCGCATCAACTTCGGCGAAGTGCGTCGGGGCAAACCCGCAACATCGAGCGTGGTGCTAGCCACCTACAAAGGCATAGGCAAGCCATTCGAGATCAAAGACATCAAGTTGCCATCGACATTTGTAGCAGTGAAGAAGGCGCCCTACACCGACGAGAAGACGAAGCGTTGGCAAGGTTGGCGGCTTACGTTTTCACTCGAAGGCTCGCCACCGTTGGGCCTCTATCGTGGAAACGTCTCCGTGCGAACGACACATCCCGACACGCCCGTGGTCCAACTTCCCGTTATGGCCAATGTCATGGGGCCCGTGTGGGTACAGAGCCCCGTGGTTTCGATGGGACTCGTTCGACAAGATCGCGGCAAGGCTACGTCGGTGGCATTCCGCCCCTTTGATCGCAATGAGCGCTTTGGCCAAGTTCGTGTAAAGACCAAATCAAATTTGCTGCGCACGTCCGTGGCGGCCAACCCCAAGAAGCCCGGCACATGGCGCGTATCCATTCAAGTACCGCGCGGGATGAAGGAAGGTCCTTTCACCGACACGGTGGTGATTGACACGGGCATGCGCGGTGCGCCACCTACGGAGATTTTGGTGTCGGGACGCGTGTATCTTCCAACAACGGCACGCGCCACACCGAAATAGCAATCCGTGATTCGATCTCGCCGACATCCGTGGCTCGCAACGCTTCAGTTCATCGGGTTATGCGCTATCGGCATAGCGATGTGCGCCACAGCAAGCGCGAAAACGAAGCGCCCCCCACGCGTGGGGCATCGATACCTCAAGGTAGACCGCGAGGCGATCGACTTTGGCACACGCGGGCAACATGAGAAGGCGATCGATAGAGTCACAATTACAAACCACGGAGACGTGACGATAGATGGCATTGCCGCGCGCGGTGAATGTGGCTGCAATCGAGTCAAGATTGACAAGTCTTCGCTGGAGCCCGGCGCGTCCTGCACGCTCACCACCGAGTTCGACACACTATTTCTCTACGGCAAGGTCAAGAAGTCGATCCGTATCTATAGCAAGGATCGACGCGATGGCAGCATCCTCGTGGCCCAACATGTAACGGTTACTAAGGGGTTCATTCAGCGCGATGCCTCGGTCCACTTTGGTGATGTGCCCCACGGCGATGCACCTACGAACGACGTTGCATTTCTTTGGGATCACACACTTGGTGCGCCTTACCGAATCACGCGCGTCGAAGTGCCGGCTCATCCGTTCAGAACAAAGGTCACGCCGTACAAGCCCAAGCCGAACGACAACTGGCGCGGATGGGTCGTGTCGTTTGCGTTTCCATCCCCACCGCCGGTCGGCATGTTCTCAGCGGAGGCCATCATTCGCACCAACGTGAAGGGTAAGGAACGTATCACCATGCCCATCACCGCCAATGTGTGTGGGCCGGTATGGATTCAGTCGCGTCGATTGCCGTTTGGTACGGTGCCCCAAGGCACCACGCGCACTGCAAGCGTGAAACTTAGGCCCTACGATCGCAAACAAGTCTTCAAGAACGTCTCTGCGCGCGCCAAGCTCGACAAAGTCAACGTAGAGATCAAAAAGGACCCGTATCACGGCGATCGCGGCTTCTGGCGCCTGATTGTCACCGTCCCCAAAGACGCACCCGCAGGCACACTAAACGACGAGGTCATTGAAGTTCACACGGGACTTCCGGGTGCCTCGCCTACGCTGGTTACGATTTCGGGACGCGTGCAACGGATCGCCAAGCAATCACCCGCACCCAACAAGCCCACATCGAAGGAGGCCGCCGACAAATGAGCGATCACCGATCCGAACGCGGGGCACCCCGACGCGCCAAGCGGCCACGAAAGAAAAGCGGCTCGGGCGCCTTGGCCATGTTGATTGCATTCGGCGCTGCGCCGGTCGGGCTCTTAATCTACTACCTCACGCGCTCCAAAGAACAGCAACAACAGTTCCTCGACAACTTGCCCGAAGGCATGGGTGGGCGCGCGATTAAGGCTGTTGCCGCGATTGCGCTCTTGGTGGCACTTGCCCGCCTAGCCCTTCCCGCGGTTCATGGCAGCAGCGCATGGCTGCAAGGCATTCTCAACAACTTGCGCGAGGCCCCCACCTGGAAACGTGTACTGATGTTTCCCGTCGAACTTGTTGTGGGCATCCTTTGGCTCACGGTTCAGTTGTTATTCGCAATCGACGCGGTGCTCATATTGTTGGTCGCGGCAGCCGCATTGCTCTTGGTCGTTCGCATTTTCAAGCCCGATTTCTTGCCGGATGTGCTCACGCAATTCTAGGTCCGACTCACACCATCGCGTCTGGCGAGAGGACCTTATCCAATCGTTCTTCATCCATGTCGCCATCGCGCAACACGATGTCGCGAACCGAAAGGCCGGAGGAAAGTGCCTCTTTCGCCACGGCCGACGCGCGATCATACCCAAGGTGAGGTACGAGCGCAGTCACCACACCAATCGATCGATCCACAAGTTCGCGGCAGCGAGCCTCATCCGCCTCGATGCCCTCGATGCATCGCGACGTCAATGTGCGTACGGCGGCCGTCAACATGCTCACCGACTCAAACAAGTTGAACGCGATAATCGGTTCCATCACGTTGAGCTGTAGCTGACCCGCTTCGGCCGCCATGGTGATGGTCAGATCGTTGCCAATCACGCGATAGGCGACTTGATTGACGACCTCGGGAATCACCGGATTGACCTTGCCGGGCATGATGGACGAGCCCGGCTGCATCGGTGGCAAATGGATCTCGCCAATGCCCGCACGCGGCCCCGAGGAGAGCAATCGCAAGTCGTTGCAGAGCTTACTGACCTTGCACGCAATCCGCTTGAGCACGCCACTGAAATGCACAAACGCGCCGGTGTCAGGCGTGGCCTCAATCAAGTCTTCCGCCAAGACCACCTCAAGGCCCGTGATTTCACGCAACGCATCCAGTGCAAGCATCCGGTACTGGGGATGCGCATTGAGGCCCGTGCCGATCGCCGTGCCGCCCAGATTGATCTCCAGCATGAGGTTGGCCGCTTCCGCCAGCCGCTGAACGTCTTCCCGAACCGTCACGGCGTACGCGCGAAACTCCTGGCCCAGCGTCATGGGCACGGCGTCTTGTAACTGCGTACGGCCCATCTTAATGATGTGAGCGAACGACTTGGCTTTTTCATCGAGGGCCGCCGCCAACACTTCGAGCGCCTCCCCCAACGCGCGCTGTTCAATGAACGCGGCGACCTTTACGGCGGTGGGATACGCGTCATTGGTGGATTGCGATAGGTTTACGTGATTGTTGGGATGGCAGTGCTCGTACTCGCCACACGTATAGCCCATAAGCTCCAACGCACGATTCGCGATCACTTCGTTGGCGTTCATGTTGGTGGATGTGCCCGCGCCGCCCTGCACCACGTCCACCACAAAGTGGCCGTGCCAATGGCCGTCGATGATCTCTTGGCACGCGCGATCAATCGCGTCGGCGAGGCGCGGTTCGAGCATTCGAAGTTTCGCGTTGGCGCGCGCCGCCGCCTGCTTCACCGCGGCCAGTGCACGAATCAAGGCGGGAAAGTGCGCAATGCTGATACCCGAGATTGGAAAGTTCTGCACCGCGCGAAGGGTTTGCACACCGTAGCGCGCATCCTCCGGCACATCGAGTTCTCCTAAGAGATCGTGCTCCACGCGCGTTTCACCGCTGGCATAAATGCGATCAAACCCCTCGCGGCGCGATGCGGCGTATTGGAGTCTGCGCAACACGACCCGCGTAACGGCGGTGGACACGGCAAGGGCCGCTGCTCCATCTTCACGCAATCGCTGCCGCACCCCTTCAAGCGGCAGCACCAACAACGTTGCCGGATAGGGCGTTGACGCAGACGCCGAATGAATACCGGGCTCAACCAAACCGGCTTCCCCCACACATTCACCGGACCCGAACAGCACCACCGACCCCTGCCCTCGATCGTTGCCGAACACGACCTCCACTTGACCTTTCACAACGAGGAAGCACGCGTCGCGTCGTCCCCCCTCTCGAAACAACACGTCCCCGGCCCGCGTCTCGCGCACCGACGCCTCGTGGCTGAGCAGCGTTAGCACCCGTTCATCGAGCCCCTGAAAGACATCGCTCGTTCCGAGAAGCGTGATCGCGTCGCTCGTCATGGCCGGCTCCTACCCGCGCCTCGCTGACGGATCGCCCCCAACGAGTCGTCGCCAGCCTACGCCGAGGATCGTCGTGCGGCGAGACATCGTATGCGCAGGGTGTCGACCGTATGCTGCGCGCATGAACTCTCTTCCGTTGCGACTGGGCCTCTTGCAGACCCATGCCGATCCGTCGCCCGACGACAACGTGGCGCGCACACTCTCGCTTGTGGATCGCGCCGCAACCGAGGGTGCAACCGTCATCTGCACGCAAGAGCTCTTTCGCACGATCTACTTTCCGCAAGAAGAAGACGATCGCTACTTCGACCTCGCAGAACCGTTGACCGCCACCGTATGCAAAGAACTCTCTAGGCGTGCGAAGAAACACGGTATCGTTATCGTAGGAAGCCTGTTCGAACGTCGCGCGCCGGGATTGTTTCACAATACGGCCGTCGTGTGGGATCGCGATGGATCGGTGGCGGGCATGTATCGCAAGATGCACATTCCCGACGACCCACGCTTCTATGAGAAGTTCTACTTTACGCCGGGCGATCTGGGCTTTCGCGCCATTCAAACGAGTGCGGGACGGCTCGGCGTGCTCATATGTTGGGATCAATGGTTTCCTGAGGCGGCACGCTTGACTGCGCTACACGGTGCCGATGTATTGATCTACCCAACGGCCATTGGTACCTGGCAGGGCGAGAAGGAGCTACGCCCGATTCAACACGATGCATGGCGCACCATGCAACGCGCGCATGCGATCGCCAATGGGCTACACGTTGCTGCGATTAACCGTGTAGGCACAGAGGGCGAAATCACATTCTGGGGCCGTTCCTTTGTTGCGTCGCCCGACGGGCGCATTTTGGCAGAGGCAGACAATCAGGAAGCCGTGCTCATTGTAGATTGTGATCGCAGCAGGACCGACAACGCGCGGCAAGGGTGGCCGTTCCTGCGCGATCGTCGTATCGACGCCTACACGCAACTCACGAAGCGCTATCTTGACGATGAACACGCGCCAAACGAGGACGACTAGATGGCGAGCCGGCAGTCATCCGGACGAACGGACAAGCCCAAGGCCCTTCCGGAGCAGCGTCCGAAGCTCATCGTTGGCGAAACGCCGCGCGAGCAAGGATTTCGTTGGCCTGCGGAATGGGAAAAGCACGAAGCCACGATTCTTTGCTGGCCACACGACCCCCAAACCTGGCGCGGCTGCCTGACCGAAGCGCAAGAAGCGTACGCCGAATTTGTGGCGGCCGTCGCGTCGAGTGAAGCGGTGCACTTGCTTGTGAAGAACGCCGCCACCGAGCGCGTGGCCGTTGAGATGTTGCGCGACACATCGATGTCGGCGGCGCACGCCAAACGAGTTCAATTGCACCGCATCCAGACGGCCGATGCGTGGGTTCGCGACACAGGCCCCATTGTTGTGGTACGCGGGCGCGGCAAATCGCGTGAACGACTTGCACTCGACGTTCGGTTCAATGCGTGGGGCGACAAATATGCAGAACTCCTACGCGACGACCGCTTGCCTCGAAAGCTTGCGCCGCTGCTTGACCTTCCACGCAAGCGATCGACCTTCGTGCTTGAGGGCGGGAGTATTGAAGGCAATGGCAAGGGAACGATCATTACGTCCGAGCAGTGCCTGCTACACACCAATCGCAATCCATCGCTATCGCGTTTTGAAATCGAACAGCATTTGCGCGAACTGCTCGGTGTGCGACACATCCTTTGGCTCGGCGACGGTATTGCGGGCGACGACACAGACGGGCACGTAGATGACATGACGCGCTTTGTCGGTCCACGCACGGTCGTCACCGCCGTTGAACCGGATGCACAAGATGAGAACTTTCGCCCGTTGGCGGAAAACCTGGATCGGCTCCGCGCGATGTCGGTCGAAAACGGAACGCCCTTGGAAGTCATTCCACTGCCCATGCCGGGTTGGGTCCAAAGTCGCAGCCGACGTCGGCTGCCGGCGTCGTATGCCAACTTCTACATCGCCAACCGCGTGGTGTGCGTGCCGGTCTTTGACGATCCGGCCGATGACTATGCGCTCAAGGTCTTGCGCCATTGCTTCCCGCGCAAGCGCGTTGTGCCCATCGCTTCCCGCCACTTGATTGAGGGCTTTGGATCACTCCATTGCTTATCGCAACAGGTGCCCGCATGAGCGCCCGCGTCACGCCAACCACCGCATGCCCCTGGCGCAACTTGCGGGTGGTCGTGAACGCCGGACCCACGCGCGAACACATAGACGACATTCGATTTCTTAGCAACGGCGCAACCGGTCGCCTGGGAATTGCCATCGCGCGGCGCGCGCACCGCTTGGGTGCCGACGTCACGCTGATTTTGGGACCAACAACACTCCCCACCCCGACGGCGCTTCATGTCGTCCGCATCGTGAGTACGGACGATCTTTATCGTGCCATGCGAGACGCCGTTGCCGACGCCGACATCGCGGTGTTTTGCGCTGCACCATCCGACTGGCGCCCCGCAACTCGCAAGAAGGGCAAGCCCGCGCGCGAGGGCGGCGACTGGTCGTTGGACCTCAAGCCTACGCGCGATGTCGCAGCGGCGCTCGGTCGCTCTAAAGGTGCGCGTTTGCATATCGGATTCGCGTTGGAGGTGGGAGGTGGTGTTGCACGTGCTTCGGAAAAGATGCGCAAGAAACGCTTTGACGCCATCGTTCTTAACGGACCAAAGAACATGGGCCGCGGTGGTGGCGAGGCATGGTGGATCACCCACAACCATGAACCCACGTCGCTCGCAACGTCGAGCAAATCACGACTGGCCCAGACAATCTTAAATCACACGGGCAAACTGTGGGTGGATCGGTCGTCGAGTCGAGATCACGGGCGGTAGCATGGCGCGGTGAATCCCGTCGATACCCATTTTCGAACGCTGCTGGAACGGCTTCACGATCCCGCCGTTTGGGGCGCCGAACCAGGGGAACGTGTCGAGGTGATCGAGACACACATCAGCGTCGTCATGCTGATTGGTACGCACGCCTACAAAATCAAGAAACCCGTACGCCACTGGGACATCGTTGACTACTCAACGCCCGAAGCGCGCCTTCATTTCTGCCACGAGGAAGTGCGCCTTAATCGACGCCTGGCGCCCGACATCTATTTGGGTGTCGTGGCACTCGTCCCGCGCGAAGGCCCCCAGGCTGGAACGTTGGGACCGGTGCCGGTCGAACACGATGAACCACCGCCCGATGACGCCGTGGTCTTTGCCGTGCACATGGTGCGCTACGCACCCAATGCCACACTTAGCGCTCTCGTCCGCGACGAGCTCATCACCCCCACCGCGATCGAACGACTTGCCGAGCGCATTGCCGCATTTCATCGCGAAGGTCGATTGACCCCACAGCAGGCACGGCTCGCACAACCCAGCACATTCGGAAGTGTGTTGCGACGCAACTTTAGAGGCACGTCGGCGTATGTATCCGAGAGCTTTCCCCATGTCGTTCACGAAGGGCTACGCACACGCGTGTGGCGTCGCCTTTGGCAGTCGCGACGCACCATACGGCGACGAATACTTGAGGGGCGTATGGTCAACGGCCACGGCGATATGCGGCTTGAGCATGTCGTGCGCTACAAGGGCAGGTCGGTGGTTGTGGACTGCGTTGAGTTTTCACCGCTTCTACGACACATCGACCCCCTCTCCGATGTCGCATTCCTCTCCATGGATCTTGTTCACCATGGTCGCGCCGACTTGGCAGACCTGCTCGAGCATCACTACCTCGAAGAAACCGCCGATGTCGACGCGTCACAACTCTTGCCGCTCTACCGCGCGTATCGCTCGCATGTTCGCGCCTGCGTTCATGTCGCACGTGCGAGCCAACTTCCAACCGGACACCCCGCACATCGCGTAGCCATTCGCAAAGCACAAGCCCATCTTGCACTTGCGTGGAGTTTTGCCCGTGGCGGCGCCACACCACCGTTAATGATCCTGGTGGGACTCTCGGGAACAGGCAAGAGTGTCGTCGCGCGTAGTTTGGCCCCCTCCTTGCGTGCAGTCGTCTTGCAGAGCGATGTCATCCGCAAGGAACTCGTAGGGCTTCAAGTCACCGATCGGGTAGAGGGAGAGGAGAAAACTGCGCTTTATAGCGACGACATGTCAAAGCGTACCTATGAGGAGATGCACGCGCAGGCGCGCGTGGCGCTGCAGGAAGGAACTGCGGTCATTTTGGACGCGACTTACCTTCGACGCTCGTCTCGAAACGATGCTCGAGCCATCGCTGAGGCGGAAGGCGCACCCTTTGTGGCAATTCATGTGACGTGTCCGCGAGACGTCGTCCATCGACGACTGAAGGAGCGCGCTGCGCGAAACGACGACGCGAGCGATGCGGGGATCGACGTTTACGAGTCGCAGCGCGCCTCCATGGAAGCACTCACCGCCAAGGAGCGAAAGCAGGTCATCGAGGTGACGGCCGATACGGACGCGCGCGATGCATTGATGCCCCTCTTGGCTTTGCTTGAATCCGAATTGGATGATCACCATGAGTTGCTGGGACGCGAAGGCCCGCGTACACCTGAAATCGAGACCCGTTAGGAAGCCCGGGGAACTATTGATGTCGCTTACCGCACCGAAGAAACCATGGCACCGGCTCGCGCCCGATGTGGAGTCCCTGTTACGTGGGTTGCGCCCCACCGTGCTGGAAGCGTTTCGTGCCCCAATGACGGAAACGACGCGCAAGAGCGATGGCTCGCCCGTAACCACACTCGACTTAGCACTTGAAAAACAGATCCTCGAAGGGCTCTTGGCGTTCGATGATGCGTTTGGCATCGAAAGCGAGGAAGCGGGAACCATTCGCAAGCGGCAGTTGATGTGGCACGTGGATCCATTAGACGGAACCGCCAACTTCGCAGCGCGCATTCAGAATTTCGCCACACAGTTGGTGCTCATGCACGGACACCATCCGCTGTTTGCCGCAGTGTACGAACCGCTCACCGATGACTTTACGTGGGCCGCGCGTGGACATGGCGCCTACCGAGAAGGCCGACGGTTGGAGATGACCGATCCCGATCCTCGGCGGTCGCGAGTTCACTTGGATCTATCCAATGAGGGTCTGTTTGTGCGTCATCCGTCGATGCCCATGGAACTACGGCAGCGCTGTTACCGCGTTCGGTCGCTTGGGTCGATTGCCATTCACCTGCGTGATGTGGCCTCGGGTGCCGTACATGGCTATCTCGGCGGTCGCGGTCCGAGAACGCCCATTCACGACGTGGCCCCGGGGATGTTGCTGGTTCGCGAAGCAGGCGGCAAAACATCGGACGGCTACGGCCACGATCCTCTCATTGAGCGTGACATTTTGATCGCCGCCACGCCGCGCGTTCATGACTGGCTCGCCGAAGAAGTCGTTGCGCGCGAGAATCTCAGAACGAGCGTGCCCGCGGGCGGGCTCGCCGCTAGCATGGCCGGCATGACGATCACATTGCTCACGTTTGAAGGCGGCATCGAGGACTTCCCCTCGTTGGTGCAAACCCTTGATGGACTCGTGGACGAGGGTGGCCAGCGCGTGGCCCTTGACCTGAGTTCCCTGCCGTTCATCAACTCAGCGGCGTTGGGCTATCTCCTTAAGGCTCACCAAGGACTCACCGCCAAGGAAGGCGAACTCGCACTCTGCGCCGTGCAGCCCGCAATCGCCAACATTCTTCAAATGACGCAACTCGACCAGATCTTCCCCCACTTCAAGACGCCTGAAGAAGCCATCACCTACCTCGGCGGCAATCCCAAAGATCCCATTGACGACGACGACACAGACAATAACGTCCGCCGACGCCGCTGGGATTCACCTTAACCATACCCTTTGGTGCCAGGCACGCCGACGTACCTCCTCGCCCGTGTATTCGCTTGAGGGTGCATCCGGGTGCCTGGCACCACTGCGTATGTTTAGTCGCGAGGCTCGGGCAAGGGGATCGCGCGATCGAACGTTAGCGCGGTGTCGAGTCGGGCATCGAACGACTCGAAGATACTGCGGTACGTAGGTACGGGAACACCCTGGTACACTTCTTCGCCAGCGACGCGCACGATCACGGGCAGCCTGGGCTCGATCATCGCGTCATTCAAGTAGATCGTGAAATCGTCTTGGTAAGCCTCTTTGAACGTGAGGTCGATGATGTTGGCGTCCTTTGTCGTCGAGCGCACGGCGCGAACCTGCATCTTGTTACCGGGCAGCGCACACCGCAGCCAATAAAACCACTTCTTCGCACGCCGAGCAACCTTGTCGTCTTTGAATCCCCGCGGAAACGGGGATTCGGCATACTCCCAAACCAACGTCTCGGGATAGGGATTGCGTCGATGCTGAAAGATGTAGTCCAAGCCCTTCTTGGGTTCACCCGACGGGAAGCGATGCGCTACGCCTTCGTGCAGTGAAAAGCGGACGTCACCGTATCCGTCGCTGTCGGTCTTCTTGAGCGCGTCAATCATTTGCCACGCGCGTCGAAATGTCCCCGGCTCGCAGTTCTTGTCGTCGGTGCCGGTGTAGAAGTAGACGGCTAGATTTCTAACGTTGGGAACGAAGCCATACTGAAACTCGCCAACATCATCAGGGCTGACAACTTTGACGCGCTTGGCCATGAGCACGCCATGCGCCGAAATCGCACCCGCAAGGAGATCCGGGTGACGGCCCGCCATGAACCACGATCCCGATCCCCCCATACTGAATCCAACGCTGTACACACGGTTGGGATCAATGCCGCCGTGCACCTTGGCCATTTCGATCAACGTGAGCAGATACCGTTCGCCGTGTACGGTATTCCACGTGTCATCCACGAGTCGCACGGCCTGCGGATAGATTGCTAGCTGCCCCGTCACGGGCCAGTTACCCGCTGCCTCTTTGGCGCTTCCCGATCCGGGCCCACCACCGTGAAGACCAAGCACGAGGCCCTTCTTCGCTCCGCCTTTGCCCTTTTGAATCCACGTGACCGGACCGTACGGCGATTCAAGCGTGCCCTTCAGCGGAGGCACAGCGCGACGCGCGGCCTTCATCAATAGATCGATGACTGCCTTGGTCTTGCCGCGCGGGACCTCGCCGAGCGCGTCGAGCTCTTTCAAAAGTGCCTGACGGGGCTTGCGTTTCCAGTTGAAAAACTGCGTCTTGGGGCGAGCGTTGAACCAGCGCGCTGCGAGTGACGTAAGCGCCTTCTTGTCGAATGTGGGTTTGCGAGTCTTTTCTTTTGCGTGCAGCGGTGGCGCGAGGAGGAACAACAGGACGGCGGCGGCAACGAGTCGCTTGTGCATGGCTCTCCTCGTAAGGGGCACATCGGGGTGCCTGGCACCAAGGGGTATGTTTAGGGCGTCAACAGGATCGACGCTTCGAAAGGATGCGCCGTGGTTCCTAGGGAGCGCGCGTCCTCGGAGAGCAAATACTCAACCGTTTGCTGCACAGGCTTGTTCCAAACGTCACGGCCATTCAGCGTTACGCGCACAGGCTTCGAGATATCAATGTGGGGACCGCGGAGGTGCAGACGACACTGAGCGACCCCCTTGGTTGTGACGACGATGTGATTGGGAGCCTTGATGGTCGCCTCGATGCGCCCCGAGGGCTTGCCGTCGCCAAAGCCACGCGATGGCTTCGGTGGTATTGCGGGACGAATCTCAAGCTCAATGGTCTCGCCGTCGCGCATAAAGGTGAATGTGCCCGCGCGGTCTGCGTCATAGAGTTCTTGAAGCATAGCGGCAAGTTTACGCGCGTCTTGGAGCGTCTTCAGTTCCACGTCGTCTACCTTCACGAGTACATCGCCCACTTTGACGCCGCTTTCGGCGGCTGCCATTCCCTTAGTTACACCCGATACGCGAAGACCCTCGCCTTCAAACTTGGTATCGATGTTTACGCCCAATTTTGGGCGCTGTTTCGATTGTGCTAGATCCGGTAGTGGCAATACGTTTGATTTCGCCTCACCATCCTCGGAGTCACCGGCGGCGGGTCTCACCGACAGAATTTCCACCCAATCAAAGCGACCCGTCAATTCGGGTTTGGCGGTCTCCCACTGAATCGACTTCGCGTCGAGCGAACGCGGATGTTCTTTCCAATACGCCGACCACGTATCCCAACGCGGAACAAAGGCTGCGGGGCGATGCCCTTCTTCCGGCAAGTCCAGCCACGTGACGTCAGCGCCGGCGTCCTTCAAGGAATCCACGAACGGCTTCATGCGAGCGGAAGGATACAAGCGGTCCTTTCCGCCATTGACCGCGTAGATCGGCCGCGACGTTGCGTTTGTTACAAACGCCGGCCCGCCCATCATGCGCGTCAACAAGGGGTGTCCAAGCAACGCCATAAAACACCCGAAAGGCTCTGGCATATGCTGCAACAGGTGATAGCAACCACTTGCGCCATCGGAGAATCCAGCCGCCGCCGTTCGATCCGCGTCCACGTTGTAGTTCTCTGCCGCGTAACGCATGGCATCACGAATCACCTTGATGCCACCTTCCGTCCACCACGGCACGCCCGCGGCCGAGGGCGCTAACAAAAGATACCCTTCCTTTTCAGCGGCTTCTTTGAAGTAATTGATGCCCAACTGTCCCATGTTGGGTCGCGGCATGGTTACTCCACCGTGGAGCCACACGAGCATGGGCATGGGCTTTTTGGCTTCGTAACTAACGGGCACATAGAGGTAATGCGTGTGCTCGCGATCGTCGCCCGACTCAGCCGTCCATGTATCCGTTTCGCCTGTAGTGAGCTCGTCGGATGCAAAGCGTGGAATCGAGCGAAGCGCATTTGACAATGCCGTCGCAGTCACACCGGCCCGCTTCAATTTGAGGGTGAGCGCCATGCGCTCTGCGGGCTCTGCCTCGCGCCACTCGTCTACCCAGGATTCGATATCAAAGGACACTTCGTCCTTTGCCCATGTAGGTGCACTGGATCCCAGTAGTGACAACGAGCTCGCTACAAGAAGCATCGTCACAAACGTAGAAGTGATTTTCAGATTACGGCGTTGAAACAACACGAGGCCTCCTGAACAGCGGGAACCTGAGATTGTAGGCGTGCTTCACCCACGCGTCTGCGAGGGCCTTAGTCGTGTGTTTTCACAAAATCGACAGTGACGACTAACCGCGACGAATCTCTTGCCCCTTGGGCGTGTCTTTCACGATGACGCCCCGCTCGGCCAATACGTCGCGCAAACGATCGGACTCGGCCCACTCCTTGGCAGTTCGCGCGGCTGCGCGCGCATCAACCAACTGCTGCTCATCGTCGGTGAGTACGACTTCGGGTTGCTCAAGTCGCAACCCCAGCGCCTCGGCTGCAAGCGCCAACAGATCGGTCACCGATCGAGCGTCCTCGGGGGAGATCGTCTTCGACTCAATCGCACTCAGCGCCGCGCCCACTGCCTGATGAATGGCGCCAATGGCCCGTGGCGTGTTGAGGTCGTCGTTCATTGCATCCACGAAAGTCACGCGATAGGACTCGGCAAAGTCGGAGGCCTGCGCATCACCGGCGTGCGTCAACAACCGCGCTCGCGCTTCCCGCAGATTGCCAAGCGTCTTATAGGCCGCCCGCAGCCCAGCAAACGTGAAATCGAGCGAAGACCGATAATGTGACGTGACCACCAGATAGCGAAACGAGTCCACAACGGCGTCGCCGTACTCATCAATCAGTTGCTTCAACGTAATGAAGGTGCCCGCACTCTTGGACATCTTCGCGCCTTCGACTTGCAAGTGGCGATTGTGCATCCACACGCGAACAAACGGGGTCACACCGAGAGCCGCCTCGGACTGTGCAATCTCGTTTTGGTGATGCGGAAAGCGGAGATCAATGCCACCGGTGTGAATGTCGATCTGTTCGCCGAGTAAGGCCGTGGACATTACGGAGCACTCGATGTGCCAACCGGGGCGACCCTTAACGACCCGTGCGTTGCCATCGATCGTGAAGCTGGGCTCCCAGAAAATATCGCCATCGGCCTCGGCATATGCTTTCCACAGCGCAAAGTCGGCAACCGAATCCTTGTCGTACTCGTCGTTGGATACACGACCGCTCGCGCCGTCTTTCAACGTGCTGAGATCCAAGCCCGCGAGCTTGCCGTAGTCCGCAAAAGACGTCACGCGATAGTAGATGCTGCCGTCATCGGCGAGATACGCATGGTCCTTGTCGAGCAACGCCTGAATCATGGACGCCATGCCATCGATGTGATCGGTTGCGCGCGGGCTGTGGTCGGGCATACGGCACCCAAGCCGACGCATGCCATCAAAGAACACCGCCGTCCACCGCGATGTGAACGTGGCGCGATCTTCCCCGGCCGCATGGCAATCGCGGATCACCTTGTCGTCGATGTCGGTAATGTTCTGGACGTACGTAACGTCGTGATTCGTAAGTGCGAGCCAACGCACTAGCACATCAGAGCACAAAAAGGCAAGCCAGTTGCCAATGTGTACGTGGTTGTAAACGGTGGGACCGCAGTTGTACACACGGGCTGTTCCAGGAACTTGCGGTTCGAATGGAACCGTCGCGCGCGAGAGGCTGTCATACAGCGACAAACGCGAAGCGCTTTGCGTATTGAGGGTTGGTTTGGTGGCGGCCATGGTGCTTGCTTGTGCGAGGGGTTACGGAAAAGGGCTCGTATATGGAAAAGGGCTCAGTGCCGCGCCGCAGGCGGCGCAACATCGGGCGTGGGCAACGGCGGCAGGCCGCTCGAATCCCGTGCGGCATTCTGTAGTGCCGCGAGCGCATACTGAAACTTCTCGCGCGCGTCCTCCGCATGCCCTTCGTCCCCGAGCAGGTCGAACAGGGGTAGGAGCGCCTCCGCTGCCAGCGGATCAAGCGCACGCGTCTCGTCGGCGTTTTGCCCAGACGCAAATCGCACCACCACATCGGCCGCCACCATCATCGCAGGCCCGCAAAGCCCACATGACGCACGTACGCGGTCGAGCACACCTCCCGCTTCGTGAACTTCAATCGTTAGTAGGTCCCGGCCTTCGCCCCGACACCCCTTGATGGTGGACGAACCGGTTATCGGCTCACTGAACGGGCGAAAGTTGGGCGGCGCCGCGTCGCGCGTCATCGCGCCAAAGATTTCTGTCGCGTAGTACCGCCGAACGGCATCAGAAATGCTCATCTACGCACCCGCATCCAGATGCGCCAAAGGGTCCTTCACGATGCGCTCTACGATGTCACAGAAGGCGTCGCATTCGTCAAGCGTGTTGTAAAAGTAGACCGAAACGCGTACGTTATTCGCTTCGCTGCCTACGTGAGCGAAACGCTTATGCAGATAGGCATTCACACAGAACATGCCGCGCCGGACCATAATGTTGGCCTCGCGGTCGGCCGTTCGCTCAATCGCATTCATCATGGCACCGCTACCAGACGCCATGGTCGTAACCGCGCTGCGCCGTAGTGGATCTGGATCCCCCAACAACCAAAAATGATCGTTCTCGAGCGGGCGCAAGCGCTCGTCCAAACGCTGCATGAGCTTCCGTTCCTGCGACTCGATCCACTCGTAGCCCACGCGCTTTGAAACGTAGTTGACGGCTGATGCTGTGGCCGCGATACCAGCATAGTGCTGAAGCCCAGCTTCAAAGCGACCCGGTGGATCCTTATACTCCACGCGGTCTTGCCACGTATCGCGAACGGTGTCGCCCCCCACCACAAATGGCACGAGTTTAGACAGTTGATCGTAACGACCGTAGAGCACACCCATCCCGGTGGGGCCGCACATTTTGTGAAGACTCATCGCGAGAAAGTCCACACCCAAGTCAAGCACATCCACAGAGCGATGGGGCACACTCTGCGCCGCATCCAATACAAACACGCCACCGTTTTCGTGAACGCGCTTGCTCAACACGCGGATCGCATCGTCGGTGATGGTGGTGCCATCCAAGTTGCTGGTGTGACCGAGAGCAATCACTTTTGTTCGCGGCGTAACTTCCGCAAGTGCACTTCCTAAATCAAAGGAACCGTCCGCCGCGAGATCAAAGGTCTTGCGTAACGACAATTGGGCATCGCCCGAGCGTGACCGGAGGCGACGCTCCGCTTCAAGCCACGGCACGAGATTGGAGTTATGTTCGCGCTCCGCACTCAGTACCTCATCGCCGGGCTCCAACGCAAGTCCCGACGCCACGATATTGATGGCCTCGGTCGAGTTTCGCGTCCACACGATCTCACGCACATCGCGCGCGTTGAGTAGCGCACGCACGGCCTCGCGAGAGGCCAACTCGCGCTCACGGAGCTCGCCCTGAAACCAGCTGGTCTCCGCAACATGGGGGCCACTCACACGCCCACCGCCACACGTTGGATACATGGTGTAGTACTCGGTGATGGCATCAATCACCGGCTGGGGTCGCAGCGTCATGCAGGTGCTATTCAGATAGATGGGCGGCATCCCACGTCGCAGCCGACGGAGTGCTGGAAACTCGTCACGAATCGCCTGAATCTCGGGTGCGGAACCATTCATGGACGCGAGCATACGCCAAACTCGCGCGACACAAGCGGGTGCAACGGGGCCCTATGGCGTAGAGACTTCGAGTAGGATTTCTCCATGCCGCGACCCCATTTCATCAAATGTCGAGTGCTTTGCATGCTCGTACTCTTGGCATGGATCCCGACGACTTCGGTCGCCAAGGACGAGCCTGCAACGTCGGAGTCAACGGCGCCAGCTCATGCCGTGCCCAAAGGCATTCCTATTCAACTCGACGGCATGGTTTCGAGCGCTGAGTGGGGCGACGCGCTCACACTCAAGCACCCAAAGGGCGTGGGCTCGCTCGCCATCAAGCAGATGCGAGGCACGCTCATGCTCGCGTTTGTATTCGAACGCACATGGACAACGGGCACACATCTCATGCTCCACTTCGCGAGCAATGAACGCGACGGCGCGTCCAACACACCGGGCAGTGTGGAGCTAAACTATGAACCCCTCGAACACGATCGCAGCCATGTAATTCTGAGTCGCTACGGTGACCCCGGCATCGAACGCCTGGTGAACAAGATGGTGGTGCGTTCCAAAATTGGGGACTTTCGCAGCTATACGGAGATGGCCATTCCATTGCGCCTCATCGAACCGACCATGGGCGCAACGAAGTCTTTACGCATGGCGTGCATTTGGGCACGTGGTTTGGGCCATGTCCACACATGGCCCGCCGCGCTCAAGTTGAAGTCATCACGCCCACCCGAATTGCCCGCAGGGTTGGCATCTACGGCCACATGGATTCGTCTCACGGAGTTCGGTGATCCCAAGGGATCGGGCGCGATTTCCGCCACGAAGTGGAAGCAGCTCATCGCCGAGGACAAAGAGATCAGCGATCGCGGTAGTCGCGCCCATGCGGCACGACGTTTGGTTCAAGAGGAGTGGCGCGGCGCTGCCAAGGAAGACAAGGACTTTGTGCCGGAGGTCTTTGACAACCTTGCCTGGGTGGGCGAGCGCGAACCCCTCACCAACAAGGATCTTCTTTGTCTAGCGCAGAGCCATCACTGGATCAACCAGTTCGAAGCCGCGCTCGCGATGTACGACGGATTGGCGCATAGCAACGACGTGGCGGCGAGGCACAAGGCGGGCTACGAACGAGCGCGTGTGCTTGAGTCCATGGAACGTTTTGAAGACGCCGCCAAGGCCTGGGAAGCGGTGGGCAAGCGTCCCGGTCTCCCGCCGCAGTCGGTGCAGCACTATACGGCCCGAGCCGCGAAAGCACGCGCCCAGGGCGTTGCTCATGCCAAAGAGGCTGCTGCCCGAGCCCAACTAAACGCCCGCGACGATCTGCCGCTTGTAGAAATCGTCACCTCCCACGGGGTGATCGTGCTGCAACTCTATGCTGATGACGTTCCTAAGGCGGTGAAGCACTTCCTCAGCCTTGTTCGCAGCAAGTTTTATGACGGCACGCTCTTTCATCGCGTGATCGGTGACGCCTTTGCGCAAGGAGGCGATCCCATCAGCCGCGAACAAGGTTGCGATTTCGCTGGAAGCGGCACGTCGCCCGAGGAGATCGATCGCGAAGTCAACAAGCGCTTCAGCTTTTGGCGTGGCGCCGTCGGCTTCGCAAGCGGCATGCGTGAAAAGAACGGGAGCCAGTTTTTCATCATGACGGCACCGCAGCCGGCGTTTACCGAACGCGGGTACACGTGCTTCGGTCGCGTCTACAGCGGCCAAGCGGTTGCCGATCGCCTGGAACGCTGCGACAAGATCATTCGCGTGCGTGTAATCAAGGACTAAGCCGTGCCCATGCGATGCATTCGAACCCTCGTTGTGTGTGGGCTTCTAGCTACCGTCTTTGCTACAGGTGCCCAGGCCAAGACGCTGCGCCCAATCGATGAGCTTGAGAGCAAGGTCGCTACATTGATCGTCGCGCAACACATCGCCAACTACAGCGCGATTGGCACACTGTTGAATGAGATTGCAGATCACAAATCCAAGCGTGCCAACGAGAGCCTTCAACGCTACTTGGATCAATACAGCCGTCGCGACGTACATCTTGCCGCAGTGATTCTCGCTGCCAAGGTTCGTAACGGTTCGCCCAACGATCTTATGGCCGCAATTCGTTTCGCCGAGCAGAGTCGCAATGCAAGTCTGGTTGGCTTACTTCATAAGGTGTTTCGCGCCGCAAGGCGCCCCGAAACTCGTCACCACCTGCGTTCCCACGTGCTTCGTCACGCCACGCCGTACGTTAAGGAGGAAGCGATCCGCGCGCTGGCTCAGTTGGGGGATAAGGAAGCCGCGAAGCCACTCATGCAAATCGTCATGAGCACTGCCACACGACCGGTGCGGGCCTCGGCTATCGAGGCGCTTGGCATGCTTGGCAGTCGGCGCGCCCGCGTACTCCTCGAAGCGATTCTCCTCGATGAAGACACGGGACTCCGCATGGTGGCAGCACATGCACTTGGCCTCTTGGCCCACCCGCGCTCGTCGTCGGCTCTCAAGCGCGCCCTAAAGGACCGTTCACCCCGCGTTCGCGAGCAGGCCGCGCTGGCGTTGGGCGCACTTCGGGACGAGAGCGCCGTTTCGAAACTCATTACCTTGATGGATGAAGCTCGAGAAGAAGATCTACGGTTGGCCGATGCGTACCACCGCGCGCTCAAGAACATTTCGGGCGCCAACATTGGCATGGACGTGGAGTTGTGGAAGGCGTGGCAAACAGCTCGCGCGGGCCGCCCAAAGTCCGACATCAAACGTGACCCCAAGACGCCCACCGAAGAATCGACCTACCACGGCATTGGATTGCGGAGCGACCGCATTGTCTTTGTGCTTGATGTGAGCAACAGCATGGCGTGGAACAAGCGCCTGGTGATGGCCAAAGCCGAGTTGCTTAAGGTGATCGACAAACTTCGCAAGTCCACGCAATTCAATTTGCTGACGTTTAGTAACCGCGTAAACGCATGGCAGCCGAGCCTGAAGAAGGCGCTCCCCGGATCACGTGCACGGGCAAAACGATTCGCCCGCGTACATAAGCCCGGTGGCGGAACCAATACCATCGAAGCGCTCCACACGGCGCTCGCCGATCCCAATGTGGACACGATCTTCTTTCTCTCGGATGGCTACCCGAGCATGGGGCCGGTGATCGATCCCGAGCTCATTCTGCTCGATATCGCGCGACGCAACCGGTTCCGAAAGATCCGCATTCACTGCATCGCGCTCGTCGTCGGCGACCCACCGGTCGCGTTCGCCGGCATGGAAAACGCGCAGTCCGCGTCGGCATTTATGAAACGACTTGCCGAACAAAACGACGGCATGTTCAAGTTAATCAATACACCACCGGTCAAGTAGCAGCTTCCCCGCTACATCTTTTGGACGGGAACGCCAAACCCGCCATCTGCGCGCTCACTAGCGACCGCGCTGTACCCCTTACCTAGCACGGCGTCGTTGCACGTCGTGACGAAACGCTGCGTCACATCTTCGTTCTCCTGCGATTCAACCGAACAGGTGCTGTAGACCAACCGTCCACCCGATCGCAACAGCGGCCACGCACGAGATAGCAGATCCAATTGCTGAGTCGCCAACGATTCCACGTCGCCATGCCGAAGTCGCCAACGTGCCTCGACACGTCTACGAAGCACGCCCGTGTTGGAACACGGCGCGTCTACCAAAATGGCGTCGAATGATGCAGGAGGAAACGGAATCGCTCCTTTGGGAGGAATGCACACGGCGCTGTACTGAATGTCGCTTGACGGCGGTGAGAGCGCGACGAGTTCCTTCACCTTGTCTTCACTCACGTCACTTGCCGTAACGCAACCGCTGCGCAAGCAATCGAATATGTGCTGCGTCTTGCCGCCCGGAGCGGCGCAGAGGTCGAGCACAGATTCACCGCCTTGCAGATTCAGCAGTGGCACGGCTCGCTGACTGGTTTCATCCTGTACCGACGCCAATCCCTCTTGAACCAGTGTCATTGCTTGCCCCACCCGACCCGTCACACGCCACGCCCCTTCGAGCGAACCCGGCGCCAAGTCAATGTCCAGTGCCTTGGCGCGCGCCAACAACGCGTCGACGCCTCCTCGCTGACGGAAGGTCAAGGGCGGCGTCGTTAGGCCTGCGGCGAGATGCGTCTCGCAACGCTTCCGCCCCATGGACTTGATCCAGCGCGACACCAACCACGCAGGATACGAGTAGCGTGCCGACAAACTGGGCACCACGCCCTGCGCTTCTGACGGAAACGCTCTACGCGCCAAGCGAATCATAGATCCATCGCCGCGGGGGATGTCGCGTCGAACATCAACAATTCGTTGATCGGGTTCACGACTTCGAAGCTTGTCGCTTCGCTCGGGGGCATACGTCACAAGCGCACGCATGCATGCATTGACATACCCCGCACGTCTTGAACCGGCGTGATGCTTGGCCCAACCCGCCGCGTGATCCAGTGCCGCGTGCGCAGGCACAGCATCGAGAAACACAAGTTGATAAGCGCCCACGCGAAGCGCGGTCTTGACGGCGGCATGAAGATCGCGCACGCGCCGTTTGCTTACGCGGCCGATGATGGCATCGAGCGTACCTCTGCGTCGCATCACACCGTAGGCCAGTTCGGTCATGAGACCGCGGTCGCGCGGGTCACGCACATGGACGCGAGCCGTTGCGAGATGATCCTGTACCCAGCCATGGCCGCGCTCAACACGCAGAAGAGCATCAGCGGCATAGTCACGAGCGGTACGCATCGCCGCCTTGTACCGCGCACGGCGGTCGAATTCGAGCCCATCCAGCGGGCCTGTACACGTTACGAGCGCGCATGCCGGGCCACGAACCCGGTCGCGTGTTACAACCCGCTCCGTCGCGAATCGATAGGCGACCCGAGGAGTTTCGTATGAGCAGCCATCGTTCGCGCTCGCGCGCTCGCGCCGGTTCCGGTTCTCGTAGCCGATCCGGCGGCAGTCGCTCTGGTAGTGGTCGGTCCGGTGGTGGCGGGCGGAGTCGCTCAAGTGGTGGTCGCGGTCGTTCGTCGGGCGGTAGGCGTCCTCCGCCGCGTCGTAGTGGAGGAGGTGGTGGCGCAACCGCCACGATCGTTGCGGCACTGCTGCTGGCCGGCGTCGTCGGCATATTTCTGATCATGTCGGGCAACAAGAAGAAGGGCCCGAATCCAAACGCGACGTCGCCAACCGAGTTAACGGCAGACTCCGGCAAACCGAAAGAGGAGCCGGTGGACAATACGCCGAAACGTGCGCCGCCCCCCGAAGTGGATGCCGCCATGCGCGCCACAGTCAAGGAAGTGGCCGCGCGCATCAAGGTCCTGGCCGAAAAGGCACAAGGTGTATACGACGCGGCGATGGCCGCCAAACGAGAAGGCAACATTGAGGCGTGGCAAGATGGGCTGAGCGAAGCCATTGAAATCTGCGCCGAAGCTAGAGACATTTGGAACGATGAAGTCATCCAACATTTGCCCCATAACGAAGAAGAAGATTGGGATCAAGAGCAGGTGTGCAATCACTACTTTCAAAGGGAAGAGCGCCCCGCCGCCAAAGCCGGAGAAATCGACGGGCTAGCGAAGAAGCAATTGCGCATGAAGAAGTAGTCCTGCACATGTTCGACAGTCGATGAAGCTCTTCTACAACACCAACGGCTTTGCGTTTCATCGATTGCACGACGTGGTCAAGATCGTGGCCGACCTCGGCTACGATGGCATTGCGCTCACACCCGACGTTCACCATCTGGACCCATTTCAATCCACAGCAGCCGACATAGAACAGTTCAAGCGCGCATGCGATGCTCATGAATTGTCCGTAGTCATTGAGTCGGGCGCTCGGTTCGTTCTGGACCCGAATCGAAAACACTGGCCCACATTGCTGGACGAGGAGATGCACGCAGCAAAGCGTGTAGCGTTCTTGGAGCGATTGATCGAACTCGCCGCGAATCTCGATGCTCCTTCGGTGAGCTTGTGGTCGGGATCCGCGCCTGAACAACTCACCGTGGAAGCCGCCATCGATCGTTTGGTGCCACGTCTTCGTGCTCTCTGTGCGTATGCAACGGACTTGGGCGTTGTGCTGGCGTTTGAACCCGAACCCGGCATGGCCATTGAACGCATCGAGGACTGGCCATCCATTCGAGACGCCGTCGATCATCCGGCCTTTCGCCTCACATTGGACGTGGGACATTGTTTAGCGACTCGGGAAGGCCAACCCCATACCTGGGTGAGGCAATTCGCAAGTGATCTCGATGTTGTGCATCTCAATGACCACATGGAGGGCGTGCACGACCACCTCATGTTCGGTCATGGGGCGATTGACTTTGACGCGCTGTTTGATGCACTTGCGGAGGTGGGGTATTCCGGTCCTCTGGAAGTGGAACTGTCGCGTCACTCCAGTTCCGCACCAGCAACGGCGGCCGCAAGTCAAGCGTTTTTGAGACCATTTTTGGGTTCATCGTAGAGTTTGACGTCACCGCTTGAGCCCCAGCACCTCCTGTGGTCCAATCACGTCAGTGCAACGCGCTAGTTGAGTCATGAAAGAAACGATTCCCCGACGCATGCGCCGCGTATGGCCCGCGGCAATTCGTTGGCGCCCCATTTCCATACCCGGACCTTCTCGCTATGAGTGATGAACCCGCTCCCCACTTGCCTCCGAATGAACACGTGCCTTCAAATGAACACGTGCCGTCGAACGAAAACAGTGCCAAAGGGGAACACGCACCCGAGTCGCCGGAGCCAACGCGCACCCCGGAACCCGTGGCCGCGAACGAACCGGCTGAACGTGCCCCTCAAGACACAGCGCCATCAACTCCCGAATCCGTGCCCGCATCGGCGACCGAAACGGACACGGTGACGCCAGACGCAACTCAGGAAGACACGCCCCAGCAAGAAGGTGCGCCGCAACAAGACGCTGCACCGGCTCCCGATACATCCAGCGCAACCGGCACATCCAACGCAACCGACGCATCCAACGCAACCGATTCAGGCGAAGAATCGAGCGCGAGCAGTGCGTCTGACGCCAAGCAGGATGCCACAAACGAGGAGACCGACGAAAAGCCCAAAGCGAAGGCAAAGAAGAAGCGCCCGCGCAGGCGTCCCCCACCTATTCGCGCCCCTGAGCCACCACCGATTCCCGCCGAGTTCAAAGACGAGGCGAAGCAGCGCGCGTTTGAACGTGCGTGCAGGGGCAAGGGCGGTAGCGAAGAAGCACGCAAGGCCGCACTCACTCTCATGCTTGAGGGCCAACATCTCAACTATGTCGCACGCTTTCGCCGAGCCGACACCAAAGGCATGGACGAACGCCGCCTGCGCGACTTGCGGCGCAACTACCGCGCGGCCCTACGCGAAGAGGAAGCGCGCATCGCCATTCGCGAATTGCTCAAGCGACGCGGCGCGCTTACGGACGAGGTTCAGAAGGGTCTGAACCAGGCCAGCGAAATTGCAGCCATGGAGGACTTTGCGGCGCCCTATTTACCGGTGATGGCCAGCCGTGCCATGGTTGCTCGCGGTCAGGGACTGCAGCCACTCGCCGATGCCATTTTGCAAGCAACGGAAAGTAAGCCGCTCAGTGAGCTGGCCCAACCCTTTGTCAAAGAAGGCGAAGCCCCCGCAACGCTCGACGAAGCACTCGGTGGTGCACGGGACATTATTGCCGAGAACTGCAGCATCGATGCCGCGCTACGCGCCAAGATTCGCGACCTCTTTCGGCGTACGGCGCGACTAAGAGTCGCCAAGCGCAACGACAAGAAAAGCGGTGACAAGAAGGGCAAGGGCGAAAAGGGTGAAGGCGGCGTGCTGCCACGCCATAAGAGCCTAATTGGCATGGATATGCCGCTCGACAAAGTAACGCCCATGAAGTTGCTCGCCGTGCGACGCGCGGAGAAGGAACGCGGCGTTGTTGCGAGCATTGAGCCCAACGAGGATGACGCGCTCACGCTGGTCTACAAACACGTCATCAAGGACAGCCACCCGTTTGAAGGCTTCTTGAAGGCGGCCGTGGAAGACGGTTATCGCCGCATTCTCAAGCCACTCATGCAGAGCGAAATGCGCAGCATGCACAAGGCACGTGCCGACGCGCTCGCCATGGAAACGTTCGAGCGCAACCTCAAGAACCTCTTGCTTGGTCCCTATGCAGGGCCCATCACGACGCTTGGCATTCGCCCGGATGTCACCAACGGTCACCGCTGGTGTGCAATTGACGAGCAGGGACTCCCGAGTGGCTCGGGCCAGTTGCCACACGAGGCCACTGCAGGACGCGAAGCATGTGTGGAAGAGTTGCGAGGCGTACTCGCCACCTACAACGTTCAAGCCATCGCGGTGGGCAAGAGCGGGGGTCGTGCGGAAGCGGTTTCTCTCGCGCGCGAAGCGGCCACACCCAAGGAGGGCACGGAAGACGCGGCTACCATTGACGTCAACGAGGTTCCGGATGGCGGGACACGCGCGCTTGAATCGTCGGGCCCGCTCGAGTGTCCGGAGCGACCGGTTGTACCGGCCGAAGCGCGCGGGGCGTTGTCCATTGCGCGCCGCTTTCAGGATCCGATTTCGGAACTCGTATCGATTGAACCCAAGGCCCTCGGTCTCGGCCCCCACGTGCACGATGTTCATCAAGGTCGCTTGCGCGCCGCGATGCGTGAAGTTACCGATAGCTGCGTGGCGCATGTGGGTGTGAATCCACTCAAAGCGTCCGAAGACCTAATGGCCTGCGTGCCGGGCTTCACGCGCAAGGCCGCCAAGGGTTTCGTTGCGTGGCGCGGAGAGCGCTCGCCGATTGAAAAGAAGGCCTCGATCGCGGCCGCAACGGATGTGGGCCCGGGCATTGCGGAACAAGCCGTCGGTTTCCTCTACTTACCCCAGGCGGAAGACTTGCGTGACCGCACGCAACTGCATCCGTCGCAGTTTGACTTGGTGGAGGCCATAGCCAAGCAGGCTGGCGTTGATGTGGCGACGTTGTTCAACGATCCGCAGGCACGACGCCGTGTCAACGTCGACGAGCTTTCAAGCAACGACGACGAGAAGGCAACGGCGCGGTACGTGTTGTTCCAACTCGGTGAGGGCATGAAAGATCCGCGCCCCCAACACCGCGCCATGATTCCCCCACCCGAAGGTATGACGCTCGCCGATCTCAAACCCGGCCTGCGCATGAACGGACGTGTCTTGCGTGCCGCTCCCTTTGGCGTGTTTGTTGATGTGGGCATGGGCACCGAAGCATTGATACCGGTGGCCCACATGGGACGCCCCGGCGTGGACCCCGCCACGGTTGCACCGGTGGGCGCAGTCGTAGACGCCTACGTCGTGGATGTGGAGCCCGGACGCAAACGGATCACACTGTCACTCAAGCCGGGGGCGGGACGCGCTCCAGGACGCGGGCGCGGCGCAACCGATCGCAGACCTCGTCGAGGATCTCAAAGAGGACCCCAGGGAAGATCGGGTCGCGGAGGTCCACCACGCGAGCGCGCGGGCGCCGGTGCCGGCGAACGTCAAATGTTTGCCGGTCGCAGTGGCGGCGGACGCGGTGGCGAGCGTCGCGACGGCGGCTCGCGGCGGGACGGCGGGACGCGACGCGATGACAATGCAAATCGAGGGCGGGGCCGCGGACGGCCGGGGCGTGACAGCAAGCCGGGTCGTCGCGGTGGCAAGTTCGATCGTGACCGCAGTTCTGGCTATGGTCGCGGCGATAAGCGACGCGGGCCGCGCTTCGACAAGAACACGCCGCGCACCATCAGCTTGAAGGCCGAAGATCCACCTGAGGACAAGGAAGCGCAGATCATCGACGAGAGCGTACTGACTGAGGAAGAACGCATGCAGCGCATGCTCGAACGACTTCAGAAGAAGTTCCACCGCTCCGACGATCAGCCGAAAAAGGAATAATCGTTACGTCGTTGACGTAGACAGCTCACCGCGTACATACAACACGGCGTGACCAGCGAGATGCACGCGATCGCCCGCCAACGTGCATCGGATTTCGCCGCCGCGCTCGGACAGTTGTTGTGCACGCAACGTGTCTTTGCCGAGGCGCTTTGCCCAGTAGGGCGTCAACACGCAGTGCGCCGAGCCGGTTACGGGATCTTCGGGCACGCCCACATGCGGCGCAAAGTAGCGCGACACGAAATCCACATCGCCTTCACCCTCGGCCGTCACAATAACGGCATGTTGATTGCGAGGGATCGCGTCGAAGCGAGGAGCGAACGCTAGCACGTCGCGTTCACTCGAAAGCACGAGCATTGTTACGTCGTCGCATTCAAGAACGTCGGATGGAGAAGCGTTGGGTGCGAAATCGTGAACCCACGAAGGCTCAGGAAGCGAATGTGCTATCCGTGAAGGAAAGTCGATGACAACTCGATCGTCGTCCATACGCGCATGGAGTTCCCCGCTGGCCGTATCGAACACCAGCGCTTCGCGTTCAGTCTCGACATCGTGAAAGAGCACGAATGCCGTGGCCAACGTGGCGTGTCCGCAGAGTGGCATTTCAACTTTGGGCGTGAACCAACGCAGCGCCCATCGCCCTCCGTCTTCGTCACCAGGAATCGCGAAGGCGGTTTCGGAAAACCCGTTCTCCTTGGCGATGCGAAGCATGACGGCGTCGGGTAGCCATGCTTCATTCAAACAGACCGCCGCGGGATTCCCGGCGTGTCGCGTGTGGGTAAACGCGTGGACAATATAGAATGGGAGCGTGGAAAGGTCGTTCACGAACCCTCACGCGACGCAAGCGGCAACGTATCGATGCCGCCGCGTATCGAACCGAGTGAAATGTGTAGCGTCCGAACCGGACGCATTAGCGACTTCAGGTCTTACACTCGGGAGGCACGGGCGACGGGCTGCAGCGACGCCAGGATCGCTTCTTGCGGATCACAGGCGGCGGAGCGGGCTGAACGATCTCTACCAACTGCGGCGCAGGCTGCAATACGGGCGCGCGCATCACCGGCGCGGGCGCTGGACTGTAGGGCGCACTGCCAAATGAACCTCCAAATGATGAACGGCTGTTGTGCGCAGCTCGATAAGGCACACTATCACCCCAATCACTGGACGAACCGGACGCGCGGAACGGCTTGGCCGACCCGCCCCATTCGGGCGTTACCGATGTGGGCACCCAACCAACATCGGTGCCGCTCCCTGAGTGGTCGGCGTTCTTGACCGTGCTATAGGGCTTGGCCGATCCCCAACCGCGCTGAGTAGACCAGTCCGATCGATAAAAGTCGGCGGGGGCGCGCGCAAACGCGGGACGACGAACAGACGTGTAGGGCGTTGGCGACGACGTATAGGCAACGTGGCGCTGCACCGGCGCAGGCCAACTTGGTACCGGGCGATAGACCGGCGTTGGCGCCGAGTGGGTGGGCGTATGCGCGGGCATCATCCCGGGCGCGGCAGGTGTGTCGTGCACCATGCCAACGGGCACGCGATGCCACCTGCCTCGCTGAGACTCCCCTGGAGCGAACGGCCGGCCGAAGTTGCCGGTCCAATAGGTGCCGACGCGACTAAACGCAGCTTCGGTGAGTTCGCGATCTAGCAAGATGTCGCGGTGGCTGGGACTGTTCATCCATCCCTGCACCACGCCCGATGTGGAACGAAATCCTTTAGCGACCACTTCGCCAAATGCGCGACCGGAGTACCCAGCCAGCTTCATGCGCTGCGCAAGGGTGCGACGGCGTGGATCGGGTGAACCGTGTCCCATGTAGTTATGGCGCTTTTGCTCCAAGCTGTGTTCGCGCGCCGCTTGATGCAGGTTGGGGTTGTAGGTGAGCGCAGGAAGGCCACGACGCGCACGAATCGCGTTGACTTGGGCCAAGACTTGGGCCTCTTCATCGCCCGCGTTCGCCGAGGGCGCTTGGGCAACCGAACGGCGCGCGCCGCGACGTGCGGCGTCTTCCGGAATGCCCCAGCCAGGAGGCGGTGCCTGTCGAGGCGCCTCGCGCATGCCATACGACGGACGCGACCCCCGTGGCATGGATTGATGGGGCATGGTCGTGTACGTGGTTGCACCACCACTGCGATCCCAAAAGTCGCTCTTAGCGGAACAGCCCATGGCTGCCCACGCCACAACGACTGCTGCGGGAACAAGCGCGAACATCACCAGACGAGCCGGCTTCGGACTCTTCTGCATAAACTACTGCCTCCTTGGTCGCACCGAGTGAATGGGCTGGCGCTCGACAGAGCGCAAACGGCATACGGCTGGTGCGAACCCTCCTACACAAGCTCGGATGCGCGGTGCTGAACATTCAGCGCCTTCGCACTCGAGCGCGCCAAAATCTACGTTGTGTTATGGCACCGGCCAGCGAACAACGCGCTTGCGTTTCGTCACCGAGCGCTGCACAACATGACTTTGCACGACAACATGACAAACAACACGGCGCACCCACTACGTGACGCGCTACGAACGAACACGTCACGACGTTTGGTACGCGTTGCTATGCCATGGGCGCAATGCCGCCTGCTTCAGCACCACTATAGGTGCGTGTCAGGCATTGCAATACGCCACCTTGCTCGACCTAGGACGTTCGCCTGGTTGTCGTCACCGGCGTGTCTCCGAAAAGTCCCGCCAATGCAAAATCGAACAACAACGTGGACGCACTCGCTCGAATTCGTGCGCGACGTTGTACTTCGGCAGGCCCCGTGACTGTGTCACGACGTGGCGAGGCCGAGGGCCTCGGCGCACTCTTCGTCGCTCAAGTTGTGATTGCTGTTTTTGGCGGCGCGGAAGAGTTGTTCAATGCGTTCGTCGGTGGCTTCATGGCCGTTTTCTTCCAACCACCACACCACGTTGGACTTGCCGCTCATGGGTCCAACCAAGATGCGCTGCGACAGGCCAAAGTCATCGGCAGGTACGCCGGAATACACGCGGTTGGCTAGGTAGCTGTCGCCACGCTTTAGCGCCTTGATGACGGCGGCCGCGTGTACGCCCGTGCCGGTTTCAAACGCGTCTTTGCCAACCACGGGATAGTTGTTGGGCACCGGAACATTGAGGTATTTCGAAACCAATTGGATGTACTTCACGAGTCCGGTGAGATCACGATCGGGGGCGATGTAGCCAAGCAACTTGAGATTGACCAAGAGCTGATCCATGGGCGTATTGCCCGCGCGCTCGCCCACGCCGAGTCCCGACGCGTGCAGGCGATCGGCGCTACCTTCATAGGCCGCCAAGCTATTGATGACACCAAGGCCACGGTCTTGATGACCGTGCCAGTCGATCTGCACGTCGGGCTTGCCGCAATCTTTGGCAACGGAGCGAACAAAACGTACGAGTTCGCGCGCACCATCCGGCGTGGCGTGACCACACGTGTCGCACACCACAACGCGCCCGGCCCCCATCTCAATCGCCTGAGTATAGAGCCGTCGTACGATGTCGGGCGGCGTACGCGTGGTGTCTTCGGTCACGTACATGATGGGCATGTCGTTATCCACGCAGTAGCGCAAAGCCTTCTCGGACGTCTTGAGTAAGTGATCGACATCCCAATTTTCCACTTCCATGCGAATAGGACTCGAGCCAATGAACATGGCCACTTCAATGGGCGTGCCCACCTTCTGCGAGATTTTAAGGATGGGCTCAATGTCGGGCACCAACGTGCGCGCCGCGCAGTTGGGCAAGATGTCGAATTTTTGCTTCACCAATTCGCGAGCCAAGTGCATCGTGGTTTCAAACACGTGCGGACCTGCGCCCGGCAGACCGATGTTGACCGACTCAATGCCCAAGTCGGCCATGCAATGCAGGAGTTCCACCATCTCGTCTTTGTGGGGATGGCGCACCGATGGGCTCTGTAGTCCGTCGCGCAGCGTTTCGTCGTCCACGTGTACATAGCGCGGCGCCGGAGCGGCAGCCGTTTCGTCATGCTGATTCCAGTCGTAGATCAACTCGCGTGCCCGGGGATCGGTCATGGTGCCTCCGTACGAAGGAAAGTCGCGTGGGCCAAGCAGGTAGCGTAACGGACCTTTCGGCGGGGTGGACCCCAAGGCATAGAGTTGCGGCCAACCCAGCGCGGGAGGTTTCGCTTCTTTTCGCCGCGCCTCCCACGATGATTCACGCGGGTGGGCGTTCACCCCAAGGGGCCTCTCATGCTGGTCATGAAGTTTGGCGGCACATCCCTGGGCGATGGCAAGCGCATTGGCACCGTTGTGTCCCTGGTTCGCTCGCGCCTCAATCGCAACCCGCTCGTTGTGTGTTCGGCTCACGGCGGCGTGACCGACCTCTTGCTCTCGGGCGCCCACAATGCCGCAGCAGGTTCGCCCGACCTGTCCACCGTGCGTTCGCGTGAGTATGAACTCTTGGACGCGCTGTCACTTCCAACCGCCTTGGTTGAGGACGATCTAGAACGCCTCGATCAAATGTTTCGAGGTCTGGCGTTGCTGGGTGAGCTAACGCCGCGAAGCTTGGACCAAGTTGCTTCCTTTGGCGAACGCATGTCGGTCAAGGCGATAACGGCTGTACTCAACCGCGAGGGCATTTTGGCCACCGCGGTACACGCCGATCAGGCCGGACTTATAACAACGCCCCGCTATACCGCCGCGCGACCACTCCCTCAAGCCTACGAAAACCTAAGGACTTCACTTAGGGCCGTGGCGGGTGTGCCCGTGGTCACTGGCTTTCTTGGCCGCGACGAGGATGGCAACGTCACCACCTTGGGGCGCTCGGGATCGGACTACACCGCCACAATCGTGGGACGCGCTGTCGGTGCCGATGAAGTCGAGATTTGGACCGACGTGAGCGGCGTGCTTACCGCCGACCCGCGCATTGTGCCTGACGCGCGCCCGGTTAAGCGATTGACGTATGCCGAAGCGAGTGAACTCGCTTACTACGGCGCCAAAGTGATTCATCCCGCCACCATTCAACCCGCGGTGGAACAGGGCATCCCCGTGCGCATTTTGAATACACTCGACCCGGACGCCGAAGGCACGGTGATTGGCCCCGCACACGAAAAGGACGCACCGCGCGCTACGTGCGTGGCCAGCAAAAGCAACATCACGCTCGTCAACATTGTGTCGGGCCGCATGCTGGGGCAATCGGGCTTCATGGCGCGCGTGTTCGACGCGTTCAAACGCCATGACGTGATCGTGGACCTCATCGCCACGAGCGAAGTATCGGTAACGGTATCCGTAGACAACGCCGAGTCGGTGGACAACGCGGATGGATTGGACCGCGTCGTCGAAGAACTCAAAGCGTTTTCACGCGTATCGGTCAAGACGGGCAACGCGCTCATCGCCACCATTGGCGAACGCATGAAACAAGCCAGCGGCTTGGCGGGTCAGGTGCTCACCGCGGTGGGCAATCTCGATGTCGCAGTGCGCGCCATTTCTTACGGAGCGACCAAGACGAACCTACAGATCGTGGTAGACGGCGAACATGAGCGCGACGTTGTACGCAGCTTGCACGACGTATTGATTAGCTGACTAACTGATCAGCGACCGCCAGGCATATTGCTGTCTTCAACCGACGGATCTGCGGGGTCTGACCATCGTGACGTCTCGTTGCTGGCCGGCGCAGGGCTCGGCGTTGGCGAACCATCCCAACCCACGGCGACTAGGGCACGCTTCATCAGGCTATGGAAGTCGCGCTCTGCCATAGGCTGCCCGTCCCTTGACCACGTGCGCTGTGTGAGGCGCCCAGCGACTGCGAGCGAAGCACAGTTGGCCTTCCCCTTGGTCCCGAAAGCGCTATAAAGCGCCCCCTTTGGACTGCTTTCTGTTTCGATGTCGCGAATCACATGGATGCCATCACGCAGAAAGTGTCGGTGGGCGTAGAGTTGCCTTGAGAGCTCGGCGTCGCTCATGGTTTCGCCATCTTCGCGCTCCGCCACGGACGGAGGAATCACAATAGCGGTTTGAATGCCCCACCCAACGAGGCGACGGTGAACCGCATGCGATTCGGTAATCGTTTTGGCGCCCGTCGTGGACTGCGGGTCCACAAAGACAAAGATCCAAGCGCCGTCCTTGAGCAGCTCGAACTCTTCGCGATTCGCAAGATCGATCATCTTTGCCAACTGACCGTCCGTCGCAAGCGTGTCCCAATCCGGCACCTTGGGCAGCTCATTCTTCGCCGGTGCCGGCACCTCGTTCGAATCTTCGGTTACTAGGCTGGCGTGCTGACTACCGGATGTCGTGTCCGACGCGTGGCTCGCCAATGTTTGCCACAGCCAGTATCCGAGCAGCAAAAACGCCAATGCCAATAACCCCCACATCCACAGGGGAGTTGTCTTGGCTTGCGCCGTATCGTCCACGTCATAGTGGGCCGTCTTGCGAATGGCGTTGTCGATGGCGTCGTACATGCCCGACGCTTGACCTGCCTCCAACGACGTGGCACCAAGTTTCATGCCACCGGCACCCGGCGCGTAGGGCCCCCTAGCCTCGGGCGTCTTCTCCGACTTCTGTGCCATAACGTCTGACAACGGCACATACGCACCGGTGGGCGACCGTCGACCGACCGACGCGGCGCCGTGCGCGTCGACATGCACGCGTTCGTCGTGATCCTGCTCTACGCGGTGCCCTGACGTGTCGGATACATCTTGCGTAGATTGTACTTCGTCGATCGACGCATCGGTCCCTGCATCCGCTTCAGGCGACGTTACGTGCGATGTTGCGGCGGGCTCGGGGGGCGCAGGTTGATAGGGACTGGCGTCCATCCCTTCTTCCTCGTCTTCTTCAGCATCTGAGTGAAGCACTTGCTCGTGTTCGCGCGCCGCATCTCCAGCGAAGGCACTTGGATCGAAGTCATCCGAGGTGTCGCCACGAGATTGTGAATCGACGTCTTCGTCTTCACGACGTTCTACGAAGTCGTTGTTTGCGTGTTCTTCGCGATCTGCTGCGTCACTGCTTGTGTGTGCTTCACGCTTGTCGCCGTCCTCGTTGATTTCTGCGGTGACCGATGAATCGACCGTGTCGCGATCCCGCCTCACGCCCTGTGGCGTAAGCGGCGACACGTACGTGGAATCGGAATCGTGTTGAGGCGTGGGACGAAGTGGACGCTCCGCGAACTCACTAGCTCGGGACTCGGCCTCAATGCGCGCAAGGTGAGCAAAGTCGGGCACGAGGTCGCGGCGCTCGGCGCTAAACGACGTCCAATCCACCAAGGGACGCTTGCCGCGACGTTTGTTGATCTCGTCGGCGACGTGTCCGGGATGCACCTCGCGCGGGGCGTCGTCTCGAGGCTGGTCTCGGCGAACACAACGGAATCCAATGGTGCCATTGCACACGTCGGGGCGAGAAGCGAAACGGAAGTAGGTCTTGGCGTAGAGCGCGAAGTCGTACCACGAACCGCCGCGCACCACGACGCCGCCACCGGGCGCGGGACTGTGTGTGAGTTCCCAACAGTTGCCAACCATGTCCCAGCAACCCTCGGGCGAAATGTTGATCTTGTGCGTGTCCACCGTGACTGTGCAACGAACGCCGGCGCGCGCGGTGTTGGCGCCAGAGAGTTCAGGCTCGTTACCCCACGGGAAGATGCGACCGTCGCGACCACGCGCGGCGCGTTCCCACTCGTCTTCAAACGGGAGATCTTTGCCCACCCACGAGGCGTAGGCCAACGCATCGAAGTAGTCCACGCCCACCACGGGATGGTCGCGGAGTGCGCGCGGTAACTGCCCCTGAGGCCAATAGGCCGGCGCGCGGTGACCGGTTTCCTCCACGAACACTTCGTAGTCGGCGTTGGTTACGGGGTACTTGTCGATCCAGTACGCCGGGAGGCTGCGCTCTTCACGCGCTTCGCCATAGAGGAACGGTCCACTCGGGACGAACACTTGGTCGGAGATGTGAGTCTCAACATCCACGGTGGTCGTGGAGGAGGACTCGGCCTCGTCTTCTTCTGACGCCGCTTCAGAAGATTGCGGATCTCCGGCCGGGTCAAACTCGTACGCGTCATCCTGAGATTCGGAAGGGAATGGCTCGTCGTCAAATGCTGGCGATTGTTCGATTTCATGCACGGACGAAGAATATTCTTTTTCGGCACCCTCGGCACTTATACGCACGTCTTCGAGTACAGCGCTCGAGAAATCAGTTGAATTCCCGTCTTCATGCCCAGCATGAACGTCATCAACGGCGATATGCTCAGATTCACCTTTCGCGGGCTCATCGGGTGTCAATGAAGAATCAATCGCTCTGTGCAAATCGAACGATGGGAGTCGATCGGAACCTTTATCGTCGCCTTCGGAATCTACATCATTGGCATCGACGTCGCGCGACGCACGCGCTAGGCTGGCAAAGCTAACGTACTCTTTCCCTTTAACCCTTGGCTCATCGGTGCTAGATTTCGACTGCAACTCGCCGGGCGCGTCCCCACCCAATGACGCTTCCTCGGAAGATACGTCGGTGTGAACGCGCCAAAACGGGTCATTGGCAAGCGGGCTCGCTTCACGGTCGTTGACGCCCGTTGCCCCAATCGAGCTTGTGTCCGCCCCTCCGAGCGTAGTAGCGCCAAGTCGCGGCGGCAATACTGCCTTCTTCGGCGACTCCCGCTTTGTCGATGACGGTTCACCACTTGCCTCTACGCGCGAAGTTACGACGTCTTGCCAACTCGATGCCGCCTGGGTTTCAGTCGGCTCGGCCTCTTCCGTACTCGGTGCATCGGACGTGTCTGATGGCTGATCGTGAACGCGCGTGGGTGCCAACTTGGGCTGGCCCACGAGTGCACCGTCCTTGTCAAACTGCAATGGACCACTTGCACGCAATGCGCGGTCCGCGCGCGTGGCGGCCTCGCCAACTTGTGGGACTGTCATACCCAAGGTGCGCGCGAGCGCGGCTTTGATGGGGTCAATTTCCATAGCGTCGTGCTCTCCGTGGACGACGTCGGTTGATACGGCTCTGCTCAAGGTGCCCGCCAAACCCAGCGCTCGCGGCGCCGAACGCGCAACCATCGACGCCCAAAGCGCCCAATGGAATCCAACTGCTGCGAATCATTGCTCTGCGATTCATTCGTTTATAGGCAACGGCGAAACCTTGCATCGATCAGATCCTCTCATCGACGCGGGGGGCACCGGGCCCACAGGCCGCATTTGACGGGATGGCGGCGACAGCCCGGGCGAAGGACGAATTCACCTCACTGAGCGCCGCAATGAGCGATTCGCGCGAAATACGCCCCTCAAGCACGACGCGGCCCGCCACCATCACGACGGGGGCGCGAAACACGAAATCGGGTTCCAGAGCGGCATCTCGCGCATCGGGAGGTGCCAAAGACTCGGAAAGGGAAAGTTCGACGACGCGAATCTGTAGCTCGAAGCGGATCGCGAGTCGCGCTCGCAACGCATCGAGCAAATCGAGAACGTGTTGACACAGGGTGCATTCGGGCCCGGTGGAGTACACCACGACCTCGAGACCCGGTAGCCCAACGATCTTATTTCGCTCGTGGTCTCTCACTTGGCTTCGCTTTCGCTGGTCGATTTCTGTTTACCGTCACGCACGTCACCCATGTGGTGTAGCGGGGCAATTTTGGCAAATGACGTGGGCCGCCACGTCATGCGTAACTGCGGCGGCATGGCCGCGATGATATGTGGAGCAGTAAACGTCGCGCGCGTACCACCTTCTTCATCGGCTGCGCCACGTCCTCGATCCGTCCACGTGCCGGGCACATGAAAGGTGGTAGACAGGCGAATCTGCTTCAAATGCGGGGCAATCATCTGGCGCAGCATCGCGACGGTGTGGGCGGGCAATTTCACCGCCGCGCGGGCCGTTCGACGTGCGCCAACGGAGGTCGGCAGTTCATCCTTATCGTCGGTAGCACCCTCGGCCGACGTCCGTTTTTCGTCATTCGATTTCTCAGTCAAACGCCACCACGAAAGACCGGTGCGCAACACAGGTAAGCGCGCCAATGGGTTCATGGTGAGTGTCTGACGCGTCTCACCATCGACCTCGGCATTCACCAACGACGTTGTACGACAGCTTAGGAACTCCCAGTGCAACATAGCCCGCAAGGAGTCAAACTCGACATCGGCACTCAGTTCAATCATGCCGCCGTCGAGCGTCTTTTCTTCGCACGACTTGACATTGAGTCCCTTGACGCGTGCCAGTGTGCGACGCCAGATTGCGACATCGAATGGCAGGGGCCGAGGTGAGAGTTGGCGCAGGCGAGCCTCGCCTACGACCTCGCGAATCTGGCGAAGGAGATCGCCGTTGTAGCGAACCGTGAGTTGGTAACGACCGCCGCCGCCGTCGCGGAAGCGCCAGACCTCGTCCACTTCCGCGCAGGCCGCTAGCGTCGTGAGGGCCAGGCAACTGAAGAGGGCCGAAACGAGCCGCGCGCACATGGTGGTCATCCTACGTCCGGAGTCGAGACGACCGGATTTGGGCTGGGCCGGGGTGTGGCGGAGGCCGATTGCAACCGATTTCCCTAACAGGGACTAAACCCTGCCGATGCCTCTGGGAGCGATCTATGCGTGCCACAACCATCCTCATTCTGGGCGTCATGCTCCTCAGCCTCGCAGCGGCCCCCGGTTGCCAGATGAATGAGCGCCTTTCCGGCACGCTCATGGGCGCCACGGGCGGCGGCGTGGTTGGCGGCCTCATCGGCGGATGGCCGGGCGCAGGCATCGGCGTTGCTGCGGGCGCCATTGGCGGCTATCTCGTGGGCGATTACATCTGCGATGGTCGCGAACGCGGTCGCGGAAGTGTGTTTGGATCCGACACCGAATCCGCGAGTTTCTGGGAGCGCGGTTACGACGCGCCGCCCCAATCGATGCAGGCGCGTGAAACCTACCGCACTCGTCCGCAAGTCAATGCCGAAGTCGCAGGCCACAGTGAAGCATCGCCCGACGCTGCCCATCAACTCTTCCTTCAGGGCCGTAGCGCGGCAACCGCCGAAGAAGCGGTGTCCTATTACAAGCAGTCGATTCAGCTCAACCCCAAGCGCGCGGCTCCCTACAACGGCCTGGGCCTCCACGCCGCCATGCGCGGCGACAAGCAGGCCGCCCATGAGTACTTCCAGCACGCCCTACGCGTCGAGCCCAACAACTTCGCCGCCCGCCACAACCTCGCCCGCCTCTCGAGCAAGTAACCCACGAATTCGCTCCCGGTACTCTTCGTGAGTTCCACAATTCGCTCCCGGCACTTTTTGTGTATTTCACAGTTCGCTCCCGGCACTTTTTGTGCGGCACCTTTTTGCGGGGTTCGGGACTACTTTGAGGGAAGCTCGATGCGTAGGAGCTTGTCCTTTGCTCGTCCGGCTTTGATGGGGACCTGGGCTGATCGACGATTGCCGATTTCGGCGCAAAGCAGCATGTCGCGCTGCGGATGAATCTCGTCGAAGGCGAAGTGACCGCTTGCATCCGTGAATGCTTCGAGTCGGCGGTTTCGTGATTTCTTCAACTCGCGCAGGTAGGCCTCGCGAGCGACGATCCACACCCGCGCGGCGGGTTGGGGTGTGCCATCGGAATTCACAACGATGCCTTGGAGTGTCGTTGCACGCGCGACGCGGATGTTGAACTCGGTGGGTTCGCCCGCGCCGGAGGGAACCGTCACAAACGCTTGTTGATCCTGGAGAGGCAATATGCGAGGCGTAGTAATGCGAATGCTGTAGCGATCTGGATTCAGACCCTCGACTCTAAATACACCATCTGCGTCGGTGGACGTCGTGGCAACTTCGCCCGATTCGTGCCCCGTCAACCGCAAGTAAACCGCCGGAACGGGGTCGCCAATGGACGTTAGCGCGGTTCCCACGAGCTTGTGCCCCTTGCTCAGGTCCACGTCCAGGCGCCTGTCTTCGCCACGAAGCATACTCGAAAGCTTGCTCTTAATCAGACCGCGCCACTCTGGCGCGGGCCACGCCGCAAAGCCCTCGGCGTTCACCCGAACGGACGCCACGCGGCCGACAGGTACGCTCATTTCGAAATCGTCGCCGATGGCCACCAACTGAGATGCACTCCACAATGAGTCGTCTTCTTCGACGCGAGTCTGAACGACTAGGTTTGCGGTTGCGTAGGGGACCTCTTCAATCGCACGTACGCATCCGCGTACTTTTGAAAAGCGTGGTAGAGACATGCTCAATTCGACAGGTTGGTCCGTGAGCCGGCGATAGGCGACACACGAGGGAGGATCATCTACGAACAACCCTGCAGATTTTGAAAACACCGTTACTCGATATGTGCCCTTGGGAATTCGATGGAAGGTCGCTATTCCATTGGCGTCCGTTTCCCCATGTTCGTTTAATCTACTTGGTCCAAAGAAGAAGTCGGGGTCGTCGAGGTTCATCACCGATCTGGTGACATGGTTGTACACGATTCTTCTAGGGTCATCATCGCCACGAAGTCGCGCCACATGGACAGTGATGCCAGGCGAAGGTGTCCCCGATTCCTTCACCAGCACGCGAATACCTAGACGGTCTATTAGGCGAACGTCTAGAACATTTTCTTGCGCGCCATCGTGAACGTAATCTTGCACGAATAGCGTCCCGAGCGTTGGCGAGCGGAACCAAAGGTCGTAGCGACCGGATTCTAAGTCCCCCTCCACGTTTCCCTTCGAATTGGCGCGCATTGACTCACCTGGTGTTACCCAGTTGAATCTGCATGCTGACCATGCCTCCACTTCGCAGTCATCAACAGGAGTGCCACGCTCATCGACAACGCGCGCGTGAAACGGCACAGTGGCGCCGGTCAATGGCAAATCTCCCGCATTAATTGGCGGCACTGTTTCGGCGACTTGATTTGCAGTCATGGGTCGGGCGTCCGCCTCCCGTTTTCGGCGGCCCTTCAGCCGTACTGAATTTGCCTCAGCATTCGCCTCCTCTAGCGTTTCACTAGCATTGGAGAGGTCTTGCGCTGAATCCTGATTCAACAACGACCACATCAGTAAGGCCAACGCAAGGAATCCAGGGATGACGACGAAGCGCGCCATGCCTAGTTTCGCTGCATACCTACATCGATACGATCTTGGGGCCCGCGTTGATTCTTGAGGCGCACGGTCTTGTAGCCGCGCTTGTAGAAGACGAGCATGAACTGCGCACCCGTGGGTTTGATGCCGGTTAAGCGAAAGTTGCCGAAGTTGTCGGTAGTCCCCGACGCCATCGAGCGACCCGGGCGTCCGTTCTTCTTCATCATGCGTGCCGAGACGCGAACGCCTTGAAGCATGGAGGAGTGAATGTCCCTCACGCGCCCCGAGAAAATCATGCCGGGATTGATTTCGAGATCCAACCGTGTGTCGCCGCCACCAGAGTGAACGCGAAATACTTTGTGAGGTGTCTTCAAGTAACGGCGCTTGGAGACTTCGGCGCGCCAATCGCCGGGAATGAAATTCCTGGTCGTAAACTCGCCTTTTGTATTGGTGTAGGCGGCCTTGCCCGTGCGGCCATCGCCCGTCATCGGTCGAAAACGGATGCGCACGCCGGGTACGCGGTGGCCATGCCCATCGGTCACAACGCCGTGAATGGTCTCAGCAGGCTCCAACACCAACTGCAAGGGATCGGGGGCAGCGCGACGTGCGGGAATCGAAATGGGCGTGGCTTGAAGTTCGCCTACGGCAGCGCGCAAGAACACGCTGCGCTCCGGATGCAGTTCGGCCAGCGCGAAGCGACCCTTGGCATCGGTAAACGTTTCAAGATCGCGACCAATGTTCCTGGCGTTGCGAACACTGCGACCACCGCCCACAATCCATACACGCGCGGCGGGCTGTGGCTCACCATCGGCATCGAGTACGCGTCCACGCAACGTGCGCGCCGGTGCCACCTTCACATCGAATTCAAATGGCTTGTCTTGACCTCGCGGTAGCTTGACTACGGAGCGTTGATCTGCGATTGGATATACACCGCGATTTACGATGCTCATTTCATAGCGATCGGCCGTGAGTTCGCCCACCGAGTAGAGACCTTCTTTGTCGCTCGTTGCCTCTACGGCCATCTCGGCGTACCGGCCCTTGAATCGCAGCGTGACGCCCGAAACAGGATCGCCTTCTTGCGTGAGCACCTTGCCGGTGATCGCGCGTCCCTTGCTCAAAATCACGTCGAGTCGAGCGGGTTTGCCGCGACGAAGTGCATACAGTTTGCGATAGATACTCTTTCGCTTATGCGGCTCGGGCCACGAGGCGTACCCATCGGCAACCACCGATATCGATTCAACCTTTCCAGAGGGGACATCAATCTCAAAATCGCTGTTGGGCTCAATTGAAAACGTCGAAGCCAGCACACCGGATGTGCCGCGAGCCTTGGTCTTTAGAAGCAGCGTTGCCGGAATCCGCGGCCCTTCTTTGCTGGCCCGTACGCTCCCCTTGAGCTTGGCCGACTTGGGAACATTGAGGTAAATGTCCACCGTGCCCTTGATCCAGCGGGTGACGGACTGAGTTGGCCCGCCGGGATCCTCGTCGCCTGCGCTTGGTGACGTCGAAATCGATATCTCGTACCGGTCAATGGGAAGACCTTCGTATGTCACTTTACCCGACGCGTCCGTAAATCTAGCAGCCGGCGAGCCTATGGGAAACTCCGGTTCAACTCCGGATCCGGCACCGTTTATCACTGTCGGGCGTGACACGGCGTTCTTTACCGCTGCGATGCGTTTGGGTCGATACCGTTGCACCATGACTCTTGCGCCCGACAGAGGCTTCCCGCCTTGCTTCGCAAACACACGCACCGTGGCACGATCTCGAAGGGTAAACTCTTTGGTTTGATCCTTGGCGCCATCAACGATGTAGTTGCGAACCGCAAGCGCACCCGCCGACTCGGATTCAAATAGGAGGTCGTAACGACCGGCGGGAAGCTCAACCTCAAACGCACCCTGCTCATCGGACTTCGTAACCGTGCGCGACTTGTGTTCGGTGCCGTCAATGGTGATGTCAACTTCGGCCACGGGATCGCCATCAACATCGACGACGTACGCGCGAAACGGAACCTTGGCGCCGGTTGCGCCTTTGGCAAACGATTCGCCTGCATTGAGAAGTGCCTCAAGGCTGCTGAGTTTGGCGTCCTTCTCGCTTGTGGATACGGCCGGCCCGAATCCCTGCAACATGACCCCCGGCTTGTCAGCGTCGCCATCGTTTTCACCGGTGAGGAAATCAGCACTCACGGTATGGGTTACATGATCCGTGTTGCTGCCAACCAGATCGCCGAGCATACCGCTATCGACGAGGAACCAAGCGACCGCGGCCAAAGCGAGAACCACAATGAGGGCGAGCGCGCGATGCATTAAGTGAGTCTACCCGCCGCGTCACGGGCAGTCTCGCGATCACCCTCATTTCTGGTCACCCACCAAAGTGCCAACAAGAGCAGGACCATACCGGGGACGCCATTGAACAGCTTCTTGCTGCCCGCCCACGGTTCTCGGACCACCCGTTCAGTGAGGCTCCCGTGCACATTCATGGCGTAAATGCCCGCGGCGTGGACGCCAATCGATGTCCAAAGCGATCCGGTCCGCTTGCAGAGCGCGATAAGCAGCAGTCCGAACAGAAACAGCCCTAGCAACGTTGGGCCAAAGTTCTGCAGATCGCCAAGACGCGTAACCCAAGATTGAAACGCCGATAGCGCGCCGCTCGCATCGAGCGTGACGTCTTGGTTGAGCTTGCCGGGGCGAAACGCATGGACGGCGGCGTAGATGGCAGCGCCCAGTGCCGCCGCACGCACCGTGTTCATGTGCTTCGACAGTCTCCGATGAAGCCATCCGCGAAAGAACGTCTCTTCAAGAACCGCTACCAATAGTCCCGTGAGCACATACTTGATACTGCGTGACGCGAACGTGCCGATCCGAGGTGGATCTTCAAGGCGCAGGACGCCAAGTGCCATGAGCACGAGCACGGTGAGAATCGCGGTGAGCAGTGTAGAACCGTAGCCCACGCCGAGCTGTCGAATCCGCGGCAATGTTGGACAAAGTCCATAGCTTGCAAGATCGCCGTCACGCCACGGACGGCACGCGAGGACCAAAATCGCGATTAGTGGAATGAGTAGCAAGCGACGGAAGACTTTTAGGAACTCGCGCGTTTCCTCACCGGGCGAAGGTGATCGCCATTCATTTACTTGCAACCACTCATTGACCGGGGCCGCGAGATAGGCAGCGCCAACAATCGCGCCCGCCATCGCGACGAGTACCAACACGACGCGTGGCCACGCGCGCGGCCGTTTCGCGGGTTGAAATGACTGCGAATGCTGGATTCGGTTCGGCTCCACGGGCGAAGCCTAATCGCACTTACGGAATCTCGTCAGGATCCACGCCGGGGCCGAAGGCAATAGGACCATCGCCAAGGGCTTCATCCACGGTCACACGTTCCGTGGACGGCTCGGGTCCTACAGAAACGCGCAAGACGCCTCGCGACGCCAGGGAATCGAGAAACGCCTCGGGCGATTCAGTATCGACACCCCCAACATCCATGGCCGTTTGGAGACGCTTTGCGACCGCCAGCATGTATTCGTGTGCGTTGGCGCTAGGTGGCGCGCCCTCGGTGCGTCGAAGAAACTCAACAACTTCCTCGGCGGACCCGATGTACTCGTCTTGACCGACGTTGACTCGATACATCATGGCGGCAGGTCCAAATGCGCAACCCCACGTTGCGTGGCACGCACAATACGCGACATCGCGGGCCGCGCAGGAACGGGCACGCCGATTTCGTCGTCTCGTTTGAGTTCCGTTTGCTACGGCGTGGTTCAGTTGGAGATACGCTGAGATCCGTGGATGTTCGATGCGCCCCCTCCAAGACCTTTGCCGCGTTGGCCTACGCCTTAGCCGCGGCGGGAACGTTTTTGTGGGTCGGCTGTGTGCTCCCAAGTGGCACGCTTTTAGAACCGAGCAACCAAACCGACGCCGCCACGCCGATGTTTCGTCAGGCCCACGTGTTGGTGCCCACGCTCCTTTTGCTGGTGCTATTGCCGGCCGCGGCGGCACTCTCGCGGCGGCTTCGAGGTCTGCGCGCGCTGCTGGCCGGCATCGATGCGTTCATTGCGTTCTATGCCGCGGGTGTGATTTGGCTGGATCGCGAGATGCATAGCATGGGACTTGTGATCGCGTGTGCGTTGCTTGTGTTGTTGGGGAGTTTGTCGGTCTGGGAAGCGTTGCGCAATCTGGGCGCCGAAGAGGAGCCGCTGCGACCCAACTTCTTGCGCGGCGTTCGGTTGTGCTTGTGTTTGATGGTGCTCATGGCACCCTCGCAACTCATCGTGCGAGATGGCGGGCAGGGCGGCGAGTTCCTGGTGCCATTTCTCTTACTGGCGGTGAGCGCATCGGGTGCGCAACTCGCTCGTTCTTGTGCCGGGGCGCGCCGCGCGTGCGCCATGCTCCTCTTGGCGCTCGCCATCCTTCAGGTCATCGCGCTACGCCACGGATTTCGAATTGTGCAACCACAAATCGACACCCTGGGGCCATTCGGTCGCGGGACAGCGGCACTTTCATGGACCGTGCTTGGGCTCAGCCTGTTGATGGTGCTGGCGAGCTTTCGAAAGGAATCGAGCGACGAACCCATCGCGCCGGTCGCGGGGACCTTGCCACGAGTTAATCGGGCCACGGGTTAATCAGGCCGCGCGGGCAGGGGAGTTGTTTGCTTTTCTGTTCCGTGAGTGACCATGGTGCGCGATGGCCGTTCAGTCACCCGCCCAGATTGCCCAACACGCGCGCGGCCGCATTCGCGTGGCCCTGATTGTCTTGTTGGCAGGCCTCTGGGTACTTCCGCAGTGGGTCGAAGCCATGGTGGGCGACAAGTTGGTCGATCAAACCGGTGCGATGCGCACGGGCGCACCCGCGGCACTCTCGCTCGTGGCGTTGATTGCATTGGCGCTCACGTGTTGGTGGGCACGGCGTGCACGCGCACTACAAGTGGGCGAAGCCTTCGGCGCATTCTTGATCGCAGCGGCTATGACGTTTCTGTTGGCCACGGATCACCCTTGGATTCCCGGTGGTCAGTTGCGCGAGGTGTGGGTGCCCATCTTTGCCCCGTTAGGTGCCTTGGCGCTGCTGGATGCGTGGTACACCGCCAAACTCCAAACGCCGGGCCACGACAATGCGGTATCACGCCTTCGGGGACTCGCAGCGTGCATTGGCGCCGTGGCGCTTGCGGTGCATGGCGCCATGTTGCCGGCGGTGGCGTGTGCGTGGATTGGTCTACCGCCGCTCATGCTCGACGCCACGAAGCGCGAAACAACGTCGCGGCGCATCACGAACGCGCTCTTCCTTGCCGCAGCGGTGGCCGCCGGACTCGCGCCTTCGCTACACGACAAATTGGTGGGCGCCGATCCGGTGGTGGGCACGGCAACAACGTGGCCCGTCTATGGGTGGTCGATTCTGTGTGCTTTGCTCGCCACAACAACGCTTGGCGCGTTGTTCGCACGTGGCGATGACGGCAACACAGCCTCAGCCGCGTAGATCGAGCACGGGATGACGCAACAAGCCGCGCTGCGCACCGGCCATCGCGACATCATTCGCTTGGCGTTACCCGCCGTGGGAAGCGCGGTGTTGCAGCTCGTACACCGCGCAGTAGACGGTTACTTCATTCGCGAAGTGGGTACCGACGCGGTGGCCAGCATTACCGTGAGCTCCATATCAGTGTGGATCTTCACAGGGCTGGGATTTCTCATTGGGATTGGCGTGACGTCGCTGGTGGGACGCTACGACGGCGCGAAACGCATGGACGCCGCTGCGTATGTGGCTGGTCAAGGACTCCGCTGGGCACTTGTGGTGGGCGTGTTGTCGGCGCTGATTGGCTGGTGGCTGGTTCCGCTGTTCTTTGATGGCGCCAATGCGACCGACGCGGTGCGCGCGCACGGACTTCCGTATGCACGCATCTACTGGACTAGCGGGACGTTGGTTCTGCTTCACATCGCGGGCGACGGCATCTTTCGCGGCAAGGGCGACACAAAGACGCCGTTTCTCTTTGCGTGTGTATCGCTGTGTATCAACGCGGTGCTTGACCCACTGTTGATTCTCGGTGCGGGACCCATTCCTGCACTGGGTGTGGCGGGCGCGGCGTGGGCAACGGTTGTGGCCAATGTCGTGGGCGCGTTGCTCATTGTTACTACACTTTGGCGACGCGGTTGGATTCGCGGGTCGAAGCCGTCAACGGACGACTTGCGCTTTCACGAGGGTACGTTCGTGGATCGAATGGGGCCGTGGGGACTCGATCTCGCAGTGCTTGGTCGCATGACACGCGTAGGCCTACCAACTGCCATCGCGGGAATGTGCTTCAACATCGTGTATCTGGTCATATTGAACGCGGCGGAGTTCGCGGGCGGCCCACCGGCACAAGCGGCATTAGGAATTGGTCATACGGGCGAAGGTGTGGCGTATGTGCTGGGCATAGGTTGGTCTGCAGCTGCGGCATCGCTTGTGGGGCGCCACCTGGGTGCCGGCGACGTAACGGGCGCCAACCTTGCGGCATGGCGCTGCGCGCGGCAGTGCGGACTTGTTACATTCATATGGTCGATCGTGATGGTGTTTCGACCGGAGTGGATCGCTAACGTTTTCGCGCCTCGCAATGAAGCCGGCACCATCGACGCCGAAACGCTCCTACTTGCCACGTCCTATATCTTCACGGTGTCGTTTTGCATGGTCCCGCAGGCCTTCGAACTCACCCTCGGCGGTGCATTTGGCGGGGCGGGCCTCACGCTGCCGCCCATGGTCATTCGCGTCGCGTTCTCACTCTTGCGCATTCCACTCGCCTGGTGGGCCGTCACCCACTGGCCGGGCAACGTCACCGCCCTCTGGTGGGTCATCTGCCTCACCGCCATCGTCCGCGCGTCCTTCGTCATCTACTGGTTCGCCCGCGGCACCTGGAAAACCCACGTAGTGTGAGCATGTACTAGTCCACAACCGCTGTTGATCGTCCTCTGATGTGGGGGTCCCAGGCATTCGAAGAGACCTTGCCCTAGCGCATGGGACACTCTTGCGAGTTCGCGAGCACATGGCTCTTTCGCGTAGCGAGGATTTTGTCGACTGGAGGGTCATGACTGCTAAAGACTTTGACCGCTATCACGAAATGCGAAAGACCTCGCGGATCTTTCGAGATGGATTCCGCCGCCGCGCGGAAACGGTGATCGCGTATCTACGCCAGGGGTTCGCGGCGCAACCGCCGCGAAAATTCGGCGCATGTCTCCTCGACGTTGGCACAGCCGACGGAACAATGCTCCACGTCTTCCGCGATGCGTTCCGAGGCATTTCCCTGACGGGGCTCGAAGCGAGTGAGGACCTCGTTGAGGTGGCTCGCGAACAGGGCCTAAACGTCGTGTGTAGTCGGGTGGAAGAAATGACGTTTGAGCGTGAACACTTCGATGCGGTTACGATCGTCGCGACCCTCAAGCACATCCCTGACGCTCGCGCAGCACTCGCTGCCTGTCATAGCGTGATTGTGCCCGGCGGACACATCATCGTCGCGGACCCAACACCGATGGGGCTGCGCTTGGGGGTATGGCGGGGTCACTTCGATCCTCGATGGCTACCCAACCGGTGGACGCTGGCCAGGACCCGAGCTCACCTGGAGAAGGCGGGATTTGAGGTCGTGACCGCAAAGCGCTACATGCCGCTTCCGGTCACCCTCCCTGGAATGGGTGTGATTGAGCGGGTGCTACGCTGGATGGGACTCTCCCGCCTCTTCATGCAGCAGGCGACGCTTGCTCGCAAGGTGCCCAGTGTGAACGCATCAAGAACCTCATAATTCGGACCCTGTACCGCGCATCTTCCCCTTGAGTTGACAGTCTTTGTCCCTCTCCACACGTCGTTTCAAGATCCGAGGAGAGCCCGCGCCGTTGGCGCATTCACCACGTCCGCGGAGATCAACCCTTGATGTCTCGCCACCTAGCCCGGATGTTGCACGAAGCGCGCGTCCGGGCAACGCAAGGAGTTGTCGCCTGGCGACTTGTGATCGAACTCCATGCGAACGAGGAATGACAAGGTGTTCTCGGTGAGGATTCGGGTCTAAGCTCGAAGCGGTGGTTCCGAGGCGATGCCAAAAGCATCGCTGAGCGGTTCTCCGCAATGAGATTGGGGACGAAGACCAGCGAGAACCGCGCGATTCACCTTGGTTCGTGCAACATCCGGGCTAGCGGGCGCCTCTGCCCGAGAACGCAACACCCACTGTTTCGAAGAGGATAGCTAAGTCAAACCAAGGGGAGCGACGGTTCACGTAGTAGAGATCGTATTCGAGCTTGTAGCGCGCGTCTTCGGGGCCGGCCGCATACGGCGCACGGATTTGTGCCCAGCCGGTAATGCCGGGGCGCACGATCGTTCGCAGTTCAAAGAGTGGTACGTCGCGGCGCAAGATGTCGAAGAAATGAGGACGCTCGGGACGCGGACCGACGAGCGCCATTTGGCCAACAAGTACGTTGAACAATTGGGGGAGTTCGTCGATACGCGTGCGGCGCAGCAGGCGCCCCACGTTGGTGATGCGGGGATCATTCTCTGCCGCCCACACAGGACCGGAACGACTTTCGGCATCCCGATACATGCTGCGGAACTTGATCACATCAAACAGCCTACCGCGCAGGCCGGTACGACGCTGGTGGTAGAAGATGGGGCGACCGTCCTCGATCAATATCGCCAGCGCCACGATGGCAAAAAGCGGCGCGAGCACAATCAACATTACAAATGACAACAGCACGTCCATGACGCGTGAGGCCGCATTGCTGAACCAGTGGCGGGGGCGGCCCAAGAGCAAGCTCAGAGGATTGGCTAAGTCGGTGTCGATGCGCCCTTCCGCGGCGCGCAAGACCGCCGATTCGCTACTAATGGTATGACCGCGAGCCACCAGTCGGGCAATTGTGGAGTTGACGTTGGTATCGCGGGATGGGCAGGAGACGATGAGCCGTTTCTCGATATCCATGTCCTCGGATAGATCTGAGATATCGCCCGATACGGGTCGTCGCAAGATGCGTTGCGCCGATGCTGGATCGCAACCGGGGATTACGACGCCGGTCACGACGAGTCCGGGGACGAGTTCCAACCGGCGCGTGGCCTCATCGGCTCCCCACTCGGTGGATGCCAACAGTGTTACGCGGGCAGGACGATGTCGAACCCACCACTGTTGCCAAATGCGCGTAAGCGGTCCAGCCGAAAGTGACAGCACGAACAGGAGCGCAGCCGTAGGCCAGTTCAGCATGAAGCCTGGGATGAGCAGATCGAGTAACACGATGAAGATGGCAGCAACGGCGGGTAAAAGCGCGTCGCACCAGCGTTGACCGCGAAGGCCCACGATGATGGATCGGACCACGTAGAGCGACGGAATGGTCACCGCCACAATGAACATGGCGCGCGCCACGGTGAGCACCGACACTTTAGACACGAGTATGCCGTGGACGAGTGCAACAACACCGATGGACGCCAGATACACCACTATAGGTGGAATCAAGACTGCGGAAGGACGTGCCGGGGACATGGGACGTGCTTGCGGCGGTATGGGTGCTGCCCGGAAAACGGCACGCGCGCTCTCTCGCGTCGAAGACGCTGACTCAGAAGCGGTCGCGGTAGCAGCAGTAACTGGTGTCATTCGGGTGGAAAACTACTGGGGTGGGAATCGGCAGGATCGTACGCACGCGCCGCCGGGCTAGCACTCTTATCGAATATTTCGTGGCCCGGCTATCGGGACGAAGTTGCTTTCTTGGCTTGCCGTCGCTTCACACCACCGTTGAGAATGACTCCGATGACGCGACGCCGAACACCACCAAGGGCGCGTTCGATGGTTTTCTTTGAGGTCTGCCCGGACTCAACAACGAGCACGAGTTCCTCTACGCAGTCTCGCAGGACCATACCCTCGGGGTTGTCGAGGATGGACGGACAATCGATGACGATTTGGGCATATTTAAACTTCAGCTCATGAAACGTATGCGCCCAGGCCGCGGGATCATGAATCGTCAGCGCATCCGCCGCTTCCGGCGCCGTCATAATGTCGAGACCGGGAAATGATGTTGTAAAGATCTCAGGATGCTTGGCCGTATCGCCCGGATCCTCGTAATAGACGTCGGTCCGGTTTTGCTCATGACGACCACACAAGAGGCGACTCAATGTGCGACGCCGTGCGTCACCATCTACCAAAAGCACGTTGCCGGTGCGTCCGCGCGCGCGCGCCAAACACACGCTCAGATTGGCGGCCGCCGCTGAGCGCCCCTCGCCATCGCGTGAGCTAATCACGCCAATGGTTCGAAACTGCTGGCGCTGACTCTGCATGAGAATGTGTGCCGTCAATCGCAAGTAGCCATCCGTCGAAAAACGGTCCGGGTCATTGACTTGAACGAATCGCTCTCTGTCTTCCTGCAGCGCGAGCAGTCCGCCGCCATTACCAAGCGGCGCCAGCGCCGTGTTGGCGGGCGATTGGGGACCCGATGGGTGATCGTAGACGTTGCTCATACATCCATTCCAATCAGCGATCGAATAAAGGGTGGGCCATCAATCAAGTGTTTGTGGACGGCGATGGCAAGCACGGTGATGCCCATCAACGCGCCCACCCACGTGGCGCAGACCACGTCGAGCATCAACCCACCCGACTTGCGCCTTGGCGCGCTACCGAGGCGCGGCACGGATACAACCAATGCGCCCGGAAGCAGCCCAGCAATGTCGTCGGGGGTAACATCCGATCCCTCGTCAAACTTGCGGCGCAGCAGCATGATGCCGTAGCCCAAGAGTCCACCAAGGACCAACGCCGAAAGCAGATACTTCATACGCGACGGTCCGCTGGGCTTGGCCGGCGCTACGGCTTCTTGGGTCACGGTATACGGCGTAACGAAGTCGGACTTGGCCTCTTTGTAGTATTTGAGGTCCTGCAGAGCCGCCAAGTGCTTCTGCGTAACTTCGACGAGGTCTTTCTGCTTGAGGGCAAACTCGGCCTTGAGTGGATTCAGCTTGAGCGCCAAGGTCGGGATGGCAATGACGCGTTTGCGAAGCGATGCCGCCCGTTCGCGAAGGACGATGAGATCCGCCTGGGTGTTCTCGAAGTCCTTCTCCGCTCGTGCAAGCTGCTTTTCCAAAGCGTTTCGGCTCCCCGTACTCTCCTGGCGGATCTTGGCTTTCCAAAGTTTGTCCTGGCGCTTTCGCTCTTCATCGAGCTTGCCAACGATACGGCCCTCTTCGCGCTCGAGGCGCTCCAAGTCTTGGCGTGCAATGCGCACACGTCTACTCTTCTCGGGAAAACGTGCCGAAGTCCGCGCCAATTCGAACTTGGCCTTGCCCAGGCCGTCTTGAATGTTCTTGAGCTGTCCCTTGAGACGAATCTCTTCCGTTGAATCCGGGCGCGTCTTTTGATTCGACGCAGCCCCTTCCCCGCCCGTGAGTTTGCGCCGATACTCTTCTTCTTGTGCCTTGTACGTGCTGGCGAGGGTTAGCAGGTTCTGGATCTGCGTCTGTGTGGACTGGAGCTGTTTGTCGAGAAACTCGCGCTGACCTTCCTGGACATCGGGATGTGACTTTAGAAACGTGTGGACGGCCTTGCCAGCCCTCTCGGCTTCTTTGCTGGCGGCGTCTCGTTGTTCGCGGAAGAACTCTTCGCTACTCTTGGCTTTGGCGAGAGGACCGGCGCGCTCACCTTCGGCGAACTTGTACACCAGCGCGTTTACCGCATTCTTGGCCACCAAAGGATCCTCGTCGGTGATCTTGATCTTGAAGAGTTGCGGTCCCAGGCGGTCGTACTCCACGCGTTCCGCGAGTTCGAGAAGGAGGTTCTTGTCGTCTTCGGAACCCTCCGGGGCCAACCACGGGACGAGCGCCTTGAGGTTCTCGGTCTTGAGAATCTTGTTACGCGCCAAGGAAACGAGCTTGTTGTCGGACATGGAGCGGTGGGCAACGACATCTGAGCGGCGATCGGCGTCGCGCATCTCGGTGACCTGCACAAACGCCTCGGCGTCATACGTGGGTGGCAAGCGAAGGGCGTAAATCGTGGCCGGAAGCAGCAACGTGGCAATGGGGACCAAATAGGTCCAGCGATACTTCCACAGCGAAGCAATCAAGTGCCCGGATGATCGAGAAAACCAACTCACGCTACGACTCCGCGCCCACGGCCTTGCCGGTGCGATGGGTTGTGCTGTTCGTGGAGGCGACGTTGCCGGAACCGCGTGTGGGTTGACCGCTCAAAGGCCAAAGAACGCCCGTCACGCCATCGCGTGGGACGACGCCACGCGCGTCCACGATGGTGGTGGCGCATCGCCCAATCAGGGGCCAATCGATATTCGTGTGATCGGTCGTCACAACTACAAGGTCCGCATTCGACAGCACGGCTTCACTACACGGTACCGCTCGCAGCTCGCGGTCTCCGACACGCACAGAGTCTACAAAGGGATCGATGTAGGACACAAGAGCCCCGGACTCAATCAATCGTCCCATGACGTCCAAGGCAGGCGATTCCCGGGTGTCGTCTACGTCCTTCTTGTAGGCCACCCCAACAACAACAATATTCGAGCCGCGCACGCTTCGCTCGCGCTCATTCAGGGCACGCGCCACGCGGTCTACGAGGTACTCGGGCATGGACGTATTGACGTCTTGGGCCAGCTCGACGAATCGGGCGCGGTAGTCAAGTGTGCGCAACTTCCACGAGAGATAGATCGGATCGAGCGGAATGCAGTGACCGCCGATGCCGGGGCCGGGTTCGAAGCGCATAAAACCAAAGGGCTTCGTGGCCGCCGCGCGGATGATTTCTCGGGCATTGAGGCCGAGCTTGTCACACATCATGGCGACTTCATTGACCAAACCAATGTTGACGCTACGGAAGGTGTTTTCCAGCAACTTCACCATCTCGGCCGCCGCTGCAGAACTCACCGAGTGCACGTGATCGATGGCGATCTCGTAAAACGACGTTGCAAGTTCGGTGGAAGCATCGCCGACGCCGCCCACGACCTTGGGCGTGTTCTTGATGCCGTAGGTGTCGTTGGCCGGGTCCACGCGCTCGGGCGAAAACGCTAGCCAAAACTCACCACCAACCTCGTAGCCACACGCTTCCAATCGCGGAAGAATGTACTCCTCAGTCATGCCCGGATAGGTCGTGCTTTCAAGAATCACAAGTTGACCGGACTTGAGCGTGGCTTCGACGCACTTGGTGGCGGCATCAACGTAACTAAGATCGGGATCACGGCTCTTGGAAAGCGGTGTGGGGACACAAATGCTGATGACATCCATGTCGGCGAGAAGGCCAAAGTCGAGTGTGGCGCGCAACGTTTCCGCCTGGACCAAGGCGGCTACGTCGTCGCTCGGTACATCGGGAATATAGGACGTGCCTGCGCGGAGGGCTTTGACCTTGTCGGTATCGACTTCAAAGCCGGTGACATCGACGCCCTGTTTGGCAAACTCGACTGCCAGGGGCAGGCCCACGTATCCCATGCCAATCACGCCGTAGCGCAGCGTGCGCGAACGAATCTTCTCGCGCATGGCGTTGAGGCGCGCAGCGGCCGTTGTTTCGCTCATGGGTTCCTCGCTGTCCTTCGTGGTATGTGGGTAGGTACGGTTGATTCGCTTCAGGTTGGTTTGACGTATGCGTTAGGTCGCGGAGGACACGGCGCCTTTGGCAGCGTCCACAAGCACCGCGATGCCATCGGCAAGTGCCGTTTGCGGCTCCCATTCAAGACGCGTTCGCGCGTGGGTGATGTCGGCCAGGGAATCACGAACATCGCCGACCCGCGTGGGTTCATAGACGGGCTCGCACGGCACGCCAAACGAAGCGGCGATCGTGCGCGCGAGTTCATTGATGCTGATGCGAGCGCCCCCGCCAATATTCATGGGGCCCTCGGGTGCGCGCGGCATGGTCGCGGCCTTCCAGTTGGCTTCCACGACGTCTTCGATAAACGTAAAGTCGCGTGTCTGTTCACCGTCGCCGTAGATCGTGGGTTGACGACCGAGGGAAAAGGCCTCAACGAATAGCGGCACCACGGCGGCATAAAGCGAACGCGGTGACTGGCGGAGTCCATAGACATTGAAGTAGCGCAGCGGAACCGTCTCCAAACCGTAGGACGCCTGGAATGCTTCAAAGTAGGCCTCGCCGCACGCTTTGGACGCCGCATAGGGACTACGTGGAGAAAGCGTCATCGCCTCGTGCTTGGGCAACTCGGGCGTATCGCCATAGACCGATGACGAGCTGGCCATCACCACACGACGGGCGCCCGCATCGCGCGCCGCCACAAGCACGTTCACCGTTCCGCGAACATTGACATCGGTGACCAGCTCGGGCTTCTCGACGCTGCGCGCCACGGCGGCCAGCGCCGCCTGATGAAAGACGACTTCGCAACCCTTCACGGCGCGCCTCACGGTGGCCTCATCGCGCAGGTCGCCCTCGATAAACTCAATATGCTGACGCGCGAACGCGAGGTTTTCGAGTCGGCCCGTACTGAGGTCATCCAACACAACGACATCGTGGCCGTCGCGGACGAGGCGATCAACGAGCGTGGATCCGATGAATCCCGCTCCGCCGGTAACACAGGTGCGCATAGTAAAAGCAGGCCTCCGCAAGCGGGGGGAACCCGCCGCGCGTTCGGTTGTCGTATTGTAGGCGGCGGCGTGATGGCGGCTTGCTAAGCCTCCACCACCATACGGAAACCCACCAAGATCACTCGGTGGCGTCGCATGGCCAACCCTCACGGTGCCTGTGGCGCACGGATCCCGAGGGGGAACCCACAAGCCACGGGCGCACTATCGGACGATTCCGCGATCGGAGTAAAGGTCCATCGGTGCAATCTTCGGCGCTTGAGGCGATTCGGGGACCATGGGGGCGGGACTTAACGATGTGCGCTGGCTGGTCGATGGGCTCTATATAGGTTGAGGTTCAGGGCACGTCGCCGCGCCAATGGACTGGAATCGAAAACGAGCGCAAAACACGCGACTTACGTCAGTTCATGAACGATTTGGGCTAGCCTGGGCTAGGAGCGATTCGCGACGCGATGACCGAGGAACAACCCCCCGCCAACGTCGAGGCCCCCGAGCGGCATCGCGGCCGCATCATGCGCCATATTGCCGGCAAGAAGGGGTCGTCACGACGCGTATTGGCGCGCAACGCCACCTGGAACTGGGCCGCGTATCTGATCAATGCGCTCGCGCTCTTGCTGGTCTCGCCCTACGTGGTCGAGATGCTGGGCAAGAGTCTGTTTGGTGTTTGGGCCATCATCAACGGCCTAACGGGCTACCTCAACATCGCCGACTTGGGCATTCGCCCCGCCATTGTGCATTTTATCGCCAAGCACGACGCACTCGCAGATTCGAAATCCATCAATCGCTACGTCAACAGCGCGTTTCTGACGCTTTGTACGGGTGCGCTATTCATCCTGACGGGCACTGCGATCTTGGCGCCGAACTTGGCCGAGTGGTTTAACGTGGCATTGGAACATCGCGAGGAGGCCACGACTGCGCTTTGGATAGCGGGTGCGGGCATGGCCTTTGCGCTTCCGTGGAATGCGTTCACCGCGGGATTAATTGGCAAACAGCGCTACGACATTACGTGTCGCATCGATTGCGTCATTCTCGTGCTGCGAACCATCGGTGTTGTATCGGTGCTCGCACTCGCTCACCAGGGAACGCTTGGTTCACCGCTCATTGCGCTTGCATTGGTCAATGTGGCGGCTGAGGCCGTTGAAATGGTGTGGAAGACGCGCCGTGCATTTCGCGAAGTGCCCGCCATGCGAATCGCACCGCGGTTGGCGTCCAAAGGAAGTACAGGCGGGCTGCTCAAGTACGGCGGCTTCAATATCGTGGTGGCCCTTGCCCTGCATATGACCTATGAAACCGACGCCATCATCATTGGCACAGGCGTCAGCACATTGGCCGTCACCTACTTTGATCGCGCAGCGCGTCTTGCTTTCCACGCGCGCGCATTGCTATGGGCCATGGGACGCGTTCTTATGCCGGAGTTGGGCGCACGCCATGCGCGTGGCGACCACGAGGGCATTCGACATCTGCTCACCACCGGCGCGCGAAACATGCTCGTGTTTGCGGGTCCAATTCTCGTGTACTTGATCGTGCTGGGCGGTGCATTTCTAGAAACGTGGATGCATGGCGACAACACATTTCGCCTCGAAGGTCGTACGGCGCTGCTCATCATGGCACTTGGCGCCGTGGCACCGATTGCGAGTTTTCCCATCGTTGCTGCCCACCAAGGCCTGGGTCGCATGGGATCGCTGGCCACCTTTTCGATTGTGGAAGCCGTTGCCAACATCTCTTTGAGTGTGGCGTTGGTTGGTCCCTACGGCATTGAAGGGGTTGCTCTGGGAACCGCAATTCCCGCGTTCTTCGTCCACGCGCTGCTCATGCCGTGGTGGGCGTGTAAGAGTCACGAGATGTCGCTGTTGCGCTACGTCGCGCGCGTTTGGATCGTGCCGCTCGTGGCGGGCGTGTTGACATGGTTGATCCTGCGCACGGCTTGTCCACCCGAACATTCCTACGGATGGTGGGCGCTTATCGGTGCGGCGGTAGGTAGCGTGGTGTGTTTCACGGGATTGGCGTTCGGCCTCATGAAGCTGTTGCCGGCACTCGCGTGTCCCACGCCATCCCCTACAAGCCTAGAAGGATCGCCTGATGTGCTCCCGGAATCCGCAACGGAAGTTGTGGGCGTGGAGGCAACGCGCGCATGACGACCAAACTGCCCACATTGCTACGCGCCGACGCGCCATGGACGCCGCCTCCCTACCGTGGCTTCTTTCCGTACGCCGCAACCCGACTGACCGGACTGACGCCGTATTTCTGGCTGCTTGCGATCTACATGTTCTTGGCGCTGAGTTTTATCGATGAGCACTACCCAAGCATCGGCGATGCGCGACCGCGCTTCTTGTTGGGTGTGGTGCTTCTGGCAGTCACCGTTGGCACGGGAATCGCACGCAGCGTCCAGGAAGGGCGCGCACTGAGTATTCGGTGGGGCACGTCCATTTGGCTCTTGGCGTTTATTCTCGCCACAAGCTTCTCAGCACTATGGGCCTTCGACTTTCCCATTGCGAAGGAAGAACACATTCGGCACTTGACGACCATCGTGTCCTACTTTCTGATCATTAACATCGTTCAGACCCGCCGGCAACTATTGTTCTTCCTGCTGATCGTCTGTGCGGCCGTCGGTCTCTACATGGTGATTTCCGTTCGCGAGTTTTACGGCGGCCGAATGGACTTCCAGCAGGGCGTGCCGCGCATGCTCGGTGCGGGTCTCTCCAATGCCGACCCCAACTCGTTTGGGGCATCGATCGTTTTCGCGATGCCGATCATGATCTGGGTCCTCGTACACACGAGCAGTATCTTCATCCGTATCTGTGCCACGGGGTACATGTTGGGTTCGCTATTTTGTGTCTTTAAAACCTCAAGTCGCTCGGCCCTCATTCTTACGGTGCTCACGCTCCTGTGGAGCTTCATGATCGTGCCGAAGGGTTGGCCACGGCGAATCATGCTGGCTGCCATCGTGGGGCTGGGCATCGCGCTCGTGGGCACACTGAGCCCCGCCCAGCTCAAACGCGTCGCATCGGTGGCAGATTCCCAGACGTATGAAAGTGATGCGTCCACGGTTGGCCGCATCGATGGCTACAAGGTGGGCTTTGAAATCTTCAAAGACAATCCGGTATTGGGTGTGGGTCCAGGAAATTGGACAACCTATCGCGTGCGCCGCGTGGACGGCGACAAACTCATGCCCCACAACCTCGTGGGCCACGCACTGGCTACCCGCGGATTTCTCGGAACGCTCACGTTTTTCGGCTTTCTGATCAGCGCCGTGCTACTGGGGTGGCGCGAAATGCGGCGGCGAAAGCGGCGCGGAACGGCATGGGACATCGCCGTTGCCAAGTTGTGCTTTACGCTCATCTTCACGTTGGGCTTGTTGTTTGTGTCGGGCTTGGGCGCCCACAACCTGGAGCGGTCGAATTGGTATTGGGTTCCGGCTTTGCTGGTCGTGGCCGTCTCGTGTCGATCCGAAGAACGACGTGCGCTGGAGCGACTGGATGGATGGGAGCCTGACGAAATGAGGCCCACATGATTGACAAAACGCATGACGCGCGGCCGCTGAATGCCATGTCCGTCGACGTGGAGGACTACTTCCAGGTTTCGGCGTTTGAACATCTAGTGGACCGCGGCACATGGAACGACTACGAGTGCCGCGTGGAAGCCAACACCGAACGGCTGCTTGCGCTCTTTGCGAAATACGACACGAAGGCCACGTTCTTTACGCTGGGTTGGGTCGCCGAGCGATACCCGTCGCTCATTCGAGCCATTGCTGATGCAGGACACGAAGTGGCTTCGCATGGTTATGAACACCGTCTTGTTAACAGCATGACGCCAGACGCGTTTCGCGCCGACTTAAGGCGCGCGAAAGAAGCACTCACCCAAGCCACCGATGTAGCGATCGACGGGTTTCGCGCGCCGAGCTTCTCGGTGTGTCCACAGTCAATCTGGGCACTCGATGTATTGGCCGAAGAGGGCTATACCTACAGCAGCAGCATTTTCCCGGTGCGCCACGATCGCTACGGCATTCCCACCTTCCCGCGCTTCCCGGTCCATCTCAAGACATTACAAGGCCACGCGATTTGGGAGTTCCCCATGACCACGCTTCGCATGTGGGGTAAGAACTTGCCGGTGGCGGGCGGTGGATGGATGCGCGTCTTGCCGCCCGCCCTCATGCGACGCGCGATATCGCGGGCCAATCGCAGAGGGCAACCCGCGGTAGTGTATCTCCATCCGTGGGAAGTCGATCCCGATCAACCGCGTATGTCTGGCGCGGGACGCGCCACGACGTTCCGCCACTACGTGGGACTCCACAAAATGGCCGGTCGACTGGAGCGCCTGCTCAAGCGCTATCGATTTGGCACCATGCGCGACGTGCTTGCTCTCGCGGCAAAGAGCACGACATCGGGACCGCGCGACGTGCAGTCACTGATTACGGGCGAGCACGCATTGTCGGACGGTGCGTCGGTCATGGCATGAATCGGAGGTACCGCCACAGTCAATGCGCAGGGTGGATCTTCTTGGCGATCGGGCTCACCCTCTCGCCCCCACTCGCGGCTGCGCGATCGCCGATCGCTACCGCGCCTACGATTCGCAATCTTGCGACAGGTACGAGTGAAGACGCTGGATTCGTCGTCTTGACGTTTGACGTACACGGAGACCTGGCCAAGCCAACCTTTGATGTGCGCGCATCCGTGCAACACATGTCGCTCGCCGGAAACGTGCAGGACAAGAAGTTGCTTCGCGTTCCCGTCCGAAGTGCGATCGGTGAAGACCAGCATTTCGCGCTGGAGATTGGACCGCTTGAAGCGGGACGAACGCTTCAATTGATGCTTCGAATCGCCGACAGCAGGCGAACGGGTCCTTGGAGCCGCGCAATATCGGCGCGTGTGCCTGGAACGCTCATGTATCCGCAACGCAAGAACACCGTCACCGTCAACAAACCCATGAAATTGACGACGCGTGACACGCGCTATGTGCTCACGAAAGACATAACTTGCAAGGGCACAGCGTTCACTATCGCCGCGCCCGACGTCACGCTTGACCTAAACGGACACTGCGTGCGCTATGGCACCAGCGGTTCAAAGGGCGCGTGTGGGGTGTTTTCGGAGTACCTCTACGACCCCGGCAGCTCCGTGGTGTGCAACGGAACACTCGAGCAAGCCGGCAAAGGACGTGAATGTCCCGCCGTGCAGTTTCGAGGCGGGCACCACATCCGCTTGAGTGCGCTTACCATCAACGTGTCGGGGCCGGACACAAGCGGCATCGTCATCTACGAAGAACCCAAAGGCGATGTGCGTGTGGATCACTGCCGCATCGCATGTCGCACCAAAACGGTAACCGATCGAAGTTATCCCGGCGTAGCGGCCATCTGGATGGAGGGCATTGTCGGCGCCTGCGAAGTTGACCAAAATCTCGTGACCGCCTCGCCTCAATGGGGCATCAAAGTGCAAGGGAAGACTACCAACGGCGCGTTCTTGATACACCACAATCGGGTATTGGGCACGGTGTCGCGCGTGGCCAACGCCTACATGATTGGCATTCACAAACCCCACGCCGACGTGTACGAAAATGAACTGCGCGGCGAGTCGCGGGGCATTCATATTGACGGCGAGGACAACTTTGGCCACTACGCCCATGTGCACCACAACCGCGTTCATGCCAGCGATCGACCCAATCCGGAATACCCCGATCTGCATTGGACGCACGGCATCAAGATCGAACGTGGAAGCCACGCACACATCCATCACAACACCGTGGACGCCCTGGGGGATGCGGACCATGGCGGAGCGTACGCGCTCGATATTGCCTTGGGGCCCGCTCGACATACACGCGTGCATCACAACGTGTTTCGCGCGCGCTCTACGCACGACCCGTTTCCAGCGCGCGCGCTTAGCTGGACCGAAGGCCCCGATGCAGCCCCCCCACGAGATGCGTCGGTCATCGATCTCCGTCACAATGTGTTTCTGGCGACGGATGAATACATTCATCGCGCTTGGGGAGCCGGACGGGGCGCTCGAATTCAAGACAACGTTTGGCGGCGCGATGCGGGTAAGGGAAAGCGTCATCGACCCGAGTTTGAGCGCTGGGACAACTCAGGCGACCAACCCAGCCGCGGCCACATCATTCGCGACGCCGACACCGATGTTTCGATTACGTCGGGATCGCAGTGGGCAAGCCCGGGCCCGTTTCACAGCGCGCGCGAGGCAACCATCACGGTGCGGGTGATGTCGAAATCCGGAACGCCGGTGCAGGGTGCGCGTATTCGCGTGCGGTCCGCGAGCGGGAAACAGGTCGTGGATGCCACAGCCAATCATCAAGGCACGGCCCAACTCGTCGTGCGATTTGCCGACATTGGCAAAGGACCATCCGTAACCCATGAGCCTCCATTTCAACTCGCCGTCAGCCATGGCACGCACAGTTACAAGGGGAAACACCGCATTCGTGGCACCACCGCGCTCTACGTGACGCTTGACGAATCAAGTGGCGCAACATCGGATACAAAACCGCCCGCCGCACCAACGCGCGTGCGCGCCGTACCCCTTTCGGCGTCGGTGGCCACGGTGTCCTTGGATGGTGCTCGAGACAATGTGGGTGTTCGCGCCTACCGCGTGTGGCTGGATGGACGACTGGTGGGCACATCATCTGAGTCCGTCATCGAACTTGGTGGTTTGGAACCCGGACGAACGTATCGGGTTACGGCTGGCACTGTCGATCACAGCTTGAACGCGTCCGCGGTGTCTGCTGCGGTCCCCCTCTCCATGCCCGAGGAGGATCGCGGACGATGACGCCCACGACAACCACCGGCGATGCGCGCCTCCGTGTGCTCCATGTGCGAAATGCCGACATCTTTGGCGGGCCCGAACGACTGATTCTCAATCAATGTCGCCTGGCTTCACCCGACGTTCATATGACGGTGGCAAGTTTCGTTCGCGAGGGAAGCACGAGCGAACTTCTCAAGGCACTCGAAGCGCATGGCGTAGACACGTTTGCGATCCCACAGCGCACTAGCTATGACCGGCGTATCGTTCGTCGCTTGCGCGAATGGCTCCAACGTCACCCGCAAGATGTACTGGTGTGTCACGACTACAAAGCCAACCTTATTGCGCGCCAAGCCACGCGCGGCGCCAAAACGCCGACGGTGGCGTTGGTTCACGGCTACACGGGGGAGAACTGGAAGATCCGCATCTTCGAGGCACTGGACCGCAAGAGCCTCAAGAAATTCGACGCGGTGATTGCCGTGAGCGAAGCGCTCGCCTTGCGGCTGGAGCGCGACGGGCTGCGTTCGGATCAACTTCACTGCGTCGAGAACGCCATCGATGTGGACGACGTGGCAAACAAGGCCGCACTCGATCGCGCGGGCACGCGAGCTTCCTTCGGCACCCGTGAACAGGACATCGTTGTACTTTCGCTCGGACGCTTGAGTCCGGAGAAGGGTCATGCCGTACTTGTGGAGGCTGTGGGCTTGGTTCATGCGCGCGCATCGTCACTCAACGTGCGCCTCGTGCTGGTCGGTGATGGCATGGAGCGAGAGCGTCTCGAACTCCTCGCAGGCGAGGTGGGCATTGATGCTGTAACGACCTTCGCCGGTTGGCGCAAAGACCCCGCCGCCTGCCTCGGCGCCGCCGACATTTTCGCGCTTCCTTCCCACCGCGAAGGTTTGCCCTTGGCTGTACTCGAAGCCATGGCAGCGCGACGCGCCATTGTTGCCAGTCGTGTGGGTGGTTTGCCGAGGGCACTGGATCACGGCGCAGCGGGCGCCATGGTCCCAGCGGGCGATGCGCGTGCGCTTGCAACCGTCCTAGAACGCCTCGCCCGAGAAGACGTGGAACGAGCCAATCTTGGCGACACGGCCTTTGAACGCGTACGAAATCGCTACGACGCAGCCGTGCAGTCACGAAAACTCGAGGCGCTGTATCGAACACTCGCTAACCGAGACGTTCGGTAAGCACTCAGATCGACGGGTGCTACGATGTTTCGCATTCGCAGGGAGACCTCGATGATCAAGCGACTGACCAAACACGGCGATGGCCTAGCACTAATCATTGACGGGGCCATGTTGGAGAGACTTGGGATCGACGACACCACGACTCTTTCGATCACCGCCGAGGACGGCCGTCTCGTCATTACACCAGTAGACGACGAGCGCGCGCAGCAGCTCCAGTCGTCGCTCCTGAAGATCAATGAGACGTATCACGGGGCTTTGAAGAAGTTGGCGGAGTAGTGGAAGACGTAGAATCGAGCTTCTTGACGGTGGGCGAGTAAGCTTTGCAATTCCACGAATCGTTGTGCAAGCTTGGAGTCCCCGAAGTATCCCGGCGAACCTGGAAGGAGCCCCGATATGAATCGCAAATTTCTGATCATGGTGATGGCGATCTGTGCCCTGGTCATGTTGGTGTCAGCACTCGTTCTTCCCATTGCCACAGTTCCGGCTGGAAACGACAAGACGAGGTGGATTCACTTTATTGGTGGGCCTCCAGGTGGAGCGTTTTTGTTGCTGTTCGCCTCACTTGTAACCCTCGTCTCTGGAGGTTTGTTCTTAGGTAAGACCGAGTGGCTCGATATGAGCGCCGGGCGACACGTAACCGTGGCCACGCTGGTGTTCTTTGTATCGTCCATATTCTGTATTGCAGGCCTCATCGCTGGTGGCTCAAACGGAATTGGATTTTGGTTCTACTTCCTCGCAAGCCTAGCGGGCTGGGGCGCTTGCATGCTTACGAGCAATCCCGATCTCGCCAAAAAACTTGCTTCGGCAGCAACCGCGCCCGATACGCCCAAGGCCGAAGAGACCAAACCCGCCGAGTAACGCGACTAGTCGCGACGACTACTTGCGGCCCAGCATGTGCTTGACCTCGTCCTTGGCGAGTTCTTTGATGCCGCCCAGTAAGACGCGTGCGCGCCCACGACGACTGGGGCGCGCAATGTGTAGGTCGTAGAGTCCGCGCACGCCGGTGGCCCACTGAAACTTGTAGGCCTCATCGCCGTCGAGAAAGTCAAACTCGCGTAAGCCCGACCCAAAGACCATGTCGCGCAAGACGATGGCGCGAAGAATGGTGCCGGGGCTCGTCCCACGTTCGATGGAGGCGATGCCACTTTGAAAGTGGTACATCTTGTCGCCATCACGAAATCCATAGTAGCAGGCCAATGGCTTATCGCCGTCGTAGAGCGCGGCCAAGAACAGCTCGTCGCGCGTGACAAGTGTAGTGGCCAGCGCGCGATGAAATGCCGCGACCTCGTCGCCCTCAAAAGATGTCTCTTTGCCCTGATCGGTAAACCGGGCGCGGTGGAGCGTGAACAACACATCCAGAAGTGACGTGGTCTCTTCTGGCGTGGTGGCGTACACCACCCGCGTGCCCTCACGTTCCTCAAAACGCCGGAGTACACGCCGCAACTCGTGACGACGCTTACGGCTAAACTTCTGGATCAAGAACTCGTCCCACGAAGTGGTCGTATCGATGTACGGACACACGGTGGCACGACGCTCCCCATAGGGAATCTTGCCCTGATGCAAGCGCAACGCACGGCGCAACGCGGCGCCCTCGGGTACGTGTTCGAGCACCATGCGCGTCCAACCGGGTGTCACGGCCATCTGCTTGAGCCACGAATAGGCGATGGCTGCGCGCTGCTCGATGGGCGCAACCACATCCAAGTGATCGGCGCCTCGTTCTTGTCCACAAAATCGGAGCGTGCCTCGCGACGAACGCGTAAGCGGCATCACGCCACACACCGCGCCCGATGCATCACGAGCAATCCACACGCTGGGGCGATGATCCCCGGTGCGTAGCCACGTGCGCACCCACGACGGGCCACAGAAGAACTGCCCTTCCCCTGCCAGCGCTCGCCATTCGTCTTCAATAGCGTCCAGGCCTTGCTCCGTGACGACCTCTCGCCATGACCATAGATCGATTGCAGGTTGCTTCCGTTCTTGAAGCACGTCTTCGTACGTGGCCACAGTGTCGTGAAGCATGCGCCTAAGCGTATATCGCTCATCAAAGCGACGGCGCGATGCATCCCCCATGGCGGTGCGTTCGCGTTCGTTGCTCAGCAAGCGCGCAAGCGCCGACGCCAACTGATCCACGTCGCCGGGCGCATAGAGCAAACCGTTCTCTCCGTCAGTGACCAGTTCGGGATTGCCGCCCACATTCGTGGCCACCACCGGCAAGCGACACGCCATGTATTCAATGATTGCATTGGAGAGCCCTTCGCTCTCCGAGCAGAGCACGCCAATGTCTAAGTTCTTCACCACCGGCACGACATCGCCGCGCACGGGATGAACGCGAATGCGGTCCAACAGAGAACATTCGCGTGCTCGCTTGAGCAGCGTGTGCATGCCACCACCCGTTCCTACGAAGAGAACGTAAGCCGTCGGATGATCGTCGCGCAGGTTCGCAAGCGCGTCAATAAGATCGATCTGCCGCTTGAGTGGTCGATAGTTGGCGACGAGTCCAATCAATTGTGCATCGTTCGGAATGTTTAGCCGCTCACGAAGCGACACATCGGGGGGTGTTTCAAAGCGCGCAGGATCGTGGCCGTTGCCTACGACGGCCAGCTGCGTGGGCAGCGCGTGTTCAATGTCGATGGTTCGGCGCGCGACCGCGTCGCTGTTGCTAATGATGCGTGCCGCCGCGCGGTTGGCACGACGCAAGACGCTGATCATGCGACGTGTTTGCCAATAGCCCTGATCGCGACGTGACGTAATCACCGGCACACCGGCCAAGCGTCCCAAGATCGGCGCTACCACGCAGGTGTCGGAGTGAAACGCGTGGATCAAGTCAAAGTCTTGCTCGGCAATGCGACGGGCTTCGCGTTTTAGCCAACGGGGGTATGCAGGATTCTTGGTTGCGGGTATGTTCATGGCGCGCCACGAACAAGGAAACGGGTGACTGGCCAAGTAATCGGAATCCTGTAATACCCACAACGTTGCGGTCCACGGAGATGGCAGTCCGCGCGCCAACGCCACCATCTGCCCTTCGGTGCCCCCGTGGGCACCACCGAACACGTCGCAGAGCATCAGCAGTTTCTTGGGAGCGTCGCTCACGGAGACTCCGTTGCAGCTTGTCTGGACGATGAGACGTCGGCGTGCAAATAGGGAACGTGTGAAATTGTGAATCGGTGCTTGCCCGATGTGGTGCGCGGGATCTGGTCCACGCGACGCCACGCTATTGCGACGTCGGGCCCAAGCCGCTCGCGCATAGTCGCAAGAATCGGTGCCAGCGTGTCCTCTTGCGCCGGGCCTTCCGTCAAAAGTTCGATGCGATGGGTGCCGGTCTGGACGAGTTGAAAGCGCGAAACCGCCTCGACATCGTAAAACAAATGAGTGAACCACTCACCGTGAATCCGACGCCCATCGGGTGTCGTAATAAAGTCGCTCGTGCGTCCATAAATTTTTTCGAGCATGGGATAAGGCGATCCGCAGGCGCAACGTGTTTCCTTGGACCACGACGCCACATCACCATTTTCATAACGCACAAACCCAAAGGCGCGGTTCGTGAGATCGGTAATCAATACGCGCCCGGGTTCGCCCGGCGGCACGGCGCTGCCCCGGTCATCAACAAGCTCAATTACTTTACCGTGCGCAAGCACATGGAAGCCGCCATGACGACACTGCGCCGCGAGACTCGCGCTCTCTCTCGAACCGTAGACATCACAGACGGGTCGACCCCATGCGCGCGCAATCACATCGCGCTGCGCGGGCAACAGCGATTCGGCGGCGGAACGAATAAAGGACGGGCGCACCCGAATCTCGTCCTGCTCAACCAGATACGAGGCAACCAACTCAAGGGCGGTGGCGTAACCCTGCACAACCGCAGGACGATGCTTCACCAACTTGGCTCGAAATGCCGCAAGATCCTCCGGCGACACATCGAACGCGTTTAGGTGAATACGTCCGAGGAGTCGTTCGATCCACTGTTCTATCTTCGAAACCGACGCGAGTTCGCGGTCATCGCCCCAAATCACAGCGAGCCGCGACCAGGGCTTCACACCCCACCACTCGTAAAGCAGCAGTTCCGATGCAAAGGTGGCGCATTGATAGTCGGCATCGTTATAGAACCGGACGGGTTCGCCCGTGGATCCGCCGGTGGCGTCAACGTTTAGAGTCTCGGGCCCGCGGGAAAAATCGCGAAGCGCTTCGCGGTGTTCTTGCACATTCGCGCGCGAAAGAATTGGCCATGCCGATAATGTGTTAAGCGCGAGCGCTGTGTTAGGCGTGGGCGCTGCATCACGAAAGTAAGGCATGTGGTCACGCACCCACGTTAAGTGTTGCTCAATGCGCGAGGACTGCCACGTGGCAAAGGCATCGGTGTCCTTGCGAGAGACACGCCGGATCTCCCTTAGGCGTTTGCGCCAACCGGGATTCCACCGCCCATGGGTAAGATGCCAAGTGAGCCTTGAAACGGACACGCGGTCTCCGGAAGTGCGTAGGGACGGTTCGCGGATCACCGCGGAACTCTCAGGGAACAGGGCAGCATGGTCGATGAGGGTCTACCTGCTTCTATCGACCGAACAGCGGGATTCCCTCAACGAATCGCCTATCCTCTAAGGAGACACGCGTCATTCGGAGGCGAATCCATTTCGGAGTCGATTTCCAATGCGGAGCCGTTGCCCCGTGCCTGACACCTCCCTTTCACCAAACGCCCACGAGGCCTCATTGACTTCGTCTAGCCCGGCTGCCAATTCCGATGGTACGCCTGTGGACATCACGGTTGTCATGCCGGTTCGCAACGAAGCGGCACATATCGAAGCCGTGCTCGGTGAGGTTCTTTCGCAAGAACTCGGCGCACTCACGCTTGAGGTCCTGGTCGTGGATGGAGAGAGCACCGACAACACCGTGGAGCGCGTGAAACGCGTGGCGACTCGCGATTCGCGCGTGCGGGTGCTCAACAACCCCAAGAGACTCTCCTCGGCAGCACGTGCGCTCGGCGTGGAGCACTCGCGCGGCACCTACGTGGCCATTATCGATGGTCATTGCCACCTACCCAGTCGCACCCTGCTTGCCGATATGGTCGATCTCTTTGAGCGAACGGGCGCTGACTGCCTTTCGCGCCCGCAGCCATTGGTGCCAAGCCAAGACGGAATGACTGCACGTGCAGTTGCCGCGGCACGCACATCACCATTTGGCCACAGTGTTCACAGCACAATCTACGACAACAGCGAGCGCAAAGTCGCCCCCACCAGTTCGGGGGCCATGTACCACCGCCGTACGTTTGAGAAGGTCGGCAACTTCGACACGCGTTTTGACGCGTGTGAAGATGTGGAGTTCAACTACCGCTGTGAGCAAGCAGGACTCGACTGCTATACCAGTCCCGCGCTGGCGGTCGAATACGAACCGCGTAGTTCGTTTCGCGCACTCTACAAGCAAATGCATCGCTACGGCCTCGGTCGCGCGCGCCTGCATCGAAAGCACCGCTCCGCCTTTCAGATCGAGTCGCTGATTCCGCTTGGCTTCGTGCTCGGCATACCGATTGCCGTGGCGATGGCATGGTTCCTCCCGTCGCCATGGCGTTGGTTAGGTGTGGCGCCCTACGCTCTGTATGCGCTACTTTCGCTGGTTGCGTCGATCCATACTGCGAGCAAACGCGGATGGGCGCTTTTGCCCTTGCTGCCCGTGGCGTTTTTCGTGACTCACACGGGGCTTGGCATGGGATACCTCAAGGGGTGGATAACGACGTATCCGGCCGCGACAGACAGCAGAGACGCCTAGCGATGAACATGCTGGTACACGAGCGCGAACGGCAAACTTGGGACCGCGCTATACGCCGCATGGAGCGTTGGGGTTCGCTACTTCACCGCTCGCGTTGGTCCTCGCTTGTGGCGGGCTACAAGTACCGATACCGGCTTTCGCGCGATGAGCAACAGCACAGGGCGCGGCGGGACTTAGCGAGCTTGTTGCAGTACGCGTACCGATACGTCCCGCTGCATGGGTTGCGCATGATGCGTGCCGGCGTGGATCCGTGGCATGACTCGCCCGAGCTTGTGCTCGGCGCGCTGCCGACGATATCTCGGCTCGATATCCGCGCCCATGCTGAGGATTTGCGCTCGCCGATCTACCCTTCCCACCGCGTGCGTCAGTTTCGAACCGGGGGAACGACTTCAGTACCCCTTCCTTACTTCCAAGACGATTACGCAATTCTAAATAAGAACGCGATGAGTGACGCGCTTCGTGCTTGCATGGGATGGCAACGGCACGACCGGGTGGCGTTTCTATGGGGCGCGGCCCAGGACTTGCCGCAAGGGGCACGAAAGGGACTGCGGCAACTCAAGCATGTACTTAAGAGTCGCCTCGTGGATCACGCGCTGTACCTGTCTGCCGCGTCCATGGACGATGCCATACTGAGAGAACACATCAGAAAGATAGATGCATTTCGCCCGCGCGTAATGCAGGCGTACGGAAGCGCCGCCGACTTGCTTGCCCGGTACCTCTTGGCGGCCGATCGGCGCTTGAACGTACCCCTGGTGGTTCTCACCGCAGAGCAGATATTTGAGGACCAGCGCGCGCGTGTCGCCCGGGAGTTCAACGCGAACGTCCTCACATTTTATGGTTCCCGGGAATTGGGGTGGATTGCGGAAGAATGCCCAACCCACCATCGACTGCACATCAATACGGCCGGCGTCTGGTTGGAGACAAGTGACCGCGGCGAGCTGATTGCTACCGACCTACACAATCGAGCCATGCCCTTCATTCGGTATCGTACGGGTGACATGGGCACCCTCTGCAACGCACCCTGCCCGTGTGGCAATCCCCGTCCGGTACTCAAGTCGCTCACGGGGCGAACCACCGACGTGTTCATCATGCCGAGTGGCACTCGAGTCCTGGGCTGTGCAATCGACGTGCGCGGCGTATCACATATGGGGCAGGGCATCTTGGATGCCCAAATCGTCCAGCGCGAGCTCACGGCCCTGGATGTCTACTTCGTTCCCGGACCCAGATACGAACCGCACCACCGCATGGCCCTCCACAACCGTCTACATGCGTTTTGTGGCGGGGAGGTCGATGTCCGTATGCACGAAGTTGTCAGGTTGCAGCCGGATTCGAACGGCAAAGTGCGATACGCGAAATGTCTTGTTCCCCCCCCTCCGGTGGCAGCGGTTGATGATGCCCGAAATGCATGAGCACGTAGAATTGCGCGCGCGCGCCAGAGGACCCGCGCTCCATCGTACGCGACGCGGACACTTCTTTGGGTCGTTCGTTCGCCCCCTCTACGAACGCATTGTTCAAGGCGGCACGTGGCATCCGCATGTTCGTCGGTTCACTAACGTGCTGACATCGTCATCCGACCGACAGCGCGACGTGCAACGTAACGCATTGCGGTCAATGCTTCTGCATGCGGTGACGACGGTTCCTTACTACCGCTATGCGCTACGCGAACGAGGCGTAGATGCGTCGAACGGCGACCCGGAACGGGTGCTTGCATCATTTCCCCGACTCCGCAAAGCGGACGTACGGCACCACATCGAGGCACTCATATCGACGTCGTTTCCTAGGCGCGTGATTGTGCGAGCCGCGACCGGCGGGACGACGTCAACGCCCACGCCTTTTTTTCAAAACCTTGAAGCCATCCGTGACAAGAACGCTTCGGCCGAAGCGATGCGCCGCCTCATGGGGTGGGGTCTCGGTGATCGCGTCGCCTACCTATGGGGCGCCGCGCAAGATCTCCCCAAGGGCGCACGGTCGCTGCTGAGGCGCATTAAGCAATTCGTGCTCAATCGCTTGATCCTTCGAACAATCTATTTGCCCGCGGGGATCATGGATGACGAACTCATCGCAAAATACGTGAAGCGACTGAAACGGTTCCGCCCGGAAGTGCTTCAAGCTTACCCCAGCGCTGCCGACCTCATGGCGCGCTGGCTAATCGCGCGCGGGGAGCGCGTCAAGATTCCCCTCGTCATACTCACGGCCGAACCCACGTATGAGGACCAACGCCTGCGCATTCGGCGTGCCTTTGGAGGTGACGTAACCACATTCTACGGCTCCCGTGAAGTCGGTTGGGTCGCCGCCGAATGCCGCACGCACGGACAGTTGCACATCAACACGCCAACTGTGTACCTCGAAACCGCGGCCGACGGCAATCTGCTGATCACGGACCTCTGCAATCGCGCCATGCCACTGATTCGCTATGAGGTGGGCGACTGGGGACGTGTCTCGGACGAACCCTGCCCTTGCGGTGATGCGCGACCTGTGCTGACTTCGCTGGAGGGGCGCTCGACAGACGCGTTCATCATGCCAAGCGGTCGTCGCGTGTTGGGCGTGCTGCTCGACGTGCGTGGATTGCACCACGACGCCGGCGGCATCGTGGATGCGCAGATTGTCCAAGAAGAGCTCGGCGCGATCGATCTGTATTACGTGCCAGGCACCGACTTCAAGCCCGTGGATTTGAACAATTTTGTGGACCACATTGACGACGCATGCGGAGGTGAAGTGGTGATCCGCACACACGCCGTGGATCAGCTCCAGCCGGAGCCCAATGGCAAAATGCGCTACTGCATTTGCCGCCTTGACACAGAAATTGCCCCGGAGACGCCTTCCCCATGAAACGTGTGTTGGTCATAGACGAAGCGCTGCCGTATCCGGCCGACTCGGGCAAACGGATTCGCACCTCGGAACTGCTCGCGCGGCTTACCGACCAGTTTGAAATTACACTCGCCTATCACGTCGAGTCGCCGCTACCGGATGAAGCCATCGACCAAGCCAAGCGCGCCGGACTCTCACTCCTTCCAGTCCCACGTCGCCCGTTGGTCAAACACGGCCTGCGCTTTGCCTGGGACCTTGGCCGCAATGTACTTTTGCCGGTGCCCTACATGGTGATGGGTCATCGCACGTCGGTCATGAAACGCGCCGTCCACGACGCCCTGCACACGCTGAAGCCCGACTTGATTCATGTGGAGTGGACGCCGCTGGTGGCCAATGTGCCCACAGATGCAACGGTCCCGGTCTGTATCTCGGCGCACAACATCGAAGCCGACATTTGGAAGCGCTACCACGAGAATGAAACGTCGTTTGCACGGCGACGCTACATTGGTATGCAGCACAAGAAGGTGCATCGATTTGAAGAGCGCGCGCTCGGAGCAGCCGACGCCGTAACGGCCGTGAGTGAACACGACGGCGATCGCATCGCTTCGTGGACCGGTCAGCCACACGTTACGGTGGTCCCCAACGGCGTGAACGCCAACTACTTTGCGCGCCCACCCGGTGCCGAGCGTGATCCCGACAACATGCTTTTCGTTGGCGCATTGGACTGGCGACCGAATCAGGACGGCCTCGTGTGGTTTCTAAACGAGGTCTACCCGTCGATTAGCACCGTACGCCCGTCAACGCGCTTTTCGATCGTAGGTCGCAATCCACCCCGTTGGCTCGTTGAGCAAGCCGAAGCAAAGGACGGCGTCACTGTGCATGGCAGCGTGCCGGATGTTCGTCCTTATATGGCCGCCACGTCTGCCTTCGTGGTGCCCCTGCGCATCGGCGGGGGGTCACGGTTAAAAATCTGCGAGGCACTTGCAATGGACGCGCCGGTTGTGTCCACGTCAATTGGCGCTGAGGGGCTTGCGCTCGGCGACGGTATTGCGCGCGCCGACGAGGCGGCGTCTTTTGCAACCGCCGTGGTTCAAATGCTGAATGGACCAGGCGAAGCACTGCGACAGATGACTCGCGGGCGAGAACGCGTCATGCAACGCTACGAGTGGGACGTCATTGCGCCCTTACAGCACGACGCATGGATGGCGGCCATGGATCGACACGAGCAGCGCACGGGCGCAAACGGTGCGGCTGCATGAAACGCGCACTGGCCGCCACGCTGGATGCGCTGTTGTGCGGACTGGGTGCTGAGCGGTGGTTTCGCTTCCGCAATCGGAACAAGCTACTGATCTTGATGTATCACGGTGTGGTCCGGGAACGCCTCACACCGTTTTGCTGGCATCAGCTTCCCGTACACGCCTTCCGACAACAGCTTGCATGGATTGCCAAGCGCTACCACGTCATGCACCTTGACGACGCGCTGGAGGCCATGACCCATGACAGGCTGCCTCCGCGTGCGGCAGCTATTACGTTCGATGACGGCTTTCGAAACAATGCGACGTTGGCGGCGCCGGTTCTTCGAGACCTGAATCTACCGGCAACCATCTTCCTGGCCGCTGGCGCCATCGGAACGTCGCGCGTGTTGTGGCCGGATCGCGTGTATCTAGCAGTACACCAATCCAAACGCAACCGCGTCGATGCGACATGCCTGGGGCTTGGCGAATTGTCGCTCGAAAGCGACGCGTCTCGCGGGCAAGCAATTCACAAGTGTCTCGGCGCACTCAAGAGGCAACCGGTGCACACGTGGGCGTCGCTGGTCCATCAGCTTGAAGATGAGTTGAACGTGGAGCACGAGCCAACCCATGAACACTTTCAACTCATGGACTGGAGCGACGTTGCGACACTCCGCACAAATGACTTGATTCGCTTCGGTGGACACACCATGACACATCCAATACTCTCGCGGCTTGAATGTAAGGAAGATGTTCATAAAGAAATTGTAGAGAGTATTGAAACAATACGCTCACAGACGGACGGCGTTTCGCCGGTATTCGCCTATCCAAACGGGAGGCCCGAAGACTTCGATGTACGCGCGCAAGACGTATTGCGCGCACAGAACGTGCCATGGGCCGTAACAACAAGCGAAGGGCTCGCAACGAAGCACACACCACCACTGACGCTGCCCCGCATATGTATCGGCAGCGACTTGCCGTTTCGCCGCTTCCGTTTGTTGTGTAGTGGCTTATGGTCTTCGCTACGAGGATATGTAGACTGACAACAGCGCAACAATTGCACAACAATTCAACACCAGGTCTATATGTGGGAATTCTGATTCCCAATTTGCATACAAAGTGCTTCTACTTGGTCCAGATCGACTTAAAAAGCCGTCGTTTTTCGTGATTGCTAGGGCTTGGAACCTGTTGTTCACCGTCGCCTAGCCGAACTACACTTTGTGTTCGGCAACCTTGCGGAGGAGGCGCCGAGAAGCTTAGCCTACACCTGCACCTACAAACGACGGCGGTGTATGTGTTGGTACGGAGGGTAATACGTATGCGTTTTCGCTACTTAGGAGTTGCTTGTGCAGTGTTTGCACTTGCAGCGTTTTCGACGATGCAGACGGCATCGGCCGATGAGTTTAGTGTTCCTAATCCCGCTGAGAATGCCACAGGTGCAGACTCTTCAGGGCTTGGACTTTCCCCAACCGGTCGCATTGGCATCGAGGATAACTCGGGCGTAGCAGCACCCAGCGCGGGTGTTGGCAACTCCGGGGTATTCACGTCGCCTGGGTCTGTTACACCAGGAACTGCAGCGGGTGTTCCAGCAACGGGATTCCCCACGACTGGATCCACGTCGGGCAACACGACGCCCGGCTATTACACCGGCACGCCAGCCGCCCCGCCTTCAAACGGTGGGTACTACAGTGGCGCGTATGAAGATGCGCCTCCGCCGGAAGGTGCTGCACCCGCCGATGGCGCAGTGAGTCCGCCCGTTTCGGTTCCTATGGAGGGCGCCCCAGTCATTGAAGGCGGCATGTCCGGCGGATACGTAGAGAGCTATCCGATGCCCATGGAAGGTATGCCAATGGGTGGCATGCCAATGGATGGCGGCATGGCCTACCCAGCGCCCATGCCGGCACCTGCAATGCCCTACGCCGCGCCGTATGCAGAAAACTACGTGGCACCGGCACCCGTCGAGCCTGCAGCGCCCGCCCCCGTACTTCAGCGTCGCACCGCGGCACCATCTAGCAATGTCGTTGGTACCACCAACAACAACTGCCAGCCCGCATGTGGACAGAAGCGCGACGACTGCTGCTTTGCCGTCGATCGCTGCGGACGCCGCTATGGCTGCACCACCATTCGCGTGGAAGGCCTTTTCTCCTACCTCGATTCCCCCGAGGGTCTCGTGGGTACGCCTGCATTCGGCAACCCCCAACAGTGGGAGTGGGATCAACTCGACTACGAACCGTCCTTTGGCGGTCGTGCATTCGTAAAGCACTGCCTCGGACCGCTTGAGTGGATCGAAGTGGGCGGCACCTACTATGGCTCCTGGGACGATGAAATCACGTCCACGGGCGTATTCGGATTCGCGCCCCCCGACGCGTTTGCAGCCGGTGGTCACATTCCGATCGGTGAAAGCAACCCCGTTGCCGCCACGTTCTCGTCTGAGGCTGAGGCATTTGGCGGTGAAGCCAGCTTCATTACCGAGATGCACTGCTCCGGTTGCTACCGCTGGGACTGGCTCGTTGGCGCTCGCTACCTTCAGTTCAATGAAGAGGCGCGCATCGACTTCGCACAGGCGCCCATCGCTGGCATTGGCGCTGGCGGCCCCGGCGCGTTCGTAGCAAGTGACGTTGAGAACACGTTCATCGGTCTCCAGATCGGTGCGGTCATGCACTGGGAGCTTTCGCCCACGTTCGAGTTGCAGGCGAGCCTTAAGGGTCTCGCGGGTAACTTGAATCGCGACCTCACCGTCACCGACAACGACATCTTCAGTGGTGGCATGCATACAGCAACCTCCGAAGAGGACGAAGTTGTCTTTGGTGCCGACATCGACATCGGTGCACGTTGGCGCATCACGAACCGTCTTACGCTCACCGCGGGCTACAACTTGTTGTTCCTCGACGGTGTCAGCCGCGCAAACGACGCCATGGACTTTTCGAAGGCCAACAGCGGTGCCGTCCAGGCCCAGCACGAGACCGATCAGCTCTTGATCCACAGCGTGTTCGTGGGACTTGAAGTGAACTTCTAAGGGTCTTCACGCACGCGCGATTGGTCAATCGACCACGAGTCGCGAGCACCCAAAACAACCGCATCGCGCGCGAGCCCACGGCTCGCGCGCGATGTTCATTTTTGGCGACGCTGGCACGCTGCGTTGCGCCCGTTGCTAGACACACCTGGCATAGACGCGGAATTCGCCCTCGATGCCAAACGGGGGTCCAGAAGTTCTCTCGAGGCGGTCGATAATGTCAGGGCACTCTCCGCCATGACGCCCCTACCCTCCCACCCCCGGTATGTCTCCGATGACGCGAGCGCGCGTACGCGTATCGCGTGGGAAGCCGACGTCGAAATGGCACGTCGATCCAAAGGTGCCATGCTCACGTACCCGGCGCTTGGACTCCTCGCGGTATTTGCTACCCCGCTCCACAGCGAATTCCCGATTGCATCATACGGCTTTGTCGCCCTCTGTGTACTCGGAGCAGTACTTCGACTTCGCTTCATTCGTAAGTACCCCACCATGCACGCACGAGCCGCGTGGGCGCGGCGCGTGTTCGATGTCGCGGCGGTTGGCATGGGTGCCATGTGGGGCGTGTTTGGCGCCTTCACCTTGTATACGTACGGCGTATCGTGGCCCTCGTTTCTGATGCTGATTTACACCGCGGGCATCGCCGCAGGCGGAACGTCCACACTCTGCGTGCGACTGTTGTCGCACCGGTGCTACCTCGCCGCACTGTTCCTGCCGATTGTTGCCATCGCCGCAAGCGGCAAAGTGCCCGACGGCGCCGCGGTCGTCATGGCATTGCTTGTCTATCTTGCATTTCTTATCTACTTGGGCACGCAGCTTCACCGGCAGTATTGGCAGGGCCTCGCGCAGAAAGAAGAACTTCGCATCGCCAGTGAGGCCAAGAGCACGTTCCTTGCGAATATCAGCCATGAGATTCGCACACCCATGTCGTGTGTGCTGGGCATGACGCAACTCATGCTGGGCTCCAACCCATCATCGGTGTATCGATCGCAGCTGCGTGTCATTGAGTCGTCGTCGGAGACCATGCTGCGGCTCATCAACGATCTGCTCGATATGTCAAAGGCCGAATCGGGCCATATGGAAATTGAGTCTACACCGTTTCTGGTTCACGAGTTGGTGCACGACGTGGTGTCCGCGTTTGAAGTTGCGGCCACGCGCAACGGCATCAAGCTGCGTTCAGAGATTCACGAAGACGTTCCACGTCACGCAACAGGCGACCCCGCACGCATACGCCAGGTGCTCATGAACTTGTTGAGCAACGCCATCAAGTTTACGCGGGAAGGGCGCGTCACCACGCGCGTGAGCGTCGTGGAACAGGCACGTCACAACACGGGAACGTGCCGCATTGCCTTCGATGTTGAAGACACCGGCATTGGCATACCGGCAAGTCGTTGTGATGCCATCTTCGAAGCCTTTACGCAAGCCGACACATCCACTGCGCGGCGCTTCGGGGGTACGGGGCTCGGCTTGAGCATTTCGGCGACGCTCGCGTCACTTATGGGTGGCACGCTGACCGTGACCAGTCGTGAAGGCGTTGGCAGTTGCTTCCGCTTCGCCATTCCCCTCGCGGGCGTTGATGTGGACAACGACGCAAGTGGGAATTCACGCCCGTCAACTCGAGCGCTACGCCACGAAGCCACGTCGCGGACGCGCACGCGCACGCTTCGCATCCTCCTGGCGGAAGACAGTGAAGATAACGCGCTCATTCAGTCGCGCTTGCTGTCGATGCGCGGACACCAGGTAACCATCGCGAAGAATGGCCAGCAAGCCGTGGAGGCCTACGTCGAGGCCGAGGAGGGCTTTGACGCCATCTTGCTCGATTTGCGTATGCCCGTGCTCGATGGGTTTGAAGCGGCGCAACAGATTCGCGAACGTCAGGTGCGCGAACGGCGACCGCACGCACTCATTATCGCACTTACCGCACACGCACTCAAGTCGTACGAAGAACGTGCGCACGCGGCGGGCATGGATGGATTCTTAACCAAACCGGTGCAGGTGCCGGATCTGCTTCAACTCATCGAACGCTTGGCACCACCGCGCCCAATTCACGCCGCGCAGGAGCCAACGTTTCACACACCGTAGCAGGTCGGCACAAAGATGCCTGCCACTCAGCGACGGGCCCTACTGCCCGGTTGTCGTAATCGCCAAGGCCGCGGTCGCGGCGCCACCAATCAACGTTTGAAGTGGAGCGAGACGCATTTGCATATCACGTGACCAACTGGCGGTACCCGTCGCTGGTACATACACCACGTCGCCGGGCTGAATCATGAACGTACGCAATCGCCCCTGCATGATTCGCATGGCGTTTACGCGAAAGACTTGGGGGCGACCGCTTCGATTGCGAGTACGAACAACGCGAATGCGCTCCAAATCGCTGACACCGCCAACGGGCCCGCCCGCCTCCGCGAGAACTTGAAGCAACGTACGCGGTTCGGTGAGTTCAACGGCCGTCGCATCGCCAACTTCGCCAAGAATGAACGCGCGATCTTTTACGCCCAGACGCGAAACGGTGAGAATGACGTCGCGCGACCCCACCTCTTGGTGATTCTCATAGCCCCGCATCAAGTCGTTGCGCACGTCCGAAATGGAGCGCCCCTTCACCATCATCGGTTCCAACAAGGGGGGCACAATGGTGCCATCGGGCAACACGGCCTGCTCGGACACAAGCTCCTTCTCTCCCCACACGGCGATTTTGACTTTGTCGCCCACGGCGAATCGAAAGCGCAGCCCACTGTCGGCAGCCGGCTGCATCCCTCCTTGCTCTCGAACGTCGCCACCTCGCCAGGGAATGACATGCGCATCGCCGGATGCGCGACGCAAAACGCCGGGCCGACGAAATGCACCGTGACCAATCTGAGGTCCACCGCCGACTGTCCCTCGCACCGCACCACGTGCAGTTGCCGAACGACGCGCGCGCGGCATTGTTTGAAGCGGAACCGCGCGTTGGGGCACTGAGCGTCGTACAGAACGCGCGCTTCGCTTCGGAGCACCGATCGGCGCATGGTCAAAAACTGGCTGCTCCACCGTGCCTGGGCGACCTACGGGCGGCATGGCTACGGCAGGCGGCGTGGGTCCCCAACCTGCGACCGGCGGCTGAGGAGATATCGGATTTGTCGGTGCACGGTAGGGGGGCAACGCGGATGACGGTGGACGCGTTTCTACAAATCCTCCCGTGCCAGACACGCCCTTAGGTTGTACGCCAGGCGATGCACTTGGCGCACCGTGCCGCGGCTCGGGTGGCGACCACGTACCGCCGGGCGGTGGGAGTTCCGTATCGGATTCATTGCGCGCAGGAATCGGGGCGCGCGGCGCGGTGGGTTGGCGGGCGGGGATGGGCACAACTTTCCAAGACCCGTCAACCGTGGCTGTCGACTCTGCCGGAGCTGTGGGTGTCGATGTGACGGGAGGAGGAAGCACGTGAGGCGTCTGTACCAAAGGCGGAGCGGGATGCAGCGTGGTGCCGCCGGTTCGCAGCGGAAACGCTTGAAGCATGGAGGGGCGAGCGCGCGAACTACGTACGCCCACACCGGGATTGGGCGTTGTCCAGGCCGCGGACCAGGATCCACCTGCCTGCGCGCCGGAAGACGGTAGCTGCGAAGGCGCTGCAGCTTCCGTACCCGGCCCGGCGCAAGCAGTTGAACGCTCCTCCATCACACTCAACGCGAGCGCCATGGCGACGTATACGGCGAGTCGGCGCCCGCATCCCACACCCCACTTTGGTGCGCAAACCCGATTGCAAGACATACCGGTACTCCTTCGGCGTCGCATCATGCCGATAAGTTCAAGGCAGCGATTCCATCGAATCGCCGCTCTTCCTGCCGTACCTGCCCTGCGCATCGTCACGGTCGCCGCGCCAATGCCTCTGGCAAGCCCTCGAATCGATCTAGGAGCGCCCGCCGCACCGTGAATCGCCACGCAATCCAGGAACGGGTGTACGCCTCCCCCCTCTTACGTCGGTTGTTTGTATGGCAGTCCTTTGTCAGAGGAACAAGACACATAAATGGCGGCGACCTGCTGCGGGGCTTGCGAGGGCTGCTGCGCGCTTGGAAGCACGCCAAACCGGGCGAATTCTCGTTGAAACGAGAGACCGTGGTGCGTGGTGCCATCACCTCGGCCTGCTGGCGCGATGGCGCTCAAGTGACGATTGAAGAGAATCCCATCCTCCGAGCGTGGGTCGACTCCAATGAAGCGGCGGCCATACGGCGACAGTTTGCCGCCTACCCCCACGACGATCGAGTGCGTGCCCGCCACGCGCGCGAGAACTCGCCAGCGGCGCGAATGGGCGACCTCACCATTCTCAAGCGCGCCAACCCCACCACCGGGGAAAAGGGTGTCCTCTTGGTCACTTTTAACGACGGCATTAAGCACACGGCTGCCATGTACGACCTCGCAGCACTAAGCCGGACGTATCAATTCGTGCTCGAACCGAGTACGTGGGGCTATATGGACGAGATCTTCTTGTACTACCTCGGAAGCGATGCCGATGTGGTAGTGCAAGCGCAAAACAAAATCGACTATGCGTGGATCGAGAGTCTCAATTCCAATCTCATGCCTTCACGCCTGGGCGCAGGCGACTGGATTTGGCCCGATCCCTTTCCCACATCATTTGAAAAACCCCACGCGTGGGACATCTGCATGGTGTCAGCATGGGATCCGCTCAAGCGACACGAATTGTTGTTTCGGGCCGTGAAGCGTGTCCACGCATCGACGGGGCGAGCGCTCTCCATGGTGTTGATCGGGTATCCGTTGAGCTGGGATATGAATGACGTGGAGCGTGTTGCCAAGCGCGTCGGCGTTCATGATCAATGCACATTTCTCAACCATGTACCGGCCGACGTTGTGATCGATGCCTATGAACGAAGCCGCGTCTCCGTCTTGTTGAGCAAACGCGAGGGGGCCAATCGCGCAATTTACGAGAGTTGGTTCGCCAACTGCCCCACCATCGTTTATCGCCACCACCGCGGCGTGAATTTAGATCAAGTGCTTGCAAGCGGGGGCGTGCTGGCCGACGACGACGAGCTGGAATCGGCGCTGCTCAACTTGATTGATCAATCTCCAAGGCCCCAACCCGCAACATGGGCCCATGCGCACACGGGGGCCTACATCGCTACCAACGTGATGAACGACCAACTTGCCGCACTGGCGCGCGCTCGCGGCAATCCCTACACAACGCCCATAGTGCCTCATCATCCACGTGGCTATGTCAATGACGAGGATCGACTCGCCATGGCCCCGGAATACGAGCGCATCACCCCGTTCCTACTCCCGCCATAGCGCGCCTAACGAAGGCGCGCCCCGTACACCGTCGTCTGTGGATGGTGGGCAAACCACCCATACCATTCCGATTTAAGTCCATGCAAGGGCGTCAGCGTAGTGCCTTGAAACGGCCCTTCGACGCAGTGCCCGTCCATCGTCCAACGACTGCGAGTATCGGCATCCAAGATCGTCCCGTCCTTCGCGTACGTAAATTCCAACACGTTGCCTTCCACGCGCGCATCAAAGGCCGCGGCAGACCGTGAGGAGGCGTCATACCAAACCGTAACGGGTACATCCTCGAAGCGCTCGTTGATGACGGGATGCGAACTCAACGCACGAAACGGATAGGCGCGTGCACGCGCCCCCACGGTAATGCCATAAAGCAGGCTGTGGAGCATCAGCCGGTCGTCACGCGATTGAATGGTTGAGTGAAACGAAGATGGAAAGTAAGACGCGCCACTGCTCGACGAACGACGCGTGAAGTAGGCATGCTGGCGAGGCCGCCCGCGTGGTTCCAACGCGGGATCACGCGCCATCACGCGTGTCTCTGGGTGCAAGGCTTGCCAATCGCTCCACGTCGTGTGGCGCCCGGTGGCCAACTTGTTAAGCGTCACGCCTTTGTGCGTTCCCTCAATGCACCTCCCGGTGAGATGCATCCAAAATGAGGTGCTTTGATGGTCATACAACAGGGCAGTTCCCTGCCATATGCCCTCGAAGCCGAACGTGAGTCGCTGTCCGCGTATGACGGGATCGAATCCGATCCCCGAGGAACAGATCACTCAGTACGTCACCGCGATGGGAACATCGGCGACGCGGTCATTGACGACGTGGTGATAAGCAAGGAACCGAATCGGATAGGCTCGCGCCTCGTCGTTGATGACCACGCCAAACACGTCCTCGGATGGAGATACGTAGGTGGCGTCGCTGGCAGCCACCGTTGGCATATCGGTCGCAGGAAGGAAGAAATCGCGACGAATCCAGAACTGGGAGGCGGGCAAACCGCCTATGTCGCGATCCGGCGTACCGCCGCCCGCGGCATCCGCCGCTGGCGCAACGGTTCTCGATGGCCGCTCGGGCTCGGTTCGAATGGGCAATGGATCGCGTCGGCTTGTTCCCCACCACAGCGACACACCCAACAGCGCCAGGCCAACGATGATTAGCAACCCCCGCATGGGTACTCCCGCAAAGCCAGAACCGCGAACTCGGGCAAACACGAACTCGGATGAAATCGAGGATCTTCATGGTACAGCGAAGGCATGTTGAGTCGCGGGTTCACCCCTGTTGCGCCGAGCGTGTCACACCGCTTTTTGATATGGGGACTCGTATGTGCCGTACTCGTCGTGGCACCCGCGTGTCGATCCACCGAGCGATTCCTCGACATTCAAACCGACCCGCCCGGTGCCGACATTTGGATTAATGGCGAGAAGCAGGCCTCCAAAACGCCGGTTCGTCATCCCTTTGTGCACTATGGCACGGTTGAAATACGCGTCGAGAAGAAGGGCTACGAGTCGGTCGCAAAAGAACTGACGATCCCCACGCCACGCGACGGCTTGCCCGGGTTTGATCTGATTGCCGAACACACCATGCCGACGAGCGTTACGCGCCGAACCATCAAGCTCACACCGCTCCAAGGTGGAAACGCTGATGAGCGCGTAGACAAATATTTGAAGAATGCTGAAGCGTTTCGAGCTGAGAGCATCAGAGCTGCGGGAAACGCCTCCGAACGCGCGCAGCCTCTTGGCAAGGAGTGATCGCGCGGCATGGCTCGGCTGCCCGTCCCCGCCACCTTTCGTGGCCACCATGTCTTGGTGCTGGGACTCGGCAAGTTCGGCGGCGGCCTTGAAACGACGCGCTTCTTAATTGGCGAAGGTGCAACCGTCACGGTAAGTGACTCGGCTACTCGCGACGCACTTTCCGAAGCGGCCGACCGCGTCGAAGCGTTGGGCGCTCGCGTGGTGTTTGGGCCACAGACAGATTCTCTGTTGTCTGGCGTCGATGCGGTCATCGTGAGTCCCGCCATCCCCTTTGAGCACGAGCTCATTGCATCAGCCCAGGCGTGCGGCACGCTTGTGACTACAGAAGTCAACATTACGCTTTCTCGGTGCACCGCCAAAGTATTCGGAGTCACCGGCACAAAAGGCAAGTCTACGACCACGCGATTGCTGGTGCATATGCTTCAGGCGGGTGGCCATCGCGTCCACATGGGCGGCAACATAGGCCAGCCCTTGGTGAGTCGGCTTGGCGACATAGCATCGAGTGACTTAGTTGTATTGGAGCTGTCATCGTTTCAACTGTGGTGGTGCCACCACATTCGGCGTTCCCCGCATGTCGCGGTCGTCACCAACCTCAAAACCGACCACTTGGATCGCCACGGCACGCGTGAGCATTACATCCACGCCAAACGCGCCATCGTCGCGTATCAAACGGATCACGATGTGGCGGTGTTACCAACCGAAGATCCCGGCGTACGCGAAGCAGGCTGGCAGCACGACGTTGCGGGGCGCGTGGTGGCGTACGGTGAGGGCGGTAACGTGTCGCTTGACGATCAAGGCCGCGTTGTTGTTGGCAGGGAATGTGTGCCGTTGGGCGACATCACACTGCGCGGCGAACACAACAAGAGAAATATCCTCGCGGCCATCGCCGCGGCGCGGACGCAAACCGGCGTCACCACGCATACCGCAATTCAAGGTGCCCGCGCATGCCGGCCCCTGCCCCACCGCCTGTCGCCGGTTGCAGACGTTCGTGGCGTGCACTACATCGACGACAGCAATGCCACGCATCCCGAGAGTACGATTGCGGCACTCGAAGCGTACGCGGATCATGGCATTGTGTTGCTCGTAGGCGGCAAAGACAAAGGCAGCGACGACGCTTCGTTGATTCAAGCCATACGAACGTATGCCAAGGCCGTTGTTGGCATGGGTACGACGGGTCCGCGTCTCGTGGAGGCCATGAAGGACGGCGGCCCTTCGGCTTTTGTAGCGAGTGACATGGCGGAAGCGGTGCGGCACGCGTCAGCGATTGCGCAAACGGGCGACGTTGTGCTTCTCTCGCCCGGATATTCGAGCCTCGACCAGTACGCCTCCTTTGTCGCTCGAGGTAAGGCCTTTCAGGCGGCTGTGGCGCGGTTGGCAGAAACCGAGAAATCTGAGTAGCGGGGAACGCCAAGGCGCGTGAACTGCGCATAGAATGCCGGCGATGACAGCCGCCGTATGCCAACACTGCAGCGTAAATCCCGCCACGATTCACTACCGCGAGATCCGCGAGGACGAGCGCATCGAACTCCATGTCTGCGAGGAATGCGCGTTGGAGCAGGGACTGGCCACGGAAACGGCGGTACTGGGCATTGGCGCCTCCATGATCCAAGCGTCGGTGGAAGCCATGGCCACCGAGAATCGGCGCTGCCCGGACTGCGGCATCACGTTCAAAGAATTTCGCCGCCGCGGTCGGCTGGGGTGCCCGCGCGACTACGAGATTTTCGCCGACGCACTAACGCCCATGATTGAGAAAATGCACGGCGGCGCTTCCAAACACGTGGGGCGCATTTCCGATGTGCACGCCGCCGCGGATGCCGTCACCCTGCTTTCGGCGGCCATTCGCAAACTCAAACGACGTATGAACAAGGCGATTCGCGCCGAGCAATACGAAGAGGCAGCAACGCTACGCGATGAAATCGTGGAATACGAACGCCGCCTGCAACGCGAGACCGAAGAGTCGCCTCCGGATTCGTCGAGCTTTGGCGATAGCGGTGTTGCCTGACGTGTCGTGGCGTGGACCTTCGCGTGCACGACTCACATCGCATGGATTTTTCGTGCTGGATATTAGGTCTGCATGAATCTTGAAGACATTCACAAACAGGGTGGCAGTTGGTTAGACGGCCAGGGCGAGCATGGCGAAATCGTCATTTCGAGCCGCGTACGTTTGGCGCGCAACCTACGTGGTTTTCCGTTCTTGGGATGCGCCACACCGGAACAGCGGCACGAAGTGTTGGATCTCACACGCGACGCGCTCAACGGTTTTGACGCCAGCGCACCGCTCGTTCACGTTGACATCGATACCACCGACGAACTCACCAGCCTTTTGCTGGTGGAACGCCACCTCATCAGTCGTGAGCTCCAACACGGCGAAGGCCCGCGCGCCGTGACCTTTGGAGCCGACGAAGCCGTGAGCATCATGGTGAACGAAGAAGACCATCTTCGCATTCAGTCGCTTCAAAGCAGCTTGTCACTCGATGCGTCGTATGAGCGCGCACGCGCCATCGACGAACACGTTGATCGCGCGTTGGAATACGCAACGAGCGAAACGTTGGGCTATTTGACGGCGTGTCCCACGAACGTGGGCACGGGCATGCGCGCGTCGGTCATGCTGCATTTGCCGGGTCTCGTACACCTAAAGCAAGTCGAAAAACTGTTTCACGCGGCCAATCAAACGGGCTTCACGGTGCGTGGCTTTTTTGGTGAAGGCACGCGCGCCTCGGGTGATCTCTATCAAATCAGCAACCAGGTCACGCTCGGCAAGTCCGAGTCGCGAATCCTTCAAGACCTGGCCCGCATGCTCAACAAGATCCTGCAATATGAGGAGCGTTGCCGACAGCAATTGCAAGCGCCCAAGCACCGCCTGAAATTGGAAGATCGTAGCTACCGCGCATTGGCCACGCTGAAAGAAGCACGCATTCTCAGCACAGAAGAAGCCATGAGCCATTTGTCGGCGGTGCGCCTCGCGTTGGTCCTTGGGATCTACAAAGGCACCGCAGCCTCGCTGTCGCTTTCGCGAGTGCAAGATCTCTATGTGCTTTGTCAACCGGCCCACGTGCAACGCCATGGCGGCGGCACGATGGATTCAAGTGAGCGCGACGCCGTGCGGGCTCGCTACGTCCGCGAAGTCCTCGCAAAGGGCTAAGCCCTTTCCGAAATACATCACATCCGACCCGGATGAAAGGTCCATGCATGGGACGTGACTACAGCGCCTATCAACGCAGCGTCATTCGGCGCTACTACGAGCGCCGCGGCGAGATCGACGGGCAGCGCTTGGCCGAACTTGTGACCGAGATCTACCTCGCCACCACCGAGAAGCGCCTCAGCACCCTCTGGAAGCGCGCCAGCACCATCCTGGCCCGCATGGGCGGCGAGCCCGAAGAGCAGAGCTTCGTGCAGACCATCGTCACCAACCGCGATGTTGAGGCACTCGCCGAACTCGTCGGCCGCTCCAGCTAAGCCAAAGCACGCTAACATATACAAAACATACATCTCAGTGCCAGGCACGCCGACGTACCTACATCGCTGTGCCTGGCACTTAAGTGTCGGTCGGCACGGATTCTGCGACACGCTCCTCGCTGCGTCCTCGGTGCCCAATGTTCTGCCAGCCTGACACGACTCGCCATGCGGTCGTGCCGGAACGGCGGTACAGATCCACGGCGCGAGTCGCTGCCTGTCGTGCCCCGTAGTTGAAATTGGGTGCGATGTCCAGCGGCTTGAACGCGGCAGGTTGTTGCAACCAATCCACACACGCACAAGCGGCGTGTGCACCGTGGAAGGCGATGCTCCAGAAGACCATGCTTCGGCGTGGGGTTCTTCGAGGGCATTGGCTGTCCCCCGGTTCACACTGGGGTAACGAGTTCGCGCAGCGTGTTTTTGCGCACGGCACCAGACCGCATTTCAAACGAATGCAGTCCGCGGCCGTGCCCCAAGAGCCCGGTGGAATCCGTGGCGGAGTTTTTCATGTTTGACCGTTTTACCGACCGCGCACGCAAAGTGATGGGGCTCGCACGCCAAGAGGCGCAGCGCTTCAATCACGACTACATCGGCACCGAACATATGCTCCTGGGTTTGGTGCAAGAGGGCAGCGGTGTGGCCGCCGCGGTGTTGAAGAACCTCGAAGTCGATCCCAAGAAGATCCGCCACGAAGTTGAGAAACTTGTTAGCAGTGGAACGACGATGGTTCAGGTCGGCCAACTACCATTCACGCCCCGCGCGAAAAACGTGCTTGAACTCTCCTTGGAAGAGGCCACCAATCTCGGCCACACCTACATCGGTACCGAACACCTCCTGCTCGGCTTGATCCGCGAAAGCGAAGGCATCGCAGCTCAGGTGCTGCGCAACTTGAAAGTCAAACTTGACGACGTGCGCGAAGAGGTATTGGAACTCTTGGGCGCCGAACCCGGCGATCCCGACGCAAGCGACGAAACCAGTGAGCTGGGTTCATCGGGCTCATCATCCAACAGCAAGTCAAAGACACCCGCCCTCGATGCCTTCGGTCGCGACCTCACCGAGTACGCCACGCAAGGCAAACTCGATCCGGTCATTGGCCGCAAAGACGAGATCGAGCGCGTGATCCAAGTGCTTTCACGGCGCACCAAAAACAACCCGGTGTTGCTGGGTGAAGCCGGTGTGGGCAAGACGGCCATTGTGGAAGGCCTCGCTCAATCCATCATTCGCGGCGACGTCCCCGAGATCCTTCGCAGCCGTCGCTTGGTGGTGCTCGACCTCGCCATGATGGTGGCGGGCACAAAGTATCGGGGTCAGTTCGAAGAGCGCATCAAAGCGGTCATGACCGAAGTGCGCCGCAGCAAGAACGTCATCCTCTTTATTGACGAGCTCCACACCTTGGTGGGCGCTGGCGGCGCCGAGGGCGCAATTGACGCCAGCAACGTCCTAAAGCCTGCCCTGTCGCGTGGCGAGGTGCAGTGCATTGGCGCCACCACGCTCGATGAATATCGCAAGTACATCGAAAAGGACGGCGCCCTGGAACGCCGATTCCAGACCGTCATGGTCAATCCGCCCACGAAAGACGAGGCCTACGCGATTCTGCTTGGCCTACGCGACAAGTACGAGGCCCACCATCGCATAAAGTTCACCAACGAAGCCTTGAAGGCGTCGGTTGAGCTTTCTACGCGCTACATCAATGGGCGTTTCCTGCCCGACAAGGCCATCGATGTGATGGATGAAGCGGGCGCCCGCCTGCGCCTCAAGTCGATGACGCAACCGCCAGATCTCAAGGACATGGAAACCGAGATCGCCCGCCTGGATCGCGAAAAAGATGAGGCCGTCCACGCCCAAGACTTTGAGCGTGCGGCCAAGCTGCGCGACGAGGCCCAAAAGGTACGCCGCCGCAAGGACCAGATGCTTCGCGAGTGGCGCGAAGAGACCAACCGCTCCACCGGCGTTGTGGATGAAGACGTCATCCGCGAAACCGTGTCCAAAATGACGGGCATTCCGTTGACGCGACTTGAAAAGGCCGAAGCCGAACGCCTGCTCCGCATGGAGAAGGTGCTCCACGAGAAAGTCGTGAGTCAGGACGACGCCATTAAAGCCATTGCCCGCGCCTTGCGACGCAGCCGAAGTGGCTTGAAAGATCCACGGCGTCCCATGGGTTCGTTCATCTTCTTGGGCCCCACGGGCGTTGGAAAGACCCATCTCAGCAAGACGTTGGCCGAGTTCATGTTCGGCGACCCCGACGCTCTGATTCAAATCGACATGTCGGAATACATGGAGAAACACACCGTCAGCCGTTTGGTGGGTGCGCCTCCCGGGTATGTCGGCTTCGAAGAGGGTGGGCAACTCACGGAACAAGTGCGTCGCCGTCCCTATTGCGTGGTGCTCTTTGACGAGATCGAAAAGGCGCATCACGACGCCTTCAATATGTTGCTCCAAATCATGGAAGAGGGGCGCTTGACCGACTCCTTTGGTCGCCATGTCGATTTCCGCAACACGGTCGTCATTATGACCAGCAACATCGGCGCCGATGCCATCAAGAGCCAAGGCGGCGTGGGCTTCCAAAAGTCCAGCGCCGATGCCAAGCACGGTCGCATGCGTGAAGAGTTGATGAAGGACGTCGAACGCCACTTCCGTCCCGAGTTCCTCAACCGCGTCGACGAGATCATCGTGTTCCGTCAACTCACGCGCGAGGACCTCACCAAGATCATCGACATTGAGATCAGCGGCCTCACCGGACGCCTCGCGCAGAAGAGCGTCACGCTCGAACTCGATGAGGCCACGAAGGAATACATCATCGACGAGGGCTATAACCCCGAATACGGCGCCCGTCCGCTCCGTCGCGCCATTCAGCGACTGCTCGAAGACCCTCTCGCCGAAGAAGTCCTGCGCGGCAACTTCCCCGAAGGCACGCGTGTGCTCGCCAAAACTCGCGACGGTCGCATCTACTTCGAAACCACCCGGGATCCGGTCACGCCGAAAAACATGGGTGACGAAGAAGCCGAGGCTGTTAGCCCGGTTGCTGACCAGACGTAGCCTACCGGCCCCCAGGCGGAGTGAGTTGGCGGAGTGACTCGGCAGATTGAATGCCGCTGAGGGGAGACGTCGAAAGCGAAGCGTAGGCACCTGTTGCGTCGGTCGGTTCCCCTCGAACCGAGCGCATTCGGCTACGTTTTGTCCGTATGCGCACCCGCGCTGACTCTCCTGCCAAGGACTCTCCTGCCACTGTGAGCGACATGAACCATCGCTGGACCCTATCTATTTTGCTGGCCACGTTTCTGGGCGTGGCGGCACTGTTGTTTCTCGTGCGTGGATTGACGGCGCGGGTGGTTGACCTGGAGGCCCGCGTCCAGCAACAAGCCGAAACCGGAACACCGTCTTCGAGCAACGGTCAGGCCAAGTCCAGCGATCAAACGAACGCGCCATCCCAATCACCCGATGAAATGGCCGAGGGGAGCATTCTGGACAACCCCGACCTCGCGGCGAAGCTCAACTGGATCATCGAAAAGCTCGAGGAGACGGGCGACGACAACTACGAAACGCTCAACGAGGTGCAATCGTCGCTCTTCGATCTCGAGCGAAACGACGCCAAGATCATTACGCGCCTGCGCCGGCTCGGCGGATCCAAGAACATTCCCGACATCACGCGTTCGCTCACGCCGGAAGAGAAAGCAAACGCGAACACCTTGGCGAACGCCAACGGCATCGACATTGCCGACGGGCGCGTTACCGTGCGCGCCGTATTGAACGTTTACTCGCTGCGTCGTCACGGCACCCAGTACCCTTTTGAACTACTCGCCGCGCGCTATCCGAGCGAGAAGGACTACGAGACGCTCATCCTGGTGGTGGGCAACCGCACGCCGGAGCAGCTCCAGCAAGCGCGCTACACCGAATCAAAATCCGCCACACTGGCGCTGTACTACGCGCTGCGCGCGGCCGGCTTCAAACAGGGTGAAGGCACGCGCGTAGACCCCGCGTCGGAAGATCCGAAGAAGCCCGACGTCCTGCTCGCCAACGGCGACGCCATCCATATGTACGTTCGCTACAAGTACAAGGACACACTTTACATAGAACGTGTGACCGATTGGTTGCGCGATGGAGAGACCGGCGAACCGCTGCCTGCCGATGCATTTCGGTTTACCGGTTCTCCGCTGGTCGAAGACAGTGAAACCGGCGATCAAACCATTGTGGCCGCGCTGCGCGGCACCATCGTTTCTCAGTATCCCAATCCCGGCAGCTTGATTGAGATATCACAACGGAGTGCCTTGCGTGCGGCCGTTGCCTTTATGGCCGATGCCATCCCGCGCCCCACATTCCCGCTTTCGAGCCGGGAAGACCACTTCTTTGTCGATTTCATTCTCACGAAGGAACCGTTGGCGTTCACGGCTCGCGATCAACTACCCACCTTTCCGCCCGCGCCCAAAGCGGGCGAGAGTCACGATCCCACGCGAGGACCCAACGAGAACAAGTCGGAGGAAAGCCCCGACGATAAAGGAGAGAAGAAGGAAGAGGAGAAGAAGTAGTGACTCGTATGCCCAACACGCAATCGCCGGCTGCGCAAAACGGTGATACCGTTGGTGCCTGGTCGCATGCGGTCACGGCGTTGGCCAAGCGCGTTTCGCGACGACGTCGTCTATCGGATGCGTCAAAACGCATGGCATGGGGTCTCTTCGTAGGCACCGTAATGGCGGTGTTGCTCCGGTTGATGGGTCACTCCACGCCATGGGTCGCTGCCACGCTAGGCATTTGCACACTCATAGGCCTGCTTTGGCCGTGGAAACGCCCCACACCCGACGCCAACGTGGGTGCGGCTGCGTGGGCATTGGATCGTGTAGGCGGACACAAGGAGCGCGCACTTACCGTTGCGCTCAACGGCAACGCGTTACATCGCAACGTTGCAGACGCACTCCCCACACCCCCTCACATTCGACTGCGTCCGGCCGAGGGCACCGCGCCGTTCATGGGCGTCGCATTGCTTGCCGGTGCTGTATTGCTGGCGCCCTCCGCATCCTCAACCGCTGTAGCAACCGGTCGTGATTCGCACGCAGGTGATGTGACGCATGCGGGAACAGCGACTACGGAATCAACGGCTCGTGATCCGCACACGGACACGATGAAGAAGACGCTGGCTGCCATTCGACGGGCGGCTGGCATTCACGATGAGAAACCACTCACGCGAGACGAACTGAAGCAACGCCTCGCGCGTCCCGAAACTAAGCGCGCCGTTCAGGATGTGCTCGCGAACATGCACAATGAGCCCAGCACGCGCAAGCAAGTCAATCCTTCGGGCGACGCAGCTATGCCAACTCGTCGGACCGCCGATGCGCACGCAGATCGCCCGGGACCCGAAGCCGACGAAGACACCTTGGCCGCGTGGCTGACTCAGGAAGACCGCGCGTGGCGCCGCGCCCTGGGCGACCGCCGACGCGCACGTGTACACACGCAACGAATCCCACCCACGCGGCGCGGTGTCGTCGCACGCTACCTTTCAAAACAACGAACGTCCCACCCGACCTCGGATGAGGGCCCGAACGGAGACGCCTCGCGATGAATGCCTCATCGACCCCACCCCCTAACAAGCGTGTCGGCGTATGGATGATTGGTGCCTGCGGCGCCGTGTCCACGCTCACATGCATCGGTGCCCGCGCGGTAACGCGCTCGCTACGCGCGCCCATCGGCTTGCTTACGGAAACGCCGCTGCTCGACGGATTGGCCCTTCCAGCGATCTCTGACCTTGTCTTTGGTGGGCATGAAGTCCGGCCCACCGACATCGCTTGCGCCGCACGGGAGTTTCGCGATCGCGCGGGCATTTTAGATCACACGCTGCTCAATGTGCTCCACGACGATTTGCGCGACATTCAAAAGAACATTCGTCCGGGCTACGTACTCAATCCATCGGCCGCCGTGAACGAGCTTGCCGGCGATCACGTTGGGTGCCCCACATCCACGCGCGCCTGCGTGGATGGTATTCAAGAAGACCTTCGCTCGTTCCAAGCCACGCACGATCTAAGCACCGTTGTGGTGGTTAATCTCTCCAGCACCGAGCCCCCAGCAGAGATGCCCATCGAGTACGCCGACTTGGATGCACTCACGGTGCTCATGGGGTCCGACACCATTCACCGTGGCCTGGCCTCGGGCGTGGTCTATGCCTACGCGGCGCTTGACCTTGGGTTCCCGTTTATCAACTTCACACCTTCGCCAGGCAGCACCATTCCCGCGCTCGTTGAGCTCGCCAAGCGTCGCGGCGTACCCCACATGGGCAGCGACGGAAAGACGGGAGAGACGTTGGTCAAGACGGCGTTGGCCCCCATGTTTGCAGGCCGCGCGCTGCAGGTGCTGTCGTGGGAAGGCTACAACATGCTCGGCAACCGCGATGGCTTCGTCCTCAACGATCCACACGCACGGGAAAGTAAGACGCGCTCGAAAGACCGTGCCCTGCGTTCCATACTCGGCGAGCAAGATCCCCACGCCAAAGTCACCATCGATTACGTCCCGAGCCTTGATGACTGGAAGGTGGCCTGGGACTTCATCCACTTCGAAGGATTCTTGGGCACCAAGATGTCGATGCAGTTTACGTGGCAAGGCAACGACAGCGCGCTTGCCGCGCCGCTGGTACTCGACTTGGTTCGGCTGGCTGCATTCGCCAAGTCACAAGGCGAAACCGGCCTCATGCCGTGGACGGCCGCCTACTTTAAGAACCCGAGCGGTGTAGACGAACAGAACTTCGTTAAGCAACTCGCGCTGCTCGAAGCCTATGTAGCGGAGCACCGCCGCCAACGCGCCACGCCGCATGGCGACGAGCGGGCCGACCCGTCTCAAGGACTGCGCTGAACGCACGCGCTCGTGGATCCTCGACTCACCACGTGCCTGATTCTGGCGTTGTTCACCGCCTGCACACTGTTCGCCGACCGTCTGGGCGAGCGGGCGCGCAAATGGCCTGTCGTATTGTGCGCCGTGCTCCTAGGCTTCGCGTTCTTCGAGATCGCGCGCTACGACCACGGATTCAGCGAGACACTCGTTTGGGTGGGATGGATTGGTGCGCCGCTCGTTGCGATCTTTGGCGGTGCCGCCTGGGGTGTGCGCAAGTTTTATGGATGGCCCGACTTTGGCGTGCATCCGCCGCGCGCAGCCTTGGTTGCATTGGCGATTTTGCTGGGCGTTCACGTCGGCTCACGCGTGAAAGTGATCGATGTGCGCATTTCGCAGGAGCGCGTGGAACAAGCGGCAGCCAGCACAATCAGCGAACCGCTCCCCTCGAGTCGCATGGGCTGGTTGGCACCACCGCCTATTGAACGCCTTCGTCGGGGTGACAAGCATCTTCTCACTTTTGCCGTGGCAAGCGATGCGTTCCGTGTGTTTGACCCATCATCACGCACATGGCGTACGCACCGCGGCTCGCGAGCGTCTCTCGAATTAGGCGCTTCGCCATCGCGTAGGGACCAGTAGATGCCGCGGGGGTCCGATCGCCGCGCTCGTCGGCGCCAACGCGCAGCAGCCACATCCATTTACCTCATTGCGACCATTGATGCATTGGGCAACGATTGGTTGGATCGCATACGCGCAGCGCTACAAAGTGGCGTGATCGGCATGATTCAACTCCGTGCCAACGAAATATCGAAGAGTGTGTCGACGACGGCGTGGCGCCATGCGGCAACCACGCTACGCACGGCGCTAGACGGAGTACAGGTCATGTTGATTCTCAATGATGACGTTACGCTCGCCGCTGAGCTCGACTTTGATGGCGCCCATGTAGGTCAAGACGATATGCCGGTCGCGCGTGCGCGAGCGGTGCTGGGCCCCGACCGTCTCCTGGGGTTGAGTACACATACGCCGGAAGAGATTCAAGCGTGCCCGACAGACCATCTCGATCTGCTTGGGTTGGGTCCATGCTTTCCAACGACGTCGAAGGCAATCTCACGCGAACCTCAGGGTGCCGCGCTCATGACGTCCTGCCTGCCGATTCAGTCTGCGCTACCTGTGTTCCCCATCGGCGGCATTGACGTCACCAACGTTTCGGTATTGATTGCCGCGGGTGCGACGCGCGTCGCTGTGGGCCACGCAGTTTTGGACGCCTCCGACCCGGAACGCGCCGCGCGCGACCTCGCGGCAGCGATGGAACCCGCGGGATGACCAACTCGCCCTTACCCTGTGCGTTCTCGTAACGCGTTGGAGTTGCTATGCCGGGGTTCCGGATATCGATTCACCACCACGTCAGACGCATGGCGATGGGCACACTGCTCCTGGTACTCGTGGGCGGCATGTGTACGCCTGCAGTGTTCGCTAAGGATGAATCGCGACGACTACTCAAGGAGGCCCGCGAAAAGGAGTTTGTCCACGTTGACTTCGCAGGAGCATGGCGCAGTTACGACGAGATCATTCGCATGGGCGATATCAACCCCACGGTCCTCGCCACGGCGCTGGTAGGCGCCGCGCGCTGTGCAGAACAATCCGGCGACCGCGATAGCGCGCGCGAATACTGGAAGAAGATTCTTGCGAACAAGGAGCTTCCCGCATTCGCCCACGAGTTTGCCACGAAAAAGACACGTGACGACGCCGCTGAGCAACCAACCGCGCCGGGCATGAGCGAAGAGGAAGTCGCGCGGCGGGTCAATGAACAACTTGCCAATCGACGACGGGTTGCCGAGGCAGCGGCCGCGCGCAAAGTACAAAGCGCCCGACGACTCTTGGAACGCGGTCAATATCAAGCCGCGTTGCGCTTGTGCTACGAGGCGCTCGCGATTGACAACGACAATGAAGATGCACGGCTCGTTTTGAAATTGATTGAGAAGGCGCGACCGGAACGCGGCTTGGTACTGCAGCAGATCTTGGAGTTTCTACAGACGCGGCAACTGGAGGAGTATCAGCATCTAAAGAAGAAGGTGCGCGAACTCCAGGAACGCGGTCGATTGGCTTACCTGGCGGGCAACGACGAAGAAGCCGACCGCCATTTCCGCGACGCCATCAATCGCATCGACGAATCCGACTTCCTTGAAACAGGCGGAACGCTGTCATTCAACTCGCTTGGCGAAGATCGCGCGTACTTGGTGGAGTGGATGCGCGTAACCCATGAGCGCGGCAAGAGCAAGGGGCTCACGTTTGAAGCCGAGCCACCTCGCCCCGCGCTGGAAGAGCGCAAGGGCGGCTTGCAAGCACAGTTCTACGCCCTCTTGGCCGAAGTCTTCACCGCACGCGAACAGGGGACCGAGCCGCTTCTGTTTTACAACTTTGGTGCCGATGACCGTTCGCCACGAGACGCGGCACCGCTCTTAAGCAGTGAGTTTGTTACCGGCCAACGCGCCGCCCTTGGCCCCAGCACCATGACGCGCGCGGAATGGGCGGAGCGCTGGATTCGCAAACACGTGGGCAGTGGTTGGACGCACCCATCGCGCCCATCGATTCGCGGACCGGGGCGATCGGGTCGTGGTCGTGCCAAAGAGACACCGTCTCATATCTTGACGCGCTTTGGCAATGTGCTCGGTGTGCAACACGTGGAAGGCGTCCATCGCCGGGTCGAAGCCTTGCGTCGGAGCTTCGGTGACACACCGGTACCCATGCAAATCGATCTTCGGGTGTACGGCGCGTCTGCAGCCGGCACCGTGCAGGCCGCAGAGCTGCTAAACCTTCGCGTGTCACCTTATGCATCGGACCGCGCCGTGGTTGCCGACATGTTGATCGATCGATTGGCGGATTTGGTGCAGGGCGCCGAGGGCGTCGATCTCATTGGCACCGCACAGATCCGACTCAAGGGCAATGCCACGACGCGCCTTGAAGTCACACACCTCACCGAACGACATCCACGACTTGCCAGTGCGCCGCCCCCTCCGCTGCGCGTAGCCATGGATGAGGCGCGCTACGGACTGTGGCTCGATCTCTTTGCGCAAGACATGCCTGAGGCCGCGGGCGGTCAAGCGCGAAGTGCACTTGGTGTTGCTGTGGATGTGGTTGAGCCCCGTGGTTCATTCGTGGTGCCGCGCGCAACCGATAAAGAACAGCCGTGGAGTCGGGTACCCCAGTTTCACGAGCATCACATGCGCACCGATTTGCAGTTGCCCCACTTTGGCACCTTGGTTTGCCTCGGCATCCCCAATCCCTTTCCCGAGACGCAGGACTCGCTTCCCGAATTGTTGTTAGTGATTGGATGCAAACCGCAGCGCACCGGACTCCCCGACCCACCGTCAAGCGAGGATGTGCGTATTGTTCCCGAAGCCTCACGACACGAAGAGTATGAGCTGGGGCCTCTGTCATCCGAGGTGCTGGATCATGAGCTCGTGGATGGGTGGCCGCTATCGCAACCCGCACGCCTTGCGCCCTTGTCCGAACGTATTCGCCGTCGAGGGCGCTACCTCGGCGAGCTCATATCTCGCATGGCGGGCCTTTCGCGTCCTGGCGGCGATCCCGAAGCCCCGCCGGTCTTGGTTGATAATCATCGCGCCACGGGCGTGTTTACACCCGAAGAACACGCGCGCGTGCGCACCGCCATTGAACGTTTTCGCGATCACGAGCGCGACCTGTACAGCGTGAGCATTCGCACGTCGTTGGTTGCACGCGCGCAGTTTGACGCGCTTCGGGTGCAGCCCGATATCCAAGAGTCGGGAACCAACACGTGGATTGTGGCGACCACGGCCCGTGCTCGCGTACAGACGTTTATGGGGCAAACGCGCACCGCCGCTTCGCTCTACAGCGACCAAAACACGTTACTTGCCCGCGCTACGCAACAAGTTGCGCTTCGAAGCACGCGTGAACGGGTGGTCATGCGCGATGTCTACGTACGCGGTTCAAAGACCGACAAGACGGCGCGACGCTACGAACCGGTGCATGGTGCCACGGAAGCGGGCGTCGTGGTGGAAGTGCGCCCGGGCTTGCAACGAGATACGACGCGACCCGTATCGATTCGTGCGCGCGCCACAAGGCTTCATTCGGTTCAAGTGCAACCCCATCCGTTGCTCAACGACCCCATTGCGGCCATTGAAGTACCGCGTTGGCACCGTTCAACAGATGGTCGGCCGTGGACCGAAGTCCGTGTGGAACCAACGCTCGACGACGATCGCGGGGTGCTCATCGCGCTGCCTATGCCGGGCGATTCAAGCGTTGTAATTGCGGTCTATGTTCATGTAATTCGCGCGCAATAGTGAAGCGACTCGCACCTAAGCGCTACGTGCCCAGCCCCGAATCAAACCACTCGCGCAGGCAAGCCTCGCACACGCCAAACGTCTCGTGAAGGGTCTTGGGCGGGTCGTCACCGAGACTGAGTTCTTCGCGACCACCGACACGCAGTGCTTCAAGCGTTCCGGGTCGCTGTCCGTATCGATAAATCGTGTCGCCTACGCGTCGCGCGAGCCGAAGCGGCATCAATCGACCGCGGAAGAATGACGCCAACCATGCTTGCCTGAAATTTTGCGGAGGCGCGGGCACTGGAATGATGCTGTAGACCGGACGGTCACCCATAAGCGAGGCGATGTCCCACGCCGCACTGCTCATGCTCATGTCGAGCGGCTCGGACGCCGGTGCGTCATCGGATGCCTCGTGCTCGGCCGGGTGTTTGCGAAGCGACACAGTGAGCGTGGGTCCGCAGCGCGCTGTCATGACGAATCGGCCGAGCGGATCGTCGAACGTGCCGCCCGGGCGCACCGGCAACGGGCCCGCCATGAGCAAACTTGGATCGTAGAGCAACGGGCCTTCATCGACATAGATCAGTACGGCGGCATGCGCCTGTTCGGTTACAAGGTTGTAGCCTAGGGTGCAATGCGCCGCGATTCCAACGCCTCGAAAGAGATCGCGAAGCGCGTAAGCCAGCGAAAAACTCGTGCCTCCCATCCCCAGCGACGCGTTTTCACGCAAGAGTCGATCGGTAGCGCGCGGCCAACTCTCCGAATCCGTGGGATCCTCTTGGATGGCGCGGTTGTTGGAGAGGTTCTCGTACGGCACACGCTTCAAGAATGCGCGATAAACAATGGACGCGCGCTCCGAGGCCGGCAGGCGACGAAGGGGTTCGGGAGGCTCCCCCAACATTTTCAGACGATGGACGGTGATTACATCCAACGGCTACACACTCCGCAAAATGCCAGGCCTTGATTGATTCGTAAATGCACAGTTTTCCAACGAGAGACGACGATTCCTCCCAGTGTACCGCATGTGGCGATCGGAGCCGAAGCGCCTTTTGTTCACGACATAACCCGGACGATTCATGAACTGACGCGAATCGTCCGGGCTAGCCCGGGCCGGGCGGTTCGACCCAGTGACGAATTCCAAGCCAACCGTGGATCGCAGGCACGTGTCGCCAGAAAAGCCAGGTAGGCACAGCACCCAGCACCGCGCCCGCAATCATGTCAGTGGGCCAATGTCGACCGAGATAGAGACGTCCATAGGCGACGAGCAACGAAAACAAGAGGGCGGCCACACCGATACGGCGCGACAACAACCAAAGCCCCATAACGAGACCGCCCATCGTAAGGCCATGTTGACTGGGGAACGAGGGTCGCGTGGACACAACATTACGTACGGGAAACGCATCTGGAAAACTGGCGCACGTGGCCAGTTCCGCTTCGGTACGAAGCAGTTGATCGTAATGATGCGGCGGACGCAATCGATCCACCGTGGCCCAACAAAGCATGCCTACAAGGGCGCCCACACCGAGGCCCAACGCCGTGGCCGCGATGCACCGCAGGACATCGTGACGGCGTTTCAATGAAACGAAGACAAGCGCCGCAACAAACAACGGAACGGCGACCTTCTCGGACTGAATGAAACGCAAAAAGGAAGCAGAACCCGGCACATGCCAATCGCATGTGATCCAGTGCAAGATCTTCTTTTCGATGTCCATCAGCGACGCAAGGAACATGATGGAAGAGTTTACCGCGTGGGCGATATCACGAAGCCAATCATGCAGTACGCGGACGCGAATCGCCGTCGGCGCGCGCGGTGCCCCCCGCGCGACTGGGGCGCCCCTCATGAATCGGGAAGGACACGATGATCGTGGTGCCCTCACCTCGCGTGCTTCGCACACGAATCTTGGCGTGATGCGCATCAACGTAGCGTTTGGTGAGTGCCAAGCCGATCCCCACGCCCGGTGCGCCTCGAGTCAACTCAGAGCCCGCGCGATGAAACGGAATGAACAACGTCTTCTGCGTGGCGGCCGTCATGCCTTCGCCGCGATCCGACACGCGCAGGACGACCACATCCCGTTCGCGTTGCAGCGATACATCGATGCGGTGTTCGATCTTGCCTTTGCCATACTTGATCGCGTTGTCGATCAGATTCAAAACAAGCGGACGGATAAGCTGAGGGTCCATGAGCACGGGCGGCAGGGGTGTAGCAATCGTCGTATTGAGATTGGCACCCGCTTCCGTGGCTTTGGCCTCCATCATTTCCGCGGCCGCCAACACCACCGGACCCAAATCCCCGGGTTGCGCGCGTAGCGTGGCCACGCCGCGTTCGAGCGCTGCGAGATCGAGAACTTGATCCACAAGCAGGCCAAGGCGCTTGGACTCCTCCAAAATGCGATCGGCGTAGTCTGTTGCCATTTCTGGCGACGCAACCCAGCCTTCTTTCAACATGTCGGCATACATACGAATGCCCGTCAGCGGTGTCTTGAGTTCATGCGTGACGGCCGCCACAAAGTCTTCCTTGCGCTGCACCATGTCGCGCTCGCGTCGCAGTCCTCGCGTTAGGAGAAAAAAGCCAACGCCGACAACGCCAAGCAGGCCTCCCACCAGCAAAAGAAACCGATTGCGCGACTTCTGCCACGCGCGCGTGAGGTAGGAGGGGTTGGGGCGCGCGAGCAACGAGAGCACGGGATGTCCGTTCACCGTAGAGGGGTCCTGCGTCGCAACGCTGCCTATGGGCAACTCCTCCACCACCGACCGTTGAATGGTCCCCGTCGCGAGCGCCGGACGCTTCCAACCTCGCATGGACACTTCCACATTGCCGTCGGCTTCCCATGCTGGTGGTACGGCTTCACCCAGCGATACCGCATATCCCTGAATCATAAAGCGATCATGCTGTACCATGCGGACGTCGCCCCGTTCCGCGGGAATCCACACCAAGCGCCACACCAACAAATCAAGCGGCGCCGCCTCAGGTTTCATGACCGAGTAGCGCATGGGGGTATAGCGCACGCCGATTTTGCTTTGGTCGATGCGCTCCCGAAAATCGCGCAAGTACGGCGTGGTGCCGTAATCGTTGTTGCCGGCATTTTGAAGATTTTGCTGATTGATGTCGCGAGACACCCGCCCCGAGCGCCGCACCAGTTCAACTTCCTCTTGGATCTTGCCGCGCTCTTCGTTGGCCAAGACGATGCGCTGGTCATAGTCTCGTACCAACGCATTCCCGCCGACAAGCTCCACATTCGTCGGTGCTGCAAGCAGCTGTCCACGCAACAGTTCACAGATGGCGTCATGCACATTCGGCGTACGGCACGCACTCGTTAGCACGGTGCCTTCGCGGGGAAAACACTCCAGGTCGCCATACACGCGTCCTTCTGGAAAGAGCTCCCATTGAAACCAACCCGCCATGATGGGACTCTTGGGCGGCGCCGCCAACTGTGTGATCTGAAACGCCAATGTGTCGGAGACAACATCTTGGGAAAGGTATTCATCCTGCCACTCGTAATAGTGGCGGTCGGATTGTTCGTTTCGAATGCGTTCAAGTTCATTCACGAGCGCGCGTATGCGCCGTAGGCATGTAACGCTGGACTCATCTTGCATCGTCTTGTGACGAATCGCATCTTCTTGAAGTACGCTGCGCCACCCGAGATAACAAAATCCTGCGGCAGGCGCCAACAAGAGAAACGCAAAGAGCGGCAACCACCGCCCCATGCGCAGTCGTGAGCGACCTACCCGCCCCATCGATACCCCTTACCCCGTACGGTCAGAATCAAGTCCGGTCGGGCCGGATTCTCCTCGACCTTCTTGCGGAGCGCCGCCAACGTGTTGTCTACCGTCCGGGTCTGCACGTTGGCCGTGGGGTACTTCCACACGTGCAAGAGAAAGTCGTCGCGCGTAACGATGTTGCCGCGCTTGCTGCGCAGGTAACTCACAATATCGCCTTCTCGCGGGGTGAGCGGAATCTCGTCGCCGTTGCGGGTCACCGTGAGGCGACCCAAGTCAAATGCCACGCCATTCGCCGAGAACTTTTCGCCGCTGCCCCGGTCCATAAGCGTGCGACGGAACTGCGCGCCCACACGCGCCACGAGTTCGCGCACCGCAAATGGCTTGGTCATGTAGTCGTCGGCGCCGAGTTCCAGGCCCCGCACCTTGTCTTCTTCGGAGCCCTTGGCCGTAAGCATGATGGTGGGTGTGGGGCATCCCGCAGCTCGCATCTCCGCAATCACATCGAAGCCGCTCTTTTCCGGCAACATGATGTCGAGCACCATCACGTCAAAGTGGCCGCGAAGCGCCGCTTCAAGGCCCGACGTGCCATCACCTTTCACGGTGCAGTCAAATCCCTGAAACGTCAGTGCTTCCGAGATGCCTCGGGCAAGTACATCTTCGTCTTCGACAATCAAAATGCGGGGGGATGACGCGGCCATGCGTGCCTCTCCAAAGGAACTACGAATGTGTAGGAAATCCTCAGCGTTGAGGATACTGGACTCAACGGCTTCCGGGCGAAATGGTGTCAATCGCGGACATGAACCAGCAATTCACCATCGGGTGAGTTGACCACAACAAGGGCCTCGTCGGGCAACGCCAAGCGCTCACGTGCTTCCGGCGATGCCATGCGCACGAGTTTGGCGAATCGAGTCGAGTTGCGGACCACGAATTCATCCGGTAGCGATATCGTGCTGTGGCTACCGTCCGTCCACCTCATGTCCCCCGCGATGTCGCGCAAAAAGTGAATGCGCCCACCACGACGACGCACGCTGCGAACGGCGTGCGGACGGACCCGGCGTCCCGGATCTTCAAGCACCCAAATCGACTCGGGACGGCGCACTGTATGGCGTCGTCGATCGGCATTTCCGGCCGCCACGACCCATGCCTTTCGCCCCACGGGGGTGTTGGCTTGCGCTTGGATACACTCGGCCACGGCCAATCGATTCTGCTTAGAGCTTCCAGGATCACCAATGCGATCCACTTCAAGAAACCCGGTCGCCTCGGTCAGAATGCCCGATGCAACGCTCAAGCGCACCAACTCATCCATGGTTCGCTGGCGCTGCGCCACATCTTCGGGTGCACGCGGAGACGAAGCCATGTTGACGCGTGTGTCCGCATCGGCCTGAGTTCGAGGCACGCGACGCAGCGCATCGATGAGTTCGGCCGCGCGCGCCTCCTTCCACAGTCGTTCCGCAGCGTTATCGGACTGCATCCCGCCCATGCTGCAGGCGAGGACGGCCGCGTGATACGTCGTCGCATCGTCACCTCTGCCCAACGACACGGAAATGTTGCGCGCGCCAGAGCGCACGAAGCGGCCCACGGCAATGACTGACGTATCACCTATGGCGGGGGGCGGTCGAATCACTTGGGTCGCGCCCAACTGCGCGAGGTCTAGACGCATGTGACGTCCCAGAGTTTCGGTAGCACGAGCAAAGACGCGTTGCAGGCCATCTTCAATTGCGTCGGGCTGGTCGATGTACGTGGTGTCACCGCCGCCAGCGAGGGTGAGGGCATCCAACCACACGCTGTCCACATCCATACCCAAACCAAGCGCAAAGAAGCGCATGTCGCACGTGCTTCGCGATTGAATGAGCGGTCCCATCAACTGTTGGAGCGATCGCGCCGGTGACGCGGGGCGACCGTCGGTAACCAAGATCATCGTTTGCGGACGGGGTCCGCCGGCGACAGCGCGTGTAAGTGCGCCCCATACCGCGCCGTGGAGCTCGCATCCACGTTCGGGTTTGCGTTGCGCCAAATCGGCAAGAAGTTCACGCTTGTTTGCGGGCGTCAACTTACGCGCGCTTTCCCACGTCCACTGTAAAGCGGACGAAAATACGACGGCATTGGCTCGCCACGTAGACGGCAAACGACGAACGAGCGCCTTCACCTCCGATCGAATTCGTTCGAAGGCAGGCCCGCGCAATGACGATGACCCGTCAAGGATGAAAATGATGTCCTGCGGCTGATGTTCACCGCCAAGCGCATCCACGTCCGCCGAACCAAGCAGCGCAAAGTAGCCCGCGGGCTGACCCTCGGGCCACGATGTCAGTAGCGAGAAACTGGCAGGCATGCGTGACTGCGTCCAGTGGATACGAATTCGTTCTCGGGGATCGGATGGCCAACTGGATACCGAGACGGTTGTGCTGCCAGACCCACCCTGGCTTATGTCGAGTTCTGCATTCACACTAAAGATGTTGCGCACGTGCACGGTGCTATGGAAATGAACCGTGATGGAGCGATCACGTACGGGGACCTCACCGGGCATCGAGAGCGATGTCGGCATGCTGATCGACGGGCCGCGCCTAGCATCGATCAAGTTCGTGGAGTAGGAAAGCGTGAACTCACGCGACGAACGCGCACTCACGATGAGTCCGTTAAAACGAACTTGCGGAAGTCCTACATAGGGAATGACATCCACACCACGTGGTCCCTTGATCTCGTTGCGCACAATGGCCCAAAGTGCCTCGCCTTCGACAAACTCACCGTCGATGCGCTCCCGTCCCCGCAACATGCCCACACCGGCTTGCTTGACGCCGTCGTCAAGGGGGAAGGCCCATGTCAAATCAATGTCGGCGTCGGAGTCGTTGGCAATCTGAAGCTGCAGCACGTGGTGGGCCCCCTTGGGATCAACCGACGTCCGCCATTCGAAGCGCGTGATCTTCCAGTTGCGGGCACCTCGACGCGACGTCGCATTGGGCACGAGGTAGCCGGCCGCGTGGGCGTCGGACGCCAAGCCGAGCAGCATCGCCGCACTCACCAATATCCACGCGGCAAAAGCGATAAGGCATCGACGAAGCAACAGATCTACCCCACGCCGCACTCGGGAAGACGCTGGCAACGAGGCGGCAAGTGCCGCCTTTGTCTTCCAGCGCCCACGCAGCGGTTTGGCTCCAAGCTACGTAGACGTTACGAATCACGCGGCAAAGAAATTGCAAATGCGATTCCGTCGTGACCGCTGCTCGCCCAAGGCTGTTGGGTTGCCTATTGTGTGGGCAACAACACACGCACACCGGCAATGCGTTCACTGCGACGGATAAACTCCATGCGGCCACCAAAGTTGTGAACGGTCCGCGCCGCGGCACGCAGGGCCCCGCGAATGGTGGAGGAATCGGTTGCCACGTAGGGCGCGTCGGCGGCCGGGTAGTCAAAGACCCGCAGTGACACCCAAGCGGACGCTCCGGCATCGAGCGCGCATGCTGCTGGCGCCTCACACACGGGCTGTGCGTGTTCACGCATGGGATGGGCCTCGGTTGTCGTGATCATGGTGAGGCGACCACCACGAGGCATGCGCTCGACCCCGCGTACGGCCAACGTGGTAATCACGCGGCACAGAGCATGCGGCGTGGCCCGAACCACATGCGGCGATGTGTCGTGGCGCACATCCATGCGGACACTATTGCCAAACAAGTAGTCAATTGCTGCGAGAGATTCATCGACGATACGCCGGAGATCTACACGCCGAAGGTCGGTGCTGGGTTGTTCGGCATGCTGACGAAGGCGTTCCGTGAGCTCCACCCCGTAACGTGCCATGCGTTCTATTTGGCGCGCATCGGAGGCACTTAAGCCGCGCGAGGCGACATACGCCTGTGGACGGTTGTCGGCGTTGTCGTGATACGCATCGACCGCCGACTGGCACTGCATCAAAATGTTTTGAAACAATGTGCCGTACTCGCGGAGCAAGGCATGACTGTGTGCCCCCAGCGCGAGCAGGTGATCACTCTCCCGAACCGTGTTGTTCTTGAGCGAGTTTCTCGTTCGCGAATCTTGACTGGAAGACGCGGAAGCATCGAAGGCGCGTCGATTGCGCCGTTCCTGTCGCGATCCTCGCGTTCGTGCCCGTTTAAGTTCACTACGACGTATCCACATACGAACCACCTCTGCGAACTAGGCTCACAATCAAGCGCGGGGCGTCCCGGCCCATGCGCAGCGTTCAAAAAGCAAAGCCGAGGCCGAAGCGACACCGGGTGGTCGACTCGCATGAACGCGCCACTCATACTTTCAAAACGTCGATGCAGCCCGCGTGGAATGAGCACGAGACCGAAGTCCTGTATCCCTAAAAAGTCGCCCACGGGCCGTTATGTTCAAAAAAATCACCGCGCAAATTGGCAACGCATCAGCATTCACTGTGCAGTTTCGCACGCAGGTAGGAAGGTTCCCTTGAGTCTACAAATCGTCGGTTGCGTTACCCACCGGACACGGGACACATTTACGCATGCATGCGGCCTTTCGCAGTGAGGCTCCGGCTTATTCGCTTTCGCTCTCAATGGAAAATAGAGATTCCCACACATCATTGCTGGCGATGTAGATCAGTCCGGCAAGAAGCACAACGATAACTCCCAACACAAGCAGTTCGTTTCGACGACGACGACGTTGTCTCGCCTGATGACTTGACGTCGTTGTGTCGTATGAAGGCGGCGTTGGCTCGACGCCCTTCATAGCGCGCAGACCCTACCGTCACGAACGTTGAGCCACAACGTAACCGGCCCATCGTTGATGAGATGCACCTGCATCGCCGCGCCAAACACCCCTGTCTCCACCGGCACGCCCTGTTCGCGCAGCGATTCACAAAACGATTCATAGCTTTCGTTGGCCTTTTCCGGTTCGGCGGCGCGCGAGAATCCTGGCCGGTTGCCTTTATTCATCTCGGCAGCCAGCGTGAACTGGCTCACGACCAAGCACGCGCCACCAACGTCAATGACGTTCTGATCCATGGGCGACGTCCCGGGAAAGACGCGCAACCGCGCAATCTTTCGCGCGAGCGCATGGACGTCGGCGAGCGTATCTTCGCGCTCCACACAAACAAGTACGAGCAGGCCGCGGTCGATGCGTCCCACCACGTCGTGGCCAACATGAACTTCCGCCTGACATACGCGTTGGAGCAGCGCTTTCATGCGAGGTAGCCTATGCGAACCTGCCGCAACTGGCCGATCCAAGAATGAGACGCGCAGGTGGGCCGCCACCGCCAATGCGTTCGTCGTACACTGCCGATCAACAAACGTCGCGGGAATCATCCATGCGCCCTTCTCACCGCTCTACATCGCCGACAGCCAGCGCCATGCTGACCCGTGAGGAGATTGAACAGCGCGAGGAAGAACAGCTCGCAACGTGGGCCATGCGCGCGAGTGAAAGCCGTGGGCGTATTCACGACGAGCCCGCACACCCCTATCGCACCGCTTTCATGCGCGACCGCGACCGCATCATTCACGCTTCGGCGTTTCGAAAGCTTGAGTACAAGACGCAGGTATTTGTCAATCACGAGGGCGACTACTACCGCACCCGCCTCACGCACACGATAGAAGTTGCACAGATCGCACGCACGGCGGCGCGTGCCCTACGACTCAACGAAGATCTCACCGAGTCCATTGCCTTGTCACACGACTTGGGTCACGGCCCGTTCGGACACAAGGGGGAGTACGTCCTGCGTGACCTCATGCAGGATCACGGCGGCTTTGAACACAACGCACACGGCTTACGTGTGGTGGATCTTTTGGAGCGCCGCTACCCGCGTTGGCCGGGGCTCAATCTCTCCCACGAAGTACGCGAGGCATTTGCGCGCCACAGTCCGGTTCCCGCCGAGCGCTTGGGCTTTGCTGCTGGACGCCGCCCCACACTGGAAGCGCAGTTGGTGGACGTGTGTGACAGCTTGGCCTACCTCGCTCACGACTTGGATGACGGCGTCGCGTCCGGGGTCGTGACCACGCTCCAACTATGTGACGTAGACATATGGCGTGAGCACTGGCAGCAAACAGTGCGCGACGAACCCAACCTCGCCAACAAACTGCAGGCATTGGCCACGGTCAAGAAAATTATCGATGTGGGTGTAAGCGACTTGGTCAAGGCCACGTGGTCACGCATTCAAGCGAGCGGCGTGACCTCGCCGGACGATGTGCAAGACCACGGCTCACCCTTGGTGGGCTTCTCCAAAGACATGCATCGTATGCAACGCCGACTCTCTCACTACTTGCATGAACACTTCTATTGCCACCCTCGCCTCATGAAGATGGGCGGCAAGGCCCGTCGCATTTTGGAAGAGATCTTCCACGCCTACCGCAAGGATCCGCGCATGCTAGAACTCGAAGAACGCGCGTGGGCCGAGACCGTGGGCCTGGAGCGTGCGCTCTGTGACAAGATTGCGGGCATGACCGACCGCGAAGCCCAGGACGAGTACGAACGGCTGTTCTCTCCATTTGAACGTATTTAGTACGCTGGGTAGATTGTTGCGATGGCCACAGTTCACTTCACGCGTCATCTCAACGAGTTCTTTCCTGATCTCGAAACCCGTGACATCGTTGCAACGACCGTTGCGGAACTCGTGCGCGCGCTCGATATGCATTGGCCCGGGCTCACGTACTACATCGTTGATGAGCAAGGGCGCCTTCGCAAACATGTTGCGTTGTGGGTGGACGGTGAACTGGTAGGCGATCGCGAGCAGTTGTCCGACGCATTGCACCCCGACGCCACTGTGCATATCCTTCAAGCGCTATCGGGGGGATAGCTCACCAGGAGCGCAGACATGTCGACCACCAACGATCGCGTCTTGATTGCCACGCGTAAGGGGCTTTTCGAAGCGCGCAAGCGAGCGGGCGAATGGTCGCTGTCAGATCCCGCGCTCGCCGGTAAGAACATTTCGTATGCCATGCGCGATCCGCGATCCAAGACCGTGTGGGCCTCGCTCGATCATGGGCACTGGGGCGTCAAGTTGGCGAAGAGCACCGACGATGGCGCGTCGTATACCGAGGCCACGCCGCCCAAATACCCGGAAGACACCGGCAAAAGTGCGCGCTACTACTGGGTCATTCAATCGGGGCTCGCCGCCAACCCCGGACGCCTATGGATTGGCACGGAACCGGGCGGCTTGTTTCGGTCCGACGATGGCGGTGAGTCGTGGGAACTCAATCGGCCGCTTTGGGACATGTGCGTGGAACACAAGTGGACGGGCGGGGGACGCGACGAAGCCGGTATTCACTCCATCTGCGTAGATCCGAGAGACGGCAATCACATCATCATTGCCATCTCCTGTTCGGGTGTGTTGGAAACCAAAGACGGCGGCGCAACATGGGCTTACCGCTGCGAAGGCATGCGCAAAGTGACCGACCCGGGTGGAACGGAAGATTTCGGGCACGATCCTCATTTTATCTCCATGTGCGCGGCTCACCCCGATGTGTTGTGGCAAGCCAATCACTGCGGCGTCTATCGCAGTGATAACGGCGCCGCCTCGTGGACCGATCTCAGCAAGCCGCCATGGGTAGACTTTGGCTTTCCCGCCACCGCGCATCCCACCGATCCCAACGTCGGTTGGATCGTGCCCATGCAATCGGACAATCTACGCTTGCCGGTTGAAAACCGGTTGGTCGTGTTGCGCACCGATGATGCCGGAGAAACCTGGCAGGAGCAGGCCTCGGGTCTTCCTGCGCCGTCATTTGACTTTCCGTTCCGACACGGAATCGATGTCTCACCGGGTGGAGGCACGTTGGTGATGGGCACGACATCCGGCAATCTGTACACCAGCGAAAATGGCGGGCGCACATGGGCCACGCTGTCCTCCAGCCTTCCGCCCATCTATTCGGTGCGCTTTGCCTAGACCGCAAAGCCCAGGCGACGGCACGCCAAAGCGAATCGTATGCCTCACGGAAGAACCCACCGAGATCTTGTATAAACTCGGCGAGCAACGCCGGATCGTGGGCATCAGCGCATGGACCAAGCGTCCGAAAGACGCCGCCGACAATCACCCCATCGTCTCGGGCTTCCAGGGCGGGAACGTAGAGAAGATCGTCGCGCTGCAGCCGGACCTCGTGATCGGTTTCTCCGACATCCAAGCCGAGTTGGCCAAGAAGCTCATTGCTGCCGGCCTGCAAGTCCTCATCTTCAATCAACGTTCGCTGGACGAGATCGGCAACGTTTTGCTCACGATCGGTCGGCTTGTAGACAAACTCCCACGCGCTCGCGAACTCGTCGATGCGTACCGCACACGCATAGCGGAGATTCGATCGATTCCGTTGCAAGCAACACCGCGCGTGTACTTCGAGGAGTGGCCCGATCCCATGATTTGCGGCATTCGTTGGGTAAGCGAGTTGATCCACGTTGCGGGCGGCCTTGACGTGTGTGCCGTGGAGGCCGGTGGCGCAATGGCCAAGGAGCGTTTCGTCCAGCCAGACGACATCGCCTCACGCGCGCCCGATGTCATACTCGCCAGCTGGTGCGGAAAGCCCGTAGATATCGACGCCATCCGGAACCGCCCCGGCTGGGGCAACGTGCCCGCCGTTCGACATCGCATGATTTTCGAACTGGACCCGTGTGGCATTCTTCAACCCGGTCCTGGATGCCTCACGCAGGGATTGGACGACATCCGCACCGCACTTACGGCATGGGAAAACGCGCGCGCCACTTTTCAAGTAGATTAACGACATGCGATTTGCACTCTTGCTCGCACTCCTCGCTGCCGGCGGCCTCGTCGCCTATTTGCTGCTGTCCCCCGACATGTCGAGTGATGGGGTTCTTGAAGACGACGTCTCCATCGACGGTGAAGATGACCTAAGCAATCCCGCACTGCATGGACGCAGCGACGAGCGCGTTTCGCGTCTACCCATGGATTCGCCAGACAAGCAACCGTCAACCGATCAACCCAACGTCAAATCGGAGACGGAGGATCATTCGATCAAAGGACGCGTTGTGGACGCGGAGACGGGAAACCCAATTGCGGGCGCGGTCGTCTGGGGTGAGCTCGCAAAATCGCCTTGCCCGCGATTGCCCGATGGCGGGTACACCGAGCTCAAAACTGGCAAACTCTCGTCGCAGGCACAGCGCGCCCCACTGCATGCCTCGCAGCGTATGGGCCGCAACCGTTATCGGCACGACTGGCCCTCTGCACTCGACCGCCAAACGGAATGCGACAAGCAGGGGGAGTTTGAAATGCCGCGCATACGCGCTCACGGCGAACGATTTGATCTGTTCGCCATGCACAAGGACTACATTTGTGGTTGTGTGTGCGCGATCGATGGCAGTGGACCTGTCACGATTGCGTTGACGCGTGGATTGACCGTGTCAGGTGTCGTACGCAATACGTCAACGCGACCCATCCAAGGCGCAATCATCAAGATCGGACCGGCTGAAGGAACCACGCGCGAACTGGGACACTTCGGTCACGTATCGTCCACCAAAGAGGGTCGCTACGCCATTGGGGGACTTCGCACGGCCCCCCTAAACGTCACGGTGGATCACCCAACCCACATGCCCAAAACGCTTGGGCCCATGACGCCCTCGGGCGATACCACGCTCGACATCATGCTTACACCTGCCATGTTGTTCAGGCTAAATGTCCGCAGCGGTGATGGCCGCGAGCTCGAAGACATTTTGGTGCAGTGGGCCATGACACGTGACGCCAGCCAAACCGCGGCGGTCATCCTCGGCATGGACGAAGAAGCCACTGTCACGATGCACAAAGCGGACAAGCCCACCGACATCCGCATGGATCATGTACTCACCAAACCGTTTCGTGTTCCGGTTGGCTACGGCAACTTGGTCGTGCGTGTGAGTGCGAAGGGCTATGCCGAATGGCGCTCCGAGCCCATCCGCGTACCGAATCGCGGTGGTGAGGAGACGATTAATGTCGCCCTCAACCGCGACGAAGGCAAAGGCATGGCGCGCTTCGCGTTCTTCAAAGAAGACGGCACGCAGATTCCATACACCAGCTTGGGGGCCAAACTCAACATTGGGCGTACCGACGAAGGCGCGGCGCAAGAAGAAGGCAGCGCCATGACGGCGCGCTACGCAAGGGAACTCACACTCGTGGGCATGAGCGAAGGCGACTATCGACTGATTGTGCTTTCGCCGGAGTATGCACCGGCGGAAGTGGACTTTCGCGGTTCAAGCGCGGCTGGCGATCCCCCGCTTCGCGTCACACTCACGCCAGCAGCCAAGATCAAGGTGACGTTTCCGGCTACCGAACCGACCACCGTGACGTTCCAACTCACGATTGACGGCGCAGTAGCCAAAGGCGTCCCCATTGGCGCACGGGAAGTCGCCGACGAGGAAGCGGGCACGGGCCGAACCATGACTGTATTTGGTGCCGGCAGCGCGTTGTTTGGTGGACTTGCGCCCGGGCGCTACACAATCGAAGTCATGAATCCTGAGCTGCGGGCAACGCCCAAGACCGTAGACCTCAATGCAGGCGAGACAACGGAAATCGAGATTCCTGTTACGCGGCGCTAACCTCTAACTTCGATCGCCCGGCATCAATCCACAAAGCCCCAAGAACCAAATCAACGCAAAGAGCCATGGCACAATGTGGCCGAAACGCAAGAAGAGCGTGGGTTCACGGTCCACGATCGGTACGGAACGAACAAGCGTGCCCTCTTTCCCAACACCCAATCTCGCTTCGACTGCACCCGTGGCGCTCACAAATGCGCTTACGCCGGTGTTTGTCGATCGCACCATAGGCGAACGATGTTCGATGGCACGAAAGCGCGTGAAATTGAGATGCTGATGAGGCTCCCAGGTATCACCGAACCAGGAGTCATTGGTGAGACTTACCAATATATCGGGACGCTCGCCCTTGCAGAGCCTACGAACGTAGTTGGCGAGTAGTCCCTCATAACAGAGGAAGGGCACAATTGACGTTCCCTCAAAGGTCAATGCACCTTGATCGTCACTGCCAGCACGCATGTCGAATTTTTGCGGTAACTTGTCCTTCATGATGCCAAACGGCATGGTCTCGCCGAACGGAATGAGGTAGTGCTTGCGATAGACGGACCACGGTTGATCGTTCGCGCCGCGGGCACGTAGTGCCGCAACGTTGTATCGGCGGTCGGGCTTCTTACCGATGATGGGACCCGCACGACGACTGCGTGGCACCGCTTCATAGCTACCGATCAACAATCCGTGTTTGACACTGTGCTCCATAAGGAACTTGAAACCCACGCGGGGATGACTCAACACCGATGACACGATCTTCGGCGTGCGCTTGCTCGCATCGAAGGGAATCGCATGCCCCACCGCCGTCTCGGGTAGCACAATGAGATCAACATCTTCCTTGGCGACCGTCTGAACCCCGCGGGCATAGGCCGCAACCGATGCTTCGTGTGCCTTAGCACGGTATTGCTCCGAGTGTCGCTTGCTGAAACTTCCAATGTTGGCCTGCACAACACCAACGTGAACATGCTTGGTGGCGGCAGCATCGCCGACGCGTACGGTGCGTGCGTCATAGACGCCATAACCATAGCAAAGCAAGCCAATCAAGAACGTCGCAAGCGCCGCGCCCGGCCGTGCCGGGCTCAACCCAGGCGTGGGGGTCTCACGCGCTTCGATGTGCACGCACCCGGCCGCAAGCCCCCACTCGTAAAGCGGGACCACGAGACACAACAGCACAAAGCTGACTGCGGGAACACCACCCCATGCGGCCGCCTGGGCGATGGGAACACAGTCCACGGCGCCGTGCCCTGCCATCCAGGGAAAGAAGCGAATCGGCAGGCACTCACATGCAACAAACAGTGCGACGGTGCTCAACGGATGCGGTCGCTTTGCCCCGCGCGCTTCTCGAGAACGAACCATGCCACGGTGAATGCCAGCAAAAAGGAGCAAGTGAACGGTACCTGCCAGTGAAAACGCAACCGTTGCACTGATGCCAGCGGCTTCTGACAGCCCGCCAAAGTCCTGCACGGTTTGACTTAACCAGCGGTATCCATACGCAATTCCTAGCCCGACGAAGAGCAGCAATCCCCATAACGCCGTGCGCGCGCGACGCACATGTTCCACCCACCACAACAATGCCAACACACCCGGAATCGTGGCGAGCACCTGAGGTTCAGGGGCAAAGGCAAATACCCAAGTCAGCATGACGAACGGCGCAAGCAACGTGAAGAGATGAATGCGGAACCGAGGATCGGGCGCCGTTGACGACTCGGAATGAGAAGCACGCGGCACGCCGGCGTGCCCGTTTGAACTGGGATGGCCTGGACTCATAGGGTGTCTCGCTTCAGCAAACGCGGGATCTTACGCGCCAAATTTGGCGAGTTTTCCCGCCGACGCCATCGCCATGCGCAGGAGTGCGGTTGCAGGAAAGTGTGCGCCCAACCGCCCGCGATGGCAATGGGCTTCATCAAAGACGGCTTCTTCGTCGGGTTCCATCCACGGACCATGAATCAACGTCGGCACAGCATGCCACGAGTGGGCGGCGAGAGTGCCCGGTGTGGCGTGATCGCCAGTAACTACAATCACATCGGGCTTGAGCGCAAGGACGCGTGGAAGTTCCTTGTCAAACGCCTCAATGACCTTTGCCTTGCGATCGATATCGCCGTCTTCTCCGGCACTATCGGTGCCCTTCACATGCAAGAAGTAAAAGTCGTATGCGTCTTCCCACGCGCTCTCAAGCACAGCGACTTCATCGGCCACGCTACTACCGGGATGCACGTCCTTACGGATCTTCATGCCGAGCAGCGACGCAACGCCACGGTATGCCGGGTAGGCCGCGATGGCACAGGCATTGAGTTTTGCCATCGCGGCGTATGTCGGTAGTGGTGGACGACCGGAGAACCCGCGCAGTAACACGCCGTTGGCCTCCTTGCGAGGACCCAATACGCCGGACACCGCTTTCACAAATACGTTTGCGATGCGCGCCGTTTTCTCCGCGGCACGATGTCGCGCCTGCGCAACGAGCGGCGCTACACCCTCCCGCTGCGGATCGGTATCGGCAACCTCGCCGTCGAGGTCCGGTCCGCGAAACACCATGGCGAAACGATGCTGAAGCCCGGGATGCACTTCAACGCGCACGCCTTCGATCGCCTGCACTGTCTTGTCAATCGTCTCGGTAATCTCGCGCGACTTCTCTGTTGCAATGCGACCGGCTCGACGATCGAGCAACCGACCGCGTGAATCCAGGGTGCAGTAGTTGCCGCGCACCGCGACGTCGCCTTCGTTCACGTCGATGCCGAGACCCATGGCTTCCAAAAGGCCGCGACCCACCTCCATCTTGAGTGGGTCGTAACCAAAAAGTGCAAAGTGCCCCGGGCCACTTCCGGGGGTAATGCCTTCGGCGACGGGAATCGTTCGACCTAGCGCTGACACTGCGGCGAGCGCATCGAGATTGGGAATCGAAGCGCGCTGGAGCGCGGTGGGTTCATCACCGAGCACGCCGCCGAGCCCATCGAGCACCACGAATACGATTTTCGAGTCGGTCTTTCGCGCCAGAGGCGGAAGCAGACGAGCATTGAGATGGCCATTCATTTCCGCAGATTAGCCGCGCCCGCGCTGGCGCCCAGCGAGGATTCGACGAGGCCTTTCTTTGGACCGCTTCACCAGACGACGGGCGAAAAAATCGCAAAACACCAGAGACCTTGGGCGAGGTTTGGGGCGTTTGGCGTCGTGACAAATGGGGCACCCGAAACGCGACACGAGCCTAAACCCCGCGGTGTGGCTCACTTGGGGATGTGCATTCCCGGGGAGCGTCATATTCCACAATGCTCTCCACAGAAAAATGCGCAACGCGCCGGATTTTGGGGGTTGCGCAAAGGATGCGGATCCGCGTAGAGTCTCGACTAACGTGGAGGATTAGCGTCCTTCATGTTCCCTCTCGCTCTTGAGCGGGTCCCGGCTCGTTTCAATCACGTTTTGAACTCTCGTTTTCTCTCCTGTTTGGGGGGATTCGATTGTCCGACTCACTTCTCTAGCCGTGCCCTTGGCGCCTGGAGGATGGTTGATCGCGCCGACTCCGCGAGTGGCACGCTCGATTTCGTTGAATAAGTACCGTTCGGGCTCTCGGAACGCACCGGGATCGGCGAGCGAAACTTGTTCAAACGAGGAAAGAGCCGCTTCGGGGGCGAGAGAATCGAGGCGTGTGCATCCGTACACGACTTTCCGGCGTCTGAACGGGTTGTTCGCGGGCTTAGCAAGCTGTGGCAACGCCAAAAGACATGCATGAACGAGGAGATCGCCATGGTTGTCCCCACCGAACTTGAAGATCGCACCAGTCGCGTCGTCCAGACCGGCATCTCGATCGAGCAGAACGTCGAAGCGCGCTACTTGCGCGTGGGTCGCGCGTTCACCTACGGTCCCATCCGTCGGCTCTTTGAAGAGTACGCCGCTGAGGTGCGCGATCACGCCCGGATCCTTTCGCGCCACTTGCGCGACCGTGAGGGCGGCCGTTCACAGACCAAGCAAGGCGGACGCCGCCGTCGCCCCCGTGCCGCAGAAGGCCCGGCCATTCTCACGCCACCGGCGCTCTACCAAGCATTCGATGAAGCCTTCCGTGCTGCGGAACGTGCCATTGTGTTTCATCGCCGCGCCACAGAGCAAGCCGACGACCGCTTCTTGAAGAAGTTCCTGGAAGTCCTGGCCGACGACCACTCGTTCCACCTCGACATCCTCGGTCATCTCCTGGCCGACATTCGCGATCGCCCCATGCACCTCACCCCGGGTCGCAAGCTTGCGCCCATCGACGTGCCGTGGGTCGCCGCCATGTTCGAAGGCGTTGTTCCCCCGTGGCGCCGCGAAGCCGTCGCCGAAGGCACGCCCCGTCGTTGGTTCATCAACTACATGTAGGCGACGTTCAACGAGCGAACTTACATCCCCAAGCACGCACAGCCGCGAACATCGAGAGGTGTTCGCGGCTGTGTTCGTTTTGAGAACATGCTCCGCCGCAATAACGACACCAATTGAAAACAGCATTCAATTGGCATGAGACACTACTGCTGTGCATATCGCCTTCGTGCCACTCACCGGAAGTCGCGTAGTTTCACCGGTCATTGCGGACCTAAGCGTGCGACTTCCCGATCTACGTAGGCGCCGCGACGCGCTTACGCAACTCCCTGCACTCGGCCTACTCACCCTGGCCGGCATGCTTCCCGATGACGTATCGAGTTCGTGGCACCCGGCAAGCAATATCGACGACGACGCCATCCAAGCCATCGTTTCCTCGGGGCCCAAACTCGCGGCGATTTCGGCGACAACGGCAACTGCAATCGAAGCCTATCGCCTTGCGAAATCGCTTCGCGAACAGGGCATTCAAACGGTGCTTGGTGGGCTGCACGCCACCGCTTGTGCCGATGAAGCAGAACGCCATGTGGACACGGTGGTCGTAGGCAGTGGCGAGTCCGTTTGGCTTGACGTAATCGATGATGCGCGGAAGGGAACACTGAAGCCGCGCTACGAGAAGACATGGCGCCCCGCGGCCTGCGAGTGGCCCATGCCTCGCTTCGATCTCCACCCGCAGCACCCGCCACGCTGGACGTTGCAAACAGAACGCGGGTGCCCATTTGCGTGTGAGTTCTGTGGAGCAAGCCGCTTGCTCGGGCCGTATCTCGAAAAGCTCGTCGCTCAAGTTCGCGCCGAGCTGAACGCGATCGCCGCCATCGATCCATCGCCACTTCTTGAACTGGCCGACGACAATACGTTTGCCGTGCGAAAGGACAGCGATGCGCTGCTCGATGTACTGGAAGCAAGTGGCTCGACGTGGTTCAGTGAAGTCGATTGGCGTATTAGCGAAGATCCCAAGCTGCTCAAGCGACTTGCCGCCGCGGGGTGTGTACAACTTTTGGTTGGGCTCGAGAGCCAAGTGTTTCGCTATCCGGGGATGGGTGCAAAGCGGGCGGCGTTGGAACGCATGATGCGAGCGATCCACGAGATCCACGCGGCGGGGATTGTTGTACACGGATGCTTCATTGTGGGCGCGGATGGTGAGACGCGCGAATCCATGGACCGCTTATCCGAATCCGTTCTGGAGAGCGAGCTCGCCGATGTTCAGATCACACTCGAAACACCGTTTCCCGGAACGATGCTTCGCGCACGATTAAAGCGTGAAGGACGATTGCTTACGGAGCGCGATTGGTCGCACTACACGCTCTTTGACGTGACGCATCGACTCGACAACCTTTCCGTCGACGAGTTGGAACGCGGCTTTGCAGAATTGCTTGCACGTGTTCACGCGCCGTCGGCAGTAGCCACACGAAGCGAACGCCGCCGCGCCATTTGGCGACGCAATCCTCGATTTCGATTCAACCCGCCAAGCACACTCATCACGTGATTGGTATAAGAACACTATGTTCGTACTTGCTTGGGGGCAAAGAAGCCGCCCGGCGAGTCGCAAGTCATCCCAAATCATTGTGGATTGGCCTGGCGTTCGTTTTTGCGGCGGGACTAGCGCGTGAGTATGACGCGGAAGATCTCTTGAGTGAGCCGTGGCACCTTGCGATTCCGCTTGTAGCATCCCTGCTCACTTCGTGGCTTCTCTACATGGTCCTCGCACCGGGCTGGATGGGCGGCGATCTTGCTGAGGAACGCCAGCACACGGCGCGTGGCTATCCCGCGCTCCTTCGTCTCTACTGGTGGACCGCGCCACTCGCGATCGTCTATGCCATGCCCGTTGAACGCATGACCGATCCCGCAAGTGCCACGCGCATCAATCTCATGTTGCTCGGCATAGTCGCCGCGTGGCGCGTGCTGCTCATTACTCGTGCGATCTCTTGCGTCTGGAATGTGACATACTGGACCATATTCTTTCCGGTGATGTTGTTTGCCGACGCAGTTGCGCTCGGGTTGTTATTCACGATTCCGCTGCCAACCATCTCGATCATGGGTGGCGTGCAGCTGTCGGAGAGCGAACAAGTACTCAGTGACGTGGCAGGGTCCGTATGCACCCTAGGGATTTTAACGCTTCTGATCTGGTTCCTGGGTTGGGCACTCTTGGCCGGTCGTTTGAGCCGCGCGGGCGTTGGGCGCGGAAACCGTATCGTGGTGCCCAAAGAACAGAGTCCTCGTGTATCGATTCCATTGGTGTTGCTCACGGTTCTATTGCTCGTGGCGTGGATTCCGATCATGTTCAAGACGCAACCGGAACAACAACGACGGCATGCGTTTGAATCGGCACTCGCCGCCGGCGATTTCGATAAGGCAATGGAAGACATTCGTGGCGTCTCGCGCGACGCCTTCCCACCCCACTGGGACCCACCGCCACGCCCGGGATTTGATCAAGAAGAACCGCATCCGCTTCGCGTGCTCGCGCCTGCGTTTGAGAAGCACGCGCCGCTTTGGATGATCGAGTTATACGTCGACAAGGCGCATCGAATGCTCCATGACAGCTACTTCGCCGGAGGCCAGAAGTTCGTCGATTGGATTAAAGTCGCGAGCAGGCGTATTCATCGTGCAATTCCATCGCACCCGGATGCAGCACTGGTACGGGAGAAACACAAGCAGTTCGTCGATGCTGTGAGTGGCTTCGCTGAAGAAGCTGAAGGCAAGTGAACAAATATCCCGCTTCGCACACCAACACGCAGATTTCTGCGCCTCCGCATCTTGGCGCCACTGCGTGAGATGAATTGCGCTCGACTAGAAGAGTTCGATCACAGTCCTCAAAACGTATGAATTTCGTCCGTAAATCGTGTCTCTCGCGCTCTTTCAGAGCGCTCAATGTGGGGGCACGCTTTACCAGGGTTCGGAAGCCTCACCCTTCGCTATCAACTTCCATGCCTTCGGCATGGTTCTGTATTCTGAACTCACATGGAGACTTGATGAGCAACTGGAAGTTCATGTCGCCGCCAAAGTCTCCTCTGCGCCTCCGCGTCCTCAGCGTCTCTGCGTGAGGTGAGCGGCGTTCTAACGCAATCGGCGTCGTTCTTCCTACGCCATCGGCCCCTTCGGTGCTTCGTAACACGCGCGTCCCAGACCGTGGCAGTCGGCGCGGCAAGCAGCCGAACCATCGGGGCCAAGTGCTTCGAGCGTCTTCTCGCACCACCAAATGGGTTCGTCGCCGTCGAAACCGGACTCGTGTTCGGCAGGCAGACCGAGAAAGGCCTCTTTGGTCTTTAGGTGGATGCAACGCACTTTGAGCTCGCGTTCGACTTCTTCGCGATAGGCGCCGTGGGGCCTGGACAATGGGTCAAAGCGTTCACTCATTTCACACCCCCGGCCTTCATGAGCGCACGACGCAAGACGACACGCGCCAACTTCACCTTGAAATCGTCACCGTGAATGGGCGTTGCCGACTTCACAGCCGCTTCTTCGGCTTGCGTGATCGACGACTTGGAGAGACCGCCTGCCAAGAGCACCTTCTCGGCCTCGGTGGAACGAACCGGCGTAGGCGCAAGCGACCCAAACCAGATACGCACGTCGTTCACAGACGCTACGCCCGCCTCTTTGGTCGCACCCGATTCAAGCCGCACGGCGCATGAGGCTTGCGCCCAGTCAAAGGCGGCCATTTGGCGCACCTCTTCATAGGCCGTGCTCTGTTGGCTACCGCGGGCCGGAATCGTGAATGATGAAATCCACTCGCCGGGCTTCAAGGCAAGGTCGCCCATGACGCCCTTCTTTGGCTCAGCCCAGAGCGATTCGAACTCAACGTCGCGGACGTTCTCCGGCCCCTGTACGTGTGCCACGGCATCCAATGAACCTAGGACCGGCGCCAGGCTCGATGGATGTCCCGACGCGCACACGCTGTTGTTGAATATGCCAGCGCCTTCTTGGACTCCACCTTCCTTCTGTACTGGGCAAACGTCGTCGCCGCGGCGCAAGCAGGGCATGGACGCATGACGAAAGTAGCCGCAACGAGGATGTTGGCCCATGTTGCCGCCGAGCGTAGCGCGCGTGCGAATCTGAAGACTGGCCGACTGTGCCGCGGCATGCTGCAGCGAAGGAAGGAACGACGCGATCGACTTGTCGGTGGCCAACTGATGCAGCGTAATCATGCTACCTAGCACAATGCGCCCGTCATCCTCCACTCGAATGGCGTTGAGCCCCTCAACATCGATCAGCGACACGACACGTTCGGGCTGTACAACGCGTTCCTTGAGCATGTCGAGCAAGTCGACGCCGTTGGCCTTTAGTTGTGATGCATCACCGAGCGATGCGCTCACTCCGACTTCGTCTTGGGGACGAACAAACTGAAAGGACTTCATCCGTTCCTCCTTTCGAGCGCCGCAAGCACACGCGCGGGTGTCATCGGCAGCTGTCGAACCTGTACACCGAGCGCGTGGAACACTGCATTGGCAACGGCGCCTGCTGTGGGCACTGTGGCAGGTTCACCAATGCCCATCAGCCCGGCGTTGTTATGTCCAGTAACCACTGACGTAAGTACAACGTCGATCTCCGGGCAGTCGGCCATGCCCATGATGCGATACGTATCGAGCGTGGGATTGATCATGTCGGCCACATTCGGATCCATCAGCCGCTCTTCGTAGAGCGCGTAGGACACCCCTTGAATCACGCCGCCGTTTACTTGGCTGCGCGCCGTCATGCGATTCACAATGCGCCCGGCGTCGTGTACAGCGACGACCTTATTGACTTTGATGAATCCGGTTTCTGTGTCCACCGAGACATCGGCGAACTGGCATCCGGCGGTCTGACTAAACACGTCGGGCGCTCTTTGATTCTTTCGGCGCCGCCCAGTAACACGAATGCCTTCATCGCCGATCAACGCACAGGCCTCTTTGAAGCTCGCGCTCTTCGTTCCAGCGCGATACACACCATCGACGAGTGAAACGTCGTATTCTGCGATTCCCCAATGCTTAGCGAGGAGTGCTGAAAGTTTGATGCGTGCATTGACACCGGCTTCGCGCGCGGCGGGAGCAATCGATGGCGTGGTAGTACTTCCTCCGCTAGCGGGCCCAGGCGGATGCCGCGAGTCGCCGATATCCACATGCACCTTGGACACAGCCACGCCAAGTTCTTCAGCAACCATCATGGCAAGCACGGTGCGAGTGCCGGTACCGATGTCTTGGGTCCCACTTTGAATCGTTACGCTGCCATCGGCGTCTACACCGACTTGAACCACCCAGCTGCCACGACCCGCGTTGTACCAAACGGCCGCCGCACACCCGACACCGCGCTTAACCGTGCCAGTGCTGCCCGCGTCTTTTCGAAGTGCCTTCCAGCCGATGCGGTCGGCCCCTATGCGCCACTGTACTTGCCGAACGGGATGCGGATCGTTCTTGAGTCGCACATCCAGGGGGTCCATGTTCATTTTGGCGGCCAGCAAGTCAATAGCGCTTTCGAGACCAAACGATCCTTGCGGATGTCGCGGCGCGCGAAAGGCGCGAGCGATACCAGTGTGAGTTGACACCGCACGCTGATCGGCGTCGGCCTGACCGAATCGATAGACCATGACGTTGGACGCACCTGCGCCGCCCCGGCCGTTGCCCGCCGTGCCGAGATTCTGAACCTTGTGCGCAACGAACTTGCCGTCTTTGTCGGCTCCCAACTTGATGGTCTGGATCGAATCGGGTCGATTGCCGCCGATCAGGTGTTCTTGACGACGTGTAAGAAGTCCCTGAACCGGACGCTTGAGTTGCTTCGCAAACTCAGCAGTGATCTTGTCGGGCTCGCTCGCACCAAATTTGCTTCCGAAGCCTCCGCCCATGTGATGCGTAATCACGCGAATGCGACTGGGAGAAATACCCAACCCCTGACTAATCGCTCCGCGCGCGTACCCAGACGTGGCCTGTGTGGAGGCCCACACCGTGGCTGTGCCATCTTTGTTGAGCGCGACAGTGCACCCGTGAGGCTCGAAACACGAGTGTGTCTGAACCTGTGTGCGATACTCGGCTTCGATCTTGTGGGCCGCCTTGCTAAGCGCTTCATCGGTCGCCTCACCATTGCGCCGTCCACGACCGCGTCGACCCACGTTGGGGCGCCTGGCATCTACCCGCGGTGCGTCTTCCTTGCGCGCGTCATCTACCGTTACGGCTGCCGGATACACATCGTAGCGCACGTCAAGTGCATGGAGGCCATCAGCAAGCGCCGCTGGTGTCTCCGCACAGACGGCCGCCACGGGTTGCCCCGGATACTTGATGTGTCGATTGACGAAGGACTTCACAGCTAAGACCCCCGGCACCTTCTTGGCTGCCGTGTCATCGATGGCCTTGACTTTGGCGTGGGCGTGAGGCGAACCCAATACACCCGCAAATGCCATGTTGTCGGGACGCACGTCATACGTATATTTCGCAGCGCCCGTGGCCTTGGCCGCACCATCCACTCGCGCGACTTCACTGCCGACAACACTGAGCTTGTGATTCACAGGCCACGGTGCCACATCGCCGTCGTCAATCTGTACCGTAATCTCGTGTTCGAGGCCCTTGATGCCTTTGCGGTATTCGTCGAAGCCTTCCAGGCCAACTTTGTATGTGACTTCCCTCGGCATCTTACTTCCCCTTCTTCGCGGCTTCGAGTGCGGCCTTGAGCACATGGGGATAGGTGCCGCAGCGGCAAAGATTTCCGGCGCATGCGTTACGCACCTGTTCGTCGGTCAATGACGCGCCGTGTGTCTTCACGGCATAGGCGCACGAAACGACCATGCCGGGTGTGCAGAAACCACATTGCAGCGCGTCATGATCGACGAACGACTTTTGAACCGGATGCAACTTGGAGGGGGTGCCCAATCCTTCAACCGTGGTAACGGCTTTGCCCTCCGCCTCAACCGTCAACACCGTGCAGGCATAGACCGGCAGGTCGTCCAACAGAATCGTGCATGCTCCGCACTGCCCGCGATCGCAAACGGGCTTGGCACCCGTCAAATCGAGACCCAAGCGCAGCGACTCAAGCAACGTTTCGCGCGGCTCCACTGAAAGCGACTGCGCCTTGCCATTGACCTGCAACTTGATCGACACCTTGCCGGGTCCCTGCACCTTGGGCGCCGAAACGCGTGTCTTCGCTGGCGCTTCCTTCGCGAGTGCTGAACGACCAAGCAACGCGCCTGTGGCTGCTGCGGTCGCGGCACCTTGAACCAACGCTCTGCGTGTGACGCCCTGCGACGTCTGCGAGTCGCGCCGCGTTGCGTGATCGTGGTCGTGTTCCGACATAGCGGTCCTCCGACACACATCGTACGCGCCGAATGCGGGTAGACTCAACCACGAAGCAAGCGTCTTACGAGCGACTTGGGGTTGACGTCCTTGACTTTGGAACCGAGGACGCTTTGCGCTTGCTTCCAGGCATGCGTGCGCGGCTAAGACCTCGAAGTGCCTTGGCTGTGTGACTATCTTTCTTTACACGCGACACGTCTTTGGGTGTGCCACACGCGACGACGCGACCGCCGCCGTCCCCGCCTTCCGGCCCCAAGTCGATGACATGATCGGCCGTCGCAATCAGTTCGAGATTGTGCTCAATCACAACCACCGTATGCCCACGTTCAACAAGCTTGCGCAACCCCGCAACCAAGCGATCGACGTCTTCACCGTGCAGACCAATCGTGGGTTCATCCAACACATACAGCGTGGCGCCGGACGTGGATTCTTTGCCAAGTTCAGAGACGAGCTTCACGCGCTGCGCTTCGCCACCCGAAAGCGTGGGCGAGGGTTGTCCAAGTGCGAGATACCCCATTCCCAGCTCATGCATCCAATTCGCGTAGCTTCGAATCGATGCCATGCCTTCGTAGAACGATGTGGCTTCTTCAAAACTCATGGCGAGCAGTTCGCCAGCGTTGCGCCCCTTCCACCGAATATCGAGCGTCTCGGGATCAAAACGAAGCCCTTCGCACGTTTCACAGGGCACGCGTACGCCCGGCAAAAACGACATTTCAATGCGACGCTCGCCCATGCCGTCGCACTCAGGACATCGACCCTCACGCGTATTGAACGAGAATCGACCGGGACCATAACCACGCACCCGCGCCTCTGGCGTTAGCGCTAACGCCTTGCGAATCGGCGTCCACATACCCAGATAGGTCGCAGGCACCGAGCGCGGCGTCTTACCAATGGGCGCGGAATCAACTTCCACCACACGAGTGAGCGCGCCATAGCCCGAGATGGAACGAAACGGACCCGTTGGCTTGCGTTTCGTCTTCTTGTTGAGCGCAATGTTGAGCGCGGGCACCAACACGCGATGCATCAAGGTTGACTTGCCTGCACCGGAGACGCCGGTTACGCAAACGAACCGATTGAGTGGAATCTCAACATTCACGCATTTGAGGTTGTGCAGCGTCACGCCGCTCAGCTTGATGCGCGCTGTGGCGGGTACCGTACTGGCGTTCAACGTTGGCGACGTTCGCTGGAGTACACGACCGGTGGGCGAATCTGGATCGTGCGCTAGTTCGCTCGGCGTGCCCTCCGCAACAATCCGACCGCCCAAGCGTCCCCCACCCGGCCCGAGATCGATCAACCGATCCGCGGCACGAATGGTGTCGAGATCGTGTTCCACCACAACCAGACTGTTGCCACGAGCGCGAAGGTCTTGCAGTGAGCGCAACAAGCGAGCGTTGTCGCGCGCATGAAGTCCAATCGTGGGTTCATCGAGCACGTAGCACACGCCGCGCAACGTGCTACCCATTTGTGCCGCAAGCCGCAGGCGCTGCGATTCGCCACCCGAAAGCGTGCGCGCATCGCGGTCAAGCGTGAGGTAGCCAAGTCCCATACGTTCCATAAACGCAGCGCGATCATGGATGCCACGCAAGACCGGCTTGCCAATGCGCGCTTGTCGACCCGAGAGCACCAACGACTTGAGTGCGTCGTCAAATCCGCCAATGGAGTGGTGTAGCAACTCCGGCAGGCGCTTATCCCCCACTCGCACGGCGCGTGCTTCCGGTCGCAGCCGTTCACCTGAGCACGCCGAACAAGACACGCGCCTGACGTAGTCACCAAACCAATCCGCCGCACCTTCAGGACCTTCACGAAAGTAGCGTTCGAGGCGCGAGCGCGCGCCTTCAAAGCCCTTGGACGCATTCCCTTCAATCAATACGCGCTTCTTGGCAGCGGTGAGCGAAGACCACACCGTGCGCGGATGAATGCCGAGCTCATTCTTGGCATCGCGATTGAACTTCCGGCGCATGGACGGCTCAATACCAAGCGGTGTAATCGCTCCCGCCGCCAGGGTCTTGTCTTCTGCAATGGGTATCAACGACGCGTCAACGGTGGGTTCCGTACCCAAGCCACGACAGTTCGGACACCACCCGCGCTTACTGTTGTGGCTAAACAGCCGTGGCTCCAGATCGCGCACCGCCGTGCCATCGTACGGACACGACTGCTTGGATGAATAGCGCCGCGGCACGTCATTTTCATCGGTCACAACCAACGAACCGTTGCCGCGAATCAATGTGGCCGCGATCAGAGCCTCGAGGCCAGGCCGAACGCGCCGCGTGACGTTGAGCGACCCCATCCACTCGTCGATGTCGTGTTCGCGATAGCGGTCGAGTTTGGGCGGTGGATCACAGGCAACAATGCGTTCATCCACGCGCGCCGTTGCGTGCCCGCGCCGCGCCATTTGCTCGAAGAGATCGCGATGAAAGCCCTTGCGACCAAGAATGCGCGGCGCCCACAATTGAATCGTCTGTCCCTGATACTCGTCCACTATGCGCGTGGCCATCACGCGTTCGGATAGCGTTTCCAAGGGTCGATCACACGACGGGCAATGGGCCACGCCGGCGCGGGCATAAAAGAGCCGCAAGAAGTGTGCGATCTCGGTCATGGTTGCCACGGTTGACCGACGACCACCACGCGAGCGACGCTGAGAAATCGCAATCGTGGGCGGCACGCCAGCTACCCGATCGACGTCCGGACGCCCCAACTGGCCGAGAAACTGACGCGCATATACCGACAACGTCTCAATGTAGCGCCGTTGCCCTTCGGCAAAGAGCACATCAAACGCCAGAGTGGACTTGCCCGAACCGCTGGGACCACTCACCACAACAAACGCACCCCGCGGAACATCCACCTTCACATCACGTAAGTTGTGTTCGCGTGCGCCACGGATTTCAATCGCGTCGATATTCTGCGAGGCGCGCTTCGAACCACGCGCTTTCGTTGTGCGCTTGAGACGCGCAGGTCGCTTGCGCAGCCATACTGCCGTGTGACCGCTGCCTTTCGACACCTCCGCAGGCGTACCGTCGGCGACGATCTCGCCACCGGCATCGCCGCCTTCGGGCCCAAGATCAATCACACGATGGGCACCACGAATGAAGTCGAGGTTGTGCTCAACGACCAACACCGCATGCCCACGAGCCGCAAGGTGATGAATCGCGCGGCCAAGCACATCCACGTCGTTCATATGGAGCCCTGTCGTGGGCTCATCGAAGATGTAGAGCGATGGTTTCTTGGGCTTGCGCGTCTGAAGGGCCAACGCCAACCGTAACCGCTGCCACTCCCCGCTGGACAGGGTATTGAGCGACTGACCCAGTGTTAGATACTCAAGTCCCACATCGCGCAGGGCATCGAGCGCTGCCAGCACTTTGGTGCGTACCGACTTTGGTGCTTCGCCAAAAACGTCTCGCGCTTCCCGCGCCGTGAGACCCAGCACGTCGCCAATCGAATGACCGCGGTACCGCACGGAGAGTACATCCGGGCGAAAGCGTAGTCCCGCGCACTCCGAACACTCAATGTCCACGTCGGAGAGAAATTGCATATCGATGCGTTCAACACCCGCACCACCACAGGCTTCGCAACGTCCACCCCGAACATTGAACGAAAACGTCGACGCGGTGAAGCCAGCTTCCACCGACGCGTCCAAACCGGAAAAGAGCTTGCGCACGCCGTCCCACGCACCGAGGTACGTGGCTGCATTGGCGCGCGACGTACGGCCGGCAGCGGCTTGCTCCACAAGAATCACGTCGTCGAGGAGTTCTACGCCGACAACTGCAATGTGCGAGCCCGGTGTCTGTTCCGGTCGTCCGAGCGCGCGCGCCATCGCCATGTACAGCACGTCGTGGGCCAGCGTCGACTTACCACTACCGCTAACGCCGGTAAGCGCCGTGACGCGGCCCATCGAGAGGAGCAGGTCGACGCCCTTGAGGTTGTTCGCGCTCGCGCCAGCTACACCCACGCGGTGGTCTTTCGATTTCGCAATTGGCGAAACGCCGTGCGGCGTAGCCTTGCGTGCACCGGTCAACCATGCGCCGGTAATTGAATCGGCGTTCTTGGCGATATCGGCCGGTGCGCCCATGGCAACTACGCGTCCTCCATCGCGACCGGCGTGAGGGCCGATGTCCACGACGAAGTCGGCGGCGCGAAGGATGGCCGGATCGTGTTCGACAACTACCACCGTGTTGCCTTGGCCCACTAGCCGACGCAACACACGCAAGAGACGTTCGTTGTCGCGCGCGTGCAGCCCCACGGAAGGTTCGTCCAACACGAATAGTGTGTTGACGAGTCGCGAACCAATCGCGCCGGTCAAATGCACGCGTTGAATCTCTCCGCCGGAGAGCGTGCGTGCCGTGCGATCAAGCGTGATGTAACCAAGCCCCACTTCTTGAAGACAGGTCAAGCGGGCGAGTACTTCCTCGGCCACAACGCGCACGACTTCACGCTGCACGCGATCCAAGGCATCGGTCAGCGCCGACTTCGTAGTAGCGCTCTGAAAGAACGCACACGCCTCGTTCACACGCATTGCCAGTACATCCGGCAGTGCATAGTTGCCAAGCGTCCACGCACGTCCCTGAGGCGCCAGCCGCGTACCCTCGCAGTCGGGGCAGGTTGGATACCCGCGGTAGCGTGACAACAGCACACGCACGTGAACTTTGTAACTCTTACGTTTGAGCGCATCGAAGACGCCAGCAACGCCCTTCCATCCGTCGCCACCCTGCAAAATGCGCTTGCGGTCCGATGCCTTGAGTCTGCTCCACGGTTTGTTGACATCGATGCCCTGTTCCACGCACCATTGCAACAACCGACTGCGGTGACGACGCATCGACGGAGTTTGAAACGGGCGAACGGCACCCTGCTTGAGCGAGTGGTGTGCGATGGGAACCACAAGGTCCCAGTCAATGCCTGTGACACGCCCAAATCCATTGCAGGTGCCGCACGCACCTACAGGACTGCTCGACGAAAACATGCGCGGCGTCGGCGGACGATGCGACGTGCCGCAAGCGGCGCAGATGAGCCCCTCACGAAATGCACGCTGCTCTTCGTCCTTGTCCCCATCACCAAGCAACAGCACATACGCTGTGCCTCGACCGCCGCGAAAAGACGTTTGCAACGAGTCTTCAAGCCGACTACGTGCCGTCCGGCCAATGATGACGCGATCCACAAGGACGAAGCCTGGTCCCTTCTCAGGCCAGTTTGAGCCATCGGCCGCTATGTCTACGGCACGACCGTTCTGCACCACACGAAACAAGCCACTACTCTGGAGATCGTTGAGCCCACCGCGAACAAGCTGTTCACGAGTGAGTGGTAGCTCGAAGCCCAACATCGCCTTGCGACCGCGTGCTTCGCTGAGCAGCCGCCCAATCACCGCCTGTGGATGTTCCGGCTCAACGCGTTTACCGCACGACGTACAGTGCAAGAACGCGGCGCGCGCAAAGAGGACTCGAAGGTGATCGGTGAGCTCACACAGTGAAGCCACCGTGGAACGGGCGCCTCGAAAGGGATTGCTGCGACCGATCGCTACCGCGGGCAGGACTCCGTCGATCCGTTCGACGTTTGGCCGCTTCATGCGATCGAGAAACTGCCGGGCGTAGGCCGAGAACGATTCGACGTACCGCCGTTGGCCCTCGGCGTAGAGCGTATCGAACGCAAGACTCGACTTTCCAGATCCGGAAACGCCGGTGATGACCGTCAGGGCGCCGACCGGGATGTCAACATCGACGCCTTGAAGATTGTGTTGCCGGGCACCACGGATGGAGATGAAGCGTGGTGTCTCGCGCGGCATGCAGAGACTCTACGGTGCCTTCACTGAAAGCGCCCATACACACCCTGCCTCGTTCGTTCGCACGAGCGCCGTATTCCGAATTTCAAACGAGGCTCGTTCGATCTCAATCGGATCGTTGGGGCGAAGGTAGCGCGCCGCGATCGACGACGTGGCGTAGTCTGCTACGCGAGGAGGAGAGCGCAAGCGGGACCGAGCATCCAGCGATCAGCACGCCCAAACAGCACGGTGAATCACTACTACTACAAAACGACAGACGGCGCGCCCAAGATGGACGCGCCGCAAGTCAATCGGTCTAGAGGTAGAATGACTCTAGAGAGCGAGCTGCCACTGGAAGCGGAGCAACAAGCCGTAGTCCTCGTCACCATTCGCAATCCCGCCGTAGCCGGTGTAGGGATCGAAGATGAGGAACGCATTGACATCGTCACCACTCAAGATGGCCGCATCCAAGCTGAGCTTGTTGCCGTGGCCATTGAGGTAGTAGTTCACACCGAACGCGATTTCAGACGTGGTGCCGTCCGAAGCGAGCGCGTCGTTGTCGACGTTGTAAGCGCTGTAGCGAACCGCAACTTCCCAAGCCGTGCCGGGGAAGTGGTAACCAAGCTGCGCCAAATAGGCCGTGGCATCGATATCGTTCGTACCAGCGCCGGCGGGAATGTCGCTGTTGCTGAGCATGTTGAACGCACCGGTGAATGACCAGCCGCCGTATCCAAGCGCGAGGTCAACACCCCAGCGGAGCGAGTCGGCGATCGTCGTGTGGGGATTGTCTACGCGGTCGGCGTAGTAAAAGCCCCATGCACCAAGTTCACCGTACCAGCCGCATGTGTCGGCATTGAGCGCACCCTCTTGGTAGCCAATCGGCTTGAGGAATGCCCAGTTGACACGAGCGCTGAACGCCAAGTTGTCGGACGTGCGTGAGTCGATCACGTTACGGATGGAGTCGCCGCCGTCACCATTGGTGATGGCAAACATGTAGCTCCACTCGTTATCGCAACCGAAGGCACCGTGAAGCATGACGCCGTGATCGCGGTTGCGATCGGTCATGCCGGGCAGGTTCCAACCCAAGAACGCAGAAGCCAACGAGACGTCCACGAACTGCTGGAGTTCGGGGGCAACCATCAACTGGCGCGTGGTGGGAATGGCGATCTGACCCATACGGATATTGAGCGCGTCGCTGCAACCCCACTCGATCCACGCTTCACGCGTGTTGTCGAAGTTGTAGCTCTGGTCGGCGCCCTGGGGCCCAAGGTTGTTGTTGAAGAATTGACCACCGCCACCGAGTTGGCGGCGAAGCGCATCATCGCCCCAGTGACCGAAATCAAGCGCCATGTAATAGCGCATGTTGCACGGTGCCGTACCGGAGAACTTGAGAACCGCACGCGGCAGGCTGAAGCCCGACAGGTCGTGAATCGCGGCCTGGTTGGCGCCCACGACCGGGTTCTCAAATGCGTCATCCCAGTCCATGGCCTCGAAACGAGCCTGGAGCGTGAGATTCATCTTGAGGCTGAAATCGCCCCCACGAATCCAGAAACCGTTGTCATAGCCAGCGGTTCCGGGACCACCCACCAAGTTCGTATCTTGATCGGTGTTACTAAGATACTGGTCCACGGCCGCCTGAATGTCACGAGCACTGGTCTCGTTGGCGTACGCGTTTCCAGCGATCGCGACCGCGAACACGGCCGATAGGCACATGGCCGCGACGGCCATCGTTGCTCGATTCATGATCCCTCCTGATTCATGTTTTGGGCGATATGCCCCCGGGTTGGAAACACCCGTCACGTCGCAGAAGCACGACGCGGCGCCGAAAGCCGACGAGCACGTGCCCCCACCGCCCGAACGGCGCAAGCAAGACCCCTCCCGGTGGTCTATGCATGCCTCGCCCAGGCGCTGGCGCGAGTCTCCCATGCCGAATCGGAGACGTCCCAGACAAGCTGAAGCGCCCATCTGCTACACCCAATATTTTTCGTATGTTGTTCGTATATTTACGTAATCGATCCGTCACGTTCGGTAGTACGACGGTAATTCGATCGGCCGGAGCGGTCCATTTTCGCGCATTCGTAGGTTGTGGCTCGGATGGGAAGGGTGCGGGCTCGAATGAACTCTTTGGAGTGGCTTAGGCACCTTAGCGCGCAATGTACGCCGCGTAAAACGTACGCCGCGCGACGTGTTGCGCACTGCTAATGGGCACAGCACGTACTGCGATCGAACGCGCAAACTTCGCAACCACATACGCAATGGTCTTGCGGAAGAATCGGATGCGCGAATCGAACGCGCAAGCAGCGCATTACGATTGAAGCTACGTTCGTACGTTGCACGCGTGAACAATCCTACGATGGTAGGGCGCATGAACAAACGAAGCTTTGTAAAGACCGTGCAAAGCAACGTGGCACGATCTGATCGTTAGCAACCAGCGCATCCTATCGACTCGCGAACCGGTGATTTCGGTCGATTTGTGGAGATTCAGTGACGAACACTCCAAAGCCATCGACGGTTGGTGTGGGCGACCTAGTCATTCTCCCTTACGCCGATGTGCGTAAGCAGCACGGACTCCCAGCCGAAGTGGGACTTGCCTTTGAAGATCGACGCAACGTCATTCGCGTGTACTTCGCCAGCTTGGACCGAACATTTTGGTTAGAAGCCGAACAACTGCAATCCGTTTCGCCGGAACGGTTGCCGGTGCCCAACGACGTATTGTTGATACATCGCCTCGCGCAGCGTGTGCACGCCGACCTCATCGATCTCCACGATCAAACCCCCACCACCACCACGTGGTTTGTGTTCTCGGTTGGTGGAACGCTGGAGGACTTCACTGCGATTCCCTCCATTGCGGGCGAACGGCTCGTGACCTGCCACATCGAACCCGCCAGCATGCGCCGCGTGCGGGTTCGGCTCGCGCTGGCCACCGCAGCAGGAAGTGCCACGCCCCACGACGCCGAAACGGGCTAGGTTCTGTTTGAAAAGGCTCGTAGCGAGTGATTCGAAGCCGACGCGAGAGGCGATGGACCAAGAAATTGGCCCGCAGGCGTGGTCTGTTCACGCCGAGGATGACAATTTCGAAGGGACGCGCCTCGCAGCGAGAGAATCGGATCACGTAGTAGAGGAGTTTTCAAACAGAGCCTAGGCGTCGGGACGACGAATCGCGCCCGAATCGGACTCCACGCGCAACGCATAACCACCCGTATCGCCGTGGCGGTTGTGAAGAATCACTGCGCGCCGAAGACCATCCCGTGCCGCGGCGTCATCGATTTGGCCGGTACCGACGTCGGGCGCGAGCCACGCCACGCGATCCGGCGCGCCGCGCAGGGCATGGGCCCAGGTTGCCAAGTCACCGGGACCCGCAAACGTGGCGCTGGCCGATCCCAACGACGCGCCGCTCGAAGCCCTGGTTCCCGTTGATGATCCGTCGGGCTTTACCGTGCACACCAGCGAAAGATGAAGGTGTGAAGCCACATCCGTGAGTTCACGCACTGCCGCCGCCAAGTCGATGCCCGGCGCGCGAGTCACGCCCTGCAAGTAGTCGATGGCAACAATCTCCGGGCGGAACGGCATACGCACGATGCGGTCCTTAAGCGACCCCACACCCAAGCCACGCGCCTCAAGAATGGTGAGCGGTAACGGCGCAAGTCCCTTGCGGGCGCGATGCAATCGAAGCAGTGTGGCCTCGTAGTTGGGTGACGCGCGGCTCACGCCAATGTCATTGCCGCCGGCTTTAGAAACGCCACCAGCTTCAGAAACGTCATCGGCCTCAGGAATGTCAGCGAGGGATACGCCGGCGTGCATCGCCAAGACGCGACGAGCAAGTGCGTCGGCGGGCAAATCATAGGTAGCGTAGAGAATGCGACGTCCTCGCGCCGCGGCCCCGCAAAGCAGCGACAGCAACACGGACACTTTGCCCGCTCCATTGGGACCACCCCACAGATGAAGATGGCCGGCGGGAAGATCGGCACCCAAGTCGTGAAGCAGCGTCAGATCAAGTGGTGCATCAAAGGACCACGCGGCGTCGTTCGAAGCCGATTGCCGCGGAAGCATCGCGGCCCCGGAACGGAGCTTGGGGAGCCGAATTTCGCCCAGCAAATCGCCAAGGTTGTGCATGCCGCCTCCGTCGTCGTTCGACACCGTGAATCGTCGCGGACGGGGGGGACATCACCTACCCCAAACAGCTTGAGCTCATTTCGATCGACCGGTACCCGGAGATTTGGCGTGATCGTCCTTGCGGGGCGCGTCGGTACCGGATGCCCGCAAACGCTTCAGTCGATGAGTCACATCGTTTGCGCCTGACACGTCGGCATCCGGCCATGGCGGGGGCTGCACCGCGAAACTGGGAGCTAGCACGCGCTCCAACACTGCTACGTGATCGTCATCGCCCTCGCGAATCACGATCTGCACCATGCGCCGACGGCTGTGTACCTGGATGCGGCGGCGGTGAGACGAGTTTGAGATATAGGCCGGGGCACCTGCGAAGCTGCCGCGCTTGTTTCGAGATCCGTAAAACGACACTTCGGAGAGATCCGATCCCTGATCGGCCCGTGCGTACAAGTCGGCTCGTACACCGGGACCTCGAATCGTCATGCGATGGGCGTGGTGCGCCGTGGCGGACCACCCCTTCGGAAGATCGCGTACTTCCAGACCACTCAGCACGTTGATCACCGAACGCTTGTCTTCACTGCGCAGATGCCGTCGAGAAGATTCTGTCAAGTCGTACAGCGCGTCGCCTTCCTGAATGCCCGTCGCGCGAAACCGAACGCGCCCCTCAATACGCTGCGCAGTCTCAAAGGGGAAACTGCCAGGTTCGTCCGGATAACCAAAGAACACGTAACGCGCGCCCGCACCGAGTTCACCTGTGGTGGGATCCGCCGACAGCCATCCGCCTACGTAAATCTCGGCCCACGAATGCGATCCCCACACAGAACCAATGCACACATAACCACTACACCGCCGGGCGGGAATACCCGCCGTCCGACACAACGCTACGAACAACAGTGCGTGCTCCGAACAATCGCCCTCGCGATCACGAAGGATCTGCGTGGCCGAGGCCTGTGCTACACGGGGACTGCGTTTATCAAGTGACGTGTAGACGACGCGCACCAAACGCTTGGCCGCTGCCAGGGGATCTTGAACATCTTTGAGCACCCGCGCCACCTCGCGCTTGAGAATGGGCGATTCCGTGGGCATAAGCGCCGTCGGTTCTAGATAGCGTTCAAGCGCTGCCGGATCTTCCACGATTCGACGCACGTCACCTTTCGTTGCGAGGTGCTTCTTTGATTCACCGCCCTTCGCGTCATCGCTCGGCGCATCGTCTTTTGGGGACGCATCTTTTGAGGACATGTCTTCCGAGGATTTGTCATCGGAGTCGTACCCCTCGGACTGCGGTTTGTCGGAGCGAAGTTCCAATGAGAGCGTCCACCCCGTCTGCGCATTGCCCTTCTTTGCAAGCACGCGGGTCCAGGGCGAGTTCGGAATGCGTGGAAGCTCGCGGTGTTCATCGGGGCCAAGATGCATATCGACCCACAGGCGGTCGGCCGAAAAGACACGTGGCAGCGAAGGCTCGCCCTCCACTGTTATGTCAAACTCCGCCCAACGCGTGGGCGCACGCCGCGCGCGTTCTTCGGTTGCACGCTGAATCAACGTGCCCGAGCTATCGCGAATACGCACAAACGAACCGCTGTCATCAATCCACATCGTGGTTGTGGCTTGGCTCGATGGATCACGCTGTCGAACTTTCCAACACGTCACGGGTTTCGAACCCGGATTGGTAATCGACTCCTGACCATCGACGATGAGCTCGTGAACGCGCACGCGTCGCCCACGTACATCAACCAACGGCAACGGATAGGTTTGACCCGCTTTGACGGTCTTTGCACGGACCTTGGCGACCAAGAACGCTTCCCCATCGGTCATGGCGGGGGCAACGGAGGGAATGAACACGTCTTGATCGCGCCCTTCCAACGTGGAGGAATGTTTGTAGCCCTTGCCTGTCCAGTGCAGTTCCTCAACCAAAATGCGCCCGGCCTCTTCCGAGCGCGTGCGTTGCCACCACAGCGTCCCGTCCGCATCACGCTCGATGTCCATGACCACGCGCGATTCAAAGCGGTCCCGTAGGCCGATCATGCGGCGGTACTGAGCGCGGGTTACGACGGTCGTATCGCGGACGGTGGTTTTGCCTTCCCACGTGGAGGCCCGCCAGTGCACGTGCAAGGATCCCGTCTTTTGTCCCTGGCGAAATGACTCGTACCAGTGCTCACTGGCCTGTGAAGACGCGGATTTGCTGGGCGGCTCTGCAATCGAAGACGGAGCACACAGCAAGAGGATGAGCAGGGCGCAACACCACGAGCCGAAACGGCGGATCGCAGGCGAAGGACGGCGGATCAATCCGTGGCACACCGATTTCATCGCGAAGATTGTCACACTTCCATGCGCGGGAGACGTTCAAAAAAGCTATGCGCCCCGACCGCCGTTTCGATTCGCGTAAGATGCCTGCAATTATGAAACGCGCTCTCGCCAAAACTTTGATGCTGTACTTCTTGGTGGGAATCGGCGTGATTGCCGCAGCGCATCGTGCCCAAGGAAAAACGCCCTCCGAAGACGAGCTCGGTGCCGCCATGGCACCCGTCCCCATCCACCCACGCGTCAAGGCGGTAGCGCCTTGGCTGAAAAATGACGACTGGTCGATTCGTTCCATCGCCGCACTGGAACTTCGAAGTCGCAGTGATGTTGGAACCATTCGCATGCTCACGCGAATGCTTCGCTCGGAGAAGCACCCCAAGGTCATTGCTTGCGCACTCAAAAGTATGCTGGGCCGTTCTCGGATCGAACTTGTCGGAGAAGGCGGGCCGGTGCTCGTTGAAGCGTTACTGCATTTTATTACGCATGCACACCCGACAGTGGCATCGCGCGCCATGACGGTGCTCCAAAAACTGCCGCGCATGAAACTGGGATCGGAACCGACGGCGTATCGCGAGTGGTGGCCGTTGGGCAAAAAGCGATTTCTGAAGGAGCACAGAACATTGGCGGCCGCGCTGGCGCCGCCTGCTAAGAAGTCGGACGGCGCGAAGGATGTGTCGTCGGTTGCGGCAGCGCCCGACAACCACCTCTACGAGTCGCTCGAACGCATGCGGCGTCATGGTTTGGAGGTGTGCATCGTTATGGACCACACGGGCTCCATGACGAGTGTAATTGGCGCAACGAAACGCCAAGCCAAGTCCGTCATCAGTAAGCTGCGGCGTTACATCCCAGGCTTTCGTGCCGGCCTCGTCACGTACGACGACCGCGCCATGGCGCGCTGCACACTTACGTCCAATGGCAAGCTGCTCTTACGCGCTTTCAACAAGGTTGCGGCGGCGGGCGGTGGCGACTGGGAAGAGGGCGTGGACAAGGGCATCGCGTTGGCCCTCAAGCAGACCGTGACCGGTTGGTCGCGGCGTGCGCTGCGCATGATCGTCGTCATGGGCGATGCGCCGCCCCACGGTAGTGACGTGCCCGTACTGGGCCGCATCATTCGCCGCGCCCGCGCATCGGTTGACTACGACGTCCCGATTCAGATTCACACCGTGTCGGCCGGTAGCAACGAAGTGCATCACTTCCCGCAGATCGCGCGCGCGGGCGGCGGGCTCCATGTCCCGCTCAGCCGCGCGAACAATCTGGTGGAGTTGTTCGTGCGTATGGCGATGGGCGGCGCCAAGCACGAGACCATATTGCGCTGGATGAAAGAAATGGACGCCCTCGACGACACCGAACGCAAACGCACCAAGAAGAAGCGTCGTTAGGTTGTGCGACCGCGCGCTATGCTCTCGCGCGTAGTCGTACGACCCACGGAATGCGCCCCATGAATCTGCTCCACCAACTTCACGAGTTGCAGCTCAAGCACGGCTGGTTGTCGGATGACGTTTTGCGCGCCTTTTCCATCGAACAGACCATTCCGCTCTACCGCCTGCAGGAAGTCGCAAGTTTTTACCCGCACTACCGCCGCAGCCCGCCGCCCAAACACACGGTGTCGGTCTGTCGCGACGTCGCTTGCATGATTGCGAAGGGCAACGACTACCTGCGCGACATCGAACAAGGCGTTTCGAAACACAATGACGTTGAGTTTGTGCCGGTTTCTTGTTTGGGCCGCTGCGAGCATGCCCCCGCGGCGTGTGTGAACGATGTGCCCCTGGAAGGGTGGTCCGCAGACGATGTTGTCGCAGCGGCAACGGAGAAGAAGGCGCTACCGCCCGACGAACCCACCGATGCACCGCGATCCTGGGCATCGGATCCGTATGCATCGCGCGATGAACACTACGGCGTACTGCGTGGTCTCCTCGCCAATCGCAACGATGCGCGCGAAACAGTACCGGGTGTGCTGTCGGATGCGGGACTACGCGGCATGGGTGGCGCAGGGTTCCCCACAGGCATGAAGTGGCGCTTTGTTCGACAGGCCGTTGGTGAACCGAAGTACGCCGTGGTCAATGCCGACGAAAGTGAACCGGGCACGTTCAAAGATCGCGTAATCCTAGAAGAGTTGCCGCACTTGGTTATCGAAGGATTGCTCACGGGATGCCTGGTGAGCGGCGCAAGCATCGCTTACGTCTACATTCGCCACGAGTACACACGCGAAGCGAAGGCAATCCAACGCGAGATCGACCGCGTACGCGACCTCGGACTACTCGACGAACTCGGTGTTGACTTGTCAATGTTCGTGTCGCCGGGCGGCTACATCTTGGGCGAAGAGACGGCGTTGATCGAAGCGTTGGAAGGCAAGCGCGGCGAACCACGCAACAAGCCGCCCTACCCGACCAACCATGGCATTCACGGTAAGCCTACGTTGATGAACAACGTTGAGACGTTTTCGTTCGTACCTGGCATTTTGAGTGACGGTGCGCAAGCGTGGAAGGCGCACGGAACAAACGGCGCACCAGGCTGGAAGTTCTTATCGCTCTGCGGTCATGTGGAATCGCCGGGCGTGTATTGCGTACCCATGGGTACGACCGTGCTTGACTTGGTTGATCATCATGGAGGAGGGATGCGCGGTGGCGTGGCCATGAAAGCGTTTTGCCCCGGCGGTGCCAGCGCGCCGTTCTTGCCCGCATCGCTCGCCGATACACCGCTCGACTTTGAAGCCATGGAGAAGGCGGGCAGCATGTTGGGTAGCGGTGCCGTGCTTGTGATCGCGGAGGGCACCAACATGCTCGACGTGGCTGCCAACGTGGTGCGCTTTTTCCGCAACGAGAGCTGCGGCAAGTGTGTCCCGTGCCGTGTGGGCAGTGAAAAGGCTGTCACGTTGATCGACCGCGTGCGCACGGGCCACGGGCAGGGCGGCGAGTTCGAACTGTTGCCCGAATTGGATGAAGCCCTTCGACTGACCTCGATCTGCGGCTTGGGGCATGTCGTGCTCAACCCCATCACCAGTGTGCTTAAGCACTTTCGCGAAGACGTGGAGGCCCGTCGACAGAATCCTGCCGACGCATGAGTGACGATGCATCCGAGTTCTTCGACGTGCGGATGCGGGGCTTTCAATCCCGCGCCGATGTTGCGGATGTCATGACGTGGATCGACCGGTTGCCCAATGCCATGTCGGCCGAACGGGTGCCGCTTGGTGCGCTGTACGGACGGGTCCTGGCTGAGTCGATTCGAAGCCCCATCGATGTACCGGCATTTCGTCGTGCCGCCATGGACGGTTGGGCGCTGCACGGCAACGATACCTTTGGCGCCAACGAACAGGGAGACATTGCCCTGCGCATCGTGGGTGCTGCATTCCCAGGACGTCCGTTTGAAGGACGTGTCAAACAGGGCCAAGCCATTCGCATCATGACCGGCGCACCCGTTCCGGATGATTGCGACGCGGTGTTGCGTGCCGAAGACGGCCGCGAAGATGCGGCGGGCGAATCCACGATCGTTCGTGTGCGTGCACCGGTCGCGCCAAAGAAGAACGTTGGTCGCGTGGGTGACGACATCCATCAAGGGGCTCTGGTGCTTGAAGCGGGGCGCCGTCTGCGTCCCCAAGATGTGGGCCTACTGTCTTCCATGGGCTTCTATGACGCGCGCGTGCTGCGCGTTCCGCGCGTCGAACTCATTATGACGGGCGACGAACTGTTGCCGTCCGGGGCCGCGCCCGAAGGGCACCTCATTGTCGATAGCAACGGTCGGACGCTCGAAGGACTCTTGCGCCGCGATGGTGCTGAGGTGGTGGATCTTTGTGTGCTACCGGATCGCGCGGACCTACTTCGCGATCGTTTGGTGCGCACGGAAGCCGACATTGTGATGGTGTCGGGTGGATCAAGCGTGGGCCTGGAAGATCACGCCCCGCGCATTCTGAGCGAACTGGGCACGTTGGTATTTCACGGCATTCAAATGCGCCCCGCTGCCCCCACCGGCATGGGCACGATTCGGGACCGGGTGGTGTTCTTGCTGCCGGGCAATCCGGTCTCGTGCCTTTCGGCATACGACGTGTTGGCTGGACGATTGGTACGACGGCTTGCTGGCAAGCCACCCGATCTGCCCTATCGCATTGAAACGCGCCCTCTTGCCGGAAAGCTCACGTCGGCGTTGGGGCGCGTGGACTACATCCGCGTACATGTTCGCGAAGGCATGGTGCACCCGTTCATGGCACGTGGCGCGTCATTGCTGTCTTCTACCACCACCACCGATGGGTTTGTGGTGGTGCCGCGGGATGCCGAAGGTTACCCCGCCGGCCATCCGGTGGACGTCTTCCTCTACGATCAATCGTATTGACGTCCAAAACTACGACGGGCGCGTTACGACGATCATGGTGAGGTCGTCTTTCAAGCGATCGCGCCCCGTAAACGCACGCAGTGCATCCCGGACGCCTTCGAGAATGCCCATGGGCGGTTGTCCGGACAGTGTCTTGAGCAGATCGGTCAGTCGTTCTTCGCCAAACATATTGGGGTTTTCAACGTCACCTTCATCGGGTGACGCCTCGGTCACGCCGTCGGTATAGAGAAAAAGCATATCGCCCGGCGCAAAGGCCACGCGCGGTTGCTCGACGTAACCGGCCTTTGGAAAAATGCCCAGGACGCGTCCTACCGAGGCAAGTCGCTCTACCGATCCATCGGCGCGCATCACCAGCGAGGGCAAGTGGCCCGCACTAATCCACGCCATCTCGCTCTTGGCCGTGTCAAAGACACCCACAAAGAGCGTCATGAATCGCCCTCGCACCATGTCGCGCGCCATGAAGTCATTCACGCGATTCACAATGAGCGCCAAGTCGTTCTCTGTGGAACAAAACGCGCGTAGCAAAGAACGCCCCTGCGCCATAACCAAAGCACTGTGCAGGCCATGGCCCGACACGTCACCGATGGCAACGCCAAGGTGGTCATCGGGCAACTCAATAAAGTCGTAGTAGTCGCCGCTGGCGTCTTCGCAGAGAATGTTCATGCCCGCGGATGAGAACACGCCGTCGTCGCGCGTTTGCGTTTCGGGCTGAAAGGAACGCTGAACTTCTTCCAGCATCGCAATCTCGCGATCCTGCCGCTCGCGCTCCAACTCGGATTCGTGGAGCGTCGCGTTTTCTACGGCTAAGGCCGCGTGCAATGAAAGCGCCTCCAAGTAGGCTTCATCGCCTTCGCCAAAATCGCCCTTGCGCTTGTTGAGCAGTTGAAACACACCCACCGTTTCGCCCTGTCGATTGCGAATGGGGGCAGCAAGAATCTGCCGCGTGCGAAAGCCCGACTTCTTATCCCAAGACTGATCGAAGCGCGCGTCATCGTAGGCGTCGGCAATGCGAATAGTTTCGCCGGTGGCCCCCACGGCGCCCGCGATGCCCTTGCCCATCGGTAACCGAATCTCAAGGCTCTGCTCGCCGTCCATGACGCGCGACCACAACTCGTTGCCGTCTTGCGATACCAAGAACACCGTGCCGCGCTCGGCCTCAACACCATCGGCCGCCGCATTGAGGATGACTTGCAACAGCGCGCCGAGTTCCAACGTGGTGTGTAGGGCCGCACTGGCTTCAATAATCTTATGCTGCTGCTCGCGCGTGAGGACACTGGCCGCATGGAGCGCGCGTTCTTCGCCTTGACTCATGCGGATCCGTCCCTGCTCTCGGGCTGTCTGTACCCCGCTTTGATGACCGATGAAATGCCGCCGCGCCCTCGGAACGACCCACGCACAACAAGCCGACGCGGATTCATACAAGCCACCAAATCATCGGTGACGCGATTGATCAACGCTTCGTAGAACACGCCCACGTTGCGGTAGCTATGAAAGTAGAGTTTGAGGCTCTTGAGTTCTACGCAGACTGCGTCGGGGATGTAGCTCACGTGAATCGTGGCAAAGTCGGGATGTCCCGTGATGGGGCACATCGACGTGAACTCGCGCACCGTATGCACAATGCGATAGTCGCGTTTCGGTGCCGGATTCTCAAAGACCTCAAGCAGATCGACCGCGTTCGTGGCACTGATGGGATCTGCGGTCATGCTTCTTGTGAGCCTCCTCGATGACAATACCTATCGCACGTGCAAGCTACGTCACTTGGTCGCCGCTGTCCCCTCTTGCCACATGGAGGCGTGCTGAAGGGGTCCGTTCGAATCGGACACCTCAATCGAAAGGTCCAGGGCAATGACGTCGGCATCGAGGCAACGATCCGTCGTGCAGGGTTGGAGGCGCAAGCGAATCGGAATGCGCGTCACGTCCGAGGGCGCCTTCTCGGGGAGGCGGAGCGAGGCGCGAACATCAATGACCCCATCGTGTACCGCCATGGCGTCACCGGCAACCGTCCGTGTTGCGGGTGTTGGTAGACGCACACCCTCAAGTGTTGCGGCATCGCTATCCTTCTCCACCGTGAGCGTCAGCGCATCCTTGGACGCCACAACATGCCACCGCGGATCCATCCGGACGCGGACAAGCACATCGAGCGTGCTGCCCGGCTTGGCAACAAGGCGGTTGACGAACAACTCGGTGGAATAGTGTGAACCCTGCACTTGAAGATCGGCCGCGGAGGTCATTCCCTCCTTGGGTGCGTCGCTCATGGCACGAAACAACGAAATCAGGCCCGGGGCCATGTGGACACGCGACATCATGGGCCGATAGGCCCGCAGCGTTCTGCGGGCGGCACGCAAGTACGCAGTTTCGCCGGTGAGTGCATGAAGCCGTAGGCAGGCGCGTGCCGCCGTGCCGTTATCGGAGGGAATCGGGCTGTCCCAAGCCTCCTTCGATCGCGCGAAGAGCTTCTCACCGCGCTTCAATGATGACAACCAGAACCCGCCGTCCTGTTTGTCTTCGAACTCAGCAAGCAACATGGCGCCCAGTGCGTCGGCGCGCTTGAGCCACTCGCCACCCACGTCGTGTTCGTGCAAGTCGAGGAACCCCTCCATGACGTGTACGTAGTCTTCGCAAAATGCAGGGATGGACGAACCGGAACCCATGGGAAACCGCAGTAGCGCACCGTGCTCGTCGCGGCACGTTGTCCAAAGAAACGAGCCGAGTTCCTTTGCAGACGCCAACATGTCGGGACGACCCAGCGGCTTGCTGGCACGGGCCATGGCCGACACGAGCAGGCCATTCCAGCCCGCGATGACTTTGTCATCGAGTCCGGGTTGCGGGCGCTTGATGCGGGTGGGCAAGAGTTGATCGAGCGCCTTGTGATAGGTATCGCGAACGGCCGCTTCGTCTTTGCCGTCCCATGACTTCGCTACAGCGGCAAACGCGTTCGCCACGTGCAGCACATTGCGACCGGTGAACTTATGAGTGGCTTCGTCGAGGAAGTTGCCTTTCTCGCCAACGTTGCTCACCAACACCAACGCGCTGAGCCCTTCGCTGTTTTCACCCATGGCCGCCTTCAGCTCGTCAAAGGTCCACGTATAGGTCGTTCCCTCTTCCCCGTCTGTATCGGCATCCAAACTTGACGCATAGCCACCGCCGGGACGCTTCATCTCTCGATCGAGCCACCCCACCAAGCGTTCTGCTACGCGGCGAAACGATGCATCGCCAAACAACGCGTACCCCTCGGCATAGGCCTGCAGCAAGAGCGCATTGTCATAAAGCATTTTTTCGAAATGGGGCAGCAACCACTCGCGGTCTGTGCTGTAGCGATGAAATCCGCCGCCCACATGATCATGGATGCCGCCCTGCGTCATGGCGTGCAACGTCGCGCGCAAATTGGCCCGTTCGTCGTTGTCGCTGCGCGCGCCTTTGTTCTCCAGCCCGTAGAGCAATGCGGCGTGTGGCGGAAACTTCGGTTTGTACACGTACACGCGCTGCTTGACGGGACCGGTAGGTCGGCCAAAGCCGCCGTGGTCCGCATCAAAGCGTGCCTTCATTGCCGTCCGCAGCGCTTCAACCATATCCCGCGCGGACTCCGATAGATCGTCGGCATCGGACCCGCGTTGGTCTTGATTGATATGCGCTGCGATTTGAGCGGCTTGATGCTTAATCCGTTCAGCGTCCTCACGCCACAGTTTGGTGAGCTTGCCCGCAATGTCGCGGACATTGGCGGCGGGCATGTACGTTTCGGCCCAAAATGGACGACCGTCGGGCGTCAAGAACGCCGTGAGAGGCCACCCGCCCTGTCCACGGAGATATTGAACAACATCCATATACACACGGTCGATGTCGGGCCGCTCTTCGCGATCCACCTTTACGCAGACGAACGCGTCGTTCATGACCTCAGCCGTTGCGGCGTCTTCAAACGACTCATGTTCCATCACGTGGCACCAATGGCACGCGGCATAGCCAATCGACAAGAAGATGAGTTTGTTCTTCTTCTTGGCTTCGGCAAACGCCTCGGGACCCCATGGGTACCAGTCCACCGGATTGTTCTTGTGTTGGCGGAGGTAGGGACTCCGCTCCTTCGCAAGGCGATTCTCGTTCACCGGTGCGCCCTTCTTCTTGGCGGGCGCGGTATGGCCGTCTTCGGCGCGAACACGCGAGTTCGCAACTCCAAACGCCATTACGCATGCAATCAACGCAACGCAGATGTTGCTTTGAAGCTTGGCCACGACCCGGTCCTTTGACTTACGCATGAGCGAAAGCGTACTCGAATCCGAGGAAGCGCCACCGCGAGGCGCTGAGCTGCAGCGTGTATTGGGCGACTACGTGTGACTACTTGTCGTCGTCGTACGTCTCAATGGGCGGCAGATCACCGGCACCGGCATCCGTTCCTTCGCCGCCAGGCGGCGTGGGCGCGGGCATGGGCGCCTCGGGCTGCGCGGCGGGTTCCGTGACCGGCAAGGGCTCGGCAGGCGCAGCGGGCATCTCGGGCAACGCAGACGGCGGCGAACCAACGGACGGAGGCGGCAAGACGTTACTACCGGGATCGGTGTAAAGCGGTGCCGGCACAGTGGGCGCGCCGTAGTAGGGATTGTGGTTGGGCGGAAGAGGAGAAAGTGTCCCCGTTGGCGGCATGTCAGCGGCAGCACCGGGCTCGACGGGATTCGCCGATGCCGCGGGGGCGGTTTCGATCGGCATGCCAGGTCCGGGCGCTGCATTTGGTTGGGGAGCCGTAGGCGCGGGCGTCATACCGGGAATCTCACACTCCGACTGGCGGCGCCATTCCCAACGAGCGGGTCGCACAGTAACGGTGCGTTGCCGCGTTCCATACTGCGCAGGAACTGGCACTTGGCGGTAGTAGCCACGGCGCACCACGACTTCGCGGGTCTCGGTGCGGTACTCAGCAGGAATCGCTTGACGTTGATAGGTGGCGGGGCGTACACAGACACGTTCATTGACCGTGCGGTACTCGGCGGGTTGCTCTTGAAGCGTCCAACACGCACCAACACGCTCACCAGCACCGATCTTGGTCGGATTGCACGCTACCTTGACCCACTTCATGGACGCAGGGCGCACGAGTACTTGGCGGGTTCGATTCTCGTACTCCGCGGGCACCGGGACGTTGCGGCACGAGGCGGGGCGCACACAGACGTTGCGGGTAACCGCTCGCTTGACGGCGGGAACCCATTGCTTTGTGCACGACGCGGGCGACACGCAATAGCGCTCGTCTACGACGCGGGACTCCGGCGGCACTTGGACATAGCAGTAGACTTCGCCCGGACGCGCGTCGGCGGGACGGGCAGGTCCGTATGTCGCAGGCACCGGAGCGTAATTCACGGGCACGGTCGCCACGTTGGGCGCGATGGCAGGCGCGGGTGGTGCACAGCCTGCCGCGCATCCGTCACTGGGCTTCGACGCGACGGCGGGCACAGTGGCAGGTTCGGCGTCGGCAACTGGGGCCGAGCCGGGTACGCCACACGATTCGCAGTCGCCCGCTTTGGGCACCGAGCAGGTCTTGCACGATGCATCACCATCGAGGAAGGCCAGGGGATCGCCCAACCGAGATACGCCGAGCGGATCGTCGGGCAGACCGAGAGTGGAACAGCCCACGCCCATCAATAGGACGGCGGCCAAGGCAAAGAATGAAACGCAGCGTGAACGCGACTTCATGGTTTCGCACCTCCCTCACCTGCCGGGTCGCGTGCTCGGAACGCCCGCCCAGTACACGTCAGACTCAGTACAAGTCAGACTTGTGGACAGACCGGAAGAACCAAGCGCGGCAAGCGTGCTATACGCCTCTAGGGATCGGTCGGCGCCCTTCTACTCTCCAGACAACGCGCACAAACTCATGACATCCCCATGACGCGCCAAAAATACCTGGTATTCGTGGCGCACGCCGACACGCGCCACAAAAGCCTGGCTTTTGTGGCGCATCGCTCCCGAGGGAGCCATTCGCTGCGCGCCGCCCTCTCGACGCTTCCGCCGGGTGCGCCAGAAATACCTGGTTTTCTTGGCGCATGGCGATGGTGCGCGCGCTTCTTCATGCGAGGCGAGTGGTGCCGGGAGAGGGACTCGAACCCTCAAGGAACTTTCGTTCCACTAGATCCTTAGTCTAGCGCGTCTGCCAATTCCGCCACCCCGGCAGGAATGAGGTGGGGCGTACGGTAGCCGTGCCCCTTCGTCTGTCAAGCGCCGCTGCGCCGTCTATCGCTGCCAGTCGAGCCATTCTTCCGCGTCGCGCAACTGCACCACCGTCTCCAGTCGCAGGTCGTTGCCCGACGCGGACAACACGGCCGCAAACGCGCCGAAGCGTCGTAGTTCACCGAGTTCGATGCGGTACTCGTTGAGAAAGTCGGCGTACTGCGCTTGATGCGCTTCCACAAATTGCGCCACGCGCTTTTCGAGATCGTCTTCTTGAGCACGCGTCGGGTTGCGTGGCAGTGCACGCGCCTCGCGCTCGCGAAACGCGATCGCTTCCGAACGTGGATCCTTGTTCTTGCGCACCCAGTTGTTGCGCTCATCCCATAGATAGCCGCGCGGCTGCGATCCGGGGTTGGTGTCTTTGGGAATGCGTGTGAACTTCTCCAAGTCCAAGAAAACGCCGATCTGCCCGCGATCGGGCAATGCAGCCATGGTGGTCCGAAAGCGCTCGTCTTTGCTGAGGGGCTCGGTTTCACCCTTGATCGTGTCGAGGATTTGATGCAAGTACTTGCGATTGCTGGCCAAAATGACTTGGCCTTGCACGGCAATGAAGCAGGGCTCAAAGAGCTTGTAATCCATGACTTGAATCTCAAGTTGACCCCAGCCATAGGTAAAGCCCTTGTAGGTTTCTTCTTTGAGGTTCTTATCCACACCCAGTAGCGGCAACTTGGCTTTGAGGAACTCGGTCACTTCATCGAGCGTGATGCCGGGCCGCACATCCGCAAGGATCGCAACCGCCGGAAACGGGTCCACTTCATCCGAATACCAATCGCTGTAGTCGATCTTGTTAAAGACCTCACTCAGCCGCCCTACAGCCACCGTCGCCGTTTCCCCCATGTAGTCGGCCAAGTCACGAAAGAACTCGTCGAGCGAGCGGTAACCGCCGTCCATGCGGCGCAAGTTCTCTTCCCAAAGCCGGCGATCAGCGGGCGAAAGTTCGCGATAAATGGTCTTCATCAAAAACTTAGGGTTGGTGCGTAGGAACGCAATGGCAAAGGTGTCTTTGGCGGGCACCATATCGGCAATGCCTTCGCGCACGGGTCGCGGCGTCAGGCGATAGACGCTGTCGTAGGCCTCCTGAATCTCGGTAGGCTTGATTTCAAGATTGGCTTCACCGCGCAAGACGCTGTAGGTGCTCAAGTCGAGCCCCCCCGTAAGCTTGAGCAGCCCCTTCGGTCGCAACACATTGAGCACCGGTCGCATAGCCGGAAACTCCTCGGTGGCGCGAATCAAGTATCGATGAAGCGGCGTCATATCGATGGCCGCTCGCACACCGGTGTCAGAAGCATCGACAGAGAAGCCCGGACGATCCAAGAAACTCTCGCTGCCCATTGCTGAGCCTTCTCCAAGCGCAGCAACCTTCATAACTAGCGATTCGCTATTGCTCAGCGCAATAACATCTTTGATCCGGTAGAGGTACCAAATGTTGTCCTCGGGAATAACGAATCCGTCGCCACACGTAGACCGTTCACGCAAGGGGCGCACGGGCACGTTTGGAAACGTAAGCTTGAAGACATTGCCTTCGAGTTCTTCGGCCTTGAGATTGGGACCTAGATTGTTGCGTACAAATCCAAAGCGGAGCCCGGAAACAAACTTGGAGCGCCACGACACGCGCGTAAGCAACAAGATCTCTTGCCAACTGGGCGGCCCCGCCGCGGGCTTGGCGCCACGACAGAAGTTGCCCGCAACAACGGTTTCGCCCCGCAAGATGTCCTTGACCACGCCAAACGTAGCCCACTCGGCGTCGAGTGGAATCTGACGATTGATCTGCGACTCAATATCTTCTAGGGATTCGCGAATGGTGGGGAGCGTGGGAACGTTGGGCGGCAACTCGCGCCGCTTGCCCGTGGTCCACGCTTTCACCGTGGGGTGTAGCGGATTCTCCGTGACGTTCTTGTCAAGCCACTCAAGGTCCTCAAAGTCTTCGTAGTCACCACGAAGGACAAACTCGACGTCGTACGGAACCAACTCCATCACATTGTCGATCTTGCCTTCCCATGGCCAGAAGAACATGAACCCAAAGATCAGGAATGCGGCAAGCCCAAGTACGAGCAAGAGCAACACCAGACGCTTGGTCCATTTCAAGAGTCGTTTCGTCACAAGCGTCCTCAACGTCCTACGTGTGCGAGTTCAAGGTATGCGAGTTCAAGGTGAACGAGCACGCAGACCGCTCTCGCCGGATGAACCGCCAAGCCGGCGTAAAGGGTAGCGTCAGAACCAACAAATAGGAATCAACCCCGGCACGCTGATCTCCGCTTAGACGCCCGCCAGTGGCACCCCTTCCCAATTAGCCGTCATCTACGAGCCGTTCCTCGGCACGTGCTCGAATCGTGGCCTCGGGATGCATATCGCGCGCGTGCCGCAGGTAGCCGTGGGCCTCCGCGCGGCGCGACGCGACACCATCAAGCATCACGCCCAATCGATACGCCGCCGTTGCGGCTTCCGACGCACCCACGTGGTCGCGCAGCACCGCGACGTAAAGGCGCTCAGCCATTGCGCGTTCACCGCGTCGCTCAAAATGGACCGCGCTCTCCAGCATGACTCGTGCACCACCTGGTGCCTGGGAGAGGCGGTTGGACACCGGCGAGAGTGATGGCAGCATCCGGCGAAGCACGAGTGCCAAGATCCACCCCGTGACGAATCCGCCCACATGCGCCGCGTGGGCAACGCCGCCCGCTTCACCACCAACGATTGCGTCACGCAACCCCAATACAACATCGAGCGCCACCAAGCCTCCGATGACAAGACGTGCCGGTGCCCACAGGAAAACAAAGGCAAAGAACCAAAGTAGAAATCGAATGCGGTTCTTAGGAAACAGCCCAACATAGACGCCCATGATGCCGAACACGGCACCCGATGCACCGACCAACGGCATGCTGGAACCGGAATGCGCAACATCGAAGAGCAGTGCCCCGGACACACCACACGCCAGATAGGTTGCCAAGAATCCCCATAACCCCAACCGGGCCTCCACGTTGTCGCCAAATACCCAGAGCGCGATCACGTTGAGACCGAGGTGTAGCCACCCGCCATGAACGAATGCGTACGTCACCCAAGTAGGCATCTCCGGCGCCATCGTCACGTGGCCAAAGCGTCGAAGCACGTCGCCCTGTGCGGCGGCATCGAGCGAGTACACCCATGCATGGACCGCGATCTGGATCGCCATGAGCGCCCATGTCATCCACGGCCGGCGCGCCGCGAAATTGGGCGCATCACCGATGGGCAACACAAACATGGCGAGTTACCGAGGAGAGAATGGCGTCAAGAAGCTGCCTAAAACTAACTAGCGGCTGCGGAAGCTGACAACGCGTCGAGCACCATGTCGCCCCACTCACTCGTGCTATGTGCACCGGCCGAAAGACTCTTGATACGCCCACTCTCGAGCAAGGACTGGATCGCCGTACTCACACGGGCGGCGGCCGCGTGCTCGCCAATGTGTTCAAGCATCATGCGAACCGCTTCAATGGTGGCCAGGGGATTGGCCTTGTTCTTGCCGCGGTACTTGGGCGCCGAACCGTGGATGGGTTCAAACACGCTCACTTTGCCGGGATGAATGTTTCCGCTGGCGGCAACACCCATACCGCCCTGCACCATTGCGCCAAGATCAGTAATGATGTCGCCGAATAGGTTGGGTGTGACCACCACGTCAAACCACTCGGGGTTCTTCACCATCCACATACAAGCTGCGTCGATGTAGGCGTGATCGGTTTTGATATTCGGGTACTCGGCAGCCACTTCGGCAAACGTGCGAGTCCAAATGTCTTGCGCGCGAATCGCGTTGCTCTTATCGACGAGTGTGACCTGGGGTGCGCCATTCTTGTTGCGCTGCTTGGCGAGTTCAAACGAGTAGCGAATCACGCGTTCCACGCCGTTGCGGGTATAAATCATTTCAGCAATCGCCACTTCGTGCGGCGTACCAATACGGTGGATGCCCCCCAACCCCGCGTAAGCATCTTCCGTGTTCTCGCGCACCACCACAAGATCCACGTCGTCGGGCGCTTTGTTTTTGAGCGGGCAAAACGCTTCGCTGTAGAGCTTGATGGGTCGCAGATTGACAAAGAGATCAAAGCCTTGACGCAGGCCCCAAATGATCTTGCGCTCGAGGTAGCCTGTTTCAATGCGCGGATCGCCGATGGCGCCAAGCAGAATCGCCTCCTTCGTCGCCATCTCGGCAACGGCCGACTCGGGCATGTCTTCGCCGGTTTCCAGGTAGTGATCTGCGCCATACGGGTAGTGCGTGAGGTCGGTCTCAAAACCCTCTTGCTGCGCAACCGCTTCGAGCACGCGAAGACCCTCGCGCACCACTTCTTCACCGATGCCGTCACCTGCCAATACACCCAGTTCGTGTCGTCGCATGAGATCTCCTGCGCGCGCTCCTCATGATCACGAGCACAACGCACGGGGAGGCTAGCGCACTTCACAAGGGCGACCGAGCAAAGTTCTGTTGAAACCGTGGCCGCGTCAGGCCGTGACGGGTGATTGCCACATACCGGGAATCCAGGCGGTAATTTCGCCGCGCACGGCGGAGGCCGCAACCGTGTAGGGCGACGCAAGGTAGAGCTGCCCGGGACCCGAACGTCCTTTGAAATTGCGGTTGATGGCCGACACGGTGACCTGCTGTGCGTCTTCCGAGACGCCGGGGCCACAGCCAATGCAGGCACCGCAACCGGGTGCAATGATTTGAACACCTGTTTCGCGAAACACGTCCAAGTAGCCTTGGGCTTCGGCGTAATCACGAACTGCCGCCGACCCGAACTGAATGAAAAACTGCACGCCATCCGCCACACGCATGCCGGCCTTACGCGCTTCGCTCATCACAGACGCATACATGTCTATGTCGTCGTGCTTGCCCGCGGTGCATGATCCGCCGTAGGCGATATCGATTTTCACCGCGTCCAAATCTGCAATCGCCACGCCATTGGTGGGGTCACTCGGCACACCGCGATCAGCATCCCCCGGTGTGGCGACCATGGGAACGATTGTGTTGAGATCAATGGTGTGTACGCCGCCGTCATACGTGGCGCCAGCATCGGGCAACACGAAACGCTCTCTCAACGCGTAGCGATCGATCGTGCCTCGACGAGCTTCCAACCAATCGAGCAGTACGTCGTCCGGTTCGCAGATGCCCGTGCGTGCCGCACACTCGGTGGCCATATTGGCCAACGTGGCGCGCTCGTCCATGGACATGGAGCGCAACCCTGGCCCACCAAACTCCATCACGCGATTCAACGTGTGCTGCGGCTTGGCGTGGTGCAACAAGATGTACAAAATCACATCTTTCGCGACAACGCCGGGGCGCAATGTGCCGATGAGTTCGAAGCGAATCGACTCGGGCACTTGCACCAGCGTGAAGCCGGCATGAATCAATGCCGCGTATTCTGTGGTGCCCACGCCATATGCAAGCGCATTGCTGGCACCTCCCATGCACGTGTGGCTATCGGTGGCTTGGATAAAGTCACCGGGTTCAATAATTTGCTCACGTGCAACCTGATGGCAGATGCCGGGGCTCACGCCGTCGGTGGCACTGAAATCACGCACGCCGGTGTGTCGTTGAAACGTCTTCTGCATATCGCGCAGCGTCTGGATGTCACTTGCGAAGGGCGCCATACGCGCCACACCGTCGGCGTAGATTAGATGATCTTCAAAGACCGCGAACTTATCCGGGTTGGGGATCACGTAGTCATCGCCAAAGCGCTGACGTAAGAACTCGTGAACTTGTGCAGTTGTGAACTCGTGGCTGTAGCCGCCGTCCACGCGGGCCACGACGGCGTCACCGGGCTTGACATAGGCAGGTGACGGTGCCTTCACCAAGTGTGACGCAATCATCTTTTCGGCCATGGTCATCGCACGCTTAGGCGTATCCACGGCAGGCGGGGTAATGGTTCCATCGTTGAGCGCAGCGCCAAACTCAAAGAGGCCACCACACTCGATGATTCTTTTGGTCATGGGATCGTAGCCGTCGGTGAACGCCGACAACGGCACGCCCTCGCCCTTTTCCAAGCGACGTAAGATGTCGTAGTCGCCCATCAGGACACCCTGATTGATCAGGTTGCGCCCGTGAATGGGTGCGAAAGACGCCGCGATGGAAATGCGAATGCCCGACCACTTCTCTGCCTGGACGGCTGTCTCTCGCGAACTGCCAACGCCTTTGCGGATGCCAGCCACAATGACTTCAAAACCACCACGCGCCAACGCGTCGGTTTCAACGACGCGCTCGCCACCCGCGATCAAACCCGCGTAGGCGTCGCGCGCAATGTCCTCAGGGCGATGGCGAAAGCACACCCAAGCAGGCGTCATGGTGTCGGTATTGATCTCGTCAAGGAGATCGGCAGGGCCCACGTCGGCCATGGTGAGCGTAATCTTCCCACTCAACTGGTCGCGAATGAGTTGCGGGTCCTTGGTTAGATACAGGACCCGCTTCCCGGGCGTGAGTGTGATGACCTCCGGCGGGGGGCCGGAGGGCACATCAACAGCAGGAGGGGGAGTGTTCATCCGATTCGACCAATCCTCTGCGCGTTACACAACGACCGACTACTTAGCCGGATTCTTCAACAAGACGGCAATACCCTGACCACCGCCGATACATGCCGACGCCATGCCGTATTTGACGTCACGACGCTGCAGCGAAAGCGCAAGGCTGTAGATGATACGCGTACCCGTAGCGCCGAGTGGGTGACCAATGGCAATCGCGCCGCCATACACGTTGACGCGGTCGCGTTCGAGCCCTAGCTCTTTCTCGCAGCCGAGATACTGGGCGGCAAACGCCTCATTGATCTCGAAGAGATCGATGTCTTTCTTGTAATCCAAGCCCGCGCGCTTGGCGGCACCGCGAATCGCGGGCGCAGGACCCATGCCCATAATGCGTGGTGGCACGCCGGCGGTATCCCATTCGACGATCTCGGCCAGGACGTTCCAACCTTCCTTCTCGGCGTTGGCTTTGGTGGTGACGACTACCGCTGCAGCACCATCCACAATGCCAGATGCATTGCCGGCCGTAACCGTCCCGTCCTTGCCGAACGCAGGACGCAATTTGGCGAGCGCTTCCAAGCTCGTATCGGGCTTTACGTGATCGTCGCGCGTGACGTCAATCTCCTTGCGGCCAGCTTTTACTTTGATGGGCACGATTTCTTCATCGAAGACGCCATTTTGCACGGCCGCCGTACCGAGCTTGTGACTGCGAAGCGCGAACTCGTCCTGGGCTTCGCGCGCAATCTCATAGTCCTTGGCCACGTTCTCTGCGGTCTGTGCCATGAAGAAGCCACAGAAGGGATCCATCAATGCCTCGAAGAGCAGGTCCTTGGCCTCAATGGTCTGACTCAAACGACGGCCTTCACGCGCATTCGCAATCACGAATGGCGCTTGCGACATGCTCTCCATGCCACCACACAACGTCGTCGTAGCGCGGCCGAGCTGAATCTCTTGCGCGCCGCTCACAACGCTTTGTAATCCACTGCCGCAGATGCGATTCACGGTGAGCGCGGGCACCGTCTCGGGAACGCCGGCCTTAAGCCCCACGTGGCGCGCGCCATACAGCGCGTCATTGCTGGTCTGAAGTGCGTTGCCAAAGAACACATGGTCAATCTTGTCGGGTGCAATGCCCCCACGTTCAAGGGCAGCCTTGGAAGCAATCGCGCCAAGTTCAATGGCAGACAACTTCTTCAGGAGGCCGTAACCCGGCGTGCCGCTGTACTCGGCCATGGGCGTGCGCGCGCCCGACACAATCACAAGGGTATCGTTGGAACTCATCGTGACTCCTACTCGGTCCGCGGAAGTCCACGCGCGGACACGTCTTTGTCGTGAAACAGAAACGAAAATCGCGGCGGGCTATGTTCCCTTGTATGCGGGCTTGCGCTTCTCCAAGAATGCGTTGAGGCCTTCGCGCATGTCGTCGGTGGACGAAATGATGCCGAAGAGATCGCATTCGATGCGCAGTCCTTCTTCGAGGCTTACCTCACCACCACGGAGTACCGCCTCGGTCGCCATCTGAAGTGCGATCGGACCGTTGCCAAGCATGGCGCCAGCAAGCGCGCGCGTGGTCTCAAGCAACTCGGCGGCAGGTGCCACGCGATTGACGAGTCCAAAGGCGTGAGCCGTTTCCGCATTGATGGGTTTGCCGGTGAGAATCATCTCGAGCGCACGACCGCGACCAACGATGCGCGGCAAACGCTGCGTACCGCCGTAACCGGGAATGATCGACAGCCCGACCTCGGGTAGACCGATCTTGGTCTCCGCCGCCATCGTGCGCACATGGCACGCGAGCGCGAGTTCAAGACCACCGCCAAACGCGTAGCCGTTGATCATGGCGATCACGGGCTTGCCGAGTTGCTCGATATTCGCAAGTACGGCTTGACCGCGAAGCGACTTGTCTTTCCCACCGCGCACGGTTTGCTTGGCCAACTCGCCGATATCGGCACCGGCCACAAAGGCCTTCTCGCCCGCGCCTGTCAAGATGACAACGCGACAGGCATCGTCGGCCTTGGCTTGCGCGAACGCGGCGTCGATGTGTGCCATTACTTCATCATTGAGGGCATTTAGCTTGTCGGGTCGGTTAACCGTGATCGTGGCGATGCCACCGTCAACCGAGTAGGTTGCATAATTCGTGTCGCTCACAAGTTTCCTTCGCTTTCTCGTGGAAGGTCTGGTTAGGCCTTCTTCGTGTAGTCGTAAAAGCCCTTGCCTGCCTTGCGACCGTTGCGACCGGCCGCCACCAAACGCCTGAGCATGGGCGGCGCTGAATAGCGATACTGCTTGAACTCCCGGAACATGATGTCGGCAATGTAGAGCGTGGTGTCGAGCCCCACGAAGTCGAGGAGTTCGAACGGCCCCATGGGATAGCCACAACCCAGCTTCATGCCGGCGTCGATGTCTTCCATGGTCGCCACGCCACTCTCAAGTGCGCGGATCGAATCGAGTAAGTAGGGTACGAGAAGTAGATTGACAACGAAGCCGGGCGTGTCTTTGGCGCGAACGACCGTCTTGCCAACTTTCTCACCAAACGCACAGGCAGCATCGAACACTTCGTCGCTCGTCTCAAGTGTGCGAACGACTTCAACGAGGCGCATGAGCGGCACGGGATTGAAGAAGTGAAGGCCCACAAAGTTCTCAGCGCGCTTGGTGGCGATCGCCATGTCACCCACGGCGAGCGACGATGTATTGCTGGAGAAGATGGCGTGCTTGGGGCAAATGCCATCGAGTTCGGCGAAGAGTTGCTTCTTGGCGTCGAGGTTTTCAATGATGGCCTCGACCACAAGGTCGCAATCCTTCATGTCGGCCAATTTCGTGGTGAAGGTAATTTTGCCCACAAGCGCGTCGGCGTCGGCCTGCGTCATCTTTTCGCGCTTCACGGCCTTGCCGAGGAACTTCTCGATGCGCGCCTTGCCAGCGGCCAAGGCATCATCGTTCACTTCGCGAACCACAACGCCATAGCCCGCTGCCGCGGCGATCTGGGCAATGCCTGATCCCATGAGCCCGCAGCCCACGACACCTACGTTCTTTATGTCCATACCTCAACTACCTCCTCACGGTGCGTGGCGCGCAGACGGCCGCGCCGTACCCGTGGCATTCGACATGCGCCCTTCAATAAGGATGGGAAGGGCGCCCAAAGGGACGGGCATCGTAGGGCCGCCTTGAAGCGGACCCAAGGGGCGTCAACAGTGGTCCGCCCAAGGGCGTAAAGGCCGCACGCACGCGACCTCGGGCGCTGGGTTCCATCCGCGCGCGCGCATGCGAGACGCCGTGTCCCCTCATGAAGCGGCCCATCGAGTTGATTTCCCACAGAGAGAAACGAGCTACCGGGCACCGCACAACCCTTCGATGGCCGTCGCTGACAGTGCGCCACACGCGCGGGAGGGTCGAACGACTCGGCTACGGCATGCTGTCGTGCGCGAGCTCTTCGAATTCGTCTCGGCTGAGGTCGCCAAACCGCTTACCGCGCTTCTTCAATGTATCGCGCATGCGTAGCACAAGTTCTTGAAGTCGCTCATGCGTTTCCGATGAACCACCCAGTAGGACGAAGTCCTCGCCCTTGGTAATCCGGTGATGTCCGTCTTCGCCATCGAGGCCTACACCAAGCACACCTTCTACACGATCTTCCCGATTGTTGTTGCCAACGTTTGAGGATGTAGATGCGCGCGGCCCGGTGGGTCGCCTGGGGGAGGAAGACGAACTCATGAAGACTCCACGTCGGGCATGCCGCCCAACTCCGACGGCGAGCATAGCGCTTCCATCGGACAGCGCCCACCGCGTACCGGACAACGAATTGAAGTTTCGGTCATGCGTTCGCGGGCTGTTTGGCAGACAAAAAACACCCGTTGCAACCCGTCAGGGCAACGTTCAAACTTCACTTGGTTCGCCATGGGATGGCTTGAACGACACGGTGTATGCCTGCATGTCGTCACGCGAGCCTGAAACCGTCCGTTGTTGTGCTTTTGCTCGCCCGATTTTCCACAATCTATCGACATGCCGTGCGACGTGTGAGCCCGTATCGTCCACTCGCGGCGCGATGCGAGGGAAATGAGCGCCCCAACTACCGAACGCATATCGAACGTGCACAACATGCGGCATTGGGTCTAATGTGCTTCGGACCAGTTGCTTCCGGTGCCAACGTCAACCACCACAGGCACGTCGAGCGGCAACGCGCCTTCCATGCGCTTGCGCACCATCGCGATGGTGTCGTCCATCTCGTCGTTGGGCACCTCAAAGAGCAACTCGTCATGGATCTGCAGCAGCATGCGCGCGCCCAAGGTTCCGCGAGCGAGTTCGTGATCGATTTGAATCATGGCGAGCTTTATGAGATCGGCCGCGGTTCCTTGAACGGGCGTATTGACGGCAACGTTTTCGGCTTGGGAACGTATACGGCCATCGTCATCGAGCAAGCCAGGCAGGTAGCGGCGACGCCCGAGCATGGTCGTTACATAACCGCGTTGGCGCCCACCTTCTTTGACGTCTTCCAGATAATCTCGGACCCCCTGATAGCTTTCGAAATAGCCTTCAATAAATCCGCGCGCTTCTTTGAGTGACACACTCGTCTGTCTCGCGAGACGCTGCGCCCCCATGCCATAAATCACACCAAAGTTCACCGCCTTTGCGCGGCTTCGAAGTTCGGGTGTCACATCATCCGGCGCAACACCGAAAATGCGCGCAGCGGTGGCGCGGTGAATGTCGATGCCTTCCTGAAACGCTTCCTTCAGACCGTCGTCACCCGAGAGATGCGCAAGCAATCGCAATTCAATCTGGCTGTAGTCCGCCGAGAGAAACACATGGCCCTCATCGGGGACAAACGTCTCGCGAATGGCACGCCCCTCTTCGGTGCGAATGGGAATGTTCTGAAGATTCGGATCACTGGAACTCAACCGGCCCGTCGCGGCGCCCGTCTGGTGGTAACTCGTATGAATGCGACCGGTGGAGGGATGAATGAAACTCGGAAGCGTGTCGGCGTACGTGGATTTGAGTTTGCTAAGGCTTCGGTATTCCAACACGAGCGCCGGAAGTTCATGGGCGGGCACGAGTTCGAGCAACGTGGTTTCGTCTGTGGCGTAGCCCTTGCCTTTGGCCGTGCGCTTGGGCTTCTTGCGTCCGACCGCCTCATGCTCGTGGAGCTTTAGGTCCTCAAAGAGAATGCGACCCAACGTTTGCGTGGAGCGGATATTGAATGGCTCACCGGCGAGCTCGTGAATTGTGGCTTCGAGCGTTTCAATACGCGAACCCAGCGAGGCGCCCAGTTGCTCGAGCTTCTTGCGATCAACGCCAATGCCATTGGCCTCCATGCGCACGAGCACCGGGAGCAGGGGCATTTCGGCCTCTTCAAATACACGCCGCACATCGCGCTCTTCAAGTTCGGGTGCGAGCGATTCCTTGAGTTGCCACGTGACGTCAGCGTCTTCACACGCGTACTTCGACACGACGTCAATGGGCACCTCGCGCATCGTGATCTGCGACTTGCCCTTGCCGATAAGATCGCTGGTGGGGATCTTACGAATACCGAGTCGACGCAGCGCGAGACTGTCGAGGTTGTGTGCACGCTGACCGGGATCCGCGCAGAAGCTCGCAATCATGGTGTCGAAGGCGAGACCGCGAACGTGAATGCCGTGTGTACGAAGCACGTGCACGTCGTACTTCATATTTTGCCCGCATTTGGGAATCGAAGCGTCCTCAAACACGGGACGAAGTCGTTCAAGCACGGCGTCGGTATCCCCGGATGGGCCGGATTCCGCAAACAGCATGCCCGAAGGAGTTTTGCTGCTGACTTCGCCGCCAAACATGGGCGGATCGAGATTGACGGGCACGTAGTGGGCCTCACCGGCTTTCCACGAGAATGACAACCCCACCAGTTCGGCCTGCAAAGGATCGACTGACGTGGTTTCGGTATCGAAGGCAAAGCCGTCTGTGTCTTTGGTGGCGGCCAATTGCGTGACGAGTTCGTCTAGCTTCTTAGGCGTATCCACGAGCCGATAGTTCGATGCCGGACTGTCTGCGCCGCCCACCGGCGCCACGGCCAACCGATCGAGTCGGGCATGGAAGTCGAGTTCGCGGTAGAGCTCGGCGAGGGCTTCCGTGTCGCGCTCCCCTTTTGTCAGATTCAAATCATCGAGCGGAACGTCGGTGTCGATCGTTACGAGTTCCAAGCTGAGGCGCGCCTTGTCGGCATGCGTCATGAGGTTTTCGCGAAGCTTCTTTTGCTTTAGACCATCAGCGGCTTTGAGCACGGCTTCGAGCGAACCGTGTTCATTCACAAGCTTTGTCGCCGTCTTAGGCCCCACGCCCGGCACGCCGGGAATGTTGTCGGAGCTGTCGCCCATTAAGCCCAGCACATCGATCACTTTGTCGGGCGCAACACCAAACTTCTCGGCAACTTCTGGCTCGCCCACCAACACGGGATCGGACTGCCCGGGCTTCATGAGGTTGTACATGCGCGTGTGGGGCGTCACGAGTTGCATCATGTCTTTGTCGCCCGAGACGATCCACACGTCGTGCCCGTCGGCCTCAAGCAACTTGGCGAGGGTGCCGATCACATCGTCGGCCTCAAATCCGGACTTGCGTATGAAGGGCAAACCGTAGGCCTCAACCGCACGCTGGATCCAATCGAGTTGGGGTTTCAACTCCTCTGGCATCTTGTCGCGCGTGGCTTTGTATTCCGGATAGGCGCGATGGCGGAAGGTGGGCTCCGGCGCATCAAACACGACCACCACGGCTTCCGGCTTCTCGTCGTCCAGAACGCGATCGAGACTCGCGAGAAACCCAAAGACCGCGCTGGTGTCGATGCCCTGCGCGTTGCGAAGTGGGTTGCGCAGGAACGCAAAGTGGGCGCGGTAGGCCATCGCCATGCCATCAAACAGGAACGCGCGCGGACGGGATGACGACGTGAGGGCAGGCATCGCCTGATTGTCGGGGGGCGGACGGACCGTGTCGCATTTGTGCGTCGGACACGGGGTGCGAACCGCGCAACGCGTGCGGTGCGAATAGACTTGCGGACCATGAATGACGCGCCCAAGCCGGAACTATTCGTCGCACGCGATCGCGCCCGGCGGCTCTACCGAAGGATTCGCGACGCGCAACAGGATCGGCGCATTACGTACCGCGGCGCCGCGTCGGGCATGACGTCGCTGCGCAACGAGGCTGAGCAGTTGCTCACGATGGTCACCGAGGACATTCGAGACACCATCGCTGCGCTTGAAGAGGGTCGCATTCGAGATCGTGAACGGGGCTACATGGAAGTCCCGTTCATGGCCGCAGCAACGACGGTGCGCACCTTGGCATGCATGGCGCTTCGTGTGGATCGCGGGCTCACGGCAAACACCATCGCCGCCGATGCGGGACAAGCGGGCGTCCTTGCCATGCTCGAAGCCGCGCTCACGCGCCTCGATGCATTTGTGGGCAACTATGACGCCAAGACACCGATCGGTCCGTCGCGCAACACAGACGTGGCGCATGTGCTGGAGGAAATCGCGTCGTGGTCTCAGTGCGATGCATTGGCAACCGGTGGAAAGGCAACGCCACGCGCTGCGTACAACAGACCGCCGCCGCGAATTGACACCGATCCGGCGGGCTTGCTCGATCTTCTGCTTGCCGCACACGTGGCGACATCATCTTCATCCACCGCGTGGCGAGTAGACGTGGATCGAGACGCGGGGACCTTTCAGTTGACGCTCGGGGATGCTACGCCTTCGTCGTTGGTTGAAGGTCTGCCGCCGGACGTTGACCGCGCGCGGGACGTGCTGTCCTACGTACATCCTTTAGAAGTGAGTGCGTATCGGACTGGACCGACGGCGAAGACTACGGGGTTGCTTTCAACGCCAAGCGTCGTCAACGACAGTAAGTCTACGTGGACCGGCATTGAGCTTTTGTTGTTGGATGAAACGGGTGCAGGCAAAGCCGTAGAACTCAAAGACGCTGCTGGCCCCGACGCTGCGTTCCAGTCCGATGCCCAAGATGCCATCGATCAACTGCTCGGTGCACGCTCGACGTCCCTCGGTGACACCATGTCACCGCAACACATGATAGCGCTGATGGGCATGTTCAAAGCGCTGGACCGCGCGCTCAAAGAAGACGTGCTGCCGCGTACAAAACGCAATTCGTGCATGACGGCGATGACGGATCTACCACGCGTAAACACGCGCAAGGCACCCGTGCAACCGGCCGTTGTCTCGCAGCTAGAAGCGACGTTTGAAGACTTCGCAACGCATCAACTCGAAGACGTAGCCGCCGGACTGCGTACCGGAAAACTCACCACCAAACACGCCGCGCCGGCCGCCATGGCAGTCGCACTTGCGTTGGCCGGTCGTACATGGAGCGCGGGCAGCAACTACATCGCACGCTCCATGGTCATGGATCCACTCTCCGAAGCCGACGTCCATCGCCTTATCCAAGCACTCCTAACCGTCGCGCATTTGCGAACCCCGCTCGAACGCGGCCAATCCGTATCAGCCATCGACCGCAACACCCTCGAACACGCCCTCATCCTGGCCCTCGGCACCCTCGGCCGCCTCCCCTAACTCCCGCATTCACTCCCGGTACTAATTGTGAACTTGCATGTTCGCTCCCGGCACTAATTGTGCGTCACTCAGATCGTCGTAACACTGGGGTAGTCGTGAAGAAAGCACTGCTTTAGGATCTTCGCAACGAACGATGCGTAGTCGCCGCACTCAGTCAGCAATTTCTGATGTCGCTGCACGTGCATACGGATCGTGGACGGATTCACGCCGGTGTGGTGCGCAACGGACTCAAACGCCAAGCCACCGGCGGTGTAGAGGAGAGCCGCGTGTGCAATGCGGTAAGGGCACGCGCGCCCCTCGATCAATACCGGCCGGTGATCGTAGGCGTGCTCACGCCTTACATGGCAAACCTCTTCTGAGATGGTACTCGGGAGCAGTAGCACGCGCCGGGGCAATGGGCCGTCAGCATTCTCCGCTTGAGCGCGTAACCATGCCCGCAACGAACCTTCGCCTGCCCGGACGATCTTACCAATCTCGGGCCTGTGAGAATCCGCGCTACGCAGCCAGCGTTCAGTTAGTTCTGGAATTGCAACAGGAATAGCCAAATCGCGGAAGGCCCGTCTACTAAACTGCGTTGAAAGCCAAGGGCATCGTACGCCATTTGCCAGATACCATGCGCTCGACCAGCGATACTCGCCAATGGTTTCCGCAAGTCCGGCTGATGTCGGATTGCGATGGATGTAATAGAGGACGGCCCAGCGGTACTCAATGATGGCGATGAGCTTTGAAACGAATCGCCCTCGACACAATGAGCCATCTCGTCCCTGTCTTCGATTGAACCAATGGGCATATTTCATCCCTATCCAATGCATGGCCTCGGAGAGTTCACCCCGCGTACTACGTATCAACAAGTGATAGTGAGTGTCCATAAGGCAAAATGCGTGCACCTCGATGCAGCCCCAGTGAACCATCCACGCAAGTAGCGACAGGAAGTACCGTCGATCTTGATCATCTTCGAATATCGCGCGCCGCGAGGTCCCTCGATTCATGACGTGCCACCAGGCACCCGGAAAGTCTTTTCGTTTTCGACGTGGCATCGCTGAATCTCCCGCCATCGATCGCGGCGGCTTTGCGCGACATCGACATGTACACATCGCGCGAGCGGGAGTTTGGTAACGGGCAAAACTACGAATTCGTGCCGGGAGCGAATGCGTAACTTCACAATTGGTGCCGGGAGCAAATGCGCAAGTTCACGATTTGTGCCGGGTGCGAATTGTGTGGAACCCCATTTTGCGGGCTGTCGACACATAGACGTCGCGCGTGAGAGATCTTGGTCACAGGTGAATCGCGCAAATTTGTGCCGGGTGCGAATTTACAGGGTTCGCGGATGGGCGCAGACTCTGAGGAAATGTGGTTATTGTTCGCATCGAACTTGCCGATGAAGGTCATTGCAGTAAGGACGTGAAGAGAACACGTGCCGTCGCAATCGAGCTCGAAATGCCTACCCCTTCGGGGGTGGGATGAGTCGGGCTCTGGTCCCTGAGAGCGCTCGGGGGCGCGGCGGCTTCCAGGTACTGCGTGTCAGGGGGGCTTCGGCCTCCCTGGCATGCGCACGCCACGTCCAAAGTCTGGGCCGGTCCTTTGGGATCGAACCGGCGGGTGAGCTGGTAGCTCCTGCCTTCCCTTTTTCCATGTCCCTGAGAGTTCGATGTCCACGTCACGTCGCGAATTTCTGGTTGCTGCATGCTCGGCCGGAGCCACGGCAGCCATTGCCGGCACACTTGTCGCGTGCGGATGTGGCGGTGACGCAGGGTTGTTGAGCGGTATCGGCGTACTGCCCAATCGATTCGTCTATTGCCTCTCGCTACGTGGACGACGTGGCAGCAACGCCGCCAAGAGAAACGCAGCCTACAAACGCTTTGCCACCGTCGCAGCCGCAGAGGCTGGACGCGCACATCCGGGCGACAACGCGCGGGTGGTATCGGTGCCCATCTCCGAGGCTCAGTGGCAAGCCTGGTTCGGAAACGGCGCCCAGGTCATCGATCTTCGTAATGCCCCGTAGAACTCGATCAGCTATCTACGGCAGATCCGTGCTTGACGTGATGATCTTGGTGAGCAGTCCGTAGTCAACGGCCTCCTCTGCACTCATCCAGAAGTCGCGCGTCATGTCGTCTTCGATCTTCTTGATGTCGTGGCCGGTTTCGCGAGCAAAGAGCTCATTGGCCTTCTTGCGCAAACGCAGAATCTCCTGCGCGCTAATCGCAATGTCACTTGCCGTGCCGCGCACACCGCTACTGGGCTGGTGGAGCATGATGCGACTGTTGGGAAGCACAAAGCGCTTGTCTTTGTCGGCACCGAGCATCACGATCGTTGCGGCGCTGGCCGCAAGTCCCGTTACGACGGTGATCACCGGTGCTTTGACGAATCGAAGGACGTCGTAAATAGCAAAGCCATCGTCGGCCACACCGCCCGGGCTATTGATGTAGACGCGAATGGGCTCTTCGTGACTGACCGAATCCAATACGAGTAGCTGCTTTACGATGCGCCGCGTTTCCTTGGGCTCGATGGCCCCAAAGACGAGCACCGCGCGGGTCTTCATGAGGTGGCGTTCCATCATGGAGCGCTTGCCGGAGCCCTTCTCGTCGCCGTCGTCGCCACTAGTGGTGTCGCTGCGAAGGGTGGGATCAAGAGGGGAACTCATTGCGGTACTCCGTTGGGGCCCCGAGACCCTACCCGATGGGGCAAGGTCCGATGATGCGCGCCTGGGGCGAATCTTTGTCGAGCCAAACCGAATCCTGCAAAAAAGTGCTGGGTGTAAATTTGCGGGCTTCGCGAGTTACTTGAATTGGATGCGGACGGGAGTCGTGCGCTCGTCTTCGATAGTGGCGTTCGCCTCGCTAATCTCTCCGCGGGCGCGGGCGGTGAACGTGTGTTCGCCAGGAAAGAGACGACGGAGGGTGCGTCGACCGTGAATGTCGGTGTAGGCGTCAATGCGCTGCGTGCCATCCGAGTCGGGCACGGGTCGCCAGGCATTGAATCGATCCTCGTGCCGAGCTTCGATTATCGCGTATGGCACGGGCCGGCCGTTTGAGTCAACGACCTGTACGTCGGCATGGCCTCCGGTGACTTCGCGCAGCGTCTCGGTGGTAGTCAGACCTTCGTGCACCGATAGGCGGCGCTCGACTATAAACCACTCGACATACTTCAGGGTCCACTCGCCTACCGCCAACGAGGGCCACGAGATCCAACCCACGGCGTCGGTCTCGCCGTATGCACGATAGTGATCCGACACCTTTCCGTGCTCCGTTTCGACGACCCACTTAGGACCCTTCGCCGTTACGTGCGTGCCCCGGCACGGCGTGCCGTCCGCGCGTAGACAACGAACGCGCAGGGAGCCTGAACGGGGATCGGGAATCTTGACTGTCGTTCCGCCACCAATCCCAATGGCGCTATTGTCTTGAAACGGAAATCCGCGAATTCCCTCCTTTTTTGAATAGTTGGTGTGCTCCTCGTCAAAGTCGATCGTCACTCGGAGCAAGTCGTCAGCCCGCAATGGCATGTCAGCACTTGCGCTTGCATTGCCCTCGTCTTTACCGAATCCAAATACGTGTACCGCCAACCAATCGCCCGGCACATGCGGAATTCCGCGCAGGCGAAATGAGCCATCGAGCTGCAACTCCACGCGCAAGTCATCTGCATCTATTGAGCAATTCCCAATCTGGACATACATGACTTGTGGCGGTCGTAAACGGGCGCCATTACCTCTCGATCTAAAGGCAACTTCGACATGCTGTTCGCGATTGAGCGGATAGTGATACACAAGCCGCTCAGCCCGTTGAGCGACTTGCGCTCTGGCCCCTTGGTGATCCCAGGGAACATAACCTTTCGGCGGTACAACGCGAAAACCAAGCTCAAGTCGATCGCCCGGTTTGACTCGTGCAATTGATCCCGCCGGTCGTTCCATGCCCTTGTGCTTGACTGTGCCGATCCCCCACCGCACGCCATCGACACGCTGCCCCGTTTCACGATCGAAGAATAAAACGCTGACGGGCATGCCGTCATTCGCTCGAAGCGCCGTGGTCCATTTTGTGAGTGGTTGATGTCGGACCCAGTAGCGTTTGCCGCGCTTGGGTGACCCCGGTAGAGGTGCGTCGTAAACCGCCGCAACCCAATCCACATCACTCAGTTTCACGCCGGGAAACCGGACGCGGCCCTGCCTGTCGGTGCGCGCGGTGTGAACGACCTCGGCATCAAACTTTGATTTGCCTCGTGACAATTCGATGGGAGCGCCGATGACCGCTTCGCCTCGTCGGTCCACTAGGCGAACCTCGATCACCTTAGCCTCTACAGGAGGAGCGTTGAGCTTGACGTCACCCGAGCTGGCTGATGTCGATTGTGAAGAGGGTGACTCGTCGTCTTCCCCAACTGGGGATACGCGTATGCGCACTCTGTAGTCATGTTTTGAATCAGGCCGGAGCGGCAGATCGCCACTCACGAGTTTCCCTAATGCGTCGAAATATCCAGTGAAGCAGCAATAAACAAGTGCTGCTAGTAAGGCGACAACGATCACCCACTTCGAGGCTCCTTTGGGTACCACGACTAGTCGCCCTTCGACTGTGCAGCGCGTGGCTGCTCCACGTCTTTCACTCGACGAAACCCAATCCACGGCTTCGCGGAACGATCGCTTTGAGGATCAAGGCTGCGGTAACGACCGCGCCACGTGAGCCCTGCACCGGGACGATGGCGATACGAGCCGCCAAGTGCCAAGTGCACTCGACCCACGCGTCCCCACAGGCGAACGGTCTCCGACCACTCGGATACATTGCCAACGAGATCATGAATGCCACGTGGCGTTACGCCCTTGGGATGACTTCCAATTGCTCGCGGTTCAGACGGCCCATACCCACGAAGGTTGGCACGGTGAATCGACAAGCCGCAACCCCAGGGATAGCGTGCGATGCCCGATCCACGAAGCGCGCGCTCAAACTCCTCGGCGCGCGGCAATCGTCCGCCACACGTCTCACTCGCGAATCGCGTTGCCAAGTCGGCAGTCATTCTGGTTGCGGGCCAATCCTCGGGATCGTCCTCCATGGCGCGCACGGACTTTCGAAGTCGGGAGAGATCACCATACCCAACGACATCCTCCGACACGTCGTCGAGTACGTCATGGGCCCAAGCGCGCCACGCGCGAACCGTTACTTCATGCGTGTCCATATAAAACGCCGGGACGTAACGTCTTGCACCGGATGGACCCCAGGGCGCACTAGTTCGTGGGACTTCAACCCATCCCGCCGGCACGAATACCATGCCCTCCGGTGTGCGCGCTCGATGCCATGCATCCCAAATTCGCCGACGCATCCGTTCAAGATCGCGGAGTGCAATCGTATCGCGTCGGTTCGTGGCGGCTCGCTGTTCGGCATCGATAAACGCGAGTGCGTCGCGGCCGCGTTTCACGAGTTGGCTTGTCATCGTCTGTCGCGTGGCCATGTCTGCAGTGCGCCACAATTTCCACCACATGGTCGAGCCCAATGCAGCATCGGATGACGTGGAGTCCGGTGCAGCGACAGCAAAGAGGCCGCTTACCAACACCAATGCGCAGGCAATCGCAATCCGTCGCGTGGCATGCGCATACATCATTCACTTGGTCCGTCGGGATCCATCTCCAACAGTATGCGCGAAAGTGCGGTGTGCGCGCGGTTGAGCCGGCTCTTGATGGTCCCCATCGACGCATCCAACGCCTCGGCGAGTTCTTCGTAGCTCAACCCTTCGATGTAGCGCAGGACGGCCGCAGCGCGCAACTTGGGCGATAGGCTATTGAGCGCTGCCTGCACGCGCGCATCACGTTCTTGAATGCGCACAGGCACCTCAGGTTGCGGCGGCGGCGGCGACGTCATGGCGCGCTCTTCGTGGGCCCCGGACGCCGACTCATCCAGACCCGACGACGCACGCCGCGCGCGCCTGCGGTGAGCGTCGATGGAGCGATTGACAGCCAAGCGATAGATCCACGACTTGAACTTGGCATCGCCGCGGAAAGAACGCACGCTGCGCGGCAGTTTGATGAACACGTCCTGCACCACATCGTGGGCCTCGTTCCAATCGCCGAGCACGCGGTAGGCAACGTTGAAGACGCGGTCCTTGTGACGCCGGTAGAGCTCGGCCAAGGCTTCTTGCTTGGCCGCCTGGTTGCCCGCTCGGAGACGGTCGAGGGTCGCCAGATCCGGATCGAGGTTCATGGCGCATCCCTCCGGCTCCCTTGAGCACGGACGGGCCATGCTACCCCAACACGGGCAGCGCGCTGCCGGTGGCGCGGGTACCCTGCGGCTCGCATGAACCCCGTCGCGACTACCAATCCCCCAGCCGCGCGCATTTCCATCGTCCTCTCATCGAGCCCGAATGACCCGAGTGCGCACGCCATGCTGGCCCGTGCATGGCAGGTTGCGAATCGCCATGTCGGCCTGTTGTTGACGGCCGAGGGGCTCGCGTGGCGGGATCGCAAGGCGGACTTGAGTACATGGCGCGCGCGCGGATGGTCTCTAGCGGTCTGCTCAAGACACGCCGGCGACGCGAATTGGACGCTTGAGGACGCGCCCCATGGCTGTGCGTGGACAAGCCTCGCGACTTGGTTGGGTGAACGCGGAGATTCAGCGTTATGGGTGGTACTCCCGTGACAAATGAAGCCGCGTCCTCCGTAGCACCTCAGACACTCTTGCTGTGGGCACTCCCTGGAAACGTCGTGGGAGACCGAGAAGGCTTGCGAATTCTCGTGAGTGAACTCGCGGTAGGTCGCCCCACGGCCATGCGCGTGCTCCACGGATGCGAAGCGTCGCTTGCACTAACACGTGAGGACGATGAGGAGTTTGACCGCTACCTAGAGGCACTACGCGGCCAACCCGACGCCGACATAAAACTGTCGTGGTCCAGCGAACATGATTTCTTGGATGCACTGACGCACGCAGACCATGTGCTACGCGTCGCTCCTCGAACGAGGCTCGGCATCCCGGCCGTTCTTACGATTGATGGCGAGTGGATTCGATGGGCACGGTCCGCAGATCGATTGCGATGGGCGCGCATGCTCGTCGGCGCGGGTCAAGTTGCGCGCACACAAGGGCGTTAGTTATCAGGCGCCGTAATTGTTACGTCTGTGGCCGGTACGGTGTGAGTGCCCAACCCCACGGATTTACCACCGATGATGGCGTGAACATAGATCTTCCCTTTTGGCAGTCCTCGCAAGATAAAGCTTCCATCCTCAGACTCGATGCGCGTCCATGCGCTAGGGGAGTGTGTTCCGATTGGCGATGCGCCCAAATGGTGCGTCGTCATTGGATTGCCCTGGGCATTGATGAGCTTCCCCGAAAACGTGTGCCCGGGCCTTACGGTCAAAACAACGTCGTCTGCGCCGGGCTTGATACCACGCAACGGCTTGGCCGCAACGTAGCTCGATGACGCGCCTCCCGCCGCCAATGAAAAGGTAAACGCACCTAAGTTACTCATCTCAAAGGAACCATCTGTGCGGGTGTACGCCACCCATCCTCGCCCCTTCGTTCCTGGTTCCACGTCGGTGGCGCGTGCCGTCACCATCAATCCCATGCCAACTCTTTTGCCCAATTCATCAACGACATGGCCGCGAATGACGCCCGCGGGCTCAAGCACGATGTCCAACGTCTCGCCACTTGGAAACACGTTCTCAACCGTCTTACTCATGAACCCAGGGAAATGCGTAGCGTAGACAGAATAGGATCGACCGGTATCGAGCGGTGGCGACGAGAACGTTCCCTTACTACTCGCACGGGTGATGACTGAGCCTTGCGTCCCTGCCGATGATCCGGTGGGATAGACGTAGACATTGCCCTGGACGGTTACCGGGTTCCCCTCGCGATCGAGCACCCTTCCCTTGAGCGGCGTACCGCTTTGAAGTTGCACAACCAGGCCTTGGGTGCCCGCCTCGACGTCATCCATTCGAAAGGCTGAGGTTAGCGCTTGATCGCCATCTTTCGTTGGTTGCGGTTGGACCGTCAGTGTGTAGCGACCTCCGACAAGCCCCGTGATGCGAAACGCGCCGTGCTCGGTGGATCTAGCGCCGCGTCGAGTACTGTAATCGGGATCACCGCGTTCGTTGTAACGCATGACGCGTACGTCCATGCTCTCCGAAACAAGCGAACCGGACGCATCGCGGATCTCACCTTCGATCACGAGGCCGGGATCGGCCTCCAATCGCACGTCACTCGTCCCAGACTCGATGTTCACGCGTCCGGGCACGAACGTGTGCGCCGCGTTGCTCCCGTTTTGCCACGGCGACCCGTAGGAAATCTCGTGATTGCCCTCACGAAGACCGGCCAACGTAAACTGGCCCGTGTCGTCCGTCTGTGCGCTTTGCACGGTCGTCACAGAAGACCGGCGAATGTCCTTTGCGCGTATCCAAACGCCAGCAATCGGATCACCCGTTTCTTTATCAACAAGCACGCCCGAAATTGAATGCGCCTTCTCAAGTGCGATGACGAGCGGTGCGCCACCCGAGCGCGAGATCATGTTTTCTGTCACGAATCCGCCCGACGACACAACGACAGCATAACGACCCGCTTTAAGGTTGTCGAAACGAAAGTAACCATCTTCATCAGTGAGCACTGCACCGGGGGCATCGCTACGGTTGCTCGTCCCCTTCGTTTTCACCAAGTAACGCACGTGAAGATGCGCACCCACTACGGGCTGCTGCTCGCTATCCACGATGCGGCCTACCAAGCGCCCGTCCCCCGCGGGCGTGCCTTCGTAGGCAATCGCCTTGTTCCCATCCGCGCCAGACGCTGACTGGCGTTGTGCCTGGGTTGAGCTCGTCTCGCGGCCGGACACGCCCCGCGATGAGGAATCTGCGCTACGCGTTGGCCGGACGTCATTACGGCGTCCTTCGAGCATGACGTTGTCGGTCGACGCATGCTCGTCAACGGCAATATTCGTGCTCGCAGTATCACTTGCTTGAGTAGACGCGGCATCTTGCAAAAGCAGCCAGCCAACGGCAACGATTGCAGCAATGCCCAAGGCGACAGCCAACTTGGCGCCCATAACAACTCCTAAGGGTAATCCCCCGGACGATACCGAGGATGCACTTGCGGATGCAAGGCCTGATGTAGTTACAGAACTGCTTGCGCGAACGAAGTCGGAACCGACGAGCGGCCACAGCGCCGCGTGCCACCCCGATCGGCTTCCAAACCCGCGATCCAACTCACGGCGCAGTTGCCCACGCGCGCGTCGAAGTCTTGTTCGCACCGTTTCCACCGGGGCCGACTGCAATCGCGCGATCTCCATGATCGAGTGCCCCGCGAAGTAGCGCAGTAGCACAACGCCGCGGTACGGCTCATCGAGTCCGAGCACGACACGCGCCACCTGCTGCTGGGTCTCCACACTGCACATCGCCTCGTCGGCGTTCACGCTTCGTTCGAACGGAACGGCTACACGTCGTTCGAGATCTGTGCGGCGCGCGTCGGCTCGATGCCGATCAATCGCAACGCGACGCAATACGGTCCCAAGCCAGCCGCGTACAGATCGTCTCGATGCAGGCGGCGTGCGCATTGCGCGCAGCCACACCTCTTGCACCGCATCGTCGGCACGACCCGGATCAGGGATCAACGCGTGGGCAAGCCGCTCAAGCCACCCGTGATGGGCGAGCAACTGCTCCAGCGTCTCGTTGTCGTTGAACCGCATACTCACATCTTAAGAACGAACGAGCACGCCCGCAGGGGTTCAGCAAAACCTGCTTTAGCTTATCTCGAAGGTGTCGCCGGACGTGGAACATGCGGCTTCAATACGTCGAGCTGTATCCCGCCTTTGCTCCAGAAGCGATACACAGCCCTTCCAACGACTGACGCCATCGGCACGGCACCGAACTTGCGACTATCCAACGAGTGACTCCGATTGTCGCCCTCGACCCATATCGTTCCGGGCGGCAACGTCTCACCCCTCACTTCGTCGCCCGCTACAGCGGTCACCCGCTTGATGAAATAACGATACGGCTCATGCGGCGGTCGAAAGATGATGATATCCCCGCGCGATGCCTCGGGCGCTCCCCACGTACTCACCAAAATGCGATCCATGGACTGAATCGATGGCTTCATGCTCGACGTTGGCACGACATAGGCCTGCAAAGCATGGGAGCGAACCAATAGGTGCCCGCCGACGCACCAACTCAAGCCCAACAAAAGCAAAGTCGCATACACGGCTGGACGCTGATAGGGACCCACGCTCGATGCGGAACGCGCTTTAAGTGCAACTCGGTAGGCATCGATGATGGCGAATACATACAAGCACAACGCAAAGATCAGAAAGCCGCCGATGGCAAATAGCACAACGCGTGAAGGCGGCGCCACCGCCAGCAAAAATAGCGCCACGGGAACGAACATCGTCAGGAGCAGGATCACCATGCCGCGTTGTTCGCGACCCGCGTAGACGTGCCCTACACCGGGCATCACCAGCGAAAGCAGCGCAGCCACACTGGGAATGCGGCGTCGAGAAATCTCACTCGAATCAGTCATCAACGCTCCTAACTCGCAACCAAGAACGCAACGAGCGCAAGAAATCGAAATGCAAAGATTGAAGTCCCAACCACCCACACCGCAGCACGCAACCAGGGCTTGGACCACAACCGTGTCCATGGACTCGGCGAGGACTGCGACGGAATCGGAAATCGATCCGCAAAATCGGCTGGAGCTATGCGTTCGCGCGCAGAATCTATGTAGGTATTCAGCCGTTCGTCGATGCTCATCCTGTCTTCCTCGGTTCTTCCAATACCTGCAACGATTCGCGTAGCGCGATTCGCGCACGGGCACAACGTGACCTCACCGTGCCTTCCGCGACCCCTTCCAGCTCGGCGACCTCAGAGACCGACACGCCGTAGATCTGTGTCAACAAGAACGCCAATCGATGGTCTGGTGAAAGTCGCCCCAAGGCACGATCGAGCGCCTTATCGATTGCGGCGTCGCTTGCGGCACATGCACCTGAGGAGGGGGGTATCTCAAATGCGTAGGAGACGGGCGTACGCCGTTGTCGTCGCAGGGCGTCGCGACATTTGTTTCTGGCGATCATCAGCAACCAGGGCCGAAACGCGCCACGCGATGGGTCAAACTGGTCCAAGCGTTCGAGGGCGGTGAGAAACGTCTCTTGCGCCAGATCCTCAACCAAGGTCGCGTTACCAAGGAACGAGCGCAACACGGCAAACACCGGGCCTTGGTATCGACGCACCAACTCGCGAAAACGCTCGGCGTCTCCGGCAAGCACAGCGCGAATGGCGGCAGGGTCTCTATTGCTGGCAAGGTCGTCGTTCAGCGAGGTGCTCCCTGTCTAGCTATTCACCATCCTCTACGATCGGGAAGCGCGTGCGTTCCACAGAAATCTACTTTCGCGTCCATGGAGCCTCTCATCCTGAGCAAGATGCGAATTCGAGGGGGAACACGAATAGGATGCGGCGACGAACAGGAGGACGCATGGCGCGCTGGATGATGCTGCTGTTGGTGCTTGTGACTTGCCCGTCCGACACCCACGGAAAGTCCGAGCTCGCCGTTTTGCCGGCTACCGCGATCAAAGAACTCGGCAAAGTTGCCAAGGAACTCGCGGCGAAAGGGCGGGCGGCGGATGCTGACTTGTTGTTGGGGATTCTGAAGGACGCGAATACGCCGGATCGAATTCGCAAAAAGATAGAAGCCGCGGTCGGGAAAGCGGGCAACACAAGTACGTCGCGCGCTGCATATGCACCCAAGCTTGCCGAACGACTCCGTAAGCTAAACAAGTCGCTCGCACGAACGCTGAATGCCACCAAAGACGAAGGCAAGCAGCGGACGATCGCATCGATCATGATCCGTCTCTCCGCGAATCAAGACGAGGCCCACAAACTGCTCGGCCATATCAAGCGTGAAGGCATGTGGTTCACCAAGAAGGGCGACGCGCAACGAACGCGATCGCACGAAATCGAACACGCATTGATGCGTGCAAGAGCGTTGTCGGTGGACATCAAGACGAGCGTCAGCCAAAACAAGACCATCGTACAGGTCTATGGCGAGAAGGGCGTGCGCCTCGAGGCTGGGCCCGTCGTGATCGAGGCCCACAAGACCAACGAAGCACGACTGCGGCGTCTCGTAACGACCGGCGTACGCATGATGGCACTGTCGCATTGGTTTGACACCGGAGAGATCAAGGTTCCAAAGGAACGCGGGCGCCCCGAAATCGTGATCTTGGATGAGCGAGACGACTTCGACCGCTGGCGCAAACTCGCGGAACAAGCGGGCACCATCGACAAGAAGACATCGAATGTCATCAAGGGATGGGACTTCCATTGGATAGACAACACCGTCGTGTCGCGTCCACAGGTGGAAGTCAGTCAGAACGCCATGGTCATGTGGTGTTGCTGGCGGGACTCGGAGTGGGCGCTGTACGGTCGCCGCATTCAGCCCTGTCTCGGTCGTGGCCACGTCAACTGGCTCTGTCTGCGATACCTCGGCGTCCCCATGCCTCGACTCAATCGAATCGATCAAGGCAAAAAGCACAAACCCACGACGGCTTCGCCCGCCCATGAACGCGAACGCGAGTACTTCAAGGTGTTGTCGAGCGCGGGCCTATTTGGTACGCGCGCGTGGCTGCGCTACGCCACACAACGCGGTGAGGCTCCAGCGTGGTCACGCGCCATGCTCAATGACTACGTTGACATTGGCGGCGTAAACCTGCTCAAGACCACCGTAGTTACGGAATATCTCCAAGAGAACCGCGAATTTTTGAAGGTTGTGATGGCGACGCGTCCAACGAAAAAGCAAGCGAGCGCCGAAATCCCGCCCGCAATGGCGAAGGCGCTTGGCACATCGCTCGCTGAATTTGAGCAGCGCTTTCATAAGTGGCTACTCGGAGTAAACGAAGGGCTCGCCGAGCGGCTGGATCAGCCGGACCTTGGCAACCCAAAGGATACGGCTGCGTGGCTGGCCTACCTCAATGGCATTCGGCGCAAGTCATTCGACGCCCGTCAAAAGGCACCGGAGGATCTCACGCTCGATCGCGCACTTTGCGAAGGCGCCAAGAATCATGCGGCCTACCTACTGCTGCACCCCGACGAAGCATCGAAGTGGCCCGACATTCATGCCGAAGTTCCAGGACAAAAGGGCTTTACGCAGGAAGGTGCGCGCGCCGCAAAGAACAGTGTCATCGCAACAGGCGCTCGTGACACCAAGCAGGCCCTCGATTGGTGGATGGGCACGTTTTATCATCGACTGCCGTTGCTCGATCCCGGGCTGCTCCATGTCGGCTACGGGTTCAAGAAGGGCATTGCCGTGCTCGACACCTCTTCCCTACGCATCGACGTCCAAGCACCGCACGTTGTTGTGTGGCCCCCGCGTAACGGCAGAGCACTGCCAACCCATTTCGCCTCCGGCGAGATGCCCCATCCCGTGCCGGGAGAGGATCAAACAGCGTGGGGCTACCCAATCACACTACAGATCTATTGGCAACGCGTGGACCCGCCCATTGAGATGTCGCTACGAGTCGGTTCCGTAACCGGCGATGTCGTACCCTGTCACTACTCGACACCAGACAAACCCACGAACCCAGAACTGGCACCTCGCGGTGCCTACTGCCTGATTCCCAAGCAGCGCCTCAAGTCCCGCACCACATACCACGTAACCGCCACACATGTGCCCGGCCACGGCACGATTCGTTGGAGTTTCACGACGGGGCGCTAAACGACTACTTCATCTTCTCCTTGACTCGCTGCTCCACGGGCGTACCGGTGCTCGCCTTGAGTGCCTTACTCCAAATCGCGTCGCGCTTCTTTGCGTCCTTTTGCTCGGCGGCGGATTTTACGGCCTTCTTGAACGCCTTCTCGGCCTTGAGTTCGGCTTTGAAGGCCTTGTCCTTCTTCCAGGTACTGGACGTCTCCGTCAGTGAACCGATCCCGGGAATGCCCTTTGCACGCGCGCCCACATCAACCAGGACACGTAGCGCCTCCTTAGGATAGCCCTTGCCACGAAGTGTAGTGGCACGAGACATTGCAGCGGTTGGAACTAACTCCAGCGCGATTCTCATTGCCTCGCCCACGCGCTTGGCACTGTCTCCATTCAGCGAATCCATGGACAAGTGGAGCAGGGCGTAGGCCTTCCCGTGGGCACCTTCGCGGATGAGCTTGGCAATGCCTGCGAGCTCTTTGGGCGCCCCAAGAAACTCGTTTATGAGCGGCGCCGTTCGTTCTATCCAAAGAGGCAGGAACTTGGCCGGGTCGTACCAGTCCGCAAGCCCTGCTTTGACCGGCTTGTACCCATAGTTATGCGTCATCGAAAACGGACCGGGATACATACCGTAGTGTAAATGGGAATAGTGGCCGCCGTTCTCAATGCTAAAGCTCATGCCCATGGTGCCCAGTAGCTGCCCACACGTCACTTTGTCGCCTGCTTTCACGAAAACCGTATCGCCGCCGTGCATGTAGACGCCATTCACGAGGCCTTTATCGCCAAGATGATGCTCAACAACGATCAAGGTCCCCATGTCGCTGCCCGTATGAATCAAACGGACAATGCCATCGGCGGGCGCGTAGTAACCCGCCCCATCAAGCGAGGCGCCCACGTCTTGCCCGGTGTGATAGGTCTTGCCGCCACCGCGCAAGTTGGCAAACGGCTGTAACGACGCGCCCTTGACCTCTTCATCGCCGTAGCCCAAGAGCGGCGTGGTCCAGCGCGAAGTCGCGGGCAACTTTGTCGCGCTGCCACCACCCGAGCGCGACTGCACATTGGCCTTGTAGCTCGGCACGGAACTCTTGGCACTCGCAAGGCCGCTGACAAACGGTGTGATCTTCAGTCCACCGTCGAGATCGATGAGCACTTCATCGTAGACGCGCTCCACATATAGCTTGCCGCTCATGCGCGCCTGAAGCGCGTGCAGACATGAACGCACATGAAGGTCTTTCTCAACCTCAAGCAACGACTCGATCGACTTCGGCGGCTTAGGCGCACCCTTACCCCATAACTTGATGGTCGTAATCGCGGCCTTCTCACGAAGCCGAGCCTCCTTGTCTTCGAGGAAGGGCCATACATGCTTCAACACTCCAGGATCACGATAGTACTCAAGCGCAAAGAGCGCGCGATGCTTGATCTTCCAGGATGCATGATTCAGCATGCGCACAAAGAGCGCCTTGAACTCAGGGTTACGAAAGCGCTTGAGCGACTCAGTATGCGGCTCGGCGTGTACGTCCACAAAACGCGCGATGACTTCTTCCCGCCGATCTTCCGGCGTATCCAACACATTCTTCAAACCGGTTCGAATGCGATCGATCAATCGCGGTCCCGCACCGGCATTAATGTCGTCGCCCCACTTGGCGTGCACTGGCGCTGGACGACACAAGAGACACGCCAACAAAATCAGCGCGCAAGCGAGGACTCGGGTACGGAAGGAGTTTGCTTGTTCGTTTCTCACGCCCCTCAGTGAAACACCGAGCGATCACACTTCCATCTCCGAACAGGTAGAAGCGTTATCGTCAAGCCGTGTTCGCCCGATACCGGACGTACGCCTTTCGTACCCGCGCGGCTCGCAGCAATCGTGCGAGTGCCGCGAAGACACACAATAAGGCAATGAGCATGAGCGGTGCCGTTGCCTCTTTGACTCGGATTGACCACGTGCTTTCGCTGGACGCCGTCAACACCACTAGCCATGCCACGGCAACGAGCGTGCAGGGAAGAACGTAGAAGAACAGGAACAACAAGGGAATTCGAGCGACCGCGCGATCCGTATCTCGAAGCGAAGCACGGTGCGATTTGCCTGACACGATGAATGCAATAATCAAGGCAAGGGTCAGGATGACAATCAGAATGAACAACGACCCAAAACCAGTAGACCCAACGCCCTGAGGGGTAGCAAACGCAGTCATCGTCATCAGCATCAGCACCATCGCCAACACAGTGATGAGCGCGATTCGCCCGACCCAAGGACTAGTGGCAGCCGAGGGTCGATCCGGCAAGTGCGTCGCACTAAGCTTCGGTGTTCCGCGCACATAGCTGGCCAGCCAATACAATCCGATCACGCCGGACGTGGCAGCAACGAACGTGAGCCACGTCAACGCAGGCACGGGCGTGATCCACCGGTCAACGAGCATCGCCAGACCGGCAATCGCGAAGCTCCTCGCGGAACGCAAGGAACGCCTTCCTTGGCTCAACGTCCCCAGCCTGTAGCAACCAAACGCCGCTAGGGCATACCCGGCAATATCGGACAACACGTCGGTGCCCATGTAGAAAACGTCAACAGACGCCATCAACACGCCAAAGACAACGAGGAGTGCCGACGGAACGATGCCGTGTCCCTTCGTGCGATCGCCTACGAGGACTCGCGCTAGTGTCCACAGGGTGGCCAACCAGAACAGAACCGCCGCCACGCTGATCCATAGAGACTTCTTGAGGAGACCAAGGAGCGTCCGATCGTCCGTAGGACCTTCCTTGATTCGTTTCGCGAGCCAGTCGGGGACGGAGAGTGCTCCGGCGCGCATAGCATCTAACAGATCGCCGGCAGCGCTCGGCATGATCGTGGAACAAGCGCGCAGACGCTCGAACGCATACTCGCGAATGGGTTCGTGTTTCGTTGAGATGGCGAGGCGCGCCCAAGACTCACCCGAACGCCCAACAGCGAGATCGGCACCATGTCGATTTCCATCTATGCGCTCCAACAGAGACAGCGTGTCCTTTTCATCGAGCGCATGTAAATCGCCAGCCATGAGCCTCGCAAAGGCGGCCGTGATTTGATGAGTGTCCGCACTCGCGGGATAGCGACGTCGCCGTGACGCCTCTGAACCACGCTGAATCACAACCAAGTGAGGAATCGCCTCGGGCAGAGGAAATCGCGCGGCTAGTGCACACTGCATTCGAATGGTGTGAAAGTAGTCTGCGATGAATCGAAGAGGAGGAGAATTTGCTTCTGCGGCACTCTCGGTGATCCCTTTCGCGAGAAACGCAAGATTGTTCCCGAGGCGCTGCTTCCAGTCGTCGAGCGTTCTCGGGTCACTCGACTCGCTCTGGGTGGTTGGCAGCGCCAAGGTGAATTGATGCCTGAAGTGGTCAGGAATGCTCATTCCACTGATTCTTAGATCTGGCGACGACACGAATCCCGTTGCTAGCGTAATGCCGCCAGCAGTCTGCGTTCGAGAGATGGTTCCGCCGGAACTGAATACCCCTCCACTAGTCACGACACTCTGAATGCTGCCTCCGAATTCATTGACCCCGGTGTCGTGAAGCGAGGCGAACTTTAGTACCCGGCGGTGACCCAGCGCGCCCAGGCCAGGCAGAGACACACCAACATTGACCATGACTCTATTGGCTGTAATCGATTCGTAGTCAACGGAAAGTGGAATCAGGGCGCCCCGTGGCCTCCACGATTGGCGCGTCTCACCAAGGTGCCATGCACCGTCACGATAGAACACGTCCTGCAACAGAACGCGGTACGCCTCCCCCGCTGGCCGAAGTCGCAGCGCCCAAGCTCTGTACCAAGACTTCGTACTTCGGAGATGAATTGGCAGTACGAGTGGGGCCTTCTCATCTAAGACGTTTGCGACCGTGAGGAGATTTATTAGCCAACGCTGCTTTTGCTCGTGCTGTGTCGAGAACTCTCGAAGGAGCGTGCGTGCCTGCTCCCTGCTCGTCGGCACGTTTACGCGGAGCGCCAATGCAAGTCGTTGCTTGGGTTCGATTGCCTTCACTTCGGACCACCACTGCTCAAGGGCGCGAGCATCGGGTTCACGACCTTTCCCCTCCACCGGCAACGTCAAACCGGTTCGATCCAGGAGCCAGCGCCTAGAGGCATCACGACCCAAATGGGGTTCGCGGCCGCGTCGCGTCGCCTCAATAAGCGACTCGGCAGCGATCTCGTTTCTTTGCTCAAAGGCTCGCCCGGGAGAAAGATCTAGAAGGGTCCTATCGAGCGCAAGCACGTGCTCCACATCCAGATCTTCGATGGCCTGCTTGACCCTCGGATCCCGAAATGCGGGTTCCAGGGGTATACGCTGCAGTTGGCAAAGGACCCAAGCTGCGGCCTTCTGAACGACGAAGTCGCCGGAACTTGACATCAATAGACGAAGTCCGGCACGCAAACGAGTGAGCTCTAGCTCCGAGATCAACGCGTTTGACAGCGCAAGCATCCCGAGGAGTTCACGAGCCCAATCGTCAATGCCCACCTTCGGATCGACGTAGGTCGACAGCAACATGGCAAGGCCATGGAAGAATTCGTCGTCAGCCACGTTCTGCAGCCACCGCACACGGTGAGATGATTGACTATCAAACGCGGGTGGAGATCCGAGGATCACCTTTGCGGTAAGGCGTGAAGACGCCTCGGCCTGCTTCCACTGATCAAGTGCGACGCGCATCAGGAGACTAGTTGCCGCGGCCTCCGGCGAAATGCGCTGTTGCTCAGAGTCGGCGGGTGCGGGAGGTAGCGTCCGCAATGGAGGCACCCACTCACAAATGCGGCAATGCAGCGCATTCACGTTCTCTGAAGTAGACTTCTCCACGACGCCAGCGAGCGCCCAATAGACATCAAATCGAGACCTATCATTCCATTGCTCACCGTAGCGCTCCGTGGCATCGCGTTCGATCCGGGACAATAACCGGTCTGCGTCCTTCAGCCGCTTATCTCGCCATAGCACCTGAACGTGGCCAAACCGCGCATCCGTACGTGCATCAAAGAGCGCATCGGTTCTCTCGCTGGACTGTTCCCAGGCGTACTCTAGCGATCGACGAGCCGCACCGTGATCCCCCGCGTCGCTGCGCTCTTTGGCAAACGCCATCCAACGATTGAGATCCAAGGATCGATCCCGTTCTCGCTGCGCGATGTGCCACCAGAGTGCGCCGCCGACCAACAAAAGCATCGCCGCGGCGGTGATTCCAAAACGATGCCTACCCAGGAATTTCCCTATGCGATAGGTCCACCGCGGCGGGCGCGCGCGAATCGGACGATCGGCGAGATAGCGATCCAGATCATCGCGAAACGCCGATGCCGACGCGTAACGCGCCTCGGTGCTTTTGTTCATCGCCTTTTGAGTAATGACTTCAAGATCCCGTGGCGCACGACGATCGATGCTCCTGAGTGTGGGCGGATCGCGATGGATCGCGGCATATACCTGTTCGGCGGGTGAGTCTTCACGAAACGGACGCTTTCCCGTCACACACTCGTAGAGCATCACGCCCAGCGCATACACATCGCTTCGTTCGTCGACGGCATGGCTGCCGCCGCGTGCTTGTTCGGGACTCATGTAGGCCGGCGTGCCCACAACTTGGCCCGTGAGCGTCAACGTGGAATCGGCATTGAGTTCCATTGCAAGGCCGAAATCCGTGACGTAGGCAACGTCTTGATCATCCACAATGATGTTGGCGGGCTTGAGATCCCGGTGAATGAGCCCGTGTTCGTGGACATAGTCCACCGCCGATGCCACCTGCTGCATGAGGCGCGCTGCGCGCTTAGCCGATAGCGGGCCCTGTTCCAAAATCGTATCGAGTGGCTCACCGTCGATCCATTCCATCGTGAAGTAGACGTGCCCATCCACCTCTCCCACGTCGTAAATGCTCACAATATTGGGATGGCGCAGTCGAGCAAGCAGCGTCGCCTCGCGTTTGAATCGCACAATGGCATCGTGAAACATGCGCGTGGTTGGATGCAGCACTTTCATCGCGAGAACGCGAGGCAAGGATCGTTGCCGTACTTGATAGACAACGCCCATCCCCCCACGCCCGATTTCGCTTATGACGTCATAGTCCCCGGGAAGCGGAGGGACGAACACCTGCTCGTCGCCATGCAGCGCCTCAAGTGATTCGCCGCCGTCTGCTAGCAGCGAGCGAAACGCACTTGCGACTCGAGCTGCATGCCGCTCTCCTTCGCTTGCATCGTCTACATTTGGCGGACTCGCCAAGTTACCGGCGCATCGATCCAAGAAGGCCCCGAGTTCTTCCTCGTCCGGTGTCGACATCTAAGGCGCCTGCTCAAGATGTTCGCCGAGTGCCAAAGCGGCGCGTCCCATGAGTCTGCGAACTGTGGACGTACTGCATTCGGTCAAGGTGGCAATTTCTGTGATCGAACGATCTTGAAAGAACCTTAGCAACAACACCTCACGTTGATCGGCTTCAAGATTGTCAACGCCCTCTACCAAACGCCGGTGCGTTTCCTGTTGCTGCACCTGTTTGGCGGGATCAAGCGTAGCCTGCGCAAGGCGTCCAGCGACTTGAGATACGCGTGCCATTTCACCGGGCGGTTGTCGCTTCTTTGCATCGTAATGGTCGGCAAGCCCGCGTATTCGATTTTCAATCAAGCGACAGAGCCAGCGTGTGAACGATCCCGAACCGCGATACTCGAAGCGGTCAAAGGCACGGTGGGCTTCGATGAAGGCCTCCTGCAGTACGTCTTGCGAATCGAGCCGCGTTCGAAGACGAGGGCCGAGGCGCAGCCGCACAAAGAGCCTGGCCTTCTCGACAGCGGCATCAAAGAGCGCCGCCCGCGCCTCCTCGTCACCCAGCTGCGCCCGAGTGCATAGCGCCTCAGTCGACGACTGCAGGCCGCCGTTCCCTCGTAGAGATGATTCGTGTGTTGCCATACTTCTATAAGGGGAAGATGGTAGTCAGAGTGTCAGAGGAAATCCGACCGCGCGACGAGAGACAGATGCTAGGGCCCCGCAGACTCCGGTGACGAACCGGTGCGCCGCTGAAACTGATCTTCATAAAGCGAGGGTGGATCCAAGGGCAGGGGCTCGCCAAGACCTTCGGTCACGTCTGTTGGTGCCGTACCCGCAGTCCCTGTGGTGGGCGAAACATCCACGCTTAAGCTCGGCGAGGTTCCTATCACGTACCCGTACCCCCACTGCGCGGATCGCAGGTTGCCCGTTCCGGTGGTGTTCCAAAGCACGCAGCGCGTGGATGAATGACCTGCGCCGCTGCTAAACGTCCCGCGATTGACGGCGGACCATCCATCGTGAATTTCACATTGATCCACGAGATTCGCCATGGCAAGTGAATGGTGATACTCACTGTAGCCGAGGGAGCCAATCGTGGGGAAGGCTTGACTGAAGAGCGCCAGCCCATCGCGACTGGTGCAGCGCAACCACACGCAACCGCTCGCGCCAAAGCCCCAGTTCTGAATGAAGCCGTGCCGACCCGCCCGTGCGTCGCAATCCCGCGTGAGAACTTCGCTCGACTGTCGGATCTCGAAGAGATAGCCACAGCCCCCTCCGCCGCGATGTTGGGCAAACGCCATCGACGACTCAGCAACAGTTACACGCTGACTCTCCAGAATGAGAATGCCGCAATTCTGAAGATGCGCGTTGGCCCCGGATCCACTGGTGGGTGCGAAGGGGGAAACGCGAGACTTTACGCCATGAATCCAGCCATCCACCACGCCTTCCATGCGCACTGCATGGGTGCGCTCTTCGGCCCACGCATCATTCCATCCAACTGCCGTCGATACACCAATCGACTCCAATGCGACATCGCGTAGATACACCGATGCCTTGCGAATGCTCGCAGCGTCACGCGTCTTTGCCACATAGCGCAGCGGCACGTCCACCGTGATCTTGTTGGGCGACGCCGCCATGTCGATGGCGGTAATCTCACGTCGAAAGAACGGCTGCCACTGGCCATTGAAGGGCCCCCACGTTCCGTCCATCGCGTGCTCGGTAACAAACTCGGGCGTAATCGTCCAACCCACAATGACAGTGTCGCCCACGACATACGAAGAAGCGTCATCTACGAACACGTCATGCGAATCACGTTCACCATCTGCCGACAACAAAACGTGCGCACCCAACCAAACGTTGCCTGCAAAAGTCAGATGCGCCTTGTCCGACATCCCGGCATGACGTGAAAACGCCAACTGCGTCGTATCGGCATCTTCGCCACGCAACACCACGCCATCTGTTTCGACACGCAGCACATCATCGACGCGATACGTACCCGCCGGAAAGAACACCACCCCCCCACCAAGCGCCTCGATCGCATCAATCGCTGCCTGCACCGCGGCTGTTGCATCGCCCGTACCGCTATTATTCGCCCCGTGATCAACAACCACATCCACAACCGGCCCCGCCGGCCGCACCGGCGCGCTTGTTCCATATTTATATCCGGCATACGAAACATCCGGCAATGCCCGTCCCTCAGCATCCACGTCCCCCGGCATCCAATCCACCGGATAATACGCACTGCGCCAACTCGTGGGCGGCGTCGTCCCGCCGCCACTCCCTCCCCCACCACCCGACCCTCCACACGACGCAACAACCGACATCAACAAGAGAAGCCCGCATCGTCGTGCTGAGTTCATGGCGCAAGCTTACAACCCAACGGCCCACGCACCCCATCATTGGAAGCTCGCGTCTCCATCCGCGACTCTCAGTCGCCCAAACCAACACGAACTCGCGAAACGCGCCCCATAGCTACCCAAGAGTTCGCAAGCAACGGAAGACGTCCCGTGAGCCCCCAGTAACGAGCTGCCTAGTTAAGATGAGCTTGAATACGCAATCGGATCGTTGGGGCGACGGTAATGTGCGTTCGTGGAGGCCGCCGCGTAGCCGAGCTACGCAAGAACGACACGGACGTGCAGGACCGAGCATCCAACGGTCAGCACCCCTAAATCGAGGTGATTTCAGCTCTTAAGCGCGCTCCAACCAAGCGGCTTGCTGGGGCGAAGGTATCGCGCCGCTACGGAGGACGCCGCGTAGTCTGCTACGCAAGGACGACGGAGCAAGTGAGACCGAGCATCCAGTAAGTCGTTCGTGTTTGCAAAGTGCGCAACCGACCAAAAAGAAAGGTGGCGTTGTTGGGTGGTGGGCCCAACAACGCCGATCCAAACTGAGGGGACTTGTGAGATTCGGGATGTGGTGGAAGGTTTTGGGTTGACAGGGCAAATACTCAGTCTGGACCACCGCGTTGCGTTGCAGCGCATCGCGGCTCGACTCTCGTCGACACGCACCTATCGGACGGAACACCTGCCTTCCCTGCACGGCGAACTCTCGCCAAGTTGCGTTCACGAAAAACCACATTCCGTGTTGCAGGAACCCATCGAACCGTGCGCTTGCCATCACACGTGAGCGGGATCTCGATTCGATGGTCTTGGGGGCACCCAGCGGTCGTCAGAATGAGTCAACGCCTACCTCAAAGCCACGAAAGGTCCATTATTGGGGTCCGGTCAACGCACTGGGTGCAAGGCCGGGTCCTCGATGCCCGCCTCTGCAAAGCCCGCGATTCGAAGCTGGCACGCATCGCACGTTGCGCAAGCTCGCCATGAAACATGGGATTGCGAGTCAATGGAAGACGCCAATTCATTGCGATCTTGTGGGTCGTAACACGAGAGTGTCATATGCAAAGGCACCTCAAGTTCCGATGCCGTCTTGACGATGGCCGCCTTCGTCATATCGATCAGCGGTGTGAGAAGTTTGGGCGCCGCGCCCTCGACACCGCGTCGTGTTCCTACATGGGCAACATGCTGGAACGCGTCCACGAACGCAGGACGGCAATCGGGGTAGCCAGAGTAGTCAACCGCATTGATGCCGAGCACCAGCGCATCGGCATGCCAACTCTCTACCGCCGCCAAGCCCAACGACGCGAAGACGATGTTGCGAGCGGGAACGTAGGTCGCAGGAATGTCGTCAGCGGTTTCTACCGGTCGGTCCTTGGGAATCGCAATTGCGGGATCGGTCAGTGCGCTCCCACCCAGACGCGAGAGATCAACGCGCACGATTTCGTGGCGTTCGATCGACATGGAGGCGGCCACCATCCGGGCCGCTTCGAGTTCCACGGCATGACGCTGTCCATAGTCCACCGACAGCGCCATCACGTCATAGCCTTCGCGCCGCACCATGGCAGCGGCCGTCGCCGAATCCATGCCACCGCTAAGGAGCACTACCGCCGCACGCTTCGGCGTGGACGCGGTCATCCGAGGTAGGCCTCACGCACTTGCGGGTCATGAAGCAACTTGTCGGCTGGCCCCTCAAGCACAATGTGGCCGGTTTCGATGACGTAGCCACGGTCGGCGAGCTTGAGCGCCTGATTGGCGTTCTGTTCAACAATAAGAATGGTGGTGCCGAGCGTCTGATTGATGTTCTTGATCTCGCGAAAGATCTCTTGAACGAGGATGGGCGCGATTCCCAGGCTCGGTTCATCCAGCAAAAGGAGCTTGGGGTGGGCCATGAGCGCGCGGCCGATGGCGAGCATCTGCTGCTCCCCACCCGAAAGCGTGCCGCCGGATTGTCCAAGGCGTTCTTCCAAGCGCGGAAAGAGTGAGAACACGCGCTCGAGCATGGACGACGCTTTCTTTGCGTCGCGAATGAGATAGGCACCCATCTCCAAGTTCTCACGCACCGTGAGATCAGTAAAGATTCGCCGACCTTCGGGAGACTGCGCAATACCGGCTGCCACCACACGATCCGCGCGCATCCCGTCAATTCGCCCGGGTCCAAACTCAATTTGACCTTGCCGCGGCGCAAGCAATCCAGAAATGGTGCGCAACGTTGTCGTTTTGCCCGCGCCGTTACTTCCGATCAGCGTGACGATCTCGCCTTGATTGACTTCAAGTGATATGCCATGCAGCGCGCGGATGTTGCCATAGAAGACTTCGACGTCTGTGAGTCTAAGCATCAGTCGGTTCCCCCCAAGTAGGCCTCAATCACCTTGGGGTTGGTTCGAATCTCCTCTGGTGTGCCGTGGGCGATCTCCTTACCGTAGTCAATCACATAGATGCGTTCGCAGATGCCCATCACGAACTTCATGTCATGCTCGATGAGCAAAATAGTGAGCGAAAACTCGTCGCGAACGCGACGCACGGTCTCCATGAGCTCCGCCTTCTCGGTTGGGTTCATTCCCGCCGCCGGCTCGTCCAGCAACAAGAGCTTCGGATCGAGCGCCAATGCGCGGCAAATCTCGAGCTTTCGCTGGTCGCCATAGGGCAAATCCACGGCGGGGATGTCGGCATAGCCCATGAGCTCAAGGCGCTCCATGAGATCCAACGACGTCTCGCGAATGGCGGCTTCCGATCGACGAAACGCTCGCAGCCGAAATACGGCCCCAAAGCCACTATTCCCACGCGGCCCTTGGTAGACAGCACGTACGTTGTCAAGCGCACTCATCTCAGGCCATAAGCGAATGTTCTGAAACGTGCGCGCCATGCCCAAGCGCGCTCGCTCGAAATCACGGAACTCTGTTACATCCTGACCATCGAAGTGAATCGTGCCCGACGTTACGGGATCGGCACCCGTAATGAGATTGAAGAGCGTCGTTTTACCCGCGCCGTTGGGACCAATCAGTCCCACCAGTTCGCCCGCGTGCAGGTGCAGACTCACATCCGATACAGCCACAAGTCCGCCGTAACGCTTGGTGGCGCCCCGGGTCTCGAACAGCCGCTTTGCACCTCTACCCTCGCTCATGGTTTAGATCCCGGCGTGGGCATTGTTTGCCTCTTGAACAAGTCCGTTATCTCGCGATTGCCAAACATGCCGCGTGGCAAAAAGATCATGAGCAAGACGAGGATGGCGGCGTACTCCACTTGCCACCAATCCTGCATCCACTGAATGCTCTCGGGCAATTGCGTCGCGAGCACTTTCTCTACGAACATGAGAAGGAAAGCCGCCAAGAGACAGCCGCTAATTGATCCCAGCCCGCCAAGCACCACGATCAAGAAGATCTTGACCGTTTCCATAAACTGGAAATCGAGCGGCGCGATGGTGGCCTGGTAGTGAGCGTAAAGTGCTCCTGCTAGACCTGCCACGCTAGATCCCAGTACGAACGCCGTCACCTTGGACGTGGTGGGATTGATGCCGAGCAACCCCGCGGCTCGCTCATCTTGCGCCGTTGCCAACAAGGCGCGTCCCTTGGCCGACTTAATGTAGTTGCGTATGGCCCATGCAATCAAGATGACCAAGACCACGCCAAGAGCCAAAAAAACAAGATAAAAGTCGCCCGTTGTCTTTCGGGTTTTCTTGATCAAGACACGCGGAATAGTGATTCCGAGGCTGCCACCCAACGTGTCTTCGCGGGAGTTGGCAAGCGCAATGCGTACAATTTCGCCAAAGCCCAACGTGGCAATTGCTAAGTAGTCGCCGCGCAGTCGCAAACACGGCAGACCAATGATGATGCCGCCGATGGCCGCCACCAACATGGCGAAAAGCGCGCTCAGAACGAACACCGCAGGACCACCCACGGACGCAAAGAATGCCGTGTCGTGCAATGTGCGCGTGAGCCACGCCGCGCCGTAGGCACCCATGGCGTAAAATCCGTGATGCCCCAAACTGAACATCTTGGCGTAACCATTAATGAAGTTGAGTGAAAGTGCGAGCAGAGCGTAGATGCAGGTCAGCACCAGCAGATCGGTCCACCAATAGGTCCCGAACGCCAACGGCGTAGTCCACGTATGGAGAGTGGTTAGGAACCCGCCCGGCACTACACCTTCTCCCGAACATCAGTTCCAAAGATACCGGTGGGTTTGACGACAAGCACTACGATCAAGAACGCAAACGCAATGGCGTCCTTCCATGCAAACGCTTCGGACCACCCCATCTTCGTAAGCGCGTAGGGAATAATGGACTCGGCCAGCCCTAAGATGAGGCCACCGACGATTGCGCCGGGAATGGAGCCGATACCGCCAATTACGGCCGCGACAAACGCCTTCAAGCCCGGCAAGAATCCGACAAGCGGAAACACTACGCCATAGGTGGCCATGTAGGCCACGCCGCCAATGCCGGCCACGAACGCACCTAGGAAAAACGTGGCGGCCACGACCCAGTTGATCGGAATCCCCATCAACTGCCCGGCGTCTGCATCCTCCGACACCGCGCGCATCGCTTTGCCAAGTCGAGTGCGCTTGACGAGCCACCAAAGAATGGGCGTAAACAAGATCAACAACGCAATCACAAACCACTGATAGGTCGTCTTGCTAATGGTGATGCGCCGGTAGACCCTGTCGTGCCCCTTCTCCTCCCACGACGTCTTCATCGCCTCGCTAACCGTGTCGCCCTCGGACGCGAGCTGTTTGACCTCTTTTACAGTCTCGCCGGACGTGGTGGTGAATACCGTGTCCGTCCACAGCGAGTGCCTGAGAGGGCCATTGAGTTCAGCGACCGCCACCGGCACCTTGGGGTCGGGATAAGCGCGCTTCTTAGCGCCCCAGATTTGGATGCCCAGATTCTGGAGCAAGAGCGATACGCCCACGGCTGTAAGTAGCGCGGCGATACGACCGGCTGAGCGCACAGGGCGATACGCGACGCGTTCCGTAATCACAGCCAGAATGGCAGCAGCCAATGCAGCCGCCAACAGTGCCACCAAGAAATCGACGACAATCGGTAACGGCTGGGGCAGCGGGAGGTACTCGAGGTCCAAATCGCGCAGGCAGAAATAGCCCACGAACGCACCGACCATGAAGAACTCGCCGTGCGCGAAGTTAATGAGCTTGATGATCCCGTAGACCATCGTGTAGCCGAGCGCGATGAACGCGAAGATCGCGCCAAGGCCTAGGCCGTTTAGGAAGTAGTCGAAGAACTCAGACACGCGTGGGCGGCTGGAGCCCTATCTATTCAGTCGCAGGTATGGACTTGAAGAACTTCAGTCCCCCGTCAACCTTCACAATGACCGCGTCTTTGATGGGCGTGCGGTCGGGCGTGTTCATGTTGATGGTGCCCGTAATGCCCTTCACGCCTGTTGTTGCCGCGATGGTCTTCGCCAACACTTCAGGATCTTTAGGTTCCTTGCAGCGACGCACGGCGTCCATCAAGACCACCAGGACGTCATACCCAAGAGCGGCCATGGCACCGGGTGCCTCACCGAAGCGGTTCTTGTATCGCTTGGCAAACTCCTGAACCTGCTTGATAGGCGCGTTCGCGGCAAAATGCGACGACAAGTAGATGTCGGCTTTCGTATCTCCGACGAGTTGAACAAGATTGGGCGAGTCCAGCCCGTCGCCACCGAAAATGGGTTTGCCATCCCATTTGCCTTTGGATTGCTTAATCATCGGACCGGCTTGCTCGTAGTAGCCCGAGATGAAGATGGCGTCGGGGCTCGCGCTCGCAACGGACTGAATCACATTGGAAAAATCGGTGTCGTCACTGGTGAAGTAGGCCTCGGTAACTTCCCCGCCGCCTTTCTTGAAGATGGGGATGAAGTTGTCCTTGAGGCCAATGGAGTAGTCCTGCGCCTTGTCGCACGCGATCGCAACCTTTTTCCAGCCTTGGCTGAGCGCGAACTTTGCAAGCACGGCCCCCTGAAAACTGTCTTTGAAGCAAATGCGGCTGGTGTAGGGACCGCCTTCGATGGTGAGTTTGTCGTTGGTGGAGGCCGGGCTGATGCACGGCACTTCCGCCTCGCGCGCCACCAGAAATATGCCCTTCGTGTTTGACGACGCCACTGAGCCGATGAGCACATCCACACCGTCGTTCTCAATCAGCACCTTGGCCTGCGTGCGCGCTTCCTGCGGCGTCGATTTCTCGTCGCGTCGTATCAGTTTGATCTTCATGGGGAGGCCGGCTGCCATCAGGTCCTCTTCGGCGAGTTGCAAACCGTTCCAAGATTCCTCGCCATAGGTCGCATGCGGTCCCGTCATGGGGAGAATCACGCCAACGCTAAGAGTCCCCTGATGAACAACCCCTGAAGATGTAGACGTGTCACCATCCGTCTTATCAACGGGATCCTGACCACCGTTCTTCGCAGGATCCTCGTTTGCCAGATCCCCATTGCCGGACGTTGCAGCATTGTTGCCCGCGCCGTCCGTGTCGCTGGAATCGTCACCGCCGCAGCTGGCAAGGCCGAACGCGAGCACAAGCACGAAGGGCAGCGCCAGCAACCACGCGCGTGGCGTCCGTGACGAATTGCGTAGATCCACCATGAGTCCGTCTCCTACGTGTGGCCGGTCGGACCACTGTAAATCCTGCGGCAAACGGCACAAGATAGGTGTGACGGTAGACCTGAATGGCGGTCCCTCGGGGTCGGGACGTATACTTCCCGCGCCCCCGATCAAGGAGAACCGTCATGTGCCTGGGCGCAAACCGGCTCACCCCGCTCCTCGTGCTTTCCGCTGCCTTCCTCCTCGTTGGATGCGAGGCGGGCAATCGCAATGATCCCGGCGGCGACAACCGTTGGCCGGGCCCCGAACTCACCATCGTGCAGCCGGGTCCGGGTCAAGTCATCAAACTGACGGAAGTGGTACCCCATCCAGACGGCGCAAAAGATGCCGAGGGTCAGCCGCAGGGACTCGTGCGCTACCGCATGCCGCGCGCGCTCTTTGATCTGCGCAACACCAGCACCGCCGAGGTTCGCGAAGGGGATGAGATTTGGTACAGCCTCGATGGGGGTGAATTCAAAACGCTCAAGGATCCCACGCAATCGGTGGCGCTTGGGGACGAGTCGTGGCCGGCAGGCTCCCATGTCTTGCGCGCGTGCGTCTACAACAGCAAGCGCGGCGAGCTCTATACCAACCCAGAAGCGACCGCCGTGCGCATCTTCCACCTCGGCGCCGAAGGCGGTGAGTACGACCGCAAGACGCCAGGTGCCGAGTTTCCGCGAGGCGCTTTTAACGAAAACGGCCCGACTGTGTTTGTCGTTGGACCCAGTGGCGACGTCAAAGCCAATGCCGATGGAAACGTTTCGATTCACGCGGCAATCGCGGGACTCACGTGGGGCACAAAGCACCGCGTGGCCTACAAGGTGGGCGACAAGACGGCCTACTTGACCGCACCGGGACCCATCGTGTTGAAGGACCTCAAGCCCGGCTCGCACAAGATCGACGTGTGGATTCAGGAACAGACCAAGGGCGGCGAAGAGCCCGAATGGTCCGACATTCCCGGACCGTTCAACGCCGACACGCCCAACTTCACGCGCGGCTCCGCAACGTTCAACGTTGTTGGGTAGACCCAAGCCCGGACGAACTCGCGCGATAGAAGGCGAGCCGCTCCTCCAGCGTTACGCTGCGCGCATGAGCTTTGCACAACTGCCTGACGTATTTGACGATCTTCGTGCCGGCCGCATGGTCATTCTCGTGGACGACCCCGATCGTGAAAACGAGGGCGACCTCGTCATGGCCGCCGAGTTCACGCGCGCGGAAGACATGGCGTTCATGCTGCGCCACGCGAGCGGCATCATTTGCGTGACGATGCCTCAAGAAAAAGCGGACGAGCTCAAGCTCCCTCTGCAAGTCGGGGGCGAAAACAACTCGAGTCGCTTTGGCACACAGTTCACCGTGAGCGTAGAAGCGAAAGAGGGTGTGACGACCGGCGTGAGTGCCGCCGATCGCGCTACAACCATTCGCACGATTGCCAATCCCGACTGCCAACACACGGACCTGGCGCGTCCGGGCCACGTCTATCCCATTCGCGCCGCCCATGAAGGCGTGCTTCGACGCAGCGGGCAGACCGAAGGATCGGTGGATCTTTGCCGACTCGCGGGACTACAACCGCTTGGCGTGATTAGCGAGTTGATGAACGAAGACGGCACCATGATGCGCATGCCGCAGCTTGAATCGTTCGCCGCTGAACACGACCTCAAAATTTGCACGGTGCGCGATGTCATTGAGTGGCGTCGGCATAAGGAACGGCTGATATCGCTTGAGGCCTCGGCCAAACTACCAACCGAATATGGCGAGTTTGGCGTACACATCTACACCGCCAAAGCCGACCCCGAGCCCCACTTGGCACTCACGATGGGCATGGACTTCCCCTCAGTCGATACGCCCTGCGATCCAATTGATGACACGGTGCTTGTGCGCGCGCACAGCGAGTGCTTGACGGGCGACCTCTTTCACTCCGATCGCTGCGATTGCGGCTCGCAACTTAGGCTCGCCCAACAGCGCATTGCCGAAGTGGGCCGCGGCGTCATTCTCTACATGCGCCAAGAAGGGCGCGGCATTGGTCTCATCAACAAGATCAAAGCCTACGCACTACAAGACGACGGGCTCGATACAGTCGAGGCCAACGTGAAACTCGGCTTCAAACCCGACCACCGCGACTATGGCGTGGGCGCGCAGATTCTCTACGATCTCGGCGTACGTCGCATGGCGCTATTGACCAACAATCCCGTCAAGTTCCGTGCCCTCAAAGGCTACGGGCTCGACATTGAACGTCGAGAAGCCCTGGAAGCCCCCACCACCGAAGGCAACGCAAAGTACTTGCGCACAAAGGCCGAGAAGATGGGCCATATCCTCACGCTTCCAAAGCGAGGAGAGAAGAAGGCTTGAGCGATTAGATCCTAAAGCCGGACGCACCTCACCTCACGCAGAGACGCCAAGTTGCAGGGGCGCTGAGTCGCAAGCGTTGGGGAACGTTGTTTGGTGAGTGCGTGTGTGATTGGTTGTGGTGCGCGTCTAGGAAGAAGAATGCTCTCACGAAGAACACAAGGATCGATGACTAGCGGAATTGGGCGTGGGCTGTAGGATCGGCCGTACGAGGTGTTCCCGATGCGATCGAATCGCGTGCGATGGGTCCGGGCCGTGGGTATAGTCTCCCTATTGGTGGCCTGCGGCTGGTGGATAGTGTTCGGTGGAACCGACCACCCGCTGGAGCCCAAGTACGTACTGTGGAAGGCGGGTGTTCTTGGGTCTCCGCCATCCAACGCCTATCGCATAATGCAAGTCGATCCTGGCATTCAGAATCAGTTGGTGGGGCTGTCGGAGTCAGCGTTGGCTTATCGGTTCGACGGGGACTTGCGAGGGAGGACGACTGGAACGGAGTCGCAGAGAGCATGGGCCAAGAAAATCGATGACAAAGTTGAATTTCGCTGGCTGGGATCGAGCAAGTGGCTCGTAGTACTTGTCGAGGGTCACGTCGTTCATCTTCGATTCATGAAGGGCAGTTCGGAGGTGGGACGCGATGAGTTTAAGTGAACGCTGTTGTCTTTTCCTTTAGACGGAGAAGACACTCGGATACGGGATACCGTGCCTCGCTTTTCCCCAACAAGTTAGTGACTTTGGACTCAGCCGATTGGAAGAGCCGTAAATGCAGGAGCGGTGGCGCGAACTTGCTCGCGTGGTTCAGCGATCAGGTCGCATGAATCGCGTATTGTTCATTGCGAACGAAAGGGCGTTGCGCATGACTCTTAACGGACGCAACGAAGTTTCGCACAACTCCGCACCCTCCGTCAGGGCGGTAACTATGGGGCTACTTGACCCGGGGTGATGCGTGGCCCCTACGAGGCCGTTGACAGTCTTGTGTTGCGCTTACGACGAGGACAATGATCTTCCTTGTGACGTCCACCACGGGTCGAATCGATTGAGAGCCGTTCCACGTATTCGCAGTTCGCACTCAGCGCCGCTTGCGCGTTCTAAACACCGTCCTGCAACCAGCGCTCACTGACTTGACCAAATACGTTCATCTCACGGTTGCGCTTGGTGTCCTTCGTACCCTTAGTGAGAGCGTTCTTCTTCAACCGCGTTCCTTACGCTCCCGCCAAACGACGCCCCCCACGCTTGCGCTTCGCTCCTTAGTTGCTTCGCGGAGATCCGGAGTCTGGGTCTATCTACTCTTTCTTGGGAGGCATTTCTCGAATCGAATCAAGAACGTGCTCCAACGCTGCATCCATTCGAACCAATCCATTGGACTTACTCACCGCCACCAGATAGGTGTCACGCTTCACTGTACCGCGGAAGTACCACGAGCGATACCATCGCGGTCGCCCCGATCGCTCGCCCGCTAACTCGTAGCCCACCGACTTACGGACGGTCTTGTTCAAAACACCTGAGACGCGCTTGCGCTCGCGCGTGATCTTACCGAGCCCGCCGCGCAATCCCTCTCGATCACGATCCGCGAGCCCGGTCGGGTTGTCTCCACCTACGCCGGAGCCATTCGAATGGGTGTATTCAATGTGACGGCGATAGCGGTAAAACTCGATCCGAGTGAGCGCTCGCACGCCATAACCAGTAATCGTATTGAGATCTTGTCCGTTGGAATCGCTGCCGTAGGCGAGTCGCCAACCCAAGGGCAGATCAAATGACAATCGACTCCAACGCCCCTTCTTCTTCTCGCATCGAAACTCACCGATCTTCTTTAGACCAGCTGCATACCCATTGATGAGCAGTGCATTGTACACCATCGATGCACATGGGTAGTCGTTGGACGATCGATCTCGAATCGACTCGATGGTGGCCAGGGCTTCCTTCACGATCTTGCGAGCGTCTGCCTTCTTTTTCTTTTCAATAAGTCGACTGGTGTAGATGGCAGCCACCTGACCTGCTTCGATTTTGAGATCTCGCGAAGAGTTCTGCTTTAGGGAAGCAAGAAGCGTTGCGTACAGCGCGGCATAGTGTTCAAGCGCGGGCGTCGTCGTCCCTACGGTCGAATCGCGGAGTGCATAGATTGACTCTCGAAAGTACTCTGCTGACTTACGGCCACCTCGTCGCACCGCGTCGCGCCAATGCCTCGCAACGCGTCGGTAGGCCTCGACTTCTTGCTCCCCACGAAACACAATCGCCGCGCGAATGGTGGCATCAGCGGCATTCGCCATCGCTGCATGCACGCGTTCATCCTTAGGCGCTCGAGTTCGCGCCGATGTCGCCAGCGCGACCATCCACGCGCATAGCTTGCTTACCTGCTCCTGCTTGTCCTTCCCTGCCAGCTCAGCAATCATCTTCATTCGGTACTGAACGGTACTCGTGATCGATAAGACCCTCTTCGCGTCCTTCGCGAGGATGTTCAAGGCGTCTTCACCGAGCGATGCCAAGATCAGCTCAACATTCTTGGTGTCCAGGGCTTCATCGATCGCCCGTTCATAGTCCGCGGCAGTCGTACCGTCTGCCTTCTTGGCTGCTGCCGTCATGGTCGTAGTTGCGCTCGACACGCTCGTCAACAGTAGGCCCAACAACAACGCTGCACGTGAATTCATGCCTCATCCTCTGACGCTAGAAGGTACTCATGCGGTCGAATCGCTGTGAGCCTACGCTCACCAAAGCAGTTGATCAAGCCCGCATGGCTGCCTTAGTCCCGCCCCAAATACGTGTACTGCCCCAACACATGCGCCGCGTGATCAACAAGCTTCTTCGCTTCGTCTTTCGGTAGCTCGACTGCACGCTCTGCAATGCGCTCAAGCATGTCATCGGGGTCGTGACCAAATAGCGCCAACACGTCGCGGTTGCGATCGCCCGTGATGGTTTTCGTGACGCGCGTCGCACCGTTCTTGTTGACCTTGATCTGCGCCTCGTCTACGCGCCCAAAGAGGTTGTGGTAGTCACCGAGCACGTCTTGGTAGGCACCAAGCAAACAGATCGCGAGGTAGTACGGTTCATCGGGTTTGAGCGGATGCAAGGGCAGGCTCTCGCTCACATCGCGCACGTCGACGAAGCGATCGATCTCGCCGTCGCTATCACACGTCACGTCGCAAAGCGTCGCGGCCACGGTGGGTCGTTCATTGAGGCGATGAATGGGGAGAATCGGAAAGAGCTGATCGAGCGCCCAACTGTCGGGAGCCGACTGAAACACGCTGAAGTTCAGGATGTATTTGGCAACAAGGCGTCGCTTGACGCGCTGAAACTCTTCCGGCAATACGCGCTCACTCTTGGCATAGGCAAACGCCGCTAATCCGATTTCGCGAATCAACTGCTCGCAGTAGGCGCGTTCGCGTAGTGACAACAGTCCTAGGTCAAACAACCGCTCCACCTGATCACGCATCTCTTCGGCGTCGTGGAAGTACTCGCGGTGGTTCTTACGAGTAATGCCATCAAAGATCTCAATCAGCTCGCGAACGGCATCATGGGGGTTTGAGCCAATCGCCAAGTCTTGAGGCGGCTGCGACACATTGCGCCCGCGGGCTTCCGTCACCAACAGCGCGTGATAGGCCGTAAGCGCACGCCCCGATTCCGACACGAGAATGGGCACCGGCACCTCTTCGGCGTCGCAGATTTCTTTGACCGCATACACAACGCCGTTGGCGTACTCGGGAATGGTGTAGTTAATGCTAGCTTCGTAGGACGAGTTGCTTCCGTCGTAGTCCACGCCCAACCCACCGCCCACATCGAGGTAACGCAACGGACAGCCTTCGGCGCGCAGCTTGGCGTAGACCCGCGCACCCTCACGCACGGCCTTTTTGATGCGTCGGATTTCGGTAATCTGACTGCCCACATGAAAGTGGAGCATCTCGAATACATCAAGTAGTTTGGCTTCCTTGAGTGCGTGTACGGCATCCAACAACTCACTGGTGGTGAGCCCAAACTTGGCGGCACTCCCGCTGGACCCTTCCCACTTGCCCGACGACTTGGCGTGAAGTCGCACGCGAATGCCAAGCGTGGGCGTGACCTTGAGTTTCTTGGCCACCCGCAAGATGCGCGGCAATTCCTGCGGCTTTTCAATGATCAAAACAATTCGTCGCCCAAGCGCCTGCGCGCGCAGGGCCAACTCGATGTAGTCGGCATCTTTGTAGCCGTTGCACACGATGAGCGCATCAGGTGCGAGATCATGCGTGAGCGCGATCAGAAGCTCCGCCTTGCTGCCGGCCTCAAGCCCAAGCTTGTGGTTCTTGCCTGCTCGGGCCAACGCATCCACGACGTCTCCGTGTTGGTTGACTTTGATTGGAAACACGCCCTGATAGCCCGCGTCGTACTCAAACTCCACGGACGCCGCCGAAAATGCGTCTGCGATCTGCTTGACCCGGTCTTCCAGAATCTGCGGAAAGCGAAGCAGCACGGGAAAGCGGAGCTTCTTTCGCTTGAGCGAGTTCATCAATTCCAACAAATCAACGCGATGCGTTGCGCGCATGGGATGGACGGTGAGACGCCCCTTGGCATTGACACCAAAGTAGCCGTTGCCCCATGAATCGATGCCGTAAAGCCGTCGCGCGTCGCGGATTGGAAAACTCATGATGCGTAGCCCGGGGCCAACGTGTTACTTCGGAACGTGTTACTTCGGATTGGGCGCCGGCGAACCGGAGGTTGTCTTTGGAGGACCTGTAAGCGCCTTGGACGGACGCAGCACGACCACCGACTCGATGGTGTCGCCTCGCTCCAACCGATCCACGACGTCCATGCCTTCCACGACGCGCCCGAACGCGGTCATTTGCTGGCTTAGATGAAAGGCCGCGCCGGTCAAAACGAAGAACCGGCTACTGCCGGTGCCCGGTCCGTCGCGCGTGAGCATGAGCGTCCCGCGCAAAGGAAGCCGTCTCGAGTTTTCATCAGGAATCGTGTAGTTCGCACGACCGGTTCCGATCCGTGGATTGTCTTCGATGGCGGACGCATCCTTTGCGTCTCGGGTCAAGGGATCACCGAGGTGCGCGTAGAAGAAGGGCACCGTGTGATGCACCTTGGTGCCGTCGTAGAACTGGGCGCCGACGAGCCACAGAAAGTGCTTTACTGTGTTGGGCGCCTCGCGTTCGTAGAGCTCCACAACAATCTTGCCGCGCGACGTGTTGATTTGAACACGGGAAAACTCCTTGTCGGCATCCATGTGCTGGCGTCCGCGTTCACTCATGAGCCGCTCGCGCGTGCGTTTTTCGGTCGCAATCCGAGCGTTACGCACGACAAGCTCATCGTGACCGAACCATGCAAGCTGCGGCGAGAGAAGTTCTTCGGCTCGCTTCATGTCGCCCAACCGCGAACGCAAAATACCCTCGGCCAAATCGCAACCGCTCTGCACCCACGGATCGTCGCTGGCTCGCTTGCGTGTTTCCGCAATGCGTTCAAACGCCAACGTGTAGCTCGTGGGTCCACCGACCCTGCCCTCGATGAGGGAACGTGCGAGCAACCGAACGTCACGACCGAAGCGCGCCATGCGCCAACCGGGCGCGACAGCGAGCGCTTTGTCATAGGCTTTCTTTGCACGCTCAAACTCGCCTACTTTTTCCAGAAAGTCACCGCGCAGCGATTCGGTGACGGGCAAAAGTGCAGGTCGAAACTCGGTGACGCGGTCCAAGGGCCGTGCGACACGCTCTTCGAGTGCATCCAACATGGCCTGACGGTGGGATGCTCGGGGTGGACCCTCCGTCCCGCCAAGTTGGTAGGCATTCCATGGCGCGCGCCAACCGTCTTCCTTGGCATCCTGTTCGAGAAGCGCCTCGCCCTTGACCGCGGATACTGCCTGCCATCCCGATGCGGGCGCTTCCACAATTGCCCACGCGGCAGGTCCACGCCATCGCGCCCGGTCCGGCGCAGTGCTCGCCACATTCGGTGTGGCCAACGAGATCGTAATCGCGACGCGAAGTGTACTTGGGATCGCCGAACCTTTGTCCTTGTTGGACTCCTCGCCGGATGCCTTCTTCGGCACCGTGGAACGCGCAAGGTCTTCTAACGGAACGGACAGTTCAAGCGACCATCGATCCCGCATTGATAGATCGGTTGCGCCGCGAACACGGACGGCACCACGGCCGATGGCGCGCGCGGAACGCACCGTGTACGTGGGATGACGAATGTCAAACGGACGAAAGACGATGGACGTGGCTTCGGCTGCCGTCTTTGCGTCATCTGACGCAACCATTAGTAGCGCCCCCATTCCGGTGCCCGGGGGCTCCGAGACGATGGCCGACACAAGCAACTCGCCGTCTTGCGTAGCAAGGCGAACTTCCGGTTCTACCGTAGGCACCCCGTCCGTATCAGGCCGCGCCGAAGAAGTAACGGTGGGCATCGAGATGCGTAGACCCGACGCAGACCAACCCTTTTCGTTCGCGTTGCCGTCGATCGTGATGCCCCGGACAGTGGGCAAGGTCCATGTGGGCGGTGCGGGATCTTTGGCCGTCGCATGCCCCGCCACAATGCTGAGGAAACCGAGTGCGAGAAGGGCGAGACTGATGCGCGTCGATGCGTTCACGTATTGATGTTCCTACACGCACGTTCTACAAGCACGCTTTGCGAGCACGGCCTACATGAGGCCGAGCACAAGCCCCGCCGCAGCCGCGATCGGTAGATTGTCGTCGATAGGCAGGGGAAGCAAGTCCGCAATGACCGCTGCAAGGGCGGCAAGAGCGCATGAGAGCAGCGAAACGGACGGCGGACGTCCCGTGTGTGCAACAAACGCAGAACAGCCCAGTGCCGTGAACACACCTACGAAGAGAAGCGCCAGAGAGCCGGCCCACGTCGCCTTTGGATGTCCGAACAGTTTCGGTGACGGCACGCGGGTGCCCACCCACGCGGCGGCGCTATCGCCATATGCCAAAATCGCCCACGCCGCAGCCGCTTTGGGCGCGGGCAGTGCTGCGACCAACAAAAACACCGCTAGTGGGTAGGTTCTGAGTCCGTTGAAGTATCCCTCGTGCGTTCGAGCGAGCTTGGACTCAATGCTCGATAACGGAAATACGACCCAACCCATTACGACACCGAGCCCGGCGCACAGGATGGCTTGAGTCGGCGTGAGTACACCAAGCAACAGCGCGAATAATCCCGTGCAGGCGTGAACCGCTAGACGCGCAATGGAAACGTCGCCCCGCATTTGACTCATGATTGGACAACCTGCGCACACCATGGACCCTCGCCATCGGTAACGGACCCGTTGACGGGCACATCTTTGTGCGCAATCACGATGCCGGAACGACGCACGACGCGCAGGGCGTGACATGCAACCTCAGTTGGCCGTTGCCACGCGCCGCGCTGATCACCTGCGTGGATCACGCAAACATCAACACAGTCGTCTTTGATGGGCAGCTGCTCGACCTGTGCAGCCAGAAAGTCAACGCGCGGTCGCACCAACCGATCCAAGTCGAGCTTCACCTCAGGTCCACGCCCTTCGCCGTCGGCACACGGCAAACCTGGCAGGAAAAAGTCCTCTTGCGATTGCGCAATGTTTCGAGCGCGTCGCAAGACGGCAAGTCCATAGTCCACACCGAGCGCGCGCTCAACATATGTGCGCAAGATGAACACGCTTCGACCCACCGAACAACCAAGGTCAATACCATATGCCGGTCGCCCACGAACGACGCGCGCCAACAACCGCTCCAATGCAAGCAGCTCATCGTCGATTTCAATGCGATACCCATCCGGGGGATCGACGGCAAGGTCGCAGTATTGCGAAACGACATCGTCAAAATTCACGCGATCAAATCCGCGCCCCTCGATCGCAAGAAGAAAGCGAGTGAGTCGAGGGTCGGCAATGGGTAGCCGCGCGAAAACGTTGGCGTGTTGTCGAACATAGGCTTTGAGGGTGGGCGTCACAATTGCCAACCCGGCCACAAGAGGCCACACCGCACGCGTCACACGACAAACGAGATAGCCCTCTATCACATCGCCTTCGTGTTCACGCAAAACGTCGACTTCAAACGCATGGCCGCGCTCGGGATGCATCAAGCGGTCAAGCGAGGCGCGCCTCATCACGTTCGCCCCCAGGGCTTGGCATCAGTCAACGAAATCGGGTTCCACGTAGTGCAACACAATATGCGGATACTCGTTTCGAATCTCTGTTTCGCACTCATTGATCGTGCGCATGAGCGCCGGAACACCAAGGGACATGTCGTGGGGACGCACCTTGCACACGACGGCAATGTCCGCAGGACCGCTCCAGATGGCGATGAGATTCAACACATCGAAGCCACGTTCTTTCCAGACATAACGCAACCGAGACTGGATCGACTGGGGAACGGTAAACCCCACGATCAATCGTCGTACTTGTGTCGCGAGGAGAATCGCAACACCAAGGAGCAGGACACCAATACACAGGGACCCGATGGCATCGAAGACGGGATTTCCGGTGGCCATGGTTAGCCCGATTGCGATGATCGCAATCACCATGCCGAGTTCGGCCGCCAGATCTTCGAATACGACGACCAAGAGATTGACACGCCCGGTTGTCTTTGCCCATTCCCAGAGGGAGCGACCTCCAGCAACGCGCTTGCGCTCTTTGAGCGCGGCTAGCAAGCTGTACCCCTCCAACAGGATGCCAAAGGTCAACACGCCAATCGCCCACCACCCATGCTTGAGCGGGTGGGGATTTGAGAGTTTATGAAAACCCTCGTAGAGCGAATAGGCGCCGCCCAAGACGAACAACATGCCGGCAACAAGCAGTGCCCAAAAGTAAGCTTCGCGTCCATATCCAATCGGATGACGCTCGTCGGGTGGCTTGGACGCGCGTTTGTGCCCCACGATGAGCAGCGCTTGGTTGCCGGCATCGGCCGCGCTGTGAATCGACTCGGCCATCATCGATCCAGACTTCGTAATCAAGGCAACGACAAATTTGGCAATCGCGATACCTGCATTGGCGAAGAGTGCCAACAGCACAACTCTCATCGAACCGCTTGGACCTGCCACGTGAACCTCCAACGCAGACCGTCCGACCTAGAGCATCGGGCGTTGAGGGACTATACCGGGTCTCGTTCCTATCAGGGATGTTCACCATCAGCCGATCCTGTGGATTAGCCGATCGGGGCGCCCCGACCAACCGGGAGTAGACTGGACGCGATGTCGATGCTTGGCGGCCAACTCCTGATCGCGCCCGCCCACATGACCGATCCCAACTTCTCGCGCACCGTGGTCCTGATGATTCAACACGACCCGGGCGGCGCGATCGGCGTGGTGCTCAACCGACCCACGCCGCAGTCACTCGCCACCATTTGGGAGCACGTAGCGGAGGGCACGTGCACGCGCGATCTTCCGCTGCACGCTGGCGGCCCGGTGGCGGGTCCTTTGGTCGCCCTGCACGGAGACTCCCACGAGGCGGATGTCGCTATTGCCGAGGGCCTCTACTGCACCCTCGCCACCGATCGCGTGGTTCGGTTGGTCAAAGGAAACGTGAAGTCCCTTCGACTCTTTGCAGGGTACGCGGGATGGGGCCGCGGCCAGCTTGAGGGCGAACTCCAAACCGGTTCCTGGCTCACCATAGATGCCGATCGCGAACTCGTGTTTGACGTCGACGACGGCGATTTGTGGCGCATGGCGTTTCGACGCGCCTCGTCACCGGACGTATTCCCGGAACACTTTGGGGAAGGCGATCTGTCGTCGCCGGAGATGAACTGACGCGACTGGCAAGACGTGGCGCGTCGCGAGGTGTCGATCGTCATGTCGGGATTCATCTTGTCGTGACGCGAAGATAGAGTGTAGATCATGGCACCACCGATTCCCACCAACGTCATTCGTCAGGGTGATTGCCTGGAGTTGCTTCCAAGTCTTCACGATGAATCCGTCGATCTCATTTACATCGACCCTCCGTTTAATACCGGGAAACGGCAAGTCAGAACACGCCTAAAGACCATTCAAGACGACGATGGTGATCGCGTAGGGTTTGGCGGCAAGACCTATCGAACCGAGAAATTGGGCTCGTCGGGATACGACGACGCGTTCGACGACTACATGGCATTTCTCACGCCACGGCTAGAAGAAGGCTATCGCGTACTGAAGAGCAACGGGAGCCTCTTCTTTCACATTGACTATCGAGAAGTTCACTACTGCAAAGTGCTGCTCGATCAGATATTCGGACGTGAATCCTTCATGAACGAGATCATCTGGGCATATGACTATGGCGCGCGAACCAAGAAAAGGTGGTCAGCGAAGCACGACTCCATTTTGTGGTACGCGAAGAATCCAAAGGAATACACCTTCAATTTCAACGCCATGGATCGCATTCCCTACATGGCGCCTGGGCTTGTAGGTCCCGAGAAGGCCGCCCGAGGCAAGACCCCCACAGACGTTTGGTGGCACACGATTGTGGCTCCAAACAGCCATGAACGAACCGGGTATGCAACGCAGAAGCCACTAGGCGTGTTGGAACGCATTATCCGCGTGCATTCGAATGAAGGCGACGTCGTCCTCGATTTTTTCGCGGGAAGTGGATCCATGGGTGAAGCAGCGGCACGAAATGGCAGGCAATTCGTGCTAATGGATGTTCAAGACGAAGCGATCGAGGTTATGAGTAAGCGTCTCAAGAGTTACTTAGATCCGACGTGTCGCACGGATGCATAGCCGTAGGAGACGAGTCAGGAAACAGATTGAGATTCGAGCACAGATGAGGCGCGGCGGTGCGATCCGGACAATCGGTGAGTCGGATTGCCGCGTTCAAGCGGAAATCACCTTGCTGGCCTGTTGCTGCGCCAAGATGATGTCGCCCATGCCGCCGACGGTACCCACGCGAACCTTGTCGCCCAGGTCGAAGTAATCCACACACGTCTTGCACACGATGAGTGCCACCCGCTGTTTCTCGAACTCCGCGAGTAGATCCAATACCGGCGAGCCCTCGGCAACGAGTTTGACGCCGCGCGTGTAGAACGCGAGCGCACCGGGCAGCTTGCCGCTTTCTAGAACGAGTTTGAGGTAGGGCGTCAGAACCTTGCGACGCAACTCTTTCTTAGCGCGACCGAGACCGTCATTGGTAAATAGAATAAGCGTGCTTTCGTTCATGCGATCGGCTCCCGTTTGCGCCTACTTCTTTGGTGGAAGTCCTTGAATCTGAATGAGCGGCGGCGGGGGCTCTATCGACACAAGCTTTTCAGTTTGTTCGGCGAGTGCCTTGGCACAGGCGCGGAACGCGTCTTTCACATGATCGGGTGTGCGTTCATCGAGCAGCGCGGGCAGGCCTTCATCGCCGCCCACCGCAACGGAGGCATGCAATGGTACGCCGCCCAGAAACGGAATCTCGTGCTCCTTGCTCCACGCCTCGGCGCCGCCGTGCCCAAAGATGTTTTCGCGTTGTCCGCAGGCCGAGCACTGATACCACGACATGTTCTCGACCATCCCAACGACTGGTACCTTCAGCGTTTGAAACATCGACACGGCGCGATGCACGTCAATGAGCGCGACATCTTGCGGCGTGGATACGACGACGGCACCACGTAGCGGCGCCGACTGCCCCAAACTGAGTGCCACATCACCCGTTCCCGGCGGTAGGTCTACGATCAAGTAATCGAGTTTGCCCCACATGACGTCGGTGAGGAACTGGCGAACGACGGTATGCACGATGGGCCCACGAACCACCATGGGCTTCTCGGGATCGAGCAAGAACCCCATCGACATGAGTTTGAGGCCGTAGGCTTCATTTGGCACGATGCGACCCGGTCCCATGCCAGTGGGTGCGTCGTGATTCTTGAGCATGGTGGGAATGGACGGGCCATAGACGTCGCCGTCCATCAGGCCGACCTGTGCACCTTGTTCTTTAAGCGCCAACGCCAAATTTACGGCGACTGTGGATTTGCCCACACCGCCTTTGCCCGCACCTACGGCAACAATGTGCTTTACGCCGGATAGTGCAGCGCCCGGACTCGGCTTCTGGGAATCAGGTGACTTGGGTTGACCGGCCATCGCAGCCTCCTCGCGATTCATCGGTGAATCGTCTGTGACGGCGAAAGCCTACTGCGAAGCCGAGCGCGACTCTTGAAAAGGCGTGGCGAATCGAGTGTGTCTACGCGCTACGATGTGGAGGCCGCTGTTACACGGACAAGCCTTAGCACTTCGTCCACGCAACGCTCGATTCCCGTCGCCACATGTCGAATCGACGGGCCGAGCATGTAGGCCGGCGTGGACACGATGCGCTGCATTTCGTCGACCACAAACTGATCGACGGGGCATTCTTTGTGCTTGGCGCCGCACGCCTCCAGGGCACTTGCCGTACCCGCTTCGCTACCAATCGTTAGGGTGGGAGCATCGGAGCCAAGCAGGAGCGCAATCAGCGCGGGTGCAATGCAAATGGCGCCAATGGGCTTTCTCGCGGCATGCATGCTCCGCACGAGTTTGGCGACGCCGGGGTCAACCGTGGCCTTGACGCCTTCGCTTGCAAAATTGGATAAGTTGAGTGCCGCGCCAAAGCCACCCGGCAAGATAAGCGCGTCGAAGTCTTCCGCGTCGGCCTCTGCAACATCGGCAATCTCGCCACGGGCAATGCGTGCCGATTCCACCAAGACATTTCTAGACTCCTGGGTCGCCTCCCCCGTGACGTGATCGACCACAGTGGACTGGGCAATGTTGGGTGCGAAACACGAAACCGTGGCGCCTGCGCGATCGAGGGCGAGCAACGTAAGAACGCTCTCGTGAATCTCGGCGCCATCTTTGAATCCGCAACCACTCAGTACGACACAAACACGTGTGGACATGCCTAACCTCCGTCATTTCCATGCAACGCCCTACGCCTCGATACGCGACTGTGTTCGATTCACGACTCGAATTGCGATGCGCGCGGGTGAGGTGCCATAAATACCAGAAGTCGCAGGTTCTGCTCGGCGGTTGCGTCGTTTGCGACGCCGTGCGGGTCGCCTGCAGGGCAAAAAACGATCGAACCGGGACTCACGTCATGCGCGGCGTCCCCCGATGTCACGCGTCCACGCCCCGAAAGCACGTAATAGAACTTATCTTCGCCCTCGTGACGGTGTACGGGTTGGGCTTGCCCCGGCGCAAGCACGTACACGTCGGCAAAGCATCGCGCGGTTTCAAACAAGTTGTGCTTGGCCATCTTATCGCCACGCGTTGCGATGATGCCAGTGACGTCTACGACACGTTTCATGCACCTGCCTCCAAACGCTGCACCTCACGAGCGCCGTAGCGTGAGTATGCAGTCGGACGTGCTTGGATTACAGTAGCGCCATGACGATTCCCGGTTCCGATCCGGTGGCGCTCCTTCTTGCGGCGGGCGAGGGCTCGCGACTCGGCGCCGACAAACCCTTCGTCGACGTCGGCGGGCGTCCGCTCATTTACCGCGCCCTCCGTCCCTACCGCAAGGCCAAGCGCGTGCAGGACGTAATCCTCGTCGTGCCCAAGGGCACGCGCGAACGCTTCGAACCCTACCGCAATGTGCGCATCCACATCGTCGAGAATCCCAATCCCGAGGGCGGCATGATTTCGTCTATCCGCGCCGGGTTGAATTGCACATGGGCGCACGAACGCAATTTTATGATTGCGCCGGCCGACATTCCCTACGTCGATCCCGAATACGTGGATCGCATCGCGGCCGCCTTCGCCACCCGCGGCTGCAAGATCCTGATACCGACGTACAAGGGCCTCGGTGGACACCCCGGCGTGTTCTCAGGCAATCTGCGCGAGGACTTTTTCCTCCACGGCGACAACGTAGGTGCGCGCGAGATCATTCTTCGGTACCAAGTTGATACGGTCCGTCTCCATATTCACGAACCCGACGTGTGTTTCGACATCGACACCCCCGAAGACCTCGCCATCGCCACCGACGCAAGCGCCCGCTGGGCCCGCGTGGAAGCTGAAGTCGAAGCCAAGAAGAAGGCGCGGTTAGGGAAGTCAACCTAGCGGCGCTACGGTCGAGCGGTCCTGACAACATTTAGGGTGTACTCAGGCATCGCTTCGATACACCAAGCGCCAATAAGGCCATCCAAGGGCACAGGGGCTTCGCAGCTTTCACGAATTCCTTCAACGTACTCTACTGGCATGGCCACACGTTCGGGAAGTACGCGTCCGCAGGCCAACTCCTGCCCATAGATCTTTGCCACCGCGAACTCATCTTCAGCTTCGTACTGGCAGATGTACGTTCCACCATCATAGTCCAGGATGAACGTGAAGAGCGAGTCGGCCATAACTTCAATGTCCTATCGAAGTGCGAGCTCAGCTTGGATTGAACTAGCTGCGCGGGGCATCCACGCCGACTATCGCCTACGCTTAAGGGCCGCTCGAATGATTGTTGGGGTGTCGTCATCGGTGCCCCAAGCAACAAAGTCAACCGCATCAAGCCGCCACCCCACTTGAGCGAGTTCGTTAACTTGCTTGAGAAGTGTCTTGCCCGATTCATCGGATGTTCCCAGTGTCTTGAACTGATACACCCACTGAGGTTCAGGACGAAACGTCTGATAGGCCAAAAGGGCGACCATCAGCGCCAGCAATAGCGTTGATAGCCACCCGCACATACCGCGTTCTTGTGCGTCGCTCATTTGATCTCCTATGTGATAGGACTCCAAACGTCGCAGCTGGGGGCCTTGCACGACTGAGCCGATACGAACTTGAACGGTGCAACAGGAACTAAGCAATCGCGCCCGCTACCCGGCTTGTGCCACCCCTGTAAGCTCCAAGAAGCCAACGCGCGGCGCTATTCGCGCGTAGCAACCGCCTTTTGCTGGAGAAAGAGCCCGAGATAGTCGGGCCCGCCGGCCTTGGAACACGTGCCGCTCATTTTGTAGCCGCCAAAGGGCTGTGCGCCGACCAGCGCGCCGGTGCATTTGCGGTTGAGATAGAGATTGCCCACATGGAAACGGCGCTTGGCGTCTTCTAGATGGGCGGGATTGTTCGACATGACGCCGCCGGTCAAGCCGTAGTCGGTGCCGTTGGCGATTTCAATGGCGTGATCCCAATCGCGCGCTTTGATGACGGCCAACAGCGGGCCAAAGACTTCCTCTTGCTCGAGTTTCGCGCCCGGCGCCACGTCATAAATGATCGTGGGATCGATAAACCAACCGGGGCGATCGGGACACGAGCCACCGGTGAGCAACTTGCCCTCCTTCTTGCCGATCGCGATATAGCGCTGCGTCTTCTCATAGGCCTCTTCATTGATTACGGGGCCATAGGGTGTGTTGACATCCGCGGGGTCGCCGAGCTTGAGTGCTTCGGCGCGCTCCTTGAGCAGCGGCAACATCTTGTCGTAAATCCTCTCGTGAATAATGGCGCGTGAACAGGCGCTGCACTTCTGTCCCTGGAAGCCAAACGCCGCGGCAACAATCGCATCGGCCGAGTCGTTCAAATCGGCGTCTTCGTCGATAATCATGGCGTCCTTGCCGCCCATTTCAGCAACGACGCGCTTCATCCAGCGCTGCCCCTCGACGCGCTTGTTGGCCACTTCCTGAATCAACAGTCCCACCGCTTTGGAACCGGTAAACGAAATGAAGCGCGTGTCGGGATGCTCAACCATGCGCGCGCCCACCTTGGCACCATCGCCGGTCAGGAAGTTGATCACACCGGGCGGCACGCCGACTTGCTCCATCAGCTCCATAAACTTGTAGCCGATCACCGAGCTATCTTCGGCGGGTTTGATCACGACCGTGTTTCCCGCAACGATCGCCGCTGTGGTCATGCCGCAGAGAATGGCAAATGGGAAGTTCCACGGGGCGATAATCGCGCCAACACCTAGTGGAATGTAGAAGCACTCGTTCTTGTCGGCGGTCTGCACGACCTTCATGCCCGCACCATAGCGAATCGCTTCGCGCGCATAGTAGTCAAGAAAGTCGATGGCCTCGGCCGTGTCGGCGTCGGCCTCAACAAAGTTCTTGCCGCACTCCTTCACCATCCAAGCAGAAAAGGTGTGCCTGTTTTTGCGAACAATATCAGCGGCCTTGAACAAGTACTCGGCGCGCTCTTCAAAACTCTTGGCGGCCCAGGCAGGAAAGGCTTTGGTGGCCGCAGCGATCGCCCGATCCGCTTCCTCGGCACCTGAATTGGGCACCGTACCTATCAGCTCGGCAGGATTGGCGGGGTTGGTGGTGTCCAATGTGGTGTCGACATTGAATCGCTCGCCGCCAATCACATTGGGATACGAGGCGCCTAGTTGGCTCGTAACGTCGTCTATCGCGGCCTTGAGCGCCTTTACATTCTCAGGCTTTGAAAAGTCCGTAAGAGCTTCGGGGGCATAGGCCGGGCGACTGGTCATGACGACTCCTAGCGAATGTTGACGCGTTCGGGTGGCAGGATCCACCACGGAAGGCGATGGGGCCAGCTAGGAGTCGGGTGTTCTCGAGCGTACCGTCGCTGTCGCGCGACTACCGATCGCTGATGGCCCCGAGGTCTTCGTTGTCGGCGTCCTCACCCAAGAATGGAATGCCGGGCTCGACCTCAACGGCCATCTTCTCGACACTGCCATCGAGGCGACCTACCAGAACGAAGCCATGGGGTGCGAAGTGAGGATCCACCAAGATGATGGCCCGGTCCTTGATTCGTGCGGGCGTAATGCGGAAGCGCGGCCTGTCGTTGATGCGCCCGGCGTACGAGGTGAGGTCACCGAAGTCTTCACCGCCTTTGAGAGCACGAACAGTAACTTGCTTCCACTTCGCCTCGGGCACCTTGTCGGCGCTGCGACTCGGATCGGCGGGACTAAAGAGATTGGCCAGTTGTCCCTTGTTGTTCCGGTCGATGACTCCTTTCGCAACAAGCCAAAGGATGAAGTTCTTCCCTGCATAGCGGGGCCACTTCTTTGCATCAGCTCCTGTAGACGCAAGCATCAAGGTGATCAGATTCTTCATGTTGTCCATCGACACCGCAACATCGCGCTCAATCGCTGCGTCTTCGGACTTGCTGGCACCATTCATTCGCTCTACATGCCCCTGGCGCTTTGCGTCCACGAATGGCACGAGGGGCATCGATTGTGCGCGGCCCCCTTGCTTCATTTCAAAAATCAAGCGACCCTCACTTATGCGCGCGGTAAACGTTGCCGGTTGTTTTTCCTTCAACGCACTCTCGAGCTCAATCAGCGCCACGTCACGGCCGTCCTTGCGCTTCCAGGTGCCGTGATCCTCAAGGTTTCGAGTCCCATCTCGCCGAATCTCGAATACTTTGGCACTGCCGTCGTCCCGCAGCTCCAGCTCCACGGGAAAGATGTCGTGCTCCTTGCCATCGGGATCCACGATCCAATGCCCGATGAGCGCATCTTTGGTCTCTGCGGTCTGAGTCTGGCCACAGGCGATGGCACCCAACACGAAACCCGCGAGGCATAGAAGCGATAACGCGCGCTGAAGGGACTTGGCGGAGTGGTACATCGGTCGAAATCTCCTCGAGCCGTCGGAATTGGGGCTCGGCTTGCTTCAAGATGCGTGCAGGCCGAAACAATTTCAGAATTGCTATGTGGCCCAACCCTCGGGAGCTACAGAACGCAAATCGATGGCCGACTCGCCCACTCGGTTGAGTTCGTCCAACAGTCGCTGGCAATCGGGAGAGGCGCCCGGAATGTCGATGCTCTCGGCGCCCTCGGCGCGAATAAGTGAGATCCAAAAGCCGTCGTAGTAGGCGCGGGCAATGTCCTCTTTGGCTATCCAAACGCGCGCGGAAAACGCATTTCGCAGGTACCCGATCGCCGTGGGTGTAACGATCGCAGCCGGGCGCAACCTGGTGAGCATTACATAGATGATAGGAAGCCCAAACGCGGCCACCGTCAGCACAGCATCGACCCAAAAGTAGACCGCCCCGAGACGATGGGTTCGCACCGATCCAGCGTGAACGGAGAAGATCAACCCCACCACCGCGAACACGCTCCAGATCTTGTGGAACACCGTTACGCGAAAGGGCACTTCAAACACGTCTACACCCTGAGCCCCGGTGTCTCGAGCCCCGGTGTCTCGAGCCCCGGTGTCTCCACCCTGCACATGAACATCCTTGGATATCGACGCCGACACAGTCATGAGCTGAGTCTACCGTGTCGCGATCTTCTACTGGCGTTGAAAAGGACTGCTTCCCTGGCTGCTAGCGATCACGTGGTCATGAAGAGTTGAGCAGGCACCAACGAAAAATCCGGCATGACATCGGATCGCGCCGGGGAATCGCCTTCAAAGGCACGGACTTCGTTCACGCTGACCACATCAATCGTGCAGCTAAGGGGATCGACGAGCCAGACCTCCTCGACGCCCAATCCAAGCAGCCGCCTAGCTTTGTAGTTTCGATCGCGCTCTCGCGTTGATGGCGAGAGGATCTCGAACACCGCGATAGGCACTCCAACATACGGGTCATCGTCTTTGGGCATTGTATCGAGCACGACAATGTCGGGCACGAACACATTGATCTCGTCTATGAGTACGTCGAGGGGACCCGGTACGGCGAATAGCGGATCTGGAAGCTGGAAAAGCTGCTTCAAAATCTCGCGCTGCACGCGTTGGTGGCCGAATCGCGGCGACGGTTGCTTTACGAGCACGCCGTCGCAGAGTTCGACTTGCGTGCCCTCGGGGAGCAATTCGTAATCGCGGCGGGTCATCATGGAAGTCATGTCCATACCACTATAACGCGCGAAGTGGGTTTTGGTAACGGGAACAAGATTTCAACGCGGCGATGGGACGGCCCGATCGCACCCTTGCAGGGCGCAATCCTTTACTCCATGCTTAGACCCAGGGTTTCATCTCGCTGCGCTCTCGAATCTACTTCAACTCGAGCCCCCCGGGGCTATCAGCGTGTGTCCCTTCGGGACCAGGGCATGTCTACACGAAGAACGCGTGCATGGCCGAGCACTGACTATCAACGCATGCTTCGCCGGGAAGGATGGCTCTTCTTCGAACCGCCACACGTATTGGAAACTCAAGACCATGCCGAAGGCATGGAAGTTGATAGCGAAGGGTGAGGCTTCCGAACCCTGGTAATAGGATTCCCCCAAAAAGAACGCAAGGTTGCGGATCACCCCAACAACTTCCCCAAACACAGCCCGCGCATGACGCACGGGGTTCATGGCGGTGGTATACGAAGCTCTATGCCCGAACCCGATGTTGACATTCCGCCGCGCGACGATCGAACGACGGAGGCGGCGCCGCGCTTGTCCGCGCCGCCCCGACGGCGCGCTCGATGGGTGGACTCGGCGAAGGGGATGGAGGACGTCGCGAGGTTGATCGGTCGCGCGTCGCGGGTGGCGCTTGATTCGGAGGGGAGCTCGCTCCACACCTACCGGGATCGCATTTGCATCATCCAAATCACGATTCCCGAGGCCGACATCATTATTGATGTGGATGCGCTGGATTCACTGGCACCGCTTGCGGACGCGCTTGATCGCGACGACGTAGAGATCATTCTTCATGGCGGCGACTACGACGTGTCCATGCTTCGGCGCGATCACGGGTTTCCGTTTCACAAAATTTTCGACACGATGCTCGCCGCAACGATCTTGGGCGAAGAGGGTGTGGGCCTCGCCGCGTTGGTGGAGCGGCACTTTGGCGCCGTACTCGACAAACGATTTCAAAAGGCCGACTGGACCGCGCGCCCCGTGGATCCCGCGGCGCGACTCTACCTGCAACGCGACACGATCTACCTGCCGGCGCTCCGCGAGCACTACGACCAGGCCCTCGTTGATGCTGATCTTGTTGAGGAGGCGCAGATTGAGTTCGCGCGACAGGCTCAGCGCGTCAATCGTGTGGTTACCGTGCATCCCGAAGGCTGGCGTCGCATCAAAGGCGCACGCGATCTCAAGGACAAGGGCCGCTGCGCACTACGCGCCCTCTTTCATTGGCGCGAATCCGAAGCCGAGCGGCGCAACCGTCCCACGTTCAAGGTGTTTCCACCGCAGGTCATGATTGCCGTCGCGCGCGGCGTGGATCACACGTCCAAGTCAGAGGCCATACGGCGCGGGCTCTCCCCCAAACTGCGTTCGCGCTGGCGCCAAATAATCGAACGCGTACTGAGCAATGCGGAGAAAGACTTCAACGCTGGTGACATTCCACCAGCAAAAGCCCCACGCGATGGCCCACCCATAGATCCCGTCAAACGCAAGCTTCTCAAAGACTTCGAACAGCGACTTCGCGATTGGCGCAAGGAACAGAGTGCTGAGCGAGGCGTCATCCCGCGGGTCATTCTCCCCAACGCAGCCATTCAATGGCTCTTCGATGAACACCCCGAGCACGTAGGCGACCTCGAATCGTGCCCCGACATTGGCCCCAAACGCATCCGCCTCTACGGCGACGCCTTACTTCAACTCGTCGACGGTAAGTCCCTCACATCAAAGAACACTGACGAAGACTAACAAGTCCACAAGACGGGTTCTTCAATCTCGCCTGTTGCAAAACCAGCCCCACCCTCGCTGCACTCACCTATTGCTAGCGATACCCATTCGAATCGAGCCTATTCGTACTCGCTAGCGTCCCAGTCGCTGTCCGGCGACTCATCCGGATCGGCGTAGTCGTCCAGCGTGGTGTCGGGATGGCCTATACCGGCCCCTAGGTCATCGTAATTGTCATTAATCTCGTCGTCCACATCATCGATCAGCGCGTAGTCGTCGCCAAAATCGCTCATATCTTCATCTTCGTCGTTTTGATGGTCTTCCCCATCAACATCTTCATCATCGTCGCCGTCTAGATCTTTGTCCGCACCAAAGATATCCTCGTCGCCATCAACATAGACGTCGTACGCATCGCTATCGTCGCCCTCCTCAACAAAGACGTCGTATTCATCTTCATCGAAGATCTCGTCGTTGTTATCCCACGGGTTGTACGAGCCCCATGGCTTGTACAAATCAAAGTCTTCGCCACCGTCCTCATCGCCAGCAACAGGAACGTCTTCGAACGGCGCCGCCTCTTTGACCGGTTCGTTTTCAACGGGTGCGTCTTGCTTCCCGGAGTCGTCGCTAGATTCATCAGAGGATGAACCGAATATGGCGCGCAACAGGGCAAACGGGTCGCCGAAGAGACCTGTGGGCGCGCAGGATGGAGGCACGCCGCTTGAATTCAAATCTTCCTGCGACAAATCGTCTCGCGGAAAATCGGTAGGCGGCACATCGACAGGTGGCACGAGCTCTATCGGCACCGCGACCGTAATACCCAACCCATACGGACTCCGGTTGGACGGAACGTTGGACGCGGCCATTGCGGCCCCCACGGTGCGTGTAGTTCCCAATGCATCACGGGGAACATCCACGATCCACAGCGGCAACGGTTCGACGCCGGGCTCAAACGTCATGGGACGTGTTGGCATGTCTGCCGTAGTTTCAAACGGCACCAACACGTTCGCGTCGGCTCCTACAGCCATCGTGCTCAATGCGATTGCATGATGCGCAAGAGCATGTATCCGTGCATCGGGGTCCAGCGTCACAAACTCGACACGATAGGCCCTAGTGACCTCACCCACGGGCTTGACTTCATGGGGAATGCTGACTTCATTGGGGCTGACTTCATTGGGAATGTCGTCTAGGGGCCACGCGGGCATCGACCAACCTCCACGCAACGCGCGCGTTGCGCCCGTCACAGCCCCAGCTATACAGATTTCATAGGCATCGTCAACGGCGTCCTCACTTTCCGCCTCCGGATCGAACCCAAACGCCCATGCTGCTCGGTCACGGCTACACTTTCGCTGGTCGCCCTCCTCGAAAGGAAACGGATTGAAAATCGCCCTGGCCCAAATCAATCCCATTGCCGGCGACATTCCCGGCAATATCGCGTTGATTCGCTCGGCCTGGACGCGCGCAGCGGAGCGCGGCGCCGATCTCGTCTGCTTTCCGGAGCTGGCCGTGCTCGGATACCCGCCGCGCGACTTGCTCTTGCGCGATGCCGTGGTGCGCCACGCCGAAGCGGCAACGGTCTCCCTCGCTGAGTCATTTCGTAACGGACCCGCCGCCATCGTCGGGACCGTAACTCGCAATCCCCGACCGCATGGTGCGCCGCTCAGCAATGCGGCCGTGTTCATGGCCGATGGCAAGATTCAAGCGACCTACGCCAAGCAACTCCTGCCCACCTACGACGTATTTGACGAGCGGCGCTACTTCGCACCCGGCGAATCGAGTGTCGTGGTGACCTACAAGGGCCGTCGCATTGGTCTGCTTGTATGCGAGGACTTATGGCATCGCGACTTGGTCTATGGCCGCGAGCGCTACGGCGCGGATCCGTCCGCCCAGTTGGCCGAGCGCGGTGTCGATGTGGTGGTGGGCCTCTCGGCGTCGCCGTTTCATGGCGGCAAAGACGTTCACCGAACGGCGCTCTTTGCAAACGAAGCCAAACGCATGGGTGCCGTTCTTGTTTGCGTTCATCAAGTGGGTGCCAACGACGATGTGCTCTTTGATGGACGCAGCCGCGTGTTCGATCAAGCCGGTAACGAGCGCCTACGGCTTCCCGGATTCGAATCCGCCGACGGCACGGTGGACCTCAACAATCTTCCGGACGCCCTCGAACCGCTGCCCGAGTTGGATGACGCCCACGACGTGCGACGTGCGCTCACCATGGGCATCGCGGACTACTCAAGCAAGACCGGCCTGAAGCAAGTCTTGTTGGGTCTATCCGGCGGTGTGGATTCTGCCCTCACGGCATGCTTGGCTGCCGAAGCCCTAGGACCAGAAAACGTGTGGGCGATTGCTATGCCCAGCGCGTTCAACTTGGAGATGAGCCGCACGGATGCCGAAACGCTCGCTGGCAACCTGGGCATTCGCTTCTCGACGATTCCCATCGAACCCGCCTACGACACATTTCTAAAGATGCTTGAGCCACATTTCGGAGGCAAGCCGTTTGACGTGACCGAGGAGAATATCCAAGCGCGCACGCGCGGACTGATTCTGATGGCGCTCTCCAACAAGTTCGGTCACCTCGTGCTCACGACGGGCAACAAGAGTGAAGTCGCGGTGGGCTACTGCACGCTTTACGGCGACATGAACGGCGGCCTCGCGGTGCTGTCCGACGTGTGGAAGACCGAGGTTTACGACATTTCGCGGCTCTACATGGACGAAGGCGTGATGCCCGCGCGCATTATTGAACGCCCGCCCTCCGCCGAGCTTCGCCCCGGCCAACAGGACTCCGACAGCCTTCCGCCCTACGCCGAGTTGGATCCTCTACTCAAGGCGCGCATCGAACAGGGCAAGAGCGCCGAAGAGATCATCGCCATGGGCCACGATCGCGGGCGCGTCATTCGCATTCTCAAGCTCATCGATCGCAATGAATACAAACGCCGTCAACTTGCACCGGGCTTGAAGGTGACGCGACGTGCCTTTGGCGTGGGTTGGCGCATGCCCATCGCGCGGCCAATCGATCTTGGAAGCGAATTAAGTCCCACGACGTAACACGGGCGCCTACAAGCGCGCGGGGGAACGGCCGACCTGTGGCGTGGCTAGGCGTATGCGGGCGTCCACGACAATGCAGCCCTGAGGCAAGGCCATCACCGGATTGAGATCCATCTCCGCAATCGCCGGCACGTCTTCTACCAAACGCGCCACGCTGAGCAACACCGTCACCAAGGCTTCTCGATCCACAGGCGGACGACCGCGATGCCCTTCGAGCAGCGCGTGCGCGCGAATGTCCTTCAACATGGCTTGGGCATCGGTAACTTCGAGCGGCGTTATGCGAAACGCGACATCACCGAGCGCCTCAACGTGGATGCCGCCCAATCCGAACGCGATGAGCGGACCAAAGACGTGGTCTTCCGTCATGCCCACAAGTACTTCAAGCGCGTCATCCACCATGGGCTGAATCCACACGGATTCTAAATCTGGATACGCCCGCTGCATTTCGGTGAACGCGCGCCGGACCTCTTCTGTTGTCTCAAGTCTTAGCTGTACGCCACCCTCGTCACTCTTATGGAGGGCACCAGGTGAAATTGCTTTCATCGCAACGCACGACGGCATGGAGCGTGCGGCCTGCTCCGCTTCGTCCGCTGTTGTTGCACGGGCGCCGGTCGCAATGGGGAGTCCGGCCAACGCCAACAGCGCAAACGCCGCGTCAAGCGGTAGCCATCCGTCGCCGTAGCGTTCCAGCCACGACTGACACCATGCGCGTATGGATGCGGCATCAAACGACGTTGTCTCATCCGGCGCACTGAGGGGACGACGACGCCACTCTGCATAGGACACCGCATGGCCCAACGCCTTGGCGGCCGACTCCGGAAAGGGAAACGCGGGAATGTTGCCAGCAATGAGTCGCGGCTGCGAAGATCCGCCGCCACTCATGACATAGGCCAGCACGGGCTTGGCGATCGGGGAGGCCGCACGCCCGGCATCGATGCCGCGCAACAGCTCCGGTTCAATGGCTTCCCATCCCGAGGCGTCGAGTGGAATGTCGATCACGATCAGCGCGTCGATCTCTTCCGTTGCCAAGAGCAACGCCGCCGCCTGACGAAACGCATCGGGCGTGGCCGACGCAATCATGTCCACCGGGTTCTTTGTGCTGGCTTCGGGGGGAAGAAACGCCGCCAACTTGGACTGCATCGCATCGGATAGCTCGGGAACATCCAATCCCCACGCCGCAAGCGCATCCGCCGCCAAAATAGCCGGGCCGCCTGCGTTGGTGATAACACCGACACGTCGTCCAAGGGGCAACGGCTGATTGCTAAGCAACAACCCAACGTGAAACATCTCTTCTAGCGTGTCCACACGAATCACACCCGCCTGCCGAAAGAGTGCATCGACCGCAACGTCGGCACCCACAAGCGCCGCGGTGTGTGACCCAGCCGCACGTTCACCTGCCACCGAACGCCCGCCCTTCACGGCCACAATCGGTTTCGTACGCGACACACGGCGCGCAATGGGTGCAAAGCGTCGCGGATTTCCAAACGATTCCAAGTAGAGCAAAATGACGTCGGTGGCTGGATCGGCTTCCCAATACTCAAGCAAATCGTTGCTCGACACGTCGGCCTTATTGCCAATGCTCACGAACGATGAGAGCCCCACACCGAGCGTGGACGCGAACGTCAAAATGGCGAGACCCAGCGCACCACTCTGCGAGAGCATCGCGACCGAACCCTGCGGCGGGAACACCGGCGAAAACGACGCATTCATTGAGATCGCGGGATCGGTGTTGAGCAGACCCATGCAGTTGGGGCCAATCATGCGCATCCCGTGTCCGCGCACGTAGTGCATAAGCTCCATCTGGGCCCTATGACCATCAGGGCCCACTTCGGCAAAGCCCGCGGTGATCACAACGAGTCCACGCACGCCTGAGGCGGCGGCGTCCTTCACCACGGACGAAACGTGTCGCGCTGGCACTACGACTACTGCCAAGTCGACAGGCTGAGGCAGGTCCCGCAGCGAGGGAACCGTTGGAAACGATCCCACCACCGGCGTACTCGGGTTCACGGCATACACCGGCCCATGAAACCCGCAGTGCACAAGCGCATCCAAGATGCGATAGCCGATGCTTGACCGATCCCGAGACGCGCCAACGACCGCAACGCTCGACGGGCGAAGGAGGGGCTGCAACGACGCGGTAGTCGCCACTTGCTTGCGCAGCGCGGCCATGGCGCGGCCCTCGTCGTCCGGTGCCACATCGAGCGCAATGCGCACGTCGCTTTCGTCCGGAGCGCCATTCCCATCAAGAGTCACGTCCACGGCATAGCCGCTGTCGCGCAGCAACTGAATCAGTGGAACGTTGTTGCGATCCGTCACCGCGACAAGCTGGCGAATTCCTTGGAATGCAGCGTCTCGCGCCAAGCGCGGCAGCAAAACGCGCGCAAGCCCTCGCCCGCGAAACTCAGGGTGCACGGCGAGCGTGATTTCCGCCTCATCTGCGCTCGCGACACGCCAGGCACCTGCGGCGATCACTTCCTGCTCCCCCGCCACCCCTTTCGCGATGATGTGAGTTATCACGCGCGATGCCGCGTCGACGTCTTCCTTTATCCAGCGAGGAAAGCAGGTCGGCGTGTCCCCTGCCTCTTCCTGAAGCACTACGAAAAATGTCGCGAGATCGCGCCCATCGTCGCGGGTAGCAATCCGCCACAGGGCACTGCTGCCATCCAACAAAACGACAGGCTCAAACAGTCGATGGTGTGAAGTCGTCACGTGCGCATTGTTGCACTGGCCCCATGACACACCAAACGCGCGCGGCGCCTAACGGGAAGTCGCATCATCATTCGGACGATCGTTCAACAACACACAACACCGATTTCAGATAGCGCGTCTCGGGCGTGCGCAAGGAGACGGGGTGGTCGGGCGCGGCGCCGGAGATGCTGAGAATGTTCACATTGCGGTTGGCGTCGAGGGAAGCGTTGCGAAGGATCTGAAGGAAGTCCTCTTCCGATAGGAGTCCGCTGCACGAGTGCGTAAACACCAGACCACCGGTGCGCACGGCACGAAACGCCAACCGGTTCAAATCAAAGTAGCGACTGCGTGCCGCGGGGAGCGCGTTGCGGTTCTTGGCCCATTTGGCGGGGTCCACAATGAGCAAATCGGGGCGCTCGTTGTTTGGGCGCCCAGCAAAGTCGCGCAGACGATGAAAGACGTCGCCATGTACGAAGGTGGCCTTCAACTTGTTTGCGTCGGCGTTTTTCTTGGCAACTGCAATCGCCTTCTCGTCGAGGTCCATCCCTTCTACCGACTCTGCACCGCCTTGCGCGGCGGCAAGTGCAAATCCGCCGGTATAGGTCATGCCGTCAAATACACGGCGACCCTTCGCCAAATCATGAATGCGCCTGCGATTGTCACGTTGGTCGAGAAAGTAGCCGGTCTTGTGCCCACCGAGCACATCCACCATGAACGAAAGGCCATGTTCGCGAACAAGAAACGGTTTTGGCGCACGCTGATCGACGGCTTGAAAGCCTTCGTGTTGCTCGGTGCGCGGATCCACGCGCATGTACACATCCTTCACGCCGAGCACTTCTTTTAGAGCCGCCACAACGTCATCGAATCGCCGAAACCAACCCAAACTGAATAGCGATGCAACCGCCACGTCGCCGTATCGATCCACAACGAGCCCCGACAGCCCATCAGCTTCCGCATGCACAGCGCGCCACGCGTCGGTGACGGCGGGAAGACTTAGAAGTTCGGTGCGCAGCTCGTGAGCGCGCTGAAGTTTCGCCCGCAGCCACGCCGGGTCGGGGCGCACGCGCATGTCGCGCGATAGCATGCGCACCGCAATCTGAGACGAGGCGTGATAAAAACCATGCCCAATGGGTTCCCCTTCGCGCGTACACACGAGCGCAACGTCGCCACTGGTCACATCCCGATCGACATGCGCCACGCGCTTAGAAAACACGAGCGGATGTGCGGGAGGGCCTCCACGCAACACCACGCGACCCTGACCCGAGGATGCTCGACGACGCGGCTGTCTCGTCATGACCGCTCTGATTCGATCAATAGACGACGAACCGCGCGTTCCAACGTGTCAATGACGTCGCGCGCATGTGGACGATCGTTCGGTTTCGCCGAGAGGCCCGCCATCAATAGATCTTCCAACGTTGTGGTAAGTCGTACCCCAAGTTCACTCGGACGGGGCGGTGGTCTCACGCTTCGAGATACCGCTGCCAATGGATTCTCGCCGTCCACCGGCGCGGAACCCGTACACATCGCATAGATCACCGCAACAAGCGCATAGATATCACTCTCGGCGCTGATGGCCGCAGAGCCTTCGGTGACGACTTCCGGCGCAATAAACCCGGGGGTCCCCACAATCGCGTCGCTGGATGAGGACACCTGGCGCATGAGGACGGCCTGATCGTAATCGATCAAGAAACCTTCTCCATCGCTGCGCACAATGACATTGCCAGGCGACACGTCGCGATGAAGGATGCCGCGTCGATGGAGATGGCGCAGACCCTTCGCGGCGCCCACCACGCCATAGAGCATTCGCGCCCGCTCACCGTGAGTAGCACTTGCGGCACGCTGCATCAATTCACCGGCCGTTTGACCCGCGACATACTTCGTAACAAGGAAACTATGGACGCGATCCTCTTGCCGAAACAGTCCGCCATCAATGAACGGCACCAAGCCAGGATGCTCGCTACCGCTGATGGCTGCAAGCAGCGCCAATTGAGCCTGCGCGTGGTCCATGTCGCGATACGGGCGACTCACTTTGATCAGTTGGTCGTTCGCCAGGGTTGTGCCTGACGCGATCGTGGTAGCATTTAACGCGCTTTCCTTGAGATACCGCATGGGACCAAATCGGTCGTCCTGCGAACCTTCATGCGCGCACCACGCCGAGGCCAGCGACACTCCCGGCTGCACGAATGCGCCGGGCATAAAGTTATGAAATCGAAACGGCGTAGGCACCGTGCCCTCACGTGGCGAGTTGGCATCGATAAGCTCGACGGTGAGTGTGTCGCCGTCTCGCAAGGGAATAAACGGGATGCGCTCGCCGTTGACGAGTAGCGCGTGGTCGCCCACCGCTGAGAGTACGAACTCACCTCGTTTCGAACTTAGCTTGGCATAGGCCGATTCGTCGGAAGCCGTGGGAGGTGAGATCAAACGCGGAATGCACAAGTCACAGTCAACACTCGCACCGATTGTGTACGGCATTGCGGCTACCAACGCCCGTGAGCGCAGCGCGTCTTCGCGGCGAAACGAAAGCGGCACGGTTGTCCTTGGCCCTTAGCCGGCCTGCTCGGCGGCGAGTCGAGGCGGATCGTCGAACACCTGGATCGTGCACGCACCGAGGGTCACCACGTCGCCAGCCTTGATCGGTCGCGAGCCCGTGAGCGGGGCGGCATTGAGCAGCGTGCCATTGGTAGATCCCGCGTCTTCCACCGAGTGCCCGTCTCCATCAGGTCGCAAAATCACGTGACGCCGCGACGCGCCCTCGCTGCGGACTTGAAACCCACAATCAAACGAACGTCCAACGACGAGCGTCTCCTTGGGCCGAAGATCTACGATGTGCGTAAGCCCCGCGTCTTGAATCAACAATTTGGTCAATCGTGCCTCCACGCGCTTCACCGACATCCGGGCGAGGGGCGCGTTCGCGGCGCCCGAATCGACCGCTACCCGATCCAGTGTCGCAAGGGTCTCGCTGGCAGCCACGCTTTGCCCTTGCACTTTCGTGACGGAACGGTGTCTGCCCGCAGAATTCTAAATCGGCGCCGCCCACAAAGGCCTTTGCCAAAGGGCACCGATCAAGGGATAGTCGCCTCGCCCGTGATTGGCAGCCCCCGGTTCGACCCCCTTTGGTCCTAGGAATCCGCCGTGACCTCCACCCACGTGAACTCCGCGTCCCACGATGACAGCGTCCGCCCCGCGACCAAGAACCCCAAACGCATCAAAGTCGATGAGTTTGATAATCTCTACCAAATGGCGGTGGCGCAATTCAACCGCGCGGCCGACATCATCGACCTCGACGCGGGCACGCGCGGCATCCTCAGCCAGCCGCAAAACGAACTCATCGTCAATTTCCCGCTGCGCCGCGACAAGACCGGGCAGGTGCTGCTGTGCAAAGGCTATCGCATTCAGCACAACAATATGCTCGGTTGCTACAAGGGCGGTTTGCGCTTTAGTCCCCACGTCCATCTCGATGAAGTGAAAGCGCTCGCCGCGTGGATGACCTGGAAGTGTTCGCTGGTCGATCTTCCCTTTGGCGGTGCCAAGGGTGGTGTGCAGATTGATCCGACCAAACTCACGCGCAACGAATTGGAGCGTCTCACACGCCGCTTCTGTCACGCGCTCGGCAATAACATCGGCCCGGACTATGACATTCCCGCGCCCGACATGGGCACCGACGCGCAAACCATGGTCTGGATGATGGACACCTACATCAACAGCATTGGTTACGCCCACAAGAACGTGCAACGTCACGTAGTAACCGGCAAATCGATTGCCGCCGGCGGATCATTGGGTCGCGAAGAAGCCACCGGTCGCGGCACGGTCTACAACATTGCGGCGTGGGCCATGGAAAACGACATGGACCTCTCTGAAGCCACGTTCACCGTACAGGGCTACGGCAACGTGGGGTCATGGGCGGCGCGCATACTTGAACGCGAGCATGGATCCAAAATGCTTGCGGCACAAGATCACACCGGAAGCGTTTATGCCTCAAGCGGCATCGATGCGTTCGCGTTGGCCGAACACGTGGAGAAGACGGGCGGCGTCGCGGGATTTGAAAACGCCGAGGCCATCGACAAAGCCGACTTCTGGCGCGTGAAAGCCGACATCATCATTCCCGGCGCACTTGAGTGGCAAGTCACCGACGAAAACGCCGACGACCTCGACTGCAAACTCATCGCCGAAGCGGCCAATGGCCCGCTCACCTCATCGGCCGAGGCCACCTTGCTCGACAAGGGCATCGACATCATTCCCGACATCCTCTGCAACTCGGGTGGTGTGATCGTCTCGTTCTTCGAGTGGACACAAAACCGTCGCGGCGAGACGTGGTATATCGACGAAGTGCGCCATAAGCTCAAGCGTCGCATTACCGACGCCTACGATCGCGTCTCCGCGGCTCGCAAGAAGTACGGCGCCACTCCGCGCGACGCCGCTATGGCCGTAGCTGTCAAGCGCGTCGCCGATGCGTACGCGGAGCGGGGGTTGTTTCCGTAACGCGCCATACGGTATCGGGACAAGAATCACACGTTTCGTGGAGTGTGGTCAATTAGGTGCTCGTCGGACGGACCTCACCTCACGCAGGGGCGCAACGAGCGCGGAGGCGCAGGGCGCAAGCGTTGATGGAAGCGGTTCGGGGAGAGTGGTGGTGTGTGTAAGCAGCTCGTTTCAAGATGGATCACACGAAGAAACTAAGAAACGAAGCGCAAGCGTGGGGGAGCGCCGATTGGCGGGAGCGAACGCGCGCCGTATAGGAACGCTGTTGAAGAAGAGGACTCTGTCGCGGTAGGGACTCCGGTTTCCCGGAGCCCCCCGCACAGATCCCGGCGTGCGGATTTCCCGCACCGGGCTCCTGCCTTAGGTAATGACGCGCAAGTTCATGTAGGGACGTTTGTGACGGATGCGAAGGCTTGGGAAGTAGCGTTTTTCCAAGGCATACATGCGACACCAGGAACACCGTGAGCGTTGGCTACGCCGCCGTAGGTGGTTGCGCCAGATGCGCAGGAGCCGCCTCCGAAAGAGCTGGAGCGCTGTGCCGTTATCGGGGATGGCATGATAGTTCAGCCAGCCCCGCATAACAGACGCGAGCCATTTAGCCACACGTACGGGTTTCCAGTGGAGTCGTTTTCGGAGCGCATCACGGATGGCTCGTAGCGTGGCTACCAGTCGATCCGCACGCGTTCTGCGTACAACCTTGAAACGGCCTTTCCGGGTAGTTGCGCATATGTGCGTAAAGCCCAGAAACTTGAATGTGGGCGGCTTCCCTTCACCGCGTTCCGCTCGGTTTACCGCTGCAAAGCGGCCAAACTCAATCAGACGCGTCTTGTCGGGATGCAGTTCCAGCTTGAACGTGTTGAGGCGTTCGCGGAGTTCCCGTAGGAATCGCTCAGCCTCGTTCTTGTACTTGAATCCCACCACAAAGTCGTCAGCGTAGCGCACGATGATGATGTCATCGCGCGCATGGCGCCGCCGCCACTGGTGGGCCCACAGATCAAAGGCGTAGTGCAGGTACACGTTGGCAAGCAGCGGACTAATGCCGCCCCCTTGCGGGGTGCCGACCTTCGTCGGCCTGCGCACGCCATCTTCCATAACGCCCGCGTGCAACCACTTCTTGATAAAGCGATGCACACGTTTGTCCGCAATCCGGTGCGAGATGAACTTCATTAGCCACTCATGGTCGATGGCATCGAAAAACCCACGAATGTCTGCATCAAGCACCCAGTTCACCTTCTTGCGCTCGATTCCCACGCATAGGGCGTCCAGCGCGTTGTGCTGGCTGCGCCCGGGGCGGAAGCCGTAGCTGAACCCGAGAAATTCCTCCTCGTACACCGTGCCAATCACCTCCGAAGCTGCGCGTTGGACCACGCGGTCCTCAATCGCAGGCACACCGAGTGGACGCTGCCGTCCATCGGCTTTCGGGATGTACACACGTCGCACCGGAGGCGCTCGGTACGCGCCGCGCTTGAGGCGATCGGACAAGTCCACGAGATTATTCTCAAGGTTCTTGCCGTAGGCCTCCCACGTAACCCCATCAACGCCGGCTGCGCCTTTGCGCTTGAGGCTGAAGTACGCCTCTCGAAGCCGATCCACGGAGTACACGTGATGCCAGAGCGTAGTGAACTTCTCATCTTTTCGTTCCACAGCAACTTGCCGTACCCGATCCATCTTCTGGTTCAGAACATTCCGTATCTGCGCACGGGTTCTGCTTCGTCGGATCGAGTTCCCCTTGGCCAAACCCCTTCCCTTCACGTCCTCCGCAGACCGGGACGCATCCCGACCCTTGTTCGGTCGCTTCTTCGGTACTACGGGTTTGTCCGACTGCCTGCGTTCGTTCATCGTCGGCGTGACCTCATCGAGGTTCCCGACGCGGACCCGTTGCCAAAGGCGGGCCAAACGTAGGCTCTCTCAGGTTCCGTATGGAAATCTATTGGGGCATGCACCGGATCTAAGACCGCGCAGGAGCAACTGGACGCTCGCCAAGGACGCACCCAGCCGTGTTGCCTTCTCACGTTGGTGATCGTGTCGGCCTCCTGGAATTTCATCGTGGTTTCGCGGCTCAATACCGGGCCTACCTCCCCTCTGTCTACGCTTCGCAGCGCGCCCTTACGAGCGCCCACGCAAGACACGAGGCCGGCGTGAGTGGCTAGCTCTTCGCCGTAAGACTCTTTCATTCTCTGATCTCCATCGGCTTATCCTGACGCACCACAAAGGGCACGAAGGACACCAAGCGCAGCCGTGAGGTGAACGCACTTGGTCAAGTCAGTAGGTGCTTGTTGAAGGACCGCGCAAAGAAGCGCTAGCGACGCTGAATGCGAACTGCGAATGCGCCGAACGACTCTCAATCGGTTCGACTCTTGGCGAATCTCGCGAAAAGAATCAATGTCTTCGCCGGTTGCGTTACGCGAAATCGTCAACGGCCCCGTAGGAGCCACGGACACAGCCCCGGGGTGGCGCGCCAGCGTAGCGGCGCAGAACCCCGAGTCAGGTAACTCACCCCCATAGTTGCTGCCCTGACAGGGCGGTGGAGTCGAATATGTCTGTTGCGTTCGTAAGGAGTCATCCGCAACGCAATTCCGTTCGCAATGGACAACACGCGATTCGTGCGACCTGATTGCTGAATTACGCAAGCGAGTTCGCTCCTTCGCTTCTACGTTGACGGCGTTCGCAAGGGTTCCAATTCAAAGTCACTAACTTGGCGGGAAGATACCCGGCATTGTATTCGTTGTATTATGATAAGAAATGAAACCGGTTTCGCTCGGTTCGAGCGCAGTTGACTACGCGCTTGCGCGAAAGTGGGAGTCGCGCTGGTCTGTACCAAGAATTCGAGGCGGAGGCAATTAGTGGAACTAAAACTCCTTGTGCCGACCAATCGAACCGTCGATGGTCCTAAAATCCGGATGAGTGGTCCAGATGTTGTCATTGAATATGATTACGAAAATGATGACGGGAGTGTTGTATGGGCTCACGTGCGATTTAGCGGCACAGTCGCAATTAGCTACTGGGATTCGAGTTGCTGGGAAGTACGCCACGTCTCACCTGCCGAGTCGTTGAAAGTAAGTGATGATTCGGACTGGTTGCAAATGATATTGAGTTCACGAGACAGCCTACTTGATACGCGTACACAACTGCCCACCTTGCTGCGCCACTATATTCTGTACTTCGACGACGCTGGCGCAATTGATGTAGCAGCGGCAAGTGTCCTGGCCAACGGGCTAGATGAGCCGAATTCCTGAGATTCGACAGGAATAGAGTACCGTGCCGCGTTTCTTCCCACCAGCTTGGTGACGTTCGACTAGCAGGTTTGAGATGAACCGGTATATCCCGACCACCCATCACTTCCCAGCCAACGCATTCTCCTCCGCTTCCAAAAGCGCTCGTCCGTTTTTTAGCACGTCGTCGCGTTTGATTTCGCCGGCATCGAGCTTGGCGAGCAGCGAGCGGTGCGCTGGATAGTCTTTGTTCTTTACGCCCGCCTTGCTTTGAAGCAAGCGCCACGCTTTGCGTCGCTCGACGCAGAACAAGACCATCTGGCGTGAGATGCTGTGGTACGTGGTGCCCTTGACGCCGGGCATTTGGATGTAGGTGCCGAAGTCGGGTACGTAGGCGCGGTGCGTGGGATCCAAGAAGCGGCGGAGACGCACGTCTTCTTGGTTCAGGCACAACAACATGTGGTCGATGGGCACGAGTGCCTCCGCTTGTTCGGCGGAGATTTTCTTCAGGTGACGGCGGAAACGTGCCTCGGTTGCGGCCCAGTGGGCCGTCGTGTACCACGGGGTACGCCGCTCGCCGCGCGCCTTGCCGCCTTTCCAGTCGCGATCGGGCAACGGGTTGCCAGCGATGTCCATGGCTTCGTCGTAGGTCTCGCCCTTCTGTGGATCAAAGACAAACTGCGGCATGCCACGCGAGTCGCGAATGCGCGTGGCCTGTACCGCCGACATATGATCGCCCACGCCGTGCTCGGGTTGACAGGTTGTAAAGCACTGAAAGAAGCTCGTGCCGCGGTACTCCAACCCATCAAGGATGGACTTAAGCAACCGCGGTTCGTCGGCCATGGACATCTGCGCCACGAAGGCCGATCCGTGGCCAGCGGTAAACGCTTCCGCCACGCTCTTCTTTTCGCTCATCTTGCCTTGCGTTGCCTCGCCGATCTGGTTCATGTCGCCGCCACCGGGCATGGGCGTGGAGTCGGAGTTTTGCCCGCCGGTGTTGGAGTAAACTTGCGTGTCGAGCATGACCACATTGACGTTGGGGCGTCCTTGCAGCATGACCTTGGAGAGATTCTGAAACCCAATGTCCCCTAAGCCACCGTCGCCCCCCACACACCACACTTTGGGAAGCTCGGCAATCTCCTGGTCCGACATCATGGCATCGCCAAAGTGTGTGTAAGCGAAGTACTCGTCATCCGTTACGACATCCGTGTCGCGCGAAAGCACGGCATCGGCCACGCGTTCGGGAATCACCGCGCGACGGGCGTGGTTGTCGATAAAGCTCTCGCCCATCATCCACGAAATCGTGCTGCCATCTTGGAAGAGTGAATTCATCCATGGGTAGGGATGCGGGTTGTTGGGCGGCGTAGATCCATACACCGTGTTACAGCCCGTGCTCGCGCCCATGGCCATGACCGACATACCGCCCGCCAAGCGTCCTTCCAACGTCTCAAGATCGCGACGGTTATGCGCTTCTTGGCGCATGACCATCACAAGCGCATCGACCATGGCGCGCGGCGAAAGATCGGCACGCTTCATGCGCGCCTGCGTGTCGTCGTCGTTTTCGCCTCCGAGGCCCATGATGACGTGTGCAATCGTCTTTCGAAGCAGCGCAAACCCTTTGGGATCACTGGATTCAAGCGCGGTAAGCCGCTCGACACCTTCGGCTTCGATTCGGCTGGCCTTTTCATCAAGGCGCGCCGCGTGCCGGTGATACATGGGACGCATGTAGGCCTCGGTCAGTGAGGCGATCACATGCAGAATGCTCTTCTCGCCGCAACCTGCGCACGCGCCGTCGCCGGAGACAAGCGCTTGGTAGTTGCGTTGGACCATCAAGTGATTGCGAAGGGTGGCAGCCCGCGAGTCTTCAGGATGTTCATTGTCGTATCTACCTAGGTAGGTCTGCGGCGTCTCGGGCAGTAGATCAAGATAGGTCGTTGCACTCGCGACCTGCGCATTGAGTGATTCACTGTCGGACATCATGCGCAGGGCATCGTGATCACCGCACTGCTCGACGCATTCGCCACATCCTTTGCAAAGGTCGGAAACGAAGATGGAGAAGATCCCGCCTTGCCCCGCTTCTTTACGTTCCGGCACACGGAAGATGGCGTTGACCTTGCCGTAGGCCAGCGGAAGGATATCCAAGATCGCCGTAAGTTCCTGGCGACTCGCTTCACTCACCTCGTCGCGCCCGTTCACGAGATCGCCCAGGATGGAAACCAGCGGGACCACGTCTTTGGCCGCCACCGCCTCGTTCATGGCTTCGCGGGCCTCGGATTCAATCTCTGGCGCCGCGGCCATCAATGTGGCGCGGTCCTTCTCGTCCGACACGTAGTTCTTGATGGCGGTTTCGAGGTGCGCAGAGAGTGGCTGCGACGTATTGGGCAGCGCCGTATCGGGGCACGCCGTGATGCACGCCATGCACTGTGTACAGTTCTCAGCAATAAAGATCGGTGTTTCGCGACGCGCCACATACTTCGAAGACGTTGCACCGGTTGCGGCCGCCATCACACCCACCGAAGCGAGTGGAGAAGCCGGTTGGCGATACCCAAGCCCGGCGCGGAACTCGGCATCGAAGTAGTCTCCGCGAAATACGTTTGCCTTGCCACTCGCGGAGCCACACGCCGCAGGCCCTGTGGAACAAGGCATAAGTCGCGGTCCACGCATGGCCGACTCATCAGGGGCATTCACATCGCCATAGGGCACGGGCTGCACGCGTGAGAAACCATCGGTCATCACGGTCATGTTGGACTCAACGACCGCATCGCCGAAGCGACCAAACTTCTTTTGATACTGCGCACGCACCAATCGTTCGAATCGTTCCCGGTCGATGTCGTTGTCGCCGAGGAAAGACGAGACACCGAAGAACGCGCCCAGGAATGCGTTACCTTGCATTCGAAGCTGCAAATCGGTGCGGTCGGTAGCGTTGCGCGCAATCTCAAAGCCCGGCAAAATGAACAGTCGGATGTTTTTGTCGATAATCTGCTGACGCAAGTGCTTTGGAATCCGTCGCCAGGCACCCTCAGGTGTTTCCGAAGACTCCCACACGAAGGCACCGCCTTCGGCCATGCCGTCAAGGGGATTGGAGTGCGTAAAGGCCTTGGGATCGCAACAAAGCACCACGCTCACATGCTGCAGATCGCAGTTCACACGAATGCGACGCGGCGCCACGACAAGGAAGTAGGCCGTGGGCGCACCTTTCTTCTCCGAGCCGTAGCGCGGATTGGCACTTACGTGAATGGCCTCTTCAAGTTGCCCGAATGCGTCGCGCCGATCGCGCTTCTCGGAAACGTATTCGCCCAGTGCACCAATGATGGCCCCGAGATTCTTGCCGGTGGTGATCATGCCCCAGCCGCCAATGGAGTGCAGTCGTACGGCGATGGCGTTATCGGGAAGCAAGGAGGGTCGATCGTCGGAGCGCACTTCGTAGGGATGATTGATGCCGAGCGTGAAGTAGGATTCGCCATCCTTTGCCGTGCGACCATCGGCGCGTGGACGCTGACCGGTGGCGAACTCATACGCACCGAGGATGCCTTCCGGTCGGAAGTCGCGCGATCCCAAGCCGTACGTACCACTGAAGATGCGCGGCATTTCCGACGAGGCAATCGACGTCTTCCCTTCAACACCGCCAAGGGCGTGAACTTCAAGCGCGCGACTGAGCGCCGTGCGCACATCGCGCGTGAGTGGATTGTCTCCGGCCAGCGCTTCGTCGGTGCGCTCCAGAACGATCACGCGCTTCTTGCCCTTGACGGCGGCGGCGATCGCATCGCCCGGGAACGGTCGAATCACATTGACGTGAATCGAACCGGCGGTTTCACCGCGCGTTGCTTCTAAGTGGTCAATTGCGGCTTCAATGTTTTCGGCCGCCGATCCCAGCGAGAGAAAGACCGTGTCGGCACCTTGCGTCTTGTACTCGCTCAGGAGTCCATAGTGTCGCCCGGTGAGACGACCAAACTCGGCGTAGGCTTCCTCAAGGAACCCAAGAATCGGCTCATAGAAGTTGTTGCGACGCGCGACCACGCCATTCATGTAGTGCTCTTGATTTTGCACCGGTCCCAGGAGAATCGGTTGCGCAAGATTCATCATCTCGGGGATGCGCCGACGGCGGGGTCCAAAGAGTTCCATCTGCGCAGGCGTGGGACACTCAATAATGTCGTCGGGAGAACCCAGATACTCGCGCAATAACTCTGCTTCGGGCTTCACAAACGTGCGCTCAAGATGTGACGTCAAAAACCCATCTTGAATATTCATCCCTGGCGTCAATGAAAGCTCGGTCACGCGCCGAATGATGAGGGCTTGGTCGGCGGCCTGCTGGGCGTCGCGCGCCATCAACATGATCCAACCCGTATCCAACGCGGAATAAATGTCGTCGTGTCCGCAGTGCACATTGAGCGCGTGCTTGGTAAGTGCGCGCGCGGCGACTTCCACCACCATGGTCGCCAACTTACCGGGCGCGTGGTAGTATTGCTCAATGCCGTAAACAATGCCCTGCCCGGACGTAAAATTCACCACGCGCTTGCCCGTAACGGCATACGCAATGGCCCCGCCTTGCGCGGCATGTTCGCCCTCGGCCTCCACCGCCAACTTCGGCCGGCCAAAGACGTTGAGCGCGCCCTCGGAGAACGTGAGCTGAAACATCTCGCCCATCTCGGTCGAGGGCGTAATCGGATAGAAGATGCCCGCGTCAGCAATGCGCGATTCGGTATGCAACGAGACGAGCTGATTGCCATTGCACACGAGACGAATGCCCGGATAGCGCGGTCGCGTCGTCGTCGGCACATCTTTAGACTTGAGGTCAATCGCCATGCGGGGTCTCCTTGCGAAAAATCGTAACAAGGTGCGCGCGAAGAGGGCAGTTGCGCAGCCCGAGCCGAGTGCCTCTAAAGACGGCGCGCTTAGAACCCCATCGCCCGGAGGGCGTAATCCTTCACGTCAGAAAGGCTTTCGAGTCGGTCCAGGCCGTGCGGGAGATTCGTGATTCCCAATGGTCCGTCGGCGGGGTCGCTTGCAGCCAGACCGTGGCTCCCGCGAACACACGCGGGATCGAGCGGCACCACGTCCATGCGGTAACGCATGCCAAATTTCTTTTGAATTAGGCGCCTTGCCGCACGAAGTTTGGGTGCGCGTAGGCGTGGGTCGAAGAAAAGCTCGGCCGGGTCGTAACCGGGCTTTCGATGAATGTCGACGGAACGCGCAAAGTCGGGCGCGCGTGCGTCGTCAAGCCAGTAGGGATAGGCAAACCACGCGTCGGGCTCGGCCAACAACAACAGGTCGCCCGCACGCGGATGCTCGAGACCCATGGCAACCCGTGCGCGTCGATCGAGCACCTGGGCCACGCCTTCCAAGGACGAAAGAATTTCGGACACGCCGCGAATGTCGGCGCTGTCACGAACATACACATGCGCCACTTGGTGATCGCATACGCAGAACGCACGCGATTGAAACGTCTCGAGCCCTTCGCCAAAGGGACCGTCGCGAACGGTTAGCAGTCCCTGTGCTCGTAGGCTTCGATTGGGAAAAATCGGACGAGAGACGGGCACGATGCCGTACTCCGAAATAACGAGGACATTTGTCTTGGTCTCGGTCGCAGCATCGATGACTTTACCGGCCGCGATGTCGACTTCTTTTACGCGTTCTGCGGCTGATGGATGGTCGGGACCCAATCGTTGAAGGTCGTAGTCCAAGTGCGGGAGATACACCATGGAAAGCGTGGGCTGATGCTCACGCAGGATGTGTGCGGCGGCGTTTGCAATCCATGTGCTGGACGCAAGGCCCGCCATGGGCCCCCAAAAGGCAGGAAACGGAAACGCGCCCAAGCGACGAACGAGGTCGGCAACCACCGGCGTGGGTTTGCCATGCACCGCGAAGACTTTGTTCCCGTCGCTTCCGTAGTAGGGCTTGGGCGTGACGGCAATGTCCACCGGTGCGCCTTGGTTGAACCACCAAAACAGCTTCGTCGAAACGAACGCGCGACCCTCCGCACGCGCCAAACGCCGGGCGGCTGCGTAAAGACTTTCCCCTTGCACAAGCGCGTGGCTCTGAGGCCACATACGCACCTCACCAAAGCCGCGATCAAACCACCCGTTGCCAACAATGCCGTGGCCCGATGGCGAGAGCCCTGTCAGCATGGTGGCCTGTGCCGTCATGGTGACCGCGGGCACGACACCTTGGAGCGGTTTCGCCTCCCCGAGTGCAGCAAGCCGCGGCGCAAAACGCAACAGCCGCTGTGTCAACCCAACGACGTTGAGCAAACACAGCGGCTGAAGTGCTTTCGGTGCGTCCTGCATGGTTACAGGATTGGTGCAGCGTAGGCCGGTTGCAAGCTACAGGTGCAAGTTAGGCGCTTCTAACGGGTGCTAGAAACCTCCCATGCCCCCCATTCCGCCCATGCCTCCCATTCCACCCATGCCGCCCATGCCGCCCATGCCACCGGGCGCGGGTGCCGGAGCTTCCTTCTCCTCGGGAATCTCGGAGATGACCGCTTCGGTGGTGAGCAAGAGGGTGCTGATGGAGGCAGCGTTTTGAAGCGCGGTGCGAACCACCTTGGTGGGATCGATCACACCGGCCTTGACCAAGTCTTGGTACTTGTCGGTGGCGGCGTTGTAGCCGTAGTTCTGTGAACTGTTGTCGAGCACGTTCTTGACGACGATGGAGCCGTCCACGCCTGCGTTCTTCGAAATCTGACGCAGCGGCGCCTGCAGAGCACGACGAACAATCTGCACGCCGATAACCGCGTCGCCTGTGGTCTTGAGCTTGTCAAGCACCGGAACGCAACGAAGAAGCGCTACACCACCGCCGGGAAGAATGCCTTCTTCCACCGCAGCACGCGTGGCGTGAAGGGCGTCTTCGACGCGCGCCTTCTTCTCCTTCATCTCGGCTTCGGTTGCCGCACCCACATTGATCTGTGCCACGCCACCGGCCAACTTCGCGAGGCGCTCCTGAAGCTTCTCGCGATCGTAGTCCGACGAGGCGTTCTCAAGCTCGGCTTTGATTTGGCTGATACGCGCCTGAATGGCGGCACGCTTGCCAGCGCCTTCAATGATGGTGCAGTTGTCTTTGTCGATGATCACGCGCTGGGCGCTGCCAAGGTCCTTGAGATCAAGACCCGACACGTCAAGCCCCAAATCTTCCATAACCGCCGTGGCACCTGTAAGCGCCGCGATGTCTTGCAACATCGCCTTACGACGGTCACCAAAGCCGGGTGCCTTGACGGCGCAGCACTGGAACACGCCGCGCAAACGATTCACCACCAACGTGGCAAGCGCTTCGCTTTCAACATCTTCGGCAATCACGAGCAGGGGACGGCCACCCTTGGCAACCTTCTCAAGCAAGGGAAGCATGTCCTTGACCGACGAAAGCTTTTTCTCAAACACGAGAATAGCGGGACGATCGAGTTCACAGGTCATGGCCTGCGGCTTGTTGATGAAGTGGGGCGAGAGATAGCCCTTGTCGAACTGCATGCCTTCGACCCAGTCAACACTGGTCTCAAGGCCCTTGCCCTCTTCCACGGTAATCACGCCGTCCTTACCCACGCGATCCATGGCCTCGGCAATCTGTTTGCCGATCTCGGGATCGTTGTTGGCGGCAATGGCGCCAATCTGCGCGATTTCCTTACTGCCCTTGATGGGGGTCTTCATACTCTCAAGCTTCTTGACGACCGCCTCAACGGCCAACGCGATTCCCGTCTTGATACCGATCGGGCTCGCACCTGCGGCTACGTTCTTGAGACCTTCTTCGAAGATGGCCTCCGCGAGTACCGTTGCCGTAGTCGTACCGTCACCCGCAACGTCGGATGTCTTGCTGGCGACTTCGCGAACCATCTGGGCGCCCATGTTCTCGTAGGCGTCCTTGAGCTCGACTTCCTTGGCAACCGTCACCCCGTCTTTGGTGACGGTGGGGCTACCAAACGACTTTTGGATCACGACGTTGCGACCGCGCGGTCCCAACGTGACTTTGACGGCGCGTGCAAGTTGACGAACACCCGCGCGAATGCGCTCGCGTGCATCTTGGTTGTAGGCGATCTGCTTAGCTGCCATGTGTGTATTCCCTTCGAACAGCAATGATGGCGTGGGAGGCAACGCGGGCGAAGTTCGCCGCGCACCGCACATGCCGCATAGAAACTGGAGTTACGGTGAAACGAGTTAGCGCTTGGCCTTCTTCTTCGTCTTGCCTTTGGAGCCGCTTGCCTTCTTGGAACCACCAAAGGGTTTGTCGTCAACGATGGCGAGAATCTCTTTCTCTTCGAGCACCAAGTACTCGTTGCCTTGGTCGTTGATGCTGGTCCCGGCATACGAACTAAAGAGGACGTGATCGCCCTTCTTCACGCTGAGCGACACACGCTCACCCTTGTCGTCCGAGCGACCCAACCCAACGGCGATGACGCGGCCTTCGGTGGGCTTCTCTTTGGCCGAGTCGGGCAGGATGATGCCACCCGCGGTCTTGTCACTGGCTTCGATGCGCTGAATGAGAACGCGATCGTTGAGGGGGCGAATCTTCGGCATAGGTATTGTCCTTTGGACGCGTGCCTGCTCTCTATGGAGAACACACGAGTTGTTCCCGTCGAAACCACATGCACACGCTTGCTAACTACACGCGCTTTCTATCTACTCGAGTGCGCTCATGCCCAACGTGGCTTTAGCCTGTGCCGGGTGGCCCAAACGCCCCCACCACACGCAGCGCCTCCTCAAAGGTGCCCGCATCGGGCGGGAACGGCAGCACCGTGCCCATGCCTGTTCGGAGCGCGCCAAACCAAATCGTGGAACGACGATCCCGCGCCAACAGGACCGAGCGCCGTGCAACAACCGGCTCAACCAGTTGCCACACCATCTGCCCGTCCTGCCGTTCCATGTCGGAATCAAAGAGCGAAGCCGCAAACGGCTCCTCTTCGAGCCAGCGAAGCGCTTCGCCCGCATCCGGCGTGAATCGGGGACGGAAACCATGACACTTGACCCAACGCTCCAAGCGCTGGCGCAGATCCCGATCGGGAGCCGTCCGCGCGCGTAAGCCCAGCAGGACCGAGGCATTGGGAGTCATGGCAACCCGAAAAGGCAATGCCGGTGCCATTCCCGTTCGGCCTCCAACGCTAGTGAGCAAACGAATATAAGATCCTGTAAAATAATAAGTTATGACATGAGCGTCGGATTCAGGCGGACACGATGCGTGGCGCTCCATGACAAAATGTCATGATCCTTGGGTCAATTCCCTGACACCCTGTCGCAAATCTTCCAAACGCCGGTGGCGATGGCGTAGTCAAAGACTAGATGGCGTAGTCAACGGCTAATGGTCTAGTCGACGACAATAGGGATGAGCGCCGTCGTGTTGACCTTGATGACAGACAGTTCGGGAAGTTGGATGGTCACCGGCGCGCCGCCAAGACTGCTTGCGAGGCTGGTCTGAAACTCTCGGATGGGGCGCTTTAGCTTGCTCATCGCAACGCGAAATTCCGTGAGGGCATACCCGGTCCCTCCGCCCCCGGCACCGGCGATGCTTCCCGCTGCAGCCTTAACGCGTACGTCGTCGAGCTTGTTGCGATACGCCTTCACGCGTTCAATGAGCTCCGGAATCGCCTTGGACTTGGTCTCGTCCCCGAGCGCGCGTAGCGCCGCCTCCGCACGCTCGCGTGTGGCTTGATGAGGGCTAAACATGAGTCCCACAAGCCGATTAACTTTCTTTCGAAGCGCTGCGGCCTGGGCTTTCCTTTCGGCAGCGTTGGCAGCATCACGTTCCTTCGCCTGTGCATTCTTCCATTCGTCGGGCGTATACCAGCGGTTGCCGTGACGCTCGAGCCCCTGCGCGCGCTTCGCCGCGTCGGGCGTCATCCACTTGCCGCGAAACCGCTCATGGCCCAAAACACCATGTGCAATGGCGTTTTCGGGGTCTTTCGCAATGATGCGTGCCGCAAGATCAAGCGCTTCTTCGGTGCGCCCCACCGTGGCCATCCACCGGGCCAATCGTGCACGATTCTTGAAGTCGTCTTCCGGTAGCTTGGCCAACCGTTCGCGAATCTGAGAATCCAAGTCGCGGCCTTTGGTGCGTTTCTTAATGGTGTCGTTGGCAACAAAGGCAACACCGAAACGATCCAAAACCAGGAGACCTTTCTTGCCCTTTTCTGTTGCGCTGCCCAGCACGGCGCCTTCCACAACGCGGCCATCGTTTAGTTCAAGCGTGTCGGCCTGAGCCGGCGGCGCCATTCCGATGCCCGTGAAGCCAAGAAACACGATGAGGCACACGGCGAACGACGGGCGTAGAAACGTTCGCAATGCAGGACGGGAAATCGATGGTGGCGTCATGGGGAAGGTCCAGTGTCGAGGGGTCATTGCTTCAAAACGCATCGTAGCGGCTCTTGCAGGCGGATTCGGGGTCGTGCGTGGGGTGGCTAACGATCGGTGGACCAACCGAGCAAGGACCCGTCGCTCAAGCTCAACCAATGAAAACGGTCCCGAATCGGCGGCGATCCATCGCCGGAGGACCAAATCACCTGGGATTCCCAAGCGCCATCGTCGCCGCGACGAACGCGGCGAATCGAAAAGGGCTGGCCGACGCGGCGCTCGATGCGCAGGGCAAACGTAGACCGAACATCGCCGGATGAGGCCCCATCTGGCAGGCTTTGAAGCACCGAATCGACCTCGCCACGATGAATCGAGTGGCAGAGGTCCAACGTCTGTTCGTAGATGGTCCGGTTCTGTCGCGTAACGGACGCTGCTCCGAACGCCCACGCGACGCACAGCATGAGTACCAACATGCCGGTAGGGAGCAGCGTGGCGGCGAGGGGACGCATGACCTACGACTCGCTCCATACGTGCCAAAGGGCTGGACACCGCGCCCGGCCGCCCCATTCGCGGGAAGGGTCCCTATGATTGTAAGCGTCATTCGCGACCACCTCGACGGGAGCCACAAACGATGATCAAGCATGCAATCGGTATTGTGATGGTAGGCGGGCTCATGCTCGGCGGGTTTCAGTCCGCCGTGGCCGAGGAGCCGGCCGTGTCCAACCAGGTCACCCGCGCTAACGTGCTCGACCTCGCCAAAACGATTGACTCGATGCGCGGTCACGTTTCGGAACTTGAGCGGTCGATCGACGCGTTTGCCTCGCTGGTTCGTTCGCGCCGCGACGCGAACGAGCTGAGGGCCAAACTCGATGCGACAAGGGAGCGCGTAGCGACATCGGCGCGTCGTTCCACCAACCTGCAAAGGGCGTCGGATCATTTGCGGACTGCCGTCACACGTCTCGCAACGCGTTTCAATGGCGTGGATGCTGCAGCGCGCATCAAGCGGAAGGCACCGATCCACGAGCATGACCTAGGCGAGAATGAGACCGTAGACGTCGAGATCGTGGAGAATGAAATTGTAGAAGACGACGGCGGACCCCGTGTGGTGAAGCACACACGCACCGTCAGTCCGGCAGTGCGCGCATACGCCGACCGGCGCTTTCGCATGCTCGTCCCCGACGTGAAACTAGGCGACGTCGATGCGCTTCGTCGTCGTCGGCCTGCGGCGCCGCGTGTCATGCTTCGACGCGAAACGAAACGAGGAGCGTCCACCGGTTCATCTTCCATGGAACGGCGCGTGCAACGCTTGGAACGCGAAAACCGAGAATTGCGTGGTGAGCTCCGTGCACTGCGGGACTTGGTCCACCAATGGCAGCGCCGAACCCATGATCAACAACATGACCGGCAACGAGGCCGTGGCGAGGGTCAACGACGAGGCCGCCACGATGGGCGAGGACGTGGACAGCGCCCGGACCCAATGGCGAACGATCAACATCGAGCACACGATCGACATCACGATCGTGAGCGACATCGGCGCCCGGCGCGCAACGAAGGACGCCATCGGAGCCATGACGATCGACAACACCCTCGGCAGAGAGATCAGCACGAGCAGCACGCACATCGAGGTCACGACAACGATTCGGCGGTGCGGATTGAGCGGCGTCTTGCCTCCATCGAACGACTGTTGAAGGCCGTGCTCACGAGGAACCTTGCGGACACGTCATCCATCGACGCCAAGACCCGCGCGGCCGCGATCAAGAAGCGTGCCATCAAAGCAAAGAAGGCAGCAGAGCAAGCAGCCCTACGCGCCAAGAAGAAGGCGAAGTCCGCCGCACCGAAGCGTCGCAAAACCGAGAAGCGCCGCGGCAAACCCGATCGCCAACCCGATCGCAAACGTGTGCCCGCCGGTGGCGAACGCTAGCATCGCACCCATCGCCGCATCGATTCGTAGAAAGTGAGCACTATGCGCGCAACTCAATTGGCGACCCGGGCAGGGGCATGGGCACTGCTTGTGGTCATGGCTGCGTTTCTCGTTTCAACTGCACGGGCCAAGGATGACAAATGGCTCAAGCGACTCCAAACCAATGACGCCGACGCCAATTATGCGGCGATTCAAAGCATTTCGCAGAAGCGCAACGACAAGGCCGCCTTCGCATTGTTTCAGGCAGGCGTGGACTACGTGCAGCCGCATCTCGCCGTTGCATGCGGCGACGCAATCGCTTCGCTCGACCAAGAGAACGTGGAAACGCTGTTTAAGAGCAAGGCGTTTGCCAAATGGCTTAAGCGGACGATCAAGGGCGGGAAGGAACTACGTAAGCAACTCAATCTTGCTCGCGTATTCGGCGCCTGGGCAAGTCCACTAGTCGATGACACGATGGCCTATCTCGCCAGTGGGCGCCGATCGCCCCGGGTGCAAGCTGAAGCACTCTTCATGGCCGGCAATCTCAAATCGGACAATCCCTCCACATTTGCCAAGTCACGAAAGGCCATCCTGGATGGGCTGAGTGGCCGTTCTGAGGAGATTCGCTGTGCTGCGGCCTCCGCCGCAGGTGCCCGCGGCGAGACCGCTTGCCGAGAAGCCCTCGTCAAAATGGTTCGAAGAGATCGCAGCGACTACGCTGGGCTTTATGCCGTGTGGGCCCTCAAGCGCGTGGGGTACACGGGAGGCATTGATACATTCGCATACATTCTGAAGAAGAACCCCAAACCAGCAACCAAGAATGCGTGCCTAAAGGCCATTACGGAACTGTCAACGCTGCGGGATGTCACTTCACTCCTCGCGCTATCGCGAGCTCAGGGAAACAAAGACTTGCGAGATGCCGCCGTGCTCGCGCTGGGACGCTTGCCGTGGCGCGTGGTGCGGGGCCGGCCCGCACGAGGAGAAGGCGCTAACGGCAAAGCCGTGGTCACGGGCGACGACGTCGTGGAGTCAAAGAAAAAGACGGAACTCGCTTCACCGAAAATGGATGTTCCCGATGGCGTCATACAGCGCCTTATTCAGATTGTCCGGGACGACAAATCGTGGGAAGTGCGAGACGCGGCACGCCAGGGCCTCATTCGATTCGGCACGCGCGCGAAGAAGCTACTGTTGGCGGCACTTCCGGGCCTCGTGAGTTCTGGTGACGATGATGTTCTATTGACGGCGCTGGAACTGGCCGGACTCTTTGGCGCCAAAGACACGTATGATCGAGTTGCGCGTATTGCTGTGCATGCCGACGACAGGGCGTTACGCATGTTTGCGGCCCGCGCCTTGGAAGGCGTCGATCCCACGCGAGCCATCAAAGAAATCGTGGTTCCGGTGAAGCCGCGCAGAAAGTCCTCGAAGCGCGACTTGCGAGCGATCCGCGTATCTGGATACATACGCACACGCGCGGCGTTTGATGAAGCCCTTCGAATCGCCACCGACTACGCCTATGACGAAGCAGCAAAACGAGAAGCTGAATTCGCCTTGGAACGATTGACCGGTCATCGGTTCGGTCGAAAGAAGGACGTCTGGCACAAATGGATCGCGAAGGCAGAACATCCATTTTACCCACGCGCGTCCAAATTCAACCGACAGGAGAACCGACGGCAGGCCCTCGAGAAGGGTCTTTACGGCTTGACGCCGCGGACGGAACGCGCGGTGGAGAATGGACTGCGCTGGCTTGAGCGACAACAACACCTTCTCGGCACGTGGGACGGAAACGAAAAGGGGTATGGCGGCGTCGTCAATTGCGAGCCCGCATACACCGGGTTGTCCATGTTGGCATTTCTCGGCGCCGGATATTCATCGTCGGAAGGTAAATATCGGGAAGTGGTGCGCCGCGGCGTGGAGTTCTTGTGTGCCACGCAGTTCTACGACGGCGGATTTCCCGTAACGGGTGGCGGTGACAGTGGATGGATATACGCGTACCTCATCGCGATGGCCAACTGGGGAATAACGGAGTGCTACGGTATCTCCGGTGACGAAGAGTTTATGGAGCCCTCGCAATGGGGCATTGACTACCTGGTTCGCGTCCAAACGCCGGGCAAGGGATGGCGCTACGGGCCACGCTATTTCCAGAGCGATTCGAGTTGCACAAGTTGGGTGCTCATGACGACCAAGATGGCCGACTTGGTTGGGCTCGACGTTAGCCAAAAGAGCTGGGACGGCGTCGATGACTGGCTTACCCGATGTTCGTATGACTTGACGGGCGAAGTAGAAGTGCTGGAAGACCTCTCCAGCGATTTCGCCTACGAAGTTGGTGCACGCCGATACTTCAAATCCATCACAAGTTATCTAGAACTCAAAGAGTCGGACAAAATCGGACTGCGCAAGGTGTCGATGACATCGGTCGGTATGGTTTGCCGTTTCTTCATGGGCTGGAAGCGAAGCCACCCCTACATGATTGGCAGCGCGAATCTTCTGTCCGACTACATCCCGGAGTGGATGAACGGACTCGAGCGCGTTCAGACGGTAACGTGGTATCACTACTACTGGTACTACGGGACGCTCGCCATGCATCAGATGGGAGGGAAGTATTGGCGAAAGTGGAATCAGAGCATCCGTAAGATGTACCCAGAGAAGCAGCGCCTCTCGCCCCCGGAACTCGCAGGATCGTGGGATCCGGATACCGCACGATTCAACGGTGGGCGCATTTTCAGCACCGCGATGTCGATTCTCTCCCTAGAGACCTACTACCGATTCTCGCCCCTCATGGGCAAGGCCGGGCCAGCAGACGAGGACGAAGGCGGCGGTAAAGACGAGCCGAAAAAGGACGCCGCCAAAAAGAAGGCACCAGGCAAGAAGTAGCGGACGGACCCGTTGTTCTCGAGTCCTGCGCGAAGAGGCCATAGGACTTGCCGCATTTCACAGTAGATTACGACCTTTCCCGGCTCCGAGATCTACGGCGTGAATCACGACCCCCACCGCGAGAGCGACCCCCTCCGCGCCCTACTTTCCGGCAAGCGCGCCCATCCGCGCCTGCTGCTCAAGCTGCCGGTGCTGGCGCGATGCAAACGGGGGGAATACACCGGCGTCACGGTCGATGTCTCGGAAGGCGGCGTTTTGATGCGCGTCGATCGCGAGGCGCTCATGAAGGCCATGGACGACGACGCGGCCAATCTGATCGAATGGATGCACGAGGAGTTTGACGGCGGATTCGATCTCGTGTTTCCCGATCACGGGGTCGTTACCGAAACGCGGATGTTGCGCTTGGGAACGCGCAGCGGCGAAGAAGACGGGCTGTTTCTCGGATGTTCCTTCGCAACATCGCTAACGCCCGAGCAGCAGCGCCGTTTGGGCATGAGCAGCGAAATGGCCATTCAGCGCGCGCCCACACGTGTTCATGATGTGCTGGACGGCCTGTCGCTACTCACGCGTCCCAACCTCTACTTACAGGTTTTGGTATTTGCCGATGATGCGGGCACCACAGCGGGACCTCGCTACATCGGTCGCGTACGGGGCTTGGGCGAACGCATGATTGCCGCCGATCTTCCTGCGCGAAGTGATGGCGATGTGCACGCACGACTCGGTGAACACCCCTTGTCGCTTCGGTTTGTGCATGCGGGTCAAGCGGTGTGGACCACCCGCGCGCAACTGGTCGCCGCTGAGTTCAAAGATCGTGAAGGCGGTATGGTAGCGGTGGGGTTGCTCTCGGAAAAGAACCCACCGCGATTCTTCCGTAAGAAGTTCTTCGAACGCCGAAAGCGCGCATAACGACCCACAACGTTAGGCGCGGAGTTCGCGGTCCAACACTTCATGGCCCTGCTCGGCCACGCGCTTGCGATCGGTGGCGCGGCCAAGACCAATGGACTCGATTTCATTCCGGAAGCGGCGTTCAAAGTCTTCCGCGCAACGCTCGATAAGCGGCAAGACACGTTCAAAGGCGTCCACAATGGACGGATCAAACTGCGTACCGGCGCAGCGCCGAATCTCAACCAAGGCGGTGGCCGGTGTTTGCGCTTCTTTGTAACAGCGCTCCGACACGATGGCATCGAAGGCATCGACGACCGCAAAGATGCGTGCCGCCAACGGGATGTCCTCACCCGACAGCCCATGAGGGTAGCCCTTGCCGTCCCAACGCTCATGGTGGTACTCAATGACATCGCGCGCGCCCGTGAGGAACGGAATCGCCGCCACGAACTGCGCGCCAAAGGCCGGGTGGCGCCGCATGATGACCCACTCATCTTCCGTCAGGGAAGATGGCTTGGTCAGGATTGCGTCGGGCACGCGATACTTTCCCACGTCGTGCAGCATGGCCCCCAGTTGCAAGTCGCGCATCTGATCGGCGGGCAGCCCCACTTCCTTGGCAAGCAACGTCACGTAGTCGCGCACGCGGTAGAGATGCGCCATGGTGGAGGCGTCCTTGCCTTCAATCATCGACGCGAACCCAATCACCGTGCCGTCATAGGTCCGCCGCAACTCCTCTTCTTTCTCGCGAAGTTTTTGTTCCAACTGTTGCTTATAGTTGTGGCGAAGTGTATAGACCTTGCGCAACTCCAACGCGCGATTGACGGCTTCAGTAATCTCGTCCAAATTGAATGGATTTTTAGGAATGAAGTTGCAGGCGCCTAGCCGAATGGCTTCCATGGCGTGTTCGAGTTCGTTGTAGGCGGTCAGAATCATGCACGGTGTGACCGACTCGACGTACGGTTGTACTCGACGGAGAAACGCCAAACCATCCATCTTGGGCATATGAATGTCACTGATGATGACGTCGTAGCCTTCTTTGGCAGCGCCCACCATGCGCACCCCGACTTCACCATCGGGCGCGTGATCGCAGATATGGCCTTGGGTTCCCAAGTGCTGCGACAAAATGTCGCGCAGGAATTCCTCGTCTTCGACAATCAGAATCCTGGCCATGAAATGTGTGTCCTCAACGCAATCCACCACGCCACGCCCGGGTGACAAAGGGACTACTGGATCCTGAAAACGATCGCGGCGAGGGGGAAACGCTACGCACGCGTCTCAGCCCGCAACCTCTCCCCAATTTCTCGGCATTTGGTACCACTTGACTTGAACGAAGCCGTACAGAACACTACGTGTTTCTTCGGCTTTTTCGTCACAAAAGGCAAACGACGAGATTGCGGGTGGGTGCGGCGTTACGTCGTGGGCGCGGGTACCGGTTTCGTAGCGCGCTCGGTCTCGTTGCGGATCCAGAGCGCACGCAGCGTGGCCCCGCCCATGGTGAACAGGCCAACACTCAAAATCGCGGTAAGCACCGCGCCTGTAAGTGTTTCGCGGCATTGCATCATCGCCATCCACACGTAGTAGCACCCCAACAGGATCTCAACGATGGCCTGCCAAAAGTCGCGCCCGCCGGTGTAGGTGCGCTCTCGCTTGCGGACAAGGCCGCGGTCCGTGCCGAGCACACCGAGCTTGGGTGTTCGTACAAATTCTGTACGCAAGCCCGAAAGCGCCTCCAGCACACCGCGCGCATTGTTCACCGCCAGCCCCACACCAATCAGCGGGAAGAACGGCAGGTAGCGCAGTCGCGAGACCCAATCGCGATGGGATTCACGCGTGGCAACCACATAGAACAGGAACTGCGTAACAATCACGAGCAAGAAGACGATGGAGTCGACCAACTGGGCCGCGTTTGCACCGGTGCCGCTCAGGGTCAACGTGCGCACGATCATGACCGGCAGCGTAATCACCGTCATGAAGAGACTTGCGGGAAAGGCCAGATTGGCACCCAAATGAAACGTGCCTTCGAGCTTGCTCTTGAGCGGCAACGAACTCTTCCAAAGTTTTGGCATGAGCTTCACGAAACACTCGGTGATACCCTTGGCCCAGCGATGCTGCTGCGTCTTGAGCGCGGTGATTTGAACCGGCAGCTCGCTGGGACAATCGGTCTTGCTCAAGTACACGCCACGGTAATTGGCGAGGTAGGTCCGATAGGAGAGGTCGGTGTCCTCGCAGATGGTGGCCGCATCCCACCCGCCCGCGTCGTAAATGGCTTGGCGTCGCCACACACCGCCGGTGCCATTGAAATTGAAGGCGTGCCCACCTCGCGATCGCGTGACTTGTTCGAGGACAAAGTGCCCGTCCATGAGCATGCCCATGCCCTGCGTCAGAAAACCGTAGTCGCGATTGAGGTAGGACCACCGGGTCTGCACAAAGCCAACCTTGGGGTCGGTAAAGAAGTCGATCGTGCGCTTTAGGAAGTCGGGGCGGGGCACGAAATCGGCGTCGAATACCGCGAGATACTCACCACGCGCTTCTCCCATCGCATCGGCAAGAGCGCCAGCCTTATAGCCCGAGCGATCCGTACGGTGCATGTGGCGGATGTGAAAGCCCGCATCTTGCAGACTGCGCACTTTGGCGGCGCACGCCGCTTTGGTTTCATCCGTGCTGTCGTCGAGCACCTGAATCTCAAGACGATCTTTGGGCCATTCCAGTGCGCAGGCCGCATCGAGCAAGCGATCCACGACAAAGCGCTCGTTGAAGATGGGTAACTGCACGGTGACCCATGGCGTGTCTTCGAATCGATCGACCGGAGTTTCGTCTTCATCGCGTAGAGCGAAGTAGCGCGGAATGAGCAGCGCGCGATAGATCATGACCGCGGTCACAATGCCCAACAGGGCATAGTAAATGGTCAGTAATGCGGTCTGCGCAGCGGGCATTTGGGTGGGGCTCCACAGCGCGGGGCCCCACGGGGGCCACGGGGCGTTGGTACGCCTTCGCGCATGCAAGTCCGGCATGGTACTCGCCCCGAATCGCCAGAGCCAAGGAAGGCAGGCAAAAAGTGGCGTGCCGGGCTTCCGGCTACGATGGGGACCATGCCCGTTCCGCCAGACACCATCGCCCGCGTTGCCGAACTTCGCGAAACCCTGCGCGAAGCACAGTACCGCTACTACGTGCTCGATGACCCCACACTGACCGACTCGCAGTACGACGAACTGTGGCACGAATTGGAGACGCTTGAGTCCAAGCATGCCGAGTTGCAGGATCCAAACAGCCCCACCCAGCGCGTGGGCGGCGGCATTGCCGACGGGTTTACTTCGGCGCCGCATCCCAGCCCGATGGTGTCGCTGGAGGACAAACACAACGAAGACGACGTGCGTGCGTGGGCCGAATCAACCGCTCGCTTTCTGCGAGACGAGGGTCCGTTTGATTACAGCGCGGAACTCAAGATCGACGGCATGGGGTTGGAACTGATCTACGACGCGGGGCACCTGGTGCAAGCGCTCACGCGGGGCGATGGCGTGCGTGGGGAAGACATCACCACCAACGCGCGCACCCTGTTTGACGTTCCCCTCGTCTTGCGTGGCGACGATATCCCTGCGTGGATTGCCGTGCGCGGCGAGTGCTATGTGGAGAAGGCCGCCTTTGAGGCCTACAACAACGAACTGGAAGCACGTGGCGAGAAGCGCTACATGAACCCGCGCAACTTCTGTGCGGGCTCCATGCGTCAGTTGGATTCATCGATTCCCGCTGCGCGACCGATTCGCTTCTTCGCCTACGCCCTGGGCGGCATACGCGGCGCCGCCTACGACACGCATGACGCGATGTTGGCCGCATTTGGTGCCATGGGCTTTGTCACCATGGCAGAGACCAAAACCGTCACAGGCATGGACGCAGTCGCCGCGCACTACGAAGATCTTGTTCGTCGACGCGACGATATTCCCTACGAATGCGACGGCCTCGTCGTCAAGTTCAACCGTGTTGATTTGCAAGAGCGCTTGGGTATGCGCAGTCGATCACCGCGCTGGGCTGTGGCGTGGAAGTTTCCCCCACGCCGTGCGCTAACGCGACTCAACGACGTTACGTGGAGTGTGGGCCGCACGGGTGTTGTTACGCCGCGAGCCATATTGGAGCCGGTCTTCTTGGCCGGTGTCACCGTATCGCACGCAACGCTGCATAACGTGGATGAGTTGGCGCGACTCGATCTACGCATTGGCGACATGGTTGAGATTGAACGCGCCGGTGATGTCATTCCGAAGGTGCTTCGTGCCGAGCCCAACAAACGCACAGGCAACGAACGTTCGATTGTGGTACCCACGGTGTGCCCCGAGTGTGAATCACCGTTGGTCCAGGCCGAAGGCAAGGTGGCGATTCGCTGCGAGAACTTCGCGTGCCCCAAACAGATCGTGGGCCATCTCACCCACTATGCGTCGCGCGCCGCGCTCGACATTCGAGGACTCGGCGAGAAGCAGGCGGCCCAACTCTTCGACGCGGGTCTCGTGCGCGACGCAGCGGACCTCTACGCATTGAAAGCCCAGGACCTCGAGGCGCTCGATCGGTGGGGCGCAAAGAGCGCTGCCAACTTGATAAACCAGATCGAGATTGCACGCACGCCACCGCTGGATCGCTTTCTGTTCGCGCTCGGCATTCGCGAAGTGGGCGCCACCGGTGCAAAGAAGTTGGCGCGTGCCCTCAACACCCTTCCGGCCATTCGTGCAGCCACCAAGGAACAACTCTTGGAACTTCATGACGTGGGCGAGTCGATGGCGGACAGCGTACTGAGCTGGTTCGCTGACCCGGCCAATCAAGACATGCTCGGGCGCATGCAAGCGCGTGGGCTGAGTCCCCAACCCATCGCTGCCACGGCTTCGGGCCCATTCGACGGTGAAATTGTTGTCTTGACCGGCAAGCTCGAATCCATGAGTCGCGACGAAGCAACCACGCTTATTGAGCAATTGGGTGGACGCGTTGCCTCTTCGGTGTCCAAACGAACGACGCTGGTCGTGGCGGGGCCTGGCGCGGGCAGTAAGCGCAAGAAAGCCGAAGCGCTGGGTATTGCGATCGTCGACGAAGAGACGTTTGCAGCGCGTGGCGGGCGAGTCGAATCTAAGGAGGCGTCGTCGTGATGGCAATCGCACAACGTTCGGCACGGTGGATCTTTTTGGTAGGGCTGCTTTCGATGGGCGCCTTACAACCTTGCGCGGCACGCGCGGAGAGTGATTCCGAGTACGAACAACTCGCCCACCTCTTGCTATCGGATTCCGCCACCGAACGTAGTCAAGGTGCGGCGCTGCTACGACAGTACATTCAACAGTCCAGCGACAACGATACCGTCATGGAACGCATCCTGCATGCGCTGCGCGCGTGGGCCAATGACCCATTGCGGCTGGCCTTTGATAGTCACACGCCGTTTGATCACGCCGATCGTTGGCGTGCTGCACTTCTCGACGCGCAACCGCGAAGTCTCCGCCCTTCTCATTCCAACCCACGGGGATCGGATCCAAAGCGTTCTCCTGCTGGTGTCGGTACGGACGGGCACAGTTCGATGGAACCGAAGCCAGGGGGCACGGAACGCGCGCGGCCGAAACCGACAACCAGCGACGCTGCGTCTGAAGAAGCAAAGCACGTCGATTCGAAACGCGTGGAAGAGGTGCTGCAGTCGCGGAGGTATCGACTGCACATCGACATGCTTGAGACGCTTTCAGAACGCTTTAAGCCCATCCGCAGAGATCGCAGTGGCCGCTGGCTCCTTGGCATTATCGTGGCCACGGAAACGCGACACCGCGAGATTGCCGCAGCGCTCGACGCCGACACTCGCAATCGACTGGCGAGCGTGCCGGATGACGTTTCGCGCGTGCCCCCGCCACCCCTTGATATTGAGGCGCCGCTTGACGAGTCCGGGGAACGCGTGGAACCGAATTGGAACGTGCTCTACCCCCATCTGCGCGGCGAGGCATTCGACGTTGGTGTTTCATTGATCGACGTGCCCGAGGCCGCGGCCACGTTGTTTGCGGAAGAGCACGGTGCCTCGGGCGATCCCACGACCGCGGCATCGCTTTCATCGCGCGATGTGCTGGCCCGTTGGCTCAATGAGGCTAAGGCGATTGACTCCGCTTCCGTGCTCATTGCCGCCCATGGCGACACAATCGTGGGCGGGCGACCCATGGATGTGCACGCAGGCACGCCAGTCACCTACAACCGCAGGCTGGTTCGCGCCAAACAAGGGTCCGGGTGGACGATTGCGACCGGTTCGATTGCAGACGGATACACCGTTCGCGTGCAGTTGATGGATGTCGGCAAATCATCCATTCGTGTGCGCGTGCGCATACGCCATGTGCACACACCCATGCCACTGCCGAGTATCGATGTCTCGCCGTCCGAGTCGGGGCGGACATATGAACTGCATCAACCCCAGTGGTCTACACGTGAACGAGAACGCGAGTTGACCCTTCCGCGCACGGGCACATCCGCCTTGATGATCTTGCCCACACTGAAGCCTGTCCCCGCTAAACGCGCGCTTCTCTTGATCGTGGACATCGCGCCGGGCCGCACACCTTCAACGAAGACCTTGCCAAAAAGTGTGCCCTCACCGAACGAGCGCCCCGCCAAGTCGAAGCGATAATCCCGCGAGGCTATTCCCCCTCAACCTTGCCAACCGGTTTGAGGTGAAACACCAAATTGGATGCGCCGGCCGACACGTTGCGTTTGCGATTGGATGGATCCGCGCGGTTTTGGGCCGCACCGACATGTCCCGGCGCAAACCACACCACGACATCGAGGCGACGCGGTGGAATGCCATCCAAATGAAAGCGACCGTCGACGCCGGTCTCCCCATTCACAAGCACATTGACGTGACCGGGATCATCCTCTTGTCCCTCGGCGGGGCCCTTCTCAATGGCGTAGACATAGGCGCCCGCCAACGCGCGTCCTGTGGCTGCTGACATCACACGCCCGCTCACCGCAAGCGCGCCTTGAAGCTCCACGCGCAACTCCTCCAACTCCCCGTCTGTGATCACCAGGTCGCGCCGGTACCACGTGGCATAGCCTTCGTGCTCGACTTTGAGCAAGAGCCCGCCTTGCCGCAACCCATCCACTACGAATTCACCCCGTTGGTCGCTACGAACCACCCGCGTACCCAATAGTTCATCGGCCCGGTACGAATCGCGAAGCGCCCGATCGTGTGCATCGCGAATGAGACCCCAACGCACGCGAGCTCCTTCTAGCTTTCGCCCGTCTTGGTCGACGACGAAACCTGATAGCGAAATGCCGGCCCGCAGTTGCAGGTGAACAACTTGATCGGCCCCCGGAGGAAACTCGTAACGTGCACTTTCGGCAGAAGCAAACTCATCATGCTCGGCCACGATCTTGAGCGGCATCTCAACCGGGACGCCGTAGAGCACGTAGGCGCCGGTACTCCCAGTAACCGTCTTGATGTCTTGCACGCGACGCTGAGCGGCGCTGTTGCCTAGCGCCAGCAACTGAATGCGTGCACCGGCCTGCGGTTCGCCCTGTGGATTCTTCACGACGCCATGGATGACCGCACCCCGGTCAATCACGATGGGATGCTCGTGCTCACCGAGTGCCTTGGGCATGACAAACTCCGCCACGCGTTTGTCGTGCGGTGGGGCGTAGCCCGGAGCGGTTATACGCACTTCGTATTTCGCGGCACGCAATCCAACTATGCGGTACGAGCCGTCCACCCCGGTAACGGACGTTCGCTCACCGTGGTAGGCACGCCGACGATCATAAAACGCCACAGTCGCATAGGGCACAGGCCTTCCGTCACGCGCCCGTACATGGCCTTCAATCGAACCGCCCGCGACCAGTGTCCAGTCCAGCCGCGTTTCTTGACCCGCGAGAACAGTCTTAGCACCCACCGCGAGCGCGTCCAATACGTCGCTTTGTTGATACCCTTCGGCGGAAACGGTAAGACCCAAGATAGGACCTGGTGAAACATGGGGAAACTCGTATTCACCATGTTCATTCGTCGTCGTCGCAACGGGCGACATCGACATCATTTGTCCCGCTAGTAGACCGACATGGGCGGCGGCGATGGGTTGCCCGGTTTCTTTGTCTGTGATACGCCCCACAATTCGGCCACTGGGCTTCAGTGTGATGTTGCGCTGCTGAACCTTGGCAGACGGTGTGAGCACCATGGCACTGGACGCGTATCCATCGGCCGCTGCAGAGATAAAGTAACGCACGCCGGGCACGAGTGAATTGAGTTCGTAGTATCCGTGTGCATCGGATTGAGCATCCATGCGGTCTAGCCGCGTCATCTTTTGGCTCTGCGCAATAACGGCGATAATGCGCGCGCCAGCAACGGCCTGGCCTTTCTCATCGCGCACATACCCCTTGTAGCCCGCACCTTCATCCAAGACAATGCGCACACGCGTGCTGTTCTCGTCGGCTGAAACATACACGCCCGCGCGAAACGTTGTTGCGAACCCGGGCGCACTCACCCGCAGTACGTACTGCCCCGGTGGCAGATCGCCAATACGAAACGAGCCGTCCTCGGCAACCGCCGATTGCGCCATCGGCGCTCCCTCGGTCTGAAGTTCGCGCAAGGCGCGATGAATATCGAAGCTGTCGCGTCGACTGCGGTCCTTGAGCACTTGCACGCGTGCCCCTGTGACCGGACGTCCGCGAGCGTCGAGCACTTCGCCCTGCAAGGACGTGGGCGCCCCCAATCGAATCCTCCCCACGTCTTTGGTGCGGTCTTTGAGCACGCTCATGCCGCGTAGGAGGTACTCGCGATACGGCGGATGATGAATCAACAATACGCCGTTTAGAAACACAGGTACGTCGCGGAAGTGAAAGACGCCCTTTTCGTTGGTGACTTCTTCCAGGTGAAGTTCAGGCAGGCCCTTTCGATAACCGAGAATTTTGACCTTCACACCCGGCAGCGGGCGCCCCGATTTGCCCGCAACAAAGAGATACACCTCGCCGCGCAAGTGGCCCGTGCCCGCGCCTTTCCCCTCAAGCCCAACGGTCTCTAAGCCAGGTACACGGCGCCTGTCGGCAGTGGAACGAAGCTCGGTCAGAAGCTCGTTGCTGCGTGCCTCTTCGTCGTAGGTGACCGTGCTCACGTCGCGATCGCCGCCATCGAACCCATCCAAAAACCACATGACGCCAAGGGTCACAACGGCCGCGAAGGCCATGAGCAGAAGCAATGCGCGCACGTTTGACGACATGAGTCAAGGATCCTCGGTCCAGCCACGACCCATCGTACCGGCGCAGCTCAAATTCGAGCGGGACTACTTAAGCCCGACGAATGTATGCATCACCTGATTTAGCTCAACGCCTTGGTGGCACGCTCGAGCCCTTCAAGCGTGAGCGGCACCATCCGCCCCTCGAACTGATTGCGGATCATCTGAATGGAATAGGTAAATCCCCAGTGGGCCTCCGGCACGGGATTGATCCACACACAGTGCTTCCACGTGCGCCGCGCGCGACGCAGCCACATTTGACCGCTCTCGGGATTCCAATGTTCGACGGACCCTCCAACTTCGGTGATCTCGTAGGGACTCATGCTGGCGTCGCCCACAAACATCACCTTGTAGTCGGGGCCGTAGGTGTGCATGAGCTCCAACGTGCTGGTGCGGTCGCGATGACGTAGCTGATTGTCGCGCCACACTTCCTCATAGAGGCAGTTGTGGAAATAGAACACTTCGAGATGCTTGAACTCCGCACGCGCCGCAGAAAACAGCTCTTCCACGGATTGCACGTGATCGTCCATCGAGCCACCCACATCGAGCAGGAGCAACACTTTCACACGGTTTTCACGCGAGCGCTCCCACACCATGTCGAGATAGCCCGCGTTCTTGGCGGTGGCGCGAATGGTGTGGTCCACATTGAGATCCCACTCGCGCCCTTCGCGTACGACCTTCCGCAATCGCCGCAGCGCCACCTTGATGTTGCGTGTACCCAGTTCGCGACTGTCATCAAAATCTCGAAACTCGCGTGCGTCCCACACCTTGACGGCGCGACGGTGACGCGATCGATGCTGTCCGATGCGCACGCCAAAGGGATTGGCGCCCCACGCCCCAAAAGGTGACGTTCCGCCCGTGCCAATCCACTTGTTTCCGCCCTGATGCCGCTCCTGTTGTTCCTTGAGTCGCTCCATCAAGGTGCGCATGAGTTCATCAAAACCGCCCAGCGCCTGGATCTTCTCCAATTCATCGGGGCCGAGGAAGCGCTCGGCCAAACGGCGCAGCCATGCCTCAGGAATCTCCTGCTGCGGATCGGTTAACAATTCCATGCCGCGAAAGATGTGGCCAAATACCCGATCAAATTTATCGATATGCCGCTCATCCTTGACGAGGCATGCGCGACTCAATACGTAGAAGTCGTCCACACGAAAACTGGCAAGTCCCTTGGCCACACCCTCAAGCAATGTGAGGTATTCGCGCAGACTCACAGGCACATCGTAGGCACGTAACGCGTAGAAGAACTGGCCAAAGAGGGCACTCACCGTCGGCGCCCTCTTGACTGGTGATGCCGCGTCATGGCCACGTCCTGCTCGTTCTTGAGCAGCGCGCCATGCAGCGGGGGCAATCCGGTTTCACCCGCGGCCGCCTCGGGTCGAATGCCCTCCGCGGTCAAGAGTCGAATCCAATCGAGGAGTTCGGAGGTGGATGGGCGCTTTTTCAAACTCGGTACATCGCGTATGCCATAAAAGGCCGTGAGGGCCTGCTGCATGACGTCTTGCTTGATGCCAGGGAAGTGGGTTTCCACGATCGCTGCCATCGTTTCGGGGTCGGGAAAGCGAATGTAGTGGAAGAAACAACGGCGCAAGAACGCGTCGGGTAGCTCCTTTTCGTTGTTGGACGTGATGATCACAAGCGGACGCGTGCTGGCGCGTACCGTCTCCTTGGTTTCATAGACGTCAAACTCCATGCGGTCGAGTTCCTGCAGGAGATCGTTGGGAAACTCAATGTCGGCTTTATCGATTTCATCGATCAAGAGCACTGCGCCGTCAGACTGCGTAAACGCCTCCCACAGTTTGCCACGCACGATGTAGTTGCGAATGTCGTGTACGCGATCGTCGCCGAGCTGTGAATCGCGCAGGCGTGCCACCGCATCGTACTCATAGAGACCGTTCTGCGCCTTCGTTGACGACTTGATATGCCACTCAATCAATGGACGCTTGAGGGCCGTGGCGACTTCATGCGCCAACACTGTTTTGCCGGTGCCAGGCTCCCCCTTGATCAGTAGGGGGCGCTCCAAGATTAACGCCGCGTTGACGGCCACGAGCAAGTCGTCGGTCGCTACGTAGGTGGACGTGCCTGTAAATCGTGCCGTAGGGCTAGGTGCGTTCATTTTCAGATGGTCGGCGAAAGATGGCGGTACCCAAATGAATGGCGGTGAGTAGGAAGATGCCGGCAAGCAACGCGATCGGAAGCCGAAGCGGCATGGAGGTGACATAGGCGACAACGGCTACGCCAAGGGCCACGGCCCATCCGCAACCCGCAAGAATGCCGTGTCGTCGTCGCCACGAAACGCGCGGGCGCACCCAGGCCTCAAGCGCGCGCCCACCGTCCACCGGCAATGCGGGCAAAAGGTTCACTGTGCCCATCACCGCATTCACCCATAGCAAGAGCGTCAAGGGCGGTAGATCCAAAAGACGCTCGGCCGACGTGTCGCCGAGCGCAAAGCGCGCGCCCAGGAGCCAGCAGACGCTTGCAACGAGCATACTCGCCATCGGCCCGGCAAGCGCAATGCACAACATTTTGTTCCCATCGCTTTTGGATTCGGGTTCACCCGCATCAATGGCTGCGAAGGGAACCACATGCAAGTAGACACCGCCCACCGAAACGCCGAGCGTGCGCGCCATCAACGCATGGCCCAACTCATGAACCACTACCGATGCCAACACGAGCGCGATCGAGAGTGCTCGGGTACCCGGCGACGGGGCCGCGAGACCCAACACGAGTCCACCGGCCAACAACACCAGCAACCCGGCATCAATCGCAATCGATACGCCCGCAACGCGTCCCAACCGAATCCACTTGGCCCCACGCCACAAGCCCAACTGGCCCTGCGAAGCGGCATCACCGCGCGACGTTCGTTCGCTCATCGACGCGCGCTTCATGAATCGTCCGGATTAACGATCGATGTGTTTGCCGCCATTTTGGTCGGCGAGGTCTTTCATGAACTTCACGCCAGGAAGCATGTCCACACTAATGCAGTTAATCACAACCTTCTTCTTCGCATTCCATTCGCGGACGTGCTTCAAAATTATCTCTGGATCCATCAGCTTGGGCTTGGGCATCTTGTTGTCGGTCGGCGCGCCATCGGACACAAGCACAATGGTGTCCACTTGATCGGAGGCGTACTTATCATCGACATTCGTAACGCCGCCAATTTGAAATGCCAAGCGCAATGCGCCGTCGATGTAGGTCACGCCACTTGGCTTCATGTTGCGCACCCATTTGAGCGCGGCGGCCTTATTCTTCTTGTTGGCCTCAACCAATTGGGGACGCCACGCCTTTGCCACGCTCTTGAATGCGATAATGGTGAACTTGGCATCGCTCGCGAGCCCGGAAATGGCCTTTTTCAACTCATGCTTGGCCACGTCGATCTTGGGCCCACTAAGAATCTCGGGCGGCGGAGGCGGAGGCGGCGGCGCTTTCCCGCCACCTGTTGTGGGTCCGGCCGGCTTCCACTTTTCGCGCGGATTGTGGTTCTTGGTTTCTAGCTCCATCGACTTGGATACGTCGATAATGAAAATGACCTTGTCGGACTTCACCTCCATGCCATAGAAATGGACCGACTTAAACTCTTCCTTCTTCTGCTTCTTGACCTCGACCTTGCTGTCCCAATCCTCCTTGTGATCTTCCCACCAACGCTGCCATGCGTCAGCAAACGGCTCAATCTTTTCGCCGGTGAAGTGTTGAAGCGCCGCGCCCATGGCCTCGGCCACGCGCGGCGTGGTCTTGCCCAATGCCTGAATCAAATGCGGCACGGCCGGCTTGTAGTCGCGCTCATGCAGGATACGAACCGCCATGAGCTGCACGCCCCAATCGGCATCGCCCAAGCGGCCCATCACCAACTCTTCCCAGTCTGATTCTGCCTGTCCAACCATTTCCAATGCAGCCGAACGAACGCGACGGTCCTTGTCGCCAATAAGGACGCGCTGGACAAAGAGCCGAGCGTTCTTCTCTTCGGCCATCTTGGCACCCGCAATGCGCGCGGCGGCCGCCCGGTATACCCATTGCTTGGACGTCTTCGCGCGACGAAAGATGTTTTTGCGCAACGCTTCCGGCGCACTGGCAACCGCGTCAATCGCGGTATCCATCACTTCGGATTCCGACGCAACCGACGCGTCGAGATCCTTAAGCTTTCCCTGCAGTTCCTGGAGTTCCTTTTCAAGCGCGTTGTGCGTTCCTTTGAATCTGCGATTCATGGCATCGGCATGCTCGACGGTGACTTGCTGAAGTTCCGCTCGAAGGTCCCAGAGAATGACACATTGCTTCAACAGCCCATCAGCCAACATCTTGAGCGAGCGCGGCTGCGCGTCACTCGCCAACTGGGTCAAGACATCCTTCTTGCCGTCAGGATCGCCGGGGCCCTTGAAGAGGTCATTGAATCGACCTTCGAGCTCCTTGAGCTCGGCATTGCCAAGCTTGGCCACGGCATGGGGCAATCCAGCGATGGCGAAGACAACGACCAGTCCAGCAGCAAGACGGAGGGGTAACTTCATGGCCCAGTACCTCGAGTTCGATTTCAGACGCATGGCGCGCCATGCCATTCGAATCGCATCGTACCAAGAGGCCGATGGACGTGGCGCTAGACACCCCAAAGGTTCAAGGCGTTCGTCAGATGGCGTCGGGACTACTTACCGTCCCCTTGGCGGTAGAAGCGCAAATCGGCCACAATCGGCGCGCGGACGCCCGGTTTCATTTTGCCTTCGCGCGCGAGTCCCAACATTTGCCCAAGATCGGGCTTGCCCTGAAACAAATGGACGCCCACAAACACCGTGCCGCGTTCGTAGCTCGCGGGAACCCACCACACGGTGCCGACCTGGAGTGGCGGCGCAGGTGTATCGTTTCCGATCTCAACCAAGTGATGCGGTTGAGTCCAACGCTGGAATGCGCTATCAAAGAAGCCGCCGGTATCGACCTCGCCTTGAAATGATCCAAACTCCGCTTCGACAACATGGTGGCGCTTGATGACGTCATCGAGCACGCCACGATCCAGGGCGTCGGTGCGAAACCAAGGGCGCATCGCATCATCACGCACGTCGCCTGCGATATCGGGCCTAAGCGCGGAGAGGAGCGACGTGGACACTTCGCGAATATGACGTTTGTGGTCCGCATTGGCGCGATAGCTGCACGAACCAACAGCCAACGAAATCACAACGGCCGCGATGGCCAGAGCATGCCCACGGCGCAAACGACGCGACACGCCGAAGAGCACGCCCAATCCCAATATGAATGGAATGATCTCTACCCACCACCAGTAGAGCGACACAACGACGCCGGCAACTGCCAAGATGAAACTCAATACGGCCAAACCACTGAGCGGACGCCACGTACGCTCGGGAGCGGGATGCTTAGGCGCTGAGCTTGGCGTGGTCAAAAGAAACCCATATCGCAATTGCCGCATCGCGACTGCCAGATCGCGAATTGTCGTATGTGATCTGTGCCGTTCTGTCACCGTGACAGGAATCGGGCATCGAAGCAATGCGCGTGATGATATCCGAGTCGGTTCAAGGCGGAGATGTTTGGCCCATGGACGGCCTCGACTGAGAATCATTCATGCATGACCTCGCCGCCGCACCCATCCTCTGATGCGCACCCCAAGCTTCGCGTGCAGCTCTTGCGCCTGGCGGCGGCATCCACGCCGTTGCTTCACCGATTGGATCGCGACCCATCGCGTATGCCGGTCCACCTGGACGTGCCCGACGTTCTGCGACTTACTGGGCGCGCGCGACGCCATCGCCAAGGACCGTTGGTCGTTGAGTTTGACGGCCCGGGCGATCCGCTTGCCAGTGCCGCCGACATCTTGCGTGCGCTGGCATTGCTTCAGGACCACCACCCCGACGTGCGGGTGGGCATGGTTATTGATGGTCCGTTGCTGTCGGAATACACGAGCGAACTCACGTCGCTGGGCGTCGCGTATGTCGTGGTCCGAATGGACGCTGCAACGGAACGTAGCGCCCGCAAACTCGTTCGGGGTGCGCGCTTTCGCGGCGAGACGCTCGACGTTGATCGTGCGGCGGCGTTGTATGTCGAGTCCAGCCACCGCGCGTTTGGATTGGCGCATGCGGCGGGACTGCCCGTGGCCGTTCGCACCACGGTGCACCCCCTCGTTAATTTTGAAGACGTCGAGACGCTGGCGATGCGTGCGCGGGCGGCGGGTGCGGAACGCATGGATCTCTTGACGCCCACGCCGAATATCGCGGCCCATGACTTTCGGCTCACGATGCCCACTACGCACGAAATGCGTGTCGCGACAGCATCGGTTGCAAAGCACTTTGGTCGGATCGACCACGACGAGCGTTCGTCGGTGGAAGGGCTCTTGCGTGCGTGGCTGCGACCGTCGCGCTTTGAAGTCGTCGATCCCCACACGCTTCCCGATGACGGGTTGGCGCATGTGCTTATGGAATCGCCGGAAGACAACGGCGGGACTCACTTACCACGCAGGCGTACGCAGCTTGTGGCCGTAGCGTCCCGCGACGGTGTACTGATTGATACGAGTCTTGAGCGAGCCGACGTGTTGCATGTATTTCGCGTAATGCCGGATTCCATCCGCCACTTGGGCACGCGACGACGTCCGCATGATCTCCGTCGCCACGTGGATGGCGTAGGCAACGCGCAGGTGTTTCTGCAAAGTCTTTTGGGGTGTCGTGCCGTTGTCGCCACCGGATTCAGCGATCGCGCATTGACCCTACTGCGTGCGGTGGGGATTCACGCCATTCCTCACACCGGGGGTCGCATTGACGACGTCCTCGATCGCGTGGCGCGGGGAACGATGCTCTAGCCCGGACTAAGTTCACGTCTTCTTAGCAACATGGCGATCGTTGAAATCCCAACGCACCGTAGACCCATCGGCTTCACGCGTGAGTTTGATCCAACGCGTGTCCGCGCTAACGGCATGTTGGAAGCTCAATTGAAACTCAAAGCGGTACTTGCGGTCGTGCCATTCCATGGCGCTCTTGTAGGTCACCGGATTGCCCCGGAACCGTCGGCCCGAGCTATCTTCCAAGATGAAGACCTCTTTATTGGGCTGCGTGAATTCATCGGGATTCATGACGACTTGAAACGTCGTGTAGCCGTCCTTGAAGTAGGACTTGTGCTTCGATTCAACTTGCTCAGGTGTGCCTTCGTAACGTAGCCACGCTGCGTCTTCTAAGATAGCGACCAAGGAGCCGTTCTCGCTCTGGCGGGTGTAGGCGTCGCGCGCATCGACCGCGGAGGAGTAATTTGGACTGGCACGCCCGGCGACGGTGGGTAGCACGCTGGCTCGCTGAGGAATCTTGTTGCCGGCAGGCTGCGTCTGGCATGCGGACATCGCTAGACATGCGAAAGCCAATGCGGCGAAGCGATCAACGCGCGTGTGTATCCTGGACTGAACCATGAGGGCCTCCTTCGCCTTTCAATCGGTCGATTCCCGCGGGCAACGAACACGGATTGACCTATGGACCTTACGGACGAACGGGTCGCGTTCCGAAGAATCCATGGCAAACCGATACCAAGTCGTGACGAACCCGCCGAAACGCGTTCTACGAACGCCGCCGCCTCCTCGGGTACAGTGCATGGCGATGCCCCATTTGGACGCCCCCCAACGCTACGACCTTGCGGATGCAAGCGAGGCGCTGCACTGCGATCCCAAGCGATTGATCCGTCAAGCGCGCTCGCGCCAGATTCCTGCGCTCTGGCAAGATGGCGCGTGGGTTTTTCCGGCAGCGTGGGTCGATGCCGCGTCTGGGCGGGCCCCCACCGATGAGTCATCGATCCGCACCTATTGGCTCGAACGCCTCTCGCCCCCCTCAAGCAAAGCGCGTCGGGCCACGCGAGACACGTCCAAGTTGACTGGACATGTAGATGTGGATCGCCTGCTCCGCAAAGAAGCGGTGCGGCAACGGCTGTACGTCGATGCCGCAGCATTGGAACGACTTACGAAGACCGGCTTGCTGCCCACGTTGCGTGTAAACGGCGATCGTCACTACGACGCCGAACTCGTCGATCTCTTGGCGCGCCGCGCTGCGGGCGAAACGATTCCAAGGGGTCTCATTGACGAGCGTGTCGCCAAACTCCGCGAGCTAGCGCGCTTCGAGTATCGCGACGGCGCTGGCATTCCCACGCCAACCTATTCGGTCCCCGACCAACCGAAACCAATGCCAGCCGCGTCTGCAACATCACCCACCACGACCGATACCCCAGCAACGACTTCGCCCAACCCCAACAGCGATGTCCCGGTTACCCATTCTCCAGTTTCTAACCCAACCGATCCCGACGCACCTGACGCCAATCCTCCCGGCGCCTACCAAATTCCCGACGACCTTGGCCCCCTCATCGAGGCCGACGGCTTCGACGTCCTCGACGACTAACGCGCCAGAAATACCTGGGTTCTGTGGCGCGTCAGTCGGTGGAGGGGAGGGCGGGTTGGATCTCGTGGAGGGTGCCGAGCACACCACCCCAACGGCGGCGGATGGGCTCGGGTACGAAGGGTGTCACAACTTCGACGGCCTTCGCCATGTAGCGCACCGAGTAGGACCCTTCTAGCGTCTCACGCAGCTTTTGATCCGAGAAGAAGCTGCCCCATAGCAAGAAGCCCGCGGTGCAAAGCACGAGTCCGGTTCCCGCGCCAAGAGCGAAGCCGAAGAGTCGATCCGCGAAGCCCAACTCGCGTTCGCGCACAAAACCACGCGCCATGTGGGCGAGAAACGACACCACAAAGAAGATGCCAACAGCAATGAGGACCCACGCTAACGGTGTAACTGCCACATCCGGAATGGCAGGCACATGCTCATTGAGCCACTCACCAAACGGCGCATACCATTTGGTGGCGGCCCACAATCCCACGACCAACCCCGCGGTCCGCACGGCCTGCCACACGAAGCCCTTGAAGGCACCGCGAATGGCAAAAATGGCGCAGACCACCAGAACGATGGTGTCGGGCGTGGTGAGTTCGAACGAGTCAGGCATAGGGGCGTGATCTTAACGCCGCTTCGAGGATTCCTGCCGACGGAATGCAGAATCCGCCGCTCTGCGACGTTTAGGATGCGCTCTCCTTGGAGAACGTCATGCTGCGTGCCTCATTTGCGATGATTGTACTCGCGTTGCTTTCATTCAACGTGGCCGCTCCGCTCTCCGCCAAAGAGGATTCTCCTCCCGAGCCGCGAACGAAGAAACAACGTGAAACCGACGCTGCGGCGCAGAAGCTCCTCGAGTCGTTGATGCCTGAGGTCGCCAAAATACGGGGCCTTGCTTGGAAGAAGCCCGTACCGGTTCGCGTTCTCGATCGTGAAGCGCTACGAGACCAACTGCGACTCATGATGGACAAGGAGTATCCCGCCGACGAGCGGGCGCGAGACGATCGCATCTACAAGCGTGTAGGGGTACTGCGCCCGGGTGAAGACGTCACTTCGATGAGCATCAAAATGTTTGGCGCATTCGTGGCCGGGTACTACGACCGCGAAGAGAAGACCATGGTGCTGGTTGAGGGCCCATTGGGTAAGGCACAGATCCCTACCCTTGTGCATGAACTCGTGCACGCCCTTGACGATCAACACTTCGACTTTGAGGCCATGGAAGAAGCCTACGAAGAGGACCCCGATCGATTCTTTGCCGGTCGATGCCTGTTCGAGGGTTGCGCCGAAGCTGTTCGATTGCGCTATGAAACGCAGCACCCCGAGGTGGCGCGTGCGTCATTCGAATACGAAATGGCCGACTCGCCTCAGAAGCAAAAAGACGGCAAGGCGCAAGCGCGCGTAATGAAAGAAACGCCGGCCTTCATGATTACTCCCTCGCTGCTTCACTACCGAGCCGGCCCTGCGCTCGTGTCTCGTGCGACGCAACAATCGCAAACCGCGTCGCTGCCAGAAACCATGAACAGACTCTTCAAGAATCCACCCACCACGCAAGAACAATGGCTGCATCCAGAACGTTGGCTCAATCCCGATCGCAGAGATCTGCCGCGCACAATTCACTGGCCGGAAGACACCGCGTCATCAATCGGCGAAGGTTGGTCGGTGTTCTACGAACATCCCATCGGTGAACTTGATCTCGCTATGCTGCTTGACCATCTCGCGAGCATCCCCGCCGACAAGAACGCGGTACGGGCGCGCCCGTTACCCGGCGCCTACGGGCGCCCGATTGCAGCGCGCGTCCACATGGGTAACTTTGTCTCGTCATTCGCCCATCGCGCGGCCGCCGGATGGGATGGTGGGCACGTCAGATACCTCGTCCGAGACGACGCGACGCCGCTCATGATTGTTCATGCATATGCCTTTGACACGCGAAAGGATGCCAAGGAAGCAACCGAGGCATTTCGACGTGCGCACGGCGCCGTCCATGGCAAGGCGTATCGCGAGGCGTCGCCCAAATCGAGTGACGATGAATTCACGCTGTCCTACACCACGCCACATGGTGAAGGCACCATGATTCAAACCGGCCACGAGCTTCGAATTATTGACGGCGCGCCGGACAAGGAACACTTGAAGCGTGCGATCGCGGCGCTTCGCCGCACGAACATGGAGAAGAGCGAGCGAGATGCGGGGGACGGCGATGGCATTCCTGATCCGTTCAAAGACGTGGGCTATGTCAATCGGCGTCGTGGCATTGGCATTCCGGTTCCAAAGGGTTGGCAGGCGCGCGGTTCAGACAATCTTGCCAGTCCACTCGTCGCCACCGTCGTGTCGAATGACCGCACGCTCGCCGTAACCATTCATTCACACGCGATGGGCCTTTCGCAGCCCAACCTCGCACGCATGGCCAAGGTGGCAAGTCCCGCCGCCATCCAAGGCGAGGGTCAGAAAATCAATATCGCGGGCAACCCAGGACGTCTTTGGGTCTTGCATCGCACGAGCAATCGCGAACGCCGATTCGGCATCGCCTCCGATGGCGTTCAAACGTTTATGGCCGTAATTGACGGCCAGCCCACGTCCATGATCAAGCACAGTCAGACGTTGCGTGACGTACTAGAGGGTATCGTTTGCGTACCGGGCTATTGAGGCAGGGTTATTAAGGGTGGCTACTGCGTGGCAAGATCCGTTAACCGCGTGATCGAAGTCACGTGAGAACACGGAACCGCAATCTGCGGAATGCGCGGCCACACCCCAAAACGTTTCGCGCCATCCAAGAATGCGTCACGAGTCGCAGGTGGATTGTCAACCGTTAGACCTTCGAGGGCCGGAAACGCGTCGGCATCGAGCAGCAATACTTCCTCGGTCGTCACTGTGTCGCAGCGACCCACAAAAATACGGTTGTCTCTCGTTTCCACAACAACGGTGATGCCGTGGAGCTCCCCTTTGTGGCTGTGAAACGTACCCACGACTTACTGGCAGTGCTCGTCAAACGCCGAAACGATGTCGAAGGCGATCGTCTGTGCGTCGCGGTTCTCGATCATGTGACGGGGCAAAAACCACACGAGTTCATTGCCTTTGAGTAGTGCCATCGACGGGCTGCTCGGTGGTACTTGGCCAAACGCCGCGCGGGCCGCTGCCGTGGCGTCGAGGTCTTGTCCAGCGAACACGGTGCCGATGGCGTCGGGCTGCACCGTGTGTCCTTTGGCGATGCTCACGGCTGGGCGCGCCATGCCCGCGGCACAACCACACACGGAGTTGATGACAATGAACTTCGTGCCGTCGCGCGCAACAAAGTCACGCACCTGGTCGGCCGTCATGAGTTCCTCGACGCCGAGGCTTGCGAGTTCGTTTCGCATGGGGGCAACAAGGGCTGGATCGTAGGGCATGGTGCATTCTCCGTAGCGCGCTGCGGCACACCGTATCGCACAACCGAGCGCCCCGGTCGAGATTGATCAAGAGATGCGTGGACGATCTCGCAGAATCCAAGGTGACCCCGGCCTCTGTTGGACCGGCGTGGCCCCTTGGACCCCACTACCATGAGGCGCACGAGGGCACACTGCGCATCCGCGAACTCGGAGTTGTCACGAGCAATGAATACCCCGTCTCCCTCCCCACCCACTACGCGAGGCGCACTTCGTGCATCAGGATGGACGTCAAGGTCCGTGCGCGATGAACTGCGCGAAAACTTGATCGCCGCCATGAAAACGCGCACAGCGACCGCTGAACGCTGGCCCGGCATCCACGGCTATGAGCACACGGTGATCCCCCAACTTGAGAACGCGATTCTCAGCAAGCACGATTTCATTCTGCTAGGACTCCGAGGCCAGGGGAAGACGCGCATCTTGCGACAGTTGTCGGAGTTCCTGGATCCGTGGTTGCCTGCGCTTGACGGGTGCGATCTCAATGACGATCCGTTTTCGCCTATCTCACGTCGCGGGACAGCCCTTGTGGAGACAAGGGGCGACGACGCACCCATTCGATGGATACCGCGAGCGGCCCGCTATCAAGAGAAACTCGCCACGCCCGATGTAACGATCGCTGATCTAATCGGCGATGTGGATCCCATCAAGGCCGCCAATGAGCGCATTTCGCTCGACGACGAAGATGCCCTGCAGTTTGGACTCATTCCACGCACCAACCGCGGCATTGTGGCCATGAATGAAATCCCTGACTTGGCGCCGCGGATTCAGGTGGGCTTGCTCAATCTCCTAGAAGAGCGCGACGTCCAACTTCGCGGCCATCCCATTCGATTGCCGCTCGATGTGTTGCTGGTGTTTTCGGCCAATCCCGAAGACTACACCAACCGCGGTTCCATTATCACGCCGCTTCGCGATCGCATCGCCAGTCAGATTCTCACGCACTATCCGCGCGACCTCGAAACCGCGCGCACGATCACCGATCAAGAGGCCTACGTGAACCGCGGAGACGTTCGCATTCACATTCCATGGTTCTTACGCGAAGCGATTGAACGTTGTGCGTTCGAGGCGCGCAAGAGCACGTTTGTCGATCAGTCCTCGGGCGTTTCGGCGCGCCTTCCCATCTCGCTCTTGGAAAATGTCATTAGCAACGCCGAACGCAGAGCGCTCCAGCAAAACGCGCGCGAAGCCTCAGCTCGCGTGGCCGATGTTTTTGCGGCGCTCAGTGCCGTTACAGGGAAAATCGAACTCGTCTTTGAGGGCGAACGCGAAGGACCCGCGGCCGTTGCCGAACGCATTGTGGGCGAGGGTATTGCCGCCACGTTTGGTGACTACTTTCCGCCGCCCTATGAACGCAATGAGCGCGCGTCAACCGCCGAGCCTATTGACGATCCCTACAAAGCCATCGTGGATTGGTTTGCGGAAGGCCACGCTGTAGTCGTTCAAGATCAAACCGACATGCAGGCCGCCTTGAGTGCCGTGCCCACGCTGCATGAGCTGGTTCACCAGTACCTCAACCCTAGCGGCGGTCGCATGAGTGCGGCCGAGTTGAACGCAGGCTGCGAGCTGGTCCTTGAAGGGCTCCATCAAGCCTCGCTACTTGCCAAAGACAGTTCTCCGGACGGCATTCAGTACGGCGACATGCTCAAGCGCATGTTTGCAGGCTTCGGCGAATAACCCGTGCACTGGCGCTACGCGAAACAAGACAAGCTCGCAGCGCTCATCCAAGACCTCTTGCGCATCTTTCGACAATTGCTGATTGTGATGGACGGTGACGTCGAACTCTCGCTTGACACGCTGGATGAACTTGGCGAACGTTACGGCCTATGGCGTCCCGATTTCGGCATCGAAGAGTTTCAATCATTGCTTGAGAAGGCGCGAGAGATTCGTAGTGAAGGGCAGTCGCTGCGCATGACACCCAAGGGCGAGCGCGCCATACGCCGACAAGCGCTCACGGATGTGTTTTCGCAGATGGCCCCCCGAGCCGACGGGGATCACCGCACGCTGCGCGATGGTGGCGCAGGTGAATTTGTTGAGACGGTACGTCCCTATCAGTTTGGCGACCGCGTGGATCAACTCGACCCGCACGCCACGCTCAAACGTTGGGCCCGGCGCACCGCTGGCAACGGCATCGTTCGTGAAGATGATCTGTGTGTACGCGAACGCGAGCGACAGAGTTCATGTGCCACGGTGCTGCTCATCGACGTTAGCCACTCGATGACGCTCTATGGTGAAGACCGCATCACGCCCGCCAAGCGCGTGGCACTGGCGCTCACCGAGCTCATTCTCACCAAGTACCCGCGTGACACGATTGACGTTGTGCTCTTCGGCGACGAAGCCAAGCAAGTGCCGCTTGAACGCTTGCCCTACATCTCCAATGGCCCGTTCCACACCAACACGCGCGCGGGGCTGCTTGCCGCGCAAGACATTCTTCGTCGCCGCAAACACGTGAATCGCCAGATTTTCATGTTGACCGATGGCAAGCCGTCGGCCATCAGCATGGGCGGTGAGGTTTACAAGAATGCGTTTGGACTGGATGAGCGGGTCGTCAACAAAACGTTGGAAGAAGGCATGCGCTGCCGACGCCGCGGCATTCACGTGACCACCTTCATGCTCACGGCCGATCCCACGCTCAAGAGGTTCGTGGAACGCTTTACCGAGTCGTGTCGCGGGCGAGCCTATTTCGCCGATAGCACCCGACTGGAAGGCTTCGTCTTAGTGGACTTTCTTCGAAATCGAAGACGGCGGCTGCGGGGATAGCGAACTAGTTCGTCCGCGCGGCCCGGTAGCTGACCATCTCGCCGCGTTCGGCATCCCAGAGTTTCAGACGAAACGCGCGAACAACCGTGCGTGGATCCAAACGTATGGCATGCGGTGCGGCGAGTTCCGGTATGGCGTTCATAGCGGCGGGCAAGCGATAGAAGGGGATCTTGGGATTGAGATGGTGTACGTGGTGGAAGCCGATGTTGCCAGTGAACCACTGCATGGGCGGGCTTAGTTTCAAGTAGCTCGAAGCATGAAGCGAGGCGTCGGTGTGATTCCAGGCATCGTGATCGGGTAGTTGCATGCCTTCGAAGTTGTGTTGCACGTAAAAGAGTAAGGAGCCAAGGGCTGACGCAACCGAGAACGGAATAAGGAAAGCAAACAGGAACGCGCCAACGCCAAGTACCATGTAGATCGCAGCGCCAAAGGCGGCATGCAAGACAAGCGCCAACCCGCTCGATGCATATCGCTTGGGATTTCGTACAAAGGGAATCAAGCAGAAGCTGAGCAAGAAGACCGTTACATAGCCAAACAAGACCGTAAGGGGGTGTCGTTCAAAGGCATGCGCAAAACGTTTTACCCAGCCGGTCTTGTGCCACTGTTCGGTGGTGAGCATCGTGAACGTGCCACGCTGGCGACCCGTGGTCTTGGCCGTGTGAGCATGATGGTAGTTGTGGGTGTCGCGCCAAACACGGGGTGGCGTGAGCATGACAAGGGCCCAGAAATTGAGGATGGCACCGGCCACCTTGGAACCCCGAAACATGGCACCATGCAGATAGTCGTGAACCAATATGAACGAGCGCACGAGCGTTAGCGCCATGCCCATGGAAGCGGCAAGACGTGCGGGCCACCAAGGGAGTAGCGCGGCGCCCGCACCAAAGCCAAAGAGAACCGTCATGGTGGACGCCAAGATCCACCAACTCCTCGCGCGGGACTCCACCGCGAATGCTTGCGTTTTGCGCAAGAGTTCGCGCCCGGTAGCAGGCGCAGGGGATTTCGAAGAACCGACGCTCTCGTCGGACGTAAGCGTAGAAGAAGAGTTGATGAGGCGCTCCCGGCACGTGAGCCCGTGGGGGCGCCCTCGTGGACCAATACTCTGCCCCCTTTGGACCATCCCTATCGGCATTGCGCCACGTTTATTCCCACCCGTGATCCACTGAACGGAAGATTCGCGCCAGATTGGGCGATCCAGCGCACTCACAGAGGATGAGAATGCAGTTCATCGTGCAGTGCTGTCGCCTGCAACTCGCGTCGCGCCTCGCCGAACACGCTACGATCTGCCTGTGAAGAAAGTGGCAATCGGAATCGCACTGGCCGTCATCGTGGTGCTTCTCGTTGCCCTGCTTGCGGCTCATCCTCCGAAGAACGAACGGACGACACGCGAACACGATCAAGTTAGTGCCAGCAAAAATGAGCCAGGGCTCCGAGGCGCACCGGTTTCGACCCACGATTCTTCGTCTCCACTTTTGCTGTCGACACGACAAGGACTCTTGAGTCCGAACATCGACAAACAGATCGATGCCATCGTGGAGCTCAAGCGCCGAGTACGCGCCGGCGAGATTGGCCTAGACGTTGTCATCTCGCACTACTTGAGCACGACGCTCGACGGTAAGCAGCTGCGCAAGCAAGTTAAGGACCAGCTCTACGAATTGATTCAGGAGCGCAAAGCACGACTACCCAAACACATGTCGCTGGTTCTCGACTACTTGCAGGAACCGGATCCAAAGGACCGTATTCGCGCGCTAGAACTCGTGCTGTTGCTCGACACCTTAGATTCGATTCACTTGAATCGCGTTCAACGCTTGCTGCGCGAACTCCCCACGGATCACAACCTCTACAAGGCGATTGCGCATGTATGTCGCGGAGAAGGATGGCTGCCGATCTGCGACGCAATGATTGCCTGGCACATCCGATCATGCGACTCGGACGCTAAGAAAACGCTCGTCCTATATTCATGCACCAGCACATTGGACGAACTCATCGAATGGCGCGCCATGATGCACTCGATGGGTGCAGACGCTGTTCAACCGCTCCTCAATGCAACACTGGCTTTCACCCAGGCACTGGCTCCAGAGAAAAGCAACAATGACCCTCGCGAGTGGATGATTCGAACGTTGCTGGAGTTTGAGCCAACACCGACGGATGCGATTGCGACGCTCATCACGCGAGGTGAATACCAAATTGTGGCGTATGCCGTGCATTGGTGTGGCGCCTATGGCTTACGCTGCAAGGACGAGAAAATTCTCGATGCGCTTTGCCACGCATTTGATTCACGCCCCTTAATGATCAAACGCAAGATTCCTTTGGCGCTCGCATCCTTTGGCGAGCGCGCAGATTCGATTTTGGCACCGCTCCTGAGCTATAAAGATAGAGAGATTCAAAAGAACGCAGCGACCGCACTGATTGGACGACCGAACCCACCCCCCGACCTTGTTACGTTTCTTACTCGTTGGCTGGACGACGAGGATACAGATTGCAACGACGTCTACAGGCTCGGTAATGCAATCGAAGATACCAACTGGACGTTCGACGCCAGTTCGGTATTGCCCATTATGTTGCGCTCACCTCATCGCAGAGAATTTTCGCCACGGTTCTTTCGCGACCTCCTCAAGCTGCGCGACAAGAACCTGCTCGATGACTTCATACAAGACAAAAATCCTGAAGTCCGACTATTCGTCCTTGAGACGCTCACCAGCCTTAGGAGAGACGAACTCAGCGAGAAGCAGCGTACGTTGATCACTCAGTATTTGGATGATAGCCACTGGCACGTCCGAACCGTTGCTGCGTCTCTTCTTGCAGGCAGCGGCAATTCGAGAACCAGCGAAATACTCTGCAGGACTCTTCGAGATCACTGCCTCGATCGTGACTGGAGTTGCGATCACCACACGGAAGATTATCCGCTGGCCAGAATCGTGTTGGTGGGCATCATTCAAGAGCACGAAGGTGCTCGTTCCGCGGCAGAAGATCTTGTAACCTTCTTCTTTAATCAAAAAGAGGAAAAGGGCACAGCGAGACTCGCGGCAATGGCCCTCAGTGCAGTGCTTGGCGATGACTTAGAGGAAGTCGTCACATGGCTTGCGCCGGATCACCCCCGTCATCAACTTGCTACCTGGACATTGTACGAGGCACAAGATCGCGCACTACCTGCCCTTGCTGCGCGACTCGCACCCACGACACCGCGAGACGAACGAATCACGTGCCTTGCCTTGGTTCGCTCCATCGTGGGCAATCGGCCCTCGGATCAACTCCTTGCGGGGCACCACGTGTTGCTCGGCTTACTGAACGACTCAGATCCCGAGCTACGCGTCTGCGCCGCAACGGGCTTGCTCTGCACACCCAAACGCAGAGAAGCGCTTGCCGTTATCGGGGACGCACTCACGAGCGACGATCCGGCCATCACCAAGCTGGCTGCTGAAAGCTTGACGCAGCTTCAAGAGCTAGACGTCGCGGATGACGAAGCCGCGATCTATCTCGCCCACAAGAACCACTCGCACCCGGCTACGCGCTCGCTCATTGTCGCCTTTGACCGTAAGCGGCGACTGCGCTAAGCGTAACGACAAAGACACAGTCAATCGCCTATTTCACGTTCTGCTAGGATCTATGCATGCAAGCGTGGCTTTCATGGTTGGGTGTGTTTGCCGCCGGCGTGCTCATGGGGTACTTGCTGGCGAATGCACACGATTTCGACAACCGTACAGCCGACACCGAGCCACATCACGGGCCACAAGGGACGGGCGAACCAGCCACCCTTTCTTCAGGCGTCGATCGCATCCCGGAAGACGCGGCGTCGCGTCCCAAAACCGACGCGCACAACGCACCACTCGTTCGAAACGCGCCGTATTCGGTAACTGACGAAGCGAGCACGCCTCACGCAGAACCCACGAAACGTCCGCGGGTGCAAGTGCATGTGGCCCCCCATCCTCATGTGGAGATTGCAAAGCAACTTCAAGTGTATGCGGTGTCGCAAACCGCTGCAGCGCTACGCATGCCGCAGAGCGAGTACGTCTGGAACGCCGTATGGAAAAAACGTCGTCCAAGCGGACCCACGATCCTGGAGCTTCCCGTCGCCGGGCCCTGGTTTGTCGGCGCGACATGGGGCTCTATTGTCTGTAAGGGACAGGTGATTCACGTTGAAGAGGGCGAGTCGCGCGACGTGACGATCGAACTGCCTCAGCTTGGCTCAATCCAATTGGATCTCGCGGGCGAGGTCCCCGACGGGATCGACAAGGTGAGCGCGGACCTTAGCTACTTCACCAACACTGTCGATTCCGATTGGCCAGGCCCTGACCAACTCCGGCATCAACGACACCACGGTGATCTCACATCAGGTCGACGCGTCATTTCAACCCTCATGGCGGGACTCGAATACGACGTCAAACTGCAACTCACGGGTCCTTCGTCGTCCTACGATTCGAGCGCGCGCTCGGCCACGATCGAAACGAACAAAGATCTAGAGCTATATGCGGCAATGCCAAGTTCCACGACGGCGCGTGTGGGCGATCGTGTGTCGGTTACCATCGTTCGTGCCGGAGGCGTTTCCTTTTCCATTACCTATCGTGACCTTCCCAAGGAACTTGTGCCTTACTTGCCCACACTCCGTTTGATTGGCAAGCACTCTTGTCCCGACATCGTCCCGCCGCAATCGGGTGCATGGACTGCCGATCGAACACTGGCGCCGGGACCATGGCGCGTCGTCGCCGACGGACCGTGGCGCGTTGATGGTCCGGATCGTATTCAGGTTCGCGCCGGTACGTCGTCTCGCATCGAACTCGCGGTATCGCTCAATCAACGCGCAGATTTGCGATCGTCGATTGCGGATTTGATTCGACGGGCGCAACCCATGGCATTGCGCCTCGTCTGGCCGTCGGGCCTTGCCGCGCCTACCGACCGGGAGATTCGGGAATTCCAACTTGGAGCGATTGGCATTGACCGAGCCGGCCATCGGGTCGTGGAGGAGTTTGAAGCTGATGAGAGCCACGACGTTCCCTTTGGGCCCATCCATGTCCAACAGTGTTGCTTCGCCGCCTTGCCGTGGGCGGTGTTTCGCGCTGATCTAATCGATGAGACTCGCTTGAACCGAACAACGGAGAACGGCGTTAACATCGTGCATGCGCCCGTTGTAGAAGGCGGTCAACTGATCTTTGTGCCCGGTCGTCATCCATGGATAAGCACGCATGGCAATGAATATTCGATTTCCATGGCAGACGGAGGTGTGTTTCCAAGTCTCTTTCCTTGCGAGCCCAACGAAGTTCCATACCTGCGATTGGAGCGCGCATACCCATTGCAGCCAGGAACGCGCATCGGACCCCTGCCACCGGGGACCTATACCTTTCAGATCTGGAATCAAGGCGCATTGATCGCGAAGGCAACAGCGCGCGTCATCGCCAAACAGATTCGCCCTTTGGTACTCGAATCCAAATCGTCGGCGCGTTAGTCTTCCCCCACCAACTGCCGCAACACCTCCATGGCTTCCAATCGCGGCTCGTGAAGTGGTCGGCGGCGTACAAAATCGCGCACCACGGGATCTTCGTGTTCGATCAACTCGTCGTAGGTGCCCGAGAATACAACCTGCGCGCCGCCCGGACGCGGTCCCAGCATCGTGATGCGATCGGCAATGACTTTTACCGACTCCATTTCGTGCGTAACCACAACAATGCCCATGTTGAAGGCGCGATTGAGGTTACGAATGAGGTCATCAATGCCGCGCCCAATGCGTGGGTCGAGACCCGCCGACGGCTCGTCGCAAAATAGGAGCTGCGGATCCATTGAGATCGCGCGTGCAAAGGCCACGCGTTTCACCTGCCCGCCCGAGAGCTGGCTGGGGTAGCGATCTTCAAAGCCCGAAAGGCGCACGAGGCCGAGTTTCATGCGCACGGCGATATCGATGATCTTGGGCGAGAGATCGGAGTGTTCCTGAAGCGGCAACGCCACGTTTTCCCACACGGTCATGGAACTGAAGAGCGCACCGGTCTGATAGACCATGCCGAGGTTGCGAAACACTTCGTCGCGCGCCGCATCGCTGGCGTTGATCATGTCCACGCCCAATACGCGTATGGTGCCCGAGACCGGCTTCACGCTGCCGAGTAGGCACTTGAGTAGCGTGGATTTGCCCGAGCCACTGCCCCCCAGAATGACCATGACTTCGCCGCGCTTGACGGTCATATCGATGCCGTTGAGCACGACCTGCTCGTCGTAGCGCACGACGAGGTCTTTCACCTCGACCACGACTTCTTCCGGATCACCCGCATGAGGGGTCATGATCCCCTCAAGCTCTGGCGCGGCCGCGGCACTTGAGGATCGCTTGCGTTTACCCATTGGCCCAAGTGTAGCGGCGTCTCGGCCAAAGCCTGCGGGCCACCGTCGCAGGATTTCCACCGATGGCGCGGCTCTGCCGTATCCTCGGATGGTTGAGGAGCCCACCGATGTCGGAAGAACAGCTCGAGACTTTTGCCGAAGCCCTTGCACGCACCGTTGGGTTTTCCGAAGAACCCACGTCGATGCAGGCCCGCCTAGCCGAGGCCCCCACCCTGGAATCGCTCAGTGAGTTGCCCGCAGGCACGCCCGTGTGGATCCGCGCCGACCTCGATGTGGCGGATAGGGACGGCGTGATTGGCGATGATCCACGCCTCAAGAGCTTGAGTGAAACACTCGCCTACGGTCGCAGTCGCGGGTGGCGCATGTTGTTGATTGGCCATCGCGGTCGCAAGCCGGAGCAAACGCTTGAGTACGTGTTTATGCGACTGCGCGAAATGGAAGCCGGCGCCGGGCCGTTTGTGAAGGACTGGTTTGACGAACACGCACAGTCCCTTACGGGTGTTGCCACCAAAGCGGTGGATAGCCTCGAACCCGGCCAGTGGCTAATGATGGAGAACTTACGCCGCTACGGATTCGAACGTCGCTTGTGGCATTGCACCAAAGACGAGTTCCCGGGCGCCGCCGATCAACTCATGCGAGTGGCTACGGCGATGCGCCAAGGCGCAAACGTGCTTGTGCACGACGCGATTGCGGCCGGCAACAAGGATTTCTCCTGCACCGCACTGCCCCTTGTTATGGGACGCGTCGCGTTGGGCGCATTTACGCGTCGTGAACTCACCGATCACGTTTTGCGCGCGCGCGACGCTGGGCTGGTGATCTTCTCTGGCATGAAGCTTGACAAATTGCGTCAACTGCGCGCCATCGTTTCTCGTGGCGATGCGGAGCTCATTCTTACGGGCGGCAGCTTGGCGATGGCGCTTCGCAAAGCACAAGGGGAACGGGCAAACGAACCCATATCGATTGGCGCTGCCGGTGATCCCGAACATCGTGAGCACAAGGCCTACGTGCCGCCGTCCGCGATTCACAACGCGCATCAACTCTTGGAAGACGCCTCGAAGAACGGCGTGCGTGTGCTTACACCGGTTGATTTCGTGCTCGACGACGGCACGGAATCAGCCGACATCCCACCCGATGCGTGGCAGTGTGACATTGGCCCCGAAACGCGCAAGCTCTACGACGAAGCAGCTCATGACTGGGCCAGCAAAACGAAGCGCCGCGTCGCGTTTCACAATGGTGTGATGGGCAAGTTCGAGGATCGTACGTTTGCGGGCGGTACCGAAGCGATTGTGGGCACGCTCAAGTCTCTTTGCCAAGCCGGAATCGCCGTGTACGTAGGTGGCGGTGAAGGGCGTGCTGCACTCGAGCGTTATGGCGCCCCGGGCGACGTCACGCACGCATTCACCGCCGGCGGCACCATCCTCAAATGCCTCGCTGGCCGCCCGCTCCCCTTCCTCGAGTCCGTCGCAGCACGCGCACGCGCATTGACGTAGCCGCTGAGATAGCAGAGGACTTGACCCGCACTGGGCCGCGGATACGTTCGTGCCCCCACTCACGGGGCTGTAGCTCATTTGGTAGAGCGCTTCGTTCGCAATGAAGAGGTAAGGGGTTCGATTCCCCTCAGCTCCACATCCCCAGACTCGAATCTCGCAAGAAAGTGCCGGGTGTAAGTTTGCGGGGTCATGAAAAGCGATGCCAGACTGCGAAGCATTGCTTTCTGCCTGCTAGCTACGCCAGTCGAATCGCCTTCACCTTGCGACGCGGACGTGTACGTGCGAGATCGTGCGCAGTTTGCAGATTTATCCAGAACTCGGGAGAGGTTCGAAACGCCTGCGCGAGCAGCCAGGCCGTTTCAGGTGTGACACCGAATCGTGAACTGCTTTGCCTGAGTCTGTCCATACGTTGATAACGCACGAGCCACAAGTTGGCCACACCTCACCGGAGTTCAATCTCAGGAAAGACCCTTTGGCTATGTATACCGGTCAATCATCGATAAGAGTTCGGAGCTCGTCTGCCACCTGTTGTGCGCTGGACTCGAACGGAGCGCGAATGGACACGCGCAGGCGCCATGTGTGTCCGTCAAATTCGGGATACGAACCGATACTCACGCCAGGGTGCTTGGCTTGAAGCGCGGTGAGTACGCCCGCGACTTCGCCTTCGCGGCGATCGAGGTACACGTCGCAGCATGCGGGGGGTGTTACGGCAAAGCGCGTAGCGACAGCATCCACAAGATCGCGAAAGAGTGCGGGCACACCGGGAAACGCGAAGCAGCCATCGACTTCGCCGCCAAGGGTGCCCGTGATGGGCCCCAACCAGAGCTCCGTGCCTTCGGGTAAGTGGGCCATGGTGCGTTCGGCGTCGGTGGTTTCATCACCAAAGAAGCCCTCAATACGACGCAAGGCTTCGGCGTGAACGATCAGGGGGCGGCCCAGCGCGCGCGAAAGTGCCTGGCGGGTTTTGTCGTCGTGTGTGGGTCCAACGCCGCCCGAAATGACAACGCCATCGCTGATGGCACGCATACGCGTGACCTCTTCCACAATCTCGTCTTCATTGTCGGACACAATCGCTACGCGAACGACGGAAATGCCTGCCATTGCGAAGGCGCGCAGTGCATAGGGACCGTTTTCATCGCGAATCTCACCGCGAAGTATCTCATCGCCCACAAGGAGTAGGGAAACGCGTTTCATAGCCGTGCGCTAACCTGCCTCGCCACGCGCAAGCGGGTCCACCACGCGCCAACCGGTGTGTTCACGTGCGATACGCGTGAGTGCAACGCGGTGCTGCTCGCGTCCGCGCGCGTAGCAAAAGGCCTCAAGGAGCGCACCGCTGCCCGGGAGATCGTGTTCCGTACGCGCCTCGCAGTTGTTGACATCAAAGGGATAGAGCGTGAGCGTGCCTTCCTCGGCGGGCATGGTTGGGTCGTGCGTCTCGCCGTGCCTACGTAGTCGATAGGCCACCGAAAACGACGCATCATGAATCGACTCTGCGCGAAACGCGGGGGGTGGTGTTTGGTCCACCGTTGACTTGCCGACTTTGAGCAGCGCGCCCATCGACGCAAGAAACCCGCGCTTGAGGTAATAGTCGCGCACGGTGGCATGAACCGTCTTCCAACGTCGCGTTACGAGTGCGTCAAGGCCGGATTCATCGCACAACAAACAGATGCGCTCAATGACGTCTTCAAGCGTATCGGGACCGATCGCCTTTGCATGGGGAAGTGCTCGGGGTACGTCCACACCGTGGCGATCCATGCACCACAGTGGTGGATAGAACACGTGGCGCACGTTCTCAGAGGCCAAGATGGCTGAAAACGCAGTTGCAGCGCGCGCTTGCGGTGGGAGTTCGATCAAGAGTGGCGTTTCATGGGGTGCGCTCATGATGGACACTCGCCTGAGGCCGGCGCATGCTCTACCTCGTACATTTTCACGCGCACGTCGTGCGTTGCGATCGTTGAGCGCCACTGCTTACGACAGGTCAACCCAAACTCCGGCAGCTGCGCAATAAACTCGGGTGCGTGGGGTCGCATGGGATCTGCGATCCACGCCCTGCCGTCCTTCGCCAATCCTTGCTTCAACGTGCGTGCGACGAACGGGTGATTCGCCACGTCATAGAGTACGTCGGCGGCCAAAATTACGTTCATGGGTGCCAACGAACACACGCGGCGCCAGTCAAACGCTTGAGCGGAAACATCGACGTTTAGTCGCGCTGCACTGGCACGCACCATGTCAAGACACTCGACTTCGTAGTCCACCAACATCACATCGGCCTGACGCGTCGCGGCGGCAAGCCCTGCCACACCAAGACCACATCCAAGATCCAGTACGTGCAACGCGTCCCACGAAGTCGAAATGCGCTCCGCCAGGAAAATCTCGGCGGCGAGCGAAATGCCCGCCGGCCAAAGCGACGCGAAATAGGGTGCGCGCGTTTCGCGCTCTCCAAGAAACGCATCGGGATCTTCATACACATAGAGCCCGAAGTGCGGTTCGTCCGCAATCGGTTGCATCCACCGTGTCGCACGCGTCGTTTTTGGTCCGGTGGCATGGGGATTCACGGCGGGCGGTTCCAGAAGTTTGTTGCGAGGCGTCGCTGGGCAACCCGCAGAATAGTATGCGTATTCACACGGAGAGCCCGCCATGTCTTGGACGATCGTGGACGGCCACCAAGACATTGCCATGGCACTGATGGATGACCCGACCCGTGACTTTGCGGCCACACCACCCGCCGGTCAGGCGCTGTCCTTGCCCGGCGCCGAGCAGGGTGGCCTCGCACTCATCGCTGCGACCGTCTTTGCCGTCCATAGCGATAAACAGGGGCGCAAGGCTGCCCACGTTGCGCGCCAACAACTCGCCACCTACGACGCGCTGCTTGAGCACCACGGCACGCGCCTTCGACGAGTCGTCTCGCAGCGCGATCTGAATTATATCGGGGATAGGCACCCGCTCGCGTTCCTACATCTCATGGAAGGTGCCGATCCGATTGATTCTCCAGACGACCTCGCGTGGTGGGTGGACCGTGGCGTACGCATCATCGGACTGGCGTGGAACACGGGGAATCAATACTGCGGCGGTGTTGTCGATCGATCGGGACTCACCGACATGGGACGCGATCTCTTGCGCGCGATGCGCTCGCAACACGTCATTCCCGACATGAGCCATCTCACGCCGGAAGCATTTGAATCGGTAGCAACACTGGATGACGAGCTTGTCATTGCAAGTCACAGCAACGCCAAAGCCATATGCGATCACCGGCGAAACTTGAGCGATGAACAGCTCAAACTCGTAGCGGATCGCGGCGGTGTGGTCGGCATAGTTCTCTATCGACCCTTCGTAACCGACGGGGAGGCGACGCTCGATGACGTTGTTCGCCATGTCGACTACATGGCCAGCCTCATCGGGGTGAATCACATTGGCATCGGTTCCGACTTGGATGGTGGATTTGACACAAAGGACACGCCTACGGAGATTGGGTGCGTGTCACATCTTGGCAAGATTGGCGACGCACTGCTTGCCCGCGGCTATGCGCGAGACGACGTTGCGGGCATTATGGGCGCAAACTGGTTGCGCGTGTATGCACATGCCTTTCCGAAGGGAACGTCGTCGTGACGCGCTCGTTTCGCATAGTCGCGCTTGCCACGATGGCGCTGTTGTGCGCCGTTGGCATGGGAACGGTAGGTTGCGGCGACACAGCGATCGATGGTTCACACGGTCTTCAAACGCGGTCGCTTGAGAACACCGCAACCGGTTCGAAATCCTACGACGTGTCGCGGCCCGATGGCGCCTCAGCGCGCACCTACGACGTGACCATGGACGTGCGCGAGTCCTACGATCAGAGTCAAGGGCCCGATGTGGCGCGCCGCTCCGTGGGTGAAACCTTGTCGTGGCAACAGCCGCCACCCGGTGTCGTGCCGCTAATCAAGGGTGACGAGAGTCGTACGGACCGCGACGTTTCACTCACCATTACTCAAAGAGCAAAGGACGCGGAACGCGACGCCGCCATTCAGTTTGTTTCATTCAATGTGGATCCGGCACGCCGCCCTACGGACGTCTTGAGCGAAGGCCCGCATGCCGCATCCCTCGCCGCCCTACTTCAGAGCCCATGCCTGGCGGGGCTTGGCGCCTCGCAACCGTGGCACCCAGCACGGCCCCTCCGCATAGGCGAGAGTTGGCCGCTCAAGGGCGTGGTCGCGGCGCCATCGCTAGACGCCCTCCGTACGCGTTTGGCAACACTCGGTGGACAGATTCACGACGACACATTTCAAGGCCGCGCGCGCTTGGAGCGCGTCGAACCCATCGACGGCGACACGTTGCTTCATCTGCGTCTTGAAGCCCTTCAGGACATTGGGGGATCCTTCACGCGGGACGGTCACTCTATTCCCTTCTCCATTGGCGTTCACTATGGCGCCACGGCAGCCGTTCGCCTGTCCGATGGCACGGCCCAAGCCGTCGATGCCACCATCACAACGAAGCAAGTCGAACAACATCCGCAGCGCGTTGCCGCCACGGTGCGCTCCGAGATTCGGGTGCGATCTACGCCCCGAGCAAAACGCGGTGGCGGAAAAGAGCGATAAGTCGTCGCCGCAATTGCCAGTACCATGCGCGCCATGAGTGACGCATCCCCCGCCGTGCGCTTTGAGGGCGTCACCAAGAAGTTCGGCGACTTCACGGCGGTCAACAACGTGTCCTACGAAGTGCCCCGCGGATCGCTATACGGCATCTTGGGTTCCAACGGTGCCGGCAAGACGACCAGCATCCGCATGCTGATGAACATCTTCAAACCCACGGACGGCACGGTGGAGGTCTTGGGCTCTACCGTGAGCGAGAAGCTCAAACCACGCATCGGCTATTTGCCCGAAGAGCGCGGGCTCTACAAGAAGATGCGCATCCACGAGATGCTCCAGTTCTTTGGGCGCCTCAAGGGACGCACGTCGCAGGAGCTGGAACCACGCATCGACTTCTGGCTTGAACGCATGGGCCTGCAGGGATGGCGCGACCAGAAAGTCGAAGAACTCAGCAAGGGCATGTCGCAAAAACTTCAGTTCGTTCTCACAGTCATCCATGAGCCCGAGTTGGTGGTGCTCGATGAGCCGTTCGCCGGACTGGATCCCGTCAATCGGGACGTGTTGCGCGACGCGGTGCTTGAACTCAAGCGCGCGGGAACCACCGTCGTCTTCTCGACCCATGTCATGGAACAGGCCGAGCAGCTCTGCGAAAACTTGGTGATGATTCACCAAGGCCAGATTCATCTTTCGGGCAGTCTCGACGAGATTCGCGATGCGGAGGGACGCGAGGCGGTCTTCATTGGCTATCGGCTGCGCGATGGCCAAACGCTTGACGACTTGCCCGGCGTGACCGAGATCCACGATCGCGGCAATGAGGCGGAGCTCTTCATTGCGCCCGATGCCGATCCCGATGCGCTACTCAAGGAACTCATCGTTCGCGCCAAACTCACACGCTTTGATCTGCGCAAGCCCAGCCTGCACGAGATCTTCAAGCGTGTGGCGGGGAGCACGTCATGAGTCGCATCCTCACAGTCGCCAAGCGCGAGTACTTGGAAAATGTGCGCACGAAGGCGTTCTTGATTGGTGTCATTCTTACGCCGCTGTGGATGGGCCTCATCTTTGTCATTCCGCTCCTGATCAAAGACCGCGACGCCGAACGCAGCGTGGTCGTCATCGCCGATGAGACCGACGTATTGGGCGACGCACTTGAGCGGGAACTGGAAACGCGCGAGCGCTTCGACATCGAACGCATCGACATGGACACGCTTTGGAGCGGATTTGACGAGACGGAAGCGTTTCAAGAACTGCGCGAGAATGCCGGGAAGGGCGATCTGCACGCGGTGATTCTCACACGCGCCGCGCTCACAAAGGACAAGCCTAAGGCGGGTGAACATCCCACGGAGATCTTCGGCCCGTCGAGTATGGCGGGACTCACCACCGGTCGCGAGCTTCAAAACATCGTCGATCAGTTGGTGAACGAGCAGATCATCTTGAGTAAACAGATTGACCCCGAAGCCGCCGCCTTGTTGCAACGCAGCACGGTGCGCTACATGGGTCTCAAGCCCGATGGTGCCGCGGGTGGCGAGGCCCACACGATGACACCATTCATTTTCATGATGCTGCTGTTTATCGGCATCATGGGCATCTCACAGATGCTGCTCAACAGCACATTGGAAGAGAAATCCAACCGCATTTACGAAGTGTTGCTCTCCTCCGTGAGCGCGAGGCAACTCATGGCCGGTAAGATCATCGGTATCTGCGCCGTGGGGTTTACGTTGCTCCTCTTGTGGTCGGTCGGTGGTTGGATCGCTGCCGCTTCCAGCGGTATGGGCGACCTCGTATCCGGCAAACAGGTGGGGCTGTTCTTTCTCTACTACCTGCTCGGCTTCCTCATGATCGCGAGTTTGATGGTAGCCATTGGCAGTGCCTGCAACACACTGAAAGAGGCGCAGAATCTGATGGCACCCATCTCCATGCTCCTGGCCATGCCGTTGATCCTTTCGATGATCATTCTTCAATCCCCCCATGGCACATTGGCCACGCTACTCAGTTTCACGCCACCGTTCATTCCGTTCGTCATGATGATGCGCATCGCCAGCGTGCCCAGCGCGCCGGCTTGGCAGATTGTTCTCAGCCTCGTCGTATTGGCCATCTGCACGTACTTTGCATTCCGATTGGCCGCGCGCGTGTTTCGAACCGGTGTATTGCTCTACGGCCAGCCTGCTAGCCTCAAAAACATCTTCAAATGGATGCGCGCCAAAGACTCGTAGCCCAGACGATCTATCCCGGGCTATGAGATACGAAACAGCGATTCGCAGAGATCGCGGGCCACATCGCCATCGGTCGCTGCGAGGCGTACTTCACTGCGGAGGACCGTGTTTTCGCCCTCGAGTCGAGCACGTTCACCCGGCGAGAGTTCCGGGTCGGCGAGGGTACGCATGTGCGCGATATGCGTCTTAAGTTCTGCCTGCACGGTGGGGTGTTCGTAGATGCCGCGCAACCAACGCACAAGGATTGGACGGCCCTTCCACAGGTCGCCGCAGCGGTCCATGTAATGCCCGGCCGCATGTTCACATTGCAAATCGGTTCGACAATGGGTTCCCGCAGTACTTGGAACATCGGAGAGCACGTGCGCATCCACAATGCGTGCAACCGTAAACAAATTGCCGAAGATGGCCTGCCGCAATGCCGACACCGAGCGCACAAACTCACCACGATAGAAGTAGGCCAAGCCCAAGTTGTAGAGCGCATCGGGATCGTCGGGCGCGCTTTGCCAGATGGCCACGGCGCGATCGATGTCGCTTCCGCGTAGGCAACACTCACCGATGAGAAAGCGAACATCGTTGGGATCGGTGGGCGTGAGTTGGAGAACACGCTCAAGCACGCGCTGCGCCTTTTCATACTTGCGCGTCCAGAACAACACCATGCCCCAGCCATGGAGCGCGCGCACGTAATCGGTGGACGCCGCGGGCATATCCGAAGGCGCCGCGGACGCTTGCTCCCAACGCGCACGTGCCAGCTGAACCGCACGGCGAAAGTCCCGATCGGCGCGCTGAAGGCGACCGAGATCGTAGGCCGCCTGCCCGCGACCACAGAGTGCCTCCACGCTGTCGGGGTCTTCCGAAAGCGCGCGCCCGTACCAAACGAACGCCTCTTCGGGTTCGTGGCGAGTGAGGTGTTCCTGTCCAAGACGGCAAAAGCGCTGAACGTTGTCCGACATGGGCGGGAGTCTACTGCCGAACAGGGGCGATGACGCGGGAGGACCGGCCACGCGTAGACGTCTAGTTTTCGCGCCGAACCCCCACTACGACGGGCCGGGACGGCGTCAGCCTAAGAAGACCCAAACGAAGGGAAGCGAATCGCCCCGGTCAATCGTACCCGTTGCCAATCAATGGACTCACACCCCCCCAGGAGAACGTCGATAAGTCGAGGGAATAATGGGCAGTGAAATCGCCATTCTTTTTGACCGGCTTGTGCCGGAATCCCTGCATCCCTACTTGCAAAGCGCGGTGGGCCAGCATGTCCGCGTTTTTGGCGACAGCAGCCTCTTTCGCGTGTGTGCATCGGGCTACTTCGCGGGAACACAGACCGCCGACATCCTCAACTTTGCTCGCGCGCAGGATCTCACCGGCGCGCTCATTGTGGCCGACCAGGATGAAGACCGCGTGCTCTACTTTCAGCACGGTCGCGTTGCGGGGGCACAGAGCACCGTGCTATTCGAACGCTTGGGCCGCGTGCTTTTGCGCGAGGGTTTGATGGCGAAAGATGCCGCCGACGAGTTGGTAGACATTGAAGAGAACAACGGGCTCGAGCATGTGCTCGCAACCATTCCCGATGAACTCTCGACGTACGGCCTCGAACGTCGCATTTGGGACGTCTCGACCGCGCTCTACTTTGCCCGTCGATCGCACTTTCTCATCGTCGAGGGTGAATGCGACATGCACCCGTATCCGACGTTCTCGATTGAACCGGAGCAACTGGCCATGGAAGGCATGCGTTGCTATGACGAGTGGCGCAACGTGCCCGGAGAGATTGTTGCCGCCACATCCGATGCACCGCCTCTGATCAACTCGCGACGCGCGGCCATGAAGGCCAAAGCGACGCACGCGAATGCAGCAACGAGCAATGGCGCGCCCTACAAGGGCAAGACGCCCGGTACGCGGACAAGCAACCGCTCTACGGCGTAAGCAGAACCCACGGCGAGGCGGGCCCTTCGGTTCCAGCTGCAATGGCCCGCACGCGCCAGCGAATCGACGCCGTAGGTCCACTCATGCGATCAAACTCGATCGTAACCGCCGACTTTTTGGATAGCTTGCGCGTATTGAGTTGCCATGTGGATCCATCGGTTTGCTCTTCAAGCTCCACGACGTACGCGTCGGCGCCCGTGATGGGATGCCACGAGAAACCCAAAGCCACCGACGTTTGTTTGGGCAAGGTAGTACCCGACCCGGGTCCGATGATGGACGGCGAGGCGAGGGCAACGGACTCACTGCTTTCTCCATCCGCCGCCCGCGGCGTGCGCGCCACAGAGCCGTTCGATTTGCTTCCTGGCGCCACATACACGGTGATCATGGATCCGGGAGGCACGCGCTCCCCAACGGCTGGGTATTGATCCACCACGCGCCCGGGCAATCCACGCTTGGCGGATTTTTGCTGCATACGAAACCCGAGGTCTTTGCATATGCGATTCGCCTTAGGTGGATAGAGATCCAGTAAGGTGGGTACTTCGACTTGACGAAGCGTGGCGCGCTGCGCACTCGGAATGTAGGCCTGATAATCGCCACCGGCCGTGATGTAGACCTTGATCACGCGTCCTTCCGAGACGGGTTCACCCGCGGGTGGAATCTGTTTGAGTACATGGCCCACCGGATGACCGGGAACACGCAGGATATAGAGCTGCATCTTGGCGTCGCGCGCCAGTTGCTCGGCGTGGGTCAACTTCATACCGGTAATGTCGGGTACGCGTTCGGAATCTGCCGGACCGTCGAGCACTTCACCCCACGGACTACCACTCGCCAGAACCGAATCGTCACCGTACTCGAGCACCGTGGGGTCATCGGAAACGAGTTCATCCACAGGTTCGGGCTGCGGTGCGACGAGCGGCTTGGCTTTCATTGGCTCCGGCGGTACCCACTCGGGCCACGGCGTGCCCGGTGACGTCACGCGAATTTTGGGCGCGCTCCGAATGGCTGTGGGTTCAGGCTTGGTGGCCCGCGTTTCTTTGGGCGCTGGACGCGCCTTGGAGCGAAACGACTTTCGACGCGCTTCGTCTTTCTTTCGTTGGGTCCAGATCTCGCCGCGCGCTTTCTTACTGGGTGGCGGCAGATCCTTGGGAAGCAGTCCGTCGGCTTCCGCGGACAGCAGCAAGTCAACCGCGGTGCCCTGCGATACCCGCCGACGGATTGTCGTACGACCCTTGGCACTGCGCTTGGCGGTGAACGGCGAGGGACTTTGGAGAATTACGGACCCTACATTGACTTCAACGGCATAGCGATCACGCGCGCGTCGCCACGACATCTCATAAATCTTGCCGAGTTTCAATCCGGCCCCGCGAATGAGTGCTTCGGCCACGGCACGGGGACGATTGCGAACATCGGGCACTTCGCTGTAGTCGGCAGCCGTTGCAAACGGCGAAGAGGTGGCCAGGCAAAGTACGCCAGTAACGATGGCGAGACGTATAGCACCGCGCGAGATTTGAATCCGCTTCTTGGCAGAGGTGTGCATGGTCGTTCTCCCAGAACGCCGACAACGTCGCGCCCACGCATCCCATCCGCTTGCTCATTCCATCCGCGATTCGAGCAATCGATCGTCGGATGGCCCGCTCTCGGTGGGTAGCAGACGACCGTCGCGCACTTCGAGCACGCGATCTGCGCCCGCAAGCATCGAGGGGTCGTGCGTGACCACCACCAAGCCCGCGTGTTTGCGCGAGTCGCGGAGCACTTGCATAACCGCTTGACCGGTCGCGTGATCCAACGATGCCGTGGGTTCGTCAGCCAGTATCAGGTCGGGTTGGCCGACCAAGGCACGCAAAATTCCTGCGCGTTGCCGTTCACCGCCGGACAGGCGGTGCGGGCGTTCGTCGAGCAATGCGTCCATGCCGGTAGCCTCGGCCAACGCCTTCAACTGTTGTTCTGCGGCGGCGCTGTCGTGGTGTGTCAGCGCATTCTCGCGCACCGTGAGATAGGGAATCAGAAACGGTTCCTGAAAGAGGAAGCCGATGTGCCCCCGACGAAACGACGCGCTCGCATCCGCCGAAGGAGGCATCACATTGCCCAGCAACCGGACCTCGCCCTCATGCGGCGGTCGCAGCCCCGCGATGACAAACAGGAGACTCGACTTGCCCGACCCCGAAGGCCCGACCAATCCTACGAACTCGCCACGCGCAACACGGAGATCTACGTGGTCCACCGCCAGGACTTCGCGTTCACCATCGAGGTAGCGCAAAACGAGCCCGCGCGCTTCGAGTACGGCGTCGCCCGATGGCGGTGTTTCGTGGCGCGACATTAATCGGCACCTCGACGTTGAAGAACCGACACCGGATCCATACTCCGCAAACGCCGCGCGAGCATGAATGCGCTCACGCCCGTCGCGAGCAGCGGCACAGCCAACGAAAGCAGAATCGGACGCGGATCGACAACCTGCATCAACACACCGCGTGGCTCAAGCGCGAGGCGGTTGTAAAGCCACACCGTGAGCAGCCCCAACGCAAGGCCAATCGCCCAGCCCACCAGCGCCACGACGCCGCTTTCAAAGGCGAGCTTGCGTACAAGCGCACCGCGCCTATGACCCACCGCAAGTAGGAGCCCAAACTCATCGACGCGCAACTGAAAGCTAATGAGCGTGAGCAGCGACGTCATGAGCGCAACGAGAATCGCCACACTACCCACGATGAACCCAAGAATGAGCGGCACGTTGCGCAGAATGTTGTCCATACGTTGACGAACATACTTGGCGTCGATCACGCGAAACGCGGCGTCGCCATCGACCTTTGCTTGGCGCAACGACTCACTGCACGCAGCGAGGTCTCCGGAGGGCGCATAGACGAGTTGAAACGGGGGCCGACGAGACAATACGAAACGTGGCCTTGCCGCGAACGTGAAGTCAGCAATGCCAAGACGCGTTTCGCCATCCAATACACCCACGATCTTGAAGCGCCCGGGCGCGGCGTGGGTTTCATCCACGAGGCGACCGAATTCGTCGCCGAGGCTGAGGTTGCGCGCTTTGAGTACCGCGCGGTGCACCGCAACGCCGTTGGTGTCCTTCTCGGGGTAGATCCCCTCGACGAGCGACAGTCCGAGTCGCCGGCAGAACTCATCACGCACCTCGTCGGTAAGTGCCATCAGCGGTGCATAGCTATTGCCAATAATCATCGGCGTACGCATCCAAAATGCGCGCGCTTCCACGCGTTTCTCTAGGCCCGGCGTGGCATCGAGAAGTTCGAGTAGGTCGTCTTCGAACGTGGCACGCCGCTGAGGCGTAACCACGGTGAAGAAATCAAACGCACGTAGCGTCGAGACGCCCGTGGTTTCAAAGGAGTTGGTGGGCGTGATAATGACCACCAGGAGGTAGGTCACGAGCGCCTGAATCGCCAAGACCGGTAAGACGCGACGCAAATTGCGACGCACGTAGACCCAGGGCGAGAGGGAGGGATTGGTCATGCACGCGCACCCACGCGCCGTCGAAGGATGGATTGGAAATCAGTCGCGTCTTGGTGCATGCCGTCGTGAGAATACCCGACCGCGCGGGATGGATGCGCCATGCATACGCTCGCGAATTCGATCGACCGCAGTCACGCCGCACAAGGAGTCGCTATGCGCCGCTGGACCACCATCTTTGGGATCGTCTTCATCGCTCTTGGGCTCGGCTTGTTCTTCAAATCAGGTGAAAAGACAGCCTTGATCCCCGCTTACTTGGGAGCGCTGTTCCTCATCTGCGCGGCAGTCGCCACTACGCCCGAGCGTCGCAAGCATGCCATGCATGTGGCGGCGCTGTTGAGCCTCGTTGGACTGGGCGGTACCGTGATGGCAATCCCGAAGCTCCTGAAGCACGCGCAAGGCGAAGCCGTTGAAAATGCATTGGCTGTGCAGGGCAAAGGCGCAATGGCCATACTCTGTCTCGCGTTCTTCGGACTAGCCATGAACTCCTTCATGACTGCGCGCCGCAATCGCAAGGCGAACGCGAGGGAATAAGCCGGGCGTCCCCGTAGGCACCGATACTGCGGGGTCCCGTTTGAATGAACGCGAGAACCCCAATGACTTCACCCGCATCCCAAATTGATGAGTCGGCCATTGCCTGCCCGCATTGCGGCACGTCATTTCGCTTGACCGAGACGATTGCGAGGCCGTTGATCGAGGCGGCACAGGCCAAGCTTGAGAGCGAACACGAGCAGCGCATGGCTGCCATCGCGAAGCGCGAAGCCGCACTTAAGGCCGAGCAAGCCAAGACCACCGCCGCACTTCAATCCGTGGACGAAACCGTTGCGGCCCGCGTAGCGGAGAGGGAAAAGCAGCTCAAAGACGTCGCGGAGAAACAAGCTGCCGAAAAGCAACGCGTAGAAGTCGCCAGTCTTCAAGACGCCCTGGCGGCCCACCAAAAGCGAACGAAGGAAAGTCAAGACAACGAACTCGCGCTGCGTAAGAGGGTGATGGCTCTCGAAGATCGCGAACGGGAATTGGAGATCGAAAAGGCCCGTCAACTCGACGCCGAACGAGCCAAGATCCGCGCCGCGGCCAAAAGGGACCTCGACGATCAGCATCGACTTCAACTGGCCGAACGCGACAAACTCATCGGCGATCTCAAGCTGCAAATCGAAGACGTGAAGCGCAAAGCCGAGCAGGGTTCGCAGCAGCACCAAGGAGAGGTCCAAGAACTTGATCTCGAGTCCACGCTCCGCAGTGCATTCCCCACCGATGCGATTCAACCCGTGGCCAAAGGCGTGCACGGCGGCGATTGCGTGCAACGAGTAACGCTAAACACCGGCGCCGTAGCGGGCACGATTCTGTGGGAGAGCAAGCGCACCAAGAACTTCAGCCCTGCATGGCTTGCCAAGACGCGCGGCGATCAACGCGCCGCCAATGCCGACGCCGCCATTCTCGTAAGTTCCGTGCTACCGAAGGACGTAGATCGATTTGGGCTGGTGGATGGCGTGTGGATCACCGACTTGCGCTCGGCGGTGCCCCTGGCAATTTCGATCCGCGAACTCGTTGTGAAGGTCCACGCCACCCGACAGTCCGAGACCGGCAAGCAGACCAAAATGGAACAACTCTATCGCTACCTCTGCGGCCAGGAGTTTCGCCATCGTATTGAACAAATTCTCGAGTCTTACGAAACCATGCGCAGCGACCTTGAAGCCGAGAAACGCGCTCTTACCCGTCACTGGGCCAAACGCGAGAAACAACTCGGCATGGTGCTCCAAAGCACAAGCATGATGTACGGCGAGTTGCAGGCGATTGCGGGAAGCGCGTTGCCCGGAATTGAGCAGTTGGAATTACCGGACGGCGACTAACGCGTTCACGCGGCCCAGAAGCTCAACTTGGTTCTTCGCCTCGATCAATTGCCGTCCGGATGCCGGGCGAAACACGAGGGACGGCAGCCTGCCGCCCCTCACGGGCCGCCGCAACCACTACTTCTACTGCGCTGCCTGCTCTTCGACCAAGACCTGGCGCGAGTAGTTGCCGTCGTTCTCCCGGACAGTCGTGACCGCAGTCGAGCGAATCCAGAGACTGACCTCATGGACGCCCGCGGGAAGCCCCTGGAAAATTACCCAAGTATTTGCTGGAACGCGGCTACCCCCCCAGACAAGTGCGCCGGCTCCAACAGAACCGTCTCCGCCCGCAACGTCGTTTACTCGGAGCTGGCAATTCGCAAACCCCCCGTCGTGATCGACGTGGCTGTTCCATGTCAACTTGATATCGGTACCGGCTCGCATCTTGGTAAAGAAGCCTAAGACTTTCGCCTTCTCATACGTGAAATCGACTGTCGGCGAAAAGTTTAGTATGCCGTTGTAGGTAATAACACTGCGTCCAAGCGCATCGGCATCAATGCGAGCATCATTATCGTTGATCGCCGCTTCGTGCGCCGCAAAATTGGCGTTGACCTCTGCCGCGACGGCCGTTGTGCCCCCAACAAAGGTATTGGGCGTACTGACGCTGCTTGCCAGGGCCACGCCCAAACCCACCAGACCCAACGGCAAGACGAGCATGCCGATCGTGAACGAGCTGTAGTCGCGCTTCATTTATGAACTCCCATTTGACTGCCTGCAAGCGCCTTATTTACTGCCCTGAAGACCAAACCCAAACCCTGAAACAAACGATAAGACTCCATCATCCGGACAGGCAAGAGAATAGGCTCACATGTGTTACTGCCACACATCATTGTCCCAATTCATCGAGTCCCATACGCTACCCGGTGCGTTGTTATTACCGCCTCCACCACCACCGCCCCCACAAGCCACCAAGGGGCACGACAAGACTAGAAGTACCCCGAGGGCCATCACCCATCGAAACCTGTGCTTCATGCTGCAACTCCCAGTAGAAACCGGAATAGGGCTATATTACCTCACCAGACGCCAAAGCTCAAGAGGATTCGGAGAGACTCTCCCACACTCAACATTGTGTTTGCTGACTGCATGAACGCCACAATCCCCTATAGGAACATGAATCCTCAACATATCGATCTCACATGGTAAATCGAGTCATTTGCGACACAGCCGTTACTCTTCCACGTCTTGAAGTCGTTACCGATTCTCCGAGTGCTTATCGCCTCACGTAACTCCCAGCGTTCTCTTCCGCCAATCGCTTTAGCAAGATGCTATCCATCCCAATCGATACACAGTGAATCGCAATGCGTCGCGTTTGATTCTCACGGCGAATGCCTCGCAAGATGTCGGTGGTCGTTACGTACTTGCCCGCTCCAGGGGCACCGTCGGACAGCAGGAAAATAGAATCCACATTGGGCATGCGCAATGCCGCTTCCAACGCGTCGTAAATATTCGTGCCACCGGTGGGCTTTTTATTCTTGAGGTAGTTGGTTAGTGCGTTGCGATTGCCGGGCGTGAGCCGCTGCAACGTCTTCTTCCAGGGATGGATAGTGGTGTGGAACAGTATAACGTTTACGTGGGCCTGCCTCTTTAGCTTCTTTACGGCCTGAACCACTTCACGACGTGCAAGTTCAAGTCGATGGGGCGGCGTTTCCTCTTCTTCCTCATTGGTGGTCATGCCCTGCGCGCTCATGCTACCCGACTGGTCAATCACAAAGACAACGCGCCCGGCTCGAATGGGAATGCCATAAAAGCCCGCCTCTTCGGTGCCGCCCACATGCCCGGTGTCGCGCGTGGGAATCGTCGCCGGCACCTCAAACGCTTTGCCCTCGTTGTCGAACCACTTGCGCCAGACCGAATAGCTGTCGTAAAACGACTGGCCGGTCACATGAAACAGCGCGCCGGCAATGGCATCGCGGGTGCGAGGCTCCTCTTCGTTTTCGAGTATCGCGATCAACGGTTCAATCACGTTCTTGTGTCGCAATGTACGCAGGGCTTCCACGGCTGTGAGCCGAACTTGCCAGCGTTTGTGGGAGAGACTCTTGACGATTGTGGGAATCAGCTTGGGATCGTTTGACGAACCGGCGGCGTCGAGGGCAATCATGCGTTCCCCGTCGCGACCAGAATCTAGAAACTTCACTAGGAGCTTTCGAACTTTAGGATTGGCATAACCAATGCGACCCAGCGCACGAACGGCGGCTAGTTTGGTGTCGGTGGACTTGCGCTTCCCCGCGCGCTTGAGCAGGAGTGGTAACGCAAGTTCATTGCCATGATCACCGAGCGCTTCCAGCATTTGCGCCAACGCGTTTGAATCTTTCTCGCGCTTGGCTTGCTTCACAAGCGCTTGGGTACTCTCTTTGTCAGGAATCGACGCCAAGATCTCGGCGGCGGTCGCGCGAACGGTAGGGGAATCATGTTTCAGGGCGGTGATAAACGCCTTCGTGGCTTCTTTGGATCGAAGGGGGCGAAGGGCTTCAAGTACAAGCCGCGCCTGTGTGGGCTGAAACCCGGACGCTCCGAGTAACGAAATCAATGCTTCCACGGACGGTCCGCTTCCGTCTTGCCCCAACACACGAGTCATGGCGTTCACGGCTTGCGTCGCCACGGGTCGCACTCGCGCAAGTGCCAGCGCGCTCTTTATCGCGTCATCCTTTCCGAGCTTGGCAAGATCCTCGGTGGCCGCCGCGCGAAGCGGGACGTAGCTGTCTTTCAAACACGCGCGCATGACATCGACGGGAGGCCCCTCGCGAAGATTGCGAAGACCCTGCGTGTAAACCGAATAACGGGTCGCGGGCGTGGAGTGTTCTTTCACCAAGCGCAGTAGCTTCTTGCGCGTGGCTTCATCGGCGTCGTACGCCAACCAACGCGCGGCCGCAGACACCGCCGACGGATCGGATCCTGCCAACATGCTTTGATATACTGCGTTTCGATCCTCGGCACCCATGTAGTAGAGCGCCTGGGCAAGCGCGTTGGCATCGTTGCCGCGTGCCTTCTTGGCCAGCTGACCAACGGCGTCGGCCCCAATGTCTCGGAAGGCCACGTTGCCTAACGCCCGGTAGGCCGCGGCACGCACATTTAAGTCTTTTTCCTTTTTTCCAAGCTCCATCAAAAACGCATACGCCGCTTGTGTTCCCAGCGCCCCAATTTCGGTCACAATCTGCATGCGCGCGTTGGCCGGCGCTTTCGTTTCCGCCGCGAATTTGATCTTGAGCTCATCGAGCGAAGAATTTGGCTTCGTGCGCTTGACCCCCGCCTTGGGAATCGACGTGTCCACCCAGGCACGCTCCGGCGCAGAAGGAACAGTTGCAGCGCGCTTGAAGGTGACGACAAGACCGGAACGACGCGGCACACTGGCTATCCACCCCTCACTGCCTACGCGAAACGCCTCGCCCGCCGTCACACGCTCGCTCAATGCGCCGCGCACGTTGATCCGGCGATCGCCATTCAAGTCGATGAAAATCGAATCGCGCTTGGGATCGTTGAGGCACATGTCGTAGTTGCCATCCGTCAATGCCAGGAAGCGCACCCGACCAGCAAGTACCACGCTACCGCGTCGATGCATCGGGCAACGAACGGTCAAGTAGGGCTCACCGTCCTTCATGGTGAAACGAAACACCAAGGGAAGTGGCACGGGCACGAGATCGTCTTCGTAGGGCGCAAGGACAGTGATCTGCCGCTCCCACGTACCGCGTGCCTTAGAGAAGCGATGTACTTTTTCACGGTGCAAATCGCTATCGAAGTCTCGATCGACCCATATGCGGGGATCATCGATGGTGGGATCGAGCGCAATCGCCAACCCCTTTGATTCAGCCATTTTGATGCGCGCATACCATAGCGCTGCTTTACCCGCCGATGGAAGCGTAACGCCCTTTACGGGCTTGACCCGAAGAGGCACGCGACCCGTAGCCGTCGTACCAAAGTGGCCGGGCTCCCACTGCAAGCGCACGGTCCGTTCGCCGCCCTCTTCTGCACGTGCCATTGGCACGACCAAAGCGAACACAAGTCCCAGAGCAAACATTCTTCGCATGGGCAAAGTGTAGCCCCATCTGTGAGGGCGGCACTACGGCTGACTGGAGTTGGGGGTCGTTTGCGCCACGTGGAGTAGCGAGCGACACGATCGCCATAGCGTTCGCACCGCATCGCAAATGCGAGCTAGCCAGGCAATCAACAACACGGCCATCAAGAGCCCGATGGGAATCCACCAGAACGCTGAAGACGAATCAGCCTTCGCCGCGTCACGAACGACGATGGCTTGACGTTGAGCCAACTTGCCAACGACCATCAGGGCGACTGGAATCACCCACTGCACTTGTGCCATGGGTCGCATCAAGCGCCAAGACGCCTTGAACCCTGCACGTCCGCCTTGCGCTTTTCGACCGCTGCGGGCACTCAGAATGACCGCAAGCGCCGACGCGGCAATCAACAGGATGCCAAGCATGAGCACAACCGGAACTGCACTGAGCGCCGCCACCATGGATCCATACGCCGGCGTCTCTTGATGGGCGAGTTCTACGCTCACGCGTTTGAGTTGTTCGAGCAAGCAGCGCACGCCGCCACATCCAAGCGCCTGCACCGCCACACCAGCAAGAATCGACATGGCCAGCACGACGACACACAGGACAAACGCCGTTCCCAACTCGCGCCACAGCGTCCGCGCTACAGCGGTAAGCGTTCGTCGAAGGGGCTTCGGCTCGCCACGGGCGGCACGTAAAGGCATACGCCCCACGTCCAGAAGCACGCTCCGGACACCGACTAGAAACAGCAACGCCGTTGCAAGCATGAGCAGTGCGGGGATCCATTGTCCGAGGGCGACCCACGTGCGTACCAACTGAACTATCGGGCGAAACGTCTCAGCAAGTTTGGGGAAGTGATCGCGCAACCGCTCAAGCGCCATGGGATCGTCGGCGGTGATGCCCGCAGCCATGGGTGCAAGCGGCGCGGGCTCTTGAAGTAACAATCGATCGGCCGACTCGTGCAGTACGGCGTGCATGCCTTCCACCAACGCGCGTTGCGGATCGAGGGACTCGGCCAGCGCACCATTGATGACAAGCACGCCAAACAACGGCACGAAAAGCAACGAACACGCCAACACAAAAAGCGGTGCTGCACCCAACGCATACACGAGAGCACGCCACCAGCGTCCCGAGGATTTGCCCGCAAACATTCCGGCCACGAATACGAATCCGCCAGCAATCATCGCAAAAAACATCCATGCCTGGCCCAAGATGTCCATAACTTCGGCGCGTCGCATTTGTGCAGGTTCAAGCACATGCTCAACCACGCGATTGCGAGACTGCTGCAGAACAGTTCGCAACGCCGGAAGCAGGGAAATGCGCGCCGACGCATCCAGATCACTGAGCCGCGCCGGATCATTGAGCATGTCCTCAACGCGCTGAATCTCCGCTTCGCTGGGACTCCGCGCGCTCATCACGGGAAATGCAGTGATCGCCGAGTAGGCGGCAAGCGCGAAGAACACAATGAGGGCGAGGCGACGCATCACGGCGCCTCACACTCTACTGCGTACTCAGCAGATCTGGCGCAACGGTCACTTGATGATCAGAACCGAAAGTTCCCCGGAGCGAATGGTGACGGGGTAGCGACCGACTTGAGACTTGCCCATATAGGCTTCAAACGTGTGCTTGCCTTCTTGAAACGGCCCAAGCGTGATCGACGTTTCGATCGGCGCAAACACCGTCCACGCAACGGCACCCGGCTCTTCCGATGCCTCATCCATGACACGCGGAAGTGGACCACCACTCTTGAGCGCGAAAAGCAGTGCGGGGGCACCGCGCGGCGCGGGCTTCTTACGAACAACGTGTAGATATCCGCCTCGCTTGAGTTTCGCATTCCACGATTCGCCTGCCTTTACTTTGTGGTAGGTCGAAGCGTAGGCTTCGGTCATAGGACGCTCTGGATTGACCGACACCACTACGGCGATATGCGTTCCAAGACCGCGCAACGCGAGCTGTCCAGTATCGCCATCGACAAAGGCCTGCGACCAATTACGTACGCCCGGTATATCCCGACGTGCCGCCGCATCGGACGGCGCACCATCCACCGGATGATCCACGTGAATCGTGACCACTTGGCTTGGATCAACCGGTTCCTCCGGCGTCATCCCGGGTGGTGTGAGTGGCGGAATGCCACCAAGCGGGACCGCGCCGGGCGCGCCGCTGCCTAACGGCCTATACGGAATCTGAGGCTGCTCAAAGGATGCAAAGTAGCCAATGGGCGCCTTCCATGCATCTCCCGATGAGAGATCCAACGATACCGTTGTGACGTCACCGGCTTTAAGCGTAATGCCCTTCTTCACACCGCGCCGCGACTGTGTTCGCCATTCGATATCGTGGGTTCCTGCCAACGCAAACAACGGCGGCGCGGGAGGCATGTAGGGCATGCGCACGCGCCAATGCCCGTAGGGTCGCAATCGAAGGGCCACAGTTTCTTTGTCGTCACTAAGCACAATCTTCAAACGGCCCGGCTTGCCAAAAATACCCTTCGCGGTTCGCTCTGCGCCTAGTTGGCTGGGATCAATCGAGAAGATCTTCTGGCGGCCCACTTCGGGACCCGTGACCTGCATGCTTGCAAGGAGCTCAACCTCGTCGCCCTTCATGCATTGACAGATGGCTAGGTCGCCGCCGGCATTCGTGGCCCGCTCGACCACCCAGTTGCGCTTCTCCTGACGCCCGGGATACATGACGCGCAGTTCATCCACAACGTTGCGGGCCGTGATGCGAATGTGCGCGATCTCATCTCTCGAGAACGCCGGCACCGAAACGCGAATGGGTTCGACGTCATTGGGCACGGTCAACGTAACCTGCGGCTCTTCATGTGGCGTGGGCGCAGATTGAATGTCGTTCACCACCGTCCACCAGCCGTGCATGTTGGGGACGAATCCAATGTCATAGCGGCCCTTTGCGGGCACCGAAAGCTGCGCGATGTTACGGCGCCCATCGATGATGGCGTGAGACATCATGGCCAGGTCGTTGTCGCCGTTCGTTTTGGCGGGAACGGCATACACCACACCATGAATCGGTTCGCCATCGGCGGTCGCGGGTGGAGCAACCGTGATCCACGCCGCGGCGCCCAATGCATTCGATTCGGACGGGTTCGATTCGGGTGGGTTCGATTCGGGTGGGTTCGACGTGTCTGCCCTTGAAGATGCCGAGGCGGGTGACGCACCTTCTTTGGATGCGTGCGTTTTAGGATCGCCGCTTGCGTCTTGCTGCGACACGAGTGCAGGAGCCGCATCCGCGTGCTTGTCTCGCTCGATGCGATCCTTCTCAGCATTCGCCCCTGCATCGTCATGGCTGCGATCTGACGCCAGCGTTGATCCGATGAACCCGGCGGCAACTACCGTGGCGACCCAGAGCACACCCAAAAGAACCGATTTCATGCTCATCACGCAACCTCACCTTCTTGCTATCTGGCGAATATAGAGCCAAACGTCGATGGCGGCCCCGGGCGCTACACCCGAGGCCACACGGCAATAGATAGACGACTACCTACACGCGAAATTGACCCCAGAAACCACGGATCCGTCGTCAACGATAACCACCGCCTCGCCCCCACCGCTTCCAATGGCGACTCCACTAGGCAGTAACGCGGGCGCCACGCGTACGACATACGACGCAGGCGGCAAGTATTCCGAGAACATATACGTGCCGTTCGCGCGCGTTTTTAGTGTCGCAACAACTTCATCGTCTGCCGTACCTTGTTCGCCGTCATCGCCGAAGTCAACAAGCTCAAGTTCGACACCGGGGATCCCGAACTCGCCGTCGTCGCGGATTCCGTCTTCATTGGTATCCATGTAGACGACACCGCTCACAATGCCATTCATGCGATACGGAACATAGGCGAAGTGCGACGCATCGATGGGGTCTTCGCCATGCTGACGAATCTCAACGGATGCAACTGCTATCCGGCCCTCAGGCAGCACGTACGCAGGCGAGCGAACCACCCACGACGCCGCACTACGCGAAACAACGACGCCTTCGGTTTCATCAAACCACACGGTCGCAGACGCGTTCGTGGGTAGACTTTCGCCGGTGAGGGTAATGGTGGTTCCGCCACTTGGGCTTCCCATCGTTTCGCTTGCATCAAACACCATGGCCTCGGGATCGGCCGATACCGTCATGTTCTCAACGCCCTGTTCATTGGTGGCATCAAATACTGCAATCACATCGCTGCCGACGAGCGGGCGATTCAGTGCAATCGTCGCGAATCCGGCTTCGTTGCTTACAGACGATCCCAAGATATCCGAATAGCTCCCGGTCGCGGCTTCGAACGCGCGCACATCAAACGTGCAGCCAATCGATCCGTGAACTTCCAGAGTCATCTGACCTACGTGAACGCTGTTGGTAACAACCGGACGCAGGCGCACTTCTTCGTCCTGGGAAAGAACATCGGTTGCAGTTCCCGCAGCACCATCGCCGTCGTTGTCCGATAGCTCCATATACGTCAAACCGCTCCAATAGCCGCACGTGACCACCGACCACGGCTGCATGTAGGCGGCAAGTACGAGCGGTGTTACGCCATATTCGCCATGCACGGAAAGCGATGCGGCATCCTCAAGCGCTGGGAACACTTCGGCATTGGCATACACGGCACCCAAGGTGTCGGGCAAACCGTCACCACTTTGATCATTCAGCCGATAAATCACGTGATTGTCAACATCGAGCGCGAAGACAGAATCGCCTGCCACGTTGGGTATCCAGGCCAAACCGCCAATCGATCCCAAGCCAACGCCGCGGCCAACAACGGTCGCCCCGCTGCTCGCGTCAACGTTTCCATCGCCATCGGTATCCACAAACCGACGAATGGCGTATCCGCTGCCTTGTTCACCGGCAACCAGCAAGACGATGCCGCGCGCCGAAGGCTGATAGGCAAGGATGTTGTCGACGCGATCGAGCCCGCTGGCAATCTCTTGCTCAGTGCCAACGTCGAAACGCATTTGCCGAATCGTGGGTTGCGATTCGCTGGCATCGAACGAAAACGACGTGTCGATCGACAGGGCACCAAACCGCCAAACGCGGCCACCGCGTCTGCGGCGATCACAGCGCCAGCACGCGTTTCTACGGTCAGGGTAGGTCAGCGGGTCGGCATCGTAGAGCGACGGAAAGTCGTATTGACCGCCGTAGTGCCCACGCCACATGTTGATTGAATCACTGACATCGTGGCCCGCCGCCTGCGCGTCACGAAGGAAGCAGTACTGTCGCCAATAGGCGCAAAGCTCTATGCGGTACCCGTTCCTTCCCTGCGGCGACCGGGGAAAGCCATTGCTGTAGCCCTGGCACGCGTGAATGTACTCATGAAAGAGTACGCCAGCTAAAGACGCCGGACTCTTGCGCAACCCTCGCGCAGTTACATTGATGCGATCCCCGCGTTTGGACGCCCGTCGATCGCGCATGCACCAAGCGAGCGCAGGTACATACCCGGCACCACACTCGTACGCCAATCGCCCCGTCACTTTCATCTGGTGCAAGACGCGCGCGGCCTTGCGGTATTTGGCGCCCCGTTGCGTACGGCGCAAGTTGGGTTGTAGTCCCATACGCCAAAGGATGTCGATGGCGTTGCAGATGGTCACCATTTGCGCGGCATTCGGGGTCTTGCCAATGTGTCCACCGCCGTGGATGCCTGGCGCCGCCTTTTGGAACTCAGCCGTAGAGAACGGCGACGGCTCGTCAGTAGTGCCACCGCCGCATCCACCGCTCAAAATGACCAGCGCGAAGACGCCGGCCCTCACGAATACTCGTTGCCCTTGCATGTCACACACTCCTTGATGCGGTCGGTGTGACGTCCCACCCGCCCGGTGCCGCCTCGCCCATATGGCGACAGGCATGGCACGTAACTGACGTAGTGGGTCGTCTACACAGCACTACGCAGAAGTGGCGAGGAGGTAACAGGTACGCGCCGAGGTTCGACCGGGCGAACGCGACGTTGTTCTCAAAGTTATTTCTCCACCTGCGCAAAATGAGCGATGACGTCACGGCCATGACACCGCGAGGACAAGAATCGCGACGCGCGGTTGTGTGACGAAGCGAATCGCACTACGGTGGTCGCAACGAAGGAGAGAGTGCCGTGCGACTTCGAGGCGTTTTGCTGGTGACGTTGGCCGGAGTCGCGGTGTGGGGCTCGATGCATGTGCTCAACGATTCGAATTCGGAGACCGCCAACGATGTTGCTGAACGAGAAGCGCCATCGGCATCGCAAGAGCCCGCGGCATCACCCACGCTGCGCGTAAACCCTGATGCACCACAGGTGGGCGAGAATGTCGATCTTGATGCGGGGGACCACTCCGGTTCAGTCGCGGGCTTGGTGGTGAACGCATTCGGCGAGCAATTGCGCGGCGCACGCGTTGAGGCCATTCACGTTGGCGACGAATTTTCAGTACGTGGAGGATCGGATGCGCTTGACGATCCTCATGCAGAAACAACGACGGACCGTGAGGGCGAGTTTGTCGTGGCAACAGGAGCGCACGACGCTGTATGCCTTCGCATCGGCGCACCCGGCTATGCGCGAACTTGTTTCGGTCCGTTTCGTGCTGGTTCACAGCATCGACTTGAACTTACGCGCCCGCAGGCGCTGCATGTGTCGGTGGTTGACCCGGATCGAAAACCTGTTCCGGGCGCCGTTGTTACTGCCTTTGGCTGGACGTCAAACTACCTCTGGTTTCGAGAGACCGGCACGACCGATCCTGCAGGCGACATCGTGTTTGCGCGCATTCCGGCCGCGAGACTGTATTCGGTTCGTCTCCACACCATCCGACCCGGTTGGGCCACCGCGGTACGGCGACCGCGCCGACTTCAGCGACGAGGTGTAACAAAACACACCATCCGACTCCAAGAGGCGATTACCCGAAACGGCACGGTACGAAACAAAGAAACCGGCGAACCCATCGCGGGTGCGCGTGTGTCGATCTCGCGTTTCGCGCCCTCGGAAGACCGTTACGTGGTTAGTGATGCAGAAGGCAGCTTCGCGATAGATACATGGCCCAGCAAGAGCCGCGGCTTGGTGAGCGTTGTGGTGCAAGCACCGGGGTATGTGGGAACGCGCGTCCATGTCATCAGTGAGGGCGAGGCGACCGACGCGAACAACATTGACATTGCGCTTGAACCGGGGCAACGCCTAACGGGGCGCGTCGTTGCGCCCAACGGCACGCCGGTGCCAAACGTTATAGTCCACGCGAATAACAAGGGCGTGATTGTTGGGCGACCGGGGCGTTCACACGCCTCCCTTTCCTATGAGCGAACCCAAACCGACGCCGAGGGGCAATTTGCATTCACATCACTTCCCTTCAACCGACCCCATCGCATTCACATTTCGGCGCAAGAATTCGCGCGCCTCGAAGTACGTGTCTCGCGCTCAGACGACGCTTCGATAGACATGGGCGACGTTTCGCTGGTCAAGGGGCGCACCCTTACGGGCGTGCTCGTATCAAAGTCCGGCTCGCCCATTGCCAATGCCTCGCTCAGTCTACGCGATGCGAATGAACCCCCGCCGCGCCCATTTCAATCGAGGAACGCATGGTTCTGCGCCAGTGGAGGATTCACTACAGATGCCCAGGGTCGCTTTCAGATTGGGGGCATTGGACCCGGCGAACACGTGCTTACAGCCGTGCTGGCGGAGGTGCGCCAGGTAACGTCGGACTACCATGAGGTTCATGTGTCCGATAGCACGGAAGAGACTCATGTACGTTTGGTATCCAAGACATTTCGAAACGTCACGATTCGCGTCGTTAGCGACGACGACCGCGCAGTCCCCGAAACCACGGTCGTGATTCCTGGGTCGGGGCGCACGCCGCTGTTCAAGAGGCAGACCAACGCCAAGGGCGTTGTGACATTCTTGGCAACACCGGCGATGACAAAGGTGGAGATTTCGCCGCCGAAAGACGCTTCCTTTGCGCCCGTTCGTCCGCGCACGCTCGGCATCGATGAGACGGATGTCACGGTTGTGCTACACGCTGCCGCCACGACATCCGGTACGGCCCTCGACAGCGCTGGAAAACCGGTTGCCCAAGCCGCCATTACAATCGAGAAGGACGGCAAGCGAGTTCGAAGCGTGTTTACAAAGAACGACGGCACGTTTTCGATTGCGCTGCCGCGTGAGGACGTCGTTGACCTGCTGTTGGTCAAGGAGTATCGAGCGCACGATGACCGTGAAACGCTTTACGCCGAAGCGCGGGCCGTGCAAGCGGGGAGCAAGAACATTGTCTTGCGCGCAAAGCAGCAAGAGACCGATCAGGGCCTCACGGTGCGCGTGCTCTCACCGACCGGTGACCCCGTCGCCAATGTCCCCATTCGCCTGCACCCCTCGCCGAAAGCAAAGCAGACAAGTTGGCGCACGAACAGCAACGGTGAGGTGACCTTTACTGACCTCCCAAGCATTCCCACGCGCGTGGAGGCGTTTTACTACACCACGGTCGCGCGTCCGTGGTGCGCACCCGATCCCATTACCGCCGTCCCCGGCGATCAGACGATCAATCTCGATCTCGTTTCCGGACAACGTATTCAAGGAAACGTTCTCGACGCCAACGACAAACCCGTAACCAGCGGCGTGCTCTACATTAACCACGCCGGACGTTTGGTGAGCAGTTCCCGTGTGAATCACAAGGGCGAGTTCGTGATTGCCGTCAACAAATCGATCAACGGCGAACTCTCCATCCGCTACGTCAGCGACGGCAAATCCACCATCGTCAAAACAACACCCAACGTTGGAACATTGACGGTGCGGTTGCCGTAGTGGGTACGACTGCGTGCCAGGCACCGCGATGACGTTTTTTTGGAAGGATATGCCTTCAAAAGGGTACGTCGGCGTGCCTGGCACCGAGGTGTACCCCTACGCCCCCAACGCGCGGGGGAAGAGGATGTTGTTTTCGAGGTGGATGTGCTCGTGGAGGGAGCGCTCGAGGTCGGCGAGACCGTGCCAAAGAGCGCGCCAGGTGTTGCAGGCGCCGTCGGGGACTTCGTAGTTATTCGTGAGGTCGCGCAGTTTCCCCAGCATGGTGCCCGCGTCGTCGTGCTCGTGACGCATGACACTGATGGGGCCCATTGCCATGCCGCCGCGACCGCTCACAATCATGGGAAAGAGAATCTGCTCCTCTTTCATCATGTGACTCTGCAGCTCGTTCTTGAGCGCGACGAACGTCTCAAGGATACCGCCGAGCATCTCGGGCGCTTTGTCGCCGTGTACGGCATTGACCTTGCGGGCCATGGCCTCAATGCGCGGTAGTTCTTCATCGAGCGGGCGGTGATAGACGGTCAAAATGTGCTCGATCAGTTCGGGGAGCGGCGCTTCGGCCCATGAGCGCACATCATTTGGCGCATCGGCGATCTCTTTCTGAATCTCTTCAAGAACCGTGTCGACGATTAGATCGCGTTTTGCGCACGCCTGACTGAGCGGCACACCACCACCACAACAGAAATCGATGCCGTGGCGTGCAAACACGCGGGTCGCCAATGGCGCCGCGGCGGCAATCTCGCCAACCGGCGTGTTTGCGGACAAATTGACTGTGGTCATCGTGAACTCCTTGAACGATTCCGGGGGTCGCTGTCACGGGGGATTGGGGTCAGAAGTGCCATCAAGCCATCGATGGAACGCGCGGGATTTTTCGCACGCTTGCCATGCATGCTCGGGCGGCGAACAAGTGCGTGCACGGTGGACGTAAACGCCATCATCAATACGTCGAGCGAAACGTCGCTTCGAAACGATCCATCGCGCATGCCACGACGCAGCGCACGACGGATGAACTGCCGACTGCGTTTGACGAGTTCTCTGAGACGCAAGACGGCCTCTTCCGGCAACACGAGCGGTGCTTGCGACGAGCGCAACAACCACGCGATCCCTGGCCGACGGTTGAGCAGCCCGATACGCGCGATCGCAAGCGTGCGGAGCGCTTCGACCGGTGCAAGCGGCCCATCCGGGAACGTGGCATCGACGTGGGTAATTGCACGAACGGTGGCCTCGGTAAGCACCGCGTCCAACGACTCAAAATGACGGAAGAGTGCGCCGGTCGAAACACCCACCGCCGCCGCCAATGTCTTGGTCGTGAGCGAGGTCGCCCCCTCCGTGGCAATGATCGAAAGTGCTGCTTCCGAGATCTGTTTACGGCGCTCGGCGTGACTTCGTCGGGTGGTTGAATGGGCCATGCCCCGAATAGTAAGTAAGCGGTTACTTACGTCAAGCCCGAACCCACCAAATCCACGCCCATCGGGACCTCGGCCTATTCGATGTCTCGCTCTTCGGCCACGGCACGATGCGCGGCCAGAAAGTCCTGGCGCAAGGTATCGGGCAGTGACGTGGCGAAGTCTGGCAAGAGTTCGCACGTCCGAATCAGTGCCATGACATCCGCTAGGTCACGGGGTCGTTTCCCCCACTTTCCGGACGCCAACTTGAGCGCAACCAACATGGGCAGCGTCGGGTAGCGAACCTCATTCGGATTTCGCAAGGCGCGTCGTAGGCTCCGCCCATGAGTACCGCCGTCTCCACCCCTTCGATTCGCGGGCGCGATGTCGTGACCCTCGACACGTTTTCGCCCGCCGAACTACGACACGTCATTGATCGCGCGATCGCGCTAAAAGGCAAGGACCCCGAGCCCGTACTTCAGGGCCGTTCCATGGCCATGGTGTTCTTCGATCCGAGCTTGCGCACGCGCGCGTCGTTTTCCATCGCGTTTCAATCGCTAGGCGGTTCGGTGATCGACATGAACGCCGGTCGCGACTTGTGGCCGCTTGAGTTTCGTGACGGCGCCGTCATGGATGGCTTGGCCGACGAACATGTATGTGATGCCGCGGCGGTACTTTCCGAATACGCCGACGTCATTGCGATTCGCGCCTTGGCAGGTAAGCGCGATTGGGCACGTGAGCGGCGCGACATGGTGATCGTCTCCTTTCAAAAGCACGCTTCGGTTCCTATCTTCAATATGGAAAGCGTGCTTGATCACCCGTGCCAGGCGTGGGGCGATGGATTGACGCTTACGGAGGCGTGGGGAGAAACAAAGGGCAAGACCCTCGCGCTCACCTGGACGTACCATCCCTCTGCGCGCCCCCTGGCCGTGCCGCATGGCGTGGGGTTGATGGCAAGTCAACTCGGCATGAACCTGCGCATTGCGCGGCCGCCCGAGTTTCCCCTCGACACCGAGGTCACAGAAACCATTCGCCGTGCAACGGGGGACGCCGGCGCATCGTTTCAGACGTATGACACGATGGACGGTGCACTCGAAGGTGCCGATGCCGTGTATGCCGCACCGTGGGGGAGCTTGAACGTGATGGCCGAACCCGAGGCCCACGCCTCGCTTCGAAATCGTTACCGCGACTGGTGCGTCACGCACGAACGCATGGCCACCACAAACGACGCTCATGTACTTCACGCGATGCCCGTACGCCGAAACGTAGAAGTTGAGGATCGCGTGATCGACGGACCCCGCAGCCTGGTTCGACAGCAGGCCGCCAATCGTCTTCATATTCAGCGGGCGCTGTTTCGCGAAGTCCTGGGGTCGTAACTCGACCTCCCGGCAGGCACAAAATGGTCTGCCCTGCCCCCCGCGGCAGCTACGCTACGCGGACTCAATCAGGAGACTGTTCCGGTGGCCGACAAGGACTGCAAATTGCCCGACAACGTGTCGGGACCGTTTTACGTCGATGATCAATGCATTGACTGTGATGCCTGTCGCGAAACGGCGCCTGCGTGCTTCACACGCAACGACGACAAAGGCTATTCCTTCGTCTACAAGCAGCCCGAGAACGAAGAAGAGCGCGAACTCTGCCTGGAAGCCATGGAAGGCTGCCCCGTAGAAGCCATTGGCGAAGATGGGGGTGAGGCGGCGAGCGCGCCCGCACCCAAAGTGACAAGTACCGACTCGTAGGGCAACGTTTTTTGGCGTAACTCTCCAAGCATGACGTCTCGTGCACGCCATGGAGCGGCCTTGGGCTACTCTGCAAGCGGCACACTCACGTCGAGACCACGTAGGCAGGCAAGATAATTGGTCGTCGTAAAGATCTCCAACGTGGGGTCGTAGGACTCAATCTTGCGAAAGCCGCGCGCGAGCACACGGTAGAGGTCATACTGCGGCGAGAGCAGGGCATGGAAATCGCGCACGTACGTCCGCGAGTCCACATTGCAACCGCCAAATTCAAACTGAATCATGTGAATGGCACCGCCGGCCAAGTATTCGCCCGCACCCTCTAGTACCTTGAGTTCGTGGCCCTCGACGTCGAGTTTGAGAAGGCTAATGTAGTCGATCCCGTTTGCCTGGCAGAATGCGTCAAGACGCTCAATGGCAACATCTTCGGACTCTTCCAGTTCCCGTCCGACATGCGCAAGGTCACGCCGGTAAAGTGACGACAAAGACATTGCCTCCGGATCGAAGTGCAGCGTGCTTACGCCTTTCGCATTCCCGAGTCCGATATTAAACGCCTCGACCGAAACCGACGCGACCGCCTGTTTCAACGTAGCGAATACTCGCGGTGATGGCTCAAACGAATATATCCGCGCGTTCGTTCCCAAGTGCGCGCGCGCCGCCCGGGCGTAGTCACCGATATTCGCGCCCACATCGAAGACAACGATGCCGTTCCTGCCGCACTGCTCAACCAGCGAAAACACCTGGTGCTCGCCACTCGCCTCAACGCTCCCTCCCCCACCTACGTTCATGCCGCGGTGCGCTTGCGCCAACAAGCGTTCGAAGAACTCTTGATTCGCCTGGCGACGCGCCATGTTCCGGACGCGCTTGAGGAGAAGGCGTTGAAGAACGTTCACAATCCGGGCTCCCTGTGATTGCTGAAGAAGATATAGGCCCCCCGCGTCTACCGCCAAGGACCTTCAGTCACGGCGAAGAGCGCATGAATGCTCGAATGAGGGTGTGACCCTACCGGCCCTTGTGCGTTATAGTGATATGGAAATGACAACACTCACCACCCGAAAAGAATACGAACTGCTCCCCGAAGGCACCCGCGTGGAGCTGTGTGATGGAATGCTCGTTAGACAGCCGTCACCGCGCTATGGTCACCAACGAGTTCAGGCCGCCATTTTGAAACGGCTGCATTCACTCGTAGAAACGGCCCGTGCCGTTCCAGGACCGGTCGATGTGTTGGTTGACGAAATCAACGTGTTCGTCCCCGACATCGTCGTTCTTGATCGCGTGCCCGCCGACGACGACCAGTATGTCGGCGTGCCGCTGGCCGTATTCGAGATCTTGTCCCCGTCCACCAAGAAGCGAGATCGTGATTTCAAGACCAGACGGTTACTGGGACTCGGTGTCAAGGAAGTGTGGCTCGTGGACGGCGAGCAGCGAACGATCGACGTCGTTTGCCTCAACGAGGTTCGCACGTTCAAGGGCGCAAAACGCGCCAACTCCGATGTGATTCGAGGCTTTAGGCTGGCGCCAGATGATGTGTTCGAGGTGCCGAAAAGCTAACTCGCAATCATCGGTCTACTCCCCATCCAATCCCTCTTGCACATGCTTGTGAATGGATTGAGACAAGCGCAGCAGATTGCTGTCCTTCACCAAGATGGGTCCACTGCGCGTGCGGGCGGTGTCATCGGGACGGAACCGATCCCAGGCGCGACTTGCGGCCTCAACGGCTTCTTCATCGCCAATGGCCTTGTAACACGCAATGGCGATGCGCCACGCGCCAGCGTCTTCGGGATCAATGTCGAGCAACGCATCGAGCGTTTTTAGGGCTTCTTTGGGTCGATCGAGGTTCCAAAGCGTATCGGCCAGGCGGCGCAATGTTTCGCGGTCCTTGGGAAACGTCATAAGTACATGGCGGTAGGCGCGCTCGGCCTCTTCAAACTTGGCCTCTTTCTCGGCGATCAGCCCTTCGAAGTAACGCGGCTTGGCCCAACCCGGTCGCAATCGATCGGCGGTGCGAAGGGCGCGGCGTGCTTCGGTGAACTGACTGAGGGCTTCGTGCGCGCGCCCCACGTTGACCCATCCATCGGCGTACGCGGGATCGATCTTCGTTACTTCTTGAAACAAGGGGAGCGCGGCCGTGGGGCTGCCTTGCAGCAAATAGGCAATGGCGAGGTCATTGACCAACACGCGATCACTAGGGGCTGCGACGTCACTTGCCGGAGGCGGTGCGCCCGACGTTCCATCGGCATGAATGGGCAACTCGAGGGTGCCCTCGGCCATGTCGATGATCGGCAGATTCATCAAATCGACGTCGGCCATCGACCCGTCCATTTGGCGGTGTTTGATCACTTTCGAATCGGGAAAGAGGAAGTCGATGTAGGGCATCATGAACTTGCGATAACGCAACCGCGCGTCGAGACGGAGTGCGCCCTCCGCGTCTTCAGGCACACGAAATCGGTAGCGGACAACATCCGCGGTACCGGGACCAATGCGCCGGCTATAGATGGGTGTGTATACATCAACGCCCACGCGTGACACGAAGCGCTTGCCATCGCGTGTCGCCGCGTAACTTCGATAGTGTTCGGCGGAGGGATCCACGGTCTTGTTAACCGGATCGACCGCGCCAGATACATAGAATGTGTTGGCACCCGCTGTGGCTTTGAACTCGATCCAAATCTCGTTTGAATCCGTCGTACCGGCCGGAAAGCGATGGCCTACGCCGAGGTTGCGTACCACCACATGGGCCTCAACGATTTCGCCCGGCTTCACGCGAAGATCGTGCTTCGCGGCGGGCGCGTAGAGGCGTGTGGACTCGCTTTCACCGGCGGGCAGAACGACGCCCGTTACATCCACTCGCATAGCGGTCCTTAAGAAAGCGCGCTGGAGCGCAATCATGTCGGTGTCGCCGCGCAGGTACGGAAGCGCTGTATTCGCTGCCGCAAAAAGATGGCTCGCCACAAGCCCGTTCTCGTCGGCGGACGGGTCGTCGGGATCCAAGCGCTTGGGCATATGGCAGTCGGCACAGACTTTCGCCGAAGGCGGATGATAGAACGAGCGCACATTGTTTAGGCTCACGCCGCTGTTGTGCCAATCGTCGTACTCGGTCTGCGCACGCACCAAGTGCCAGTCGTTGAGTTCTTCGGGAATGGTGGCCTTGTGGCACACCGAACAGAACTCGCCGCTGCGAATGTTCTTGGGCGTGAGACTCTCCGCGTGAGCTTGGGGCTTCATGCGTAGCAACACATCGTGGGCACGTAACACGGTGGGATCGTCGCTCGACTCCCATGCATAGGCACGGTGCTTGCGCAACACATAATCGCCATTGCCCACGTGGCTCTGCGGCTCAATGGCGTGGCACGACAAACACGTGAGTCCCAACTGCGAGTCGGGCGCATCCATATCGAGATCGGGCGACGCCATGGTGCCTGTAAACAGAGGCGCTGGATCATGACAGCCCGCGCACCATTTGGTGCCCTCGAGCGGATAACGCTCACGCATGGACTCAATGCTGCCGCGATAAAACGGATTGTTGAACGAACTGTGTTTGTGGGCGCTGCGCTCATGATCGCGAACAATCGCGGCATGGCACTCACCGCACCGCGTTACGTCGGCAATGAGGCGCGAATCCTCAAGGAGCGCTTGCCGACCCGTGCGTGCCCCCCCTACGGCCGAACGACTCAGCAAGAGTTCTGAACGCGACGCCGAGGCCTCCGCGGTGGAGGCCTGGAGTGCCCACGGCGATTTCGGTTCGCCCGACTCCCATACAACGAATGCGAGTGCGACGCCCACCAACAGAGCAACGCTCGTTGCCAAGCGTGACCACGGTGCAGGGTTCGTGCCATAGCGACGATGAACGGCGTAGAGCACAATCAGACCCATGCCGGATGCCCAATGAAGCATCGTCGTGGACTCGGCCAACAACGATCGCCGAATCCAACTGAGTTGCGCGCCCGTCCACGTTGCAATGAGCCCGGCCGCCAAGACGAGCGCGCCGGTAAAAGCAATCACAGGTTTGCGTCGCATATGTTCGCGCGCATGGGGAATCACAAATGCGAGCAACACCGGCAACAACAGGACACCGACCGCGACGTGCACGAGCAAGGCCATGGCCCCCGCCGACGAGGCGCCGTCCGATCCTGCCAAAAACACGCCAGTACCTGCAATCAAGACGAAGCCGAGCGCCAATACACGCACGACAACACGCTGCCAGGGTCTCAAGATCTCGCGCTTGGACGCACGCGGGTTCATGGGGGCGGAGGATTGCTTCATGGCGACTCGCAGGGAAACCGGCGTTCATGTGGAATCGAACCCAAGCACCCGCAACATGGTACGCGCGAACGGCAAGATCCTTCCCTGTGCGAACGCCCCTTTTTGTTGGCGGGCGGTAGCAGACGTTCCATCGTTGGAGACGTGTGCGGGAATGAGCTATGGTTTGGCAACTTGCTCGAAGCCTTTGGGAGCCCCGCATGTTTGACACCGTACGCGCCAGTTATCAGGAGGAGCTCGACGCGATCGAGGCCGCGGGGCTCACGAAACACGAACGCATTATTACAGGCCCGCAGCAGGCGCGCATCGACGTCGCCGAGGGCCCATCGGTACTCAACTTTTGCGCCAACAACTACCTCGGCCTCTCCAGTCATCCGGCAATCTTGAAAGCCGCGGGCGATTCACTCAGCGAGCGCGGCTTTGGCATGTCGTCGGTGCGCTTTATCTGCGGCACGCAGGATCGACACAAAGAACTTGAACGCGCGCTTGCCGACTTTGTGGGCACGGAAGACTGCATTCTCTATAGCTCATGTTTCGATGCCAACGGTGGACTCTTTGAGACCATTCTAGGACCCGAAGACGCCATCATTTCTGCGTCGCTCAATCACGCGTCCATTATCGACGGCATTCGCCTGTGCAAAGCAAAGCGCTATCGCTATGCCCACAATGACATGAGCTATCTCAAGGCCAAACTGACAGAAGCCAAGGCCGCAGGCGCCAAGCGCATGTTGATTGCCACGGACGGCGTGTTCTCCATGGACGGCGACATTGCTGACTTGAAGTCCATTTGCGATATCGCCGACACGTTTCAGGCGATGGTCATGATTGATGACTGCCATTCGTCGGGCTTCTTGGGCAAGACGGGGCGAGGCACTGCCGAACACTGCGGCGTCATGGGTCGCATCGACATCATTACGTCCACGCTTGGCAAGGCGCTGGGCGGTGCGTCGGGTGGATTTACGGCAGCGCGCAAGGAGATTGTCGATCTCTTACGTCAACGCTCAAGGCCCTATCTCTTTAGCAACACGCTGGCGCCGCCCATCGTGGCTGCGTCACTCGCGTGCATGAAACTCTTGGGGGCAAGCACCGAACTGCGCGACAAGCTCGAACACAACACCACGCGCTTTCGCAAGGGTATGACCGCCGCAGGATTTGATATTCGCCCAGGCGTACACCCCATTGTTCCCATCATGCTCGGCGACGCGCGTCTCAGTATGGAGATGGCTGATGCGTTGCTCGGGGAGGGCATCTACGTGATTGGCTTTAGCTACCCGGTGGTGCCCAAGGGACAAGCGCGCATTCGTGTGCAACTCTCTGCTGCCCACAGTGAAGCCGACGTCGATCAAGCCATTGCCGCGTTTACGAAAGTGGGGAAGGCGCTAAAGGTCATTGCCGCGTAGCGATTCGAGTTTGTTCTGTTCACGGTCGCGTCACGTCGTCGTCGGTATCAAACGACTTGTCAGGTCCGGCGGAACGAATCTCAAACGTGCCCTTCGCGCTATCGACGCGAGTGTAGCGAATGGTGGTGCCGTAGGCGTCTTCGCGTCCTATGTCGCCACGCGCCACCCCTGTGAGTTCCAGTAGCGTTTCGGGTAGTGCGCCTGTGGCCTTATGGTTGTTTGTGAGTGCAACGGAAAGCTGTTCAAGCAGCGCTTCCGTGCCGTCGGCCTTCTCGTCGCGTCCGAGGGTGGAACATATGCTCACCGTGGCAACGACAAACGCACAGAGCGCGAGCAGCGTGAGCCAGAGTGAAGCACGCGTCCATCGTTTGTGCCAGCGTCGCCGACTCCCGGGGGCGGACTTGCGCCGCGTCGCAGACTCGCTGGTGTTCACAACGCCGCCGCTTCATCCTCGTCATAGTCGTGGAAGAAGGGTTCCACGTCGTCCTGACGAAATCCCTGACGCTTGAGTTCGGCAAAGAGTAGTCGCACAGCCTGGCGCCCGCGTTCACCGCCGTCGAGCGAAAGTTCGTTCACGTAGCGCGAAACGTACTGATCCACCTGTTCGCCATTTAGCTTGGGCGAAAACTGAAGTGCCCACGCAACCGCTTCTTCGCGATGACCCAACGCATAGGCAATCGAGCGTTTGAGATCGAGTGCGATTTTCTTGCGATCGTCAAACGGAATGTCGCGACGAATCACATTGATGCCGAGAGCCAAGGGCAACCCTTCCGTCTTTTCGGCCCACCAGTGACCCAAGTCCACAACACGCACGAGATTGTGATCGCGGTAGGTGACTTGATCTTCATTCACGAGCAAACCGGCACGAATCTTTTGCGCGCGCACCATCAAACTGATCTGTCGCGTGGGCATCGGAACAAGTTTGAGCTCAGCTTGGGGCAACCACAATCGCAACGCCAACGCCGCGCTGTCGTCCTCGGCCGGTACCGCTACGTGTAGTCCCTGGACTTCATGGGCACGAATCGGGGAACGCGCGACGAGACACGGCCCGCGATGATCGCCAAAGGCACAACCACACGTAAGCAATAGGTAGCGCGCCTGAATTGACGGATACATACCCACCGACACCGCACTTACGTCGTAGGTACCCTTGTGCGCTTCGGCCGCCAACTCATGACTCTCGGCACGATAGAATTCGTAGCGCCGATCTTCGGTGTCCACTTTCTCGTTGGCCAGTGCAAACATCATGAAGGCTTGATCCGGCGTCACGCCGTAGGCCAAACGAATGGCCCCATCACTGCGTCGAGGCGGCATTTTGGGCATCGGCGGCAGCGTGGGCTCGACTTCGATCTCGGGCTCGGGCGGTGGTGGTGGCGGCGGCAATGGCGGGGCATCGGGGCCTACGCGCGGCTGAACAACTTCTATGACGTCGGGATCATGCGTGGGCTCTTTGGCAGCCTTTGACGATGCCTTCTTCGCTGCCTTCTTCTTCGCAGACTTCTTCTTCGCAGACTTCTTTGCCGTGGACTTCTTCTTCGCAGCTTTCTTTGGCGTTGCCTTCTTAGCAACCTTCTTGGGTGCAGCTTTCTTCGTCGCCTTGGCTTTCTTCTTTGTCGACTTCTTCGCTTTGGCCTTCTTCGACGAAGCCTTCTTGGACTTTGCCTTTTTCGCGACCTTCTTCTTAGCCGCCTTCTTGCGCGCGGAGGTCTTCTTCTTGGCGGCCGCCTTCTTCGCCTTTGAGGACTTCTTCGCGGCCATCCATCGCTCCCTAGGAACCTTCTGACACCGCGCGTGCGGCTCGCTGATTCTCGATTGCGTTTGCTCCGGCGCCAAAGTCTCCCCCGTCCCCACGACCGGAAGACCATCTGGCGTGCGCGGTGCGATAGGATCCTGGGCCGCGGCGCGCCTGCCACGGCGCGCGGCTCAAATAATCACAAAGGAGTCACCGTGGTCGATCCCATCTTCGTCGCTGGCGCCGTCCGCACCCCGATCGGCAAATTTGGTGGGAGCCTCGCAAAGCTGAGCGCCCCAGATTTAGGGGTTTGCGCGGCTGAGGCGGCGCTGGCGCGCGCGGGAATCGCCCCCGACGTTGTGGATCAATCCATCTTCGGCCACGGACGCCAAGCGGGGCAGGGGCCAAGCACCGGTCGGCAGGTTGCGGTTCGAGTCGGCGTGCCCGTCGAATCTCCCGCCTACACCGTGAACATGGCGTGCGGTAGCGGGCTGAAGTCGGCGCTGCTTGGCGCGGACGCAATTCGGCTTGGCCAGGCATCGGTGGTGTTGGCCGGCGGCATGGAGAGTATGTCCAACACGCCCTACTTTTTGCCGCGCGCGAGATGGGGCTATCGCCTGGGTAGCGCCGAAGTCATTGACGGTATGTACCAAGATGGCTTTCACTGCAAACTCGCCGATCAGTTGATGGGCGACACCGCCGAAACACTGGCCGACAAGTACAACATCTCGCGCGCGGAGCAAGATCGATACGCCGCACAGAGTCAACAGCGCTGCCAAGCGGCGCGGGCGCGCGACCGTTTCGCAGCAGAGAAGGTCGGCATCACGCTCAAAGATCGCAAGAAGGGCGAGTACACCTTCGTCGCCGATGAGCACGCACGGGACGACATCACGGTCGAACGCATGGCCAAACTCAAGCCCGTCTTCCGCTCCGACGGCACCGTACACGCGGGCAATGCGAGCGGCATTACCGACGGCGGCGCGGCGTTGGTGGTGCTGTCAGGCAGCGCGGCCGAAAAACATGGCGTAAAGCCCATGGCGCGATTGGTGGACTATGCCGAGGCGGGAGTTGACCCGGCGCTGATGGGCCTCGGGCCCGTTCCGGCGGTACGCGCGCTATTGGAAAAGACCGGCAAAGCCGTCGACGACATCGACCTCTGGGAACTCAATGAAGCCTTTGCGGCGCAAGTCTTGGCATGCAATCACGATCTCAAGATCGACGAAGCCAAGCTCAATGTGGATGGCGGCAGCATCGCTCTTGGCCATCCCATCGGCGCCACCGGATGCCGAATCGTGGCCACGCTGCTTCACAGCATGATCGAACGAGGTGCCAAAACCGGCATCGCCACACTTTGCATTAGCGGCGGACTTGGCTTGGCGGCGCTCTTTGAACGCGTAGACCACGGGCCGGCCTAGGTGGAGAGGCCTCCAGGCGCCCTAGCGCCTGAGGCCTGGGAGCGAGCCCCAGCGAGCGACCGAAGGAGCCGTACAGGCTCCGGGGAAGCGCCTAGCTTCCCCAAAGCGCAAGCGGCGCCCCCCAGGGCGACGTGCGCGCTTCAGTGATCTGTCGCGCAAACAGCGCGTCCGTTCTCGGCGTTCGAGGCAGTTATCCACATATCGTGAACGTTCTGCCAACCACGCCTTTCGCCTCTTTCGTGAACGTTCTGCCAACCACGCCTTTCGCCTCTTTCTTGGCGTGATATCCGCCGGATTGGCTGCTACTTCGGCATCAGCATCTTGAGCGCTTCTTGGCGTCGACGCTCTACGTCATCAAGAAAGTGCTCTTTCCAAGCATGTGGGGTCAGCTTGGTTACGTCCGAGCACGTTGAGATGCGAAGGAGCACATCGCGGAAGTATTCGCGCGCGTTCACGCCGGCGGCTTTGCACGACTCCACGAGGCTAAACATCGCAGCTGCCGTCTTGCCGCCGCCATCATTGCCCATAAACAGCCAATTCTTGCGCCCGACAGCTACTCCGCGCAGGGCGCGTTCGGCTGCGTTGTTGTCAATCGGTAATCGTCCGTCGGTTGTGTAGCGGCACAGTGCTTCCCAATTGGCAAGCGTGTAGTCGATGGCGCGTGCAAGCGGACTCTTGTCGAGTACCTGTGTTCGCGTCGCTGCCATCCACGCTCGAAGTGCTTGAAGTCGAGGTTTCGCATGTTCGTTTCGAAGCGCTCTTCGCTCGCTGGGCGTAGCCTCACGTTCACGCATTGATTTCTCAAGCGCGTAAAGCGCTGCGATTTTTTCGATCGCTTCTTTGGCGAACTGCGGCTCGGTCTTCTCGGCGTCGATGAACTTGCGGCGCGTGTGCGCCCAGCACGCCACCTCCGTAGCACCTTCAGGATGAAACATCTTGTCGTAGCTCGGATAGGCGTCGGCTACCAAGTAGCCCTTGAAGTCTTGAAGGATCTTCGCCGGTCCATCCCGGCTTCGACTCGGTGTGAAGTCGAAGAATGAGCTGCCATCCAGATCGCGATAAATCCAAAGCCGAGCGGTCTTGGTTCCCGGCGCATCCTGCTGCTGCATCTTCACCGGCGTGTCGTCCGTGTGGACGATGTCCGCGTCCAAAACCTCCTTCTTTAGCTGATCCACAATGGGCATCAGAAGGTCCGCGCAGCGCTTGGCCGACGTGCAGAGCACCGAACGCGAAACTTTAAGGCCTTCAGAACCGTACCTCTTCTCTTGTCGGTAGTACGGCATGTGATTCTGGAATCGTTCGCTGAGTACGTGAGCCAGGAATCCCACACCAAGGATGCCCTTGTCAATGACGCGAATCGGCCCCCTTGCTACTGTGACGCCTTCTTGGCAGCCACGGCAGCAATACTTCGTTCGAGCGATCTCGTGGATGATCGTGAACTCAAGGCGCTCAAGCTCACGGGACACCTCCTCGCCCATAGGCGTGAGTTCGCTTCCACAGGCACACACACGCTGATCTTCTGGCAGCTCAAACGTGGATCGAAACACAGGCACATCATCAGGAAATGTGGCGCGGCGCCCTCGTTTGCGGCGTTTCTTCTTCGGAGTATCTGGGAGCGACCCGGTTGCCACCTCTTTCGTTTGCTCGGTACCTCGAAGCGCCGATTCAAAGATGCCTGCTAAGAACTGCTGCCCTTTCGCAATCGCCTCAGCGCGTGGACGTTTCTCCGACTTGTTGGCTACGAGGCGCTCAAGCGCAGCGACGTAGCGTTCGAGCCTGCTGATCTCGTCTTCTCGTTCCTTGATCGCAGCTTGGTGTTCTGCAACCGCCGCCTGCTTCTCGACCAGCGCAGCATGTTTCTCGGCAATCGCAGAGTCCAAGGCAGCAATCGTGGCGTTGTTCTCTGCAACCGTCGATTCAAGCTCTTGAACGCGCCGAAGGAGGATATCGAGTTGACTCATTTGCTTCACGTGCCTTTATACGCACACGATCGACATGATGCGAGTGAACCTTTGCAGAAAACGGTTCAAGCCCATCGAGCAACATTGCCAGCCAAGCACGTTTCACTTTCACACGCGGCGCATTCCCGCGCAGTCCAAAACGAGGAAGCGTTCCTTGCTCCAGTCGCTTGTAGAAGAGCCAAAGCCCATTGCGATCCCAAAGCAGCAACTTAATTCGATCGCGGCGCTTGTTGGTGAACACGAACACATCACCCGAGAGCGGATCGCCACCAAAATGATCGCGAACGATCTGAGAGAGGCCATCGTGGGCCTTGCGAAAGTCCACCGGCTCACGCGATACGTAGATGCTTGTCGCGTCCGCGAAACTCAGCACGACTCTAGCATCGTAATCAGTTGGCCAAGTGCGTTCAGATCCGATGCCAAGTCCACCCAAAGGACGCGACCGCTGGACAGCCGGATCTCAACCCTTGGTGGGTCGGCGACGTCGTCGGCGACAACGTTGACGAACCCGGAATCACGGCGACCACGACCGCCAGAACTCTCTCGCTCCTTTCGAAACCGCCGCGACCAGTCGTAAAGCGTCGCGATCGGAACGCCGGATTCCTCCGACAGCTCCTTCCACGACGTCCCCTCACGCTCCCGACGAGCTAGCAACTTCTCGTAGAACGCGCGACCTCGGCGGACTTTCGACACACTCGACATGGCGTGACCTCCGAAAGGTCAAGAGCGTCGGCAAGAACTAGCGCGAGCACAAGGCGGGTTTAGCGAAACGCTTACCTTGATTGAGCCGACGCCAAAAAGCGCTCAAGATACTGATGTCGAGGTAGTATCCGATCCGGTTGGCACCACGCTTGAAATTTAGAACACGGCGCGTTTGGTAGAACGCTCACTACTTTCCTGCTATTGCTCTTATCGTCTTCGCTACAACCTCTTTCTCCGCACTCGTTAGCGATGGCGTTCGTTTGGACAACGCGCGAATGCTTGGCAACGCCTCTTTCGCCAATGCGCCCAATTTCTCAAGTGAGCACAAGCAATATCTAACTGTTGAAGCATCTTTACTGGACAATGATTTCGCCAATGCTTTTGTCATATACGCTTTAGGGCCAATGTGACAAATTGCTTCCGCCGCGCCGTTTCGAGCATCCGTCTCGAGCAACTTATGTAGTTTTGGCAATACAAATGAAACTCTTGGTCCGCCTGACCCGAATGCCCTTGCGGCGTTTGCTGCAACGCTTGGATCCGAATCTGATAAACGGTCGGTTAGTATTTTAAGGAAGGTCGATTTATCATTTACTGATTTTCTTACAGCCCTAGTCGCAAACCACCGCGCATCCGGAGACTTGCTACGCCCCAAGGTCCCCATTATTTTCATCGCCAATGAATCCGGAATAAGAACTTCTCCCATGTATTCAGCGATTAGGAAGTTCTTCTCACCACTACCATGGACAAACTCGCGAAAAAGTACGTCATGCCCACTATCGCCACCTTCAAGGAGCAACTCGATCGCGGATCCCAGCTCCGTATCATTTTTAAGCATCCAATCGGCCATCTTAATGGCTTTGTTTGGAACAGGCTCGATGTACTTAAGGATTTTTATCGCCCTGAACGATTTCGTCTTTTTTATTCCTCGAATCACCTGATCTACGTCTATGGGAAGTGAAGCTAGGTTATTTCTCTTCATGTACGCGTGAACACTGTCTGGCATACAGCTTACGACGTCTAGTGCACCGCCTATGGCCACCGAATCGTGTGATTCAAACCTGCCAACTAGAATTGGGACAACTCTCCCGAATAGAATGTCCTCCGACGCTTCATCTAAACATAGTTGCCCACGCCACATTCTTTGGATCACATCGTGCGCCTGCTCAATGGCCTTTCGTCGCACACTGAGATCCTTGTCTTTCAGATTCTCATCGATTCTTCTAACTTCCGCATTTGCCTCAGATCTACCGTGCACCGCCACAGTAGAAATCAGTATTGCCAGAATAGTGATGAGCGGCATGCCCCACAGGCGAATGGCGCAAGCAGAACGACCTGAACACGCTCGACAGTTTGCTTCAAATGAAACCACTCGAACTACCTAGATCCGACTCCATTATGGGCATGGCCGCCAGGCGGAACATACACCCGACGACTTCCTCCCTCTCCGGCGATATCGTCTGCGGCGTCTCCCGCTAGTCCGATATTGGAAGCGGCAGGGTTAGCAGTGCTTCCGTCATGCCCATGTACATTGGCGGCATATGGTTCGAATCCAGCCGCATTGCTAAAGCACGCGCCCAGGACGGCTAGCGACAATTTTCTAGGATTCTTACCGCGGAGTCGGCGTCCGATAAATCGTCCAAGCAAATCTTGAGCTGTGTATAGCTTTCCAAATGCCTCGACTCTTCCACCTCCTCCGTGACCCCAAACTACGATTATATCTAAGCACCTCGCGTGGACTCTCATCCACTGCTCATAGTCAGCAGCCTTTTTCTGATTCTCATCACTATTCTTACCTGACCATTTGAAGTGCCTTATTCCCATCCTTCGATTTGAACTCCTCTGCTTAGCATTTAGCGCGTTCATGACGCGCCCGATGCCAAGAACCTTGCTCTTAGCTACTGCGTTACCAAATGCTCCAACAAGTCCGATTTTGTCCTCAATCTCCTGAAGTATCGGATGTGGCATGTTGAACCTAATAGGATCATTTTGGACAACAACAGCGAATTTCCCGCAGCAATTATTCGCGGTCTTTAGACCTGTAGGATCTACAGCATTACGAAACGAGTTGCCTACATATGCATATCCATTTCCCGTATTCACAGGATCATGCCAACGGCCTGCTGGATCTTCAACAGTAAATCTTCCAAGCGATGGGCTGTAGTAGCGCATTAGCGCATACTTCAACTCCGTCTCATCATCCCTATACAAATTTCCATATCCTGTCTGCCACGCCATCCCGCTAACAGAGAGCGTCGAGCCTGCAGCATTTGTAATAGTTGGGCGCCCATCGTACGAGAATACGTAGCTTTCTACCAAGGCGCCAGTCGGACCCAATAGTCCAATACAGTCGAAGGCGCCATCGTACATCGGATATACCCACACCATATCTGACGTGGACTGATCGGCGTCCAGGTCGAGCAGATCCCTGTGCCACGCAGCGACAACTTCTCCATCTATATGGTTGTAGTGCCTACGCGAAAACATGCCGTCAGCGTCGTGCTCTTCTGCCAACAACATATCCATCCAAACGAATGTCTTCTTATTGTCGCCCGCAGACTTCTTGAGTCTCCTGCCCAGCGCGTCATATTCGTAGGTTGCAATCACGTTGTTCGTTTGTTTGTTACGTACTTCCACAAGGCGATTCGCATAGTCATATGCATAAAGGCGAGACCCATCATCTACCAATGCACCTTCAGCGTTTCGCTGATACGCTGCACCTCCAACAAATGTATAGAAATTTGTCGAGTCCGACGTGTAGCTAGTGGTGCCCGCTCCAACTCCTGTCACTACATTTGCAATGCGATTTGCCGCTGCGTCGTAACTCATATTATGAATACTCACTGTGGTCTGCGATCCCGGCGTAGCGTATTCGAGGGCCGGGTCAGCAACGCCTATCTTTGCCTGAATCAATCGGTAGACGCTATCGTAACTGTAGTTGTCTCCCGCCCCTCCGGCATGATGCCGCTTTTCGTATGCAATTTTATTGTTAGCGAATCTAGCGTACGTAAATTTCTTCATCATTGCCGATGACTTAACGTGCTCAACACTAGTAAGTCGCTTTAGCGCATCGTAGCCAATAGTCGTTACCACGCTGGACGGGCGCGTTGCGGACAACACTCGCGTACCAGAGTACTTATACGTCACCAAAGAGTTCGCGCCAATCGACGTTGACGACGGCCTAGATGACGAGTCATAAGCGACGCTCTCAACCGTCCCATCAGAGTACGTCAATGCGGTCATTCGACCATCCGCATCTCGCGAATACAACAAGGTCCGTCCGTTTTGTGTTTCTGACACAAGACGTCCTAGAGAATCACGCACCCATGAAACAGTTGAGTCGTTGTCTACAGCGGTAGCCAAACGACCACGCGAGTCGTAAGAGAACGTTTCGTTTGTAGTTCCTATCGTGCCTGCTGCTAGGGCAATGGTGCGCCCAATGATTCTATCTCTATTATCGTATGTAGATGAAACTACATTCCCGAGCCTGTCCGTATTGGAGAGCAAGTTCCCTGAAGCGTCGTAAACGAACGAGCTTGCCCCTGCCCCGAATGTAGCGCCGGCCGGCCGGCCCAGCGGATCATACGCATATGTGGTAGTATTTCCGCGCCCATCTGTCGCGGTCAGAATGCGCCCCGCATTGTCATATGTAAATTGCATGGTAATCGAACCGATTATTGCGCCTGTGCCGGTTCCGCCAGAGCGAAGGTCCATAACTTCCTGCAACATACAGTCATTGCCATCAAACGTTCTTGACACCGTATTTCCTGAAAAATCGGACTCCTTGACAAGTCGATCGAGGCCGTCCCATTCAAACGTCATAGTTTGAAGTATCGATGACGCTGCATCGCGCTTAGTGACGGATGTTATACGACCAAGAGCGTCGTACAAGAATTCATCTATCACAGCATCGTTCGATCCTGTGACTCCATTGACTTCACTTCGCGTTACAGAAGTAGGCCTACCACTTAGATCGTACTGTGTCGAGATCGTTGAGGAAGGACTCGTTCGCAAGAAAATGCGTCCAAGTGCATCTCGAGCATACAACTCTACCATCCCCGCAGGGCTTGTTTTCTTTGTCACCTGCAAACGCGCGCCGTACTCAGTACTAGCTACATAGCTTTGCGATACAGATCCCTGCGGGTCAATTAGATCGCGCGTTACGGATTGAATAAGACCAATACCGTCGAACGCATACTTAGTTTGCTCTATCAAGACACCACTCGGGCTATATGTGGAGAATTTTGTCTGATTGTAGTCTTCATCCCATGTAGCTTGCTCGTACTGGCCATCGGGATACACAATCGAAACGGGCCTTGACGCGTGGTTAAACGTCCAAGTTGTAGAAAATCCTCTCGGGTCGATCCTCTTGCAGAGTCGCCCGTTAACATCGTAATCAAATGATGTCGTAGATGCCGACGACGTGCCTGCGCCTAGCGTAACAGTATGCCTAAACCCGCGCTCGTCATAGGTGAAATCCGTAGTACGCCCCGTAGCGTCTATCACCCGAGAAAGCCGACCGGCCGCCGTATACTGAGCCTGGATGACGGCTGTAGTACTGGAATCCACCTCTTCTTTGATTTGAACAAGCTGGTTGTTGGCATTGTAAATTTGGTAGGCGCTTAGTAACGGATTTGATGGGTCTAGCACGCCAGTCGAGTTCTTGTTTTCGATTTCAACCCTGTACACATTGTTTTGTTCGTCGTAAAGACGTGTCACTACGGGCGCCAGAGGCTGCGGCCCATCAACTTGGATCAATTGATCCATGGCGTTGTACGTATACGACCAAGTCTCTCCAGTAGGCATGGTCATGGTTACCACGCGACCATATTGGTCGTAGGTTGCGGTCGTTGTCGATCCTACACCGCCGGAATCAAGAACTACAGAAGTAAGATCATACGTGTTTGGAGCATATTGATATGCGGTAACTGTTCCGCCGATATCTACATGCGTTACTGGTAAGCCAGCGGCATTGCGCGTGATTGTGGCGGTCGGGAATGCAGCTGATCCAGATATGAAAACTTTGGGATATCGAACGCTTGTCAAATTGCCAGAAGTATCATATGTCCAAATCGTCTTATAGTCGTTCACCGTCGCGCCAGGTGCATTTCCACGAGCTGAAACGTAAGTCAGGCACCTGCAATACTGAGCGAAACCAGCGTAAGTCCACACTTGTGTACTAGAATCTGAGCTTGCTGAATTCGAGCTCGTCAAACTTGTTAGATTTCCCCATGCATCGTACTGATACGAAACACATGACAAATCTGGATTCGTTACCTTTGTGATAAGCGCACAGCCACAGATGTCGTTTCGTTCATATGTCCACACGTAATTCTGAGGCTCCCCTGGCCTCAAGGCGGGTCCTCCCAAACCCGACTGGGTCCATATCGTCTTTGTCGAAATCATTCCTGCACCATTGAGCGCGTAGTCGATGGTGACTCCATCGGGGTCGACAACACGCACAACGCTGGGTGAGATGTACTGGTAGCTCCACTGGCGTCCGCGAGAGGTGGTACTTAAAGCTCGATCAAACCCGTCATATGTGTTCGACAATGCCACGTTTCCGTTGTCGTCACTAATGGAGATCAAATTCCCGTCACTTGACGTTCCTGTTCCAGTCACATACGAGAAGCTGAGAGTTCTTCTGCGCGTAACAATTGACTGAGTTGAGCTTAAGTAGTACGTCGTAGCGGGGTATGAAATGGACGAAAGATATCCCTGCGACGTGTATGACATTAAAACACTTCGTCCTCCCCAGTCGGCGATTGACGTTGCGTATCCGTTCCCATTGTATGAAACGGTTGTTGTTCGTCCCGCATAGTCCGTCCAAGAAAGCAGCCGATTGTTCGGATCACGCAAGAACGTTGTCGCAAGCCCATTTCGATTCTGGATTGACGTCAGATATCCAGAAGAGTTGAACGTCCACACAACACCATCTTTAGTGGTCCGCGTCCAACCAGAAGTGGTTTTCGCCATTACGTCAAATGCACCTGGAGGGCTTGAGAACGTACCTGCCCCAGGGTTCCATACATATTGAGATCCTGTAACTCCTGGCTCATAATATAGGACGTCGCCGTTCGGTTGTGGCACAAGATAAATATCAAATGGGAACCACCAATTCCCTGTCATCCTGTTAATACTGACTTGAGAGTCGTACCTAAGTTCTAGGGGTTTATCGAAGCTGTAAAGATCGGCAGAGCCACCCGGGCCCTTTCCAGAATCTGGAATTCAAACTGGGGGTGGCCAAAGTCAGGTTGGATCGTCGTCCATAAGTTCCGGAGGCTTCTTAGATGGTGCTTTCTGTGCAGAAAGCAGAGGGACGGTCAGGTCAATGGCCCCTCTATCTGGATCAAGAACTCCCCCGCCTGTTGTAGGAGAATCGCCAAAAGTCGTAGTCGACTCTCCTAGTACACCCGTCACTACGGTCGAGCTAGCCGAGTATGAGTTAGACGCAGATCCCGTTGTCGGACCGCGCTTGTTTCCAGGCTGAGGCTGCTGATTTCCCTTCGGCGGTTGCGGCGGAGCCGCTGGTTGGGTGTTCGGCCCTTTGGGATTGCACCTAGCACATGGCAAGTTGGGCCGTTCATTGGGGGCACCAACACGTTCGCCAGCATGGCACAAATTGCGCGAACCGCCACCTGCTGGATTCGCATCCGCAGTCTGCACCCACGTGTTACTGGCGAAGAATGAGCTGGTTACCAACAAGCCGATTATGAATGCGCCAATACTAGAGGAGGCAATGACTCTCGTACGGTTACTCATGTCTCTCCCTCACAAAACTCCGAGAACAGACAGCCCGCACCCAGAAGGTATTATTGGAACTAGTACCTATATATTGTCAAGGCAAATACGAGCCCGTGATGCTAGCCATTTAGACTTAACGCTCGTTGCAAGACATACGCGAGTCGTTCCTCGAAAGCCGCTATTGCTTCATGCTGACTATTCGGAGGGCGATTCATCGGGGGTTCCGTGCGAGCGTGACGAACGATTTCGTCTTCAGCGCTAAGCAAGAGCCTAATACTCGCCCTGAGAACGTGACTCAGCTTCAACGTCGTTCCTAGCTCGGCCGCAATCTTCTGCACGAGCCGCTCGATCTCGGCTTCTTCCTGCACTGAGAGCAGGAGCCGCTTCTCGCGCTTCTTAGGCGCAACAGTACGCGGCATCGAAACAGCAGTTGGTAGCTGTGTAGGCACTGCTCTAGGCCTCGGAGGCGGCGGCAGAGGAGATGGGTCGGGCTGCGGAGCCACTTGTGGCGCGGTAGCTTCTTTTGAACCGGGGTTCAACACTGACCGAATGAGCGACTCTTTGACTGGCTCGTAAGGTTGCTCGGCCTTGGGTGCTCGGCCTTGGGTGCTCGGCCTTGGGTGCTCGGCCTTGGGTGCTCGCTTAGCCATTTGCGACCTCTTTACGGTCAGAGATGGCTACAACGTTTTCTTCCCCCTCCCCCACCGGTGCGCTCGCCTTCGACTTTCGATCGACGGTCTCACTTACCGACGAAGACGAAGAAGAGAACTTGCGAATGCGCTCTTCAATCTCTTTCGCAATCGCCCGGTACTGCTCCGTGATCTTGTGCTTCGGCGCCGTCTGAAAGAGCGTCTTTCCGACCCGCTGAGCCCGAGGAACAACGGTTGAGCGACTCACCTCGGATTCGAACTTCATGGATGGAATGCCATCGGCTGTGAAGATGTCTTTGACGTACGCGGTCAGGCTCTTTGCGAGCCTCGTGCGAGCATCGACGCCGGAAAGGATGACTCCCAATAGACGCAGGTTCTCATTTCCGTGTTTCTGCGCGCCTTGAATGTCCTTGAGGGCATCGTTTAGACCGGCGATCGCGAACGGGTCGGGCATGGCCGAAAGAATGAACCAATCAGCGGCCTTGGCTTGGCGGCGCTCTTTGAGCGCGTGGAATGAGGGTTAGAGCCAGAAGGGCCCGACCGATTGTTCGGGAGCGTCCTTCCCCTCTTCTTCGTCCTTTTTCTTATCTTCGTCCTTCTTCTCTTCTGGCGGCTTATAGCCCTTGGGCTTGTACTTCGTCATCAGTTCTTTGAATTTCGGCAAGTCGCGCAAGCCGTCAAGGTCGGGATCTTTGCCCCAGTGGGTGTAATTCCCATGGAGATCCTGTTTGGACAATGAAGTCTCCGCAATCTCAAAGGCCCTTTGAAGCCACTGTAGCGCTTCGTCGTTCTTCTTAGCGCGCGCATACGCACACGCGAGGTCATAGCGATTGCCGAATACAAACCTCGTAGCGGGACTATGCGCCTCCGCGTTGGCGGCCTTCGTTAGGGCCTCGATGGCGAGATCGATTGAATCGTTCTTCTTGAGCACCAAAATCAGAGATCCAAGTTTGGCTCCGGTGCGAAATGAGTTGAGCCCCTTCGGCGGGTAATTCGTTGACTTGAGCCCCTTGGTAAGCAGCGGAATGCTATTGTTCAGCAAATCCTTAGCAGAAGCTTCCGCCTTTTCGGCATGCTCAGTGAGCGTCTTGACGACCTCAGCCTTGCCGGGGGATTCGTCCGCTTTTTCAAGCATCTTGAGTTGTGCACGAGCGCGCCGAGCGAGCCCTTCGATCGATTTGCCCTCGTCATGCATTGAAATGCCTTCAATGGCATAGGCAATCCCCGCCTTCGGCGCCATCGATCGCGCCGCGCTCAAGAACTTCTCCGCGGCTGCGCGCACAGCTTCTGTCTTACGCGGCACATGCAGACGCTTGTATGCAATCTCACACAAGTAATGGATCACATGTTCTTTCATCACGTCGTGCGCAGCGTTGCGCGCGCCCTCGGGACCGCCCACAACCATCAGACGCATGGGGCTGCCAAGCGCAAGCACCGACCATCCCTTGGCCGCGGCTTCGGTATCCAACGCGGTGCGAAGCGCGGCGGGGTCGGCGTCCACATCAATCAACGCGACCTTTGCCGACTCGCTCCCCTTGGTGAAGAGGCGCTCGACGACAAATACGTCGTCCACATCCGTACCGCTTGCCTTTGCGAGCGCCATGAGTGCTTTTTCATTGAGCCCAGCGACCGTGTTGCTTTCGTCTTCTTTAACGGTCCAGCCTTCGGGCGCCTCCTTCGGAAACATGCTCTCGACGGTGTACGCAGGTGGCTTGGCCCCGTCCTTTGCACACACATTGGGGGCTACCCCAAACAGGGCGGCACAGACGATCCCCACTACTACGGCAACTCGACTCGACATCGTGAATCCTCCAAACGGGCACAACAATAGTGCCACTAGCCCTAGCCCGGACTATTCATGAACTAGCGAAAATCGCGCGGTTCTCGCTGGTCTTCGAACCCAATCTCTTTGCGGAGAACCGTTCGACGATGCTTTTGGCATCGCCTCAGAACCACCGCTTCGATCTTGAATCCGAATCCTTCGCGAGAACAAACTGTAGATGCCGAACGTTACCACGTTTGGGCGGCCAAAGGCAGATGGACGCGGGCTTAGAGACTCATCGGCGCACGCTTCATGAATAGTCCGGGCTAGCCGAATGACCCGTTTGGACGATGCACTGACCGCTGAGGCCCCTTCAATCGTGCCCAAAGACGACCAATCAGGGCTCGGGGAGCGATCCAGGGCTCCACTTTGGACCCCAAGTCGTCGAAAGGAGACGTGGAGTCTCCGCCATGACCTCTTCGTCAGTGTCTGTATCAACGCCGAGCCCCGCAGTCTCGATGCCCGCAAGCCGGGAGAGTCAACCATTGGTGGCGAGCGTCAAGGAACCCCAACGCTCACTCGACCTTCATCGGTCGGAAGAAGCCTTGCGGACGCTCTACCCCGATCAACCGTTTCTGATCCGCCATCACTTGGACGGGGCGTCCACGTTCTCCCCCGAGGCGTTGCTCGTTGTGGCCAATCTCCTGGATTCCCCATCCGTCATGCAGGTGTCTTCGGTCGAGGCGGCGCAACACGCAGAGGCACTCGAACGAGTACAACGGGGCCGCGGCCATGTTTGGCTTCATCGTTCGCATCAGGAGAATGCGAAAGAACAGCTCTTACAGCGATGTACGGCGGAACTCGCCAATGAATGCAGAGCCATCCTCAGTGGCATTCGGCCGACAGGCCTGTCCATTCTCGTAGCCGCACCCGGCAGTGTCGTGCCCGTACACGCGTGTGGGACCCATGGCCTCATGTTGCAAGTCGCTGGCAGGAGCGCGATCTCCGTTTGGGAACCGCGCCGTCAAGATGTGCTCAGTGAACGCGTCGCCGAACAGATCGCGCTTGGTGCAGATCGTACGCCCGTCGATCTTCGTCGCGGCCTCCATCCAGACTGGGAATGGCGCCTCGACATGGGGCAAGGCATTTCACTCCCCCGCTTGGCACCGCATTGGATCGCCATCGCCGAAGACAACGAGGCACCCGCCGTTCTCGCGCAATTCCACTATCATTCCTCGCGCTCCAGGCGCGCGCGTCGCGCCCACCGATTCAACGCCCGCCTGCGCCGCATGGGCCTCCGGCCCCGCTCACTTGGCGTCTCCCCGGCCACGGATTGGTGCAAAAATGGGCTGGTTGCGCTGCGAGACCTTGTCGGGAAACACTAATTTCGGAATCCGCTGCGACATCCAACTTGCAATCCGTACATGACTCCTGAACCGGGAACGTCCCGGGGGCATGGAGTTCATCATGACGACACGAAACACACTGATGTCGGCGATCACCCTCGTTGCCCTGCTGGGCATGGGCACGGGCTTTTGCGGATGCAAGCCGGTCGTGCGCTCGATCACGAAGTCGATGACCAAGCGCGCGGTCAAGTCCGGTGTCAAACGAGCCCTACGCCACGAACTCCGCAAGCGTGAAGAACAACGTCGCATGGAACGATTCGTAAACCGCCGCCTGACACGCTCGTTGCCTCGTTTTCGCTCGTCACTCCCCCCGCGAAACAGCCGCGTGAGTCGCTAGACAACGCCGAAGGCGAGTAACAATATGACGGTCACCGCCATGACGAGTGACATCACGCCACCGACTTTCAAGTAGTCCTTGGTGCGATACCCACCCGGGGTAAGAACAAGCAGATTGCACTGCATGAAGGGCAACAGGAAGTTGCAACTACACCCGAAGGTCATCGCTAGCAGCGCCCGTTTGGGATCGAGGCTCATGACGCCTGCTGCGGCGGCCGCCACCGGTGCGACGATGACCGCCGCGGCCGCGTTGGTTGTGAGTATCGCCAGCACGGCAGCCATCAAAAACAGTGCGGCATAAACGAGGATGCCGCCTCCCACGTCGGGCAAATAGTGAAACCACGCCGCGACGGATTCCGAAATGCCCTGGCGTTCGAGCGCGACACCCAAGGGCAACGTACCGACAATGAGCGCGAGCACGCTCCAGTCAATGCTTCGCAGCACGCGATGTCGTGCAATGCAGCCCGTGGCCACCATCAAAATGGCGGCCCCCAACGCTGCCATGCTGAACGAAACGCCAAATAGCACCGGTGGCAACAGGGCCAACGCCAAAATGCCCATGGCCATGGGCGCATGCGTGACGTCCTCGTCGTGGCGATGGTCGGTCAAGACGATGTAATCGGAGTTGGTGGAAAGCGTGGCCAAGTCGTCAAGCGTGCCCGATACCAAGAGCGCATCACCGATCTGAAGCGGCGTTTCCTCAAATCGCTCACGTACCGGTTGGTTGTAGCGCCAGAGCCCAACCACATTGAGGTGATGGCGTCGACGAAAGCCGACTTCACGAAGCGATAGACCAAGCACGGGAGCGTGGGGAGAAAGCGCCACTTCACCAAGCACCGTACCGTGTTTGATGACGCGACGAATCGTGTCTTCACTGGCTAACCCGAGTTGCAAGACCTCCGTTTCGGCAAACTCCCACGCGGCTTCGTCGGGACCCTCGATAAAGAGGCGATCTTCCGGCTCCATGACCAACGAAGGATGCGGTTGCAACCAATTGCGCCCGAGTCCCGTAGGACGGCATACAGCCAAAATGCCCAGCCCGTGCTTGGCGCGAATACCGGCATCCTCAATGCTCTTGCCAACCACGCTCGACCCCTTTACGACGCGCATCTCATAGAGCTTTTCGGCAAGCAAGTAGGCGGAGGCCGCTTCCTCGGGACTCCGTCCACGCACCGTGTCGTCAATGGACACACGTCGCGGAAGTAATCGGCGGACGACAACAGCCATCAACAGCGTGCCCACGAGCAGAAGTGGCACGCCGATCATGGCCATATCAAACATGCCGAGTTCGCCGCTCGGCGCGTCAAGCGTCAAGTTGTAGTAGTCGGCCATCAACAGGTTGGGTGCCGAGCCGATCAGCGTGATGGTGCCCCCCAAGACGGCAGCGACGGCCATGGGAAGAAAGAGGCGAGAGGGCGAAACGCCGGACCGTCGTGCCAGCACCGCCGTGACCGGCAAAAGCATGGCCACTACCGCGGCGTTATTCATGAACGCACTGAGTACACCGGTCGTGAGCATCATCAAACAGATGAGTCCCGATTCGCCCGTGCCGGCAACGCGTTGAATGCCGCGGGCAATGTAGGTCGCCACGCCACTCTCGCGAAGCGACGCGCCAAGCACCATCACCGCCGCGATGGCGAGGACGGCCTGATTGCCAAAGCCAACAAATGCGTCGCGGACATCGGGTAATACACCGGCGAAGTGCAACACGACGGGAATGGCAAGCGCCGTCATCGCGAGCGGAATCCAGCGCGTGATGAACAGAACGGTGGCGACCACCAAAACGCCAACCGCCGTCCACCCGTATGCATCCATGAGGCGATCCTATCGGCAATCCCTCATGCCAAGCAGGGGCAAGTGCCACGGAGTGAATAACCTATCCACATGCACCGACCGACGTATCGCACTCTGGTTCGAACCATGCTTGTGGTGGTGGGTGTCCTCATCGTGGCGGCAACGGTCGTGCTCATGTCGCGCATCGATGACGTGGACCCCGCCACGGCGCTACCGCGAACCAGCGAGGATTGACCGTACTACTTCGTGGCCCCGGCGCCGACCGGATTCTTGGACGGCAGCGCACCCTTGGGGCCCGCCATAACTTGGAACCAGTTTTCGGGTTGAAACATCGTCTTTGCTGCCGCGCGAACCTTCGCCGCATCAATGGCGCGCATGCACTCGATTCGCTTGTGAACACGAGTGAGTCCATCGGGCTCCACCGACGAGCCGGCCAACACGCCCGCCCAATAGTTGGCTCGTTCGAGGCGCGGCTCCAGGCTACTTAGAATCGTCTTTTGAACGGTGGCAAGCTCTTCGTCGGTGGGTCCGTGGTCCCCGCCATACGCAATACCGAGTTGTTGCGCCGTCTCGCTCGCAAGTGCGAGTTTGTCGTGGGGTGCACTAAAGAACGACGCGCAGTGGGCAATCCCGTCCAAGCGGCCCACAGAGTAACGTGCCGATATCGTGTACACGATGCCGCGCGCTTCGCGAATATCTTGGAGCAAGCGCGTACTGAAGATGTTGGCGGCCACGGTCGCTGCACAGGCTTCTTCTACGTCACGGCCTCGAAGCCCGCGCCATCCTTGCATGACCCACGCCGCCGGTGACGCCGTATCGAGTTCGACGCGCGCATCGACACCCATTCCGCCAAACGTGGCCACGCGTGCCTTGCGCACCGTCGCGAGCGATTCCTTACGCTCGGGGAGCGATGCCATAAACGTGGTCGCCCATCCCTTTGCTTGTTCGGGTGTAAACGTGCCAGCGATGGCCACATCCATGGCCGACGTGGAAACCAAGCGTTTGAGCCAGGCGCGAGCGTCATCAAGCGTGAGGGCGTTTAGGTGATCTTCCGTGGGAACGCGCACTCGCGCTGCGCCATTCCCCAAGACCTCGCGCATCTTGGCACCCAACGCCTGCTGCGCTTCCACACGCGTATCCCGGATGGTGCGCAAGTAGTCGGAACGTGCATTATCAAACGCGGATTTTTCCAGCACAGGCTGCGTGAGCAATCCATAGACGAGCGCCAAGCCCGGTTCAATATCTTCAGGCGCACCCGTAACAGACAATGTGATGCCATCGGCTTGCCGATCCGTCGACACGTGCACTCGCTTGTCTTCAAAATAGCGCGAAAGCGCCTCGGACGATCGATTCGCGAGCGCTGCGGTCCCGAGCGCGAGGGCAGGATCGGCAAGCGCGGTGAGCCCGCGCGTGGCCTTGTCTTCATGCAGCAATCCGCCGTAAAGTTTAAATGTGATGGCGGTGTTGGTTTCCGATGCCAGCGGCTTTACGTACACGGGAATGCCATTGGACAACGTCCATGTCTCAACGCCGAGCTCCTTGTAGGGCACCGTGCTTGTGATTGTTCCGGGTGTGGGCGCCGCGTCCAAGATGGACGTCACACGCGCGGTCGCCTCGGTCGGCGCAAGATCTTCGGCCATAACACGTTCATACACGGCACGGAGGGCGTCTCGCGTTGGTACGGTAGCGCTTGCCTTCTCAGGCATCACAGCCAACAAAAGGCCTCGGTCGAGACCGAACTGCACGCGAAATGCGTTGCTAACTTCGTCGGTTGTGATCGTGGGAGCAATCCGCTTGACGAGTTCAAGCGTTTGCTTGGGGGACATGGGCGGCGAACCGGCCGTAACCGATTGATTGATCTGCATAGCAAGTGCCTTGGCGGGCATGGCGGCAGCCTGTTTGGCAACGGCCTCAGCCTGAGCGATCAACATCGTGACGGCGCTCTCAAGTTCATCGCCCAAGACACCGTGAAGCACCATGCGGCGTTGTTCCCTTAGCATCTGCTCCGTCAACATCTCCCAGGCAGCGACTTCACCTTCGGCAACCACTTGGCGGATCGATGCGCGTCCCACGACGGGTTGCATCAAGGCATGGGCGTCCGAAAACAGAGCATCCCCGCGCTGGATCAAGCGCCGAAGGCGTCGTGAGAGCACTTGCGACCCCAAACGCCGGATCAATGCCGTTCGTGCATCGCGCACCGTTCTCGTGCGCGGCGCCTCGACAAAGTCGATGTGCGCCACTTGCGCCTGGGTCACATCCGGATCGGTCATGACACGAACCTGAAATGTATCGCTGGACTCAATCTCGGCCGCCATTTGAGATTTCGCGGCGTGCGGGCGAAGCCAACCGGAAAAGGCCTTCTTGATGCGCGCCTCAATCGTGGCGCCGTCCACATCCCCCACCACGATGAGCGTGGTGACATCGGGGCGATAACAGCGTTCGTAGTAGCCTCGCAAGTGTTCGGGCGTGGTCTCACGAATGACCTGCGTCAAGCCAATCGGAAACCGCTCTGAGAACCGTGATCCCGGCGCAAGCGCCTTGGCGATGCGTTGAATTATGCGCTGCGACACGGTGTCACGCATGCGCTCTTCTTCCAGAATGACGCCCCGTTCCTTTTCAACTTCCTTCTTGGGAATCGTCAGTCGTGACCCCACGTCGGCAAAGAACGTGAAACACATATCCAACGTCTTGGGCGCGGTATTGGGCAAGCTAAGCAAATACGTTGTCTGATCAAATGACGTAAATGCATTCTGGTCGCGACCAAACTTCATACCATGCGACTCAAAGGTCTTCACAAGCGAACCGGCGGGGTAGTGCTCGCTCCCGTTAAACGCCATGTGCTCGAGGTAGTGCGCCAATCCTCGCTCGCGTTCGGTCTCGTTAACGCTCCCCGTGCCAATACGCATAACCATTTCCACGCGATCGGCCGGCATCTTGTGAGGGTATATCAAATAGCGCATGCCGTTGCGCAATACGCCGTGATGCGTGATGCCTTCGTGAAGGGGAAGACGGGCATCCAGGGCCAAGTCTGCAGACTCGTTTGCATTCGCGTTTGACATGGAAGCTCCCACGATGAACGTGGCCATGAGGACAAACGCCACGCGAAGCGCCGCCGTTGCCATTCGTTTTAGGCCACAGGGTGTTGACCCTTGATCGGACAAAGATTCGTTTCGCATGGACTCTCCAACAAGGGGCTCGACGAACTCGCGACGGCGAGCGGTGGGAAACGAACTGAATGGCGGGTATCGTAGCGCAGGTCGTGGCGTGCATCACTAAGGAAGAGCGGCCCCCATGGTACGCGGTCTAGCTCGGAATTATTCATGAAGCGCCGTCAGCCGCGCCGTTAGGAGCGTTCAGATTGCGCTCGCAGCGCCTCAATGCCGTCGATCGACTTCACGATGTCGCGCGTGAGGTTGATGCCCCCCGTGGCGGTGACCAACACGTTGTCTTCAATACGAACGCCACCAAGATGGCGCCATGCATCGACACGATCCCAATGAATGTCGTCGGCGAAGCGCTTGCGAATCGCGGGATCGTCGAGCAGCGCATCGATAAAGTAAATGCCCGGTTCGATGGTCATCACCATGCCTGGGGCCAAATCGACTCGACTGCGGAGCGTAGCGAGCCCGGGATGATCAACCGTGCGTGGGCCGTCTAACCGTCCGCCGACATCGTGTGTGGCAAGCCCCAACAAATGACCCAACCCGTGCGGAAAGAACACGCCAATGGCCTGCCGCTCGACGAGATCGTCCGGTGCGCCCACCAAGAGTCCACAACCCACGAGACCTTCCGCCAAACGACGCGCACAGTTGAGATGCAACGTTTCGAAGGGTTCGCCAGGCATGACATCATCAATGGCGGCGGACTGTGCATGCAAGACGACTTCATACAAAACGCGTTGTTCGGCACGGAAGCGTGGCGTCACCGGAAACGTACGCGTCACGTCGCTGTCGTAGCCGAGTATCTCGGCACCGGCATCTATTAGAACGAAGTCGTTTGCTTTGAGGGGCGCGTGCGATGGTTGGCCGTGCAAGACGGCTGCCCGCGTTCCCGTCAGCACAATCGATCCATAGGCCGTAGCTTCTGCACCGGCGCGAAACATGGCCGCTTCATGTTCGATCTGTAGGGCGCGCTCGGTCATCCCCTCATGCGCAACCCGCATCGCGCAGTCGTGGCCCGCGCGCGACGCCGCGTTGGCGGCACGCATGATGGCAATCTCATGTTCGTCCTTTGCGCGGCGCAGTCGATGGAGGGCGTGTGTGGCCTGTTGGTGCAGTTCGGCATCGAGGCGAAACTGCCCGACATCATCCGGGTGCAATTTGTAGGTTTGGGGCCGTTCCAAAAGGTCCCAGGATCCCAGCAAAGCAACCGGTCGATCAACGCGTTCGGCGATCCATGCCGCCAAATCACTCAGCGGACGAGTGCGAACGCCCGACGTTTCGGCCAATTCGTCTAGGGACGGCGCGGTGCCAATCCAAACCAAGTCGTGCGTCGTTGCTTCCGGCGCAAAGACCAGCCAACCGGCGGCTCCGTCGATGGGATCAAAGACGAGAACGCGTGCATGGCCTATGTCGCCGGTCAGATATCGAAAGTCGTTATGCCCGCGATACCGATACTCCTGATCGGTACCTTCGATGTTCATGCGAAGCCCACAGGCGAGCAAGAAGTAGGGGGCCGGGCCGTCGGCAGCGCTGACAATTGGGTCCCAGGCGCCTGATACTCGGGCCCTGCGCTCCGCGAGTGTCGAAACGGGCGTCCGCAGTGCGGCCATGGTGTCTGACTCAACCGACCGACTCATCGGGCCTCCTAATGACGTACTCTTTGGGGTCCTACCGCGGATCGGCGCAGACCGGTGAATCCTGTGACGCTGAGGCGACACACCTTGACGACCAAGCGCTTCACAAGTTCGGCACAACTTGGGTGCGCCTGCAGAAAAAACAAGAGGTGCTAGCATTGACGCCGCAGGCAGCGGAATGAGACGCCGGGAAAGGGACACGCGCACATCGGAGGTCGTCATGACGCGGTTTTTGTTCCTAGCGACGTCAGTCCTTCTTATCGCACTACCGCTTTCGGCATGCGGTGGCGGGGGCGGCGGCGGAGGCGGTGACGGGGGTACGCCCGTCATTGAGCCACCTTCCAATCTCACACTCACCATGTACGACTTGACCGCGGAAACAGACGGTCGTATTCCCGCCGTTGTGCCGTCGGCCGATGGCGATCCGGTCGACACTTGGACGTGTTCACCGGCACTTCCGGCGGGGCTCTATCAAGACGCGGCGTCGGGCGCCATCTTGGGTACGCCTGCGCGCCCCATGCCTCAGCAAACCTTCATGATTACGGGTACCAACTCTGCGGGATCCGATTCGGTCACATTCGACCTTGAGATCGTTTGGTCAGACTTTCGCGATTTGGCGCTTCACGCCTCGCCCGACGACGCCGACATACGCCACTTTCTCAACCGGACGCATTTTGGCTTCCGCCAGGATCACTACGACGCCATTCTCTCCAAGGGATTTGGCAAGTATGTCGATGACATGACCCAGTTGGGTGCCACGCCCGCGTTGGAAACCGCCGCGCGCAATCAGTACATCATCGATGCAACCAATGACCCCAACGGAACGCATCCGTCACTTACCGACCTAGCCCGTTATTGGCTCTACATGATCGGCGCCAATGACAACCCGTTCCAGGAGGTCTATGCGCTAAAACTACACGATCACTTTGCAACCGCCGTAACCGACACGGATTCGAACAGTCGCTACTACATGATTGAGCACATTCGCAAACTTCGCGAAGACGGCAGCGGCAACTTGCGAACGTTCCTCTTGAACCTCTCGCGAGACTGGGCCATGTTGGAGTGGCTCGATGGCGTTCGCAGTGTTGGCAGTTCGCCCAATGAAAACTTCGGGCGCGAGTGGTTTGAACTCTATTGCTTTGGCGTGGACAACGGCTACACCGAAGGGGACATCGCCGAAGCGGCGCGCGCGTTTACCGGCTACCAGAGCAAGTACAACAGCACGACCGGACAACGCTACATTGAGTTCGTTCCTGCGCGGCACGACGCCACCGACAAGACCGTGCTGGGTCAAACGGTCGTAGGCCAGAATGCCACTGACGACTACGAGCGCATGGTGGACATTACACTCGGCGACATGGTGCCGGGCGCCAACGGCGTGGAGGTGAGTCGCTGTGCACAGTGGATCATGAGGTCACTGCTTGAGTACTTCCTGTATCCCGATCCTCCCCAAACGGTGATCGATGAGTTGGCCGACGACTTGCGCACCGGTGGTTGGGAAATGCAACCTGTCCTGGCAAAGATGCTCAGTTCACGCGCCATGTTTTCTACGAAGGCAAAGGCCGCTGACTTCGTGAAGAGTCCGGTGGAACTCACCATCGGCTTTGGACGCACCACAGGCTTGATCGGTGATCCGGATGACGATGCCGCGCTGTACAACAACATCATCGTTCGATCGGACAGCTACAACAACTTGATGGGCAATCGCCCGTCTGAACCGCCGGTTGTAGACGGTTGGCCAGTCAATACCGAGTGGCTGTCATCGCAATCCATGATTGACCGCACCAATGCGGTGAACTGGCAGTTGCAGTACAACGCGGGCGATATCGCAGCGCTCATGCCGGCGGGCACGCCTACCGCGGGCGAAGTCGTAGATGCGATTGCGGTTCAATTGCGGTTGACCCTCACGCCCGAATCCCGGCAGGAATACATCGACTTCCTGAACACGACGCGTAACCCGGATGGAACGATTGACTCGTCAGAGCCCTTCGATCCGACGAATGCGGGCCATATCAGCATTCGACTGCGCGGCCTGCTCTACATCTTGTCGCTTGACCCGAGCTATTCGATTCGATAGCTCCCTCAACACGAATCCGTCCTCAACTTGAAACCGATTACTGATAAGGAAATCAGAGGTTACGCCATGACTAAGAACACACCGAGCAGGCACCTCCCTAAAAGCGTCACGCGTCGTGACGTCATGAAGTACACGCTGGCGGGCGCGGGGCTCACCGCCTTGGGCTCACTCAGCCGAGCATTGGTTACTCCCGTATCGGGCGCACCGCTTACCGGCCACAAACGTTTGGTCGTCATCTACTGCTACGGCGGTTACGACGGCATGAATATGGTCGTCCCGATGTACTCGTCGGCCTACTACACGCAGCGTCCCACGCTGGGTATCACGGATGCCCACAACCCGCTGGATCTCAATGGTGTAACGGGCATGAAATTGCATCCCGAGTTCACCGGATTCCAATCCATCTTCAACAACGACGGCAAGGGCGCCGTGTTCCATATGGTTGGCTATCCGACGGGAAGCCGCAGCCATTTCACTAGTCAAGACATCTACAGCCTTGGCGTGGACGGCGATTTTACGCCGCTTGGCATCGACGAGAGTGGATGGATGGCACGCTTTGCCGATGCCCATGCTCCCTCGGCAACGGGCGCGGTCGCGGTTGGCGTGGGCCGTCCCATGGACGTTGAGGGTGGCGCCGGAACGCCGCTCATTTTGGGTAGCGTATCGAGCTTCAAGTTCCTTCGTTACTGGGGCAGCGACAACGACCAGTTGCACCGCATGAATACCGTGCAAAACGTGCTGAACGGTTTCGCAGGCAGTAGCGGGGCGACATCAGAGACAACCAACGCTATCGATCAGGGCATCACGCTCGCGGATCAGTTACAGGCTGCACTCGGCAGCTACAACACGCCGTTCATGGATAGCTACCCCGTTCAAATTGGCCGTACCTACCTCAGCCGACCGGGACGTCATCTGCGCGACATCGCTATGATGATTCAGGCGGGCTTTGATACGCGCGTGTTCTTTACCGGCATGGGCGGCTGGGACACGCATGGCAATCAAGGCATCACCAACGCGAGACAGCAAGACTTGATTCACTACCTAGACAAGGGCATCGAGAACTTCGTCAACGATCTGAAACACATGGGCGTCTACGACGACACCATGATCCTGGTCGTGTCGGAGTTTGGACGTACGAACAAGGAAAATGATTCAGGCGGTACCGACCACGGCAAGGCCAACACGTTTTTCGCCGCGGGCGGAGGGACGCAGTCGGGCGAATACGGTGTGCGCCCCACGGATACCGAGATTCTCTCGGGCGCCGATGGCGTGGGCGGCCCCAACTGGCTCAACGCGTACTCGCTCGACTTCCGCGATATCTACCGCGAAGCGATTCAGGACCATATGGGCTTTGATGCCGGCGTGGTGTTCCCCGAACCGCAAACGATCAACACCAACATCGGATTCGTTGCGTAGCGTGTAGCGGTAGGCTACCGGTTCACAGCGCTTCATCTACTACGCCAAGCCGTATTCGTGCGGCTTGGCGGTCTTATTTTTGCAAAGGGAAACGGCTAACGAAACGGAGACCGCATGCGCCTGCGGAGTTGCGTGCATGCGACGACGTATGTTGCACGCACGCAACACGTCTTGACGCAATTCCGAGAACCCGCGTCCCAACACTCACGTTCGTGGCTAGATACGATGGGCGTACGGAACCGTTGCCGATGTGCGGTCGCCGGCATGGGAAAAATCAAAATCCCCACGACTTGAAACACGGTCCAGGTTTAAAGAGACCGTCTAGGTTCTATGACACCGTAAAGAGTTCAAAATACAGTCAACAACCGGCGCTCGATTCACCCGTGCTGAACCGTGGCATACGACACGTACGCCGCGTCCACATCGTGCGCCGTCCGTTCCCGTGGAACAAGCAAGGCGATCATGGCGCAATCCTATACGCATCGACACACGTGTACACATCAACCATCTGGCACTTCTGCGTCTCCACGACGGTGGCGCACGCTACGCAGCGCCTGCTGGGTGGTGGCCACGGCATTCGTAGTCGCTTCGTGCGGTGGCGGCGGAGGCGGTGGTGGTAACGCTGGACCCATCATCGAACCGCCCAGCAACCTCGTGTACAGCGCGCCTAGCGCCGAATACCGCACCGACGGCGCCATCAATCCCAACATCCCCTCGGCCGATGGCGACCCCATTACGTCGTGGGCGGTCGCGCCCGCGTTGCCGCCAGGTTTGATGATCAATGCAGGCTCTGGCGCTATCGAAGGCACACCGGTTGAGCCCATGGATCAAACAACGTTTGTCGTCACAGCCGGCAACAGCGGCGGCGAAACCACGGCCAGCGTAGACCTCACCATCAAGTGGGTGGACTACAAGTCGATGGCGCCCATGAACGCCCTCACCGACGACGACTTGCGACACTTCCTGGAACGCACCCACTTTGGGTTTTCTGACTTTCACTACACCGAGCTCGTGAATCGCGGGCTTGCCGCGTACGTCGATCTCATGACGACATTCTTTGATCAACCTCAACTTGAAGCCGACGTGCGCGCCGCGTACCTCGTTGATACGCAGGATCCCGAGGGACGCTTTCCTGCGTCATGGGACATCACCCGTTGGTGGACAGCGCTCTGCATGGGCACGGTCAATCCGTTCCAGGAAAAACTAGCGCTTCATTGGCACGATCACTTTGCCTGTTCGTCCGAGGTTTTGGGCGAGACCACGCGCTACACAATGGTCAATCAGATCAACTTGTGGCGCCAAGAAGGTGCGGGCAACGCGCGAGACTTGATTCTCGCCATGACTCGCGACTGGGCGATGCTCGAGTTCCTCGACGGTGTGGAGAGCACCAAAGTTGAACCGAATGAGAATTTCGGTCGCGAGTACTTCGAACTCTACTGCCTCGGTGTCGATAACCACTACACAGAAGCCGATATTGTCGAAGCCGCTCGCGCATTTACAGGCTACAAGCTGGAGTACGACACCAACACGGGACAGAGCTATGTGCTTTTCGATCCCGATCTCCACGACCCGGACGAGAAGTGGATCCTGGGGTCGCGCATTGCGCCCCAAAACGCGGGCGATGACTACGCCGAAGTTGTCGATATCACCCTCGCGTTCAAGAACCCCCATACGGGCGTGAGTGCGGTCGCCGAGTGGCTCTGCCGTTCCCTGCTCCGCCACTTTTGCATGGACGACCCGACACCGGAACTCGTCGATCAGATGGCGCGCATGCTTGAATCGAACTGGGAATTGAAACCGGTGCTCATGGCGCTGTTTCAATCCGAGGCGTTCTATTCGCTACCGGCGAAAGAAGGCATCGTCAAAACGCCCATGGAGCAGTTTCTGGGCTTCATGCGCTCCACCGGACTGATTGGCGATCCCACGACGATGTACGACCGCATGCAACGACTGGGTAATTTCATCGGTCAACCGCCCACCGTGGATGGCTGGCCCGAAGGCACGGCATGGTTCTCGGCGCAAGACATGGTGGAACGCGCCAATCTAATCAACTACTTCGCTGCGGAACTTCGCAGTGCGCATGAAACGCTGGGCATCGATGTTGCCGACCTGCTGCCGGCTGGCACGCCCACGTCGGATGACGTGGTGGACGCGCTGGCCAAACGACTGCGTCTCGAACTCAGTGTCGATGACCACACGCTGATGGCTACATACCTGGAGCAAGATCGCGACTTCACCGGAACGGTGGTCAACGATCCGTGGGATCCCACCGACGACGTACAGATCGACAAGAAGGTGCGCGGCCTGCTTTACATCATGAGTCAACACCCCACCTATCTCACGCGGTAGCAATCAACACAGTATTTGGTCCCGGACCCACAACCTCACGGGCACACGCAAAGGAACCATCATGGCGCACCTACCAAAGAACGTAACCCGACGCGATCTCCTGCGATTCACCATGGCGGGCGCCGGCATTGCGGCGCTGGGCCCATTGGCTCGCATGTCACTCCCCCTAGCCGCCGGCGCCCCGCTTCCCAATCACAAGCGCTTGGTCATCATCAACTGCTACGGCGGGTATGACGGGCTCAACATGATTGTGCCGGTTACCAACAATGCCTACTACAGCGAGCGGCCCGACATCAACATCGCAGCGGCCAATGCCCTGCCCCTGAATGGCACGGGCGACTACGCGACACACCCCAATCTCGACGGCTTTGCTTCACTCTACAACGCGGGCGACGGCGCCATCTTCCGCAAGGTGGGCTACCCAACGGCCAACCTCAGTCACTTCACCAGCCAAGACATTTACAGCCGCGGCGTGCGCGGCGAGTTCGAACCCTTGCCCATTGCCGAAAGTGGTTGGCTTGCCCGTGTGGCCGACCTCGCGGCGCCCACACCCATGGGCACGGTCACCATTGGCGTAGGTCGTCCCGTAGACGTCGAAGGCGGTTCTTCCACATCGTTCATGGCCAACCGACTGGAACAGTTCGACTTTCGTGCGGACTATGACTATTACCAAAACTACCTGTTGCGCTTGGAGGTGATCAAGGAACTCCTTGAAGATTACACGGGCGATACGCTTAGCACGGAAGCGGCTACTGCACTCGATCAAAGTCACACGCTGGCAAGTCAAATCCAAGACGCCGTCACGCAGTACAACTCGCCCCACGACGCGCTCTATCCGGATAGCGCACCCGGCATTTGGCTTCGTGACATTGCGCGGTTGATTCAATACGGTTTCGAAACCAAGGTGTTCTATACGGGCTTTGGCGGCTGGGATACGCATGGCGATCAAGGATCGGAAACCGGCACGCAGGCCGACTTGATCAAACGGTTGGACGACGCGCTCAAGGTCTTTTCCGACGACATGAAGTACATGAACGTGTGGGACGACACGCTGGTCCTCATCATCACCGAGTTTGGGCGTCGCAACTTCGACAACGACTCACTGGGCACCGACCACGGACATGGGAATACGCTGATGGCAGCGGGTGGACCCGTCATTCAAGGATTGTATGGCCCCGAACTCAGCGAGCCCGATATCGCTGACCAACCGTGGCTCGACTACAACGTAGACTTCCGCGACATCTACAAAGAGGCGCTTACACGTCATGTGGGCGTGGACGCGGCCGCCGTGTTCCCAGAGCCTCAAGACATCAACACCACGCTTAACTATCTACCGGGAAGTTAGCCAAGAAAGCTCGCGGGCGATTTCGCGTCGCGCCCGCGCTATCAGCGACGGCAAGGCGTGTGGGCCGGTCTACAATCACACCTACGGCAGCGATGCGAAAATCTGTATTCGACAGGAAGGCCTAGTTTCATGAACCATTCGCCCCTCACGTTGACCCCATCAGCCTCACGTCGGTATCACCGCGTTCGAACGCTCGCTGCCATCACAATCATGGCGCTCTCAAGCATGTTCATCGCCACCAGTTGTGGATCGAGCGGTGGAGGTGGTGGCGGCATAACCGTTGTCGCGCCATCGGGGCTCGTCTTTAGCGATGCGCCGGGATACTACCGAGTCGGCGAAGCCATCCCACCCAACACACCCACGGTGCAGGGGTCCACACCAACGTACGCGGTGCAACCCGCTCTGCCGGCCGGGCTTACGATCGATCCGCTCACGGGCGTCATTACGGGCACCCCCACGAACCCAACGCCGACTACGGCCTACACCATTACCGCCACCAACGGCGCCGGGTCTACCGACTTTAATTTAATGCTGGGCGTGGGCCCTGCGCTTCCCGCTGAGTTCGCGTCCTTGCTCCCAGGCTTTATCGCCGAGGAAGTCATTTCGGGGCAGAGCAGTATTGTGAAGATTGCCTTGGCGCCGGATGGGCGCATCTTCTTTAGCATTTTCACGTCAGGCGAAATTCGCGTGATCGACGTTGGCGGCACGTTACTTCCCACGCCGTTCGCGACCATTCCGATTGTGACCGGTGGGCATCGCGGCTTACTTGGATTGACGCTGGATCCCGACTTTACGAACAACGGGTACCTCTATGCCATGGCCTGTGTGGCGGCTGAAGCCGGTCCACCTGCGCTCCCCGATCGCCAGAAGATCATTCGCTTCACAGACACCAACAACGTAGGCACCAATGAGACTACGGTCATCGACAGTCTGCCTATTACGCCGCCTGGCGACTTGAACAACGGTGGCGACATCGTCTTTGACTCGACGGGCGCGCTCTTTGTTTCGATCGGCGACGTGCAGTCCCCCACGGATGCACAGGCTGATAGCAGCACGTCGCTGGCCGGCAAGGTGCTGCGCTACGACGTATCGACGGTTCCAGCCGTGCCCGCCGCGGGCAATCCCAACGCCGGGGATCCCGAATGGTTGCGGGGTTTGCGCAACACGTTTGCCCTCGCCGTACATCCGGTGACGGGCGAACTCTATGGAGGCGACAACGGCGGCGACAACGCCCCCTACACGTCGGAAGACATCTTGGGCTACTTTGCGCCCGGCAAGAACTTTGGCTGGGGAACCACGAATCAGATTCCTGGCAGCATAGCGGGCTTTGCGATGTGGACCACGCCCGACGTAACGGTGCCAACGGGCTTGATCTGGCACACCGGCAACGTGTGGGGCGCGGACTATGCCGACGACATCTTCATGACGGCGTACGACGACAGCACCATTATTCGTTTCGAAACGTCAGCCAGTCAAGGCTCACCCGCCCTGGTCAATGTCGATCGTGAAAGTGTGTTCGCAGAGATCATGGGTTCCGATCTTCCAATCGACATTGAACACGACGCCGTGACGGGTGACCTCTACCTCGCCACGCAAGGCGCAATCTACCGCATTTCAAAGCAACAGTAGCAAGCGTTGCGCCTGCTCGAAGCCGCTATGCGGAACCGTACGGTTCCGGTCGCGCGCTCTGTCGCCAAAGTTCGTACACGCGCGCGTTGGCGCGACCAAGAACGGATTCATCCGGATAGCGACCTTCGGCATCTCGCGTGCCGGGCGACGTAGCGAGCATGATCTTCAATGCCTCTTCAATCCGCGCAACGGCGTAGACGGCAAATGTCCCGTCAGCACATGCCTTCACGACATCGTCTCGCAACATGAGGTCGTCCGCGTTGGCGCGAGGAATGATCACACCTTGGGTACGCGACAGTCCGCCGAACGAACAGGCGTCGTAAAAGCCCTCAATTTTTTCGTTCACACCGCCAATGGGCAATACGTTGCCAACCTGATCGATCGCGCCGGTCATGGCCAAGTCCTGTCGCGCGGGAATGCCCGTCAACGCGCTCAGAAGACAACAGAACTGCACGCCCGATGCGGAGTCGCCATCGACACCGCCGTAGCTCTGTTCAAAGGCGATCGACGCGGTAAACGTGATGGGGTGGTTGGTCTGGAGCAAGGTACGCAATAAGCCACCGAGAATCTGAAAGCCCTTGGTGTGAATCCGCCCCGATAGCGCAGCTTCTTGTTCGATGTTAATCGTGCCACGGCTACCGGGACCCACGCTGGCTGTAATGCGACCTGGAAACCCATACGTCAACTGCCCGGCCTGCATCACGGCGAGGCCATTGACTTGGCCTACAGCGGCTCCCTCTGTAGCAATGCGAATCACACCTCGCGAAATCATCTCTTGGAATCGGCGCGACGGCAGATTGGCGCGTCGCTTGGTGCGACGAACAGCGCTGCGTACGTGTTCGGCCGACACCGCGTCGTGTTTATCGGTCGAGGCAAGGAACGCTGCCTCACGTGCAAGATCGGCCAAGCGACCAAAACGCGCGGTGAGCTTCTCGCCCTGCGCCGCAATGCGCGCGCCGTGTTCACAGAGTGCAGCAACAGCTTCCCTCGTGTACGGCGGTCGGTTTTCATCGCGAGCAATGGAAGCCAGAATGGTCGCGTAGTGCGACATGCTCTTCTGGTCCCGTGGGATAACCGAGTCGAAGTCAACCAACACTTTGAATAGCGCCGGAAAGTCCTGATCCAAGGAGTCCAACAAGTAGTAGAGCTTCGCGTCGCCAATCAGAATCACTTTGACGTTGACGGGAACGGGATCGGGCTTAAGGGCCGCGCCGCGCCACGGCACCGGCAAACTCATGGGCACCAGTTCAACACGACCGGTCCGAAGCGTACGAACCAAGGACTTCCACGCGCCCGGTTCTTGAATCAGATCATTGCCGTCGAGGACAAGATACCCACCGTCGGCATTCACCAGGCTCCCGGGACGAATCATCATCTGCGGCGTGTAGACGTCATCTTCGGGATCGTCGGCGAGGCGATCGATGGTGCCAAGCAACGCCTGCATGGACGGCGCCGTCTCGACGATCGCCGGACACCCGTCGTCATTTTCGTGCGTTAAGATGACGTTGACCCGGTAGCGCTCGACAAAGGCCAGTTTGCCTTCCGACAAGGCGCCCAAACGCTTCTCAATGACGTCGTCCACAACGGCATCGAGAAACTTACGCACGCCCGTGCCCGGAAACGCGCTTCGAATGCCTGCCGCCGCCTTGGACAGGAGTGCGCGTGCTTCCTCGGTAATCAGATTTTGGTGTGACTCGATACGGGCAATGCCAATCTCTTGAAGCTTTTCAGACACGACGCCCATGCGCTCGCCAAACGCCTCGGCCTGTTTCCCCCATTCGGCAACCGTGTCTTGCGTAATCGTGCCTTCGGACAAGAGCGTTTGCATCCGTTCCGGCAACACGGGTTGACCCTCGTGCATGGGAACAATCAAATGGCGCGTCGTTGGACCTGCTTGACTGGTCATGAGGGCAAAGCCGGCATCCTTAAGTTCCTTCTCAAAGGGCTCCGTCAACGCCTTTGCATCTTGCTGTGCCTTAGCATCGATTTCTTTGGATCGCGCTTTGACCATGTCGGCCGTGAGGCCTTCACCCAGTTCGGACGATATGAACTTGATGAGCCCATCCACAAGCCGACGAAAGTTTGGACCTTGCCCGCGCGGAAAACTTAGCAGCGTGGGACGATCGGAGCGCTTGAAGTTGAACACGTACACGCGATCGGGCGCGGGAAGGCAGCGCGATTTGCACGTGGCCATGAGCTTCTGTACAAGCGTGGAGCGACCTGTGCCCTCGAGCCCGCGAACAAAAACGTTCTGTCCAGGTGCGTCAAACTCGAGGCCAAAGCGCAGTGCTTCGACGGCATTCGTTTGACCCACGATGCCCTCGCCCGGGTCAAGTTCCGCTGTGCTCGTGAATGAGAAGTCCGCTGGATCGCACCGCCAACGGAGTGCGGTCGCTGGTAGAGGCTTTGTGGCGTCGGACATGGATCATGGTCTCCGCTGGCGAATGGCGTGGTCGGGCGAGGCGATCAGGGGCCAGCCGTGTCGTTTTTGTATATCGCTGCAACTCAGTTGCATCGACTTCACCGAGAGCGTCGCGAATTCGTCTTAAAGGGGGCCGCCTCATCCGCTCAGCCAGATTTGACTCTCTTTCGAGAATTCGAACCTGCCGACAGTTAAGGCGTATGGGCTGTTACCAAACGACTGCTCGTGCGAAGTAGGTGCAGGGGCCAGGCGCGCCGATTGCCACTCAACTGCGAGAGAGAATCTACATGAACCACCGCATCCAACTGTTCCAGCCGCTACTTGCAGGTCTGCTAACAACCATGATCACGGCCGTAACGCTTGCGGGGTGTCATCGCGCCAACGACATCATCCGCGTGAATGAGAGCAACAATCAGCAGATGAACGCCGAACTGCAGGCGTTGCTCGCCGATGCAGGCGTTACGTCCCCGTCGGCACTTCAGGGTCATACCGATGAACAAGTAGCGCTCGGTGAAGCGCTCTTCTTTGACAAGATACTCAGTGGCAATCAGAACATTTCATGCGCGACCTGCCATCATCCGGTGGCCGCCACCGGTGACGCATTGCCCTTGCCCCTCGGCGAAGGCGGAACGGGCGTGGGCGCCACGCGCCAACAAGGCACGAGCCGCATCATTCCACGCAACGCACCGGCGGTCTTCAACGCCGAAATGAACGAAGTCACGACCATGTTCTGGGATAGCCGCGTTTCGCGTGATCCCGTGACGGGCGAGCTCACCACCCCCGAACCCGCACTCAACACGGCCACGCCACCGTCACCTGAGATTGCCGCGCTGCTCGACTCGGCGCTGGCAGCACAAGCCATGTTTCCCGTAACGTCGCACGATGAAATGCGTGGGCTCCCCGGATCCAACTTGATTGCGGACGCTGCCGACAACCTCGGCGTTTGGTCGCTGCTCATGGAGCGTTTGGTAGGTACGAACGATGGCACCGTGGGCGGCATTCAGGGCTATCGCGATCTCTTCGACGCGGCGTTCCCGTCCATCACAAACTACGATGACTACAACTTCGGTCATGCGGCCAAGGCCATCGCAGCCTACGAGGCACGTACTTACACCGCGCTCAATACACCGTTTGACCGGTACCTTCAGGGCGACATGACCGCAATGAGCGATGACGCCAAGCGCGGCGCCATCCTGTTCTTTGGCAGCGCGCGATGTGCCAACTGTCACAACGGCCCCATGCTAAGTGACTTCCAACATCACGGCATTGCCGCACCCCAACTGGGTCCCGGTAAGGACGTGAACGGTGACGACAAGGGTCTCGCGGTCGTCACCGGGTTGATTGACGACGAATACAAATTCCGCACGCCTTCACTTCGAAACGTTTCACTCACGGGCCCGTGGACTCATGCTGGTGCCTACACATCGCTTGAAGCGGTTGTGCGCCATCACCTTGACGCCGCCACGAGTCTCACCAACTACGACGCGTCACAGCTTCCCGCGCTGTATCAATCCGAAGTCGATACCGATCCCACACGACGCGATGCCCGTATCGCCGCCATCAGCCCTCTGCTCGAACAAGTGACGTTGACCGACGAAGAAGTCAATCAGATCGTCGCCTTCCTCCACTGCCTCACCGATCAAGACTCGGTCAACCTCCTCGACAAGATCCCCGACAGTGTGCCGAGTGGGTTGCCTGTCCCCGACTAAGAAGGGCGTCAGGAAGCGCAAGCGATGGAGGACGCGGTTTCGGGCCGTGGAGACCGCCGAAGGCGGGACGGTTTCAAATTGCTCACACAAAGAGCGCTAAGAAACGAAGCGCAAGCGTTGATGTGCGCCGTTACGGACAGTGGACGCACCTGACAGTGGAGAGATGGAAGAATACACTCACGTAAAGGACACAGATACGCGGAGCGCATGCGTTCACGAACGCGGCGCCTGATCATGGATGAATCCTATGCAATAGGAGGATGTGCGGATGTCAGATTCAGAGGTCGGCGTTGTCCCGCTGTCACGTTCTAGGCTGGAGCAGATCATTTCAAACGTGGTGGATTGCGCGTATCACATCCACCGAGACTTGGGACCGGGCCTACTGGAATCCGTTTACCAGGCGATACTTGCAGGCTCACTAAGGAAACGTGGCATCCTGGTTGCGGAACAAGTAAGCACGCCTTTTACCTACGACGGAATGACGTTCAACCAAGGCCTACGAGTTGATCTACTCGTAGAACGATGTGTCGTTGTCGAAATCAAGTCGTGTGAGGCACTTCTCAAAGTTCATTCCAAACAGGTACTGACGTACCTGAGACTCTTGAAGTTGCCCGTGGGCCTGCTGGTAAACTTCGGCTCGGCGTCCTTTAAGGAAGGGTGCGAGCGAATCGCCAATTTTTCAGTTTCTCCTGGTACAGACGCCTCATGGAGCGCGGATCCCGAGTCGAGCTAAACACCTACAGCCCCATCGGCTTCCTCCACTCCTCGAACTTTCGAAGTTCCCCAAGTGCAACGCCCGGCTTCCAATGGCCTCCATGGCCCGAGACATCGTCCGTAAACGCTTGCGCTTCGTTGTCGGGTAGGCCGGGGAGGTTTCCCTCCCCAGCCCCCCTACAGATCCGGACGTGCGGGATTACCGCATCCGGCTCCTCGCTATGTGGGTCGCCGATTAGGTGGCGCGATAGATCGAGCGCGTGACACGTGATGGTGGAATGGGGTGATGCTGTAGGAGTCGGTTGAAACGATCCCATGGCATCTTGGCGCGCTGAGAGCGGCGGCACAGCCAGTACCTCCAAAGCCGTATGGCTTCCCGCCGGAAGTTGTGCAGCCGACGCGTATTGCCAGTCACCCCGTAGTAGGCGTAATGCCCCTGGAGTTTTTGTGCCAGTTTTGTACGCTGCCAATGCACAGGTTGGTGGCGGACGGAGCGGAGCCACTTGGACATCCGCGTCAGACCGCGGCGATACCGACTTCGTGCGGTCAACTGCCGAATCACCCAGTATCCCTTACGGGATCGACTCCATAGATGCGTAAAGCCCAACAGGTCGAACGTTTCCGAATCATGATCGGAGTCGTAGTGCCGCGGGCGTTTGAATCGCACCAAGCGAGTCTTATCTGGGTGGATGGCAAGGCCGTACTTGTCGAAGCGCTTTGGAACGACGTCCATCACACGCCGTGCATCCGCTTCACGAGCGAATACAATCACGAAGTCATCTGCGTAACGAAAGAGATGCGCCTCCCCCTTCATGCGAGGGGCGACATCTTCTTTCCACCAGGTGTCCAACACTTCATGGAGGAAGATGTTGGCCAACACGGGGGAGATCACTCCGCCTTGCGGCGTACCAGTTCCTTTGGGATAGCTCACGCGGCCATCCTCCATGACACCTGCATTTAGCCACTTGCCAATCAATCGCAAAATCACACCATCTCGCACCCGCTTGCGAAGCACGTCCATTAGCTGCGCGTGATCGACGCTGTCGAAGAACTTGCGGATATCGGCTTCAAGCACCCACCCGCCGTTCATGTTCATCATCGAGTTACGAAGTGCAGCCAACAGATCGTGTGCCGAGCGGCCAGGCCGGAAACCGTACGAGCAGGAGTCAAAGTCCTGTTCGTAGATGGATTCCAGAATCATGGCCACCGCGCGTTGGAGGATCTTGTCCTCAAACGTCGGTATCCCCAGGGGCCGAGTCTCCCCGGGCTTGTCCTTGGGAATATGCACACGTCGCACAGGAGGTGCGCGGTAACGGTCGCCGGACTTGGCACGGTTTAGCAGGCTCTGGAGATTGCTCTCCAGGTCCTTCGCGTAATCCTGCGCCGTCTGGCGATCTATGCCCGTTGCGCCTCCTTTGCGCGTTCGCCGATGCGCTTCACGCAGTAACGTCATGTCCAGAGCGGAGTTCAACGACGTGAACGCCATCTCCGGGGATTGCTTCGCAAGCATTGCGATCCGTCGGAGTTTCGGTAACACGGGATCAAAGCTTGGGATCTCTGTCATGGTTCCCTCCTACGGAGTACACATAGCGGCGCTCCCATCCCTCCCGAGGGTCCCTTGGTGAAAGGTTCCCCCCGTTCATCGGTACTACGGAGCGCTCCGACTTCCCACCTGCGTCCAGCGCCGCTCGGGTGACTTCGCGACGCCGTACCTTCGTTTCACACGCTTGTTTCGCACCCAACACAAGCGTGTGCCTCGTGCTGCGTATTGCTGGAAGTGTCTACGGCCCTTCCGCGCCGAGTTCTCGAAGGACAGCATGGGATCTCACAGGTTCCTGGGGAAGCCCCTTTGTGTACGTGCCCTGCTCATAGACCCCGGCGGGCCGGAGGGAGCAGACCTACACGCTCGTCTCCGATGGTGCCTTCCGATCAAAGAACATCGTCGGCCACCGCAGTCATAAGAATTTCGAGGCTCAATCACACAGCCCGCACACACGCTTGCCTAGTGCTTCACACCCCGCAGTTACCCACAGAGCGCGCTAGGTTTGCTTCCGGCTGCTCGGTCAGCTTGGCCGGACGGGATTGGTTACCCGTTGGGCTCCATCACAAGGTTTCGTCACGTCATGAGTTCCTCCTTGTCCAGGCTTGGCCTGTCGCACTCTTCGTGCTCTTCGTGTGAGCCTCTTCTACAACGCACCGCTTCCAGAGGTACCAACGGTCCGTAACAGCCCTCCCCAACGCTTGCGCCTCAGTCAACGGCGCTTGTTCCCCCTACGACTCCCACTCATAAAATCCCTTGCCCGACTTCTTACCGAGGTGCCCCGCATCCACCATGTCTTGCAGCAACTTAGGCGGATCGAAGCGACGGTCGTCGAGGACCTTGGCGAGATGCTTGGCGATACCGAGGCGCACATCCAAGCCTACAAGATCGGTCAACTTTAAAGGGCCCATGGGATGGCGGTAACCGAGTTCGAGGGCCGTGTCGATGTCTTTGGCAGACGCAACGCCTTCTTCCACCATGCGAATGGCTTCCAAGCCCAGCACAAGGCCCAAGCGACTCGTAGCAAAGCCTGGTGAGTCGTTGACGACGACGACAGTTTTGCCCATGGCTTCGCCGACAGCGGTACTCGTTTTGACGACCTCGGGCGACGACATGTCGGTCTTGACGAGTTCGAGCAGCTTCATGAGGTGCACCGGGTTGAAGAAGTGCATGCCCACGACATGACCCGCACGTCCGCTGGCCTTAGCAATCTCTGCGACCGGCAACGAAGACGTGTTGGTGGCCAGAATCGCGTGTGCGGGTGTGGATGCGCCCAACGCCCGAAAGATGGAACACTTGAGGTCCAAGTTTTCGGGCACCGCTTCAATCACCAAGTCGGTGTTGCCGACAACAGCGCCAAGCTCGCCCGACGCCGTTGAGAGCTTTGCCAACGTGGCATCACGCTGATCTTCGGTGACCTTGCCGCGCGCGATTCCTTTTTCCAGATTCTTCTGCACGCGCGCCAAACCTTTAGCAGCAACGGCCTCGTCGATGTCGTAGAGCACGGTTTCGTAGCCCGCACCGGCCGACACGTGCGCCACGCCCGCCCCCATTGTGCCCGCACCGATCACCACCACATGTTTCACTGAACTCATGACGACTCCTTCTTTGAACGCTTCTTGCGAGCCAAGAACGCGTCCATGCGAGCAAACTTGTCCGGGTGTTCAAATAGACCGGCTTGGGTCTCATTGTCGCGTTTCATCAACTGTTCTTCCGACTCGCCGTGAAGCCAAGCGAGCATGGTTGCCTTGGTTTGTTTCACGGCCTCGGGCGCCTGCTTCAGCATCGGCGCTAGCAAAGCGCGTGCTTCGTCGGTGAGTGTGTCAACGCTCGCTGCGATACCATCCACCAGTCCAATCGCCAGCGCTTCTTCGACATCAATGATCACGCCGCCCAACAAAAGACGCCGCGCATGACGGAGTCCCACCAATGCCGGCAGCCGTCGCGTACCGCCCGCCGCGGCCATAATGCCTAAGCCCACTTCCGGCTGCCCGAACTTTGAACCCGGCGCCGCCACACGGAAATCACAGGTGAGTGCGAGTTCACACCCACCACCCAAACACCACCCCATGACCGCCGCCACCGTGGGATGCGGGAAACGCTCCATGCGCGAAAACAGCGTGCTGTTGATGCCCTTTAGCGCGTCGGCCTGTCGACGTTCGCGAAGTTCAGCAATATCTGCACCCGACATGAATGCCTTACCGCCCGCAGCCGTGAGGATCAATGCGCGCACGTCCTTGTGTGCCTCTAGGAACGCGAGCGCCGCATGGAGATCGTCCACCATTTGCTGATTGATGGCGTTGCGCACCTCGGGTCGGTTCAAGGTGAGCGTGGCGACGCCGTCGGCGGCGATCGCCAGCAAGAGCGTTTCAAAGGTAGGCTGCGCGCTCATGCTTCGTCTCCGCGTATCAACAGGACAAGCTTGCCAAAGACCTCACGCGCCTCAATACGACGGTGTGCCTTGCCCACCTCGTCGAGCGCGAGCACGTCATCGACAATGGGCTTCAGGATGCCTCGCTCGACCATGCGCACAATGCGATGAAGATCTCCGAGACTTCCCATCGTGCTCCCGAGAATCGATAGGTTCTTGAAAAAGATCAAGTTTAGGTGCGCCTTGACTGCGCCGCCCGTCGTGGCGCCGCAAAATACATAACGCCCGCCGCGTGTGAGCACCTTCAGCGAGTTACCAAAGGTAGCTTCGCCCACGTGATCGACCACGACGTCGACGCCCCGACCGCTCGTAAGCGCTTTGACCTGCTTGGACCACGAGGCGTCGGAATAGTCGATGACATCATCCGCCCCCAGTGCGCGGGCACGATCGGCCTTTGCTTCGGTAGACGTTGTCGCAAGTATGCGCGCTGCACCTACGTGCTTGGCAATCTGAATGGCCGCCGACGACACGCCACTGCCGGCGGCGTGGATAAGCACCGTATCGCCCGGCGTTACACGAGCACGGCGCACCACCATGTTCCACGCGGTAAGAAATACGAGTGGAAATGCCGCCGCGTCGGCAAACGAGAGATCATCCGCAATGGGAATGGCGTTGCGCGCTGGCACCGCAATCAGCTCGGTGCACGTCCCGTCGGTGGTCTCACCGAAAATGCCATAGTGTGGAGACAAGTTGTCATTGCCACTCACAGTCAATGCGTCGTCACTGGGTACAAAGCCAGGCGCAATTAGCACGCGGGCACCAATGCGTGATTCGTCCACGCCGGGGCCCACGGCGTCCACGACGCCGGCACCATCGCAACCGGGGATGATGGGCAACGGGAACACGTGACCGGGTACTCCACGTCGTACCCACGTGTCCAGATGATTGAGGCCCGCGGTATGCAGACTCACACGAACCTGTCCCGGGCCGGGCGTTGGTGCAGGTCGATCCTCGAATCGCAACTGGTCGTATCCGCCGTGCTCGTGAATCACCACCGCGCGCATGCAGCGTCTCCTGGCCAATGAATCACCACGCAACCTCTGTTGCGCGGATGCGGAGTGTAAGGAGGGGCGGTCGGGCGCTCCCCCTTTTGGCCGCGCTACTTGCCCTTGGCGGCGAGCCGCCGGCCACGAATGAGCGCTTGCAGCAACAGATAGACCACCGCGAAGGTGAGAAGTTCGGGAATGAGGTTCTTGAAGACGCCGGAATTGCTGTGCCAGATGGCACGCGCCGTGACATAGGCCGCGAAGCCAGCCAGTACATCAATCGCTCGGGATTTGAAACTCGATTTCATGCGGCTACGAATGACCTCAACTGCGTGACGATTCTGGCATACGGCGAGCGCCTCGGGCGAAGAATGGCGGCGCGACCCGACCCCCGTACAACATCGCCATGAGTACCGACTACGCCTTCACGCTCGTCCGCGTTTCCAAAGCCTACGGCCGCCACGTGGTGCTGGACAATATCAGCTTGTCGTTCTTTCGCGGCGCACGCATCGGCGTCATCGGCGCCAATGGCAGCGGCAAGACCACACTCCTACGCGTCCTCGCCGGCGCGGAGACCGAGTTCGATGGCGAGCGCATCGTGCCCGACAACCTCTCCATCGGTTACATCAGTCAGGAACCGGAGCTCACACCAGGTACGGTCGGTGACAACTTGGACGAAGCCGTCGCCGAAATTCACAAGCTCTTAGATCGCTACAACACGCTTAGTGAGAAGATGGCCGAGCCGCTATCTGACGACGATATGGCCGCCGTCATGGCCGAGTTTGAACGTGTACAAACTGAGATCGACGTCAAGAACGCGTGGGAAGTGGACCACGCCGTGAAGCAGGCCGCCCATGCACTTGGTTGTCCGCCGCGCGAATCGGATGTATCCACGCTTTCCGGTGGCGAACGACGCCGTGTCGCACTGTGCAAAGTGTTCTTGCAACATCCCGACGTTCTTTTGCTCGACGAACCGACCAACCACCTTGATGCCGACGCTGTTCATTGGCTTGAGCGTCATCTAGATGAATACGACGGCACCGTCATCGCCATTACCCACGACCGCTACTTCCTCGACAACGTTGCGCAGTGGATGCTCGAAATGGACAGCGGGAAGGGGCGTCCATTCAAAGGGAACTACACGAGTTACCTCGAGGAACGCGCCAAGCTCGTCAAGGTGGCCAATGCGCAATCGCGCGCACGCAAACGCCGGCTCGACCGCGAAGTGGAGTGGATACGCGCCAATCCCAAGGGGCGCATGGCGAAGAGCAAGGCGCGTGTACGGGAGTACGAACAGCTCTTCGCCGAACATCAAAAAGAACTGGAAAAGAACCGCGATCCCCTTGCAATCGTCATTCCACCTGGTCAGAAGCTCGGCACCAAGGTGCTAACGGTAGAAGGTGTGTCCAAGGCCTTCGACGGGCGCTCGGTGCTTGAAGACATCACGTTTGACTTACCGCGCGGCGCCGTGCTTGGGGTGATCGGTCCCAACGGCACTGGAAAGACAACTCTACTCAAGATCATTTCCGGCCAGCTCGAGCCCGATGAAGGCACCGTCACCATGGGGCCCACCGTGGAACCGTGCTACGTCGATCAGGACCGCGCGGGACTCGATCCCGCCAAGAACGTGTGGGAAGAAATCTCCGAGGGCGCCGATGAAATCAAACTAGGCAAAATCACCATCAACTCACGAGCGTATGTCAGTAAATTCAATTTCAAGGGGCCCGAGCAGCAACAACTCGTGGGCAATCTCTCGGGTGGACAACGCAACCGCGTGCAGCTCGCCAAGATGCTCAAGCGTGGTGGCAACCTTTTGCTCGTAGACGAACCCACCAACGACCTCGACCTCACCACCATTCGCGTGCTTGAAGAGGCGCTCATGACCTTCCCTGGCTCGGCCGTCATCGTCACCCATGACCGTTTCTTCCTCGACCGGCTCGCATCACACATCTTGTCGTTCGAGGACGGCGGCAAAGGCCGCTTCTTCGAGGGCAACTACTCCTCCTACCGCGAACGGGTGGCCGAAGAACGCGGGGACGACGGCGGACCCGAACCCAAAGGCACCCACCGCCGCTTCCGCTGAACCTCGCAAAATCGCACCCGGCACTCACTGCTGAACTCCGCCCGAGACCGGAGCCCCGCGCAGCTTGTGTAGCCGTCCCGCTCTCTTGTTCACTGTCCGAGAAGCGCCCAAAACGTTTGTGTATTGTTCAGTTAGCCGCGCTTCAAACCGAACAAAGGGCGAATAGGGACCTTGGAGGCCTTCACGTGATCGGTACGGAGTCTCGACGCGGCCAGCACCATTTCATAGCCCTGCTACTTGGGGTTTTGGCGTTGATGACCGTAGTTGTACCTGCGGCCCATGCCGACGAGGTAGAGCTTCGAAATGGTGACCGATTGAAAGGCACGCTCACCGCGCCTCCCCCGGGAAGCGCACCGGGGTCCATTGGATTCACGCATCCGCTCCTCGGCCGGATGACATTTGGTCCAGATCAAATTGCACGTGTTCACCGATTCACGATGCCCGTGCCTCTTCCTTCAGGTCCAACGACGCCCTATGCCGTGGCACCGGGTCCCGCTCCGCAACCGCCCGTCGCGGTGGTGATGGAACGCAATACACCCCTTACTGGCAACCATCACATCACGCCACAAATACGCGACGAAGATGTGGCGCATGACGACATCGGAGCGCCCGATCCGGAACCGCGCGCTGGCGGCTGGAGTCACAGCTTGGCAGCAGCACTCAGTATGTCGTCGGGTAACACAGACACGTTTGATTTGTTCCTTAACGGCGAAAGTCGTTATGAGGGGCCGGTCATGAACTACGAGTTCGGTCTCAACTTTCACGTTGCTGAAGCCAGCGGTGACACGACCGCCGAAGAGTGGCACGGCAAAGCGCGCGCAGAAGCCAAGGTCGGTCGTCGCGCCTACTACTTTGGCGAGATCCTCTTTGATCGCGATGAACTTGCCGGTCTTGAGTATCGCTTCACGGGCACAGTGGGTTACGGTCGCACACTGATCGAAACCTCGCGTTCGACGTTTAAGGGCGAAGTCGGCCTGGGCGCCATCTACGAAAAGTACGAAGGCGAGAGCACAACGATTGACCCCAGCGCCTTCCTCGGTCTCGACTACGAGTACAAATTCGTAGACGACAGCGTGTTCACGGCCGACTTCGACTTCATCGCCAACCTCGGCGACTTCGACCGTTCGTTCACCGTGCTCGACTTGCTCTACAGCCGCCCCGTGTGCGACGGCCTCAACCTCACCCTCGGCCTCCGCCTCGAATACACCTTCAACCCCCCCACCGACGCCGAAGAACTTGATACGTTCCTCACGGCGGGGATTAAGTACGACTTTTAGTGAACGTCGCGTCGTTACTCTTCAAGCAAACATCACACACCGCCGCGACATGCTGGCGTCAAAGCCCGTGATGGGATAGGTGGCTTTGTCGGTGTCGTGGCGGGCGCCTGCGGCGAGGATGAGGGGGACGAAATGTTCAGCGGTCGGATGGTTGGTCTTCGGCGCCGGCGCCTTCTTCTTCCAATCCAGTAGCGCGTCTTTGTTGCCTGATGACAGGACGCGCGTGGCCCACGCGTCAAAGTCGCTCGCCCACGATAAGGTCTTTTGAAAGCCTGCGCGATTTCGAAGATTGTGCGTAAGCGCGCCACTGCCAACAATCATGACGCCCTCATCACGAAGCGGGCGCAGGGCGCGGCCAATGCGAAAGAGCGTCTCAGGATTGTGCGCGACAAGTGACAGCGAGAGCAGTGGCACATCGGCCTTGGGATACATCCACTTCATGGGCACCCACGCACCGTGATCATGACCGCGCTTGGGGTCAAGACGAACTTCGTGCTTTGGTTTTAGTAACTGCCTGACACGCCGAGCGAGCTTCGGTGCACCCGGTGAGGGATACTTCACTTGGTAGAGCGACTTGGGAAAGCCGTAAAAGTCATACACAAGCGGTGTGCGTGTCGTGGCGCCTAGGGTGATCGGCGCGCGTTCGAAATGTGCCGACACCATCAAGACAGCCACGGGCTTACCAAAAGACTGGGTCCAACGTGTAAACTCCGCGCCGCGCTGCTTGTGAACCGCCAACATTGGCGAACCATGGCTAACATAGGCTGCAGGCGTTCGACTAGGCCGCTTTGCCTTCGGTGCGGCATACGCAGTCTTCGCGCCCACCGCAAGTGCCGCCGCTGACGCAGCACCCGCGACCAAAACGTCTCGACGTGTGAGTGCTTGCGTGTCCTCTAAATCGCTCATGACTACAGTCTCTCATGACGAAAAGCCGTCTGCGTGAGGAACGCATGGGTCCCGCGGCACTTAGGTCCCGGAGTAATGAGGCCGCGCTTGTTACAGCGCGGAATGCAGACAAAGTCACGATGCTCATACCGTGTAAACTCCGATCCCATTTAGGCTGTTTCACTCTTAGATGAAGCAGCTCATCCGCGCTCCCGCACGGGGAGCAGTAAGGACTAGCGGGCCATCTGGTCTTATGCGCAGTCGAGTTTCAATCCGCGTTCCCCCATGGGGAGCGAATTGCCGACTATACATGCTGGTGCCCAGCGTGCAGCGTTTCAATTCGCGCTCCCGCATAGGGAGCGATTGGTGATGATCGAGGGCCACGCCACGGACTGGGAGTTTCAATCCGCGCTCCCGCATAGGGAGCGATCTCGTAAATCTCATCAAGAAGCTCATCCGCATCCGTGTTTCAATCCGCGCTCCCGCATAGGGAGCGATAGGTGGCCGGCCTGTCTATAGAGATCGGGCATCTTGTTTCAATCCGCGCTCCCGCATAGGGAGCGATACGAGCAGCGCGAGGGAGGCGGCTCGGTTCAGTGGGTTTCAATCCGCGCTCCCGCATAGGGAGCGATAATCACGCTGTTGTGGTTTGTCTTTATCCGATTGTGTTGTTTCAATCCGCGCTCCCGCATAGGGAGCGATGATACTGCACAACGCTACTTCGACCGCGACGCGTGGTTTCAATCCGCGCTCCCGCATAGGGAGCGATTAGTTTGTAGGAGCCACAATGAGTGATCGCGAAGTGTTTCAATCCGCGCTCCCGCATAGGGAGCGATCGTAGACGAGGAGCCCGTCGCTCATCTTGTATTGGTTTCAATCCGCGCTCCCGCATAGGGAGCGATCGTGGACGAGTTCCTCAAAGCCCTCGGTTCAGCCGTTTCAATCCGCGCTCCCGCATAGGGAGCGATCGCCCGTGTCTAACGGCGCCGCGCTGGTGCACACGGTGTTTCAATCCGCGCTCCCGCATAGGGAGCGATCGTGGTGTCGCCGGTCTGTCGTTCAACGGTGGAAAGTGTTTCAATCCGCGCTCCCGCATAGGGAGCGATCTTTCCGCCATGGTGGCGGGTCACAAGAGGTACCCGTTTCAATCCGCGCTCCCGCATAGGGAGCGATGAGCCCATGGCGATTCCGTGCCACCCAGGCGCCGTGTTTCAATCCGCGCTCCCGCATAGGGAGCGATGACGTGATCTATGCCAACCCACAGACCGACTTGCTGTTTCAATCCGCGCTCCCGCATAGGGAGCGATCATCTGCGCCCGTATGGCGGCACATACGACTACGTGGTTTCAATCCGCGCTCCCGCATAGGGAGCGATTCGCTGCCGTCAACGTATGGCGGAAAGACGACGATGTTTCAATCCGCGCTCCCGCATAGGGAGCGATTACGCTACTATCGGCAAATCAAGACAAGAAATACCGTTTCAATCCGCGCTCCCGCATAGGGAGCGATGATGTTGCTGGGCGTGGTTCCCGCGTCGGTGCCAAGTTTCAATCCGCGCTCCCGCATAGGGAGCGATCGATCGTCAAGCTCAAGCACATTGTGACGATGCTGTTTCAATCCGCGCTCCCGCATAGGGAGCGATCCCAAGAACGTGATTTCTAGGGGCGCGTTAGATGGTTTCAATCCGCGCTCCCGCATAGGGAGCGATCTCGACTGACACAAAGAATAGTTTGGTTTCACGTGTTTCAATCCGCGCTCCCGCATAGGGAGCGATGAGCAAACGCCCTTGCCGCCGTGGTGCTCAACCTGTTTCAATCCGCGCTCCCGCATAGGGAGCGATCATCCCCAACGCGCGGTTGATTCCGTTGGCGGGATGTTTCAATCCGCGCTCCCGCATAGGGAGCGATTGGGCAGTAGAGACGACAGCGACAACCTAGCAGTGTTTCAATCCGCGCTCCCGCATAGGGAGCGATTCTGCGGCCGTGTACTTGTCCGGCGAGTCGTCGTGTTTCAATCCGCGCTCCCGCATAGGGAGCGATGCTCGGGTCGTAAGGCCATAACGCCTCGGAACATGTTTCAATCCGCGCTCCCGCATAGGGAGCGATCGGCGACTGGCCCCAGAAGGCGTCAACGTCGAGGGAGTTTCAATCCGCGCTCCCGCATAGGGAGCGATTACGCCCGCGTACGACTGCCGCACGGCGCCATCTGTTTCAATCCGCGCTCCCGCATAGGGAGCGATCCCGCAGCATCGCATCATGTGGCTGCACGTTCTTGTTTCAATCCGCGCTCCCGCATAGGGAGCGATCACCGCTTGTCGGCGACCACGTACGCCACTCGGTGTTTCAATCCGCGCTCCCGCATAGGGAGCGATCCCGCTATTGTAACTATCGATAGCGCCGCAGGTTAGATTCAGGGATTCGCGAGGAAGGCGATAGGAATGCAAGAGAGCCCCGGTTCCTCTGACGTCATGCCTCACAAGTCCCGCGTCTCAAAGACCTTATGTCATTCGGGAAACCCCCTGGCTATCCGCGTGTTTTGCAGGTTCGCGCTACAGTACGAGTGGCCCATCGATGTCGAGATCTATACGCATCCCGTGGGATTCGATGCGGTTGCGCCAATTCCGCCCAAGGAGATAGAACCGAAGCCGATCCTCTCCTGGGTCGATTAATGAAATGAGCTGGCCTCGTAATCGAGCCCACTGACCGGGATCGACTTCGCACTCAAAGACAGAATTCTGCACGCGTTGACCAAAATCGCGGCATTTCGCTGCGACCATCCTCAAACGCTTTCGCCCCGCAGCATCTGCGGTAGCGACATCGTAACTCACAACCACAAGCAATTGGTTTACCTCCAAACCATAGGTGGATAGGCATCGAGATCTCCTCGTAAGTGCCGAGCCAAGAGTCGTGACTGGACGTGAGGGATAAGCCCAATTGCAACCTCTTCTCCCAAAATGGGATGTTGGATTTCTCGACGCTTTCGATCTTGAACTGCGGTCAGCACGACCGAACGTGCTTTAGGCGTCAATCGAACAGCACCAGACTCCCTGACATCAAAGGACTGTGGTGTCAACTGACGCCTGTTCACTAGAGTCAATGCGAGTCGATCAGCCATCGGAGCACGAAGCTCCTCCAAAATATCGAGCGCGAGGGACGGCCGACCTGGCCGATCTACATGAAGGAACCCAACAGCAGGATCCAGACCCTCGGTCTCAAGCGCAGACTGCATGTCGAGTCGCAGTAACGTGTACAGAAAGGACAACAGCGCATTGATTCGATCTCGAGGTGGGCGGCGAGAGCGGCCCGTGAACTTAAACTCGTTGTCATTAACGCGCAGCATATCGTTAAATGCACCAAAGTAAGTTCTGGCCGCTTCGCCCTCTATCCCGCGAATCACGTTCGTCGACACTAAACTACGGAGCTTGTCTAGCAATGCCCCAAGTCGCTCGGCTGCCTCTGCAAGCCCCTTCGAACCTGAGTCAGATGGTTTTTTCTCCCGTTGCGCGCGGCGTAGAATTGTCCTCTGATTTACAATTTTTCCAATCACAATCGAACGAGATATGTCTGCGGCCTTATTAATATCATCTGCCACTCGATACTGAGCTCTTCGCAAGAGCACATTGCCAGTTGTTGCCCCCGAAATCCGCGCGCGAAATCGACCGCTATAGCTCAAGAGCGATAATGCAATCCGACGCTCTGCGCACCTGCATGCCAGCTCGCTGCTTATGGAGGGGGTCCCAAAGGTGACGATGCCTTCCAGGTTGTGCATTGGTATACGCGCACGCACCTTGCCTTCGAGTCGCACCACCACGGCCTCACCCTCGGCGAACAAACGCGATCCATGGCTCGTAACGTACAACGTGTTGCCCAAACGTCTCATCGTTGTTCGTCCCGAAGTACGGACTCGAGCCATGTGCGAATGGATGCTCCGCGAGCAAGAGTTGGCAAACACTCGTCTACCAAGGAACAGGCATTGCAATGAGGGCCGAAAGACGGATGTGGTATCTCCCCGGAAGCGACTAATTCGTGAAATCTCTTCGCCGCATCGCGTGTCAGCTCTCTTAGCCCATCATCAAGATTCACATGAATCCGCCGTTTGGTCGCCCGATATGAGAGTGCGCCCATATCGATCGTGACGCCGTGCATCTCTTCGAGGCAAATAGCCTGAGCACAGAGTTGAACGCGATCATGGGGTCCCTTCTTTGGTCGGCCCCGCTTGTGTTCGACAGGCAGGGGAGTCCATCGCCCCGATCGTCCAGGAAGCTCCACGGCACGAACTGAGCAGATTCCGTCAATTCTCTGATACTCGACTAGATCTGCAATACCCGCGAGTGCAAGCGTTGATGACTGAACCCGAAGTCCCCACACTTGTACCCGCCCGGGGCGCACCTCAGATCCAGCCTCGTCTGATACGCGGTGGTGGAGCCTCCCCTCTTCCGTCCGCTGGTTTTCAGCCCAGAGCTGGTCGACATGAATAAGTGCGCACTGTCGCTCGCAGAACAGTAGGTGTTGAAGGCCAGAAAGGGGAAGGTAATCGTCAGGCGTCACGTCTCGCGCTCCGCTACGGAAGCTGATGTACTCGGACACTCTCCGGCAAGTTCGCGTCGTCAATTTCAAGCTCGAAATCGCCAAAACTTCGTGGGATCTCACAGCCCGCCCTTCGCTCGATCTTGACTCGATCGAGTAGTTCGTGTGAGGGCGCACTTCCGAGTTGCGAGGCGTGCTCGAAAATGACGAGCCTTCGTACAGCCATACTGCCTGCTGGTCGCGCGGCGGACTGATCGAACTGAAACGCCCCGACCAGGGACTCCCACAAAAGTCCTAAATCTTCATCCGAAAATCCCGTCTGCGCCGCTAGAAACGGATTTACGAACCCGTGCGCTCGATAGAGTCCATAGGGAATGGTGAACTTGCGACCCATGGTGCGACTCTTGTTCTTTGCCTCCTTTTCACTCGTTACCGAATTGCGAGTGATCGCGTGCTCGCTGGCAACGACCGGCTCGATCGAGCGGGCAAACGACATCTGAACCGGACCTCGCACCTGACCACAATTAACGCTTGTACCCATCACGGCGCCAAATGTTCGAATGTCATAGAAATTGTCGCACATGAACTGGGTCAAAGCGCGCGCCTTTTCAACGTCCTTTGGTAAGTCTTTGGACGGCTTCTCGCCGATGTGCTTCCATGCCTGCTCATGCAACCTATTTAGAATGGCGCCGTCGCTGAAATAGATCCCGTGTCCCTGAGAGTCTGAGCGAGTCAGCGCCACGTAGTTGCGAATTTTTCGCTTAAGGCAGACGTCTGTAACGAGACCATGCCCCGTTTCGGGATCTACCCGCGGCAAATTGCCTGCATCTGGATCACCATTGGGATTGGCGTCTTTGGCGTCGAAGACAAGGACGAAGTCGTACCGGTTCATAAAGCTCTCCCTGCATCTGCGTCTGTATTGTGCGCGGTGTTATCGCGAGGTGTATAAAAGGAACTTGTCTGGTGGTAATAGCCCAGGGCAAAGAGACCTTGATTTTCGAGATCAAGATGAGGCGGAAACGTACTCAGCTCGGCGACGATCTGTTGCACGAGTCTTTCGCGATTCACTCTCCGTCCACCGCTGAGCTTTCCGAGATGATGCTGGTAGATGCGCAATAGGCGAGGAAAGACGCTTCGCGGCGTCGTCGACGCGGCGCCGTAGTATCGATCTCTGATGGATGCGTTAACATCTCCCAAGGCGTCCAACTGCGTCTTTTCCAATGCAGAGAAGAGTCGCCCTAACAGGTACGCTGGCTCCACCCTACTGACGTCCAGTACCATGATATCCTCCCGTCCGTAGTTGCGCACGAGCACGCCCTTGATGAGCGATGCGCGCACTAGGTCAATCTTTCGATCTGCCCGAATGCGTCGAAGTACCGCCAAGTAGACCGCCGTTGGATAGGCGCAACCAGTAAGTACTGAGCGGAGAAAGGCCCCCTCTAGTATGGGCGGAACATCCTTACTCTCGCGGGCGCATTGTGCCAGATAGAGCCAAATTGGAATATGCTCGGGAACACGCCTTGCTCGTTCGTCGTTGCGAACTAATCGAACATCCAAGTAGTGCTTGCGCAGATTCTCCAGCATTGAAGCGAGCGAGCTTCGAAGGTAGAAACGAACCGATATGCGCGCCGCACTTGGAGAGAGTGCCAAGAGATGAAACTGCGTCTCCTCTGGGTCTGCGCCCAGTGTCTTGTATTCGCTACGCCCTTCTCGCAAGGCGACAAGAAACGCTTCAAGGCGACGACGAACTCCCTCGTCCTGAGCACTGTCCTCTGACTTGGTGGATGACGCGCCCGCAAATGCGGCAAAGGCATCTTCGACCAGCGTAGGACGGTCCGTCCAGAAGACGATGGTCGAGTCCGCAAGTCGGATGCAATGCTTCGCGCGACATGGTCCATCCAGTAGCGCATTTAGTGCGGCAGTGTAGCGGCGCGCTGCCTCTCGCGAGACGGGTGCGTTTTCTCCCTGAACGAATCCATACGACTCGTATGCATAGGAATTAAAACCTACGATGACGGCACCAGAAGATTGGGCGCCAACCACGCCCTTAATCTTCGGATGGGTCTTCGCTACGGGAGCCTGAACGCCCGTTAGTAAGCACTCAAAAGTCTCTCCCTCGTCGCACATCGAAGTCACCTGTTGATCCCACCAGGCTCGAACCTGAGGATCTTCGTGAACGAAAGCGCGTTCGCCGCGAATCTGGAAGACGCCAAACGCCGAACTCGCCACGGAAAGTGCCTCATGGTCTACCGCACTCGCAGGATTCCATGCTGATAGAAATTGGCACACAGTTGCGAAACTATCGCTTCCTATCTCATTGCGTATCGCGCGATGGCGCTCCCGAAACGCCGAGAAACACTCCTGAGTTCGCTCAGGCCTCTTGTCATCGCGCTTCCATCCGAGCATGTACGCTGAGTTGTCCCACAAGAAGCAAGGATTAATGCCGGAGCCTGACGGCTTCGCAACTCCAGGCACGGCCATTGGTCTAGGGCGCAGGCGGTTACGCTCCATGCTTCCGATGAGCTGAATATCAAATAGACTCCCATCTCGGTTCAAGACAACGCTGAATCCGACCTTCTGAATACTCCAACCTCGCGCCGGAATACCGTATGCCTCGTCGGACTCTAGGCGGTTGAACAGGTCGTGCAGCGCATTGAGAATCATGGAGTCACTCCACGCCAAGTGGCGCGTGGAATCGTGAGTACGCCATCGTGAAGCGTTGCATCAAAAAAGCGCGGCGTGGCACGCAAGCGACAGCCGCGGCTTGACTCGATGATGGGACCCTTCGGATCCTCCGTGTATTCGAGGTCATGCAACATGCGACCAAGCACTCGAGTTCCCCGCAACTCTTCAGGCGGATCGGGGAATTCCGATGCCAACTTGAAATGTGCGGGAAACTCGCGAGTTCCAAGGTAGGGCCTATGAAAGCACTGCCCCCTGGAAGCGCGCCGCTCAAAGACAGCAGCGTGCTTTCGAGCAGCGTTCGCGAGTACTGCACCATCTGGAGCGGTTGCATCGAGTACGATGGGGCGCGCTTCGATGCCATAGGCAACGTCTTTCAAGATGAGCCCTGCGCGTTGCTGTCGATGGTCACTTACCGTAATTCCCATGCGCTTGACTTTGCCACGCACTGCGGCCCGCACTCCCGCAGCGCCTCCCACCGGAATCGTAGCTGAAATCTCATTCCGCCGAACATGCGTCACCCGAATAGGCCGCAGTACATGAATCTTATCCACATGCCAATACATCTGCGGCTTCCAATAGACTGCGTCGAGGACGCCGCGGGCCGCGCTTGGTGTCATGACTTCATAGGACACGCGCTCCACCTTCATCTCCGGACGATTGAATGAAGCATAGTCTCCCCATACGATTAGGCGAACAGTCTGAGTCATAAACGTCTCCTAGATCTCAAGGGTATTGACTTCGAAACCGTCAAGATCAAGCCCGAGCTTTTCGTCGTAGTAGGTGTCGCAATTGAGCAGCACGGCGTAGCGGTCATGGAGCAACTCGATCACCCCGCGGGATTGCGCGCGGCTCCACGCTGCCTCATGCACCTGGACCGTAAACTGCTGCGCGTCTCGCAACAGCCTCCGATTTGGCATATCGCCGTCGCGGCGGAGTTGATCCACGAAACGCTCGCCCTCAAGGCCCCAAGGTATGATAACAGGTTTCTGCGTGCTCTCGATCAGCTTGAATTTTTCTGATGCCGCACGAAATGAGAACAGAAAGGGCATGACAACTCGTGGATTTCGATCGAAGGCAAAGTCATCTGCGATGTTCCTTGCGTCCCACTGATCCTCGCGTCGCCAATAGTAGAGTTCGAAGAAGGACTCGATCTCAGCGAGGCCAAGTGGGTCAGCGCCTTCCACCAAGACCTGTGCTGCGCACCCGACTGCGTTGCTGAGGAATCGCGGCTGAGGTCGGCCATCAGGCCGAAATACATACACTCGCCCAAGTTCATTGAGACGCCCCTCACGATTGCAGCGTCCGGCCGCCTGAGCGATCGAGTCCAATCCCGCTACGGCACGAAACACGCAGGGGAAGTCGATGTCCACACCAGCTTCAATAAGTTGAGTTGAAACTAGCCTACAGGCACGCCCCTCCCTTAAGCGCTGTCGAATGTGTACGAGTTCGGCGCGACGATGTGCCGGGCACATCAGTGCACTGAGGTGCCGGTGTTCTCCTGCCTCCCCCAAGCACTTGTACAGCTCTCTGGCGTGATCCCTCGTGTTCACGATGCAGAGCACCTGAGGTTCGCTCTCAAGCTGAGTTGCCAGAGCATTATCATCCAGAGAGCCGACTTGCTCGACGCGCACGCGAACGAGAGCCTCAAACAACCCGCGCGGATCTGACGAGATTTCGCGAACGTCGCGAAGACCTATGGGGAAGTTCTCTCTCTCCTGGACCGCAGGCTGCGTTGCAGTACATAGAACCACGGTCGTGCCGTAAGATGTCGCCAGACTGTGCAGCAAGTGGAGACATGGTGCGAGCAACTCTACGGGTAGCGTCTGCACCTCATCGAGGATCACTACGGAACGCGCAATGTTGTGCAACTTGCGACAACGCGATGTCTTTGCCGAGAACAGGGACTCATAAAATTGAACCGATGTCGTCACTACGATTGGCGCGTCCCAGTTCTCCGTGGCCAGCCTGCTCCAGGTCGTTTCTTCACCGGAGTCAAAACTGCTATGATGCTCGATTATGGGAGACTCAGCCCATTCGGAACAGCCTGCAAACACACGGCGAAATTCTGCGGCGGTCTGTTCGATGATCGAAGTAAAAGGGACAACGTATATGACTCGATCGAGCCCGTGCTTACGCGCGTGGGCGAGGGCAAACGCGAGTGATGCAAGCGTTTTGCCTCCACCGGTCGGCACAGTGAGAGAAAACAGTCCAGGAGCCTTCTCGGCAGCTCTCAAGCAGTCGGAACGTACTTGAGATCGAGCCTCTGAAACGACGTTACGCGTCTGTGGGAATTGCGCAACGTAGTCATCGAGCGCGCGCCTCAATAGAGCCAAGACGTTGCTTGGCCAGGGAGATCGAAGAAGGGCATCATGTGGAGTAGAGAAAGCTTCAGTGTCCAATCGGTCTGCGTCAATCAGACATGAGAAGAGCATACGCACCCAAAGTGCTGCCGCGAGGCCATCTTCGCTACACTGCCGAATTGACTGCGCGACCTGATCAGGAAACTCCGGGCGTGCGCGATCCACAATGCTGCTCGGGGCGCTCGACCAATCCAGAACGTCCTTTTTTAGCCTTGTATCAAGCGAAGCGCGTTGACCGCTAATTGCGTCATGCAGCCCAGAGTGATGACCGGCGATCACAAATGCCAGTAGGTACCCCGGCAGACCAAACCGCGCTACCGCATGTTGAGATCCAGCGGACGAGTGATCGATCTTGCCGCGGCGTCCAGAAATGACTTCGGCCTGATGTGAATCTGCACCCGCGGACTTTAGGTAGGCTTGAAACTCGTGTGAGTACTTTCCAAGGTCATGCCACAGCCCCGCCAAAGCACCCCAAGAAGAAGCCCCAAACTTTGATGCGAACTCGGCGGCCCGCCTGCTTACACCAAGAAGATGATCTTCAAGTGGCTGCCAAGTCGAAGACGGCGCATCCGCTCTCGTGTGTGCATAGAATCGCATCCCTTGCTGGGCTGCGCTGGAATTATCCTCCGCGATCTCCATAGGCACACGCTACGGCCACGGGGGGACATCCCCACACCTAACCGTAGACGGTAGCCGCCGACCATAGAAACTCAGCCGGCGCTATTATCCTCGCTGCGGCAAATGGTAGACACTGAAATTGCGTTTGGCTGCGCCGGCGCCGGGAGAGACGGCGGGGACTTTGCCGATGAGTTCGCGGGCGGCGGGGGGCTTCATTTCGGGTTCGACTTCGAAGATGACGTGGGTGTCTTCGTCGCCGAGGCGCTTCAAGAGTTCGATAAGTTGGCGATACATGTCGAGCGTGAAGACGGTGCCGGAGAGCTTAGGGAGCCCGTCTTCGACGTCGATCTGGAGTTTCTTTTCACCCTTGAGTACGGGATGTGCCTTGATGGCGCGCGACAGAAGGGACGCAAACTCGTGGTTGGCGACACGCGCTTCGGCTGCGGCCTTGGCTTCCGCGGCAGCTTTCTTTTCGTCCTCTTTTGAGGTCATGCGGGATCTCCATTCACGGCGGTGCTCGACGCATCCTCGGCACCGCGCACGGATACTACACGCGCCTGCGCCCCGTGTTCACCTTCAACGTCTTGGTGAATGATGGCGCGATCGTGCTGCAGCAACGCGAGCGCGAATCCCGGCCGTGGGGCGCCGGGTGGAGCAACAAACACGACCGATGTGACCTCGCCAACGCGACGCCCATCGACAAGCAGCGTATCGCGTTGAGACCACGCCTCATCTTGAATCGCAAGGCACACAAGACGACGCGGGGGGCGCCCGCGGTGGCGCGCCATGGTGACCGGTTCCTGTCCGGGGTAACAACCCTTGGTCCACGACACGGCTTCGTCAAAGTAGGCCTCGTTGAACAGCGCGTGCTCGCCAAGTTCATGACCATAGCGCGGATGCATCGCAATCACGCGCAGCACCTCGAGCATGGACGCCTCGCCCATGACCATGCCTCGTTCACTCCACGCCGTTGCGAGTGCATGGTCGGGACTGAGTGTGGTCCACGCCACATACCGTTCGGTTGCGCTCATGTCAACGCGGGCAAACGTGAGTTCAGTTTCGCCTTCGAGCGAAACATGTACGAACGTGCCGGGTGCAGGTACGTCCCTGGACAACGTCTCTCGAACGTGATCGGCTATTCGTGAACCGATAAGCTGCATGAGAAACGCATCGGACGGTTCGCGCTGAAACGTTACGTCATCCGTAATGACATAGCGTTCCAGAGCGGGAATCGCGCCTTTCATGGACTCGAGATCTCCGTCGAGCCACCAAAACGCGTCATGACGCCAGACTCGAAAGAGACCGAGGGTGCGACCCTTGGGATTCAGAAAACAGGCGTAGCGCACCTCGCCCACGGCCATGGATTCGACATCCTGCGTCAACATGCGTTGTAAGTAGGAGGTGGCATCGCTGCCCGTAACTCGAACAAGCCGATGATGTTCACACGGTACGCACAGAAATTGCGTGTCACTGCCGGATGGGCTATCCGTCATGGGTGCCTGCATCATCGCTTCGTGCGATCCACGGGACATCATCCACACCGTCCTCGTGATTGGCGTAGCGTGCGGCGACAAACAGCATGTCCGATAGACGATTCATCCATCGGACGCAAAGGGGATCAAGCGCCTCGGTTCCCGCGAGCGCAACCAACAACCGCTCAACTCGGCGGCATTCCGTTCGCGCGATATGAAGTCTCGACGCGGCCTCGTTTCCTCCCGGCAATACGAAACTCTTGAGTGGCGCGAGCGATGCTTCCATCACATCAATGGAAGCCTCCAATCGATCGATGTCGTCGTCACGCAGTGCATCACACCCCGCGGGCGCCTTGTCGGGTGTGGCCAAGGAGGCACCAAGTTCAAAGAGGCACGCCTGCGCATGGGCCAATTCCAGATCGACGGCATCGGGAATCGCAGCGGTGCGTACCCAACCCAGTACGGAGTTAAGTTCATCCACCGTGCCATACGCATCCACGCGCGGATGCGCCTTGCTTACACGCACGCCACCGATCAAGCCGGTTGAGCCGTCGTCGCCCCGTCGGGTATAGATCTTCATGCGGCCATCTTGCCATAAATGCGTCCGACGGTGGGGCTACGGCCCCAAGACCTCGGTGAAGATATGCAGACCCTCGACGGGCGGCTGGCCCATAACGAAGTCCACGGGAATTGCGTCATCTATGGCGACGCCGCCGTACCACCCACAGACGTCGCCAAACTCACACACTTGCCCGTCGCCGTCGCCGTCCTCCCCCGCAATCAAGCGATAGGCACCCGACGACATATTGCGGAACCAGTATCGATAGCCCTGGTCGGGTAGCGCGCGTGTGGAGCGCAGCGGGATTGTGGAGTCAGCCGGTGTCAATGCCACTTGCATGGCGGCACCCAATCGCAAGCGGTCGTCACCAAGGAGCGAAACGCGCAGGTGGGCAAGCACATCGCCGGACGGACCGCCCACGATCGTTACAACGCCGCTAAAGCGCGTATCGGGTGTAGGAGGAATCACCGTGCCATCCACTTCGATGCGAAGCGTCTTGTGACTGATTGACCCTGTGGGATCCGCGTCTTCAAGCGCTGCGATCAACCACGGAAAACCGTCGTCGGTAGTAACGTCAACGCTGTCAAGTGTGAATTGCCCCGTGCCGTCATTGTAGAGCGACACGTCTCGCACGCCGATGTAGCCGGGAAATGAAACACTCTGTTGCCCCACGCGCAATGCATCGGGAATCGTGACCGGTGTACCCGCATCGTCCATCAGCGCAGCCAAGGCACGATGCACTTGCAACAAGCCGTGCCCCGACGCATCATCGCGACCCGTTGTTTCGAGATCAAACGCCGACACCTGTAGATAGACGCGAACTTGTGCAGGCGTTAGCGTCGAGTCGAGCGATCGCAGCAACGCGGCAGCACCCGCGACGAGCGGCGCCGACACACTCGTGCCCGCCACACCAATCACCGACGGGTGTTGAGGCTCAAGCGTGGCATCGGGTGATGTGGTGGGAATCACATCCACCCACCCATCGCCACTCAGATCGTGTGCATAGACACCGCCCGGTGCCACAACCTCGATTTCCGGACCGCGACTGGAATAACTCGTCACGTCGTTTCGTTCATCGCACGCACCCACGGCAATCACGGAGGCGAACGCGGCGGGATAGTTGACCGCACCGCCGTCATTTCCTGCCGCCGCAACAACGATGACGCCTTCCGCTTCCGCGCGATTGCACGCGTCGCGAAGGTCTGACGAAAAGGTCGTGGAGCCCAACGATAGATTGATCACGTCAACGGGCGTCGAAAGCTGCATGCCGTCGTGCGTTTCAAAGAGACCGGCCGCATACAGAATCGCATCCACCGAATCACTCACGGTGCCGCCGCCCCCGCCGATCACACGCAGTGGCATGATCGACACGCCCGGCGCAACACCCGAGATAAAGACACCGTTGTCTTGTGTGGCCGCCACAACGCCTGCAACGTTCGTTCCATGCCACGTGGACAAACCCGATGAGGCCACTTGGTCCCCCATGTCGGTGGGATCCGGATCGCGACCGTCACCATCGGCACCGCGCCCGGGATGGCTCACGAAGTCGTATCCGTCTACCACGCGATCATCAAGATCGGGATGCGCCGTAATGCCACTATCGATAATCGCAACGATGACACCCGCGTCACCGGTGGTGATGTCCCATGCCGGCGGCGCGCTTACTTGGCGCAGGTTGTGTTGACGATGAAACAGGGGGTCATCGGGAATCGACAGAGTGCGTAAGACCCAGTCGGGCTCGGCATGGGCGATATCCGATGTGTAAGCCGCAAGCCGCTTGCAAAGGCGCGCAACGTCTGCTTCAGTACGCGATGGATCCGGCGCTATGCCAATGAGATAACTGCCGGTGCCAAGTCTACGACCAAGATGTAAGCCGTGCCGTTGGCAAAACTCGTGCGGATCACATGTAGCGCGAAAACGAACCAGCACGTGTTCTGTTGCGCATCTGTCGAGCGGCGCTACCGGTACTGATACGTTCGATGCCGCTTCTTGGGCGGACAGGCTTGGTTTGGGAATAAGCGGTCGATTGCACGTGACGCTCAATACGTAGCTGGCGTGGCCGCTTGCCATATGCAGCACAATGTCGTAGTGGACATTGGCCATGAGCGACACGGCGACGGTGGACATGTTTGCAGTGGGCACGAACGTGTCGACCAACGCCCCCGAGCTGGCAAGTCGAACTTCTGCCTCGATCTCATTGTCAAGCCCGCCAATGGGGTCCAGCAGGTCCCAGCGTAGCTCCATGAGCGCATCGGTATCACTTGCGCAGTGAATCCGCAGTACGTCGTCGGCGTCGGCGGCACCATAGGCCTCATCGGACTCGCCCATGGTGCCCGCAATCTCAACCTGAGAGCCTGCGAAGAGCGGCGCCACATGAAACGGCTGGTCCGGCGTGTTGTTGGGTTCGGCCTCGTGGGCGCGACCGAGAAAAAGATCTTCGACGAATACCGCACCGCGCAGCCCATCGCGGTTGCCCTCGGGCGGAGGCACTGGACGCGAACTGCCACTGCCTCCACCACCGCCCGCACCGCATGCTGTGACGAACAGGCAGAGAGCGCCCAGGACGAATCGGTGAAACCTGCCGTTCAAGGAATCAGCGCTGCTTAGAGAACTCGTGCGGTGCAAGGGGAACTCCAACCGGAATTGACGCCTATGGTATCGGCGCTTGCGCGTCCTCCAGGCTCGAAGGACAGTACGCATTGCTTTCCTCGGCGGCGGTCGTTTCGTGCATCAACAGCAGTTCCTTCATGTTTTGAGACCCGATGACGCAATCAACGCGTGGAAGCGTGCGGTGCGGCACCCTCTACGCCCGGCGGAGGTTGTTTCACTCGAGGACGCGTGGGGTCGGATCGCTGCCGCCGATGTCGTTGCTCCCAACAACGTTCCTGTGTTCGATCGATCACGCGTGGATGGTTTCGCCGTAGATGCGCAATCTACGTTTGGCGCCGAAGAAGGAACACCCGTCCGGCTGCCTCTTTCGCCCGTGTCGATTCCGGCGGGCATTGCCCCCGATGCTTCACTTTCGCCCGCCACCGCCATGGCCATCGCAACCGGCGGGGCCATACCGCGAGGCGCCAACGCCGTTGTGATGGTCGAAGACACGCACATCGAGGAGAGTCATGTTGTCATCACACGGGCCGCCGTTCCGGGGAACCACATTGGGCTCGCCGGGGGCGACTTGACGCAAGGCGAGCTGATCGTGGCGGCGGGGAACCGTTTGAGCGCACGCGAAACCGGCATGCTCGCTGCGTGTGGCATTGACAAGGTCGCGTGCCGCGCACGATTTCGCGTAGCTGTGCTTTCAACCGGTGACGAAATCGTTCCACCAGGGCAACCACTTGCGCTTGGGCAGGTGCACGATGTGAACGGCGTATTGCTTGCCGACGCGCTACGCGAGATGGGCGCATACGGGCACTACCTTGGCGTTGTTGGCGACGACGAAGCCGCGCTTCGCACTGCACTTCACGACGCGACGGCTCGCTTTGACGCGGTGCTACTCAGCGGTGGCACATCCAAGGGCGAAGGCGACCTGACCTATCGCATGGTTGAGGAACTTGGATCCATTGCGGCACATGGCGTGGCCCTAAAGCCTGGCAAACCACTCTGTTTGGCAACCGTGGAAGGCAAACCAGTCGCGATCTTGCCGGGCTTCCCGACGTCCGCCATCTTCACGTTTCACACGATCGTGGCACCGGTGCTCACATGGTGTATGGGCAGTCATCAGGCGCGCGCCCACACGGTCATGGCCACACTGACCTCGCATCTGCAATCAGTGGTTGGCCGCGCCCACTGTCAACTCGTCACATTGCTTTCGCGCGGCGACGACATGCTCGCGGTTCCGCTCGCCAAAGGGTCGGGAGCCGTAACGGCGTTTGCGCGTGCGGAAGGCTTCGTCGAAATTCCTTTGGCACAAGAGTACTTGGAAGCAGGCACACGTGTGCGCGTCACATTGACCGGAATGACTGCCGCGGCTCCTGACTTGACCATCGCGGGTAGTCACTGCTTAGGTGTCGAGTCGATCTGCAAACACTTGCGCTCGCAAGATTCACCGCTGACTATAAAGACCATGACGTTGGGCTCCCGCGGCGGCCTAGCAATGATCGCAGACGGTGGATGCGATCTTGCGCCCATTCACCTACTTGATCCCGACAAGAACGAGTGGAATGTGCCGTTCTTGCCAAACGGAACGCGGCTGCTTCGAGGGTACAACCGCGCTCAGGTGATTGCGTATCGCGCAGAACACAAGGATCACTTTGAATGTAGCGATACTGACGACGACCTCGCACGTGCATTCGCGACCGGCGGCCTGCGCTTTGCCAACCGCAATCCGGGGAGCGGCACGCGTGCACTAATTGATGAGTTCTTATCAAACCGAGAAGTCGATCAAACTGCCGTCCCGGGATGGGAGAGCGCCTATCGTTCGCACACTGCCGTAGCGGGCGCCGTCGCGTCGGGTCGCGCGGACTTTGGCGTGTGTCTGGTTTCTGCAGCAGAAGCACAGGGACTCAAGTCAATTGCCTGGCGCAGCGAACAGTTGGACTTTGCCGTGCTTTTATCGGCGTGGGATACACGCGGTGTACGCGCCTTTCGTCGCGCGCTCGGTGACGAACAGGTGGTGGCTTCGTTGCGCGCACTTGCCTGCGAGCCACAATGAAGCGCAAGACCTATTCCCCACCCGCCACGAGCGCCATCGTTCTTTGTGGCGGTGGCAGCACACGCATGGGCGCGCACAAGGCCGCATTGACCCTCGGCGAAGAAACGCTCTTGGCACGCGTTGTTCGCATTGTGGGCAATGTTGCGCGCGACGTCGTCGTTGTGGACCATCCGGATCGCGATGCATTTCCGTTGCCGCCGCGCGCACGCATGGCCTACGACCATGAACCCGACTTGGGACCCTTGGCGGGCATGCTGGCTGGGCTGCGAGCTGTCAAACACGACGTCGCTTATGTGACGTCATGTGATGTCCCGTTCTTGCAGGAGTCGTTCGTGCGATGCGTGGTTGACGCCCTGGGCGATGCCGAGGTTGCTATGCCCGAGGTTGGTGGCATGGCTCAGCCGCTGTCCGCAGCCTACCGCACGCGCACGGTTGAGACCATCGAAGGTCTTCTCAAACGTGGCGAGCGCCGCCCGCGACGCGTTCGAACCGTCCTACGCCATCACACGATCGACGAAATGGCGCTTCGAACGTACGACTCGTCCCTTGACTCGCTCATCAACATCAATCGGGCCGACGACTACAATCGTGCTCGCACTCGATACAAGAACGCGCGACGTCCTCGATTGGTGATAGAGCTCTTCGAGCTGGCCCGGCAACGAGCGGGCGTGGACCGCATAGACATAGAAGCGCAAACACTACAAAGCGGCCTCGCCCAACTTGCGTCGATGCATCCCGCGCTTGTAGGCGACGTGCTGGAAGAGGACGGCACACTCACAAAGCACTGGCGCCTGCTTCGAGGGGATCTGGGGTTCGTCGAGGACATGCGGGCGGATGTGGTGCATGGGGAAGTCGTGGCCCTCATGAGTGCGCTGGCAGGGGGCTGATAACACCGTACGCCATCGAACAAAAATGAGAGACGCCCGAGCAACAACGATATCGCTCGGACGTATGGGGGTTCCGACATTGAACTTCGCCAGGCTATGGCATGGGAAGATTGTTGATGGTGGTTTGAATCTGATTGATCGTAGCGCCAAGACGAGCTCGTGCAGCGCTGAGTGTATTGACGTGCACCTGAGCGGCAGTGTTACGACTTACTCGGATGTAGTTCTGATACGCTCGAATGGCAAAGTAGTGGGCGCGCTCGGCGTCCTGGTGCTTGCGCTTCATATTGCGAAGGAAGTACAAGTAGGTTCGACGAGCGGCTGCACGCGTACTCTGACGGGACGATGCCATACCGGCATTGAAAGCGGCCAACCGCGAACTGTTTTGGGCCACTAGTGCCGTGGCGGTGGCTGTGGCGGTGGCAGCCTGTGCGTGCGCGCGTTGCGCTTCGCGACGTGCAATCTGTGTCGAGCTGTTCGCGTGTGCGTCTGCTACGGGCATAAGCGCCGCGACGCCGAGTAGCAATGCGAGAGACTTAAGTGCGATGGACTTCATGATGGACTCCTGAATCTTCGGGTTGTTTGAGTTGAAGGTGTTGAGTCGCGTGCGACTCACGAGCCATGTACCCATTCGCTTCACGCCATCGCACCCAACGCCGATTTTTTTTCACCGCGCGCTCCGGTGTCGGGAGCTTTGGCATCAACGCCGTACCCTCGCACGAGGATTTCGGCGACGCGGGACCCGAGTCGATGATCGAGCGCCAGGATCTGCCATTGGCACGAACGGCACAGGTCTGCGCCGTCCCAATCAACAGATAGATAGGTCGATGCCTACAGGCGTTTCTTACGGGCGGTCGGTCCTAAGCGCGCCCCCGTCTGGTCAGGGTTTGTACCCAACCAGGGCCGTAATGAGCACGATGATGTAGAGCGGGAAGAATATGATGTAGAGCCGCTTATGGATGGACATGCGCAGCGCGCCGGTGATTGCGATTAGAATAATGAGGGCCGACGAAACGTAGGCCAAACGTCGGTGCCAGGTGACGACGTCCTCAATTCGGTGCTCAACCACCCAACCCCACATCCGATGCGCGACAATCACGGCCAAGACGCCGCCAATGTTGAGCCCCACGCCCCAGAGCGCGAACCGCTTGTGGATTGGCGTTACAAAGCGCGTTTGCCACGCACGCACAAAACAGTAGAGCGCAGCGATCATGACGGTGGCATAGACGTAGTAGAGGGCGGCGGATCCCATGGGCCGCCATCCTATGCGGGCCGCTGGATTTCCACGCGGGGGCTGCGGGCCGAAACCTACAATTTCGGTAGGCGCGCGGTCTTGACGAAGGCGCCTCTCTCCGTACTCTCCACTCCCACGAGCGGCTGTAGCTCAGCTGGTAGAGCACGACCTTGCCAAGGTCGTTGTCGTCGGTTCGAATCCGATCAGCCGCTCCATTTTTCCGATGCATGCGTCATCGACTTGCCAGAACATTCTTTACGCGCGTCGGCCCCTTATCCTCGGATCCTGTATGGCAGCCAAGAAACGAGCGAGTTCCAAGCGCAAGGGTCCCGCCTACTTCGTCGCGAAGAGCCCCATTCATGGACGAGGCCTCTTCGCCGCTCGGGACATTCCAAAGAACACCTTGATTGAGTCGATCGAAGGCGTTCCCACAAAGCGCGACGGAAGTTACGTCATTTGGTCCGATGACGATCGCGGAAACGAATCGGGCATCCGCATCACAAACGCTTGCCGCTTTGTTAATCATGCCAAGAAGCCCAATGCAGGATTCTTTGGTCTGGAGCTTTGGTCGGTGCGCGCGATCAAAAAGGGTGACGAAATCACTCACAACTACGGTGAGTCCTGGGAATAACCACGCGTGGCGACGTCCCCCGAGCCCGTTCAACCGTATCGTGGGCTACTCGTGCAACGCGCGCGAGACGGTGTGTTCGTCATTCTGCGGCACCAATGCAAACGAGCCCGGGAAGGGCTAGACCTGGCCCATAGCGATTTCGTAGAGGGCATTCACGATTTTCGCGTAGCGGTACGACGAATGCGCGCGACCACCAAGGTGTGGCGCAAGGTGCTGCGCACCACGGTGTGGCACCGTAGCGACGCCGCAAAGGCCCTCAAATCGCTGCATCGCGAAACGAGTCGCTTACGCGACCAGGATGTTGGAAACCTGCTGCTTGAGGAACTCTTCCGCGGGACGGCACTGGAGGAGGCGTCGCGCAATCCGTCGCTGATGGCGCCATTGGCATCGCGCAATCCGCAGCGAGACGCGACGTCGATCATGGCGGCGTTAGCGAACACGCTCGGAACCATCGAGACGTGGGCACAAGCGGGCGCAGATTCAGCCGAACCGCATGACGATGCCAACCGTTCATTTGCGGACGCATTGGCACCGCGCATTCGTAAAGCGTGGAACACGCTCTCGACGCGGATTCGCAAAGGCGGAGGCTCAAGAGCGTGGCACAAGACCCGCATTCGCGGCAAGAACTTGCGCTACGCCCTGGAACCGCTCCGCCGAGACATCCCTGAGGTCGAGAACGCGGTGTCGCGCCTCAAGCAGTTGCAGGATGACCTTGGCGCTATGAACGACATGGCCGTGCTTCAATCTCGCTTTACCGACAACGCGAATCCCAACGTTGTTGCGGCCGTCAAGACCAAACTCAACGATCACGTGCACCGGGTCAAAACTCACTGGCAGGAAGCTGGCCGCACACAACTCGCGACCGCCATCGACGACGTGCTTAGTCGCCTGGCACCACACCAGGACTCGGTCTAGCCGGTATGGCGTTTCTTGTCATTCTTGCCCTAGCGATACTGCAGGCATTGACCGAGTTCTTGCCCGTCAGCTCTTCCGGTCACCTCATGGCGCTTACCGAGCTCTTTGGTAGCAATACAAGCCCCCAAACGCGCGAGGCGTTCTTCGTTTTGCTTCATAGCGCCTCCCTCCTGGCGGTGGTGGTCGTGCTATGGAAGGACATTGTTGCCATTGTGCGTTCCCCCAAGCGTTGGCGCTGGGCGTTGGCCGTATTGATTGCGTGCCTTCCGGCAGGAATCCTAGGCATCGCGCTAAAGGTAAGTGGGCGAGCGGAACTTCTATTCGACTCACTGTGGGTTGTTGCGGTGGGCTGGCTGCTCACAACGGTCTTTTTGTTGGCGTCCAAACAAACTCGTGAGCGCCGCTGGTCGATCACCGACCCGGGTCCGCTGCCGGTACGCGCGCTGGTGCTCATTGGTCTTGCCCAAGCACTAGCGGTGGTACCCGGCGTGAGCCGTTCAGGCAGTACAATCGCTACGGCGTTGCTACTCGGCCTTCAACGTGAAGAGAGTTTCAAGTTCAGTTTTCTTGCAGCGCTGCCCCTCATCGCCGGCGCACAGCTCCTCGAACTCAAAAACGCGAGCGCGCTGGGTACGGTCGCGACGTGGACCACGCTCGCCGCGGCCTTCGCCGTTTGCTTTGCAGTGAGCATCATTGCGCTTGTTGTGCTTCGCCGCGTCGTCACGCGCGATCGCCTGCACTGGTTTGCCCCCTACTGTCTACTGGCGGCCCTCGCCACACTGGGCTGGCTGGTGTTTCGGCCCACGTAGATCGATCGCGCGCTACATCGGGGAGTTCATTTGATACGCCGAGGCTTGAGGGTGCAGCGTGCGCTTGAGCCAGAGCGGGCGGCGAAGTCCACCCGGGCCCGGTGCCGGAACGGTCTTTCCTATCCATGCGTCGTAGATGGCGCGCGACTTGGCAAGATCAACCGAGATGTCGCCGTAGCGATCGTCCCCTTGCGGCGGCGTGACCGTGACGCGCTGATGCCAACAGTGCATACCACTGACCGGATCGGGTTGAACGGGAAACGTGAGATTTTGATTGACGCCCACTTCGTGCCACCAGACATGGTCGGCATCGCGATCTCCCTTGGGGCCTTTCGCGCCACGCTTCTGGCGAAGCAAGTACGTGTCGCCTGTACGCGTCATGTCTACGAGTGACGATGCGGCTTGTTGCCCACCAATCGAAGGATGCAAACGCCAGCGACCCACGTGATGCGAACACGCCACAATGCCCGGATGAATACCTTCCGTGACCCACACGCGTGGAATGAAGTAGCCAATGTCGGTTGAAACGCGCACGAGTCCGCCGTTGGTGAGGCCCAGCGCCTCTGCGTCTTTCGGGTGGACCCATAACGGGTTGGTATGCGAGATCTCTTGTAGCCATTTGGCGTTGCCCGAGCGTGTGTGAATCAACGTCGGCAGACGAAACGTGGGAAGCAGCACGCGCTCGCCCTTGGCCTGATTGAGGTGCCGCCAATGCACATGGGATCGAATGTAGCCCGGCACGGCTTCGTCCGCATGGCCCCATGCTGCGAGCGTGGGTGAGTAGATCTCGAGCTTCTTGGAGGGCGTTGGAAACCCGGCAGGGTTGCCCTGGTCATCCGGTTGCGCATAACGCGCTTGACCGGCATACGGAACAGCAAACGCGCCGCGACGACGCATGTACTCAAGCGGCGTCATGCCCTCTGCGGACGCAGCTTCGCTCAAGCCCGGCACATTCCCAAAGAGGTCACCAAAGTACTCGTCCATCGACATCGGTGAACCGGGCTTATCCGGGGACTCGAAGTACTTCGCCATGCCGCGCGAGCCATCGGGGTCGATTTTGTGCGTGAGCGCAATCCAAAACTCGGCTTCTTCCCACACCTCACCGGGATTGGTTTCGCGCGTGGAATCCGTTTCACGTCCATTCAAACGCGCGTGTTCGCGTAGCACCGGTTGACGAAAGCCAATCCACGTGCCGGCATGGGTTTCTTGACTCATGACGTCGTGGCGCTCGGGGGCAAGCCCCATGGGCAAAACATAATCGGCCCACTGCGCGCTCTCACTCCAAATCGGTGTGAGGGCCACGTGGCAGCCCACGCGCGATTCATTCTCAAGCATGTCAATCCACGAGCACCCGTCGGGATTGGTCCACACGGGGTTGTAGACACGCGTGAAGTAGACATCGAGCTTCTTGTCTTGCGCACGCAGCAAGTGCGGCAAGAGGAAACTCATTTCATAGTGTGCCAGCGGAAACTCTTTGGGCCAAATCAGTTCATTCCAACGATCAATGGGCGTTGGATTGTTCGTGGGCTTGGGCACAAACTTGTCCCAGCTATTGGGATTAAGCCCGCCCTCGACACCAAAACTCCCTGTCAGTACGTGCAACAACGTAAGCGCCCGAGCGATTTGCCAGCCACCCAGATTGCCACTGGCGGCACTACGCCACAAATGACTTGCAAAACGCGTCCCGGCCTGATGAATCTCATCGGCCAACGTCGAAACGATCGACGGATCAACACGACACTCCTGGGCAACGAACTCGGGCGTGTAGGAGGCGTATGTTTCTTCCAAGGACGTTAAGAACGCGTCGAACGTTACGTCATGTTCGGGCGCGCGCGCTTCCATCCATGCCGTCCAGTTGGTCCAGGTCTTGAGAAACGCCTGATCGATTCGTCGCGTACGAATCAGTTCATAGGCGACGCCAAGCAACAATGCGGCTTCGCTGCCCGGCCAGGTCGATACCCAATGATCGGCGCGACTCGCGGTGTTGCTCAGTCGCGTATCCACTACCGCCATGCGTGCGCCGGCCTCTTTGGCTTCAACGATGCGTTGCGCGTGGGGATTGAAGTAGTGACCCGTTTCTAGGTGAGCTGAGATTAGGAGAATGAACTTTGCATTGGCGTAGTCGGGCGAGGGGCGATCGGATCCACACCAAAGCGCAAAGCCCGTGCGGGCCGACGCGCTACACACATTGGTGTGGGAGTTGAACCCATCGATACCCCATGCCGAGATGAGGCGCGGCATGAAGTGATCCTCGCCCGGGCGCCCCACGTGATACATGATCTCGTCGTGACGATCTTCATCGAGGGCTCGCCGCACGCGACCCGCGATATCGTCTAGCGCCTCGTCCCACGACACCGGTTCGAAAGTGCCCGCGCCGCGTTTCCCTACGCGCTTGAGCGGCCTGAGAATGCGTTCGGTGTCATTCACTTGGTTAATGGTGGCCGGACCCTTGGCACAGGTGCGACCACGGCTACCCGGGTGCACGGGATTGCCTTCGAACTTCTGAATCGCGTCAGTCTCTTTATCAACGAACGCCAGCAAGCCGCAACCGGACTCGCAGTTAAAACAGATCGTGGGCACACAGCGATAGTGGCGCTCTCGCTTCTCCGGCCACGCAGCGCTATCAAGTTCCATCCAGTCGTCCCACGATGCGGGATCGGGCCCTACGTCGAGCGCCCAAGGCGATACACGGCCACGAGGCGGCGTCGCGCGCGGTGAACTATCGTTACTCATGACGCTCCTGGCCCCCCTAACTGATTGGGAGGGCTTGGCCCACGCGAATGAACAAATCTTCGACCACATACACACCGAGCAGCGCCATCGCGCCAGCTACCGGATCAATCACACCCGGTTGAAAGACAGCCCACACCAACGGAAGCACGTGCCCAACAACAACAGCAAGTAGCCAGTGCGCCACCGCATAGGGGCCGCGCGTCAAAAGCGCGGTGGCCTGATGAAACTCGTATTCGCGACCCTTTGGCGCCATGAAGCGCTCAAGAAGCAACAGCACGAGATGCAGCCCCAGAGCGGAGACGAGTGTCGGTCGTAGGTAACTGGCCAGCACGTCGGGCATATCGATGAAGGCGCCGAGTAGCAACGCGACGCCACATCCGGCGATCAACGCTTGAAGCGCGAGCTTTAGTGGCAGACCTTTTTGCATCCAGAGTGCACGTCCTTTGGCTTGCGCAAATAGCCACGCCGAGTAGATCGCTGCCGCAATGGCCGCCGTCGCCGTGGCAATCACCAAGACGCTACGCACAATGTCCGGTAACGACACCTCAAAGAACAACAGGATCAGCCAAAGGGTCAACAGGCCGCCGTACACCATGAGCACAATCGCGCCACGCACCAACCACGACGACCAGTTGGGATGGGTAAGTATCTTGAGGAATCGCTCGGGACGCTTGAGATCGCCCACGAGCAGGCCAGTCGTAATCGCGAGGAACAACACGCCAATGCCGGTGAGCAACCATGTCCACGTGGAAACCACCACATCCGTTTCGCCGGGGGTGTCGCCCGCCCAACCCATCAACGAAGGCACGAGCGCTAAAAACGCACCGGCCGAAATCGACTTGGTAAACAGGTACCCCGATACCTTGCGACCCCACCACGGCTTGTGTTCAACGTCGTAAACGGTACGCGCAGTCGTATCCGGCGCGCGCATGGCCTCTACATTCACATTGAGCGACGGCATGGCATTGGCCCAGAGGTAGCCGCCAGCCGCATGCGTCGATAGCGGCGCAATACCCGTGGGCTCGACGTCGCGGTACCAGACGTTTGGCCCGGTTTCGGCCTCGACTTTGCGTGCGGTCAAACGACCGCCCGCGCGCATCTGTGAAACCGTGCTAGTGGGATCGTCAAAGTCGCCAGGGATGATGGCTTCGGTGGGACACACCACGGCGCAGGCGGGCGCCAGACCACGCTCCACGCGATGGGCGCAAAAGTGACACTTCTCGGCAATGCCCTGGTCTTCATTGATGTAGAGCGCGTCATAGGGACAGGCCTGCATACAACTCTTGCATCCAATGCACTGGGCGGGATCAATGTCCACAATCCCGTCGCTACGCTTCTCAAGCGCGCGCACCGGACAAATCGTCACGCAGGGCGCTGAGCTGCACTGATTGCACCGAAGAACGGCGAAGTTACGGCGGACGGAGGGAAATTCGCCGGTTTCGGTGTATTTCACCCAGGTGCGAAATTTGCCCAGCGGCACGTCGTTTTCCGACTTGCACGCCACTGTGCATGCGTGGCAGCCAATGCAACGCGCGTGGTCGATGACAAATCCGAGTTGCACGCGACCCTCCCGCACTGGGCGCCCGGTTTGCGGCGCGACGGCGGGGCGTATCATCGGTTGCGCCACCCGAGTTGCAAACCTTCCCCATTCGATTCCCAATCCCACGGAGCATTCATGGGTCGCTCACTGCCCTTCCCCCTACTCACGCTTCTACTCTTGCTGATCGTGGGTCCATCGTTGGCGTCGTGCGGCGCACCCGCGCGTCCCCCCTCCACCACGCCGACCAACTCAACATCCGAGGATGACGACGAAGAGAAGTCAGCCGACGATCTGCGTGCCGATCTATTGGAACTCAAGCGTGAACATGAAATCGCCGCCGCAAAGCACGAAGGCGAGGCGCTCGAACTCGCCCATGAGCTGCGTAGCGCCGAGGCCAAGCTGAAGGAGGCCGATGGCGACCTCAAGCGCTTTCTAAAGCATGAGTTGCCAAACGCGCTGAAGGACATTCAACTCGACTTGGATCGTTCCAAAGAATCGGCTTACCGCGCCCAGAAGGAACTCGACGAGCTCAAGGCCATGTACAAGGCCGAAGAGTTTGCCAACATGACCAAAGAATTGGTCCTGCATCGCGGTACCAAGGATATGGAGTTTGCGAAGCGGCGACTGGCCCTCAGCGAAGCCGAAGCCACCCTCAAGCGGGACGGCGAACTTCCCAAGCAACAGCGCGAACTTGAGCAGGAGGTTGCCAACGCCAAAGAAGGTGTGCGCGTCGTGAATCATAAGTTGTCGGTGCTTCGCATGGAACGCGCGCTGGGGCTTCTGAAGGAGAAGCGAGCGCGAGAGAAGCTGGAAGAGGAACTTCGTGATGCAAAGGCTTCGGACGCGACGTCGGCGTCGAGCGATGAAGTCAGGCACGAGCCTTCGGATGACAAGGCAAACGAACCCGACGACGACGTGGACAAATAGGTGGATCGTCCTACTTCAATCGGCTGGCGTCTAAGCGCTACAGCGCTGATCGCAATCTGCGTGTGGGGCGTGGCTCCCCTCGGTGCGAAAGAGTCGCCCGCGCCGAGCACGATGAAGGCCGCACCGGGGCGCGCACCCGTCACGATGTCGGCAAGTCAAGCACTGACTGCCTACGATCGGTCGCTGAACTACCTCGTTCGTGCGCAGAACAAGGACGGCTCGTGGGCTGCGGCAATTCCCGGTTTGTCTGCGGAGGCATCGTTTTCCGTAGAAACGCACTATGCCTGGAAGTACACCTCGCATGCCTTGGCAGTCATGGCGTTTCTGCACGCGCCGGAAACAACAACGCGTCGTGCGGCACTCCTCAACGGCATCCGCTGGATGGTGCGTACCCGCATGCCGAAACGCGGCAATCACTGGGACACCGACTACATGTGGCCTGCGCTATACGGCGTCGTTTGCCTTACCCAGGTAGCCGAAGACAAACGATTTGGAAGCGATGGTGAGCTCTCCGCCCATGAGCAGTGGCTGCTCCGTCGCCGCGGGAGAACGCTGCTCACAGTCTTGCTTAAGAATCAAAGTCCTGAGGGCGGTTGGGCCTACTACGACGACCCGCCCTACTCGCGACGCAACAAATGGTCCACGAGTTTCTGCACGGCGCTCATCTTGCCCTACTTGATAAGAGCCAAGGAGCTAGGCTGGGGCGTAGATCAAGCCACGATCGAACGAGCGCGTGTGTACGTTGAGAAGTGCCAACTGCCGGAAGGCGCCTACGCCTACGACCTTACGCCGTGGCCGCGCCTCAATGGTGGCCAACACATCAACCGCATAAAAGGCAGCCTTGGGCGCACGCCACTTTGCGACTGGTCGCTTTTGCTCGTTGGGAGCAAGCGCGTAACCATCAAACGTCTGCGCGCGGGAATTGACGCCTTTTTCAAGCACCACCGCTTCCTCGACGTGGCGCGCCTACGCCCCAACCCGCACGAAGCCTACTACGCCAATTCGGGCTACTTTTACTGCTTCGGTCATTACTACGCTGCCCACGCCATCAACTTGCTGCCGGAGGCCCAACGCGAGGCCTATCACGCGCGATTGCGACCTCATGTGATCAAAACGCTCCGTAAAGACGGCTCGACGTCCGACTTCACAAACGCCCGCAACATGCGCGTTGCCTCCACGGCGTACTGCGCGCTTGCGCTGGGACTGGGCCTGTTGAAGCGTCGCTGAGCTACGCAATCTGACGCATATGCACTTCTTGCTGAGGGAATGGAATCGAAATGCCGGCCTTATCAAAGGCGAGCTTCACGCTCTCCGTGATGTCGCAATAAACATCCCAGTAGTCGTTTGGGTGGCACCACGGGCGGACCATGAAGTTGACGCTGCTATCGGCCAGTTCCAAGACGGCGATGGTGGGTGCGGGATCCTTTAATGCTTTGGGGTGCGAGGCGCAGATTTCCGTGAGAATCTCTTTGGCCTGCTTGATGTCAGCCTCATAGCCAATACCCATGACCAAGTCCACGCGACGCTTGTTATGCGTACTGTAGTTCGTGATCGTGGCGGCGGTAATCTCCGCATTGGGAATGATCACGCGCTTGTTGTCTTTGGTATCAATCATGGTCGAGAAGATAGAGATTTCGGCAATATCGCCCTCGATGCCCGCAATCTCTACGTGATCACCCGTCTTGAACGGCCGATTGAGAATCAACATCACACCTGCGGCGAAGTTCGATAGTGATCCTTGCAACGCAAAACCAACGGCCAACCCCGCGGCGCCCAAGATGGCTACGAACGAATTCGTCTCGATGCCCAAGTGGCTAAGGGCTGCAATCACAACAAAAACGAGCAGCATGCCGTATAGAATGTTGGAAAGGAAGCCCGCAAGCGTGTCGTCCATACGCGCCTTGCGCATGATGCGCCGGAGCATCCGTCGAACGAACTTTGCGACGATCCAACCAAGAATTAGGATGGCCAGCGCCACGCCTACCTTGGGTGCGTATTCGACGCCCGCGTTCCAGACGTTGTCCCAGAGATCTTGCCAGTTGATATCGCCCATGTGAACCTCCTTGCATGCGACGCAATGTCGCCGCTCGCCCGTCGACTACGAAGGGTCGTATCCTGCAAAGCAAAGCCGCAGCCACCAAGACTGTTTGCCCTGCGATCTTGGCGAGGGGACGAATAGGACGCACCATGAGCCATGCACGTCCGCGTTGCGGAGCAGGTGCTTACGGACCGGCATGTCTAGCGCTGAAAGTCGAGGAAATTTTCGATGTCAGCCCGCCACGTCGGCCCAAAGGCGAGCACCAAGATTTCTTTTATCAGAGCACTCTCGTCGCTGAGTAGCACCGCCCGCCCACGTCCCAAGCCGGACACCTCCCGGTAGATGTCGAGATAGGGATGTTGAAAATCGTCGGGGTCCTCGCGCTTGGTGCGGCGATTGATGTCGAGCGAGCGGCGATTGGTGTCGGTGAAGATAGCGTGCATAACGGCACGGTTCTCTTTCGTCGCCCACTTCTTAATGGCCTTCTTAAAGTCCTTGTCCTGTTCCGGGTGGTGCGGCGCGTCCCCTGCAAAAATGATGACTTTATGGGCATCCTTGCGCCACTTGAGTTCCCTCATGGCGGCATTCACCGAGTCGAATACAGCCTCGGGAATATCGCCGCCCTGACCGTGGACGAAGCTCTGCAAGAACCCCGGCAAATGCTCAATGTCGTAGGTCAAGGGCGTGCCGTAGTACACGTAGTTGTCGCCAACATCGCGGTAGGTAAAGAGCGAAATTCGCAAACTTGGCAGCGGCGAGGCAAGCCCTGCAATAATTTGATCGATACTTTGCTTGGTCGAGCGCAGCAATCCCGCCATGGAACCGGTTGAATCAAGCAACAGGACAATATCCATCCCTCGCCACTTGAGATCGCGCGTCTGCTCGGCCAGAGATCCCGTGACCACAGCGCCACTGCGACGGCCCCGCTTGGGCAATGTGCGGCTCGAACCCTCCCACCATGCCTTCCAACGTGCCGCCGCGTCTTTGCGATCGCGAGGCGACGCCTTGGAGTCAAAGTTCATGTTCTTCTCTGTCATGCGCGATAACAACGAGTTGGCACGCCGACGCTTCCGTTCTTCGTCGGCGCCCAGGACTTGAATCAGGAAGGGAATGGCTCCGGGCGGCCGTTGACCGTCCAATAGTTCGTCTGCCGCCAAGCGAAGTCGATCGATGCGTGCTTCGGTGGCCGTCGTCACGATGCGTTTCAGGATGGGTTCATCCAACTCAGGTTGTTCGTCGAGTACATCCAGCAACGCGTTGATACCGAGGTACGCATTGACTTGAACGCCGTAGTCGCGATCCGTCATGGCGCCCACGAGGATCTTGAGTGCCTCATCCGACTTGGTCACTGCCCTAGAGAGGCTCGCGAGCGCCTGCGCGCGCACACCATAGTCGGGGTCCTTGGATGCTTTGGTTAATGCGGACACGACGTCTTCTACGTCGGTGCGGCTCGCCAATCCGCGCGCGGCCAGCACTCGATTTACGTACTTCTTGTCCTTTAGCATGGTGATAAGCGCGTCCGCCGCCTCGGGCACAGTCATTTCGCTCAATGCTCGCGCTGTGGCCGCTCGTACGTCCGGCGAGCGATCTTTGACGGACTTTCTTAACGCCTTCACAGCCTCAGGCGTGTTGATGTGCCCGACGGCCTTCACGACGTTGACGCGAACATCGAGCTGTTTGTCACTCAGCGCGCGTTTTAGCGCTCGCAAATGGTCACCCGCGCCGACAAAGCTCAGTCCGTACGAACAGGCAACACGAACCGGATTGTCGTCGTGGCTCAATCCCTTGATGAGCTCCTTGTGAAGTGGCAAACCCTCGGCGGCTCGCCTTCCCAATCCTTCAGCAGCCCCCAGCCGTAGAAAGATCTTTTTATGCCACGGTTTGTCGGCGCGCAGGATCTTTCGTAGCAACTTGTCGGCCTCTTCATCGTTGGCACGCGCCAGAGCCACCCCGATCAGATACTGTTCGTAGCGATCGCTCATATCGAATGGGCGTACCGAGTCGTAACGACGCAAATCGCTGGTCGCCACCTGCGCCTGTGCCTTCTTATGCAACTTGGCGCGTGCCTTTTCATCATCAAGAGACGCAAGAATGCTCAACGCTTCGTAGCGAATGTCTAAGTTCTTGTGCTTGACAAAAGCCCTAAGCGCAGGCATGGACTCTTTGCGCTTCAAGGCACCCAGGGCGCGAATCGCTGCCAAGACAACGCCCTCATCCTGATCTTGACTTGCCGTCAACAGTGCGGGTTCAGTCCCGGCATCGTTCAACGTCCCCAAGGCCATCACCATGCGGCGCCGCGCCTCGATATAGGTTTCGTTTTGAAGAGCCGTCAACAAGGGACGCATCGCATCGGCGGCCTGTAGCGCCTCCAAACATGATGCGGAAAAGGCACGGACTTCCCAATCTTCCGACTCGAGCATAAGCACAAGCGCGGGGACAGCGTCGGGTCCCTGTTCAATCACCTTTTGACGCGACACAGCCCAGAGACGCAACTCGCGTTTCTCGAAGCGCTCAATCAGCGCTAGGGTGCGTTTCGCCGTTTTCGGCAAATCGACTTTGCGCTGCTCGAACTCTTGCTGCTTTTTGCGCTTCTTGGCCAACTCTTGCTCAGGCGAAAGGGGCGGCTTGGGCAATGGTTTGGCTGTGGGCCCGTCTTCGGCCCCACACGGTGGCGGTGGCATGAAGCACAAAACGGCAATTGCAAATAGAGGCAGGAGACGTCGCAAGGTCATTCTCCGATGGACAGGATCGAGCGTGGGCTTAGGACACGAGAGGCGGCGACCACTACACAAGCCTACCTCAGTATGGCAGAGGTGTTCGCTGGGACGCGGACCAAGCCCGGCGGCGTAGGTCGCGTGGACCGGGTTTACACGTAACTCAGGCATTCGCGCCGACACCAACGCTGGATACCTATGGTTTAGGGGTGTGCCCAATCGGCTTGGTGCCATTGCCAAAAGGACAAGATGCGCTCGGTCCACGTGAGAAACGAGTAGTCAAACAGGGCGCGCACACTACGCATCTGCGGGCGAACGAACGAGCGAAAAGAACCCACAAAGCCGCGTCGATGCATGCGCTTGGCAGCGTCCACATACCCATCCAAAACGTCGTCGCAGAGGAAGCGCGTCACAATCGCTACGCTACCGCCAACACCGGTGAGCGTGGCGCCGAGCGTTCGCTCGACTTTGTCCGCGGTACCAATTGTGAGTGCCCCTAAAACCGACAGAAGCGAACGGTCGGATTCTTCGGACACCGCAGTGAGTTCATTCGCCAACTGATCGATGTCCGGGACTTGTTCAAGCGCGGCTGTACCCACTTCGGCGATGTCATCACGCACACGCTCCACAGAGTCTTTGAGCGCTTGAAATTCAAGCGGCGGCGCGTCAAGACTATCGGCCAATCGTCCCGACAACGCCGACAGTCCCTTGAGCGTTCGATCGAGGGATGTGATGCGTTGACCCTCGGTGACGTAGCCCTTCTCTTCCAACTCGGCGCCAAGCGCATCCACAAATCGTGCCGCCCCCTCGCTCATGTCACTAGCAGCCAACAACAGCCAAAGCGGTGAGGCGTGAAGCGAGATGGTGGCCAAGTTGTCTACCACGCCCCCCACCGCCATGCGCGTGGCCAACTCGCCTGTGAGCTGCGGCGAACCGGGATAGCGACGCGATCGCCCTACTTCATCGGTGAGCATGGCCACTTGTCGTTCGACCGCCTTCTTGAAGAAGCGCCCCTTTCGAATGGGTCTCGGCACCAACCACAGCACGAGCCAAAGCAGGTGTCCGGCGGTCACCACGATCGTTCGCAGTACGCGCTCAGGAAGTGACAACACATACGCCACCCAGTGCAGTGGATTGTTGGGGCGGGGAGGGCGCGCAGACGACATATGCGAGATTCTACGGCGGCGAACTGCGACGCGCGCTCGCTTCCGCTGCATGCCACAACACGGTTCCGTGCACAATGCCCCTATGCGTTACGCGAAATCGCATCTAGCGACGGGCACATTCGTGTGCTTGGCCATATCACTGGCACTCGCTCGCACCGACATCCCCTTCCCTCGCGCGGTAGCAACTGAGGGTATCGCCCCGGCGGCGCTCAAGAAACTGGATACGTTGGTTGCGGGGTTTGTGGACGCCGGTGAGATTATTGGCGCCGAGCTGTTGGTCATCAAGAACCGGAAAACGGTACTGCATACCACGCACGGATGGATGGATCGCAAGAGCAAGCGTGCCTACGAGAAACACACGCGCTGCAACATTCGCTCCATGACGAAGGTCATGACGGGCATGGCGATTCAGATGTTGATCGACGAAAAGAAGCTGAAACTCGATGACCCCGTGGCGACGGTGCTCAAGTCGTTTGATACGGAGCGCGTACGCACGATCACCATCGATCACCTCATGACGCACCGGAGCGGGTTTCCCATGAAGTCGCCCGGCACACTTTGGACCAACTACGCGAGCTACGGATCGGTACTGGAACTTGCGAACTATTGGGCGCGCCATTACCCCCGCGCAAGTCGCCCCGGAGCGCGCTATCACTATGCCGACGCGAACTCCGACATTCTCGCCGCAGTCGTTCAGACCATCTCGGGTATGCCCTTCGAGCAGTTCCTAGAAGAACGCATCATCAAACCTCTTGGCATGCGGAACACGGTTACGCGCTACAAGCGAAACGACCCACGCTTTGGCAAGGTAGCCACGCTCTACTGGAAACGAAACCAAGGCTGGCCCGTGCTGTGGAAGCCCGGCCGGGCGCCGTACTTTAGTTTTTCGATGGGCGCACAGAGCGTCTACTCAACGCCCATGGACTACGCGCGTTTCTTGGCGGCATGGATGGATGAAGGTCAAGTGGGTGGAAGGCCATTAATCTCGAATAATGCAGTCAAGCGCGCGATAAAACCCGTTTCGTTTGCAACGCTGCCCACAGGCTTTGTTGGCTTGCGCTCTCGCTACGGTCGACAAATGCATCTCTATACACAGGAAACAAAAGGCAACGACTCAAGCGTCATTGCATTCGGTCACAGCGGCACCGACGGCACCTATGCGTGGGCATTTCCCAAGGAAGACCTCATGGTGCTGTACTTCACGCAGTCACGCGGCAACATCACCATGATGCGCATGGAAACCGCGGTCGACACGTTGGTTGCACGGCCGCCGAGATAAACGTCAGCAACAACCCTTCACGTCGCTATCTGGCGCGCGCGGTTCACAACGAACGAAGTTGTACAAGTACGCACCCATCAGCGCGCCGGCAATGGGCCCAATGAGATACACACTGATGTCCGCAAGATCGCCCGACACGATGGCGGGGCCCAAGCTGCGTGCAGGATTCATGGACGCGCCTGTGATCGGACCGGCAAACATGGCTTCGAGTCCCACCGCGCCACCAATGGCAAGTCCCGCAGCACGACCGACGGCGCGAAAGTCCGTCGCGACGCCCATGATGACAAACATCAGCAGTGCGGTGAGTGCTGCCTCCCACACAACGCCCGTCACGAAGTGACCCTGAATGGGGTGCGTTACGCCGAGATCAATAGCGCGCGAGGTCTCCAGAGCGTCAACGGTCACGCGGTGAAGCCCGCTGGCGGCGAGCGCACCCAAACTCTGCGACACGACGTAGGCCGGAACTTCGCGAACGGGGAAGTGACGCGTCGCGGTGAACGCAAGGGTTACTGCGGGGTTGAGGTGCGCGCCACTGATATGGCCCACGGCATAGACCATCACCATCACGACCAATCCAAAAGTCGCAGCGACGCCAACATGCGTGATGGCTCCGCCGGAAAGTTGATTGGCTACAATGGCACCACAGCCCGCGAACACAATCGCGAACGTTCCAATGAACTCGGCGGTGCATTTTCGAATGAGATTCACGGGGTCGACCTCAAAGGCGGCCCATCCTGGCCGTCCCGCAGCCTGCGGCCGAAGGGATTCCCCGGACACGTGTGAATTCGGCATGTAGACGGGCGTCTAGCAATTTCGTCGCCAGCTGCGATACCTCGGCGGCGATGCGTACATGCCTCCTGAACGGACGAGCATTTGGGCTTGTCCCGCACCCTGGAGCCCACCATGTTTCGCACCGCACTCACCGCACTCATCGTCTTTTCCTCCTTCGCAGCGACCCTCTCGGTTGCACCGACCGCCGAAGCGCGTTCGTCGCTCATGATCTCCGGCAACTTCGGAGTGCGAGAGCTCTACCCCAAGACGCTCAAGAGTTACAAGCGTGCCAAAGCTAAGCTCGCTCGCCTGGCTCGTTTCTACCGCAACGCCGTTCGCCGAGGCGACAACGAAACGGCCGCTCGCTACAAGAAGGCCCACGGCCGCTTGCTTCGCAAGGCCAAGAAGGCGCAGCGCAAGCTCCAGCGCGTCCGTACATCGCACGTCGTGGTGTGGGGCGATGCCATGGATCGTTTCCCACCGAAGAAGATCGCGGCCTTCCTTCGCAAGCACCGCAAGTGGCAAGGTAAGACCGTCCACATCTACGGACGCGACGGCAAGCTCAGAGTTGGCAAGAATCGCCCCGCGACGTTTGACCGCCGCGGCCAGCGCCGCCCGGCCAAGAAGCCGAAGAAAAAGTCGGGTTTCCGTCCCCAGCCCACCCATGGCGGCTTCATTCCCCAGACGCAGCCCATCCCCGGTGCAGACGTTCCCTCATCGGGTGGTCTCTTTGGCATAGGCGATGCGGCAAGGTAACGCCATCAAACACCACGACAACCCACGCGCCCGCCCTAACGGCGGGCGTGTTTCATTAACCACCTAAAGACCCGACGTGCATCTCAACGTTCTTTCTGAACCAACTTACGAATCAAGGCCATCTGTCCAATGTGGTGGTACGCGTGATGAATCGCCCACCACGTGAGCAACGACTCCCGCGTCACGCCGACCAACCACGGCCCCGCTTCGCCGCCGAGCTCGGCGGCTGTTGCCAAGTCGCGCTCGGTTAGCTTCTCAAACCAACGCCCTGGCCATAGCGACGAGGCGAGTTCCCGCGTACGCGTGCAGACGATGGCTCGGTACTCGATCAGTTCCTTGATCTGAATCGATTCTGAGAGCGAGGCCACGGACTCCTTGGACATGCCCTCACCATCCCCGCGCTCCATAACACCGAGGCGCCTTACCCATTCGTCATCCATCAGTTGCATGCGTCCGCCAAGAACGGTCGAAATACACAAGTCCTCCACCCGGGAGAGATGCCACAAGATCCACACCAGCGAATTCACGCCGCTCGGTCGAGCTCGCATCTGCCCTTCCGTAAGCCCATCGATCAACCAATCGATGTTTCGCTCCGCATGCACAGCACCGCGCAAATGGACGCTGGCGTGATCCCGCAAAAAGACGTCAAGTGCGCTCAGACTCATGGGATCACACTACCAGGGAACGGCATACGACATGGTGCCAGGCACGCCGATGTACCCTGTGCATACGCATGCGTGCCTGGCACGCGGATGTACCCCCCGGGAGGTGAAATCCATGGCAGTAACCGGTATCGGCGGATTCTTCTTTCGCGCCAAGAATCCTGACGAACTCAACGCTTGGTACCTCAAACACTTGGGTGTTGGTGCCAACATGGCCGCGGGGGAGTACATCTGGCAGCAGGCTGGCGGCCCAACCGTGTTTTCGCCTTTCAAGGCCGATACCGACTACTTCGCTGAAGACAAGCAGTGGATGCTCAACCTACGCGTAGACGGCCTCGACGAACTGCTGGAAACCCTGCGCGCCGCAAGCATTGAAATCATGACGAAAGATGAATGGAACACGCCTCAGACCGGTCGATTCGCGCGCATTCACGATCCAGAAGGCAATGCGATTGAGTTGTGGGAGCCGCCAGGTTCATGACTACGTTCTTATTGTCGTCCGCCTGTCGTGACTTGTCACCGAAGGACTTGACGATCGGCTCCCTGTAGCGATGCCCACGACGAATGGCCAATCAGTGTGTCTCCCAAACGAAACGTACCCACGGGTCATCTCTCTCAGCGTTCCGAATCGTATCCATCAACTAAGGCGACGCGCCTCGAGATACAGCATGGGAATCGTGAGCGATAACTCGCCATGCTTGTGAGCGTACTCATTGAGGCGTTGCTCAAGGTCACGAAAGATCGCGTCGGCTTGGTCGGGAGGCAGGAGTTCACGCCAAGCGAGCCGGAACGCAAGGTGAATAAATAGGTTGTGAAGGAACGCGGTGCCATCCAGATACCTCAACCTAAATGATGACGAATGACGCGTGGTCACTTGCAAGCCCACGTCGTGCAGTAGCGCCGTGATGCTCTCTAGACTTCCTCGATGAGCAACGTGGTTTCGCAAAGTGCTTGCAACCCGTTGGCATCCACGCCTGACTATGACCTCTTCGAACATGTCATAGAACTCGCGCATATGCCCAACGGGATTCGTGGTCAGCACAAGCCTTCCCTCCGGATGCATGACGCGGACCATGTCAGCAAGTACAGCATGCGGATCTTCGAAGTTATTGATGCCCAACGCGCACACGACAAGATCGATTGACTTGTCATCGTGTGGAATATCTACTGCATCAGCACACGAGAAGCGTACATTCGTCAATTCTCGCGCAGCCGCCTTCCATCGGGCACGCTCAACCATCGCCTCCCAGGAATCGATCCCATGGATCTGAGCATCGGCACCCAGCCTCTCGGCGAGTTGAATTACGATTGATCCCGTACCGCACCCCACGTCGAGCACGCGCGTGCCGCGATCAAGCGGGACGTGTTCCAGCAAAAGCAACTCAAATGGCGCAGACCAAAATGGAAGCTCATCGAACACAGAGCCGATGTCGGGCGAGTCTAGAATTGAATCGTTGAAGGCCATCACGCACCTACTTCTTCGCGGGTGGAAACTCGATCAAAGTGTAAGGTGTCATCTCCGTAATCCCCGAGGTCGCGAAAGACACCGTCGAACGAATCGTCAATGGAATCGACTTTGATGAGCAAGAGACTCTCGAAGCGCTGCTTTGAGGTGGACTCAAGCCCAAGAAAGTATCAACAAGTAGCACACCAAGGTCATGAGAGATTCAGTTGTGCTCCACACGTGCGCTATCGCAATACGCGAATTGGACCCGGATCCGCTTCTCGTGCGGCTGCGGGGTGTTCAACGACTTGTCCCTGTTCGATATGAATACGAGACGTGCCAGCCTCGGCCGCCATGGGGCTGTGAGTCACCATCAGAATCGCAGTACCGCTTTCGCGATTGAGGTCTTGCAACAACGCCAGCACATCGTTGGCCAACGCAGGATCCAAGTTACCCGTCGGTTCGTCGGCGAGAACCAACGCAGGTTTGTTCGCCAACGCCCGCGCAATCGCAACCCGTTGCTGCTGCCCCGCAGACAGTTCACGCGGCAAGTGCGCGGCCCGCGGGCCAAGGTCCACGCGTTCGAGGAGAGCGTGCGCACGCTCATGCTGCAACGCTTTTGAATTTCCCGCGAGGGCCATGGGAAGCGCCACATTGTCGAGGGCGGACAGGTACGGGACGAGACTGAAGTTCTGCATCACGAACCCGAGATTCGTGCGTCGAAACGTCGACCAATCCGCGTCGCTGAGCGTGTGCAGCGGTTCACTACGAAAGTGGATTTCACCCGTTGACGGCCGCAAAAGGCCCGCGAGCGTAAGAAGCAACGTGGACTTGCCGGAACCGGAGGGGCCGGTGACGGTTACGAACGCCTGCTCTTCGATGGTAAGACACACGTTCTTTAGTGCATCGACGGAGACGTCGCCTCGGCTATAGCACTTACCTAGACCTTGGGTCGTAAGCAGCACGTCAAACCTCCTGCATGTTTGCGCTGGGATCGAAGCGCGCGGCAAGCCAAGCAGGAAGCAGTGAACCGACCACCGCAATGAGTGTGGCCAGGGCTACAGAGATCAAGATCCACGAGGGTAACGCGCTCACTTCAAGCCCAAGCACAGACGGCCCAAAGAGGATGGCGGAAGCTGTTCCTATCGCATAGCCCAACACGCCGCCAAGCACACCCAACACCAAGGCCTTGGCAAGAAGTACGCCAAGGATGTTGCTGCGTCGCGCCCCGAGCATTCGGAGAATACCGATCTCACGCCGACGTTGATTGACATTGGCCCACATGTAGTTGCCGATGGAAAGACCGCCAACGATAAGCACGATGAGGAGGATGCCCCACGACAGCCGCTCCATGAGCGAGTTCGTCTTGACTTGCGTCGAGACGATCTGCGAAATGCTTGTCACGCGTGTATCGGGAAGGACGTTGCGCAGCTTGGAGAGCATGCCACCGGACACCTCGCTACAGCACCCCATCACTTCGATGGCGCTAATGTTCGAGCCGATGTCGAGCAGCGACTGCATTTCGTGAAGATGCACAAAGAGGCGGTCATCGTCTACCGTTCCGGTCGAGTCAAGGATGTCGATCACCTCAAACGGCGAGCCCTCGACGGTCACTGCCTTTCCACGCGCAAGCTTGAGCCGCTCCGCAGCCGCAGCACCTACAAGACACTGCCCCTTTTCCAATCTGTCGATGGGCTTGCGCTGAAGCCGTGGGTCCGCGTGCGTACCCGAGTTACCACTACACACATGCTCGGGCGCAGCCGTGTCGCTATCCAAGAGCCATACAGGCTTTGTTGCGACTTCATCGTCGGGAAGCACACCCGTAAGAACGATGGGGATATCCCCAATGCGGACACGTCGCGTCAACTTCGGTGAGATGTTCTCCACGCCCAAAATCCCGGACGTCACCATGCGCTCGACATAGTGTTCGGGAAACGTGGGCGCGTCGATATCTGCGGTGTGGTAGTCATCCACGCTTGCGCCCTGCGGGAGCACAAGTACGTTCGCGCCCAGGCTATCCAGTTGAACAGCAACGGCGTGTTTCGAGGCCGTGGTTACGGATCGAATGCCAACGATCACGGCGATGCCGAGCGTGATGGCAATGAGGCCCGAGATCAAACTTGACCGTCGATGGACGAGTTCCTTCCATGCGACACCGGCGAGTCTCATGATGAAGGCTCCTCTGCCGCGGATCTACGAACGCATCTACCGTCCATGATGACGACAGTTGGGGTCCTTGCAATTGGGATCTTGGCAGCCGTGTACGCGCTTCTTTGACATCTGGACAATCTGCGAGGCTTTCGGCGCACCGCGAAGCTTACCGATAATCTGACCCTTCGGGTTCACGAAAACGATCAACGGTCGCTTGATCTTCTTGGGATTCAAATTCCAGGTCTTGATCCAGTTCGCTTCGCGTACGTCGTCGAGGTCCACGAAGATAGGCGTCATGTTTAATTTGCGGACGCCGTACATCTTCGAAATCTCCGCAAACAGCGAACGCTGTTCTCTCATCGTGGCGCGGCTAAACACAACCGCGGCAACGCGCCGCTGGCTAAGCACGCGCTGGTATTCGGCCTTCGCGGGACTTGGAACCATGGCAACCAGCCTGGCAACTGCACCCTTCGTCGTGGGTCGAACCGCACCCACGCCGACACCCGTCGAAGCCACACAAAGCACAAGTGGAACCGGGGCCGCAGCCACACGATACTTCGCTACGGCCGCTGCCTGCGCAGGGTCAGAGCGGTTGAGTTCAATGACCGCGCTATTCGGCGTACGTTGCTGTGCCGCCCGGGCCGTTGCACGCGCCTGCGAGAGGTTCAGCGCGACAGCATCGGTCAAGACCAAGAACACTGTCCGACCCTTTGTCGTATGGGCACTTACATCTTCAAGCACACCCGCGTGCGTCGAAGTGGTGATCGCGCCAATGCAAAGGACAAGCGCCATGGGGAGATATCGAAACGTAGACACAGTGTGGACTCCATACCAGTGCGTTTTATCGCGTCGAATTGGGCCGAGCATCATTCGCCAGATCTTAGCGAGTTCCACGTGCGGCGCCACCTGCTGCCAACGAACCGTCTAACCGAGGTCGTCGCTGCTCGTAACATGACTGTAGATCGGCGATCGCGCGACAAAACTCTCCCAGTAGTCAGGTGGAGTGCCTGATCGGATTCGAACCGACGCGCCCTACGCTTCGCTACGGAATCGTCGGAGACCGACTCGTTCCTTCAAGGGGCTCTCGCCCCTTACGCCACGACTCCGTCGTGACTATCTCCAAGGTCGGCGGTTCCCAGGTCAAGAATAGCTACTACTCTCAAGTACTTCCGATATGAGCCCATACTCAGAACATCCAAAGTGACCTTCGGGGAACCTAGTACTCGACGTGACCTTTACGAGATCCGCCATACCAGAGCCGTTGGCCCGGTCGTCAAAGAGAGGAATCGTTGTTCGCGACCGATTGGCGAGCGTGAATGCGAGGAGCGCCTCACTTTTCTATATGAGGAGCAATGCTCGCCGATGCCAGGTTGACGCCTTCGGCGCAACTCCTTTCGGACCTCGCCTCCTTTCCGTGGCTGACATTCTAAGCCTCTCCACGCCACTGTGGGATAAGGCACCAAAGCAATGGGCTTCGCGTGACTCTTCGAATCGAGGGGTGCTGCGGAGTACAGGTGCTGAGGTGTCACTTGGTCCGTGGAGGTTGCCGTGTTCTGTCATCAAGCGCGACGAGAAATCGGGAAGCAACGTTGTTCTGTTGCGAGGCTGCCTGATAGGTTCTCTGAGGGGTGTGATTCACCCCGTGTCTACGCTGCGGATCCACTCTCCGACGCGGCAGGCTGCATGCACAATTGAGCTTGCCATCGCTCACAGTCTGAAGCCACCGGAATCTGAAAATTTCTCGAATCCGACACCGCTTGTAACGCTACCAGAGGGTGCAAAGGTTGTTGATCTCACGTCACCGTCAAACACGGACCACATACTCGGTCGGAAATCGCCCGACACGGTCTGGGGTAAGCATATTCGCACCGTTGATGGGGACGCCAATGGGCCCTCTTTGGGCCTGCTGAAACTAGCGAAACGAATAGCTGCTTCTTTGGGGGGCGATCAGAGATCGCCCAGCCCGATGGCCGCGGTGGCATTCTAACTCGCGAGGCACCGGATGCATTTAGGCTGATTCTGTGTGCCTCCCTCGTGTTGTGCATGCTTATCATATTGTGCTGCTTGGCCTCAAGATCACTGAGACGCGTCGCATTCGCGAGTGGGATGTGCCTGGCTTCACTCGCTGCATGCGGCGAGGGCCCGGAGCTAGAAAGTTCAGGCGGCAATGGGGAGATACGTCCGGCGATACGAGATGTCGACTTCGGCACTGTCGATACAGTCCCGACAGTGCTCAAGAAGGCCTTCAGCGTCACAAACGACACCGGCCGCACCCTCAGAATTGATCGTTGGGTGGCAAGCTGTGGTTGCGTAGAGACTTCGCAGCCCGTGGGAAAGTTCACGCCAGGTGAACTTATGAACCTGAGTGTGACGGTTGACGTTTCCAGGACAAGTCGGCGCATTGCATACGTCATCCGAGGGGTAAATCTAGGCGCGGGTCGAGTTGAGGCAATCGTCCGGCTACGAGGAAGAGTACGCATGCCACTCATGGTCCGCCCGGATCATCTACGCGTAATTGAACATGAGGATGGCGAAGTCAGCACAGTCGAATTCTCGATCTTTGCAGAACGCTCAATCTCTATCAAGGGGATTCACGGAGACCCGTTCACTGTCATCAAGCCAATAGACAATGGCGACGCGGACAGCAAAATCAAGGAGAGTAGATACCAAGTCAGGATTTCTGCTCCGGACGCTCCTGCCGGGCGACGACTGCATCGAATTAGGATTTCAGCTGAACTCGACGGCAGGGGTCTGGAGGCGTACGTGACGATCGTTGTGGACCGCAAATCTGAAAATAGTGTCTGGCCAGCAGTAGTTCTTGAGTCGGGATATACGCAGGAGTTGCTGGTTCGAAATGGGGATCGCACCTTTCGTGCGGGTAGTTCTGAAGTCAAATCTCTCCGAACTGTTGTGCGACCACTTCTGATCGCGGTTTCAGGACTTCCCACTTTACGTTTGATGCAGCTCGGAGAATGAGATGCCTACGAGACGCTCTCGTAGATTGAATTCGCGAAGTAATCCTTCCTCCCCCGCAATCCTCAGTACGATTGAGATGTGCGCTCTGCCACCGCTGACGCTGTGCGTTCAACTTGGGCTGACCTTGGAATCTCAGTCCGTATACCGTAAAGGGAGTCCTTCTTGGAACGGCCTCGACAGGTTTTGGTTGGAGTAGTGTGCCTGATACTGGTCATTGTACTTGGCTCGTATCTTAGTGAGCGAATCGGCAAGGTCCGGCTCAACGATCGGATCGAGCCAAAGGCGACCGAACCTGCAGACACAGAAGGCGACTTTCCGAAGTTAGAAGGACTGGCCTCATCTGAGGAGATCGCCGTTGATGATCGGGTGCCCGATGCGCAACCGACTAATCCGCCTGCTCCAGTGAATCTTCTGTCCGGCCTAATAGTGTATGGCGCCGATGATGCACCGGCCGTCGGTTGTGCCGTAGCCGCATTTGACTCATTGAGAGCAGATCGATCCGAAATTACGACTCTGTGCGATTCCGATGGCCGATTCAGCATGAGGCTTGATCGTGGTGGACTCTACACGCTCACTGCGGTGCACAGGGTTGGCGATGATGTGTGGCGCGCTCAACGTACATTGAACTCACATGCTGGCAACTTGGAGATATCCCTCGCACCCTGCACACTAGGTATGAAGATCCGCGTTGCTGACGAGGACGATCAGTCCATCGCAGGGGCTACAGTGTCCTGGGCGCCCGGTGGGCATACGGGAGAGTCGAGGAATGCGGTGCGCGCGGCGGCCAACGGAGACGGAACCGTATGGCTGAGGAATCTACCACCAGCATACGTGAGGATCCATGTGGATGCGCCCGACTACAAGTCAGCGTTTAGGCTAGTTAACCCCTTAGTCCAGAGAGATATAACCGTGCGTCTCTACGCTGCTCGGTCTTTGAGAATCCGCGTGGTCGAAGAAGGCGGTCAAGCGATTGGAGGCGCACGCTTGCGAATTCGCCACACCATGAGCCGTGAATGGTCGGATGCAGTTGCCGATGCGCACGGCATCGCAGAAATCCAGATTGAGGATCGAATCGGTTCGACATATGTGAGTGCTAGCGCACCGGGCTTCGGATCCAAGCGTGCCGAAGAACGAGAGGGGAAAGACGAGTTAACGATCGAGCTAAGACGTGAGAGATCGATGGAGATCTTGGTGTCTAGTGATACCGGGCGCAAGCGAGTCGCCTGGGAAGTGCTGGGGAATCCCGGTAGTCAGTCTGTGATCCTCGGGGAATCAGTCATTTCCCCGGGAGGGCACATGCGAGTTCATGGGCTCGACAAGGGTTCCACACTCGTACTTCGCTTCGAAGATGATTCGGGGCTCGTCGCATTCCGGATTTTCGCTGTCGCTGAATGCCCCGGTTCGCTGACTCTTGGCGAGTTATCTGCAGATTCCGGTAGAGCTGTTCCGCTCACATTTCGCCCCGATTCAGCTCCTGATGAGCCCAGAGGTGCAGTAGAAGTAGCGTTCAGGCCTCACCGCCCGGCCCGCTTCGCGAATAGCCGACTCTTGAGTCGCACTATGCTCATTCAAGACCTACCGATAAAAGTATGGCGGCCAGCAGATTGGATCTACAGCGTTCGCACTCGCTCACCTATTCGCGCGCGCAAGGTGACGAGGATAGTAGGTCCTAACGAGACGCTGTGTACGGTCAAGTGTGACGCCATGAGAAGGTTGCGCGGATCCGTCGTCGGTTCATCTGGACCTGTCGCACATGCGAACATTGTGTTCACATCGGAAGCGGGAGATGTACTCATGAGGGCAAGGACTGATCAGTATGGGAAGTTCGCTACGTGGGTGGTACGCAGTTCAACCAAAACTTTATACGTTTGGGCGTTTCGCGGGAAGATGACTCAGGCTTCGAGAATGAAAGTTCCGCGGAGTGCGGAGGAGTTGAGATTGACTCTTGAATAGGCAGTGCTAAATCCAAGTACGCTCTTCGCACATTCGAAAAACATCAGAAATTACGGGTCTCCTGCTCTTCATGTGGGTCACGGAAGTACCGGATTGAATCCGATGCGGCAACTACACGCCACTAATACGAAGAATGGCGCCCTTGAACGGCTCGGTAACTGGGATCACACGACCCCGCTAGCTTGTGACAGCCTGTTCTAACAAACTTCATTTCTTTTCCTGCCGTCCGCGCCCTTTTAGGGGCGGCAGGACAAGAAATCGCAAATGTACGACCCACACAAAGAGCCGTAGAGCCAAATTCGCGTAAGCGAACGACGTGCTTATCGAGGCACAGGGTTTTCGAGAAACCCGATTCGGTATCGAAGCAGGCGTGGCCCTCAGCGTGCCTTGCGGCAGCGCTTGAAAGAGCTGGTTGCATCCAGACCAGGATACGGATACCGACGTTTATTCATATCGCTACGTCGAGAAGGATGGTGCGTAAACCACAAGTGTGTGTATCAAATTTATTGCGGAGAGAATCTAAAAGTGCGCGTCAAACGGTGAAAAAATCTTGTAAGCCGCAGTCGCATCAAACCCATAGCACCCAGCCGGATGACCGAGCGCAGGATCAGGAACTTCGTGTCGGACCAACTTGTAGACGGATGTTCCCGGATACTTACCGTTCTAGACACTTTCTCACGGGAATGCCTGGCCTTGCAGGTGTCACGGACGATCCCTGCACGAATCGTGACGGCCACGCTGGATGCTATCATCGCGAAGCGCGGTGTTCCGCGAGTCGTGCAGGTGGACAACAGATACCGAGTTCACATCGAACGTGTTCGATGTATGGGCATATCGCCACGAAATCAAGATTGACTACATTCGATCCGGCAAGCCCGTGGACAACTGCTTCATCGAATCGTTCAACGGGAAGCTACGCGACGAGTGTTCAAACGCTAACTGGTTTGAGACGCTTAAGGGGGCGCGCAGCGCAATCCACGCCGAAGAAACGAGTACAGCTTTGAGAGGCCACATTCCAGCCTGAGCAATCAGGCTCCAGCCGTGTAGGTTGCCTCCTATCAGTCAAGCACGAGCGAACCTGCATTCATACTAGCCTGCATTCATACTAGCCTGCATTCATACTAGATGGAGTGCCTGATCGGATTCGAACCGACGACATTCAGCTTGGGAAGCTGATGCTCTACCAACTGAGCTACAGGCACGGGCTCGGTCCATTGAGATCGATCTCGGCAGCGTGTCAAGTCGGGGTCGGTGAGATGATCGTGAACCATTTCGCGCGTGCCTGATCGGATTCGAACCGACTCGTGTCTATCTGCTCTAGCGCCTGGCGGCGCACGAGGGTGAGCTTGGGAAGCTGATGCATGCCTTCATGTGTCGCGACAACTGAGCTACTGGCATGTCAAGTAGTGCAGTTGCGTGCTAGGCACGCGTGCGTACGTACATCGGTGTGCCTGGCACGGAGGGGTATGTACAAAGGGGGATGTTGGCTCCAGGATTGACTTTCGGACTGTTTCGGCGAGCCTTGCCTCGGGTTCGCTCCTTCATTTTGTTGGCCCTTTTATAGGACACAACTGGGACGTATGAGCCCGCAGTGGGACTTCCCACTACGGAGGAGCGGCCCACTTCTTGATCTTGGGCGCGCCCACGTGAATTCGGAGACGCTGCGCCGTGACGCGGCTTAGGGGTACATCTGCGTACCTGACACCGGAGGGTATGTACGAAGGAGAGCGCTACGCGTGATCGGATAGAATGGGGGTTGGCGAGGACCCATTGATGAAACTGCGTGCGCGCACACGGCTTGGAAAGTACCGCGTGATTCGGCATCTGCAGACGGGCGGATGTGCGCAGATCTACGAGGCGTTTGACACGATTGAGCAGGTGCAAGTCGCGCTCAAGGTGGCGTTGGACGACACGCGCAGCGACAACTTCTCGGACATGTTGCTGCGTGAAGTGCGCCTCAATGCCAAGCTCAAGCATCCCAACATCTTGCAAGTAAAGTGCGCGGACTACATCGACAACACACTCGTGATTGCCTATCCACTAGGCATCGAAAGCCTCGCCGAGCGCGTCGCGCGTCGCATGGCGGTCAGTACAGCGATGGCCATCGGAAGGCAGATTCTCGACGCGCTTGATTTCGCACACGTGCGCAGCATCCTGCACCTCGATATCAAGCCCGAGAACATCATCATGTTTCCCGACAACGTGGCGTGCTTGGCCGACTTTGGTATTGCCCGGCAAGCAGCGCGTACCGTGCGTGCGTCAGGGTCGGGCACCCTTGGCTTTATGGCGCCCGAACAGGCCATGGGCAAACCGTCGTTTCGCTCGGATGTGTTTTCCGTGGCACTGATCTTCTACCGCATGTTGGCAGGAACACTCCCAGAATGGCCGTATCGTTGGCCGCCGGAGGGCATCCAACGGCTTCGGCGCAATGTGCCACGCGAGTTCGTCGATTTCCTGCGCCGGGGGCTTTCGCAGGACTACAAGAAGCGCTTCGCCGACGCCTCGGCCATGCTGAATGCCTTTGAGGCCCTCGAACCTCGTGTGGAACGCTTTCTTGCCGCCAAGGCCAGGCGCCGACGGCAATAGACTTTCCGGAAACGCTTGCTGGGTTACCGCACAACGCTAACGGAGTGGCGTCATCTTGTCGTTGGTAATCAGCAGGCTACGGATTCCGTTCTCACGCACCATCTGACCACCGACTTGACTCACAAAGTGGACGTCGCCGCGCGCCGCGATTTGTAAGTCGGGTTCGTCTTCACGAACGATCAATGCAATGCGTCGCGCCTTCAACGTGAGCTCGCGGCAGCGAAGTTCTGCGTCACCGGTAACAATGCGCTTGCCCGCGATTCGCGGTCGCTCGTCACCACGAAGCGTGGCTTCATGGGCATACGCCGGGGGGCAATAAAGCGTGATGCGCGTGGCCTTGATCGTGGTTGGGTAATCGAGAAAGTGCTCACGTGCCAGTCGAGCGGCAGACTTCGTTGCGGGTTTGCCGGATGCACGACGCGGGGTTGCGGCACGTCGCTTGGGTGGCGGCAACGATGACCGGCGCACGGTGCGCGGCGCAGCTTGCCGAGACGAACGGCTACGCGCGAGCCTCGACTCAGTTGACCGTGCCTTGTGCGTTTCGCGCGTTGGCGTTGATCGCCTGCGTGCCACGCGCGCAAGTGCCGATCGACTTGCCCGCGCTTCAACGTCGTCTGGCGCGGTCCCCTCATCCATGTCCGCAGGAACGAATGACCACAGATCCGACACGGAGAGTACGTTGTCGTTTTCGTCTTGAGGTGCGCGCTCGGCTTTGATCCTCACGTCGCGGGCACGCACAACGGTGAGTTCTTCGGAAATGCGGGAGTGACACCCCGCAAGGAGCGCAAGCACGGCGATGCCTGCGCTAACGTGCGCTAGATGAAAATAGGCGGTGCTATTCATCTTCAAAGTGGGCACCCCAACCCGGCGGGCGCGGCAACTTGGGAAACGTGGGGCCTTTGCAGTTCTTCTTGCCTTCGTTCTTCTCGGCTTTCTCCAAACGGTCGAGCTCGGCGGGCGGCGTGATGATCTTCAGATCCTTGGTCTTGCGCACAATATGGGGCGTGAGGATAAAAATGAGTTCGGTCTTGCGCTTGGTTTCTTTCGTACGCGTAAACAGCTCCCCCAACAACGGAAGTTCGCTAAGAAAGGGTGTCTTGGCTTTCTCCGTCGTACTGAAGTTGGTGTAGAGGCCACCAATCACCAATGTTTCTCCGTCGCCCAACGTGAGCGTCGTGGACGCGCGTCGTGTCGTCGTAATGGGCGCAAACGTGCCACCGGTGCGCGCACTTGCAAGTCCCGCCACGCCGTCAACTTTGGGGCTTATCTTGAGCGTAACGAAGCTCTCACCGATGTGCTGCGGCGTAACTTTGAGCTCCACACCGGTCTTGACAGGCGCAAGACCAAAGTTTTCGCCGGTCCGCGTAGCCGAGTTGAGTGCAATCACAGGCGTAGATTCCGTGGTCGTCACGATGGCTTCAACGCCTTGCGTGGCAATGATCGAAGGTTTGGACAGCACCTCCGCTTTGCCGTTGAGTTGCAACGCCTGAAGCGTGACTTCCAGCGCCCCCCACTTGTCGGCGTTGCTTCCCACCAGACCAAACACGCCACTCGTCCCCTGAAAGGGGAACTGCGGCGCAAACGTGCTGCGAAGGTAGGTCGGCGGATTGAGCGTGCCGCCCGTACCGCGAAAGATGGTGCCCGGTCCCGCACTATTTCGATCCAGCAAGTAATCCAAACCGAATTCGAAGTTGGACTCATACGTGACTTCGAGCACTTTGGCTTCGACAAAGACCTGAGGCTGTGCCACATCAAAGTAGGCCACCGCGTCGAGGACCATCATGACGGCGTCCACATCGCCTTCAAAGATCACGACGTTTTGCTTGGCCACCGCACGCATCGGTGGTGGCGCGCCCTTTTTTGTGGCCAACAACTTGCCAAAGCCCGAATCGGTGAGCGCCTTGATGAGGTCTTTGGGGGTCGCGAAGTTGGTCCGGTAGAAGTACATGACGGTGCCGTCGTCGCGCTCGATCACCGACTCATTGGGAAAGGAAAGGGGCGGCGTTGCTTCTTCGTCACCGGCCTCGCCCTCACTGTTGGACGTGGCGGGTGCCTTGGCATTGCCAGGCACGGTGGGCGCGCCTTCGGCGTGCGTTGCGACAGGCTTCGCGGGTGGCTTGGCAGGCGCCTTCGAAGTAGGTGGCTTCTTAGTGCTCGGATCCTTGGCCAACGCAGGCGCCACGACGACGAGTGAAAGCACCGCGACGAGCAGCATCCAGCGAGAAGCCCGTGCTTCAACAGTTGCCTGGCTTGCATGGTGGACAGCCGAGGAATGCGGTCGGTGCTGCATGGTCGTCCTCCGTCGTGGTGCGCACTGCACGTATTTCGTTAGATCGGGTGTTCACAACCCCCAGAGCGAATCCAAGTCCGAGTCGACCTCGAAGCGCCCGCGTGCTGTACCACTGCGCTGAGCAGGTCAAAGGAGGATCTGGAATTGGCCATGATCCGCCAACCGCCACGGTCCCGGTTACGGCCCACGGAGTCGCGTGGCTACAATCCGGCCTCGCCAGGACGGCCCATGACGATCGGGCAAATCGGTATCTGCAGACGGAGCCTCGTTGGGAGCGCCCGCAGAAATCCCACGAGGGACGAGGAATCCAGCCCATGAGCGACTACAGCCCCGAACTCATGCCGAGGACATACTTTCGCGCGCCATGGGTGCCGTTTGACTTTCGCGCACTTGCGCTGGCTATCCTTTGGCTACTTGGTGTGGTGGGCGGGCGGCCTCCTGCTCGGTCAGATATTCGGTAAGGCCGACTTGAGCGGCGCCTTCCTTGCAGCACTTGCCAACCTCTTTGAGGGCATTCCGTACATCGGTTCCGAGATTCACAACGTCATGCGCATGGTCTTCCGCGTGGACTTCGCCGATGCCGCAAGCGGCGGCTACACATTCTGGGAAGGCCTTGTTGGCGGCCTGTGGTTCTTTGCTGTGTGGTCCTTCTTCGGGCAGGGCATTCATCGCATTGTGAGTCTGCGCATTTCGCGCGACGAAGGGCTGTCCCTGCGCGAGGCGTTGAGCTTTTCCTGGAAGAACTGGGCCACCATGTTGTTGGTGCCCGCCACCATCCTCGGCGTGCTCTTCGTGTTCTGGTTGTGCAACCTGCTCGCCGGCGTGTTGACCAGCATTCCATTTGTGGGGTGGCATCCTTGGCATCGTCCTACTGCCGTTGGTGATTGTGGGTGCGCTGCTCTTTTTGTTGGTCGCCCTGGGCGGCGTCATGGGCATGCCCCTGATCGGTGCAGCCGCGGCATGGGAATGCAATGGGACGCTCGACGCCATCAGTCGCGCGTTTAGCTACGTATTCGCTCGTCCCTTGCAATATTTCTGGAACTACTTCTTGATCTTCATGTTCTTAGGCGTGGTGCTGTTGGTGGGCCACTGGTTTACATATACGGCTGTGAAAACCGTGGACAACGGCATTTGGCAAGATCGTTACTCCGTTTTGATCGACGCCCCCGCGCAGAAGGACAACGAAGGCGAGGACTTCGCCGAATTTGATGCTGAGGCCAAAACGCTTCAGCGCGAACTCAAGGATGAGAACGGCTACGAACAACCGATCCGGCATCCCGGACTTCACATGGCGGGCGCCCGCCAGAGCACAACCACTTCAAGCAAGCCCAATGCCATGCACTTCTCCGCAGTCTTGAAAGCGCCGTGGTACCACAAGCTCACCGCGTTTATCTGGTGGGTCTTGCTAAATCTAATTTGGCTTGGGTTCTTCGGCTATGCCGTCTTTTGGCTGCTGGGTGCTACCAGTTGTGTCTATGCCGACCTGCGTGCCGACGTGGATGGCACCACGCAAGATGACATCTTCCTGCCGTTTGAAGAGGAGCGCTACGAGGCGCTGGCCAACACGGGTCCCGTGATCGATGGTGCCGCCGCCGAACAGCAGGCCAAGGACGAGGCGACGGCGACGCCATCCGCCGAACCTGACAGCGCAGCGATGCCGACCGAGGCAAGCGATATCGACGAGAACCCCGCGACAAGCGATGCGCCCTCGGATCCTGCCCCAGATGAACCCGAGGAAGACGAGACGCCGTAAGAGACATCGTTCGCAGCAAAAAAGATCGTGGCTGCCGCAATCGCGACAGCCACAGGTCTTGCAGGTGCTCGTTTAGGGGACTAGACGAACAGGTCCACGCGCTTGCTCGCGTGCAGTTCGCGAAGGCGGCGAATCACTTTGCTGTGGATCTGACACACGCGGCTCTCGGTGAGGCGCAACATGTGGGCGATCTCTCGCATGGAGAGGCCTTCGTAGTAGTAGTAGCGCACCACGATCTGCTCTTTCTCGTTGAGGTTGTTGAAGAGCAGGTCGCGAACATCGTCAAGTTGCTGGCGGTTGCGCGCGCGGTCGCCGCCCGTGCCACCCAAGAGGTCGAGCATACGACCGCCACCATCGCCATCGTCGTTGTTGCTATCGTCGGTTAAGGAGAGCACCGAGGTGGGGCTGGCTTCCTTGCGAATCTTTTCGTATTCGGGCATGGTCATTTCAAGGGCTTCGGCCATTTCCGGGTCGGTGGGCTCACGGCCCAGTTCCGCATAGAGCTTGCGAAGCGTCTTGTCAACCATGTTGGTGCGCAGGCGAACCAAGCGCGGCACCCAGTCGTTGGCGCGCAAGTTATCGAGAATCGAACCGCGAATACGGGCGCTGCAATAGGTCTTGAACTGAATACCGCGAGACAGATCAAAGCGGTCGATGGCTTCAATCAAGCCAAAGGTTCCCATGCTCACGAGATCATCCACTTCCACACTGGCGGGCAGCGTTGAGGCCATGCGCTCGGCGAGGTATTTCACCAAGGGAAAGTAGGCCTCGATGATCTTGCTTTTGACTGCGGGGTCCTTGGTTTCCCCGTAGCTGATCCAAAGGTGCCGATAGTCCGCATCGCGAATCTTCTTCATAACTGCTCCGTCTCGTTCTTGAAGCGCTGCGGTCCCTTGCAGCCACTTCCACCACCGTTTCCCGCTCGCGATACCTATCGAGGTGTCGCGCCGAACTGGATGCGGGTGGTGGCGAGCGGAACCGGAAGATCCGGTTGACTCTCCATCACGTCCCATGGCTTGGTAGCTGGCTACCTACCGGACGAACCGATAGGCCCTGTAGCTTTGCGCCCCTGGCTCACACCAGGTTTGCCCTTTCATCCAGGACTCAGAGGAAATCTGTATCGAAAGATCAAATGGCGCCGGTCATCGACCTGCACCGCGCCGTCGGCGTGTTTGTCCGTCGGCTTAGGAAACCTAGCCCAATGAAATCGACCGGCAAATCGATGTTGTATTAAATATCGCTCATGTTCCGCAATGTACGCAGTTCGATAGACTTACGTCAATCTAGGGAGTACTGGTTAGGACGTCGATCTGCGTGGACATCGTTCCCCGATGGAATCTGCTTATGTCGTGCGGCCAAAAGATCGACCACCCCCGACGACGTCTGAATCGCGTGCGCATCGGCCGCGACAATGACTTCACCCGACGGGCCCACAATTTGGCTACAGCCCGTAAACTTGAGCTCTGGGCGCGGTTTGCGATGTTCGGATCCAGTGCGGTTGGCACTCACGGCATAGATGCGATTCTCAATCGCGCGCACCACCATGGCTTGCTGGCACCAGCGCGGTAGCACCAAATTGCAGGGGTGCGCAATCACATCGGCACCCTTCAGCGAAAGCGTCCGAGCCGCCTCTGGAAAAATCCAGTCGAAGCAAATCATCACGCCAACGCGCAGGCCGCGATGCTCCACCACGGGGAATCCATCGCCTCCGGGATCGAAACACTCGCGTTCAAATCCGAAAAGGTGCACCTTTCGATAACTTGTTAGAGGCTTACCCGATGCGAACACTGCCGCGGCGTTGTAGATGTGATCGCCATCCTGTTCGACGTAGCCCCCAACCACAACAGCGTCGAGCGTGTGACTCCACGCAGCCAGCCGTTCGCAGGTAGGACCGTCGGGAAACGTCTCAGCCACAGCGCGCGCTTCAGCACGATCGACAAAGCTGTAACCGGTGGAAACGAGTTCGGGAAACACCACGAGATCGACATCGTCAGCTGGCAAGAGTCGTTCGCAGGCGTCGAGATTGGTTTCCACGGCGCCAAAGGTGGGCTCGAACTGGACGAAGGCCACCGTAGCGGTGGAACGCTCTTCCGTGCCAGAACCTCGCGACGTCGAACGTGACGGATCAGATGTGGAATCGCTCACGGGTCAGAGTTTACCGCGGCGATTCCTCGCCACCCGGAGGTAGATCGCGGCGCGGCGGACCGCCACCATCTCGGTCATTCCCTCGACGCTCGCCACGGTGTTCCCCTCGACGCCCATCGCGCCCACGCCGACGGCCACGCTGGTTGCCTTGCTGCTTCAGCTTGGGCATCACATACGTTCGAATCAGCTTCCCAAACGCGCGTCGGCGCTCCTGGGGCGACTCCACGCCGGGAAGCGCGTCGAATGTATCCACGGGAACGCCAAAGTGGGTATGCAACTGCTCTCGTAGCAACGCAACAATTGCTGCACGCTTCTCGGGCGTTTCAAATGTGTCGTGACGTGCCATGCGCTCCAGAATCGACAGCCCCTGCGCGCGTGTCGCTAGCTCGAGCGGGCCGCCACGCAGAAACGACAAGGCGCCACGCGGGCCGCCAAAACCGGATGCGCCCTTGCCTCGCCCGTGCCGCTCCATGGCCGCGCGCACCATTGAGGCACCCTCGCGCACAAGTCGCTCGCGCGTAGCCGCAACGTCTTCGGGAAAACGATGCATCCATGCACGCGCCACCTTGTTCGCATCCAACACGTGGTGCTTTGCGACGATGCGTTTGTGTTCCGCGCTCAACAACAGGCGACCGATCGCATGGCGCGCTCGCCGAATGCCAGACTTGGACTCGTTCGCATTCCCCGCCGCACGGATTTTATGGAAGCGTGTCATCGCTTTAATCAGTGGCGCTCTCGCGGGTGCAGGCACCCATGCGGGCGCCGCATCGCCAGACGTCCACTCGCGCTCCACGCGCGCGACCAATCGATTGCGAACCTGTGACTGAAACTCACGCCACGCAACAAGGCTCGCCATCCGAGATGAAAGGCCCTGTTGCTTCCACACGCGCTGAACCTCGCCCGGCATATCGTTTAGAAGTAGGCGGCCAAACGCATTGGCGACCTCAAACGAACCGCGTACGTCACGCATACTTCGGCGCCCCTTGGGGTGGCGCCGCCGCATTTCTTTGAATCGCTTCAGTCGTTGATGAAAGACATTGCGCTCGTCTTTCGTCATGCGTCGAAGATGCAAGACGCTGCGCGCAATGCGTTCACGCGCCGACGTGTCGAGCGAGTCCCATGTGGGCACGCGCTTTTTCACCAAAGCAAGTTCGGTGGCGGACAAACGCGAAACGGCGCTTGCCTTGCCTTCTTGATCGTCACGGCCTCTCTCTACTTCACGTTCCGGTGTATCACCATCGTCCGCCCACGCCGGCAACGCCGCATCGAGACACACGCCAAGACACCCGACGAGCAGCAATACGACGAGCCGCATCCCATAGGTAGTTAGACGAACGTGCATGAATGAACTACCCCTCGTCCGCACCGCCGCCATCAATAGCACTGCCTTCAATAGCACTGCCTTCAATAGCACTGCCTTCAATAGCACTGCCATCGGCAAGCAGACCATCGGGACTCCAGGCGCCGTCCATCACGACTTCAAACGAATCGTCATCGAGCGTGGCCAAGAACTCAACATGCGGCAACAGATCGGCAGGCACTTCGGCCAACAACGGCTCAAGCGCTGCATCACGGTTGATTGCTGATTGGTTGGTTGCTGATTGATGAGTGGCGTCCGCCTGATCACGCGCCCCTTGATCGGTTGCACGAAGCACACCCCACATCACTCCCGCACCAAGCACAAGCGCGGCCGCGGCAAGCAGCCACGACGGCCTACGCGGCCTACCACCTACTGCACGCAACTTGGGCGCGGGCTCATACGCCTTCGTGGATGGCAACTTCGAGGAATCAGCGAGCCTTGCGCGCACGCGCGACGAAAAGCCCGTGGGCACCGGCTCGTCGCGATATAGCGAGAGCGCCCGATCGATCTTCCTGTCTAACTCGGTCATCACCTCGCCGTCTAACGACCCATCTCCCGCGAAACCATCACCCTGAAGGGGGTCATGGGAGATGGATCGCGATTGGAAGAATCATGCGGGGACGAACTGTGCGTGTTCATGACAGGGGACCTTTGCTGGGCTGCAGCGCACGGGAACACGCGCGGCAGCAGTTTCTGAAACACGAAAAAGCGGAGAAAGTCGCGGGGTTCAACCGCCGGCGATCGTGAAATTGGACGAACATCACTCGGGCATCTCCCTTCCGGATGCGGCCGATTCAGACCTTGCCCCAAGGGGCGAGGCCGCAACCGGCTCGGCAAGCGCTTTGCGCAAATTGGTGCGGGCGCGGGTCAGCAACGACTTCACGGCCGGCACCGTAGTCTCCATCGTTTCGGCGATCTCTTCGTAACTGCAATCGTGGAAGCGAACCAAGATCAGCGCCAGCCGCTGTTGTTCCGGAAGACCATCGACCGCCTGTTCGACACGGCGCTCTAGCGCCTGCACATCGAGCGCCGCTGCGGTACTCATCTCGCGGCGGTCCTCAATGCGAGGCCCATCTTCGCTTTCGCCAAACACAGCCGTGAACGAGTTTGATCGCGCGTTTTTCTGCGCGCGCAAACGCCGAATCTCATTCAGGCACGCGTTCACAGTTACGCTAAACAGCCACGTCTTGACCTTGGCTCGGGGCGTGTAGGTATGGGCGGAGCGGTACACGCGCAAGAACACTTGCTGCGCAACGTCCTCGAGTCCGTCGTAGCGGGATCCGAGGTAGCGACGAGCCAGCGAAAACACCAACCCTTCATACTTGCGAACGAGCTGTTCAAACGCGTCGTGATCGCCCCCCTGAATCGCACGCATGAGCGCTTGATCTTCGACGCAAAGGCTGCCCGGCGAAGCGCGCCGTGGGCCAGACTTCGCGGCGGGTTCGCGCGCCTCCGCCACGGCGTCCGTTGGAATGCGGTCGGCAGAACGAGACAGACGACACTCCTTGATGTTTGGGTCGCACATTCGATCGAATCGAAGGCCATTCGATTGTACGCGCGCGGGCGATCCCGCGCCGGCAAGGATCGTGGCTGCTGATACCCGTCGCGGATTGGGGAGTTGTGCCTTCTGCTTGGGCTACTTTGGCACGCCGAGGTCCGAAGGCGGCCACACTTTGAAGATCACGGGCGCAATGAGTTCGCTGCGATGGACGTCGCCCAGGCTTCGAATACGACTATCACCGCTGTTGGTGGTGTTGTCGCCCAGGAAAAAGAAGCTGTGTTCGCCGAGGGTGTGCCCGGCGGTGGTGGGATCGTCGTCAATATCCGTGACGGCATGTACCCCCACGCTGCTCCAATGTTGGTCGGCGTCGAGGGCAAACGAATGTAGCGACGCCTCGGTGGCGGCGACTTCGAATCGCAGCCCATGGCGCGGCGCGTTCACCCGACCCTTCCACGAAAGATCCTCCACGGCGGCCGACAGATTGCCGTCAATCAACGCCAACGTCATCGCAAGCGTTCCGTGGGCGTCTCCGCCGCGTTTGTCTTTCCAAAGCACGCGTTCTTGTGTGGGCACCGGCGCGTGCCCTGGAACCGAAACGGCGGTCACGCGTTCAATCACCCGCGCACCCTCCGGCGCAAGTTCAAAAGTCCACGCTGTTTCGCCCGATGTCTTGGCCATGCGTGCAAGTGTGATGGCAAGTCGCCCATCCTTGGGCCGCTCGGCATGAAGCGTTGCATAGGCATCGAGCAAGGGAATAGCATAGGATGACGTTTGATGATCGGGGCGCCAATCGGGCGAGAGCCGACCGCCATCCCAAACCCAACGATGGGTGCCGCCCGACGACGTACGACGCCATGTAGCGCGAACATCCTCCGCGCGCCGAAAGTCCCAATGGCCTAGCGGACGACGGAGCGTTTGATTGAGCGCAACGGGTTTTTCGGCAATGACGCCATTGATGTAGATGTCACCCCCGTGGATCGCAATTCGCTCGCCCGGTAAGCCCACCATGCGTTTGACGTAGGTCTTGGGCTCACGTTGAAACGTCCATATGCGCCAACGCTCCTCAGCACGAGCGGTGGCGAACTTACGCACCACGATGCGATCGCCCGTGACAAGGGTGGGCATCATGCTGCCTGAAGGAATCTGATACACGTCCACAACGAAAAGCTTGGCGATAAAGAACAGCGCCAGCGTGCTCACAATCCACGGACCTTCATTGAATAGAAACCGTTTGATGGTGTCACCTGCGGATACGGGCGCCAACACGGTGCGCTTGCCGCGCGAAACCCGTTGAAGCGCCGCCTGGATCGCTTTCTTGCTCCCAAATCGATGGCTGTTGCCGGACGGCAGGGCGTCGAGATCGGCCATGTGGGCATGCATGTCGCGTACGACGCGTCCGCGGTGATACGGGTCCTTGACCACGCGTGCCATGTGCAACACGGCCCGCTGCCTCGCGGGTGCAATCGGCGCCGGCAACGGTCGTTCGTCTTGCGGCGATAGTCCGTGCGCCGGTTCGTCCCTTTTCGTTGCGTGCTTGGCTTCGGGCCCATAGAGGGACAGCCCGCGCGACGACGTTCCCACAAACGAAACGTCACCCTGTTGCAGAGCGCGGAAGAGCAAAGGATGAAGTACACCCTCCCGCCCGCGAATCAGGCCGGGCACGCGCTTGCGCAACTCTCGAAGGATGTCCACGACGTCCAGCGGTCGCTGACGCACGCTATGCAACAACGCAAGTCGAAGTTGCTCATCGCCCCGACTTTGCACGTGCATGCTCCCACGGTCGTTGCTTCTAGAACCGCACTCGAAATGGGACAGCTGCCCAAACGTAGTGGGCCGAGCATACCGACATCCGGGCGAGTCCCAGACTATTCATAGGGCGCGCACCATCGGTTCTTCAAATGTCCAACGCGGCTACTTGGATAGCACGAGTCCTGCAACAATCAGTGCCGCCAGCACGGCAAAGAACAAGATGAGTCCTACAGGCGGCCCGCCTTTGGGCTGACCGTCACGTCCAAAGTTCTTGGCCACGAACTTGTCGTATTCGTCATCGCTAAGAATTGTGTCGTCCTCATGCCACGTGATAGTGACCTCCTCGTTCCAGACGAACGTTTAGTGCGCGAAGTCCAACGCGCAATATCCAAACCGTGCGATTCACGCCTGCATGGCACGTGATGTGGGTACGAAGCGCCGCCAGTTGGGGCGGGACGCAAGCAGCGACGGGTCAAGCCCACCGGGCCACGACGGCGATCGCGGTGGACTGCGCAGCGACATCCCCGCCTTCTCGGGCGACCGGTCGGCCTTGCGTGCATTGCACCGGCCACACGCGGTCACACAGTTTTCCCAAGACGTTGAGCCGCCATGGCTGCGCGGTACGACGTGATCAATCGTGAGTTCACGAACGTGGGGTGCATGCCCGCAGTAGGCGCAGGCGTATCCATCACGTCGATACACATTGCGACGCGAGAAGCGAACGGCGACACGCGGAAACCCGTTGTACGTGCGCAGCACAATAACTTCTGGCACGGGAAACTGAAAATCGACCCCTTGAAGTCGCGCCGTGCCGGCGGGACCGCGTTCGATCCATCCGTCCCAATCCGCCGTCTCGTACGTGCTGGGATGCACCGCCGATGCCGCGCCACGCGCCATAAGCCCAATCGCACGGCGCACCGTCGTCGTCATGACGGGTGTCCACGAGCGATTCAGGACAAGGGTCTGGCGATCCAACATGGCGCAGATCCTACCGGACCCTTCGGGCAACGCACGTGTGGCGTCAAACGGAGCTCGATTCGGTGAACGATCATCACGATTTACGATGCGTAGGCAGCGCGAATCGCGTCGCCAAATCGCTCCACAATGACGTGACGACGCGGTTTGAGCGTTTGCGTGAGCGTACCGGCTTCGGGTGTTAAGAGTTCGGGAAGCATGGCCACACGGTGCACGCGTTCAAAGGGCTTCAGGTGTTCGGTGTGTACACGGACTTCACGGCGCATCCGCTCAAGCACTTCGGGAAGATCCACGAGACCCTCGACACCACCTTCAACGATGGTATTGAGCTCGCGCGCGACAACATCGATGTCGGGTACCACCAAGGCCGCGAGCTGTTTCTGATCTTGCCCCACCACGATGGCTTGTGCGACCAACGGCGACGCGAGAATGGCCTCTTCCACGGCGCCCGGATCCACGTTCTCACCGCCACGAAGGACAATGGTTTCCTTCTGCCGTCCACGAAAGCAAAGATCACCCGCCGGCGTAAGTAGACCCAAGTCGCCGGTATTGAACCACCCCGCGTCGTCCATCACGTTCGACGTGAGTTCGTCGTCCTTGTAGTATCCGTTCATGACTTGCGGACCGCGGGTCCACACCACACCCACATCGCCCTGCGCCACCGGAGTACCGGTATCCGGGTGGCGAAGTTCAAGATCCACTTCGGGGACGACGGTGCCAATGGTGCCAAGGACATTTCGTTCCTCGCGACGAAGCGTCAACACGGGACTCGTTTCGGTGAGGCCGTAGCCCACCAACATGGGAATGCCGATGGTTCGGAAAAACCGTTCCACGTGGGCCGGCATCAATCCACCTCCGCTGATTGCGGCGCGCATCTTGCCGCCGGTTACGGCCCGTAGTTTCTTAAACACCACGGCGTGGCCGAGACGATCCACCGGAAGCAGGGTCGCCGCGATCAAGCCATGCCAACCGCGAACCAACGGTTCGGCGAGTGCGGCACCACCTCGGCGCGCGGTTGTTTGGAGTACATGACCGCGCGCTCGGTCCCACGACCTCGCACGCGCGGCTGCAACGCTGTAGGCGAAACGAAAGACCCTGCGCTTTGCGGGTGAGCCGCTTTGAAGTGCCTTCTGTACACCGTCATATACCGACTCCCAGATGCGGGGTACCGAGGGAAAAAACGTAGGTTGGAACGACTGCATGTCCTCTTTGAGACGACGCCTGGTTGTAAACTTCAATCGGCACCCACTTACAAGGGCGACGTACTCCACGGTGCGCTCAAAGATGTGCCAGATGGGGAGAATCGACAGGAATCGCTCCTTGGGACCAATGTCGAGCAAGCCCGGTAAGACAGCAACTTGATGGCCGAAGTTACTTTGACGCAACGAGACGCCCTTCGGGCGACCGGTCGTTCCCGATGTGTAGATGATGGTGACGAGATCGTCTTCGGCTACGTGGCGCGCGCGCGTTTGAAAATCGCTCTCGGCGGTTGTAGCCCGCACCAACGTTTCGACCGACGACGCGCCGCTGTCGCCATGGGCGATGGACATTACGTCGCGAAGCGGGGCCGCACCCGTGGCCTGCACAGCTTCTTGAAGTCGTTCGCCATGGGCATCGTTGTGTACGAATGCACGCGTGGCACCGGCATGGTTCAAGAACCCCGCCATTTCATCGGGCGGCGTATCGGTCCCGCGCGGCACCGTTACCGCACCCACAAGTTGAGCGGCCAAATCAACCAGCAACCAGTGACGGCCGTTGTCAGCGTAAAGGCCTATCCGTTCGCCTTTCCTGACGCCGCGGGCTTCCAGTGCAGTGGCGAGTGAGGCCGCGCCGTGCAACAAGGTCTTAAGGGAAACCGTGCCTGCGTTGTCTTCCAAGACATCCCGATCGCCCACGCGTGCCAGCGTGGCGGCAAAGTGGGCAGGCAACGTTCGAGGTGTAGACGGCATGGGCGTCGGCCTCATCGAATCGCACGCATGACGTCACGGTAGGCGTGATTCATCTCGCGCGCACCGGTCCTACCCGCCGTCAAACTTCGCATATGAATAAGGCCGGTCGCAGGTGCCTCGGGACTTAGAAACGTTGTCCAAATGCCCGACAACGGGCCAAACCGTTGAAAGTCCACTTGATACGCAATCAACTGACGGTCTTGCCACATCATGAGACGCGGTTGAATCTGCATGGGCACGACACCTGTGCCCACGGGCATACCCATGTCATTTAGTGGATAAATCAACACTTGACCCTTCTTGGCATCACTCCCACAGGGGGGATCGCCAGGTTCCACACGTCGCAGCGAGCATGCCAAATAGGGTCGACCAACTTGTAAATTGCGCTCGCGGCCGATGTGCGATTTGCCCCGTCGTGGTCGCAGCACCACGCCCTCACGACGCACCGATATGCAGTGTTCTCGCGTGGGATCGAGTTCTTCGTAGGAAAGCGTCGCATCCCCGGGCTTGGCATCCAACAATGGATTTTCAAAGCGAAACTCAATCGGCGCACGGCGTTCCTGAGACGGAAGGAGTTGAAAACGAATGTAGGCGAGCGAGATGGCCATGGCCGCCAGCACGCTTACAACCAACCACTCGAGCCACGTGGTGCGCGAGGGCTCGGTGGGTTTGGCGCGGGCCGCGCTCATGACGTGCTCGATTCTTGAAGCACCCATGTGGCATCGAGGCGCTTCCACTGAATCAGGCCAAACACGGGGGCATCGCGATGAAACCAGCCCACGACCGTGTCTTGATGCTCGGGCAGTGCGGGATCAATAAAGTCAACCCGCCAGCATTTGAGTTCCTTCTGATGCCAACGAATCGTCTCGCGCGAAATCCCGCGCACAATCCACACGCGATCAAGTTCCTGCGGCATATGGGGTGCTGTTAGCGGAAACCAACCGTGCTCGGATACCTTGTGCCAATACACGGCCGTTGCACCCGGACCCGACAACGCTTGACCCATGGGGTCGGCGAGTTTGCGATAGAGTCGTCGGGTGGGCTCCACTTGGCTGCCCAATGCGCGAATGTCGTTCACACGCCACGTCATGAGGCGGCCTGTGGCGCTATCCCGGTAGACGGCTTGCTCGCCCTTTTGCGAGTCGATTAGCAGGCGGCGGATTTCGAATTTTTCACCCACATGAACGCGCCCTGGACGCCGGTCCATGTACACGATGATGGAAGCTGCCAATCCGACCACGAGTGCCGAAAGCAGGAGAATGAGTGCGCGCATGGCGTTCCTTGAAACGTTGGAGCCCCGCGGAGTCTACCCGGACGCGACGCAATTGTTCGACCTCCCTGGCCGATCCGACCCCTCGCGCGAAAGGGGTTGGTGGCTCCCCCACGCAGGGCCGTTACACTCGCCCACCGTTTGGCGCGGCGACGCGTTTGCGCGTTCGCGTTACGTCCGTCGTGTCGCCTGCTCGTTACGCCCCTCTCGATTCGTCCTTCTCCTATGGAGCCCCTCATGTCCGACAAGCTTCCCGCCTTCACCGACGACAACTTCGTTGCCGAGGTTAAAGAGAGCGACACACCCGTACTCGTGGACTTTGGCGCCACATGGTGCGGCCCCTGCCGTGCACTCGCGCCCATCGTTGAATCTTTGGCCGAGGAATACGAAGGTCGCTTGAAGGTTGGCGCCGTCGATATCGACAAGGCACCCGGCGTAGCGAAAGAGTTCAAGATCATGTCCGTGCCCACCATCCTCTTCTTCAAGGGGGGCGAAGTGGTGGACAAGATCAACGGCCTGCAAAAGAAGCCCGCCCTGCAGAAGCGTATCGATAGCGTGATTGGATAAGTGCCTTAACGATTGAGGCACACACCGCCGCTCGCTTTGGCAAGCCGAACCAAGAGATCACGCCAACGCTTCGCCACTCGCTTTGCACCGATGGCAATCACATCAATCCGTGCGCGTCGCCAGTGATTGGCGGCGCGCACGTTTCGTAGCAGGGCTGTCTTGGTAAAGTAGGCGCCCGCACTTGGCGCGCCGTCGGAGAGCACCACAAGGTTATCGATCACCGGATCGGTAAGCGCGAGTTCAATCCCGTCGTAGAGCGCCGTGCGGCCAGCGGGTTCCGTCTTTTCCAACCAACGGCGTATGCCCTGAATGCGACCGGGTGTAAGGGGCACCGCACGGGGAAATATGGCCTCGGCCCGGTTGCCGAAGACAACCACATTGACGACCGCCGCAGGTCGCTCGCGCCCCAATGTGCGAAGTAGCGTGTCAAGGCGCGCTACAACTTCACGCCAACGCGTGGCTGAGGCCTGCTTGCCTTTCTTCGTCGAATCCGACTGCTCTTTTGAAGCAGACGAGGTGGCTCGAGCCCCCGCCATCCACGGTTCATTCATGGAACCGGATCGATCGAGAACGAACGTCACATGCCGCGAAATCAGCGTGAGATCAAGAAACGTGGTGCGCTCGCCGGTGACCGTTCCCTTCCGTAGATTTTTCTTGCGGCTCATGTTTCTTGCGGCGCTGGCCTGGGCGGGATCGAACCGCTTGCCATCACCATGAAGCCACGCCACCCACTGCGACTTGTGCGGCTCAAACGGTATGCCCGTGAGTTCCACCAATGCGTGATGAACAGCACGCACAACACGCCGGCGCGCGTCTTCCAAATGAGGTGGCAGCGCTTCCAGTACCCGTCGATCTCGCGTCGCTCCCGCGAGTTCCGCCGCCCTGAGTCGGACCGACCAGACCGCATCAGTCAGCCCGCGAAGAACAGCGAACACCGCCTTCTCCGAGCCCAACGCGACGGAACCCTCAAGAGCGCTCAAACGAACGCGCGGGTCGTCATCGTCTTGAAGCAAACGCGCAAGCATGGATCCGGTCAACGCGTCGTCTCGACCGTAACGATCCGCAGGATCCAAGAGCAGTGCACGTAGCGACCACGCCCGCACGCCGCCGTCTTTGTCATGTAGCGCCTTCAGAAGCACGCGACGAAGGTCCTGGGGAATCTCGGCCCCTTCGTCGGTGTCCTCATCACCGGACGCGTTCATTCCCGCCGGAAGTGCAACATCCACGTAGGCCTCAATCGCGCCGCGGCGCATGGCGGGGGAACGATGGCCGAGCGCCTCCATCACCGTAGGCATCGCGGGTTCAACGCCCCAAAGCAGCATCCCCGTGAGCGCGGCGAGCCGCGTCGGGTCGCGCTTTTCTTTCCGCCACGCTCTGCGGATCCACTTGCGCCCTTTGCCATCCGGCACAAGTCCCAACACGCCATAGGCAGCACCGCGAACATAGGGATGGTTGTCGCCGAGTGCTCGCCAGACCAACGCCAACGCGGCGGGTGACGGATCGCCGGCTAGGCGCCTCACGGCCGCGGCGCGCTTTGACGGTTCGTCGTCGCGCAGAAGTTTCCGAACGGCGGCGACTCGGCTAGCCCCCGAAGCAACGGCATGGCGGTTGACGCCGAAGACGAACAGGATGCCAACCGATAGAGAGAGATAGAGAACCATCGTCGGCGAGATCCGATTGCGACGCATCAAGCCTGGGTGCGATATGCCGAAGTGCATGAAATGAGCTCCTGGTGGAGCCCTCGGACAACACGCGGGCCCCATCAGAGCCTTCGCACGAGCGGCCTTCTGGTCACACCCGAAAACGAACAAGGGACAAAACGCAGCGGAATCGGGTGCCCCGAGGCGCCAAATTGAGCGAGAGACGACGTGGTGGATTCAGGCCGTATGGCCTCTATCTAGTGTAAAAATCATGTTTACTCTCCTATATATGGTGCAGATGTCGCTGCAGGACCCTAAAGTTTGGCTTCAATGGGGCGTCGCGGCCACGGCCGTGGACGATCCAGCGGGCGACTCCACGAATTCGGGGTCAGGGATCAACAAGTTCGAGTGGCGTCGTCGGTTCTTGCCAGGGCCGAGGTCTTTATAGGAGCCAGACGCCGAGACGGCATGGCCACGGTGCGACAGCACGAAGCCACTGTGCGGCAGCACGAAAGTGATTTCGTGTAGGCGCGTGAGGGGATGGCCGTGCCCCGTCGTTTCGAAGCGAAGGAAACATCCAACGCGGAACGGCGGTTCCGAGTTCAACGATGAGGAAGGATTGCAGGGATGCTGCCGAACAATCTTACTGCTGTGGAAATTCTCGATGCCGGTATCCGAAGCGAAACGCTCGCCTACAAGATGTATGACCGTCTCTCCAAACGAGTGGACGTACCCACACTTCAGGCGCGGCTGACCCAACTCAAGAAAGACGAGAAGGATCATCGCAAGACGCTACGCGCTCATCGTCGCAGCCTCTTTGGCAACACAGAAATGACGGTGACCGAAGACGACGCGCGCAAGATCTTTGGCGACGTAGACGTCACCCAGATCCGCGACAAAGATTCGCTCATTCAAACGCTCTACGCCACCATCAAGTACGAAGAATATTGCGCCTACTTCTACGAGCGTCAGGCCCACAACATTCCCAACCGCGAAGCACGCATCTTCTTGGAAGTGCTTGCCAGCGAAGGCGAGTTTCATTCGGGCATCATCAAGCGTCAGATCGACTTGATTCGACCCATGCAGCTGCAGCTCGACGATCGCGGACGCACGGTTGAAGTCGTCGCGTAACGACAGGTCGTCGTGTGACAACAAGACGACATGGCCGAGACGGGCCTACGCGCCCGTGCCCACGATCTCTTCAATCTCGTGGGGTTCCTTCGGAACGCCTGAGGTGAGGACGTCGCAGCCGTTCTCCGTAACGAGCACGTTGTCTTCAATGCGCACACCGATGCCGCTGTACTCGCTCGGTGTGGCGGCGTCATTCGGCGGAAAGTAGAGCCCGGGCTCCACGGTAAAGACCATGCCCGCTTCCAACTCGCGGCTCTCTTCGTTGCCGCGCGCGTAAACACCCACATCGTGGACGTCCATGCCCAGCCAATGGCCGGTCCCGTGCATGAAGAACGGGCTGTAGGTCTTTTCACTTAGCACCTCGTCGAGCGTGCCCGACAGAATGCCCATATCGAGCAGCCCCTGCGCCAATACGCGACACGTGGTCTCATGCAACGTGTGCCAATGGACGCCCGGACGAATGTCGCGAATCACCTGCATCTGCGCCTGCAGCACGAGGTCGTAAATCTCGCGTTGGCGCCCATTGAAGCGGCCATTCACGGGCCACGTGCGCGTGATGTCGGCGGTGTAGCCGTCGATCTCCGCACCGGCATCCACCAGCACCAAATCGCCATCCTCCATCTTACGGCGATTGGTCATGTAGTGCAGGATGCAAGCGTTGGCGCCGCTTCCTACGATAGAGGGATACCCCGGTGCACTTGCACCGTGCTTGTAGAACCAGTATTCGAGCTCGGCCTGAATCTGGTATTCATAGAGTCCAGGGCGCGTCTTCTGCATGGCATGGACGTGTGCCTCGGCACTCACGGCACACGCGCGACGCAAACACTCAAGTTCGTCGTCCGACTTCTTTAGACGCATCTCGTGCAGGAGGTTGCGCGGATCCACAATGCTCTCGGGCGAGGCCTTCTTGGAGCGTGCCAAGCGCTGAGCACCGCGGTACGCACCAATGACATTGCGGTCCAGGGCCTCGTCGTTGCCAAGTGCGGTGACCAGCATGCGACGGCCCACCAAGAGCTTGGGCAACTCGCTCCATAACTTGTTAAACGACACGGCCTGATCCGCGCCAAGTTTCTTGGGGGCTTCTTCGACGCCAATGCGCGGGCCGTCCCACGTTTCAAGCTTCGGACGGCGCGGCCGCACAAACACCACGAACGGATGGGTCTTGTGACCCGGCAAAAGCAGCACCGCCGTCTTAGGTTCATCGCAACCCGTCAAATACATGACATCGCTGTTCGCGCGATAGCGGTAGTGCGTATCGTTGCTGCGTGTAACTTCGGGCCCCGACACAAACAACGCCGCGCCTTGCTCACCGATCATGCCCATCAAGCGCTTACGACGCTCGGCGTACACGTCATCGGAAAATACGCGTGCGTGTTTGGTCACTTCGCCTGTCATCGCGGCGCTGGTGTTCATGGCATCTCCGTTCAGACGGATGGCTACTACTCTTCAGTGAGCACTTTGTCATTGAGGGCGTGCACAACCTGTGACTGCAAGCCGTTGGCACCCAACCAGGGACTTTCGGAAACGGGGAGTTCCATTTCCTCAGCCATGGCCAAGACTTCGTCGCGCACACTCGCATCGGTGCGGTGATGCAACAGGATCAAGCTCGCGTTCTCAGCGCGTTCTTCAATCTCGTCGAGCGCAGCATCGGGGGTGGCGGCACCCGTAAAGACCCATGAACCCTCAAAGCCCATGCGCCCGGCCACATCGTGCAACGAATCAAGGTGCGGACGACGACCATCGTCGCCCCCCACCACCAAGACCTGCAACGGCTCTTCGTAGGCACCGAGTTGTTCTTTGCATGCGTCTTCATCAGGCGCGTCGTCGAGTAGGACCTTCTTCTTCTTGGCCGCGGCAGTCACTTCGGCAAGGACTTCGGCCACGGCCTCTTCATCGCGCAATGCCGCTTCGCGCAGCATGTGTTGCGCGCGAACAAGTCCATCGGCCTCGCCCGCCTCCAAGTAGGCGCGCGCGCAGTCAATGCACGTGGCCACAAACTGCTCGTCGCGACCCGGCATGACTTCGTAGAGATCCGCCAACTCTTCGAGATACTGCAACTCAGTCAAGAGTTCGCCCGTGGGGCTCTTTTCATCCAGCAAGAGCGACTCAAGGTAATCCATGGCATCGCCCTTATAGAGCTTGCCGCGGAAGCGCTCGTAGGTGGCCGTGGCTTCGTCGCGCTCTTCCAAAGCAATCAACGCCTCAAGGCGCACGCGATACGCACCAAACCACGTGTCGAAGTCGGGCTTACTCTTGAACGCTTTGTCCACAAACTTCAACGCGCGGTGGGCATCGCGGCGAAGCACGCGTTCCGCTTCACGTAGTGCACCCGCGGCGGGCGCCAAGCGTTCGCGTCCACGTCCCCCACGACCACGACCGGGAACACGCGCATCGGGATTGACTTCCAGTAGCGCATCAAAGACCACGTCCTTGAGCTCGTGCGGCAAGTTGGACGGACCGGCATCGCGTTGCACGTAGCGCTGGGCTTGATCGAAGTCCTCGCCATCGGCGCCGTTTTCGATCATGCAGTGGCCCAGAAAAAAACGCGATCGCGCGTGAACAATGCGCGCCTTGGCACGATTGGCACGCATCAAGGCGTCGGCCTCTGCGAAGCATTCCGCGGCACCGGTGAAGTTGCCCGACTCGTAGTGCAGCACACCCAACGTGTAGATGGCGTTGTAGCTACGGCCTTCGCTTTCCTCGCCTTGACTTGAAAGGATTTCAATGGCGTCGTCGCGCGTTTCGCGCTCGGCATCCGGCAGGAGATCGAGCGTGCCGCGCACACCCAAGGTGGCCAGCGCAAGGTCGCCCACCAATACGCTGCGGTAGGCATCATCGGCGGGAAGACGTTCGAGCGCTCGCTGGTAACAGGCCACGGCCTCGTCCCAACGCTCGCCAAGTTGATGCACGCGGCCCATCTTGCGATCGACTTTGGCTCCAGCACGTGGCTCAAGGCCCGCCTGCTCGGCAAACTGCATGACGCGATCCAAACGCGCCAGCGATTCGTTTTCGTCGCGCGCGCCGCGCTCGTAGCGATCGGCCCGACGCAGTGCTTCTTCGAGCAAGAACTCGGCGTCGCGGCGACTGCCTTCGTCATCGACGGCCGCAAGGTGGCGCGTGTAATAGCCAAAGATGCGATCGTCTTCGCCGTCACGCAACAACATACGACCCACGGCGCGAAGCGCGGTCCGACCCTCGGGATGATCGAGGCACGCGTCAAACGCCTCGTCGTCCATCAACTCGCGCACACGATCGCGACGGCCCTTGCGGGCGGCCGCATCGAGTTGCCCCAAGTGACGCCACCGTTCACCGCGCCCATCGGACTCAGGCAATCCCTCGTGATGTTCTTCGGCCAAGAGTTCAGTAGCTGATCCGACGTGAAAGTGGGATTCTTCGCGCTCGGGTGAAAGCGCAATCAAGTCGTCGAGGATGCGCAGGGCGCGCGCCTGTTCATTGGCACCGCCGCGGCTGGCATCGAGCAATGCGCGTACGACCAGACGATCGATTTCGGATTTCCAAGGCATGGGTTCACTCCAGTGACGCGAACACAGCAACGTGTGCCCCACGAACGGGACGAGTCGTTGTTGCGTCGGTTTGGCGAAGACCGCCAACCGATGCGTCATTAGCAAGGTTCAAAAACGTTTGACGTGTTCGCGTTCACGCACGCATGGGGGTTGATGGTCGCACGCGCGAGGATGGCGCGATTGCCCTCGTCCCAAGCCGTGCCCCCGCCCACCGGGCGAGTCGAGCTCGAACGCGCACAGCATACGCGCAATCAACGGCGGCGGCGCAAGGGAATGTAGAGAGATGCGCGATCAATCGGTGCCGGGCCCTGACTGTCCCTTGCCAGCGAGTTTCTTGATGTGGTTCGAAACGAACAACTTGACTTCGTCTAGCGAGCCCGCGACGTCAAGTCGCAGCGCTGCGTCCGGCTTGCGCCCAAATCCAATCGCAGGTTTCCCGTACCCAAGGGCAAGCTCAATCTCGCTACGCGTCCCTGGCCCACCGGGAAGCGCGACGATGACATCCGACGTGAGCACATTGATGTGATTTCGCGAGCCAAGTTCGTGGCCGCGCTTGCCACTGAGGAGCAAGTGTGTACGAACCGCAAGTTCGACATACGGGTTCGGATAGCCCTGCTTTGCATTCGCGCTCATTGCCTCGTCGCTGGGCACTATGCCAATCACCAGTCCTCTGCGATCCGTTACACCCGCAAACGCGCGACTCACCGCCTCCATCACCCCGCCACCGCCACCGGTAAGCAGATGAACGCCCATCGTGGCAAGCATGACGCCGAGCGGATCTGACAAACGCGTATGTGGATCTTCGCCAGAACCCATGACGCCGACAATCGGTAGTTTGTTTTCGGTTGACATGTTTCGCAACCTACTCCTTCGTGTCGATCGTTACTGCGTCCCGCGCGGCGAGGTTACATTCGCGCGCGCCACTCGTGCGATGAACGAACTAGCGCCGCCGCCGCTTGGGCGTTGCCCAACGGGGGATACCGGGGGTGCGTTCGGGGGGCGTGGGTGTTTCGTCTTTCTTCTTCACCTTTGCGGGTGGCAGATCAAAGCCCGGGAAGGTCTCTTGGCGGATCTGCTTATTGATGAGCTTTTCGATGGCAGTGAGGATGGGACCGTCGTCGGCCGTTACGAAACTCACGGCGGCACCGGAGCGACCCATGCGCGCGGTGCGCCCTACGCGATGGACGTAGTCTTCGGGCGTTTGCGGAAGATCGAAGTTGATCACATGCGTCACGTCGTCGATGTGCAAGCCGCGCGACGCCACATCCGTTGCAATCAAGAGTGGAAACTTCCCTTGGCGAAACGCCATAAGAATTTTCTCGCGCTTTCGCTGGGGCAAGCCGCTGTGGATGAGCTCGGCGTCCACGCCTTGATCCTGAAGCCGATAGGTGAGCCGATCCACATTGAAGCGCGTGCGCACAAACACAATGCCGCGTTCGGGCTTGAGGTCGGCGATCACGGCAAGAATGAGTTCCTGCTTGCGGCGTGGATCGACATAGTAAAACGTCTGATCGACCTGATCGACGGTGGCCGTCTTAGTTTCAATGGCAACACGCGCATGCTTGCCTACGTGCTTGGCAAGCAGCGCCTCAACGTCGTCGTTCATGGTGGCCGAGGTGAGCAATGTCTGTTCGCGTGACTTGGCGTAGCGCAAGATGCGATCCACGTCATCGCGAAAGCCGAGGTCATACATTCGATCGACTTCGTCGAGCACCAGCACATCGAGGTCATCCAGGTCCATCGCGCGGCGCCCCATTAAGTCGAGCAGGCGACCGGGCGTACCAATCACAACAGCCGACGTCTTGAGGTCGCGAAGCTGGCGATCGATGGGCATACCGCCGTAGCAGCACGCGGAGCGCACCGGCAAGAAGCGCGTTAACTTGTCGCATTCCTTTGTGACCTGTATCGCAAGTTCGCGTGTGGGCACCACCACCAAAATGCGCGGCGGGCCGGAGGGGCCACGCACCGATTCGGGGTGTTCCGTCTCTTCGAGCAGCGCAAGCATGGGAATCAGGAACGCGGCGGTTTTGCCCGTGCCCGTCTGCGACCAACCGACGACGTTTTGTTCGTCGAGCGCCAGTGGAATCAGCTGCTCTTGAATGGGCGTGGGTTTGATATAGCCCGCGGCGGCAATGCCCTTCAACAACCCGGGCGCGAGGTCGAAGCGCGCAAATCCGTTATCGGCCAGCGCCTCCGCCGTCGGTTCCTGATCCTGGGTTCGGGAGGATGGGCGTCGGGAACGAGCGCGTTTCTTTGCTGCCATGTCGAGATCCTATGCACGCGCGCCCCGGTTGGCGCGGGCGCGTGCAGACGAAAGGGCCTGCGCGTCATTTCCCTTGGCGTTCGGGGTGGTATACCCTCGCGCCTTGACCGCAACGATGGGCCTACGCCGGCTTCATCTTCATCTCACGGAGAGGTGGCAGAGTGGTCGAATGCACTGGCTTGCTAAGCCAGCGTACCCGTCAGGGTACCGGGGGTTCGAATCCCCCCCTCTCCGCCATTGAAATGAACGCCAAGGGGCCCGAATTGGGTGCTGACCGTTGGATGCTCGGTCCTGCACGCCCGTGTCGTTCTTGCGTAGCGTGGCTACGCGGCGGCCTCCACGAACGCACATTACCGTCGCCCCAACGATCCGATTGCGACGGAGTAGTTACTGACTTCGGCAGCGGAATGCGCCAGGGGGCCTGGACTAGATGGACCTGCCGCGGCTGCAGGAGGTGCAAGCGTTTGTTGGATTTGGCGAACACGGGGGAGCGTTGGAAGTGGTTGGAACTGTAAAGCGGAGCAATTGACAGCTATGCGGAATAGGGAGTTGGAGTTTCAGGATGGGTTGGAGTGCCCGTCTTGCGCGTTGTGTCGTTGAGGAGCTAGACCAAACCCTCGTCGAATGAAGAACGGGTTTCGCCGGGGATAGGGATTGGGAGGACGTCACCGTGAGAGATAGGAGACATAAGACGTTCGGCGGTGTGGGCGTCGTCGAGGGTGTATTCGCCAACGGCGGTGCGGCGGAGGGCGGCGAGGTGGCCGCCGGTGTTTAGTGCGCGACCGAGATCGCGGGCCAAACTGCGTACGTAAACGCCCTTGCCGCACGTCACGTTGATTTTGACGATGGGCCACACGTAGTCGGTGAGTGAGATGGCGTGGACGACGACTGTACGGGCAGGAATGTCTACAACTTCGCCCTGACGCGCGCGCTTGTAGGCGCGTTTGCCGTCGATGTGAACTGCACTAAATGCGGGGGGGCGTTGTTCGATTTCACCTACAAATGACTTGAGCGCGGTGGTGACCTGATCTTCGGTCGGTAGCGTATCCACGGTGACTTCTTCGCGTTCGCCTTCGCGGTCGTCGGTATTGGTGAACGCCGTCAGATCGACAGACGCCTCGTAGATCTTTGTGCCTTTCATGATCGGCTCAACAAAACGCGTGGCCTTGCCAATGCAACAAACAATGACGCCAGTGGCTAGCGGGTCGAGCGTGCCCGCATGGCCGGTCTTGGCGAATCCGGCGGCATCGCGCACACGCCGCACCACATCCATGGATGTCCAGCCCAAGGGCTTATCCACGACAAAAATGCCGTGCAGCGAGGTCTGGCGATACTTCGGACGACCCATGTCGATTCTCCGCGTGTCATCGGTTGTTGCTCGCTTGCAGGTCCGGCACAATCCAGCGCCCACATCGGAGCAACCATGACCACGCGATCATCGCATTCATCGAGCAAGCGCCGCAAACAGATGGGACCGATCGCCAAAGGAATCGGCATCGTCGTTATCGCCGGCGTGGTCTATGCCGTTGACTATTTCAAAGAGCGTAAGGGCTCGGCCAAGGACGGACGCGGCGGAGCAGCTACGGCCGAACGCGGTCGCGAACCGGGCTGGCGCGGCACGCCGCCGGGCAAACGCAAGAAGCCACGGCGCAGGAACCGAATTCAAACCGGTGAGCGCGTGGTGGACAAGGCCTACGCCCAGAAGCGCTCCGGCATCTGGCTCCAGGCCAGCGGTCGCATCGTCAAGATGCTCCCCGACGATCGCAATCCCGATGGCGGTCGGCATCAGAAGATGCTCGTACAACTCAAGTCAGGCCTGACTATTCGCATCGTTCACAACTACGACATCGCCAAGAAGATCCCCGCACGTGAAGGCGATACCATCGAATTTCGCGGCGAGTACGAATACTACGAAAAAGGCGGCACCATTCACTGGACGCACCACGACCCGGGCGGACGTCACGACGGCGGGTGGATCAAGCACAAGGGGGTTACTTACGACTGATCAACTTCTCCGAGGAATCCATTCAAACGACGGATTAGATCTAGCGAACGATGAAACCCACGACTCGTTATGAGGTGTAGAGCGTTTCGTGCCAATGACATGTCTTGTTTCGTTGCAATGCGCATCAACGCGTGAAGATCGATTCGATCCTGAGGTCGATGGGGATGCTCGGACAACACTTTCAAGGCGATGAGGTGCCCAATGCATGCGACGCGCAATGAAAGATCGTTGCTTACTTGCTCGTCAGTGGCTGCCTCAACAATCTCGGGCTCGATACCGCTACTCGCAAAGAGCAAGTCGGCCTCGGGTCTGCCAGAACCTGCAGGCGCGGAACGAAGGCGAACGGTAGACAGCCTACCCGTGGCCGTGTGCTCTATGACATCCTCCGAAAACACACGAAAATTGCCGGAAGACGAGAGGCGGTAAACTAACGCCTCAGCCTCCTCGTCTCCAGACACCGCCACGGCAAGGTCCACGTCTTTCGTCATTCGTGGCCGAACACGCACACCTACGGCAAAGCCGCCAACCACCGCGAATCTGATGCGAAGTGCTTCAAAGTGGGACTTTAGGTGCGCGAGTGTGTGCGTGTGGGCATCACGCACCGCGCACGATCCGCTCGAATCGCTTCTTAGAAACCGGACGGAACCACGTGTGCCCGGACGCTTCATGCGAACCCTCGCGGTCATCTCCGGCACGATCTCGAAGCCACTGAGAAACAGCCGCGTCGATCTCAGCCTCAGTCGCTCCGCACATCTCGCGCTTGAATCGCTCACGCATCAATCGAAGACCCGATAGAAAGAGTCCATCCAATGCTCGAACACGCTCGTGCTGAAGCATCGCCTCTCCTCGCAAAAGGGCCGCGCGTAGCTCCTTCCACTCAGCCCTTGAGAACTCGGGGCATTCATCAAACGTACGCCTGCCAAATTGCAAATCCAATACGGCTTGAAGAAGTCGCAGCGCCTCGCGAACAACTTCGCTAGCAGAAACATAGGCTCCGGATCCCACGCGCTCCCGAACGGCGTCGTGTAACGAGGGCGGGAGCGAAATGTTCATGGTCCGTGTTGAAGGAGATGGCATCCGTCGAGTGTACACATTTTTGTCAATATTTGCTAATTTATACGAATAAATTACATACAAAATGAAGTCTATGCAATTGCTTCTCAACATCATCAGATGGTTAGGATGGCCCATTGAATTCGCATCTGGGACGAGTTGACGCGGCCTTGCCTCCCTCGATCATCTCGTAGGCTGTAATCAATACCATTTCGGTAAACATTTTCTCGAGACCCCCCTTCCCCATGATCCGCGTCACCAAAATGGCCGACTACGCGATTCTGACCATGACCTGGTTGGCGCACCGGGCGACGTCTGGCGAGTCAACTGCATTTAGCACGCGACAGATTGCCGACTCGATTGGATTGCCTCCCGCCACAGTGAGCAAGATCACGCACGCCATGATGCATGCAGGACTTCTGTCGTCTCGTCGCGGTGTCAATGGCGGCTACTCGCTTGCGCGCCATGCCGAACAGATCTCTGTACTCGACATCATTTCGGCGGTTGAGGGACCGGTTGCATTAACCGAATGCTTGGATCCCGACGCCGACTTGTGCGACATGGAATCGATTTGTTCGACGCGCGCCAATTGGCAGCGCATCAACGCAGTCATCCAGCGTGCGCTTGAGGGCATCACGCTCGACGACATGGCCACGCCACGACGTGGATGGCACAAGCGTGTCAGCGAGTCGCTGGGCGCCAACCACGCGCCAGAACCCAAGCCATGTCAGCCCGCGTGCGCCTGTCTGGCACCGTCGTTAACGGCATCGTCTTCAACATCATCAACGTCAACAGCGCACATCATCAACAACCGTGTCGAGGGCAAATCAAATGACTGAGAACGTAGCCAAGACAGATGATCGGAAAGAAGCGCCGGGTAAGAACCAGGCCATCCACGACGCGGCCAATAAGGAGTACGAGTGGGGCTTCGTAACCGACATTGAGTCCGAGGTTATCGACGCCGGACTCAATGAAGACGTCGTGCGCTTTATCTCGGCGAAAAAGAAGGAACCCGCGTTCCTGCTTGAATGGCGCCTCAAGGCGTTTCGCCAATGGCAGACGATGGTTGAGCCTACATGGCCGAAGGTGAGCTACCCGCCCATCGACTACCAAGCGATCCGCTACTACGCCGCGCCGAAATCCGATGATGACGGCCCCAAGAGCCTCGATGAGGTCGATCCAGAGTTGCTCGCCACGTATGAAAAGCTCGGCATTCCGCTCAAAGAACAAGAAGTACTCGCGGGCGTCACAAAGGGTGTCGCGATTGACGCCGTGTTCGACAGCGTGTCGGTGGCTACGACGTATAAGGCCAAGCTCGCAGAACTGGGTGTCATCTTTTGTTCGTTCAGCGAAGCGGTGCATGAACGACCGGATCTGATTGAGAAGTACCTCGGTTCTGTGGTGCCGCCGTCAGACAACTACTTCGCGGCCCTCAACGCGGCTGTGTTTTCTGATGGTTCGTTTGTGTACATTCCCAAGGGCGTGGACTGTCCGATGGATCTTTCGACCTACTTCCGCATCAACGCAGCGGAGACCGGTCAGTTTGAGCGCACGTTGATCATTGCCGACGAAGGCAGTCGCGTGAGCTACCTCGAAGGCTGCACGGCACCCAAGCGCGACGAGAATCAGCTACACGCAGCCGTGGTGGAACTCATCGCGTTAGAAGACGCCACGATTAAGTACTCCACGGTTCAAAACTGGTACCCCGGAGATAAAGACGGCAAAGGCGGCATTTTCAACTTCGTCACCAAACGCGGCGCATGCCGTGGCGCGCGTTCCAAGATTTCGTGGACACAAGTGGAAACCGGTTCAGCCATCACCTGGAAGTACCCGAGTTGCTTGCTTCAAGGCGATGACTCTGTGGGTGAGTTCTATTCCGTCGCACTCACCAACAACCATCAACAGGCCGATACCGGCACCAAGATGTTGCACATCGGCAAGAACACCAAGAGCACGATTATCTCCAAGGGCATCAGCGCGGGCGTGAGTCAAAACACGTATCGCGGTCAGGTCTCGATGCTCAAAGGCGCGAAAAACGCACGCAACTACTCGCAGTGCGACTCGCTGCTGATTGGCGATCGTTGCGGCGCCCACACGTTTCCCTATATCGATGTGCGCAACAGCACGGCGCAACTCGAGCACGAGGCGTCCACCAGCAAAATTGGCGAAGATCAGATCTTCTATCTTCGTCAACGCGGCCTTTCTACCGAGGACGCCGTCAACATGATCGTCAATGGATTTTGCAAAGAAGTGTTTCGTGAGCTGCCCATGGAGTTTGCCGTTGAGGCGCAAAAACTTCTGGGCGTGAGTCTTGAAGGAAGCGTTGGATAGTCACCATGAATGCACCTGTACTCACGATTTCAGATCTTCACGCCTCCGCGGGCGATATACAGATACTGCGTGGCATCGACCTCACCCTCCAACCGGGCAAGGTACACGCCATTATGGGCCCCAACGGCTCCGGGAAGAGCACGCTTGCGCGCGTGCTGGCCGGACGTGACGACGTCGAGGTCACGAAGGGCAGCGTGTCCTACAAGGGCAACGACTTGCTCGACATGGAGCCCGAGGAGCGCGCTCGCGAAGGCGTGTTTCTTGCGTTTCAATATCCCGTAGAGATTCCGGGCGTGAGCAATTCACAGTTGCTGCGTGAAGGACTCAACGCCGTGCGCACGCACCGCGGCGAATCCGAACTTGACGCAATCGATTTCCTGAAGATTGCGCGCAGCAAGGCCGACATGCTCCAGATGGACCACGCCATGCTGCGCCGCGCGGTGAACGAGGGCTTTAGCGGTGGCGAGAAGAAGCGCAATGAAGTGCTGCAGATGCTCGTGCTTGAACCCGAACTCGTGATCCTCGATGAAACCGATTCGGGTCTCGACATTGACGCGTTGCGCATCGTTTCCGAAGGTGTCAATGCGCTGCGTAACGACAAGCGCGCCTTCCTGGTCATCACCCACTACCAGCGCCTGCTCGATCACATTGTTCCTGACGTGGTCCATGTGCTCGCCGACGGACGCATTGCCCGTTCGGGCGATCGCAGTTTGGCGCTTGAGCTAGAAGCCAAGGGCTATTCGTGGCTGGAAGACGCTCCTTCGCCCGCAGGCGCATAAACACAAACGGCACATCAGATAAGAACAGCAGAGAAACCTCCAACGGAACGCACTATGCCGGTTGCTCCCACCCCCACGACCCACAACGACGCCAAGCCGTTTGCCGCACTCGCGACTGACACGTCGTCATCCCATTGGTCACGTTTCCTGGCATGCGGCCTTCCCGTATCGCGCGATGAGGACTGGCTCTATTCGGACCTACGCGCGCTTCGCCGCGAACGGTTTGTTCAACCCGACGCGCCGAGCGACTCGATTCGCAATGCCATCCGTGCGTCGCTTGACGAACTTGTGCACGACACCAACGCGTTGCGGCTTGTGCTCGTCAACGGCAGCATTGACGACACGCTTTCCAACTGCAACGGCTGGCCCAAGCCACTTTCGATCGCGAGTCACGAGAACACAACGGCGTCCGACGGCGCCACAGATCCCTTTGTATTGCTCAACTACGCCGTGCAACCTACAACGTTGTCTATGGCGGTTGCCGACGGCGCGTCGATCGATGCGCCGCTCTATGTTGCCTACGTGACGACCAACAAGGGGCACGCCACCGTTAGCGCTCCGCGCATCAAGATTTCCGTAGGCAAGGGAAGCTCACTCACCATGCACACGGTGCATTTGGGCGAAGCGGACACCGCGCATCTCGCATGCCCCGTCGAATCTGTTGCCCTCGCAAAGAACGCGCGACTCACAGGCACGGTGGAAGCCATCGATATGGCATCGAGCTACCTCGTCCATACGCGCACGGTGCACCAAGACGCGGCCAGCGAGTTTGCATCGGCCAGCCTGCGCAGTGGTGGCCCGGTTTCGCGCGACACCATCACCGTTCGACTCACCGGCGAAGACGCTTCCGCCTCGCTGGGCGGACTCACCTTGCTGGATGAATCGCGCCGAGCCGACACACATATTGTGATTCATCACGACGCACCAAAGTGCCAAAGCGAGCAGCAGTTTCGCGGCATCTTAGGCGACGCCAGCGCGAGTGGGTTTACCGGGCGCGTGGTGGTGAAACAAGACGCGCAACGCACCGCCGCCGAACAGGCCAATCACAACCTCTTATTGACCGACGACGCCGTGGCCAACACACGCCCCCAACTTGAGATTTACGCCGACGATGTGCGTTGCACACACGGCGCCACCATCGGCCGACTGGACGAAGACGCGCTCTTTTACCTGCGCGCACGTGGGATCGATAAAGTCCATGCGCGCTCTCTTCTGATGGAGGCCTTCGGGCGCGATGCGCTTGCGGGCGTTGAAGACGAACGATTGCGTGAGGCCATGGGTTTACGCATTCGCGCGCACATTGCACGTGTTGCCGCCGCCGATCAGGAGGAGCACCGCGCATGACGTCCTCCGCACCTTCTAACGTAACGGCCTTTGACATCGACGCCGTGCGCGCCGAGTTTCCCAACTTGCGCCGCGAAGCCAACGGTAAACCCATCGTGTACCTCGATAGCGCAGCCACCACGCACAAGCCCGCGTGTGTGATCGAATCACTGACCAACTACTACGAACAATTCAACAGCAATGTGCACCGTGGCGTCCATCGGTTGAGCCAAGAGGCCACCGCGATGTACGAGGGGGCGCGCAAGACGGTTGCAGCGCATCTCGGCGCTGCCAGCACGCGCGAAGTCATCTTTACTCGAGGCACGACCGAGGCCATCAATCTTGTAGCACAGACTTTTGGACGTACGCGTCTCAAGGCAGGCGACGAAGTGCTCGTAAGCACCATGGAACACCATTCCAATATCGTCCCTTGGCAAATGGTGTGCGAACAGACCGGTGCCACGTTGCGCGTGATTCCCATGTCCGACGAAGGCGAGCTGGTGCTCGACGACTTAGACACAATAATCTCAAATCGCACAAAGATCGTTGCCGTGGTGCACATATCCAATGCTCTGGGCACGATCAACCCCGTCGAAATGCTCATAAAGCGCGCGCATCATGTGGGCGCCGTTGTATTGGTTGATGGGGCGCAGGCCCTGCCGCACATGGCCGTTGATGTGAAGGCACTTGACGCCGACTTCTATGCCATGAGTGGCCACAAGGTTTATGGGCCTACCGGCATTGGTGTGCTATATGGCAAGGAAGCGCTTCTGAATGACCTGCCGCCCTATCAAGGCGGTGGCGACATGATTCGCTCCGTGTCATTCCGGGGCACCACGTACAACGAGTTACCGAATAAGTTCGAAGCGGGGACGCCCAACATTGCGGGCGCCATTGGACTCGGTTGCGCGCTTGAGTATGTAGATCGTCTCGGGCTCGGTGCAATCGCCGCGCACGAAGCGCGACTCTTGCGTTACGGCACCGAGAAGCTCGATGCGATTCCAGGGCTCACGCTCGTAGGACGCGCGAAGAACAAGGCCAGCGTATTGTCGTTCACCCTCGACTATGCCCACCCCCATGACATCGGCACCATTCTCGATGCCGAGAACGTCGCCATTCGCGCGGGTCATCACTGTGCTCAACCGGTGATGGATCGCTTGGGCATTACGGCCACGGCGCGCGCGTCGCTTGGGCTCTACAACAATGAACAGGACATCGACGCGCTAGCGCACGGATTGAAGCGCGTTCACGAGGTGCTGGGGTAATGGCCGATCTACGCGAACTCTATCAAGAGATGATTCTCGACCATGGGAAGAATCCTCGAAACTTCGGCGCGCCCGACACATCCGACTGTGAAGCGTTGGGGCACAACCCACTGTGCGGCGACAAATTCACGCTCTTCGTTTCCCTGGACGGCGACCGGATTACGCACGTTCACTTTGATGGTTCCGGTTGCGCCATATCCGTTGCATCGGCATCGATCCTCACGGAAACGTTGGCCGGCAAAACGATTGCCGAAGCTGAAGCGCTCTTCGAACGCTTTCACGCCATGGTGACGGGCGAAACGGAGGACACGGATCTAGACGCCCTCGGCAAGTTGGCCGTGTTCGAAGGCGTCTCTGAGTTTCCCATTCGCGTCAAGTGCGCCACGCTTGCGTGGCATACGGTGCAAGCCGCACTGAAGCACTCGGGCGAGACGGTGACGACGGAATAACACGATGACAAACTCCCCTTCAACACCCGATACGCCGGCGACCTCATCAAACGACGAGAAGAAGCCACCGTTGCCGCCCGGAACCGGACTGCCTACCATGAAGGCCAGTGCCGACACGCGCACATTGGACGAAAAGGTGCTCGACGCGCTACGCAGTGTGTTCGACCCCGAGATTCCCGTGAACATCTACGACCTCGGCTTGATCTACAACGTTGAAGTCGACGCCGACACGAAACACGCCAAGATCACCATGACGCTCACAACCCCAGCGTGCCCGGTGGCCGGCACCTTGCCCGGCGAAGTCCGCTCCCGCGTCGAACAACTCGACGAAATCGACACCGCCGACGTCGACCTCGTCTGGGAACCTCCGTGGACCCGCGACAAACTCACCGAAGAAGCCAAACTCCAACTCGGCCTTCTGTAGATACCCTTCCGTGCCAGGCACAGCGACGTATGTAGTGGGTACATCGGCGTGCCTGGCACCAGTGTGTATGTTATGACGGGTAGGTGAAAGCTCCAGCGTCACGACTGCGAACCCTCAATGGCCTGTCGGTGCGAGCCGACGGTGACTTTGTGGTGTATTGGATGGTGGCGCAGCGGCGCGTTCGGCACAATGTGGCGCTTGACCATGCGATTCAGGCGGCGAATGAGCATAAGAAACCGCTCCTGATCGTGGAACCGCTGCGGGTGGACTATCCGTGGGCGTCGGATCGGTTTCATCGCTTTGTGATTGACGGTATGGCCAATCATGCGCGCGCGCTGGGAGGTTCGGGCGTGCTCTACTGGCCCTATGTGGAACCGGCGAAGGACGCAGGCAAGGGTTTTCTTCAATCCGTTTCGAAGCACGCGTGCCGGATGGTGATCGATGACCACCCGTGTTTTCACTACCCCACCATGATTGCCTCAGCGGGTCAACAGGCGCGTTGTTTGATAGAGGCCGTGGATGGTTGCGGACTCTTACCCATGCGTGCCGCACCGCGCTGTTTTCCAACGGCACATGGATTTCGCCGCTTCTTGCAACAAGAACTCCCTGCGCATCTTGACCACACACCGCTCGTTTCACCGGTTGACGATTTGCGGACGCACGCGCATGACGCACTTGAACAGTACGTGGATGCATCGCTTCTATCCACCTGGCAACCGGCAAGTGGGGATCTCCTTACATCGACCGGGAGCGACCAACTCGAAACGCTACCGATTGATCATGACGTAACGCCCGTGGACGTCATTGGACATGGAAGTGCGGTTGGCGGTATGGACGAAGCCCGCGCGCGCCTTGAAGCTTTCGTGGGTAGTCGCCTGGACGCCTACGTGGAAGAGGGGCGTCATCCGAGCGAACCCGTTACGAGTCAGTTGAGTGCCTACTTGCACTTCGGCATGATCTCGCCTCATGAGGTACTAGCAGCCATTGCAGCCGCGCTTGATTGGGACGTCACCACACTTACGCCCGGTGGACGCGGTGCGCGCCAGGGCTGGTGGGGACTTCCGTCCGGCTCCGAGGCGTTTCTCGATCAACTGGTTACCTGGCGGGAATTGGGGTTCAACACCTGTTTCTTCCGCGACAACTACATGCTCTACGCAAGCTTGCCGGACTGGGCACGCAAGACGCTGAACGATCACCGGGGTGACCGTCGCGATCCTGTCTATGATCTCAATACGCTTGAGCGCGGCGAAACCCACGACGAATTGTGGAATGCCATGCAACGACAGCTCGTACGTGAGGGACGTATCCCGAGCTACCTGCGCATGCTTTGGGGAAAGAACATTGTGGCGTGGTCGCCATCGCCCGAGCGCGCGCTCGAAACCATGATTCATCTCAACGACAAGTACGCGTTGGACGGTCGCGATCCCAACTCGTATTCGGGAATCTTCTGGGTCTTGGGTCGTCATGATCGCGCGTGGGGGCCGGAGCGGCCTATTTTTGGCAAGGTGCGTTACATGACCAGCAAGAGCACGCGGCGAAAGATCCCCACCGAGGACTACATCGCCACCTATGCCCGCAGTACGCATTGGTAGCGTCCGGCGTTCGCATAGAAATCAGCGGACGACGCCCGACGCACACTACGATGGTGCGCCGTAGGTAGGAGTTCCCAAACAACGCCATGTCGCGCGCACTTTGGATCATCGTTGGCTTGTTGCTTACGGCTGTCATCGCGTGGGCAATGTATGCCATGACGGACGACGACGATGCACGTTTCGACGAGGCGTTTGATCAACGTCATGAAGCGCTGCCTCAGGCACCGAAGCATACGCGGGGCGGGTCAACGGCAACACCCGTTGCGGCCGAGGATAAGAATGGCTCTGAGACGACGAGCGATGCACATACAAACGATGCATCCGCAGATCCCGATACAGCCATTCCGGACCCCAAGAACGCGCAACCCGGTGACACTCCTGCCACGGGTGGTGTTGCTCAACCGCTCGCAACAGATCAATTGTCGCTGGACGAACTACGCGCGCGCATCAACGCGCCCATGGATGCAAATGCTCGGGAGCATGCCGTCAAAAGCCTCATGGCACACGTGTCTTCGATGGATCGCACCACAAGTCTTGATGGCAATAAGCTACTACAGACGTATCGCGCTCAGCTTACCGACGAGGAGCGCGGAGCATTTAGGCGGGTCTTGCGCAGCAATTTGGGATCGGATGACTTCGAACTCGCCGCCAGTGCCATTCAAGGACTACTTGCCCTTTCCGATGAACAACAGCTAGACGATGCCGATGCGTCGGCACTACTTCGCCTGGCCCGTCGGCTCACGGCGTCGCCACTCTATCGCGTGCCGCAGTATCTCGTGGCGCAGGCGAAGGGCGATCTGCGCGGCGAGTTGGGCATTCCCCTACTCACATACCTCAACACAAACGATGCCGAGGCCCATCTCGAGACGCTAAACGCCATGGCGCGCATCCACCAATTGAGCAATGAGATCGAAGCGCGCGTCATGAAGCTGGCGATGTCGAACGACCACCCCGACGTTCGCGCGGCGGCGGTCAAATTGGGACTCGGTCGTGCAGACCCAAAGACGTGGCCCATGGTGGACATGCTGATTGACATTGCGCTCGCCAAGGACGATCCCGACTGCACATCCGCGCGCGACGCATTGACGCTTGGCATTCGGGGCGCATTGGAGTCACGGCTCGCGGACCGGCTCGTGGAACGGCTCCCGACGCTCAAGGATCGACGCACGTGGTCATGGGCTGTAAAGACCATTAGCCGTCACGGCGCCATCCATCACGTGGGCCCGCTTCAAAATACACTGGCCACACCGGACTTGCCCAAGTGGGTCTCGATGGCGATTCAAAACGCCGTCACAAGCATATCCAAACGCCATCGACGGCGTTAGCCCGGATTATTCATGAAGGGTATTGTATACCTGTTTCAAGGGTGGTAGTCTAATGGGATGCCGCAGGACAAGTATGCCCTCACTTCTGGTGAGCGAAAGGAATGTTGGAGGTGGGCTCGTGCCCATGCTGCGAAGCGAGTTCGAAAGGCGTGGTTGGCACCTATTTTTGGATCAGCGGTGATGGTTTTCATTTGTTGGGCGTCGAAATCGGACGCGACCCCGGACTTTATTTATCTCGTTGCGGCTGTTGTTGGCGCTGCTGCTTGGTGGGCATTTATATATATCAGGGCCTTAGTTGAAGCGCCTTTAGTGTTGGCGAAGCGTTATCGGGACGAAGATCGGGCGCGTGAAGAACGTTTGCACAAAGAAGTAGAAACACTTCGTGAAAAGGGAGAGCAGGCGAACAAGATCATTGAGTACCTAAATCGTCGCGTGAAGTCTTTGGAGTCAGAACATGAGCAGGGCAAGAAGGACCAAGAGATCCTTCGTGCCCAGTTGCGAAATGCCGAGGCAACGTCCAGCCGTCTTCATGGTGAGAGCGTAAAGCTGAAGGAGGAGATCGATCGACTCAAGGCTGCCCTTGAAAAGCGTAGGACTCAAGAGGAGATGGATCTAGCGGCGCTTCTTGGTTCGATCAACAAGCTCAGTGAGAGGGGTGGGGACATTGTTCGCAAAATCCCAAACACGGCATATGGCATCATTGACGCTACGAGGGAGGCGTCACTGTGGTTCCAGGAGGTCCACAACGTGCTCGGCCCGGACTATTCTCAGATCCTGTCGGATCCGCACCCGGCTCAGGGACATGTATGCCAAGCACTGCTGTGCCAGGACTTTCAGGATCTCAAGATCAAGATGACTGAGTGGCTGAGACAACTATCAGAGATCAAGGAGCAGGTTCACAAGGACTGGAACGCTGTCAAAGGAGGTCTAGTCCCGTAGCACGCTTTGGATGAACTCTCTGGGGTTCTCCTTCAGCCTAGCCGAGGCCTCCTTCGTGATCGTCGTCATGTTTCTCACCTCATCAACGCATAGGGCGATGGCCCCTTCGGATGGATCCAGATCCTTCGTGATTTGTGCGGCCATGGACCTGGACAGCATCATGGCCCCCAGGAGACCTACCTTGCTACCGTCCTTCGCTACTGATTGGATGTTCGAATCGTATGAGGCATAAGCCGTGACCAAGCCAAGCCTGAATAGAGATCGGGCCTCACTCTCTGAATACTTGCTCCTGGTGAGGATCAAGGCCAGAGCAATGATGGTCACGCACGCAAGGGCCGCAATGACAACAGCGGTTGGATTCACCCTCGACCACCATGACTCAGGCCGGTTCCGCGCTTCCCGTCGCTCTCTACGCCAATCAATGGTCTTCGGGTCGATAGGCTTGACTTTCGGCATGAGCACCCTCCTGGCGCACAGCCTACTTTACGTGCATTCATAATGCACAATAACTAACGACAAACATCGCTCATAGCCTTAGGGGCAAGTATGAGCGGCAAGAAGAAACAGCGTCAGCAGGGCCGCCCACGGCTGCCGGAGGACAAGGTTCGCTCGGAGATCGTCCCTATCCGCCTACGCCCAGAGGAGCACGCTCGGCTCGAAGAGGCCGCCGAGATGGAGGGGATCCCCACGGCGACCTGGGCCCGGAGAGCGGTTCTGGAGGCGTTAAGGAGAGGAAAGTAGTGCCTATTTATTCACTAGTAGGCCTTTGGGCGAGTTCACAATTGATCGATTGACGGGCCCGTCCATTGTGTTAGTATTCAGTAAGTGTGGAGCAGAGTCGCGCGCGGTGTTACCCGATGGAGAGCCGATAATAGGATCAGTAGAGAGACCATGCACCTGAGCAGCTTTCCATTCAACGAAGAACGCGCAACTGAGGCGGCGGCGTACCTAATTCAAAAACATGGCACTTCGATTACTCGAATGCGACTACTCAAGCTGCTCTACTTCGCTGATCGTGCCTCAATTCTGACTTATGGACATCCAATTTGCGGCGGGACGTATGTTTCGATGGAGCACGGCCCCGTTCTGAGCGAAGCCTACAACTGCATCAAGGAAGATTGCTTCATCGAAACAGGAAGCTATTGGTCCACACATCTGAAAGGCGCAGGTGAACGAAACATCGAGATTTCACAGCATCCTGCGGAACGACGGCTAACAAGGGCGGACAAGAGAATACTGGACTCGATCCATGAGGAGAACTGCCAACTCTCAGATTGGGATGTTCGCAACAAGAGCCACGATTTGCCAGAGTGGGAAGACCCCGGCAAATCAAGCATCGCGATACCAGTTATTCGGATTCTGAGGGTGGCAGGAAAGAATAATGATGAAATTGCGGCTCTTGCTCGCGAACGTGAAGCGCATGACCACTATGACCAGTTGCTTGGATGAGCCAAGCTAGTTCACTGCGCTACGGTGACACTTTTCTGTTGCCGAGTAGACCGGATATTGACTCACACTTGTGGATTGTGTGCTCACACCCCGGAAGCGATCCTGATCGAGTCGCCATTGTCAATCTGACGACAAGCAGGGCGGGGCTAGATGCGACTTGTCAGATCGAATCAAATGAGCATCCGTGGGTTACCCACAGCACGATAGTATATTACGCAATGGCCAAGGTCGTCCCGATCGGTACATTGTATTCTCTTGAGAGCGACAACAAACTCTTCCGTCAGTCTCCTATTTCAACGGGTCTAATGCGTAGGATTGCGAATGGGTTCGCCCGTTCTCCTCACACCCCTCCAGAAGTGCTAGGTGTGCTAGTGACCCAGGAGTTGATTGAATCATCGGATACAGAGCAAGCTGGCTAGCGAAAACCTGTTAGTTCCCAATCAACTCCTGATACGGCACCGGCCCACACCCAAGCATCGCCAGCATCGTGTCACGGAACATGTACTCGTTTCCACGGTTGTTGAACCGCCACTCCATTTCGTCCAGGTAGGCAGGTAGGTGCTTCGTGCTCATGTTGTGGTACGTCCCCACCACAGACCGCTTGAACAGGCTCCAAACGCTCTCAATGGCCTGTGTGTTCACCCCACCAGCCGAAACATAGCCATCCTTGTCCTTATCGATCCACTCATGTCCAGGGATGCCACGGTAGCCCCTGTACCCATCGGTGATGACCCTCTCAGCCTCTCCAGCGTGGTCCTCCACGAACTTGTGGAGGGTCTTCTTGGTCGCCCTACCGGGCGTCACCTTCAACCGGATCTGCCCCTCACGCTGAACAGCACCCACCACCATGGTCTTGTCCGTACCGCGCCCCCGCCTCTTCTTCCCCTTTGACCTCTTGCCACGGCGCCCATCGGTGCTGCCACCCATGTAGGTCTCATCCACCTCTACAACGCCCGACAATGGATTCTCAGCGATAGATCCCATGGCCGCCCTGATCCGGTGGCACAGGTGCCAAGCGGTCTTGTAGGAGATCCTGAGCATCCGCTTCAACTGGTTGGCACTGATTCCCTTCTTCGACTCGCACATGAGGTATGCTGCGAGGAACCACTTCCAAAGTGGCAGCTTCGTATTCTCCATCACGGTTTGCACTGTGACTGAGAACTGGTAGCGACAATGGTTGCAGTCATAAACCGGACGCTTCTCCACGTTTGACACCGACATAGACCCGCAATCCGGGCACTGTGGGCCGTCAGGCCACCGAAGGTCCTCTAGATACTGCCTGCACTCATCGTCACACCTGAACTGCTCGATCAACTTCCCAAGATCCATATTCGACACCATCAGGAACCCCCATGCCTAAGAAGAAAAAGGCCAAACGTAGGAAACCCGCCATCCTGCTCACGGACAAACAAGCCTTCCGTCGCGTCTTCCCTAAGAAAGTCCGTGACGCTATCGAGGCCGAGAAACCCAAGAGCAAGAAGAAGTAGGCTCATGATGGCTGATTCTAGGGTGGACAGGGCCTTGAGTCAAGTATATAATCCCCTTCATGAATAACCCGGGCTAGCCCTCATTGGTCAAGGCGACCAACGCGAACGTCGCGAGCCAGTGTTCGCCTTCGTAATGCCCGCTGGTTACGTACTTGAGTCCTTCGCGAATATGATTCGTCGCCAACGTATGCAACGTCGCGCGTCGGGCATCATCATTGGGGAGTCCCGACGCAATGCCCCTCATGGTCCACGCCCGCGCGAGGTTGAGACCCGCCTGGTGTACGAGGTGGCCGTCCTCGGGATGGTCAACCACCGCGGGTGTTGCCAAGGGACCCAGCCCTTTACCCTGCATGTCGGGCAGGAACGCGTCGAGCCACGTTGCGAATGCCTTCGCATCCAATACGCGCCGCATGAGATCGGCCTCGTTGAGCCCCGCCGAAAAAAAGTCAAAGGCAGAGGGTTCATAGGCCACGGGATAGCGAACGTCCTTCTCGTAGAGCCGTTTGGCGGCCTTCACGATGAGTGCTTCCAGCGGTTTGTTGGCTACGGCCCGGGCATAGTCGAGGATCCACGCCAACCCAAAGGCCGAATCGATATGCAGTCCCGATCGAATCGGTCCGCGCAACTTGGGCAAGAACGCCATGGTTCTCGACACGATGATCGTCTCAAGCGGCTTCAGATGCTCCGCCCAACGCGTCGCGCGCGCGTCGTTCCACGTGCGTAGCTCTTGTGCGAGCTTGAGCGCCCATGCCCAGCCGTACATGCGTTCGAAGGACGCATTGTGAGGCTCCCGAAAGTAGGCTGCCTCGGCTTCTAGATTCGCCTTCGTGAGGCTTGTATCGAGCGCACGCTCAATGGTCTCGGCGATGGGTGCCTTCGGAAACATGCGCAACACACGCACAAGCAAAAAGTGCCCGTGCACCGAGGAGTGCCAGTCAAAACATCCGTAGAACGCGGGGTGCATTTCGCGAGGCGATCGAACGGACTTAGCATCGATCATCACGTTGGACGGCTTGTTGGGATACTCGCGATGAATGCCATTGAGCGCCAACGTCGCAAATGCGGTTACGTGCTCGACCGTTAGATCCATAGTGGCTATTTCCTTTGGACCCGATTCGGCACGCGGGGCACTCATGCACGTGGTGATGGCCGCAAGACCAACGGCGACAACACCTACTGTGAACTTCATTCGACCTACCTGACATCAAATAGAGGGTACGAAAACGCCGCGGCCATTTGAACAGCCGCGGCGCAAGTCGAAGCGAAACGGTACGAATGCTATTTCGTGGCGCCCTCTTTCTTGGCGCGGGTGTAAACGATTTGCATGTTTTTCTTCAGCTTGTCGCCGGTCGCTCCTTCGGCACCCATGTGACGAACGGCAACCACTTTGTCCGCGCCTTCAAAGGTGTAGGTCCACTGATCCGTCATCTTGCCTTGTGGCGAGTTCATGACTCCACGAACCACTATCGCCTTCGCGTCAGCCGTTGATGGACCCTCATACACGCTAATGGACGTCGTCATTTGGTCATGCCATGTCATTTGGAAGCGCTTGCCATAGTTGTCGTGGCCAAGTAGCGCTTCGCCTTTGAGGGGCATGTTCATCATGGATCCGGAATAGGCCTGTTTTAAAAATCGCCCTCCGCAGGTCATCGTGTTCACCGACTTACCTGTGGACTTGGACGGCTCACCCGGGCCCCACCACATACTCGTCTCTGTATCCCATGTGCCCGCGAAGCCCGCGATCAACTTCTGAAACGGTCCTGGTGTATGGACCTTGAAGTGCTCTTTCATCATGTCTTCCGGACTTGGCGCACTCTCTTCGGAGAGACCTGTGCCCGCAAACACACCAATGGAAAGCGCGCCAACCAGCGCCAGCAAAACGTAGCGATGTTTCATTACTACACTCCTGTGCGCCCGATTCGTTCAAGCGCGGTTTGTACGGATGACGAAGAGCCGCGGCAACGACGCCGCGGCCAAATCCACCCTAACGAATGAGCGATGGGGGAGCATCGAAAGGCCCGAGCGGGCGTTCGTAATATGATTGGTTATTGGCTTGAAGGACGCAAGCGCGTGGCCTACTTGGCCTTGGTCCAATCGATGCCGTCGATCGTCGGTCGTTCACGTCGATGCCAACCGTCCTTCGTGACAAGGTAGAGCCCGCCCGCTTCGTTCTTGGCGAGCGTGCCTTTGACGGCCACCCAATCGAGCACGCGCAGGCCGAGATCCTTCGATTCCACAATTTCGCCTGCGTTGTCGTGGTACTCCACGGCGATCGAACCCAACTTTACGGCCTTGGGGTCGGCGCAACAGTAGTCCCAGGGTGTGGGACATCCGCAGTCTTCGCCGGGATCGCGCCCGCACCATTCAAGCTCGTCGTCGATCATGACAAATGATGCGAATCCCTTGGTGATTTGCTTTACACGGCCATGCAACGCAACCGTGTCGCCTTCTTTCAAGGCGGTTATGTCCATAACGGATTCGGCATCCTTGATGTCGCTACCGCGTTCGAACGAAACGGTTGTTGTAGCGGCGCCAGGCTTCGTTGCCTCGCTCGCTGTGGTCGAATCACCACATGCGACAAGAACCAAGCAACCCAGACTGAGCGCAAGCGAAACCACACGTCGAGTAGAGCTCATTACAGTCGACCTCCGAGGGCATCAACCAGCGGCATGCGCATCGTGCGCCACGCAGGTATCAAACCACCAATCAAGCCGGCGACAAGGGCCGTTCCCAATCCAAACAGACGCATTCCCGGGGACAGGTCAATGGAAAACGCGCCCATGGGGAATTTCATGGGGATCTCTTGGAAGAACCCCGCCACCCAGAATCCGATCAGGCCGCCAACGAGGCCCAAGATTAACGATTCCAATACGAGGCTTATACCGATCGATGACGGCCGGAAACCGATCGCGCGCAGCGCACCCATCTCTCGCGTGCGCGCGAGCACTGCGGCAAACATGGTGTTGGTGCATGCAAAGATGCCGGCGATTAACACAAGCAATGCCATCAGCCAACTGAGCGCAACGATGGGATCCAACTGCTGTTGTAAGGTCTCGTACAGCGCTGTTTCTTCAACGAACGACACCTCATAGCTCACTGCGTTTCGCGCGGTCCATACGCGCCCACGTTTCATGGATCGCGCATCGGGCCAACGTGCGGCAACGCAGGAAACATCTTGGCGCCCCACGCTCTGCACAAGGTCATCGAGACGCACCCACAGTTCCGCTTCAAGCACAGTACCGGGCGCAGCAAAGTGACCCACCACTGTCCACTTGCGACCTTCGAGCTCTACCTGTTTGCCGATGGACATGTCGGCGTCGTCTACGCCCATGCGCGAGGCCGCCAAGCGGCCCGCCAAAAGTTCATAGGGCGCATCGGGTTCACGGCCGTCAACTACCGTAAGACGTTCATGGACGAGATACGCAGACGGCGTAACACCGCGCATCAACGCCACGGCATTGCCGCGACGACTCGCCGAATGAAGCTCAACACTCACGGCGCGCTGGTCGCCTACGGTTGCAACGCCTGGGAGACCGGCCGCGACAGCTTCTGCATTGCCCCGCGAGATAACGGAGCGCACCAAATCATGTTCGCCAGTGGTGCCCACCAAGATGCCCACGTTCGGCGATGCTGTCGCCGATGCACTCTTGGCCAATGCACGCGCAAAACCAGCAACCAAAATCACTTGTACGGTGATCAACGCAATACCAATCAACGTCAACACCGTTCGCGTGCGGCGTCGCCAGAGATTTCGGAATGTGTACGCAAGCGGTAACAAGAAAAATGACCCTTGAGTTCTACGCCTTCACGGCCGCGCCAAGTGACTGGGTACAGGCAAGGAGCGCGGGGCCAATCGCCGCAATCACGCCCACCGCAAGTGCCAACGCGCCACCCACGACAAACAGTGCCGTGTCTGGCTTGATGTCGATGCCCCAGCCCTCAATCCCCAACGTGATCGGCGACAGCGTGGCAACGAGCGCGACCACACCCACGCCGATGACTCCACCGAGAAGACTTAGGAACACGCTCTCCATAGCCACGAGGCCGCCAAGCATGGGCTTCGTAACCCCAATCGTCTCCATCACACCTAGTTCGCGGCGACGCGTTTGCGCGCTGATGTACACCGTATTACCAACAAGCAAAATCACTATCGCCACGGCGACGTAGCCAAGCAAGCGTGCAAAGTCCACAACTTCAGCCACTTCGCCCACCGCGCCCTGCACAAACGCCTGCATGGTCTTGGTGTCGGTCGGCTGTTCAGCCTTGGCGAACTTCGTGTCGATGATCTCGGCCACGCGTTGTGGGTCCGTGCCCTCTTTCACGCGCACAAAGAACTCGGTGGCAATGCCCTGTTGCTTGCGAGCAAGCTGAAGCTGATCCAGTTGCACGAACGCAATGTTGTCGAGCCCCGCGCCTGGCGACTTGTAGATGCCGGCCACCTTCACATCAACATTGGTCAGCCGAACGCGATCCCCCACCTTGAGGCCGCGACGTTCGGCCAAGCGTTGACCCACCAAGGCGCCGTCGTCTAGCGCCTGCCACGCGGAAAGATCGCCATCGAACACATCAAGATCATGGACTTGAGGAAGGACGTCGCCATCGACTCCGTGCAGCGTTACGAGATCGAGATTGGCGCGGCACGAATTGATGTACATCAACGTGGGTAAGACGTGGTCCACGCCGTCTACGGATTTGATTTCATCGAGGTAGCGCATGGGCAAAAGTGAGGTGAGCGGGCAAAATCGGCTCGACTGGAACACGACCAGGACCGGTTGATCGGCCTGTTCGTGCATGCGATTGACGCCCCGCTCAAGCATGAATACGAATGCAAACAGCCCCAGCGCCAACGCCGCGCCCAATACGGTCAGAAGCGAGCGCAGCCGCGCGCGAACAATCGTGCGCCGCACATAGGTCATCAGTCGCCAAAAGGATTTCATGCGCGCTCTTCCCGCACGACCTTGGGCGCCGTCGAGTGTTCAATCTGTCCTCGGCGCAGGCGAATCACGCGCTCGGCTGCCGCGGCGGCACGCGGATCGTGGGTCACCATCATTAACGTTTGACCAAAGCGCTCATGAAGTTCGGACAAGAGCGCCAACACCGCATCGGCGGAAGTCTCATCGAGGTTACCGGTGGGCTCATCGGCCAAGATCAGTTCGGGGCCACCCACAATAGCGCGCGCAATCGCCACGCGCTGCTGTTGACCACCGCTCAATTCACGCGGCAAGTGATCGGCGCGATCGGCAAGCCCAACGGCTTCCAGCGCGACGTTCACTTTCGTGGCGCGTTCCCGCTTGCCCAGCGGCATGAGCAGGAGCGGCAACTCGACGTTTTCCCACGCGTTTAGCACGGGCACCAAGTTGTACTGCTGAAAAATGAACCCCACGTGTTGATTGCGCCATTTGGCGAGCGCACGCGCTCCCATGCGGGTAATGTCGGCGCCGCCCACCTGAATCGTGCCGTGGGTTGTGCGGTCAATGCCCGCCAAAATATGCAACAGCGTTGTCTTACCACTGCCACTGGGACCCATGAGCGCGACAAAGGCACCGCGCTCAATGTCGAGATCGAGTTCACGCAGCGGCACCACGTCGCCACCGCGACCGGGATAGATTTTGGTAATCCCGCGCATGCGAATCAAAGGTTCGGCTGTAGCTCTTTTGCGGTCGGTCGTCAATTGGCACCTGCAGTTCGTACGGCGTCACCGTCGGCCACCGCATCGAGAATAATCTGACTGGAGCGCGTGAGCGCACCGCGCACATGGGCCATGCCATCATGTTCATGCACGAGTTCAATGCCGACCTTGCGCGCACGACCGCCGTGACGCGGATCATACACGTACACCGCACCGTCACGCACAGCCTCTTTGGGAATGCGAAACACGGCACCGTCTGTGGTGACGTGCTTCGTAGGCTTCGTTGTTCCCTTGCGCGCAGACGGCGGAATCAGGAAACGAGCACTACACAACATCTCGGGGCGCAAGAGGCCGTCGGGCTTCTCAACGCGCACTTTGACCTGCAACGTATTCTTGTTGATGTCTGCCTCGTGAACGCGTCGTGTAACAATGCCATCGAAGGTGCGACCTGCAACCGCGCGCACGGTAATCTTGGCTTTCGTGCCCACATCGATTGCACCGACCTCAGCCAGCGGCACATCTACACGCGCTTGCATGGAATTGGCGTCGTACACACTACAAATCGACCCCGTCATACGATTGAGACCGCCCGACGATCCGGCTTCCGCTTCTCCCTTGAACTCACCCATAGGACCTACGGTGGCGCCCGGTGCACACTCCAAACGAAGGACCACGCCAGTCATGGGCGCCTTTACGCTTAGATAACTCGCATTCTTCTGTGCTACGGAAAGATCCACTTCGGCCTGATGCAACTCGGCACGGCGCAGTCCCAAGACGGCTCGACGACTGTTTACTTCGCCTTGCAACGCGCGTGGATCGTTGATGCCCTCTTGAGCAAGCTTCATGAGGTCGCGAATGCGATGGGCGGCAGCTTGCGCACGCTCGGTTTGATGTTCCATCTCAAGCGCGTGCTCTTCAACTTCTCGAAGGGCCGCCTCTGCGCGTGCCAATGCAACCGGTGCACCCTTGCCGCGCGCGGTGAGCGTGCGTTGTGCGCGCACATCCACTTTGGCCGTTTCAATGGCACGTTCCTTCTCGCGCTGTTTGGCTTTCGCGGCCTCAAGCTCCGCTTCGGCGGCCTTGAGATCACCCTCCAAGGACGCCAAGCGCTCGCGCAAGGGGAGACGCTGTTCGAGAATCGATGTCGCAACCTTGAGATCGACGGCGGCGGATTGCACGCGTTCGCGCGCGGTTGCTACACGGGCCTTCGCTGTGTCTACCGCATTCTCGATGTCGGGATTGCGAAGCGTGGCGAGCACAGTATTGCCGACTTCTACCGCTGTGCCTTCGAGTACATGCAGTGTTTCCACCACGCCCGACACAAACGGGCGTACGGAAACAGGATAGGGATCGGCCTCCATCCACCCGGGCGCATCGACATAGGTCGCGCGAGAAACCTGCGACGCCTCGTTACCGTCCAGGCGTTCAGCGCGCGTGACACGGACATCCTTGGGTGGAAAGAGCAATGGACGCAACACGACATACGCCGCGCCCAAGAGTCCGAGCACAAGCAGCCACACCATGAGCCCCGACATCCCACGACGTCGTTTCGCCGGTGGCGTAGATGCACTTCGTTGCAACGCCCCGAGATCGACATGCGATGACTCGGTTGACTTGGCGTTCATCGAAGACTCCCGACCGGGATTACTCAGTGCCCCCCACCGCGGAGGGCCAACCGGAGGCAACAGCCGCACGTGCGCGTGCCATGGCCCACTCCTTTGTAGCCTGACGCAAGGCACGCCACGCGGCAATCTCGCGGCCCCAAACAAGGACCAACGGTGTTAGTGCCGCGGGGTCGGTCTCCAAACGGCCAGCTTCGGCTTCTGCAAGGGCTTTCGCCGCATCCATTCGCTTTCGCGCGGCCGTGACACGTGCACGCGCAGCATCAAGTGCAATGCGCGCCTGTTTGACATCATGACGTGCTGCATGCACGCCGGCCTGTAGTTTACGCCACGCCGCAAAGCGTGCTCGCCCCATCGCACATGCTTTCTCAGCGCCATCAAGTGGCACCGACGCCGACAACATCTGCATGGGGAAGCTCAGGTCGACATTCGCGCCTGCACCGAGGCGCACGGTGGGCGTTTGCTCTTGCACCGCAAGCCGAAAACGCCGATCGGCAACTCGGTAGGCCGCAACCAAACGCTGCAAGTCGCCGCGTCCATACACCAGCCGTTCTTCCGATGGCTGCGGCAGAGGTGGCCACGCACCGCCGCTTGTACCTTCTGCGAGTGAAGGCGTAATCTCGGAGTCGGGCGTAGCACCCACGAGTTCGGCAATCTGCCGTCGCAACTCGCGCAGCTCGCTTTCAAGTACGGTGGATTCTGCCGCGGCTTCTTCTGCAATGGCACGGGCAGCCTTCGCGGTGGCCTCGGGAAGCAAACCCGCTTCTTTGTAGGCACTCACATCGCTGTCAATCGAAAGCGTTGGCAGCGTCCGCAACAACTGGTGTGTCAAGTAGGCCGTGGCCAAATCACCGACAAGCGCACGTGCGCGCTCGTGATGCTTCATCACGCGTTCGTGAACGAGGGCACGTGCCAACGCCCGCTTGCCACGAATGGGACCCAACCCAAGCAGCGCCAGGATGTCGGTGCGAACAAGGGTCTCCGTCAGATTGCCATCTGCCACCATGGCCTGCGTTTCAAGTGAACCGGGACCCGGCGTGCGATGGATGGCCGCAGCCTCGGCTCTGAGAACATGCAATTCCGGATGATCACGCACGAGCCTTGCGACCGCCTGCTCAAACGTAAGTGCGCCGCGTGACGTACCGGGCATCGTGGCCACGGCTTGTTCCACCGTCGCACGCCGACCGACGTAGTTGACACAGCCCGAGGGCACAAGCGCTAGCAACACGAGCAATGGTAGATGGCGAACCATGGGTTTGGACGCGGTCTCCGCGGAGGTGTTAGACCTATCCATGGGGATCGGTTGCGCACGCGGAGAGGTCCAAGAAGCCTCGGTCTAAACTGGAGGAATGATGCCCCGACACCACCGATTGACTGTTTCACTGGCGCTCGTCGCCCTCTGCGCGATCCAAACGCGGCTCTACGCGAAGGACAGCGAAGGCACAAGTCAGGCGTCCCCGGCACTTGTAAAGGCGTTCGCAGCGTACTTGCGCGAACCCAATGAGAAGAAACGCGCCACGATCTACAAGAAACACAAACAGGCGGCCGAAGGCCTGAGCGCTGAAGCGTTGGAGACCACCATCGCACGTGCGTTGCCGGGCGATCGATGGAAAGGTGGTTTCACACACGACGTGTCGTATACCTCGGGCGGCGAGTCGTGGACCTACTCCGTGTGGATGCCAAAGAAACGGCCATCTAAAGGGCTTGTTCCATTGGTGCTCGATGTGGGCCATTCGTCATGGCGCAAGAACGACAACAAGAAGATCGCCTCGGGCATGGAAAACTGGCTTCGAATTGCGGGCGCTACGAAAGACGTGATCTACATTCGAACGCGCGTACTGGACCGCCTGGAAGATGAGGGTCGTTACAAGGCTTACACGACGCCGCCGAGAAAATCCGGAAAAGCTAGCCAAGGACCCACGATGGACACGCTGTCCACGCTGCTGCTCGACTGCGTACGCGACGCGTGCCTGCGATACCCCGTCGATTCCAATCGCATTTATGTGCAGGGCATTTCGCAAACGGGATTTTGGACGTGGTGGTTGGGCCAGCACGCGCCCGATCGTTTTGCGGCGATCGCACCCGTGGGCGCGGTGGCATGGCACGTGCGCAAGTTGTTGATCAATCTCAAGCAAACGCCGACCTTTATTCTGCACGGGACGAACGATCCCACCTGTCCGTTCGCGCAGGCCAAGCAGGCGGCGGAAAGCCTAGAGAACATGGGCGCACCGGTGGACTTTCGTCCAACCCAGGGCGGCACGCACATGAAGGGCGTCTTTGTTCGTTTCAAAGAGATCTGGCCGGAAGTCATGAAGCAACGGCGCAACCCTTCGCCCGAGACGGTTGAACATCACTTCGTCAGCGGCGAGCGTCCCTGGTGTCACTGGGTGGGCGTCGAAGGCATTCGCGCTAAAGAGTTCAATCCTTGGGGGGCGCCCTGTCGCATCCACGCATCCATCAAGAACCAACACATCACCGTTGAGGCCACCGGATGCACATCGCTTTCGCTCCACTTGAACTCGGCCATGCTCGACTTCGACAAGCCCCTCAAGGTCACGTTAAATGACAAAACGAAGACGCTCAAGTCGCTAAAACCCGACGCCGAGCGTGCCTTGGAAACCGCATGGCGGCGGGGCGACGCCGCGGCGTATTCAGCCTTTGTAGACCTGAAGGTTCGGTAGTCCGCCGTCAGCTTCCCGATTGACGTTCTTGCCTTGCCCGACGCTCTGTGTCATAGTCGCGGCTCCGATGAACCGCGCCGCGACCCTATTCCTGTGCCTCTCGTGGGCCATGATGCAATTGCCTGCAGTGGCCTGTACCACGTCGCACGGGAGTGAACGATTCTCCGTGCTTCAGTTTGCGGAGCATGAGTGCGAAGGTGCGCATTCGTACACACATGACGTGCACAGTCACACGCACCATCACGAAGACGATCACTCAAACCCTCACGACCATTCAAATCCTCACGGCGAGGGTGAGCACACATTGATCGATGTGGAGTCTTCCACGATCGGCACGGTTACCGCTCTGATCCTTCCACTCACGATTGCATCCATCGTGGTCCCCAACGCCAAGGACCTGATGGGGGAGGAGAGCCGCACGACGTTTCCGTCGTGCCGCGGTGATCCGCCTGCGCGCGAGGGTCCGCTCGCTCGTTTTGATTTATTGATCGTCTAACGCATCCAAGAACCCCTTGATGGGGACACGGTTGGTTCTTGGGTTCTTCTGCGTCGGATGACATTCATGCAAGTTCGATTTCTGGTCATAAGCGGCCTCGTTTTATTCATCGTGCCAAGTACCGGGTGCCAAGCAGCACGGCAAACGGCGGCGATCCATCGTGCACCGGATGCCAACATAGCGCCCGATGATGCGGGCTGGCAGTCAACGAGCCAACAGGCACTTCACGGTGGTAGCGCGCTGCAGTATGCCCGCACACTGAATGGGCAGGGACACATCGGCGTTCCTGCATTTCTTGTAGCCGACGGCGTTTCCATTGATGAAGCCGAGGCGATTGCCCTGTTCCTCAATGCCGATCTACGCGCGGCGCGTATGAAGGCGCGCATTCCCGAAGCAGGCGCGCGTCATGCAGGGCTGCCTGATGACCCGCGCTTTGAGTTTGATCTTCTACAGATTTTGGAAGGCATCAACACGCCATGGATTCTCGCGGGCGGCCTCAGCTACACCTACCCGCTCGCCGGACGCCTGGAAGGCGAACGATTCGAGGCGCTCGCGAAGGCCAACACCGCAATCCGAGAAGTTCATGTCGCCGAACGCAAATTGCTGCTGAAGCTGCGCGAGGCGTGGGCGGCATGGAGTAAGACCATTGAACGCGTGGCCTTGATCGAAGCGCACCGCGAAAGCGTGAACAAGATAGTTAAGTTCGCCACGGTTCAACGCGATGCAGAACAAATCGGCGCTCCCGAAGTGCGCGTGTTGGAGCTCGAGGCCAAAACGCGTCAAGGCGAAATTTTGGCGCTGCGCCATAAGGCCGGCGGGCAGCTTCTACGACTCAAACGATTGATGGGGCTCACGCCCCAAGCGCCTATCCAGGCTGTTCCCGATTTGGGGATTCGACCCGCAACGTGCGACGCCACCACCGAACGCACGCAAATCGAACACGTGAGCGTGGATGTGCTGTTGGCCAAGGCCGAGTTCGTAGAAGCCGATCGCGCGCTTCGACACGAAGTCAGCAAACGCTTTCCCGATCTGGAACTCGGCCCGATGCTGGGGTCGGAAGAGGGCATTGGCCGCTTGGGCCTCGGCATGGGTATTGACCTACCAATCTGGAATAAGAACAAGCGCGCGATTGCGGAGGCGTGCGCAACGCGCGCCGCCGCTCGCGCGATCTATCAAGCGCGCTATCAACAAGCTGTACACGATTTGGCGGAAGCCCACGCCGACGCACAAACCGCTGCGGTACGTGCCACGTGGATTTCGAACGAAGTGGCGCCTCTGGCCGATCAACAGCTCAAGCAACTGAAGAAGCTCGGAGAGATCGGCGACATGGATGTGCTCATTCTCACGGACGCGCTCGCCAAAGTGCTCGATACGAAACTACAACTCTTGGACGCACGTGCAGATCACGTAGCAGCCGATCTCAGACGTCGCGCATTGACCGAACCCCTACGGCCCACGTACGCCACGTTGAGATCGAGGTAATGCAATGAAACCAGTTATTCGATTGGGTGTCATGTTTCTAGGTGTACTCATGCTCGCCGCATGTGGTTCAGATGTGTCACCACCGCCGCGCACGTCCAAAGACACGAATAGTGAGCCCGAGAAACCCATTACGAATCGCGTGGACGTACCCGCAGCGGTACGCCGCAATCTGGGCGTTACATTCGCCAAGGTCACCTCGCGTCACATTGAACGTACGCGGCGCGTGCCCGGGCGTTTTGAGTTGCGTCCCGAAGCGCGGCGGGCCTATCACACGAGGTTGGCGGGCCACATTGATCTGCACGTGAAGCAGTACCAATCCGTGAAGGCGGGTGACGTGCTCTTCGTGGTTCGCTCACCCACATGGCGGGAGGTGCAACGATCGCTGTCCGATACGGTGCAGCGGATTCGAACCGACGCGGTGAAACTTCGCGCCCTGGATATACGCGCGCATGCGGTGGAAGAGCATGGCACGCGCTTGCTCGAAGAGGAAAAGGTCTGGAAGGATCGACTCAAACAACTCAAGTCGCTATCTACGGCGGGAGGCGGCGTGAGTACGGCGCGCACGGAAGCGCGCGCCCAGTTGGCGGCCGTACTCACGGCGATGGCCAAAGTGCATGAGGAACGCGCCGAAGTCAGCACAGAACGGTTGGCGCTGCAAGCCGAACTTGAGGGCTATCGCTCCACAACGCCACTGCTCTATGCCGACGGCATTGCACTGGCGAAAGCGATCTCGATCAAATCCCACGACGGGCATACGCACGAAAACGTCACATTGCCGGCGCCCAAACAAGGGGCGCCCGATCTCGCGTTACAACGCGCGGCCTCACTCCTAGGCGTTGATGTGGCAACGCTGCAAGCACGCACCCAAGACGGCCAGCGAACGTGGCGCATGATCACCGATGCGGAAGTGCGTGCCACGCGTTCGGGCGTGATTGAGTCTTTGGGCGCAACCGACGGCGCGTGGGTAGATGTGGGCGACATCGTGATTGAGACGGTCAATCGCACGAAGCTTCGATTTCGAGGCAGTAGCTTGCAAGCCGACCTTGCGGACATTTCCGACGGGTTAGCGGCACGCGTCCTACCGCCCGGTGGCAATGCAATCGCGCCGAAAGCGAGCTTGAAGGGAACCATCACCATCTCGCTAGATGCCGATCCACACACGCGCAAGATCGATTTGCTGCTCGTGCCAACCGGAGACCTTCCGACGTGGGCGCGGCCTGGTGTTTCTACCGAAATGGAATTGGTGCTGGGCGGAACGTCCAGTGAATCGCTCGCAATACCAACGGCGTGCGTGATTCGTGATGGATTGGAACGCATCTTCTTCCGTCGCGATCCCAAGGACAAAGACAAAGTGATTCGTGTGGTGGCCGATCTCGGTCAGTCGGACGGCAAGTGGGTGACCGTGGAGAGCGGCGTCATGGAGGGCGATGACATCGTTCATCACGGCGTCTACGAACTCATGCTCGCCAGCGGAAGCGCAAAACAAACCGGTGGCCATTTCCACGCCGACGGCACGTGGCATGCCGACGATCACGAGTAACTGTGTAGGAATTCCCTGTGCTAGCCAAACTCCTACGCTTTTCGATTGACAACGCGGGCTTGGTGCTCGTTGTGGCGGCGCTCGTTTTGGGTGCGGCGATCTATCAAGTGAAGTCCATGCCGGTGGACGTGTTTCCCGAACTCAACGCCCCCACGGTCGTTGTCTTGACGGAAGCCCCGGGCTATGCCGCCGACGAAGTCGAACAGTTTGTAACGTTTCCGATTGAAAGCAGCGTCAATGGACTACCGGGTGTTCGTCGCGTGCGGAGCAGCAGCGCCATCGGCCTTTCGCTGGTATGGGTGGAGTTTGATTGGGACTCCGAAATCTATACGGCGCGTTATCTCGTCTCCGAGCGACTGGCCGTTGCCAGCGAGAACTTGCCGGAAGGCGTCCACGCCATCATCACGCCCGTCGGCAGCATTACGGGCGAGATCATGCTCATGTCGCTCAGTTCCGACGTGGACGAGAGCGGCACGCCCCACATCAGTCCCATGGACTTACGCGCCTACGGCGAGTTTGACCTTCGCAACCACCTCCTGTCGGTACCGGGCGTCTCGCAGGTCATGCCCATCGGTGGCGATCTGCCCGAGTACCAAATCAACGTAGATCAAACCAAGCTCCAACTCTTTGAGCTTGCAATTGAAGACGTGGTTACAGCCGCCCGAAAAACACACAGCACGGCAGGCGCGGGCTATTTGCGAAACGTCGAAGGGCTTGAAGTCCCGCTTCGGCAGACCGGACGCGTGCGCAACAAACACGACATTGCAAACACGGTCATCAAGTACCACGAAGGCGCGCCAGTCACAATTGGACAGGTTGCCGATGTGCGCCGCGCGGGTGCCCCCAAACGCGGCACGGGTGCCCAAGGCGGTCAACCCGCCGTGGTGCTCGGCATTCAGAAAGCACCCGGCACCAACACGCTCGCTGTGACGCGCGCAATCGACAACAAACTCGACCAAGTCGAAAGCGGATTGCCTAAACACATGCGACTCAACCGGCATGTGATGCGCCAGTCCGACTTCATCAACCGCAGCCTCGACAAGGTGATTGAGGTGTGTCGTGACGCCGCAATCATTGTGGCCATCATCCTCGCCATGTTCTTGCTCAACATCCGAGCGACGATCATCACACTGATTACGATTCCCCTCTCCATTGCGGTCGCGTTACTCGCACTTCATGGCCGCGGTGGCACCATCAATGTGATGACGCTCGGTGGACTTGCGATTGCCATTGGCGAAATCGTGGACGACAGCATCATCGACGTGGAGAACTTTTTCCGAAGACTCAGACAGAACCTCCGATTGCCGCTCACCAGACGCGAGGCGTTTGATGACGTGGTGTTTGAGTCCAGCAATGAGATTCGCAGCTCGGTCGTGTTCGCGACCATCATTATTGTGATGGTTTTTATCCCGTTGTTGTTCTTGGAGGGGCTTGAGGGGCGATTCTTCCGGCCGCTGGGATCCATGTACATCACGTCGATCCTCGCGTCGCTGCTCGTTGCGCTCACCGTAACGCCCGCGCTCTGCAAACAGCTCTTTCGCGGCAAGCTCGCACTCAGGGGTCACCGCGACGGTTTCTTGGTGCGCTTCCTCAAAGCGATCTATGAACCGATACTCCGCGTTGCGGTGCGTGTTCGCGTGTTGGTGCTGGTGCTTGCACTCGGCATCGCCGGCGCGTTCCTGGCATTCGCCGGAACCTTTGGCACGAGTTTCTTGCCTGAGTTCAACGAAGGCACGTTCACCGTGTTTTTGATGGCGCCGCCCGGGACGTCCCTGGAAGAGAGTGATCGGCTGGCGTGCGGCGTGGATGTGCGCCTCAAGGAGATTCCGGGGGTGCGCGCGGTAGTACGCCGCACGGGGCGTGCCGAACGCGATGAACATGCTGAACCGGTTAGCAGCAGCGAAATTGAGGTCACGGTGGAACCCGGGCACGATCGCCACGACGTGCGGCGTGAGATCGACAAGGTGCTGAGCGCCATTCCCGGTATTACCACCATGGTGGGGCAGCCGATTGAGCATCGCTTGTCACACGTCATGTCGGGCACGCCCGCGGCCGTCGCCATCAACGTATTCGGAAACGACTTGGCGACGTTGCGCGTCATCGCCAAAGAGATTGAGAGCAAGCTCAAGGCCATTCCCGGCACGCGCGACGTCAATGCGCAGCGTGAAGTCATGATCAACACGCTTCCAGTTCGTTATCGTCCAGAGGACCTCGCGCGTTGGGGCATTACGCCGGTTGATGCTGCCGAGCAGGTCAAGGCGGCGGTCTACGGCGAATCAGTCGCCGTAGTCAACGAAGGCGTGCGCATCTTCGATATTGTGGTTCGACTCGACCCATCGCAGCGTGAGTCCGTGGCACACGTGAAGAACATCTTGCTGCGCGGCGCGGGCGGCGCGCTTGTGCGTCTCCACGAGGTGGCCGACATTGGCTTGGAACGCTCGTCCAATCTCATTGCTCGTCAAAACGCGCAACGCAAAGCGGTGATCTCAACAAATGTTGCGGAAGGGTACAACCTTGGCCACTTAGTACAGGCGATTCAAAAGGAAGTCAGCCCCATCGTGGAGCGCCACGGCTACACCGTGGAGTATGGTGGCCAGTTTGAAGCACAACAGTCCGCGTCGCGAACCATTTACGTCATGGGCGCGGGCGTGGCCGTACTCATGTTGTTGCTCTTGAGCATGGCGCTCAAGTCAGGGCGCGCCGCGATCCTGGTGATGATCAACTTGCCTCTCGCGTTGATCGGTGGCATTGCAGCGATCTACATCAGCGAGTCCGACTCGGCCCTCATGAACCTCAAAGCGCTATTCGGCATGGCGGGCGCAGGTCGCTATCAGGCGCCTGTCATATCGATTGCCAGCATGGTGGGATTCGTCACGCTGTTTGGGATCGCGGTACGTAACGGCATTTTGCTCGTCAATCACTACCGCCACTTGATGGATAAAGAGGGCAAGTCGCTGGACGAAGCGATTCTGCTGGGCTCCATGCAAAGGCTGGTTCCGATTCTTATGACCGCGCTTACGGCGGCACTTGGCCTTGTGCCACTCGCCATGGCGGCAGGTGAACCGGGCAGCGAACTTTTGGCGCCCTTGGCCATCGTGGTCTTGGGCGGATTGACTTCATCTACGTTTCTAAACTTGATCGTCGTGCCAGCGGGGTACTCGCTGGTGTTTCGCGGAAGCTCTCGGTTGCCCCGAGTCTCCGAATACGAGCCGAACGATCCACCGACGGGGCAACTAGCAGAGGACTTTGACGCATGAGACACTTCTTTTCGTTTCTCTTGATGACATTTGCCATGGTCGCTTTCGTGGCCTGTGGCAATGACAAGCATGACGATCACGACCACGGCGATGGCGATCACAAACACGAACACGGCGATCACGATCATGATGGGCACGATCACGACGACCACGATCACGAAGACGGCGAAGACCATGAACACGGCGAAAGGGTCGTGCTCGGTGAGGCCATGACAGGGAAACTGTCGATCGTGGCCGCCGTGCTCGGACACATCGAAGCAGGCAAAGAAGCGGTGTTTGAGTACGCCATCAAAGGCGGTGACATACATGCCGTGCGTACCTGGGTCGGCGACAAGTCGGCCAAGGGTGCCATGAAGGCCAAACTTGGGATGGAGAAAGGCAACTATCACGGCCACATTGAAGTTGCTGAGAAGCTACCCGAAGGCAGTAAGGTGTGGCTTGAGATTGAGAGCGAAGACGGCACCAAACAAACCGTCTCGTTCCCGCTACCGAAGAACAACTAACGCGCGCAAGGACCGTGCGAAGGATGTGCCCTCCTCACGTCCTTCGCGTACCCTGCGTCCATGAGAACGTTACGGCATTCGTGGGCGCTTACCATTGCACTAGTAGCGTCGATTGGCATACCAAGTTCGGTTGTCGCGAAAGACGATGGCGCGCCCAAGACCGCCTCGGCGTTTTGGACGGAACACGAACAATCGCTAATCGATGAAGGCCTCGCGTTGGTCAATGCTACGCGTGAGGATTTGTGCTTTGAGAAGCAACCCATCGACGACCGATTTCGATTGCCGGTCGTAGCGCGTGCCCTTTCCAAGCCCTTGTCAGTTGGCAAAGCGGCCAAGCAGTGGGACGAAACTGCACGAACCGGCAGTCTCGACGACCTCATGTTGCTGAGCACCGTGCAGCTCCTTCGAAAAACGTATTTTTCGACGGCCGTCGACGTCGAATTCCCCAAAGCACGCGAGGCCATGCCCAAGGCACTGGGTGTCGCCTGGCAGAACCTGCTTGAAGCTGTCCACTGGGCCAAGCGCTCCTTTCGCGACAACGAACTCCTAGGAGACCGTGGGTCGCACAAGCAACTCCTCAAGAAGGCGCTCAGTCTTCAACGTCATGGAAGTGACGAGCAAGAAGGTGCGCTTTCAAGCCTCGATTTTCTAAAGCGCATTGAATCGGTGAAACGATTGCGTATCGCGGGGCACGGTCAAGCCATTGCTCAGGCCACGCACGACATGGTGAAAGCGCTGCGCGCGCTACCGCCGGAAGCGTTCCCAACTACGTCGCAGGCGTTTGAAGAACATGGACTCACGATTCGCATTGGGGGCACGGGCTACGATCACCACGACGCGCGCGCCGATGTTGTGATCGACTTTGGCGGCGACGACCGCTACGACTATGGCGCGGCTGCCAACGGCCTCCTCGGGGACCATGTGAGCGTTGCCATTGACTTCGCGGGCGACGATACCTACGCCAGCAAAGCGGACGTGAGCATGGCAGGAGCATTGGGCGGCATCGCCGTGCAATGGGATATGGCGGGCGACGACGTGTATCGCGCGCGCAACTGTTCATTGGGGGCGAGCGTCGTAGGGGTTGCCGCGCTAATTGATGATGCGGGGAACGATGTGTACCAAGGAGGCGACTTCTGTTTGGGTGCTGGCGCGTTCGGTATGGGCTTTTTCATCGATCGCGAAGGTAACGATACCTCCCACGCCGACTTTATGGGCCAGGGCTGCGCCTCCACCTGGGGCTGCGGCGTGCTGGTGGATCTTGCGGGCAACGATCAATACAGCGCAGGCAAGAAACACGTGCACGCGCCACTTTACCGCGATCGCTATCAAGCCCTATCGCAAGGGTTCGCCATTGGCATGCGCCCGCTCGCTTCAGGGGGCATTGGCGTTTTGGTGGACGCCAAGGGCAACGACACGTATGTCACAGACATCTACGGGCAGGGTTCCTCTTACTGGTATTCGCTGGGTCTCTTGATCGACAACGACGGTCACGACAGCTACGTGGGCACCCACTACTGCCAAGGCACGGGCATCCACCTGTCGGCGGGTATGTTGCTCGATCGTGCGGGGAACGATCACTACCACTGCATCAATGGCGTAGGTGTTGGCGGCGCGCACGACTTCGCGGTGGGGTTCTTAGTTGATCGCGCAGGCGATGATCACTATTCCGGTTCCGGCGGCTCGCAAGGCGGCGCGCTCACCAACTCCGTCGCCATGTTGATTGACTCGGGAGGCAACGACGCCTACACGGCCAAGCGCACCTACGCACGAGGCTCCTCCCGCCCCGCACGACACGCAGGCGGCATTGGCCTTTTGCTCGATGGCGGCGGCAAAGACATCTACTCCGAAACGGCGCGTGACGACAGGTTGTGGCTCGATGGATCCTACGGCGCGGGCATCGATGCCATTCACAGTGACAAAGCGGCAAAGAAGGGCAACGACGGGCGCACGAGTTCGATCTCCAAGGAAGACGCCACGAAGCAGGTACACGCAAAGGGGCAGGTGGAACGCGACGGCACGCGCGTGTGGGATCTCGATAAACTATGGTCTATCTGTTCGGAATGGGAAGTGGGTGACAACCGAATAATTATGCCATTGGCGCGCGAGCAACTCTTTGCATTGAGGCAATCGGCGCTTGATCGCGCGTTTGAGCGGATCGCTACTGACAGCTCGCTGGAATTCTTGGCCGTCAAGGCCACGCTTAAGCACTTCGACATTTCGAATGTCGCGCCACGCTTGTTGGAACGATCCACGTCGGACGACATCAAGGTGCGTAAACGCGTGATTGCCGCCATGGAGCATCTGAAACACAGGTCGTTCATTCCTCGACTTGAGGCTTTGCTTACCGAAGATCCAACGACGCGAAGAAACGTGTTGCTGGCCCTCACCGCACTCAAGCACTGTCCACCCGAGGTGCGGGAGATGCTCAAATCCAAGGACGAACTTGTGGGTGTCGCTGCTGCGGGGTGCCTAGCATCCGCTCCTAGCAAAGAGAATGTCGCAGCACTTATCGCCGCGCTCGATCATGACACGCCCTACCTTGCGCGCACCGCAGCCATTCACTGGCTCTCGAAGATTGTCGAAGAGCCGGGCTCGCCGGTCTTTGATGTCATCAAGCAGGGGCAGGCTTCAATCATAGTACGCCGCAACGCACTCCGCGTCCTTGGTGGCAGCAAACAGCTCCTTGCATGCTTTGGCCTGCTCCGTGGTCTCCAAGACAAGCATCACTTGATTCGCTTAACGGCCATGCAAGAATCGCAACAACTCCTAAACACAGCCGAGGAGCCCAAGAAGAAGCCTCGGCAGAGTTCCTCACGCAGGCCGAGCACGATAGATTGGCACTTGACCTATCAGATGTTTGAAGAGGAACTAAACAAGACGAAGAATGCAGAACGTCACCCCCTGCTCAAGCGTCTATACATACTGCCATCCAAAACGAAGTAGGAATCTCCATGACCGCTACCACCCTCATTTCGCTCGCCGCACTTGGCCTCATGTTGACGGCTTGTGCTGACGATGCCACGCCCGCGCTGAACACGAGCGGACTTAAGCTAGAAGACGCGTCGTTGGGACAAACGCCCAATGTGCATCGCTTCGGGAAGTACCTGCTCGCTGGCCAGCCCTCAGCTGAAGACTTTAAGCTCGCCAAGGAGCAGGGCATTAAGCGCGTCATCAACATGCGCCATGAGCAAGAGATCAAAGACCTCGGGGAACCGAAGCTGGTGAAGTCGCTGGGCATGGACTACGTCTCGATTCCGTGGAGTGCGCCGGAGGAAATGACCGACGCGCTCATTGAAGAGACGCGCAAGGCATTCTCCGACGTCGACACGCCCACGCTCATTCACTGTGGTTCTGCCAATCGCGTGGGCGCACTATGGATGATTTGGCGCGCACTCGATGGCGGGCTGCAGGCCAATGAAGCCATGGAGGAGGCCAAACGCGTAGGTCTCAAGTCACAAGGGTATGCATCCCGCGCGCTCAACTACATTGGTGTGAACCGTAAGTAGGCGCGACGAGAGATTCGATCCATGCTTCGAGATCAACTAAAGACCGACATGATGCAGGCCATGAAGGCTAAGAACGCGCTTGAGAAGAACATCTTACGCGTTGCCTTGGGCGAAGTGCAAACCGCCGAGGCACGCGGCGGCGATACGCTCGGCGACGACGCCGTCATCAAGATCCTTCGCAAGTTGGTCAAGTCCATTGGTGAGTCGCACGACGCCGCAGCGGACGGCGAAGAGAAGACACGCCTCGGGCAAGAGATTGCTGTACTCGAGCGCTTCCTTCCGCAGACATTGAGCGTCGAGCAGATTCAAGACGCACTGCGTGAACATCACGAGGCGATCCGCGCGGCCGGCAACGATGGCATGGCCATGGGCATTGCGATGAAGCGCCTAAAGAGCACCGGCGCAACCGTAGACGGCAAAGATGTGAACGCGGCGGTGCGCGCCATTCGCAGTTCCTAGCAAATCAACACTGCAAACACGCTTGCCGTTTGACGCGCCACGCGCGCACGCGGGTACCCTTGGCCCCCGGCATCGGGAGGCCGTCTATGGGTTCCACTCTGTTTCCAGGCGTCGCGCGCGGAGTCGCGTGCATCGCTCTTCTCATCCTAGGCGGTTGCGGCGATCCGATTGAGATCCGTGTCGTAGACGCCAAAGACGTCACACTACCTACGCTGAAACTTGGTGTCGACGAGGAGGAGCAAATGCCGGGGCTCTGGGACCCGAGTCCGATTGAAGGCGACAAGATTGTCGGGCAGCAAACATACGCATTTTTGCCTGCGCCCGCAGGCGAAGCGCCGAAGCGTGGCGGTGAACTTCGCGCGGCACTTCTGCGTGACATCGACAATTTCAATCCATTTCTATCAAGTTCAGCGTCCGCATCTGAGATTCAAGAACTCATCTTTCCTCGTCTCATGTCGGAGCAACCCAACTACTTTGATGGCGTCCCCACGTTCGTACCCGCAATCGCCGAGTCCTGGTCCATTGCCGAAGACAACCTCTCGATTCGGTTCATGTTGCGCGAATGCACGTGGAGTGACGGAACGCCCATTTCTTCGGGCGATGTTGAGTTCTCTTGGCAAGCGGGCAAGAGCCCCGATGTCGCGTGGGTAGGAGCCTCGATCGTCGACTTTATTCAAGACATTGAGATTCACTCGCCGCGTGAGTTTACGGTCAAATACACCAAGTCCTCGCCCTACAACATCATGGATATCAACGATGTTCAGATTATCCCGAAACACACCTTTGGCACGGTGCCGTTTGGAAAATGGCAAGGCTACGCAAACTGGGCCGAGTTGGCGACCAAGGCCTGCGGTGGCCCATGGCTGCTCGACAAACACCTCGCGGACGAAGTCATTGCGCTCAAACCCAATCCGACCTATTGGGACAAAGGTAAGCCCTATCTCGACAAGTTGACATTCAAGATATTCCAAAATCAGAGTTCGATACTCAAGTCACTTCGTGCGGGGCAAATCGATGTCATGAATGGCGTCCAGCCCCACCTCGCATACCAAGTATTGGACAACAAAGACCTCTGGCTCATGACTTATGTTGCGCGTTCCTACGGGTACGCGGGATGGAACTGCAAGCGCTTTCCGTTCAAGGATGCGCGCGTGCGACGCGCAATGACACACGCCATCAATCGCGAGGACATCGTTAAATCACAGTTCTACGGTTACGCCGAAGTCGCGGCGCCGTTCATTATTCGCAGCATGTGGGCGTCTGCACGAGACGTCAAGCCGCTTGCGTACGACCCGTCAAAATCCGAAGCGCTGCTCGCGGACGCAGGATTCACACACAAGAAGGGTGACGGCTGGTATGACGCGGAAGATCGCAAGCTCGCGTTTGTGCTCAACACCAACAGTGGAAACGACGTCCGAAAAGCAATTTGTGAGCGTATTCAGTCGGATCTAAGTCGTATCGACGTAGACGTCGAAATCAAGCTCATCGACTTCAATATGATGTCGCAGAAGCTCAAGAAGCACGAGTTTCAGGCCTACGTGGGCGGTTGGTATATTGCCACCAAGATCGATCCCAAGCCAACGTTTCATTCGATATCGGTAGACGGTCGTTACAACTATGTGAACTTTACCGACCCATATATCGACGACCTCATCGACCGAGGACGCACTATGAACATTTCTAATCCGGCCATTCGGGAAGAAGCTCGCGGTGTCTGGCGTGCGTTTCAGCACGTGCTTCACGAGAATCAACCATACACGATGATCTACGAGCCCCGGGGATTGGTGGGTATCAACAAACGATTTATCAACGTTCGCGCAACATCGCTGAAGTACCTCGACAACGTTCACGAGTGGTGGATCAAGTAGGAGACTGGCATGTGGAGCTACATTCTTCGCCGCCTCTTGATCGGCATCCTGATTGTGTGGGGCGTCTACACGCTTACGTTTATCGCGGTCAACCTCGCGCCGGGCGACCCATTCACCGGCGGAGAAAACGCCAAGACTACGGAGGCCGACCTTCAGCGCTTACGGAAACGCTGGGGGTATGACCTCCATCCCATCGCGCGCTACTTCAAGCACATGCGCATGATGTTTTGGGCAGATCCGAAAGCGCTTGACTATGAGGGCGGAGGCATCCAGTTCGATGTGCACGGTACCAAACAGGGCAATGAGATCGTGGCGTCCGTGCAGCAGCCACCGGACACGCTCGTGCTTGAACCCAATGAATCGGCCCGGAAAGAAGAGGGCGCCACGACCGTCACCCTGACACGACAACCGGACGGCACATACGACACAAAGCCGCTCAAGAACGGTAAGTACATGATTGGCTATCGAAGCTTGTCTGCGTACGCAGCCGACGTAACGCTTGAAACGGCAGGCGTGCGCATTCAATACTCGCGGGACGGTACGGTTACCGCAGAGACACTGCTTTCCAAGCCACCCGATGCCATTGAATTGAAGGCCGCCTCCGGTAACGCAGGATCGATTACGTTGAAACGGAACGCTGGAGGCACGTTTGGCCCAATGCCCATCGACCATGGTCGATACACCACAGCGGGCGGCGCCGACCTTCTCGTTCCGGAAGGCACCCTAGATCTGGGTGGGCCCACGTTCGATCTGGGTACGTCGATTATGCACAAGAAGCCCGTCGTCGAGTTTCTATGGCCTCGACTAAAGAACACACTCAAACTTGGATTCTGGGCCCTACTAATCAACTACCTCATAGGTATTGGTCTTGGGGTGATCTCGGCACTCAAAAAAGACACGGTGCTAGACACGTCGATCATGGTCAACGCGTTCTTTCTCTACAGCATGCCGGGTTTCTGGCTCGCAATCATGCTGCAATTGATCTTTGCGGTCTCGCTGCAGATACTTCCAATCGGTGGTCTTGCACCCGACGGTTCATCCCTCTTGACAATTATCAAGCACTATGCAATGCCGGTATTCGTCTTGGGCGTCGCGGGCGCGGCGGGCACGGCGCGCTATCAGCGATCCGCGGTACTTGAAGTGCTTGGTGAAGACTATGTGCGCACCGCACGCGCCAAGGGACTTGATGAGAAGACCGTGGTCCGCAAGCACGTCATGCGAAACTCGCTGTTGCCAATCATTACCCTCTTTGGGCTTAGCCTGCCGTTTCTGGTTTCAGGCGCAGTAATTACCGAACAGATCTTCTCGTGGCCCGGCATTGGATCCGCGGCAATTGATGCCATTACGGGCCGAGACGTTGCCGTAGTGACGGCAATTACACTGCTTGCAACCATCATGGTTGTGCTTGGTAATCTCATTGCTGATGTGCTCTATGCCGTCGCCGATCCACGCGTGAGGCTCAAGTGAACAAGCCCGCGGTGTCATGGGTCGAGTCAATTCCTCCGGGGTTCGGGCACCTTCGCCGCGGTCACGTGGTGCCCGGCATTCGATTCTTCGTGTTCTTTCTCTTGTGGCTGGCCACGTGTGTCTACCGATGGAATCGACTCGGTCGATTGGTGACTGAGGGATCGTTTCTCGATGTCGCTAGCGTCGTGTTCCTATTCGCGTTGCCGTTTGTCTTGCTTTGGCTCGCCCACCGGAGCCTTCGCGAACTCGAACACCCGACACCACGTGAAGGATTGGGCACGTGGCAACTGGCCTTTCGTGAGCTCAAAAGAAATCCACGTGCGGTTTGGGGAGCTTCGGTGTTGGGATTGCTGTACAGCGCCGCGATCTTGGCTCCCGTTTTGGCTCCCTACAGCCAAAGCGTGCCGGGCGCGGGTCCTGAGATCGTCCACAAGCTGCTCCCTCCCGGAGAGCGTGTCGTCCTTATCGGCGTAGAAGGAAAGGGTGAAGAGTCGGCGCGCGATCTGACCGTGGTTGGCGACTACGTGCTACTGGATCGCGGTGAAAAGGTAAGTACACCCGACGCCTACGAGATTCGCCGTCTCGGTGTGCCGCCTAGGGGATGGGATCGACGCGCAGACACGGCCACAACGATTGCGCTCGGCACGCATGAGGTGCCAGCACGGTTTGAGCGCTACGTTCTGGGCACAGATGCGCGTGGGCGCGATCTCTTGTCGCGCCTACTCTATGGCGCGCGTATCTCGCTATTTATTGGCTTCGTTGCCATGTTTGTGGCAATCACACTGGGAGTCATCTTTGGCAGCCTCGCGGGCTACATGGGCGGCTGGGTAGACACGGTCATCATGCGGCTTGTCGACATTCTGTTGGCGTTTCCTCGACTGCTGTTGCTGCTGCTGATCGTGTCGATCTACGAAGGTGCCGGCATCTTCACCGTGATTGCCATCTTGGGCGCTACCGGTTGGATGGGCGTGTCACGACTGGTACGCGCTGAGTTCCTGCGCATCAAGGAACTGGATTATTCCCATGCAGCCAGAGCATTTGGCTATGGGCGTAACCGCATCATGTTTCGCCACCTGTTACCGAACTCACTCGCGCCTGTTATCGTCAATGCAACGCTGCTCGTCGGTAATACGATCCTCGTAGAAGCCGCGCTGTCGTTCCTGGGCTTCGGCGTACAACCGCCCGATGCGTCTTGGGGCAACATCATTAGCGACGGTAAAGACTACCTCGAACAGGCATGGTGGATTTGCACAATCCCCGGCCTCTTGATCGTGCTGGCGGTTGTATGCATCAACCTCGTCGGTGACGCCCTGCGTGACGCGCTCGATCCCAAGACGGCATAGCCGCAGGCCCGCGCCACTGCGGTGCGCACGGACGTAGTGGCGCGCCGACCACGGACGCATGTGAACCGCCAAATGGGCAAATGCGCTTAGTACGTCTTCATCGGCAACGGTTTTCATCGTTTCTGCCCAAACAGAAAACGCGCCGACCGGACATAGTACGGTGGAGTCCGAGTACGAATGCCTCAACGCCCCACCACTACGGCATGTAGTCAATACGCAGCTCAAACGCCAGCCCGCCATTCCAATCAAGCTTGGCCGTGTCGATCTGGCCATTGGTGCCCGCGCCCGTAAAGTAGGTTCTTACGGAAAACGTGGTGGCACTGGCGTTCATGCGGCTGACGACAACACCCGTCATGGGCACTTCATGAATACCCGGCATCTCGTCATCGATGAACGATGGAATGGGTGAAACGAGCGCACCCGAAGAATGGTCCGCCAGGTCGAGCGCCGCACCGACGTCTACCAACTGCCATCTCATGGGTCCGTACTTCGCATACGGCATACCCGTGGGTGGGATCTGATTGACAAAGAGTGACGCCGATTGAATTGTGGCGGGATCGATGTCGCTTGGAAGATTGAAGGTGATGATCGACTTGATGACTGAGGTACCGAAGAAGCCCGTTTCAACGTAGGGTGCGGCAAGCGATGCCACGGGCACGGCCAGCGACTCGTTGACCCATCCGGTCAGTGTGGGGTTCGCCGTGAGGGTGCGGCTGAGCAGCGTGGGGGCGGTGTTACCGTCATCGCCGCCACCTCCGCCTCCGCCACCGCAAGCGGCGAGAGACAGCGAGACGATCGAGACGACGAGTAGGGTGCGGCATGTAGCAAACATTCGGGGGACTCCTGTGGGGGTTCACCCTGCTAGGTAGGCAACGAGCACGCTCGATTTCGAAAAACCGCGACTGTTTCCGAGAAATCCAAAATTGCCTACGATGGCGCCATGGGTCAGGTCTGTAGCGCAACGAATCTGCTGACGATCGAGACGCGCTGGACCATGCTGCCGCCGCCCCCGTCGCCGGATCACCCCGAGTACGAGGAACGCTGGCGCTATCTCTACGAAACCTATGAGCCCGCCATGCGGCGCTATGCTCATGCCCTGCTGCGCGGCATGCTGGGACGCCATGTGGCCGAAAACGAAGCGGCGGATCTGGTACACGATTACTTGACGCAGTGCTTGGACAAAGAGTGGCTCAGCAGAAACGCAGGTGAGATTCGTTCGTTTCGCCGGTACCTCAAGGCGCAGCTCTTTCGGCGCGCGTGTGACTACGTGGATCAGGCCACCGCCAAGAGACGCAAACCGCCCGGACTGGAGAGCCCTGAAGTGTTGCGAGGCATTCGTGGGCGCGCCATGGATCCGGCCAACGCGGCATTTGACGACACCGTCGTTGGCATCGCCATCGAACGTGCGTTGGAACTGCTCCAACAACAAAGGGCCGAATACGCCGAGATTGTGCGCGATCTCATTCGTACCCGAGGCGAAGGCAGTCCCGACATCGCCGCACGACTCGGTCGGGCCGAGTCGCAGATGGCCGTACTTCGATTTCGCGCCCGTCGCGCCTTTTCGGTGCACTTGGCCGAGGAGCTAAAAGGCTTGGTTCGAAGCGAAACGGAATTTGCAGAACTCGTTCAAGAACTCGGGCCGCTACTTCCCTAACGCGCGCGCCGCCGTGCGCGATGCAATGCGACGGTGGAGCCAGTTACCTTCGTCCAACGCGCTTCGTTCTTGGTCTGAAAGCGAACGTCGGATGGCTGCGCGTAGGTCCTCACATGCACGCCAGTGTCTCTCGTTGCCGGTCCGGGACGCGCGCAACCAAAAAACTTCGATCTGACGCGGAACATCGAGTAGCGACTCCCACTCCACGTGGCGCGCCTCAACGGCCTCGACACACGCGGGTTCCAGGAGGGCGAGATAGGCACCGGCCATCATGCCAACACCCACTTGCGTCGTGACGTCTCGGCCAATTGCCCAAGCGCTTTGCAAATGGGAACGTGCGAGCGTCGTATCGCCCGTATGAAACGCCGCGCGCCCTTGAAACATCGCTACGCGACAACGCCAAAACGGCGGCGCACCTTCTGGGAGTAACTGCGCTGCGTGGTCACTTCGCTCTCCCACATTGTCCCACTCCTCGTCATTGGCGTATGCCACTGCGCACTCAAGTTGCGCACCCACGGCAAGCATGACTACCGAGGACGACGCGGCCAGCGATTGGACACGCTGTCGCAATCGCCTCGACTCCGCTCGGTTGCCCATGCTTGTTGCCAACCGAAGCGCCATAACATGGAATAGAAGCGCCGGACGTGGATCACCTACATCGCGCTGCACATCCAGTGCCGACCGCATATGCGTCCAGGCAGCACCGTACTGCCCGAGGGACAGCAGGAACTCGGAGAGGTTGGCATGTGACGTCATGATGTTGTGGCGCGCCCGTCCGCGACGCGCCAACGCCAGTGCTCGTTTCGTCACAATCACCGCCTCATCCCAGCGCGCGTGACGATCATAGATCGCCCCAAGCACTCGCAGCGCCTCGGCCTCGATCTTGACTAGTCCATATTCACGGGCACTTTCGAGCGCCGCCTCAGCGAGCGGAAGACTCTCCTCAAAACGTCCACGCGACGACAAGAGCGCCGACTGAGAGATAAGATTGATGGCGCGCCCGTCCCTCTCAGGCGGGAAGCGTTCCATGATGCGCTCATGTTCACGAAGTAGCGAGAGCCCAAGATCGAACTCGTTGGTATGAACACACATCTGAGCGTGTGTGCTAACACTGCGAGCCGCAAGTTCATCGTCGTCCAATTGAGCGGCGATTTCGCGCGCGATTCGAAAGTGTTGTGCGGCCTCGCTCATTCTCTTGGAGCGGGAGAGTGCCACGCCCATGGCGCAGTGAAGAAATCCAAGGGCTCGGTCATTCCCGGCTTCGTTCGCGCGCGCGAGCCACGGCACGAGCAGCGATACATCGGGCTCAATGCCTGCTTCGAGGCACTGGTGCGACCACGGGAGCGCCAACGCGCTAATCGTGGCTAAATCCAATGCGTCGTCGCTTTCGAGAAACGCGCGTCGAAGGTCGGCGGTGCGCTCAGGCTCGCCGCACCCAAAGAGGTACCGGGTGCCAGACAGCGCATAACGCAATGCCTTGTCCAGGCGTCCCGCCTGCATCCACTGCTCGCAACGCTCAAGCGCACGCTTTCCGCCGATGCCAGCCTCTTCGGTGTCTTCGGACTCCAGCGCTTGCGCCAATGCGGCGTGATACGCGACGCGCAGGGATTCAGGCATATCGTCGCGTACAATCTCCTTGGCCAGCGGACCAATAAACACGAAGTTCGCGCCTTCGTGGTGAATCAATCGATGGTCGCGTTCGAGACGCGTAAGGCGCCGAAGCGTTTCAAGCGTTCGCTGACCCAATACGGCCGAGACAATCTTCGGGCGAATGGGATCACTCATACACGCCGCAACATCGAGCACTTCACGATCGTCGGACGACAGCCGGCGCACGCGGTTCTTCCATACATCACGCGCCGAGGTGGGAATAGGAAGTCGCCCAATGTCATGACGCGACCGCGTGATGGACCACGCTCCCTTGCGATCCTTACGCACGTAGCCGTCGCTCTCTAGACGCTCAACCATGCTGGCGATCATGGCCGGCATACCGCCGGTGCGGGCATGCACAACGTTCGCCAAGTCATCGGCGATATGATCATGGCCGAATCGCGTTCGCAGCAGGGACCACACACCGCGCTCGGTTAGTGGCAGCAGATCGACGACGCGCATATAGTCGATGTCCACAATGGCCGCGAGGGCATCGTCCTTGGTTCGCGATCCTGTAAGGATGAGCAGTGCCGGAAGGGTCTCGACCGCGCGCGCCAGCTCAACAAGTTCGCCGCCCGCCGATGGCGCAAGTCCGTCCAGGTCGTCCATCCAGAGCACGAGTCGCTTGGTACGCGCCAGCTCCCTCAACCCCGTCAGCAACACGCTCATAAGACTGCCGCGATCGGCGGCGTGCCAGTGCGTCGCATCGGCATGAATGAGGGCGTCACGGCAAGCGTCCGCCACGGGACCGGTACCAAGGTGCTGCGCAACAAGCGTTTCCATCTCGTCATCGCCTCGGTGCGCCCTAAGCACACGCGACAACCATGACGACGCATCCCTCGACGTGGCGCGTACGTATCCGATGACAACGCTCGATATATCGCGGAGCGCCTCGTGCACAAGACGGGTGCGCCCAACGCCTTCTTCACCGCGAACAAGTACGATTTGACCTCGACGATCATGTGCTGCGCTTCGAATCAATGCACGTTCATCGTCGCGACCCACAAAGGGCAGTTCGACATCTAAAGTAGATTGCCATGGCTGCAACATCTTCACGTCGCGTGCCATACGTCGCCACCACGCGGAGCCTTCGCCGCTTCGAAGCAACTCAAACACCGCGCGGCCGTCCTGGGGACGTCGAGCGGCATTTTTGTCCAGGCACCGGCGCATGAGTGCCTCGATGAATGGCGCCTCGTCTACGCCATGGGTCGATAACGGAGCGGACTGCTCATGCAGGACTGCCCGTAAGGTGCCTTCCATACTTTCGCGCGAAAAGGGATGCGCGCCGGTTGCCATTTCATACAGCACGACGCCCAACGCCCAAACATCAAACACCGGAGTTGGCGTGGCGTCCTCTTCGAAGGCTTCCGGTGGGGCGTAAGCTAGTGATCCTACGAACTGTCCTGTGCGCGACATCTCACTCGGTGCGTTTATGCTGCGCGCAATACCAAGATCGGTCAACACCACGCGATCGTCGGGTGTGACCATGATGTTCTCGGGTTTGACATCGCGATGAACGATGCCGGCGCTGTGCAGGGCCGCAAGAGCGTCGGCCAAGTGGAGCGCCATGTGGCGATAGATGCCCTCGGAAAGTGCGCCCGACGCATCCAATACCGCGCGCAATGTCTTGCCGGGAACGAAGGGCATTACTAAGTAATGCATCGTCTCGCCGCCCACCGTGGCTTCGCCCGCATCGATCGTCCACACGACGCCGGCATGCTGTACCTGCCGACCTACATCGATCTCGCGCTGAAACCGGGCAATGGCCTCGTCGCGACTTGACGAGGGAACGCGAAGCAACTTGATCGCCACCTCGTCACCCGTTCCCACGCGCGTCGCGCGGAATACGGACCCCATACCGCCAGCGCCCAGTTCATCGCCCAGCTCATAGTTGCCGACACGGGTGTTCATTCACCCAAAGGATACGCGGTTGACCTCATTCGCGCACGACGCGCTTGAGCGGTTTTCGCTATGCCGAGGACGACGCAACCCGCGCGGCGATCGCATCGGCCTGTCGCTGAAAGGACGCCCGGAGTACGCGCGCCTTGCCTACGACGGCAATCCGGTCGCTGAGTTCGGCGGCGGCATCATCCCCAAGTACCGAACGTCCAATGACGAACAACGCTTGCTCCTCTTTGCGGATGTGATCGCGCATCAGCGCGGCGTACGCGCGCCCCGCTTCACAAGCAGCAGCGAGTTCGCCCGCGGTCGAGAGTCCCTCAAGTCGTAAGATCAACTCGCGCGCATCGTCATGTTCGGCAAGCATGACGCCGATGGGGCCCATGTGGCGCAATACGCCTGCGGCTTCAAGGGCGGGGAAGGCCAAACGCTCTTCGTGACGATGGTGTACGTCATCAGCGAAATCGCGCACGAACGCGACAACGTCAACAAAGAAGGCTGCATCCACCGTATCGGGACGCGCCGCTTCCAACGCGGTGAGCACGACTTCGATCAGGCGGTGATCGAGTTCCAGTTCTGAGAACGGATCCACATCCATCGCTTACGCGTTGTATCCCTGGCTTTCCATGAGGTAGGGATCGCCCGTCGGCACCGCTGGCGCTGATCCAAAAGCACGCACCGACGCCCACAACACCAGCGACACCACGCCAATTACTGCGGGAATCTCCCAACCCAAGGACCACGGCGACTTGGGGGCGATGCCCGGTATCACCAACACGTGGAGATCAATCCAGCGCCCAACAAGCACCGCCAAAGCAATGCGCATAAGATGAGTTCGATTTCGTTTTGCGGGTCGCGGCAAGAGACCCAAGAACGGCACCACCCACATAAGCACGAGCGAAGCCAGTACAAAGCCCGTCCAGCCATGCGTCGTGCGGCGAAGAAAGTAGGTCGTCTCCTCGGGAATGTTGCTGTACCAGATCAACATGTATTGGCAGAACCAGATGTAGGCCCAGAAGGTGCACATGCCCTTGAGTAGCTTGCCCAAGTCGTGAAGATGCTCCGTACGCACGACACCGCGCATGGGCGCCCATCGCTCCAACAAAATGGCGGCGATGATCATGACGGCGATCGCCGACACCAACGCACTGGAAAAGGTATAGATGGCGTAGACGGTGCTGAACCAATGCGGCTCCAGCGACATGATCCAATCGAAACTGGCCACCGCCCATGTAATCGCGAATACCGCCAGGAACGACGCCGAGAGCACGAGCAAGCATGACGATTTCGCCTCGCCGTCCCCTTTGTCCTGTTCGCGTGAGGTACGGCGCATAAGGGCGGCAAATACGCACCACGCCGCTAAACAAATGACCGCGCGAATGAGAATGCCGGGGACGTTGAGCCACGCCGACTTGTGCTGCAGCAGCGAGTCCTTGGCCACGACGTCACTGTGGTTCCACTCGTATACGGGCAGCGCCAGCAAAATGGCGAGGAACATGAGGATGGCCGCCAAGGGCAGCGAGCCTGCCATCGCCTCCGGTATACGGCGAAACGCCACGTGCCAACCCGCGCCCATGACGCGGCTGATCGCGAGAAACGCCAGGGCGCCGATACCAAGGCCCAACCCGTAGTTGGCCGCAACCAGCCACGCACCCGCCGCCGCCTCGCGGTCGAGCAACCAACCCAGAGCCGCAATGGCAAGTCCAATGACGCCCACCACCAACAGCCCGCGATCGAGGCGCGGGGCGGAGGACGTGGACGCTACTGCTTGGCCTGTTGCAAGCTGCGTAGGTAGTGAATGACTAACCATCGCTCGTCTCTCCGTACCTGATTCGCATGCGACGCCATGTTTCCTTCGCCCACCGTGATGGTGCGAAACATGCGACCGTCACTTCGTGCTCGCATGTCGTCACTCATCAGTGTGGGCGGCGGCGGCATGCCGCGCTTCGTCACTGGCGTTTGACCGTCGCCACTCACGCCGTGGCACGCGGCGCAGATGGATTCAAAGATGACCTTCCCTCGTTTTAGCGCGCGTGCCTGATCCTTGGCCGACATTGAATCAAACGCGTAGTGTGGCGTCAGTGCGTCCCAGGCGGACTGCTGCTCCGGGCTGAGCTTCTTCCAGTTGGTGGTGGTGACGTCAAGCATGACGCCCTCATGCATCAACGGCTTATGCCCACGCGCAACCGTTCCTTTCACCGGCGGTCGCAAGGTTCGCCCGTCGGTGAAGTTGGGATTGGGGTCCTGGGCCTCGTATCCCGGGTTCTCTACCATGTTGGGCATGAACTCGTAGTTGCGCTTGCTGTAGTCCGACCCCACCAACACGTGGAGGCCAATCCCGACCAGAATCAAGAGACCCAACAAGAACTCGACAGGATGCGGGCGATTCATGCCGCGTCCTCCACGTCGTCGTTGACATCGGTTGCGCCGTGCTTGATCAACAATGCGCGCGCGTCATCGACCGTGTGACGGGCCGACTTTAGGCGTAGGGAAATCACGATTTCATCATCCGTAACCGCCGCGGGCGGGAGGTCGGCGCGTTTGCCCGGTAAAAGGCCGCAACGAATAAGCAACGCGGCCACCACACCCAACCCCGCGAACAGAATCGTGATCTCAAAGGCAATCGGAATGAACGCGGGCAAGGAGTTGTAGGGTTTGCCGCCCACGTTGAGGGGCCAGTCCACCGCCGAGGTCCAAAATTGGAAGTAGATGGCCAGCGTGGCGCCGATCAACCCGGCCAAGAAACACACCCACGTGAGCTTGGAACGCTTGATGCCCATCGCTTCATCGATGCCGTGAATGGGAAACGGCGAATAGACATCCGCGATCTTGTAGCCTTCCTCACGCAGCGCGCGCGTGGCGCGGATGACGTTGTCTTCGGATTCGAAGGTGCCCCAAACGCGACGACTCATGCCTCTTCCTCCGCGGGCTTCTTCCGTTGCCCGTAATGCAGGACGCTCTTGACTTCCGCAATTGCGACCACGGGCAAGAAGCGACAGAACAGGAGGAAGCACGTAAAGAACAGGCCGAAGCTTCCGACAAACGTAGCGATCTCAATCAGCGTGGGTGTGTAGGAGGACCACGAGGACGGCAGGAAATCGCGATGCAGCGAGGTCGTAATGATGACGAAGCGCTCAAACCACATGCCAATGTTGATGGCGATGGAGCAAATGAACACAATCGCGAAATTTTCGCGCACCTTCTTGAACCAGAAGAGCTGCGGCGTGACCACGTTGCAGATCACCATGGTCCAGTAGGCCCACGCCATGGGGCCGCGCGCGCGGTTGAGAAACACGAACTGCTCGTAGGGGTTGCCCGAATACCACGAAATGAAGAACTCGGTGGCATACGCCATGGCCACTATGCCGCCGGTGCCCACGATCAGCTTGCACATGGCGCCCACGTGAACCTTGGTGATGTAGTTCTCAAGCCGCATCACCTTGCGCGCCACCAGCATCAGCGTAAGCACCATCGCGAGGCCGGAGAAGATGGCGCCCGCCACAAAGTAGGGCGGGAAAATGGTTGTGTGCCACCCCGGAATCACGGACGTCGCAAAATCAAAGCTCACGATGGTGTGAACGGAGAACACAAGCGGTGTGGCCAGTCCGGCCAACAAGAGCGCGACGATCTCGTATCGATGCCAGGTGCGCGAGGAGCCGTTCCAGCCAAGGCTTCCAATCTTCAATAAAACCTTGCGCATTCCGCTCTTGGCCCGGTCGCGCAAGGTGGCGATGTCGGGCAGGAGTCCGAGGTACCAGAACACCAGCGAGATGATGAAGTAGGTGCCAATGGCGAATACGTCCCACAGGAGCGGGGATCGCCAGTTCACCCACAACGAACCGCGATCGTTGGCGTAGGGAAATACCCAATGCGCGAGCCACGGGCGACCCATGTGAATCAACGGGAACAATCCGGCACACATGACGGCAAAGATCGTCATGGCCTCGGCCGAACGGTTTACGCCCGTGCGCCAGCGTTGGCGGAAGAGCAAGAGGACAGCCGAAATCAACGTGCCCGCGTGGCCAATACCCACCCAGAACACGAAGTTGGTGATGTCAAAGGCCCAGCCGACCGTGGGGTTGAGTCCCCAGGTGCCAATGCCCTTCACAAAGAGATAGCCGATGGAGAGCAACCCGATGACGAGCGCCGAGAGCGAAATCGCCATGCCGATGTACCAAAGCTTGGTCGGCTTGCCTTCTAGCGGACGGCAGATATCGCGCGTCACATCGCTGATCGTCTTGTTGCCATCCACCAACGGTTCGCGCAGCGGAGAGTCATGACTAGTCATGGTGCGTCCCTCCTTCCGCGGCGTGACCGTGCTTGGCATCGGGCTCCCGGTCTCTCACATCGCGCAAGTACGACACCGACGGCTGCACATTGAGCTCGGCCAGCGCGCGGTAGGCGCGTGGTGAGGCGGCTTGTTTCGAAACCGCGCTCTGCTTGTCATTGCTATCGCCAAAGATGATGGCGTCCACGGGGCATACTTGCATACACGCCGTCTGAATCTCGTCGCGCTGAAGCGGGCGCCCGCCTTCGCGTGCCGCCACGGCCTTTTGTTCCTGAATGCGCTGCACACAGAACGTGCATTTTTCCATCACGCCCCGCGAGCGGACGGTCACGTCGGGGTTGAGCGACATGTTCTCAAGCTGGTCGTCGTGCGCGTAGTCAAACCAGTTGAAGCGCCGCACCTTGTAGGGGCAGTTGTTGGAGCAATACCGCGTGCCGACACAGCGGTTGTAGGCCTGCTGGTTGAGCCCTTCCTCACCGTGTACGGTTGCGAGTACCGGACACACGGTTTCGCACGGCGCGTGATCGCATTGCTGGCACATCATCGGTTGATGCGCTATGCGCATGTCGTCATCTTCGCCTTGGAAGTAGCGATCGATGCGTAGCCAGTGCATTTCGCGCTGACGAATCATCTCGTCTTTCCCAACGACCGGAATGTTGTTCTCCGACTGGCACGCCACCACACATGCCGAGCAGCCGGTACACGACGTGAGATCAATCGCCAACTCCCAATGATGTCCCTTGTAGGGATGGTCCTCATCCCACAAATCGACAATTGGGTGCTCGTGGTGGGCGCCCGCGTGTGGATCGACCTTGAACTCGTCGTAGGTCGTTGATTGATATACCGGTCGCGTCTCGCCACCCTTGGGCGCCAAGTGCTTGGGGACCTCAAGCCGATCGTAGATCTGGGTGCGCGCGAGCGGCACAGTGTTGCCGGTACGCTCCACGCGAACAGGTCCGCGAAGCGATACAATTCGCGTGCCCACCGTGCCACCGTCTTCAACCGTGGGCGTGGCTTGAATCCAGTCGGGGCCTGCATCATGAAAACGGTGAGTGCCTAGCACGCCGTACCCAAGCGCGACGGCCACCGTGTCATCCGCCATGCCGGGTTGCACAAGCGCAGGCAGCGACACGTTGTGTTCACCGGATGTCAACCGAACCACGTCGCCGTCAGCGATACCGAGCTTGGCGGCCGTACTCGGAGAAACGTCGGCTGTGTTTTGCCACGACGTCTTATTGATGGGATCGGGCAACTCTTGTAGCCATGGATTGTGCGCGTGACGCCCGTCTCGAATCGCAATCTTTTCGTAGGTCACGAGTGCGAGCCCGTCACCCGTTTCCGCCGTGCTCAGTGCGATGGGCGCATCTTGCGCGAATGTTGGCGTGCCTGTCTCGCCTGCTTTGACGGTCGCAAAGCCATCGTGAAGTGCCTGGTGCCACCACGCATCAAACGAATCGCTCGTCTTCGCACGCGCATGAATTTGATCACGCCACACCGTACGTACATGGTCGTAAGCCGACACTGCCTTCCCCGACACTGTCCTCCCCGACCATGCCAGCAGGCTCTCCATGACTTGGCGCGTATCACCGAGCGATGCCAACGTGGGTTGCGACAGCGTAAACAGTCCCGCCACCGGTTCGGCATCGAACCATGCGGAGAGAAAGTGCGGCGGCGGACAAACGATGTGGGCGTGGGTAGCGGTTTCGTCCATGCGCTCCGACATGGAAACGATGGTGGGCACCCTTTCCATCAAGGACGCGAGTTCGTCTCCCTTTGGATGCGTATAAACCGGATTGGCGCCGGCGAAAATCAGCACGCGAACACGTCCGTCGCGCAGTTCGCCAAGCAGTTCATCAAATGCGCGATCATCACCCAGCGCTTGACGCGACGGTGCCGACAGATCAATGGTGCGCTCGCGATGGGCAGGGGCCGTAGCACCCAACGTGTAATTGAGGTAAGCCGTGATCTTCTGCGTCGTCACGTCCTGCGAACCACAAACGACCAGCGCGCGGCCCGCCGGCGCGTCCAACAGTCGCTTGGCAACCGCTTCGAGATCGGCATCGGCGAGCGACGATTTCGGCGCCTTGCCCCATGGCACACGTTGCCCGCGGGCCTTGGCCACGGCTTCCGCCAATGCAGCAGCCACCAGCGGCAACTCCGACGGCGTTACGCGAAAACGACGATCGGCATTTCCACCCGTAAGCGACATATGCGATTCAAATTGTGTGTGGTGGCAGAACGACGTGCCCGGCTCAAGCGAGCGCGCCGCGTGATAGCCACGCGCAAATTCAACCGGCGAGAGCCAGGTCCCCAGGAAATCGGCATCGAGCGAAACGAGGGCGGTTGCCCGTTCGAAGTGATAGCGCGGAATCGTACGCGTGCCGTAGAGCGCTTCGTGCGCATCGGCAATCGCCGCGTTTGACAAGCCGTCAACCTGAATGTGCTTTCCGTTACCCGTGGTTGCGAGGAAGCCGTCGATGGCGGCTTGCAGTGACGGACTTTGTACCGACCCCGTAACCAGACGTACCGCACCGGACGAACTCTTGGCGGTGGCCAGCGCACTGCGAATCGCGGCGTCCACGTTCTTCCAGTTGGACGGTTTCTTCTCCATGTGCGGCGCTGTCAAACGGTGCGAATCGTAGAGCCCAAGAATCGACGCCTGGCCCACGGCGCACGTGCGCCCGCCATTTAGCGGATGAAGATCGTTGCCTTCGATCTTGATAGGACGTCCGTCGCGCACTTTGACCAAGAGCCCGCAACCGGCATCGCACCCGCGACACCCCGTGGCGTAATAACTCGACTGACCGGGTGTAACGGTTTCGGGCTTCTTGAGAAAGGGAACCGCGCGATGCGTTTCACCGCGCCCACACCCCGACACCATCGCGGTGGCAACGGAAAATCCGGCGACTTTTAGAAAATCGCGTCGCGACGCCGACAACGAAACACGCTCAAGTGCCCCATGCTCCTGCGCGTCGGATCCGTGATCATGAAGCGACATGTGGTACCTCTTTGCTCCCTAGTAGTGACACGCGGCACACGACGTAGATGCTTTGCGGTTTTCATCCTTGCCGTCCGCCTCTATCGCCTTGTTGTTTTCGCGATGGCAGTCCACACACCACCCCATGCTGAGCGATTCATGTTGCCGCATGCGCTCCATGCTCTCGACGGGGCCATGGCAATCTTGACACTTCACGCCCGCACGCACATGTACGCTGTGATCGAAGTAGGTAAAATCGGGCAAGCGGTGGACTTGCATCCATTCAATGGCCGTAGGCTCCAGTGATTCGTCGCGCACACGGTCACGGTTGAGCCCAAGGGCGCGGTAGAGCTTCTCAAGCTCGGGCGACACGATGGCCTCAGGCTTGCGTCCTTCTTTCTTGGCCACCACAGACTCGTTTTGAATGGTGTCCCAGGCCGCGGTTACGAAGGAATGGCAGTTCATGCACACGTCGGCGGAAGGAATGCCGGCATGACGACCGTGTTCGGCAGCACTATGACAGTAGAGACAGTCAATGCCGAGTGTGCCCGCGTGCAACCTGTGAGAATAGTCAATGGGTTGCTCCGGGGAATACCCCTGGTTGTCGCCCGGGAGTCGTGACTCAGCCAATCGAGGAATCAGCGCCGCAAAGATGGCCACGGCCGCAATCGTCAGCAGGGTGATCCGTGTGGAACGCGGCATTAGCAGGGCACCTCCGCGCCCTTCCGTGCGTAGAACCACCAGTTCACGGCCAAGCAGGTGGCGTAGTAGCCCGCAAAGCCATACAGCGCCACTTCCGGCGTTCCATTTTTGATCTGTGTGGCAAAGATCTTCGGAATCAGGTAGGCGCCATACGCCGCGATGGCCGATGTCCACCCCAAGACGGGGCCCGCATGTTTCTTGGAGAAGATGATCGGAATCATCCGAAACGTGGAGCCGTTGCCGATGCCGGTCGTTGCAAACAGCAGGACAAAGAGCAACAAGAACGGTACGAAGTACGTCTCGGGAGTTGGTGATTGGCTTGCCTGTGCCACGAAGTAGCCCGCGCCAATGGTGGCCGCAATCATCACGATCGTGTCCCAATGGGTCACGCGCGCGCCGCCCCATTTGTCGCTCAACCAGCCGCCGAGCGGACGAATCAGCGCGCCGACGCCGGCGCCAATCCAGATGTAGTTGGACGCGATGGGGGCGTTGGTGTTGGCAATGGTCTCGGCCAACGGGGCGCCGTCCGCCCCTACGCGCACCACGCCAAAGACGTCGTCAATCAACTTTGGAAACGCGTTGGCGTAACCGATGAACGAGCCAAATGTCATCGTGTAGAGCCACGTCATGATCCAGTTGTGCTTGTTCTTGAAAATCGCGAACTGATCGACGAGGTTTTCTTTGGTGTCTTTCGGCGTCCCAAACCGCATGACCAAGAGCGTTACGCAGACGGCGATCACCAACACAATGAACGTCTTAAGGAGTGACGGTACGCCGGGCCACGGCATGATCAAGAGAGCTATGCCGACGGCCGCCCCGACAAATCCAAGCATCGTGAGCCACAGGTATTTGCCAATGGCAACCAACGTGGGGCCGCACTTGTGCTGGGGAAGGTTGTTCATGCCAAAGAAGGCGAGCACCGCAAGCAGTGCCAAAACGGGGATCCACACAAGCGCCGCGTTCTGCACCCACATGCTCGATTCGCCGACCGCGTACGGGTCCCCACCCAGGGCGCCAAACGCACCAAAGGTAATGATCCAGGGCAGCAAGAACTGCATGACGCTTACGCCCAGATTGCCCAGGCCCGCATTCAAGCCCAGCGAAAGCCCCTGCACGCGCTTGGGAAAGAAGAAGCTGATGTTGGACATGGACGAAGCGAAGGCGCCACCCCCCACGCCGGAGAGCGCCGCCAAGACGATGAGTGTAAAGAACGACACGTCGGGATTTTGCAACGCAATGCCCGCACCAATGGCAGGGAGCATGAGCATGATGGTGGTCATGAACTTGACGTTGCGACCGCCGCAAATGGCGATCATGAACGAGTTGGGAATGCGCAAGGTGGCACCGGCGAGGCCGGCCACCGCGGGCAGCGTGAACATGAGCGCGCGGTACTCGTCGCCCGTACCGTAGCTTTTCCCGTCGTTCATGAAGGTAAAGTCAAAGAGCGTGGGATTGGCGAAGTGGATCTTCTGAATGAACTTGGCCAACATGCCCCAATAGAGCCATACGGCAAATCCGCACAGCAGATTGGGAATGGAGATCCAGAGGTTGCGGTTGGCGATGCGCTTGCCCGTTGACGCCCAAAATGCGTCGTCTTCGACGTCCCAGCGCTGTGGCGTGCGGCTCATGATGTGGCCTCAGGGGGCTTGGGCGCCGAGGCGGCGGGGTCTCGATAGGCACGACGGTCATAGTTCCAGCGCACCACTTGCGTCTTACGGAAAAAGTACGTATTGGGAATCACCAGGACGTGCACCAAGCGGGTGAAGGGAAACACGAAGATCAGGGCGAAGTTGCCAATGACGTGCAACTTCACGACCAGTGGCATCGGCGTGATATAGGAGATGTCGGGATTGAGTTTGACCAGCGACCAGAGATAGGGCGCCATGGTGGACGCAAACCATGAAGAGCCCCACGTGTGGTGTCCTGCAATCATGAGGCCCGTCACGATTTGGAAGAGCAACATGGCGTAGAGCACCCAGTCGGCCACGCTGGTCACCATGCGCACACGTGTATTTCGAAATCGCCGCACAATGAGGTTGATGAGACCCACCAGCGCCAACAGCGCAGCAATCATGGCCGAGATTTCGAGGATCAACAGCCGCACGGGATGACCGTTCCACGCGAGGATGGCGCGAGGAACGAGGAATGCCACGACGTGGCCAAGGATCACAAACAAGATCCCGTAGTGAAACGGTACCGTGGCCCAGAAGTGGCGATCGTTCTCCAAGAACTGCGATGACAGACTTGAGTAAGTGAACTTCTGGCTGCGGTAGCGGTAGATCGTGCCAATGAAAAACACAATCATCGCGACAAAGGGAAAGACGCCATACAGGAGGACGTCAAGATGGTGGGATTGATCGCTGCCCGGCATGGCGCGGCTCCTTACGCAGGCGACACGGGTTCATAGGGCCCCTGCGACTCGGCGCTGGGATTGCCCACGATTTCGTTGGTTTCGCCGTAGTGCGACACGAGCATCCCCAGCACGGCGGTGAGCAGGGGTTGCCAGGGACTCGACGCATCGGTGTAGCCCTCAAGCATCTTGGCGATGGCGGGCTGCACGTAGTCGGTTGAGAACTGCACGTCTTTGGGCGTTGGCAAACGTCCAAGCACGCGCAGGGCATGGGTCAAGTGGTCAGGTAGTTCGGCGCTCTCTTCCACCCCCACCATGTGCATGGTCTTGCGCATGTCTACGAGGAACGACCCGCGTTTGTAGTCTTCTCCGTAGAGATGCCACCCAAGTTCCATGGTGCACGTGGGATTGATGTCGAAGACGCCCGTGAACAACTCTTCGCGCTTCGTATCGTCCGTCGATTCCAGAAACGCGCGAAAGGATGCGGCGGCCTGTTGGAGGTCCGGAAACGCCGTTGCTTCCTGCTCCACTACGCGACTGGCGGTAACAAGATCGCTGGTAGCATCGGCATCGGGGTAGAGCAAGAGTGTGGACAGGGCGTCGTGAAGCGCTTGCATGGGCTTGGTTCGGCTGGGAGTGGGCGCGTTCATGAACCTCTCCTCGGCCCGGAGAGGAAGCCAAAGCCCGCTTCTTGCTTGTGTTCGTGCGGATCCTTCATCATTTCAATGGCTTCTTCGCGATGCATGGGCGGAATCACGAAGCGCTCCTCAAATGTGCAAAGCGCCGTGAGCTTATAAATGGCTTCACACTCCTCACGCGTGGTGTCGGCGTCGCGCAGGCTGCGTTCCAATACCGCCTCGTCCACATCGCCCACCGTGACCGATCGCCGATAAAGCCGTACCGCCATCTGTTTGCGCAGCGCATAGGTAACGGGAGCTGTACTTCCCCCGCCGAAGAGATTGCCGAGGAACGACATAGGCGCACGCGATTCCTCGATCTCGTGGAAGAGTGCGTCGGAGGACTGGGCCACCGTGTCGCCTTCCTTCTTCGACATAACGGGCAAGAGCGGCGGCACGTAAAACAACATGGGCAGCGTGCGCCACTCCACGTGCGGCGGCAACGCAATCTTCCACTTCTTCACAAACTCATACACCGGCGAACGCTGCGCCGATTCAATCACGCTGTCGTGCACCCCATTCTCGCGCGCCGCCTTAATGACCGCCGGATCGTGGGGATCGAGCAACATCTCACGCTGCGCTTCTACCATGTCGGCCGGGTCCATCTTGGCCACTTCTTCAATGCGCTCGGCATCGTAGAGCATGACACCCAAGTAGCGAATGCGCCCCACACACGAGTGGAAACATGCCGGCGCTTGACCGGTTTCAAGTCGCGGGAAACACAGAATGCACTTTTCGGACTTACCGGTTTGCCAGTTGAAGTAGGTCTTCTTGTAGGGACACGCGGCCACGCACGAACGCCACGCGCGACACACCTTCTGGTCAATGAGCACAATGCCATCTTCCCCGCGCTTGTAGAGTGCCCCGGACGGGCAGGACGCAACGCAAGACGGATTCAAACAGTGATTGCAAATGCGCGGGAAGTAGAAGAACACCAAACGCTCAATGCCAAAAAGCTGTTGCTTCTCTTCGGGGGTGAGCCCCTCCAGATTGGGGTCGTTGGCGGCGTAGACCTGGGACCCGCCGAGGTCGTCGTCCCAGTTGGGACCGGCTTCGATGTCCATGGGATTGCCGGTGATCTTCGAGATCGGACGCGCGGTGGGCTGGTCGTCGCCCTCTTCCGCCGTAAAAAGATTCTGAAAGTCGTAGGTCCACGGCTCGTAGTAGTCGTCAATGCTGGGCATCGACGGGTTGTGGAAGATATTGCCAACAATCTTCTTTTTGCTGGTGGAGCGCAACTCAAGCCGACCGTTGACCATGTGCCAACCGCCGCGGTACTGCTCTTGGTCTTCCCACTTGGTCGGGAAGCCGGTACCGGGCTTGGTTTCTACGTTATTCCACCACATGTACTCGGTGCCCTTGCGGTCGGTCCATACGTTTTTGCAGGCAATGCTGCACGTATGGCATCCGATGCACTTGTCGAGGTGGAATACCATCGAGATTTGGGAACGAACGTCCATGGCGTGCTCCTTACCACATCAACTTGGGCAACTTGCGCACGTAGATGTGCGTGTCGCGGTTACAGCCGGTGGGACCCCAGTAGTTGAAGTGGTAGGTGAACTGGGCATAGCCGCCCACCATCAAGTTGGGTTTGAGTCGTGTGCGCGTGAGGCTGTTATGCCCGCCGGCACGTCGGTTGCCCCGCAGCGGTGACCGCGGCACGGTCGTTCGCTCGGGCGAGTGGTAGATAATGCAAATGCCGCGTGGAATACGCGCCGACACCGCCGCGCGCGTAACCACCACGCCGTGGTCGTTATGCACTTCCACCCAGTCGTTGTCGTTGATGTCGAGCGTCTGTGCGTCTTTGTCGTTCATCCAGAACGGTTCACAGCCGCGCGACAGCGTGGTCATGCGTTCGTTGTCACCGTAGGTCGAGTGAATGTGCCATTTGCCGTGTGGCGTCAGGTAGTTGAGCTGCAACGTGGGACCCACTTCTTCGCTCACCACGAGGTCGGCATACTGCGTGGGCAACGGCTTGGGCTTGTAGGTGGGCACGTGCTCGCCAAACTGGATGTAGCCGGGATGGTCCAGGTACAGATGTTGACGACCCGTGAGCGTGCGCCACGGCACGTTGTATTCCTTTTGGAACGTGAACGGTGCGTAGGCACGCCCGCCCGACGTAACCCCCGACCACATGGGGCTGTTGATTAGTCGCTGCGGCCGGGCCTGAATGGCTTCAAAGTCGGTGCGTAGCGCGCGCGTGGGCGCAGCAAGCTCGATGAGATCCAAGCCGGTCTTCACTTCAAGGTCTTTGTAGGAGCGATAGGCAAGCTCACCGTTGGTGACCGTCGCCAAGTTGAGCACAGCGTTGCACGCCTGCAGATCATCCTTGAGGGATGGGTAGGTCTTGCCATTCCAGTGCTCGACCGGCCAGGTGGCCACCATCTCGTCGTAGAAGTCTTCGCAGTTGTAGTGGGTGCCGTGCGCGCCAAGCCCGTTCTCGCGAACCAACGGTCCCAACGAAATGAACTGGTTGTAGAGATTCTTGTAATCGCGCGTAACAACTTTGAGCCCCGGCATGGTCTTGCCAGGAATGGCCTCAATATCGCCGTCGATCCAATCCTTGATGTCAGGTTGCGCAATCTCGGCGGGCGTGTCGTGCAGCAACGGCGACGCCATGACGTCTTTCACCGGCTCGGGGAAATGCTTCTCCGCCATTTCGGAAAAGCGCTTGGCGAGACCGCGGAAGATGGCCCAGTCGCTCTTGGACTCCCATGCGGGGGGCACCGCCGCCGACAAGGGGTGAATGAAGCTGTGCATGTCGGTGGAGTTGAGGTCGGACTTTTCGTACCACGTAGCGGCCGGCAACACGATGTCGGAGTAGAGCGCCGAGGTATCCATGCGGAAGTTAAGGTCAACGACAAGATCCATCTTGCCGGTGGGCGCGTGCTCATGCCACTTGACCTCGTTGACGTGGTCTTTGGCAAGATCCTTGGCGATGTCGTTGTGGTGGGTGCCGAGGTAGTGATTGAGGAAATACTCATGGCCCTTGCTCGACGCCATGAGCGCATTGCCACGCCAGATGTACCACACGCGCGGCCAGTTGGCCTCTGCATCGGGATCTTCCACGGCGAAGCTCAGCTTCTTTGATTTCAATTCCTGGACGACGTGTTCCACGATTTCTTGATCGCTGGATGCGCCCGCCTCAACGGCGTTTTCCGCCACCTTGAGCGGGCTCTTATCAAACTGCGGGAAGAAGGGCAGCCACCCATTACGAACAGCGCGCACTTGCGCGTCCATCGTATGCCCCCTGGCGAGGCTCTTCTCGGGCTGATTGGCCGGCACCGTGTGGTAGTCGGCAAACTCCTTTTCGTAGCGCCATTGATCGGTGTGTACGTAGTGCCACGATGGCGCGTTTTGCAAACGCACGCCGGGGTACCAGTCCTTGCCAAACGCCATGGCGCTCCACGGCTCCATGGGCGCGAGCTTCTCCTGCCCCACGTAGTGCGCCAAGCCACCGCCGTTCACGCCCACGCATCCGCAGAACAACAACGCGTGAATGCCCGCGCGGTACATCAAGTTGGCGTGGTACCAGTGGTTGATCCCCGCGCCGATGATGATCGTGCACTTGCCGTTTGTGTGTTCCGCCGTGCTGCCCCATTCGCGCGCAAAGTTGATGAGGTCCTTGCGGTCCATGCCCGTAAAGCGTTCGCTCCACGCCGGGGTGTAGGCCGCGCCTGCATCGTCGTAGCCGGTCGGATACGCACCGCCGAGACCGCGCGACACGCCGTACTGGGCCATCATGATGTCGTAGACGGTGGTGACGGTGGCAGTGGAGCCGTCGGCGAGCTCAATGCGGCGGATGGGAACACCACGTTCAACGCTCCCGCCCTCGGCAAAGTCATCAAAGCGCACGGACACTTCATCACCGGTTGCCAGGAACGTGAGCGTGGGGTCGATTTCTTCGTCGGTCAACGTGTCCTTGAGTTCGAGGTTCCACTGCCCCTTCTTGGACTGCCAACGGTGGCCCATGGTGCCCTTAGGCATGCGCACATCGCCCTTGTCCTCATCCCACATAAGGAACTTCCACTCGCCGTTCTCTTCGTCGGCGTAGCGGGACAAGCGACCGGCGCGCAGCAGTTGACCTGCTTCCCACACGCCGTCCTTCTCCGTGAGTTCGACCAAGAAGGGCGAGTCGGTATAGCGCTTGGTGTAGTCAATGAAATAGGGCACCTGCCGGTCGTGGTGAAACTCCTTGAGCAGCACGTGGTTGACCGCCATCCACCACGCGCCATCCTGACCGGCGTTGATCGCAATCCAGGTGTCGGCGTACTTGGAGACCTGGCTAAAGTCGGGTGAGAACACCCACATCTTGGTGCCGTTGTGGCGCGCTTCGGCCGCGAAGTGGCAGTCGGGCGTGCGCGTCATATTGAGGTTGGAGCCCATGACGGCGAGCAACTTGGCGTTAAACCAGTCGGCACTCTCATTGACGTCGGTCTGCTCACCCCACGTTTCGGGTGAGGCGTTGGGCAGGTCGCAATACCAGTCGTAGAACGACAACGAAATGCCACCCATCAACTGCAACATGCGCGCGCCCGAGGCGTAACTGATCATCGACATGGCGGGGATCGGCGAGAACCCGGCAATGCGATCGGGACCGTGTGTCTTGGTCGTGTGCACATTGGCCGCCGCCATGATCTCGTAGGCCACATCCCATTTGGCACGACGGAAGCCGCCCTTGCCGCGCGCACGCTGCCAACGCTTGCGCCGCTCCGGATCGCTTACCAGCCACGACCACGCATCCACGGGGTCGGTGTGATGGCCCTTGGCTTCTCTCCAAAGATCCAACAGTGCGCCACGAACGTAGGGATACTTCACGCGCAGCGGGCTGTAGAGATACCAGGAATAGGAAATGCCTCTCTGGCATCCACGCGGCTCGTAGGGCGGAAGCTCGCTAGAGAACTTGGGATAATCAAGCCCCTGCATTTCCCACGTCACAATGCCGTCCTTCACATGGATCATCCATGTGCAGCCGCCGGTGCAGTTCACGCCATGCGTGGAGCGAACGACTTTGTCGTGCTGCCAACGGTTGCGATAGAACTCTTCCCAGCCGCGCGACTTGGCGCTGACGACATCATTGACCCAGGGCAGGTCCTTTTTCTTGCTCATGACGAGGTTCCTTCCCCGGATTCAGCGGTGGGCGCGCTGGCGTGTTTCCACGCGCTGGATTCAACAAGCGGGCGCCGCACGGCGCGGAAGCGGAAGTTCCAAAGACGACCGGCGAGCGCGAGGAGTGCGCCGCAACCGATGGCCGCGATCAGGAGCACCAAGAACAACGATGCCCCAGGCTCCTCTTGTTGCGTCTTCGCAGCGTGTTCGAAGAACGCCACCAGCGGCAAAATCTCGTCCATCTCCATCGGATGGTCGCGATACGTGGGCAACATGGTGGGTGTTGCGGGCGCGCTCAACCAAGGTGCAAAGGCCGCGCGACCCCCGAGACGCTCTGACACTTTGGTGAGGTCCGGACCGAGACGCCCGCCGCCAAAGCCGCCGAGTCCGCCCACGTGATGGCAGGAGATACACGCGGCGCCGCCATTCTTGAGACGTTCTTCGCCGGTGAAGTACTTGCGGCCCAGCTCAACGTCTTCCTTCGTAAAGGGGCGCACCGGAATCTGCACGCCCGCAAATTGCGACTTCTCAAGCTGCGACTCGGTGTTGATGAGATCGAGCAGGAGTTCCGCGCGCTTCTTGGTCATGCCTGAGATGTTGGGCATGCGCGCCCCGCGGGATTCGGTCAACAACTGGGCGGCATATTCGTCGCCTGAGTCGAGCACGGCCGTAGGGTCAACGATGAATCGCACGAGCCAATCGCGGTCTTTGCGCTTCGACACGTCTTTCAAATCGGGGCCCGTACGTGCCCCCCCGCCAATGGTGTGACAGCTAGAGCACACCTGTTTGTAGTCGGTGGCGGGATCGACCGCGTGCGCGTCGGTTGCGGCAACGGTCCACGCCACGCACAAAAACGTAAGCTTCAGTAGTTGCACCGGACGAGTTGACACCGTGAGGACCTCCTAGCCACGGGCTTCTAAGGAAATGTCGTGCCAAACGCGTGCCTTTGAAACGTGAAGTATTGGCTACGCGATTGCTGGTTGATTCGTCAACCGCATACGGCGTCATGCAGTGCATTTAGTGGCTTACTTACGGAGGCGCCATTCGCTGCGATCTCGTAGGCGCCTACATCGGTATGCAGCGACTCTCGATAGGTGCCTTGTCCGTCACGCACCCAAATCGAGTGCCGCGTCATCGGGAGGCGCCGGTTCGGTTCCGAGTACGCGATCCAAGGAGAAGGGTCCCGAGCCACGCCAAATCAGTAGCAGCAGCAAGAAGAAGACAAGCGCCACAAGCTGGAACTCGACATTGCCTCGGAACAAATCGCCGATCGTACTCTTACTACTGAAGGCAAATACGGCACCCAAGGCGACCAATGCGTTGGCACCGGCCGCAACGCGCGTGAAGAAGCCCAGCGCCAAGGCCGCGCCGCCCACCAGATGTGCTGCGGCCGCACCCCACGCCGCAAGCTCTTTCCAAGCACCCAGACCCTTCCCGATAGAATCCAACTGACCCTCAAGCGCGTTGAAGTCGGTGACGAAGTAGATGCCTTTGATCATCAAGGCAATACCAACATAGATGCGTAGTGCATCCATGGGTCGGATCTTGGCGATCGCTGGTGCAAGGGCGGGAACCAGTGGACCGCGAGCCGGTCGCAGAGCGGCTTCGGCGCGACGGGCCGCCAATGCCATTTCAAACTCTTCGCGCGCGGCCGATTCTTGTTCGGCACTGAATCGAACGACGAGCGTCAGGAGGGAAAGCACCAACACGCAACACCCAAGGATCAAGAGCGCCTGTTGATACGACACGCCCTCGGCCCGCAACAAGAACCCGGCGGCGACGGCACCCATATTTCCGCCCGCGCCAACAATGCCCGCGACGGCGCCGAGGGCACGCTTATTGACGAACGGAACCACCGAGAACGTGGCACCTTCCGACATCTGCACAAACAGGCTAAAGACGATCATGACGGGAATGGCGAAATGCAGCACGTTCATGCGTGAGAAAAGCAACAGCGCCAACCCCTCGATGATCAGCGCGATAAACAACCACTTCACACGACCCCTAAGCCCGCCCTTCATGACAAATCGGTCACTGATAAATCCACCAAGGGTCCTGGCAAAGATGTTCATGATGCCAAAGAGCCCCGCCACGAGCCCGGCGGTGGTCGCATTGAGGCCGAAGTGATCGTGGTAATAGAGCGCAGCCATGTTGTTGATCGTGAGTTCAATGCCGAAGCACGCCGCATAAATGCCAAATAGCGCCCACACGCGCTTGTCACGAATGGCCTCGCCGAAGGCACCCTTGGTCTTCGCTTTGGACCGATACTCGCCCTTGGCACGAAGCTCCTTGAAATTGCCGTCGGGAAGATCGGTGGTGAAGAACCAGTAGGCGATGCCCACGAGGAAGCAAATACCCCCCGCCACCAACATTGAAAGTCGCCAACTCGACGCATCACTGAAGCCGAAGTAGACGAACATCCCGAAGATAAGCGGCATCACCATTTGGGTGACGCCCCCACCAAGATTGCCCCAGCCTGCGGACGTCGCATTGGCTGTACCCACACAGTTGGGCGCGAACATCACCGAGGTGTGGTACTGCGTGATCACAAAGGACGCGCCAATCACTCCAATGCCGAGCCGAAACAGCAAGAACGACTCGTATCCTTGAGACAAGCCAATACCCATGACGGGCAGGGAGCCGAGCGTCAGGAGCAAGGTGTAGGACTTCCGCGGGCCGATGCGATCGCAGAGCCATCCAATGAACAAACGTGCGAGGATGGTGATGGACACCGACGCAATGATCGTGTTGCCAATCTGCTTCTTGGACAGCCCAAACTCGTCACGTACGTGCACCATGAGGGGCGCAATGCCGAACCAGGCGAAGAAGCAGAGCAAAAACGCGAACCACGACATGTGGAACGCGCGCATCTGCGGCGTGCGCAGCGAGAAGAGATCAATCCGCGTGGCTTTGTTGCGAATGTCCATCAACAAACTCCGGAAGGGGAAAGCAAAGCGTCATGTGCCGCATGCCGTACTCACCCAAGGCAAGACCGCATACGGAAGAATGCAGGCCGAACGCTAGAAGGTGCCCTGCACGCCGATGTAGAACACGTCCAAGTCTTTGTGGGCCCCCGAGTTGTCGATGAAGTCGCCGGTGAAGAAATGGGCCCATTCGGCGAATGCGGTCCAGTGACGATCAATCTTGTAGAGCAAGCGGACATCGAGCTCGCTTCCGATCTCGGTATCCGATAGGCCGCCCACGGGAACGGCGCGCAAGACCCCTCCGCCCACGTTGTAGACGGCGTCGTTGTCGTCGGCGCGCCAGAACATGTGGTACCACGCGTGCAGCGTGAGGTTTTTCGCTGGCTTGATCGAAGCTTCCACGCGCCCCGCAAGCAGATTCTGTCGGCCCAATACGTCGGCGTGCCCGAAGTAGGCGTGGCCGAGTGGAAACAGCTGATTGAAGGTGCCGATGTCGGGATCGGCGGCATCGTCGTCGCCCGACGCATAGTCAAGTCCGATGGCGAATCGAGGTGACAAGGTGCTACAGGGAAGACACGGGGAATAGCCAAGTGTGGCCGATGCCATCCACGCCGAAATGTCGCCGTTTCCAAGCTCACCAAACTGGTAGGCCGCTTCCACGTCGTAGTCAAAGCGTGTACCAGGGGCCTTCCCGCCAACACGCGCGCCGATCGTGTAGCGATCCTGTTCGGTTTGCATGGTGGTCATGTCGTGCTGAAGACCCAAGAAGTAGAGGTCCCAGTTGGCGCAGTTCATGGTCGTGTTCTGGTAGTAGACCCCAAAGAAGGCGCGGTCTTCGTTCCACTCGTCGTCGAAGGACTCGTCTTCGATGGTGACGGGGCGGGTATAGAACGCATCAACGCGGTGACCGGGGCGTTTCCACCACACGCCGCCGCCTTGAAACGTTCGGCGGGTATTGGCCCAATCCAGGGGCGATACAAGGCGCTGCTTGCCAAATTGAAGTTCGCGCCGGCCAAGCCAAGCACCGATCGTGTCGCTGCAACCCCAGTCAGTATTGACTTCCGCGAAGGCGTTTAGCAGGTCACCGCGGTTGATATCGATCGGTCGCGGTCCCAACTCTCGCTCGTCAAACTGATCGGCGAAAATCCCCTCCACGAACACGCGCAGGTTCTTGCCGAAATGGACGTCGGCATGCGCACGCGCACGGAAGAGCAACCACGCGTCCTTGGCATCTGCCGGTGCGCCAAAGCCAATGTTGTCAAAGGACTCGTAGCGCAGGCGTATCTGTCCACCAAAGCTTGCCCAGATCGACTTGTCGCAATTCAAGGGAACGACTTTGAGCGCATCTGTCCAATCGCCAAAGCTGCAGCGGTCCTTCGCCAGGCACGGACTCCAATTCTCCATGAACCGCATATTGTGGTATGCGGCAGGGCACGGGGGATCGCCCGCCTTCTTTGCCTTACAGCACGGATAGGGCTCGCAATCCGTTGGACCGGCCGTCGCCGCAGGCGCGAAGAAACTGGCGCTTGCCAACAACATGACAAGTGTGAGAAGCGTGTTACGCGTTCGAGAAAACCTAAGCCTTCCATGTACCGTGCACTGCATGAGCTACCTCCAGGTGCATATTCGCAACTGGTGTGCCGTACGGTGCTTTCGTTCTGGCCTACTTTGTGAACGAGGCGCGATCGATCTCTAGCGCGCGCATGATGCGCTGCAGGGCGGCGCGCGTCATGCCGCACGCTTCTGCCGCACGCGTCACATTGCCTTCCGCGCGCGCCAACGCGCGCTCGACATACTGACGCTGAAAGGACTTGACAGCTTGTTGCTTGGCCTCGTCGTAGCTGGCGGGCGATGCCTCGCGCGACGGAAGCCCATGGGTCGCGCCAAGTCCCAAATGTTGCGCTTCGATGACGCCGCCATCAGAGACAACCAATGCTCGTTGAATACAGTTTTCAAGTTCGCGGACATTTCCCGGCCACGCGTGATTTCGTAATACCAACAACGCCTCCGCCGAGAGCGCGAGGGCGCGCCCTTTCAGTGCTGGCACCTGGTCGGCGTACTTCGCCATAAAGTGCGAGGCAAGTGCCACAATGTCTTCCGGGCGCTCGCGCAACGGCGGCACCTCAATACCCACCACGTGAAGCCGGTAATAGAGGTCCTCGCGAAACTCGCCAGAGGCAATGCGGGCTTTGAGGTCTTGCGCAGTGGCTGCCACCAAGCGAAACGAGACGGGCACCGCCGTTGACGTGCCGAGGGGAACCACGGTCCGTTCTTGGAGTACGCGCAACAACTTGCCCTGGAAGCCCAGCGACATGAGTCCGATCTCGTCAAGAAAGACGGTTCCACCCTTTGCCTTCTCAAAGATCCCCTTGCGATCCTTTACCGCACCGGTAAACGAACCGCGCACGTGGCCGAAAAGTTCACTTTCAAGCAATGCGTCGGGCAGGGCCGCTGTATTGACGGCCAAGAAGGGTTTTTCGGAAACCGCGCTACGGGCATGGACCGCGCGCGCCACAAGTTCTTTGCCCACGCCCGTCTCGCCGGAAATGAGAACGTTCATGCCGGTGGGCGCGACTTGCTCCACCTTGTCCAACACGGGTTGCATACGCGCATCGGCTGAGACAAATTCATGCGATCCCTGTGCTGCGGCATTTGCACGGCACGCGCGGATCTCTTCGGCGAGCAGCGCCTGCTGGCCACATTGAACGATCGCGGCGCGCACGTCTGCATTTTCAAAGGGCTTGGTGAGGAAATGCGACGCCCCGCGGTGCATCGCCGACACCGCCATTTCAATCGTGCCAAACCCCGTAATCAATACAACTTGAATGTGGGGGCGCGCTCCGTGCAACGCATCAAGTAGGTCCAGCCCCGAAAGCCCGGGCATCGTGATGTCAGACACCACAACATGGGGCTCCCAGGACTCAACAATGCCAAGCGCATCCTCGGCGCTCGCGGCGTCGCGTACGTCTGCGCCTACTGACGCCGCAAGCATGCGAAGGCCAACGCGTACATCAGTCTCATCATCGACCACCAACACGCGGCAACGGCCGGGCGCGAGCCGTTCACTTGTGCTTGGCGTGTGGGTTGCGGCGTCGGTCATGGTGCAACCTCCGCCTGAACTCGCGCACGCGCTTCCCAAGCGGCTTGCGACGCCTTGCGCGGAAGTCGTATACGAAAGTGGGCACCGTGCTCTACATCCATGCACGTTAGCGTACCGCCGTGCTCTTCCACAATACGCCTCGAAGTCGAGAGTCCGAGCCCCGTACCCGACCCGGGGCCCTTGGTCGTGAAGAAAGGCTCAAAGATCCGTTCGCGATCCCCGCGGGAAATGCCCGTACCGGTATCAAGGACGTCCACGACCAAGTGATCTTCGCGCTGAGAGAGCCGCAAGCGGACCTCGCCGCCATCGGCACACGCCTGAACTGCATTCATCATGAGGTTGACAAGGACTTGGCGCACCCGAAGTTCATCGCCTACCAACGTGGTGTCGTCTACGTCGGACGATACGCCAACAGTGACGCCGGCACGCTGGTAGATGGGCCGCAAGAGTGTCATCGCGTCGTTCACAAGATCACCCAATGAAAACGGGGCATGTTCCGGCCGTCCCCGGGCCGCCAAGTCGAGCAACGCAAGAATGGTGCGCTTGCATGTGGCGACGTTGCGGCGAATCACCGAGGCACTATCGCGCAAATCACTCTCGACAGGGAGCTGTTCTTCCAACATCTCACTAAACATCGAGATAGCCGCCAGCGGGTTGTTGAGCTCGTGCGCCATCACCGCCGCGACTTCTCCCAACACCGCCATGCGCTCTTGGTGCGCCTGTGACTCCTGTTGGCGAATGCGTTCGGTGACGTCGCGACTCACGCATAGACGTCCCCCATCGCGACCCGGTGCCGCGGGAAGGGCGGTGGTGTGTACGTCGTAGATTCGTCCCTCGTGTTGGACGACACACGACTGTTGGCCGTGATCGGGTTCGGCAAGACATGCCATACACCCCGCCGACGCCGCCGCTTCGCGCGCACACTCCAGTCGTTCCATACGGTCGTGGGCAAGTGCGCCCACCAACGGCCGCGCGCCAGCGTTGGCCAGTGTGACGCGCCCTTCGCTATCAAGAATAAAGAGGCCATCCTTCATAGAGTGAATCACCGCACCCAGGCGATCGCGCTCCACACGCACGTCTTGCTCGCGCTTGCGCACGGCGGCGGCCGACGCCTCCAACTGCTTGGTGCGATCGTCAACGGCTGCAGCCATGACATTAAACGCATGCGACAGCTCGCCGATTTCGTCACCCCCTTCCACGTCCACACGCGTACCAAAGTCTCCATCCGACATACGTCGCGCCGCATCCGCCACGCTTCGCAGCGGGCGCAGAAGAAAGCGCAAGGGGAAAAACAACACCGCCGCCGTTGCCAGAAGCAATCCGAGTCCAATCAAGAGGTATTGATTGCGGAGTCGCCGCGCGGGAGCCATCACGTCATCGTGGTCGACACGAAGTTCGATTCGCCACGGCACCGACGAAAGCCCGCGCTCAATCGGACGCCCCGCCGTTTCGTTGGCGGACTGCTCGTTTGCCATCAACGGCAGTGAATCGCCGTCGGGATCAAAGAGTCGCATGGAGGTGAGCGGCATACTCGGCATGGCTGCAAGCGCCTTGATGGATGTCACCCAGTGATCGGCGCGCACAATTAACTGCAGGGTGCCAATCCGTTGGCTCCCGGCTTGCGAAAACAGCGGCGTAGAAACCGAAAAGGTAGGAAACGCTTGCTCACGTGACGCGGGCTTGAGCCCCCCTACGACGGTCTCCGTTGTGCGTGCATGCGTGCTGTCGCCGACCGATGACGACGGAATTGCGACGCGCTCCCGGCCCTCGACGTCATACAGCGCAATTCCCGACACCGTGTGCACGAGGGGCAACTTGTTTACCGCGATGTGACGACTCAGGCGAGCATTGGATGAATCACTTGTCTCGCGCGATTGAAACTGTTCGCGAATGTACCCGTCACTGGCAAAGTCACGCGCGCGCTGGCGGAGCAAGTCGATGTGCCGCTCGATGATGAGCGCGACGGCGCTTGATCGCTCGCCAACACGTTGCGCGATCTCTTTCTCAAGGGCGCCTCGCGCCGACGACATGAGCACGATGCCGCCCACGCCAAATACCACCAAGCACACCACCAAGAACCCCAAGGGCAACTTGTAGGCAATCGGAATCTTGCCAAGCGGGTCGCGCATGCAATGAACACCTTAAGAATTAGGCCGTGCGTAGCGTACCAAGCCGCGCTCAGGCAGTCCTCCGTACACCCGATGCTGCCGAGCGTTAGGTTCTGTTTGAAAAAGCTCGTAACGAGTGATTCGAGACCGATGCGAGAGGCGATGGACCAAGAAATTGACCCGCAGGCGTGGTCTGTTCACGTCGAGGATGACAATTTCGAAGGGATGCGCCTCGCAGCGAGAGAATCGGATCACGTAGTAGAGGAATTTTCAAACAGAGCCTAGCCCAGATTCAGTATGCGGGTCATATTGCCGCCAAAGATCTTCGCCTGTTCGGACGCGGGCACACCGAGGCCCGTCACCGCCTCAAGTTGCGCGTCGTAGAGATCCTTGCGCCAACCCCGCGGAAACGTGGAGGAGTCGGTCCCAAAGAGCACCCGCTCGGCACCATACACGTCGAGTGCGCGCGCCAAAACGTCGCGTAGCGTCATGGGTGTTGCCTGCGTGCGCATCCACGCATTGGACGAGGACGTATCGACGTAGATATTGCGAGCCATGTCACCCGCCATCAAACACTCGCGCAGGAACCCCGCGCCGAAGTGAGGGATCACAAAGTGCGCGCCGGGACACGCGTTCGCCGCGGGGACGATGTCGAGCGGATTGGCGAACCTGAGATCCACCGTGTTGGGTAGCGACAAGAGGTCGCGCAGCTTGACTTTGAGCAGCCCGCAGTGAACGACAACAACGCCGCCGCGCTCCGCAACCACGTCGAGCACCGGGCGAATAGCCTTATCCGACATCCGATAGTGATGCTGTGCGGGAAACAACAGCACGCCGCGAAATCCATCTTCCTCGAAGTGCGCGCGCGTCTTGGATCCATCGGCATCAGCGAGGGGATTGATAAGCACATAGCCCGTCAAGCGACCTTTCGTTGCACGCACCGCGTCGCGCACGACGGGCGCCTCGGCAGGAACACTGGCAAACGTCACCGCATGATCAACACCATGATCATCAAACGCGGTCAGCCAGCAACGCAGATGTTCTTGCGGATCGCGTGACGGAAGCGCCAACTCGGTCTCGGCAGCAACTGCCGCAAGCCGCTCGTCCACGGTGCCCGGAAGAGGCGAGAGCCCGGCGAGCGTTTCGAAGAACACGCGGGAGAAGAAGTGGGTGTGGGCATCGATGCGGGGCGCGGTACTCATCTCGTCCTCATAGCACCCGTGTGCACGGGCGTCATGCTCTATCCCGGGCTACTCACGGCTACTTCGTTCGAATCGTTACGTTTTCCCACGTGGCGCCGCCGCGCGCCTGAACGCCCACGCCGAATCGGCCTTCCAACGTGCGGGTGGCGGTGAGACCAAATCGCTGCTTGCCGTTCACGCCGATATGGATCTTGTCGCCATCAATTTCAATGTCGAAGTCGATCGGCTTGTTGGCGGCAAACGCGAACTTCTCGTGCTTCGCTCGATTCCACTTGTTTCTCGCGATGAGGCGCTCAAAGACCGTAACCCCCGAACCCACGCGAAACGCGATGGAGTAAAAACCCACTTCGACGCCACCCACCAGCACATTGGCTTGAGGATTACCCGATGGCGGAATCGTCACGCGCCCCTTGATAGCGCACGAGGAGGGCAACTGCGCGCGCTGCCAAGCAATCGCGTTGGACTTGGGATACGCCATCTGCGTCCAGCGCTTCCCCCGCACCTCCAATGTGCGGTGGGGCTCACTCCACACCGGTTCAAATGCATCGACATAGTCGCGATAGGACCGATTCAATGCGTCGAGCGCCTCGTCGTCAAACTGCTTTCGAACGATGTCGTAAAGCCGCATCGTGTAGCCCGTTCCTCCACCGAGACCTCGCGCACCCTTCAGGATCTTGCGGAGCGCCTTGGGATGTTTCTCGACCAAGAATCGAAAGAACGACCACCACACGCTGTAGCGATGGTTTGTCGAGAGATGATCGAGCTCCTCCTGAAAAATCGCGCGCGGTTCCGGCAAAAGACCACGACGACGCAACGTTTGACAGTTGATCATGCGCATGCCGTAAAAAGGCGAGTTCAATCCGTCCGCACTCCAACGGCGTTCCCTCGACACACGTTCAGCAATATGCGTCGCGATGCCTTCGGCCATCCAATCGGGATGGGAGCGGTAGTTACTGAACAACACATAGACTGCCGCATGGGATGCCTCATGGGCACATTGGCGCAGGAAGTGTTCCGACACGCCGAGCGCAGATTGCAAGGTTCGATCACCGCCTGGAACAAGGGTGCAATGGCACGCTTTCGTGTTGTGGTGCGTAAAGAACAGGCTCTTTGCGAAGCGACCCTTCGTGAGTTTCTTTTCGGCCGCTTGATAGCCCGCGACGGCCTCATACACAAAGACATCGAGTTTGGGATCGAGTATTGCGTCGCTCATCTGCGTGAACGCTTGTGTGTGCTTCCACGCCGATTCGGCCACGGCGCTGACCTTCTTCGCCATGGCCTTGTCGTCAAAGTCCAAGCGAACTATGTAGTGCGTGGATTCGACCGTAGGGCCCGGCGCTTCTTCCTTGGCATCAAGTTGCACGGCACTTGCCAACACAAACCACGCCGCGAGCACGCCAAACGCCGCAATCGTTACGACCTCGGATCGACGTGGTTGCATCCATGTCCTCCAAATGCGCAACGCGCAACACCCGCGCGAACCTGACTATCTTAGACGCACACCTCGCAGCTACCTTGCGGAGGTCGTGCAGGTCTCACAGACAAACGTGAATGGGTTGAGCGAGAGCGTGGGACGTGGTCTCCGCCGTCGATTCTCGTTCGCCAAGGGATCGGAGGGCGGCCTCGCGCTTGGATGGAACCCGGGGACTTCGCTCCAGGGATCAGGTCGCACTCGCAATGTTTGTTCATCCAAACGTTCAATGAGCAGCCCCTGGCGCGTAGGTGTAGCACGGGCGCGATCCCGAAACGCTTCAGGAAGCCATGTCAGCGCGTCGTCGTGGGAGTTCGGCAGTTCTCGGCGGCGCTGCGCTGCCACGGCCAAGAGGGTGCCAATGCGGATCGATCGATGTGCCGCGTCGATCTGCCGCGACGCACTGACGAGGTGAGACATACTCTCGAGGTTTGTCATCATGGAAATCGGATAGCGCGCGTGGGTGAGTCGCTGCCCGAGTACACGGACGCGTGCGGCGGTTGCCGATCCCAGGAGGTAGTCCTCCGCGGCGAGACCAAACTCCAGGGCTTGGGCAACTTCAAGCGGTGACGACATCCGCAGCCGAGCAAAGAAGCCTAGATGGCGCCCGCAACAATCCGACACGTCTTCGCCCTTGAGCACACGCCGCGACAATCGTCCCACATGCGCGATGCGTTCATAGCGCAACCACCCGGCATAGTTGCGAGCACTTTGACTGGGCTCGGCAATCCATTGCCAAAGTGTGGACTCCGGTAGATCACCACGCAGCGCCAATACACAATACAACGAGTCACGAGCATACGATGCAATAAGCCATGAGTGCCAATCCGATCCATCACCTAGATAGTTCAGAGAGTTCCACAAGAGATCCATGCGCCGCAGCGATGATGTTGGGTTCTCTTGCGTCAACACTTCTGCCTCGAGCCAGCCAACTGCGCGGTGAATGCCGTTGCCCAATTTCGGCCTTCCTTTGCACGGCTCATCAATGGGCGCTTGCTCCAATTCATCGCGCCGTTCATTGATCCATGCGACGCTTGAGAGGCACGAAGTGTCCTCCTCCAGAATTTCAAAGAAGCGTTCCATAAATGGGCGCAGCCGTTCGTGCCACGCGGCAGACTCGTTTGAACGCGCAGTATCTCGGTCAACGTAACGCGCAGCATCCACGTGCCAGTAGGCGTCATCTTCGAGCTGTTGATACGACTCAAGCAGTTCTCGTATGCGCCGCTGCCGGTCTAGGTTCAGTGGCGGCAACTCGGCAATCAAGTCGTCCAAAGAATTACCGCGCCCCGCCTCCCCGTGCGACTTCCACACGCGATAGAGCGCCTCAAGCTCATCGTCACGCACTTTGCGGTGCGTCACAAATGCCCCAATACTCAAGATCCCAACGACGCAGAGGATGGGCAGGACGAAGCGGCGCATGCGGTTGATCAACCTCCGAATCGGTGTCTCATGCTGCACTCAACGCGACCCAACATGACTTCCATGCTTAGACGCCGTAGCCCGTTGTCAGCATACCTGTCCCGCACCGATTCGTACGTCCGATTGCTGCTTGCTATCGTCCCTTCTCACACGGGATTTCATCGCACGGATAGGCAGAGAGAAGCACGCAGCGTGGGGCAGATATTCATTAGTCACAGCAGCAAAGACAATGCTGCGGCGAAGGACCTTCGTCAGCGACTCACCGCCCAAGGATATGACTCACTCTTCCTGGATTTCCATCCTAGCGACGGTATCCCCGCGGGCGTCAATTGGCAGCGCGAGCTGTATCAACGCATCAGAGCTTGTGACGTCGTGCTATTCATAAATAGCAAGAACTCCACATCGTCGAAGTGGTGTTTTGCAGAAATTACGCAAGCGCGGGCGATTGGTAAGAACCTCATACCGCTGTCCATCGATGATGCAGCGCTCGCGGAACCGATTCACGATCTTCAAGCCATCAAACTGGATACAGACCCAAACGCCTACGACCGCCTATGGAACTCGTTCAATCGACTTGGCATCTCCCGCGGCAGGGAGAAGGCATGGAACAAACAGCGTCCCCCGTATCCCGGACTACTTGCGTACCAAGAAGAGCATGCGCGAGTGTTCTTTGGTCGCGACGAGTCGATTCGAACGGGTCTCGACGCGCTCACGCGCATGCGCCAACTGGGTTCTTCACGACTCTTGCTCGTCCTTGGTGCTTCAGGATCGGGTAAGTCGTCGTTGGTGCGTGCGGGCCTGCTTCCGCGCCTCAAGGAAGATGCAGATCACTGGATTGTCTTGCGGCCCATTCGGCCCCACGGTGGTTTGGTGGGGAACTTCGTAGAGGCCATCGAAGATGTACTCGCCAAATCCGGCGACGGACTCGATACCGGGCGCGAGGAAACGAAACTTCGAAACGCGATTGAGTTCGGAGATACCTCGTCCGTTACAACGCGTGACGTGCTACGTGGATTCGCCGATCGCATGCGGCGCGCACGAGACAATCAACAAGCGCGCGTCTTGGTTACGATTGACCAAGCCGAAGAACTCCTGCACGCCGAGAACCGCGGAAAAGACGAACATCAGTTGCACCTGCTCGGTGAACTGGCGCAGATGGAAGGATGGCGCGTACTCGTTACGTTGCGCTCGGATCACTTAGGAGAGTTTCAGAACGACCCGGCGCTTGCGCACATTGCCGAGTGCGAACAACTCTCATTGGGACCCATTGCCCCTGAAAGCCTGCGACGTGTCATTGCGGGGCCCGCGGAACTGGCCGGCGTTGATATGGAACCTGCACTTGTGGACGCTCTTGCCCGGGACGCCAGCGCAAAACACGCACTTCCGTTGCTCGCCTTCGCGCTGCGAAAGCTATGGGACGAGTGCATTCAATGCGATGGTGAAACGCAGCTTCGACTCGCTGCCTACACAGATCGCGTTGGTGGAATGGAAGGCGCGATCGAGAGTGCCGCGTCTCGGATTGTGTCCGACATTCCGCAGGGCTCGCTTGAGTTCAGTGTTCTCCGCCGCGCATTTTTGCGCCTCGTACGAACAGGCGCCGATGGAACGTTTACGCGACGCATCGAGTCATGGGACAACTTCGAACAAGCTGCGCATCCTTGGCTGCACCGATTCGTAGAGGACCGCCTACTCGTAAGCGATGGCGAGGGGACACAACGAACACTTGAAGTCACGCACGAAGCGCTCTTTCGTTCGTGGGCTCAACTCGCAGACTGGCTTGACGACAACCGCAAGCTTCTCCGGACGCGCGAGAGCGTTGAGGCGGACTGCATTCAGTGGCACGAACAGCATCGGCATGAAGATTATCTCTTGCCCTCAGGACTTCCTCTCGCCGAGGCCGAAGCCCTCATCGCAAGCGAAGACGTTGAGCTCAATCTTTCAGAAATCAAGTTCATCCAAGCATCCGTTGCGCGTCGAGATGCCGAACAACAAGAGCAAGCGCAGCGCGAAGAACTCCATCTCGCCTCCGAGCAACGACGGCGCGAGGCCGAACAGAAGCGTCGCGACGCAGAGTTACGACAACGTGAAGCTCAACAGCGCGAACGCGAAGCGGAGTCCCGCCGCAAGGAAGAAGCCCGACTTCGCGAAGAAGCGGAACAAAGAGTTCGGGCACGTGCCACACGCATCAAAGTGCTTGGCGCGTCGGTTGTTGCCGCAGTGATTGCGTTGGGGGCGGTGCTGTTGCTCTACCAAAAGGCGAGAGACTCAGAGAAACGAGCGAAGCGGTCAGAGCGGGTAGCGAACCAATATGCGTCTAAAGAGGAAGGGCTTAGGAAATCGGCTGAGCGGGCACGCGGTGAAGCTGAATCCGAGAAACGAAAGGCCATTGCCAGTACCGAAGAAGCGCTGAAACAACGGGATGAGGCCGAATCGGCCAAAGCAATCGCCGAAAATGAGAGAGAAAAGGCGACTCAAGCTAGCGCGAGGGAGAGGTTGGCCAAACGGGATGCGGAGCGTGAGAAGGCGCGCGCAGACGCGCTCCACTTAGCTCAGAAAGCGAAGTCTAAGGCGCTTGAATCACAAGGCGGGAGTCGGGAAGCCGTCGCTGACGGGCTAAAGGCCGTAGCGATAGGGATAGCTAGGGAAAAGAAGCCTAGCCTCGAAGCTGAAGTCGCACTGCGGCTTGCCCTACATCGGTTGGAGTGCGCGCAGCCACTCAAACATCATCAAGGCTTTGTAAATCATGCGGAGTTTTCTCCCGACGATCGCCATGTGGTCACTGCGTCTGACGACGGCAACGCGACGATTTCTCTTGCTAGAAACGGAGCTGTGCTCGGCGTGCTGGATCACAGGGGCGTGCCCGTTACGTTTGCGGGCTTTTGCCCTACGGGCGATCGCATTGCCACTTGTTGTAGCGACGGCTCGTTTCGCGTCTGGAACGCAAGGACACTTGCGATTATCTCAAAGGCCTCGCTACCCTCAGGACCGGCACTTCACGCTGCGTTTACACCAGATGGCGAATCGCTTGTGATCGTTGGCGCGGGAGGCGATGTACTTGCGTGGGACGTCACGCGAGGACAAGTCGCCACGAAAATGACGGGGCATGAGAAAGACGTGGTTCATGTAGCGTGTTCGGCGAACGGCAAACATGTAATCACTGCATCCTGGGACGGCACGGCGAGAATTTGGTCTACCGACGGCTTTCTAGAGCGTCATGTCCTAGACGACCATTCTGCGTCACTGACGTGCGCATCATTTTCTCGCGATGGAACGCTCACCGTTACGTCTTCGAACGATGGATCCGCCCGCATTTGGAACGTCGTTACCGGTGACGAAGTCCACTCCCTCAAGGTGCCCGATAGTCATTCGCCCATGACGTGGGCGGGCTTCTCGCCAAATGGCACGTTTGTATGCACAACTTCAGAGAATGGCGACGTCCACATCTGGAGTGCCACCTCCGGAGACCTCCTGCATCGCTTGGCCGGACATCGCGGGAGCGTTGATTCCGCAGCCTTTTCGTATGACAGCGGAACACTAGCGACTGGGTCCAGTGATCACACCGTGAAACTCTGGGACACAGAGCATGGCACTCTCGTTCATACGTTTGAAGGCCACCGTGACCGTGTACGCAGCGTTGCGTTCGCGCATTCTCGACCCGAGATTGTGACCGCGAGCGAAGATCGAATCGCCCGTCTTTGGCGATTTTTCGACCCGAGTCAGCAACATGAACTCTCTCACCATCCTCGATCCGTCTCGAGTGTGGCCACTTCCCAGGACGGCACGATTTGCGCGATTTGGAGTTCAAACGCAACAGCCCCGTTTGGATCAAGGGTGACGATTCGGAACACGCACAGTGGCCGCGAAGTGGGCCAGCTATCCGATATCAAGGGCAGGATTGACCATTGCTCGCTCTCACCCGACGGAAAGACTATCGCCGTGTTGTCAGTTGTTCCGGCCCACTCATCAGCGCAGGAGAAGGGGGCCGGGCAAGTTGACAACCAGATTATTCAGATTCGGGACACGTCTACGGGCAGGAACCTGTGGAGCCGAGTATCCAAGAGTCAATCGTATCGAACCCGATTCTCGCCTGACGGTAGGTGGCTATTGCGTATCGGACACGACAACACAGCTACGCTACTGTCCTGCAAAGACTACAGTAGCGAATCGCATGCGTTCAAGATGAGTGGGTACATTACGTGTGAAGCATTTTCCGATGATGGGAACGTGCTCGTGCTTGGAAACTCACATGGGGATGTCGTCGCCTGCTCGATTCAGAAGAATGACAACAAACATCGCGAGATCTTACGCGCCAATGTGCACCGGAGACACATACACGCGATCTCGCTAGCGCCAGACGGATCACTAATAGCTGCTGCTTCGGAGGACTTTACAGCCTCTATCATTGAGACATTCAACGAGAAGACAAGACACTATCTCATCGGTCATGAAAATCGTGTCTCGGATATTGCACTTTCGCGTGACAAGAAGTGGGTGATTACTGCGGGCATGGACAAGACGGCGAGAGTTTGGGACGCAAGTACTGGCGCTGAAGTGCTTCGGAAATCGCATCCAAGCTTGGTGGTCGCAGCGGAGTTTTCATCTTCATCAAATCGATTCATTACCGCCTGCCACGACGGCAAGGTACGACTCTGGGCTAGAACGACCGGCGATCTCATCGACACGCTAGATGGGCACGATAAGTACCTTCGCACTGCAAGCTTTGCGAACGGTTCCAAGCAGGTCATCGCGCTCTCTGATACCGTTCGCATATGGTCCGTAGATGTGGGCGATCTCGTAAGCCGCGCCCGCGACTATGTCGGGGCAAACAAAGGTAACAACTTTCTGCCCCCCATCGAGAGTCGTATAGCGCCCTCACGATTGTCGCGGAAGTTGCCTCGAAGCGATTTTCGGGTGCGCCAAGGGCGAACAGCGAAGACGTCATTGGTGAGATTTGAGCCTACGCTTCGATTGGGAATGAAGAAGGCGAAGGAATCGAAACAAATCGCACTTGTCGTCGTGAGTAGATACAACCCGCCATGACCAACCTGACTCTTCATGCGGGACCGTGTGTTCTGCGATCTAAAAATGAGAGGATTCGGCGACAAGTTCGTGGCAGTTAGGATACTCGGCGGGCTAGATGCCACGGAAGAGGGCAGACTCCTGCATTTGCGACTTTCAAATCAAGGATTCTCGCAAATCTACGCACTTGCACCCGATGGCGCATACCTCACGCATCGAGATGCCCCGAATAGCGCAGATGAACTTTTGTCTTTTATGCGACTTGCCAACAAACTATGGACTCAGTATGCAAAAGACGAGCGCTCAATCTCACCCAATCCGACCAACATAGCCGGCGAAAGGAAGCTATACGGCCACTTATGGAAACATAAGAAGTATGAAGATCTAATGAGGCAACTTGAAAAGACTCCTCAGCACGAACGAAGGAGTGAAGTAGCTGACATAAGCTACCATACCGCAAGCGCGTTGCTCCACAAGGTGTTCGGAAAGGCCTCTAAACAAAGGGGAGCACTATCGGGCATCGTCAAGCGTCATTCAATGCACCCGGAGTGTATTGGATGGAAGATAGATATGAAAGTCGCCGACATCGTTGCTGAGGCTAGATACTTCACTTACAGCGTGCCCGGCCTAATTTGGGAGTCCCAGCAGATTGTCAAGAGACTACTCGCGTTACTCGCTCAAACCTCGAATCCTGCGCACCAAGCGGTTATTCGCGCCCGAATCATAAGTGAACTTGAGACAATCCGCACGCGTGGCTCGTTCGAGCAATCGAAACCCGCACAGCGCCAAATTGATGAGCACCGCACATGGATTGCACGTCAACCGGTATTTGACCCATCAGAACCACTTGCCGTGCTCGCGCAGTGTGACATTGTCCTCAGGGATCCGCATAAATATCGATCCTTGGTTGCTAAGCTGCGCGATCGCGTCAGCGGTATTCGAAAGCGAAACGACTTGATGTATAACACGATCTATCGAGCGGATCAGGCCCATATGCAGCTAACGTCTCTGAAAGTTGATAAGTAGCGCTGGCACCGTCGCGCCAGCGCTCGTCAACGCGACTTCTTCAACACCGCCCGCTGCACCGCGCGCAACTCGTAGCTTGCCACACGAGGGACACGACCCTTGCCACCGGTCATGACGACTGGTTTGGCACCGTAGGTGACGAGCGTGCAAATGAGATTGTCGCCGCTGCGTTCGTAGGTAGCGTCAATCATGTTGTCGGCAACCCAGAAGCGCGAGTAGAGGCGACCGTCGATGTGGTAGGCGTCGATGACGATGCTGTTCTTCTCGTCGATCTGAAAGTGGTGGGGATCGTCCTTTGTGGCGAGGAGTTCGTAGGGACGCACCTGGCGCTTCTCACCTTCGCCGTAAATCACCTTCCACGTCCAGGAATCTCTGCCTTCGATCGGTTCCACATGAAGTTCCATGGGAAACGACATATCGGCTTGACCCGGGCGCTTCACGGTGGCGGGGCCCTTCCACGTGCCAAGGAGTTTCGACGGAAACGACGCCACAGGTGTATCGTCCTTGGCGCTGAGCGCTGTGGGCACGAGTAGAAAACAGACGAGCAAGACGGTGATGCGCATCGCTTCAGCATCCATGTGGGTGGGGACAGTTTCGCGGCGCGTAACTCAGAAAGAGGCCCACTGTCTGCTCGTAGACTTCGCGGATTCGTATGAATGACAAAGAGACCCGTTCGGATGCTCGCGTCAAGCCCACGACGCGACCCCCTCGACGTCGCCTACGTCGCATTGCACTTGGTTTGCTCGTGTTTCTTGCGCTGTTCTCTATTTTCGTCACGATTCAAATGTGGGTACCGCTGGGAAAGCGTCCCTCCGGCGAACGCCTAGCGCGTATGCAACGCTCTCCCAACTGGGACGATGGCGAGTTTAAGAACCCCGTGCCCATGCGCATGAGCCTTTGGAAGGCGTTTACAACGGCGGTCTTCGACAATCCCGAGCATGTAACGCCCAAGCACGCCGTCGATGCGCGGGCCGTCGATCCGACGATGTTTGCTACGCCGCCACCTTCAGGGCTGCGCGTGACGTGGCTTGGGCACTCGACGTTGTTGATTGAGATCGATGGCAAGCGCTTTCTTACGGATCCGGTGTGGGGCGATCGCGCCTCGCCACTGCCGTGGATTGGACCCAAACGTTGGTACGCACCAGTGTTGGCACTCGACGATCTGCCCGATGTCGATGCCGTATTGATCTCGCACGACCACTATGATCACCTTGACTATCCAACGATCAAACGCATCAAATCATGGGACACATTGTTTGTGGTTCCGCTAGGCGTAGGTTCGCACCTTGAGTACTGGGGCGTGGCGAAGGAGAAGATCCTTGCCCTGGATTGGTGGGACACCCACGCGTTTGGCGACATCACCCTCACATGCACACCTGCGCGGCACTTCTCGGGGCGCGGTGTGTTTGATCGCGGGGAAACACTATGGTGCGGCTACGCCCTTGTGGGACCCACGCGCCGCGCGTTCTTTTCGGGCGACACCTCCATGTTTCCGGGCTTCAAGACCATCGGCGAACGGCTCGGCCCCTTCGACATCACCATGCTCGATGCCGGTGCCTATTCCAGTGCATGGGCCGACGTCCATATGGGGCCGGAACAAGCGGTGGCGGCTCATCAAATGCTTCGAGGCAACGTGTACCTGCCGGTGCACTGGGCGCTCTTCAATCTTGCGCCGCATGGCTGGACGGCGCCCATCGAGCGTTCGCTGGTCGCCGCGAAAGCCGCTGGCATACGCATCGCCACGCCACGCCCCGGAGAGAGCATTGAGTCGGAACGACCGCTACCGATCGAGCGTTGGTGGCCCCAGGTTCCGTGGAAGAACGCTCAGGAACTACCCATCCAATCGAGCAAGTGACAACCTGCGACGTGCGGGAGGGATGCCGTATAGTCTGCCCGTCACATCGCATGACCGTCAAACACCGTTGTTCATCGAAGGAGAACACCATGGCCGCCAAGTTTGTTATCAAGAGTTCCGGTGAGGAGTTTCTTTTCAACCTCGTCGCCGCCAACGGTCAGACGATTCTTACGAGCCAGCGCTACAAGCAAAAGGCCGGCGCCAAAAACGGCATCGAGTCGGTTAAGACTAACGCACCCAACGATGCACAGTACGAGCGAAAGACCGCCAAGGACGACTCGCCCTACTTCGTCTTGAAGGCGGCCAACGCAGAGATCATCGGCACAAGCCAGATGTATAAGAGCGCCGACAACATGGAAAAGGGCATCGCATCGGTAAAGGACAACGCGCCCGGCGCCGAGGTCACCGAAGAGGAATAACGGCAAGGTCACCGCATGGACGACGTGCGAGCACACAATCGTTTGGCTTGGGACCGACAAGTCGATCTACAGAACCCGTGGACACGGCCGGTAACGAGCGAAACGATCGCTCGAGCAAAGCAAGGGGACTGGTCGCTCTTGCTCACACCCACCAAACCCGTGCCCGAGGCATGGTATCCGCCGCTTTCCGGTGCGGAGGTACTGTGCCTCGCGTCGGGAGGCGGGCAGCAGGCGCCGGTCTTGGCCGCAGCGGGTGCAAATGTCACGGTACTCGACAACTCGCCTAAGCAACTTGACCAAGACCGCCTGGTCGCAACGCGGGAGGGACTCGACATTCGTCTCGTTGAGGGCGACATGCGCGACTTCCCCGAGCTTTGCGACGCGTCCTTCGATCTCATCTTCCATCCGGTATCGAACTGCTTTGTTGATGCCGTGCTGTCCGTATGGCGCGAGTGCGCACGTGTGCTGCGACCGGGGGGCATCTTGCTGGCAGGCTTTAGCAATCCTGTGCGCTACCTCTTCGATGACAGGCTTGTCGATCAAGGAACACTACACGTCGTGCACAAGATCCCCTATTCCGATCTGGACAATATTCACGACGACTACGTGCAAGGTCAACTTGCCCAAGGCGACGTCATGGAATTTGGCCACACGCTTGAAGACCAGATCGGCGGGCAGCTACGGGCAGGCCTGGTGATCGACGGATTCTTCGAAGATCGCTTTGCGTCACCGGTGGGCGACCCGATTACGGACTACATGGACACGTTCATCGCTACGCGCGCGCACAAGCCGCAATGATCTGTTGCGTGTGGTGACATTCGTGATTGTGCATATCGAGCGCTTTTTCGAGAGGTGTTCCCGTGCGACCCCAGGGCATCATGACGGTTTCGTCACGTGGCACCTGCGTTAACGCGAAGAGAAACGACGCGCGGGTTTGATCAAGGAGTTGCACTACGCGATCACGCGTGTGTTCGGCGTGGAGCGCTCGAATCCGTTCATTGATGGCGTGGATGTCGAAGGGCTCAAACACTGGGCTGCGTATGCCCAACCGATGCGCCTCGAACGCTTGGGCGACGAGGCGCTCCCACTGCGCAATGTGACAGAGGACATCCTTGACGCGCCAACCGCTCGTGGGATTGACCTCCACATCGAGATCCCACACGTCCATGCCCTGCAACAGTGACGCGCGCGATGAATCGAGCCTCTCGATCAATTCCTCTAGTGAGCGCTCACTCATGGGTGGACCTCCTGCTGGAATGCTCATACTACGAGGCGTCAATCGCATTGCGCCGAGGAGTCACCATGCCCACTGAGATTCAACAACTCGAACACGACATCATGAAGAAGATCGAAGCGCTCAATGCGCTGAGGGCGAAGTCCGAGCCCACCGAGGTCCAAAACTACGAGTTTGAAACCCTCTCCGGCAAGACAAACCTTCTGGAGCTCTTCGGCCAACACGACAAGCTGCTGGTGATTCACAACATGGGTCAGGGGTGTCGCTACTGCACGCTTTGGGCCGACGGATTCAATGGCATCTTACACCACTTGGAATCGGCCATGGCGGTTGTCTTAGCTTCGAAAGACACGCCCGACGCTCAACGCAAGTTTGCCAACAGTCGCGGCTGGCGCTATCGGCTCGTGTCGCATGGCGGCGGGACGTATCTCAAGGAACAGGGCGTGATGGGCGGCGGCAACTATCCCGGCGCCGTCGTCTATGAACGGAAGGATGGCAAGGTCTACCGCAAAAACGCCTGCGTTTTTGGCCCTGGCGACATCTACTGCTCCATGTGGAGTTTCCTGGGCGTAGCGGGCATAGACGCAAACGACTGGACACCCCAGTTCAACTATTGGCAACGCCCCAAGCAACTCGAGGACGGTGGACAAAACGTGCTAGGCGACTAGCGCGCCACAGAATCCTGGCTTTTGTGGCGCATCGGGCGCGAACAGATCTACATCGACTCCAACAGGGCAAGGACACCCGCACGGATTGCGGGATCCGGGGAAATGTCAAGCGTCGCAAGCACGCCGCCCACCACTTTGTCGCATCGCGGGATATAAAAGCGGAATGTCTGCGCGAGTTCGGCGTCGGCACGGGACGTGAGGGCCTTGCGCAGCTTGGCGCGGGCGCGGTGGTAACGCACGCGCGCCAAGGTATTTGCGATGCCGAGCGACTTTGCTGTCTCGCGACTGTCGAGCCCTTGTATCGCGCGCAACACAAAGACGATGCGCAGGGGCGCGGGTAACCGTTCGACCGCGGCCATTACGATCGACTGCAATTCCGATGTGCCCAACGGATCGGAGACTGGCGCGGCCACGTTGGTTCGGTCTTCTATCCACGCGGGATCCTGAGAGGTTTGCCGATCTTGACGGAGTCGTTGACGACGACGCGTCAAGGCCTCATTGACCGTGATGCGCGTGAGCCAGGTGGCGAATGTGGCATTGCCTTGAAAGTTGGGGAGACCCTTGTACGCCGATACCCACGCCTGTTGCATGACATCTTCCACGTCGTGCTCATCGCGAAGGATCGCTCGCGCCGTGCGATACACGCGTTCGTTGTGGCGACGCATGAGGATCTCGAAATTCGCCTCACGGCCACCGAGCACCGACGCAATGACGTGTGCATCGGACTTGGTAAGCAATCCCGTAGCTGATGAGTGAGACGTGGGTTGTACGTTTGAAGCCCGCATGGTGGTTTTCTAGCTCCTTACAGTGCCCAGCATGGATTGGACGGGCGCCGACACGAGTGCGTTACATCTTTTCTTTGAATTGCCACCTCCTGTAACACCTTCGGCCTTGCGGCCATCCAATCGTGCAGTCCGAAGGGAGGCGCTATGCCTACGACTGCACCGCAACTTCGTCATGCTACGCCCGTTCTCGCCGCTGGAGCGGTTCTCGTCGCTCTATTCGCAATGAGCTGTGACCACAAAGGCTCCAGCAACAGTAGTTTCACGCCGACGCCTACCGATCCGGTCGTTGCCTACGCGCAGCAGATGATCGCCGAGGGGCGCGAGACATTTCGCTATGAGACGTTTGGCGACGAGTCGTTCTGGGGCGACACGCTGCGTCTGCACGAAGCCATCGCGGGGGCCGCCAACGGCGGCGTGGGACCGGGCGTGAGTCCGGCAACAGCACTTGCGCTTGGTCTCAAAGTTGACGCAGAGAAACTGCCGCAATCGGTCGTGGATGGCATTACCAATGGCACCGTGGATCTTGATGACCCCGCAACCACGTTGGCCCTCCTACAACTGGACGCAGTGGTCGGTGTAAAGGGCATCTTTGACACCGGCGGACAGATCACGGGCATGGGCATTACCTGCGCACTCTGCCATTCCGTCGTGGATGACTCGTTTTCGGCGGGCATTGGCAAGAGACTCGACGGCTGGGCCAATCGCGATCTCAATGTGGGGGCGATTGTTGCGTCGGCTCCTGATCTGAGTGCGTTTCAGAACTTGCTGGGCGTCAACGAACAAACCGTCAAGGACGTGCTCAACAGTTGGGGCCCTGGGAAGTTCGATGCGCACCTCAACCTCGACGGCAAGGCGTTTCACCCCAGTGGCGGTGCAGCGGCGGTGTTGATACCACCCGCGTTTGGACTTGCTGGCGTAGAACTCGCAACATGGACTGGATGGGGTAGCGTGCCCTACTGGAATGCGTTTGTGTCGAAACTGGAGATGAACGGTCGCGGTCCGTTTCTCGATACACGCCTCAACGACGGCGCGCGTCACCCCGTCGCCGCCAACAACGGCTTTGGTATGAGCACCGATACAGAGAATCGCATTACATCAAAGCTCGCGGCTTTGCACTACTACCAACTTTCGCTCGCGCCCCCCGAGGCCCCCGCGGGAAGCTACGACGTGGATGCCGCCGCACGAGGCGAGGTGCTCTTTTCCGGTAGCGCCCAGTGTTCCACGTGCCATGTGGAACCGCTCTACACCGAGCCCGGACGCGGATTGCATACCCCTGCGGAAATGGGTATCGACAGTTTCCAAGCCGATCGCAGCCCCACCGGCCAGTACCGCACGGCACCCCTACGCGGTCTATGGAGTCATACCAAAGGTGGTTTCTTTCACGACGGTCGCTTCGCAACGCTGCATGAGGTCGTGGAGCACTACAACACGTTACAATCGCTCGGACTCACGACGGACGAGATCGATGACCTCGTTGAGTTTCTAAAGTCGATCTAAGTCGCAAGCCCAACGAACTCGGGAAAAAAGAACGCGATGAAGTAACCCAGGCCGCCAATCATGGCAAGCGCAATGGACGCGAGCGTGAGCGCATGGCTTTCACTCTTGCAACTCTCTCGCCGCGAAATCACCCAATAGCGCAACCCCATAAAAATGGCCAGCGGCGCTATAATCCAAAAGAGGGAAAGCCATCGAGTGCGTCGAGCAAGCGTCTCTAAACGCTCTTGTTGCGCCGCATCCGAAGTCGACGCCTCGACGTCATGCTGAAACTCAGGCATCTGGGCTAGTGCCTTGGCCCCATCTTGACGATACGCCTCCACCAATGCACGAGCTTCCGATACGTACTCGCGTGGAACGCGAAGTTCGCTAATTAGCGGCGCCCCGCCCACGTAGTAAGGATCCAGGACCCGTAGATTCGCATCGGGAACGTGGGCAGGAATATTCTCTGCCTCCAGCAGTCCCTGATAGAGCTGTGTCTCGTAAAGCGGCCCTGCGTGAACCATGACCCACGGTTGCGTGCATAAGCCAATGGTAGCAGCAGGCTAGGCTTGCGTAACGCGTCGAGTACGAAATTTAGACTGGCACTGACCATGAAATTTCAAACTCGACGTTTAGTTCTCATGGTGATTCCCATAGGCCAAACACCTACTCCACTTCGCGATGACATCGATCGAACTCGAGATCAAGACACGAAAGTAGCAATTCACCTACGTTCTGGCCGTCACGCACAAGATCCCACTGTCGTGCACCTTACCGAACGCGAATCGCGAGATGGATCAGCCCTCCGGGCGCCTTTAGAGCGCTGCTATGATGCAGGTTGATGGTGCCCTCGCTTGGCACAAGCTCGGGAGGCAGAACACGGTGAGCAAACCCGCAACAAGCGCGCGTCGTGCGGATCCACTTCCAATTCCGACCGGCACCAAAAAGCATCTCGATACGGCCCTCGCCAAGCTGCCTTTCGCCACGCACCTAAGCTTTGAGCCCTTGATTGAGACGCTGGATGCACTGGGCCACACACGGCATATTCCCGATGCCCTGCGCGGCGTCGTAACCGATGATGCGGTGCTTGAGACACACGCCGACACTGTGCAAGCCATGATGAGTGCCGTGTTCCCCGAACTCATGGATACTGAAATCGCGGTACGCGCCTATGCGCCCTTCGCACCGCGCTCATTCTTCACCACCAGCAAGTACCGCGAGATCTTTGGCGCCGAAGGCGTGGAGATTTCGCAAGCCAACGGCCTAGTCAAACGACAGTACTACCGCGAGAACATGTTGTTCGCGTATCGAATCATTCATCACACACTTCAACGCCACGTGGATTCTCCCCAAGCGTTCGTAAAGCAGATCCGCGATACGCAAACGGGCCTCGATCGCTACTACATGAACGAAGGCAGCATTCGCTTTGTGCGTGTGTCGTATCCCTCGTCTCGCCTGTTGGACGCACCCGAGTTCGCTCGCCTGCTCGCCATGGAAGACCTTGAAACGCTCGAAGCGCGTATGCCGCTTCATGACGCGGTGTACGAGGGCTTTATCTATATCCGCTATGTCGATATCACGGAACTTCACAATCTTTCGCTGCTCAAGTCTGAGCTTGTGGAACCACGCGCGCTGCATCGCATGGAGACGATTGAAGCTCGCCTTCGTTCCGTCCTGCGACTTCCCGATCTCGACGTCGGCGTGGTGCTTCGCTACGCCGCACGCGGCGCCACGCAGCTGTGCGACAATCGAAGTCTCTTGAGTGATGTCAATGCGTGCATGGCCGAGTTGCCCAACTCGTTGTATGAGCGCGCCATCGACACGAGTGAACCGCAGTTTGAACTCGATTTGCGCCAGCAAAACGAGTCCTCTCGCATGCCCACGCTGTTTCGCGAACGCGGCTACCGCAGTGTGGGGCTCATCCCCCTGGTCGAACGTGACCCCGCGAGCGATCAGAACCATGTGATCGCGGCGTTGGAACTCGCTTCCCCCACCCCCGGTGCGGTGCACCCCGCCATTATGGGCAAATTTCGTGATGTGCTCTCTCCCCTGGCGGTCGCGGCGCGGCGCGAGATGGATTCGGTCACGGCGTCCATGGAACGCGCCATCAAAACGCACTGCACCGCGATTCACCCCAGCGTGGCGTGGCGCTTCGAAGATGCCGCCTACAAGTACACGGCCGAACTCGCAGGCTCAGGGTCGGCTACATTTGAAGCCATCGAGTTTCAAAACGTCTATCCACTTTACGGCGCGATGGACATACGCGCGTCGTCGGCGAAACGTAACGAGGCCATCCGGGTGGATCTCGCGGCGCAACTGTGTATGGCGCGTGACACCCTTGCCGCCATTGACCGCGTGCAATCAATGCCCATCACCGACTACTTCGACACGAAGCTGCGCCAGGCCCATGACCTCGTCTCAACAGAGTTGCACTCGGGCGACGAGATCGAAATCATCGAGGTGCTGCAGCGACGCATTCACCCCTTCTTCCGCGACATGGCCACATCGCTTCGCCTGGAGCAAGACGCCAAGGGCCACACCGCCATCGATCGTTATTTCACCTGCATGGACGCCGAACTCAATATTCTCTACGATCAACGCAGGGAGTATGAACAAGCGGTCGCGACCATCAACGACACGCTCGGGGCCTACTTGGAAAAGGCGCAGGTGGAGGCGCAAGCTACGTTTCCACATTACTTTGAGATGTTCAAGTCCGACGGCGTGGAACACAGCATCTATGTAGGCGACTCCATGACGCGCGACCAGACGTTCAGCATGGTTCGCCTCGAAAACTTGCGACTTTGGCAACTGCGCGCGATGTGTGACATGGCACGACTTGCCGAGGACTTGGCGGGCAAGATGAACGTTCCGCTTCGCACAACGCCCTTGGTCCTCGCTCAGTCGTCCCCACTCACGATCAAGTTTAGTGCGGAAGAGAAGCAGTTCGTGGTCGAGGGCTCCTACAACATCCGCTACGCCATCATGAAGAAACGCATCGACAAGTCGACGATCCGCGAAACGAATGAGCGACTCACGCAACCAGGCTTTTTGTCTGTCATCTACTCGCATGATCGCGAACAGGACGAGTACCTGCGCTACTTTGACTACCTCATTGACAAACAGTGCATCGCACCAGGCGTGGAGCAGATCGTGCTCAACGATCTACAAGGCGTGAGTGGGCTACGCGCGCTTCGAGGTCGTATCGTTCTTTAGATCCAGGCCCACAATCTTGCGACACAGGAACTCACCGCAGGAATTTTGTGAAAAACACGGTTAGGCGCACGGGCAACCTGCGCCTAGGGGATTGAGGCCAACGCCATTGGGGCGAGACGGCCACACCTTTCTCCCCTTCCCTTGAGGATTGACCAATGTTTACAAAGACCCTATCCCTCCTTTCGATCGCCATCCTCGCGTTGGCCCCCGCCTGCGGCGGCGGTGGTGGCGGCAATGACAACGAAGACAATGACGTCGAGTCCTTGACAATACAAATCGATCGCGCCAACTCAGGCTACATCTCCGAGAACGGGTTCGTCGCTGACAATTCCGACGCCTTTGTGGGAACGATTCCCGATGTAAGCGGGTTTCTGGAACAGCGCGGCATACTTTCCTTCGAACTACCCAACTTTCCAAGTGGGGCCACCGTCGTGAGCGCGGAGCTGCGCACGTTGCAGGGTGCCAAGACCGGTGAACCGTATCCACAGGTTGTCAATATCATTGTGGATCACATGCAAACCAGCATCGCGGGCATGCAGGTGAACGACTTCGCGAGCACACCGCGCGCGGTCCTTGCCACGCCTCCGCTCTCCAACAATGAACTCCAAGAACTCAAGACCCTCGATGTGACCGATCAGGTCGCGGATGACGTGGACGCGGGCAACGACATTGTGCGTTTTCGCCTTCGCGGTCAAGCCATCAATCCCCTCACGGCCGGCAACAACGATCCCGATCATCCCGTGGACCTTGCTCGCTTCATGTTGAATCCGGGGGACACCGTTCTCGAAGTTGTTATCCGCGTTCCAGGGAACGTCGACTAGCAAACGCGCACCGCGCGCGGATGGGGACTCCCTCATCCGCGTGCGCGATCTTCACCTTCTCCCTATGATTCGGCGTGCCCATCTGTCAGCCCATTCGCATGGAAGAAACCGGCGAGGCGCGAGGCGCGTTTGGAGGCTTCATTGGGCCGCGAACGCTCATCGCGCAAGTCTGGAACACGGCACCATGGCTCCTGCGCGACATTCAGACCGATCAAGAGGATCGCCCACTGGACGCGCGAGCCAATGCACCACTGGGTTGGCGCGACATTCTTGCCCATGCCTACCGGTTGAAAGCAACCAACGAGCCGAACGAAACCGAGTGGCTTGAGTATTTCGCATTGTGTCTCGCGGCACACTTCGGAACGTGCGCCACCTATGTCCCCACGGATGTCGACACAAAGATCCGCGGCCATCTCTGGTTTCGCCTAAGAAGCCCCGAGTACCTTGAGCGCGCCGTAACCATGGCCGAGCAGTTGGCGTCGTGGGACATTCGAGTTGTTTCCGCACGCACACTCACCTTTGACAAATGGGGTACCATCAGCGGTCACGACGGCGAACGCCTCTCAGTCTTGGGGGCGGGCCTCCTGCGCTGCCTCGCCGCCAAGTACGACGATGGCGCCGAGCGGCTTGCGCGCGCGATTGAAAACGAACTCAAACGCGAAGCCGCCGTCTTTGATTGGCTCTGCAACCAACGCGGACGCGAACGCGAGATCGCACTCGTCTCAGGCAATCTCACGCACAACGCGGGTGACTTGGATCAAGGCTTCAGTTGCGAAGAGGGGCGCAGGGTTGGTAGCAGTTACAAAGAGGCGTGGGGCAAGCTGGCCCACGAGCGCTTTCAACGTTTTGGCGGTGCGTTTGGACGTGCAACGGCCGTCAATAAAGTCGTGATGGCTCCCGAAGCCCATCGTCACTATCCGTTGCGTCGCATTTTGCCGCTACGTGACGACCCGCGTTGGCTTCGACCCGGCGGCCCCTTTATGGATGCGTGGGGCGAATCGCTTTCGCGAAACGCTGCATGGTCCCTGGCCACCAAGGGCGAAGTCTTGGATGGGTTATTACAAGCCGACAAACGCGTTGCCGGCCAACGCGGCTATTCGCGGGCGCTTGTGGGATTTGCCGAGGGGGCGCCGGGAGGACTTGATCTCGCTCGCTGGAAGCCCTACCTCGGCACGGCTGCTCGCAAGCACCTCAAGAGCGCGGAGCTGCGAAAGAAGCTGGCTGTAACGCGCGCATCCTTTGAAGGCACGATTGCCAACGAGGTGCGCGCGGCACTGGCAAGCGCTACCTAGATATCAATACACACGCACCCGTGATCGCGTCGATGGCCAAGATTCCGTCATAGGTAAGATCCGCTTCATAAAGCACGTCTGTCTCGGACAACGTCATGCCGGAGGGCGCCCAGGGTCGAATCTGGCCGGCTGCCGGGGTCGTCATGACTACGGCACTCCCATCAACTTCTTGGATGCGGACCATTTCGCCACGGGAGACGGCATAGGCCACGGTGTTGGAACCGGCGATGGCAGTAAATGACGCGCCATTGGCGGATAGGGCGGAAGAGCTTGTAGTCAACGCGCGCCGTCGCAGGGGGCTCGCGCTCGCAAGGTGGAGGGCAGGATCGTATCCGAGCGAAACGCCTCCAGATGTCACGTAGTGCTCCGTCGTGCCGGGGCGCGCCTGAATACGACGGAGCCGAATGAAGGGAGGAACATCGGTGCTGTCTTCCGGCATGATTTCGTTCGTCATGTTTGTGGCACGCGAAAAGCCGAAAAGTCCTCGATCGGTAGCAAGCAAGATATCCTGGGACGCATCCAGCGCGAGATCGTAAATATCGATGTTTGCATCGGGGTCAGGACCAAGAAACGAGAGAGCGTCGCGCGCTACGTCATACTGGACGACCTCATACTCTGGGCCATCTCGTTGAAGAACAAACAAGATGCGTTCGCCGTCTACTACCAATTGGCGTGTGTAGTTTTGCGAACCGCCAAGTAGAAGTCGATCCGAATCAAACACTTCGTCGCGTGCGCCCGTTTGGAGGTCGAACGCATATAAGCCTAATCTGTGGGACCCGGAAAAGACAAGATGTCGATCGCCAAGAAGGCCAACGTCTTGGGCACCTGCTGACGGGCCGGTACCGATGCGCAGAATTTCGAACAGAATCTCAGTGGTCAAAGTCGCCAGTTGAAACGCTACGATTTCCGGCGTGTGCATCGCGGGTGCAATAAGCCTTCGATTCGCGGCATCCACCCACATCCGCCTGAGCCCATTGTGATAGCTGGTGTACGCCCAATCGTTTCGACCGGGCCCTCCGAACGGCATCACCGTAGTGTAGGAACGTGACGCCACCCGGTACTCGTAGAGCGTGCCAAAGTTGAGATAGTATAGAACGGGGTCGCTTCCTAGGTCTTCCCGAATGGCCAGATGGTCGCCCGTCGTAACGTCGATGACCAACTCGTCGGTTTGATTCCCCGTCGTCAGATCGATTTCCCGAAGCGCGCCATCACGTGTGTGGTCCATGACATAAGCCGTGTCGCCTGCCTGATTGACCACGAAGTCCACATAGATCCCCCCACTCTCCAACTTCGCCGCGAAGTCACGCATGCCCGTTGTGAGGTCAATCCAGAAGAGCGCCATTTGTACATCGGGAATCATCACAATCGCGCGCTGAGTCGCATCATTGATAACCATCCCTATCGCGTCAGCGCCTTCCACCAAGTCGGGACCATTGCCGTCTGCATGCTGATAGATCGTTGTTGTAGTACCCGAATCAGGGTCTACCGACATCAGTGCACGCTGCCTCGGCGCGCTCCCCATCGCGGTAAGCGCATACACAACGCCGGTAGCCTCAGAGACTGCAATGCGACGCGTCGACGGAACCGTCGCGATGATTCGCCGCGCTCCCGTTGCTAAGTCGGTGCGCATGATCTCGCCGGAGTTTCTATTCAAATGATAGAACCGTTGCCGCGTGGCATCGAATGCAGCCTCCTCGCAATCGAAAACAACGGGATCGTCAAGTCGCACATCAACGGTGTCTCGCTGCGAACCAGCGGCGACCGGCAGGTGCGACGCAGTAATCGTGTTGTCGCCCGGTGCTAACGTGACGTCCGCCCGCCAGGTTGCGTATCCATCAAAGCTCGTCGCCGCAACACCATTGACGTCAATTCCAGTAACACCGGTTGGATCTTCCACCATGCCTCGCACCGTAATTGTCGCTTCCGTGGTCACGCACGGCGCGGGTGGAAACAAGATAATGGGTTTCTCAAGCAATGTCCCGCCACCGCCAAGAACACTGCCTCCGCTGCTCCCGCCGCCGCCTCCGCATGCGTTTACCAACACGGCAACCAACAACGCAAACGCGAAACGGGATAGCACTACGCCTAAGCGACCATGAAATACCATTGAAAACTCCTTCGACCATGAGGCCTGACACCCTCTGGAGCACTACCCGTCGCGGAATTCCAATTTTCTTGTTTTCGCTCATGACTGAGCGACTTGGTGAGCGTTCTTAACTATTCACGCGCTTCGGTCACACGCGCGAAGCGTCCTACGGCTCTGCCCGCCGCTCCATCTTCAAGAACTCGCCGGGGCCAAGCAAGGTCGTGCGCTCTATGACGCCGACGCGCGTCCATCCAGCCTTCTCGTAGCACCGAATCGCGCGGCGATTGTTGGTGCGCACCGAAAGGCGCATCGTGCACGGACCTTTCCGGCGAAGCGCTTCTTGCTCAATATGCGCCATGGCCTCTACGCCGTGACCCTTGCCACAGAGATCGGGTCGTAGTCCAAGCCCGACATCGATCCACTCCCCTCGATCGATCAGTCGTAAGAACCCCGCTACGTTTTCGTCAGCATCGATCAGCGCCAGAAAATCGCGCTCGCGATACTGGGGAATCGTCACGCCCCAGCGACGCTCCGTCATTTCATCCCAACTCGGATTGTCGTAGATCGACATGTCGCCGTCGTAGTGCCAGTTCGCCGTATCCCGTGCGTGGGCTTCGGACATGGGAACGACGCGGAACGCAAGACGCATATCATCCGTACTCGGCAATTCGTGGTCGTACGTGGACAACGAAGACTATCCCTCAACGCGCGTGGCTATGCCATAGATCGCATTCGCGCGCACCCAGCCATTGATTCCACCTCGGTTGTTGCCGATCTGGAAGCGCGCCCCGTCAACGGCCTTGATGAGGTGCAGGTAGTCGGTTCCTCGAACGCGAACGAGCACAATGTCGTCCACGCGCAATTCACTCGCGTCACACGGCGCGAGTGTCACGAGGTCTCCGCTGTTGATCTTACCCTTCATGGAATGCCCGCGCGGTCGTACCTTCACAACCTCACCGCGACGTAGTGCCTCCTTGGCGTGCTTGGCCCAGCTCATGAAACGCGCTCTAGGTCGTTCATCGAGCAAGCACCTTTTCGAGACGCGTGCGCCACTTCGGTAGCGCGTGCGATACGAGGGGCTTGAGGGTTTCCTTCGTGCGCTCATCTAGGGGGCGAGCCGACTCAAGAATGTCAAGTGCGATCTCTGAGGTACGTGACGTCTCCGCTGCAAGGAGACCGGGAACGAGCGAAAGAGCGTCCTGGATACGCTGCGGGTTGCGCATGAAGAACAGATTCAATGACGGTGGGCTGTACTGTGGCTTTCCCTCCGAAAGCGCTGTGACCACGGAGCGAATCGCTTTGGAAGATACGTACACGCGTTTGCCGAGTGCTCGAACGAGCGCCGATCGTTCCAAGAACGGAATCGAAACGGTTCGATCTTGCATCGACAAGATACGCTTCAAGATGTGCGGAATGTCAGGGGGCTCAGGATAGACGTCAGCGTCGAATTCACTTCGAAGCAAAGCGCAGGCGACTTGAAACACGGAAGGCTGATCCAGTCGAATGCATCGATCCAACGCGTCTGCGAGAGCCTGGGAATGGCCCATGGAGTAAAGACGGCACGCGCTCAATTCGTTGCCGCTAATGCGCGGGAGCGACGCTGACTCGCACCAGCCATGAAGCCGCTCGACAAACATCTCTCGGGCGCGCGCTTGCTTCTCGGGATCGAACTCATTAACCACTGTCAGAAATTCATAGAACAACTCGCTCGCCACCAACGGGCCCGTGCGTTCAAGACCGTCGAGGAGTGCTTCCACATGGACGAGGCTTGAGGACGCCTTGCATTGGTCTTGCGCTGCGATTCGGTTTGTATTCACCGGCGAGATCAAGGACTCGCGAACTATCTGGCGGCTCACGCGATGCTGGGGGCACGTACTTTGAGTCACAGCCAACGCCAGGTTTCGATCACCAAATGATAGTTCGTGCCAGTGTGCGCGGAGCCGCTCCATGGCGGCATTGCGCGTGGCCACATCTCGAACTTCATATAGCGAGGCTGCAACACGTACCCGCACACTCTCGGTATCACGCCACGCAGTAAGGTGCTCACGAAGACTTGGCGTCATTGGCAGGTCTTGCGAAGCCAGTACGAAGAGTACATCGGCACGCCATCGCGGGTCGTCGAGCATGGCAATCAAGTAGTCGTGAACCGGCGCAAGATTCCAGTCGCCTTCAACAAGCACGCCCACGGCAAACGAACGCAACCCTGGCGACTCCAAGGCGCGCACAGCATCGGGCAGAAACGGCTTGCGCTCATCCTCCCCCAAGCGAGGAAGTGCTAACAATGCGAATCCACGTTGGTTCTCATTCGCCGACAAGCACAGCCGCCGCAGTCGTTGCAGAAGTTGAGCCCGGTTTCCGTCTTTGGAGTCCCCGGTAACCGCTGCAAACAGCGTCTCGAAGCCAGTGACAACATCGGGCGTGTCGGCTTCCGGCTCTTCCATAGAGGGTTCGGCATTCGCAAAGCGCTGTGCGCGTTCCACCATGCGCTCTACGAGCGGTCGTCGATCGACGTTTCGTGTCTTCGCGGCGCGCGCTACTGCGCCATGTGCGTCGCGCGACAGATGTAGCAACATATCTTCCGGCCCAGCCTTCAGCAGCTTACGGCTGGTGGCAAGCGCTTCACGGACGGCTGGGGATTTATCGCTCGCAAGTGCAGTGATTGACTTCGCATCAAGCGGTTCGTACTCCGCGAGAGCCTCGGCAGCGCGCACAGCAACGCACCGAATCCAGGGATCATTGTGCGCACAGAGCGCCGCAACACGTCGGACCGTGGGGAGTGACAACGGCGTTGGCCGCACTCGACGATTGGCAAGCCTACTGAGCGCATGTCGCACAACGTGCTCATCGGGATGGCACAGCGCTGCGTCAAGAACCAACGGCCGCTCTATGTATTGAAAGCCCTTCTCACGTTCCGCTGGACCAAGCGCGCACATCCACGCGCTCACTTCATCTGGATGGCGCTTGAGCCAATCGAGAGTCACAGGCTCGCCTCCACGGCGACCCAACTCATGAACAATTGCGTCTGTATACAGACACGCAGGCAGATTATCCGTGAGCGAACTCGCCCCATCCGCTCTGTTCGCAGCCCGGAACGCAGCGAGACGGCGGTACGGACCATCCTCGGCTACATTCGACATTGCTTGATCGATTGCGTCGGCATCCACCCACGACGCGACCGCAGCCTCTAGTAACTCCAACATCACAGGGGCCGCGCCCTCGCGATAGCACTCAATCTCAACCAAGTGCGAATCGTGAACGCGGTACCCCCAAGTGACTTCGCGTGCGTGTATGTCGCTGGCGAAGAACGCGAGCGAAGTATAGACGCGTGCCCCACGCTCATCCGCAAGCACGCGCGGTGCCTCAATGGGCTCGACATCGTCTTGAAGGAGGCACGCACGTGGACCGAGACGATGAAACGTAGCGTCGAGCGATTCGGCTGCGGCTATTGCATATTCCGGCGTAGTAAATCGCCACACCCGCATCAAATACTCTCGGTGGGCAAGCGATCCTCGTTTGGGACTTGCACCAACGAAGACACCGCCTCGACAACTGCTCCATGGCGAACTATCGGATTGGAGGTTCGCTCGGCCAAGACGATCGTGGAGATCGTCACGCAGCAACACGCGGCTTCCCAGATGTGTGTGCGTGTCAAAGGGCGTAGGCAATGGGCGCTGCAGCCAACAAAATCGACGCGCCCACGTATCGAGCGTGGCAACGGGCTCGCTCGCACGCGCGATCCATGCCTCGGGATGCTCAATGCTCCACACGGACGTTGGCGTTTCCCGAAAAAGCCGCTGCCACGCATCACGTGGTCCCAGCCGCTCATGAACGGCATCTACGAATCGAAGTCCTTCGCCATACGCCCAACGTCGCCAACGAGCAAGCTGGCGTTGCGCAGCGGTGCCCATAAACGCTTGACTCTTGTGGGTCACATCGCGTGTCGCGGCATTCGCCTCGAACGTCGAAGCAATGCCCATCCGCTTCGCGGCGGCTCGCGCAACAAACTCGGCACTTCCTTCAATCACTGCAGCCCGTGCCAGCTCGGCCTCTTCATGGCTTTCAAGCCCTTCGTTTCGAAACGCGCCAAACGTCTGATCTTGCCACACATGGGCTAGCTCATGCGCGAGAACCACATCCAACAAAGCCCCTGCGTCAGGCGGACGCGACGCTTCAAAGACCAACGGAAACACGGTCACGCACTTTGACTCGGTGTTGTAGTTCGCCAGTGACGACCCAAATTCGGAACGGACTTGAACCTGCGCCAACGCGAATGGCAAGAATGCAAACTCCTCGCGCGTTGTGTCTGCAACATCAAAGTGGCCCGAACGAAGTATCCGATCGGCCTCCGCGTATGGATCTCGAACATCAACGCCAATGTCACGCAAATCGATGGAAGCACCCACCACCGCTTCCACATGCGGTCGAACACGCTCGAGCCGCGCTCGGAGTCGGTCGGGCGTAAAGGGGTAGGTGTCATCGCTATATCGAGGCGTCGGCGAATCTGGTAGCGCGCCAAACACCTTCCCCTTTGACGCAAGCCCTGCATGGAGACCGAACGCAGTTGCGAGCACAACGCCTAGGATGATTACGACTTCCCGCATGAACGGGTAGGATACGAGTCGATCGCTGATTGACGGGTGAAATCGTGCTGAGGGCGATGTTTCGCGCCCTCAGCACGTCTTTGAGAAGACAAGCTTCGGCCCGCACTATGCCGTCCGCTCTAAATCATGGCCGGCAACGAAAAGGACGCCAGCCCATACGCTACTTCCATTCATGCGCGCCGATGTCAATCTCGGGCTCACCATCGCCGTCGCCATCATGGATACGAGCCGTGCCGTCGAAATCGATCGCGGGCGGCATTTGGAATCCGGGCGTGAACGGATCGTAGTCAAACAGATGGTTGCCCGCATCAATGGCGAGTGACGTGCTCTTGAGCCTCAGGTCATAGGCGCTTACAAACTCGGCATCACCGACACGATTGCCAAGCTGATGGGTGATGAATGCGTCGAACCCCGGACTGCCGCCTACGCCGGTATATCCGGTCTCGGGCAGATCCTCGAACAGACAGTTGTGATTCTCGAGGGTGAGATCATGCACCGAGTTGACGGCCGCGACCGAGATCAACGCATAGTTGCCTGTGAGCGGATCGAATTCACGGTAGTGCGATTCGATCAGGTCCAAGTCCGCCTGCGTGAGTAGGTGCGAGAACTTGAATAGACTGGGTCGAATCCCATGTCCGCAGATGGTATTGCGCAGGATCAAATGGGAATGCGACGTTGCAATCGATGTGCCCTGCGTAATCACGAGGTTCCCGGCAAACGTGCACTGCGTGACCGCCAGTTTCGCAGGCGTGCCGAGAACGCCCACGCCATTGAAGGCTTCATCGGATCGAATGCCTGCTCCGAGCGACGCGGCGTTTCGAGCGAACGTACACTGTTCGACGACGAGTTCTCCGCCACCTTGGTAGATCGCCCCGCCACATCGATGATTGAGTGTGCCGCTATCTTCAAGCACCCAATGCGTGAAGTAACTTGTCGTGCCCGGTGGCGCCAACGTGTATTCGTCATTCCCAAACGGATCAGTGCTGTTCTCGATAAACTCCGTGTTTCGAACAATCACCTTTGAACGGAGCAGATGCAACCCGCCGCCAACGATTTGATGGTTAATGCCAGGGACGCCACTGTTGCTTCGAAACGCACATTCTTCAATGAGCATGCCATCGGTGTCCCACGCAGCTACGCCTCCACCTCCACCGAAGCCGAGATTGGCGGAAAACGTACACGCTCGAAGAATGGGTTGAGGCTCTGATTGTGTCCTGCCGCCGTTTTGAAGCGTCAGTCCTCCGCCCAGCGCGCCCGTGGATTCGTTCTGCACAAACTGACATGACTCAAGCAGTGGCGCTCCATTCACGACGGCCATACCGGCCCCGCCATTCGCTGTATTTTGTGTAATCAGTAGATTGCGTAGAGTGGGCGAGCCTTCGCAGAAGATTCCTGCGCCACGCGCCCCTGGGGCTGTGTTCACGCCACCGGTGATCACGAAACCATCGAGTACCGCGGTCCGACCGACGGCTCCTGTCAACACCACACGATTGGCGATGCCGTTTCCGTTGAGTACTGTGCCGTTGACATGGGGATTCTGATTTCTAGCGCCACGTGTTCGTTCATCGAGACCGCCGGGCCCCGCTCCGGTAAACCCGCCATACATGCCTACGCCTTCGACGAGTTCGAAGTATGCAGTCGCATCTTGCAGGATGTATTCACCATCGGCAACCCATATCTCCGTGACGAGCAGGGCTGCTGCATCGCGAATCGACGCAGAGAGCGTGCCATCATTCGGATCGCGCAGCGCATCCACTCGTTCGATCAAGGGATCAGCGCCAGGGGCTACCACGCTTTCAAAGTCTAGGATTGATGCGCGCGCCGCCGCCGTCGCATCCTGAATGCGCGTCGTTGCATTCGCCCAAGGTCCATCTGCCGTCGGCACCACGTCGATGTCCACGTAAAGCCGCTTCCCAGCAATCAAGGGAAACGGATCGACGCCATCAAGTTGCCCGTCACCATCCGTGTCGGGCACAGTTGGATCACTGCCTTTGAATCGCTCCTCAGCATCGTCAAGACCATCGCCGTCTGTATCGGCGATACGAGGATTGGAGAACACACGCTTGGGATACCCCAAGGAGGAAAGCACGATGCGATCGGTCGGAATGTCGCCAATAGCAACCGACGCTTGAATACCGGGCGCCCCGGCCCACCAACCATACGCAACTTCAAATCCATCCCCGAGCGTATCGCCATCGCTGTCGATCACGCCCTGCGTACCAAAATAGCGCTCTGCGCCATCGGTCAGTCCATCGCCATCGGAATCTTCGACGTAGCTCAGTGTCATGTGGTCTCCGGGCATGAGCACTAGATCTGACCAGTCGCCACACTGACGAAATCCTGCTCGGTTCATGGACGTTCGCCACACGCGATATACATCAGGCGTTACGCCAAACTGGTAGCCCGCAAGCCCTATCCGGCCGTCAATCTCTGTAAGAACCAGCGGCCGCTCACCGCAGATGTCGCTCGTGCTCGTCTCCTGTGTCCAGGACTTGCCAAGAACAGAGGTCAGCACTTCGCCGAGGGATATGCCGGCAAGCTCACCGTCCTCGGTGCGATTCACGTTAGTCGCAATTCGGTGGCGCTCGACCTCTCCACCACCAAAGTCAATCTCGAGGGTTGCGGTCTGGGCAAATGCGTTCTCTGCCAAGAAGTTAAAGTCAATGCCCTGCTCATCGACCATGTCGAAGTAGGCGGGAGCCAAGTGCAAGCTGTCGGGTGACGCCATAAAGCGACGCATAACATCGACAGACACTTCGTCGGTGTGTACTTGAATCACAGGCGAGCGCGCCCCAGGCGCCAACGTGAAACCCACGGTGTCGGGGCGAAGTGTGCCCAATGTCTTAAACGTCTTATTACCCAAACCGTCTTGCTGCCAATGGCGCACGGAGATGCCGAGACTCTCCACACGTACCGTGGTGGATGGGCTCGTGTTCTCGATGGTGATGCCTGCGGTGATCGTGCCATTCGACGAAATCTCGGATTTCTCGCGGCGATCTGTTTCCAGCCTAGAAGACTCGTTCTGCATGCTTTGTGAAGATTCGGTTGTGGTGGTGTTGGTCGAACTCCACATCTGCCCCACTTCAACACCGGCCGACACTTCCCCCGATACGGATGCCTCTGGTCCAACTGCACTTGCGCCGACTTCGGTGCCGACAGTGACTTCAACACTGGTGTTGATGTGTGACTCTTCGGTACTCGATGAGCTGGCCCCAATCGAGGACGAACGGGATGTGCTCACCGACGTGCCGTAGGTCGACTCCGTTCCCAGTGACTCCGCGTATTCAACATTGAGGAATACATCAATGGGCCCGTCTAGAAGGATCTGCGCCTCAGGAATCTCTGCGACGACGAGACTGCGGAACGCGTGCCCCACTTCTTCATAATCCGTCTTGCCGTCACCATCGGTATCGGCCAACGTAGGTGATGTGCTAGTTCCAAGTAGCTTTCCGTCTGCATCGAATTGAAGCTCGGCGCCGTCAAACAGATCTGGATTGGGCGCCAAAGGACTGTCGGGATCGGGGCCACGCGCGTCCCCATCGGTGTCAACACTTACCGGAGACGTAAGCCAACGAAGCCATTCATCGCGATCCGATAGGCCGTCGCCATCGGTGTCGGGACTTCGTGGATCGGTACGAAGCAAAAACTCCTGTGCGTCGTCAAGGCCATCCCCGTCGGTGTCGGCAATCAGTGGATCGCTTGTCACAAAGCGCCGCGTGAGTGTTTGACCCGTGCCAAAGGGTCCAAACCCCTTGTCGTCAATCAGAATTTCCCATCCCCCGGTTTCGAGATCAGCGCCCATCGTGTCATTGTCGTCGTCATGACCGGTGCTGTTGGAGAGTAACGATGCGTGGCTATTCCCACCTCCCCCCCCAGAGCAACACGGCAAGGACAGGCCCAAAGCGAACAAGAACAGAACGATGGCGTGTCGCATGTGACACCTCCCAGAAAACGCGGAACGGAATGAGCGAAGGAACCGCCCACACACGCCATTGCGCAAACCAGCGAGTACGCATCGCGGAAAACGAGAAAAAAACGACAACCCGCCCTTATCGAAGGTCGTGACCACTTTGTTGCGATGACGCGCGACCGTATTGCGCCTAGCAAGAACGTCTGGAAGAGCATTCGACAAACGGGTGCAATTCCCGATAACGTAGGATTTCGTCAATGACTCAGTCTTCCGCCTTAAGCTCGGAGCAATTCGCACTCGTTTCCGAGATCTTCGCAGAACTGCTACGGGCAGATTTGAGCGGCGATGCCGCGCGCGCCTTTCTCATGCAGCAGACCGCCGGCCGCGAGGCCGTGCGCGATGTGCTGCTCGACATGCTCGTGGCCCATGAAGCGGAACTGGCTGCGCACGATGACGAACAGGGACTGCACGCATCGGCCCTACGCGCCGTTCGGTCAGAGACGCGCGCCGCCGGCGACTTCATTGACAGTCGCATACCAGAGCGCATAGGGCCTTACCGGATTACACGCTTCATCGCATCCGGCGGTATGGGCACCGTGTATGAAGCCGAGCAAGAGAACCCCAGCCGACGCGTTGCGATCAAAGTCATCCGGCTCGAGCTGTTGGCGCCCGAGAGTATTCGTCGCTTTGAAGCCGAGGGACACTTGCTCGCACGCCTCCGCCACCCGGGCATCGCACGCGTGTACTCGATGGGTCGCATGAAGACCCCGACCGGGCCCTTGCCCTATCTCGTGCTGGAGTACATTGCGGGACTTCCCATTCACGAGTACGTACGAGAGCATGATCTGGACGTGCGCTCGCGCATGACGCTCCTGCGCACGGTTGCCGACGCCGTTCAGTACGCGCATGACAACGGCGTACTGCACCGCGATCTCAAACCCAGCAACGTGCTTGTCGATTCGGAGCGGCGCCCGCACGTACTAGATTTCGGAATCGGTCGAACGTTTGATGATGAGCATGGCCACGCGAGTCTGACCGCTTCGGGGTTGTTCATGGGAACCCTTGCGTACATGAGCCCCGAGCAAGCCGTGCGCACGGGCGAACCGCTTGACGTGCGCGTGGACGTGTATGGGCTCGGCGCTGTGGGGTATGAACTGCTAGCCGAACGTCCACCGCATATTGTTCAGGGGCTACCTCTTCATCAGGCGGTCCAGCAGGTCGTCGAACGCGACGCACCATCGCTCTCTACGCTTGTTCCGACGATCGACGAAGATTTGAGCGCGATTTTCAGCAAGGCTCTGGCGACCGATGCCACGCGACGCTACCGCAGCGTCCGCGAGTTTGGTGACGATTTGCGGCGCTACCTAAGCCACGAGCCGGTCGAAGCACGTGCACCGTCGCGCTTCTATCAAATGCGCAAACTCGTTCGGCGTAACCGCGCAACGTTCGGGCTCTTGGCGCTTGTCGGCGTCGCGTTGTTGAGTGGGTTGGCGGTTGCGCTATGGCAGCGATCCACAGCCATCAAGGCAGAAACTCGCGCGCAGCAAGTCGCCAAACGGGCCACGCTCGATCATCGCGCCGCACTCATGCGTGCCGCATGGTTTGGTGTTGAGGCCGAACGCTGGAGCGAAGTAGTCGGAACCCTCGATCAACTCAAACTGAACGACAATGATCAAACACTCGAAGCTCGTCTGCTTCGCGCCCATGCTCACAACGCAGCGTCCATTCGTACGATCTCCAACCTTCCAGCGCATGCGCGCGTCATCGTCTCGCCCCATCCAGATCGCGCGGCGTGCCGAGATGCCAACGGAACGATTTGCTACGTCGACTTGAACGCCGCCCGACTCGAACCTCTCTTTGATGAAGAGCATTCCTCGCCCGAAGGACGCCTGTCGTGGAGTCACGGGAAGGACCCTTCACTCATCGTGAGTTCTAAAGATCAGCTCATCGTTATTGATTGCGAACAGAGGCGAATCGCACGAACGGTTACGTCGACGTCTCCGAGTCAATCGCTCGCCTCTGAGTTTCGTGAATGCGAGTACGTATTGTGGCGTGAAGCATCGCCTCCTCGCATCGTGGATATACGCGCCGGCGTGATGATCGATGATGCGCGTCTAAGCACGTATCTCGCCGGCCATCGGCTTGACTTATCCGGCGGTCGCTTTCTTAGTGCTTACGACCCACGTGGAACCCGACGTTGCTACGACTTGAAGACCTCAACAGCCATCGAAACACCGCGCCTGCCGGGCGATCTTACATTGCGCGGATTCAGCCCGGACGGCCGCCTGACGCTCAACGGCCTTCGGCGACCGATGGTGCAAGACACCGCATCGGGTGAAACGTGGATGCTGAGTCATCGCATCGGTTTGAGTATGGCCGATTTCGATTTCGCACGCCACGAATCGCTGATCGCGATTCTTCTGCTCGACGGGTCCGTTCAGATTTGGGATCTGGCGCGTCGTGCGCTCAGGCGCACCCTGTGGGACGCACGATTGAAGAACCCCATGAGCGGTACGAGCAGCGTTGGTGTCAAGACAGCGCAAGCTGTGCGATTTCGTCCTGATGGAAGTATGCGCACGCTCACGCATGGCGCAGTCATTGACTGGCCTCCCATGCCCTCCACGGGCGAACTGGACCACGCGATCGGGCATCAACCCTACCCCTACATCTACCGCCTGGCCTGGCATCCCGGGGGCCGATGGCTTGCGAGTGCTGCCTGGGATGGTCGCGTGGTGATTTGGGACACATGGACCGAACAGGAAGTGGGCCACTTGAGTTTTGATGATCCCGCGGTCGCGAACGTACGGCGCGAGAACCGAGGATACTTCGCTGCGCACCTACTCGACTGGAGCCCGGATGGGGAACGCCTCGCTGTGCAGCTCGCAAAGCCTGGCGTCATCGTGTGGGATGTGTGGAGCAAACGCGTCGTGTTTTCGAGCCCTGTTTCACGTGCTGTACTCGGGCTTGAACGTGAGGGATTGCTCGTAGACAACGATGGCCGCATAGACACGGTCTCATTTGCCGAGGCCTCGCGACCAGTCCCGCCGAAGACGAACACGGATCCCATGCGTCTATATCGAAATCCTCGAGCCGCTTCGCTTCCGCCGCGCTGGGGTGAGCACATGCGGCGGGCCACGCGCGTGATCCAGGCATCGGGCGCACCAACGGGCGTCCACGCACGCTTTACCGTGCAAAATGCTGCGGGAGATGACGACCCCTGGCATCACCCCACCAACAGCCAAGTCCTTTCCGCGATCTTGACGCACGACGGGAGCCGGGCGTTGCTCGGACTGCGTGACGGCACCATTCATCTCTATGACGTGGATGACCGTCGCCAATTAATGGTGATGCACGGGCATAACGACTACGTGAGCGCACTAGCCATTTCACCCGATGGCACCATGCTTGCCTCTGGCGCGGGGGATGGAAGTGTCAAACTCTGGCCAACCACGACCATCGCCAAACGTCTTCATCGGCAGCGCCTCGCCGCACTGCAGGCCACGCGCATTGCCCCCATCGTTGATCGAACGTGGCTTGCGGCCTCCGACCTTGAAGGTCGGCTGCGGGCGTGCCTGGCAGACCCAACCCTAGAGCCGCGCGATCGCGTGGCAGCAAGCGCCATGGTGATGCACCGAAGTCGATGAAACCATGCCACATGGTCGTATCATGTGCGCAGTGTCTATGTCGAGTGACCCAACAACCGACGATTCGGTTCACGATTCAGGCGATGCCTCAAGGCCCGAGGCCGCGGAACTCTTGCGCGCGATGTGCGAACGAGGCGATGCATCCGATCCTCGCCTCGATCCCATGATCTACGATGAGGTACGTCGGCTCGCGCACACACTCATGCGCGGGGAACGCAAGGGACACACGCTTCAGGCCACAGCGCTTGCCCACGAGGCCTACGCGCGGCTCATTGATTCGGAGCACGCCCTACCAAGTGATCGTGCACACTTCCTCGCACTCGTCGCTCGCGCCATGCGACACATACTTGTCGATCACGCACGAAAGCGTCAAGCCGCCAAACGCGGTGGAGGATGGCAGCGCGTGACCATGGCGGGCCTTTCGTCTGGCGACGATGAGTTGGGCCTTGATCTTTTGGAACTCGACAACGCGCTTTCAGAACTTGCCGACCACGACGAGAGCAAGGCGCGGATTGTCGAACTTCGATTCTTCGCCGGCATGTCCGTCGCTGATGTGGCCCACGTCTTTCATCGCTCCGAAACGTTCATCCGAACGGAGTGGTACGTCGCGCGCGCGTGGCTCAAGACGCGCTTGTCGCAAAAAGAGGACTGAGATCCGTCGATCGAATTGGGAAGCAGCCAAAATGGACTCGATTGCTTACTTGTCGGAGTGAGGCGGGCGCAAGTCGAGGAGGGGCCCAATGGGATGCTCCGGATCAAAGACCGCATCCGCAATCGTCGAGACTCGTCCGTAATACCCGTCCTTGATCTGAATCAGATACCGACCGGGTGTCAGACCCCGAAACGTCAACCATCCGTCGTTGTAGTCTCCCCGGCGCGTAAAGCGCGGGTGAGTAGTGGACGTCAGGACTACGAACTTGGGGGGAGACTGCTGCCCATCTGGAAGCAGGCAGCGCATGCGAAACGGGACGCCTCTCTCAAAAGTGATCACGCCGAGATCGCGGCCCTCTTTGGAGATGACGACGTTTCGAAGCACCAGGGGCAGGAATCCGGCTGAGTCAATCCACACAGTCCACGTTCCTGGTGGGAAGTTCTGTATGGCGAGATCCCCATTTCGAAGGTAGCGCGAGTCAATATTGATCCCGGGGTCGTGCGCAGTGAACGGTTCTCGAAATGCCAAAATTCTTTTTAGACGTCCGCCCTTGTGTTTACGCACCAAGACGCGCCTACCGGGTCTTGATCTCACGAAGACATCGTCGCGCGGACGCGTCAACTTCGCCACGCTACGCTCGGTATCAAGCACGAGTAGTTTGTGTATGGGGTGCAGCTCAACTTCATGCGAACCCGGGATCGTCACCTGAAACGATCCATCCGGATTAACGGGGACACGCGGATAGCTACGATTGCCGTGTACCCGGTCGCGAAACGTCTCGTCATTAAATTGGCGACCGCGAACCTCTATCTCGATGTCTGAAGGAATGATTCCAACGGCGGACCGCACACATCCCTCAATCTCCACCTCTTGGCTGAGATCAAACGTGAGGCGAGACGCCTCGCCCGCCCGAACATCTACCGAATCACTGACCGACCCACCCGTTACGGAGACTACGCGGTACGTACCCGATGCAAGTGGGCTGATTCGAGCATTGGGACCCACGACGGAGTCCGTACGACGAGCGTAGTCAGTGATCCACACACCTGTAGCCTCGTCTAGCCGTTGGATTCTCAGCTCAGGAGTTCCCGAAGCGGGACGCTTGACGCGTAGTTCTATGGAGCCGCCCCACACGAGGTCCACGTGACGAGTGACTTGCCGCGCATCGCTTCCGAGTACTACGACCTTGGAGGATGGCTTCCGAAGGACCCAGTCACGCGCAACAAACTCAAGAACGCGCTGCTCGCCGCGACAGGTGGGATACCAAAAGACTCTCGCTACTCCTTGTTCGCGATCGATCGCGTCAACAGGGCTCAGGCGGTGTCGCGGGTCTCCCGCATAGATCCATTCAAGCCCTTGCGGAAACCCAGCCTCTCCATTCAGCGTGACGCGCAACTTGACTTCGTTCGGCTTGGGAATCGTTGCATCGACTCGCGATTCACCGAGAGCAAGATCCGCTTGCCCGATCTCGAACTCCCCATGGAACGACTTGTCCGCACTGACAAACGCGCGATAGCGAGTGGCCCTGAGATTGAAAAACGTCGCATAGCCATACTCGTCCAGTTGCATCGGCTCGCTACGGCCTGAATCGTTGCGCCAACGAACCCAGATACCTTCAGCATACGATCGATCGGGATATCGCACTCGAACAAAGAGATTACGTGCAACTCGTACAGGCTTGGAATTGACGCTGCGCTTGGCGGGCATGTCGTCCGAACTGACGGCAGTGCGCTCGTCGTTCGCAGTAGGTGCCTCCAGCACCACCTCACTGCGCTCGTCATTCGATGCAAGCCCGAAGTGAAGACCGAGGCCCGTAAACGCGACAACCGCCAAGATGGCAACGACTTCTCTCATTGCAAACAGACTACCCGCGAAGCCTCTCTTTAAGATCCGGTGATGGGCGTAGATGTGTGGTCAGTACTCACAGAGGGCAACCCCGTAGCCCGAAGGATACGCAAATCCGAAGTGTCTCGGCTCAAGGCACGCCGGGTGGTGGCGGGGAATCAACAAATCGCTGCACACGCTCGATTCGAGCGCGTAGCTTGACGACATGGCACGTCGTGACCCGTCGGTATTCGATCGCACCGCGAAGGGCTACGGTCGTGTGCGTCCGGGGTATCCCGAAGCACTCTATGACTGGGTGATCGCCACGGCTGGGCTTGAGTCGGGGGCAAACCTCCTGGAGCTCGGTTGTGGTCCAGGGCTCGCAACCATGGGCTTCGCAAAACGCGGCTACGCCATTCATGCGATCGACGCATCGAGCGAGATGTTGGCTGAAGCGCGTAACCGCCTGAGCGGCAAAGCCAATGTACGATTCGAACAGGCACTCTTTGAAGCGTGGGGCGGACCGGCAAAACCCGTAGACATGGTGTATGCCGGCATGGCATGGCATTGGTTGGATCCCGACGTGCGTGAACACAACGTCGCATCGTGGATGGGGCCCGGCGGCACACTTGCAATACTCGTCAACTGGCCCGTAACGCCTCTCGCGGAGGTGCAAGACATTTACGCATCCTTCTGGCCGGTTAGTCCCCCACCGTTTCGAAGGACACTCGATCAACGCATCGAGCAGGTCTATGCGGAGTTTGACGTCCACAACATCTTTAGCATCGTTGACATGGCGCGCTGGCCCAGGCAACTTGTGCGAAGTGCCGATGAATACCTTCAAATTCTTGAAACGTACACGGATCACATCGTCTTGCCAGACAACGTGAAGCGGCCTTTCTACGCAGCGATGCATCAACGCATCGTGAGTCTGGGCGGCACGATCACACAAAACATGGAATCGGTTGCGTTTGTGGCACGAAGGCGCGAGGTCTAGTCCCTCTTGAACCGCTTGTGACCAAGCGTCATTCCATCAGTCCGTCGTTTGCATTCGACGTAACGACCAAGTTTGGCGCTCGGCCCAGGCGTGCCAATCCATTGATTCCGACATTCTGGTACCTTGCAGCCTCTCTCATGGAGACGAATCCGATGCGCTGCCTAGGTCCCGACGTTCGAATCGGTGTGGCATGCCTAGTGATTGCAGGATTTGTGCTCGGAATCGTCTCGCATGCGTACGCCGAAGAGGAGAAGCAGCCTGGGGACGTTGCGCCACCAAGCAAGCCCGCGCCAAAGGAAGCCAAGCATCCACCCAAAGAAGACATTTACGGTGTGGACAAGGAGACCCAGGCGGCTATCGACCGAGCTATTGAAGCGGGTAAAGCCTATCTGATTCGCCATCAACAGCGCGGGAAGCGTGGCAAAGCAGCAGAGTATAACGGTTCATTTCCGAAGCTGATGGATGACGGCCTCGCTCCGCCGCTGCACTCATTCATCCTCTATTCGCTTGCCGCGTGTGGCGTTGATCCCGAGGATGAGGTGTTCACGCTAGGCATGGGTTGCAAGCCGCTCTATGGCCGGTTTCAAGGCAGCAAGTTCCTCAACTATGGCTACGCGGTGCATGTGCTGTTTCAAGTCGCCTGGATTAAGGCGTGTGAAGCCAAGTACAAGGATGCGCCCCGCATTCCGCGCGCATTGCGGCGACGCATTCGACAGTGCAAAGCGTCCATTCGCGACATCATCAAGACGTTTGAAAAGAACCGCTCCACGCATGTGTGGCGCTACCCGGGGCCGTGGCAGGGCAGTATCGCAACCGAAGATCTCTCGGCCACGCAGTACGTAATGCTGGCCATCAAGGCCGCCGCACGTGTGGGCGCAATCAAGCCCAAGAAGGCATGTGCGCTGTGTACGCCGGCGTTGGTCTATCTACTGGAATCGCAAGAGGCCAGTGGACCGAAGGTGCAACTCACGTACTTCAACAGTCGTAAGGAATCGCGCCGCTACGGGGAGGTCATAAAGGGCCGAACGGTAGAAGCTCGCGGCTGGTCGTATATCCGCAAGGAGCAGGCAAAGGGCGATCACGACACCAAGATAACCGGCAGCATGACGGCTGCCGGGGTGGCTTGCCTGGCCATTGCGAAAGAGCTCTGGGTCCTTGCAAAGAATGTGAAACCCAATGCGCCTGAGGTACGCGCAAAGAAAGTCGTCGAAACGTACACGCTTGCCGACATCGACAACGCGATTCTCTGTGGATGGGCCAAGCTGGGCGAGATGTTCACGGTATCGAGTAATCCAGGCAACGCTTCGTGGCATTACTATTGGCTCTATGGTGTGGAGCGCACGGGCGCACTGTTGGGCGTTCCGAACATGGGTGAACATCGCTGGTACCGCGATGGCGCGAAGTACTTGCTCAGCAAGCAGCACGTAACGAACGATGACGACAAGGGCCGCTGGCCGGGGGCGGATCGCAGTGGCCCGGGGGCAGAACGCACGTGCTATGCGCTGTTGTTTCTCAAACGCGCAACGCAGAAACCGTTGGCCCCGCTCCTGCCACCGGTAACAACCGAGTAGCTATTCGTCGCGCTTCTTGATCGGCGCCACCTTGCGCAATGCGCCCACGAGCTTTCGCTGGGTGATCTTCTTTGACAGCACCTTCTTGGCCACGCCCTTTGTGTTGAGTACGACAAGTACCGGCCACACGGGTTTCTTGAGCTTCGCAAGGGCCGACACGCGCGCGACTGCATCAGCGTCAGCCTCCACTTCGAGACGTATGGGCACGAGTTGTTCGCCGAAGAAGCGCACATCGGGATCTTGAAATAGCGTGCGCTGCAAACTGGTATCGAGCTCAGTTGGTTTGTCGGCGCGTTTCCAGATCCACACAAGCGCGCCGCCCTTCTTTTGCCCGGCGAGCTTCTTGAGTGCTTGATCCACATCATTTGTCCAGTTGAAATTCATGTCGGTGGCGGGATCAATGCGTCCCTCGGCCACGCCAACCCACCAGCGGTAGTAGGCCATGAGCCCATCGGGCCATTCGTGACCCTTTCCTTTCTCGGTGCGAATCTCCACGGTTCGAACCTTGCCTTGAAGTTTCTTTACCGTTTCGCGTGCTACGCGCAGATTCGCGTCGTTGGCCCCCACGAGGCACAACGCCGCCAGTCGTTTGGCCGTCCACTTGGGAGGCGGGCCGCCCACGTGTCCACCGGCAACCCACGTGGCACTTGCGGGCATCAACGTTTCGTGAAATGCCAGCGGATGCAGGTTGAATGATCCATTGCTATAGCCGACTACATGAAATCTCTGCTTTTCAATGGGGAGTACATCCAATAGGTGCTTGGTGATCGCCTTGACCTTTTCGAGATCCGAGGCTTGCCAAACTTTGCCGACCGACTTGGGCGCACAGACGACATAGTTCTCCTCGGGTAGTAACCGAAGCACACTCGCCATGCCTGTGGCCGTGCCGCCAGCACCATGCAAAATCACAACCAGTGAAGCAGGTTTCTTGGCGGTCAAATCCTTCGGCACGTCGAGCTCGACTTGAAGGCCTTCAATACGATGCGACGAACGCCCGGCCGGGTAAGGAAGCTCGGCTTCTTTGGCATGCAACGTGGCTGGCACAAGCAGCACTGCGTGTAGTGCTAGCACGAACAGCGTTCGAAGCACTACGCAACTGTGGGAGAGGCCATGCATCATTCATAGATCCTAGCCGCATCCATCCCGTCGTAAACACCTCATGCAGGGGAACATTGCATGCCCACCAACATAGAAATCAAAGCGCGCATAGCCACTATGGAGCGTGTACGACAGCAGGCCCATCGGCGCGCGACCTCACCCGTGAGCCATCTGGAACAGTGTGACGTATTCTTTCACGTGCCTTTCGGTCGCCTCAAACTTCGTAGTTTCCCCAGCGGCCCCGCGGAACTAATTGCGTATCACCGGCCCGACATCCAAGGTCCCAAAGCATCAAACTACAGAATTGTGGAGGTAACAAACCCGAGCGAGATGAGGGCACTCCTCGCAGGAGCCCTAGGCGAACTAGGCACCATAACCAAGCGGCGAGAACTCATTATGATCGATCAAACGCGCGTTCACTTAGACGACGTTTCCGATCTCGGTACGTTTATGGAGCTGGAGGTGGTGCTGGGGGATAACGACACCCACGAGCGGGGGCTTCAGATCGCTCACGAGCTCATGAAATACTTCGAGATTCCTCCGGACGATCTCATCGATTGCGCATACATCGATCTGCTGCTACGCCATCGATCGTAGAACCCGTGAGCGTCCCCAGTCGGCCCTACCGCAGGTCAATGGTGCGCTCGATCAATGACTCGCCGTCAAACTCAATCTCCTCATTGATGCCGCCCCCGCCGCCCAACGACATGCCTCGCACAAGGTGACGGCCGGATCCAATACCAGTAACAAGCATCTCGGTGCCGGTTGCTCGCGAATTGCGCGAGTACTTAGGTTCCGTGGCCGACTGCACCCACACCGTGATACGCGGCGGCGACTGCCCATCCTTTACTTTGTAATTGAGGCGAAACGACGAACCTCTGGAGAGCGTTAGCGCGCCAAGGTCGGCGCCCGATTCCGTCACTTCGACGTCTTTGATCGTCAATGGCACGAATCCCGGAATGTCTAACCACAGCGTCCACGTGCCCGGGGGCAATCCGCCGGCCGACAACACGCCATCCTCAACCTTGATCGTCACCTCACGACCCAATGCAATTGACGTCGGAGCGCCTTTGAAAGCCAACAGCCGCTTTCGATCATGGCGCTTGGCAACGATCGGCGGCGCGGGGTTGAGCTTCGCTGTAATCACGGGGCCCGCGGCGAGGCGTAAGACAATGCCGTCGCGGGGTTCTTTGACCTTGACCGACCCACCGCTCGATGCAGGTATGAGCAGACCGCTCTTGGGTCTAAGTACAACGTCTTCGGTTCCAGAGACGACGAGTTGAAACGTTCCATCCGGTCGTACGGGCCACCCACGCCTGCCGCGCGCTACGTAGGAACGCCCCACGACTTCAACGCTTCCGCCATTGAACTCCGTGCCCTCGGGGAACTCAACTCGACCGCTTACAATGCCTTCTCTGCTCAAATCAAACGTAACGCTTGTTGTCTGACCATCATCAACTTGAACCGGCGCGCTGACGCCCCCGCCCATGCGCGATGCAAGTCGGTAGCGGCCTGGATAGAGTGCGTCCAACGTTGCGCTTCCATCGGGCGACAGCTCTATCGGCCGAATCGTATCGTTCCATACGCTTCGCTCGGGGGCCCAGTGCTGCAGGACGATGCCCACCATGCGCTTCGGCGGCTTCTGTATGCGTATCTCAAGCGTGCCGCCGCGCACGAGGTGTAGCGCACGTTCAATGGCGCCGCTCCCCGAGTCTTCAAGCCGAATCGGAAGTTCGCCTTTTTTGGCAATCCACCCGGGCGTGGTAATCCCAAACGTTCCTTTGGCACCGGGTGCCGGCGGTTGCCACCAAATGCGCACGATACCCTTGGCTGCGTCTACCACTTCGATGGGGTGGGCCGTCGAGGCCATACCACTCCATGTGCGAGGTGTAAGTTTGGCAGGGATACCGGGCTTGCCATTGAGCGTGACCATGAGAAGTACCTCACGCTTTCGCGCGAGTGTGTGATCGACGCGGCCACTACCCTTGTCGAGATCGACGTTCCCTATTGCGATGCCCCCAAACGTCTCTCCCGCCTCGGACAAGTACACGGTCACGCGCATGCCATAGAGGTTTCGAAACGTCGCCTTACCCTTGTCATCAAGTGGCAGCGCCTCTCCAACTGAGTTGTTTCCTGGCCCGCGCAAGTGGACCCACCTACCGGTCACGGGTGTTCCATCCGGATACATCACGGTTACGTCAATCGAACGCGGACTTCGAAACGACGTTGCATTGCCAAGGTCATCCGTATTCTTCGCGAAAAGGCGCGCAATGCGTCCATCGGGCGTAACCGCCAACGCGTGAATGTGCGTCGGAAGTAGCCCGTCAATCACAACGTGCCCCTGCTCCACGCGCCCGGCCTTGGGCAAGCTTACCCACCGTGACTGCGGACCACTCTTAAGCGCCAGCTTGGTGCCGTCGTCCGGAATCGGCCCCTCTTTGTCAGTGATCGGCCATCGCACGGTTCGGGTTGGTGGCAACTCTATGCGCGCCTCCGTTTCGTCTGCCTTGATTAGGGGCAACGGAATGCCGGCGCTGCTCTGTGTGGGTGTCATACGACCATCCACCTTGACCATGACGGCTAGCTGCACCGACTTGCTAACTCCTTGAATGATCGTCACGCCTTGCTGATCGGTCGGCGGCACATTCAAAGGCGGCATACATGGCTTAAACAACTCCATCCGAGGTCGACCGATGTGCTCCAAGAGCTCGAGCGTTGCATGGGGAACCGGTTCACCACCATCCCCATCAACAACCGTCACCATGATGTCGCGACTTTCCTCGATCTCAATTTCAACCGGCGCATCGACTCCTTGAGGCAACGTCACTCCTGCTTCACCCCGACCGCAAGAATCGGCATAGGCGTAGATCTTATATTTCCCCGCCGGAACAGGCCCCACGCGTACATGGCCGGCGACATCCGTTTCATGACGCGCGATAGCACCCGTCGACATGCCCTCGCGCACAAATCGCTGCACGACAACCGTCGCCGGCGGCACGCCACTGCAAGCGTTGCTGGTCACACGCACATCGAATGAGAACCCACTGTACAACTCAATGCGACGGGCATCGGATGGCACCTGCTGGTAAAGCACGTATGCGGGATGGGCCGCAACGAGGTCTCCTTTTTGAACTCGCAGCATGAGCATGAGTGACCTCGTTTCCTCGGTCGGATAGTGCGCGTCGAGGAGCATGTCGAATCGACCGGAGGCGTCTGTAAGCGTGGGCGTACCCGCAAGTTCGCCTATCACGGTACGTGCTTCCACCCGAGCTCCCGATTGCGGCTCGCCACGCTTGTTGACGATGACGCCCACTACGCGGTAGCCGTCATTTGTAACGGGTATCTCTTCCTTTGGCGATCGATCCGTGGCTTCCTTGTCGGACGCTAGCGCGTCCTCGGACGACGCGTACTTCGTACCGCGCAACGTTGCCGGGAACTGTTCTGACTTGGCGTCGTTCTCCGTTTTAGACGTCTCATCCACGGAGAACGCGTGTTGAGAATCTTGATCGCTGCCGCGCATCACAAACCAAGCAACGATCCCCACGGCGATCAAACCCAACAGAACGACTAAGCCCGTCTTGCGTTGCATGCGATGGCCTCCAACGCGACCGATGAGACGCGCCGCACATCATGCTGCGGTCATGCGCTCGAAGATCGGCTAAGTATCCGTTGGCCACGCGCCGCGCGAGAAACACGCAAGCACTACCGGAATGGGCAGTATCGGCACATCCCGAATATGACCGACCGACTCCGTGCGCGCTGCGACGAGCGCGTGCGAGTCGTTTGCAAGCACGACGGCGTCGCTGGGGCGGAGCTGCTGACGCCACTTAACTTCCATCAGCAGGGTCTCTCCCTCACGCACGATCGCGAGATCCACTTCGGATCGGTTGCGCTTGATGTAATACGTGGGCCAATGTCTACGGGCATGACTCACGAGTATGGACTCGATCACCCGACTCTGATGTTCCTTCGACGCGAGCATGGGTGCCACCACCTGAGTCATCGGATCGTGTGCATCCCGGTGCCACGCATCAAGTGCGTGAAAAATGAACGGGTCGGTCGGTACGACTTTGCGCGACTTCTTGGGTGCAGGCGTAAGGGTGTGTTCTCGAAGTGCGTACTGCACGAAACACACATCCAGCCGTTCAAGCAGCAGGATGTAGTCGGATACGGTGGTGGGGTGCTCGATGGACAGCTCTCGCGCAAGCGCATTCCAACTCACCTGTGATCCGTGGCGCCTAACCCACGCGCGGACGATTTCTCTTAGGTACGGCTCACGCTTCCCACTCTTCAGCATGTCGCCACGGACCCAATCGCTATACGTGGCAAACGTTGCGGGGAGAATCGAGTCCAACGCAACCGCGTCGTTGATTGCGGTCAAGAAGCCACCGTGCATCGAGTATTGATCGATCGACTTCCAACACCGCTCCCATAGGTCGCCACGGCAGGAAGACAACGCCACCGGATCGCTCAACGCATTACATAGCGCGTCGCAATCGGCGACGGCGAGTTCACGCTTTGCGCGCGCGGCATCCAACCAACTGAGTGGATGCAGATGAAAATCCACTTCGGATGCACGACCGCGACGCCCCGGCAACGTTGTGCGCAGATCCTTGAGCATGCCCAAGTCAGAACCCGTGAGAATCAATACGGTGCGTTCCAACTCGCCAGCATCGGCAAGGAATTTAATGGCGCGACCCCACCCAGAAACATACGTCACTTCATCCAGCACAATCCACGCTCGGTCACACGAGCGCGCGTCGTCTAACGCCAACGTCAACCAACGCAATAGCGTGTGATGGTCATCCGCCATGTCTGCAGTGATGTACGCGACCGCCTCCGCCGCCGCACCCTGCTGAAGTCGTTCGAGCATCCACTGCTTTAGGAGCGTTGTTTTCCCCACTTGCCGCGCACCACCGAGCGTATAGATCCCCGGCACGTCATGAGGCAGTTGATCGAGCAAAGGTGATCGCCAAGCAACGGGCAATCGCGCTAGCCGACGGAGCTGTGGATCCAGCTCCTCGAATCGCCCTACGTCCTCGCGATGAGTGTTGTGGGCAGCGAAACGAGGGTCCATATTTAGATAATACAGATTAGTCAAATTTAGTCAACAGCCATTAGTTAAATCTTATCTTCAACGAAAAAAGCCGAATAATAGACGTTTCAAGGTGAATTGAACTGATTCGTGCGGCCCCCAAAGGAGGTACCAGGCGTCAACTACGGGCCATCAAGGCGAGTCATGAAGGTGATTCTACCCCCGACGACATGTACATCGTGCCGTCGAGCGAGTACGTCCGTCAATATCCCGCGGCGGAACTATGTCTATGGCACTATCACGACCCGTTGAAGCGTTTCATTGAGTCCAACCAGATTGTCACGCAGCTGGCGTGCGACGCGTCGTTTGACATTCGGCACAACTAATCCCGTCACATCGGACGTGCGCATGTAGCGACCTATTCTCTAAACCGCCGAACTACGTATCTCGCCTTCGAAGCACGAGCATCGCCTCACGAACGGCCGTGTAGATGATGAGCCACAGCAACGTAGCGCCAGCTACGAACTTGGCGATCGTATAGAAAATCACCATCCCTTCGGAGGGGTTTGAACGCCGTGCCATGAAGTAGACCAGCACCGTGAAGCCTGCGCTCGCGAGGAAACACACCCGAATAAAACTACTGAGGGGCGAACCACCGCTAGCTGACTCAACATCGGGCGACGACACGTTGGCTGGGGGTTTGTAGTTAAGAACGTCGTCTAACGTCAGATCCCAAACCATGCGCTCACGTGAAAACTTGGTCCCCGGCGCAATGCTCCCCTCCTCGGACCATGAACGAATTCTAGAAAGAGGAATCGGGCCATGTTCCTCGTAGCCGTCACCCTTTGCGATACGCATGTAGAACGTCGGTTCATGTTCAGAAGTATTCATGTTGCTCGTCCCCCACGATGGCCTCGACTCAGTCTGTTGCTTTCTCTTCGTAGATCATGATCAGATTCCCACATGTATCGTCAAACGTGGCAACGATCGACATGCCTGCATCCATGGGCGCAACCTTGAACTCGACGCCAAGGCTCTTGAGGCGCTCAAACTCGGCCTTGCAGTCTTGTACCTCAAACGCATTGAACGGAATCCCCTCGTCCACCAATGCCTGCTTGTACACCTTGGTGGGCGGATGCTCGCCGCAGGGTTCGAGCATGAGCTGCGCGCCGTCGGGGTCATCTGGCGCGACCAGCGTGATAAGACGAGCGCCGTGGCCCATAGGGATGTCGCGCTTGACCAAGAAACCGAGCTTCTCGGTATAGAAACGCAACGCATGGTCCTGATCGGATACAGGGACGCTTGCTAGACGAATGCGCATGGACGACTCCTAACGTAGCATGGACACGATATGCGACTTTTGGTGAAAGCCCACCTCAGGGGCGAAAGCCGCCACGGGCCCAAATCAGGATCTGCAAGGAGAATCAAATGAACGTGCTTCAATTGGGTGTTGCGCTGAGTTCCTTCGCACTCGTAGCCGTGGGTACGGCTCTGTTCCTTTCAGACACGTCGCGTGCGGAAGAAACCGCGGCGACGAAATCCCCGCTCACCAGCGAGATACGCACAACAGCCGCGAAAGAGCGCATTCTGATACACCGTGCACTTATCAACGCCCCCGCGAGTGAGGTATGGAAGGCGTATACGACCGACAAGGGCTATGCAGCCTGGGCCGCGACACAAGCCTCGATCGATCTTCGCGTCGGTGGGGAAATTCAAACGCGATACGACAAGGACGGGAAACTCGGCGACGAAGGCACCAATCGACTGCGGATCGTCAACTATGTACCCAACGAACTCCTCACGCTCCAAGCACAGCCCGCCAAGAATTGGCCCCCGTTCCTCTCCAAGAATGCCAAGAATCTGTACAACGTAGTTCTCTTTCGCCGCGTGGGAAACAAGAAGACCGAAGTCATCTCGTATGGCACGGGATACGGCGCAAGCAAGGAGTACGACGCGGTCCTTGGTTTTTTCAAAACAGCAAACGAGAAGTTACTCGGGAAGCTCAAAATCTATGTAGAAGGTCAAAAGAAGTGACCCCTACAACGAACCGTCTACTCAACGACATTGGCTCGATACCGTTCCCGCGCCGCCTCAATGGCGCCCAAGTGTTGTTCTGCCCAATCACGAATGGCCGCAAGCGGTACGGTTGCACTTTGGCCAAGGGCCGTTAACGAGTATTCAACCTTCGGCGGTCGGGTGGGTCGAACGTCGCGGGCAACAAGCCCGTCCTCTTCCAGCCGACGCAGCGTCTGCGTGAGCATCTTGGAAGTCACGCCGGGGATCAATCGCTTAAGCTGACCAAATCGCAGGGTGTCGTTTTCCAGCCGCCCGATAATGAGTGATGACCATTTCGAAGCCACCAAATCGAGAATTTCGCGACAAGGACACGTGGCACAATAGAGATTTCCAATGTGTGGATCCGTGGGAATCAGCGGCTTTCGGGGCTTTTTGGTTTCCATGAGGTACTTATACTACGAAGAAGTGCCTGGTTGCAGGAGGGTACGACCTCCTTACCATCATTAGCCCGCGCGAGGCCGTTCAAGCATCGTCTCTTGAAGGACGTACGCGTGTTGGACTTCCCGCGGGTGGCCTGCTCACGGTGCGACAGAACAGTTGTTCGACCAAGCATGTGGGCACCTGAGCATCCGGCACGCTCAGGGCGCGGTAGCGAGGCCGATTCCGCAACAAAGAAAACTCGAAACGGTAAGGAACGACACAAGCCATGAAGATCCTCCGATCCCTCACTCTCGTCGTTGCAGCCTGCGTAACCGTAGCTGCTACAAACGCCACGCCAGCGAATGCCAAGGGAGTCCAGACCAAACCCAATTTTCAACTGCGCGATGCCGATGGCGTTGTGCGACAACTGTCCGACTACCGAGGCAAGTGGGTCGTCCTGGAGTGGGTGAACTTTGCCTGCCCATCGGTCACGGCCATGTACCAAGCGCCCACACGCAAGATTCCAGCGCTGCAACAGCGCTACCGTGCCAACGGCGTGGTGTGGCTATCGATCAATAGCAACGCCGCCGGTACCCGCGGTGCCATGGATCCACGCCATGCGAAAACACTGCTTGCGAAGTTCGGAGCGCAGCCCACGGCCTTGCTTTTCGATCCGACCGGCGCTGTGGGCAAGATGTATGGCGCGCATGTAACGCCCGAGGTGCGTGTAATCAATCCGCGTGGTGACGTGGCATACGCAGGCGGCATCGAGAGTTCGGGAACACCGACAACGATTCCCTACCTGGATCAGGTATTACAAGCGGCGGTGGCTCGCCGCGCACTGCCATTCACAGCCAAAGCCTCTCAAGGTTGCAGGATCAACTACGCCAACGCGACCGCAGCAGCGTCACCAAAGACGTCGGGGCCGAAGGCGCCGGGCTTTACCTTGAAAGACACCAACGGCGTCGTGCGTCGATTGAGCGATTACCGCGGCAAGTGGGTCATCTTGGAGTGGGTCAACTACGACTGCCCCTTCGTACACAAGCACTACGCACCCTCGCACCGCAATATGCAATCGTTGCAAGCGCGGGCTTCACGTGCTGGCATTGTGTGGCTTTCCATTTGTTCCTCGTCGCCCGGAAAGCAAGGGTACTTCTCGCCTTCGGTTGCCAATTCGCGGATGCGCGGCTTGGGAGCCACACCGTCGGCCTACCTATTGGATCCACGCGGCACGGTGGGTCGTGCGTATGGGGCACGAACCACACCCGGCATGCGCGTCATTAGCCCGCAGGGAACGATTGAATACTCCGGTGGCATCGACAGCATTCGCAGCGCAAGGGCTTCTGATGTATTGCGAGCCAAGAACTACATCGCGCTTGCTATAGCGGACATTGTCGCGCGCAGACCGATCGCCATCAAGAGCAGTCAATCGTATGGCTGCAGCGTGAAGTACTAGACGTCACCTGCCGTGACACGCGTCGCCAAAGGCAAAGCGATGCGCGGCATTCGCAGGTTTGCCGTTGCGCTCGGATGGGTGAGTGCCGTGCTGTTGATTACGGGAAGCGCGGCCCACGGCGAGGAACGTACGCGCGCGCACGCAGCCGACGAGGTGCGCGCAACTGTTCTTGCCGACGTCGCGACGATCGTTCCCGATTCGTCGATGCGCGTAGGCGTGCGATTTCAGATAGAGAGAGACTGGTACGTCTACTGGAAAGAGCCGGGCGATGCGGGCCTTGCGCCCACCTTCTCGTGGACCATGCCGGACGGGTTCGATATCGAACCGCTTCCGTGGGCCCTACCGGCATGGCACAAGGTCGAGCCCAATTGGACGATGGTGTATGAACGAGACGCGCTGTTCGTGTTTCGCATCAAAACGCCATCTACCGTGCCAGACGTGTCACGCCTCACGGTCAATGTGGATTGGCTGGTTTGCCACGACGCGAAGGGATGCACGCCTGGAAGTGCCACGCTCACACTTGAGATCCCAAAGAGCGCGAACGAATCCGCCACGTTGTCCGAGCATGCAGCGAGATTCGACGCGCTCGAGTCACGCTTGCCGCGCGCGATGCCAGACACGTGGTCATTTTCGCCCAAGAAGGAGCTCGTGCTTCGAGGCGATGGGCCGTGGCAGGATGAACAGGCGACGTTTGACTTCTATCCAGAGACGTTTGCCGCGTTCGATCGAAGTGCCGCGCCGATTCTGCTTGAGCGCGATGGACACACGGTTCTTCGGCTTCCGTTTCTGCAACCGCAAGGGCGGATCCCCGATGCGTTTCACGGTGTACTGACGATTCAGACCGGCGAAACCACCACGGGGTATGCCGTCGGGTGGGGCGAACGAGACCAAGGGAACCCCTCACCCAACACATTGGACGAAGTCGTAGTCACCATGCCAGCCATGCCGGCGACACTCCCAGACGTAAACAGTGGAATCGAATCCATCGCCGATCCCGAAATGGATGACCTTCGCTGGGCCCACGGCTACATCGAGTACGAAAGCAGCCATCGCCAGGAGAACACGTCCTGGTGGTGGGCGCTGCTCCTTGCATTCGCCGGCGGGCTCATTCTCAACCTCATGCCCTGCGTGTTGCCCGTACTGTCAATCAAGATTCTCGGTCTCGTAGAACACGCGGGCGACGCGCCAGCGAAGCAACGACGACACGGCTATGCATTCGCTCTTGGCATCGTGGCTTCGTTTCTCGCTATTGCCGGTCTCTTATTGAGCCTGCGCAGCGCGGGCGAAGAACTCGGCTGGGGATTCCAAATGCAGGAACCCGTCGTGGTTGCGGGCCTCAGCATTGTGATGCTTCTGCTTGGCCTAAACATGTTCGGCGTGTTCGAAATCGGTGCGGGCCTCAGTCGCTTGGGCGGTGCCCACGGTACCCGCGGCTACTGGGGATCGTTCGCAACGGGCATCTTGACGACGATCGTGGCAACGCCATGTACCGCACCATTCATGGGAACTGCGATTGGTTATGCCGCAACACAACCGGCCGTGATTGCATTGAGCGTGTTTGGCGCCCTTGGACTCGGCATGAGCGCGCCCTACGTGCTCATCACCGTGTTTCCGAAACTCGTGAAGTGGATCCCCACGCCCGGTCCGTGGATGGAAACACTCCGCCATGTGCTTGCGTTTCCTATTCTCGCAACCGTGGTCTGGCTCACGTGGCTCTATGGACGGCAAATGGGCGGTGACAGCGTGTCCGTGTTGCTGGCGTCGCTGCTATGCGTTGCCGCCGCGGCATGGTGCTACGGACGCTTTGGCGCGATTCATCGATCGGCGAAGGTTCGATGGTTCATTGGGCGCGGGCTCGCGTGTGCACTTCTACTCGTCGGCATGGCCTTCGTGCTCCGCCAAGTGCCAGAAGAGACGGCTGCGTCTACGCCCCCTAATGGATGGGAACACTACAGCGGTCACGCGATTCGCCAGTACCAAGACGCCGGACGCCCCGTGTTCTTAGACTTCACGGCAGACTGGTGCTTGACCTGCAAAGCCAATGACGCAGCAACCCTGCAATCCGACACGGTCGCGAACGCCTTCAAACGACATGGCGTGATCCCCATGATCGCCGATTGGACCCGGCGCGACGACCGCATCTCGAAAGCGCTTGCAAAGCTGGGGCGCAACAGCATTCCCGTGTACGTGATTGTGCCGCCCGATCCACGTCGAAACGTCGTCGTTTTGCGCACGGCGATTACGCCGGGCTACGTCTCAGAAGCGCTCGACCGCACGCTCGGTAAGTAGCGCCAAGGCACCTCACCCCAGGAGCCGGAGCTCAAGTCCCGCCAAGCGCCGCAGAGGCCCAATTATAAAAACTTCACTCATGCGCCACCTATTGGACGATTCGGGCGCCGCAGGGCAAGTCGTCACGGACGCGGCGAGACTAGCATACGCGTGATTCTCGTACTTGGAGCAGCTATGGACATCATCATCGCACTCGTTATTGGCGGCGTCATCGGATGGCTTGGAAGCATCCTCATGAAAACCGACGCTCAGATGGGCCTCATCGCCAATATCATCGTCGGCATCATTGGTTCCCAACTTGGCTTTTGGCTCGCACCGAAGCTTGGTGTCGCCTCCGGTGACGTGATGCGCTGGGTTATTGCAGTCGCTGGCGCTGTTTTACTTATCTTCCTCTTGAAGGTGCTCGGCGTTTTTAAGTAACGACTCGCGAATCGAATAAGGGGACGTGCACACATCCATGGCCGTGGGATGTGTATGTGCGGTGCGTTCCCTGATTCAAGGCAACTACCGCCAGGGCCATGAGCAAGACGCTTTAGCGCTACGGCGTCGCCACCACTGCCGGCTCATGATCATGGATCGCACTCACGTCCACACCCATGGGCGTGCCCAACGACGTGCGCCGGAACACATTCGAGAACTTAGCACCCCACACGATTTGATCGGCCTTATAAGACGTGCGGGCATAGACGGGCTGCGAGAAGGTCTCGTCCACCCCTTCGATCATGACCAGTATCTCAACGTCTTGCGCACGGAGTTCCTCGTGGGTAAGGCCCGCGAAGGGGCTGTCCTGATCCATGGGATGCACCACGGTCCATGACAACGGGAACAATGCCACCCGATCACGTTCCAGCGAGAGTTGATGGAAGTTGCGCTTCATCACGCCATCGCGTTCTTCCATGAGCGACATCAACACTGTTGCCCGGAGATTGATTAGTTCGTTCTTGCGCGCATGGGCCAACCGAAACATGAACCCCGCCCCCTCGCGGTAGGGCGCCACGATGGCCTGCCGGCTGAACTTGATGGCGGCTTGGGGACGACTAAAGCGCGCAAACACGACGCCGGTGGCCAACGCAACGAACACGAAGCCAAGGAACGATTCAAAGGTCATAAACAAGTTGGCCGCGAAGCCATGCGGAACCACGTTTCCATACCCCACGCCCGTCATGGTGTGCACACTCATGAAGAAACACGGCCACCACGTACCGTCGACACCGGTGTTTGCACTGCCGGCGATGGCGTCGGGCCCCAGCGCCATATAGACCGTCGCAAATAGCGCATTCAATCCGACAAACGACAGCAACAGAACGAGCAAGTACGACGACCAGCGCATGGTTAACTGACCTGCCCCCCTCAGAGCGTGCCACTTGGTCGGATACACTTTTTCGATCAGGAGTTAGCAGATGGCAAGGAAGCGGTACTCGACGGAACAGATCATTGGGATGCTGAGGCAGGCAGAGATCGAGCTGGCCAAAGGCACGAAAGTAGGGTTGATCTGCAAGCAGCTGGGCGTGACACCCAACACGTACTACCGGTGGCGTAAGGAATACGGTGGCCTTCGGGTGGATCAAGCCAAGCGTCTGAAGGAGATGGAGCGCGAGAACGCTCGTCTCAAGCGCTTGCTGGCCGAATCCCACCTAGACAACGCGATTTTGAAGGAAGCCGCACGGGGAAACTTCTAAGCCCTCATCGTCGACGAATGGCTGTGAAACAGATCCAGAAGACGTTGGGGGTTTCAGAGCGTCGAGCCTGCAAGGTGCTTGGGCAGGCGAGATCGACGCAGCAGAATCCACCGAAGGACTCGGCATATCAAAAGAGGCTTCGAGCGAGAATCATCGAGCTAGCGATTCAGTTCGGTCGCTATGGCTATCGGCGAATCACCGAGTTGCTTTGCCGCGAAGGCTGGAAGGTCAATCACAAACGAGTGGAGCGAATCTGGCGCCAGGAGGGCCTCAAAGTGCCTCAGAAGCAAAGAAAGCGAGGGCGGCTGTGGCTCGGAGACGGTTCGTGTATCCGACTTCGTCCGAAGCGTCGAAACCACGTCTGGAGCTACGATTTCGTGATGGATCGAACTCATGATGGCCGTGCGATTCGCATGCTGACGGTAGTCGATGAATACACACGGGAGTGCTTAGCGATTCGTGTCGCCAGGCGGCTTTGTTCGAGTGATGTGCTGGAATGCCTTGCCGACTTGATGACGGAGCGTGGTGTGCCAGGCTTCATTCGCTCCGATAATGGAAGCGAATTTACAGCCAAGGCGGTACGCAAGTGGATCAGCGCCGTAGGCGCGACCACGTTATTCATCGAGCCGGGTAGTCCTTGGGAGAACGGCTACAACGAGTCATTCAATGGGAGACTTCGTGATGAGCATCTCAACGGCGAGATCTATTACACGCTTACCGAGGCCCAGGTCTTGATTGAGAACTGGCGCTTGGAGTACAATCACTTCCGTCCGCATAGTTCGCTAGGTGGCAAGCCGCCTGCGCCACGAGCCTGGACCTTTCCGGGGGCTCTCATACCCTCAAATTCGTGAGTTACCAAGTGGCACACTCTTCGGGGGCAGGTCAGCAACAAACAACTGTACTCGCGGGAGCGGGAGTCGCTCACCGTCGTGCGCGTGTCCTACGCGATGGGTGATTCATGCGCGCGCGATTCGAAGCCGAACGCGCTGAGCCAAACGAAACAACACGGACTGAAGATCCCGTAGCGCCTCTCGCGGATTTGCACGCAGGTCTGCCCATCCACACGGAGAATGAGCCCGCGCTCAACCTGAAGGAGGCCCCATGTCCCGCAAACAACTGATGCTTGTTCTGATCAGCTTCGCCATCATACTTGGTGCCTTCTTGGCCATGCAGTTGTTGGACCCTACGAAGAAGATTCCTACAAGCGTGCGCACCGTACTGGCATCGGACGTTGATTGGCAAGCGCTCAATCCCCTGCGCGGCGACAAGAGTCCGAAGGCGGGCACCCTCTGGGGTGATCGTGGTGCCGCGGTGCCGTGTGGTTTCCTCGTCAAGTTCATCGATGGCTTTTCGTCACCGCCGCATATCCACCCCGTTACCTATCGCGGTGTTGTCATTAGCGGCCTGGTTCACAATGACGATCCCAAGGCCGACGAAACATGGCTACCTACAGGATCGTTTTGGACGCAACCCGCCGGCGATATTCACATCACGGCGGTAAAGGGCGTCAACAACGTTGCCTACATTGAAATCGAGAAGGGCCCGTATCTCGTGCTCCCTTCAAAGGAAGCGTTTAAGTTCGACGAGCAGCCTATCTGGATGAACGCTTCCGATATGCCGTGGCGCGACATTCCCGGCATCAAAGCATCGACAGGCGGGCCTACGTTGGCGACGCTGCCGGGCAACCCAAATGACGAACAGCTGCGACGTGCCCTTGTTAAGTTTCCCGCCGGGTTCAAGGGTTCGGTGATCAGTCGTGGTTCGCCACTCCATGGCGTGGTGATTAACGGTGAACTTGCCCACAATGTAAAGGGGGAGACGGCAGCAGACAGTAGCGACACGAAAACACTCAAGGCCGGCGGCTATTTTGGCTCCGAGGGCAACGTGACGCATCACGTTGATTGCTCGGCCGGTGAATGCACGATTTACGTGCGAACGAAGGGCGAGTTCGACGTCACGTCAGCGGTAGCGAAGAACTAACTCGTCAATCGTCCACGCGCAACGAAGAGCGTCTCAAAGTACGTGCCGTCGCGAACTTCAAAGCCGCCATCCACAGACTTGATTTCTTCCATAAACGACTCGTCTTCAAAGTAGTAGTCGCGAAACGGGCCTTCGCTCGTACGCAGGATCTCTACGTCGAACCCGTTCTCCACCAACCTGCGCCTTGTCTTCTTGATGTCGGCCATGGAGGACTGGACGAAGATCAAATCCCCACCTGGGCGCAACCGCTTGTGGGCATCGAGGATGAGCGAATCGATGAAGTACCGGCGGTTGCGCTTGCCGCTCTTCGCAAAGGGCGGATTCGCCACTACTACATCAAACGTGCCTTCGGTGTGAAGCCAATCGGCAACCCGGTACTCGACCACGTTCGAATCGGGGCAGTTGCGCTCCACGCTGCGGCGCGTGGTATCGCTGCGTTCTTTGAGGATCTCTGTCGTGACCACTCGGCGGGCGCCCAAACGCACCATCGGCACCGTGTGATTCCCCACGCCGCCACCCAGCTCAAGCACATCTCGCCCAGCGAACAACGCGGGATAGTCCGCGATCGCCTCGCCCATGAGCACGCCGTGCGGCGTTGGCTTCCAGTCGTCCCCTCGTAGGTCGTAGTCCATGTCCAACACCGTATTGCGATCGTGAAGCGTCATGGATGTGGTATAGCAGTAGCGGAGGGTACTCAGCCCAACGCGACGAAAGACAGCTTGCTAACAACCGCCACACTCATTCTTGCGATCGACGTCAATCGGCTGGCCCCTACGATCGAGTTCGATCGCGCAGCAGTCTTCGAGCAACTTGCGCAACATATGACGACCCCGCTGTACGCGCGACTTGGCGCCCGATATGGAAATCTCTTCTCGCTGCGCAATGTCGCGATGGGCTACTCCGTCCATTTCGAAGCGCCTAAGCGCAGTGCGGTACTTTTCAGGCAAGCGTTCGATCAAGGAAACGAGACAATCAGACAACTCTTCGGTCACGGCCTCGTTCTCGGTGGGTTCGGAGGCCTCCAGCCATTCCGGCAGGCTCACGTTGGGGCGCCGCGTGCGGTAGTGATCGATGATGGCGTTGCGCGCAATTTGGTACAGCCAAGGCCGCACGCGTGCCTCATCGTTCAGCGTCCCCAGTCGCGCGTGAATCTTCAGGAACACGTCATGCGCAATGTCTTCAGCGTCGGTTGCGCCCACGCGCCGGGCAATAAACGCCACCAAACGCTCGTGATACTCCGTCCATATGGCTTCTGTGGATTGCATGGTTCGACTCCGGCTTTCTAGTATGCCCCGATGAGGAGCGCCTCCTTCTCCGGAGACGGACAGACCCTGGGAAGGACGCAAACTGTTTCGAGAAATTGGACTTGAGGGACTTGGAGGCTAATCGACCTGACTGGCCTGGAACGCCGTCGAACTCACATAAGTGAATCGCCGCATGGCGTCGGTACGGCCATCTGCGTCTTGGTCGAACCGGACGCGGATGAGGTTGCCCGCTTCATTTCGTATGTAGATCGTCCGCCGTTCAAGCGAACCGTTGTTTCCAAAATCCGTCTCCTCGGACTGGATTAGGCCGTCGTAGACAGAGTTGACGACCATATCAATCGCGCCGTCTCCATCGTGATCGCGCACGCGTCGAATGATTCGCCCCTGCGCATCGTAATGCTCGATCTCAATCGACTTGAACGTCATACCGCTAACGGTTCTGGTCGTGCGCTTCGTGACGATATGACTCACATCGTCGTAGATCGTCTCCGTTCTTCGGATTTCATTATCCTGAACAAGTGTCGCGAGCACCTCCCTGCCCGCCTCGTCGTATCGATGGGTACCCGAGAACTCGATGCCGCCAGGCGCAGTGAACCGGGTCGCAAAGGTCTCGACGCGACCCTCCTCGTCGTAGCCGTGTGTATCGACACGATCGATGCGACCATCGACGCCTTCATCAAGCTCTTCTCGGACAATGCGTCCCTCTTCATCCCTCGTAATATCGATTGTCTCATCGATGGTGCCATCGCCGTCGGTGTCTATCTGCGAACGCACGGCAAGTCCCATTGAGTCTAACTGATTGTGAATGACCCTTTCGACGTTTGCGCCTACATGCACGGTCCGACGCACAACGTCTCCGGAGGGTGTGCGCTCGAGTAGCACCAAGCGCCCGGCTGCGTCATGATCCGTCACTTCCCAATCGTCCGTCAGCAGCAATCCACCCGCTGTAAATTGGCGAGTTTGAATCGCTTCCGGCTCGCCGTTGTTATCGGCGTCAATGGTATACACGTGCGTCCGTTGATCGGTCCACGCAATTGACGTGACTTCATCAAACACGCCGTTGGCGTCGAGATCTCCCTCTTCGCGCGCGACATGTTCAAACTGAGACTCTTCATCGGCGTGTCGAAGATAGGCGTCCAGTGCCTTCGTGTCGTGAACAATGGGTGGGCGCGTGCCTCCCCAGGCACCTTGCTCCGCAGCGAGATGGAGAACGCGACGAAAGGGGAGATTTTGTTCGAACTGCGCCGTGGAGCGCTTGAACTGATTCTGTACCTCTTGCACTAGGATGCTGATCGCAACATCTGGAATCAGAATGCCATTGGACAGATCACCATCGGCATCGAGCGTCTGAAGGAACACGAGCCTATTGACAAACTCCGCGGCGGGCGACGGCTCACCCAAGCGAGCAAGGTCGACGTTACGGCGCGGTATGGTGAGACCTGGAACCAAATCTGCAGACGTCACGGTGGGTTGGCCGAGGGAACTACCAAGAACTGTGCCGCCGATGCGAAACAGGACAACGTCACCGTCGCGGTACCGGAAGCCGCCGTTTACGTCCGTTGTTCCATGAGAATTTGTCGATTCGTAGGTGATTCCGGCCACAGGGGGGGCTCCGAATACACCTTGCAAGAGGTTCGCATCACCACCTCCGCCGCCACCACCACCGCAGGCGCTTGAGAACAAGAGAAGAGACATAAGAATCAAATTGGGAACGCGCATAACTATGCTCCAGGCCACCTCATGCGGCTATGTAGTCAAGGGGAGACACGGTGCCGCGAAACGGCACCGCCAAGAGAGAAGAGGGATCGGGCGTGCTCGTCGGCGCGCCGATGGATTTACGTCGCGTGTTGCGAGTTACGCCTTGCGGGCGCCTTCGTCTGGCCGGCGTGCCTGAACGAGCGCTGTGCCGTAGTCGCTCAGGTCGTCGTCGCTTGCCAGTGTCTGAACGTGGATGCGGATGTCAACGAATCCCACGCGCTCAAGAAGTTGGCGTAACTGCGAAACTGTGGCAGCGCCCGCAAGGCATCCAACCAGAGCGGCATCGTCGAGCAGAGACTGCACAGCATATTCATTCAGAACCATATCCGAGACGACCAATCGACCGCCGGGTCGCAAGATGCGTAGGGCCTCGCGAAGCGCACGCTCCTTGTCGGGCGAGAGGTTGAACACGCAGTTGGAGATGACGACATCCGCCCACTCGTCTTCGACGGGCACCGCTTCGATCTGCCCCTTGAGAAACTCGACGTGATCAACACCCCGCACATGCGCTTCCGAGCGCGCACGCGCCACCATTTCCGACGTCATATCGACGCCAATCACGGAGCCGCTTGGACCCACGCGTGCGGCCGCCGCAAGGCTATCCTCGCCGCGACCACTGCCAAGATCGACGACACGCTCGCCTGCTTGTAGCTCGGCATGAGCAATCGGATCTCCACTCCCAAGGGAGCTTCCGGCATGCGCAATGATGGGACCGGAGCGCGCGGAAGCACCACAGCTTCCGGATGCACAGCACCCGGCACCTGAACTGGCAATTGCACCATACGCCTTTTGCACTGTGTTCCATACATCTTCGTTAGTTCGCTTAGCCATTGGGCAGTCTCCAAGGTAGGTGTTGCTATCGGGGAGACGGAGAGGGGCCCAAAAAGACGCAGGAAAGAATGCGCGGGTCGATACGGCGATACGGTGTCCGGGCAAAATCCACACAATTCGCAGAGACACGCGGTCGCTATGAATACAAGCGTCGTCTTTGGGTGTATGCGCTCGGCAGTGATGCAATGTTGGACAATGTGAATGGTCGCCAAATCAAATGAGGAATTTTCGCGCTCGCCGTACCAACAGCGACATTGGGTTACGTTCTTCTGCAAGTCATAGGCGCGATTCCTCTCCCTACGGGTGACTACTCAGATCTGGCTCGTCAAGATCCACCGCGCGTCACCTACATCGAACGATCGCTCAATGACGGATGCGGTGGCATGGGGCTCACCCCACGTCGTGCACGCATACACGAATCGTGCGCTCTCGATTGGGGCGCAAAACATATATTCGCTGGCTGCGGACGCAGGCTCCGGCTGGCCCGCGTGGGCAAGTACCCCATGCTCGAGATGAATCAAGGGCATGGGCTCTCCCGTGCTCTCCAACACGATGTCTTTGATACCGCGAAGAGATCGACATCGAATCGGGCCGTACATCGACTCCAGGGCGTCTCGATGCTTAGTAAACGAGTCATGCCGGATTGTCCACAGGCCCAATGTCGTCGCGAGCTGTAGGCCCGCGGCACGACGAAGCAGGGCGCGCACCAATGCGTTGGGTGCGCCGCGCGGGGGATTCATCGAAATCGCATACAGCGCTCCGTCATTCATGACCTCGTTGGCCGCGTTTAGAAGTCGAATCGGTATGCGTACATCGCGGAAGGTGGGATCGGTCTTGAGGTCTGCCACATACCACGAACGTCCCTGCGGCGTGTCTCGCATGACAACCGCAACCGATCCGACAAGATGTTCACCCACGTGTGCCACAAACTGGACGTGTTCGCCAAGCTCACGAAAGAATGCGAAGGGGTCATCCCCATGATTGATCCAAAACTGATCTGTACCGTAGGGATATACTATGCGCCGCTCAAGCCGACGAAGGGCCTCTCGGTCACGATGGACGTCGGCCTGCCCGATTCGAAGCGCTCTGTCATTCATGCTCGTGAATTCCAGACGCCTACGCGCGATAAATGTGGGGCTGAACGGTATCGAGTCCGACTTTGCGCTCCCGCCGCGCGCGTCCGGCGTGAAGCCCGTCGTAAAGCCCACGAAACAAGCATGCACCCAATCGCAGCCCCTGCCGAATCAAATATTCAGTTCGCGGCGACGAATCGGTCCCTGCATGAATCACCTGCAAGAAGTCCTCGGCGTGCTTCACGTCAAGCGTTTCGTGAAGTTCATAGTGAATCATCTCACTCTGTTTCAACCATCCATGCGCAACAATCGCCTCGGCAATCCAGGCAGACGCATTTACAAACATGCGCTCAATCATGGCAAAGCACGCCGCAGCGACCTCCCAGTCGTCGAGCAAGGAGCATCCGCTCAACGCCGTATTGAATGCGCGCACCTCCGGCCAGAGCACGCGTGAGGCGATGTCGTCCGGGCCAATGTTCTCCAAACGCTCAAGCAACGTGCGAAACGTCTCCGCATGAAACGCATGGGAATCGCCTTCACCATGTTCTTCCCACACATTTCGCAATACCTCGACACGTAGCTCGGGACTTGGAATGCGCGCAGCAAGCACGGCCATGGGACGACTGAAAAACACGACAGCAAAATAGAACTGAACTTGAGTCTCAATGAAGTCGGCGCGATTGAAGGTGCCCTCTTTGAGCCCGATAAAATACGGGCTCTTGGCCAAGGAGAACTCAGACAACACTTCCTGAACGGCCTTCATTACCTAACCCTCCGTCCGCACGCCCACGTGAACCTTCTCGTAGAAGAAGCTACGCTCGATGGCAAGTAGTTTCGCATCCACGTAAGGGTCACACAGAAATGCGGGAGACACCATGGCACATCGATCGACTCGGTTATTAAGCTGCCGCCAGAGAATACAGGCGCCCGGTCGGACACGCGCACAGAGATGAGACACCAATGACTGCGCCTCATCGTCGCCCATCCAGTCGAACACGTTGGAGAGATGGATCAAGTCGTAGCGCGACAGGTCGTGCACATCGCTAAGCGCAGCATGAATAAATCGTATGGCGTGAGTCGCTTGCAGATCCGTTGACGTTTGCCGCAGAAACGCAGGAGGATGATTGCTGAGATAGTGCCCCAGAAACATGTGATGAAGGAAGTAGTTCTCTTGAGCGTCATGTTGCGTGAGCCCATCTTCGAGACGCGCCTGAAAATAGCGCGGATAACTTCCCGGTTCGGCGTGTTGTGTTGCGGCAGGTCCAAAGAGGGCCTCAAGCAGTACATCGGAGAAGTGAAGATCGAAGGCGATGGGCCAGTACGTTGATTCAAATGCCGACCTTGCCCGAGTGGGACCATCTACCGCGTCAAACCATGACTCAATGATTCGGCGCTCTGCGACAAATGCATGCAGGAACGAGCGAAACGCATCAAAAAGGCGCTCAAACATGCCGCACTGTGACAGCCCTTTGGCATGGGTCGCGGACAAGTTGAAGCGGCGCAGGATGGCCTCGCGATCGTCTGCTTGCAGCGTCTCGATCTTGGTACGGACATGATCGAGTTGCGCACGATTCGAATCAACAAGCGTGAGCTCAAGCTCGGGATGCCAGTGAAGTAACGACAGCGCCGTACAACCGCCCGACGCTATCAACAAGACGCGGCGCGGCTCGAATTGCTTCACGATCCACGACTCAACGCGCGGATCCTCGCGAACCACGGCGAACTGGAGGGGCGTAGCGGGCATGTGCACAGAAGATTACGACAAGTAGTCACGCGAAACATCGAAGAACCTGTGCCCGAGCAATCGTCGAGCGGTTCCAACGCGAGTTGCATCGATCCGGGTAGACTTAGGTCAGAAGGAGCAAGCCGTGGCCCATACGGACACTGATGCAAGATCACATTGGGATCCGGAACAATACCATCGCTTCAACAGGGAGCGAGCAGAAGCGTTCCACGACCTACTGAGCGGCGTCGAGCCCATTCCTGGTGGCTACGCCGTAGACCTGGGCTGCGGAACGGGCGATCTCACACGGCGATTGCACGAATTCACAAATGCGTCGTCGACGATTGGTATCGATAACTCGCCCACCATGCTGGCGCAATCACAGTCAGTGGGTGGACTGACCTTCCAAGAGATAGATATCTCGGCGTTCACGCCCGCTCAGCCGCTGGATCTCGTGTTCTCCAATGCCGCGTTGCAGTGGCTTCCCCAACATGAGATTCTCATTGCGGGCATATCTAAGTGGCTGAAACCGGGCGGGCAAATGGCGGTCCAGGTTCCGGCCAACCAACATCACATCTCGCATACCCTCGCTGCGAATATCGCGCAACAGCAATTCGATTGCCCGGCACGAAGGCCGTCCGTACTCACGGCTGAGGCCTACTCAATTTTGCTCGACCGGCTCGGCTTCGAGCACCACGCGGTACGCGTGCAGATATACCTGCATCACCTTCCAGGCCCGGAAGCACTCGTCGAGTGGGTCGAGGGCACGCTGCTCAAGGCGTATCGATCTCGCATGGACGAGCCCACCTTCGAGGCGTTCAATCGAGAGTACCGAGAAGCCCTGCTCGATACGCTGCCACGGGAGCGCCCGTACCGCCTCACATTCCCTCGCATCCTGATGCACGCAAAGATGCCCTGCGACGAGAGACACGGCTCGGACATTTAGATATCACGTTCAGCGAATTCCTATCGCTGCGCGTCGCGAAGACTGCAGCCGGAGATCACCAACCATGGCCAAGTCGAAAAAGAAAGCTGCCAAGCCGCGGCTCTTGTCGAGCGGCAATCCACAGATTCCGAAGGCGGATGGCGACGCTCCCGTGCAAGCCTACATTGCGGCGATGCCGGGCTGGAAACGCGATGTCGGGCGACATATCGACGCGCTGATTGTGCGTACCGTGCCGAAGGTGCAAAAGGCAGTGCGTTGGAACACGCCTTTCTATGGCGTTGAGGGGCAAGGTTGGTTCCTCGGATTTCACTGCTTCACGAAATACGTAAAGGTGACGTTCCTAAGGGGCGCCTCGCTCCGCCCGGTCCCCCCTGTGTCGTCCAAGCAGGAACATGTGCGCTACTTCCATATCCACGAAGCTGACCCAATTGACGATGACGAACTAACAAGCTGGATTCGGCAAGCGGCGGAATTGCCCGGTGAAGAACTATTCTGACCCCACGCCAGGGTCGCCTCCTCGTCATCCATGGGCAGAACAGGAATGGCTGTGAATGCTCGTATCTCGCGCGTAGACATGCACTGAATACTCACTCGCAACAGCTAAGCTGCAAGGAGTTTGACGACAAGACGTTTCGCGCGGGCATCAAACAGCAGTTCGGTTTTTAGCCCGGATGTTGCACGAACTAAGGTGAATCGCGCGGTTCTCGCTGGTCTTCGTCCCCAATCTCATTGCGGAGAACCGCTCAGCGATGCTTTTGGCATCGCCTCGGAACCACCGCTTCGACCTTGAACCCGAATCCTCACCGAGAACACCTTGTCACTCTTCGTTCCCATGGAGTTCGATCACAAGTCGCCAAACCACAACTCCTTGCGTTGCCCCGGACGCGCGCTTCGTGCAACATCCGGCTAGCTCCGTTCCCATTGATCAATGTTTTGGCAAGCCCTTCGCATAGGCCGACTCAAGCCGCTTCGACCTTCTCTTTCAGACTCGCAAGACCCCGGACAAAGTTCTTGCCGATCATGCGGCACATGATTGGCTTCATCAGGCCACGAAGGACGGGCGGCATCATGCTGGCCAAGTCGCCATTCATCGACCACGTAACCTCCGTACCGTCCGAAACAGGCGCGTAGCGGATCGACGCCTTCGCCGGCGCGCGCTTGTCTTTCATGATGAAGGTCATGTCGTAGGCGATGCCGGTGTTTTCATCGCACTCGGTAAACTCCACTTCGCCATCGCCCGATTTGGACGACGTCCATGCCTGTTTCGCACCCACACCGGTGGTCTTGTCGCTGAGCTTGGTGATGACGCTCGGGTCCTCCTGCTCCCACGGCATCCACGTCGGCCACTTGTCCAAGTGACCCGCGAACGTGTGCACCGCGGCAGGGGATGCCGCAATCGTTGTCTTGTACTTAAGGGTATACCGACTGGGCATGACTAGACCCGCAACAACGAGTGCGGCAAGTACGCCGAGGATGATGTAGAGTACGATCAAGGGACTCCTAACTGCGCGAGCTTGAATCCGCCGCGTATGGATGATCGGCTGAGGATTCCCAGAAGATTACTCGGTTGCCGAACGGATCGTCGAGGTTTAGGTCAGCCGCACGACCTTCGCCCCGCGGATCGACGGGTTGCACGACAACACCGCGTGGTGCGCGGGGTCGAATGGTATCCGCCAGATCCACGAGGCTGGAAACTCAGATTCGCGCCTCGACGGGCGCTGCCTCGTTGGGCGCGTGTCCGTCAAGGTGAAGCACCGCACCACCAAGACGCACTTGAGCATAGAGCGGCGAGTCCACCCGAAATCGATGCTTCCAATCCATCGCGAAGCCGAGGAAAGACACATAGAACGTCAACGTCGCTTCTTCGTCCTCCATCGGGAGAATAGGGATGGCTGTAAGCGCTCGAACATCCTTCGTGGACATGCACTGAGTATTCGCTTTTAGGCCGAAGGTTTCAAGAGGCAGTGGGTAAATAATGGGAACACTGCCAAACCGCAGCTCTTATCGGGTGGAAATCCACAGTTCCCAAAAGCGGACGGCGGCGGCGCACGCTGACGCCTGACGTTGGGGTGGTGGTTCAAGGACGACCGTCTTCAAGCCGGCGGGAAGAAACCCGGCGTCGTATCCCGCGCGAGTCGGATACGATCGATCCCTCCGTATTCGATCGGGCGAATCATGTGCTCGGGACACGACGAACATCATGACGAACGAACTGACGTTTCAAGACCACGTAGAGAACCTCAGCGCCCCATTGCGCCGACAACACGATCTCGTCATGGAGGTGCTCTCCGACGGCGATGTCGTCCTGAAGAACGACGTCATCCGCTTTCGCTTCTTCCCTGGCTGGCCCAAAGATCCCTACCTCCATGTCTCAGTCTCCTATGCCGACCCAACGGTGCTCGGCAAGGAGACGTACTTCGAATTCTGGCGCTACATCAATTTCAACGATGCGTGGGTGAGCTTCCCTTCCACATGGGACTGGGACGGCGCACGACTCACTCGTGTACGCGGCGGTCCTTACAGCTTCATCGGCTCCCCCTACCAAGTCCTCGAAGCGCTTGCCTTCCTCGGGTCCCACGGCGCACGGCTCTTCGAACCTGATCGCGAGCACATCCGCGAGTTCATGGCGTGGGTCGATGAGGAGAACCGCCGCTACAGTGAACGAGTGAGCAGGCGTACCTAGACGTCATGGGATACGGTGTAGGGACAAACTCCACACATCTCGTAGTGGACGTGAACGCAATGCGTGAGGCTGAAGTAGACAATCGTACTCCAAAGATCGATCTAGCTATCAGTTCACCATTGAGTGGTTTTCGTAGTTCGTCGAGTTGGCGGGAAAACCGCGCCAAAGTAGCCGGTGTCTCGACGTGATTCACCAAGACGAAATCGACTCGTGGGCCGCGGAAACGATGGAATCTCGAGTGAGCTTTATGTCGTAGCTACGTGCGACGCACTCAAAAGTTGAGTCATGAAACGCAAAGATGAGGTGACGGTAGGAATCAAGCCCTGAAGGGTCCGCGTGCTCGTAGGCAGCGAGCACGCGCGCAAGGTCGCGAATCCAGGACGAGTTTGTAACTTCCCAAGTGGCGCAGGGATGAAGACCACGCGATGCTAGCGGATGCGCCTCGATGGTATTTTCACATGGCAAGCCAAACATGTGGGCCATGGGCCAATGAAGCGAAACGCGGGCGACCAGTGAGCCCTCACTCTTGGGATTCATGACACGAACCTCATCATGAGAGTATCCACCCTTCTTGAAGACGGACTCTTGAACGAAGTAGATCACATCCAGCTTGTGCTCAGTCGCCACCACGGCGGGGATCGGCGCACCCACGTTGGGTGGTGGCAAGTCCGAGAGCTTCGCTACTCGATCACGGCGTCCGACTTTGTACATTGACGTATCTCCTTCCCTAAAAGATACCGAGCGGCAGACTTCCTCATCACAAAAGCGATATTCAGCAGCGCGCGCCGATATGCGCAAACTGACATGCCGTTACATACTTGGCCGGCTCATCCTTCGGCTCTTAACTCATTGTCGCGAGATAGCGACCCGGCTGCACTCGCATGGCGAAACGAAACTGGAAGGGACTTGGTCATTGCTCCTTTCTCTTGGTGTTCCCGCTATCGCAGTTCGAAGCGTGCATCCAGCTCGTCGCTCACAGACGAGTCCTGCAGTCGCAGGTGGCGCGAGGGTTCCCAGGAGGTATTAACTAGCTAAACGCCATCTAGAACGGACAAACCAATTGGCGGCAGCTACGATCTAGAATACGCAGGGCGGGGCCCTGCGTTAGTCATCTAGGCGAGCCCTCCGCGATGTCCCCCAAGAAGACCCGGCTCACTTTGGCACTTGGCATGTGGGCGCTTTTCGCGTTAGTGACCTGCGGCGGCTGGCGGGTTGTCAACATTCGGGGATTCGGAGCACAGCGCGACATCGTCCTCGTAGAGGGGCTCAAGTCAGACATTTGGCTCGCGCCGACAAAGTCCTACATTGGTTTACCCCTGCTTGTTCACTTCACAACGCTGGCTGAGCCCTACTCGATTCGCCTACAGGTCTGGGACAAACAGTCCCGCTACCGAACCATAACCGTAGACACCGTGGTCGTGGTGTACGCCGATGGCAGCACGACTCGACAAGAACTCAGCTGGTCAACCCCTTTCAAAAAGTGGGCAGGCGGACTGTCGGCGCGCGCCAATGTACCGAACGTCGTGCCTAGACACGTTGGCCATCGACTCACCATCACTGGACGCTTGGAAGAAATCGGCGGCGCCTCGATTCCGTTCGAATTGTCCGCATCATTTAGACCGAGATCGCGGTCTTGGAGCGGCTCGAATCTCATGTATTACAACCAGGTGTAGGCCGCTTGTTGCTTGGCCATTCTCGGAGACCGAGCGCCACCCGCCGCGCAACGCTCGCGCTTCATCCTTGGTCACCTTTGAACGGAGCTTGCCGCGAGGTTTACAAAGCGATCAATGAAACGAAAGAGTGTGGATTCGGTCTCAAATCTGTTTCTGTATCCGAAGTTCACGCTACGCCTCGTCTTGGTTGTGAATTGGGGGCCATGGCCAACTCGTTCCGGGACGTCCTGTGGCGGCCAAGCAGTCCCGTATGCCAGACACGAGTACACCAACGGCCATGATCGACAGCGCCCAACGCAACCATAGGGGAACGTCATGCGCTACAGGCACGAACGCGCTTGGTTGATCATTCCATGCAAGCAACACAGGCGTTAGATGCGTAAGTACAGCACCCCAGATGATTCCCATGATCGCATGCGTCACGCGCTCGCCCGCATAGACATCACCCATGGGCTTGCGAACGCGACGTTCAACGACAAAATCAGTGAGCGTCAACACGATTTCAGCGATCAGGATCGCAGCCAAAACGATCGCCCACATGCCGTGCCACGCCAGCCAAGGAAGCGTTCCAAAGAGCACCGCGTATAGCACGTCGCGCGCTGCATGAATGCGCAATTCGGAAGACACCGCGCGACCGCGAGCCGGGAGGCGTGCTCGAACCTCGTGATAGTACACCGTATCAAATGCGCCTATAGCGCCCTGAATCACAAGCAACCACAATGCTGTATTCACTGTGTGGCCCTATCGATCGCGATGACTCCCTCATACGCAATGAGTCGTCCGCCAATCGGTGCGCGAATGGCAATACGAACCTGTGCGCCTCCAACGCTCGCTGCGGGTTGCTCCGTCCCCTCGACTTGAGGTGCCAGCATTGCAGGTAGCGGGACCTTAAACGGCCCCAAGCGCAATGCGGCGCCAACTTGACAGTACCGTATCCCTTGATGCTCACGCGCAACGCGAATTCGAAACTCCATGCACCCCACACGTTCCGCCATAACGCCTGGTGCATGCAGGCGTTGCTTCGTCAGCATACGCGTCGTCCCAAAACTACGACACCAAACCTCTTGACCATCCTCTTGGGTGATCACGAGCCTTGTTGGAACATCACGACCGGGCGGCGGCAGGCGTGAAAACCGGCGTAAGCACGAAGCCCACCAGCCTACCGCCTTATGCACCTCAAATGTCCCTCGCGCGGAAATGGGTCCACGCGTGACGTGCATCGCTCGCATCAACGGACTCAGCTTCCCCCAATCCGATCCAAGCAATTGTGGGTAGAGCGCGCCGTTCATTGCCGGCATTGATATCCCTAGACCGGATGCGGGACATACTATTTCAAGGTGAACGTGGCGACGATTCGACGCACACAACGCCGCTCAACGCCTCGCGCTATAGCAAGGGACCGCAATCGACCCGAGCCACGGCGCAACGCTGCTTTCTAATACACGCCTCGTACACCCTCGAATGAGGCAGAGATTCCGTTGAGACCCACGAGTTGGCTCCGTTGCCTTCGCGATGCACCTCGGCTCGGTTGCCTCAGTATTTCTTGGGGAGTGCAAGTAACATCATTCCATGAACACGAAGCAAGTCATGGCCCGACTCGAAGCGTTGGGCGACGAAAAGCGACGCGCCTTCAATGCCAAGCGCGGGGCGGGCGACAATCAGTTCGGCGTCAAGACCGGCGACATCCGCAAGCTGGCCAAAGAGATCAAGGCCAATCACGAACTCGGTCTTTCACTTTGGGATACAGGCAACGTGGACGCACAGATGCTCGCCATTCTGCTCCTACGCCCCAAGGAACTCGACACGAAGCAGCTCACCACGATGACACAAGAAGGCACGTGCGAATGGGTTGCGGACTGGCTGAACTCGTATGTGATCAAGAAGCATCCAGACAATGAGTCCGTGCGCGAAGCGTGGATGAAGTCAAAGGACGCCATGACCAAGCGCGCGGGTTGGAGCTTGACTGCGGAGCGTGTCACCAAGAAACCAGACGGTCTTGATCTCACCGCCCTGCTCGATCGCATCGAGAACGAGATGCCGAAAGCCGCGTCCCAGGCTCAATGGACGATGAACACATGCCTGGCCAACATCGGCATCCACCATGCAGAACACCGCGACCGCGCCCTCGCAATCGGCGAAGCGCTCGGCATCTATCGCGACTATCCAGTATCCAAGGGCTGCACCTCGCCCTTCGCGCCGATCTGGATCAACGAGATGGTAAGCCGACAGAAGGCATAGCGCGCAAGGCAGCATCGCGCGACTGAGCAGGATGATTGTTGCACCGTCGCATTTCGTCCGCTACACGGCGAACACTTGACAGAAGTTCGTTGCGGACGTGAGGTGTCCGTACGAAGTTCATACGACTCGTAGCTGACGTAAACGCAACAAGCGGAAGGAGGCAAAGTGGGCACGCCAATCTTCGAACACTTGTTTCTCGTCGGTGAGTTTGCAGAGAGAGCGCGCCTCTTGTCAGAATTGACGCTCGAACAGGTAACTCACCGGCCTGAGGGCACGTCGCACTCCATCTACGAGGAGTTGTGGCACCTTGTGGGATACCAGCAGAGCATCGTTGCCCCAGGTGGCGCACCACCCGACGAGCTCTTCCCAACCGAGGTTCCGGAACACGAGAACCAGTGGCACGAACTCGTGCAACTGTTCCTCACCGGGGCTCGCGCCGCCGCAGACTTGGGACAGAAGCCTCTGCGCCTCGCCGAAGAAGTCGAGCCCGGCGTGACCTTGGCCGACGAGTTGAACAGTGTGGCTGTACATAACGCGTATCACTTCGGCAAGATCGTTGCCTTACGCCATTGGATCGGCGCGTGGCCGCCAGAGTCGTCCGATGCGTCGTGAACTGTCGGGCCGTGTCTCGCACTAACCAAAGCGCACGCACAAAGGCGTTTCCAGTCGGCATCGCGCGCTCAAACAGTACGATCAACATCTACATGCGGAAGCGAAACGAGCGAGATGCGTTTACACTTGGCACGGGCCCATGCGTGACGCTAATCATCATCGCTGGGTACTTGGCTCTCCTTGCAAGTTTCGTAAATATCTTTTGCTGGAGGATTTACCGAGATCCTGCACGTGAACCCGTTCAGATACGAGACATCCACCACCACCTACGGATCGATCTGTACTTGCTCGCGGCGTTCGGCGTACTCTTCATACCTTGGGTCTACCGAGTGGCGCGCGGATTAACTTCATCCGCCACGGCCGGAGGATTTGTGATTGCCGCCTCTGCATTGGCGTTGCGGACTGCGTGCGATTTGTCTCTGGCAGTCACGTGGCACGCCGCTTGGGATTTGGGACCGGAAATGTACGAACGTGCTACGCCCTGCGTGACGCTTAGCCGAAACGTGGGGCTCGTCGCGTTCGTATTGGGCCTCGCGTTGGTTGCGGCAGCACGTTTCGGGGAGCGCAAATTCAAGGCCGTCGAAGTTCTTCGAGAACCCCGCGGCTATCAAGCGCAGACCAATGAATGACCCGCGCGCCGCCAATCTCGTTGGGTGCAGGGTTCATGTCGGCTCTCCCGGCCTTAGCAAGCTCTAGACTATGAACATGAGGTGCGATAGATCCGTCACAGACCGAATTCTCAAAGGGATACGTTTAACGACTTTACCCACTCGCTTGGAGGAGTACCAAACTGGCGTCGAAACTCTCTACTAAACTGTGACGCACTTGAATAGCCAACCGCAATCGCTGCCATCGAAACGGCCTCACCTTTTGCGATCAGTGTGGTTTGCGCCTGGACACCGGAGAGATGTGGCGATAGAGGTCTGCCATGTCTGAAGGCATACCACGCAGGTCACAAACGACGAGCATCGAGAATCTCGTATTCAGTCACTCGAAGCGAAAGTCCAGCGCGGTGGATGTGGTTTCGCTAGCCGAACTCCGAGAACGGAGAATGGCGCGCGCCATCAGTGCGCCAAACCGGATCCAATTCCACATGATCCAGTTCGTTACTAGCGGGCATGGACGCCACTGGGTTGACTTTGAGGCCCTGGAGTTTCAAGAGGGTGAGTTCCACCACGTGCAACCCGGACAGGTTCAATCGTTCGACGCGACGTCAACGCACGACGCTCTCCTTCTGTTCTTTCGGACGGACGCACTTGAAGAGGGCAGCCACCTGATCCGCACGATCAACCGGAGGTTGGACCGAATCGTGCGCCCGAGCAAAGACGACTTCTCGTTTCTTGTGGCGATGCTCGAAGCGCAGCTCTCACTTGACGCAGGCAACGGATCGCTGCAATCAGGCGGCCTTGGGCCACACCTACTTCGGATCATCCTTGGCGGCGTTGAGGCGCTACTCAATCAGGCGGATGCGAACGAGCCCCCGAGTACGGTTCGAGCACGCGAGATCGTAGCGGAGTTTGAGGCGCTAATCGACCGGTGCTTCACGACGTCGCGCAACCTGACGTGGTACGCATCCCAACTACATCTAAGTGATCGAACAATCGCGCGCGCGTGCAAGCAAATCGGCCGACCCACACCCAAACGCATGATTGACGAACGATCGGCACTTGAAGCGAAGCGTATGCTGAGCACAAGTCGCGACTCCGTGGAAGGTATTGGCCTCACGCTGGGATTCACCGAGGCTACGAACTTCGTAAAGTTTTTTCGGCGCATGACGGGAACAACACCAGAGGCATTTCGTCGCGCACTCCCGTCCAGTTGATTCAACGCCTTCACGAAGCTGACGAGGGCCGCCAAGTCGTGTTTTGACCATTGATTGTCGCCAATCGACCTTGAGCGCCTCGGAACTCGATACACCATCTCGCCCGTCCACTTTCGAAACGGCGCGGAGACACAGACCATGGGTACATCGACCTTATCCGATCCCGCGAGCCGCGGCACATGCGTTCGGATTCCGCCCGCCTACTTCGCTGTGATGATTGGTGTGCTTGCTGCGTCGCTAGGATGCGGCAGGGACGTGCCGAGTCGACCAGAGACGCAGACACACGACGCCGCAGGCCCAGTCATTGAGATCGTCACCTTTACGCTGAAGGACGGCGTTTCGCCCGACGAGTTCCGTCCACTCGATGACGCGGTGGCAACGCAACACGTGTCGAAACAGCCGGGGTTCCTGGCCCGACAGTCGGCCGCGAGCGCCGACGGCCAATGGTTGGTCATTGTCCATTGGCGATCCACCAAGGATGCGGACGCTTCGATGGCGAGTTTCGCCAGCGCGCCCGCCACGAAACAGTTCATGGCGTCGATCAAGGCAGAGACGATGAAAATGAAACGTTACGTAGGGAACGCATCGCTGCCGAGACGACACACATTTGGAGCACCCATGTCGAACAAGGATAAAGCTGTCGCCCTGCTCAAGTCTCTTGAGACCGGAGACACCGGTCCCGAGGCACACATCAACCCGGATAAGTACACTCAGCACAACCTGGCGGTTGCTGACGGGCTAGAAGGATTCGGCGCGCTTCTGAAAACCGCGCCCCCTGAAGGTTTCAAGGCCGAAGTCGTTCGTGCATTCGAGGACGGCGACTTCGTGGTCGCACACACGATCTACGACTTCTTCGGTCCCAAGATCGGGTTTGACGTGTTTCGTTTCGAGGATGGCCGCATTGTGGAACACTGGGACAACCTCGCGGCGATCCAGCCACCCAATCCAAGCGGACGAACGCAGACCGACGGCCCCACCGAGGTTACTGATCTCGACAAAACCGAAGCCAACAAGCAACTGGTAAAGGCGTTCGTACACGAGGTCTTGATCGGCGGAAAGACGGACAATCTCACCGCCTTTATCAACCCCGAAAAATACCACCAACACAATCCCGCAATCGCCGACGGACTCGATGGCCTCGGCGCGGCGCTGAAATACTTCGCCGACAACGGCCTCGTGATGAAGTACACGAAGACGCACAAGGTCTTGGGCCAGGGGAACTTCGTCCTGACGATGAGCGAAGGTCAGTTCGGAAAGGGTGACCACACGGCGTTCTACGATCTATTCCGCGTCGAGAACGGGCGCATCGTCGAACACTGGGATGTCATCTCCCCCATTCCGCGACGATCCGAATGGAAGAACGACAACGGGAAGTTCTAGCACAGCACATATTTCCCGAGCGTCCGCCTACACGCTCATGCGCGGCGGGCGCTCCTACGGGGCGACTTCAAATGATGATTCTTGCGGGACTCATGGCAATCGCATTCGTCATCGCCGGCGCCGCCAAACTCCTAAGGGCGAAACCCCTTGTTGCGCAGTTCCAAGAGTTCGGCCTCCCGCGATGGAGCATCCTTGCCGTCGGCGCACTAGAGGTTCTCGGCGCGGCCGCCCTCTTCTTCAACGCCACTCGCTTCTGGGCAGCACTCGGACTAATCGCACTCATGCTGGGAGCCATTGCAAACCACCTGAAAGTCAGACATCCAATCTCAAAGGTCGTCCCCGCCTTGCTCCTCCTCATATTGGCCGGCACCGTTGCGATACTTTCGTGGGGACCGCAAACATGGCTTCCGTGGTAGGCGAGCGGCGGAAGGCGTGATCCTTGGTGTCTATCCTCTCGGACGCGACGTGGCACCGCGCCCGAACACGCCAAGGAAACCACCCAGCCAAGAATTCAATCCATGAATATTGGATGATCGTCGTCCAATTTTCATGGTAACTTGGCGCCCGTGATCAATCGTTCCCGCCAGTCCGCGATCTTACGCCGACTGCTCAAACGCAGCCCGGTGGTTGCCCTGCTGGGCGCCCGCCAAGTAGGCAAGACGACCCTCGCTCGCACGTTCTTGGCCGGACAGTCGCACCCGACGACGTTCTTCGACCTCGAACGCGCAGCCGATGTGGCCCGCCTGGAGGACCCGGAACTCGCACTACGTAGTCTGCGCGGCATCGTTGTACTGGACGAGATTCAACGCCGACCGGAGTTGTTTCCCGCGCTTCGCGTACTCGCCGATCGGCCAAGGACGCCCGCTAGGTTCCTTGTACTTGGCAGCGCCTCCCCGGAACTCCTTCGACAAGGCTCAGAGACCCTTGCCGGCCGCATCGCCTTTCACGAACTCTCGGGATTCACACTCGACGAGGTCGGGATGAAACGCCTGGATCGGCTCTGGCTGCGTGGCGGCTTCCCGAGATCTTTCCTTGCCCGTTCGAATGCCGACAGTGACCGTTGGCGAGCGGACTTCGTGAGAACCTTCTTGGAGCGCGATGTCCCGCAGCTTGGGATCTCGATCCCGGCGACAACACTTGAGAGGTTCTGGGCGATGTTGGCGCATTACCACGGCCAGACGTGGAACGCTTCGGAACTCGCGCGCTCCTTCGGTGTATCCCACCATGTGACGCGACGATATCTCGAAGCGTTCGAGGCGACTTACATGGTGCGGGTTCTGCGCCCCTACTTCGCCAACATCGGGAAGCGACAGGTCAAGTCACCAAAGGTCTATCTACGTGATACCGGTATCTTGCACAACTTCCTCGGCGTGGACTCGAAGCGGTCACTAGAGAGACATCCCAAACTCGGCGCCTCCTGGGAAGGGCTCTTGCTGGAAGCGGTGATTCACCGACTCGGCGTACGAGATCGCCAATGCTACTTCTGGGCCACACACACGGGTGCAGAGCTCGACCTTCTCGTCGAAGCAAGCGGTAAGCGGCGCGGATTCGAGTTCAAGCGGACGACGGCCCCGCGCATCACAAAGTCGATGCGCTCTGCCATGGACTCTCTCGGCCTAACCAGGATCGACGTCATCCACGCCGGAGACGAGACTTACCCGCTCTCAAAGCATATTCGGGCGGTAGCAGCCAAGCGTTTGCTCCACGACATCAAAGCATGACTGCGCCTCGTAGTTCGTGAACGACAACCGCAGAGGGAACACAGCCCTCGGTCGCGCCTGTGACTACACTACGTCCATGCCGGAACTGCGACATCTACCTAGACCAACAGACTCTGCCACGTCTACGCGACCGTACGTGCTGCTGCTACTCGACGACCTTGGCGCATGGCCGACCGACCTCCCGCTCGATGGTCAGAGATTCAGCCTGTTCATCGTTATCGACGACAGAGACGTGGCGGAAGACGGCTTCGCCGCGTGGAACATCTTTGCCGACCTTGCGATCAAGCAGGGACTTGCCTACTTCTCGGCGTGGGGACCGGACTGTGAACGCCTCCACGACATGATGGACGAGGCGCTCATTGAACGTAAGGTCGACGGGGCGCCTGGCCCCACCTTCACGATGACCACCTGGCACGCTGATGAGAGCATTGAGGACGCACTTGAGTTCTTCAGGGACTGCGCACTGGACTTCGATCTTCAGGACGCAAACTCATCGCCGGGCGTTATCGCCCTGGTCGGACGGCCCGACCTCTCCGCGCAGGTTGAGGCGTTCCCCTTCGCCTAGGCGGATCTTCTCCCCTCGGTGGTGCATCCACCAAAGATTCGGTGAGATTCGAAGATACGGTGTACGGAAGATACGGTGAAGATACGGTGTACGGGCAAAATCCACACTTTTCGATGTAATCCGCGTGAATCGCAGGCTCTACACATGCGCACACCGGAACTGGCATTTGCGTTGCGCAGAGTTTCCTCGGAACGCCGCGCGCTTCCTACGGCCACGAAAAGACCGTCGATACCACGTATTCCAGTCCGCCTGCACTCGGTTGGAGGTAGCCGTGTGTAGCCAGCAAGTCCCACTCGTCAATCTCTCTGTCTTTTGGCTCTGTAACCTCCCAATCCATGAGGCCGATGTGAATGATCACGCGGTTGTGAACGGATCGTCCAATCGCCGTAAGCCAACGAAACTTCGCGGGACCGTATGGACCCTCCGCTTCAAATTCAATCTTGGGTGGTACACGGCGTTGTAATGCTGGCGAGCTGAAGGACAGCTTCAGAAAGGCGCAGTCTCTGTCCAGACTGATGTACGTCGCGCACGGCACGCAGGTTCGCCCACGCATCATCGCAAACCCATAATGCGGCACGGCATCTTGTGATGCTTCAATCCGGTAATATGACGGTAGCCGTAACAGGATAATGATCGGAGGGGTAACGCCCATCAACGTGTGTGCGGTTGATGGACGCGTCGATCACGTGCGTACCCGGTGCAACAAAGATGTAATCGATTTTGTTGCCGCGTGTCACGCCTCGAAACCAACTCGTTGTACTCACGTCCTTGGTGTCGGTATGGACGACGCGAAACGAGTCAACCCAACGAGTCGCGACCCGCCTGGCTCCCCGGCCTGCGTCGAGCTCGATCTCGCCCCGCATGTAGCGTGCGGGAGATGCGTGTTCGGAGAAGTTGAAGTCACCAAGAAGAATGGCGGGCGCTTTGGGAGTTTGGGCGCGCACGCGTTCACAGAGCAGAATCACGCTCTTCTCGCGTGACAATGCAAGTAGATCGAGGTGAACGTTGTAGACGTAAAACGTGCGATCCGTTTGGCGCTCAGTGAGTCGTACCCACGCACACACATGACGACGGTTGGCGCCACTCCAGTCTCTCGAATCGGGCACGTCGGGCGTGGGAGAGAACCAAAAGGCGCCGTGGTCCGCAAGGTCGAAGCGATCCTGGCGATAGAGAATCGCAATTCCGTTCATGATAGGGTCCGTGCTGTGCGCCTTTAGCGTGGGTACGGCGGTGAGCACGTCGGTTAGCTGGTCGGGTGTGGCCTCTTGCAGGCCCACAACATCGAGGGCGTCCTTACGCAGGATGTCGAAAACCATCTCCCGCCGATGCGGCCATCCATTGGCCCCATCGCGACCGGGTATCTCCCATCGAATGTTAAATGTCATTAGGTGGAGATTCGTTGCAGGCGCCTTTGAAGGCGTTCCGCATGATGCAAAGGCACACAACGAGAATATGAGCGCGAAGAATATGCAGCGCAAGCGCGCGCGTAGTGGTTGCCCGCTCGGTGCTTGTGCCTGCATAAGTAAGGAGAATATCGCGAGCCTTTGTTTCGGGGCGCTCAATCGGCCCGTGGTGGGCACGCGGAACTCATTGGAGCATTGGCCGCCGCTGCGAACGAGTACCGGAGTTTTATCACTTCGGCACCGCGGAGCAGAGCGGCTCGGAGGGACTTGACAACGGCGCCGGATCGCTGGTGATAAAGCTCCAGCCACTGAGACCGAAGACTCGGTAGATTGCCATCGGGAATTCGCTGCGCGAGTCCTATTCCATTCGTCGTTGCTTACCGAAAGGCCGCGCGCAGCGCTTCGAGTTGCTGATTCAGCTCGGCAATGCGGCGGGTGGTCTTGGCGGTCTTGGGCCGCTGTGTCAGAGCCGCAAGTTCAGCCTCAAATCTATCGATATCTGCCTGTAGCCTCTCGCGCAGCACCGCGCGCTCCTCGAGTTCGTCCGCACGGTTCCAATAGAAGCTCGCCAAGCGTGCAAGCGCACGCCCGATCGCAGGCTTTTCGGTGGCTGCCAGAATGCTCGCAGCACGAAGTGGACTCGCGACGAGCCGTAACCGCGAAGGCGTGGGCTCAACCGCTCTCCGTCCACGCTCCTCAAGACGCACAGCGTCGTACTCCATCTGGTAGATCGCGCGCACGAGCGAGGTAGCAGGATGTTCGCGCATGTCGTCTCGGTCGAGCCACGCCCGTCGCAGAAGAGATCGTCGCCCACTCGCCGTCTTATGGTCCAACCGGTCAAGCGCCAGGGGCGACTTCTGGCAACGCGCTGTGTAGTACGTTGCAAGCGCCGAACAGGCCACGGCCGAGACCGAGTCGCCAGACTCTACGAGTCCCCGCGCAGCCCGCTTAACGGAGTCGATCAAGCGCCGCCCGGATGTACCGGGCAGAAGTTCGGGTGTCGAACCGGAACTGACGCCACTGCCCTGCAGTGCTTCGAGTGCAAAGTCGGCATGCTCCATTCCCGCCTGGTCTTTCGCGCGCTCATGGACCAATAGGATCTTCTTCCAGACATCCCGGCGTACCTGCACTCGTTCCAGGGGATTCTCGGGCGCCGCTGCCAAGCCTGGGCTCCCTGCATCCTCCGCAAAGATCGGCCGACCGAGTGCCAACGTGATCACTCCGAGCAGCCCGCCGAACGCGATCGCGCGCGTGGCGAACTGGAGTGGTGTGAACCGAGAACGAAGCATCTTCGACCGCATAAGCAGAGTCCTCATCCTTAACGAGAAGTGGCCATCAACCTTGTCGCGTACACTGAGCACCGAGAGCGTGGACAAGGGCGATGAGACGCGTTTTGCCTGCCTCGCCCGAAGCTGCTCCACAAGCTCGATCAGGTGCTCGACATAGGACTTCTTGCCGACGCGCAAGGAAGCCGCTTCATCGGCGAGTAATTCGGCAGCCTCACGCTGCCTTGCCGTAAGCCACCAGTAGACAGGGTGCGGGAACAGGACCACGGAGCACGCGGCAATCACCTGACGCCAGTGCGCGTGCCCGAGCTGAACGTGCGCGAGTTCGTGCTCCACAACGCTATGGAGCATGGCTGCGTTGCCGGGTTGTGCGAGATGGGATGGCAGCAAAATGTAGATCCGCCGGAGGCGAAAACAGACCGGGCGAAGGCTCCGATCGCAGAGGAGCACCTGCACATGTCGGGGTGTCGTTGGCAGACGCGCGGAGAGCCACACCGGCAGCGGACGGCCATGGCGCGCAAGTCGGGCCAGCGCCAACAGACTGCCGGCAAACAACGCGAGCATAGCGAGCGAGGCACAGACGAACGCTATAGCCACCGCTTTCCGACTCCCCATCGCCGAGTCTTGCGAGGGGACGTGGCGCGCCATCGGGACGTACTTCGACTCATGTCCGACGGTGACGGCTGGACGCCGTGACTCCGGCACGGCGTAAGCAACTCCGGTAGGCGAACGTGAGGCCGGCATCGTCAACTGGCCGACGGGGCCGGGCATTGGAACGAACATGAGGATGAACACGAGCGCAGCCCCGACGATCCCGAGCTCCGCGGTTCGCTCCCGGTGAAGGGGTCGCCTGCTTGCGGCCACCAAGACTGCGGCAAGCACGAGCGGGATCGACGTCGCCAACAAGACGATGAGACCGCGCTCCGCGAACAGCTCAAGCATCGTCGGCCGCCCCCTCGCCGGCTTCCGACCCGAGTTCGGCGACGAGCCTGCGTAGCCGTTTGAGTTCGTCCGCGGACGGCGGCTTTAGCCGCACAGCACCCTCGACGAGTTGATCGACCGCGCCTTGATACACTTGCCGAAGCACGCGATCGAGCAGGCGCCGCCGAGTCGGCTCGGCCTGCACACACGCGCGATACACGTAGGTGCGGCCCCGCTCGTGATAGGTGACTAGGCCCTTCTTTGTCATGGTTCGCAAAACTGCCTGAACCGTCGCCTGGACGAGGGGACGCTTCTCGCGCAGATCCTCGTAGATGTCGCGTACCGAGGCGTCATTACGACGCCAGAGCACCTCAAGGATCTCTAGCTCACGGGTGGTGGGAGCGGGCGGCTTCATAGATGGCGGTCCTAATGATGAAGACTACGCGTAGTATTCTACGCGTAGAAAGCCTTGACGTCAAGAGGCCTCAACCCCCGCCCGTAGAACTGGCCGGAGACGAGCCATTCTCGGTCTCGTCCGTACCGAAGAAGCCCACATGCATCTGCGCTCCTTCTGTGTCTGTCAGTCGTGGCCGCGATGGAGACACTGCCGCGCGCGGGGTGTCGCGTCACAAGGTCGCATTTTTTGACCTTGCCCTTCATGGAGTGCCCGCGGGGACGGACGTGGACCGTCTCGCCGCGACCGAGGGCCTCCTTGGCGTGGCGTGCCCAACTCATGCGCTTGTAGCCTCCTTGCGTAACGTGGCGTCGGGGCATGCCAACGCATTGGGAAGAACACGCCAGGAATCGTCAAGTACAGCCTTCTCACCCTCATTGGCCGGAAAGTACACAAGCGTGAGTTCATCGCCCGATACATGCCACGTGCCACTGTAGTTCGTCTCGTCTCGACCCCACCCAAAGTGTCGGTCCGTGCGTAGCCTCAACACCTGTTCGCTTGATTCCGTATCGACATATGTCCCAGCAACACCCCTCAGTCGGCGCTCATGCTCGCTGGGTGGATCCCAATCATCGTGATCATCTTCATGGGCATCGTCGGCCCCCGCGGGCCACATGTGGACCACTGTGCAATATCCATCAGCCTGGGCTTCGTGAATGTACTTCTCAAACTCCGGCTCCACCTCTTCGAGATCGACCGCGCAAATTTCCAACACCGTTTCGGGCAACCAACCCATGTCGGCGATGTACCACTGCGCCGGGATCTTGGCACCGCGCGCGTCGCGATAGTCGATGTAGCAGTTCACATACGCACCAGCCCGCTCTTCCGAGTCCGCTTCCTTACCGGGCCTAGCGCAAATCATGACGCGGTACATGACGAGTCTCCCGTCTTCGGTGACACGACAGCGTACACACATCCGTAAGCTAGAGCGAGGCGTCCACTCAGACTGGGGAAGCGGAGTCTCATTCGCTATTTTCACATGGAGACTCTTCAACTCAGGCTGTATTGAGAACAACGAATGCAGTCAACGCCGACGATCTTGCTTTGGCCGCTGATCGCTACCGGTGCTGTAGCTGGGGCCACCACACGGAGCTAGACTCAAGAACTTGACAGCGGACCTGACTCATGGATTTGAACAAGACGTTGAACGAGCTAGAGGGCGTGGCCTGGGGCGAGCCAGAATACCACTCACACATAGTCACCACGTGTCATCGCCTGAGGAGGGTACCGATTGGAGAGTTCTCCATCGAGGACCTCCGCATCATGATCGGTCAGCAGATCGGGCTCTTGTGGCTCGTGCCGCTAGGCCTAGTAGCTGTAGAAGCCGATCCTCTCGCCGAAGGGGACTTCTACCCAGGAGACCTCTTGCGGAGCCTGCTTCGTATCGACCGGTCGTTCTGGCAACGGCACGCAGTTTGGCGTAGGCGCCTGGTCTCCGTCGTGCGGTCGCTCGATGAGGTACCCGAGGAAGTCTCGGAGGACGTCGCGCGGTTCATCGCGGCGTCATAGCCAAACCCGCGTCACGTAGTAAACAAACTGGTGGGAACCACGCCTGCGCCGTATCGCGAGCCTTGACCTTGAGACACGATATGTGGCGGAGGGAGAGGGATTCGAACCCCCGGTAGGTTTGACCCTACGCCGGTTTTCAAAAACGGTGCCTTACGTCCGCAGGCCCCCATAGTGAAACGAGTTACGCTTGCGCGCCCGCCCAGGGGGTTCCTGAGGGGGTCTCAGTGACCGTCGTCTCGGCCGCGCTAGCTCTTTGGCGCGTGGTCAACTTCGAGTCGGGAGGAGGTCGTAGTCGCATGACTGACGCAAGGATCATCATCGACGCGGGATCAAGTAGCGGCAGTCGTCTGCTCACGAAGTTCACGACCTACTCGGACGGGGGCTTCGGTGTCCTGATGCCCTATCACGAGGAGAAGCAAGGCTGGTTGGCGAAAGTGCCCGTGGACTACCACAAGAAGCAGTGGCGAGCCAAGCCAGAGGAGTGTGAAGAGTACACAGCCACCGACCGCGCAAAGCTCTCCTACCACGGCGACGGGTTCGCGCAGTTCTCGGGCGAACGATCGGGGCGCATCACATCCGGACGAGATCCAGATACGGGGGAGCCAAAGGGCCTTGGGCTGATGACATCGCCGATTCTGACGCCCATCGAGAGTGGCCCTAGCGTTGCCATCGCCTGCTGGGGCATTGAGCACTTCGACAAAGCACGGAACACGCGAAAGACTGACATCCGTTTCGCCGAGCACGATTGGTACTTCCGCTCGCCTCCTGATAAGGCAAACGGGTATCTGGTCGAGGCCTTCGTGCTTCCCCGGCACATGTGGGCCGCAGTTCGTCGTGATCCGAGTAGAGACTACGTACTGCGCCTCGGGCACGACGCCTTCGCAGGACACAGAGGAGTCCTGGAATACAGAGTGCTCCCGCTTGTGGGTGAGGCTGGGTTCTTGGCCCTGTCAGCGCACCGCGTGCGCATGAACTTCGACACTCCATCCGGTTACACCTTGAATGGACCGGGCATGCGGAATGAGGACGGGACCGGTGTAGTTCTCGTGGCGTGCTATCCGAAGATGTGGGGGACCGAGGCCGCAAAGCCCCTTGATCGCCCGGTATCGGAGTAAACGCTTCACCCTGGTTGGGTCAGCCCCAATGGAAACGCTAGCCGCTGAGGCTGGCGACTTGGGCACCCTCCTGAGCAAGTGACTCTCCTAGACGCTCGATGACTGCCCGCCCCGCCTCGGGCGCCAAGTGCGCATAGCGCATGGTTACCGAAACTGTGGAGTGCCCGAGGATCTTGGCCACGTCGAAGATCGGCACGCCGCCCCCGACCATGAGGGACGCGGCGGTGTGGCGCAGGTCGTGGAAGCGCAGCGCCTGACGCTTGGCCAGTGTAAGCCTTCGCAACGGGTCACGGTCGGCTCGTACATACGTCGAAGGCACGAGGGCGTGATCGCTGTGCCCTCCTTGTTCGTGAATACAGGGTCGCTACCGTCAAGTGCGGTGCGCGGCCTGGATGTCTTCAGTATCTTTAGGGTGGCGAGGAGATCGTCTGTCAGAGGGATGACGCGCCTCCGGCCCGTCTTCTCATTCGCAGCCTCGACGTGTATCTCGGCGCGATTGAGATCTACAGTTCGCCAAGCAAGCGACAGGATCTCCCCGCACCGCATCCCGGTGTGTGTGTCATGCGGCAATGACGACGGGGCGCAACACTTGCGAGCAATTGTCGATGAGCGCGTGACACTCATCGGCGGTGAGATAGGTTTCGCGCTTGCGTCCCTTTTCGGAAAACCGGTCGACCTTTCGAACTGGATTCTCATCAACGTAACCGGAGCGGATTGCCCACTGGAACGAGGATACGGTGGGATACGGTGTACGGGCAAAATCCACACTTTTTGGTGGTCCTATCTTGTTTGCAAGTGAGTTACCTGATGCGGTAGTCCGAATGATGAGCAGCCCGTAGCGCGGAAAGGAATTCTTGAAGGGGCGAATTCACCCGTGCCATGAACCGCTTTCGACCTGAGTGGTGTCTCATAGGTACCAAGCATGGCTCAATCCATACCCAACGCCGAAATTAAGCGCCTCCTCCGCGAACGCGCGTGGCTCCGTAGATTAGCTCTCTCGCTCGTGAATGACCAAACCACTGCTGAGGATTTGGCGCAAGACGTATATCTGGTGGCGTTGGAACGTGCCCCCGCTGGCATTCGTCATCCGCGTGCGTGGCTAGCAACTGTCTTGAGGCGCCTGGCGAGCAATCGAGCGCGGTCGAATGCGCGACGACGACGTCACGAAGCGGCGTGGGTGCGTAACGGACAGGAACCCGCAACCGTCGAGGTCGTTGCCCGTGCCGAACTCGTCGAGCAGTTGGCGCAACTCGTACTCAAACTTCCCGATCCGTATCGGTTCACGGTTCTCTTGCGCTACTTTGAAACAGAACCGCCTCGGCGCATTGCTGAGCGCATGGGCGTTCCCGTAGAGACTGTGCGTACACGTCTGAGGCGTGCGCGAGCCACGTTGCGGGAACGAATGGACCGTCACCACGGTGGCAACCGCGCCGCGTGGACAATCACGCTTCGTCAGTGGATTCGAATGCCAACGACCACGACCGCAGTGAGTGGCGTTCCCCACGCGGCGATTGTAGCGGTAGCGGCCGCTTTCCTCGTCGGCGGCCTCGCGCTGAGGTTGAGTTCACAGAGCGATTCTGTTACGCCGCATGTCGTACATGCCGACCAACAGCGAGAACTCAAGTCGGCGACAACTCCCGTCCTTCATGGCCTCGCCACTCAGCACCCAGCAACCTTGTCTTTGCCGGAGGCATACGACGCCCTCTTCGATACACGGCGCAAACGTATTGTGGTTAAGGGTCGTGTCGTGCATGCCAATGGGTCGCCCGCCGCGGATGCAACCGTCAAGGCGTGGTGCATCCAGCGCCACGTCGAACCCACACAAACCGACGCCAACGGGAGATATCGCCTCGAACTGGGTGCACCCCCACGGACACTCGGTCAGGCACTGGCGATCCACGCGATAGCCCGGGACGGAACGGCGGGAACCATCGATCAGAAACTTTGGGTCGGGTCTCCACCATCAATCACAGCGAAACCGATCGTGCTCAGACGGGCGCGCACGCTGCGTGTTCGAGTTGTCAAGCAAGGGTCCCCGGTTCCATACGCGCGGGTCGTGCTCTCTTCGCTCATCTTCAGCACATGGACGCCGCGATGCGAACGGATTGCGGATGCAAATGGAGACGCGCGCTTTGTCGGTTTGGCGAAACCGGGGTGGCGAATCGATGCATCGAGTCCCGACGGAGGACGGGGCACCGCAATCTGTGCGGTTCCCATCGATCCAGACGAGCGTGTCAAAGTAGATGTGCATTCAGCCAACCGAAGTCTCCGCGTACGCGTGCTAGACCAAGAGACCAAGGAGCCCATTGCGGGTGCCGTGATAGAGGTGTTGGAGCGCAGAAAAGGCTACGTGAAGGGCACAGCAACGCACTATGCGCCTGCACCTCACATTCCGCCGACGGACGACGATGGACGCACTGCGATCCATCACTTGGATCCACGGGCCAGTATTGCTCTCGTTGCACACGTTCGCGGACGCGCACCCTCCGCCGCACCAAACCCGACATACATCGACTACTTTAAGATCGATTCAGCGCCCGCCATTCCCATGGACGCAAGAGACGTTGTACTTCACGTGCCAACGCCCAAGGAAGTCAACTGGCCTGTGTCCGGGGCGGGAGGCGGTGTGGTTCCTCCAGACGGAACACCGATCACATTGCATTCGCGCAGTGTCTTTGGGTCGGCGCACCTCCTTGCGCCCATCGATATACGCATGAGGGACGGGCGACTTTGTTGCACGCTGCCGTTGCTGCCAAGCCAGCCATACGTGGGCGTCGCACGAACATCCAACGGGCAGATTGCCACAGTAACGCTCCCGGTCGGCACGACGGAGGGCCCGGATGTGACCTTCTTCGCTGCGGGCGAAGTACGTGTTGTTCTTCACTATGCGGATGGACACCCCGCATGCGGCGCGCGCGTGCAACTCAACGGTCGTGTAGTAAATACAAACGACGATGGTGAGGCCCAATTCGGTGACTTGCCGGATGGCACCTATGCGGCCCTGCTTGTGCCCACGCACGCGACCAAGATGGACGAATGGGAACAGCAGAACATTCTGGGAACCGTGACGTTGACACAAGGCGGAGAAGGCCGCATTGAGGCAACGGTTGCGAGAGCACGCGACGTCCACTTGACGTTGAAGAGAGAAGGCGAGCCGTTCCTCCCACCGGGGCTAAGTCTAGCCATTGATAACACCGAACTCACGCAATACGAGAGAACGCAGGACCCCGGCACGGTTCGTTTCTCCGTGCGTCCAGACGCACTCACCAACGTCGCGCGCTTTCTGGTGAGTAGCCCAAACATGGGAAGCCGGCAGGTCGAACTGCACGCAGAGGATGGGCATCAGGCACTCCATCACGAGTTAGAAATTGAGCCCGCAGCACCCGTGCGGATCCGGGTACGACCGCCCGCGGATAAGCGGTTTCGGGTGGAACTCCAGCGGTGGGACACGGACCGCAAACAATGGCGGCGAGAGGGGTGGAACCCGCTGCATCCGTGGCCACAGCACTACCTATTGCCCGAGGTACTTGAGTGGCAGGGCGTGCGGGCTGGGCGTTGCCGTGTAGTGGATCAAGATAGCGGCGTCCACACGCGCGAGTTTCAATTCGATCCCGCACATCCCCCCGATGAAGTGATTCTAGATCTACAAGACGTGATCGAGATTGAAGGCTCAGTCGAAGTGCCAAACGGACACGACGTGAAGAAGACGTTCTTGGGTGTTCAGGGTCGCGCGCCACGGGCCCTGCCGTTCGGCCAAAAGGGCGGCCTTGAGGTGGCTGACGACGGAAGCTTCACGTTGCGTTGCAAGCGCGGAGCAAAGTTCGCCCTTGTGGTCGAGCACCCAGCCCTCTTGCTCGCCGAAGGCGGCACGCGTATGGAGGTACGCGCGGACGAAACGCCGAAGCTTCGCTTGGTTGCAGGCGCACAAGCTTGGTTCACCTTGCACCCCGCTACGCGTCCAGGCGCAGACTCGAGGAATAGACACGCACCACTTCACCTACACGTGTGGCGCCATGGAAACACAGACGAAACCCCACGCTCATACTTCTTCCGCCCGGTATCAAGTGTTGTGCGTTTCGGTGGACTTACGCCGGGTCGATACGACGTATTGATCGATCTGGCGCCGTGGGCACCCCTGCGTTTAGACGGCGTCAAGCTAGAGGGTGCAATCTCAGACCTTGGCAAAGTACGGCTTCCGGTGGGTGCATCGATTGAAGTCACACTCGTGATGCTGAAGGAGACAAGAACGTTTCCCGTAGAATTGTTGTCCAAGTCACTGGCTTCACCGTCCACCGTACGTAGCGTGCGATGCGACCCGGGCGAGCCCGTAATCCTGCAAGGACTTAGTATCGGGCAACACAATCTAATGCTCTGTCGTACCGACACAAACGAGAAACTCGCTGAGTGGGTGGTCAACGTAGAAGCGAACAAGCAAGTTCTTACGCGGATGGTCGAACTAAAGTGACACGTACCCACGCAGGAAGTTGGTTCCTCGCACACGCTCAGGAATACAGGAATACGGTGTACGGGCAAAATCCACACTTTTCGTTTTGGAAGAGAATGCGATAGACGTGACGAACAGGAACTCCTCCCTCTAAACGCCTATCGCGGTAGCACTTCGCCAATTCGGTTGGATTCAATTTTTTGTCATGCGCAACGCAGTTTGAAACGACAAAATGCGAGATACAGCGTACGGGCAAAATCCACACTTTTCGATGTAGCCCGCGTGAATCGCAGACGCCATACATGCGCACACCGGAACTGGCAATTCGCGTTGTGCAGAGTTTCCTCGGATCGCCGCGCGCTTCCTACGACCACGAAAAGATGGTCGGTGCCACGTATTCCAGTCCGTCTGCATTAGGTAGCAGGTAGCCCTGCGTAGCCTCGAATTTCCGCTCGTACATCTCACTGTCCTTTGACGCCACGACCTCCCAACCGACGATGCCGATGTGAATGGGCACGCGGTTGTGAACGGACCGTCCAATCGCTGCAAGCCAACGGAACATCGCGGGATCGCATGGACCCTCCGCTTCAATCCTGGGTGGCACACGACGTTGTATTGCTGCCGAACGGAAGGACAGCTTCAGAAAGGCGCAGTCCTCGTCCAGGCCGATGTACGTCGCGCACGGCACGCAGGTTCGCCCACGCATCATCGCGAACCCGTAGCGCGGGGTGGGCACATTGAACTCGGGCGGCCCCCACGTGTCGACCTCAGCGTCTTCATAGAATGGCGCCGGCAACCGAGTCGCAACCATTGGCTCGCGGTCGTTGTTCACCCAGCAGCCTTGGAGATCTATATGAGCCCAAAGAGCCGATATCGCTTCAAGGACCGTGGCGGCATTGGGCTCCGCGAATTCGAGATAGAGGTCCAAGCACTTCGCAGTCCAGATCCCTTCTTCGGTGAACCCATCCGTCCAGGGCACCTTCCAACGGATGGCTTCCAGACTTCCGACATCGTGTTTCCATGAACCATCGACAGTCGCTGCGACCAACCGGAGAATCGTGGGGAAATGCTCATTCACGTTGGCGGCAGCAGCGAGTTCGTTCTCTGTCGGCGGACTCCACGCGCCTTCAGGTATCAACTCCTCGAGATCCAGGCAGCATCCCATCCAACGGTGCGCTTCACTGAGCAGTTTCTCTCGCCATTTCGGGTCGTTTCCTGCTCGATGCTCCGCAAGCCAGTCAAGAAACAGATTCCGATCCCGGTTCCAAACCCAGATACCGATCTTTCCCTTGCCGATGAAGCCTGACATGCGTCCGCTGCCCCTTAATGCCAGTCGTGGCCACAATGGAAACACTGCTGCGCCCGGGGTGTCGCAGTCAATCCCCCACACGCTTCGCAACAGTTAAAGAACACCTTGTCGGCGCATTCGGTTTGGACTCGCTTGACGAGGCGGTCGTAGAACGTCGCCTCCCCTTCGGAAAGGAGAGCGGCAACCGGGGGCTCGTTGTCGTACAAGCGTCCCATCTTGCGATAGCGGGCCAGGGAACGTCGAGGATCATCAGTTAAGGCCGCCTTCATGCGCAATTGGAGGGTCCGAACGGCCTTCGACTCGGCCTCGTTCAGGACGCTGGGATAATTGTGAATGATGTAGGTCGCGTACTCGTTCATCGCCTATGAATAGTATGCCATCTTGAGCCCGAATCATTCGTGTAGCGCTTGATTTACTCCAGTTCATGAACAATCCGGGCAAGTGCCTAGTCTCGTCCACGCAGATCCGTTTGTGTCTGTCGCGGTTCGTAAGCAGAGCGACGTCCACTGTTCCAGATCAGCGTGCTCCAGAGTGGCGCCCACAAGCACCTGGGACGTGACACTACCCCTCTATTTTCGTGGCGATGCCGAAGATCGCGCCTTCCCGCACCCATCCGTTGATACCGCCGCGGTTGTTTCCAATCTGGAAGCGACCGTTGTCGATGGCCTTGATCAAGTGTAGGTAGTCCGTTCCGCGGACGCGCACTAAGACGATGTCGCCTACTTGCAGATGGGTTGCGTCACAAGGTTCCAGCGTGACAAGGTCGCCGCTATTGATCTTGCCCTTCATGGAGTGCCCGCGGGGACGGACGTGGGCCGTTTCGCCACGACCGAGGACCTCCTTCGCGTGGCGTGCCCAACTCATGTGGTTGTTGCCTCCCTACGTAACGTCGCGTGGGATCCTGCCAACACGTAGAAAACGTTTGATGGTGTGCCAGTTGAAGCTAGCCGCAATCCACAACAAGGGCTTGAACGAATGTCCTGTACTGCTCCTTCATGGGCAGTGTGAAGTCCCGCTTGAGCCGCCGTCGAGTCGTTATCGCTACTTCCTCGGTTACCGGGTTGAGTCCTTCGGTCTCGTAGGACTCCCAGTAGATGCCGGTCCCTCGCTTCTGCCACTGAGGCAAGTCGTTGAAGTTGATGCCTGCTCTTTGGAACAACAGCTCGTTCTTCTCGTCGATGCTCATGCCTGACAAGGTATGCGTCGCCTTCCTCGCGTCCTGGCCCTCGCGTCGAAGTGTCCAGTAGCAATGGGCATTGAGCGCATTGCGATGCGCGTCCTCGCTGCGCCAACTAAAGTAATCCACCACCTGCGACAGTGAAGGCAACTGCGAGATGCGTGAGTCGAACGCAGCCACGTCGCCGAGCAGCAGCGAGAACTTGGCACTTGCCTCACCGGATAGGATCGAATTGATCTTTCGAACCTTGCGACCGAAGGCTTCCTCATCCCGGTGGAAGAGGAGCGAGATCTCATCACTCTGCGTGTATCCATAGATGACCCTGAACCCGCAGTCCATGACGTGCTCTGTCGTAGCAACCATGAGGTCCCGAAACTGTTCATCGAACGGAGCCTCAAACTTGTGAACTTCTTTCGTCAGCCGCGTGAAGCTTCGGCCGTCCAGTCGCGCGACCATAAACACCCCCGGAAGAACGCAGTGATCGTGGGCCGTTTCAAAGACCCGCATCCGGTCGTCGAGTTTTTCAAACTTCACCGGACCACGCCTCCACAACGAACGCCTCCTGGTTCCCAATCCTCACGTACCAAAGTTCGTCGAACCCCTCCTCGGGGGAGGGTACTTCGAGCCTGCCGTGCGTTCCCAACACCCCAGCCTTGGGCACCCTGTCATCGATGGGTCGAGTCTCATTGCGGTCCAGTGCTCCCTGGATCGCCGACTGAAAGTAGTAGCCCACGACCTTGAAGTCGGCCTGCCGCGCCATCTGGATATACCGGGCGCGCTCGTCGGACGTGGCGTTGGTGTTGTCCACAACGAACGACTGCCCGGTCTTGAGGCACGCTTCGAGGAGCGTGTGCTCGCGGTTGCGGGTCTTGAGCATGTCGAGGTTGATGCGTACGTGAGTGCGGAAGAATTGGTCCCGATAAAAGGTGGACTTCCCCGTCGCCTGGATACCCACGAGAATCACAGCTTCCGCGCTCATCGTCCTACTACCGCCTACCTGTTCCCTAGCCTCGCCGTTTAGAGCTTGAAGACCCTGGAGCGCGAGGATTCCTGAACTTACGATGTATTGAAAGCAATGAACGAAGCAGGAGCAGACGATCATACCATGCCCTTTGATCGCTATCGGTGCTTGGGCTTTGGCCGCCGCCACACGGAGTTAGACTCAAGAACTTGATTGTGGATCTGACGCATGGATTTGAACAAGACGTTGAACGAGCTAGAGGGCGTGGTGACCTGGGGCGAGCCAGAATACAACTCGCACCTCGTCACCACGTGTCATCGCCTAAGGACGGTACCGATCGGAGAGTTCTCCATCGAGGACCTCCGCATTATGATCGGCCAGCAGATCGGGCTCTTGTGGCTCGTGCCGCTAGGCCTAGTAGCTGTCGAAGCCGATCCTCTCGCCGAAGGGGACTTCTACCCAGGGGACCTCTTGCGGAGTCTGCTTCGTATCGACCGGTCGTTCTGGATACGGCACACAGTTTGGTGTAGGCGCTTGATCTCCGTAGTGCGGTCGCTCGATGAGGTCCCCGAGGAAATCTCGGAGGAAGTCGCGCGGTTCATCGCGGAGCCATAGCCGAACCCGCGACATGTAGTAAGCAAACTGGTGGAAACCGCGCTTGCGCCGTATCGCGAGCCTCGACCTTGAGAGACGAAATGTGGCGGAGGGAGAGGGATTCGAACCCCCGGTAGGTGTGACCCTACGCCGGTTTTCAAAACCGGTGCCGTCGACCGCTTGGCTATCCCTCCGTGGGATTATGTGTCGCGGGCGGCATGGTAGCGGGGCGGGGAGCGTAGGCACGAGTTGGGCAGAGCGGGTCTGTGGCAAATTGAGCGCTCGAAGCGGGCGGCAATCGGCGGTCACATAGGATGTCCGGTTGAGGAGCCATCGCCATGTCGAATCGTCCGCCTTACCTCCCCGAGGGCTACCACGCCATCACGCCCTATTTGGTTGTGAAAGACGCGGGGGTGCTGATCACGTTTTGTGAAACGGTGCTCGGTGCGACAAGCGTGGTGTGCGGCCATCGCGACGATGGTCGCGTGCAACATGCCGAAGTACGGGTGGACGACTCGCTGATCATGACTGGGACGCCACCGGACGGGCACGATGTGGGCAAATCAATGCTCTATATGTATGTGAAAGACGTGGACGCGACCTACGCCGCGGCGCTCAAGGCAGGTGCGACGTCTTTCGAAGTCCCGACCGATCAACCCTACGGCGATCGCACTGCTGCCGTTATCGACACACAAGACGTGACGTGGTACTTCGCAACGCGGATCGCGAAGGTCAATGCAGATAGCGAAGATTGACGACACCCGTTCAGTTGAAGGTCATGCAAGCTAAAGCGTGGCAAGCGCCCACCAAGCACCGAGCCCCACAGCCATGAGCACGCCAATCACCATCCATCGCCGGTGATGCCGCATTGTTTTGGGAAGCTTGAAAAAGAGATACAAGACCATCGCCCAGAAGAACAGGGCGGCCACGATCATGCCCGTAAGGGGCACAAGCAAATCGTAAACGTCGGTGGGCGGCGCGCTTGCGGGCGCATTCTTGCCGCGAATGGCACGTTCGAGAATCGACCCGGGCTTATATAGCAACCGTTTGGAGACAAGCAACGCAACCGGTTTGTTGCCAAGGGTTGTGCTACGAAGCTTAACGGTGCAGCCGGAAGCAAGAAAACCAGGAAAGCGGTCATACACGCGCTCGGGAACACGCACACGCTTCGTCGTGCCGTCATGCATGCCCAATGTCACGTAATGCACCCAGCCCCCCGCATGCGCCAAACGATGCATACTCAAGCCGGAAGTAGGTTCACGTTCCCTACTCTCAAGCGTGGCATCCGTATCGGTCGTTGGCAACAAGCGCAAAATGCCATGAATCAATGGCGGCGTGCCAATGAGCGCAAAGAGCGCTACCAAGACCGTGAGTGCGAGCGTGGTTCTTCGTCCGCCGTGTTTCGTGGTGTCGTTCGTTGTCACTGGCAAACAGCGTGCCTCCAACGACACGATCGAGTCGAATACAATCTATACTGGAGCCATGCGTACACGTCCTGAGCAACTTTCGCGCATTGCCTCCGCGATTGCTCAAGTGAACCGGAGTCACACCGTCCGCGTCGCCATCGACGGAGTAGATGGTGCAGGCAAGACTACGCTCGCCGACGAGCTGACGCCGCTGTTGGTGAACATGGGCAGGCCTGTGATCCGTGCGTCGGTGGACGGATTCCATCACCCGCAGGCCATTCGCTATCGGCGTGGGCGGCTCTCGCCCGAGGGGTTCTTTCACGATTCCTACGACCGCGATGCGCTCACAGCCAAGTTGCTGGAACCGCTTGGGCCCGATGGTGATGGGCGCTACACAAACGCCGTATTCGACTGGCGAACCGATCGGCGTGTACATCGGCCGGAGCAACACGCGCCCGAAAACGCCATCCTGCTACTCGATGGCATATTTCTTCAGCGCGACGACCTGCGATCGCATTGGGACGTTGTCATCTTTGTGGATGTGACCTTTGAGGCTTCGTGGCAGCGAAACTGGGAGCGCTACCGTCGTGAACATGGCGCAGAAGAGCGCGAGATGGTGCGGGAACACTTTGATCGTCGTTACATGCCGGGGCAAAAGCTGTACTTGAGCACGTGCCACCCCAAATCACGTGCCCACATCGTGCTTGACAACAATGACTTGGATTGCCCCATGCTCACCAAGGGTGTTTCGTCCCATTCCAGTTGAGGAACGTGCCGTTGTCGGCCGCCGTGAGCTTGTCGATCGTTCCTAGCATAGCCGTTACCGACGCTTTGGGGGTAAGTGGGGCCTCGGAGCCGCCCATGTCCGTACTGACCCAACCGGGATGGATGGAAACGGTTGTTATGCCGCGCGGGCCAAGTTTGCCCGCCAAGGCAACCGTGACCATGTTGAGTGCAGCTTTGGACATATTGTAGCCAATGTCATTGAGGTGAATGCGGGCGACCTCCATTGATCCAAGCTGCGACGATACGTTCACGATGACGCCGCCATCTCGCATATGAGGAGCGACGGCGCGTGCAACGAGCATGGGACCAATCGCGTTTACTCGCAGCTCTCCTGCCACGTGATCAGGATCGGCACTGAGGACATGACTGGACTCACGCTCACCACCAAAGGCCGTCACATTGAGACCGGCATTGTTGATCAACAGGTCCACGCTCACATCGAGGGCGTTCAGTTCGCTTTGAAACGCCCGGACGCTTGGTGTGTCACCGACGTCGAGCCGAAGTAGGGCGTGGGGGCGTAGCGCTGCAAGCGCCTCGGCTGTCGCCGGGTCGCGCGCGGTGCCGATCACCTGCTCACCGCGCTCAGTGAGCTGCCGAGCGAGTTCCAGTCCCAGACCGCGGTTTGCGCCGGTAATTACGACGCACCGATTCGCATGTGTAGACGTCAACGCCATGTCCTCATCAACTCTATGCCGTCGTCGATTTCACCACGCACAGAGCAGCGCGATGCGCCCGTGCAAGAGTCATTCTACGGGATACGACGCGGCGAGTTGCCGCTTAGATTGGCATAGATTTGTGAGACGATACGTAGATGATTCACACCGCGTTTCATCGAGGCGCTTTACTAACCGCCGCCCTTCTCCCGCTTCTCTTGGCAGCGTGCGGCGAGCCTTTGTCGGATGCACCCGCAAGCGTCGACGCGGACGCGGAGAATAAGGCGGCGCTAAAGAAGGAGGAATCGCTGCTCAGCAAAGCCATCGTGGGCGTGTGGCATCGAGATGCAGAGGACTTTCGCGATCGGCTCACAACCTATACCGTCGAAAGTGCGCAGGACTATCTCAAGATGTCAGAAAAGGATCAGAACGACTTGATCACGCGCTCGCACGAAATGGCGGACCGACAAAAAGCAGAAGTTGAGTTCTTGGATAACGGTCGCTTTGAAATGCGTGTCTACGATTTACCGCCCTACGAGAAGAATCTCAAGACGAACCGAGGCACATGGCATTTTGAGGGCACGAAGCTCGTCACGACAACAACGTCGAAGAATGGCAAACTTGTCGCACCCGAGCCCTTGGGCTTGCATTGGGATCGGGCGCTTTTGGTCATGCCCAAGATTGAGCCGTTTCCTTGGGTGTTTCGACGCGACTAACGCAGACGCCTTACTTGGCCTCCACCGGCTCCGGCGCCAACTTGTGTTTCTTGAGAAGAAACGCCAAGCTGCCACCGGTGGTATTGCGTTTCACGGGAATCGCCTCGGTTGCACCTTTGGGCCACAACAACATGGCCGGTGCCTCGGTTACGCCATGGGCTTTGGCCCAGCCCGTATGCACAGGATCGGCGAGATCCACACGCAACAAGGTCCAGCCCTCAGCTTCTTTCGCCGCCTTTTTGCTTCCGAGCGCTGATTTTTCAAAGGACCGACAGCGCTTGTTCTGCTTCTTGCCCGCCTTATCGCCCTTTTGAAAGGAATCGCGGCCGAAATAAACGACGGTAGGTGCGTCGTCCTTTCGCGCTTGGTCAAATGCCTTGCACGTGTACGTGGCGCCGTCGCCTTCGCCCGTCATTTCGATCTCGCTACGCGTGAGCGGTACGCGTGTGCGCGGATGGGCGCGTTCATACGCGGTGAGTTCTTCCTTCAACCACTTGGATGCCGAGCCGGGATTGTACTGGCCGCCCTTGTCAAGCAGTGACGTAGCCTTGCCGTTGGTGCCGACCAAAAACATCAACACGCTTGGATGGTCACTCTTGCTGCCTTGCGCCATCGTCCACTTGATGATGCTGCCGCCAAGGCCGTCGTAGCGCCACTCGACGGGCTCGACACGGCTAAGAAATGGGGTGAACTTGTCGTGAGTTTGAACCTGGGCACGCCAGTTATCACACGGTGCTCACACCTTTTCCTTCCAGAGCGTGACAAGCAAGAGGGGCTTGCCGCTCTTGGCGGAGGCTTCCAACCCGTCTTTGAGTGACTGATGCCAGCCTTCGGGCGAGGCGGCATCCACGCGCGTGGTCATGAACGCGAGCGTCCCCACCGCCGTGGCCAAGAGAAACGCGCGTACGGCGTTTCGTCGAAGTGTTGCACTGTTCATGGTTCTTCCTTTGCCGTGAATATATTTCAACGCTCAAAATTCAAGCGTCATCGATTCCATCAAGACGTCTTCGGCCACATAGATGGGTGCTTTGACCGATGTAGCCAACGCAATGGCGTCGCTGGGGCGCGCATCCACCTCAGCAATCGAGCCATCCATCAGTTGCAATCGAATCAACGCGAAGAACGTGCCATCCTTGAGTTCGGTGACGTGTACATGCTCCACCGAGCATTGCGCCGCCTCGATGATGGCCGCCACAAGGTCGTGCGTCATGGGCCGCGGCAAGCGACGCTCTTCCAAGAATCGATCGATCGCGCGCGCTTCGCCGTAGCCAATCACGATCGTCAACGAGCGCGGGCCGTCCACTTCCGTAAGCACAATGAACTGCCGATCGCCGATGTCATTGATCTTGATGCTCTTGACTTGCATCTTGATCATGAAACGAGACTCCCGCCGAACGCGATCGCACCACCCCGTGGCGTTCGCACGTTCGTATGCATGGCTGTCGACGCAATGCTACCAGGGCGTGGTCGGGTGTGGTTCAACACCGAGCCGTGAACGAGCCCAAGGACTTCCGCCCACCGCCGGTTCGCGAGGCGCCATCGAGCGTCGTGTTGGTCTATTTAACGCGTGGTGAACGTGTGGAAAGCCTGCATCGCGGCGCGTTCGTTCTCAGCCGCGGCGCCCATATTGTGGCGTCGGCGGGCGATGCCGCACGTCGTGTCTACGCGCGCTCCACACTCAAACCCTTTCAGGCGCTCGCGGGCTACACGTCGGGCGCATGGGATCGCTTTGCGCTGACCGAAGAAGATCTCGCCATTGCGTCCGCGAGCCACAACGCAGAATCGCAACATCTGGACGCGGTGGCTTCACTCCTGAAACGAGCCAACATTCCAAAGACGGCGCTTCGGTGTGGCGGCCATTGGTCCATCGCTCGGTCGGTGGCGCGCACGCAAGAAAAGCCCGATGGCGGATTTCCTCCGATTGTGTCCAACTGCTCGGGCAAACACGCCATGATGTTGGCCGCGGCACACGCCATGGATGCCCCCCTTGACGACTACCTCGCGCCATCCCATGACGTGCAACAACTCGTGCTGCGTCACATTGCCGCATGCACGGGCCTCGCACATAACGAAATCGATCTCGGCATCGATGGCTGTGGTGCGCCGGTGCATCGCGTGTCGTTACACGGTTTGGCACACGCACTATCGAGACTTGCAGATCAGGATCACGCACCCACCCAGTTGGCCGACGGTTTGGCACGCGTGCAGCGTGCGATGACTGCGCACCCGTACCTCGTTGCAGGCAAACACCGCTTTGATACGGCGTTGATGGAAGCAACCGAGGGACGCGTCGTAGCAAAGGTGGGCGCGGAGGGTGTGTATGGCGTGTCCATCCTCGAGCATGGACTGGGACTTGCTGTCAAAGTGGACGATGGTCAAGACCGCGGATTTCATCGCTTGGTCCTGGAGATTTTGCGTCACCTCGACGTGCTCCCAGCGCCGAAATTCGATTTGCTGGCCAAACGCTACGCACCGCAGATCCTTACCAACCACGCAGGCCAAGCGATCGGTGAAATGGTGCTGGGTATTCGTTTGTAGCCAAATACGCGCCCGCTGACGGTTTGGGACGCGTCCCCAGCGATAGAAGGTAGGCTCTACCGCGCATGGAAATCGTCACAACCCCACCACGCATTCGCCGCCGGCCATCCAATGTGCACAAGGGACGTGCGGGACGTGTGTTGGTCATCGGTGGCTCGCGCTTCATGTCGGGCGCCCCGGTACTTGCGGCCCGGGGTGCGCTGCGTGCGGGCGCGGGACTCGTTCGCGTGGCCGTCCCGCAATCGATTCACACCATCGCTGCCAGCATGATGCCCGAGGTGATGACGATGGCGCTGCGCGAGACTACGTCGGGTGGCTTAGCGCCGTCGGCGATGGAAACACTTCGCGACCCCCTTGCGTGGGCCGATGCCGTGGTGGTTGGTCCAGGATGCGCACAAGACGAACAAACGTTTGAGCTCTTGCGCGAAATCGTAAACACGTGTCCCTCGTCCGTCGTGCTCGACGCCGATGGGCTCAACGCCTGGGCCGGTCAACTTGCCACGCTCAAGTCGCCAGCGAAAACCTTGGTCCTCACGCCACACGAAGGCGAAGCGGCACGCCTCCTGCAACGACATGCGCGTGATGTTGAAACCGATCGTACAGGTGCTGCGCTGGCTCTGGCAACGGGGTCGGGCACGCTGGCGGTGCTCAAAGGCCCCGGCACACTGGTTACCGACGGGCGACGGATGTACCGCAATGGGAGCGGAGGCCCGGTATTGGCGTGTGCCGGCTCGGGCGACGTCCTGGCAGGCGTCGTGGCGGCGTTTTTGGCTGCCGAGGAGCCGGAACAGCCTTTTAACGGCGTGTGCGCCGCCGTCTTTGTGCACGGCGTTGCGGGGGCTGTCGCTGCCGCGCGCGTGTCGGGTCGTGGCGCGAACGGCGAGCCGGTGGACCGCGGCGTTCTTTCCTCCGAAATCGCAGACGGCGTGCCCGAAGCGCTGTCGCAACTGCTCGAAGAAGCTGGCACGCTTCACGACGAGTGAAACGCCGTTGATCATGCCTCATCCACGCGTACCGATGCCATCTACCCGTTCTTCTTGCGCGCACATGCGAAAGATGATGGAGCACCTAAGAAGAACGACGAGAACAAGGCGAATCGGGTGGATCGCCGTGTCGATGGTGCTACTGCTTACCACCGCGTGGCACGCGCATGCGGGCGAACACGCCACCAAATCCCCCCCACTTGGCTACCCCCCACTAAGCGACGCCGACCAAGCCACCTACGACGGCATGACTCGCGAACACACCCTGCTATCCCGCGCCGACCAAGCGATTTATAGCCAAGACGCCCATCGCCAGGCGCATGGTGTGTCGCTGTTGGTTTCATTGGGTCGCGCGGGCATGTTGCACGCGGCAGAGTGCCTCGCTTCTAGGCGTGACGCACCCGTGGAAGTGCGCGCGAGTCTGTTGCAAGTCCTGGCTTCAAGCCGTGATCCCGTTAGTCGTGCGCGACTTATTCATGCATTGGGCGAAACACGGCCATCGTTGCGCATGATCGCGGCGTCGGGGCTCATGCGTCACGACACAACGGATGCCGCAGAGGCGTTGGCAACGCTCGCGAACGACCCCATAGCGGGTGTTCGATTGGCGGCACTGCGAGGCTTGTTCGCCCACACCACGTCTGTGGCGCGTGAACTTCGCCTTGCGCTACCGGATGATGCCGAACCCGATGTGGTTGCCATGCGGCTACGACTGCACGCAAGTCGTCAAGACCAGAGCCCACGCCTTCAATCCATGGCACTACGCGCACTGGCCAACGAACAAGATGACGATTTGGCTCTTGGCGGCGCTACGTACATCGTTGCGCACACGTCCAACGTAGACACCGCGACGTTGCATCACGCGCTCACGACGATTGAAGCGCGCGGAGAGACCGCGGCCAAGGCGCCCATGCCCACCACGTTGTCGGCCGCCAAATCTTCCGCTCAAGCGCGCGCGTCGGTGGCATGGCGCCAAGCCCTGATGGATGGTGTGACAACCCTGCTCGACCGAGATGACCTCGATGAAGCGACGCGAACGGCGCTGATTGCCAAAGCCATTGCGTGGGCCGCGGCCCCCATCGACATGAATCCGTTCGACAAACGACCGATTCCCGAACATCGTTTACGCCAACGCCTGCCCGAAGAGGGGCAACGCATTGTGGAGCCGGTGTTGGACGCACTCGACCGACAACGGTATGCCGATCCGCGCGAAGGTGTCATGCTCATTCGCGCGTTGGCGCCAGCCATCGCTTTGCCCCACCTTCGCAACCTCGTTACGCAATCAAGTACATCGAACGATCCTTACCATCGTTTCACCCGCGTCGCGGCCGCTAGCGCACTGCGCGAAGTGGGTCAAATCGGCGATGAAGCCACCGCGCGAGCACTGGTCCTTGACGAAACGGACCGAAGCGTTCGCACCGACGCCATTCGCACCTTGGCCGTCGAACCCGCGGCGTGGGCACTCGACATCTTGGAAGCAGCGTGCGACCACGAGGACGCCGGGCTGCGCCGTGAAGCGCGCGAAGTCTTGGAAAAGCGCAGCGAATCGCGCGCATTCGACATCCTCCGCGCGCAGTATTTCAAGCGCCCTGAAGAACACGGTGAACAGCGTTTGTGGGCGTTGGTTCGTGAGGGCGAGGACAAACACATTGCCGTGTTGAAAGACGCCTTTGCCGATGAACGGCGCCACGTTCGCTTGCAGGCACTTGAGTTGTTCGGTCGCAATCGTCCCGTGTTGCGCAGCGAGAAGGTGCGCGCGGTCGTGGAGACGATTCCACACCCACCCACGTCGGCAACCGAGATTCAGTTCTACATCTATGCCTTGCTGCAAGTGCATCCGATGGCGGCAGTCACGTATGTTCGGGACGGGTTTGATACCTTCCCTACCGATCGCATACGTGCAACATCACTCCGGCAGTTGGGTGAAGTCCGAGGCAAAGCTGCTCGCCATGCGGCCATTGACTTCGCACTTGCGATCGCCCACCCCAAAGAGGAACGCGCGCGCTTGTTGCGCCACGCATTGGATGTGGTCAAGGGCTATTGGGCCTACCGAAGCAAAGACGTGGCAGCGCTTTGGCGACGTCTGTTTACCTCTTCGCTGCTCGACCTGGACGAAGTGATTCGTGACTTGGGCACGCCGGTGCGCGACGGGGGAACCGTACCGGACTTTAGCGAGATCTTGGTGCCTCACTTTGACGCCTGGCGGAAAGGCGACGATGCCAGCGAGCGCGACGACATCTACCTCGCGGTGGGCGAAGACATCCTCACGGCACTGACGTTGTGCCCCGATGCACGTGTCCATCACATTTTTATGGACGTCCTGCTGGACCCGATGCAAACCGAATCCCTGCGTCACATCGCGGTAAATGCCTTGCACGGCAACGTGACCAACGAGGACCGCGCGCGTATGGCAACCTGGCTCGGGGTCGTTCCGTCCGTGGCTGCGCCCTTGCCCACACCCCCACCGCCCGGCCGCAGCGACGACGCGAGTATGCAGTGGGCCGTTGGACAAGTGTTGGGCCTCAAGGCGAGTGACACACTGGCGCGCCGGCTGCTGGCAACCCTCAAGCTCGAGATCGAAGCGTTTCATACGCAAGAACGTCGCGATCATTTGCAGGCGTTTGGGATTCAGGGTGTGCGTGATGCCCACTACGAGGGTCGTGTGCGTGCCTTGGCGCGAAGCGTCGCCGAAACGCGTTACTTACCGGTGGTCGCCGAACTCGTACGCATGATCTTTGACGACCGCTTTCTTCTGTTTTGTCGCACGTGCCAACGGCGCGTGGCGCGCGGCGTGATTCAACGAGGGCCGGCGTTCTCTGGGCGCGAGGCCTCGCCTCTCGGCGTGCTGATGTACCGCGCTGCCGGTGCGGCAACCACAGGTGATGTCTTTCCCCGCGACGCGTTCGAACTCGCAAGCCAGATCAAAGTGCTTAAGGACGAAAAGCTTGCATCGCTACTTGAGGATACACTTGCCCAGCTGCAGGCTACGGGGCGCCTAGCAAATCTTCCCGATGTGTACCTCAGTTGCGTGCGCACGGCGCTTCGAGATCGACGGACGGGGCGTAAGACCAAGGCGGCGAACGTGGTGGGATCTTACATGGCGCATACGCTTCCGGTTGATAGCGCACTTGACTACTTGGTGCGGATTGAAAACGCATCCGATCACGGAAACACGGGGACATTTGAGCAAGCCGCGCGTGAGCAGTCGCGCGCCGCCGCACTCATCCGGCAGCGCGAACTGAGCATGGCCGAGCGCAACGTATTGGCGGAAGCGGAAACCACGGCATTGGCACTTCGGGCTGCCGCCCACGCACAGGCGGGCGACGCGGACGCGGCACGAACGACCTTTGAACGCGCCATCGCTCGCCATCGTCACGCGGCATCCACCTGGAATACCGTGTCGTGGTATCAAGCACTTGCGCGGTTTGAACTCCCCACGGCTGAGAAGCGTGCCGCCTACGCCGCCACCCTTGAACAACGTTCAACCGGTCGCATCACGCTGAACACCGCCGACACATGGGCCACGGTGCTCTTGGAACAAGGACGCCCCAAGGAAGGGCTTCTTCTGATTCAAGAACGCGTCCCCCGGGCTCACGATCTACGCAGCGGCGGATATCACTTCTTGCTCGCGCGCCTGTATGCCGCCACCGGCAATGTGCGCGCGGCCCGCGTCGCCCTGCGCAACGCACTTATTCGCGATCGAACACTCATCACCCGTGCCAACGCGTGCAAAGAACTCGAGCCGCTTCGCGAAAAGGATTACATCAAGAAAGAAGCGGCCCGCGCCGACCGTGAACGCAATGCTCCGGAAGAGTAGCGCCGAGGCCTTGCCGCTTGGATCTATTCCGTTTCCCCCACCAACCACCCAAGCCAGTTGGACATGAGCTTGTGCATGCGTCCAGTGGACGTGGATTGATAGAGGGCGTCCCAGCCCATCGAATCGGTACCGAGCCAAAATACGCGACCGTTTGACGCATCCGACACCACGATGGCCGGAAGGTTGTCGAGCTTGCCGGTGTCGACTTCAACCAACGTCGTTGCGCCCTCCGCCAACTTCGTAACGGGATAACAGAAGCGCACGCGCCACCCGTACTTGCCTGCCGTCACCTGTTGCCAAAGTCGCTCCGTCTTTCGTGGATCGTCGTAAAACTGTACGGCTACGTGCTTTTTTCCCTTCTCCGTCAGTATGAAGGGCCGAGGTTCCTTGCTGCTGTCGGCCACCACGCCGGGCACGGGGGTGCCTTTGATTTCCAACGCGTCGGTAACCGGCAGCAATCCCTTCAACAGGTCGTGCTCCAGCATGGGATGGACCGCGGGCGCTTTGTCGCCTTTCGTGGTGGCATACGGAATGCCCGGATGAACCCAAAGCCCCATCGTGCCGTTGTTCACACGCGTGCGCACCGCCTCCCAAAACTGATCCGGAATCGCATGCGGGTCAATCTCGTCGAGCAGCAAGAGGTCGATGTTGTTGTTCTCTAAGAACGATGCGTCGGGCGTGTCCGTCAAGTCCGGCAAGTCACGCCCCGGCCCCGATCCGGGGCCCGCGTCGAGATCGAGCGCGTTCGTCGTGTCGGTATACCACGTTTGATACGCCAAGTTTTTATGGGCGCCGAGCTGAGTCTCAACCACTTTGATCCAGGGAAAGGGGCCACGTGAAATGAGCAACGCGCGATGTTCTTGTTCCAGTTGGCGGAGCGTAGGCTCTTCCAACGGGCCACGGATCGTGTCGGTTCCTCGCAACGTCGTGTTTTCACCATTCTCTGGGTCCGTGGTGCCGTGCGCCGTGGGTTCCGTGCTTGATGGTGTGTCGGATGACGAAATCAACGAATCCCATAAGCCCGTGGCCACCATGAGTGCAACGAGGCCACCCACCAATGCAAGCAGGAGCAAAACGGTTCTCATGGGATGGCTCCGATACGTAACGAAACGAACTCGTATCCTACCGACGGTGATGCATCGCGTGAGGTGTGGCGTCGATAGATACGGGACGATTAGGCAATCGCCTGCACTACGCGCGCTTGTACCACTCGGTCTTCTTGCCCTTGAGTGGGGCCGTTTTTGCCAGAAGCGCCGCTTGTTCGCGCTTGGTGAGGGGTTTGTTCTCGCGCGCGACGGAAGCCGCCAACGCGACTTCGCCCACCGTGGAACACCCCACGATGGCAGTGGAGATGTCGAGTCCGTAGGTGTAGCGCAAGCACGCGCGTGGGTCGATCTTCCCGCGCTTGGGGAGCCGGCCCGATGCAAAGACCTTCATCGCCACGCGACCCATCCCCCGCTTGATGGCGGTGGGCAACGTAGACGTCTGGAATGGCATGTGGTGTGGATCAACGCAATTGAGTGGAAACAGCACGGCGTCAAATCCGTAGCGCGAAATCGTCTCGCTCATCACGCGCGGATCGGCGTGACCCGTCACACCAATAAAACGAATGACCTTTTGTTCTTGCGCACGCAACAACGTCTTGAGCGGTCCGCGCTTCGGATCGAGCGCCAAGGCCATGTCATCCTTTGACTTGATGGCATGAATCTGAACCATGTCGATGGCGGTACGACCAAGACGTCGTAAGCTCTGATCTAAATCACGCTGGGCATCGTCCGCGGTACGTGTGTTGGTCTTGGTGGCAACAAACAGGCGCGCGGCGTCTTTACCGAGCGCCTTCAATGCGCGACCCAAACGTTCTTCACTGACGCCGCGTGAGTAACTGGGCGCGGTGTCAAAATAGGTACACCCGGCGCGAACGGACGCGTGGACCACATTGATGGCGTCCTCCACGCGAGCCATCTTGCCCAGCGGAAAACACCCAAGGCCAAAGAGCGACACGTTTACACCCGTTTTCCCGAGGGCGCGTGTGGGCATGACTACGGGTTTGTCTTTGGAAAACGCCACACCGGGCGTGAGCCCCATAACCGCGGCCGCACTTGCGCCGCGCAGGACATGTCGACGAGACAGCACGGCCTTCGACGACACGTTCCTCATCGATCGGGCCTTGCCTTTCGATCGGACGTGGTCTTTCGATCGGACCTTGTCTTGAGATGAACCGCGCGCGGGGGATTCGCGCTCGTCGGGGCGCTGCGGTTGCGGAGGCATCAGTGGGTTAGGGACATTAATGGGTTAAGGAAACGTACCGCGCAAACGACGACGCCGGTTGACAATCTTACGGCCCGCCTTGGTACGCATACGCGCGCGGAAGCCCACCTTGCGGCGCTTGCGGGTGGAGTTTCGAATCTTGAGCTTCATCGCGCCTCCTCGGCGAACTGCATCTCGGCGAATTGCATTGCCAAGCGGGTCATCGTTACGCAGGGCCGCCGGAGGTCAAGTCTCGTTTCCACACCGATGAGGGATCTCGTAGAATACGCCCATGCAACTCGGCGAGTGTGACCGGTGCCAGACGCCCTTTACGCGGGACGACGTAGCGGCATACGGCATCCTCAAAGCCCGAACAGCCGCTCGCGGCGGCCCACGCGTGCGCTATCGATGCCCAAAATGCAGCAACGAAATCGAGCTCGTGCCTCACGGTCGGCACCGCTATACCCGCCCAGGCGAGCCATCGCATGCCACCACGTTCGACGACGAACAGAACCCCAACGTCTCGATTCCCTGGCAAGATCACGCCAAACATCGATCGGTTTCGCGGGACGAAAGTGAGTCCAAGCACGGGCCGGCGAGCGAACGCAACGCCCCACACCGATCCAACGCGGCGAGCGACGTTGATCAAGTACACATCGACCCGCAACCGGGCCTCATGACGCGCGAGTCCGCATTGGATCTCATGGGGCTCACGTCAAACTCGACAGCCGACGAAATCGATGAGGCCTTCCGCCGTCACGCGCAAGCGAGCCATCCCGACAAAGTCGCTCATTTGGATCCCGCCATTCAAGCCTTTGCAAGCAAGCGATTCCTCAAGTTGCGCGAGGCCTACGATCTGATTCTTCGGACCGCCCCGCCCTCCGAGTAAATCGCCTCCTTTGTACGATTTGCACCTCGCGTGACAGACCTGATTTGTCGCCTCGCCCTCCTTCTGCTCTCATGGAACACCTATGCGTTCCCGACGAACCCGACGCCAACGACCTCCTGCATCGATCGCGCCGGCCGTCTCGGCGACGTCACCTTCGCTCGCCGTAGCGGGATTCCTCATGGTGTTGTCGTTGTTCCTGTATGCCAATCCACTCTTTGGCATTATCGATTCGTGGCCGTGGGAACACTTCGCGCGAATCGAAGACCCTCGCACTACGGCAACTGCCGTGCTGTGGAGCGTTACCGGGCTATGGGCCCTGTTCATGGCATTTACGCGCGCGGCGCGCTTACGTGTAACGGTACTTTTCGCGTTGGTCGCTCCCCTGATCTTTATTCTGTGCGATCCATCCGCCGCGAATTCCGTCAGCATGACCATGGCAGTTTCTCGCTACGACACGAGCGAATTGGTTCTCATGACACTCATGGGTGGCGGGCTGGCGTACTCGCTCCAACGAACATCCACGCGCACCGGGGCATGGATTGCGGCAGGCGCCGCCGCGTGCCTGCTCGCGCACCTGCTCATCAGTCCAACAATGTCGTATGCCGACACCAAACTCACGCACTATCTTCGCGACTTGCCCGGAGCATGGGAACGGGGGCTGTTTAGTGGTGAGCCCATAACTCCTCAAACATCGCAACGTGACGAAACGATGTTCAATCTCATTCCGATGGCCATGATCTTGCTGACCTGTGTGATCGCGATTACCACGTTGTTTGGGATACGATGGCGGTGGTGGCTTTGGTGCGGCATTGCGCTCTTGTTACTCCCCTCGATCACCCGGCATGCCTACATGACCCTTGCTGGAAGCACAGGCGGCGAAGAGCCCGGCACAGCGGGATCCATTTCAACACAGTTATACAACATGCTTGTTCCCGATGCACTTGCGCCACTCATGATCGCAGTCTTCGCCTTTGGAGAGGTCGCGCGCGCGCAGAAGCTCGAAGAACGCGAGGTGCGACATGCCTGACGCGCCGCGCCCCTCACGTAAGCGGACGTTTGCGTTGGGCGACAACGAGAACGCGCGTTTGCCGCGAGCGCGTGCCCGTACGCGACGTGGCAAGGAAGACGCCGCGCAGCGTGTCGTCCGCCGCCCTGTAATGGAACGTTCAACCGACGAGCTTGGGCCGCGCTCTCGAACTTCGCTGCTCTTCGGTTGGATGCAAAATCCACGTATCTATGCAGCTATTGGCTTCATCGCCACCTGTCTCATCATCTTTACGACGTTTCACCGGACCATGGGGTCCACGATGTTGGGCCGTCCCTATCTGGGGAAGACCTTGGTCGAGTTGTTTCGAGATGAACACGGATCGTGGGTGTGGAATTGGCATTACGCGCCGATGCTGGCCTGCGTGTTGGTCATCGCAGCGCTGCTCTACCTGATCGTGACCACGACGAAGGGCGGCGCGTGGCGTGGGCGGCTGCTGATTGCCGCGACGGGTTTGACGATGTTTATCGGCCGACCCGGGGATTCACAACTGCTGGACTTCGCGCTTGGTGTCGGGCTTGTCGTCGGCGGGCTCCTGGTTCCGCGACGAGAACGATCGCGTACGGGTTGGTTGGTCCTGATTACAGGATTCGCGCTCCTCGTTTCGTACTTGGCATTTCCAATTGGCCAGTCACGGCTCCATAAGAATTACATGTTTGGGTATCACAGCAACCTGACAAGTGCTGTGGCGGCAACCCGAGACTTCACAGAACTACCAAGCAACGAGATTCCAGAGACACGCCCCACCGATTCGCCGCTGATCTCTCGTGTTGGCGTCCTCGCACCGATCTACATCGCCGTGTGCTTGGTCGTGCTACTACTCGGTGCGTTCGTGGGTCTCGAGGGCCGTGCCTCCCGTATACTTGCCAGCTTGATGCTCATTGCACTGGTCGTCGTGACCGCGGCCACGTACTTCTGCGTTCATTACCAACCCGTCACGAAGGGCGCTATCTCACTTACCGCCATGGAGCACGGTCTCCAACAACTCGGCGAGCAGTGGCGACTGGGAGGCGTTCCATTTGTGCCTGGAATCGCGGCTGCCGTCATGCTGTTAGCCCGGAGGAGAGCCCGCGACGTAGGTAGCTCGACGCGAGAACAGCTGAAATCGCATGATCGATCGCGTCCGTTGACCGCCTGATACGTTGGAAGGCATAGGCACCCCGTGAAATCGAGGGGGCCAGCGACGATTCGCCGAGGACTCCCCGCGCCGTGTTCAACCTCACGCTAAAGGCCGACACCTGGATGCGCACGGTACCCATTTCGGAGTTGCCATGCACGGTAGGGTCCTCGCCCGTCGCAGGCGTGTCGTTGAGCCATGTGGGCTGGGCGGATATTGAGGGTGTAATCGAACCCGACGCCGACGGCTTGTGTTTTCGAACGACCAAGCGACCTCTCACCCCGATTCCCATCATCTGGGGCCAATCGTTCTTTGTCGGCGATGTTGAAATCACCGCCGCGCGTGGCGCGCACGCGGCATTCGCATTTGGCCACTACGACGAAGCGCCCGCGGCGGCGTCCTCCATCGCAGAGAGCACGTTTCAGCTGGCCGATGACCCTGGCGTTGGCACTTCGCAGCCGTCCAATCCACGCGAAGCCCACACAACGCCAACAAACAGGCACCCCACGACGTCGCAGGCCCTGCCGCGCGCCGATGATGCGAAACGAATCTCACACGCGCAGCGACCGCATCCTCAAACCAAGGCGGCGGCGACGCCCGCTACTCAACATGCGACGAATCGTCGTGCAACGGACGTGAACGACAAGCGCACTGCGTCGCGTGCTACGGCGACAACAACGGTAGCGGAGCGCCACCAAGCGGGTCCCAAAGACATAGATCAGCGATTTGGTACGCGCGAGTTTCAACGCGAACTCGTGGAACAACTAAAGAAGTCGCCTTTCTTCATCGCGTCGGCACTTGCGCACGCTGCGTTGTTCTTTGCGCTTGCCCTGTTCATGGAACAGGAAGCCGATGTGCCCACATCCGCGCTCGGCACGGTGAAAGGTGCTATGGACGTGGCCGACGAATTGGAGGGCGGCAACGAACCCGATCCCTTAGAAGTATTTGAAGAGCCGATCCATCACGAACCAGAGGATTTGTTGGAGTCGCTCGATGTGATTGAGCCTGCATCCTCTGCCCCCCCACCGCCCGATCCGCGTGAGGAGTTGCCGCTGCCCGAAGAGGACATGATCGATCCCCCGCCGGCACAGGTTGGATTGCATCCCAATACCGCCACGCTATTTCGTCCGACCAAGCGATTGCGGCGCAAGAAACCTCAAGTCACGACGCCGCCAAACGTGGCCGCTGGTAAACTCAATCAAGCGTTTTCCACCGGACGCGCGCTCGACGTCAATCGTGCGTCGGCCAAACTTGTGCTCGATGCGATCGGCGGCAGCAAAACAGGCGCGGGCGCAGCGCTGGATCGCCTTCGGCGCGAAGACGTCTTGGTGGTGGAAGGTGGATTTGACAGCATCGAACGTGTGCTTGATGCCCTACGCATTCCATACACATTTTCCTCGCCCTACAACTTGGTGGGTCGAAACGCTGTTTCGCTAAAAGACTACAAAGTCGTGTTTTGGAATTGCGGCGAAGCACTCCTGCCCCACAACCGACGACGCATCTTGAGCAAAGTGGAGCGCTTTGTGCGGGACGGCGGGTACTTGTTTACGACCGACTGGGGGATCGCCACCGTCGTCACTCGAACGTTTCCCGGATTCTTGCGCACGCGCGGCGATCGCAATGAACTGGCCGAAATGGTGGTCGACATCGAACCGGCGCGTGGGCGTAAGAATCACCCGCTTCTAAATGGTGTGTTCTTGCCCAAGACGCAGGGTAAGTGGTGGCTGGAGCGCAAGTCCTACGATGTGCGTCCCGGCAACAAATCCAAAGTCGAAGTGTTGATTGAAGCCCCCGAACTGCGTGAAATTCATGGCACGAGCTCGGTGGTAGCGGCAACGTTTCCCTACGGTCGCGGACGCGTGCTCCACGCCATTGGCCACTACTATCAGAAGAAGGGCAACTTGGCGGGAACGATTGCTTCTCACCGTTTGGCACTCAACTTCGTCTTGATGCGTATGGCGCGCCACAAGTAGTGAATGGCGTGCGTCCATCAACATATCACAGGTTGTACACCGCGGCGGCACCAACGAAGAACACCAAGAGCGTGATATACATCCAGCGCCACGCGGGGTGATTGCCCGAACGATTCGATACGGCGTTCGGGTCGTGTAGCAACAACCACGACGCGCGCACGCCCAAAAGCATAAGCACCACGGCGAGCACGGCGGCATGAGGTACAGGGATTGACAAGCCGCCTAGATATGCCGCTGCAGGCAGCAACCCAAACGCTCCAACGACGAACGGCGTCATGCGCCGCGCCGCGCCGCGCGTCCCGTAAAGGATGGGCCATGTGCGACACCCATACGCACGATCACCGTCTACATCGGTAAAGTCCTTGGTGCTCGCGGCGCCCAACAAAAAGACACACGCACAAGCACCGAGCACCCACGGATCGGATGCCCATGCGGGTGCGAGCAGCGACCAACCCGCCACCGGCACCAGCAACCCACGCGCAATCGCAATGGCCCCATTGGCACCGATCGGATGCGCTTTCAAACGCAGCGGCGGGGCGCTATACATCCACGTCAACAACAACCCAAGCGAGACAAACACAGCAAACGCGGGGCCTGCGAGCCAGCCGAAGACCAACGTCCCCGCCGCCAACCACGCCCCAAACGACGTTGCGCGCGCCGCGTCAATGCGGCCCGCGGGAATCATGCGCGTTGGCTTATTGACGGAATCGATCGGCGCGTCAAAGACCTGATTCCACACGTTGCTCGCACCGGTTGCAAGCGCGGCCGATAGACACGCGTAGACGACCGACGCCATGGGCCACGACACCGCCCCGCCCATGGCGCCGTAGGCCGTGGTCACACCCGCAAGCACACCGACAACCGGTGCCAACAAAGTGAATGGACGCAGAAGCGCAATGTGCGTGCGTAGCGTCACGGGCGAACGTGTGTTCGAGTTAGACGTTGAATCGGTCACAGCGTGCGCGGTCCTTGACCGGCGCGGCGCGGCACAACAACGTTACGTAGGCTTGGCACACCGAAAGCCGATGGCTTCAAACTTGTCTTTGGGCGCAGCGACCAAGCGACATGTGGCACTCAGAAAGTCGCTGACGTCGTTGTAGCACCCGCCGCGAATGGCATGCACGGTATCGGGATCTTGTTCCACGCTCGACGTCCACTCCCACACGTTGCCAATCATGTCCCACACGCCGTAGGGACTCTCCGACTTGGGGCGCACCTTGACTGACTCGGTGCCCCCCTCCTGGGGATCTTTGCCAAAACACGCGCGCGTTTCGTCTACGCCGTCGTCGCCCCAGGGCATGGGACGTCCATCCACGCCGCGGCAGGCCTTCTCCCACTGTTCCTCGGTGGGCAGGACTTTGCCAACCCAACGGCTGTACTTCAGTGCGTCGTTGACACTCACGCCGACAACGGGTGCATCGGGGTGACTAAAACGCTTGTCGTTGAAGTGGCGCGGAAAACGGTATCCGGTGGCGCGGCAAAACGCCTCGTATTGGCGATTCGTTACCGGGCACTTATCGATGTAGAACCCTGGGATCGAACGATGTTCCTTGTTGGCACCGAACAGGAATCCGCCGCCAGGTATCAACATCATGCGACCGTGATCTTCAATCTCGCGAATCTCAACGGGCGCCAGCGCCGCCTCGGCCTCGGCCTCGGCGGAGAAGGGCGACTCGTCAACTTCGATTTCCTTCTGATCAAAGAACTCTTGTAAGTCGAGCAAGCGGTCGTCCACCGCGTCCCACGCCTCACCGGTCAACCCGCGATGGCGCGTCAACCAAAAGTGCGCGCGTTGAAAATAATCAACTTGCTTGGCTTCGACTTCATAACCCAGTTCGAAACACAAGACGCCCACGTAGACACATTCGGGGTCTTCGTTCTTATCCGGCCGAAGGAAGTAGGTTTGCAACCGCTCGCACGCAGCCTCTTCGTCGATCGGATCCACGCGCATACCGTCGATGTACTTCGAGTAGACATATTCTTGAATGGTGCGAATCTGCTCGTCCACGAGTGCTCCGAAAGGGCTCCGACTAGACCGGGGCGGCGCCCTTCAGACACGAGGGCGGACCGCACACGATAGGGTAGGCCCCGAGGTCGGCTAGCCTGAACCACGGTGCCAGCCCCACGTTCTGCGCGCGATATCGAAACCCCGTGCTCCGCTCGACAGCTAGGTCCGGTCGCCTGATAGCCTATAGTTCGCATGCGTTACGCCCAGGGGACACCCTGAAGGCCCTCACATTGTCGTTCCCCAAACGGGGACACCCGCGTCCCTCCCACACACCGAAATTTCGACCCCTGGACGGCGATCTGACATTTTTTTCACCGACTTTCGAGGCCGAAAAGCCGTCTAGATAGATGGAGAGGCCATTTGGCGGCCTGTGCCCGGCCAACGGCTGGCGCCAATCGGTCTTTCCGGGGTTCGGCGCGGAAGTTGCATTTGGCTTCCCGTTCCCCGTTTAGGAGCAACGGTCATGAAAGGCAAAATTTTCACCCCTGAAGAAGCCAGCCGGATGATTCCGCTGGTTCGTCGCATCGCAGACGACATCGTTGTGGCCTACCGCAACGTCAATGCTGCGTTGCAGGCCTTTGAGACCGCCAAGACGCGCGCGGACGAAGCCGAAGGTGCCGAGTCGATTCGCGCGGATCAGGAGCTCCGTCGGGCCGATGAGCGCGTTGCGCGCGAGCTAGATCGCTTTCAGTCGCTAATTGAGGAAATCGAAAGCCTCGGCGGCACAGTGAAGGACTACGAGAGTGGTGCAATCGACTTCTATGGTGACGTAGACGGTGAGATTGTTTACCTGAGCTGGCAGCGCGGCGAAGACCACGTCCAGTACTGGCACCGGCTCGAAGACGGCCTTAGCGATCGGCGACTCCTTCCATTGGCGAGTGGCGCCTCGCACTAGCCGCTGGCCATTGGCGAGTGGCGCCTCGCACGAGTCACTAGCACTTGGCGTCCCTCGTACTCACGTGGGTCGCCAAGTCACCAATCGCCCTTCTTCGACTTGCCGCGTCTGCCCCCAGATTGACCCCGGGCTCGGTTGGGACGACGTGCGCGAGGGATCTATACTCCGCGGTTCGCTGCTGAGCATGGGGCTCAGGGCGTCACCGCGGAGGTGCACCCTGGACGAGCTACTAACTGCGGAAAACCGTCGCTGGCGCGACACGGCCCGTGAACTTGCGGAGTCCGTAATTCGCCCGCGTGCCGCTCACTTTGATCGCGTGCAGGAATACCCATGGGAAATTCGGGACGCCCTGGCGGAAGCCGGCCTGTTTGGCGTGTGGATTCCTAAAGCCTATGGCGGCCATGGCGGTGGCGTCTTGGACCTATGCCTGGTCGTCGAAGAACTTTCCCGCGCCTGTGGTGGCGTTGGCGTGCTCTTTGCCGTCAATGCCCTGGGGAGCTTTCCGATTCTTCTGGCCGGCACCGATGAGCAGAAGAAGAAGTACCTACCGGATATCGCCGCGGGCAAGCGACTTATTGCGTTCGGCCTCTCCGAGCGCAACGCAGGAAGTGACGCCGGGGGTGTAAGCACGCGCGCCGCCAAAGACGGCGATCACTATGTCATTGATGGTGCCAAGAAGTGGACCACGAACGGCGGTGCCGCCGACATCTACAGCATCTTTGCGGTCACCGATCCAAACTCACGTTCGCGACGCATGAGTGCGTTCCTTGTTGAAAAGGGAGACCCTGGCTTTCGTATTGGACGCGCGGAAGACAAGATGGGTATTCGCTGCGTTCCAGTCGTCGAGTGTCACTTTGACGGCTGCCGCATTCCGAAGGACCGCCTCCTGGGTGGTCGCGAAGGCATGGGCTTCAAGCACGCAATGATGACGTTGGATAGGGCGCGTCCGGGCGTGGCGGCGCAGGCCGCCGGTCTTGCGCGGGGGGCTTTGGACTACGCCACGGTCTATGCCACCAATCGTATTCAATTCGGCCAGCCGATTTCGAGCTTTCAGATGGTGCAAGCGCTCCTGGCTGATATGGCGGCCCATGTGGAAGCAAGTCGTCAGTTGATTTACGCCTCGGCGAGGGCCTGCGATGCGGGCGTCAAATCGCTAACCAAAATGGCGGCCATGGCGAAGCTCTTTGCTACCGACGCGGCGATGAAAGTCACGACCGACGCGGTGCAGATATTCGGCGGGTACGGATACATGCGCGACTACCCCATCGAGAAGTACATGCGCGACGCCAAGATCACGCAGATCTATGAAGGCACCAACCAAGTCCAACGCCTGGTCGTGGCACGTAACTTGATCAAAGAGGCGGGAAATCTTTCGCATCTTGAAGCGTTTCTCCCACTCCCTGATCACCCCAATACGCTTGCCGACCAGGCCAATACCGTTGCCAAACAAAGTGTGTCTCAAGCCAAGTCACCCGAGCCGTAGGGCTAGGTCCAGGGGGTACCGCGCGCCACGAACGCGTGACGTCAGAGGTACCCGTCGTTGCCAAGCAACGCCCATGTAGGATGCCCCCGAATCACGCCGCGGGCTTTAGAACATGGGGCGCGAAAGACCCGAACCACCAAAGGCTCGATGCACCAAAGGAACGAATCGCCATGGATAGGGACCCCTCTGAGAATGCCGAGATCGATCGCGAATTCGCGTTAAGCGATCCCGATCGGTTGACCCGCATCCTGAAGCTCGCATTGATCGTGACGGGTCTCTTGGTGCTGGTCGGTGCGGGCGTCGCATTTTGGCTTAATCAGAAGAGTGAAAAAGATACCGAAGCGTGGAATTACTTTGGCGCACTGCGCGGACGGTACGACGCACGCCGTATTGGTAGCGACTGGGAACCCAGCGCGAAGGCCACCGAAGATCGCGACTCCTATCAACTTGCGTTGGAGTCATTCCTTGAGAAAAAGCCGGGGGGATGGGACGGCGCCATTGAGCCTCACGTGCGCTGGCGCATTGCCAAGGCGGCCGTCGATCAACTTATTGCCGGTGAGAAGATCGATTCCCCCGAAGAACGCCAAAAGTATTTTGACCGTGCGCAACAACATCTGGAAGTCATTCGCGACTCGTTCAAAGACTTCCCATTGAATTGGGAACAGTGCCGCACCGATCCCGATGGCGCTCCCACGCTCACCCGTCAACTGCTGCAGTGGCTTGAAGCCAACCGGGGCTGGGAAACCAAGTACCGCGCGCGATCGATGGCGCCAGACGGAGCGTACACCTTGCTGGTGCGCACAAATCGCGGAGATATGCGCATTCGCTGCTACGGCGAAAGCACAAAGACCTTGGTGGATGCGGTGGTAAACGAAGTGAATCGTGGCACGTTTGATGGGCGCGCCATCGTGACCAAGCAAGTCGATGGCCCGGACGATGACCCCTATCGCTCCACGATTCACACGGGGAACGCCGCTTCCAAGGACGCCAAACCCTATGAACGCGATACCCACAAGGACGTGACGGAAGCAGAGCCCTTGGTGCAGTTGTTGCCGGCTAAGGCGCGCCACCAAATTATTGCAGAACGTGGCACCGTCATGGCATGGCACGGCCCGCTTTCACCGTATGACGAACCCAGCCAACTTGTATTCGTTGCGAAGCGCAGCCCGGCGCTGGATCACAACTTCACACCGATTGGCAAGTTGCTTGACGATGCATCGCTCGCAACCTTGGATCGCATTTTCAAGTCCGATACCTGGGCCGACGACGAAGATGCGAAGACCGACGATAACTACACGCAGCTAAGCACCACACTGCAGGTGCCTGTGCGCATCGTGAAGGTGCTGGCCTACGATGGCGATGCACTTGTCGCATCAACGTCGTCCGATGGTGGCACCACGCCCCCCACGGCTACCGAAAAGTCATTGAAGACTGTCAAGCAAGACGCCTACAAGGTAGATCCACCCGAAAAGCCCACACCCGCCCCTGAAAAGGGCGACGAAGACAATGACGACGCTGAAGCAGGAGCGGTGGAGTCACCAAAGGACGAAAGCGGGTCTCCGACCGACGGAAATTAGACAGCGCACGCAGCGACCCCTTCGGACACTCATCCAAAGAGAAGACCACCACGCCGGTTCTCATTACTGTTAGTATTTTGTTATGTTCTAGGCTCCGAATAACGTAAGCAGCCGATCGAGATCGTCGGCATCGTGGAATCCAATCTTGATCTCACCGCCGATTCCCTTCCGACGCACGCGAACCGCTGTTCCCAGTGCACGCTCTAGCCGAATCCGAATGTCCTCCATATAGACGTCTGTCGACTCTCCTTCCTGCGACCCGGCTGGACCACGCCTGGTCGATGCCCCCTTCTTCCCGGTTGCGGAGCCCCCTACGATTTGCTCCAAGGCACGAACCGAGAGCCCCTCCCTCACCGCTCTATCGGCAGCGGCAATCCTATTCGCATCGCCGTTTACGCGAAGCAAGGCGCGGGCATGGCCCTCGGACAACTCATCAGAACGAACGAGATCGAGCACCGGAGTGGGCAAGTCCAGCAAACGTAGGAGATTGGCTATAGTGCTTCGGGCCTTACCCACTCGCTTGGCGACATTCCCCTGCGTGATCCCCAGATTCGACATCATGGTTCGAAGGGCGACGGCCTTTTCAATCGCGTTCAGGTCCACGCGCTGAATGTTCTCGACCAGCGCTAGGGTCTGCATATCCTCTTCGCTCGCCGCCTTCACCACAACGGGCACTTCTTTCAAGCCCGCCGCGGTCGCTGCACGCAATCGGCGCTCCCCAGCTATCAATTCGTACCCAGATTCGATCGTTCGCACGAGGAGGGGCTGTAGGACTCCATGAGTCACTATGGAGTGCTTTAGCTCCGAGAGTTCATCATCATCCATGCTGGCTCGTGGTTGATAGGGATTGGGGCGGATGTCCTCGATAGCCGCGAATCGAGCTGCGGGCGCCCTGTGAGTCGCCGAGCTACGGCTGGCCCCGTTCTCCGAGTCAATTTGAGCCTTCGGCTTGGGCCCTGTCTTCTGCTCCCCTTTGATTTCAGGGATTTCACGCCGTGCTGGCGCGGTGGATTCCTGCGCATCGACGGCGCCCTTGCGGTCGGTTCGATGGATTAGCCCGCTAAGCCCTCGCCCAAGTCTACGCTCCTTCATTCTCGGACTCCTCAAGCACATGAACTGGTTAGATAACTGGCAGAGCGAATGTTTCACGTGAAACACTCGCCTGAAACGTGTGGCGATTCGTACGGCCCTCAACACTTGGCGAGGAGGAGGCCCCATGCGAAGATTTCGGCATGTGGCACTATGCGCTGAGTACCGCACGCTCAAGTCTCCGACGGCCCTCAACCTACATTATCGCAGGGACGGGGCTATTTCTCGGGTGGTTTGGCGGCGCCTATTCGATTCTCGCTCTAGACAATCCGAATGAAACCATGCCCGCACTCTTTTTGAGTTCGGCCCTGATGTGCGGGGTCTTCACGATTGCGTGGTTCGTGGCACGAAGCCTTGAAGACGACCGTGGAAGTCAGTTTCGCTTGGCGGCCGACCAAGCTGCGCCAGGAAGCCATGGGCGCGTACTTGGCCGGTGGGCGGGCGCGCTGCTAGTCGCCATCCTGTCTGCGGGACTTGTATTTTCGATTTTGTCCCTCGGCCTGACCACTAAATCAGCGAGTCTCAAGAGCACTCCATCTATTTCATTGCATAATACATATAGTTGGGTGAGAGGTTCTGGGCAGCTTATGGCTTCAATCATATTGGTGGCAAGCTGTGGCGCTTGGGCAGTCTTCTTTGCTCGCTGGACGCACCCCACAGTTGCATTGGTGGGCGGCGCAGCGGCCTGGATGGCCTCGCACGTGCCGTGGGAATCCGTAGCGGTATTGGGCGGAGCACCAGGCTCGTTCATGCGCTGCTTGTTTCCATCGGCGACGCTGCACGCAGGGGTGTTGCTTCCCATGTTGCTGGGTTCATGTGCGGCAATTGCCGGCGTCTTGTGCTTGGCGTTGGCCGCTCCCACACGGTCGTAACGGACGGGGAGATCAACAGATAAGTCCTCAGATTGGCAGAGCTTTGGTCCGAGGATAGTTGTTGACGCGGGCTGTTCTTCGCGTCTGTTAGACTCCCCGGTCTCCCTCGGACGCACGCTGCCATCGATGAGGCGGCTCACGGCTTATCAAGGAGCAATACCGTGCGCTACTGCGTCTTGGGCGACATCCACGGCAACCTGGAGGCGCTGGACGCGGTCATTGGCGATGCTGAGAAGCACGGCGCCAAGCGGTATCTGTGCCTAGGGGATGTGGTTGGCTACGGCGCCGACCCGGGGGGCTGTATCGCGCGCGTACGCGAGCTGGATGCGCTGACAGTGGCAGGCAACCACGACTACGCCATCACGGGGCAGCTGTCTGACGAGTACTTCAATGAGTACGCCCGAAAGGCGATTCAATGGACACGTCGCACGCTATCGAAGGCTGATGTCGCTTGGCTTCGAGGACTACCTCTACTCGAAGTTACGGGCGATATTACGATTGCCCACGGGACGATTCACGACCCGCACGTCTTTGACTACATGCAGACCTCCTACGACGCGTACCTGTCGTTCGCCGTGCTAGGTACCCCGGTGGGTTTCGTCGGGCACAGCCATGTGCCGGTTGCGTTTACGCATGGCGTCCCCATCACCTACTCGCTCGAGGAGCGCGTCGTGGTGAAGGACGAGGCCTGTATTGCGAATCCTGGGAGCGTGGGCCAGCCGCGCGACGAGAACCCGAATGCCGCGTATGCAATGTATGACGACGAGACACGTACGATTGACTTCAAGCGCGTTGCCTATGACGTGGATGCGGCGGCCAATGCCATTGTGTCTGCGGGCCTACCCGAGGTTCTTGCCGACCGACTCCACTTGGGACGATAATCCGCCGTCTTCGCCTCACAACCTAGAATGTAGGCGCTTTGGACTCGACATGATTCGGACGGCGGAATTTTGAGGCGCCTTCAAGGATTGAGCTTTCCACTCGACAACTCAACAAACACAGCATGGCGCGAGGCGAGTGGTGCGTAGTTTCACCTTGGCGCACAGATGCGCGAAACGTAGTGCAACACGCACGCTGGCTGTGTGACCAAGTCACGCATCGACACTGCAAGTCACAAAATTGCGATTGATGACTGGTGTGAATCCGGCAGATTCGCGTGAAAGCCCATACAATAGGGGTAACCGCATGACTGCGCGCGCGGAGTTTGGTTGTCGTTGGGCCTGCTGTCCGTCGATTCATTCCTTGCGCGCTGGATGCGGGCGTCGATCAGGAACGCATGACTCTTCAATCACGCCCTAACTGCGACAATCCAACGCAACGCTATACGAGCGGTTGTGTTGGTGTGCGCATGGATGTAAGTGGGGCATACAAGTTCGCAATCGACATGAATCAAGCTGTGGTATTGGCGTCGTTCACAATAGGTCGTCGCAAACGATCGATAGGTTTTGCTCGACGCGCGCGGACGTCACGCGCTCAACGAAGCGGACGTTGGATCGTGCGCGCTACACAGCGAGTGGGGACGGTGGTTCGAGGTAGCGCTTCAGACCACATGTGCGTGGAGGCGTTCGCATGACCAACGGTCCAGGATCCCATCAACAGAACGGGCGTATTCATGACGCCGGCAACAACGGCCAGGCAATGGACGCCGCGGCGGCGAGCGAAACCGTATTTCACTTCACGGCCGACGGTGTAAATTTGGAGTTTGCCGGCTCTGAGAAGTTCGTCGAAAAGCAGGTTCTACGCTTTCGTCGCTTCCTCGAGAGCGCCGTGGGCATCCCTCGATCCCCTGAACAGTCTCCCGCCACCGGAGAGAGCGCCTCAAGCTTTGCCGACTTTGCAGCCAGGCGCCCGATTCGCGCTGGCCGAGGGGCCATCCAAGATCGTATCATCCTGTCATTTCATTACTTACAGCATGTAAAGGGTCGCGGCGAGATATCGGGCGACGATGTCCTGTGGTGCTTTGAGCGCGCAGGGTGGGAACGCCCAAAGAACCTCCACAACGCCCTGGGAATACTCAAGCGCAAGCTCGAGCACCTCCAAGAGGGCAGCCGCCGTGGCCTCTACCAACTCTCCTCCAAGGGCCGCGACTACGCCAAGGGTCGCTTCCAGCCCGCCTAGCAAAGCACGCTTTGCGGTCGGGTGTGAACGAGACACTCGTTCGACAAGGAATGAAGTCCCCTAGTTGATGTCTGCGATGAGTTGAAGCACGACCTCATTGAGCACATCCAACCCCTTTGGCGTAGCGCGCAATTGAGCGTCATGCATCGTCAGCATACCGAACGACTCAAGGCGCAAGCGCGCCGCTTGACTGCGCGCCACGACCGCATCGCCCAACTCGTGCGTGGCACGACGCAAGTCAACACCTTCTTCCAACCGCAGCCCCATCATGAACCGTTCGACCAAGCGCTGAGAGGCTGTTGACTGTTCTTCGAATGCGAGTGGTAGTTCGCCGTTGACAATGGGCTGCGCATAGCTCGCCGGGTCGTCCACCAACTTCCATCGGCGCCCGCCGATGTGGCTATGGGCGCCGGCACCCACGCCGATCCAGTTTTCCATCCGCCAGTAGGCAAGGTTGTGGCGGCACACGGCGCCGTCACGAGCGAAATTACTGATCTCGTAGCGAACAAAGCCCTCGCGACCCAACTCGTGGCAGGCGAGAGTCAGGTGCGCGAGTTCGCGATCGCTGTTTGGGCCAGGCAAACGACCTTCCTGGGCCCACTGGGTGAAGCGGGTGCCCGGTTCGTACGTAAGAACGTAGGTACTCACGTGATCGGGGCCAAGTGAAAGCGCTGCTTCGAGGTCCTCACGTTGCTCCCGGAGGGTCTGGTCCGGAATCGCCAGAATGAGATCGAGCGAGAGCGACTCGAATCCGGCTTCGCGGCAAATCGCCATCGCCTCCGCTGTATCTTGAACCGAGTGCCCGCGGCCCAGGGTCTTGAGATGCTTCGCCGAGAAGCTCTGGGCACCAATACTTACGCGATTGACCCCCGCGCGGCGCAGATCGAGCGCCTTCTCCCGCGTAAGCGAACCGGGATTGATCTCGATGGTCCACTCGTAGTCATCTACAAGCGGAATATGTTTGCACATTGCATCTAAATAGAGCCGGAGCTGGTCAGACGTACCGTGCGTAGGCGTTCCGCCACCTACGAAGATTGTATCGCACGCCAAGTTAGGGGCCCATCGCCGAAGTTCGAACTCCAGCGCCTCGGCATAGGACGGGATCTCCGATTCGCGACCGGCATGGGAGTTGAAATCGCAATAGGGACACTTGGTGGCGCAAAACGGAATGTGAACGTAGAGCGAGGCGACCGGGGCGCTGGGGACCTCGGCACGCCCATTCCACCAGTCGTTTGAGGCGGGCTCGCACCCCGCATGCGTCCCACGCTGGCGCATCCCCGTGGCCGCGGACTCACGTCGCATCAACTTGAGGCTCGTTTGGCATCGTCGGCACCGAGGTTGCGGCGAAGTTTGCGAATGGCTGCGTGCTCGAGCTGTCGCACGCGCTCGCGAGAAATGCCAATGACCTTGGCGATTTCGCGCAGCGTCATCGGTCGCTCCACTTCCCGGAGGCCGAAACGCATCCGAAGAATCTGCGACTCGCGCGGCGGCAACGCGTCCAGCGTGCTGAGCAGGTGGTCGCGCTCCCACGAGGTGAAATCGATCAAATCGGGACGTTCCGCGCGCGGATCCACGACGGCATCGACACTCTCAAACAGCACATCGAGCGACACCGATGCCTGGCCGCTACGTGCGTGGTCATAGAGCCGCAACAGGAGCTTTCGCCGCCCGGGCAACGGATTCATCTCATCCAAGAGTTCTTGGTGGGTGGGTTCGCGCGAGTTGGCCTTCTCAAACTGGGCAGCGAACAGTCGCCAGCGATTGATCTCCTCCGCCATGTAGGAGGGGATGCGCACCGTTTTCACCTTGTTCATGAGCGCGCGGCGCACCGCCTGTTTGATCCACCACGTGGCATAGGTCGAAAAGCGCACCTCCATTTCGGGATCAAACTTCTCGACCGCGTGCACGAGCCCCACGTTGCCCTCTTCGACGAGGTCTGACAGGGCCATGCCGCGGCCCACGTAGCGCTTGGCAATCGAGACCACCAACCGAAGGTTGGCGAGAATCATCTCGTGGCGCGCTTCCATGGCGTCAATGTGGTCTACGTGTTGGCGTTGAATACGTCTGCCCAGGGCCTGTTCTTCTTCGGGCGTTAGGAGATCGTGGCGCTGTATCTCTTTGAGGTAGGTGCGAAATGCGTGATCGGGCGCGTTCATACTGAGGGGATCACCTCAAATCGCCATGGGAGGGGTGCCAATCGTATGCGGGTTATACGCCGATGGGTGCATTTCCCTGAAATTCGGACACATACGCCGATTTTTAGGTAGTCAAAGTTAGGACGTACCGTCCAGCACGCGCTGGTAGAGCTGTTCGTATCGATCCAGAATCGTGTGGCGCGCGAATCGGGAAATCGCTACTTCGCGGGCGGCGCGTTTCATGGCAGCCAAACGTTTGGGCGCACGCAGCAAGGCCAGCGCGTCGTGCGCCATGTCGCCGGGTCGGTCGGGTTGAACCAAGCAGCCCGTTTCGCCATCGGCGATCACTTCCGGCAGCCCACCACTCGCTGCGGCAATTGGGACCACACCACAGGACATCGCTTCCAAGGCGGCAAGTCCAAACGACTCGTACTCGCTCGGTAGCAGGAAAATGTCGGCCGCGGGCAATAGGTGTTCGACTTCGGTTTGGGCGCCCAAAAATCGCACGCGGTCACGGACGCGCAGGGCCTGTGCACGTGCTTCGCACGCGCCGCGATCCGGCCCATCGCCCACCATCACAAGCGTGGCCGGGATCTCGCGATGGACGGCTGCGAATGCATCTACGGCCGCCGCAGCGCGTTTGACCGGGCGAAAATTGCTGATGTGCATCAGCACCGGCGCGCCATCGGGCGAAAAACACTTGCGAATTCGCTCGTCTCGCGCAGGCGCAAAGCGTTCGGCGTCCACGAAATTGTGAATCACGTCAATCGCGACACGCCCGTCAAACTGCTGCAGCGTTTGCTGTTTCAGATAGTCCGACACCGCGGTAACGGCATCGCTCTCACGCAATGCGTAGCGTGTAATGCGTGCGTAAGAAGGTTCCTGGCCCACCACCGTGATATCCGTTCCATGCAACGTCGTCACGACGGGCAGTCGGCGCGGGAGAAGAATCGCCTTCACCATGAGCGCGGCAATCGAATGCGGAATGGCGTAATGGGCGTGCACGAGGTCGAGTTCGGCTTCTTCGGCAACTTCGGCCAATCGTGAAGTCAGAGCAACGTTGTAGGGGGGATAACGAAAGAGCGGGTACGAGGAGACTTCAATCTCGTGCAAGTGCACGCGTTCATCAAAGCCCCCCAATCGCGCGGGGGAGGCATAGGAGAAGAGATGAATCTCATGACCGCGGGCGGCCAAGCCTTGCCCGAGTTCGGTCGCCACCACGCCCGATCCGCCAAACGTGGGATAGCACAGCACCCCAATGCGCATCAGAGCACGGCCCATCCACGTTTGGTAAACGCCGTCACGACATCATCCACCGGCACAATGCGATCAATCCAGAATGGCTCGCCATAGTCCGCACCGATGCGCGTCCCCCAGTAGGCAAACCGCGCTTCAAACCGGCGAAAGAAGTCGGGGGCCGAGATGTTGGTGGTTACGCCCTCGGACGCATTCCCATTGCCAAACTGCGATGCGTAGCACTTGGCAGCTTTAAGCTTCTCATCCCATACATCTGACACGTCCACCACAAATGAGGGAGTGGGCTCCAGATGGCCAAAATAACTGACCAGTGCGTCGCTGCGGTGTGGTGGGGGGCCCCCGGGATGTCGTTTGGCGATCGTGGCGCCGTAATACGCACGACGCAACAACTCGGCCACCGCAATGTGATCGGGGTGTCGGTCTTGCGTACAGGGACCCAAAACAATGCGCGGACGCCAACGTCGGATCGCCTCCACGAACGGTGCTTCGTGTTCGAGCGAAATACTCACGCGACCATCCGGAAGGCCGAGTTGTTCGCGTGCCACTACACCCATCACCTGCGCGGCTGCCCGCGCTTCATCGGCGCGCCGTTCTGGTGTACCGCGTGTTCCCGCTTCACCGCGGGTGGCATCGACAATGGCGCAGCGATACCCAGCCTTTGTGGCGCGCAGCAACAACCCGCCGGCACAAAGCTCGACATCATCGGGATGCGGACCAAAGGCGAGAATGTCAACGGGGTCGGGGAGCTCAACGCTCATGGAGGCCTCAGGGTCTTTGTACGTAGCCCTAGAAGGTAGTCCGAGCTAGGGGCGCGTCATGCTAATCGAAGCCCAGCACTTGGTGGTTTCGTTCCAAGGGGTCAAGCGCCTGCAACCCCGCTTCAATGACCTCGAGACCATGGCGAGCTGCTAGGGACAAAGGACAAACCACACGTTCTTGCGGGCGACCTCTCGGGCGCAAGACCTCCATGACGCGCGTGCGGGTGCGTGCACCGGATTGCTCACTTTGCTGCGCCGCGCGTTCAAGCATCTTACGAATTCGGAGCCAACGCTTGTGGAGTACGTCGCGTTGGGTTTGCCACAAGGACCGAGGTTTTGCGTGCTGACTTGCGTTCAGCGCTTGATCCACCTCAAGCAAGAAGCGGTGCCAATATTCATCTAGATGTGTCGCTAATTGTGATGCCAATCGCGATGCCGCTTCACCATTGTCCTTTGGTTCGCCGTCCTTTGCTAGACGAGCGGATGCTTGATACCCCGGAGCTGTCTCCGCGCGTGGGGTGGGCGGGTGAAACAACGAATCCCACGACAGGTTGCTTTGCTCCATGCGCGCGTTGGTCTTTGCATCCATCCAAGACGCATGAATACGTGGCCACACCAGCGGCTGCGTCTGGTTTGTTGCTTCGGCGGCCGCCGCGATTTGCGCCACATAGGCCATTTCGGTGGGCCCCACAACATGCGCGACAACAGGCAGTGTCTTGTTTTGCATCAAAACGCGACTGACCACGTCCACGCTCAAGCGCCAGGGTTCACGCCCAACCGCTTGTGCCGTAGGCAACGCATCCTCAGATGGAGGACGTACCCGAGGACCGCGCTCGACGTCTCGAATGAAAAAGGGCATCGTGGCCTGCGAGGGCGAAAGGGGCTGCGGAAGTCCCGCTTGGTCAAACACGTTACCCGCATCGCGAATCGCATTTGTAATGACGGGCGACGACTCGCGTAGCCACGAATAGTGCGTAGCGATCTCGGGTTCGAGTAGCTCGGGCTCAAGCACCACGAGGCCGCTATCGCCCATGTAGGTTGCAAGGCAACGCCCTACCCACGCGGCATACGGTTCATCGGATCGCGGCGCCAGCGCCGTGAGAACGTCATGTGAACGCACCGTCGCCGGCAAGAGCTGGTGCACGTTTTCATGCACCGTGCCGGCGAGATCGGCCGTAAACGGTTGATGCCGAAGGCTGCGGCGATCGCGCGGGAACGGTATGCGCACGCGTTGGGATTGTCCGTGCGTGTTGCGCACCGTTACACTCGCCGCCTCGTCCACATCGTGATCGTCATCGGCGAGCCAAAAGCAGGGTACGAAGACAAGATCCGGTTGTACGGACGCGAGGTGTTTCGCCAGCGAAACGGCCGTCGCCGCTTTATGAAGTACGAGCAGCGCACCGCCGTACGGGCTAGGCTGTTGACCCGTAACAACAACGCGAGTGCGCGGCTCAGCAAGTCGTCTGGCGTTTCTGATGGCGATCGGCCCCGTGTCCATCGCACGCTGCCGCTCAGACAATTGGTCCGCGAGTGCGGCAGGTAGGGGACGCGAAACCGCGTTGCTCGTCACGGTGCGCCACGCTTCGGGTGTTTGTGGACTCGGCGTAAGCCAGCGTGTGGCCACCGGATGACGATTCCACCAGGCGTCAACAAAGGTCCCCGGCGCAGGTCCCACATGAGGTGCCAATACGTGTCGTCGTATGGCGGGCTGATTCACGAGGTGCGCATCGCCACCCGCACAAAGCGCGGCGCCTGTTCATTCCATGCACGACCGTCGGTGTCGCCGAGAGGTTCTCCCACCAGCGAAAACCCAGCGTCGGTTAGCAGGCGGTCGAGTTCGCCGCGTGTATAGAGTCGTACGCGTTCTTCGAAATGAACTGCGTCGCGCCCGGTGGCGCGATCCACGACACGAACCGACTTACGCACAACCGGACCATCGTGAAACGTCTCGTCAATGTGCCGCTCGATCCACGTTTCGGATGTTGGCGTCACCTCGTGCGACGTGGCGACCAGCGATGCACGAACCTGTGGCGTATTCAAATAGTCCAACAGCAAACGGCCACCGGTTCGAAGTGCGCGGTGGATGCCCGAAAGCATGGCGCGATCATCGGCGCGTGCATCAAAGTACCCAAATGAGGTAAACATGGAAATCGCGGCATCAAACTGACCATAAAATGGCAGTCGGCGTGCATCGCACACCATGTAACTCGGCGCGCCGGGAAGTAGGGGGCTCTGGCGACGTGCTTCCTCAATCATGTCGCGCGACAGGTCGATGCCCGTTACGCGAAACCCGCGGGCGGCGAACGCGCGAGCGTAACGACCCGCGCCGCATCCCACATCCAAAACGGATTGACCTGCCCGGAGGGATAGTAACGATTGAATGTGTGGTGTGCGTTCAACCGCCTCGTGGTCATTGCGATGGGCGTAGACGTCCAGCCAGGCGCGATCAAAGGTGCGTTCAAACCACGCAGAGGATGTCACTTGAATGTTCATGCGAGCTACACCGTGACTTGGGCTTCGTACAACTCGGCGCGCGCGTGCATGGCCGCCGCGCGTACGGCGTCACGCCAGGTTTGGCCATCGCGTTGTTGGGGATGAATGATGCCGCGTGAAGAGTTCACTACAGCGCCGCTACCATCGGCGCGTGTGGCCGCGGCTACATCCGTAGCCGTGGCGCCCTGTGCTCCGTACCCGGGTACCAACAGTGGGGTGGAGGGCAAGGCGGCGCGAAGAGACGTCAAGGCGGCCGGCGCCGTAGCCCCGACAACCGCCCCCACATGACTCAGACCCGTCTTATCACTCACGAACGATTGCCCCAAACGACCAATCATGGTCGCGACACGATCAAGTACGCGCTCGCCGCCCTTGTCGTTAGGTTTGCCATCATCCGATTTGAGGTCCAACTCTTGGAGATCTTTGGCGCCGGGATTGCTCGTGCGCAGCAACACATACAGACCTTTGCTGTGTACCGCTGCGGCGTTCACAAAGGGCTCCAACGAGTCGCCACCGAGGTAGGGATTCAATGTGATTGCGCCCACCTCAAAGTCGCCACCCGGCACAAGAAACGCTTCGGCATACGCTTCGGCCGTGCTTCCAATGTCGCCACGCTTCACGTCGGCAATGACGGGCAGTTCGCGTTCGCGTGCATAGTGAAGGATGCGCGCAAAGGCACGCAGGCCCGGCAGACCGTGACGCTCAAAGAAGGCAATCTGGGGTTTAAAGCAAGCCGCTTGGTCATCCGTCAGGTCGATGACTTCAATACCAAAGCGTGTAAGGATGTCTTCAAGGTGGGGCCCCGCTTCCTTCACGATACGCTCAGGCATGCGCTCGGGCCGTGGATCAATGCCCACGCACAGCGTAGTTTCCAAGGCGGCGCGGCGAGCTTCCACAATGTCGAAAAACGGTGTTGGGGTCATCATAGACGGCCACGTTACCTGACGACGCGGCGAACTGAAACGCGGTCAAACCCGGCACGCACAAGAAAGCGCTCGAAGAGTTCGGGGCCACAAGGCGTCATGTAGCTCTCGGGATGGAATTGCACACCTTCAACGGGGTAACGACGGTGGACGAGACCCATGATCTCACCGTCCTTGCTGCGACACGTCACACGTAAATCGCGCCCCGCTGCATGTGGCGCGACCACAAGGCTGTGATAGCGGGCGGCCAAAAATCGTTTGGGCCCATCCCGAAAGAGCCCACGCGAAAGGCTCGTGATCTCGCTCGCCTGCCCGTGCATGGGATGGGCCGCGCGGATCGTGCGACCGCCAAACGCTTCCGCGATGGCTTGGTGGCCTAGGCAAATGCCTAGGATCGGACACGCGGGGCCCAACGCACGTACAAGTGCAATGCACACGCCCGCGCTTCGTGGACGACCGGGTCCTGGAGAAAGCACGATGGCGCGCGGTGGATGCGCTTTGACGTCGCGCACCGCGAGCTGATCGTTTCGACGTACAACGACACGTGCGCCCAGTTGCTCAAGTAGATCGCGCGCGTTGTAGGAGAACGAGTCGTAATTATCCACCAACAAAACGGCGTCTGCCCACGGAGGCGGGCTGTGCCGGGAGGGCGGGGTCGAGCGCGAATTGGGCATTCAGGTTCCGCAGTGGCCAAAAACACGGCGCGCAGGTCGCGTTGTGGTCGAATCGTATGTGGTGTGAATGTTCATCCTCCCACAGCTCCAAGAATCTACCTCGACCATGTCGCCGCTACACCGCTAACGCCTGAAGCGCGGCGTGCAGCCGAAGGTGCCCTATCTATATTGCCCGGACATCCGAGTTCGCCCCATGAGGAAGGCCGGCGCGTTCGAGCGTTTGTGGAAGATGCGCGTGATGCGATCGCCGCAAGTCTTGAGTGTCGGGCGCGGCGCGTGGTGTTTACCTCGGGCGCGACTGAGGCTGCCCGGCTCGCGATAAATTCTCTCGTGGCCGGTGCCGGGCCGAAGCAGCGGCGTGTTCTGCGCTCACCTGTCGAACACCCGGCCGTGGCGGGACCGGTAGACGCGCTGCGCGATCGGGGTTACGCCGTCGAGGAAATTCCTCTGGATGCGCAGGGCGCGCTCGATAGGGAACGGTTCGACGCCATGCTGGGCGACGATCTTGCCTTCGCCGCCGTTACGCTTGTAAACCACGATACTGGAGTGATTTACGGCGACTCGTTGGTGGCTGAACAATTGGCATCTCGGGGCATCGCGCATCTTTGCGATGCGGCGTTGGCCCCCGGCCGTTGCGGTGAATTGCCGCGCCGATCCGCCTATGGTGTCACATTGCTGAGCGGCGCGAAGGTGGGGGCTCTGCCCGGTTCGGGCGCCATGATTCTTGACGGTGATGTGGCCATGAAGCCGGTCGCGCGTAGTGGTGTACAGGAAGAAGGGTTGCGACCCGGTTCCTATGGCGTTGTCGCCTTGGCTTCCTTCGCAGCCGCACTTCCGGTGGCCGTGTATCGACCGCATGAGGAGCGACATCGCATCGATCAACAGTTTCGCGAGCTGACACAGACCCTGCAAGAAGGTTGTGGCGCAACGCTACTCGGTGATGCGCTCACGCGCGGTGTTGGTGTTGGCACGTTTCACATCCCAGGATGCTTGGGCGAATCGTTGTTGATGCATATGGATCTTGCCGGCATCGCCATGTCAACCGGAAGTCGGTGTGCACTCGGCGGCAACGATGTCAGTCCGACATTGTTGGCCATGGGACTTGCAAACGACGCCGCCTTGCAAACGATACGAATTTCCATGGGAACAACGCTCACCCGCAAGGACCTATCACGCGTGACGTCAACTCTATTCCAGGGTGTTTCACGAATACGATCTTGGGGGCCCAAAGCTCATTACCGCTCCTGATAATCCTATTGTATCGCGTTTAGTGGCTACACATTGTTCGGGTCCGGGCCGACGCGGTTGCTGTCTGCGATGTTGACGGCCCGCAACGAGGGCACTAGTTTTGGCTCACCTCACGACATGGAATGCATGCCACGAGTGCATTGGGCCCGCCCTTGCCAGCGGCGCCCCACACGGTTGCAACACGGCGATGCTTCTTCTGGCGTGCACGGTCTTGTTTCGGCATTAAGCCAAACAGGCGATCATTCGGCAGGGAATACCAATCGGCAGGAAGTACAACGGCAGACGATGGTACACCGTATGCGGTGCCGTGGTCTGGGGAGGGATCCATTCACGTGACCAACTACTCGTCTGAATCGGGCCGATCATCAACGGCCATGCAGCAAGACCATTTGTTCCCCATGCTCAAAGACACCTTGCGCTCACTTGTGCCGCCCGCCAAATACGACGTGTGGATTCGCCGACTGCATGTGGTGACGTGGATTCAGGGACACTTGGTGATTGGCGTACCCAATCGCTTCTACTACGAATGGCACATGGCGCACTATCAGACCTTGATTGCGGAACAGGCCGCCCAACTCACCGGCGGCGCCGTGCGGGTCACCTTCCAAATCGTACCGGATGCCCAAATCGTGACGAATGACACGGCGGAAGCGAGTTCAAGCACGCCCTCGGGGGACCACGCAGCGTCAGCGGACTCGAATGCCGTCTCGGAGGCGAGTCCCTCGGAGCCCCAAACCCCAGAAAGCCACGATTCCGCGGCCCAAAATAATAGGGCCGCAGGCGAGGGCGTTGCTCAGGAGAAGGGCAGCTTGTCGGTCGAAGATGCCGGTGGCGTCACCGCGCGGCGCACCATTTCGCTGCCCGGCGAAAGTGGCCTCACGGCGAGGCAAGCCCGCGATGATAGCTACGTTCCGCGCCCGTTTAGCGACAGCCCCTACGAAGCCGGCACCGCGTCCCTGGACAAGCGCTACTCGTTTGAAAACTTCGTGGTGGGCCCGTCAAACAACATGGCGTACGCAAGCGCCAAGGCAGTCGCCGACAATCCGGGCCGAGCGTACAATCCGCTTTTTCTTCACAGTTCCGTAGGTCTGGGAAAGACACACCTACTGCATGCCATTTGCAACGAGTTTGTTGTGCGTCGGCCAGGAGAACGCATATGCATGATGTCGTGCGAAGAGCTGACCAATGAGTTTGTACGAAGTGTGCAGCGCAACGATCACGAACGGTTCCGCGATCGATTCCGCAACGTACACCTCTTGGTTATTGACGATATCCACTTTTTGCAGGGCAAGGAGCGCACACAAGAAGAGTTCTTCCACACGTTTAATCACCTCTACAAACTCAAGCGCCAAATCGTGCTCTCCAGCGATGCGGCCCCACGCGAGATTCCCGATCTCGAGGATCGGCTCATGTCGCGTTTTCAATGGGGCTTGGTCACCAAATTGGAGCGTCCCGAAACCGAGACCCGCATGGCCATTGTTCGGCGGAAGGCGTCGCTATACGGCATTGACGTGCCTCCTGATGTCGAGGAGCTCATTGCGGCCAATTTTCGAAACAACATTCGCGAACTGGAAGGCGCGCTTCAGTCCATTCGCGCCCACGCCGACATTCTTCAGTGCAGCATCACGATGGAGCTTGCAAAGAAAGCGCTTTCGACATCCCTTCGAAATGCACGACAAGGCGTCACGTTGGACGACATTACGTCGTTGATTTGCGAGCAATACCATGTCCGCGTATCGGATTTGCGCTCAAAGCGTCGCGGTCGCTCAATTTCACGCCCGCGACAGATCATTATGTTCTTAGCACGCAAGTTGACGCGACTCTCGCTTGAAGAGATTGGTGACCACTTTGGTGGACGCGACCACAGCACGGTGTTGTACGCCGTTCGCACGGTGGACCGCGAACGAAATAAGAACCCCGAGTTTGCAAGCGATCTCGCTCGTCTCGAAGACTTGCTGGCATGACCCGAGATCGATCGTCTCCAATGTCTTCTGGCCGAGCCTGTGGGTGCGTCAATATGCTCTCAGGTCGGACGCCATCACCCACAACCGAGTGTGCGCGGCCCGTGGAATATCCTGCGCAGGAGAAGTGGAAACCTTGCGTGTCGCGAGTGCCCGTTGGGTACGCAATAACCCAATGGCCCTCCCGCCACGCCAAGAAGCTACGATTCGCGCACAAGGCTCGCCGCGGTGTGCGGATCAATTCACCATTGTGTACATGTCGTCCTCTTCGCATAACATTCGAGGACAAAGTCAGTTACGCGCGTCCTGTCGCGTTTTCCCACAATCCGACCGGACCTATGACTACTACCAATTTTCAATTAAACGTTTTATTGCGAAGCCATACGGGCACGATGCCCAGTGTGATTTCAATGGCATGCGGCACGGCACGAGAGAGGTCTTCGACATGCGAATAAAGATCCCAACTCAGATTTTGTTGGAGGGTGTGGGGTATGGGGCAGCCGTGGCCTCGCAAAAAAGTACCAAACCGATACACGAGTGCGTTGCGATTCACGCAGACCCAACCACTGGTGCCCGTGTAGAGGCTGCGGACATGCACGTAGGCGTGCGTTTTCATTTTTCTGATGCGGTGGTTGAGGAAGCAGGCACGCTGGTCGTGCCTGCTGCACGGCTAGCCAGCATTGTTCGCGAAATCGGCGAAGACGAAACCACATTGGTTGATGAAGGTGGCAACCTAGCTTTGGATACGGGGCGGAGTCACTTTCAGATACGCGGGGAGCGGTATGAGGAGTTTACTGAACTTCCTTTTTTTCCCAAGTCGCCCGATGTTTCGGTAGCGGGACCTACGCTCCAGAACATGATTCGACGAACGGTGTTCGCTACGGCCAAAGAACCGGGCCGCTTTGCGCTCCACGGTGTGCGCTATGCGCAGACGGGGGAGGGCACCGAAATGGTGGCGACCGATGGTCGTCGTTTGGCGCGCATCGAAGAGCGGCATGTAGCCGAAACGCCTCCAAAGGACAAAAACAGTAAGCGTGGCGTCAAATCCAATGCAAGCAGCGACGGGGCAAAGCTGCTTGCATTTATCGTCATGCCGAAAGCACTCACACTTGTCGACCGCATGTTGAATGCACGCCCGACGGCTGGCGTGGACATGGCGGTGGCCGACCGTCAAGTGTTTTTCCGCGTTCATGATTGCATGGTCGTATCGCGATTGGTTGAAGGGGCGTTTCCGCCGATCGACGGCGTGATTCCCACCGACATGGTTTGCACCGTGCGCGTCCCTGCTGCCCAGTTGCTCCAAGGTATTCGTCAAGCATTACTCATGACGACGCGTGATGCCATGTCGGTCGAGTTCTTGATTGATCAAGATGAGATTTCCATTCGAACGCGTGCTACAGAAATCGGGCACGCCAATGTCGTGATTCCAGCTACGTATGACGGGTCACCGCAGCGGCTCGGGTTCAATCCTGTATTGCTGCAGGATGGGTTGAAGGTCATGGATCCCAGCGCCGAAGTAACGATTTCATGCGGGAAGGGCAAGCGTGCGTGCCTCTTGTCCGACAATGATTCCTACGCGTATGTCGTGGGGCTTGTGGACCTGGAATGATTAAAACATGTAGGTCCATGACGAGTTACTCGATGCGAGTAGTTCGCGTTGAATCGCCTCCTACCTCCGTGTAAAGCGAACAATGTCCCATCCGCCCCATGAACCTTCTAAGCAACCCGCGAAACCCCGCGGGCCGCGTCATGCCAATCGCTTTTCATTGAGACGATCAAAGAAAGGCACGCGATCCAGCCACCCGCCGGAGCCCATCGAGGCCGTCTTGGGTCGGGCATTGGAGGACGCCGGCGTGCCCTCTGCACACGTGACGAAGGCACTCCACGAGGCTTGGCGGCGGTGTGCGACGCCCGCGTGGCGTGATCACACGCGTCTTCGCCGAATTCGAGGAGGTGTGCTTGAAATCGCCGTCCAATCCAGCGCATTGCGCGATGAATTGGTCAACTACCACCGCGATCGATTGCTTCGAATGCTCCGAGAAGCTGCCCCCTCGATTACCCTGGTGGGATTGCGGTTTGTGCTCGACCCAGCCCAGTTTTTTGGGATTCCAGGCACGGCGAGGGATTAGCCCTTCGGCTCAGATTTGAGGCCGCGGTACGAGCGCTTGAGTACGCCGGGTGAGCGAATCGGCTCGCCCTGTGACGACGGTGCAACGAGCCCAGAAAGGCGAATGCGTATGGCTTCGGATGATGTCCCTCAGGAGGCGCCCGGTACGGCGCCTCGCGAGTACACGGCTGACGACATTCAGGTACTTGAAGGTCTTGAAGCGGTCCGCTTGCGCCCGGGCATGTACATCGGCGACACCGGCGAACGCGGCATGCATCACTTGGTGTACGAGATTGTTGACAACGCGATCGACGAAGCGATGGCTGGGTTTTGCAACGAGATTCACATTCGAATCGATCCCGAAAACACGGTCAGCGTGACCGATGACGGGCGTGGAATTCCCACCGGCATCAATGCCAAGCAAGGTGAGCCGGGCCTTACTGTTGCGTATACGACGTTGCATGCAGGTGGGAAATTCAAGAAAGATGTCTATGCGGTGTCAGGCGGTCTCCACGGAGTCGGAGCCAGCGTGGTCAACGCGCTTTCCGAATCATGCAATGTGGAGGTCCATCAAAACGGTCAGATTCACACGCAGTCCTTCGTTCGTGGCGTTGCGACCGGCCCTATGACGTCGGGCGGGTCCACCCAGAAGACCGGCACGATTGTGACCTTTCGACCCGATCGTCAGATCTTTGGCGACCGCGGCTTCGACGCCGATGTACTGGCGCCGCGATTTCGCGAACTGGCCTTCCTCAACAAAGGCATCTTGATTGAGTTCACTGATGCGCGGACGGATCCTGCGCACGCGCACGCGTTTCGCTTTGAAGGCGGCATCCAGGAATTTGTGACTATGCTCAATGAGGGGCGACGTGTCCTTCATGAAGACGTGATCTACGTGGACCGCGTCGAACAAGGCGTCAATGTCGAGATTGCGGCACAGTTTCATGATGGGTATCAGGAAAACATTCACTCCTTTGCCAACAACATCCGCACCGGCGAGGGCGGCACGCACGTCTCTGGATTTAAGAGCGCGTTGACGCAGGCGCTTTCGACGTATGCGAAGCGTGAGAACATTTTCAAGGGGCCGGGCAAGCCCAGCGGTGATGACTACCGTGAGGGATTGACGGCCGTGGTATCGGTCAAGGTCGCCGATCCGCAATTTGAAGGTCAGACCAAGACCAAACTTGGAAACGGCGAAGTCGAAGGCATCGTGAAAAAGGTGTGGGGCGAGTGCATCAAGATCTTTGCCGAAGAAAACCCCAAATCCACACGAGCGATCCTCGATAAGGTCTTGCAGGCCTTTCAGGCGCGCGAAGCGGCTCGCAAAGCGCGCGATCTCGTTCGGCGTAAGAGTGCGCTGAGTAGTGGCGGACTTCCCGGAAAACTTAGCGATTGCACCAGCCGCGACGCCGCGCAAACCGAAATCATGTTGGTGGAGGGGGAGTCGGCAGGTGGTTCGGCCAAGATGGCGCGCGACCGGTTCTTTCAAGCGATCCTTCCCTTGCGCGGAAAGATTCTAAATGTCGAGAAGGCGCGCATTGACAAGATGTTGGCCCACGAGGAGATCCGCGCGCTCATTACGGCTTTGGGTACGGGCATTGGCAACGAAGAGTTTGACGCCACGCGATGCCGCTACGCACGTGTCATCATCATGACCGACGCCGATGTGGACGGCAGCCACATTCGAACGTTGCTGCTCACGTTTCTCTTCCGGCACATGCGCCCCTTGATTGAAGAAGGGAAGGTGTACGCGGCGTGTCCGCCGCTGTACCGCGTGAAGAAGGGCAAGTCCGAACGCTGGATTTTCGAGGAAGACGATCTCCAACGATGGTTGGAAGAGTTGGGCGCCGAGTCGTTGGCACTCACGCCGGGCTCACATGGCAGCTACGCGGCGATAGGGGGTGTCCGTCTTAAGAATTTGGTGACCGCGCTTAGCCGGTTCGCAACGTTGCTCCATTCGGTCTACCAGCGCGGTGTGCCTGCGGAGGACTACGTTGCGGCCATGCGAGAAGACGGGAGTTTCCCCACCACGCTTGCGATTAGCTCATTGAACCCCGACAACCATGTGCTCTTGTTTGGTCAGGCAGAACTGGACGCATTCTTGGAACAGGAACGCGCGCTTCGAAAGGGCGAGGACATTCACGTGGTCTCCACCGACGACGACATCGACGTGGGCGGTGAAGCGGCCGACGTAACGTTAACCCCACTCTACGCATCGTCCGACCTTCAAGACGTTGCCAGGGAGATTGAGGGGTTTGGGCCAAGCGTAAAGCACTGGTTTGCAAGCAGCGGTGTGCCCGAGTTGCGTTTTCAGCTTCAACGCGAGGGCCAGGAACCCGCCGAGTTTGAGTGTTTGCGGGACGTCCTGGAGGCCATTCGCCAATCGGGCCAACGCGGAATCGACGTGACGCGTTACAAGGGCTTGGGCGAGATGAATCCCGATCAACTTTGGGAAACCACCATGGATCCCGATCGCCGCACGCTCATGCGTATCCGTCTGTCCGATGCCGTGGAGGCCGATCGACTCTTCAGTCTGCTCATGGGCGAGAGCGTTGAGCCCCGTCGGGCCTTCATCGAACGCCACGCGCTGGAAGTCACTGAACTCGATATCTAAGTGGCGTAACCCAGGATTCAAGATGGCCAGGCCTTGACATCGATTGATGGTGTCTAGTTAGGTTCGGAATTGACGTTCATCCGTCCATGCGACAGGTCGATAGGAGCCTGGAGTTGACCCGGATGGACAAATACGACCGCTATTTCCGACGCAGTTTGCGCGACGTTTTCGTCGGGCAAGGCATCTTGACGGCCGAGCAGGCCGATGAGTTGGCGACGTCGGCCGAAGAAAACAGCGAACCCCTTGGTGGTGTCGTGGTGGATGCCGGATTTTTGAGCCACTACGAGCTCACGCGCTTGGTGTCCGCAAACTATCAAATGCCTGTCATTCCCGTGATCGACCTAAACGTCGATGCGGAGTTGGTGAGCAGTGTCCCCGGAACCGTTCTTCACGAGCATCGTGTATTTCCTGTTGGCAAGTTCGGCGCCACGTGGACATTTGTTGTCAGTGAACCGCCATCGCGCGCTTGTGTCGCAGAACTCGTTAGGCACTGCGGCGATTCCATTTTCTTCTTTACCACCTTGGGCGATGAGCTCGGCCGACTGATTCGTGACCATGTCAGCTTGGTAGACGCAAAGAAGGACGACAGTTGGCAGAACATCTTTGAGGCCGGCGACGAACGCGTCTTGCGCGAAATCAGCGAATCGAAATAGCGCGGGGGTGCGAGAGCGCTGTTTGGTTCTCGTCAAACAAACGGCGGATCGTCATCAAAGTCGTTCTCACGTGAATCAGTGTCGAGTTCTTCGTCTTGCGGGTGTCCGTCGTGGGAGGCATCGAGCGTGTATTCCCCATCGGGGTCAAGAAGCGCATCCTCCTCGTCCTCGTAGCGTGGCGTATCAGCGGTCGTCGGTGAGTCAACCGCGGCGTCGTTCGTGGATCGCGTAGGAGGCGTGCCCGAGGTCGTATTCACGCGCGTTGTGAGCGAATCGCGCGCGGATCGTTTGACACGTTCGACTTCATCACGCACGGGCCGTGAAAACTCGGACACGCTTCCACGTAGTTTGCCGTAGGCGCGCCCCAGGCTGCGCATGACATCGGGCAAGTCGCCGCCCCATACTAGTAGCGCGAGCGTTGCGATGACCAACAGCTCCATCCAGCCCGGCGTCATGAATGCAACCGTGCTCGGGGGCAAGCAAAGCAATGCGCTGCAGGCGGGGCCCATCATGAACGTCCTTCTATCGCGGCTGAATGACGATGTCGGCGCCGCCTTCTGCGCTCGTTGTACCGTTCATAAGATTGATGGATATCGAGGGAAGGCGGCTCGGTCGCGTGGATTCGCCGATGCGAATTTGCACGTCGCGTCCGTTTCGTGCGTCCAACCGAACGTCTCCGGAGCGAAGGTCATACACTGCGCGTTCCGCCCACACGTCGGCCTTGCCGGCTTTGAGCGTCGTCGTGAAATACGTGGGTTCCCCAGCGGCGGTAATCGTGGTGATTTCACGATTTCTCGTCCCCAACAGTTGCGTACCCGCGATTTCGAGTGTGGGGGCACGCAGCTCCGCACGACGACCGCGTCGCCTACCTGTGGCCGTCAAGAGTTCGCGAATGACTTTGACCTTGCCAAAACGCATGTGGGTATTGGTCGCGTCAATCGTGCCAGAATAGAAAATCGTAATGCGTTCCCGACCGCCGCCCTTCTTCACGGGCCGCGAGAACCGTATCCGCGAAGGGCCGGTCGTATAGGACGTGGCACGCAGGCCGGTCGGCTTTTGTGTATCGCGAGACCATGTAAGCGCAAAGGACTTGGCGGCGATGTCGGCGGGTTCTTGGCGCTTGCCCAGGTAGGCGCGCGCGGGGCTTACGGACGCCGGCTTGCCGGTTAGACGTGCGGTGCGACCCACCAAATCAACATCCAGTGCGTGTCCTGTGAGGTGACCCATGTCGCCGCGCAGCGATACCGCCTCTTCGGCCTCCAGCGAACGAATCTCGGCGCCATCGCCATACGCAGTCAATCGCCTCGCCTTTACGCGAATGTGCGTGGGCGCCTTTGTGGTAGCACTTCGGCGTGTGATGTTTCGCGATGACGACGTGGACGCAGGCTCAGACTCGCCCGTAGACGAGCGCGCACGCGCGACACCGCGTCCGGGGCGACGGGCACCTGCGTTTCGCGAACGCGCTCCGTTTCTTGAACGCCCACCAAGGGATGGGCGCAACGTGAGTTCCACGCGATCGGCTCGCAGTTGATCCACGACGCGGTTGCGTCCAGTGAGTTCTGCGCGCAGCGGGCCGGCGATGACAACCCGTTGACGCGCATCCATGTCGGGTGTCCACGTTTCGGTCTTGCGCGCGAGATACAAGTCAATGCGCTCATCTGTATGAATGGTCAGCGTGAGCGGTGCGTCGTCCACATTCGTGCGCGGTTGAATGGGCGTTCCGGGCCGACCCTCGGCCATGTAGAGGTCACCTTCAACGCCTCCGTCGGCGACCCACGTTCCGGCCACTTGATCCATGACGATGCGGCGGGCCTGCAGGCGGTGTTCGCGTCCTGTGGTGGAGTCCACGCGGATGTCCGCCGGGCGCGCCGAGGTGCCTTCAATCGACGTCACGCCGCGCGAGTGATCGTGGTAGATCCGGCCCGCATGGGTATGGGTTTGAAGCCCAATGGCAGGACCCGCACCCTCGGTTCGAATTTCGACGGCGCCCTCGGCCAACACCGTATGAAACAACCACGTCAAACGCCTTGGGGCTTGCTCCACGCGCGTATCAGCGGGGGGCGAGGCGTGCGCGTCGCGCTTCGTGCCTTTGGCGAAGCGTTGCGTGGGGGGAATATCGGGAAAGGAGTAATGTGCGCCGTTGCCCTGGGCGTACACATGGGGCGCGTGCGTATGGAGTTGCTTAGCAACAATGCGATCGGTTGCGCCTTCAACGCGGGTTCCGCTGAGCCGAACATTGCCGCGCGCGATAAACTCCACGGCGGTCACGTCGCGAATGGGCGAGGCGTTGGTTGACGTCGTGCGTTCTTGTTTCTTTGGGATAAATACCAACAGGTCCATTTCGTCGGCATCGATCGTGTCCTCTGCAAAGAGGGCTTTTGCGACGCCGGCGCGTTCGGATTTGCTATGCCGTTCCAGGCGCGCACCGCCTCGAAGCGAAATGATTCGCAGGCGTTGGAGGGGGAGATCTACGCCTTCGGGCGCCGTACGCACGGCGTCAATCCACGCACGCCCATGACACGAGACGTGCAATCGGTCGTGTTCGCTGCGCACAAAGCCCAGCGGCAGTTGCCCACGAATCACCAACGATGGCCGGCCCACAAGTTCTGTACGGCTCGGCGAGCCGTCGCGAGGAATCTGGTGAATGAGTGACTCGGCCTTGACCGACGCCAACAACGGCGCACCTTTAGGCGTGGTATCGGGGTACTCGACGTCAACGCCCTTGCTGGCCTTCAAATCGCGCAAGTTCCACTCGGCAGATTCCGTAGCGTCCGCGGGACGAACCGCAACCAGGTTGAGCGCGCCCGCACGCAGTGATTTCCCGTCAGCGTGTTCCACGTGCACGACATCGGGAAAGGTGATCTTGAGCCGAGATTCACGGCGACCGTCTTTGCGAACAATAACGACCGGTCCTTCGGAGCGCACTCGACTGGGTTCGAGCGAATCGGTACTCAACCCGCCAAAGAGCTTTGCGTTGGACTCACCTGACGTCTTTTTGACGCGGAACTCCGGGTTCTTACGAACCTCCAGGCGCCACCACCCCTCCTTGTCGCGGTCCATCTGAAGGCCGTCGCCGGTTAGCAGCAAGGACTGGTGCGTGACCACGAACCGGCCGCGACCGGTTAGGCGGTGTTGCGCTGGCCACACCGTGACCTCCTTGCCTTGGACCTGAAAGCCTTCGGTTCGATCATGAATGACTACGCTCTCGTAGAGCCGAATCGAGGTGTTCTGACTCACGCCGCGTACCGGTCGTTCAGACTTGGGCATCGACGAGCGCAGTTGCGTGGCCATGGACCCTTGCGCGTGGGCGCGCGCAGCGACGATCTGCTTGTCGAGTAGGGCGTTGAGGTCGCCGTGCTCTTGCCACGCTTTGGCCTCGTCCAGCGTGCGCGGCAACCGATAGAGGTCCACCACGACATTTCTGCATTCCACCGATTGATGTTCGACGTTGACGGGACGAACCGAGCTCTGATCGACGTGATCGGCGGAAAAGCGCCATTTGAAAAAGTTGGGGAGCACGACTTGCTCGCCGGTCATCGGATCCACCCACGCCACACGCTCTGAGGGAGCGAGCACCACGCTGCCGCGCGTGAGGCCAAAGTTGACCGGTGGGCCGTCGATATCGGAAAGCGACATGGGCGTGTCGGGCACTTCGCCGGAGCGCGTTCGAATGCGCGGGTCGTCATCCTCCATGGGCGTGTCGTGTTGTAGACCGCCCGCACGGTGAATCAGGATGGCGCTTCCCACCGCGGCCAAGCACAAAAAGACGAGTACGCGTTTCATGCTTGTACCGCCTCATGGGATGGCGTGACGTGCGTTGCGGGGAGTCCGTAATGTTGCAAGACGTCGGGCCAACCATTCAATCGTGTAATGAGGTCCTCGATGGCCTCTCGCACCGCACCGTCGCCGCCGTTTCGGGAGCACACGAACGTAGCGGCCTGCTTGGCTTGCATCACGGCGCCCGCGGGCGCTGCGCCATAGCCCGCGCGTAGCATGGCCGCGGCGTCACCCAGATCATCGCCCATGAACGCGGCCTGTCGGGTGGTGATCTTGAGGTCTTCGCACCAGCGTGAAAGGAGGCCCGCCTTGTCACGTACGCCCTGGGCCACGCGTTCGATACCGAGTTCGCGCGCGCGCCGAGTCGCTGCTTTGCTGGTACGCCCGCTTGCAATGGCGGGCTCGATACCTATGCAGCGTAGAAGCGCAATCCCCGCGCCGTCGTGGGCGTGGAACACCTTCTCATCGCAGCCGTCGTTGCCGATTCGGATGCGCCCGTCGGTCAATGTGCCGTCAACATCCATGACGAAGAGTCGGATCGAAGGCATGGATGTCGGATTCGCGCTGGACTCGGGTTCGGCCTGCATCATGGGACGTATCCACGTGGCGCGTTCGGTGCGCCCAGTTCACCCGAGATTCTAGCCCGCCATGGCACGAACCCGGTGTGAATCGGGCGATGCAACCCCGTTCATGAATGATCCGGGTTCAGTGAAAGCCCCGAGTAAGGTGCGGGGCATACCGGATGACGGCGTCCGTCGTCCGAAGGAGCCCCACAATGGACGAGTTGCGGGTCGATCTCGCCGCATTCCAGGGACCGCTCGACCTCTTGCTGTATTTGGTGCAGCAAGAAGAGGTAGACGTTTTTGAGGTCCCCATTGCACGGATTGCAGATCGATTTCTCGACGCATGCAAACGCGAGGTGCATCAACTCGATGTGGACCGGGCGGGCGAGTTTTTGGTGATGGCCTCGCAACTGATGGTGCTCAAGTCGCGCGCATTGTTGCCGCGCGATGAAACGCTTGAGTTGGAGGACATTGATCCGCGCCTGGATTTGGTCCGCCAACTGCTTGAGTACCGCGATTTCAAATCCATTTCGGTGGAATTGGATGCACGGCGCCATGAGCAACATCGGCGCAACCCGGTACGCGTTACACCCGCGAAGGGCGCACCGCCTCCGCTACCCGACGACGAACTCGAATTGGATCTCTTTGGGCTGGTGGCCGCCTTTCAACGTTTGCTTGCCGAAACCGGCGACGACGCGCACGTGGCGATGGCGAAAGAGCGCCTGCCCATTACGCATTTTGTGGGGCAGATCTTTGACCGGCTCACCGAGTTGCAAGGGCGCATTCGGTTCCGCGATCTGCTGTATGCCGAGCGTGATCGCTCGTACGTGATTGGCGCGTTTCTCGCGCTGCTTGAGCTCATGAAGCTGCGACGGATTCGTGCGACGCAGGATGGCCTGGGCGATATCCACATTGAGTTAGCCCCTGTTGACGACGGCACAGAAGCGAGTGCAACCGCGGACGGCAACGAATCCGCTACTGGACCGACGCCCCACGGTGCGCGTGCTGTTGCTGAGGCCCTTGATCGTCCCGTGGTCGATGAAACCGATGGCGGCCCTCGCATTGTGATGATGGGTTCTCCGGCGTTTGCGGTGCCCAGTTTGCAGGCGTTGTGTGGCGCGGGGCTCACACCGCGATTGGTCGTTACGCCACCACCACGCCGATCGGGGCGCGGTCGGCGCATGCAGCAGGTGCCGCTGGCGGTGGCCGCGGAACAATTGCAGGTGCCGCTGCATCGCACTGCAGACATCAATGGTCGTGTATCGATGCGCGAACTCGAAGTCGCCCGCGCCGATTTGATCATCACGGTGGGGTTTGGGCAGAAACTTCTGCCTGCGGTTTTGGCGGCGCCCACGCACGGGTGCATCAATGTGCATGCGAGTTTGCTTCCGAAGCATCGCGGGGCGAGTCCCGTCGCGGGGGCGCTTCGGGCGGGCGATGTTGACGTGGGTGTGACCGTCTTTCAGATGGACAAGAAGATGGACCACGGTCCGGTACTTGGCATACGCGGTATTCGGTTGCAGGGCAATGAAACGCGGGATGAGGTTCGCGAGCGTCTCGCCGTTGTGGGTGCCACCCTATTGGTGGATGTGGTGCCGCCCTATATGCGCGGCGAACTGATTCCCACGCCCCAAGATCACGCGCAAGCGACGTATGCGTCCAAGCTAGAGAAGCGCGACGGTATCGTTCACTGGAACCAACCGGCAACGGACGTGTTGAATCACATTCGTTCCGTCACAGCGTGGCCGGGTGCGCAATCGGCATGGCAACCGCGCGTGCGACACGAACCCCTGCCGATTGTGATCGTAAAGGCGACCGTTTTGAACACCGAATCCGATACGCTAGGCGATGCCGTGGCCCCTGGAACCGTTGTTGGCGTTTCGAAGCAGGGGATCGATGTCGCGTGCGCGCCGGGCGTGATCCGTATTGAACGGTTGAAGGCCGCTGGCGGTCGCACCATGAACGTGGCGGCGTTTCTAAACGGACGGCGTGTTATGCAAGGCGATTCCGTCGTGACGCCGCGCCCCTCCAAGGCGGGCTCGAGGCGTTCGTCATGACGGGGTTTTCGTCCATCCTTGTGCCCCTCGACTTTTCGGAACTTGCGGGTGCTGTGGTTTCGGTTGCACAGCGTGTGTTGGCCCCAGAGGGCAGCGTGTGTTTGCTGCATGTTGTGGAATGGGTGTCGCCGGTTACCGAAGGGACGTTTGGCATCTACCCCAATCGAAAGGACATCGAAAAGTACAGGCGCCAGGCAGAAGAAAAGTTGCGCGCACACAAGAAGGACTTTTCAGGTGCCGCATTGCGCGTCGACGTGCGGGAGGGTCGTCCCGCTACGTGCATTTTGGAAGCACTGACCGAGATTCAACCCGGCGCGATTGTGATGGGTACGCATGGGCGCGGCCGACTGGATCATTTGTTACTCGGTAGCGTGGCCGAACGCGTACTTCGAAAAGCGACGTGCCCGGTGGTAACGGTTCCATTCGCCAAATAGCGAACGAGTGCCTTCGTTGGGCCGCCCGTGTCATAGCGATGGGCGTGTTCTTGGGTGTATTCTTAGGGACGACGAGCGGCAGTGCGCACAGTCGCCCCGTCATCACCGACCAGGGCCATTTTGTTTACATCGACGCCGATTGCAAAGCCGACGGGCGTCGTGTGGTCGCAGCACTCGCGACGATCCAGCGCGATGTGGAGCGACGTCTGATGTCGCCGTTCGCGGGTGGGCCGGCCCATGTATACGTCGTGGGCAGCCATGACCGCATGCAAGCCGTGGTGGGAGCCGGGGTTCCGGCTTGGGCGGGTGGCGTTTGTGTGGGCTCGCGTTCGCTTGTCGTAATTCGCAGCGATCGTGCCCATGACGGGGCACCGTTTCGCACACTGCACACGCTACTGCGCCATGAATGGGTGCATTTAGCCTGGCATCGTATGGCCGCGCGGGTGCTGGGGCCGCGCGCATCCGGCGCACTACCCCGGTGGTTTGAAGAGGGGCTGTGTGAGTCCATCGGCGGAGGCTTGTCCGCGGATGGCGGCGCACGTTTGGAACTCAGTGCGGCGGCCAGCAATCTGATTCCCTTCGAGGAGATTGCATTGACGTGGCCACGCGATGAACCCAGCGCGGCGCTCGCTTATGCCCAGGGCAAGAGTTTTGTTGAATACATGGCGTCCGACATGGGTTGGCACAAGGTTGCCGATGTGCTGCGCCATGTGTCCCGTGATAGCGACGCAGGCGGGGCCACCGAACGGTTGGATCGCGCCATTCACCGTGTTACGGGCCAACGATTGGGTGATTGGGAATCGCGTTGGCAGCAGCATGCCAAAGAGACGGCGCGCCCTTGGTTTCATTTGTTCTTCAAGGACCTGACGCAAACGATCTTTCTGTTGCTCGCGATCCTCTCGGCCATTTGGTTTTTCGTACTTCGTGTTCGACGGAGGCGCGCCTACGAGGAGCTTGTATGGGAAGAGGCGGAGCAAGAGGCGGCGCGCCACGCCCAGGATCGTTTCCTCCCACCCCCCGACCTGCCGGAGGGAAAGGGTTCGTAGTGCGCTCGCTTGCAACGGGCAAGGCGTGCTCATCAACGTGCTTATTAAGGAGAAGGGTGGATTGCGAAGCGGCTGGGGGGATAAAGGGGGTCGAGAACATGCCGATTCGATCAACCCACCCGAAGGCATCAAAGGTGAGAATGGCGAGTGTCTGGAGTGCGACGACGCGCAGGGGTACGCGGAGGCGTGTGTTCATGCTGTTCGAACAGCGCACACGATGTGCCAACACGTGAAGTGTTGAAACAATCCGGTAAGCCCCTGCGAAATAAGGGGTTGCGATTCCACAGGGTTATCCACATTGTGGAAAGCCCTGTCCGATTGGGAAAAGTGATTCCCCTTGCCGCCGCTTTACGCCATCGATCGCCAAAGGAAGAAGGCTCTCCGTGCGCTACTCCGTCGTGCGCCTGGTGGCTCGGTAACGCCGCATGTGTGTATTGCCGATGTGCTCGATCCAACCGCGTTCCGCGAGGTGTTGTAGGTCGCGATTCATGGTGCGCGGGGAGACCCCCAGTCGCTGAGCGAGCTCGGCGGACGACATCCACCGTCGTTTCAGCAACGCAATCAAGTCTCGTTCGCGCCGCGTTAAATCGGCACGTACCGCGCGGATGGAAACATCTCGATCCAATCGCGTGGCCATCACCGATTTGAGTGTTTCGTAATCGAGTTCCTTGCCGGGGCTGAGCATACCTGCCGCGCACACCACGTTCTTTAGTTCACGAACGTTACCGGGCCACTCGTAACCACAGAGCAATGACAGGCATGTACTGGGTACGTGAGGCGCACAACCGACGCCCGCTAAGAAATGCTCGACAAAGCGCGGGATGTCCTCCTTGCGTGCGCGGAGCGGCGGCACGTCGATCTCGACAACGCAGATGCGGTGATACAGGTCTTCGCGAAACACACCCGCCTCAACTGCGTTGTATAGCTCGACGTGTGTCGCGCATACCAAACGAATGTCCACATCGAATCGTTTGGCGCCACCCACGGGGCGAACACTGCGCTCCTGCAGCACGCGCAGTAGCGTCTGTTGCATATCGGGCGGCATATTGCCGATTTCGTCGAGAAACAGGGTGCCGCGGTGCGCGGAGCGAATCAGCCCCTTGCGGGACGTATGGGCGCCGGTAAACGCGCCGCGTACGTGTCCAAAGAGTTCTGCGCGCATCATATCGCCGGCGAGCGCGCCACAATCCACGGCCACAAAGGGACCCTGTGCGCGACCGGAACCGAGGTGCAACGCACGCGCCACCAGTTCTTTCCCCGTGCCCGTTTCTCCTTGAATAACGACCGATGTGTCGGTGGTCGCCAACCGACCTACCAAGCGCATTACATTTTGCCATGCTGTGGCCTCGCCGATCATACCAAACGCGTTTGTGGATTCGCGCCGCGTGTGCGTGCTGCGCGGCGTCGCGCTACCCACTCCCTGCGAACGGCCCTGCGACTGAACCATTCGAGCCATCGCGGCGACCGCGCGGGTTTCGTTGGTTCGAAAGCGTACGCGTTTGGCCAGTGCAAGGAATTCGTTTTCCATGCGCACGATGAGTACGGCGCGCGGGCGGCGTTGGTGTGGTCGCCAAAACTCGGCGCGCGGACGAATGGAGCGCACCGACATATGGGGAAGTTTGCTGAGGCCCCGCAGCGTGGTGGTTGCCAAGGTGTGTTCGACCTGCGGCACTTCGCGCAGCACCTTGCCGTGACGTTCGTGATAGAGCACGTAGGCATCGGCCACGGCGGCCAACTCGTCGGCCACCCGTAAAGATCGCTCCTTATCGTCCAAGTGATCGCCGGCGGCGAGTAGCGACTCAATCGCGCGCAACGTGCGCATGGGTCGTCGCGGACGCCGATACGGAGGCATGGCCCGCGCCACGCGCGCCACCGCAATCACAGCATCTCGGCCCGGCGCTCGCGGCGGATTCATCATCGACAGCGCTTGATTGCAATAGCGTTCAAAGGCTTCAATCGGTTCCGGCTTCGTTGCCACATCCACGCTTCGCCGAAACTTCTCCAACCCCCGATACGCCTGCACGCACTGCGCCAACGTCCGCACCGCCTCCCGCGCCCGCCCCATACGGATGTAGTACCGGCTCAGAATCAAGCACATGTACAACCGCGTCGCCCACGTCGTTTCCATCTTAAGCAGCGAGTGCATTGCGTGTGCTGCGGTTGCCGCTCGCGCATTCGCCTGTAACAGTATCAAAGTCGAGTAGGTTGCCGCGTGCTCTGGAAGCCGGCGATACTTCTCAAGTCGCTGCGGCGTGATCCCTCGCGAGCGCGTATTCCACAGCCCGCTCAGTGTGCGCAAGAGTGCAGTAGGGGTGTTCAACACGGTGATGGGACCTGAAGCACTCCCGGTGATTCCCATTGAGTATAGGTGCGAGACTTCTAGTGTTTCGCGGCCGTTTGATTCTCGCTTCAGCCGTGACATTCTATTTGAGTCGAGCGCGACGGCGAGCACCTTTGCCTTTCTGTGTACGGGGCCGAAGGCAGCACGTTTCGAAATGTTTGGGGCCAGCAGGTCTTGCGCGAGATTTGGGTGAATATGAGTCTCTTGATAGTGATGTGCAACTAGAGCCGCGGCGAGTCGTAAATGATGTGTACTAGCCAAGCCGCGTGCAAATATGGAGTAAACTATTCGAGCTACGCAGGAGCGGATCAGCATCTCGTATGGCGAGCCTCGAAGTGCTGCTCCAGTTTGGTAGTCAATCTTTGAATAAATGACTTGGGGATCTTGAGAAACGCAATAGAAACCTCTCAAGATCGTGGCATACACACCCCCGACATTACTCGATCTTGTGAATGCTTGTCGCCGCACACACATTCTCTTTACGGACGGAAGTGCTTTCGGGTGGCCGGGAGTATTGTGGCGTATTTGGTAGTTGCTTAAAGCCCTGCTTGCCAAGTTGCGTGCGACTGGAATGATGTCCTTAGGGAGATTACGCAGGAGCCAGGCGTACTCGCGGAGATTTGGCTTTCTGATGAGCCGCGAGCATCGGGCAAGTGAGGCCATGTACTGGGCGGCGCGAGTACTCGTTTCTCCTGCTCCAAGTAAGATCGTGACGGAGCGAAAAATCGCCTCCTCTATGTGAGCCGTATCTCTCGTAGGGGTCCTAACCGCACGACTAAGTACTAATCGCGCTGTAGCCCTTGTGCTTCTTCTTTCTATGATATTAAGAAGCCTCTCCCAATACTCACCGCGCAAGCAATTTTCATACATCCATCTAGCGGTAGTTCCAGGTTCACGAGCATGTTGGGTAGGCTCTCTAGATATCGTTTCCCTAACGACGTCTATCGATTTCGGAGTCGGGTCTGTGATCGACATTAGGCAGCCAGTCAGCAACATGTGTAATGGGCTGCCAGGATCAAACCGAACAACGACAACGCGAGGCAATGGTGATTGGCAAGCCACGCATGAAATGCGGTGGACGATTGAGCGTATGAGTGCAGGCCCTCGCTCAACGAGTTCGTTGCCATTCATTCGAATCCACGATCTCTGACCAACCCTGACACTTCCCCTGCCCTTAAGGCACCGGTTCCTGCTACAGCCCGGAGCTGCAGCTAGTACCAGCATTGGTTTCCTGAACGCCCTGCTCGTCATCGCAAGGCTGCCGTGCGCGGAATCATTGGAAGATGTTCGCAGCTTTAGCCTGAAAATTGCAATCTTGGGCGCAGGTTAGTATTGTGTTTGTGTATCCATTTGGACGAGCGTTGAATTGTCGAATCAAATGTCTAATTTGGTAGACGCAGTTCAGCAGCCTTGGAGCTTACAAATGCCCCGCAAACTAAATGTCTTGGTCGCCGCCATCTTTCTTGCGTTGCTCTCATTCACCTCTACTTCAAGTGCGAATACAACTTTCACTGACCACGTGTCCGTGAGTTACGACTTGAGTTGTTTCGAGGCTGAACTGTTCTTGGCATGTGAGCCGGGAACGCCCTTCGTCGTGTTCGATTCGATCGGGCTGACCGTTGGGGGCGGAGTGACTGATGACTGGGAGCACTCAGTCTTGATTCCACTGCCCAACGGCGGTTACGTTGCAGACGTTCTCCTGGGCGAGGGAGCGATTTGTTTTTCCTTCTTGGAACCCGAACTTGAGCCGGACTTCGTCGACTAATACACGGCAGAGAAGTAGTACCGCTGTCTTATGGTTAGTTTGGGAATCTAGCGCTGTGTCTCTGCCAGCACATCATGAATCAGTCTCGTTACGCTTCGCATAGAGAATGGTTTGGCAATCAATGCAGACGCGCCCGTTGATCGCAGTCTGTCTGCATTAATGAGATTGCTTCGACCCGTCATGAGGACAATAGGCGTCAGAGGATGTCTGGCCGCTAGATGACGACAGAATTCGATGCCATCCATCTCTGGCATACTAAGGTCGCTAATCACTACATGTGGATTAGACCGAGGGATCATCTCTAACCCCTCAACGCCCCCCGATGCCGATGAAACTTCGAAGCCTTCTTTAGAGAGGAACTTGGCTAGCGGTGTACGGACGTTTTCGTCATCATCAACAACTAGTACCCGCACACCCTTGGCTGGACTCTCCGGCATGCTAGACGTATTGGTCGGACGAGCCTCTGCTCGCATCGGAAGCTTTATTGTAATTTCTGTACCACCGACTTCTGGGCAGGCAAGCTCAATGCTACCTCCATGCCTCTCAACGATCTGTTTACATAGACATAGACCAAGCCCTGTTCCTTTTTCTCCTTTCGTTGAAAAGAAGGAATCGAAAATCTTGTCTCGATACTTCTCAGGAACCCCTGGTCCGTTATCTGAAACTACTATTACAGCCTCAGCCCCAACTTCAATGGCGTGAATTTTGATTGATCCACTATAGCCCGTTGCATCTAGTGAGTTTTTGATGAGATTCGTAATCACCTCCCGCAACTCAGTCGGCGATCCGTTGACCATGAGTGATGTCGGAGCATTGATTGATACGATCAATGCGTTAGCGTCACTCTGATTTCGATGAGTCCACAGGGGCTTCATGAACTCCACGGCATCGCGGCAGATCTGGCAGAGATCAGTTTCGACGAAACCTGCCTCGCACTCGCGCCTACTGAAGCTCTGAAGCCTTCGCACTACTTCCGCCGCATCCATGCATGCCTTCTCGATTAACTCGAGATCTCTGGCCACCCCTTCACCCATAGGTGTCATACTAAGTAGTTGGACTCTAGCAAGAATTGATGTTAACAGATTGTTGAACTCGTGTGCGACGCCGCTACTAATCTCCCCTATCGTTCGTAGCCTCTCCCCTCGTATCAACTGCTCCTGAGCGCGCTGAAGCTCTTCCATAGAGAATTTCAGGTTTGATACCAATCTTTGAGACTCAAGCGCGCCCGCGGCATGATCAGCGAAAAGAGTAAACACTTCCAAGTCAGTGCTGTCGAAACTAGCAGCTGTAGATGTGCTGTCCGCGTAGAGAACACCATACAGATGGCCACTTCGGACCATTGGCACACAAAGCAGTGTGCGAAGAGATAGCTTTGTAATACTCGGTCGCATCATCAACTCATCGTCATCGAACACATCGTGTAGAAGCAATGGCGAGCGAGATCTCATCACTCTGTCGATTACAGTTTGAGATAGGTTTACAACCGAAGGGGGCGGGACCGTGTCTCCAATCGAGTTTGACGCGACACAAATCTCTTGGCCGCCATCTTCAGTGACGCGCACCACGCATGCTCTTTCTGCCCCAGTAACTTCAAGTACCGCTTCCGTCATGGTTCTAAGCAATCGGTACAGGTCATGATCGGCGCGGAGATCTGCAGTCGCTTGCACCACGCGCTTAAGTGCGCGAGAGATCCTGCTGTCATCGGGGCTGCTACTTGAGTGCTCACGGAGGAATCTATAGCCAAGAGCTTCCAGGTCAGTTCTAGTTAAGTCTCGTTTTAACGCGTGAGTTTGCGCCAAGCCGAGTCGCTTCGCATGGCAATTGTACGTCAGTACGAATTCGAGAGGAATCGAGTGTGACTGAGCATTGCTTTGCCACTCTTGAAGTGCATCAGACAGGAGGTGCGCACCATTTCCACTCTGTATCCCGTCGATTTGCAGCATTGATTGAAGTGAAAGAGCACGCGCCAGAATTGCCTTTTCCCCTGAGCGCCTAAGGCGAGCCGTCATGTGACCTAAGTCTTTTTGGACGACATCGCCAACTGGAGAGCGGTTGATTGCAGACCACAATACGACTTCGGCCTTTAGCCTGCGGAGCGTACCGCTTTCAGGTGTGGATGCAGGACTAAGTTTATCAAGTGGAGCATATTTGGTATCCCACGTAGCTGAATCTATGCACCACGTGAGGTGCTCAGAGATTGAGGTCGTGTCGACAGTATTTGTGTAACGGCAGTTGGTGGCGTCTAGGAGTTTTATAAGAATCAGGACTACTTGTGCCTCGCGAAGTTGGCGCTTAGGCGCGCGTCTCGCCGCACGCATGAGCGACACTCTTGCGTCGGCTCGCTTACCCAGGTAGAGATTCGAAAGGGCGGATGCAAGGAAGTGTCCAAATCGGCAGTCTTCGGAAGCTCGCGAAGCACGCGCACTACACTGGAGCGCCGATCTGGAACCTTGTGCGTCTCCCAACGCTGCGGACAACGGCGCGAGTCTCTGAGATACACTAGAGATTCGATAGTGAGCCTTGCTAGAAATTGCTTCTCGCAGTGCGCGGCGAAGGGTCGTATTTGCGAGCGAAGGATTCGATTCCTGATCGTACGCATGTGCGAGGGAAACTAGTGCGCTCGATAGCCGTTGAAGTTGCCCGTAGCGCATGGAAATACTTGCGGAGGTCTTTAGGCGCCTAATTCCTGACGCCAATTTTCCGTTTGATACTTCAATGGTGCCTAGATTGTACTCTGCGAGCGCGACGCGATCCATCTTGTACAGACCACGATACAATCGTAGTGAACGTCGAAGGTAATCCGCTGATTCGGTCCGGTTCCCACTTCTATGAAGGGCAATACCGATGTTGTTCAACGTACTTGCAAGGACTGCCAGATTCTTCGTGCTGCGGGCTACAGACTCCCCTAGTGACCACACTCTCTTTGCGTTCTCTAGGTTCCCGCCAAACTGGTGACAGCTACCAAGTATATTGAGATACCGACCCATCAACTCCCCCTCCCCCCGTCCACGATTGGGGAGTTGGTGGAGGGCGTGGCGAGCGTCGCGGAGTGTGGTTTTGGCGTCGTCGATACGGCGTAGGGAGAGGAAAATCTTTGCGCGTTCAAGGTGGAACTGCGTGCGTGATTTGGGGTCGGTCGGCCAGGTAGCTTCGTGTTGATTGAGGAAGGCCAATGCTTCGTCGTAGCGATTTTCGCGATGCATGATTTTCGCGAGGGCGCGCGCCGTGTCGTAGCCCGCGATGGCAGGATCGAGGCACGTGCTGAGGCGCATGGCAATGTCGATTGCGGCTGGAGAACGCGTTAGGAGATTGACCCACGAAGCGTGCAGCGTCGGATGGTCCAGAAGATTGGGATGGCGTTCGAGTTGTTCGCGGGCCCAGTCAAAGTTCTTCGCACGAAGATGTTCACGCGCATCGCGCGTTTCGGAGGCGAGGTGCATGAGCGCCTCGTTGAGTTTACCGGTATGCGCAAGGAGCCGCGCGCGAGCCAGCGGACTGAGCGAAACGTCAAGACGCTGATGGGCATCGAGTAGAGCTGTGGCAAGCGTCTCCGGGCCGTCACTCGTATGAGTGTCTGCGAGGTTGTGCACGCCCCGTGAAGCGAGTGCGAGTGATGCATGGCCATCGCGTTCGATGACGTTGGCAAGCGGTGAATGGCGGGCAACCGTAACCGGTTCATGAGCGAACGCCGCCTCAAGCACGTCGCAACGCACGGGCTCCCGTGCCAACGCGAGCGAGCGCAGCACAGTCCGCGCGTCTCGTGGAAGTGCATCCCACGCTTGCAGGTAGACCGGATCAAGCGGTCGAACGGTGGGGTAGCGCTCCAACTCATGAACTCGCCACGTCCATGAGCCTTCCGCCGGAAGAAAGTCACCGCGCCGTCCTGCTTCACCCACAAGGGCCACGACGTCGCGCGGGAGACCCTCGCTGCGTTCGTGGAGCAGTAACCGCTCTCGCGCCTCCAAGGAAAAGCCGGGGAAGCGTGTTGCGACCAATCGTTCAACGTCCCGCGCCGACAACGGCGAGAGGCGGGTTACCGGTGCCTCTCGATCTTCGGCATCGGGATTGAGAAGCGGGTCGGGACTGGCGTCGCCAAGGTCTACAAACAGCATGGATGCGATCGCAGGCCGCATGCGCGACTGTTCACTACGCGCAAACAAGAATCGAGCGATTACATGCACCGCGCGCTGAAGGGAGGGTGCGAGCTCGCCATAATCCGTCACCACCATAATGAACGGGCAGTCGCGTGCGACGCGTTCCCACTGGCGAAGCAATTGTTCCACCATGGCGTCGTGATTGCGTTTGCGTTCCCGACGTGGCCGCGGTGTTCCGCCTGCCCCCGCCTGGATCGCGTCCAATTGACGCATGACATGCCGTAGCGGGTCGTCGTGCCCATGGGCCGAGTGCCGGCCCGAGAGCAAGACGACCGGGAGTTCACGTTGCCGCGCGCGATCGATGCACTCACGTGCTACGCGTGTGCAGCCAACGCCCGAGATGCCGTGCATGAGCATGACAGCATCATGCTGCAGACGTACACCACGTCGTTTTGTGGGTGCCGAGGCGAGTTGACCCAGCGAACGTTCGAGTGTCGCGACAATGTCGTCGCGTCCAACAAGCGGACCTTCTCGCGTTTGGTGGGCAATCACAGCCTCAAACGTCCTTCCGCTACGGCCCCGAATGTCGGCTACGCGGCGTGCTAACGCGCGCGCATCGGCCGGTCGCTGATTAGGTTCACGATCCAAGAGCGACGCGATAAGCGCATCCAATGCGGTGGGGATGTCACGACGTCGCTGTCGCGCTGAGGGCGCCGAACGACGACGGCGTTCGCCCAAGACTTCGCCGGCGCCACCATCGATGGGGTTTCCGCCCGTTGCAAGGCGGAACGCGACGAGACCGAGTGAATAGAGGTCTACCCGGTGATCGTGTTCGCCCTCCACCGTTAGCTCGGGTGCCATAAAGAGTGGGCTACCGCGACCGCCATCGCGTACGGCGCCCATACACGCCAGTCCACCATCGGTCAGAACAAAGGTCAGTCCGCGCGGACCTTGTTCCACAACGAAGTTTGCGGGCGTGACATCGTAGTGAATGATGCCGAGACGATGAATGGCGTCGAGTACTTCGGCAGCGTCTTCGAGGAAGCGCATCACGAATTCAATGGGTTGCGGTCCACGAAACGTGTCGAGGCCGCGCCCATCCACCAAGCGCGCGACTTGAAACTCGTAGCGCGAACTCGTTAGGCCTTGATCCGAGATGTCGGCCCAATTCGGATGTCGAAACCAACGCAACGTGCGCGCTGCAAGGCGAGTCGCTTCATCCGGCGGTTCCATGGAGGCCTTGCAAATCTTGACCGCGACACGTTCATTGCCCCGCGCGGTGTCATTGGCGACGAAGACGCGACCGTGTGCGCCACGACCAATCTCAGCGTCCAGCCTGTAATGCGCCGCGATGACATCGCCCGTTTCAGGTGGCGCCACCGCGGGTTCGATGGGCGCGGACACTTCTGGCGTGTCGGCGGGGTCTGCACGCAGCGGTGGTACGAAGCGCGGCTCAGCTCCAGCCGGTTCCTGAGGCGTATCGCCTGTCGGGTCCGAGTGATTGGCCATGAGAGGAGTCCACCGCGACGCGCCCTATGCGTCAGCGTCCTATCGACGGGCGCGTTCCTCTCTCTAGAGCAGTTTCGCTTGTGGCACCGTGTGTGTTATGGCGGTGTAAGCGCGACCATCGGCGACCTACGAAGGTGTGCGATCGCCGCCATCACGTCATCGGCAAAGGCTTGATCGCGTACTCGATTCCGCCTCGTATCCGTTTGCAATGGCCAGCGCATGGGTTTGCCGAAACGAACGCGTACCAAACTCGGTCGTGGCAACTTGGTGCCGCGCGGCCACGATCGACGCGCGCCAACAAGTGCGATCGGGATCACGGGTACACCGGTACGCCGCGCGATGCGCGCAATGCCGCGTTGCGCCCGATTGAGATTGCCGTCCACCGACAAGCGGCCTTCCGGAAAGATGGCTACGGCGTGTCCTGCTCGAACCAATGCGGTAGCACGTCGGAGACCGCGGCGGGCCATACGACCGCGTGCCACGGGTATGGCGCGCACCAAACGAAAGAACCATGAGATGCCGGGTACGCGATAGAAGTCGTTGGTCATGACAAAGACCAGCCGTCGCTGCAGCGCGAACTGAATGAAGGCGGGGTCAAAGTACGATTCGTGGTTGGCGCATAACAGGACGCCACCAGTTTGAATGTTGGGCCGGTGGCCTTCGAGGCGAATGCGCAGGAACGGCGCACTTACGAGTTGCAATGCCGTTCGAATGGTCTGGTACACACGATCGTAGCCCCAGCGACAGATCCAGGGCGGCGATCCCGCCCGCGTCGACTTATGCATGGCGCGTAAGGTGGTTCAGTGGCCCAGGCAAGGCGCGATCTTGAGAGCGTGCATTACTTGGGTTTGTCCTTCCCGGTTGCACTGGCGGTCTTTGCCCGCTCTTCAAGCACATCGACTTTCGCCATGAACTCTTTAATTTCGGTGGTGAGCACGCGGCGTTCTTCCCCGCGTGGCATGCGACGGTGCGCTTCCAAGAACATGCGCTGGGCTTCGATGCCTAGGTCCAAATCCTGTTCGCCTTCGAGCGTAAAGATGGTGGCCCAAACGCGCGCACAGTTAAGCATGGATGGCGTGAGTTCATCGCCCGCGTCGCTTCCATAGAACCGCGCCACGCGCAGGTAGTTTTTCGCGGCTTCGTGCAGTTCTTTGACGACACCGGGAACCTTGTCGTTTCCGACGTTCCCGCCTTTGAGCTTGGCCTGTACGGTGGCGTACTGCGTGTCGCCAAGGCCCAAGTAGGCCGAGGCCAAAAGTTCGATTTGACCAGTTGAGTTCTTGTCGGCGATCACGCTCTTGAATATGTCCTGCGCCTCACTGGGCTTGCCCTGGCGCACAAGACACTTGGCAACGCCCACGTTGGCACGAAGCCGTTGCGTTGCGGCCTCCGTGTCGGCACCACGGCGCGTTCGAATTTCGCTCAGGACATCGCGATACGCTTGCTCCGCCTTCGCGTAGGCGGCCTTGTTGTTGCCCGCGCCCGCCATCATAAAGAAGTCGATCAACGTGATCTTGGCGTCGAAGTAGTCGCGCGCGTTCATGCCCTTGGCGTTTACGATGCGCTCTAGCGCGGCTTTGGCGTCTTTTTTCTTACCCTTGATCATAAACAACCGCGCGCGCAGTGTTTCCATCTCTGCAAAGTAATAGGTATTGGGCGTCGCGGTGAAGAGCGCCTGGATCGCGTCGAAACACTGATCCACGTTGCCATCGAATTTGTAGCACAGTACGCGCTTATGGAGCGCGATCTGCTTGGCGGCGCCGGTGAGTTCGTCGGCCGCACGACCGAATCCTTCCGCCGCGCCAACCCAATCTCGGCGGCCTGCCGCGATCTCCGCGTTGACGTAGAACGGGTTCTTGTACGCAATGGTGGAGTAGGGTTCCACGACAAGCGATGCGCTCACGCTCTCTTTGCCCACCTTCACCGTGTCGTAGCGAAGTTCGAGATTGCCCTTGCCGCTGGATTCCAGCAACTGGTCCGATGGTGTTTCGTTGGAGTTGACCCTGTCTTGCAGCCGGTTGGGAAGCACCTTTCCATCTCTCAAAATGACAATGTCGGCGTGTGCGCTTGGCGCGCTCCACGCCAGCCCGCACACCAGCGCCAACACCGGGGCGAGGCGTGCCGTACCGGCGACCAAACGGCGTACAAACGCGTTGCATAAAATTGAATGGGGATGTGAACTCATGGATTCTCTCGGGGGGCTGGCGCACAGGCCAGAGGCGAGGGTACCGAGCGCTTCTGGCACGGTCAAATTGGCCCCGCGAGGCAACGAATCGGGCAATTGGCTGCACAACGAGGTGCTTACAGGAGCCCCATATGGTGCGATGCCAGCAAGTCCATCGATAACGCAACGCCAAAGTGCAGCCACCAACCATAGAGCACCGTACCCGAGCGATAACTCAGGCTGCCGAGAACGAGCCCGGCGCCAATGGCCCCTAAGGCTTCGGGCAATGGTTTGTAGTAGTGAATCATGCAGTACGGCGCCAGCATGACCGCGATCGACGCGCGACCGATATGCGGCTTGAGGCCCAGCACCATGAAGCCGCGAAAGAAGAACTCAATCGCCAGGAATTGAAGGAAGTAAAACACCTCAAATGTAAGGAACGCGTCGGTGAGTGCTTCGCCCGCACGAGGTCGAAAGAATGGGTACGTACGTTGAAAACTGGGGTTGTGTGAGATCCACACCACGACGGGCAAGAACACCAAAAAGATCGCAAGGTACGTCCACGCTTCCGATCCGGTCCCTTTGAGTTTCAGTCCGAGGTCCCGTGGGCGTAGGCCGCCGACAAAGCGCCCCACGAACAGCGGCACGATGATCAATAATGCGATCGTCAAGAGGCTCCACCAGGCAAACGGCTGAACGCGTTTCCAATGATGCGGTTTCATCCACGGTGGTTTGGGCAGGTCGATACCGCCGAGCGTCTCTACAAGTGGCGGATTGCGTGGCGCGTTTACTGTAAGCCCACGTTCTACGCGCGAGCGCACTTCCACATGACGCCGGTAGTGCCAGGGCATGCCGTAGTATTCAAGCAGCGTGAGTACAATGGGTACCGTGATGAGTACTGCCCACACGGCACGATGCACGCCGCGCATATCATCCACCATGCCTCGTAGGGCCGCCAGTGGACTGGTCATACGCTGCCTTTGGACGATGGCGCATTGGGTGGCGCGGCGGCGGGCGTGGCGTTGCGTAAGAGCCTTCCCACGTCCAGTCGTTTGAGCGCATGGGATGCCGTGGTGCCGCGGCGATGCGCAATCAACTCAGCGACAATGGCCACGGCGATTTCGCCGTGCGTGGGTCCGCCCAGATCCAGACCAATGGGCGCGTGTAGCGTTGCCCGATTGTCGCTTGTGAGCACGCCTTCCTCATTGAGCGTGCGTACGATTTTCGTAATCTTCGTCTTGCTGCCAATGACGCCCACATACGGCGCGCCGCAGGAAAGTGCGTAGCGTGTACATTCCAAATCAAACGCATGCCCGCGCGTGACGACTACGCAGTACGCATTGGCATGCACACGAGCTTCTTGAAAGCACGCGTCAAAGGAGTCGCCGGCAATCACGCGATGGGCGCTCGGGAAGCGTTCGGTGTTGGCAAACAGGGCGCGGTCATCGAGCACCGTTACGCGAAATCCCGCGCGCGCGGCAATGGCAACGAGGTCCTTGCTGATGTGGCCGGCGCCAAAGACAAAGAGCACCGCCACACCAATGGGCTCCACCAACACGTCCAACTCGCCACCGCACATGAGACCGGACGCGCCGGTTGCATTCTCGGTGAGGCGAAACGTGTGTCGCGAGGGGGTGCACCCGTCGAGCGCGTCCAGCGCGGCGGCCACGACATCGGCTTCCACGCAACCGCCGCCGACCGTGCCGAGCGTGGAGCCGTCTTCAAAGACAAGCAGTCGCATGGTCTCTTTGCCGGGCGTGCTTCCACGGGTGGCCACCACGGTGGCGAGCACCGCGGGCTCACCGGTCTTTCGTACGGCTGCAATGGCATCGAACAAGTCTGTGGGGTAGGCCGCGCTGCGAGGCGAAGTCGGTTCGTGATGGGCGTGGGGGCTCATGGCGTCGTAGATCCTACGCAGGGCGCGGTCGGCGCCGAATCTCGCAACGTGGATTCGTCTTTGATCATGCGCAAATCAGACCAACACAGGCCGCGCGGCTCCGTAAGGTGGATGCCATGACACACGTTTCGCTTCGCTTTGTTTGTTTTCTGCTCGTATCCGCGGCATCGGTCGCCTTCGCACCGACAGCATGCGCGAAGGACGCGTTGGCCCTGCGCCGTTCGAGCATTGTAAAAGCCGTGGAACGCACTCGCAGCGCGGTCGTGTCGATTCGAACCAATCGAAAGGTTCATCGCGGGTGGTATGGCTTCTTGGACCGCGAGCCCTTGGAGCGTGCGGGCGGTTTGGGTTCGGGCGTGATCTTTCACCCGGACGGTTTTGTGATTACCAACGCGCACGTCATTGCCCAAGCGAGCCGTATCTTTGTGGCGATCCCCGCCGACAAGCAAAGGGGAACGCCCTCGGTCGAACGGGTGGGGGTACCCCTGGCCGTTGACCTACAAAACGACCTCGCCATTTTGCGATTGCTCCCGCCCGATCGCGGGCCGCGACCGACCTATCCCTACTTGCGTCTAGCGCGCAATGACGACTTGATGCTGGGCGAAACCGTGATTGCGATGGGCCATCCATTTCGTTTGGGCCTCACCGTCACACAGGGCATCGTCAGTGGCACGCATCGCAAGCTGAAGATGCACTCCGATGAGTTTCGCGATTTTCTGCAACTCGACGCCGCCATCAATCCCGGAAACTCAGGCGGACCGCTCCTCGATGTGACGGGTCGTTGGGTGGCGGTGAACACGGCCATTTACAACCGCGTGCGTACCAACGCTGAGGGGATAGGCTTTGCGATTCCCGCGGCGCGCGTGCGGGATCTCATTGCGCGTGCCTTTAAGCGTCGGTTGATTTCTAGCGAGTGGTTCGGCTTGGAACTACAAGCCGGCCGGGGTGCAGCGGGCATCATCAAACACATTTATCCAACCGGTCCGGCGCGTAAAACGGCGCTACGGACAAGGGATCGCGTCGTGGCGGTGAACGGACGGCCCACCCAAACGCTCTTCGATGTGCGCATGGAACTCGTGCGCGTGGGCAGCGGTCAGCCCGCCACCTTTGACATGGCGCGCGCAGGGAGCCAAGAGCGCTATCAAGTGCGGGTGCCGCTCAAGTCGTTGCCCACCAACACCCTCAGCAGCCAGCACTTGGGTTTTGTGGCTGCCGATACCGATGCCTTTGACGGCGTGCTGGTTACGGAGGTGCGTTCCGGAGGGCCCAGCGATGAGATGGGCCTTCGTAAGAATCACATCGTCGTGGGCCTGGGTCCGTGGTCGATCAAGAATTCCGAAGATCTCCTGCTCTTCCTGCAAAACGTCAAGCCCGGTGACGTCGTCAAGGTGTGGGTCAAAGACACCAGTTGGCGCGGCATTCAGCACGGGGAACTCGAAGCCGAGTAGTCCCCGCGCGATATTCTACCGACGAGCTCGGGAACAAGCCCGGACTAGCCGATCGTTACGAGCTTCTTGCCGAGGATGTCGGCCACGCGCTCGTCGATGCTGTTGATGCGCAGCACGTGTTGAATGACGATGGGGTGTTGCTCACGCGGCGTGGTGATAATCATGCGCCCGCTACCGCAGATGAAGCGTTCCAAGACGTCGGGGATCTCTTTGAACCAGCGCAAGTCCTCGGTGCTGTAGCGCTTGATGTCTGCGAATACACCGCAGCGATGAATCACCTCGTTATGGCGAAACTCCCAATAGTCAAAGCGCGTCTTGATGAACATGAACAGGTAGATGACCGTGAACGTGCCAAACACAGCGAAGTAATATGCCGGATTCATCTTGGCGTGGAGGGTACTAAAGAAGTCGCCAATGAAGGGCAGCCAGCCGAAGTAGAGGCCCGCAAACACCAGCAGACCCAGGATGGCCAAAACCATCAGCGACACAACCTCAGTAAAGTCAAAGGCGATCACGATCAAGTTGAAGGCGAAGATGCAGAGCCACACGGTGCCCAAGTGCTCACCGCCCCAGTCCTCGCTGCTGTTGGCGATGATGCCGCACACTAGGGAGGCCAGCCACGTCATCCAGAAGAAGATGATCTTGGGGTAGGCCCGCACCACGACGCGGTCGTGCGTATAGGTGGACTCGCCGCTCGATGGCGTGGGGGTGCTGGCGGGTTTGGACTCGGCCATGGGACGCTCCTTTGGCCTCGGCCGCCGCGGCGAGGCGAGAAAACGCATAGTAGCGACCGTCGCGCGTGCCCTGCCCAAAATGCCCACCTCCGGTGCCGCAACCGCGCCCCATTCTCATTCGGCTACGCGTATGGAGGACTCCTCCCGAGGGAGGCGAGCGTGGAGGCGGGCGAGTATCTTCCACGGGCCATTCGGAGACCCCATGCCACGTCGTAATGACATTCACCGCATCCTGATTCTGGGGTCGGGCCCCATCGTCATTGGCCAGGCGGCCGAGTTTGATTACTCGGGTACGCAGGCGTGCAAAGCACTGCGCGAAGAGGGCTTTGAGGTTGTGCTCGTTAACTCAAATCCCGCCACCATTATGACCGATCCGGAGATGGCCGACCGCACCTATATCGAACCGGTTACGGCGGACGTTGTGGAACGCGTGATTGCGAAAGAAAAGCCCGATGCGTTGTTGCCCACAATGGGCGGTCAAACCGGGCTCAACGTGGCAATGGAACTTCATCGTCGCGGCACGCTTGAAGAACACGGCGTCACCATTTTGGGCGCGCGCCCTGATGTCATTCGCAAAGCTGAGAACCGCGAAGAATTCCGCGCGGCCATGATGAAGATCGGTCTCGATGTGCCGCGCAGTCGCACCGTGCAGACATTTGAAGACGCGTTGGTTGCGCGCGATGAAATCGGGTTGCCGTGTGTGATTCGACCGTCGTTCACCATGGGCGGTACCGGCGGCGGGATTGCTTGGAACGTCGACGAGTTCCATGAGATCTGCCGCCGGGGATTGGATCTCTCACCCACCTCCGAGGTGCTCATTGAAGAGAGCGTGGTTGGGTGGAAAGAGTTTGAACTCGAGGGTCATGCGCGACGTGGCCGACAACGTCGTCATCATTTGCAGCATTGAGAACATTGATCCCATGGGCGTGCACACGGGGGATTCGATTACCGTGGCGCCCGCGCAAACACTCACCGACCGCGAGTATCAACGAATGCGCGACGCCGCGCTGCGTGTGATTCGCGAGATTGGCGTTGAAACCGGCGGCAGCAACATTCAGTTTGCGACCGATCCCGACAGCGGCCGGCTGGTGGTGATTGAAATGAATCCGCGCGTGTCGCGTTCTTCGGCCTTGGCCAGCAAGGCGACCGGGTTTCCGATTGCCAAGATTGCGGCCAAGTTGGCCGTGGGTTACTCCCTCGACGAGTTGGCCAACGACATTACGAAGAAGACCAAGGCGTGTTTCGAGCCCACCATCGACTACGTGGTCACCAAGATTCCGCGCTTCAACTTCGAGAAGTTTCCCGAGGCCTCCCCCAAGCTCACCCACGCAGATGAAGAGCGTGGGCGAAGCCATGGCGATGGGCCGCACCTTCCGCGAGAGTTTTCAGAAGGCGCTACGCAGCTTGGAGACCAGTCGCTTTGGCTTTGGTTGTGACGCCAAAGAAGTCGCCCGCGTTCCGCTCGACAAAGAAGAGATTCGCCGTCGTTTGCAAACACCTGGCCCCCAGCGCATGTTTCATCTGCGCCAAGCGATTCGCGATGGGTGGACGATGGAGAGCCTCCAATCGCACACGCGCATGGATCCGTGGTTCCTCCGACAGTTCATGTTGCTGGTGGAACGCGAGCGCGAACTGCGCGCGCTCGGAAGCCTCCACGCCATCGACGACGCCACGTTGCGACGGGCCAAACAAGAGGGCTTTTCCGACCATCAGATTGGCCAGATGGTGGGTGTGGATGAGATGGCAGTGCGTGCCGAGCGCATTCGTCGCGGTATTCGCCCAGTATTCAAACTTGTGGATACGTGCGCGGGCGAGTTTGAAGCAGCCACGCCCTATTACTACTCGGCCTACGACGAAGAAGATGAGTTGCGCGGCGCCACACGCGAACGCATTATGATTCTTGGTGGCGGCCCCAATCGCATTGGCCAGGGCATTGAATTTGACTACTGTTGCGTGCAGGCCTGCCTATGCCCTGGGCGAAGCGGGGCTACGAGACCATCATGGTCAACTCCAATCCCGAGACGGTCTCCACCGACTACGACACAAGCGATCTCTTGTTCTTTGAACCGCTCACCGCCGAGCATGTGCTCGATATCGTTGAAGCCACGGCGCCCAAAGGCGTGATCGTGCACTACGGCGGGCAAACGCCGCTCAACTTGGCGCGCACCTTGGAAGCTGCGGGTGCTCCCATTATTGGCACATCGCCCGAAGCCATTGATCTAGCCGACGACCGGGCACGATTCAAAGCACTTGTTGAAGAGAATAACTTGCTGCAAACGGAGAACGGCACAGCCACGTCCTACGACGAGGCGGTGGCGATTGCCCACGACATTGGATATCCGGTGTTGGTACGTCCCAGTTATGTGCTGGGCGGCCGCGCCATGGAGATCGTGTACGACGACGATGCGCTTCGGCGTTATATCGACGAAGCGGTAGAAGCGTCTCCCGAGAAGCCGATTCTTGTGGACCGCTTCCTTGAAGACGCGGTGGAAGTCGATGTTGACGCTGTGGCCGACGGCACGCGCTGCATTATCGGCGGCATCATGGAACACATTGAAGAGTGCGGTGTGCATTCGGGGGATAGCACGTGCACATTGCCGTCGTTTAGCTTGACCGAGCCGGTGTTGGAGGAGATTCGCCAGAGCACCGCTACGTTGGCCGCGGCGCTTGGCGTTGTTGGTTTGATGAATGTGCAGTACGCGGTCAAAGGCGAGCGCGTGTATTTAATCGAGGTCAATCCGCGCGCCAGCCGCACCACGCCATTCGTGTCGAAGGCCACGGGTGTCCCGCTGGCACGGTTCGCCGCACGCGTCATGGCCGGCGAATCGCTCACGGAACTCGGCGTCCCCGAAGAAGTCGTGCCGCCGTACTATTCGGTTAAGGAGCCCGTGTTTCCCTTCAACCGCTTTCCAGGCACCGACATTATTCTTGGGCCGGAAATGCGCAGCACGGGCGAGGTGATGGGTGTGGATCCCGATTTGGGCGCTGCCTTTGCCAAAGCCAAGTTGGGTGCGTTCTTACGGCTGCCCAAGACGGGCAAGATCTTTGTGTCGGTCAAAGACGCCGACAAACGTGGCGTGATTGATCTCGCGCGCCGCTTGGCCACGCTCGGCTACGTGTTGGTGGCCACGGCGGGCACCCATCGCATCTTGGCGCGCTCAGGCGTTCAGTGCGAGAAGATCTTCAAGATCGCCGATGGCGCGCGGCCCAACGTCTTGGACGTTGTCAAGAACCGCCAAGTGGACCTAATCATCAATACGCCCAGCGGTCGCGGCGCGCGTACCGACGAGGGCAAGATTCGCGGCGCTGCAGCGGTGCTCAATATTCCGTGCATTACGACGATTTCGGGTGCGCGCGCACTTGTGAAGGCGGTGGAAGCCTACCAACGCGATGCACTGGAAGTTCATGCGCTGCAAGATCAGCACGCGCTTGCAACGCCGAGCCACGTGTAACGTCCATCCGCGTTAGCGATTGCGCTTGCGTTTGGGCGTGTACGGCTGACGAAACCCGACGCGAATTCCCGTGGCGCGTGTAATGCGATCAAAGGGCCGTTCGCTGTTTCGCTTCTTGGTTTCAAGCTGCCAGTTCAACCGATAGACCGTGTAGAGGCCCTTGGATTCCACATTTTGTACAAAGCGCACAAAGTTGCGCATGTTGGTGCCTGGGATCGTAAATCCCCTGTAGCGCAACATGTAGCCCTTTAGCTCGTTGCGGTCCGAATCTTCTTTCCTGGGCAGGATGGTTCCGGTGATTCCCGCTTGACGCGCCGCGGCGTTGATGGTTTTCGTTGCGATGAACCCCTGACGGCCTCCGCCGCTACCCCCTACGGCCTGCGAGTGGCCCAGCACCATGCGTTCAACCTCAAGCGCCAAATCATGAATCTTTCCCGGAGGATCGCCTTCACGGGGGCGCGGCAGACCTTTGCCGGTCAAGAGCTTGTCGGCGTAGGCCGTGTTCTTTTGAAATTCGCCGAGTTGCTTGTTGAGCTTGTAGAGTACAAAGCCAATCACGCCCAACAGAATGGCGAATACCAAGCAGAAGTATTTGAGCGGATCACCGCTCGTGGCAGAGGACGAGGCCGCTTTCTTCGCCATGACTAGTCCTCCTTCTTAAAGACGATTTCGAAGGACTGTTTGTAGTTCCCTTCGTGGGGATTGACCGCCCCGACGCCAACGAAATCGTTGGGGAACTTGGCGCGACTTTTTAAGTAGGCGCTCTCGCGAAGCAAGTTCGCGACCGTGTCAAAAATGTCGCTGTTATCGACGACCACTTCGAACGTGAGTCGCTGCTCGGTAATGTTCATTTTGAGAATCTGAAAGTAGGGGCTCAACTCGTCCCGCGGGCGGCTAGAGAGTGCTTTGTAGACCTCCAGCATGACTTTGTTGGCACTCGGGAGTCGCGGAATGTTCTTCGCCAGTCCCAGGTCACCGGCCAGTTTGGCGTGGCGTTGCCGCAACCGTGAGCGCATGCGTAAAATGCGCTGGGGCGAGTTGCCAAGGCCCTTGAGCCAGCGATCGGTCTTCTTTTCTGCCACGACGCGTTCTTCGTCTTCGACCCCGCGGAGATAGGCCACTTCCGCTTGTCGGGTCACATGGCGCACCACCTGCGCGCGATCGCCAAACTCCACGCGTGCGGCGGCGAGTTCCTGTTTGGTCTTGAGCGTTTGCACGCCCAGCAATACGAATCCCAGCGTGAGCAACGTGGCAAGCGCGGTCTTGATCACATCGAATGTGTTGCGCGGCGCAAACTCTTCACGCAGCAACTCGATGTTTAGCGGATCGCGGCCCAGTAGACGCAGCGCCGACCCCACGGCAGGCGCAATGGCAGCACCTACGTAACGCGGATCGCCACCGGGATCTTTGCAGTCGATGAACTGCAACAGGTCAACAGGTTCGACCGGCAAGCCAAAGCGCGTGGCGAGGTCGTCGGCGACCGACGGGATCAAACTCCCGCCACCAACAAGCAATACCTGCTCGGGTGGTTGTTCGGTGCGCACAGCACTCAACGTGCGCAGGACTTCGCGGTGAAGTTTCGCAACAAACGTGCCGCGCCCATCGCGCACGACGGCGGTCGTAAGTTCGCGCGCCGTCATTTCCGTCTCAGGAACATCCCCGGCGTGGGGCGTGGCAGGTGCGAACAGGTCGTCCTTGCGCGGGCCGTGATGGGCCGACACCGCTTGGCGAGCATCGGGTGCCGGCACGTCGAGGTCGCGACCGACCGAACGTTCCAAGTCACCCACGCCCAGGCGAAACGAGCGCATCACGCGTGGTTGCCCGCCAACCACCATCAATAAGTTCGACGTGGCGGCCCCCACGTCCAACACGACGGAGTTGGGGTAGCGTTCGAATAACCCGGCCGCATCGAGACACGTATAGACCGCGGTGACATCGAGATCGACAGCGGCGGGATCCACACCGGCGCGACGCATGAGTGCAATGTGTTGTGCCAGGTCCATTTTGGGCGAGGCGAAAATGGTCAGTCGACTGCCGCCCTTGGTTTCGCCCGTCTTGACCCAGTTCACAATCACGTCGTCTACCGAATGACTGTGAAGATGATTTTCCGCCTCGTACTTAACGACCTTTCGAATCTGGTCGGTTTCGGTAAACGGCACTGTCAGCTCACGAAATACCGTTTCACGCGAGGGGAAGCTGGCGCATGCGTCTTCCTTCGGAAGCGCCAACGTTTTGAATACTTCGCGAATAATCTCAACAATGGCGCGCTCGCGTGGGGTGCCCAGTTCCTCTTCTTCGCCTTCTTCTTGAGGTGCGACCGCTAGTTCATCGGCGGTGGGGATGGGACGGATGGCGACGCGCTGAATGCGAAACGTCTTCGCGCCGCCCGATAGCTCCACCACCTTGACGGCGTGCGAGCCGATATCCAGTCCAACTGCGCGTGCCACGGACCATGTCCTCCGGAAGGGATCCCGCTCACACGGGCAAAGCGTCAAAAAGTATAGGGGGGTTCAGGGCAGGAGCCTCGCTTCCCTATGGAATCACGGCACAGATTGGTGGTCAGCGAGCACGTCTTGGACGCGCAACTTCCCCGATGCCTTGCGTGCGGGCTACTTTTTCGGTTTCGCTTCTGTTCGCTTGCTCGGCAGGGCCGGCGCGGGCGTGTCAATAGCATTTTGAATCACTGCGCGAATCCGTGCCTCGGTCCGTAGACGCAAGGCGTCAAAGTCGTGGGGATGTTCCGCCTGCAGTTTGTGCAACAGTTCGAGTCGATCACGCTCGTAGGTGTGGAGCGCCTGGCGAACGGCATCGGCGGCCACGTCGTTGAGCGAGTAGGTCTGCTGGTAGTAGCGCACTTCGTGATCAATTGCGCGTTGGCGCGAGGATTCCGGCGGGCAGGTGGGGCGGGCGATCAGGGTGGAGGCAAACAGCCCCAAGAACACCCCGGCGAGCACCATCAGGAGTGTCAATACGCGTATGTTTTGTAGGAAATGCAACTTCATGCGTGTTCAGTGATCAGCGCTTCTCGGGAGCAGGGGAAGGTGTGCGCGTGGGGATGGGCGCGGGCGGCACGTCGCGTGTGGGCGGACGCAAGACGTCGCTGCGTATGGCGTCCCGAATGCCATGCAAATCGCCGCGTGCTTCGCCCGACGACGATGGGGGCGAGGCGTTGTTCGAACCGTTGCGCACCGGCGTAGTGCCATGGGGCGTGGCCACGGCGGGGTCGGTGCGCGTTACGGCATAACCCACCAAACCAAGTGCCATCAAAAGTAATGCCGCCGCCGCATAACGACGCGCCACGTGAGCCGGCACCGACCAACCACTCGACGACCCTTGCGCTTCCGCGAGGCGTTCGGTGTTCATGGTTGCAATCGATTCCGACGACGGGGCCGCGTCCAGCGCGGCGCCTACAATTTGATCCACGCGCGTGTGATAGACGTCGTCTGTGGGCGCGGCGGCGCGGCAGTCTTCGCGCCAACGCGTCATCCATTCGTTCCACGCACGCACACGGTCGGCGCGATCGGGATCGGCTGCGAGCAAGCGCTCCATACGCCGCAACCGTTCGGGCGAAAGCGCGCCATCGAGGTACCGCGACTCTTCGGCGGTAAGCGGAGAGGGACCGCCATCACGAGCCATGGTCTGTCTCCTTAGCGTTCGAACGCTTGGGCAACGACGCCGCCCGTGAACCGCCCGGGCGCGCGCGCATCATGTGGGCGCGTAGCCGCTTGCGCGCACGGAATATCTTACTTTCAACGGTGCCGAGGGTGAGCCCCAGGACCTCGGCAATGTCTTGATAACTCATGCCTTCAATCTCACGCAAGACGAGCACCCGACGAAAGCGATCGGGCAAGGCTTCAATACCCTCGCGCAACAAGATGCGTTGTTCGCGCTTGGCCATGCCTTCAATGGCGGGAACAGACCCGGCTTGGAGCGCCCCGCGTCCCGCAAAGTCATCTAGGGAGCGCGCCGGTCGTCGCCGCCGTGCTTTGAGATAGTCCTTGGCCCCATTGACCGCAATGCGATAGAGCCAGGTGTAGAGACTCGATCGTCCATGAAACTTGTGAATGCGTTGGTAGGCCTTCACGAATGTTTCCTGCACCACATCTTCCACCGCTTGATGATCGGACAGCAAACCCGCAACAACGGCACTCAAACGATCGTTAAACGCTTCAACCACCGTGCGCAATACCGACGGGTCCTGCCTACGAAGCCCTTCGACCCATGTGTCTTGCAATGCACGCGGTGGCGAGCTGGAACGTCGTTTCGCGCGTAGTGCCGGGGTGTCGGATTTGTCCGAACGCGGCATGGATCGAACTCGCAATTGGGGAATCGGATGGCGGGACGCTACGGATCCCGCCGTTCTTGATGGGACCGCTTGGGGAAGGGGCGAGGCCATGCGGGCTCCGCGCCTCCGAGCACTATCATGCGAGGCATCGCGGGAGGCAGCACGACCCTGGCGCTGCTTTGGACGACGACGGCTCGCTCAGCTTGCTGAAAAGGCCGCCTATTTCGGCCCGGCGTTGGTGGCCGCGGTGGCCTTCAATCGGCCCAACAAATGGGCGCGTAGAGCCGAAATCACCTTCACCGCCATCAGCGGATTGGCCGGGGCATAGTGTCCACCCGAGAGCCACGTAATTTTTGCGCCACCGTAGGCCTTTGCAAGCAACTCGACATTGGCAGGAGCCACCACGTCGTCGGCATCGGCCGCGATGAGGAGGATTCCGTCACGGCGTTTTGGGTCGGCGTGGTGCAGCGGATCCATGCCTCGCATGAGGTCTCCGGCTTCGCGCAACGTGACACCCCGCCGCGTGAGCTCGGCGTAAATCTTGCCGGTCACGCTGTTCTTCTTCATGAACGCTTCGTGCACATTGCCGCCGCCCAAAATGAACCCGCCACATGAGAACCGGTTGGGGTAGGCGCCGTAGGCCACAGCCGCAACATGGGCACCCAGGCTTACGCCCGTCACCCCTTGACGTGCGGGTTCAAACTGGAATTCGTCTTCGAGCAATCGCGATAACGCCAGCGCGTCGGCCAGCCCTTGCACCAGTGCGCTCCGTGTGCGCGCCAAGTTGGCCGAGAGGGTCCATGCGCCAGATGACTCGCCCGGTGCGGCGCGCGATGCTTGATACGGAAGCGGAAGGATTGCGGTCGCAATGCCGGCGCGTGCCAACTGCGATGCAAGCAGGCGGTGTGCGGCCAATGTGGGTTCTTTCCAGGCTGGAAGATGAATCACGACGCCTTTGGCCTGCTTGGGCAACCAAAGCTCGGCCTTGACCGAATCGTTGAACGCGTGCCCACTCGGGCGCGGGGACGAAAACACCAATGACCAACGGGTAGCGTTTTTGATCAACGTAAACGCGCGATCGCGTTGCTTGATCATGGTTGGCTGTTCTGGGACGCAAGGCATGCCGCGTCGCATGGGCGATACGTTGCGCTCCACAATTGCGCGCAAGTCGATGGATTGCCATGCGGGTGGCTTGCCATCGCGAAGATCCAGCGCGACCGTTGCACGTCGGGCACTCGGCTCGAATACACACGCGAAGAGCGTTCCTTCTCCACGAATGCCAAGGGACGGATCACTGATCAGCGTTTGCACATCGGCGCGCCGCAAGGGCTGCTTCAGCTGCGTCAACGCTTTGGTAAATGCGCCATACCGTTTGAGGCTTGATCCCGTCACCTGCGGGATCTCACGGTTCCGAGCGCCAACGAACGCCGACACCGGGGCGTTTGGAAGCACGCCTTGCAAAATGCCTGCTAGGGGCTTGCGCACGTGACTGTGCCTTGCGGTCAGCGCAACCACGCGCGCATCCAACTGGTTGCCATCGGACACCGTCACTTTGTAGCCGCATGTGCCACGCGCGCGCCGAAGACGTTTCACCGCATCGTTGAGCGTGGATGCGTGCTGCACGACGTCGCGCATGAGCAGCGGGAGCGGAGTTCCATCGACGCGCGTGTCCTTCGGCGCGGCCGTACTCTCTTCCGTAATGGCGATGCCCTCTGCACTCATAGCGCGCAGCGTGCCCACCATGCCGGGCCACGACACACTCATGAAAGTGTTTCCGCCCGCCGGCTCCATCAGTAGAACGCGCGCTGAGGGCGCCAAAAGATCGCGTAACGCCCAATCGAGGGTCGAGGCATGCAACAACTGCCCCATGGACGTTGCCCGTTCGTGAACAACAACGTTGGTACAGCGCGCAGGAAGCGCCAGCAGACGATTGGCGTCGGTTTGTTCTGCCAGCGTCAGAAACGTGTTGATGAGGAGGATTGAGTCAAAGGGAACGCCCGCCGCATCGGCGATGCCCTCCATTTCGTCGAGTTGCGCATGAGGGATATGAGGAATTAACGTCCGTGCCCGCTGAATCAGCTCCAAAAGCACGTAAGCGCGCGGGTCCTGGCCGCCATAACGATCGATCCACGTCCTCAGTGGCCCGTCGGTTGTTGCATGGGCTGCGTGCGTAAGTGCCGTCTCACTGCCCACCAAAAACGCGTGAATGTCGTCCCGTAACAACGTGCCGTGAGCGTGGCCCAGTCGGTAGGCGTCGCTGGCCTTCGCGTCGCGTCGCTTGGGTGTCGATGGGGCGATGCGCGTGATATGGGGCACGTCGCTCACCCACTTGGTTCTAAACGATGCTCGGCGCGTGGGCGCATCGGGTGCACGCAACAGCTCGTGGACGGTTTCAGGTCCCGTAATACAGCGTGATGCGTTCGGCGCGAGGTGCGGATAGCGACGAGAGCCAATAAACGTGCCGCCGTAGCCATTCGCGTACGTAACCGACCAAACGGGCGACGCATCCATCTCGGCCTTCGCGATTTCTCCGGGAACCGTGCGCAGCGTGTGCGTTCCAATCGAGAGGGTGGTCACCGGGAGGTGCCAAGGCTTGGGGCTGGTAAGCACGGGGGCGTCCGGGTTGTCGAGCACGCGTCGCCACGGCGTATGCAGTGCGGCGAAACGTGTCGAGATGCCTAGCTTCGGCGAGTCGTTGGCTCCGCGGGATATCGCCCTTGCGATGCCGTCCATCATGGATTTCACGAGCGATTCGCGACGGACATCGTTGAGATCGGCAACAGGACCTTGAAGCACCTGTACGGATCGTTGCGGCCACTTCGTCTCTATCGCGTCGCACATCCGGCCCGCGGCACCCGCGCTAAAGCTGTTGCCAGTTTGCTTGCTTGTATCGCGGCGTCCCGCGAGTCCCAGCCAAACACCTCGTACCTCACCCCCTTGCGTTTGAAACACAGCGACGTTGCCGGGTCCCTTGCCAATCGGTTGAAACGCAACAGTGGCTGGCGCGAGGTGTTTGGCGGCATCCGAAAGCGCTCGCTGAATCGCATCGAGGACTGCGCGTGCCACGTCACTTCGGAATGTGCCGGTAAACCGGGCCCACCGTCGCGCCCTAAGTAGTCCGCCCGGTCCGCGTTTCGTACCCGTTGCAGCGAGCACGACGTCGGTGAGCTTCAACGGTTTGGCGCGGTCAAGCACCTGTTGCCGCAACGCAGCGTCCACGGCGAATACGTCCAGGCTGACGACCGCCACACGCGTCGTGCTTTGCTCAAGCACCGTTGCGCGAGCATAGAGCGGGTCCGCCGTGCCCTCGGCTTTGATGGCGCCTGTATCACCAAATCCCGTCATTTGACACATCGGGGGCAGCTCAATCTTGCACTTGGCGAAACCCACGCGGAGTGAAGCAGACGTGGGATCGGCCCGGACCAGCACGGGCAGCAAGACCAATACGCTTGCCGCGATCCATCCCATCGTCCGTACTAGTGTCACGCGCCGCGAGGTCATGGGCGGCATGGTAGGTCGCCGAGAGCCCTCGCTGACCTCAACTGTCCACCGCGGGGGTCTCCGCTGGGGACACGCAGAGGGAAGCCGCGTGCGGCGGGCTCCTGGGATAGCCGTCATAAGATGCTATTAAAAAAAGGGTTATGACGTCAGCAGGCAGATCGGTGGACTTTTGGCACGCGATGTGATCTAGGGCACCACGTAACAGTGCCCCTTCCGGGGGGCTGAAACGGAGTACCCATGAACATTCGCACGTTGCTTATCCCCGTCGCTGCAATCACCCTCTTTGCCGCCGCCGGTACGCAGGACGCGAGTGCCGCGCCACTACGTGCGGGACCGCAGGCTGTGCATTTCGGTGGCGTTCACCTGGGCTTTGATGTGGGCCTACACGCTCCCATCCGCGCCCATCACATCCGCGGCCGTCGAATCGTCCGTCCCATCCGCCGCGGCTATTGGAAGACCGTCCGCGAACGCGTCTACCACGCGCCGGAACTGGTCGGTTTCGACTCCCATGGCCATGCGGTCTATAGTCCCGGCCACTACGACTACGTAGAGCGTCGGGTGTGGGTGCCCGCTCCTCGCATCATTCGTCGTCGGGCCTTTCGTCCCCGCGGCCATGTTTCGATTGGCGTTGGCGGGAGTTGGCGGATTCGCTAAACGTAAAAGCCCTGCAAATCCCAAATCCTTCACGGCCGCTTCATCAGAAGCGGCCGTGTGGCTTTTTGTGCGGCGGAATAATTCACATATTTTTGGACCCTGCGAAACACAGAACCCCGGATCTTCGTCCATACTGGTGACTGGCCGGTGGCAAACGGCCAGAAAAAAGTGGTTGAGCTCGTTCCCTGCCCTTCCCTCCTTCCTCCCTCCCATAGAGCTCCCCTTTTCCAACGGGGGTCGTCTTCGACGGCCCTCGTTGGTTTCTTTTTGGGGGGAGTGCATTCAAGCGTGTCGTTCTGTGGGACCCGCGAACTGTCCGGCAGCAGTGTTTCGGACGCTTTGTCGTCGTTTCGCTGTTTCGACATGTGTTTCAGTAATTGGCGGCGGTCGAACAGCCATTGTCACGGCGCGAGTGACATTGGTCCTGTTCACTGTTCATTCGTTGCTAGATGTCGAGCGGATAGAGCGCGTCTGGGTCAATGTTAAGGGTTTCGCGCGCCTTGGTAACCACGTCCTTCTTGACGCTTCCCTCAAGATAGAGCGCATACAATGCGGCATAGGCGATGGCTTCCGCATCCACGGCAAAGTGACGGCGCAACGCTTCGCGTGTGTCACTCATCCCGAAACCATCGGTGCCCAGCGTTACGTAGCGCGTAGGTACCCATGGCGCAATCAAGTCGGGCACGGCTTTCATGTAATCGCTCGCCGCAACGATAGGCGTATCAATGTTAGCAAGTACATCTTGCACGTATGACGTGCGTTGTTTCTTCTCAGGATTGCGACGATTCCAGCGGTCGGCCTCCAACGCGCCGCGGCGAAGTTGTTGATAACTCGTGGCGCTCCAAACGTCGGCGATGACATCAAACTTCTCGGCCAAGATTTCCTGCGCGCGCAGGGCTTGCATCAAGATGCACGCGCTGCCAAAGAGTTGGACGCCGGCCTTCTTGGTGGACGACGCGGGGCGTGAGCCGTCGTCATAACGATAAAGACCTCGGATGACGCCGTCTTCAACGCCGTCGGGCATGGCGGGTTGAGGGTAGTTTTCATTCTGAAGCGTGATATAGAAAATCACATCTTCGTCGTGCTCGAGCATGCGCGCCATGCCATCCCGAACAATGATCGCGACTTCATACGCAAAGGCAGGATCGTAGGCACGAATGCTTGGGTAAGTCATGGCCAGGAGGTGGCTGTGGCCGTCTTCATGTTGTAGGCCTTCGCCGTTTAGCGTGGTGCGGCCCGCCGTGGCGCCCATCAAGAAGCCGCGTGCGCGCATGTCACACGCCATCCAGGCCAAGTCGCCAATGCGTTGAAAGCCGAACATGGAATAGAAGATGTAGAAGGGAATCATCGGCTCGCCGTGACTGGCGTAGCTTGTTCCTGCGGCGGAGAAGCTCGCCATCGAGCCCGCTTCGGTAATACCCTCTTCCAGAACCTGGCCGTCTTTGGATTCGCGGTAGTAGAGCAGTTGATCGCGATCCACGGGCTCGTAGAGCTGCCCTTGCGCCGCGTAGATGCCCACTTGGCGAAACAGCGGTTCCATGCCGAATGTGCGTGCTTCGTCGGGAATGATCGGCACCACGCGCTGACCCATGTCGTTGTCTTTGAGGAGCCGCGTGAGCAGGCGAACAAATGCCATGGTGGTCGAGACGCCGCCCGGATTCTTGGTGCCCTTGAAGAACTCTTCGTAGATCGACCGGTCTGGCGCTGCAACGCGCGTCGTGGGTTGACTCACGCGCTTGGGGATGGGACCGCCTAGGGCTCGACGGCGTTCCTGTACATACTTGACTTCCGGGCTGTCAAGGCCGGGGTGGTAGTAGTCGTTTCGTGCCACCGCGCTGTCGGAAACGGGGATCTCCAATCGATCGCGAAACTCGCGCAGTTGTTCTTGTGAGAGCTTCTTCATTTGGTGCGTAACGTTCTTGGCCTCAAAGCCCTCGCCGAGCGCAAAGCCCTTGACCGTTTGCGCCAACACCACCGTGGGCCTGCCGTTGTGTTCCGCCGCAGCGCGGTACGCCGCATACACCTTGCGCACATCATGACCTCCGCGACGCATTTTCCAGATGTCGTCATCGGTCAAGTGGCTGACCATTTCCAGGAGTTCCGGTCGGCGACCAAAGAGGTGTTTACGGATGTAGCCCCCGTCTTCGGCACGAAAGCGCTGCATGGCGCCGTCCACCGTTTCCGTCAACGCGCGTCGCAAAAGACCGTGCGTGTCGCGGGCAAAGAGGTCGTCCCATTCACGGCCCCAGAGCACCTTGATGACGTTCCACCCCGCACCGCGAAACACCGTTTCGAGTTCCGACACGATCTTGCCGTTGCCGCGCACCGGGCCGTCGAGGCGTTGCAAGTTGCAGTTCACGACCCAAATCAAATTGTCGAGTCCCTCGCGCGCCGCCACAGAGAGCGCGCCAAGGGATTCGGGTTCGTCACTTTCCCCATCGCCCACGAAACACCACACCCGTGAGGCGCTGGTGTCGGCGATACCGCGCGCCTGAAGGTAGCGGTTGAAACGCGCCTGATAGATGGAGGCAATGGGGCCAAGGCCCATGGATACCGTGGGGAACTCCCAGTACGCGGGCATGAGGCGCGGGTGCGGATAACTCGAAAGCCCCTTGCCGCGTTTCACTTCGCGGCGAAAGCGCTCCATTTGTTCGCGCTGGATGCGTCCCTCTAGAAAACTGTGGGCGTAGATGCCGGGCGAGGCGTGGCCTTGGATGTAGATCTGATCCCCGGCGCCTTCGCCGTCCTTGCCGCGAAAGAAGTGGTGGAGCCCTACCGCATAGAGATCGGCCGATGACGCGAAGGTGGAGATGTGGCCGCCAAGACCGGGATGGGCCGTATTCGCGCGGCTAACCATGACCGCCGCGTTCCAACGAATGATGTCGCTAATGCGATCTTCCATCACTTCGTCGCCTGGATACACAGGCTCTTCATGGGGCCGAATCGTATTGACGTAGTCGGTGCTCAGGAGTTGGTCGGGTAGGAAGCCGCCATGGCGAGCGCGGGAGAGCAAGCGCGAAAGCAGGTATCGAGCACGCGCGGTGCCGCCATGTTCGATCACCGCATCGAGGGACTCCATCCACTCGGCGGTCTCCTCTGGATCCATGTCGGCGTTGATGGTGGTGTAGGTGGTCATGCGTTCCCTCGCGTCGCACGACCTCCCCTCTGGCGGGCCCGTGCGTCGCGACACTCTACTACCGGTCCCATCGAACCTCAGCCGGGTAACGTGCTGCATTTCGTGGCGTGGCGTGCCAGCATTGCGGGCTCAACGTCGGAAGAAAAAAAGAGAGGACACCTCACCAGGTGTCCTCCCAGGGTTCGCTTAGCGGTGGCGAAGGTTGTCACAGAGCACGTCGGCTAGTGGCCCTTGCAACGTCCTCCGCACACACGGACGCCATTACCCGGTAGCGTCTGCGCAGCGTACCCCAAAGGTGCACTCATCTTCGAAGACCCGCCGCTCACGCGACCGACACCCGGTAGGCTCGTTTCGAGCTTGACGAGATCTTCGGGGAGAAAGAAGTATTGCGCCGCCGGGTGAATCGTGGCGGCGTAGTTCATGATGGAGCCCGGTGTGGTGGTCTCGGTGTGTGTGAGTCCCAGGCTGTGGCCGATTTCGTGGGCGCAAACGGCAGCCACGCTGCGGCCGATGGCGTTGGCCACATAGGCGATGTCTTCGGCGCGACCCCCAAGGGTTGAGGGGTGTGCACCGTGAATCAATGCGAGCAAGCGGGATTCATCGTCGGCATCAACCGGTGCGTCGGCGGTACTGCGTTCTTCGGTACGGTACGTGCCACGAACGTAGGGCATGATGCGGTTGATAAAGACACCTAGGGTGCCAATGGACGAGCCCGGCGCGTTGTTCATGTGCAGGTTGTTACCAACTTCATCGACCAAGGCCGCACCCACCGTGCCGTGCGTGGCAATGTCGATCACGCTGATGGCGCTGTAGCGATCACTCTGGCCGGGGAGCCACCCTCCGGGACCGGGCTTGAAGTAGCCAGCACCCGGGCCGTTGACCACGAACGAAATGGGCAGGCCGTCGTTGCCTGCGCTGCCATTGTCTTCGCGCAGGTACATGGTGTTCAGATGCCCAAGAAAGCGCAACTTGACATACAGGGCGGCCAACTGATCGGCCTTGGTGCCCGCACGTGAAAGGCTGCTCGGGTTGCGCAGGCCCACCGAAGCGAGCGCGGCATGGAGATCGGTGGCGTAGGCGTGGGATCCGTTGCGACCCTCAAAGTCAACGTGCCAAACGTCGGCACTGCCAAAGTCGGGCTCGTGATGCGTCATGGGGTCGGGCATCACATGAAGGGTGAGCTGCTCGGTCTCGCCGCCTGCGCTGCGTACCGTCAATACGTCTTCTGCGCCAAAGCTCGACACGTCACCGGGGATCCATTTCGCGGTAACGCCGTCGTTTTGAATCTGAAACTGTCCACCGCTTGCATTGGTGGTCGCAGTGAACGTCGCCGAGGGCGTACCCAACGCGTGAACCGTAATGGGACAGCCGCTCCATGCTTCGTCAAACTGAAGGCCGTCAACGATGGCCACGCCGAACGTCTCTACGCTGATCGTAAACGTCGCGGAATCGGTGTTCTCGTGATCGGTGGCTTCGACAACAAACGAATAGATGCCGGTGGCCGAAGGCGCGCCGAGGATGCGACCGTCGAGCGCAAGCTCCAAGCCCGGGGGAAGGGAGCCGTCGTCAATGACGAAGTCGACGGCGTTCTCAGCGCCCACGGTTGTGATCTGGGCAGCTTCGTAGGGCGTGCCTACATAGCCCATGGGCATGGCCTGGCCTTCAATGGCAAACGGCGTGTTGGGCGAGTTTCCGGGAGGAACGCCGTTGCCGGATGTGGCGCTGTCGCCAGAGGCGCCGCCGCCTGCGCCGCAGGCCGTAAGGGCTAGGGAGAGTACGAGCGTAAGGAAAACGCGCGCGGCACGCGTGGGGTGCGCATGCGAAACACAGGGATTGTTCATTTGTGGTAGCCGACGTAGGCCACCCATCCAATGCGGCCCATGCCTGAGCCATCGATCTCACGCAGCACCTATCGGGGCGTCGGGTCAAGCAACCTGAGCCCTATTTTTGGGCGCTCATGCCACCATCCGTTGCGTCATCCCGAAAATGACGTTCACTTCGTTCAACAGGGGGCGCGCGGCCCCGACAACTTGCGCCACGCGTCGATGACTCGTGTCTCAAGTGGTGAACAAATCACACTCGGAGCGTGACCTGAGTTTCAAGCACGTCTTTGTAGTTCGTAAGCAATGGTTCGACGACATCACGAAGATACGTCTCGGTTTGCTCCGGCGCGCGGCCCACATGCCGCCGCGGGTCGAGCAGGTCATCGAGTTGATCCTTCACGTTGGCGAATGCGTCGTCACGTTTCATGCGCGCCACCAAGTCGTTTTCGCGGGCGCCTGCTAGCACGCGTTCTTTGGCCGCCAAGCTGTGTTTACGAATGGCTTCGTGCAGCACCTGCCGATCGCCCCCGGCTTTGACGGCGCGCATGAGGACTTCCTCGGTTGCCATGAACGGCAACTCATGCGCAAGTCGTGCCGCGGTGACGGCCTCGTTCACATGGAGCCCACCGGCGATGTTGATGACCAAGCGCAAGATCGCGTCGCACCCCAAGAACGCTTCGGGAATGAAGATGCGGCGTACGGCCGAGTCGTCGAGCGTGCGCTCCAGCCACTGCGCCGCGGCGGTGCCCGAGGCGTCGTTTGCCAGCGACGTGACGTGCCGTGCGAGCGAAGCAATGCGTTCCGAGCGCATGGGGTTCTGTTTGTAGGCCATGGCGCTGGAGCCGATCTGCTCGCTGGCAAAGGGTTCGGCCAGCTCCCGATGTCCAGAGAGCAGCCGCACGTCGTTGGAAAAGCGTGCTGCGCTCACCGCTACGCCCGCAAGTGCTGAGACGAGTGTGAAGTCCCACTTACGGGGATAGGTCTGTCCCGACACATCGACGGGCGCCTCAAAGCCCGCCAGTTCCGCAATCTTCTTATCGAGCGCCAAACACTTGTCGTGATCGCCTTCAAAGAGCGTGAGGAACGATGCCTGTGTGCCGGTGGTGCCCTTCGAACCCAGGAAGGGGAACTGCGCGTCAAGGGCCTCGAACGCCTGCAAGTCAGATACAAAGTCCTGAATCCACAAACACGCCCGTTTGCCCATCGTCGTGGGTTGGGCCGGTTGAAAGTGGGTGTAGGCCAAGCACGGCGTGCTTGCGTGCTTCTTTGCGAAGGCGCTCAAGGCGTGAATGGCTGAAGCCAATGTAGCGCGCAGTTCACGCAGGGCGCTGCGTTGCAGAACAATGTCGGCGTTGTCGGTCACGTAACACGACGTGGCCCCCAAGTGAATCACGCCGCGCGCATCCTCGGCGGCGTCGCCAAATGCGTATACATGCGCCATTACATCGTGACGAAACCGCGCCTCGTATTCCGCGGCCTTTTCAAAGTTGATGTTGTCTCGGCCCGCTTTCATGGCGGCGATTTGCGCGTCGGAGATGTCTAAACCCAACGCCTGTTCCGCTTCGGCGAGCCAAATCCATAGGTCGCGCCATGTGGAAATGCGCGTGCGTGCGGAGAAGCGCGCGCGCATGGATGGTCCGGCGTAGCGACCCACGAGGGGGCTGCGGTATTCATCGTGGTCGGCCATGAAAGCTCCTGGGTCGAGACGAGCGAATCATGAACTCTACTCGCCCCCTGCACGCCGCAAACCCCGCCTGAGAGAGTTGATGGCGCCATAAGTGGCGCGACGCCCTGCGCTATGCGGTGACGATTTCCAACGTGCCGCTGCCATCGGGCTTGGGTTGCACGCGCAACGTGCCAGGCGAGGCCTGGGGGTAGCGCGGATCGGATAAGCGCGCATCGACGTACTGCGCAAAATAATAGAACATGCGTTGAATCGTGGCGCGGATGTAGCGCGTGCCTGCATTGCAGGCCGAGAGATCGGTGCCTACGCGAAGGATTTCCAGCCGTCCGCCCATGGCCGCCTTGGCGTTGACGGCGTTTCGCAGCGCCGTCTTGTCTTCCCACGGGTGCAGCCGCAAACGCAGCTCGGCCAGACCATAATTGAGCGTTTCAAAGTCGATGGGCTCGCCCGCCTCTAGCTGTTCGTAGCACTCTCGAATGAACTCGACGTTGTTTAGCAGGTAAGCGCGGGCCTTGGGTTCGGGCCAGTGGGCCTTGGAAATGAACTCGCGCTGTGCAGGCGGAATGAACGATATCGACGTGGCATCACGAGACCACGTGCGTTGCACATTGAGAAGTTCGACCCAAAACTGTTGTTGTTCGCGGTGCATGCGTGGCTCTGTGTGCCTCTACGTGGACGTCGGGGGTTCTGAATCGGGCGTAAGGGAATCGCCCATGGGAAAGGTGGGCTTGTCAAAGAGGATAAGGAGTTTCTGTGCCTCGTCGCGGTGGAGCGTGCCCTTTTGCAGCGCTACCTCAACCGTCTTGCGCGCGAGATTTCGATACAGCCGAATAGCGTTGCCCGGCAAGGCTTCCAGGGCACGGACATGCCGCCGTACGGTGCCAATGTCGCCCCGCGCAATGGGCCCGGTCAACGCGTCCGGTAGGCCCACCGATTTGAGATTGTCAACGGTTCCTTGAATCAACGGGAGCAGTGCCTTGAGCGCATCGTCGCGTGAAATGCCAGCCCACGAAAATAGCTCAACGGCATAGTCTACAATCGCAACCAGGAAGTTGGAGGCCACGGCCGCACCCGCGTGATACAGCGCTTTGTCTTTGCTGTTGATCCTTGTGGCGCGATTGCTAATCGAACGCCCCACACGCTCCAAGAGCGCGACCGCCGCGGGATCGCCTTCCACGAAAAAGTGCGTTTGCGGTAGTGCGCGCACTGCGGTCTCCACATTCGCAAAGCTCTGTAGCGGATGCAGCGAACCGCGATGACCGCCCGCCGCTTGCACGCCGCTCAAGATGCCCGCCGTTACGCCGCCGGCCAAGTGTGCCACGACCGCATCGCGCTTGAGCGCACCGCCCGCAGATACTTGAATCGCGACCGAGGCAATCACTCGGTCCGGAACGCACAACAGAACAAGGTCGGCACCCAGTGCAGCCATGCCGGGATCACCCACAACATCGCCATCGCCTATCTGTACGGCGGCATGTTGGGCCGAGCGACGATTGCGGCTGCAGATCGCAGAAATCGTGTGGCCGTCCCGGCGCAGTAGCACCCCAAGGGATGTACCGAGTACGCCTGCGCCAATGATCGCGATTTTCAAGACGGCCCTCCGGCCACAACTCCGTTCGTCCCCACCATACGAAAGTGGCGCTTAGGCTTCTAGCGCCGGATGCAAAAGCGGCAAAATCCACTGCTCTTGTTCGTGCGCTTTCTCGATCAATCGCCACACATGATCAGCGGCGAGTCGGATTGCGTCATCCAACGTCTCGCCGAGGGCAAGCCGCGCGGCGATCGAGGAAGATAGTGCGCATCCCGTGCCATGAATGACACCCGTGGACAGGCGGGGGTGCGATATGTACTGCACGTTGCCATCGGGCCGAGCAAGCACGTCAGTCGATTCATGGGGTGCGCCGTGATGACCGCCCGTCACCAAAATGGCGCGGCCGCTCTCTTTGGCGAGCGATCGTGCGGCCGGTTCGACGTCGTCATCGCCCAACGATTGGCGACCCAAGAGGCGGGCGAGTTCCGTTGCATTGGGCGTGGTGACCGTGGCGCGCGGAATGAGCGTTTCGCGTACACACTGAATGCCGCGGGGTTCGAGCAACTCGCCACCCGCCGTCGCGTGCAGCACGGGATCCAGCACCACGGGCACATTCGGGAGGTCGTCCAGTGCCGAGACCAGCGACTCGACCGTGGCCAATCGCGTAAGCATGCCAACCTTGATGACGTCGGGCGCACCAATCGAAAGCGACGAAGCGAGTTGTTCGCTTACGTGGTCACCCGGAAGGGGCCCCACGCGTTTGACACCATGCTCGTCTTGCACGGTTGCGGCCGTGAGTACGGCTCGTGCCTGGATACCATGCGCGGCAAACGTGAGCAAGTCGGCCTGTGCGCCCGCACCACCGGTGGGATCGGAGCCAGCGACGACGAGGGCGGTTTTGCGGGAAGCGCGCATGAAACGATTGCTTTCTTTGGTCCCCGTGCTGCACCGTACGCCGGATTGACGTTTCGGAAGTGCGCACGGGCTGTTGCTATTCGTACACTGCATCGTGGGCCCGTGGGAGTAGAGAACACGCCCAATCGTCGTCATCCTGCGAAGGAGTTGCCATGAGTTTTGAAGGTCGAGCCGCCCAACGTTTTCTGTGGGCGACGTTTCCGCTGGCGGTGCTGGCGGTCTTTGTTGGATCTGGGGCACTCCTTTTGGCCAAGGACGAGCCCACAACGCCAACCAAGAGTGCGCCCGAATCCACGTCGGCCACACCGCATGACAAGCTCATTGAGCGACTGTCCGGTTCCGTTGTGGCCATTAAGTACGTCATGAATGCGCGCTTTACGAGTCGACGTGGCCCGCAAGAAGTGGAACTGAACCGTGCGGTCACGGGCACTGTCGTTCACGAAGAGGGGCTTGTGATGGTCCCCATTAACGCCATGAGCGCCAAACATATGATTCGTGTGCGAAACGCGCCCAACGTGCGCATCACGGGCGAGCCTTCAAAGATTCGAGTGATTTTTCCGGGCAGTGACAAGGAGCATCCGGCCATTCTCGGGGCGCAAGATAGTCGATTGGGGCTTGCCTTCGTGTTGCTAAAGTCGACCGAAGACACTTCGCTCACGCCTGTGTCCTTTGATGATGCGGAGAAGCCGCAGATTGGTTCGACGATTTACGGCGTGGGTCGCCTGGATGAAGGCTTTGACTATGCGCCATATTGCGATTCCGTGCGATTGGTGGGCAAGGTTAAGACGCCGCGGGACATGTGGTTACTTCGTGGCGCGGCAGCGGGCTTTGCCGGCGATCCACTCTTTACTGCCGAGGGCGCGCTTGTGGGCGTGGCGTCGCAACAAGAAGGTGCGGGCAACTCCACGAGTACGCAGATGTGCCTGCTGCCCCTTGGCGTCGTAAAGGCCACCATTAAGCGTTCGTTGCGCGAATCGCAGCGCGCGTTGGAAGAGGCCCTGGAAGCCGACGCCGAGGCCGAAGAAGCGGCCAAGGAAGCCGAGGAGGCCGCCAAAGCGGCGTCTGACGATCATGACGGGGACGATGAAGACGGCGAAACGGGGAATGGCGACGACGCCGACAAGAAGAAGGACGACGGCGACAAGCCGGTGAACGAGAAGAAGGAAGACGACAAGGATAAAGGCGACGAAACGAAGAAGGATGAACCCAAGAAGGACGCACCAAAGGAAGATCCGAAGAAGGGCGAACCCAAAAAGGACGAACCCGAATAGTCCTGTGATCCTTCGACGTCTCAACCACGTAGCGATCGTGCGCGCGTGCCTTGTGGCAATCGCGTGTGTGTCGCTGGCGTCTACCGCGCGCGCCAATCCGGTTGAAGCTGCCATTCACGACGACGTCATGCGCGACATCGAAGCCATGGAAGCTGCGCGAAAGGCCAAAAAGGTGGGCGAATCCCACAAAGCCACGTTACGGCGCGCTATTACCAAGATTTCAAAGGCCCACAACAAGACGAAGAAGGGCGTTACCCAGAAGGCCATTCAGCGTGCACTTGGCAAAGTCCTGAAGACCGAATCGGTCGGCACGGACGTCCGCATGCGGGCCGCGGAAGCGCTCGGCGCGCTCAATGACCTCAAGGGTGGCTTTCGCGAACTCAAAGGTTCACTTCCTTCGCCCAAAGACAAGACGTCCGGGCCCGTTGCACTTGCGGCCATCGACGCCGTGGGCAGATTGGCGCCGGACGGAGCCATTCGACAGCTCGAACAGTTGGTGATGACCTCCGTCAATCCGCAGGTGGTGGAACGCACCGCCTCCGCTATGGGGTACTTCACATTTTCTGCCAAGCGGGTTCACGTGCTTGAGGTCTTGATATCTCGTCTGCAGCGTCGGCCCGGCGCACCAAAGAAGGGCGCCAAATCCTCCAGCATAGCGTTTGCCGCCAACTGGAAACAGGCCGAAGCCGCCGTGGTCCGTGCCCTCAATCGATTGACCGGCCAAGAGATTCTCACCGCCGAAGCGTGGATCGAGACCGCACGCACCAACAAAAAGACGCTGAAGAAGTTGTTCAAGATTGAGCGGTAGACGAATCAACACGCTCTTTCCCGTTTGACGGTCGCATGTGAAGCCGCTTGCATTCCGCATCGATCGCCAGCCAGCCGGTAGCGCCTGCAAGCGGTAGCTGATTTGCCCAGTTAATTTCTTCTGTATGTTCGTACTGGGCAGTCAGAAACAACGTTGCGTCCCATGTCTCTTGCACATTTCTGCTACAGATGACTGCGGACGCATCGACGCGTGGCGGATTCTTCTGGGGCCAATACCATCGTCCCCACATCCCGTCACACCAGAGGCCGAGACGACGACATTCCTCACTACCGGCCATCTCCCGCGTGACCCTGTATTCCAGGTGTGACCAGAAGTCGCTTTCGTTCATGTTGATCCGCTTACTGCCGTCGCACCCACAACCAAAGTCCGCCGAGTACAGCGGTCACGATTCCCATGCCCACAGCGAACATGCCGAAGCCAATGGCTTCGTAGCCATCGATTAAGTTGTTGTGGATATCGGCGATGAGCGGGTGCCGCTGGGTCATGCACATGGAGGCGATAGCCACAATGACCAAGAGGATGTGGACAAAGAGGAGTCCGCCGATGACACGTTTCATAGGCGGACCTTAGATTGCGCGTTGGTTGTGAGCACGTGCTAGCCGCGCACCAACTCAAGCGCGCGAATACGCTTTTCCTGCGCAATAGTGTGAAGCGTCAGCTCTTCAACTTTGGCCAACAACGTCATGGAGAACGCTACAAGATCTACGCCACCTGCCATGTCAGTGGCCGAGGCAACACCGGGGAGGTGTTTATGGGCACGGATATGGGCTTCGACCTGTTCAAGGGAATCGAGTGCGTAGTCGTCGGCGAATACATGGTCCGCGCCCGACACGTTGGCGGCCGTAATGGAGCCATCTTGACCGTTTAGGTGAATCGTAAGCTTTCCACTGGCGTCGGTAAGGCGTGCGTCGCCGTCGTGGCCGTTGCCGCCTAAGTTGATGTTGCCATCGCCACCGTCGATGTGAATGGTTTGCTTGCCTTCTTCATCGCGCAGCGCAATGTCTCCCTGCGTGCCGCCACCGCCCAGCGTCATGTTGCCGTCGCCGCCATCGAGGTGAACGGTTTGGAATCCATCGACGCCACCCAACGACAAATCGCCTTGGCTACCGCCGCCGCCCAAGGTCAAGTTGCCCGAGCCGCCATCGATGCGCACGGTGACTTGGCCGGTATCGTTCTTGAGGCGAATGTCGCCATTGTGACCGTTGTCACCCATCTCAAGATTTGCGTCACCGCCGTCTATGTGGACGGTGGTACCGCCCTTCTCATCGCGCAGCTCAATGTCACCTTCCGCGCCGCTACCGCCCGCGGTGATGTTGCCGTTGCCGCCGTCTAGGTGCATGCGCGTGGAACCGTCATCATCCTTCAAAACGATGTCGGCATTTCCGCCACCACCACCAAGTGTGATATTGCCATCGCCGCCATCAATGTGGACGTTGCTCTTGCCGTCTTCGGATACGAGTACAATGTCACCTTCGGCCCCAAAGCCGCCCAGGCGCAAGTTGGCGGCAACGCCATTGATGTCTACCGTGACTTCGCCCTTTTGGTTCTTCAGGGAAAACTTTTGATCGCTCATGGCATCTCCAAGAATTGCACTTCATGCACGTTGTTCGTGCGCGCGAACTCACGCAACGTAGCATAAGCGACGCTCGACGATCTCAAACGCCGATGAGCGCGGCGCTCACATTGACATGGCGAGTGATTGCTCGGTTCGTTAAGGCAGGCGCCCGTAACGCGGTCTTGCCGTGGCAAAGAGCGTCAAGTCGGCATTGACACCCAACGCAACAGCCTGTGCGTGAAACGCCTCCGCCGCGTCCACCGCGTCGAATGGAACTCGAAGCGCCACGCCGCGCTCCACATCCTTGAGTTGCGCGTGGGCGACTTCGGGATCGATGTCGTGTGTGCGGATGAGCAATTTAATGACGGCGACCCTGGACTGACAGCGGTGTACGGCGTTAAAAACAACCTCGGCGGGCGGGTGCTTGCGTGGTGCGTTGTGTTTTCCGGGCCGTGCAGCCGCCCCCCGCGCGCGCCGCAGTCGCTTGGATGCTTCCGGACCACCCCCCGGTGGCGACGGATCGAGCCACCAATCGGTACCTTCACAACGTGGGCTTCGCATGAATGCGGCAAGTGCGCCGCCGGCAATGAAGCCACCAAAGTGCGCGGCGTAAGCAATGCGGCTATTGCCTCCCGCGCTCAGTGCGCCAACGAGTTCGAGGAGTAGCCAAAGCCCTACGACCCAGAATGCTTCTATGTCAAAACGCGGGAACACAAAGGGAACGAAGAACAGGAACAGGACGTGAACCACAACCCACGGTGCCCCGATAAGGACGAATCCTAGGAGTCCCGAGATGCATCCCGAGGCCCCAACGCCCGTTCCGCTTGTAAATGCCACAAAGAAGATGTTCGCCACCACGCCAAAGGCCACGTACGTGCCTACAAATCGCGCGGGGCCAAGTCGTTCTTCGACATAACGTCCGTACACGACCAAAATGATCATGTTCCCCAGCAAGTGAAACATGTCGGCGTGAAGAAAGGCCGACGTCACTAGGCTGGGCAACGAAAACGATCGCTTGGAGAGTCCGTAGTGGGTAATCGCGTATTCGAGATCACTGACCGTGAGCGCGAAGACGAGCACATTGAGTGCAATCAGCGCGTAGGTCGCATAGTGAATGCGCTGGTACGGATGGAGAATCTTTAGCGGAAGAAACATCCTTCACTCATTCCATGCTTTGGCTGCGGTACAGCCCTTCGTGCTACGCCAAAAACTGCACCGCATCTTTTAGGCGCGAAAGGCACGCATCTTTGCCAATCAACACGGCGCTCTCAAAGAGCGGTGGACTCACCTTGGAACCCGTGAGCGCAACGCGGGCGGCCTGAAACACTTCGCGTGGCTTCCAGCCCGACTCGCCGACGAGCACACGCAGCGCGGTTTCCACCGATTCGTTATTCCACGCGTCAATTGCGCCAAGCGTGCTTGCAACGCGCTCTAGAAGTTCCGCGGTTTCGCCCGCCTCTCGTTTCTTGGGCACAATGTCGGTCGCTGCATAGCCCTTGGCATCGTCAAGAAAGAAGCAACGTGCAAGTGTGGCGTATTCATCCAGCGTCTTGATGCGTTCCTGAACCAAGGGGACCGTTGCAAGCACCTTGGCACGAATCGCATCGCCCTCGACACCCCCGTTGTTCTTAGCCCAAGAGAGATAGTCGGCGTCATGTCCGTCGCGCGGCTCAAGTCCTTGCGCCACGCGATAGGCATAGTGTGCAACAATGCGATCTGCCAAGCGCGCAGCGTCGTCGGCGCGAATGTACTCGCCGTTGAGCCACGTGAGTTTATCGAAGTCAAACACGGGCCCGGACGTGCTAATGCGCTCCGGGTCAAAGCCCTTCAGCATGTCGGCGAGCGAAAACACTTCGCCGCCATCGGGATTCGAATAGCCCATCAATGCTAGGAAGTTGAGCAGCGCCTCGGGCAGGTAGCCGTTCTCTTTGTACCAAATGAGGGATACCGGGTTCTTGCGCTTGCTGATCTTGGACTTGTCTTTGTTGCGCAGCAGTGGCATGTGTCGGAAGGTGGGCGGTGCCCACCCAAAGGCCTCATAGAGCAAAACGTGCTTGGGCGTAGACGTAATCCACTCCTCGGCGCGAATGACTTCATTGACTTCCATCAAGTGGTCGTCCACGACGTTGGCGAGGTGGTAGGTGGGATAGCCGTCTGACTTCAACAGCACCTGGTCGTCGATGGTCTTGCCTTCAATTCGAATAGCACCGCGCAGCGCGTCGTCAAAGGCGACGGTTCGGTCCTTGGGGACGCGCAAGCGAACCACGAACGGAATGTTGTCTGCTAGACGCTTGTTCACGTCGTTTTCGGACAGGCCGCGGCACAGCCCGTCGTAGCCGGGCGGCTGTTTGCGTGCTCGCTGCGCGTGGCGCATGTCCTTCAAGCGCTCTGCCGTGCAGAAGCATCGATACGCGTGACCTGATTCAATGAGTGTTGCAACGTGCTTCCGATAAATCTCGGTGCGCTCAGACTGACGGTAGGGGCCACGATCACCGCCAACATCCGGCCCTTCGTCGTACGTAAGCCCAAGCCACTTGAGGCTTTCGGTAATCTGCGCCTCGGATTTCGGGTCGTAGCGCGTACGGTCGGTATCTTCAATGCGCAAGATAAAGCGGCCGCCCGTCGTTTGCGCGAAGGCGTAATTAAACAAGGCCATATAGGCGGTTCCAACATGGGGATCGCCGGTAGGACTTGGCGCAACTCGGCAAATGGCGGGCATAATTCGTTTCCTACATACGCGCGATTGGGCGCGGCAAACCTATTCAACAGCAGATTGAAAGTCGTCCGGAACGATACCCGTCCGATGGGACTCCGCTAGTTGATATAGGTAAGGTACGCGCCTTGAAGGGAGTCCTCGCGTTGAGTGCCTGGGACGACGATGAACTGACAACCCCACCGTCCGTGGAAGGCGGGACAATTGCGGGTCGCGTCACCGACTCCAAAGACGTTCCCTTGCCGGGCGTGCGCATCGAGGCGGCGTCGACGGGTGGGGGCGACTTGGATTTGCTCCCTGAACTCACCGACGCCCATGGTCGCTTTGAATTGACCGGCTTGGCCCAGGGGCGCTACGACTTGCGATTTGCACTTGGCCAAGTGAAGGCGCGCGTGCTGGCCGTGCCCACCGGCACCGATCAATTGCGTGTTCGATTGGCACGTCCACAAGGCCTGATGCTCGTCTTTCGTTCCGAAGCAAGCGCACCGCCGCCGCCGCTGTATCACTACACGCTCAAACGCGTGTCCGCCAATGGCATCCACAGCCCCGAGATTGTTTGCGAAGATGTAGGCGCCACGTTGAAGTCGCGCATTCTCTTGTGGAGCATTCGGCCCGGTCGCTACATCGTGACGGCGTGGGGCGGACCGTATTTGCCCGTTGTGGTAGGCGACATTCTCGTCAAGCCCGATGAACCCGCACCGGAAGTTGAAGTATTGCTTTCAGCACGCGGCGCAACCATTCATGGGCACACAGTGGACCCGAGCGGCAGCCCCATCGAGTCTTTGATAAGCATTCGCCGCACCGATCAGCCGTGTCATGTGCCGCGCCAACTCACAACACAAGAAACAACGGAGCAGGGCGAGTTCTGGTTGCGTGGGCTGCCGGAGGGGGAGTATCTCCTTACGGCCTATCGCAAAGACGTTGGGTTTACCGAACTACCGATTGTGGTTGAGGACGACGACCTCGAACGTGAATCGCCACGCTCGGTTGAAATCCGCTGGCCCGCGTGAACTATTCTCCCGCGCGTTTCCAGTAGATGAACGCACCCAGTACCAGCAGCAACACAAGCGCAGGCACGGTGCCCCCATAGAACGCGCCCCATGGCGCGGGCGGCACGCGAAATCCAATGAACGGAAGTGGTCGAGCGGCGTCATCTAGCCAGGGTCCGGGGCGCCACTTAAGTACCTCGATGGTTTCTGATGATGCGGGCACGTGGCGACGCGACGCGTTTGTTTCCAACAGCTGATTTTCAAAGATGTGAACCGCGTGGTCACCTGGGTGCAAGGGTTCGAAGGACGCAACGTCTTTGTAGACCCGCAGACCTTTGTGTTCGTGCTTCGCGTTTAGGCGTGGCGTGTAGGGCGCGTGCGTACGAAGGGAAATATGCCGAAGTTCAATCGGCCGCTCGCCCATGGATGCCACACGAAATGTCAATCGATCGGGCACATCCGCCGGTGTGGTGAAGTCCCATTCGAAATGACGCCACGACGTTCCGATTTGATCGTCGTAGGCCATCAGTGCGTAGGGATTGGCGTCATAGCCAAGCGCGGCGCCACCAAAGTCCTCCACAAAGTCTGCGCGAACGAAGTGCGCGGCACCGTCCACAGGACCTCGCACGTCCAATGCCATGCGGTAGTGTGTGTTCGGCTCTAGAGAGACGGTTTGCGTGGTAGTGGCTGGCGAAAGTGGACTTGCCTCGTCCAACGCAATGACGTCATTCGTTCGCTTCGCATTCGCAAACGACCATGAGGCCGTGAGCAGTTCCGGGCCCGGCGCCGTTGCGTTTGGATCTTTGATCACCTTCACGCTTCGCAACACCTCCACGTGTTCCGGTTCACTCGCAATGATGTACTTCACGCCATAGAGACTCAGAAGATGATTGCGCCGCAGCAACGACGCCCACGAACGCGACACCCCCCACAAGCGAAATTCGAATAAGTGCGCGTGGGCCGGGGATTGGAAGGGACCGTAGGTGTTGATGGTGGAAACACCCAGCGCATGCGCCACTTTGGGCAGCACACGTTCGGCGGGGCGCTTCAGCCGTGTGTCGGTCAAACTGAGGATGTGTGTGCCGAGGGGCGGTTCCTGCTCACGTAGCCATGTTGCCGCAGACGACACCGACGGGTTGTAGGTGGGGTGGTCGCTTGCGGGGACATCCACAAAGCGCGTGATCATGAATAGGTCCATCAGCAATATCGCAACGATCATCCATGCGCGTTTCGTCGGCGCGCGGCTCCACAGGCTCACGGCAACGGCGGTGAGCACGCAGAGAACAAGGGGAACCCACAGCGCCGGATTGGAGGGTGAGAGCGCCCCTCGCAAGTGATCCACGCCGCCCGTCATTGGCCACGGCATGTTCTTGGCCCACGCATCGGGCAGTAGCAAAGGCAATACGAAGAGCGTTGCGACCAGAAGTCCCATGGTTGCGGGCAGCCACAAGCTTACAAAGCGCCGTATTCGCTCACGAATGCGTTCTGCCAAGGGGGACGTGCGTGCGATCGCGGTGTGAACGCCGATAGCCGCAAGCGTGGCCAATGCAAATGTGAGCACCAACACCATGCGCGAGGGGCAGCGAACAATGCCGAGGATCGGCAGCGCATGAATCAAGCGGTACGTTGGAAGGTAGTAGCCAAGCATGAACAGAAATGCACCGATGCCCATCCACAGCCAACAGCGAACGAGTGAGGCATGGGCAGCGCTTGATTTGCGGCGAATCGTCATGGCTGTAGCACCCGCGAGCACAAGCGTTACCAGCCCGACATAGCCCAACTGTTCGCAGAGATGCCCAGGGCCCCACCAGGGCTGTTCAAAGAAGTTGGGCGTGCGCGATCCTGTAAGGAACGGGAAGAGTTGCAATACGAGTGCCGCGGGGAAAAAGGAGTTCTCCCCCGCGAGTGCATAGCCCAGACGATTGCGTGTGGCCTGCTCCAGCAAATCCATGCTTGCCATGAGTTGCGGCGCCGCCAATGCCAGCGCGACGATTCCCGCGCCCGCCGTGTAACCGAGCGCGGGTACGAGTGGACGTGCGCGTACCAAGAAGTAGACGCCCCATGCCAGCGACATGTGCACAAGGATGGGCCAATGCCCCGCGGCAATCGCCAAGAAGAACGTGATGGCGAGCGCGAAGGCCGATCGCAAACGTCGATGGGGATTGCGTAGCCCTTCAATGCCCCACAAGACCCACGGGAAGAACGCCGCCGTGTGAATCATGCTCAGGTGTACGCGGTGGCCCACCATGAAACCGCCAAACATGAATGCAAGCGCGCCCACGGTTGCTGCTACCGAGACCAGCGAGAGTCGGCGCAAATAGGCATATGCGCCAAGCCCGGCAATCACGAATGCGAGCAGAATCGAAATCGAATATGCAAGCATATCGTCCATGACCGCAAACAGCCACGTGGGCGGATACATCACGGCCGTCTGTGGATCGCCCATCAGGGCGCTGCCTGTGGCTTCTAGCGGATTGGCCATCGGCCACTCACCGCGTGCAATCGATTCACCCACCAAGACACGAATCGGGTGAAAGAACACCGCGTCGTCTTCGCCCGCGGAGAGCGGGTCGCTCCATACGGTTGGAAGCATGAACAGCGGCGCAAGGACCACCACCAACAGCGGGAGAACGCGCTTCAAGATGATGCATCGTCCGCTGATGATTCGCCCGCTGATGATTCGTCCGTCGTCGCGCTACGAGATGCTGCGTTCGTTTCATCGGCGATCAAGAATCGCGGGCGGCCTTTGACCTCTTCATAGATACGCGCCAAGTACTCGCCAATCACACCCAACAACATGGCGATCATGCTGCCAATCAAGAGTTGCAAGATGATAACCGTCGTAAAGCCCTCAACCGCTTTGCCGCTAAACTTCATCCACAGGGAGTGTGCGCCCAAAATGACCGCGAAGAGGAAGAAGACGACACCCAAGAGGCTTGCGGCACGCAGAGGCGCCGAGGAGAAGGCCGTAATGCCGGTCGTGCCCAGCTCAAACAATCTTCGCGTGGACCAACGTGACTTGCGCGCGTGTTCCCCAGGCACCTCAAACTCGATTTGTTCCCGGCGAAACCCAAGCCACGCAATCATGCCGCGGAAGAACAGGCCGCGTTCCCCGAGCCGCAACCAGGCATCCAGCACACGGCGCGTGATCAGTTTGAAGTCGCTCGCATGTTTGAGATCGATGCCCGAGAACTTTTTCATGGACCAATAGAAGAAGCGCCCGAAAAAACGCCCCGCGGCGGCGTCGCGTTTGTGACCCGTCTTGACGGCTTCCACCACATCGCAGTCGGTGTCGCGCCAACGCTTGACCATGTCGGGGATCAGGGCGGGCGGGTGTTGCAGGTCGCCGTCCATCACAATTGTGGCTTCGCCGCGCGCGACTTCGAGCCCCGCACATAGGGCCGCTTCTTTGCCAAAGTTTCGACTGAGGCGACGTCCAACAATTACCGGGTTCTTTGCGGCGGCTGCCTCCACCACCTCCCATGTCTTGTCGCTCGAGCCGTCATCGATTAGCACGATTTCGTACGGCTCGCCGATCTCGGCAAGCCGTGACCCGAGTTCGTCTAGCAACCGGTGCAAACGCGTTTCTTCTTGAAACAGCGGCACAACAACACTGATGACGGGCGCGGACGACGACAAAACGGCTCCCAACGGCGGCAGGGAGTGTAACGCCCTCGTAGTTGGGCACCCACGCGGATCAAAGGCCCTTGATTTGAAACGCTATGTTTCACCAAACGCAGTGCCCATCCGCAAGACGGCGCCCGGCGTGAGTTGCTCGATGTTGTCGTTCGCCGATTCGGTCAAGAGCACAATGGAGGAGCCGAAACCAAACCATCCCATCAAGTCGCCGCGCCGTCCGTGTCGCTGTTGGTTCGCGTAACGGGGAAACACCACGCGCGGCCATGCAGGGGCGCCTGTGTTGGTGCGAAGTACCACGCCGTCAATATGAATACTGCCTACATTGAGGGCGCCCACCGGCACCATCGCCACGCGCATGCTGTTCGATGCGGTTAGGTCCAGCACCACGCGTTCATTGACAGCAAAGAGATGACGCACCGTTCGCACGGCGCTCGGGTTCACCGGCCATAAGTCGCCCGGCAAATGCCACACCGAGTTGAGCGTGCCGTCTACCGGCCAATGAAAGCGGTGGTAATCCCCAGGCGCCAAGTAGATCACAAGATAGGAGCCGCCCTCAAAGCACTCAGCATAGGGGCGAGAACGAAGCAGCGCAGCCGTTGTGTAGTCGAGTCCTTTGGCCTGCACCAATGTGCCGGCCCGTATCCGCCCACACTGGGCAACGCGCCCGTCGCACGGCGAGACAAGCACATCCGGCGTCTTGTCGATGATTCGCGCATCCGCGTTGAGCTCACGTGAGAAGAACGCACGAAACGTAGGGAATGACGAAAGCGCTGCCCTGCTTTCGCTCATGTTGACGCCATACGCTTTGCAGTAGGCGCGAAGCACAGCGCGCAACAACGCGCCGGGCACCGGGGCCGCGCCCACGCCCCCAAGAAAGCGCGACACAAGTCGCCGAGGGAGCAGTCGCATCCAAGCCGGCGGTCGCTCGCCCATCACGCGGGACGTCGCTCCATCAACGCATGCCATGTGTCGTAATACACTTCAATCGAACCGTCGCCTTCTCCCAATCGAATGTGGGGCTTGGCGTCGCCATGAAAGTCGCTGCCGCCCGTGGGCACGAGATCCAGCGTATCGGCAATTAGACGAAAGTTCTTCCGGTGCGAGGCGTCGTGGCTGGGGTGATCGACTTCGATCCCGCTAAGCCCGGCATCGCGAAAGCGTTCGAAGGTGCAGCGATAGGTGTTGAGGCCGCCGAGCCGCATCTGTTTGGGGTGCGCAATCACCGTGACACCCCCGGCAGCACGCACCATGGAAATCGCATCCACCGGATCGGGCATGTCGGCAATGACGTAGGCCGGTCCACGATCATGCAGCCAGCGTTCAAAGACTTCCGATATGGAATCGGCATGACCGCGTTCAACGAGCGCTTTGGCAAAGTGCGGGCGCGCCACCACCGTGCCCACGACGTGTTTGAGCACCTCGTCCATGGTGAGTGTGAGCCCGAGCCCATTGAGTTTTTCGAGAATGATCACGTTACGCGCGTCTCGCGCCGCACGCACTTTGGCCAGGAACGCTTGCAGGCGTTCGTGTGTTGGATCAAATCCATAGGCCAACACGTGCACAATGCCCGAAGGCAAGCGCGTTGAGATTTCGCATCCGTCGAAGACTTCGATGCCGTGGGCGGCCGCCGCACGACGAACCGGTTCTATAGCTGTGGTCGTGTCGTGATCGGTGACGGCCAACGCCGCAAGTCCCACGCGCTTGGCTTCGTCGGCCAACGCCTCCGGCGAACACGTGCCGTCTGAATGCGTCGTGTGCGCGTGGAGGTCGATTCGCTTCATGGAACTCCGTGATTCTGTCGGGCCTCGAAATACGAATCGTCACTGCCATCCGCGGCGCCAAACGAGATCCCCAGGCTACGGGCGGAGGCAACCAACTGCCCCTTCGGACGCACCCGTTTGATGGCGCGCGTGGCGCGTTCCAACGGTACGGAGGTCATTTTGGTTCCGCGCAGTGCCACCATGTGGCCGTAGCGCTCTTTGTCGATCAAGATAACTGCGTGTTCGCCCATACGTGTGGCCAACACGCGATCAAAGGCCGTTGGCGAGCCTCCGCGTTGCGTATGGCCTAGCACGATGTTGCGCACCTCCAAGCTGGTGCGTGCGCGCAGTTCTTCGGCCACTTGAAACGACACACCGCCCAGCCGCGTGCCATCTTCTTCGCTGCCTTGTCGATAGACCAACGCGCCGTCCTTGCGCGTGGCCCCTTCGGAAATGACGATTACGGAAAATCGACGTCCGTGTTTCACGCGGCCTTCAATCTTGCGCGCAATCGCATCCGGATCGTAGGGGATCTCAGGAATCAAGATGACTTCGGCGCCGCCGGCAAGACCACCATGAAGAGCAATCCAGCCGCTATGGCGGCCCATGACTTCCACACACATCACGCGATGATGACTGGCCGCGGTGGTGTAGAGTCGATCAATGGCCTGCGCCACCACGCGCACGGCGGAATCAAAACCAAACGTGCGGTCGGTGCCGCGCAAGTCGTTGTCGATCGTCTTGGGAACGCCCACCACCGGCACGCCCATGTCCGATAGTCGCGTGGCGATGGTCTGTGTGCCGTCACCACCCACCGTAACGACTGCGCGAATGCGTTTGCGTTTGACTACTGACAACACGCGCGTGGATAAATCGTGCGGATCGCCTTTCTCGCGCGGCACCGCAAAGATATTGAATCGATTGTTGGCGCCCAGAATCGTGCCGCCCCGCGGCAAGATGCCCGCGATCTCCCCGCGGGTGATGAGCTGAACGCCTTGATCGCGCGGTTCTGTAAAGCCCTCGAAACCGTTTCGAACGCCAAAGACCTCCCAGCCATAGACATTCTGCGACGTCTTCACCACGGCACGAATGACGGCATTGAGCCCCGGGCAATCGCCTCCGCCGGTGAGAATGGCGATACGAGTCTTACGCGCCCTACGTGTTGATTTCGACTTTGCCACGGACGCCTCCTTGTCCATTACACAATAGCGCGACTAGCGAAAGCTCATGATCCCAATATGAATGCCGGCGCCGCGTCGCCACCGAATTGATGGTATGCGCACAATGGCGCGCACGGTGCCTACGGCGCCCGACGCCCGATGTTGAAGGAGCGCCCGCCAGAGTTCGTTGTCATCCTTCGAAGGCGCCTCGGCACCCTGATCAATCAATGCAATCCGATCTGCCGTGCGGCACGTGTCTATCAGCGGTTCCGCGGCATCGCGCGTATAGACGATTCGTTTGGGGCGATCGTAGTAGGTCCACACACCCATGGCTGAGGCCGGCGAAAGAACGACGAGATCATTGTGCGGCTGCGCGTTGATGAGTTTGGCCACGCGTTTGTGGACTTCGCGCCACGGTGTCTTGGCGTAACTACGATCGTGATGCAAGCCGCGTACGACGGATCCCGGGGCACTTCGATACTCGGGTGCGAAGTGTTCATCGTCCATCGTGATCGTTTCGTCCTCGGAGATCGATGACAACGGTGCGCCGTGATAGGCCGCCATACCGATGGCCGTGAGAATCACCAACATGATCAACCCCGCACGGCGCACCCACATGGACCGTGACGCAAACGGCCCGACCACCGCGAGAAACAACAAGAGCGGCGTCAATGTCGCGATTCCATCGGCGTGGCGCTTCGACACCAAGCTCAAGATCAACACCGTCAACACGGTCACAATCAGAAAGCGATTGACGCCCGGGAGTTGCTTTAGGGTGGCGATACCCAGCGCTAGCGGTATCCCAAAGAGAACAAGTACAAGCACGAGCGAAAGCGGCTCTGCCATCAGCACCGAAATCAGCCCGTTTGCTTCGTTTTCGCCATCGACAACAAGCAGCCCCGGCCCGGTGCCCATTTGTAGCAACGTGTGGGCCTGTTCGGCGGGCAGCGTAGTCAGCACAATGCCATGCACGGGCACGGCAGGGGTGTCTGCGAGAACAAGCCAAAGCACGTAGGGCACCAGCGAAATGACAACGGCTAGCACAAAGGCCTTGCGCGATCGGCCAGGTCCTGCGCTTCGTTTCAAGAACATCGCGTGAATCGCATGCGCCACGATGACGACGCCAACCGCCTCATGAATCAACAACGCGCAACACGCCAGCGCTGCATAGGTAACGGCGTGCCGTCGAGTCGGCGTATCCATCCAACGCAAATAGCAAAGGTGCAGTCCAAGTGCACACGCCAGCAGTGTCGAGTGCGGCAACACATCTTGCGCGCGCTCAGTCGTGAACGCGGCGCATGCCACGAGGCCTGCCGTCCACAATCCAATCGAAACGGCCGCTTCAGGTTCGACATCCTGTCCAAAGCCACCGTGCCCCGGCGTGTATTGCTCGTGCAAAAGACGCAAGCACAACCGCCACGTCAACCAAACCGCCAGCACGCCCGCGATGGCCGACGGCATGCGCAGCGCCGCCTCGCCATCACCAATCAGCGCCGTCCACACGCGTAGGAAACTCTGCCACAACGGTGCATACGTATTGGGACCACCCCATATCTCAGCGAGCGAGCCTTGCGTGCTGCGCCACCAGATGTCGCCCTCGGCCGTGCTCAGTGACCACGCCGAAAGCGCGACGCAGCGCAGTGCCAGCGCGGCCACCAGCACGTGAATCAGTCGACGCGGTATGTGGGCACGAGAAGTCACGAACGCATGGAACCATCGCAGCGTCTTGGTGTCCAAGTGGGATGCACGGCGTCTGTACGTGAGGCGCGGGGCGGAGCAGCGAGGCTTGACTCGCCACCGCCCCAGCCTCTATGGGATGATTTGGGTAGACGTTGTGCCATTGGGGAGGGTCGATTTCTTGCCCTTGCCCTTGATCCACCGGCAGCGTTTCCTTCCACGGCACGCCGTGCCTCTTTTTTCCCTACTACGAGGGCGACCTATGAATCCAACCATTGCCATTTTGTCAGCCGCCATGTTGGCCGTTTCTGTATTTCACCTCACCGCTGATGCCGGGGACGACCCCAATCGACGCGCCGCGTTCCGCGAAGCCCAAGAGCCCCTACGCGATCAACGGTGGGACGACGCCGTCGCCGCGCTTCAGAAGTTTCGCAACGCACATCCCGGCACCGAGGAAGCCAAAGAAGCTTGGGTTCTAGAAATCCAAGCCTTGCTGTCGGCCGGCAAAGGGAAGGCAGCGTTAGAAGGCACCGAGGCGTTTCTCAAGGCCCACGCCGACGACGTATGGAAAGGCCGCGTGCAGCACTTGGCGGTACATGCCCATCGGCTGGCGGGCAGTCCCAAGAACGCGTCCAACCTCCTGCGTGAGTTGGCCGACAATTCAACGTCGAGTAAGGCACGACACGCCACCGCCGCACTTCATGTTGCGCTTGCCGATCTTGACTTTGACGGCATAGACACCACCGACGACTTGGGTCGCACAAAGAAGGTGAAAAACCTCCAGCGCGCACTGCAGAGCTATCGTCAGGCACTCACCATCGGTGTGGACGACGCCGAAGGTCTGCGCATTCGCGAACGCATCGGTACGATTCTGAAGGAAACCGGACTGCATAACGATGCCGTGGTGTTGTGGACCACGCAACTCGAACAACTTGACATCAAAAAACCGCTTGAGCGTGAAGCACTCACGGAGCTGCCCACCGACCCCAAGACGCGCGCGCATCTGTTGGCGGCCTACACCGGTCTGGGTCACGCCTACTTGAACACCAACCAGTCGGTCTCGGCACGGCAAGCGTTGCGTGTCGCGCTGCGACTCGCAGAGGCCACTGGCGGCGACGCGCCCTTTCCCGTGTTGGTGTTGCTTGCCAAAGAACGATTCACGGCGGCGCGCGCTGTCAAGGATGGCAGTTCCGCTTTTGAGGAAGGCGTGGACTACTTGCGTAAGGCCCTGCGCGCCCACGGTGAGCACAAAGAAGCGGCCGATGCGCATCGATTCCTCGCCGAAGCCTACGAGCAGTGGTCCAAGCCTGCGCAGGCCGCCGCCGAATGGCGCGCCTTTGCTGAGCGCTACCCCAAGCACGACTACGCGGGCGACGCACGTGTGCGCGCAGGCGATGCCTTGCTAAACGCCGGTCGTCACGACGACGCGATATCTGCATGGAACGACTTTCTGCGCAACAACCCGTCGCACGACCGTTGGTCGGAAGTGCGCGGCAAGATTGTGACGGCGAGTTTTCAAAAGGGGGAATCACTTAAAGCGCAGGACGACATCGACGGCGCCATCGCCGCGTGGCGCACCTTTGCCGCCGAGCAGCAAGACGATGCACGCGCGCCCATCGCACTTTCGTATGCTGCGCAGGCATTATTGATTGACTCGGGGAAGCTTGATGAAGCGCGCGGTTTGTTGCGCGAGGTGGCGGGCCGCTATGCGAAAACGCCATCCGGTCCTGCTGCGGCACTCCTGTTGGCCAAACTTTGGCAAGATCATGACCCCGTGGATCTCGAAAAGGCCATGGAAGGCTACGAACGCGTCAAAAAGGACTTCGCGGGAACCCCGCAAGCAGCAGAAGCAGGCGGTCGCCTGAGTGAGCTCAAAGAAAAGCACTTGGAGGTCCATGCCGAACGCGTGCTGGGCACCAAGGATCCCGCCACCGTGCGCGTCACCACGCGCAATATTAAGTCCCTCAAGGTGCGTGTCTATCGCCTGGGGCTCGAGGCGTACTTCCAAAAGAAGGGCACGCTCAAGGGCGTTGAAGGCTTGCAACTTGAAATCGTCAAGCCTGACTTTGAAAGCACATGGGAACTGGGGGACTACAAAGACTTTCACAAGATTGAAGCCGATCGCCCGCTTCCGATTGAAGGCCCCGGCGCGTTTGTGGTCGTTGCCGGTGACGACGATCTCACAAGTACCACGCTTGTGCTCATTAGTGATATCGCTTGCGTTGTAAAGCAGTCCCCAGGCCGCCAACTGTTCGTGTGGGCTTTTGACCGGACCACCAAGAAGCCTGTGGCCGGTGCCCGCGTCTTGGCAACCGACCGCAAGGAAGTCGGCGTAACAGGAAAGGATGGTATTTGGCAGGGCAACAAGGGAACTCACGCCGGCAATGTCTTAGTGCTTTCCGATGCAGGCGCCGCGTCCACCGAGATTGAGCCAGGTAAGCAGGTGCAAGCCGGCTTTCATAGCAAAGCGTACGTGTATGCGGATCGACCGGTGTATCGACCCGGCCAACAAGTGCGCTGGCGCGGCCTCTTTATGAAGGCCAACGGCGGCAACTACCTGCCGGTGGGCAAACACAAGGGCAGCGTTCAAATCTTGGATGCTCGCGGCGACGTTGCGCTGAGTGCGCGCGTGAAGTCCACCGCGTTTGGCACATTCCAAGGCACCTACGCGCTGGGTACGGAGAGTCCGCTGGGCACCTACCGCGTGCGGCTCGACGTCGACCACGCCGGCACGTGGGAAGGGACCTTCCAAGTTCAGGAATACCGCAAGCCTGAGTTTGTAATTGCCGTCGAGCCCGAGCAAGCCGTGGTGCGCACCGGCGACGACGTGAAGGCCAAGATCGCGTTGACCTATTCCTTTGGTGGTCCGGTCGCCGATGCGCCGGTGGCCTATGAAGTGTGGCGTATGCCGCGCACCTTTACGCCGAGCGTCGCCGAAGACTATTCGTGGTACTTCAAAGACGAACGTCGTAAGAAGGAAGCGCGCATAAAAACGGCGGGACGCGAACGCGTCGCACGCGGACGCGTGACCACCGATGAAGCGGGGGAGGCGGAGATCGTATTTCCCACGCAAGAACGCGATGAAGACGCTGAGTATGTCGTGCGCGCCATGGCGCAAGACATTACCCGTCGCTGGGTCATGGATGAAGGGCGCATTCCCGTTACACAGCGCGATTACATGGCGCTTGTGAAGACCGATCGCAAGGTCATTCGCCCTAAGCAAGATTTCAACGCCACGGTCCGCACCGTGGATGCGCTGGAGCGTGCGGTGGCGCGTTCTGGTGAACTCGTACTCCTCCGGTTGCGGCAAGTACGTACACCGCTAAACCCCAAGCAGCGCGGCAAACGCGTGCCGACCGTTGTGCGCGACGAGGAGATCGAAGAGGCGCGCCACCCACTCGCCGTAGGAGAATCCGGCGAAGCCGAAATGAAGCTGTCGTTGGAGAAACCCGGTCGATGGCGCTTGCGTTGGCGTGGCAAAGACGCGCGCGATCGCTTGGTTACTGCCTATGTCGATATCGAAGTCAGTGGTGAGGAGGAAGATCCCGCCAAAGATGCGCGACTTGTAGCGGCCAAGACGCTTTACCGCGAAGGCGAAGCGGCGGGGCTGATGATTCGTTCGCCGATGACCGAGGGCGTGGCGCTCTTGACGTATGAAGGCGAAAAGGTACTCGACTACATGCTCGTGCCGCTTACGGGCACAAGCACCATGGTGGAAGCGCCGCTCAAGGGCCACCACGCGCCCAACGTGTTTTTCAAAGTCGCCATTCCTGTGGCTACGCCCGGCGATGAGAAACTGCTCGAAGCCGATACCGAAGTTGTCGTGCTGCGTCATTTGGACATCGACGTTTCGATTGCACCCAAGACCGCCAAGCCCGGTGACGAAGTTGAGATCGCGGTTGTTACACGCGATGCGCAGGGCAAGCCCGTGACGGCCGAGGTTGGATTGTCGCTAATCGATGAGGCGGTCTTTGCGATTGCGCCCGATACCTCGCCATCCATTCGCCCCTATTTCTACGACCGACGCCGCACGTTGGGTGTCATGACCGCGTCGTCGATGGGCACGCGCTTTTACGGAACCACGCGAGAGACGAGTAAGGACCTCCTTGCAGAAGCTGCGGCCCGGAGCGACGACGGCAATGCAGCGATCGCCATGGCGCTACTTGCTGACGCGCGGGAAGCCTTGCGCGAAGGCAACACCGTCTTGGCCGTCAAGAATGCCGTGGATGCGATAGAGAAGAATCCACAGTCCTGGGACGCTCGCGTTTTGATGCGTGAACTTGCTCGAAATCAGGCGGCGCAGGCCGCGCTACAACAATATGCCGCTGACAAGGCGCCGGCGCCCCCGATGACCGCGGCGATGCCCGCGGCAAAGTCTGCACCTCCAGGAGCAATCGGGATCGCTGGCGGTAGCGGCGGTGCGCGTTTCGAAACGCGGCGCAGCGCGGCGAGACCGGCGGCATCGATGGCGGAGGAAGTGGAGAGCGACAACAACCTTGATTTCGAGGATTCGTTTGGGGAATCCGAGGGTCTCGACGACGCGCCCTTCGATGGCGCCGACTCAAAAGGCATGCGTCGTGGCCGTGAAGGACGCAAATCCAAGAAACGCGGCCGCAGCCGCCGCGAAGTGCTCAAGAGCCAGTCCGCGAATCTAGTTGGCAGGCAGGCAGAACTGCTTGAGCGACACCAACGAGCACTCGTTCTTTCGGGTACTCAAGGCAACTTCGATCGCCGGTGGAAGTCGATCTTGCTCGACCTCCAAGATGAGCCGGGTATGGAATCTATGGAGGTGCGTCGTCATTTTGAAGACAGCGCCTATTGGAATCCGGCGCTTGAAACCGGAGACGACGGCAAAGCGACGGTGCGGGTCAAACTGCCCGACAACTTGACATCGTGGCGTGCCGATGTGCGCGGAGTTTCTGCAAAAGCACTGGTGGGGTCCGGCAAGGCATCGTGTCGCGCACGGCGCGATCTCTTGGTACGCATGGACACACCTCGTTTCCTTACCCAGGGCGACGAGATCACCGTACCCACCGCAGTTCACAACAACAGCGGTGCCGAAGTCGATGCCAAGGTTGAAATCAAGGCCGAAGGCGTAACGCTCTCCGGAAACGACGAAACCCTCAAAATAGGCGCGCGCGGTCGCGGCGTGTCCGATCGCGACGTCTCGGCTACGGAGCCAGGCCGCGTGAAGCTCACGGCCAAAGTGTCGGCGGGCGGTGCATCGGATGCTGTAGAAGTGTCGCTCAGCACCAAGGCGCGCGGCATACCTCTAACGATTGACGGTCGCAGTGGTTTCTTGGATAGCTCCAAGTCCGATAGCGCCGAGACCTTCCTCGACGTACCTGAAAACTTGGTTCCGGGTACGCTGCGCTTGCAGGTGTTGCTCGCGCCTCAGCTTCACGACGCCATTCGCGACGCGTTGTTGGTACTTGAGACGTTCCCCTATGGCTGTCTCGAGCAAAATGTACATCGTTTCTTGCCGTTGATTGAAGCCCAGCGGGCACTATCGGCATCGGGTTCGCCTGCCGCCGACGTGCGCAAGAGTGTGCTCGCCGCGGCGGAGCGCGGCGCACGCCAGATTCGTAACTTCCAACACAAAGACGGCAGCTTTGGTTGGTTCGCCGGCGGCAACGGCAATGTGGCCATGACGGCCTACGCCTTGCGTGGACTCGTGGGTGCGCGCAAGGCTGGCGTCAAGGGTCTTGACCGCGCGATCGATAAGGCCACACAAGCACTGCGTAAGATGGTGGTTGGCGGTCCTGAAGACGATCGTGCGCTGGGGCATCTCGCTTTGGCCGAAGTTCGGCGTCGTAATGCCGAAGCCTTTGCCGCGTCGTTTCGCAATCGCAACGAAGCGTTGAGCACCACCGGCCTCGCATGGCTCTGCTTGGCCGCTCACGAAGAGGGGCGCGGCTTTGAGGCCGACGAACTCGCGCGCTTGCTCATCGAACGTGTGCAGCAGAAAGACGATGTGAGTTGGTGGACGGCGCGCAAAGACGACTGCTTTACCGGCAGCGACTTTGAAGCCACGGCGTGGGCCGTCACTGCCTTGGTGCGTACCAAGAAGGCATCGCTGCATGTGGAGCGCGCCATGAATTGGATGCGCCTAGGACGCATGCAGCGGCGTGGCCTGCACACAAAAGACATGAGTGCCTTCGTTCACGCAGCATGTGCATGGCTAGAAGGTGGCCGTGCGCAGCGCTTTGGCGGCACGATTGACGTGTTGCTGGATGGAAACGTCGTCAAGTCCATTGAAACCGGTGACCGCATACTTGATCCCTCCGATCGTCGTTTCCGCATTGGCGAAGCCAACAGCTTGTCTGCGGGCCGCCACCGTTTGGGTTTCAAAATCAAGGGGCAGGGCGAACTGTGTTACGCCGTGCGTCTGTCGGCGGTTCAGAAGTCCGATGACCTGCCCGGCGACACGCATGGGTTCACGTTGTCGCGCTCCTACCTCCGCAAGGAAGAGGCTGCCGACCCCGGCTCACCGCCCAAGCAGAAACCTGGCTACAGCGTGTTGCGTCCCGCGGCGCGTCCCACCATTGAGGCCAAGGACGTAACCGAAGTTGTCGATAGCGACAAACTCTTGGTGCGTCTTACCATCAAGACGTCTCGCACGTTGCGCTACGTATTGGTGGAAGATCCGCTTCCCTCCGCATTCGAAGTGTTGGAAGACACCACGTCCGGGCCCTTTGATTGGCAAGAGCGCCGCGACGATCGCCAGGTGTTCTTCCTTAGCAAGGTGCCGGAAGGAACGACCACCATTGACTATGTGATTCAGGCCACGCACTGGGGTCGCTCCACTGCGCTTGGCACGCATGCTTACGCTATGTATCGGCCCGAGTTCAACGCGCGTGCCGCGGGCACGGGTCTGTTGGTCAAGAAGGAAAGTAACGATCCCACCACCGACGTGGAGGCCGAGGCCACGCCCGACGAACGTTGGGCGCGTGCACAGAAGCTCGTCGAAGAAAAGCGCTACAAGGAAGCGCGCGAAACCCTTACGAGCCTCAAGCAGCTTCCCCTTCGCGACGAGATCGTGGAAGCGGCCGAGAGTCACCTATTGCGTTGCGCGATTGAAATGAAGGACGCCAAAGAGATTGTTCGCGCGCGCGAAGAGCTTGTGCGCCGCAACACTGGGCTCATTCCAAACGAACTCGACGACCAACGCGCAATCGCGTTCGCGTATCACGAGTTGGGCGAGTTTGATCCCGCGCGTCCGTTGATGGAGGCGCTCGTTTACCGCGCTTTTGGCCATGAAACACAGTGGGCGCAAACGCTCACGGCGCGTGGTGAAGAACTCAAGGGACTCACCGCGCTCAATTCGCGCCAACGGGCATATCCATTGGCGGGTCCGGTCGTGCAGGCCATGCTCGCGCGTGCGCAACGCATGGAAGCATTGCAGCGTCCCGAAGATTCGGCGTTCGGCAGCAAGGGCAAGCCCATGGATCACGAGAGCATTGAAGCGCTGCGTGATTTGGCGGCGCACGCGTCCGATGAGAAGCTTTTTGGTTCGCGTGGCGTCACGGCGCCCATCAATTACCTGTTGGTGCCCGCGCATCGCCGTGTGGGCGAACTCGATACCGCCGCCAATGAGGCGGAAGCGTTCCTGCGTCGCTTCCCCGACAGTCGCTTTGTGGATGACGCCTACTACTTCTTGAGTGACGTGCGTTACCGCGAGTTTGAGCTGGCGCCCGATGACAAGGCCAAAGCCGCGAGCGTGGAAGCTGCAGCCAAGCCGCTAGTGGAACGACGCTTCAAGGATAACCGCGGTCGCGACGTGTGGAGTCCGTTCCGCACTCGCGCCTATCACTACCTTGCGCGTGTACGCCATATTCAAGGCCGCGTCGATGAAGCGTTGGCGCTCTACAAGAAGGCCAAAGGTGTTGAGGATGCTGCCGAGGCCGTGGCGTTCCTTACCCGCACGTCGCTCAGCATGGACAGCCGTCATGTGCATGCCCTGAACCAGCCGCTCACGTTCGCGTTGAATCATCGCGGCGTGGAGTCGGTGTCGATTCAGGCCTATCCCGTAGACCTGCAAGTGCTCTTTGCCATTCGCAAGACCTTGGACGGACTTCACCGAATCGATCTCTCCGGATTGGTGCCCGCGCACGCGTGGGAACATAAGACCGGCGGTAAGGATCACACCACCTCCACGGTGACGATTCCCACCAAAGAGAAGGGCCCCGGTGTGTGGCTCGTGATTGCAAAGTCGGGCAAGCTCGAAACCAGCGGCCTGGTTTCGCGCACCGACCTCGCCGTGGAACTTCAGCGCATCGGTGATAAGAAGATCCGTGTCTATGTCACCGATGCCAAGGGGCGCGGTGTGCGCGGGGCCTATGTCGCCGCTAGTGACGGTGTCGCCATTCGCACCCGCGGACGCACCGATGGCCGCGGCATCTTGGAAGCCACGGGAGCGCTTAAGAAGGCCTTCGTGGTCGTGAGCCTGGACGATCGATATGCGACGGCCAGTGATCCCAAAGAGTAGGCATAAGGCTCTTTAGAAACAGAGGTTACGGCGTTATGATGCCCGCCCCCGCGGACCTCGGCGTTTTGCCTCTGTTCTAAAGGTTTGAACGCTCAGGTTCGATGAGGGATATGGCTGCGGTGGCAGCTCCACCCCCGGGCGCTGGAAGGCCGAGAACCTGCATGTCGAATCACGATCCGAGCCTTCTTGAACGCGCCATCGGCGACGCGGGTGACCTCTTGGTCGTCCTCGCGTCGGATCGCAGCGTGTGCGAGTTCAATCCGGCATTTGAAAAGTGCGTCGGCGGCGCCAGCAAGGGCGTTGACTTCGTCGAGCTGATTCTTGAACATGCGCGCGCGTCGATTTCTGCCGATCTCGTGCGTGCCGCGGGCGGTGAAGAAATCACCATCGACGTGCCGCATCGAAGCGCCGACGGTTCGCCGATTGTCGTCGAGTATCGGTTCTTCCCCGTTGAGGGCGGTCTTGTTGCTGCTCTTGGACGCGTCCGCGGCGATCGCCCGGTTGAGCGCAGCACCTTGCAACGCGTGCAAGCCGAGTTGCGCGCCAAGTCCCGCATGCTCGACGAGATTCAGCTCGAACTCACGCAAGTCCCATTCATCGATCCGGTGACCGGTGTTTGGAATCGATTGCAGGTCCTTGAGCGGCTCACCACCGAATGGAGTCGTGCCGAGCGCTACGGTACACCCATCGCCTGCGTCTTGGTCCAAGTCGAAGACCTACGCGTGATTCGGACGACCGATGGAAATGAGCTCACCGACCAGATGCTCAAGGCCGTGGCGCGCCGCGTGAAATCGACTTGTCGCGATCACGACATCGTGGGTCGCTACAACGACGACACCTTTGTAATCATCGGTGTACAGAGCGACTTCAAGGGCGTGCGTTCGCTGTGTGATCGCCTTCGCGTGGCGATCGTCGATACTCCCCTGGCGCTGAGCCCGCGCGAGATCAACGTTTCCGTTCGAATCGGCGCCGCCACCCACAAATCCGAAGGTGTAGAGATTCTCGAAGATCTCTTCCGCGTGGCCGAAGAAGCGTTGGCCGAGGCCGAGGGCGTCTCCAACCACATCTCGGTCGTTCACGAGGAGTAGTCCACACGGCTACCCGTCAGTATTTCGTTCGGGCCCACGTGTCGAGTTCTTCGCTTCGCAACGAATAGGGCTCGCTTTGGAACCGATCTCTCCTACTGAGGGACGCGCACACTTTTTGCGTGATGCGTAGGTAGGAGCACCGTTATGTCAACAGGCCGCGCTGGCAGTTTTGCCCATCGTCTCATGCAGATGGCACTGATTTCGTTTTGCGCGCTGGCCCTGACGACCTCATGCGGCGGCGGCAAGAGCGACGACGGCACTCTCGGGAGCTTTGCCCCGGGGTTGGCACGTTACGTCCTACCCTTTATTGGCACGGCGGGCAGCGGAGAGAGCGCAACGCTTGTGCTCGCCAACACCTCCAGCGATCCCGCTCCGGTAACGGTGCAGGCCTTTGCCCCCAATGCTGGGGCTCTGCCGGGCGGTGCACCCTATGCAGCTCCGGAGGTCATTGTGGTTCCAGCGGCGGGACAGGTGCGCCGCGCACTCACGACGTTAACGGGCGGCGGCCCGCTTCTTGGCGGTTGGTTGGCGGTGGATAGCCGCAGCGCCACCGTGTTTGACGCGGTATCGGGCGAGCCCGTGGGGCTGGCAACCACCGGTCATGTGTTTCCATCCATTGAGCGTGTGCGTTCGGGCGTGACGCCGCGCCACGATGTGTCTACCGGCATAGGGACACGTGCCGGGGGCGTGGCGGTGACCCTTTTGGAGGACACCACCGGTATCCAGATCTTGAATGACACACACGATCCCGTTCCCGGCGGCCCCGTCGACCCCATGCCTCTCGATGTGATTGCGACATTTTATGACGTTGATGGGGATGTTGTCACTACCACGCCCCTGACCATTCCTCCGCAGGGCAGCGTGTCGCTTGCACCGGCCGTCACCACGGGCCATGTGCGTATTGAACCCGATCTCACCGGCGTCCCAGCCGCACGCGTGATTGCCTACGCGGCTGGGGCTCGCGAAGACAGCTTTCATGTTCATACCGAGCGCCGCTTTCAAGAGGCGAGCGACACGGATCTGCCCGGTCAATACGACGCGGGCTTTGAAGTCGACTTTGGCACCGATGTTTATGGCAATGTGAGTGACTTTGGTGTGGTGATGTCCAATCCCACAACCACGGATCAAGCGGTGGTGCTTGCCGCTGTATTTACGAGCGGTGGCGTGCCCGTTGTTGCCGACAATCGCGCGGTGTTGCTGCCTGCGGGTCGCACGGTGTATATGAGCACGACCGACATCGAGTCGCGCGGCTTGGTGGTGGGAGAGTCGAGTATCTTTGCCGACATCTTTGGCGATCCCACGGCCTCGCCGGCACGCACCCGCGTGTCGCTCTTCTTCCAAGTACCGCGTTCGGTCGACATCTCCGCGCGCGCATTCGACTCCAGTTTCGATACCTACCACCGCCGCGTGGGTGCGCAGTTGCGCACCAAGGCCGGATTCGTTGTCGATTTGCCGATTCAGACCACCACGACGATTGGCACACGCACTTGGCTGCAACTGACCAACACCACGGGCTCCGATATCGACGTGCCCATGCGCCTGTTTACGCCGGGGGGCACCGAGTACGTACTTGATACGATTGTTGTGCCGGCCTTTACGCGCGTGGATTGGTCACCCGACGGCACCATCTATCGCGAAGATCCCACCGACACCGTGGGCCCACCCGTGACCCGCGTCGGCATCTTGGTCACGCCCCTTGGCGGCCTGTTCGTGCGGGGCATGACCCGCGACACGAACGCGTTGAACCTCACAGTGCTCGAGAGCTCCCGCGCGATGTGGCCGGGCGATTAGGCTCTGCTAGAAAACTCCTCTACTGCGCGCTCCGATCCTCTCGCTGCGAGTCGCGTCCCTTCGAAATTGCCATCCTCGACGTGGACAGACCACGCCTGCGGGTCTGGCTTTTCGACAGCGGCGTCTCGGTCCATCGACTCTCGCATCGGTCTCCCGAGCCGTCTCTTTGGGACATGGGCTCGTAACGAGGCTTTTCAATCAGAACCTCGGCACGAAACAGACCTTCGATCTCGGTTCGACGTCCTAAATTCTCCTGTGGGTGTCTCCCGCGAGGGGTTGCACTGCTTTCGTGTTGCCGTGACGCTTATCGAGTAGGTGCGCTCGGTGCGCGCTGACCCACGTTCCGGGAACGCTCGAACCGTGCCCAACCCATGACTCTCTCCAACCCTGGACCTTCCCATGCGTATTCTCAGTGGACTCAAGCCCACCAGCCGCCCGCATCTTGGCAACTACTTTGGTGCGGTCCGGCAGTGGATCGCGCTGCAGAGCAAGGGCGAGGCGTTTTATTTCATTGCCGATTTGCATGCACTCAATCAAGTGCGTGATGCCTCGTTGCTACGTCCCCTTCGACGCGATGTGGCACTTGATTTTCTTGCATTGGGGCTCGATCCCGAGCAGTCCGTGATCTTTTCACAAACCGACGTGCCCGAAGTGAGCGAGCTGCAATGGATCTTGGGCACCGTGTCACCCATGGGCCTCTTGCAACGCGCCCATGCCTACAAAGACGCGCTTGCCAAGGGCGAAGATGTTGACTTCGGACTCTTTGCCTATCCGGTGCTGATGGCCGCCGACATCCTGCTCTACGACAGCGATACAGTCCCCGTCGGCAAAGACCAAACCCAACACATTGAAATGACTCGCGACATCGCCGTGAAGTTCAATCGCACCTACTGCGCCGACTTTGATCCCAAGACGGGCGAAGGCGGTGCGCTCAAGCTGCCCGAAGGCTTCATTTTGGATGAGGTGGCGGTAGTGCCCGGTGTAGACGGGCGCAAAATGTCGTCGAGCTATGGCAACTTCATTCCGCTATTTGATACCGACAAGGCACTCAAGAAGCGCGTGATGTCCATTGTGACCGATTCGGTATCGGTTGAGGCACCGAAGGATCCCAACACATGCAATGTGTACGCGTTGCTTACGTTGGTATCGACCGAGGACGAGCTGGCCGAGGTACGCGATCGCTACACCAAGGGCGGCACGGGCTACGGCGACTTTAAGAAGCTCTTGCTTGAGCGCTTGCATCAGACGTTTGACGACGCGCGAGCACGTCGCAAGACGCTCGAGGCCGACGTCGGCTACGTGGACGATGTCTTGAAGTCCGGCGCTCGCAAAGCGCGCGAGACGGCGCACCGCGTGTTGGGTCGTGTGCAAACAGCTTGCGGGCTGCGGTAAGTAAGGATGAACCCTGTGTCGAAACGTCGAATCCTTGTTACCGGTGCCCTGCCCTATGCGAGTGGCCCGATTCACATCGGCCACATGGTGGAAGCGGTGCAGGCTGACGTGTGGGCGCGCTTTCAACGGCTGCGCGGACACGAATGCATCTTCATATGCGGAGACGACTCCCACGGCACGGCGATCATGATTCGTGCCGAGCATGAGAAGACGTCGCCGGAAGACCTCGTCCACGCCATGCGCGACGCGCACTTACGCGACTTCCAAGCGTTTGATATTTCGTTTGATCAGTACGGCGATACCAACGTGCCCGAGAATCGCGCCGTCTGCCACGAGATCTGGGAGAAGATCTGCGATGCCGGCATGGTGGAAACGCGCGATGTCACGCAGCTCTATGACCCCAAGGCCGGACTCTTCCTCGCCGATCGTTTCGTTCGCGGTACCTGTCCCAAGTGCGAAACGCCGGATCAGTATGGCGATAGTTGCGACTCCTGCGGCAGTACCTATGCGGCAACCGATTTGAAAAATCCGCGCAGCACCATGACCGATGCCACGCCGGAAACGCGTACGCATCCTCATGTATTCGTGAAAATTGAACACTTGCGTTCGTTCCTCGACGAGTGGGTGGCCACCGAGCCCCACGTAGGGGGCGAGCAAAAGAACTACTTGCGCGGGCAGTTTCTATCGGGTCCGTTACGCGATTGGGACGTGTCGCGTCCTGCGCCCTACTTTGGCTTTGAGATTCCCACTGCGCCCGGCAACTACTGGTACGTGTGGTTTACGGCGCCCAATGGCTACATTGCCAACACCAAGATTTGGTGCGACAAACACGGTCAACCACTGGAACGTTGGTGGAAGGACGATTCCGCCGAGATTTATCACTTCATTGGCAAAGACATCGTTTACTTCCATTGCCTTTTCTGGCCCGCCGTGCTTAAGACCGCCGGATTCAATCTGCCCACGCGCGTTCAGATTCACGGCATGCTTACCGTGGATGGTGGCAAGATGAGCAAAACGAAGGGCACGTCGATCCCCGCCGCAACCTACGCCGAGCATCTCGATCCCACGTACTTGCGCTACTTCTATGCGTCCAAGTTGGGTGTGGGGGCCGACGACTTTGACTTGGGGCTTGATGAGTTTGTGGCCAAAGTCAACAGCGATTTGGTGGGCAAAGTCGTCAACATTGCCAGCCGCACTGCCAAGTTCATCAAAGACGTGGGACTTAGCGAGAGCTATCCCGAAGACGGTGGGTTATTCGCGAAGGGCGCGCTTGCCGCCAGTGAGATTGCGGATGCCTACGAGGCGTGCGACTACCAAAAGGCCGTGAAATTGGTCATGGCGCTTGCGGATCGTGCCAATGAGTTCGTGGAGGCGCGGGAGCCGTGGGCGTTGCGCAAAGACGAAAGCAAAGCGCGCGAGCTCCAAGACGTGTGTACCGTTGCGCTCAACTTGTTCCGTCAGATTATCACCTATCTCACGCCCATTACGCCCCGGCTCACTGCAAAGAGCGACGAACTCTTCGGCGAGGCAACTACCGACTGGAATCAAGCGCTCATGCCCTTGCTTGGTGTGAAGCTCCGTCCCTTCAAACACCTGCTTGCGCGCATGGATCGCGCCGACTTGGATCGTGTGGTGGCCGCCAGCGTTGTGGCGCCGCCTTCCCCGGCCGCGGTCGCCAAGAGCGAGGCCGAAGATCCGCTCGAAGACGAGATCAACATCGATACGTTTCTCAAGACCGATCTTCGCGTGGCGCGCGTGATTGAAGCAGCCCATGTGCCCAAGGCCAACGCCCTATTGCAGCTCAAGCTCGATCTTGGACCGCTTGGGGAGCGCACGGTATTTGCCGGAATCAAGAAAGCATATGAACTGAAGGACCTTGAGGGACGTTTGGTGGTGTGCGTGGCCAACTTGGCGTCGCGCAAAATGAAGTTCGGCGTGAGCGAAGGCATGGTGCTGGCGGCGGGACCGGGCGGAAGCGACATCTACGTGCTTGGCGTTGACTCAGGCGCCACGCCGGGACAGCGAGTGCGCTAATGCAGGACACACGGCTGAAGCAAGTGAATCTCTGCGTGGCCGTATTGTCCTTTGCTGTGTGCTTGACGCTAGGTGTGCCGCTTCACGCCAAAGAGAAAGCGACCAAGAAGCACAAGCCACTTACCTTAGAAAACGCACGTCGTTCCGGCCGCGCCACAAAGTCACTACCCAAATGGTCATGGCGACCCGGCCACAACACCCTCATGCGCGTGCGCCGCAAAGGGCCCGGCCGGCGCGCAAAGCGTGTGATCGAAACCTGGGATCCACTCACCGATAAGCACAAAGACATCGCCGACTTGGCCGCCATTAAGGCACATGCCAAAGCAGGTGGCCCAAGTGCGCGGGGCATCGGTCGATCGGGGGCGCCTGAGCTCGTGTGGGCGAAGGATGGTAAGCATGTGTGCGTGCGCGTGCGCAGCCAGTTGCTTTGGCACGATCTTTCGACCGGCGAAACACGCCCCCTCGCGTCATCCGACAAACCGATTTCCGATGTTCAAGTGAGCCCCAAGGGCGACTTTGTCTCCTATTGCAAGGATCACGATGTCCATGTGGTCGAAACACGCGGCGGTCCTTCCATGCTCATGTCGAGCGGCGGGTCCGATCTCTACCGCAACGGATCCTTGGATTGGCTCTACCCCGAAGAGTTTGGGCTGCGTCACGGCGTGTGGTGGGCGCCGGGGGATCAGGGGTTGCTCTGGCTGCGTCTGGATCAGACAAACGTGCCCACGTTCTCGATGCCCGACATGCTGCACGCGCGTGGAGCGCCCAAGGTGATTCGTTATCCCAAAGTGGGGGATCCCAATCCGAAGGCAACGCTCTTCTACAAACGAATCACGTCGCCTATCAAAAACGACACCATGCCGGTCTCGTATGCACTGCCTCTAAAGGATGCACACTACATCATTCGCATTTCATGGTCGCCCGATTCAAGGCACGCGGCGATTCTTTCGCTCGATCGAGCGCAACAGGTCATGCGCATCCACGTTTTTGATCGACGTTCACGGCAGTTGGCTGTTGCGGTCACCGAAACGAGCGACACATGGATTGAAGATACGCCCACGCCACGTTGGATTACCAACAACGCGTTTCTCTATCTCGCCGAGCGTGACGATGATCGTCGTTGGATGCGAGCCGCTAGAGGCGCCAAGGGTGGCTGGGCTAGCGAGGCCATCACGCCCCGTTCATTGACTGCGGGACGCCTGTTGCATGTTCGCGCCGACCCGCCGCGCATCGTCTATGCAGCACGCACAAGAGAACGGTGGGGCGACGGCGTCTACATGCAACGCATCGAAGCGGGCGTAGAACCCACCGAAATCAAGTTCCCCGACGCATGGCAGCGTGGAGAGACTCCCGGTACGCATCGCTTCACGGTGAATGACGCTGGCACGCGCGGCTTGCTTTCTCATTCGTCAACAACCAGCCCCAAGCGCCGCGCACTGGTGACCTTTGGCGAGGGCGACGCGCCGACCTACCAACTGCTAGACGACGCAAGGGTCGCGAAGACCGACAACTATCCTTGGGCTACGTTTGAGGAAGGCGAGCTGCCCATCAACGAAGATGGCGTCAAGGGTGAGATTCGCTACCGCCTCTTCAAGCCCCACGACTTTGATTCGTCCAAGGTCTATCCCCTGCTCGTACATACCTACGCGGGCCCCGACTCACAGATGGTGCGCGACGCGTGGGAGCGTCGCATTGGTTGGCAGACGTTCTTAACGCAACAGGGCTACCTCGTGTTGCATGCCGATGGCCGCGGCACGGCCGGTCAAGGCATGAGCTGGCTCAAAGCAACACGCGGCAAACTCAGCTTGGTTGAGGTCGCCGATCAAGCCCGCATCGCCAAGCACATCGCGAAGCGCCCCTACGTAGATGCAAATCGCATTGGCATTTGGGGCTGGTCCTATGGCGGCACCATGGCGTGCCAAGGCGTTATTCATCACCGTAATGTATTCGCCGCGGGCGTCGCCGTAGCGCCCGTAACCGACTGGCGGTTTTACGACACGGCCTACACCGAACGCTACATGGGCCTCTTGGACCAGAACAAAAAGGCATACGACGCCACATCCGCGGTAAAGCACGCAGATGGAAGCACGCGCCCCTTGCTGTTACTCCATGGACTGCACGACAACAACGTCCACGCGCAGAACACCGTCGAGCTTGTCGAGTCGTTGCTGCGCGCACGCAACAAAGACTACGAAGTCATGCTCTATCCGCGACGTGGCCACGGTATAGGAAACACCGGAAACGATGTGCAGCGACGGATGCTGCGGTTCTTTGAGAAGCATTTGCTTGAGGGGCGTCGTTGAGGGGAGCTGTTGGGGGGTGCGGGCGTGCATTGATTGCGGAGCGGCTTCTTGGGAATAGAAGGCTCTCACAAAGGACACTAAGATCACCAAGCGCAGCCCGATGTTCGGTTACGGCGGTCAATGGGAATGGTTCAGGAGAGAGAGGCTCCGAAGGAGCCAAAGCTGATAGCTAAGGGTGAGCGAAGCGAACCCTGTGATAGCGCAGGCCCAGTGAAACAGATGTCATGAACAAGCCATCGATTGGTCATGCGTGGTTGGGAAATTGATTTCCCAATCTAGTTTTTAGAACGACAAACGAAAGCATGCTTATACGAACGAGAATTCGACGTAAGTGCCGATCCCACCGTCGATAGTGAACACGGCACTGCATTTGCGCTCGCGCGTGCGCGCGCGGTGACAATTGTCAGGTTCCTTAAAATTGCCGTAGCTACCCACACAGGGCAAAAAAACGAGGTTTTGCAATTCGGCCCCCTGCGCGGGTGTAGAGTCGGGAGAAGTCGTGGTGGACGGCTCGGTATCTGCCACGTGAAGGAGCTTTCGCTTTGAGTACGTAATCTTGAGTCTGAGGGGATTCATTATGACGCAGATTATCCGCCGCATTTCCAACTCATCCGCGGGTCGCGCACTTGTTCTAATCTTGGCTACTTGCGCCCTAGTGGCCCTATTCGCGCTTACGAGGCATGGCGCAGAGGGTAGCGGAAGTCCGTATGCCGACCCGTTCTGGGACAACACATCCACGGTTAGCGCATGTTCTGCATGTGGTGGGTGCGGCTGCCCGTCAGCGCCGACCAGTTCTCCGGAAGGTGTGGATGTGCGTAGCGGTGAGTTGTTTGTCGATCACGCGATCCTCACGTTCCCCGGGCGTGTGTCCTCGTTGAACTTGTCAGTTCGCTGGCGCAGCATGATTGATGGTGTCACGCAGATGGGCGCGGGTGCGATTGGAAGCTGGGAGACAACCGCCGAGAAAGTCATCCTCGACGAGAACGATCCTGATGGCGACGGTGGGCACGAGGTTCGGATTCGCCACTCATCCGGCGAGATCAACGTCTTTGGCTGGGATGCCGTTTCTTATTCTCCCGAGACCTGCTTGGTAACCGATACGCTCACGACAGACACCAACGGCGACTATCTTCTGACCAGCAAGACGGGCGAGACGATTTTGTTCGATTCCAATGGAATGCCCAATGAATTCGGTGATCGCAACGGAAACATCATTGATTTTGATTACGATTCGAATCTTCAGCTGACCGACATTACTGATACGCGGGGCAAGTCCTTTACCATCACGTCAAACACCGACGGCTACATCACCGAGATTGAAGATCCCGCCGGTCGTGAGTGGACGTTCACGTACGACGCCAACAACAACCTCAAAACCATCAAAACGCCGACGACGGCTGACCAGACGTCGGGCATCACCACGACATGGCATTATGACGGTTCGGATCGTCTCACGAGTATCGTTGATGGCCGCGGCAACACGGTTTACGAGTATGCCTACGACGGCTCAACAAAGAAGATCTCGACGGTCACGATTGACGGCGACGACGTGGACTATTCCTATTCCTCGGGACTCACCACGCGCACGGACGGCGAGGGGAACGTTCATCGCTATCACTTTACTGGCTCGCTCGTAGATAAAACGGACATGCTCGTTGGCGGCACGGCCAAGTACGTGACGGAGTATCGCTACACGGGCGATCAGTTGGATACCATCGTCTATCCACGGGACAACCGCGTGGACTTCACCTGGGACAGCGAGAACAACTTGACCGAACGTCGCCAGAAGACAACGGACACGAGCACGAATGGAAGTTCCGATATTGTGGAGAGCTGGACCTACAACTCCGGCAACTACATGACGGGCTACACGGACAAAAACGGCAATGCCTGGACCTACACGGTCGACAGCAGCGGTAATCGAACCGGCGTGACGCACCCCACGGTCACGAATCCCGCGAGCCAATCCGCAAGCACCACCACCACGTTCAACTCCTACGGGCAGATTACAAAATTCACGGACGAGGAAGGTACGGAGACGACCTACACCTACTTTTCCTCTGGCCCTAATGAGGATTTGCTTGAGAAGACCACCGTGGATCCGACTGGCTTGGCGATCACGACGATTTACGGATATGACAGTGCGCTGAATGTCACCACAGTGACCGACCCCCTAAGCAATGTGACGACGCGTACGTTCGACAATCTTCGCCGGGTCACGGAAACGCAAGCGCCCGCGCCGCTCAACTACAAGGTGAAGTTTTCCTACGACGGAAACAGCAACCTCACCAAGCGCGAAGTCGAGAATATCGACAAGGACGGCACGCGCAGCACGAGTCATCCTTGGATCACCACGTCCTACACTTATACCGATCGCGATCAACTCGCCACGCAGGTTGAAGACATTGACTCCACAACCACGCGAACGACGTCGCACACCTACGATGCCAATGGAAATCGCACCCAAACGACTTTGCCCGAGGGCAACAAGATCGCGTGGACTTACAACGAGCGCGATCTCGTGGCGACGCATGTTCGTGGCTACGGCGCAACGGAAGCCTCTACGCGCACCAATGCTTACGATGACAATGGCAATCTCACAACCGTGACGGATGGACGCAACAACGACACGACCTACACGTACGATCTCTTTGATCGCCGCACGAAGGTGACGGATGAGCTGAATCACTACACGAAGTACACGCTGGACGACGCGGGCAATGTGACGAAGATCCAGCGCTACGATTCTTCGAACACCGAGCTGCAACGTTCGACGCGCTACTTTGACGAGCGTGGTCGCCACTGGAAGACGTCAGACCTTCGAAAGCAGCCGGGCACCACCTACTCGGATGCGGTCACGACCATGACGCGCCTCAAGACCGGCCAAGTCAGCAAGATCACGGACGCGCTCAGTAATGACACGCTCTTCGATTACGATGCCGCGGGGCGAAGAATCGAAGTGGAAGACGCGATGGGCAATGTCGTGACCAGCACGCTTGACAAAAACGGCAATGTGACGGCCACGTCGATTGAGGAAATCGACGGCGCGAGCAGCGTAACGCACGAATACTCGGCTACGTATGACGAGCTGGGTCGCAAGACCTCGGTTACTGAGAAAGACCGGCTTGTCGGCACCAACTCGCTGACCACGGATCTTTACTACGACAGCCGTGGAAATCGTACGTTCCTGGTAAACGCCGAGGGCAATCCCACGCGCTGGACCTTCGATGGTTTGGGGCGCATGACCAAGCGTGAGCGTGCGATCTCAACCGGGACAACGATTGACGACTTCACTGCGGCACAAGTGACCGAGTGGGGTTTCGACAAGAATAGTCGCCTCGATAGCCACAAAGACGACGGTGGGAACAACACCACGTGGGCCTACGATGCGCTCAATCGCAAGACGACCATGACCTACCCCAACCTCAAGACGGTCTCTTGGGTCTATGACAAAGAGGACAACGTCACGCAGATTACCGACGCGGCAGGGAATGTCATCGCAGATACCTTTGACGCGCTTGGGCGAAACACAGCGCGTACGGTGACTCGCGCGACGGGATTTGTGGGTACCACGAGTGAGACGCGAACCTTCGACGCTTTGGGTCGCATGCTCACCAACAACGATAACGATTACAAGCTAACCTTCGAGCACGCCGTACTCGGCATGCGCTCGCTGCTCTACAGCGAGAAGCAGGAGTACGCCACCGGAACGGCCCATGCCAAGACGGTCAAGAACATCTACGATGCGCTGGGTCGCAAAACGACTGAGGAGTACCCCAGCGGGCTCGATCTCACCTACACCTACAACGACATTGGCGCACTCAGCACGATCAGCGACGGCACAAACACGATTGCAAGCTATACTTACATCGGTATGCGCGAAAAGAAGGCCACGTTCGAGAACGACACCACGCAGGAAAATTCGTATTCGGGCTTTCGAAACGAGGTGTCGAGCATTCATCACAAGGATTCGGTGGGCAACACGTTGGTGCGCATGGACTATGGCTACAACGATGTTCATGACCGAACGTATGAGCGCTTTGGTGCGTCTGGTAGTTCGGGCGACGCGTTTGTGTACGACAACATTCGTCGACTTGAAAAGGCCTACATGGGCTCAACGACGCCCGACAGTCCTGTAGGGAATGCGTATGACGATCTTATCGAGTTCGACATGGACGACGATGGAAATCGAAACACGAAGGACGTAACGCCTTATGGCGGAAGCGCGTCGTCAACGAGCTACACGACCAACAATCTCAATCAGTACACGGCTGTTGGCGGAACCACCTACCTCTACGACGACAACGGCAATCTCACCGACGACGGGAATCAGGAGTACGTCTACGATTACCGCAATCAGCTTGTTGAGGTGCGCGACAATGTGGGCCTGTTGATTGCGTCTTACAAGTACGATGCGGCGGGTAGGCGCGTGGAGAAGACGGTAGATTCGGTGGTCGAGCGTCACATTCTCTCTGGCGTCGAGGTCATCGAGGCGTGCAATGGGCAGACGACGTGGAAGCAGCGCTTTGTCTATGGTCAGGGTATTGACAAGGTCGTCATGCTCGAGCAGGCCGATGTGCTTGACTTTGATGGGGATAGCAACACCACGGAGCTGACGCGGAACTTCTATCACCGAAATGCTCTCGGTTCGGTCATGTACATCAGCGAGGAGGATGAAACTGAGGCGGCGGAGTATCGGTATACGCCGTATGGGGAGTGGACGATTACACGTGGTGGTGTGACTCAAGGGAGTGATCCGCTTGGGCAAGATGTTGGCTATACGGGGCGGTGGTTTGATGAGGAGTCGGGGCTTTGGCAGTATCGAGCAAGGTACTACTCTCACGAGGACGGGAGATTCCTAGGAAGAGATCCCCTGGGGCATGACGCAGGCGTGACTCTCTATTTGTACGCGGATGCCAATCCCGTGCAATTTCGCGATCCATTCGGGACGACAAGTGAATCGTATGACCGCATCCGCCGTCTCGATGTCGCCTACGGCGTGAATTGGGAGCGGCAGCGCTCTTACGTCGTGAACTTCGGAGTTTTTGATTGGAAGCCGAGAGTCGAAGTACTTTCTTGCTGGGGAAAACCAGCGCGCGATAAGTGCCGCGGACAGTGTGGTCCAGTAAGGATGGAGGTCGGCCCCGAAATCATATCTTCCACTAGTCGCTGTAAGTCGCACGGCAAGCGGGCCAAAGGGAAGGCGGCGGAGGCCGAGAAGCGCTTGGAACAGTCAGCCCTTAGCTCTGCGCAATCGAAGGGCAAAAAGAAGTGCCAGGCGCTGGGTGACGGCTGCGAGTGTCAGATTGAAGTGAAAAGCAAGATCTGCACATGTCAGGACTCACGAAACGACGAATACGGAGGATGGACACTCACGATTAAGTGTACTGTGTACTTCAAGAACCGAAAGTGCGCCCGAAAGTAGCAGTCCATGTCAAAACCGAGTAGAGGCAAGAAGGTCGCCGTGGGTGTACTGGCTTGCATTATGGTCGGTATGTTCTTGATGCTGATCTCCCCCCGTGAAGAGGTTCCAGTCGCAGTGCTAGGCGAGCACGCGCGTTCTATGAATCCTGATCTACCGGGACTACGTCCATATGGGGACCGCGAGACGCCTCATGTCACACGGAACGCGAATCCAACGTCTAACAGTGGGTCCTCCGTCAGGGAGTCGTCTGGAGGGCATACCGCTAAAGATGCTGGTCTCGAAAGTATCAAGGGACCTCAACCGAATGATTGGCTCCGAATCGTCACGCGTGATGGTCATCCAATTGAGGGTGCTCAAGTCTATGTCGTCAAGTCCCGGGATTCGTCGGAGATGGATTACTTGGAGCGCATTCTTCGCCCCGTGAGCGCAGACACAAGTCTCATAGGCGCTTCTGATGCGCGAGGTACGGTCGGCTTGCGGTCGGAAGTACGGCGCCTCTGGATTGCCGCTCCCGGGTATGCAGGTAAGGCTGTGCTTACATCTGGACGCGCTTCGGGCCCGCGAGACGCCCGCACAGTTGCACTTGGTCCTGGAGGTACACTGCGCATTTCCGTAAACGGTTGGAGTGACAAATTGGGGTTGTCAGCGTACCTTGTGGCAGCAACAGGTATTGACCATGTGACTATTGGTCAAGACGGCGCTGCCACTCTGGAGGGGATTCCGGTGGGAGAGGCAGAAATCGTGATTCGATACGGGCACCACTGGGAGGACCGGCTCGATGGACCTCCGCCAGTTGTTCGTCAAGAAGTGACCATTGCCCGGGGAGTTACAAGTAGCGTTTTCCTTCAGGTTGACAGCACACTCCAGGAAGTTTGCCGGTTGAAGCTGCGAGTATCTGAGCAAAACGGCACCTTGCCGCATGTGGACGAAGTAAAATTCAGGGGCGCGAGCGCCCAAACTGAGGCAACGTCGAGGAAACTGCTTCTGGGGCGAGATTTCGAAGACGCCGCCCAGGTGAAGACAGAGGTCCCCAAGGGCAATTATCGCCTTTCAATTAGTCTCGAGAAGTACGTCATCAGCAAGGATATCAGGCTTGAGAGGGACTACGAGGAGCTAGATCTTAGACTACCTCCATCAATCGCTGTTTCAGTCTCGCTGGTCACTGCGCCCGGAGAGGTGATTCCTCCGGATTCGAACGTCTCCTGGCACGTGCGGGATGTAGCTGGTGACTGGCGCGCATTTGGAAACTGCAGCGTTGAGGGCCAAAGGCGCTCGACCCGATTCTACGTACCCGCGGGTGTCTGCACGGTAACGACATCAATGCCAGGGTATCTTCCAACCGAGGATACGGTCGGCATGCTTAGCGAGGGCGACGCTCCGAGTCTCGTGGTGCGGTTAGCGCGTGCTGGCGCCATCGCCATGCAGCTTTCGCGTGGAGGAAAGCGTATTGTCGATGAACAAGTTAGGATCGGGTACGAGGAAGCGGCAGAGGCGGATGGCAAGACTTGGTACGTAAGCCTGGAGCAAATTGCCGACGGCGAGGATATCTTAATCGACTCGCTGCGTCCCGGCCGGTACACATTGTACGTGGGGGTCGGAGACGCCGATGCCATCGAGGTGAAGGAAATAATAGTCGTAACAGGGCAGCGCACGAACGTGCCCGTGCAGATCAAGTAGGCGATACGAAGTGAGATACCGAGATGGGATGAAAAGGCCGGTAGCTCCTCTGTCGCGCAGTCACGGTAAACCGTGCTGCAAACAGAAAACGGGCTCTACGGCCCAGGAGGAGCTACCAGCATGAATAAGCGTATCACCGAAACGATTGGCATCGACCTAGGCGACCGGTTCTCTTGGTATTGCGTATTGGATCAAGACACGGGGGTTCAAAAGGAAGAAGGCGAGATCGCGACAACGCGCGAGTCTTTTCACGAGTTTCTCTCGAAGCACCGAACCGCTCGAGTTGTGATGGAGGCGGGAACGCATTCGCCTTGGGCGAGTCGGGTCGTCGAAGGTCGATGTGCTCAGTCGCTAGTCGCGAATCCGCGAGAGCTAAGCTTTATTTACAGGAACACTCGCAAGTCCGATCGAACGGATGCCAAGAAGTTGGCTGAAATCGGTCGCTTCGATCCCCAACTACTTGCCCCAATTCGGCATCGACCGGAGTCCGCACAACGAGACCTTGCGCTGATTCGTGCACGAGCCGCGCTTGTGTCGTCACGAACCAAGTTGGTGAACTCGCTACGAGGTGTCATTAAGAGCATGGGCGGGCGGTTGCGTAAGCAGGCATCAAAATGCATCGGATCGAAGACGCGGGCCGAGATTCCGGAGGAGCTCTGCGATGTGCTCAATCCCATTCTCAGTGCAATCGAGCGAATCACTGAGTTGGTAAAGATCTACGACGCAAAGATCGATGAGTTGGCGAAGGAGCGATATCCAGATACACAGTTGCTCACTCAGATTCCAGGCGTGGGCAATCTCACGGCACTCGCATTCATGTTGACCGTTCAAGATTGGGCGCGGTTTGAAGACCGCCGAGATGTCGGGGCGTTTCTCGGGATGGTTCCACGGCGTGATCAATCGGGCCAAATGGACAAGCAGCTACGCATAACGAAGGCTGGGGACCGTATGGTTCGGTCGTTGCTCGTTCAGTGCGCGCATCACATCCTCGGGCGACTGGGCCCGCCATGCGATCTAAAGTCCCACGGTGAGCGGATCATTGCGCGTGGAGGCGCAGTTGCGAAACGCAAGGCAGTCATCGCCGTGGCACGCAAGCTCTCCGTGCTCATGCTTGCGCTGTGGCGAACAGGCGAAGAGTACATACCGGTTCGATGCCCAGTGGCCGCCTGAACCTCGCGCAACAGCTTTAGGCAAGCATTAGATAAGGTCAGTTTCCACGTACCCCAATTCGAGTCCGGGTGACTGCGGTGCCCTGACCGACGTATAGCGACGTCGCTACTGAGTATGCAGCACCCAGACTCGTTCTCGGACCCCACCTTGCACCGGGTCGCATCAACTTCGATCCAACACGAGTGCGCATAGAAGCCTGAATGGGACGTGTTTTCTGGCGCCAGAGACGATGACTGGCAATCTGATTCGCCCCGATCCGCTGCCAAAAAGGCAAGGGCGGTAAGGGTAAGTTGCGCACTCAAGGGGCCGAACTACACATGCACAACGCGGTAAATGCGCTCGCCGACGCGGCTTCGCACTTGACATGCCAGGCCTTTTCATAGAAGGGCAAAATCCACACATTTCACGCACCAAACGAAGTGCTTGTGTTGAGTGTCGCAACGCGCGCAACATGGCGTGTGTAGAACATGTACCCAACGTTAACTACATAGTTGCACCCTCGCCATTTGCACCTGTGCAAGTCGACGCAAAACCTTGGCCCGCATCACGCGACGCACACAGAACCGGAGGTAGGCGCGGTGCCAGAACGGGTATAATTATTCACGATCTGTTTGAACTTCGATCTGGCATGTCAGTGTCTCTGCCTCTCGTACGAGGTCTGGCTCGATACTCGGTAATCGTTCGATAAAATCCATGCTTCCGTGCCACACCGTCAGAATGAACACAGTTCCTTCGATGATATCGCCGACGAGCACGTGCTCGCGCACGTTGTAGAAACGAAGACGACCCGTGTAGTCGTACCGCTCCCTGAATAGCGAGATGTCGCTTGCTAGGCGAGCCAATGCTGCATCCAAATCTGCTAAGTACTGGCTTGCAACTCGTTCTCCCCAACGCTCGACGGAGTAACGTTCAATCGCGTCAATATCAGCTAGCGCCCGCTCGGAAAGAACTAGTTTGGTCATGATGCGTCGCGACCGGCACGATGCTCCTCAAGCAAGGATCGAAGGTCGCCTGTGTACTCGTGCGTGCGACCATCTCGAACAGCAGCGTAACCTTCGAGCACCGCTGTTCGGAGCGCTGCGGCGTCCATGCGATCCTTCTGTCTACGAATCAAGTCACGGACGAACTCGCTTGGCGTTGAGTAGAGCGTTCCGTCGCCTGAGTTCTTATCCAGGAACGCACGTAGTTCGTCTGTAAGCGATAAGTTAATTGAACGAGTCACTATAGAGTCGGCCTCCAAGGGGTGCTGCTAGGGCATCGTAGCACTCGTGGCCAATATTGTCAAATATCGACACAAGCAAAGCGTAGTGCGACCTCGTTTGTCTCGATATTCCGCGAGCACGACAGCACGCAGTATGCGCCTGTTAGCTAGGAGGGAAACGACGCCGCGCCCAGAATCGCTATCTTCGCAATTGCGCGTTTCCGACGTTGGAGGGATCTCTCACTGTGCCGTCTGGATCCAACCCTCCTCCTGAGCCAGATCCGCTTGAGGCCTTGGCTGAAGAGTTCATCGAGCGCGTTCGGGCAGGTGAGGATGCAACCGTAGAGGCGTATGTCCATTCGCATCCGCACCTGGCGGACCGAATCCACGAGTTGTTTCCAACACTGTTGATGTTGGAAGAGCTAAAGCCCTCAAACACACTCCCCGGTGAGGCCGCCGCGAAAGATACCCATGCCAGCATCACGATGCCCACAACCATCGATGATCTGCGCATCGTTCGTGTGATTGGCGAGGGAGGCATGGGGACGGTGTATGAAGCGCGTGACTCAATGGATGAACGCGTTGCCGTGAAGGTCATCCACCCACACCTTCTCGCTCGACCCAGTTTGCGAGAGCGTTTTGCTCAAGAAATCGAGGCGGGTATGCGCGTAACACACCCAGGTGTTGTGCGAACGCTTGGTGCAGGCTCGTGGGCGCATGCAGGCGGTGAGACGCCCTACATCGTGCTTGAGTATCTTGAGGGTCTCAATCTCAACGAGTTCTTGCAGCAAGTGGGTTCCGTGTCTGAACGCATGGCGTGTGAGATTGGTGCCCGTGTAGCGGAGGCGTTGCAAGCCATTCATGACGCAGGCATGGTGCATCGCGACGTGAAGCCTGAGAACATCGTCATTGCGCCCGATGAAGCCATAAAGCTCACGGATTTGGGTGTCGCCCTCATCCTGGATACGCAGCAACGGATGACGCAGGCCGGCGAGTTTGTGGGCACCTTGCTCTATGCGGCGCCCGAGCAGATGCATGGCGAGACGGCCACCCCTGCAACCGATCTCTACGCGCTTGGATTGGTGCTCTACCAGCTTGTCGTGGGCCGACATGCATTCGCCGAACGTGAAGTATTGTCGCGAGCGCGTGCGCCGTCGCTCCGCGCGGCGCTGCCCCATGTGTCGTCCTTTCTCGACAAATTTGTAGGTGCTTTGCTTGCGCGTGATCCGCAGGCGCGTCCCGATCGTGCTTCGCTCGTGGCAACAACGCTCGATCTACGTGAGTCGTCGCCTTGGTGGACGGAGTGCCAGTCGGGCGTGTCGGCTTCATTTCGTCAGCTAACCGCCCGCGAGTCGACGCCCTTTGTTGGCCGTGAAGCTGAACGGTCCATGCTAGATGATGCACTCCGCGAAGCGCGCGCGTATGCAGGTCCCATTCGATGTGTTTATGGCGAGGCCGGGATCGGAAAAAGCCGTCTCCTTCGTGAGTGGACGCGACAGATCCACGAACGGGGCGATGCACACGTGTTGGCGGCCACCTTCGAGCCCCTCGAAGAACTGGCAGGGTTGACGCCGCTCAATCGCGCGCTCTGCGAACATGTGGGCTCCGTGGATCTCGAACAGAGACTCGCGCGACTCCTGGGTGAACATGCCGCGATGGCTCCCGCATTTGCACACGATCTCCTTGGGCATGCAGCGTCATTCAAACAGCCCATGTCCGAGTCCGCTCGCCTGTCGGCATGGGCGCATGTCTTGCGTGCAATTGCGGCCGATGGACCACTTGTGTTCATTGCTGAAGATCTTCACTTCGCGAGCGTCGCGTCACGTCAACTCGTGCACGGTTTGGCGTATGCGATTGCCACCGACCCCATCTTGATGGTCGTTTCTTCCAGGGGCGCACTGCCAAACGACGTATCGAGCGCCCTCAATGCACTGGATCGATTCTCGGCGCATGAGCTCACGGGACTCACGTACAACGATTCGTTGGCGTTGGTTGAGTGTGCATTGCCCGACGACGCGGCGCGAGATTCCGATGTGCGCCAACTCATCGGGAGCGCCGAGGGCAATCCCTATTGCCTGATTGAGTTTGCGCGCGAACTCAAAGGGAAACGTAACGTTCCACGCGAAGGCCCCGTGCCCTTGCCGGCGTCAATTCAGGATCTTGTTGAGCTGCGCCTCGCGGCGGTGCCTTCTGCGATTCGCAGCGTCCTCAACGTGGCGGCGTGCTGCGGCCACCGGTTCGATCCTGAGATGGTGTGTGAAGTTGCGGGCGTCTCCAAACTGGCGGGATTGCGCATGGTGCACGCGGCTGACCGAGACCATCAGTTGGTGTATCCCGAGGGCGATGCCTACGTGTTTTCGCATCATCTTGTACAAGACGTACTCCATCGCGAACTTCCGCAACGGCTACGCGAGGCGACACACTTGGAATTGGGTGCGATGGTTCGATCGCGCGGGTCGGCCGATGCGTATGCAATCTCGAGGCACTATGTGCTTGGCGGAGATGCTCGGCCCGCGTTGCCCTTTGCCGAAGCGGCGGTGGAACATGCACGGGCGATGTCTGAGTATCGACAAGGGGTTCGCCTTGCGTCTGCTTTCATTGATGTCCTTGAGCAGCGCGATTCTCATGAGGGCGGTGCCGTGCCCCGTAGCTCGTACTTGCTCGCTTCATTGCAGTTATTGCGCGGCATGTGCCTCTCCATGTATGCACCGGCCGACGACGTGCTTGCATCGCTTGATGCCGCGCGTGAACTCGAAGAATCGCATCGCGATCAATCGCTTGCGTGTCGTGTGCAACTTGAGCTTGCCAAGCATCAGCGGCGAAGCGGTGACTACCAGCGCGCCGAGGCGAGTGGTCGACTGGCCCTCGAGATGGCAGAAACGCTTGGGGACGCGCGGTTGCGTTCACGCGCGGCGTCCGAGGTGGCGCTTTGCTATGAATACTTCGGCCGTAAGGACAAGGCCGTGGCGCTGGCGGAGCGCGGCGTAACAGAGGCCCGTGCCGTGGGCGATGGATCCTTGACGACGAGAGCGATGTGGACGTTGGGTCGCATTCAGTTGGCGCTCGGACGCATGGAAGAAGCGCAAGTGGCGCTCGAACAATCCGTGGCCGTCTCCCACTTGTACGGCGAATCCGCAATCGAGACCGACGCGCTCGAGCAACTCGGCACGCTGGCATTCATGCGCGCCGACATGCCGCATAGCGTGGCGTTGACCGAACGCGTACTGGAAATCGCTCAGCGCACGGGCGATGCCCGCCTCGCTACCCGGACCCAGACCACGTTGGCGGCAACGTACTTGCAATTGGGCGAGTTCGAAACGTCGCTTACCCATGCACGAGCAGCGAAACGCATGGGTGGACGTTTGGGGTACACCGACATTGTTTCGCATGCTCTTCTCTCGGAGGGGCAGACGCGAATTGCTATGGGGTATTGGGACGAGGCCATGCAACTGCTTGAGGCCGGACGCGAACTCGTGGCCAACAAGACACCGCTGCTTGAGGCACGACTCAGTACATCACCCGCACTGCTCCTCGCGTGGTGCGGTCAGTTTGAGGAGGCTGAGCGCTTGGTGGCGCGTGGGTTTAAGGCTGCCCGCGATGCGGAGGCGCCGCGCGAAACGCTGCTCATGCGCATGGTTGAGTCGGGGCTCTTGGACGTTCGGGAGCAATGGGAGGCGCTTGCCTCACGACTACGCGGCGTCCTTGAGCATTTCGGCGAGGGCGAGGTGAGTCTCGATCAGGCGCAGATCTATGGCCGGCTCGGCGTGACCTATGCGCTGCTTGATCAGCCCGACAAGGCGCGCGAGCCACTCGAGGCGTCGCGACACGTGGCAGAAACCTATGGACTCGTTGGGCATGCCGCGTTGATGCGTGCCTGGCTTGCCATGCTCCCCGAGGCCAGCGTCTTGAAGGCACGTACAGAGTTGGAAACGTGGGATGAACATATTTCAGCCCACGGTCGCGTTCGGGCATGGACTGCGCTGGGTGAGCGAAGTGGACGGATCGAGGATTTGCGAAGGGCAAGGCACGAGCTTGAACGTATCGTCCAACGGGCGCCGGCACCGTGGCAACACGATATGCGCACACGCGTTCCTCTCCATGCTCGCGTTCTTTCCGACGCGCCATGACGCCCCGCAATGTGTCGCGTCCTTAGCCCTTTGCGAGCATGCCTCGAAGTCTCGTGACGGCGCGAAGGTAACGCTTGGATGCCGCCGAAGGTTGGATGCCAAGCTCGGTCGCGGTGTCGGCATTGCTCAAGTCTTCAAAGTGGCGCAACACCAAGACCTCACGGTCCATTTCGTTCATCTGATCGAGTGCGGCCATAAGGCGCTTGCGTGCTTCGTCTTTGAGTGCAATGCCGCTGGGTGTGAGGCCCGACGCTTCCATCTGATTCACGATGCCAAAGGATGTAGCCATCGGACGGGCGGCGCCGTCGCCCGATACCTGTCGTCGGACATCCCGTTTTTGAGCACCGATATGGAATCGATGAAACTTCTGCAGTCGCTGCTGAGTAATAAAACGAATCCATAGGTGGAAAGGCATTTGCGGATTGGCAAGGTAGTCGTTGATGCGGCGCGAAATTTCGAGCCACGACTCCTGCAAGACATCGCTGGCGCCTACGCGTTGACGGATTGCCGGATGCATGCGTAGGTGCACCATGCGAAGCAGTTTGCGCCGATGATCTTCGAGCAGTTCGCCCAGTCGGTGTTGACGCGCTTCGCCTGCGCCTAGCAGGGAACGTACGTCATCTTCCAGTGGGCGTTCCGATTCCATTCCATGCATCATACCGAATACGCACGAAAAAAGGAGGCGCCGCGAACGGCGCCTCCAAGGAGATCGGTGAGTTGAGGAGTGCATGTGGCCCTACTCAAGTTCGATCTCGTAGACATCAAAGGGGAGCTGTTCGGCATACAAGAGCGTGCCGGTGCCGGTTTGAGCTACGCCCACGGCTGTTCGCGTGATCAAGACCTCTCGCTCAATGCCGTAGGTCTCTACCGTGCCAAGTTGACCGGAGGGGCTCAATGTACGCGCTCGCACGTCGTCGTTGATGGCCGCAGCATCGACACGGTAGATCCATGTGAGGAGCATCTCGCCCGTCGACAAGGGAGTCAACCGCAAGCCGCTACGCGCTGGCTTTCGCACGTTCGTATCAACCGGGATATTGACCATTGGGTTGCCAACGGCCGGGAAGATCGAGGCACGAACAAGCTGTTGATACAGCGCACTGTTCCTGGTCCACAACGCATACGCATTGTTCTGCGTGTCGATGGTGAGCGCGAGATCGCTCTGTTGCACCGGCGCGTCGGCACCCGAGATCTCCAGAGGCGCGGTGGGCGCTTGTCCGGGGACGAACCGGCGCATCCACGTTCCCGACTCGGCGCCGTCGATGCCATACACGACCGTCATCGTTCCGGAGGGCGTGACCACCATGCGAGCGGAGTGAACGCGAGCATATACGCCGTGCAACGGAGCGGGCGCGGTGTAGAGCGAGCCGGGTGCACCGTGCGTTACGTATAGCTGACCCTGAGCGGTGTTGCTGGGGTCCTGCTGCTCAAAGAGCACGTATCGATTTCCGTTTTGCGACGCGATGACCTGACGCACGCTTGAGTGTCGAACGGGGTGGCTAAGCGGCATGATGCTGCTAAAGCCTGTCGACTCGCGGTGCTCGATCACGGTTGCGATGGTGCCCGATGCCGTGGCTTCACTCCATGCGATCAAGGAGAGCTCGTCCTGTTTGTGCACGCGAAGTGATGTACGCTTCGTGTCGGCGAGGCGAGCGATGAACGGGGCGCCCATGGTTCCGTCCGCGTTGGGGAAGCCAATGCTCACGGCCTGCCGGTCGTTGTCCGTAATGGACTGTTCGGTCCAAGCAATGATGCCGGTGGACTGTGTAAATGCCGAGGCGAACTCTGCAACAACGCTTGATCCGTTTGGCGTGAGGTTTAGTTCGGGAAGCCACGTATCGGTGGAACGATCGTAGCGAACGGCAAACAAGTTGGGGCGGCCCGATAGGGAGCGCTCGTAGGTAAGCTGCACATCGCCGTTGGATGCGAGATGGACGTTCTCTTCTGAGATAAAGGGAGAGATGCCGCTGAAGGCAACCTTGACGGGACCAAAGGATCGCCCAGCACGCATTTCGCGATAGAGGATCCGCGGCGAACCGCCGGATTGACGCAGAATCGACATACCGTCACCGTTGTTGTCCATCTTCATGGCCATCAACTCGACCGGGTCGTTCACGTCTTCGTGTGGGATCGAGCCGATAACCGTCTCGGGCTCCGTGCGAAACTGAAACGCATGCTCTGTTTCGCGCGCATTGCCATTGGTGTCTCGAAGTCCAGGCATGATGCGAACATCAACGTCTGCGTCTCGAGGAAACGTCGCCGGCGACTCAAGACGCACGGTCTCGTTGGGTCCCAACGCTGCAACGGCAGCGAATGAACTGCCGTCCACCGTGATCGTGAAGTAGTCGTCTAGATTTTGCGATCCGTCGATGGGCGCGTCAAAGACGATTTCGATGATGCGATCGATGGCAACATCTTGTTCGTCCTGTGCGGGCGACGTCGAAACGATGGCGGGCTTTTCAAACGGATTGACGACTACCGGGTCACCGCCGTCGCCACCGCCACCACCACCGCCGCCGCAGCCAGCGAAGAATAGCGTGAGTGTCAATGCGGCCACGAGCCGCGAGGAAACGTAGGAGGGGTACATTGTTCTGCTCCGAGAAAGGGACTGGGTTCTGAAGCAAGGACTCCCCGCGCTGGTGATCGAGGACTGGAATTCTCAAGATTTCTGGCCCACGCCCCAGCGACAACGACCCGTGTGCAACGGAGGTCGAACAATGAGGCGTTGGAGCGGGGTCGCCGTGCCTCGCGTTTTCGCGAATTGCTGATCCGCAGTGGTTCCCACAACCGCATTCCGCACGCTGTCCTTGAAGCGACCCATCGATTGGCGAGTAAGCTTGGAGGGGTGCGTTACGAAGGAACGATCTACCGCCCGCCGAGTGAGGCCCACTCCTACATCTTGCAGGCCACCATTGGCTGCTCGTGGAATCACTGTACGTACTGCGACATGTACCGCGACAAGTCGTACCGCGTGCGCGACATGGCGGATGTGCTGGATGATATTCGTATGGCGGCGGCGCAGGCGCCGCGCACGACCAAAGTCTTCGTGGCCGACGGCGATGCACTGGTGATGGATTGGGCGTCTTGGGAAACCGTACTGAAGGCACTTTATGCGTCATTTCCCTTGCTTCGTCGCGTGAGCGCCTATGCGACCGCCCGAAATCTCCTGGCGAAGTCGCAGGAAGAACTGCAGCGCTTGCGTGAGTTGGGTTTATCCCTGCTCTACGTGGGTCCCGAGTCGGGTGACGATGTCACCATGAAACGCATTGCCAAGGGTGCAACGCATGCGCAACACGCCGAAGCCGCGACCAAGGCTCACAAAGCGGGCATGAAACTCTCATGCATCTTTTTGCTGGGGGCCGGCGGTGTGGAGCGCACCGAGGAACACGCACGTGCGTCGGCCGAGCTTGCCACCGCCATGGATCCGCGCTTTCTTTCTGCACTCACGCTCACAGTGGTGCCGGGAACGCCCATCGCCACGCTACAAGAGCGTGGTCAGTTTGTGTTACCCGATGTCCGAGGCTTGCTGACCGAGTTGCGAACCATGATTCGCTACACCGATACAACCGACGCGATCTTTCGTACCAACCACGCCAGCAACTGGCTTCCCCTATCGGGACGCTTACCCCGTGACCGTGATCAACTGGTAGATGTCATCGACGCGGCGCTCGAAGGCGACATCCCACTGCGCCCCGATTGGGCGCGAGGGCTCTAGCCCGGATGTTGCACGAACCAAGGTGAATCGCGCGGTTCTCGCTGGCTCGGTATCTCGATAAACTGCCCTGAAGGAGCTAGTCGAATGCGAAGCAACGTCCTCCTGGTCATGGCGCTTGTAGCCGGTGCTGCCTTTGGCGGTGGCTATCTTATTGGTTCACAATCATCCGATACCCGTACACCGTCTCCGAATGATGAGCTGGTGTCCACGACCGAGCCCTCAGATTCGTCTGGCGAGGACAAGACAGACGCGCCCTTATTGCATCAACCGCAACTCAAGGGCAGCAGTGGTGACACAAGTACCATTCGGGGACTCATTCGTTCGATTCCTACCGACGAGCCGGTACGAGGCGATGGGGAAATTACAGGCATTGTTAAAACGAGTTCGGGAGATCCGGTGCCTGGTGTCGTGGTGACGGCCAATCCTGCGCATGACATGCGGGCACGTTGGAAAAACTGGGAGCAAATGAGCGCGGAAGAGCGGCTACTGACGCAGTTCGAATCCCTGGTGGAAAGTGAGCGGAGGAGGCGATCGCATGAGTTGTCGGCAACGACGGATGCTGCGGGGACGTTTGTGCTTCGTGGAGTGACCGATGCGAAACATACGCTTCGCGCGTTTGCTGAGGGTTGGAGAATTTCATCCCAAATGATGCACAACGTTGAAGTGGGCGCTCACGTTGAGTTTCTCGCCGCGCGAGTCACCAAGGTCAAATTTGATCTTGTAAGGCCGTCGGGCGAAGTGCCCACGCGTGCCTCCATACGTCTCAAGGGCGAAAGCACCCATCACCTGGAGTGGCGTTCGGCGAATGTTCCGTTGACCCTCAAGCCAGGTACGTTTTCTGTCAAGGTGACGGCCGGCGAGTATCAGGAGTTGGTTGGTCAACTCGACTCGTTTGTGGTCGAAGAGGGGAAAGAAGCAAACGCTCGCATCGTGCTTGAAGCCAGGCCCACACTTATCGTCGACATCAAGTTTCCAGACGGGCAAGAGAGTACGGCCGTGCCAATCGCAATCCCCTGGAAGAAGTCAACGCCGCCGAGCGAGGCAACGATGCAGGCGCGCGCAACGTCTCCACGCCATGTGCGTTCTTTTGGGCGCGGGTCAGGGTCGCGTGAAACGGTGCTTTCCGATTTGCCGGAGGGAACCGTAGCGATCGGCGTTGTGCGCGGTGGGCATTTCCATCCCGGGCACCAAGTCGTTGAAGCTATTGAACTTATTGAGCTCGACGCAGGCGTGACGAGGCACACGATCCATGTGCCCAAGCTCGCTCCCCATAGATACGTGTCCATTGGGCCCCGATGGGAGGCCGCTCCCGAAGGTTTCGTTTCGAGCCGGGTACAAGAGCAGCACTGTAGGTCGCTCTGGGGGCGCGATCGCCTGTGCCCCCGTGGGTGACAAGCAAGTCGTGGTGCCCTCCATGGATGTTCCGACGGACAAGGACACGAAGGTGTGGATCCAGGCTTCGTCCAGGAAGTATGGCGAGAAGCGGGTCGAGTTGGATCGACTTGAGGGACAAGATCTCACAATCACATTCGCCGAAACAGCTGAACTCATAGTCACGGTAGAAGGGATTCCCGAGCTTGACGGCGAGACGATTTCCATCTCTGCGCGTGCCGGAGACCTAGATTCCAAGTCGGCATCATGCAACGAAGAACGTCAGGCCATCATTCGCGGACTCCAGCCAGGGGAAGTCACGCTGGGCGTCTCCATGGGCTCAGGACGTAGAATGATGAGGCAGGCACAAGTACATAGCGAACGGGCGACCGTAACATCGGGAAAGAACGCGATACGCTTGACAGTTCCTCCATTGCAAGACGTAACGATTACCAACGCCACGAGCAATGTTTGGGTGAGCCATCGAGATCGCTCTTCCGCTAGAAGCTTTCATCGGTCAGCGATCGTATCGGATGGTGCGGCCGTCATTCGTTGGATTCCGCCGGGGGACTACATGGCACACAGTGGGACGAGGAGCGCCAGGTTCTCTGTACCCGGTCCTTCCACGGTGGAGTTGAAGGAGCGGTCGGCAAAGTAGTGACGCACAGCCACCCGAATGAGATACCGCGTCGCATTGTGGCACCCATCGAACAATCCGTTGATCGTTCGGTGTTGCATCATATCTACCAATACTCAGGCCTTAGGCCCAAAGGGCGTGCTGGACGTGGTTTTCGTTTTGCTTCGTTGGCGCGCATGATGGGGTCCTACCACTCGGTGAGGAGCCCGCATGTCTGAACCCCTTCCGTGGGAACCGCCCGGGAAACCTCGCACCATGAAACGTGCAGGCATGGTTATTGATCTGAGGCGATGCATCGGGTGCCATGCGTGCAGCGTCTCGTGCAAGACCGAGCACGATGTGGCGCTTGGTGTGTTTCGCACGCGCGTGCGATACGTCGAGCGACCGGGGTCGGCCCAACTGGCCTTTGTTCCTATGCTCTGCATGCACTGTGAAGATGCCCCGTGCATTCCGGCGTGTCCCACCGATGCGATGACGAGGAAGCCCGACGGACGCGTTGTCGTTGAGCATGACAAGTGCGACGGCAATATGGACTGCATTGCGGCCTGCCCGTACGACGCGATTCAGCTCGATCCCGCTGCAGGCATCGCGGATAAGTGTGATTTATGTCAGCACCGCACTGAGGTTGGTTTGGATCCCGCGTGTGTGGCTTCCTGCCCATCGGGCACGTTGCGTTTCGGTGATCTCGGCGATCCCGAAAGCAAACTTGCCAAGGTCGCTAAAGCCAACGGTGCGCGCGGATTTCGCGAAGAATCTGGCGCCAAACCCACGGTGCGTTACATCGGTCTACAGCCCTCGGTTGAGAAGGGCATTCAAGGTGGCGTCCAACTGCATCCGGACGAAGACGAACTCATCTATGTGCAAAAGAGGGCAGACTAACGATGGCGCGCTCTGTTTCTCGACGTGATCTTATGAAGCTTGCACTGGGTGCGTCTGCCGCCATGGCTGCCGGCGCGGCGCTGCCCGTGTTTCGCATCGCTCATGCGGAAGAACAGCCGGACGCTGGCCCCGACCGCAAGCGCCCGCTCGACTACAGGAAGGCCAAAGCCACGCCCACGATCTGTTTTGGGTGTACGACACACTGCGGCGTGATTGGTTGGGTACAAGACGGTGTTGTGCGTCGCATTGAAGGCAACCCCCTCGACATCAATGCGCGTGGCAAGATCTGTGGCAAGGCCAACGCCATGATCTCCTACACCTATTACCCCGATCGCGTGCTCTATCCCATGAAGCGCGTAGGCAAGCGTGGCGAAGGCAAGTGGAAGCGAGTTTCGTGGGACGAAGCCAACAAGGAAGTCGCCACGCGCCTCAAGACGATTCGCGAGAGCGGCCATCCGGAGCGCTTTGTCTTTCACTACGGCCGCGACAAGACCAAGGGCTTTACCTCACACTTTTGCAAAGCCTATGGCACACCGAACCGTGTGAATCGGCGCTCCATCTGTTCCTCCAACCGACGCGCCCCGCTGATGAGCTTCTACGGGCGCGACTTTGAATGGGAAACGCAGGACGTTGCCAACACGAAGTACATCGTGAACTTTGGCGCCAATCCCATGGAGGCCTACCAAGGCGGCATGTTCCTGGCGGGGCGCGTTCAAGACGCCCGCGTCGATCACGGCGCGCGCATGGTGACGTTTGAAGTCCGGCCTAGCGCCACGGCGTCGGTGTCTGACGAGTATTTCCCCGTCATGCCCGGGACCGACGGGTGCATTGCCTTTGCCATGTGCTACGTGGTTCTTAGCGAGGGCCTCTACAATCCCCGGTTCTGGAAACGGTGGGTCAACATCCCGATTGAAGACGTCAAGAAGCACATCGTTGACACTCACAAGTACACGCCGGAATGGGCTGCCAAAAAGTCGGGGGTGCCCGCCGACGACATTCGGCGCATCGCACGCGAGTTTGCCAAAGCGGCACCTCGTTGCTGCACGATGTCCAACCGTGGGTCGGCCAAACATTACAACGGCGTACAAGCCGACCGCGGCATTCGACTGCTTGATGTGTTGGTAGGCAATGTAGGCAAGCCGGGCGGATTCTGCCTGAGTTCCCTGCGGATGTGGGGCGGCAAGTACGGTCAGGATGGACTTCCCGCGATCAAGATTCCGGGCCCCAAGCCGCCCTCGCCGAAGGCCTACGCCGATGGCACGCCACAGTTCGAGGAGTTGCCGTCGGCCATCAAAGAGCGCGTTAAGCGCTTGCCTGCTATGTGGCGCAAGAAGTACACAGGCGAACTCAACACACCCTCGGAGTATCCGCTCGCTTGGCATTGGTACGCCATGCGCGTAGGACAACTCATCCATCACTACATCAAAGAGGGACGCGCCAAAGTCGGCCTCTACATGAGCTTCACCTACGGGGCGGCCTACGGGTACCCAGAAGCGAGTCTTGCGCGCGAGGTGCTGCTCGACGAGTCGCTCATTCCCTACCACGTGTGTATCGACATCAACTACAGCGAACAGGCCAAGCTGGCCGACTTGATTTTGCCCGATGCCACGAGTCTTGAGCGCTGGGATGCCCACTCGCAAAACTGTCACGAACTGATTCCGTATACGGGCATTCGCCAGCCCCTCAGCAAGCCCCTCGGTGAGGCGCGCAGCGTTCAGCGTATGTTGCGTGACTGGGCGCACATGATCGGTGACGACATGGCCAAGTACTTTGACTTCGAGCCAACGGCGGCAGGGCTCGAGGGCTTTTACAAGGAGTGGTACAAGAACGTCTGGGCACGTGTGGACGGGGGCTGGGACGCCTTCAAGGCCCGCGGCATTTGGCATGACCCCAAGCGCCAAAAGGACTACGAGCTCTACGAGCGGCCTGTCGCGAAGAGTGCCCTTGAAGGCTCCACCGTCGATCAAGCGAGTGGCATCATCTACAAGGAGGTAAAGGGAAAGCGGTCCGCGATTGGCATTATGCAAGATGGCAAAGCGGTGCAGGGTTTCCCCACACCCACGCGGAAGATCAACGTGTTTGATCCAATCTTTGAGGTGGCGGCTAAGGCGGTAGGACTACCCGACGGCGATCCCCATGGCGCCGCGTTGCCTACGTGGTTCCCCGTACCCGAACTCGATACCTTGAAAGACAACGAGCTGGTCTTTACGACCTTTAAGTGGAATGTGCACACGCAAGGGCGCAGCGGATACTGGAAGCATCAAACCGAGATCGTTCACGCCAACCCCATTTACATGCATCCCAGTACGGGTAAGCGCTTGGGCATTAAGAACGGCGACATGATCGAGGTTACGGTGAAGCGGCCGCAGGGCAATACCTATCGCGCCAACGAAGCCAAACCCGTTGGCACCTTTAAGCAAGCCGTGCGGCTGCTAGAAGGCGTTCATCCGCGCGTTATATGTTGCTCGCACCATCTGGGGCATTGGGAACATGGGTCCGTGGGTCGCGGCAAGTCCGGTGCAAGCGATCCCGGGGCCGACCATAAGGTCCTCGCCGATCGTGATCTACCAAAGAACGTTTGGTGGGCAACGGAACAGGACGGCCCCGGTCACGGCGTTCACATCAACGACGTCTTGCCCATTAACCCCGCACCGTTGGTGGGTGGCCAAAACTGGTACGACAACGTGGCCACGATTCGAAAGGTTTGACCGGCTTTGACATGGAACCATCGACCTCGTTGAACGCCGTCGAAGCGTTGCTTGCGCGCATTTTCTTGAAAGAAGTCGATGCCGCGCTGCTACGCGCCTTGGCAGAGCCACGCGTTGTTGAAGTCTTTGAGACGCTAGAACTTGAGTTTGAACGTTTTATTGACCCCGCATCGTGGGACGAAGCCACATTCGATGACCATGCGGCGGAGTATGCGCGCTTGTTTCTGTTGCCGGGGGGCGCCTCGCCTTACGCCGCTGCATGGAAATCGGGCGATGACGGTGCGGTACGCGCCGCGCTCAACCACGAGATCTCCTCGCTATACGCTGCATTGCGATTGGAACCTATCGACGCCGGCATGGGCAACGCGCCATCCGACCACGTGGGTATGCTGCTTTCACTCTGCGCGGCCGCGGGTCAGATCGACGCGTCGGGTGATCTCCATGCTAGGGCTCGCGCCCTTCTAGAGGACTGGGCGCCATCGTTTGCCGAAAAGACTCGCAGCCTCTCGACCAGTCCGATCTATCGCGCGGCGGCAAGGGTGCTCATTGCGCTGTTTGACGACGATTCCGATGTTTAGGCGTGAGATAAGAAACAAAATTTGCTTTTCATCGATTCGAAGAACCCAGCGAAGAGGAATCGCGTGATACGTAATCACCGGATGCGTTCCAGCATGCGTGAGGTGCGCTTAGTCGGGCTTTATGGCGTAGCGCCCCGATCCCAGTAACGTAATGCATGCAGCACCCAGCAAGAAGAACATGGGGAGTTCAACGGACCAGCCGCCGTGCCCATCTAACGCAAAGAAGTGGCTTGTGTGCGCGAGTACGATAGCCATGATCATGTTGCCAATGAGGGCGAGCGAGGCGAATCGCGAAAACAGTCCAACGATGATGAGCAGCGGCGCTACCAGTTCCCCCACGTACGCACCGTACGCCAAGAACGTTGGTAGCCCTTTGGCATCCAGCATGCCTTCGATGGGTGCCAGGCCATGTTGCACTTTGGCGACGCCGTGAAAGAGCATGAGGCCACCGACGGTCAGCCGAAGCAGTAGTTTGCCGCAGTCATCACAGTTCTTGTTGAGCATGTCTATTCCATTCTTTGGGTTTGGTATGGATGTTTGTCTTGCATGTACGGGCGTTGAGCGATGCGCGCTTGCGCCTGCAAGGCGCAAGCGTAGCAACGAGTGGTTACAAGGAAGTCGTAGGCGACACGCCTGCGAAACGAATCCCGCTGAGATCGGCCATAGCACGATCCCACGTGGCGAGATCATTGGGATTGAACTCGCGCAAGTGGTTGTGTCCACAAGCACGGGCAAGAACTTGCATGAGTTCGGTTGCAGCGTGGAAGAAGTTGCTTAGTTTCCGGGCACCTTCGTCCACATTCATTCGCTTGCGAAGTTCTGGATCTTGCGTTGCAATGCCGGCGGGGCAGGTATTCGTGTTGCATATACGCGCACCAATGCAGCCGACTGCTTGCATCGCCGAGTTGGCAAGTGCGATTCCGTCGGCACCGAGCGCCAGGGCCTTTACGAAGTCAGCGGGCACGCGAAGACCGCCGGTGATGATCAATGTGACGCGTCCACTAGTGCCGCGTGCGTCGAGATGTCGCCTTGCACGGGCCAGGGCAGGAATCGTTGGTACTGAGATGTTGTTACGAAACAACAAGGGGGCTGCGCCTGTGCCGCCTCCGCGCCCATCGAGAATGATGTAGTCGGCACCGGCGTCCAGTGCGAAGTCTATGTCGTGTTCAATGTGGTTGGCGGACAACTTAAAGCCAATGGGAATGCCGCCCGTGAGCGCGCGAACACGGTCTCCGAACGCGCGAAAGTCTGAAACGGTTGTGAGATTCTTGAAGGTGGCTGGCGAGATGGCTGCGGTGCCCTCGGGAATGCCGCGCACCTCCGATATTCGTCCCACGTTCTTTTCCGCAGGCAAGTGACCGCCTGTTCCCGTCTTCGCACCCTGGCCGCCCTTGAAGTGAAATGCCTGAACGCGCGAAAGTAGATCGTCGGAGTAGCCAAAGCCAGCCGAAGCAAGTTCGTAGAAGTATCGGCGATTCGCTTCTTGCTCGTCGGGCAACATGCCACCCTCGCCCGAACAAATTCCGGTACCTGCTAGGTCAGCACCCTTTGCTAGTGCCACCTTGGCCTCTTCGGAGAGCGCGCCGAAACTCATGTCCGACACGAAGAGTGGTATGGAAAGTGTGAGCGGCTTCTTGGCTTCTGGCCCAACAACGAGTTCAGTGCCAACTGAAGCATCGTCAAGCAACGGTTTGCGTGCGAGTTGGGCGACCATGATCTGGATGTCATCCCAATGAGGAAGGTCCTTTCGCGGAACACCCATTGCCGCCATGGGTCCGTGATGCCCGAGCTTTGTCAGGCCGTCGCGCGCCAGTTCGTGGATATAGGCAACCGTTGGCTCTTCAGGCGTAGGTTTGGCAGGCGGCACCTCACCGGCAGCGACCGCCCGTGTGCGCTCGGACCCGATGTCACGTTCGGAGAGTTGCGCGTGAGACCCGTCGCAAAATGGCGGTGATCCGGTTTGCCGACACATGCACACATACCCAGTCTTTGCTTCTTCGACCTTGAAGACCTTGGGCTTCATGCCGGTGCCGGCGTGACTGCCATCGCAGAAGGGCTGAGCGCCTGTTCTTCCGCACGCGCACCACGCGTACGTCTTGCCGGACTCAAGTTCGACAGCTTGTGGCTTTAGCGCCGCTACGACAGGCTCGTCCATGGCTGCTCCAAATACGGCGCACGGCATCCGATTGATTCGTCATCTTCGAGTGGCTTCGCTCTGGAACAAGTATTTATTGAGCAAATATTCAATAATGCGTTGCCAAGTGGGTTTCGCGTATGACACTAGGGCCTTATGACTGTCGGACGCCCCAGACATTTCGACGAGCATCAGGCGCTCTCAGCTGCCGCGCTGGTGTTTCGCGAATGTGGGTTCAAAGCGACGTCGATGCAGATACTCAGCAACGCCATGCAGATGGGCGAGCAGAGCATCTACAACGCATTCGGCAACAAAGAATCGTTGTATTTACGAGCGCTGGAACACTACTGTGCAGAGACACAGGCGGCGTTTCATGCACTCGCTCATCCCGATGCTTCGTTCGGAGCCATCGAGGCGTTCTTTGAGATGATCGTGGCCTCCATGGACGAGAGCGCAGCGCCCTGCTTGGTCACGCAAACATGCGTAAATGGGAGACAGGTCGGTGCGGAGGCGATTCGTATTGCCCGAGCACACATGAGGCGCCTCGAGACGTTGTTTCAAAGGGCGATTGCGAATGCGAACGATCGAGGTGAGCTCCGTTGCGACGACCCCAAGACGGCTTCGCGGTATCTGAATATGGCGTTGCAGGGTCTTGGCGTGTTGGCGTTAAGTGGCACATCCAAGAGCGCCCGCCGCAAGGTGGTTCGCGTGTCGTTGGATGCGCTTCTGTATGGAGACCATTGATGTTTGAGACGTGGCGCTAGAAAGGTACATTCAGTGGCCGTACGGTTCGGCCGCACCGCAACAAGAAGGACGCTTCGTACCTTGCAGTCATGAGCTATCACATGGGCGAGCACGACATGATTCAAGACGCTCCATCGGCCCGCAAGACGATATCGTTAGGTCTGCTGCTCGTCGGCATTGCCGGTTTCTGGACAGGCGTGCTCATGTGGCTTGCGCCAGACTCGAACATTCCGATCGCGGGCATGATTATCGGGCTTACTTCGGGCGCCGGTTTTCTGCTTGTGCTCATTGGCCTCATTCGTTGGGCAGCCATGCGCGTTGAAGCCGGCAACAAGAAGACGTAGCGATTCGCGGCGCTCCGGCGCGCGGCTCCTACCTGTGTATGCTAGTGAATCTTGTGAGCCTGAGGTGGAGCACACGGCGAGCAAATGAGTACCCTTGACTGGCTTCGGGAACGAATCGAACGTCACGTGTTGACGATGGCCGCGCTTCAACTTGTCATCATGGTGGGTGTGTTGATCTATGGCTGGATCGCTCTGGGTTCGCGCTTCGCCTATCCTTCGCTTATCATCTTCGCTGTATTCGCGCTGCTCGTTGTGGTTACGCTTGTCAAGCCATGGAATCCGGACGTCGATTTCCGGCCCGAATCGTGGCGACTACTGTGTGATCGAGTGATTCTGATCGCTGTGCCGGTGTGCATGGCGAGTCTGTTCATTCGTCTCATACGACGAGCCGTTCGCGTCTCTCACGAACTACAGTCCGCGGACATCCTCGACTCGATGCTCAAGCGCGAGCGAATCGCCGCTTGGGCGGAGGACACCTACGGCACGATGATCGCGTCCGACCTCGGCACGTTTACCTGGATTGCGGTCGCCGCGCTGCTCGTCGGTACCTGGTTCTTTGTCCCGCTAGAAGGGAGCAAGCCCGGCTATATGTAGCGAGCGCATAGCTCGCTACTTCTTGAGATAGATCACGAAATGCCGTTGATTCGCTAGACCCCGATCGTCCCACCGTCGGTACGCGAGATCGCAACCGTTGCCGAGCGAGGAATTGTGCCGGCACCGCCAGGCCATGTGCCGCGTGGGTGCTGGATGTTGACAAACAGCGTGCGTGCGTCGGGGGTCATGGTGATGCCGGTTACTTCGCAGCCTTCGGGGCCAACAAACATCCGGCGTAGATAATCCGTCGTGCTGCCGTCAATGGCGCGCTCCGAGTTCGGTAGTTCGCTTGGGATGACGGCGAGCAGTTGATCATTGGAGTTTGAGTCAAGCGGGGCGCCGTTGTCGGTTTGAATCCACAGGAGACCGCGCGGATCCATCCACAGACCGTCGGGACTACCAAACTCGTTGTCAAGCGTGAGCCCCGAGATGTTCTGCGATGCCGCGGCGCTTGCGTTGGAACCGAAAACGAAGATGTCCCACGTAAACGTCTCGGCGTCCGCGCGGTCGCCGTCCTCACGCATACGAATGATGTGGCCGTGGGAGTTGGGGGCGCGTGGATTCGGGGACGTTGCGCCTTCATTGCCCGGATCGCCGCGACGCGAGTTGTTGGTGAGCGTGAGATACACTTCGCCTGTTTGCGGATCGACAGTTGCCCATTCGGGTCGATCCATTTTCGTAGCGCCAAGCGTATCCGCAGCCATACGCGTATAAACAAGCACTTCGGCCTGGCGGGAGAACTGTGCCGCTAGGGCCGGACTCCGTGTGATGTCGAGTGGTAGCCACGTGCCCGTACCGTCGTCATTGAGTTTGGCCACGTAGAGCGTGCCACGGTCAAGCATATCGGCCGGTGGCGAAGCAGCGTTCCAGTTGTCATCGGTGACGAACTTGTATACGTATTCAAAGCGCGCGTCGTCGCCCATGTAGAAGGCCAAGGGCTGTCCATTGATGGGTCGGCTTGTGGCGCAACCCTCGTGCCGGAAACGGCCCATCGCGGTGCGCTTGACGGGCGTACTTGATGCGTTGTTGGGATCGATCTCAACAACCCATCCGAAACAGTTGGCTTCGTTTCGGTAGTCCGTGGTCGCGTCCGCACCACTGGGGGTTGTGTTCCAGCGTGCAAACTCGTCATTCACTTCGCTTGCATCACCAGCGACGTTTGACCACAAATAGCCAAAGCCCGCATCGTTGATGCCGTAGCGCGATTTCTCCGGAGCCACGGTTGCCGACGTGTCGATCAAGTAGCCCTGAATATTCTCTTCGCACGTGAGGTACGTGCCCCAGGGCGTTTCGCCGTTGCCGCAGTTATTTACCGTGCCACGTGTGGACATGCCTGCCACATCGTACTTGGTGATTAGCAGGTCATCACCCGCCGCTGGCCCTGAGAACTGCATTGGCGTTGCCGCCGTAATGCGTCGATTGAGTGTAGAGTTGACAACGGTCCACCCGCTTGCGGTCTTCATGATCTCAACGACACTAATGCCGTGCGCGTTGATCGACTTGCGCACCTGATCAGGATCGGTCGGCGCCCCCGAACCGTCTTCCGTTCGACCTGCATTGCCGAAAAGGGTGCCGCTGTTTCTGTATTCGTGGTTTAGCACCAGGATTCCATGTGTGCTGCTACCTGCTACGGGGAAGAAGGTCATGCCGTCGTGATTGCTTCCTATCTGCTCTGCCTGCTGGGCGGCGGAGTTGCTCGAAGCGCCCGAGTCATCAAAGGCGGGCATGCTTCCGAGGATGGGCGTACCCCAAGGAATCAACACTTCGGTTTCGTAACCCGCGGCGACCGCGAGTGCGTCTGCCGAGCTACCAGGAATCGAATCGAAGTTCAGCGTGGGAAGGGTCGGTAGCACCGCGCTGTTGGAACTGCCACTGGAGCCGCATCCCGAAAGCCCTGCACCGGCAAACAGCGTCGTCACGGCGAGTCCAAGGCCGCCCTTCAGCGCGTCACGTCGTGAAAGTCGCCGCTGTACGATGGATTGCAGCGTTTCGCCGGATCCTGCCTGGCTACGGACATCGTGTACGGTGTGGGATGGTTTCGGTTCCGTGAAGTCGGTAGGCGCATCGCGTTCAATCATAGTGTCTTGCGGTGTTGTCATGAATGGAGCCTCCGAAAACGCACCCAGGTAGCGGGTATTGATCGGCGGTAGGCTACAAACATTGTGTGGAGCAGGCATGTGCGCTATGTGGGAATTATGTAAGCATTGTAGATTGACGTCGCCTCACTCGGTGTGTGTTAGCGCCCCAACCCGCGAACAAACGTATCAATCGCCTTGAAGTAGGCCGCACCTCCTTCTGTGACGACATCGTTGTGACCCGCCGTGGGGAGTTCTAGCCATTGCTTCGTCCCGGGTAATGCGTCATAGATTGAGCGTCCATGGCGCATGGGAACGATAGTGTCGTTTGCGCCGTGAATCACGAGCGCCGGGCATGTGACGTGTGGCGCCGCCTTTCGGTTGTCGAAGCGATCGCGCAGCAACCACTTGACTGGTAGAAATGGGTAGTGCCCTTGCGCGACAGCGCCCAGATCGAGCCCACCGCTCTGAAGCACGATGCCGTTTGGTGGATGACGCGCCGCTAACGCAAGTGCGACGCTACAACCAAGGGACTCGCCAAAATACACGATTTGACTGTTTGCCGCGTGCTTCGACAACCACGTCACGGCGGCCTCGGCATCGAGCAAGAGTCCCGCTTCGGTTGGTGAGCCCGCACTGCCGCCATAACCGCGGTAGTCGAGAAAGAGAATCGAGTGCCCGCGTCGTTGCAGGGGCGCGTAGAGATCAAAGCGATGCCTACGATGACCGGCGTTGCCATGGAACAAAACAAACGCCACATCGGATGTTCCCGGCAACCACGTAGCAGCCAATGAAACACCGTCGCTTGTCACCAAATCCACGTGTTGCATGCCCGCGTGCGGTGCGACTGCGCGTGCATCGGGAAAGTACATCAGCTTGCGTTGAAACACATACGCCAGCGCGCAGATGCCGAGGTAGGTGGCGAGAACGATGAGCATGATTCGTCGAAGTTTGTGGCGGCGTGTGGGCGTGCGAGACGGTGAAGCGGTCATGAAGTACTAGTATTGCGACACCTCGCCGTTAAGTCGTAGATTCGTCGCGCGATGCTGTGCCGTGCGAGCTAGATTGTAGTCGTTGATTCGGATCGAACACCACGATGGATAGATGTAAGATGAAGCACACGCAGTGGAACGAAGAGCTTAAGAACACACTTTTGACTTGTGTTACAGATGAGGGCGTAGATCCAACCTTGGACGAGCGACTTGAGCACCTGCAGGAGATCGCTGAGTCTCGCACGGATGACGATGCTGCCTGGGGATACTCGCTTGTTGAAATAATAGGCTTTCGCGCGATGTTTCTGCTTGATGCATCAAAATACGAAGAGGCTCGCGCCCTCTACAGTCAATCCGCAAAACTCAACGAACGAATCATTGAGGGGCACTCGAGATCCACCGTCTGTGCGCTACTTGGTTCCGCGCAGGCGGCCTATGAGTTGGGTGACGAGGATGCCGCGCGTTCGCTTGTGTCTCGGGTCCTTACCGAATACGGCGCGTACGCGTTCGAGTTTGCAGCGTGTGGACTGACCGACCTATTGGAGAAGTTGAAGCCAATCGCGAAAGACAAGGACTAGTCCTCTACACGCGTGAGTACGTACTTGCACGCGACATCAAACCGACACTCGCGAGATCTTAGATTGTGCCAAGTGATCGTGTCGCGTCACTCCGCCACACGCGTCAAATCGAATGTTTCTTGCTTGCCGTCCTTCTGACCCGGGTTGGATAGTTTGATCACAAGCCGCTTGTCGTCGGCGCGTTCGTACTGAATGCGCTTGGGGTAGTCGTTCTTTGGGTTTTCAAACACCGCTCGTTTCGCGCTCGACGCCTTGGTGTTAAAGACAAGAGATGCCGCAGGCTTCCCACCCGGGTAGGGCTGAAGAGTGAGTGATTTGCCCAGGACTTCGAAGACTTCAAACTCGTGAAAGCTGATCTTGTCGTCTTTCAAGAGTTGGCTGCGTCCGACCACTTTGCCGCCGTCGGGCGTGCTGTAGTAGGCGCGAAAGGTTCCGCCCCACGCTTTGCCTTGCCACGCTCCCGCCAGCCACGTCATGGATGCCAGCACCTTCTTCCCGTTTGGCACATCGCTTTTCACGGGTAGTTCCTCCGCTGAAGCAACACAAAGTAATGGTCCGAGGATCGCGAGAGTCGCCAATGAGGTCTTTCTCGTTCTGTTTCGCATTGGATTGATCTCCACGGACGTATGGCGGTCCAACTTAGGAAACGTCTCATCTTCCTGCGTGAACTGAAACAGCTTTGCGACACCGGGATGGAGTTCCCGGGCTCGTTGCAACAAGTAACCACTCGGCGGTGCTGTTGTGGCAACAACGGTTGAACAGGCAGTGATTTCATGCTTGGCATCGAGCGTGCGGTTGCTAGCCTCAGCGTGACCATGAAAGAGCCGTTTCACGAACAGCACTTATTGACGGCCAAAGAATGCGATGAATTGATCGCCCTATGGGGCCAGGATCACGGTCACGGCGGCGCCTACAAAGAGAACAGGGAGTACATCTCCAAGCGCACATCCATCGTGACGATGCCGACGAAGATCTTCGACAAGCTACGACGCGCGGTGGACAAAGCCAACAAGGCATATTGGCGCTACAACGGCAAACTCTCCGTGTCGGGCGAGATCTACCGATACACCCGCGGTGATTTCTTCGATTGGCATATGGATCTCGGTGACGGCGACATTGCCAAGCGAAAGATCACCACGCTCATTCAACTGAGCAACCCCAAGGATTACGGCGGCGGCAATCTCGAGCTGTTTGCCAACGAGACCCACACCGCGGGCACGCGACGCGGCACGCTCTTGATCTACCCGTCCTACATCATGCACCGCGTGACCAAGGTCACGCGCGGTGTCCGCTACTCCATCGGCGGCGAAGTGGTGGGCAAGCCGTTCGTCTAGCCCAGCCTAGTAGAACTCGACAACCAACTGCATGTCGGTCTGAAAGGGACGGAAGGTCTCTTCGGGTTCCGGGAGGCGCTGGACTTTGGCGGTGAGCTTTTCGCTGTCGGCGCTTAGCCAGTTGGGCACGATCGTGCCGGCGTCGACCGACTCGGCCATGGCGGTGATGGCCTTTTTGCTCTTGCCGCGCACAGTGATTTCATCGCCGACCTTGACCTGAAACGAAGGACGGTCAACTTTCTTGCCGTTCACTTGAATGTGGCCATGGACAACCACTTGACGCGCTTGCCAAATGGTGCGCGTGAATGCGGCGCGGCGAACGACATTGTCGAGCCGGCGTTCGAGCAACTCATTGAGCTTGTCGGCGGTGTTAACCGGGCTTGACTTGGCCTCCTTCATGTAGCGCACGAACTGGCCATTGGACACGTGATAGAAGAACGCGAGCTTTTGCTTTTCGCGCAAGCGCTGACCGTAGATGGTGGTCTTGCGCCGACGACTCATGCCGTGGACACCGGGTCCGCGTTCGAGATCGGCCTTCATGTGTTTGGTGGTTTCAGCGATGGGCGCGCGCACGCGCTTGGACTTCTTAACCTTCGGTCCGGTATAACGGCCCATGGATCTTCTCCTAACGGCGGGGTTCCGAACGACTGGATCCCTCTACGGGCACGTCGCAGCCGCGCTCGAAAGCGCTGCCGCGGGTGGCTCGAAACACGCGCGCTTCGAGCACCAGCGAGCCGCAAACCTTAGTCGAGGTGGAGGCAATCCCCGCGACGAAATCGCGGTGCGGGGCCCTTCGCGTTGGGCTGCCGCTGCGAGTTGTCGCTGCGTTAGGCGGGCTTGGTCGAGGACGTGGCGACTGGCGGCAAGCGCGCGGGTGGGGCCTGAAGCGGCTTATCCGTGGGCGTTGGCGCTGCACGCTCCTCGCCCTTCTTAACCGGCGTTTGCTCAGCGGCCGGCGTCGGCTTTGCATTTGGCGTGCCCGGTTCGGATTTGAGTAACGCGCCGAGATGCTGTAGTAGCTTGTCCTTGGGCGACTTCTGGCTCGCAAAGGCGTGGACCTCACGCGCGCGATCGAGGTCCCCGGTGATCCAGTTGAGCCACACGCTTGCGATGCGCGCGTCGCCATCCATGGGGTTGTAGCGTCGATACGAGGTAAGACCCTGTAAGAGGCTCGGTAGCGCGCGCGACTTGGCGAAGAGCTCGTCGGCCGCCAGGCGATCGCCGCGCTTCAACTCGTCGTAGCTGGCCAAGCGACGAATGTCTTCAACGGCGCGTTCCCATTCGTTGAGGCAAAGCGAACTCATGGTGCGCCCGTAAAGGGCCTCGATGTTCTTAGGCTGGCGCACAAGGATGGCGTCAAAGTCCTCTCGCGCACCTCGGTACTCGGCAAAGTGAAAGCGCGCAAGACCACGATCCAGATAGGGCCGCGCAACCCAGCGGGTGGAAGAGGGCTTCACCAAAACATTGGGACGCAATGCATGACGCGAATGGGCACCGCGGGCAAAGCGACGAATGAAGTAGTGATGAAAATAAGCCTGGCGCACAGCGCGGCGGGCTCGAATGTGGGCACGCAGAACACGCCACGACGAGCCGTAGCCATGGAGCCGGCTGCGCGGGCGGCATGTGTCGTAGCAATCGCGGCCACGAACGCGTCCATGTCTGTCGCCGCAACGACTCGATTCATAGCGACTCGATCCGCAGCGATTCGATTCGCACGAACGGTACTCGTGGCAATCACCGGCTTTGGCACTTGTCGGCATCACGAAGAGCGTGACTAGAAACGCGCAGCCAACTGCCCATGCGCGGAAATAGCGATTCCGTACCCTTGTTCGCATAGCCCAACCTCCTGCTTCGCGCTTTGGGTGCGTGCCGGATGCACCGTTTGCGCCGCGCTCCATACTACTGCCGAAGATTTGGACGACACAAAGGGCCTTTACGTCCCCCGATGGTGAGTGATTTTGGAGAGGCGTTCGTGAGGTGATAGTGAAAAGCCCCTCCGGTGCTCGGTCGTTGCGCCGAATCTCTTGGAATGTGCGAATCCGCGTAGACTCACATCGGGCGCGGCAGAGGGTAGGGCGGATTCCCCTCATTGCGTGGCCTGCGATTGTCTTTGCTGCTTCTTCTCTGTCTCGGGGTTGTCGCGTGGGTGTCATGGGACCGCGTCGGTCGAGATCGTTATGCCTCACTACGTGATGAGGGGATCACGGTTGCTCGCATGCTCCGCAGCGCTGCGGCGGAAGCTGCTGGGCGCCTTGAAGAGGCAGAGCACCAGTTGGCCAGGCGCCTTGAGACCAGCGCGCGCCGGATTGATGAGGCGTTGATTCACTGGCGACACCCTCGAGAACGCGTGTTGGAAAAGATTGCACACGTGGATCGTATTTCACGCCTCTACCTGGTAGATCCGAACCGTGGCGTACTTGCAAGCGCACGATACCCCGCGCGCGTTCCCACCGGAGGGCCGTCGTTGATTCGGCCAGAAGACACGCGTCGCATGGAAGTGCGAGACATTCTCCAGTCGGTCGCCGAAGCAATGCCCCCTCCCGGATCTTGTGCTGTTGAGGGCGTTCGCAGAAACGCATTTGGAACTCGCGAGCGGTTTGGTGTTGTGTACGGCCGCGCCGATGGCACCGCCTTGCTGCTGCGCGTAAATGCAGAAGCGCTTCACGCCCTGCGAGACCGCTTTGGCATTCGTGCGCTCCTGGATCGCCTCCGGCAACAACCCGGTGTTCGTGCTGTTGACGTCGATCAGTCCTCCTCGCACGACGACGCGCCAGTAGCAGAGTCGTTTCGGGTAAGCGAAGACGCGCTGATCACCACGGTCCCGCTTGTTTTGGAGAATCGGACGCCCATTCAGATTCGCGTGGCACTTGCGACGGCGTTTGCCGATCACATCGTCACACGCACCCGCATGTGGATTCTGCTTTGGGCGTGCGTTGCCGCAGCACTCGGTCTGCTCGGTGTGGCCTGGACCGTCGTTGTGCAGCGGCGGGCCGCGCTCCGAGAAGTAGATCTGCGCGATCGCGTGGAAGAAGAACGACGTCTAGCGGACATGGGTGCGCTGGCAGCACTGGTTGCCCACGAGATTCGCAACCCACTCAACTCCATGCAGTTCGCCCTGAGTCTGCTGGAACACGCGCATGACGAGAACGTATTGCAGCAAACCAGGCGAACGTTACGGGCTGAGTCCCAACGCATGACAGACACGTTGGAACGCTTTCTGGGTCTTGCGCGGCCCCGCGAATCACTACTAGGCCGCTCCGATCCCCGCGTTCTCGATGATGTCAAACGACGAACGAGCGTCGTGGCCCGGCGGGCCGACGTTCGCGTTCGCGTGCGCATTGACGGGCCCATACTCGAGGTGCCGGCCCATCCGCTCATTTTGGAACAGGCACTGACGAATCTCGTGCGAAACGCGATCAGTGCTTCCCCTCCTGGCGATGTCGTAACGTTGCATTGGTATGACGAGGAACGGGTTGTATGCATTGATGTGCGCGATAACGGCCCCGGATTTACGCAAGACCTTCAGCGCGTGTTTCGCGTAGGCGCTTCGGAGCGTCCCGGCGGGCACGGTCTCGGATTACCCCTTGCCCGGCGATTCATCATGGAGAGCGGGGGTAGCGTGCGCGTTGTGCGGTCCGACTCGAAGGGTGCGTGCGTTCAGATTCGATTTGCACCAAGAGAGGAAGGCGCGTGAAGTCACCCCGCATCGTGATCGTCGAAGATGAAGAGCAACAACGCGACTTGCTGGTCAACTACTTCCGCGCTCAGCGCTTTGACGTAAGCGAGGCCGCGTCCGTGACGCAAGGCAAAGCCGTCGTGCGCGATGTCCAGCCCGATGTCATCCTTACGGACTTCAACTTGCTTGATGGTGATGGGCTCGACGTGCTTCGCGCGGCACGCGACATCGATCCTGACGTAGCGGCCGTCGTGCTGTCCGCCTACGGCACGGTGCCAATGGCCGTGGCGTCCATGCGCCTCGGCGCATTCGATGTACTTCAAAAGCCCGTTGAACCCCAAGTGCTGGTGGGCGTTATCGCGCGAGCGCTACAATTGCGGGCTCTAACGCGTGAGCACGCCGCGCTCAAGAGAGCAGTTTCGCAACGGGAGCTCGTGGAAGGCGTGATCGGAAACTCCCCCGCAATGGTGGATGTCCTCAATCTCGTTCCCCGTCTTGCCAAGAGTACTGCGACCGTCCTCGTAACGGGCGAAAGTGGCACGGGGAAGGAACTCATCGCTCGCATGTTGCATGAACAGAGCCCGCGACATGAACGGCCCTTTGTAGCGGTCAATTGCGGCGCTTTGCCCGATGGGCTTATTGAATCGGAGCTCTTTGGCCATGTCCGAGGAGCATTCACCGGCGCCGTACGGGATCACGTGGGGTGTTTTGAAGCAGCTGGAGACGGTACGCTCTTCTTGGACGAGATTGGTGAGCTGAGTCTTGCGTTGCAATCGAGGTTGCTTCGCGTGCTTCAAGAGCGAGAAATTACGCGTGTGGGTGAAGGCACACCACGATCCGTAAACGCGCGAATCGTGGCGGCCACCAATCGCGATGTCGAGGCGGCGGTGCGCGCTGGCACGTTGCGATCCGACCTCTACCATCGCATCAACGTCTTGCGCGTACACCTACCGCCGCTACGCGTTCGCGGAGGAGACATTGGCGAGCTTGCGCAACAATTCGTTCGTGACGCATCGTTGAGGCAGGGTCGTGGTGACTTGAGGCTGTCCCCCGAGGCATTGGACGCGCTGAGTACGTATTCGTTTCCAGGAAATGTGCGGGAGCTGCGTAACGTCATCGAACGAGTTGTACTCACTGCGGAACTCCCGCTTATTCAATTGTCCGACTTGCCAAGCAAAATTCTCGTTCAGTCAGACGATGGTTTGATACGTGACGACGCCCCGCTGGATCTCGGCTTAGCGGTGGAAGCACTGGAGCGCCGGCTGATTCGTGCAGCGCTTCGTCGCGCGGGCGACGTTCAAACGAAGGCCGCGATGTTGTTAGGCATCCATGAACGGGTTCTTCGATACAAGCGTAAGAAACTTGGGGTGTAACTGAGGTCATCGACAGGGCTGTGCGAGTTTGTATATGACTTCGACGCAATTGTCGAGCTGCTCGAGCCCATCTCGTGCGTGTGGCACTCTATGTCCCCAACAAATGGGGGTCTCGCAGGCAAGAGCAATGAACGGCACGGAGATTGCCAACGGAAAGTCCTTCAAAGGAGATCGAACAATGCGTACTCAAATTCTCAGGACTTCAGCGGTGGCAGTCGGTTGCGTCGCGGCGGCACTCATAACGTTTGGGGGGCTAGGACAGTGGAGTTCCCATGCAGATCTAAATCAGGCCGAAGCCAGGGGTGGTAATGGCGTCTTTGGTGGGGGCGGCGGCAACAACGGCGGCGGCAACAACGGCGGCGGTAACAACGGCGGCGGCACGATGGGTGGCGGCAATAATGGAGGTGGAAATCCAGGAGGAGGCGGTGGTCGCCCGGGCGGCGGCAACAACGGCGGTAACAACGGCGGCAACAACGGCGGTAACAACGGCGGCAACAACGGCGGTAACAACGGCGGGAATCCGGGCGCCGGTAACGGCGGCCCGAATGGAGGAGCGCCAGGACGCGCACCAGCGCCAGCCAAGAAAACCAAGAACAAGAAGCCCAAGCCTGCGGATGGCCGTAAGCAGAAAGTGAAGCAGGCCGCGACGGATGCACGAGGTGCCTGTCAGTCACAGTTGCTGAAGAATCTCACGCGAGAGTTACTGCGAGACCTTCTTCGTACCACGGGTAGCAAGTAGACGGAACACTCGTGGAGGTTGCCATGACGGGTTTCAATCGAACCGTTCGACGCCGCACACACCGCAGTCGGTACGCCGTTGCAGCGCTTGTGGGCACGCTGTTGTTCATGACAGGGATTGGCAGCGCGGAGGAGCCGCCTTCCAGCGCAGGGGTAGTTCCCGACCAGGCACGCTCAGGCTCCGTTGACGCCAATTGGCATACTGTGGCTTCGCGATGGACGTATGGCTTGGATTTGCTGGAACGCATGCTGGCAGACGGTCGCGGATCGGATGCGCGGAGTCTCTTTCGAACAATCCACCGAAAGCATCCAACGTGCACCGTGGCAGCCTTCCTTTACGGACGATTGATGGGTGGGCAGCGTGGACTTCGCATGATGCGCAGCGCCACCGATGCAAACATGCCGGCCAGTGAAAGCACGCGTGTGCGCGTGCTGCGGTCCCTTGTGAATGCCGAAACGCATGTGGAGGCCAACGCGCGCAGAGCCGCGGACACGGCGGTTGCCTTGGCAGAGCTTGCTGGGGAGTCCGATGCATGGGTCCTTGCGGGTCAGCGATTGGAACGAGCCAGTGATCTTGAACATGCAGAAGCGGCTTTTCGACGTGCCATGCGGCTCGATTCGACGAATGATGCCGCACAACGTCGTCTCATTTTAGTGCTCGCGCAGAGCGATCGTCTGGGCGAGGCCCACGCCTTGGCATCTCGACTGGTTGAAAAGCGCCCGGTATCGCCGGGCGCGCACCTGCATCTTGGACTGATTCAGTGCATGCAGGGCAAGTTGGACGCATGCCGCGAGTCCTATGGCGCTGCGATGAAGCATGCGGGTACCGACCTTGAGACGCTTGCCGCGCTTGGCGCCGCCTACATCGATATCGAGGAGTTTGCGCTAGCACGACAAACTCTCCAGCGGGCTCATGCGATTAACGCCAAACACGTCAACACGTTGATCCATATGGGTGTGCTCGAGATTCGTCTGGCCGATCCCAAAGCGGCCATCCGCGTGCTTGAGCGTGCGTCTCGAATCGCCAAACGAAACGCGCATATCGAATTCCTTCGAGGAGTTGCCTACGAGCATGCGGGACGAGTTAAGCTCTCGATTCGCCGCTATCAGCTCGCGTGCCGCCTGGACCAAACCAAGGCGCGATACCCAACGGCACTGTCCCTGGCCCTGGTCAAGGATCAACAGACCACGCGTGCCGCCCATGCGATGCGCGACGCGATCGAAATTGCTCCCGACGATGCCAGGCTTCGCATGCACCTTGGGTTCATTCTGATGGAAAGTCGCAAGTGGAAGCGCGCGGAGGCCGCGTTCCTAGAAGCCGCGAGCAAGGATGCCAAGGATGCGACGCCCTGGTTTCACATCGCCGTTATTCGCGGCGATCATCGCCGCGATGCGAAGGGTGCTCTCGAAGCGCTGCGTGCGTACGTCGAGCGAGGCGGACAAGAGCCCGTCGCGCTACGTTGGCTAGAGACGCTCACGGAACGCGAAAAGAAGTAGGCTCGCTGGTCGTAGATTCCTTCGAAGGCAGTAATGCGAGGCTCAATGCGACGCATGCGTCGCGCCCTGTTTTGCAACGAGTGCGTGGACCCGAGGAAGCAAGTCGTCGGCCATGGCCTCGAGGTCAAACTCGTGTTTCCAATCCCAGTCGTTTCGTGCGTTGCTGTCGTCAAGCGCTTCGGGCCACGAGTCGAGGATCGCTTGGCGCTCGGGATCGGACTTGAAGGTGAGCGTTACGCCCGGCACACGCGCGCGCACGGCGGCGGCGAATGCTTCAGCGGTGGGTGACATGGCTGCAATGTTGTACACGTGCCTCGTGAGCCCCTTTTTGGGCGCGTCGGACAATTCCAGTACCGCTCGCAGGGCATCGGGCATGTACATGAACGGGATGCGACTCTTCTCATGTACAAAGGATTCGTACGAGCCCACGCGCACGCCCTCTACGAACATAAATAGCGCGTAGTCACTCGTGCCGCCGCCGGGGATACCCGCGTTGATCAGTCCCGGGAAGCGCACCCCGCGAAAGTCGATGCCGTACTTGTCTTCGTAATAGGCACCCAAGAGTTCGCCCGCAACCTTGGTAATGCCGTACATCGTGCTGGGCACCAGCGAAACATCGTCACCCACAGTTGCGGGTAGGCCTTCGCCAAATACGGCGATGGTGCTTGTGAAGAACACTTGCTTTACGTTGAACAGTCGCGCGGCCTCCAACACGTGCCTTGTGCCGTCCATGTTGACGCGGTACGCACGGTGAGGAACCTTCTCGCCCGATGCCGACAGGATGGCCGCAAAGTGGAGAATTCGTTCCGGTCGAAAGGCCGCGACGGCTTCCAACACTTCACCCTCGTAGGTCACATCACCCCGGTGCCACGTCACACCGTCTGGACAGGTAGACGGGCGCGGCGCAAGATCAAATGCCATGACGTCATCGCCGCGTGCCACCAACAGGGGCAGGAGATCGGTACCGATTTGACCGGCGGCGCCGGTAAGCATGATGCGCATGGGCTCAGAGTACGTCGTGCCCCGCGGCGGAAGCAAAAAACACGCGCCCGATGCACACGAACCGACCGGCATGGCTGCGCGTTTGATAAATCGCTAGGTACCCGCACCCCGAAATTCGGCGGCAACGAGTTTTAGCATATCGGTCACCAGCAAAGTGGGCGTTCGGTCGCGGCGCCTCAAGAGCACCATCCGCCGCACCGGAAAGCGTTTGGGTAACGCGCGAATGACGAACGACCGTTTCTCGGTATCGGTGAGCGCCATATTCGGAACGACACTCCATCCAATGCCCGCGCGGACGTAGCGCTTGACAACTTCCAAGTTGCCCGACTCCATCACCACATGCGGCGTTACGCCCATCTCACGCAGGCCACGCTCGGTGAGTGCGCGCGTTTCGGCGGGCTTGGCAAGCAGGACGGCCGGATGCTCATTCAGCGCCGTCAACTCGGTATCGGGATTGCGCGCGAGTGGATGTTTCTTCGGAAGCACCAAGCTGAGCGGGTCTTCCAACAACACACGGTGCCACAACGCAGGATCCAACCACGGAGGACGCGTCACGATCGCAAGATCGGCTTCCCGCGCCAATACGCGCTCAATACACACTTGGGAGCGGTGGTTTCGAATGCGCGTTTCGGCTTGCGGATGCTGCTTTCGAAACGCTGCCAAGACGCCGGGCAGCATATGCATGGCAACGGTATCGCCGCAGGCAAGTGTGACATGACCACGCTCGGGCGCCGTGAGTTCGGCAATTTTCCGTTTGCTATCAGCCAACAAGCCCAGGGCGCGATCGGCAGCATCCAAGAACACCTCACCGGCGGGTGTCAGGCGCAGGGCTTTGCCGCCGCGATGCAGCAGCGTGGCGCCGGTCTCCTCTTCCAGGGCCTTGATGTGCAGACTCACCCCCGGTTGGGTGAGTTTGAGTCCTTTGGCCGCGGCCGTAAAGCTCCCGGTGCGCACCACCTCAAGAAACGATTCAAGCTGCCGTAGTTCCATGGCCGTCGTTCCTCGTCGCCGCGTTACCTGTAGATACCCTCGAAACCATGCACGTGATTACTTGTCCTTATCGCCGCGCCAAAAGCCTTCAATACGAACGGTGCCCGCCATGCGAGTGGGTGCTTCCGTACCTTCGTGGACATGCATATGAATCTTATGCGCCGCGCCGAAACGGCCTGGGTTGGGGCGTTTCCCTTCAGCGAGCGTCGCTGTCACAGCAATCGTACCGTCTTCGTTCTTCGTGGTTGTCACGTTGAACAGGCCACGGGGATCTGGTTCAACCTTGTGCATGCGAATCGTAAACCCTTCGCCCGGTTTGATCACTGCTGTATGAGGCCCGCGAAGCGCATCGATGGTGTCGAGCGCGCCCAGACGTAGGGGAAACGGATGTACCAAGAAGGGCGCAACGATGACGCCCTGAAAGGGGATCTCGGCGTATTGTTGATCCGGATGGTTGGTGTAAATTTGTAACTTCTTGCCTTGAATCGAAAGCGGATGCGAGGGCTGCACCCGAATATAGACATCGCGGGTCTCGCCCGGCTCCATGCTGCCCGTGGCCCCTTGCCCGAGCTTAACGCATGCGCAATTTGTTTTGCAGATGACACTGATTTGTCGTTGCGTTGTGTTGGAGAGCGTAAGCGTGAGGTCGCGTATCTCGCCAACGCGCACGCGGCCAAAGTCATAGGATGTAGGTTCAAAATCGATGGGCCGACGAGGGGTATCCTCACCCTGAACGATCCAAAACGCTGCGCCCGCGAAGGCCAGGAGCAGCAACAAGGTGAACGCGATTCGCATACGTCGTGTGTGATGCCTCTCTTGATCCAACCTACGTCCGCACGTGTGCGAGTGCGTTATCCACCCGATCGTTGGATGGGGGGCGTTTCAACCACCAGCCCACCTACCGGTGCTGACGCATTGGCAAAGCGCGAACCGGAATCGCTCGAGGCGCCGCGGGGCATGTTGCTAACGGGCGGCGCTCCCGGTGTGCGACCCACCACGGGCGAGCGGTCGCCTCGGGCCGTGGTATCACGGAGTGGGTCGTCGCTATCCGGGGCCCCGAATGCGGTAGGCGTTTGTTGGCTCGATGGCAATCCCGAACAGCCTACGCTCCCTACCGAGACCATCGGTGTGAGCATTAGAAACAGAAACAGGCGGCCGATTTGAGGGCGGCTCATAAAAACTCCCTATCGTCTGGACGTTGAGCGATCTTGGTAAGGTACCGTTAGTTCTTCGCTTCTGGGAGGGAGCATGTCCGGAGTCGGAATCGACCTACGCGGCAAGAAGGCCTTAGTCACCGGCGGTAGTCGAGGAATTGGGCGCGCCATCGCTCTACGCCTGGCCGAAGCGGGTTGCGATGTGGCCATCAACTACCTCAGAAACCGGGGTCCTGCGGAGGACACGGCGCGGGGGGTGGAGTCATTCGGGCAGCAGGCGTTGCTCTACAAATGCAATGTCGCCAAGGACGAGAGCCTGGGCGGGATGTTTGAGGCGATTGGCGAGAAATTCGGCAAGCTCGACATTCTGGTGAGCAATGCCGCGTCCGGCGTCATCAAGCCCGCCATGGAACTCACGCCCCGGCACTGGCATTGGACGCTCGATATCAACGCGCGCGCGCTTTTGCCTTTGGCCCAAAATGGCGTGCCCCTCATGCCTGAGGGGACCGGCCGGATCATTGCCGTGTCGAGCCTGGGGGCAGTTCGGGCGATTCCCAACTATGCCGCCGTTGGTGCAAGTAAAGCGGCTTTGGAGAGCCTCGTGCGCCATTTGGCAATCGAATTGGCGCCGAAGGGAATATTGGTCAATGCCATATCGGCCGGCGTGGTCGATACAGATGCATTGAAGTATTTTCCCAATCGGTCCCAACTGCTCGACGAAAGCGCCCGCCGCACTCCGCGCGGCCGGTTGACCGAGCCGGCCGACGTGGCCGACGCGGCGCTCTTCTTGGCGAGTCCCTTGGCGGCCCAAATGGTTGGCCAGACCATCGTGATCGATGGTGGCTACGCCATCATGGGGTAGATCCTTTGGTAGTCGATTTCGTTCGCAAGGCGGTCTTGCGGCAAGTCCCGCGAGCACGACATGCACATTCTCATCGTTGAACACAACAAAGAGCGTGCTCGCGTGATGGAGTCCACGCTGCAGGCCACCGGCCATCAGGTGTCGCTGGTGGGCACCGGCAGTGCCGCTCTGGCTGCACTCGCCCGCCCCGCGGCACCCGACTTGGTGCTCATGGAAGAGCGTCTGAGCGATATGGCGGCGCTTGATTTTTTGCAAGCGTCCGTACGCATGGCCACGCCCGTTCCGATTGTCATTTTGGGAAGTGATGGCGCGGGTGCGCGTTGGGTCGAGGCCACACGTCTCGGCGCCATCGATTTCATCGTGACCGACGATGAGGGCGACTACCTCCAGACATTGGTGGCGCGCATTGATGCCGCGAAAGATCGCACCTCGGCGCGCGATAGCAATTCACGTCTGGCCGACGCACTGGAAAGCACTGCGGCGTCCGTGCTCATTACCGACCGCGCAGGAAATGTGCGTTACATGAATGATGCGTGCACGCGTTTGCTGGGCCGCAAGTCCAAAGACGCAGGTGCCACGAGCATGTCGGAGCTTTTTCCGCTCGACGATGAACCCCGTGTTAAGGCCGACCTCTTTGCCGCGATCCATGTGGGGGGTGAATGGGCCGGTGAAGTGGATGTGCATACGGCTCGCGGTGATCGCGTGCCCTGCATTGTGACACTCTCGCCGATTCGTCGCGCAGGCGGGCGCATGGACGGCTTGGTGCTCACGCTGCGAGATGTTTCGGACCGCGTGGCCATGGAAGAAGCCCTTCGCGCCGCCAACCGCCGCCTTGCCGAGCAGGCTTCACGCGACGTATTGACGGGACTCTATAACCGCGGGCATTTCCATGAGGTGCTTGATCGTGAAATGGCGCGTGCGCAACGCTATGGCGACCCACTATCCGTATTGATGGTTGACCAAGACGGGTTCAAAGACATCAATGACACGTTGGGTCACGCGATGGGCGATGCGGTGATTGTGGATGTTGCCCGTGTGCTTCGCGCCGGCCTGCGTGAGGGTGACGTGCTTGCTCGCTACGGTGGTGATGAGTTTGTGATTCTCCTGCCCAACACCGATGCGGACGCGGCCATGCAAGTTGCCGAACGACTGCGCGCGTCGGTGGCCGAACGTGGGCATGGCCCCGAAGGCAATACGCCGGCGCGCGTGAGCTTAGGACTCGCCACGTCTGAAGACATTGAAGACGTTGAGGGCAAGGCGACCGACGTTTTGCTCACCTTGGCCGATCACGCGCTTTTTGCGTCCAAGCACCGCGGCGGCAATGTCGTAACGCGCTGGGAACCCAGCCACGAAGAGGCCTACCGCACCCTCGCTGCTTCCCGCAAACGCACCCGCATCAAAGAAGGCAGCACGGACTAGTCGCGCCCTCGGGTGCGCCAGGAATACCAGGTATTTCTGGCGCACGAAGAATCAGGCCGCTGACGAGCAATGCGCCACAAAAACCAGGTATTTTTGGCGCATGGGAGTGGTAGGGCGAGCGTTAGTAGATGTAGAGCAAGCGGTAGGGGGTCCAGTCGCCGGGGCGAGTGCCGTCGAGCGCGCGCACACGCCAGCGGTAGCGGCCGCGTTTGAGCGACGTCATACGAAAGCCTTGTTTGACGCGCCGCACATCAATGGCACGCCACGTTCCTCCCGCCATTTCCTGTTGCAGCTCCCAATCAAACTCTGAGGCTTGTGACATGGGCGCCCAGTCAAAGCTCACGCCAAAGTTGGTGGGGATGCTGTCGGAGTCTTGCGGTGTACGTAAGACCGGCGCCCGCAACAACCCCGTACTGTTGCCCGCCGGAAGTGTGGAGGGTTTGGGGGGGTTGCCTGCGCCCTTTGTTGCGGACGGAGTGCCGCCACCGGCGGAGCCACGACCAATGTGCACGGTGACCGTTGTGCCACGTGCGGCGAGGCTGCCCGCCAGCGGGCGTTGTGACAACACGCGTCCCGCCTGCTCGGTCGAACTGGGTCGCGTGCGCACATCGATTTTGAAGCCCGCCTGATCCAGCGCCAAGGTGGCCTGCTGTACCGACTTGCCGTCAACCGACGGCGTGGGGACTTCGGTATCGTCTTCGATCTTTTCTCGCGCGACCACAATCACGACGGTTTCCGCCGTGGCCAAGCGAGTGCCCGGGTAGGGACTTTGATTGATTACGGTGCCGCGGTGCTTTGGCACGGCCAGCGTGTATTCGATTTCCACATTCCATTCCTGCAGCTTGTCCTTGGCATCAAAGAGCTGGTCGCCAAGCGCGTTGGGCAGTTCCGGTCCATTCAGGTTCAGTGGAGGGTCGGCGGGATAACTCGCATAGGCGTTTGCCGCTGCGGGCGTGTTGTCGCCTGAATCTGTACGCGACGGCGTGTCATCGGGGATGTGGGGCGGGTCCACGGGCATCGTATCGGGCCGGGGCGCCTGGCCGCGCACAGTTAAGACAACCTTTGTTCCGGCCGATTGGGCACTCAACCCGGCGGGCGATTGATCGAGGACGATGCCTTCCGCGCCTTGGTTGACGTAGGTGACGCCAGTCGTAAAGCCCTCGCGCTCAATCATCGCCTTCGCAGCATCGAGGCCGAGGCCAACCGTATCGGGGACGCGGTCCCCCGCGGACGCGGATGTCGCGGCAATCATCCAGCCCGCGATGAGCAGTGTTGCCATAAGGGCCGATCGGCCGACAAAGCGCGGGAGGTAAACTCCATCATGTGAACGCATACCGATTCCTCTATTCATGCGTAGTCGTCGGGCCGCGGAGGGGCTCAACGTGGAGGCGGTAGCCTATCACTGTGCGCCAGTCTCTCCCTGTGGTTGCACGAGTTTGGCGGTGGAGCCGGTCGGTTCGCTCTCACAGGCCGGGCTCGATCGCCGGTAGGCCTCCTCCGGACCCAAGAACGCGGTCTGGACGAGTACCAAGGCCCGTTCGGGTGCGTAGGCGTTGAGGCCGTTTGCCGCGTGTTTGTCTGCACAGTCGGCACACCAGCGCGAGTCCGACGCGCGTCGCCGTCGTTCGTGAATCTCAGAACAGACGGGACAGCGATAGAGATAGATGCGACCTGGCAACCAGCGGCTGTGTAGCAACCCACCTGCTGCTACGCAGACCTCACGAAACTCTTGGGTGTGGCCGAACGGACGACCGAGGTAGGCCAGCCCCACATGCACCGCTTCGTGTACCAAGATCCCGCGCAAATCGTTGGGGTAGACCTCGAAGTAGGGCGTGGAGATTTCGATCTCTGCTGCGTCAAAACGTGAACCGGTGGAGTCAACCGCTGCGCGTCCCGCACGACGCAGGCGCCGATTCCAAAGTACAGGGATGTCGGGCCACTGGGCGATACCCAGTTCGCGGCCGACGGCTGCAAGGGCGGCGTCTCGTTCGCGGAGTAGGGCTCGGGGTGAAATCAAAGGAGATACAGCGTACGGCACGCGGCCGACGGCGCGTCGTCCACATGTCGTCCACCATGGCGGCAGACACAACTTGTGCACGTGTCGTACGCACAACCGACCATTGAATTTCGTAAGCCACTGCTACGCTTTCGTTTCGTCGTTCTGGAGCCTCTGTGTTCGTGAAATCCAAACCGAACCCACGCTTGACATGGCTTGTGATGCACGGGTGTGGGCTGCTTGCGTTGTTGGCCGCGTGCGGTTCGGCGAAAACGTTGGATCGTACCGACGCGGCAGCAACCGCTGCGCATGTCATCGAACTCATGAAGCAAGGGGACTACCCCGCGTTTCAGCGTCTGCTTTCGCCCGCGTGTAGGCGCACCGTGGCGCCTGAGATTGTGTCCTTGGTGGATGCAGGCCGCGCCGGTGCCCCGTTTCGTGCACCCGTGTCGCTCTCCAAAGTGGAGGGGAATCGAACGTCGGCCAGTTTCCGTCAAATGGCCAAGCGCCAACCCCCGCGAATGCTTGCGGACGGCCCACCCCGCAAACTGCCGCGCGGCCACCTTGAGTTTCTCTATCGCGATGCCCGCGACGTGTGGCGTCCCCTACGATTGGCGCAGGGGGCCGATGGGAAGTGGTATGTGGTCGCGATTCAGTTCTAGCGTGCGTTGCCTCGCGATCGTCGTTGCGTGCGCCGTTGTGCTTTCCGCGTGCGGCGACGACGACACGCACGCGCCTCATACCGGAGTCTATCGCTTGGATCGTCGTGAATATGTGCGCGACTTCGTGGCGATGCGCATCGAGCAACACGCCGACAAATTGCGCGCACTGTCTGAGGACGCGCGTCAACGTACGACGCGCACCTGGATGGACGAGGCCACGGCGCGTGTGAAGACACTTGCCGTCAAGCTCACCTTGGATCCAAAGGGCCAATTCACCATTGCGCGCCGCGTGGGCAAGTCCGTGGAGCGCCACGGGGGACGGTGGTCACCCATTGCGGGCGGCGTGCGACTGCAAACGACTCATATGGCAGGTTCCGCGCTGGAACATCCTTACGCCATTGACGCCGATAGTGATGGCGTGTCGTTGCACATCGACCGCAGCGACATGGATCAACCCGTAGTCTTGCGGCGCGTACGTTCGCCGGACGGAGCCCCGCACCCTTCAAGGTAGTGTGTGAGGGATTCGCTCGGCGTCGTGGCCGGCAACGCTCGTGGAGTTTCAATGCGCGACACGGTTTACATTCAGGGCCTGGAGATACGCGCCATTCTCGGCATCAACGACTGGGAGCGCCGTGAGAAGCAGACCATTCGGATTGACATCGAGATGGCTACGGATGCCGCCGTAGCAGCGAAGTCCGAATCCATCGACGACGCCATCAATTATCGTTCGGTTGCTAAGGCGGTGATGGCCCACGTAAAAGCGGGCGAGTACAAGTTGGTGGAGACACTGGCACATAATCTTGCGGCCTTGATTCGCAAGGACTTTGGCGTTCCTTGGGTGCGGTTGCGGGTCGGCAAGCCCGGCGCCGTGCGATTCAGTGAGGAAGTGGGTGTGGTTGTGGAGCGCGGCGCGCGGCCCAATACGGAAACGGGCGCTGCGTAACGTGCCTTCTCGTCAAGCGAAATCAACCGCCGGCTTGTTGTCCATTGGTTCCAACATTGCGCCGCGGCGTTGGATTCCACGCGCCATCGTTTTGATTCAGAAGCGGTTCCGCTGCGTCGAAGTGTCGCGCGTTTACCAGAGTCAGGCGGCTGGCCCCAGTGCTGGCAGCGCCGACTTCTTCAATCTTGCCGCGAAGATCGAGACCGACCTCCCCTTGCGCGCGCTCAAGATGGCGTGTCGTCACATTGAGTTCTTGTGTGACCGGGTGCGCGGTAGCGACAAGTATGCACCTCGGACGCTGGACGTGGACCCCGTCTGGTGCGCGCACGGCGAACGGGTGACGTGGGTGGATCCAGAACTTTCGACGGCCGACTATGTTTTCGTGCCGTGTGCCGAGCTCATGCCCAAGTTGGTGGTGGGCGAAGCCAAGCAAACGCTGCGCGCGCGTGCGGCCAAGCTCGTGCCACCGTGGTCCCCCGTTTCGTTTGACATTGACGTCGTATCGCGCCAGCAAGGAGATCACGCATGAACGTCTGTAGCGTTTTACGCCACGTACGCGTTCTGTTGCGGGTCATCACAATCGGCTGCGGTTTGCTCATGGCCGGGTGTGGCAATGGGGATGCGGACCACGCGGTGAGTCAAACACCGGTGGGCGGGCAGTCGCCAACGCCATGGACACGCATTCAGTTGAAGGGCGTGCGAAACGCCACCGGCATGGCCATCTTAGGCGACGACCTCCTAATTTGTTCGGGCGAGCGCAAACGTGTCATGCACGTCGCTCCGCTCGCTCAGGTGTTCAGTACACCCGCGGGCCAATCGCGCGCCGTTACCACGCGCGAGGTGCCATTGGACATACGGGAGTCCAGTCCGGTCAACGGACGCGGCGCACTTGCACGATCGGGACACGGCGTGGGCGCCTTTCTTGACTCAGGGTATGCGTTCGCGGACGTAGCCGTCCAGGGCAATGGCACCGTGTTTGTTGCCGAACGGAAAAAGCGTCTCGTGCTGTGGGGCAATGCCACGCGAACGCCCGCCGGAGAACTTGGCGGTGTGTCGCTGTTACGCGCGTTCGTAGTTCCCGGCGCCGATCGGCGTGAACAGGACAAACTCAATTGGGACGATTTCGGCCCCGGGATATCCGGTTTATTGAGTGTTCATCTCCGGCGTAAAACCGAGGATCTCTACGTCGTCGCCAAGAAGGACACACCGTCGGCCAAGATGCCGCCCGGCGGAAGCCATATGGCGTCCAAGAAATCACCACGCATTCAGGTGCGCGCCATGGATCGCGGTGGGCAGCCGCTGGACTACTTCTTCATTGATCCCAGTCCGATGGCGCAACCCGAAGTCATGGACTTGAGCTGGCATGACGGTCGATTCGTATTGCTCTTGGGCGGAAAGCGTGGGGCGTTGGCTTTCGTGCGCCCGCCCCAGCCGTTTCGCACCGCCACACTCGGACGTCCGGTGCCTGCACCGGAACCGCCGGAAGGCGCCTCGTGGCAGTCGCTTACGCACGACGTCGAGGGACGCATGCTGCTGTTATCCAACGGGGAGCACGCCGAACTCGTATGGAGGGAACCCTAGCTACGGAATTGGCGTCTATGACCCATGCCTTCGTAGTCCCCTCGTAACTTCATGGTCTTTTTATCCGCCGCACAACTTGGGTTGTTCGGATGCCGATAGAAAGGCCATTCCCCTGGCCCCTCAGCCACCTGACCAATCAACGTATTCATGCCAACCAACACCACCCCATCTTCAGAGGCAACCAACGCCTCAGAGGCCATCATGACCCTTGAACACATCAATGACGTGCTCGTGTTGTCGCCGGGGGAAGACCTCCTGCTTCCCCGAAGCCTCGCCAATCTTGAAAAGACGGCCGGTGAGGCGCTCGCCGGTTCCGCCCGCGCCGTGATCCTCAACTTGGGCGGTCACACGATGCTGCCTTCGAGCGCGATTGGCGCGCTGATTCAGATTCACCGCGACGCCAGTCAAGCCGGCAAGGCCTTCGTCTTGGTCGGCCTCCATCGTCGTGTGGCAAGTACGCTTTCGATCCTCGGCGTCGATGCCTTGCTGCGCCGCAGCCAGAGCGTCGAGACCGCCCTCGAGGCGCTCGGCGCCGCGTAGGCAAGCATCCAAGCCTCGTCCGCCCGTCGAGTCCTGTACTACAGGTTAGACGCCTCATCCACGAACGTAAACGTGGATTCCACATCTTCTTGGGTGAGAACGTTGTGGCGCACCAGTAGATCTGTCAACGCAGCGAACGCGAGCTTCAGATCGTAGTTCTCTTGCTCAAGGGCATCCAAGCGCTCGTCCTGCGTGCGGTCGATGCTCTTTGCACGTTGTAGATTTTCCCGTAGGCGTGCAATCGAGCGTTCGGCGTCGCCAATGTCCAGTCGATTGCCTATATCGCCAAGAAAGAGTGTGCGAATCCAACCCATGGCGTCTCCAAGTAGCCGTAGTCAACATGCGTCAGTATAGACAAAGCATAAGGTTTAAGTTCCCGGTTGTGGCGTCGGCCAACGCGTCTTCGTTTCCCTGTTCGGTGTCGCCATCAATGAGGCCCGCGCCTTCAAGGGTGAGCACGAAGTTGTCTTCATCGAGCGTGCTCATCCAGTCATCAGGTATGGCGACCTTGTGTTCAATTCCGAGAACGGTCAAAGTGATCTGCTGCCTAAAGGTGCCGTAGGTTTCGCGCGGAAGTGATAACTCGACGAAGAGATCCAAGTCGATCGTCCAGGTTAGGGGTGCGAGTATTTCGGCGCTTCGGTACCAACCGTCGTAGAGGGGTTCATCTCGTCTGAAACAGGCGTGGGCCGCGAACCGGTCCTCGTCCTTCGCGTGTTCGGTGTAGGCCAAGCGCGTAGCGTGATGATCGAATACAACGGAGCGCAACAGGCGCGGTAGTCCGTCGGACTGATTTGCCAGCGGCGACGTCGAGTATCCCGGCCATGAAAACCAGAGTTCGCCCTCGCGGTAGGGCTCTCGCAAGGTGTCGTCCGGTCCGTGTCCCAATCCGCCAAGCCACGGCACGCTGTAGCTGGGCAGCAGGGGATGGGTCCGCGACTCCTCGATTACGACCAACTCGCGGATTCCATCTTGCTGGCCTGCATCAAGCGCCTTCCAGGCGGCATTCAGTTCGGCCTCAAAGTCCTCGCGGTCCATGCGCCGTCTCCCGTTTCACGTTCGCTATATGCCCCGATTTGCTAAGGCTCTGGACATAATCACGCCCCACCATCGTCTCACGCTCCCGAGGTTCGCCATGCAAACGCTTCATCGTCCCGCTGTCCGTTGGTCGCTTGCGCTGATTGCGCTTGTTGGTGTTGGTCTGGCGGCCGTGGTGCCTCCGACGTTTGGTGAAGATGCCCCGACCGCGAACGCCAAAACGAAGGAGCCCGCCAAGCAGGCCGAAGCTTCCTCTGTGGGGCTGTCGCGCAAACCCTTTCCGGGCGAGCGCTACTTCAAGACCGTTACGCAACTAACGGATGGCGGCGAGAACGCTGAAGCCTATTGGTCGTTTGACGAAAAGCGGCTCATCTTTCAATCCACGCGCGGCAAACTCACCGCGGATCAGATCTTCACCATGGACGCTGACGGGAAGAACGTGAAGATGGTGAGCACCGGCCACGGCCGTACGACCTGTGCCTACTACTTGCCGGGTGACAAGCGCATCGTGTATGCGTCCACACACTTGGGCGGCAAGGCCCCGCCGAAGAAGCCCGCCCATGACCGCTCCCTTGGTTATGTATGGCCCATCTTTCACACCTACGACATCTTCACGGCCCTGCCCGATGGCAGTGATGTCAAGCGCTTGACCGATTCCCCCAAGTACGACGCCGAGGCTACGGTTTCGCCCACGGGCCACCGCATGGTGTTTACCTCCGCACGCGATGGCGATCTTGATGTCTACACCATGAAGCTTGATGGGTCGGATGTGCAGCGTGTGACCAATGCGCCGGGGTATGACGGCGGCGCGTTTTACTCATGGGACGGAAAAAAGATCGTGTGGCGTGCGCCGTCACGTGATGGCTTTGACGCCAAGGAGTTCAAGACATTGCTCGAACGACAGTTGGTGCGTCCCAGCCGTCTGGAGATTTGGATTGCCGACGAAGATGGTGGCAACAAGAAGATGCTCACCAACAACGGCGCCGCCAACTTCGGCCCATTTTGGCATCCCGACGGTAAGCGCATCATCTTTAGTTCGAACATGCACGATCCCAAGAGCGGCAACTTTGAACTCTACTTGGTTCATGTCGATACGCGTAAGACCGAGCGTGTCACGTATTTCACGCGGAAGCGTGAGGGCGCGCGTCGCTCCGACGATTTTGACGGGTTCCCGATGTTCACGCGAGACGGCAAGAAACTGGTCTTCTGCAGCAATCGCTTCAACAAGAAGCCCAACGAAACAAATGTCTTCGTAGTCGACTGGGCCGAACCAACCGAGTAATGAAGAGGCCGCGGGGCCTCCTTCCCACGCAATACTGAAGGCGGACCCGCTGGAGGATCCGCCATGGCCGCGCCACTCAAAGACTTCGGTGTGCTCTTGCGCCGGATCTTTCGTTTTGTTCGCTTCGCAAGCTACGGCCTGATTGGCGTCATGCTCGTGTTCCTCGCGTTTCGCGTGGCCGAGCTCTATCGATTCATGGCCGACACCCACCCCTGGCTCGGCGTGGGGTTCTTGCTCGTCTTCATGGCGGCCTTTGTGTGGTTTGTGGGTCGTCCCATCTATCGCTTCATGCGCATGCCGGTGGTGGTGCGCCCGCCTGATTTGCCCCCCGCCGCCGAACGCACACCGCGCGATGTGGTGCGCTATTTGCGCTTTGCCGATTCGTACGTGGCCGCCTTGCCCAAGAATCCGCTGTGGGAAGGCACACAAGATTCGGTGGATCGTGCGCGGCAAGAAATCACTGCGCTCAGTGAGCGCGCTTCAAAGGCGAGTCGTGACGCCGCGTCCATGAAGGTGCTTCATAAAGAGGTCATGGCGCTTGAACGCGGCACCGTCAATCGACTGTTGGAACCGCTGGATCGCCAGGCGCGAGAGATCATTCGCAAAGAAGCGCTCGCCGTGGGCATTGCCACCGCTGTTTCGTGGAATGGGACCATCGACGCGTTCTTTGTGTTGTGGCGCAACTGCAATCTCGTGAGCCACTTGGGCAAGATCTACTACGGACGTCCTGGTGTGCGCGGCACGCTTAGCATCTTGCGCGATGTCTCGGCCGCAACGATTGCCAGCGCGTACCTGCAAGATCTCACCGACATGGCAGGGCAAGCCATCGGTGGCATGTTTGGCAAACACGTGGGGCTTGTGGCCGCGCCACTGCTGGACGGTGGTGTGAATGCTGTCGCGACATTGCGCATCGGCCATCTCGCCAAGGCGCGTTGCCGCGCGTTCTCTTCGTGGAAAGAACCGAACACCGTGGATGCCATCTCGGGGGCACTCAAGGAGGCCGCTGGCTTTTCGAAGGACGTAGTTACCGAGGTCATCAAGACCGTGGGTGGCGGGGTGCTTCGTTTGCCCGGCAAAATCCTCGGCGCGGTCGGCGATTCGCTGAGCGGCCTGTGGCGCAAGATGACCGACGACGACACCAACCCAGAGCCTGCGCCCATCTAGTCCCTGCGCCAAAAATACCTGGTATCTGTGGCGCACCTGCCATGTGCTTGGGCTCTCCGGGCCACGGGGCGCAGCGCGTGCGCCAAAAATACCTGGTTTCTGTGGCGCGTGGGTTGGCTTGCGAGAGCCGAGTTCGTAGTACGTTAGAGGGGCGGCCGCCTTGGCCAAGCACACGGTTTGAACGCGTGTGACGTGTATACGCCGAGCGAGGAATGACATGCGATCGTGGCCCCTGCTCATTGCATTGGCCCTGGTTTGTGTAGCGGGATATGTAACTCTCAACTCATGTGGCAAAGAGCCCGAGCCCGACTTCAGTAGTGGCTTTACGCCTGCGTCCACCCGCGGCGGCAACGACGCATTCGTCGATGTAGACATGCACGACGTCATACCGCCGGGAAGTGGCGGTGTGATTCCTCGGGGCCGTCGCACGCGTGCGTCCACACCTACTCGCGTTCCGAGCGAATCCGTTTCGAAGGTTGCAACACCGCCCGCAATCACAAGCGATCAGGAATCGGTGGTGCCCGAACCCGCTGAACCTGTCAACACGGATGCAGGCGAAACAGATGTGGTGAACCTTGCGCCTAGCAACGACGTGTCTTCCGAGGATGCTCCCGTCGGCGCTTCCATCAAAGAAGACGCCCCGCATACAGCCGGTGCGATGGATGATCTCGCACCAGTTGCAGACACCGCACCGCGTGACGTTGACTTGCCCGCAGGGGGGGGGTGTACGTTGCGCGTGCACGTACCCACCGTGCTCGGCATGCAGGTCAAGCATGTTGCGATTCGCCCCTTGGGCGAGAATCCGACATCCGCGGATGTAACGGCGCGCTCCCTTTTGTCATTGCTGCTTGAGGGCGGTGCCACGGCATTTCGTCCGACACAGTCAACGACCCCCGTGAGTGAAGTGGCGACGTTTGCAGAGCTACCCGCGGGTGTGTACCAGGTGGAGACCGCGTGGTCGGACGGCATATCGATTCGACATGCGGTGGGTCTCTCAGCCGATCGAATTACTCGCGAGGTTCGCACGCCGCGCCCCAAGACGCTTGCGCCGCTTCGCGGTCGTGTGGTGTTTCCCGACGGACGTCCGTTCGTTGGCGTTGTCACCGTGATGCCGCGCAGCACGCGCTCGGGTCCATTGGCATTATTGGACGCCGCGCAAACGACCAAGACCAAACCGGACGGGACTTTTTTGGTCCCCCACGTGGCGGGACACGACGTCGTTGTGAGCGTGCGACTACGTGAACACGTACGCGTGCTCGGACCTCGCCGCGCGCTTCCCATAAAAGGAACCTACGAGTTTAAGATTCCATCCTTTGCCGGTGGGGTACAGGGGCGTGTCTTGGATGCGCTTACCAAGGAGCCGATTCCGGGTGCGGTGCTCCATGCGGGGATTGGCGACTTCGATAGCGGCCTCACGGTGATTCGCGCAGCGACTGACCGCAACGGGCGTTACGCCATGCCGTGGCGCAATGCGCGCGCGGGACTCTTTGTAAGCGCACCCGGCTATGGACCGTTGGTGCTCGATGCCGACGCGCTTGAGGCGGGCGGCGCGCGTGTCATCGAACTTGTGGAAGGTGCTCGTGTCTTTGGCAAGGTGCACCGCGCGGGCAACGAGAAGACGGTCGCCGGTGTACGCGTTCACGTTGTCCCGCAGGACGGTGGCGATGCCGTCATGGGTGCGGAACGAATGCGTTCAGGCGTTTCCGATAATGACGGACACTACCTCATCACGGGTGTGCCGATTGGCGGAGCGTTTGTCTTTGCACACGACAAGCGATACACGTCGCTAATGGCGAGCAAGATGTCGAACGATTCGCTTTCGGCCACGCTCACGCCCGTGCGCACTTTGACCTCGCGCGGTCAACACGAGTGGCGCCTTGATGTTAGGCCGACCACGGTAGTGCGCGGCGTCGTGCGTTACGCGCAGGGCACACCCGTGCCCTCTTGCTTGGTCGGAGCGAGTGCGGAGGAAGTCCCCACGGCTATAGCGCGCGTGTTGCGGACGTCCACCGTGACGGATGCGCGCGGTCGCTTCACGCTGCGCGGTTTGGTGACCGGACTCTCGTATCAGGTGCGTGCAGAAGGACCCTTCCACGTCGTTGCAAGCGAGTCGGTCGTCGCAACATCTACGGGATCTGAGGTTCGTCTCGACCTTGCACTCGACCACTCGCCCGGCCAATCGCTTAACCCTACGGATGCGTCTGAAGACACCGTCCCCCCATCTACGCAAGAACCTACGCCGGATGCAACGGCGACACGTAAGCCCGCCATACCTCCGGATGATCTCACACCGTTGGACGTGGACATGCCATCGATTGCTGCTGCACGGGGTGAACCACGCGTGCTACGTCGTGAATCCAATCCGCCGGTGGCACCAGCCAATGATCTTGAGTCGCTTCCCTTGACCGCGATTCCGCCGCGCGCAAGGACACCCTCTACGCGTGCGGTGTCCAAGAACGAGCCCACACCCGCGGCTGCTCCGGGGCCCGAGGTACCCGAGGTACCCGAAGCACCGGAGCTTAAGAGAACGGGCGCGCTTACAGTTCATGTGCGCGGCGTAGAAGAGCGCAGCGAGTGGATTCATCTCCAACTCTTACGAAGCGCCGACGGCATTCGGTTGCGCGCCGCGTTGCGCCCCGGCGGCACCAGCGTCACATTCAAACGCATGCGCATCGGCGAACACTACACACTTTGGGCGCCGCTCGGCAAAGGCCGCTTCCTTTATCACGGCGACGTATGGGGCACCGAAGGTGAACTCACCGTCACAGCCGCCACGGGTGCAACCATTCGCGGTCCGCTTCACGGTCAACTTCCAGCAAGGCACAAGCTTGCGTCAGTCTTTGCCACGCGCACAGGCGGCGCGCCGTTGCGTATCACGGGACGCGTAGACACGGAACGTCGCGAGTACGTTGTGGAAGGGTTGCCGCCCGGAACCTGGCGCATCGAGGTCGAAATCTGGGACCTCAATAAGCAACGAGTGCGCGGCGCAGCAACGCTACCTGCCGGTGGTTCGGCACCAATCGAGTTGACGCCGCGGTAGCCCTCGAGCTACGAGAAGTACCGTACAACGCGCAAGACGATTGACGCAACCACACTGATTAGAAGCATCGATCCAATGGGCGCATAGAAGCGCACGTTTTCGCCTTCGGATTTGAAGTCGAGCGGCAAGTTGCCAAACCAGCCCATGAGCCCGTACTTCGTAAGCACGCCGGCCACCACCAATGCGATGCCACCGAGAATGAGGATGTCGCCGGTTTTCATGGTGGTGACCTTTCCTGCACGATGGTCGCCACTTGGCTACCGAAGTTTCCACGCACGTACTCGATGTTGTATCAACCCTCGCGCCCCTATATGCGGATGACCGAAATGCGCTTCGAGGGCTCGGTAGTGCTCGTCGTTTGAAGCGGCGTCACACAGACCCCCCGCCGCGAGATACGTGATTTCTGGGTCATCGTGCGCAAGTGCAGCCTTCAAGACCGCGTTGGCATTCGGTGCATGAACCGTCTTTGACGATATTGCGTGTGCCGCGGCACGACTCGCTACGTGAATGTCGGGATCGCTTACGAGCTCCGCGAGCCGCCTCGCCGCCTCGCGGAAGTCATTATCTCTGGTGAGATGTGGATACACGTATGTGAACAGCAGTCGCATGCAGTTGATGCGCATCGCTCTAGCTTGATTCTTGCTCGTGCCGTCGATCATTGCGGCAATCGGAATGCCGCACCCATCTCTCTGGAGTAGTTCAAGCGCCAACTCCGCCCGCTCGCCGCTCGAGTCGAGCCACGTAAGAAGCTCATCGCCTCGACCTTGCATGATTGACACAAGCGCCTTGATAGCATGCTGAGCTAACGCTGTCGATTCTGTCAATGGATCATGGTAGACACGAACGAGAGCTTCCGCCCAGGGCAGCGCCGCTTCTCCTTCACTTGCAAGGCAGCGAACGATGCGAGGCGCCAGCTCCACGTACGTCTCTTCATTGAGATGTGAAAGTGCGTTCCCCAGAATCTCTGAAACGGCGGGAATACCCTTGCCCGATAGGAGGATTGCCGCGCGCACGCGAATGAGTCCGTTCGTGTCATATAGTGAATCATGCATGATCCGCTCTTGCGATGAGCCGGCAAGCCCATGCTTCAGCAGAATGTCGTGGGTCGCAATGCGCACAGCTAGTGAAGGGTCGCGTATGTAGTTCGTGAGGAGTGCGACGTTTGCGCCACGAATGACGAAATCTACCCAAATGCTGGGCTCGCCCGTCTTGCGCGTAGCCTCCATGATATCGGAAACAAGTTCCGGGTAGCTCACCTTTGCTTCATAGAGCGCGTACATAGCGCGGTCTACCGAATCTGCGCTCCCGCTTTGAAGCCTCTTGCGAAAGTAGGCCATTGCTTCAGGAGGCGGTCGAGGCTTCTCGTGGAGTAGCGCGCACATTGTCTCCCGCCGAACGCGCGCGTCGTCGTGATCTAGCCAATTCATAAGCAGTCGTGCGCGAAGTTCCGGGAACGGTTTCAGCGCCTCGGGTATGTGCCTGAGAACCGTGCGTGGGCGGACTTTCGATGCCCGCTCAATCGCCAAGAAAATGTCTCCCGAAGGTAGTGAATCCAACATGAAGTCGCAGTACCGAAGTACATGAATCACAACGTGATCGTCGGCGCGATCAATGAGAGTTGCAATCGCATCGTCGGGCGGAGGATCAACGCCCATTAGCATGAACACCAATTCGCGACGCGGATCTAGATAAGGTCTCTTTCTCCAGAACGAACGACGCGGAACCAACAAGAACTCCAGCAATACCGGTACTGCGTCTGTTCCGAGCTTCCTAATCATGGGCTCTAAGATCTCGTCGGGTGCACGCGCTCCCGAGACATCCGTAGAGCCTCGTATGCGTGGTTGGTTAGGCTTTGCCGTGTCCATAAACCAGCGGAGCATGTGTGGTAGGGCGAGTACGCCGAGGGACTTCTCACATTTGTATGCGATGGTCGCATAAACGTCGAAGTTGAAAGGGTGGCGATCCAAAGCCTCCAAGACGAGGGGCGCGAGCGTGGAGTCCAATGGCGGCAATGCCAAGATGATATGAAGTGCGCGCAGTCGCCGCGCAGCGGCGTCATGGATCACGCATCCAAGTATCATGGGCAAGTGCTTAGCCGATTCGGATTCTCGTTCTCTGATCAATGCGAGGGCTGCGTCGAGTACGGACCCCCGAATCGGCGTTCCATCGACTTCCGCGTCGAGATAGAGATGAATGACCGCTTCGATACCAAGCTTGCCGGTCCGTACTTGCTGTTGAATCTCGGAAAAGGCATCGATCTGCGCGAACTCGTCATCGGAAGCGAGTCGTTTGCAAAGCGCTGCATCAATTACATTTGTCTTGATGGTTTCGACATCGCGTTCGACATGCTTCGAGGTGGGTGGATTGAGCGCTACAGTTCCCAAGCGCCGTCCCGTCACATCGGGGACGTCATGACCTCGGCTTGGCGACTCACATCGTGAAACAAAGATCAATACCGCCGCGGCGGAGATAGCGCCTAGCGTGATGAGAGTGCGGCCCACGAGTACATCGTAGAAGACAAGTCTTGCTCAACACCACGTTCGGGCATTGAATTGGATGATTTATGCGCTGCCTAGGGGATCTGCTGGCGGGGCGTGGTCAAACGAGGAACTATGAAGGCAGATCGTCCGGTGCGCTATGCCTTCTCAACACGAACCGCCGAAAACTTGAACGACGGAATCTTGCCATCGGGATCGAGCTGGTCGGGTGCGTAACGAGTTGTCTGGGCTAAAGATGTCGAGCAGGGTCCATGCTCCCATGAAGCACTCGTTGGATGGCCACGGACTCTTCTGAAAATGTATAGAAGACAACGTGCTTATGTGCCTTCCAAGACCAAAAATTCTCTCTCAGCGTAGAGCGAGATGTTCCACGTTCAGGGAACTGTACGCACATTCGAAGCTCAGCATCGATGCCATCGAGGTAGCGGTCCGCTTGCGCTTCGCCCCAATTTCGGAAGCTATAGCGCCATATGGCGCGGAGATCATCCTCCGCACGATGACTTATGAGCAATCGGCGCGTCAACGAGTCGTAGCATCCGATTCATGTTCAAGCGACGACTGTTCGCCTCGCGCACGTCGCTTGATTGCCTCCATATCCAGCTCACCAGCCACGCCGCTTGCTTCTCCCTCTTCCAATGCAAGCCGCAACGCCTCAATACGTCGTTCGTGTTCTTCGAGCAAGCGTAGGCTCGAACGAATCACATCGGTGGCGTTTGCATAGCGCCCCGATGCGACGCGCTCGGCGACGAAGGCGTCAAAGTGATCGCCGAGTATGAAGGACGTATTCTTGCCCATTGAGAGCGCTCCGACTGGTTGCGAGAGTACGATACCATAATATGGTATGCACTAGCCTGTCGCCAGAACTCCAATATTGGACGTGTGGGGTGCTACTGAGCGCATCGCGTGCGCTATGCCTTCTCAACACGAACCGCCGCAAACTTGAACGATGGAATCTTGCCATCGGGATCGAGTTGGTCGGTGGTGAGGAGGTTGGCGGCGGCTTCGCGGTAATGGAAGGGAACAAAGACGGTGCCGCGCGATGTCTTGGTGCTGGCGCGGGCGCGAATCGTGATGGTGTTGCGGCGGGTGGTGAGTTTGATCATGGCGCCATCGTCAAGGCCAAGTGCCTTGAGATCATCGGGATGAACTTCGCAGAACGCTTCGGGGTTAATGGTGTCGAGCACCTTGGCGCGACGCGTCATGGAGCCGGTGTGCCAGTGTTGAAGTGTTCGACCCGTATTCAAGACATAGGGGAAGTCTTCGCTCGGCAGCTCGGCGGGAGGAACGGTCTCCGCGGGTGAGAACTTGCCGCGTCCCGACGGCGTGGGGAAGCCATCGCCAAAAAGTACCACGGTGCCTTCGCTGTTGTCGGGATCGGGGCAGGGCCAGAGCTTGCCGCGGCCGTGGAGGTGCTTATAGCGCAAGCCCTTGTAGCTATCGGTCATGTCGGAGAACTCTACAAACACGTCTTCAATAGACGTGTAGTTCTGCGGATAACCCATACGCGTCATGACGTCGCAGAGGATCTGCCAATCAAGGCGCGCTTCGCCGGGGGGGTTGAGTGCCGTTTGCCCTAGTTGTACGCGGCGGTCGGTGTTGGTGTAGGTGCCGGTTTTCTCAAAGTAGGTCGTGGCCGGAAGGATCACATCGGCGGCTTCCGCGGTTTCGGTCAAGAAGATGTCTTGCACGACCAAGAAGTCGAGGTCGCAGAATGCGTCGCGCACGTGTGCCACGTTGGGATCGGAGAGGAATGGGTTTTCGCCCATGATGTACATGCCCTTGAGCGTGCCAGCAGCGGCCGCATGGGCGATTTCAACCACGGTGAGCCCGGGCTTGGGATCGAGCGACACGTCCCACGCTTTCTCGTAACGCGCGCGATGGGCGTCGTCGGCCACCGACTTGTAGTCGGGAAAGACCATCGGGATAAGTCCCGCGTCGCTTGCGCCTTGCACGTTGTTTTGACCGCGAAGGGGATGTAGACCCGTACCCGGACGGCCTACGTTGCCGGTCATGAGACACAGCGAAATGAGCGAACGCGCGTTGTCGGTTCCGTGGACGTGTTGTGAGATGCCCATGCCCCAGAACACGAGCAACGCCTTGGCGCTGCCAATCACACGAGCGAGGTGTCGTATCTCATCGGCCGACACACCACATACGGGCGCGGCAACTTCGGGGGCGTAGCGTGCCAGTACCTCTTTCAGGGCGTCGAAGTTCTCGGTGTGGTTCTTGATGTAGTCGGTGTCTTCCAGTCCCTCTTCAAGAATCACGTGCATGAGGCTGTTGTAAAACGTGACGTCGGCGCCGCTCTTGAGGCGCACATAGGCGTAGGCGTGGTCGGCCAATTCGGGGCGATGCGGATTGATAATGATCAACTTGGTGCCGTTGCGCGCCGCTTCCTTCATGAATGTGGCCGCGACCGGATGGTTGGAGGTGGCGTTGCTACCGGTAATGATGGCCACATCGGAGTTCCGCACGTCGCTATACACGGTGGTTACAGCGCCTGATCCGATGGTTTCAAGCAGCGCGGCCACACTGGATGCATGGCAAAGACGGGTGCAGTGGTCCACATTGTTGGTTCCGAATACGGCGCGGATCATCTTTTGAAAGAGGTAGGCCTCTTCGTTGCTGCACTTGGCGCTGCCAAATCCCGCGAGCGCGCCCGGACCGTGTGTTTCCTTGATACCCCTTAGTTTCTTGGCGACGAGGTCGAGTGCTTCGTCCCACGTGGCCTCGCGAAATGCTCCTAGTGCCTTGTCGTAGTCTTCGTACACGCGTTTGTGTCGCTTGCCATCGCCCTTGCCAGCCATGTGTTCCGTTAGCACGCGCTTGGGGTAGTGCGAATCTTTGCGAATCAATGGTCTGGTTAAGCGGTGGGGGTGGTTGGGATAGTCAAATCCGTAACGCCCCTTCACACATAATCGCGACTCATTGGCCGTGTCCTCACGCCCTTCGGCGTAGACAACGCGGTTTTCTTCTTCGTTTACGTGATACGCAATGGCGCAGCCTACGCCGCAGTAGGGGCACGCCGACTCGACCGTCTTCAGTGACGTGGACGCGTTGATGGGTTCGGTTACAGCCTTGTTGGTGAGCGCGCTGGTTGGACACGCACTCACGCACTCGCCGCACTCAACACACGTGGATTGGCCCATGGCGCCATCGAGATCGAAGCCAATGCGCGTGCTGTTGCCCTTGCCGGTGCGACCGATCACCATATTGCTCTGAATGTCGTCACACGCGCGAATGCAGCGGTCACAGAGAATGCACGCTTGGTGATCGACGGCGATCACCGGTGATGAGTCGTCTTGCGGGCGGCCGTTCGTGCCGGGGAAGCGCGAGCCATCCACCTTGTAGCCCTTGGCGAGCGCAAAGAGCTCGTCGTTTCCCATCTGTGCGTCGCGGGTGCTTTCCGCGGGCTGATCCGACATCAAGAGTTCGGTCAACATTTTGCGATTGCGTTCCACCACGGGGCTGTGGGTTTTTACAACCATGCCCTCTTCGCACTGCCGCACGCACGAGGCTTGGAGCGTGCGGGCGCCTTCCACTTCCACCACACACATGCGACAAACGCCCACCGGATTAAGTGTTTCGTCGTGGCACAGCACGGGGATGTCGATGCCCTGCGCCTTAGCCGCATCCCAAAGTGCTGTTCCTTCGGGAACCGTAACGGGCGTGCCATTGATGGAGAGCGTTACGGTGGCCGTCTCAGTCGTGGTGGGCGGAGGGGTCATGCACGCGTTCCTCGGTGGTCGAAGTGAGCCCACAAGTTTACCCGCATACGCTGGTGCGCACTATTCCAGCCTGTCTTTGGTGGACGGCATTGGCCACACAACGTCGAGTGCACGCAACGAGGCTTTGGTGGGCACGCCTTCCAACGTCCATCCGCGTGCGCGGTAATAGCTCCCAATCATCGCATCAAGATCGTGCTTGGTTAGGGTGGTGCCCTCGGCGTCGCCGTCGCAATCAAGGGGCTCGGATAGAAAACGCGCCGGCAACGTATCTTCGGCCTGCGTCCATCCCTCACGCAGATTGAAGAGCTTCTTGAGCGTGACGACGCGTTGAGCTGTGCGTACAAGTTCGTCGGCAGTAACGTCCCAGCCCGTGACGGCCGCGAGCATCGTGGCACACTCGGCGGGAAGATCATCAAAGACGCCGCGCAAGAACTTGCACAGAATCATACTGTCGATGAGTGCAGCGCGATCTTCGCTGCGTGCCGCCGCGGGCCCTTTGTCTACCGTGGCAACCAGTCGCTTGCCGCCCGCGCGAAAGTCCTCTTCGTAGGCTCCGGATCGGTTGTGATCGGCGCCGCGTGCGCCCACGGCCAAGCCGAGCGCCATGGACTGCAATGCGCGTGGTTCGTAGCCCGGGAGTTCCATTCCCTTCACGTGACACGCAAAACGTTCGCTGCCCTTACCGATGATCTTCGCTGCACTGCGCGAGCCGTTGGCTAAGAGATCCCCAAGTGCGCCGCTTCGCGTGCCTATGGCTTGCAGTAAAGCCAACGCGCCGTCGCGATCACCAAACGCAGGAGCATCGGGCAGCAATCCACGTTCGCGACACTCCATGGCGAAGGCGATCGTCCCGCCGGCGGAGATCACATCCAAACCGAGATCGTCACACGTGCGCGCGGCTAGCAACACGGTTTCGCGATCGCTGATGCCAAGCAGCGGTCCGAGGGCAAAGATACCTTCATACTCCAGTCGAACCGAGCGACCATCCTTAGATTTGAATAGATGTTCGCAACCAATGGTGCATGCCGCGCAGTGTGCGCGTACGCGACCCTTAGTTTGATGAAAGGCTTCGCCAGAAATCGCATCGGCGCCGTCAAAGGAGCCGCGTTGAAAGTTTCGCGTTGGGAGGGATCCCATGCGATTCATGACCAAGACATTGGCAACCGTGCCGAGTTCGCGATACTTGCGCGTGGCCGCGCCCATCGATCGTTCCGAGAGATCCTTTGCAAGTGCAAGCACCCGGTCCCTGTCATGCAACGCTGCAGGCGAAGTTCCGCGAACCGCGATTCCCTTTAGCTTCTTTGCGCCCAGCACGGCGCCCAGCCCGCCGCGTCCGGCATGACGCCCATCGCCGGAGATGGTGGCGTAGCGCACGAGATGTTCGCCCGCGGGTCCAATGCCGAAGAATCGAAACGCGTCGCCCCACTCAGCGCGCACCTTTGTTTCCGTCTCATCGGACGACAAACCAACAAGGTGGGGCGCCGGCTTTAGCGACACCTTGTCATCGTCGATGATCAACAGCGACCACGAGGGTGCGGCACCGGTGATGACCAGCGCGTCCATCCCGGCGTATTTGAGTTCCATGGCGAAGCGATCGCTAGCTAAGGCATCGGAAATGCGTGACGTCAAGGGCGACTTCGCAACCACCGCGAACTTGGCGCTCGTGGTAAGTGGCGTGCCTACGAGCGGCGAAAGTGCGATGACGAGCGAAGCATCGGGCGCGAGTGGATCTATGCCTGCGGGTGACTCGCGCAAAAGCAGTTGAACGCCAAGGCCGACGCCGCCAATCGTTTCGCGCAACGCGTCATTGGGCATAGGGACCGTTGTGCTGCGCGCACGGCTCAGGTCAACGCGTACATATTGATGGTGGTATCCGCCGGGGCTCACTCATGGAAGTGTAGCCCCGACGAAAGCCGGCGTCGGTTAGTTGCCCGAGGTCACGCCGTTGTTGAAGTCGTTGAGCTGGTTGAAGATTTGGAGGCCCGTCGCGTAGCGCGAATCGCTTCGCGTGAGTCCCGAACCAATGCCACCGGCACCAATCAACCACTGATCCCCTGCCCGAATCACATCTTCGATACCGGCACTGCCATTACCAGCACCCACGTTGAGCTTGGCACCAATCAGCGCCCAGCCCATCACGTAGCTCATGTCGATCGTTGCGGCGAGACCCGCACGCGCGATGGAGTGCGTGCTCTCAAGCAAGCGGTTGCCATGGTCCAGGACCTGAATCGCTTCTGCTTGCGTCAACGTCTGATCGCCAACGAGGATCTGATTGAGCGGCCAACTGTTCGTGTTGCGCAACCACCAGCTACAGAACTGAATGCTTCCAGGCGGCGTGAGCGGGGCGAAGCCAAAGTTCACGCCACGCAGATCGCTGTCCACAGTTTCGGTGTTCTGATCATCGGGGAATGGCCCCGTGTAGTCGTAGGGCTCAAGCGGCCCGCCGACTTGGTAATTGGCGTCGTCGATCAACACGGTGTACTCACCGCGTGGTACTTGGAACAGATAGATGCCGTCGGCATCCGTCGTCTGTTGCGCGACTTCGTTGCCATTGGCATCGAGCAAGCGGACCAGTACTCCTGCGATGGGCGCTTCACCCACTTCCGGTTCGTACACACCGTCACGGTCGCTATCCACAAACACCGTGTCGCCAATGGAGAAGAGCTGCAAGGTGTAGCCAAAGTCGGCATCCACGTATGCTTCACCATCGGCCAACATGATGTCGAGCGGATTGTTGGCGGTCGTGTTGACGTAGTCCGTCGGCACGGTGGTTTCGTCCACAGAAACGCGGTAGAAACCAGGCGTGAGTCCGGGGAAGCTATAGTTCCCGTTCGCGTCCGTTGTGACGGGCGGAAACGTGATGTCATCGGCGGTACCCAGCATGCCGTCCGGCCCCGCTTCGATCAGATTGATTGTCACATTGGGCAGTGGCGTTTCGCCGACGTCAAACGTCCCATTGGCATTGGTGTCTTCAAAGACGAAGTCACCGATGCTGCCAGGACTGCGATACCCAAAGTCAATGTTGGGATTGTCCTCGCCGGGCGCAAGCGGCACCGTAAAGGTGCCGGGTGGCGTCGTGAGAATCAGGCCGGGCGGAAGCGTGGTCTCATCCACCGTTACGCAGTAGGTGCCACCCGGGAGATTGACGAACTCGTAGCATCCTTGCGCGTCGGTCGTCGCGGTGCCCGCTGCGATGTCGTCGGCTGTGCCACACACACCATCGGGTCCGGCATCCACGAGTTCCACGGTCACATTCGGCCAGCCATTTTCGCCAGCGTCTACCGTGCCGTCTTGATCGCGGTCATTGAACACCTTGTCGCTAATGCGTCCGGTGTCGCGGTAGCCAAAGTCCACGTCGTCACGTGTCTCGCCCGTGGAAAGCGTTACGGAAGTAGGATCGTTGCTTGTCGTGAGTTCAACGCCGGGCGGCAACGTCGTGTCATCCACCTTGACGCAATACGTATCGGGCGCCAGCCCAATGAAGTTGTAGTCGCCCGCGGCACCTGTCGTCTGTGTCTCAATCACGACGTCATCGGTCGTGTCGCACAGCGCATCAGGACCGGGCGTACAAAGCATGACGTCCACACCGGCAATACCGATGTCAACCGCATCCTGCACCCCGTCGCCATTGCGATCGATGAATACCGTGTCGCCAATGGACGCCGCTTCAAGGAAACCGAAGTCGGCATCGTTGTGGTCCTCTCCTGCATTCAACGTCACGGACGCGGGATTGGGCGGCGTGGTGAGCGTGAAGCCGGCAGGCACCGTGTTGGTGTCCACGGTCACGTTGTAGAGTCCGGCCGGAAGATTCACAAAGTCGTAGGTGCCGGCAGCATCGGTTGTCTGGTTGCCGAAGGCAACATCGTCAGCCGTACCGAGCGTGCCATCCGCACCGGCTTCAATCAACGTGAGTGTTACGCCACCCAGTGCGGGTTCGCCCGCATCCTGCACGCCGTCACCGTTGAGGTCGTTCCACACAAAGTCACCGATGGAGCCGGTGTGACGGTAACCGAAATCGGCATCCAGGTAGGCCTCATTGGCAGCAAGTGTGTAATCCAACGGCTCATTGGCTGTGGTCAACATCATGCTCGGCGGCAACGTTGCTTCCACGATGTTTACGCGGTAGTCGCCGGGCAAGAGGTTGGGGAATAGGTACCCTCCGTTTGCGTCGGTTGTTTGCGTGTCCTGAACAATGTCATCCGCATCCCCGAATGTGCCATTGGGGCCCGCGGTGATGAGCTCTACGTCCACACCGGCAAGGCCCGGTTCCGTGGCGTCTTGCACGGTGTCATCGTTGCGGTCCTCCCACACGAAGTTGCCGATGGAACCGATTTGTGCGTAGCCAAAGTCCACTGTGTCGAGCGTTTGGCCGGGCGCAAGCGTTGGGTTCTGAATGTTGCTCGGCGTGGTGGTCGGCGCGTAGCCCGCGGGGAGCGACGTATCAATCACCTTGACGCAGTAGGAGCCGCTACCAAGATTTTCAAACAGATAAGCTCCCGCGGCGTCGGTCGTCTGCGTCTCAATCACCACATCATCGGCGGTGCCGCAGATGGTGTCCGGACCGGCGAAACACAGACGAACGTCTACGCCGCCAAGGCCCGGTTCGCCTGGATCACGAACGCCATCGCCGTTGAGGTCGTCCCAAATGAGATCACCAATTGAGCCTGTGTTCTCGTACCCAATGTCAACGTCTTGGCGCACCTGACCAGGCGTAAGCGTTGCCGTGGCCGGCTCAGGGCCGGTCGTGATCGAAAGGCCCGGCGGGAGCGTCGTTTCATCCACGTCGACGCAGTACGTGTCGGCGCCCAAACTGGTGAAACCGTACACGCCGTTGGCATCAGTTGTGGTGCTAGTTACGGCAACGTCATCGGGTGTGCCGCAGATGCCGTCGGGGCCCGCGCTCAATAGGTTGATCGTCACTCCGGGGATGCCGTTGTCGCCGGCGTCCTGTGTGCCGTTGCCATTGACATCGAGGAATACTGTGTCGCCCAAGCTTCCCTGTTGGCCGTAGCCAAAGTCGGCTGTGAGGTCAGACGTATTCGCGGGCAAGATGATCGTGGCTGGATCGTTGACCGTCGTCAACACGTACCCCGGTGGCACTGTGTTGTCGTCCACGTCCACGCAGTACGTTGCGCCCGCCAGGAACTCAAACAGATAGTTGCCACCCGCATCCGTCGTTTGCGTGTCGAGCAAGACGTCATCGACCGTGCCGCATACGCCATCGGGACCGGGTGCCAGCAGACGCACGTCAATGCCCGGAAGGGGTGCATCACCACCGTCGAGCGTACCGTCGAGATTGATGTCGTCCCATACCGTATCACCGATGGATCCGGTGTACTGGTAGCCAAAGTCTACGTCGTCGCGATTCTCAAGGCCTGCAAGGTTTACGAGCGTCGGATCGTTGGTGGTCGTATTGAGCATGGTGCTCTCGGGCAACGTACTTGTGTCAACGCTCACGCAGTACGATGCTGGACCGAGACCTGTGAACACGTACATGCCGTTGGCATCGGTTGTGGTTGTATTCACACCGACGTCATCGGCCGTGTCGCAAAGCCCATCCGGACCCGGATCGACGAGCGACACGGTGACCCCGGGAATTCCGGGTTCGCCCGGACCCTGTGTGCCGTTGCCATCGGCGTCTTCAAAGACGGTGTCCCCAATGCTGCCAACGGGTTGATAGCCAAAGTCAACGGTCGAAATGATCTCGCTCGGTCCAAGCGGCACGGATACTGGGTCATTTCCTGTCGTAAGCACATGCCCGCCTGGCACCGTCGGATCACTGATCTTTACGCAGTAGGTATCGGGACCGAGGAACGTGAACGCATAGGCTCCGCCACCATCGGTGGTCACCGTTTGCAGTACCACGTCATCGGCGGTGTCGCAGGTTGCGTCGGGACCGGGCGTGCAAAGAATAACGTCCACGCCCGGGATCCCGTTCTCCCCGGGATCTTGCGTACCGTTGCCGTCGAGGTCTTCAAAGACCACATCACCAATTTGGCCCGTGTAGCGATAGCCAAAGTCCACGTTGTCTCGAGCCTCGTTGGGTGCCAGGAAGACTTGCGTTGGGTCGTTGGCGGTTGTGAGCACAAGGCCTGCCGGCAACGTTGAGGCGTCAATCGACACGCAGTAGTCCGATGATGCCAGGCCATCAAAGAGATAGTCGCCATTGGCGTCGGTAGTAACGCGGGCAATCTCTACATCGTCCGCCGTGCCGCATACGTTGTCTGGCCCCGAGGTGCTAAGCACCACGTCAATGCCAGGTAGCGCCGGTTCGCCACCGTCCTGCAACGCGTTGCCGTTGTCGTCGCGGTAGACGCGGTCACCAATGCTTGCAGGCGGTGCGTACCCAAAGTCCGCGGCGTTGTAGTCAAGTCCCGGTGTGATGACAATCGTGGCCGGGTCGTTGCCCGTGGAGTGAATCAATCCCGGAGGAATGGTGTTGTCATCCACCTTTACGCAGTAGGTGCCAGGCAACACATTGGTGAAATCATAAGCGCCATTCGCATCCGTAAACTGCGTGGCAATTTCAATGTCATCCGGCGTTTCGCAGATGCCGTCCGTACCCGGTGCACAAAGCGTGAGCACCACATTGGGGATGCCGCTCTCACCGGGATCCTGAGTACCGTTGCTGTTGGTGTCGTTCCACACCAGGTCACCAATGGTGGCGTCCGAGACAAATCCAAAGTCATAGCTGTGATTGGCTTCACTGCGCAGGAGCGGCGTTACCGGGGCGGTGACATAGCCCGCAGCTATGGTCGCGTCGCCATCGCTGTCGATGAGGTCGCTACCGGGTGCATTGGCGACGGCGGGTGAGTACCCTGCCAAGGCGGCGCCCGCCAAGTCGATGCGCACTTCGTAGTTCGCGTTGTTCTCAATCAGTCCACCGGTCACGTTGTCGCCATTAAAAACGTACTTGCCCAGCGCATCGGTGGTGGTGGTGGCTACTTGCGCGCCGCTCAACCAAAGTTCAACGGTTACGCCAGCAAGCGGTGGGTCGGCCGGCTCCTGCAAGCCTGTTTCGTTGGCGTCGACGAAGACACAGTTGCCAATCTCAAGCGGCGGCGCGGCGCAAAGAAGCTCCAAGTCGCCCAGACCAATGCCCTTACCAAAGTTGTTTTCACGTTGGGCGACGCCGCCATCGGTGATTTGGTACTGTTGCGTAACGCCGCCCGTAGTCGTGGAGTACCAGTGAATCCCGCTTGAGAACACTTGACTGACCGGGTCGTAGGCTGTCGTTGCGATTTCCCCAAGGCCCGGCAGATTCGCCAAACCGCCTGTACTTACTTCGAGGTGGGACGGCGTCAACGAGTCGTCAAAGTAGAACTCACCAACCGGTGTAGCCGGTGTGCCGCTGGCACCACCAAAGCCATCGGGATCGGATACCGGACAAAGGGGCGTGCCCTCCAATGCAAACGCGCCGGTGCCAGCGTTGAAGCACGCATGAATGGTGTCGCCCGCAGCGAAGACGCCGATGATCTCGGTGGCACCGGAGGTGGGCTCCAAGTGCAGGTCGCCTTGTTGATGACCAAATCGATCCGAGAACCCGAGGATCATGTTGCCGTTGTCATCGAACTCAATGTCGCTCAAAATTGGCTGGGGCCATGTGCCGACCGTAATGCCGGGACCGCCACTGCCATTTAGTGTGATAGCACTCCACGAATCGGTCCACGGCATCCAGTTGCCTGGAAACAGGCCCGGCGTACCAGGTTCGGCCGCCGCTTCGCGTGGATAGTTGAGGGGGAAGGAGAGCACCGAGGTAAAGCCCGCGCCGATATTGGTGGGATTGAAGCGAAGTACGTGAGCTTGAAGATTGGCCGATGTGCCGCCCGGGCTTTCCGCGGAACAAACACCGCCCAAGTACCCCGCGCCCCCTTGAAACTTGAGTGCCCACGGACGAAAAACGCCGTTGGTACATGTGGGCAACCCGGGAATGCCCGCCAAAGGGAACTGCTGGACCGACGCCGGTGTTGGCGGGATGTTGCTCGGAACGCTTAGGTCGATACGGATCAGCGCTTGCTGATTGAGATTGACCAGCCACAAGGCCGTGTTGTTTTCCGCGAAGTCGATGTCTCCGTAGCCGTTCTTGGCGACCTTGGGAAAGGCGTCTATGTCGATGCCAAGTGCAGGTAGCGCAACCAATGCATTGTCACCTGTGGCCGTGCGCGTGACCGAACCGAGGTTGATGGCGGCGCCGCCATTGGCAGGCAGAAACCCCTGTAGGGAAAAGGAAGAACTGATGACGGGGGATGCGCCGCTGTAATCGATGACGTAGATACCGCCCATCCCCTGGGGACCGAGGTTGGTATGACGCTTGAGGAGGGCGGAGGCGAACAAACGCTTCGTACCGGGTTCGTAGGCCAGTCCCCACACGCTACCGACATTGGCATAGCTCGCGTCGTTGCTCGGATTTTGCCCCGTGCCGCCGTATTGTGCCGGTATGCCTTCGGCTGTCACGTCGAAACTCACAATCGCCGGTTCCGTTGAACCGCTTGCATCCCCGCCCAAGTAGCACGGTGTGGCCAAGCGCCCCTTGCCATCGGAGAAGTCGCATATGGCGGGCGTGTGGAGCGCGAAGCTCGTATTGCAGTTCGATCCAATCACCGTTTGAATGCTGCTGCCGTTGTCGATGCCTACAATGCTCGGCAGTAACGGTGGGGCCCAACCCGAAAACTCAATGCGCAGTCCCCAGAACGTGGCTTGATTCGCAACCGACCAGTCGCCGTTCGCGTCGGTTGTTGTATTTGCGACAACGTTGCCGTCGCGGTCATAGAGTTCAACCGTAATGCCTGCGATGCCCGCTTCTCCTGCATCGCGCTCACCATCAAAGTCGGCGTCGTCGAACACGCTGCCTTGGTTGATCCGACCGTCCAGGGTGCCGTTGTTGTCGCAGTCGGCTTCCACCTCATCGACAATGCCGTTGCCGTTGTCGTCGTCACTAAAGCCCGACACGATGTCGTCGGTATCGGGCAGGCCGTTGGCGTTGAGATCGCCGACGAGATCGGGCATGGCCAAGGTAGGACCGTCGCCGATGAGTGCGTTGGTCGGTCCACCCGACGGCCCGCCACACGCGGTTAGTGCAGCGAGGACAAGGACGCAACTGAGGTGGCGAAGTGAAAGCGAGGGGAAATGGCGCACGGCGAGTTCTCCGTTCAAGCGAGAAGGAAGACCGAGAAGGCAGGGACGAATCGCTCACGTCGAGGTGGGATCGTGACGTCGCCATAGACGTCTAGTCAGTCCCGTCGATGAGTTGCAAGACGCGCGAGGCGGGTATCTAAGAGCAGCTTGTCACAGCCCGTGGAACCTGGCACATCGCGTGTCGTTTTTGAATCGTCGCCCAACACAAACAGTCGGCGTTCGGACGTGCCGCGCAGACCTGCATTTCATCGTGGCGGGTCGTTTTCGGTCCTCAATTCGCCCACTGAATATTCGCCCGAGCCGTCATTTGCTTGCTTTGGTCCAGAATTGCGATGTTTGTATGTAATTCGCCCAAAATGACTATTTCTGTTTGCACTAACAGATGCCCTCGAAGTGACCGACTTCAAGGAAAGAGAGGTCGCAGGATGCCAGGCCGCGCCAACGGGCGTGTGTGCCTGCCGTTTTGGAGGGTCCCGTGTCGAAGTTGAGCATGTCGAGCAAGTTTGTGGCGTTGATGGCAGTTGGTCTCGCGGCGGTCGCGTATGCGGCGCCTGCCTGGGCCGATGGTGAACTCAGCGCGCGGGACATCGAGTCGGCTGTGGATGAGTATCTCCAGACGGACGACGACGTATCACTGGTGGGTGGTCCGGGTACGGCGGGCTACGACCGGGGATTCTGGATTCGAGGCGGCGATTTCATGTTGCGCATGAACGCCACCTTGCAAGCGCGATTCGAAGCGATGGATTGGGACGATGTGGAATCGGCGGGCGGGGATTTGTCCGGCTTCTCCCTTCCGCGCGCCACGCTCAAATTCTCGCTCGAGGCGCCTTGCAACCTGCGCGCATACATGGAGTTGGACTTCGGTCACTTCGGTCGCGACGTCGCGCCTCAGACGTTGATCCCAGTCAACCCGGCGTTGCAACCGCTCAACCTAGGGCCCACGCACCAGTCCGACAACTTTGACAATACGCGCGAAGCGTGGATCGAGTGGGGCAAGTGCGATGCCTTCAACATTCGCATGGGTCAGATTGGGTTGCCCACGACGCGTCAGTTGATGGTGGCGCCCGAACTCCAGCAGTTTGTCGATATCTCGCTCTATAGCTCGTTCGTAGGGCTCAACCTGCCGGGTTACACCGACCGCAACCGCGATCACGGCATCATGATCCACGGCGCATTCGGCTGCAACACCGAGTTCAGCTACATGTTTGCGGTCACCAACGGTGATGGCGGCGATTCGATTCGCAACGTGATTGATACGCGCACGTCCGACAACCTGGCGTTTAGCGGACGCCTCAACTGGGCGTTCCTAAAGCCCATTGGCTACCAAGAAGGTGCGTTGTCGCAGGAAACCTGTGGGTGGTATGGCGAAGTTGGCGCATGGGGCTTTTACTACGCCGACCGCGTGGACAACCCCCACGAGGGTCAAGGCGACTACTTGCGGTGGGGCGTGGACCTTGCCCTTGGCTATGGTGGCTTCTCATTTACCAGTGCCTATTCGTCCATCAACGACTCGGACGTGCCTACGGTACCTGCGAGTGCGGTCACCTTGGATGATGACAGCACGGCATTCTTAGTACAGATGGGTTATCACTTCCCTGGCACCGCATGGGAAGTTGCAGCGCGCTACAGCAGCTACGACACGGATGGCGACATCTTAGGTGACGGGTCTGCTACCGAGTTGGCGTTCGGCATCAACTACTACCTCAACTTCCACGGCGCCAAGTTCCAAGCCGACGTGGCGCTCATTGACGTCGAGGATCAAGGCTTCTTGATCTTCGATCGCTACCCCGGATACGGCGGGCTCGTGGCCAACGAAGACAGTGCAACGCTCTTGCGCTTCCAGTGGCAGCTTGCATTGTAACGCACGAGCGCATTCTAGCCCAGCCTGCCGCAACAAATGTGTCGGCAACGGTGCTCCATAACGGTCGGTGGTATGCTCATTGGCCGTGCGCCGTTCTCATGTGATTGTAGTGATCCTGCTTATTCTCGCCCTAGGCGGGGCGTACTTGCAGCATCAATTCACGCGCATGAACCTTGCGGTCTCTAGGTCGAAGTCAGAAGACCACATCAAATGGCTGCTCATTTGCGTGCGAAGCGACCTGGACCGGTACCTGAAACGGATCCCGCAACACACGGGCAAGAACTTCATTCTCACGGCGATGGCAAATGGCAGGCTTAGCCCCAACAAGCCGCACGACATCCAATGTCACTGGCCGCCTGGCTCAAAGCTACCGCCGCCGAGTGCGTATGAGCAGGTGACGTGGGAGAGCTTGAAGACTCGTCGATTCCCTCATCTAACGGGGTATGTGGGACCTCGAGATCCAAACGCAGGCGCCGTTGAGGGATACGGCACACCATGGATCGCCGACCTCTCCCGGTCTGATGGAATCATCGTTGGCTGGAAGAAGGGCTCCGTCTCATTCCTTTCATGGGAGCAGTTGGGAATCGAGATGCCTACGTGGCCCTTCACCCCGTTTGCAGACGACGTGCCGCGAGTGCTTGTTGGGCCTGATGCCACTCACCCGTTGCTGCAAGCGCTCTCGGACCGATAACTAGGCGTCTACGGAAAGGAACGCCATACGGCGTTACTACTTATTCTCATACCGCTTGGCATAGTCCTCGATTTCTGCTTTGTGATCCTTGTATTCCGAGGCAAGACTGAGCTCGAGATAATGGTTGGAAAAGGGCTCTTCGAGGTCGTGAGAGAAGCAGAAGGCATAGCGCAACAATTTGTTCTTGAACACGTCGGCGTCGGGCACGTGGCTTGCCAACTGTTCCCATTCAGACGCTGGAACGTCGGCCCAGGCGAGCGTGACTTTGTCGCCATCGTGGAGGGCGTTCACGGCTTTGGGCGTGAGTGACTTCAAGGTGAGTGTGTCGCCTTTGACCGTGAATGCTAGCGCGCCGGCCTTGGCTCTCTTGGCGAGCGATGTCATGACGAAGGACTTCCACGCGGCGAGGCGGTCGCAGTGCGTAGCCCAGAATTCGATCTCACGCGCGAGTGCACCGGTTGCGTCGTTTACACTGGCCGGAACAAGTTTGCGTGCACCCATGTAGTTGTGGGCGGCAATGGCGGTGTCGATCTTGGGCTTGGCGTCGGACCACGCTTGTTGCGCGCTCTTGACTTCCGTGTCTGACGCGTAGGTCTTGTCGGGGTGGGGATGAACCTCGCCTTTGCGGATCGCCCTGGCCCGCTTCTTTGCTTTCTTGCCGTATTCCGTGCCCTTGTAGCGATCGGCGACAAAACGGTAGCGCGTGATGACGTCCTTGTTGTCGTCCTCGGTTTTCCAGAGCTTTCGTACCTCGTCTTCTGTTTCTTCAAACGCGACTTTGGCTTCGGCCTCTTGTCTTTTCTGGTATGCGGCTTCTTCGGCTTTCTTTTTCGCACGGGCGGCGGCCAAGGCTTCGGCATCGCTCATGCCGCCTGGGCTTCCTGAAGATGGGTCGCTTGCGGAGGCGCCGGAAGTGTCTTCTTTCTTTGTCTTCGATGAACCCTTCGAGTCATCACCGCTGAACGCGAAAAATAGTCCAGCGAGACCCAAGACAACGGCCCCGGCAATGATAGGCGTTGCCGAACTCTTCTTCCTTCGGGCGGCACGCAGCGCACCACCGGAACGACGTCGAACGAGTGTGCCTTTGTCCTTGAGCGCGTTACCACCGATTTCGTCCAGTTTCGTGACGACTTCAGCGGCGGAGGGTCGCAGCAACGGATCGCGCTTTGTGAGTTCGCGCACCAGCTCGCAAATGTCTTTGGTTAGTGTGGGGCGTGTGGCCTCTGGTCGTATGGGCGGCGCATTCATGTGTGCACGCAAGATTTCTTGCAAACGCATACCAGCGAACGGCGGTTGCCCTGTAAGCAAGTGGTGGAGACAAATGCCAAGCGCGTATACGTCGCTCGCAAGCTCGGCCTTTCCGGTCTCACACACTTCCGGCGCCATGTAGTGCGGCGTGCCGACGCGTTCTGTGTCGCCATCCACGTTGCCCGCCAACCCAAAGTCTACGACCTTGACCGTACCGTCGTCCTTCAGGTAAAGGTTTTGCGGTTTGATGTCGCGGTGAATGAGGCCCTTGCCATGAGCAGCCGCCAAGCCGCGCGCGGCTTGACGCACAATGCGCAGCGAGTCGGTCACGTCCACCATGCCTTCGCGACGAATGAGATCCATGGTCTCTTCGCCTTCGAGCAACTCCATCACCATGAAGTAGTTGCCGTCCTCTTCGCCCACGTCGTAGATCTTGACGACGTTTTCGTTATCGATCTTCGCAATCGTTCGTGCTTCGGTGAGGAACCGATCTACGAGAGTCTCGTTGCTGCTAATCGAGGGCAGCAAGATCTTGACGGCGACCTCTTGGTCGAGTGGTTCGTAGTGCGCGCGATAGACAATCGCCGTGTTGCCGCGACCGATGCGTTCGATTAGCGTGCAGCGTCCGAGTTTTTTCCCTGTGGCTGCGTCCTTCTTGGGTTGACCTGCGTCACCGGAAGAATCACCGCGAGCTACCGAGTTGGGTGGGGTCCCCTTGACGATACGAGTGCGACGAGAGGAACGGCGTGACGAGCGACGACGAGAGCGTGACGGAGGCATTGATCTAGTGTAGCCGCGGATTCAACCGAGGTCTCTAGCCCGGACTATTCATGAACAATCCGGGCTAACGTACGCTAACCCAGCTCGAGCTGCCGCTTGGCATCCACCACGTCGCGGTCCAATCGGTTCTGGGCCTCGCGCAACACGGCGATGCAGGGATCGCCCTTCGGCAATGCGTGTGCCGTTTGACGCAGCAACTGAATCGTCATACGCAGAACCCGCACCATGTCACCCGCCCGCATATTCGTATGGTCGGCAAGTGATTCAAAGGACATGCCCTCGGCAAAGCGTTGAACGAGGCCTGCCATGCCAAAGTCGGGTCCCCGTGTGGTGTGATGCAGTCCGTGGTGTTGTTCTGTTCGCGCGAATGTCGCCATGCATGCGGTGAACGGCTTGGCGATACCCTTGAGCGACTTGGTGGGGCGCTCCGCCGCATCCGATGGCCGCGCTTCGTACACCATCGATGCCACCAACATGGCCGCCTGAATGGGGTCACAGCGAAACAGCCATCCGCCTTCGTAGGCTTCGGTCATGGCAATCTCATACCCATTGATGCGCGCGCACAGTTGGCCCTTGCGTGTCCATCCCCCATCGGCCAAATAATGCATGTCGCGCAGGACACGAATGCGCGCACGGATTTTTTCAGTGCCCTGTTGCATTGGCTTTGCGCCCTTGGTTTTTTTCCGAGGGCGGCGCTTGCGTTTGCCGGACGATCGATTTGATACCGAGGTCTTCGATCCACTCGCCTGGTAACGCGCAAACGATCGTTCCCACGACTCGGGCACGCGTTCACCCAAACGTTGCCAAAGATTGAGAATCGCCGAGTAGTTAAGATTGAATCGGCTGCGTACGGGTTCGGCACGGCCACTGTGCAGGTAGGCGATGTTGTCGTAGCTGACATCCAAGTCGTCAAGTAACGAGAACACGTGGCCCTCGGTGTCAATCCCCTGTCGCCCGGCGCGTCCCGCCATTTGCCAATACTCGCGTCCCATCATGGGGCGGCGAGAGATGCCGTCGTACTTGGTAAGTGCGTGAAAGCACACGGTTCGCGCGGGCATATTAACACCCACCGCAAACGTCTCGGTGGCAAAGAGTAGTTTGACGAGGCCCGTGGCAAACAAGCGTTCCACAATCTCTTTGTCGATGGGCAGCATGCCCGCGTGGTGGTAGAGCACGCCGCGCCGCGCGAGATTTCGCAGACGCAACGTGTCATCGGAATCGCTGACTTCGTAGCGTCGCGCCAAGTCGTCAAAGAGTTGTTCCATCTTCCCAATTTCGTGGGGTTTTAGAAGGCGGCGGTGCGCATTGCGTTCCGCCATGTTTTCGCAGTCGCGTCGACTGAAGCAGAAGTAGATGGCAGGTAGCAGCTGTTTGCGTTCGAGATGATCCAAGAGCTTGTAGCTGGCCTCATCGAGGATGTGCATCTGTCGTCGGCGCGCCGATCGACCGCCCCCGCGCTCGCCTCGACCGCCTCGTCCTCCTGGATTGTGGTGATCCCGCTGGCGCCCCATTTCTTGGAAGTGTCGCTTGACGCCGCGCAAGTTTTTGGGACCGCGCCCGGGTACCCACACATGGTGCGTGAGTGGGACCGGGCGTTTGTCTTCAAGGATCACGTCGGTCTTGACATCGCGCACCCACGACAGCCATCCCGCAAGTTCATCAACGTTGGGAATGGTGGCGGAGAGCGCCACAATGCGAATGTGCTTGGGCGCGTAGATCATTGCCTCTTCCCATACGGTACCGCGTTCGCGGTCATCCATGTAGTGCACTTCATCAAAGATCACAAAGTCGAAGGGCTTGAGGCGTTCCGGATCTTCAAAGATCGTATTGCGAAAGATCTCCGTGGTCATGATGATAAGCGGTGCGTCGGCGCCCATGGTGACGTCGCCCGTCATCAGTCCCACACGTTCGGATCCGTAATGCTTGCGAAAGTCGCGGTACTTTTGATTGGAGAGCGCCTTGATGGGGCTCGTGTACATGACGCGCGCGCCGCGCCCCATCGCCTGCTCGATGGCGTAGTCGGCCACAAGCGTTTTTCCGGCACCGGTAGGGGCCGCCACCATCACGTTGTGGCCCGAAAAGACCGACTGCACCGCCTTCTGTTGAAACGGAAAGAGCGAAAGACCCCGAAAGGTGGTGGGGGCTTGGCCCGATGTCATGGGCGAATGGTACTCGCGCGATCCCGCAACACTTCAAGTTCCTTGGATGCCGCGTTGCGCCGGTAGAATCGAGCGATGCACATCGCGGACACCCTTCCAAGCCCATGCGGAGCAGCCCATCATGTCAACCATGCGTGCCGACGCGTCGTAGTGGCCTTGTTGGCTCTCAGCCTTGTTGCGTGTGGAACATTCGCAACGCCAGGCCAAGATCGCATGTCGTATGCCGCCATGCAATCCCTCAATCCGGGCGTAGCCAGTACGTGGATTTTAGAAGAATACCCCTATGCGCGGGATGTGGCGCGGCGTGCGGGCGGCACGATTGAGCGCATGGACTATCTCGTTGAGGATCCTCGCGGCGATTCGCAGTCGCTTTCCCTCTTCTTTGATGAGCGCGGCATTTTGACGCACAAGCGCTACGAGGGACCTCACGTTCGCCCCCCAATTGATGAGCAACGACGCATCGAAGCTGAGCCCCAGTCTACCGGTGACGAACGAGACGGCGGATAGTGGCGCGAGCAAAGAAAAAGCGTCGCAAGAAACGGCGTCGTAGCAAACAAGGCGACCTCGAAGCACCCGTCACTCACCGCGCAGCCCGATTCGGTGTGTTTGTGACGCGGGTCTACACCGGGCTCGTGTTCTTGGATGCGATTGAATACAAACTTCTGGCCAAGGACATGCCGTTTGCCGCGGCCGTAGAACACTTTGTTACGAAGGAGTACACGGAGCTCGTTCAGCGTTGCGTTGAGCACCCGGCATCGATCTTTGGATGGCGCATGGACGGGTACGCGTCGTTTCTTGAGCACGTCATGTTGCACGATTCCTTGCGTTGGTGGTTTGCGGTGAGCATTCTGGTGTTTGAAACGTTGCTGGGGCTCACGCTCGTACTGGGCTTGTGGACACGCGTCATGGCTACACTTGGCGCGTTGCTGATGGTTGCCTTTGGTCTCGCCAAAGCGATGTATATCTTCTCCCTCTCGGGTGATGGATCGAACTGGCTGCTGACGGTCATGCTTGCAAACCTCGCGCTACTCCACGCGGGTCACTACTTCGGGCTTGATGGACGGTTTCGCCCCGGGGGATGGGGATGGCGTCCGCTGGCCTATGCGTTTGGCCTCACAGTGCTGGGCACACTCGTATTGCGGTGGATCGTCTGATTCGCTACGAGTACGCTTCGCAGGTTCGATTTTTAACCCATGAGGTCCGTAGACGTCTGTGTCGCTGCTTTCCCTGGAACACGTATCGCTTCACTACGGCGCGCACCTCGCCGTGGACGACGTTACGTTCGACGTCAAGCCTTCGACATTTTATGCCGTCGTGGGGCCCAACGGCTCGGGCAAGTCGAGTTTACTTCGCTTGGCGTGTGGATGGCGCCGCCCGACGAGCGGTCGCGTCACAGTTGACGGGCACGATGTGTGGCGCATGCAATCGTTGGCGCGTGCCAAAGCGGTGGGCGGTATGCTCGGCACGGACCACGCCGTGTTTCCCTATTCGGTACGCGAGAGCGTAGCCCTTGGGCGCTATCCGTGGCGTGGTGCCTGCGACACCGCTACATACATCAGCGACATGCTAAAGCGCGCCAACTTAGATGCCCTGGCCGAGCGCTCGGTGACAACCTTGAGCGCGGGGGAACGCCAACGGGTGAGCATTGCGCGCGCGCTGGCACAGTCACCCATGGTCTATCTTCTGGATGAACCCACCTCGCATTTGGATGTGGGGCAGGGTGCCCGCATGGCGGCGGTGATTCGTGATGACATGCGTGAACGCGGCGGTGCCGTGGTGGCCGTGTTTCACGACATCAATCTCGCCGCAGCATTAGCAGATGTTGTGTTGCTTATGCATTACGGCCGTGTTGTCGCCATGGGCCCGCCCGAAGACGTACTCATGCCATCGCGATTGGAAACGGTATTTGACGTATCGTTGGCGACGGCACAGTCCGGGCGCGATGGGCGTACGTGGGTGATTCCTTCCGTACCGCCGCGTCATTCATCGGAGTCGTCTCCATGACGCGGCGTGCGCACGTTATCACTTGGCTGCTTGTTGTCTTGGCGTTGCTCGGTGGGGGATGTGGCGATCGAGACGTGCCGTCATGTTTAGGCCGCTTGGAACCTGTGACGAAACCCTTGCCGATGTCGTGGGTGCGCTCGACACAGTCCCAAACAATCGGAATTAACGACGATGGTGCCAAGCGTTCTATTCGCCGTAACCCCAAGCGCATTGTGAGTGCGCTGCCGGGCATTACGGAGATGGTTGACTTCCTCGGATGTCGTGACCGATTGGTCGCCGTGACCATGTATTGCGACACGCCGCACGACGTGACGTCGCTCCCGAAGATTTCCGTCAATCCGCTTTCGACAGAACAGCTGCGCGCACTTCGACCGGATCTCATTCTGGTGGACGCCGCGCTGCATCGCGCGGATATGGGCGCGCTCGAAACGCTCGCTAGCGAGAGTCGCATGGAGGTACTACCGCTCCGCACCAGCCGCACGCTGGGCGACTTGGACAGCTCGATGATGTTGCTAGCCACGGTTCTTGATACGCCGGAAGCTGTGGAACTGGCGCAGGCATGGCGAACACGTCGGAAGCGGCTTGAGCATGAGCTGCGCGCGCGTGTGGCATCAGTGCCCGTGCGCATGATGGCCGTGGGTCAATGGGAACCGCTGTATGTGTTGCATCCTGGTTCATTGATTGACGACATGATGCATATGGTTGGCGGTGTGAACATTGCGTGCGATGCCACGGCCACGGCGTCCGGCACGTTTTCAGAGGAGCTTGTGCTCGCTCGTGGGCCCCGGGTCATTCTTGCCTCGCAGATGCCCATGCCGCCGAAGCTTCAAAAGCGCTGGTCGCGTGTGCCTGCGATCAAACATGACGCCATCATTGATATTTCGGGCGATGCGTACGCACGCGGTGGACCGCGCACGCTGGACGCACTCACATCGCTGGCAGAACGTGTGATGGACGTAGCGAATGCACGAGAGCGAGAGCCCAAGTGACGTTGCCCGAGCAACGAGTGGTGCCAGCGCGTCGTGCCGTTTGGCTCTTGCTGGTGGCGCTGTGCGCAGGCACACTCGCGCTTGGCCTCATGCTGGGCACGGTACGGGTTTCCTTGAGCGACGTGTGGCAAGGGTTGCTCGGGAATGACGCCAGCGACGGCGCCTATGTGGTGCACACCTCTCGCGTACCGCGTGTGTTGCTCGCTGCGTTGGTCGGTGCCGCGCTCAGTGTTTCGGGCGTGCTGTTTCAGGCGCTGCTCCGGAACGACTTGGCCGAGCCCTACTTGCTTGGAATTGGTCCTGGCGCCTTGTTGGGCGTGACCTTTGCTGCGTGGCTGGCGTCCAAAGGCGTTTCAAGCTTTGATGCCGAGACCCTTCGCACGGGGGCGGCGTTTGTCGGTGCGATCGCCGTTGCGTTTTTAATCTTCTCATTTGCGCGGCGCGCAACTCGATCGCCCACCGTATCCGTGTTGTTGGCCGGCGTGGCCGTAGGCGCTTTCGTCCATGCATTGGCGACGGGATTTCTGCATAGCGCGGTTCACGATTGGCAACGCGTGGTGCTATGGCTGCTCGGCGACCTCTCACTATCGAGTCTTGGCGATGTGTTGTTCATGGCCGTCGTGCTTTTGCCTGTGGTCCTGCTCGCCACGGCTAGGTCGAAGACTCTCGATGTGCTCACCCTGGGTGACGAGGCCGCTTGGATAGGCGGTGTTTCGGTGACGCGCGCCCTCTATGGTTTCGGCGGTATGGCCTGTGTACTGGCCGCTGCGGCAGTTTCACGCTGCGGATTGATCGGATTCGTTGGGCTCGTGGTGCCGCATATCGGCCGTCGTCTGGTGGGCCCGCGTCACCGTGCGCTGATTCCGGGGAGCGTGCTGATCGGTGCTGCCCTTCTGGTGGCCGCCGACGCTGTGGCGCGAACGGTCAACGCGCCAACCGAGTTGCCGGTCGGGATTGTCACGGCGGCGCTGGGCGCTCCCGTACTCGTGGTGTTGCTTCTTCGCCGTTGGGCCTGAGGTCCCGTCCCGCGTTCATCTCAGGAGTGTTCTTCTTTGGCACTTTGGTCACGTCGCCTTCGAGCGGCGGATACATTGACCCCCTCGGCGCATCTCACGTTCTGCGCCCTGGAGGTCCGCATGCGTGGTTCCCAATCTCCCTCTTTGCAAAATCGTGGCGCCAGTGCGTTCCCGATTCTGTTGATCCTTGTCGCACTCGCTGTCATTGCGGGCCTTTACTTCGGTGGCGTCTTTGATGGCGGCACAGCCATCGACGACGTCGACGTGTCCCAGGGCGATACCGACAATGACATGCTCGATGGCACGGCGGGTAACGAGTCACTGACGCCCGACGAGAAAGAGAATTCGACGACGCTCGCCGGACTCTATGGCAAGGGCGATGAAGGTGCGATACGACTGCGCCTCGTGCAGGCGGGCAACAAGACGCCGGTCGTGGGCCAAAGCGTTAAGGTGATGAGTCGCATCAATGAAGAACTTGGCGCACAAGATTCCGATTCGCAAGGCGTGGTGTTGCTCAAGAGTGTGCGCCCCGGAAGCATGTATCGCGTTGTGATCGCTCCCGGTGATGGCCCCGTGCTCACGCTGACCGACATTCGGGTGCGTGCGCGACAAACCACCGATCTCGGCGATGTGCCCCTTGGCCAAGAAATCGTGTTGCGTGGGCGCGTGGTTGATGAACGTGGGCGCCCCGTGGCCGATGCAGCCGTACAAGCGTTTCCTCCCACGCGTACGACCGGCCGCGACGGCATCTTGTTTGAGCGCGCGCGCCTTGGCCAAGCCGACTTTGCTGCCGCCGACGCGACCCAATCCGACGAGCAGGGGTACTTCGCCCTTACGCGCCTTGAAGATGGGTCCTACACCGTCGTCGGTCGCAAGCGCGGACTTGCTAGTGATCACGAGAACGACATTGTGATTGATCGTGAACGCGGTACCGGCACATTGAAGCTGGTGCTAGGTACGGCGGGGACTGCCTTTGGCAGAGTTACCGATCACGAAAACAAGCCTATTGCGGGTGCCGAGGTCATTGCGACGTACGACCGCGGGTGGCGCAACATGATGTCGGGCAACCTTGAGTTCGAAATGGCGCGCACCGACAGTAACGGGGAGTATTCGCTCGAGACGTTGGCACTTGGCGCGAAATACACGTTTGGCGTCAAGGCAGACGGGTACGCCCCCATCTTCTCTGCGCAGTCCGTGGCCATCGAACGCAAGTTGCGTCGCGATTTTGAGCTGCAACTTGGAGGCACCCTAAAGGGTGTCGTCACCGACGATACGACAGGCGAGCCCATTGAGGGTGCAGAAGTGGCCTTGTTCGTGGGCCGCATGGGACGCGGCACCAACAGCAGCGCCTATGCCCTTACCAACGCCAAGGGTGAATACGAACTTGTAAACTTGCTCGCGGGTCCTGTCATGTCGGCCGGATTTAAGGCTCAAGGCTATATCACCGATTCGCGATCTCAGTGGACCGGCAATCAGATTTCCGACATCAAAGCGGGTGAAACGGCTGAGGTCGACGCCGTCCTCAAGAGAGGCGGATCGATTCGTGGCCGTATCACGAACGCCAAAGATGGCGTACCACTACAAGGTGTTGAGGTTTCCGCCGTGAGCCGCGTGTCGATGTTTATCGGAGGCGCGACCGCGGTGTCCGATGCCAACGGTGAATACGTTCTTGAAGGTGTCGCCAATGGCGACGTGCAAGTGGTTGCGGTGTACCCAGGATTTGCACAAACGGGCGGCACGGAACCCGTAAAGGTTGAAGGGGGTGAGGTCTCGCACGATGTGACGATGTCTGTATCGGGCAGTGTTACGGGCGTGGTGGCTGCGCCCGATGGCACCCCGGTGGATGGCGTACGCGTCCGTCTCAAGCAGAAGCGCGATGAAGGTCGTGGTTGGAGCGGTGGCGCCCGCCGTAGTCGTTCGGCGCGCCGAATTCGAGACGCCAGGCGTGGCGCCACGATCACCGATGCCAAGGGACGGTTCACGCTTACTGGTGTAGCGCCCGGTGCGAAGTGGGTCGCGGCTGCCACCGGCGACGGCTATGTGGAGAGCGAGAGCAAGCCCTTTAGCGTTGATACCGGCGCCGTGAAGAAGGTGAAGATCGAGATGCTAAAGGGCGGCTCGCTAAAGGGTCGCGTGCAGGACGAAAATGGACAGTTGCTCACAGGCGCGCGCGTACGCGTGGCGACCCTCAGCGACGAACTTGCGAAAAAGCCCAAGCTCAATGCCTGGGAATTGCGCGGCGTGTTTCGTGGCGAAGCATACGTTTCGGATTCCGAAGGCCGCTATGAGTTCAGTGGCCTCAAGCCTGGCCGCATTATCGTTGAAGCCACCAAGGACGACTACGTCACCTGGTACAAGCGCGACATCCGCATGCAGAACAACCAAGAGGTTGATAACTACATGATCACGATGAAGCGCGGGTCCATCATCAAAGGGCGCGTGCTCGATACAGACGACAAGCCTGTTGAAGGCGCCTGGGTCGGCATTTCAACGTCTGAAAATCCGGGCCAAGAGAACGAGCAAGACAGTGCCAACCAAGAGGACGAGGACACCGTCACGCCAACCAATTTTGCGCAGTCCGAAAAGGACGGCACCTTCAAGATCGAGAATGTCCCGGCAGGGGCCTACAGCGTGGTTGTGTGGTGGGCACGTGGCTACAAGAACTTCCGTGCCACGGGCGCCGAATCGGCCATCAAGCGCGGGGTGACACCCCCCAACGACACACCCCTCGAGTTCAAGCTCGAGCCCGAAGAGCCAGGCCAGCAGCCGGGGCGGTAGGTATTTGCATCTGTCGCCCGTCGTGACTGCCCGAGACATAAGAGACTTACTCCTGATAGGTGCCCTTTGCATCAGCATCTTTACGTGGCCCGACGTAAGTCTCTATCTCCTACTTATCTGGCTCGGGCTACTTGCGTACGAGTTCATTCAGAATCGGAAGTCGCGCAAGCCGTAAAGTAGATCAGTGGTCCAACCTGTCTATCTCATCATCCCACTCACGAAAGAACGTATCGCCGTCAATAACGTGGCCGCGGTCAAGTGCATCTGCGCCCTCTTGAACTAGTGCCCGGACACGCGCCACTTTCGCATCCCGTAACAGCTGCCGATCCTGAAGCAGCCGAATGCTCTCTCTAACCACTTCACTCGTGGATTGATAGCGACCCGACGTAACGCACGCAGCAAGGAAGTCCGCCTGCTCCGGTGTAAAGGAGATACGGATGTTCTTGCGTTTGCTCATCGCTCCTACTTCCGCGTTGTGAGGCTGTATGACACTGTAGCACTAGCTGAGATGCCTAAAAACTGGCGTTTCCGTCGAACAACAAGCCCTTTGCTACTTCATCCTTCCGTCGTGAGGCTGCGTGGGATGGGAGTGCGTATAGGTGGGTAAGGAGACACCACCGATGAGCAACCCAAACACGACGCCCAAACCCATCCCCGGATGGGTCAAGATTGCCTTCTTTGGCATTCCCGGTCGCGGCTCGGCCGTGGCCATGTACTGGATTGCATTCGCCATTGGCGTCATCGCGGCTAGCGCCGCATTCGCAGGCCATGACGATGCGTTGACAATTCTCTCCGCCGTTATGGGATTCGGGTCCATGATCGTTGCGCATCTATCGATTAAGAAGATGGATGAACTCGACGGATGGCAGCGTCCGAAGTCGTAGCTCGCACGTTGTGTCGTTCGAGATCGTCGAGACCCAGCGTCGCGTGTTCTCTTGTTGCTGACACCGAGGCGCTACGAGGCATAACCGAATCGCGACTCGGTCAGTGGCACAACCCATTTATCGCGATGTGTGTCTGTCACTTCAAGTCGATCCGAACGACTCGGACGTCCTCGTCAGCGGGCGACGGTACATAGCGCACGCGTCCGAAAACGTCCTCGATATACTCCACCGATTCCCCCTCGTTCAAGGGCTCCGGGCGCGTCGCCATATACCTCAACGTGTTAAAGAAGCGACCAACGGTTCGCGGCTTTGTCTTTGCAGAACCTGTCATGAGTAAGTCCGGTAAGTCGAGCGACTCCATTCCCCTGCTCAGCAGTCGGATGCGGTCCGTTCCTTTCGTCGCAACATCTACGCCGATCCAGAGCGAAATCGGCACGCGCTTTGACCGTGCAACCGACCGAAAGAAATATGACGGTTGGGCTACGCCGCCAGCGCCCCAATACACGCCCACGGCGCCAGAGACGTGCGCGATTTCGGCGACGATCTTCGTGAATCGCCAAAGTGCTATCAATCGACTTTCGTGGTGCAACCCGATTCCCGTAACCACCATGTGGTTGTTATGAGCAGCGATTCGATCTTTGTCTCTCACGATCAGTATGTTGCGCCTAACGGCCTCAGTGATTTCATCGATTGGCACGGGCGCACCCATGCTCATTGCTAAGACTTCGTTATCCTTGCTGTATTTGATTGAGAAGCCATGACTCTCTTTGAGTGCCGAGACTGATGCGGCGGGAAGACCTGACGACCTAAGTGCGCTAGAGACTGCGTCGGGCGTCGGTAATTCTCGTGAGTTAAGTAGGACGAACGCAAGCAAAGAAAGTGGGGAGCCTTCATCGTTTTCCGCCCTCCATCTGGGGGCAGCACTTGAGACGGTTGAGCTTTCTTCCCCACTCAACGAGAACGCTACTGTCAATAGGTACGCGGCTGCGAGTACCCCCGCGATCGTGAGTATAGAAATCTGGAGTTTGGCTGCTGAATCCACGACGTTGATTTTGAGCTTGCTCCGGCGAAACCTCAAGGCATTTGAGCAATGGACGCATTTGATGGATCAAGCAGCGTGCCGCGGACACCCCTCGCCATTAGCGCCACTGAGATCACACGGGTGCGCCCAATATTCCCTTCGAAACTCGCCCAGTTGCACGGGGTATGAGGCTGCATGCGCACGCACCTAGGACTCGGACTGCTACTGTTCGCTCTGAGTACATCTGCCTGTGGCGGTGGCGGCGGAGATACACCCACCACACCGCCATCAGGTCCTACCGATCCAGCGCTTCTAGGTGGCTTCACCACCGAGACGATCGAGTTCGCGTCTCTGATGGACGCGGCGCGTGGGCGAGCGGTGCCAAGTACGGTGATTACGCCGCAGCGTGGCGGGCCGTTTCCACTTCTCGTTGTGTCCCATGGCGCGGGCGGTACACGTGACACGCATGAGGGGCAAGCGCTACACATAGCAAGCCATGGCTTTGTGGTTGTCCTTGTGGAACATGTGGGAAGCAATCTCGCTGCGGTCAATGCACTGGCGCAAGATCCGGCCATTAACTTCTTTCAAGCGATTGCCATGGTGGCAGACGACACGGTGGAGTATGTCGATCGCCCTGCCGACGTGAGCTTTGTTATTGATGAGGCGAGTAGCTGGAATGCGACACACGCTTCCTTGATGGGAAAGATTGATGCGCGCGACGTGGGCGTGATGGGCCACTCCTTTGGTGCCTACACGGCGCTTGTATCGGGCGGTGCCCTGGCAGGACTTCCTGGCGGTCTTACAAGCTTGGTTGATACGCGCGTGGCGGCGATCGTCGCGATGTCGCCACAGGGAACGGGAAGCACGGGCAACTTTGACGTGTCGTCCTTTGCCGCCGTATCTGTTCCTGCATTACTGCTCACGGGATCCGAAGACGATGGTCGTGATGGCCTGCCCGCGTCTTGGCGACAGGAGAGCTACGACGGCATGCCGCCGGGGAATAAGGTGTTCGCCTCGCTGGAGAACACAGGTCATTTGCACTTTGCCGGCAGCGGCGCGACCGACATCGGAAGCGATACACAGCGCATGGTGCGGGCGCTTGCCGTTGCATTTTTCCAGCGTCACGTCGCCCAAGTTGAACCGGCAGTTTCGATCTCGGAAACGTATGCGGATTCGCTCACCGGTGCGGGCGTTCCCGATGTCGTGTGGCTTGCGAAGTAGTCGGATTGCTTAGTAATACGTGTTGCGTGTGCGCAATGCCACGTAGCGGTTCGCGCTTGAGGTTCACCCAAATAGCACTCAGCGTGATTCGATCAACTTCGCGATCACTTTGTCCACGCGTCTAGCCTTTGACGCCTGCTCGATAGATTCCAATCGGTCTTCGAGGATCGCTACGAGTTCATCACGTGAATCTTCGGCGATCACCACCGCAATCTTCTCGGCATAGGTCGGGAACTGATTGGGCGCGGCCGATTTGAGGCGCGCGAGCATGATCGGCGCGAGCTTTGACGCGTATGCCGGCTCTTCTGCCAGGGTGGTGAGAATAGAAATGGTCTTGTCCTTGGCGATTACCGAGCCACGATCGCCAGCGTCCACTATCTGTGTGAGCAGCGCCATGGTCTTCTTTGGAACCACGCCGCACAGCGTGTCAATCGTGGCAAGTGTGCGCCACAGCATGCGATTGTCGTTGCTGTCAAGCCCTTCGGAAATTACGTCGAAGTGCGATTCAAGTAAGTACGGGTCTCGCTGCCCAATCTCGTAGAGCACTTCAATGGCGTCGTGGCGAATGGCCTTCGTTTTGTGCTCGAGCAACGCGATTACCGCATCGATCAGACGCTCATCCTGGCGATTGACAAGATCCTTGGCGAGCGCAATGTTTGGCTTGCCATGCCGCCGCCCGAGGGTGCTTGAGAGCCGCGCAGTAATCGAATCGCTCATGGCATCCCCGCCGCGCACGCATTTTGTAGTGCAGAGGAAAACGGCAGGTTAGCCCGGAATACTCATGAACTTGGGTAAATCGCGCGCTTCATGAGCAATCCGGGCTAGGCGTTCTGCACGTGAAGCGGTGCCGTGGCGATGCAGCGATCGTCGAGTTGAACGAACATACGCCAGGTGCCGGGCTCGGATTTGAGACGCTTGAGCGTTTCGCGGGTGACCTTGACGCGTACGGCGTCGCCGCGGACGTCGCCCGTGGGACGCAAGCGCAGCGATTTGGAGGCTTCGGGGTGGGAGCAGGTGATCTGCATCGTTGGGCCCTTGCGACGCAAACACTTGGGCGCAAGACCATAGCGACCGCGCAGCAATACGTCGACCAAGAGTGATGAACTGTCTCGATCAAGCGTGGGCGCGACTTGGCTGCCGTCGCCGTCCACCACCATGCGCACGGAACCACGAATGGAATCGACATAGCGCCTGCGTTTCTTGTGGCACTTTCCAGCGAAGCCACCGAGTAGTGAACTGAGGAGCAAAACGCCGAATCCAGCGCCGCCTGCGGTGCGCGTGGCGGGACGCGCGCGGTGGGCCATGGCGAGATTGATCGATGCGTCGGCACGCCTTTCAAGTGTGTCGTCGCTGGGTGCCAGGCGACTTGCGAATTGCCAGTGGCGTGCCGCGGCGGTGCCATCGCCGGCGGCTTGATAGAGACGTGCGGCCAATACATGGCCCGACGTGGACGGTTCCTGCAGGGCGCGAAGTCCCTGCGTTGCGGCAAGCTCGGCCAATGAGTGCCGCACACGGTTGGCGTCGCGACCAAAGTGAGCCGCACCGCGCGTTGAGACATCAATCGCTGCGGCCACGTTCTTGTGCTCGACCAAGGCGCGCCATTCGGCGTCGTTTGACATACGTGAAAATGGCGTGTGGCGCCCTGGCTGGCCGCCTGACATAGACAGGTGGCGTGCGTCGTGCGTGAGGCTTCTGCGCGCGCGGTGTTCATGAATGCGCGTGTAGCCCTCGACTGTCAGCGCGGCAAAGAGTGCTAGCCACGCAACGCGTCGAATCGCGCGGAAACGCTTACGCGGTTTCGCGGAAAACGGCGTGGATGTGTGATCTCCGAGATGCTTGGCCACGGCCATCTCCTCGTTTCATGAAGTGTGTGGGAGGACATGCCGCGGCGACGCGTTGGTCGCCGCGGCACCGGGAGACGTGTTACTTGCTTGCCGGATAGGCCGTGAGTACTTCATCAATGGCCTGGACGGCGTCGCCGGGAAGCACAGCCGTGGAGGCGTGATCGCTGGCAGCGCGAACGTCGCTCTGCACCTCAAAGTGGCGCAACATCTTGTTCTGTTCGCGCAGCTTGGTGCGAATCGACTTGATCTTGGCTTGCGCATCGGCGAAACCGCTCTCCGACACCGAAGGATTGCCAACGGCGTGACGGGTGCGCGCGGCCGCTTGGCGCGCGTTGAGTGACTCAATCTCCGCAGCGAGCACGCGCACTTCTTCTTGCAAGCGAAGCTGCTGGCTCTGTGCCTTGGCAAGCGAATCAAGCGTGCCTTGGTATTCGGCCTTCAACCGTGCCACGTCTTTGGTGCGACGCGCGAGAATCTCACTCGTGGCTTGAAAGCGCTTGGCGCGCATGATGGCAACCGCTTCTTCCGAACCGGTGCGTTGCGTCGCGGCGCTCGTCCCCGTGGGCACAATCTCCACACGGTCGCTCGTGAGCTGCGTGCGAAGCGCTGCAAGTGCTTCGCGATCATGACCTACACGTGCGGTGAGCGTGCGTACATCGCGTTCGGCATCGGCGATCATGTCTTTCAAATTCTCGGCGGCGACTTCACCGCGAATGATGCTCTGTGCGTAGCTGTCGATTTGCGAACGCGCTTCGGCGAGTTGCTGTTCAAGGGGCAGGTCTTTGGTGAGTGCTTCGCGCGCGGCGTGACGAATGTTCTTTACCGACGACTTGACGACGTCTGCACCCACAAACGACACCAGACCAAAGCCAATCAGACCCAGGACAAGTAGTTTCTTCATAACAGTCTCCTAAATAGGACGGGAGGGAAACGAATGCGGATCACACGCCGTGCATGATCAGCGAAAATCTGTGCATTCGACTACGTCCAACACTCAAAGGGCGTGGCCGAAAAGCGGACTCGCAAACCCCGCCGATGTGGCGGCGTGGTGTAACCAATAGGACGCGCCAAACACAAAGGACGCGATGACAAACGCGAGGCCCCACCCGCGCACGACGCGCCGGCGCGCGAACGTGTAGAGCAAGACCAGTACCGAAACGAAGCACGCGACGAGCATGACGCCGCCAAAGTCGTGAATGTCGCTCGACGACATGCTCAGGATGCCGTCATGGCTGGGGCGTACGGTGAGGATGTCGCTGCCTGATCCACCCGATCGTCCAAACAGTTCCACCGAGGTGCACACAAGCACGGCATAGAGGCTGAGCAACACACCGCAAAGCGCGTAGATACGCATGCCGATGCCAAAGTCCTTGGGTGCCGCACGAGGTGCGAACGGCATGGGCGCGTGTTTGGGGCGTGGTTTGGCCGGTAGCGTGGGCTCAACGCGTTGGTCGTCGTCAAGTAATGCGTCTTTGCCGAGTCGAAATGCGCGGCGGGCGCGATCCGAGGTCATGACGATCAAGCCGTAGATGCCGCCGAAAATGATGACCGGCGGTAGCAAGCACATAAACGCACTGGCTGTGATTTGGCGCGATCGACTCCCCGGTTGCATTCGCGACAGGGCTTTGCCCTGCTTCCAGAGCATGACGCCAATGATGATGAGCACGAGGCTCAATCCCGTCATTGTGGGCACGGAGGGGAACGATATGAACTCGCGCACAAAAGGCACGCCAATCGTCCCGGCCAATAAGAATAGGATTGCAACAACGCGGTCGAGGGATGCCACAAGCTCTACGTGGCGAAGCATGCGACGCGCGTCGGCAATGTCTCCCTCGCTCGCGGGCGTGACGGTTGCTTTGTCTTTCTTTCGCGACCACCGGCAACGACGCGACTTCTTCATGCCCGCGCATTCGTGCAACGAAATCGCCATGTCGCTGGCAGCGCCGTAGCGATCTTTCGGGTTGGTAGCAAGTGCCTTCGAAACAATCTCGTCGAGTTCGGTCGGGAGTTCGCTACGAAGTTCTGAGGGCAACGCAAAGCGGCCCAGCGGCAAGGAACCGGTGGCCATTTCGTAGAGCAATACGCCGTAGGAGAACACATCGGCCCGCGCGTCGAGTTTCTGATCGCCGCGGCGATGCTCGGGCGCCATGTATTCGTAGGTGCCCATAATCACGTCGGTTCGCGTCAAGCGCGAGTCGTTGTCGGCAAGCGTTGTTTCATGAAGCTTGGAGAGCCCGAAGTCCACCAAATGAACGTCGCCCTGTTCGTCAACAATGACGTTTTCGGGTTTGAGATCGCGGTGAATTACGCCTTTCTTGTGGGCGTAGTCCAGTGCGGAACCGATTTGCGAACCGAGATGCGAAAGGGTCTTCATCGACATCGTGCCGCGGGCCATCACGTGACGCAGCGTTTCGCCGCGTACGTACTCCATGGCGATCCACAGAAGCCCATCGTCTTCGCCCTGATCTAACATCGCCACAATGTGGGGATGCGAAAGACTCTTGAGCACGCGCGCTTCGCGGTGAAAGCGTTTGACGAATTTGGGGTCGGTGGAGAGTTCGCTGCGAAGCACTTTGAGCGCTACGCGTGTGCGCCCCTTCTTGCCGCGCGCTTCGAATACCTGGCCCATACCGCCGTCGCCTAGATGACGAACAATGGTCCAAGGCCCCAACGTCTTGCCGGTCCAGGGGTGTGCGGGGACAGCGATCTCGTCGCCGTGCTTGCGCCGAATCGCCGCCGTTGGCATTTCAGCGGGTACGAACGCGTAGTCACACGCGGCGCAGTGCGCGCGCAGTGACTTGGGATCGTGAATCACGTCTCGTTCGCACTGAGGACAGCGCACACGCCACGTCTTGCCACGGAGGGTGCCCATCGCCCGCGCACCGCCTTTCCTGGTCCAAACCTTGGCCATAAGAGCCTTATTCACAAGTGCCGTGCCACCGTGGCCGCATTCATGAGGGCTTCCTAAATCATGGTATCGCAGGCGCTTAGGGGCAGTGCGTGCAACTCCCCCCTGCGCCTCCCAAGGCCCATTGCACGGCTCGTTCAACCAACAATTGAACGTTTCGTTCAGTCCGCAGCGCTCTCAGGCATTACCTATTTGGCTGGGTGGAGTACGACCTCATTCGCCGGGGTCTCAACGTCGAGGGGCCCAAAGTGTGCCTCGCGTGTTTCGGCCGCAAGGGTCCACACACCGGGACGCAACCCGCGAAACATGAACTCGCCTTGCTCGTTGTAGCGGGTGTGTACCTTGATGCCGTTCTGGGTCGCCGTGACCGTCGCTCCCGGTCTCTTCTTGAGCGGTTTCGGCCACTGCAGCCTGCCTTGAATGCGATGGCCTTGTTTGAGCGCGATCACAGGCTCGTTCGCGTTCCGAGAAACACGGGCAACCGCATATCGATCATCGTTCTCGTTGCGAACGTAGATGCGGCCCTTTGCTTCGCGCAGCCTTACCATGCGAATGTGGCCGTCCTTTGTAACCGATCCAGGCCAATCGAAATCAAAGAGCCTGTCGCCGTTTCGTTGGGCTCGTTCGTCCGGATACCAATACACACGAAATGCTGCGATACGGTCACCCTGTACATAACCTCCCATATTCCATGTCTCGCGAAGGGTCATTCGAACCCGCGGGCTAGGCACCGTTACGTGCAGCGGTTTTTCGATCCAATGGCGACCGCGCTGGCCGATGTGTTCCGAGCCGTAGGAGAGCACATAGGTTCCAGGTTTCAAAGGCCCGAAGTGGAATCGATTGGTGCGATTCCAGAGAAACGCGATATCCGCGCCAGGCAATCGACCAACGTCTGCGAGAGGATTCGCCACGTGGCTTAGTGTCACTCTTCCGGTCATAACCGGTTCTCCGTGTTCCCCAACCACGACACCCTCCAATTGGTGGCCGCGTGAAAGTTGAACAACAACAACTTCGTCGTTTGCCTTGGCCGAGAAGTTGTGAATTTCATGGAGCGTCCGGTGTTCGTCGCGACTGGGTTGTATGTGGAGTTTGGATTCGACGAGCCTCACCTGAAGTTCGAATGTGCCGTCATGTAGGGTTTCCGTAGAGCGCTGCCTGCGACCGGTACCGCCCTCCTCACGAACCTTGATACCCGCTAGAGGTCGGCCCTCGGGATCCACGACGATGCCGCGTACGAGCAGCTTGTCGAAGGCCTCCGACGGCGTGTCTGCAGCGTCGGCTTGCTTTTCACGCAGTTCGAATCGAAGCGGAGGCGATTCACGAGCGACGATCTGCTTCGACGAGTTCACCAAGCGTGTTCCATCGGCCATCAAGGCGTCCGTAACCGTGACTGCGACGTTCGGATGGGTAGTGAGAATCTCCGCGTCAAATGACCCGTTCATAGCTGGCGCTATAACATAGGATGTCTCCCCAGCGGGAAACCAGGCGCGTCGCTTGGGAACCGAGCGAAGCCGTACCTTTGCATGTGCAACCGCCTCCCCATCAGGACTCTGCACCGTGCCGTGAACGCGTACACGGAGCGAGTCGGGCACTGTGATTTGCACCGGCGACGCTCCCGGGTCTATCGTTCCATCCAGTTGTCCTCCCGAAACGTACACCACGTAGTTTTCCGAACCGGTGAGGCCGCGAATTGTGAATCGACCCGCCTCGTCCGTCGTGGCTTCTCCGCCGGCGTCGCCAAGGATCTTGTAGCCGCCGGGATTGACGTGCATGGATGAAAGGCCTCTCGAATGGGTCCTGACACGCACCCCGCGCATGGGGTGTCCCTGTGCATCGACGACGCGACCATAGAGGCTGTGGCGCATGCGTGCGCGTAACACGACATCGCTTACTTGATCTCCTACACGTAATACGCGCGTTACAGGCGGCCCTTCGAATTCGTCATTGACATCGGGTAGGAAAACGACGTGCTCACCAGGCGACAACACGTCAAACCGAAACATTCCTCGATCGTCGGTCGTTACCCGACGTGATCCCTCGACAAGCTCAACTGCACGTCCGGGCACTGGCTCGTTGCTGTCCGTCAGAACCTGTCCACGCAATGAGCAACTCGGTCCTAGCGTGAGTGTGAGGGGCGCCAGGCCCTCGTGTACTGCTAGCGGTTTGGTTTTCGGGCTTTGTAGGCCAGGCGCGGTCGCCTGGAATCGATAACGTTTGCCCGTGGCCAGCGACGCGATCGAAAACGTTCCGTCGGTCTGCGTGGCTGTGTGACGAATCTCAGGTGGAAACGTTGCATTGGATGTGGCCGTGACGGTCGCGCCTGAAACCGTGCTGCCCTCGGCATCCCTTACGACGCCGAGTGCGCTTCGCGCCGGCGACATGACGAGTTCGCGTGTCGCCGTCTGCCCTTCGTGGGCCTCATAAGCCACGCCCCAGTGATCGGCGCGCAGTATCCATGCGTTCGCGTTGGCGAAGAGTCTCCCCTTTCCTTGGGGAAGTGAAGTAAATCGAAATGTGCCGTCGGGGCCGGTCACCATCGATCGTCGCCATTGCCGTGCACGTGCACGCCAGTCCAGTACCTGGGCGTGGACTTGGTCGATGCTCGATGAAAGGGATACGTGAATATCGGACAGTGGATGGCCCCGCGCAGAAACGACGCGCCCTTCCACGATTGCGCCCGGTTGCAAGACAACATCGAGCGACCGGGGCGATGATCGATCAAAAGCGACGTCAAAGGGAGCATACCCTTCTGCAATTACGATGACTCGTACAAGGCCATGCACCGATCGAGGCGTCATTGAGATGTTTCCATGCACGCTGGATCGACCCATTGTGGTACATCGGACGGGATTGCCCTCTGATGTTGATCCTTGCCAAAGTGCTACGGCCTTTGCATGCGCAACGGGTTCGCCGTTCGTGTTGCGAATACGAAGCACGAGCGGTGGATACGCGACCTGAGGTCGCATTTGTGTAGTGGGCCCGATCAGCGTTTCTTCAATGTGGTCGCCCGGCCGTGCGCGCTGAAGCCACACGCGATGTGACGGTGCGTTTTGATGCACGCGCGTTCGTACACCCGCCCATGGAATGGCCCAACGCGGTTGTGGATCGATCGTTGTGTCATACTCGTCTAGACGTTGTTGGCGAGGTCGTGGGGCGTTGGAAACCAAGCGCCGAATCTCGTGTTCACCACCGCCCAGGTAGGGGTTTACGTCGATGGGCGTTGCGGACGCGCCCACCCGAAGTTCAACATGCCTCGCGTACTCATGCGATCGAACGATCGACGCTGTACCGTAACGATCTCCGCGCGGAAGCGCCGCCACGTCTACGTCGACGCCATCGGCGATATGCCGAAGTGTGAAGCGCCCGTCGGTTCCCGACACGGTTTCCCATGGCCCGTACGTTGGAATGCGGATCGCAAAGGCGCGTTCAACCACTTCGCGTGGCGCGCGCTCAAACGCGTCCAGGGGCCATTCCCCGGCATGTACGTGTGCACGAACCAATACACCCTCAACGGGTTCGCCAGACGTGTTCAACACGCGCCCCACAATGACTCGTGAACCCTTCGGGGGTGACTTGAGTTTCGCGTCTGGCGTGCCGCGCGCCAGGAGTTCGACAACCTTGGTGGGCACGTTTGAGTTGCCGTGAACAACTGGGTCTTGGTGGATTTGGGGTGTCAGTGATCCGCTCAACGCCCACCAGCCAAGCGCAATCGCTGCAATCGCGCTCAGTATCAAAACCACCACATGCGATTGCCTCATCGAAACAGCATAGCAGCGCCTGCGAGCCCGTTATTTTGGCGGGACGTCGATGCCGTATTCGCGAATCTTGCGATTGAGGGTGGGCCAGGAGGTGCCGAGCAACTTGGCGGCTTCGCCCTTCTTGCCGCCGGTGTGACGCAGGGCGGCTTCTACGGCGCGGCGTTCGGCCTCGCGCAGGGTCAATACGTCGTGACTCGCCGTGGCGGGTACTCGGGTTCCCAATCGGATGTCGAGCGGCAGGTCGCTGGCGTGAATGGTGTCGCCCTCGAGTAACACCAAGACGCGTTCCATGGTGTTGAACAGCTCGCGCACATTACCGGGCCAGCGATAGTCATTGAGACACGCGCGTGCATCAGCCGCCATGCGAGGAACGCGACGACCGAGTGTGGCTGCGATACGAGTTAGCGCAGTCTCGGCCAAGCGCTCAATATCACCACCACGCTCTCGTAGCGGTGGCAGTGAAATGACCACGACGGCCAAGCGATAGTAGAGGTCTTCGCGAAACGTACCGTGCGCCATGTCCTGCTTAAGGTCGCGATTCGTTGCCGCAACGATGCGACAGTGAACCGGTTCGAGCGACTTGCCACCCACACGGCGGTAGGCGCGTTCCGAAAGCACGCGTAGCAGTTTGGCTTGCATGGCAAGCGGCAACTCGCCAGCCTCATCCAAGAAGAGCGTGCCTGTGCCGGCTTGTGCAATGCGACCGTCGTGGCGTTTGACGGCGCCGGTGAACGCGCCCTTTTCGTGGCCGAAGAGTTCGCTCTCGAGAAGTCCTTCCACAAGCGCAGCGCAATTGAGTGCAACGAAGGGCGACGACGCGCGGGCACTTTGGTTATGGACCGCGCGGGCAGCGAGTTCTTTGCCGGTACCGGTTTCGCCCGTGAGCAAGACCGAGGCATCGGTCGGTGCGGCTTTGGATAACTGCGAGCGGAGCCGATCCATTTCCGGACTCTCGCCTACAAGTTCGGTTTGTGGGGCACTACCACGCGTTGCAGAATCGGACGGTGCGCCACGCAAAGTCTCAAGCGCGCGAATCGTGCGCAAGGCCAGCGCCGCTTGGCACGAAACGGCAGCAAGCGTGTGCAGATCCACGGCCTCGAGGCGATTCGGTTCGAGGTACTCCACAGAAAGCAGCCCAAGGACCCCTTCAACTACGCGCAGCGGCGCCGCGGCCAGAGTGCGATAGCGGCTAGCCACGATGGATGCGCTGGAGGGTTGATTTGCCGCGCTGCGTGCAAGGGTTTCGTGTGCGTCGGTGACCAAAATGGACTCGCCGAGATCAAGCACGCGGCTACGAATGGTTGTTGAGGCGGGCGGCCCTGCGCCGGGTGGGTGCGACGCGCCCACCATTAACTCACTGCCAGGTCGTACAACGACCAACGATACGCGATCGGCCTGCAGGCGATCCGCAACAAGTGAGACCACGGTTTGGTAAAGATCGTTCGGCGTTTCTGCCTGAACACAAGCCGTCGCGCTATCCATCACAAGTTGCAGTCGCACGCTTGCACCTTTGCTGCGCGCATCGATGACGGGATCGATTGCATCGGGTGACAATGCGGCAGCAACAGGAACATCGTCATCCGTCTGTGCAATCGCGGTGGCTCGTAGCGCGAGATCACCTGCGGTATAGGTAAAGCTCACATGGCCAAAGGCAACGACGTCGCCCTCCACAAGCGTTACGGGCTGAGCTATGGTGTCTCCATTGAGTGTTGTGCCGTTGGCCGAGCCGAGGTCTTCCAAGACCGCGCGTCCGTCTTTCCATGTGATCGACGCGTGTTGCCTAGAAGCTGACTCGTCGAGCAGTCGCAAATCGCAATCGTTGGCGCGCCCAATGGTCCACGTTGCGTTGTCGTGTGCGGGATTCAATTCAAGTGCGTCGGGATCGGATTGACCGCGTGTACAATTCAATCGTGCCATGGTGTATTTCTACGACCCTTTTGAAGCGTCAAAGCGAAACCGGCACGTAGCCATCCTTGATGTAGCGCTGCCAAGTTTGGCCGTCGGCGGATTTGCAGTTGGCGCGCAACGCGTTGTCCTGAAATTCGCGCCGCACAAGGCATGGTGTGTGCACGGTGATCGGAACCTTGGCTTTCGCCAGGGCATCCAATACTTCTGTGGGCGTGGGTTCAAGCGGCTCACGGAACGTCTCGGCCACGCCTTTCACGGCCATGCGCACACCTTCATGCCAGAACCAAAGCGCCACGTCGGCACCGGCTTGGTGGGCGGCCAACACTTGCACGAGCGCCGCCGCGGTGCGCGGGGGATTCTCGGTGCTGGTGGATACGCTGAAAACGATTCGGTGGGTTGACGCTGACATGGGGCACGAAGTCTACTCGCGATGCAGCGACGGGGGACGCTGCTACCCATACACTTCCCGCACATGGCGACCTCACTCTTCACGACTGACGAATGGATCGATCGATTCGTGTGTCGCCCGTTGGCGCGCCCGCTTGTGTGGCTTTTTGCTAAGACACCGATGTCGCCCAACCACGTGACCTTTCTGGCAGGGACGGCCGGTGTGATTGCAGGCGTGTCCATTGCTTGGGGCGCGTTTGTGTGCGGCGCGTTGTTCATCTTCTTGTTCATGGTGCTTGACTGCGGTGACGGGCAGTTGGCGCGACTTCGGGGCGGCGGGAGTCCATTGGGACGCGTGATGGATGGCTTTGGCGATTACGCCGCGGCACTGTCCATCCACGTGGGTCTCATGATCTACTACTGGCGCGCCGGCGAGCCGTGGTGGTGGGCCCTACTCCTTCCGTTGGCCGCGGCGTTGTGCATGGCGTGGAAAGCGATGCTCTTTGATCGCTACAAGCGGCGCTTTGCGGGGTCCGAAGACGACCTCGACGATGTGCGTGCTGCTCGTGACGCCTCAAATGGATTCGCAAAGTGGTCGTTGAATCAGTTCTTGAGTTACGCCGAAAAACTCGATGCCGATGGCGTCACCGTGATCGATCGAGCGCGTTATGTGCAGCGTACGCGCGGACCGTATGCGTTGTTCTTTCTTAATGGTCCCTCGATGCACTACTCGCTTGCTGCGGTTTCGCTCTTGCTGAAGGAGCCACGCGTTTACCTATACGCCGCAACGGTGCCGATGATGGCGATGGAGTTTGTGGCATTGGTGTGGCAACGGCACGCGGAGGATGTGGAGCCACCGGTGGTCAGTCGAGCTTAGGAAGAATATCTTGCTCGGCGTGTGTCAGATCTTCGGGGAAGTCTATCTCGGTCCACGCACGACCGGCAACCAGTACGTATTCCGCGCCGTGCGTCTCTACAAAGCGATCCAATGCGTGCTCGTAATCGCCATCGGGATCACACGTTTCGCAACAGGCGCGCAGGGCGGGCAGGGATTCGCGATCGATTTTGAAGAATCCTACGCCTTCGCCCACCAGTTCAAATCCATCAAGCCGACCGCGACGAATGGCGCGGGCGACACCGTCCTGAACGCCAATCATCATCTCTTCGTCGCCGGGATCGGTGCGCGGATCGATGGCGAACCCGCGTGAAAGGCCGACAATGTCACGCAGGATCGTGGGGTCATAAAGTACATCAGCGTCCATGATCACAACGTCGTCATCGATGCCGCGAAGTCCCGTTATCAGCGAAAGCAGGCTGCCGCGTTCAAAGGCGTCATTGTGAATGAGTTCGACCGTTGTTCCCGCAACGGAGGCCAACATTTCCGCGTGAAAGCCAGTAACAAGGCGCACGGGTAGCTCGAGCGCCGCCAAGACCTCCAGGTGACGATCGAGTAGCGTGCGCCCGCCGACTTCAAGCAAACACTTGGGACGATCATGGCCCAGTCGCCGGCCCACACCCGCAGCCAATAACACGGCCCGCATGGCTAGGCCTTCAATGCGTACTCAAGCGCCTTGTCAAAGTCCTTCAAGCGCTTGGGAGGAATGATGCCCATATTGGCCACGCGAAACGCGGTTGCACTCAAGTGGCCTTGGCCGCCATAAATCACAAAGCCCTTCTCGCGCATGCGGTCGTGAATGTGCTGATAGGTCACACCCGCGGGGAGATGCGCGCACGTGATGGTATTGCTACGAATGTCGTTTGGTAGCAAGCAGGACAGGCCAAGGCGTTCCATCGTGTCGCGAATCGACATGGACGCCGTCGTGTAGCGTTCTATGCGTCCGGCCACGGTCTCCTTGTCGAGTTCGTCAAGTGCGGCTTCAAGTGCCGCCATGACTTGAATAGCAGGCGTAAATGGTGTGTCGCTCTTGCGCTGTTTTTCCAAGATGCCCGGCAGGTCCATGTAGACCGAGCGCGTATGCAGCGGTGTATCGCGATGAACGAACACAAACGAGATACCCGGTAGACCTTGAATGCATTTGTTGGCCGTGCAACAAACCGCTGCGGGTTGAATGTCGCCGAAGTCAAACGTTTCGCCACCGAGTCCGCTGACACTGTCAACGATCAGGCGCTTGCCGTGGGCTTTGCAGACGGCTGCGATACCGGGAATGTCGTTGAGTAGCCCTGTGGTGGTTTCGTGGTGTACGACCGCCACCGTGTCGATACCGTCATGCAACACGTCCGCCAACGAGGCCGGGTCGTGCGGTTCCAACCAATTGCGTTCCGCAACATCCACGGCCAGTCCGTGAGCACGTCCAATCTTGGCAAGTCGTTCGCCGTACACACCATTGACCAACACAAGCAGACCATGCTCAACCGTCGAACACACCATGGCTTCCATCGCAGCGGTGCCGGAACCGGTGATGAGCGCGGCTTCGTATTCGCTGGCCACGCCAAATACCGACACCAACTTGCGACGCACACGATCTTGCATCGTTAGGTACTCGGGTTCACGGTGGCACTGATCCACGCAGCGATGGAGTGCTTCGCGAACGGCGGGCGACACATTGATGGGACCCGGATTTAGAAGCGTGAACGCCGTATCAGTCATCGAGCGATCCTTTTACAAAACGAGCGCGACGGGCGAGCTACGTTATGCCTGAGCGGCGCGCGAAAAGCGCGCGGTAATTTCGGCGGGCGTGTGGCTTACGCGCGCGATGCCTTCCACATTGCCCTTTGCGACCTTGACGAGCAGCATGGCCGGTCCTGGCCGCTTGAAAAATGCCGGTAGTGCCTCGGCCAACGCGTCACCCTCCACGCGTTCGGCGTAGGCATAGCCCGAAGCCTTGGCGACGGCATGGAGATCCACATCGGTTGTGATTGTGCGCTGATCGCCGGTGGATCCGTGGGCCTCATTGTCGAGCACGATGTGATGCAAGTTTGTGAGTCCTGCCGCAGCGGCACTGCCCAGCACACCGGCACCCATCAACACATTGCCGTCGCCATCAATCACAACGACGCGCTTCTTGGGTTGGCACTGTGCCACGCCGATGCCAATTGAAAGGGCCAAGCCCATCGAACCAATCATGTAGAAGGTGGCTTCGCGATCGTTCGCTGTGAACACTTCGCGGCCAATCATGCCGTTGCAAGCAACCACCAGCTGATCGTCGATGGCACTCATGACATGGGTCACAGCCTTTGCGCGGGCCATGCGACTAGGAGGCGGCATTGAGTAGTCCTTTCGGAACGATCAATGCGCCCGGCGTGCGCTGTTCCTTGATGGCGTTGGTAATTGCTGACACGTCGTCGACTATCGTGTCGGCGCCCAACACGCGCCACGGCATCTTGAGCATATCGAAATACGGCTGCATGATCTCGCCCATGATGATGTGTTCTGGCGCGTCGTTCCCGCCCTCACCGCGCCAGGTGGTGACGAGCAAAAACGGTTGCTCGTAGATGATGTTGAGACTCACGAGCGCGTTCATGCACACACCCAGGCCGCTATTTTGCATGAATATGGCAGGCTGGCGTCCCGCCATGTAGGCGCCTGCGGCCATGCCCACCGCCGAGTCTTCGCGCACCGCCGAGGTGTAGTTCCACGACGGGTCCTCATCGAAGCGACGAATGACCCCTTTAAGCAATGAGCAGGGAACACCCGCGAAATAGTCGTAGCCCGCGCGCTTGAGTGCGCCCAAGAATGGTTCGCTCTTCGGCATTACGGAAGCTGTTTCCACGCGTGGCGGTAATCATCAAACGTGTCGATTTCCATCCATCCTTTGTAGGTGTCGATGCAGTGCACCGTCAAGCCCTTATCCACCATCACCTGCAAGAGATCCGTGAGACTCGCCGAGGCGGCGTCCTTGGCTTGGTGCACGGCGGCGCCAGGTTTCTTCGCAAGTTCGTCGGCTACCTGTCGAAGCGCCTTGGTGCCTTCTTCCGACAGCATCATCATGCCAATCCACTCGCCATTGGCATCGGGAAGATCACGACCGATGGCTTGCAACACGTCCAGTTGCTGTCCGTGAAGCATACGTCCCGCGCCTTCCACGTCGCGCGCGGTGCGCACAAGATCGCGTCCCGTGCGGTCAACGTCGGTTGCGCGATCGATGACCAAGACCGCGTCACCCTCGGATCGAAGCAAGCGTTCTACGAGTTCGCTGCCAAACAAGATGTCGCCGTAGAGCACAATCGAACGACCACTGAGTTCCGCCGAGGCATGCAACAGCGACGACAACTCGCCGGTGCTTTCTTCAGCCGCGTAGGTCCGAAGGTTGGGGAGATTGACGGCTTCCTTCTTGTAGCCCACGACCGCCGCAACGTCTTTGATGCCGGCGCCGTTGAGTGCGTCCACTTGGTGGGCGAGCAGCGGTTTGCCTTTGATGTCGAGCATGGCCTTGGGCTTGTCTTCGGTGAGTTCACCGAGCTCGGGGCTTGCACCCGCTGCCAACACAATGGCATGAACCTTGGCGCCCCCGCTTGGCATGAAGTCTTTCTCTTCCTGCTTCATCGCAGGCACGCCGATGAGTTCGTACACATCGGTAAGGGGCACGACAAGATCGTCCACGACACTGGCATGTTGCTCGCGCACAATGCGCGAAAACGCTTCTCGCATGGCTTTGATAGACGAACGCAGTCCGTGATTGGCGTAGATCACAATGCGATAGCCCGCATCGCTAAGGGTGGAGGCGGTTGTCGTCTTGTAGATGGTGGGCACACACACAAGCGGCGTGTCGCGATCCCAACGCTCGGCAAATCCGAGAACTTCGTCGGGTGATTCCGTTTTGCTGTGAACCAGAATGAAGTCGGCGCCCGCGTCGGCATACGCATTTCCACGTCGCAGCGCTTCATCCATCCCCCAGCCGGCAATGAGTGCTTCGGTTCGTGCGATGATCAGGAAGTCGTCTGACTTGCGCGTGTCTACGCAGGCTTTGATCTTACCCGCGTGTTCTTCCGGGTCGGCGAGCTCGCGTTTGACACCCGCGTAAAAGGAACAGCGTTTTGGAAAAATATTGTCTTCAATACAAACGGCGGCAATGCCTTCGCGCTCATAGCCCTTCACCATATGAATGACATTGATCGCGTTGCCGTAGCCGTTGTCACAATCGGCGATGACCGGTATCCCCGCCGCTTCCACCATCATGGACGCGGCGTAAAGATTGTCCGACATGGTGAGAATGTTGGCGTCGGGCTTGCCGTGCGAGGCCGAGATCTCAAAGCCCGAGGCCCAGATTGCATCAAAACCCGCTTCTTTGACGAGCTGCGCGCTCATGCCGTTGTGGGCACCGCCCACCAAAACGGGACGCGGGTCGCTGAGTCGCTGCCGAAGCAACTGAGTGCCGTGCATGAATCGCCTCCTTCCATCGCCCTCGCCCCGGACCGGCGCGCAATGGGAGCGACGATGATCCTCGGGCCCGCCCCAAACCTCGAACAATGCACCCCCGAAGAACGGATGCCCTCAACTCTTCGATGCCCACGCTTCGAGTCGCCTGGACTACTCCTCAACTACCAGCGGTGTTCGGCCACTCTCCCGCGACTCCGCTCTCGCTCGTGTTCCGGCGTCCGAGCCTTCGGGCCCGCGGGCGCAGGCTTCCCTACTTTCTTATCCGCCATTCATCTGCCAATCGGGGCCACGCATACGAATCGAGAGGTCCATCCGATCGGCACGAGAGAGATTTGACCTCGCAATCGGATCGTTGGGGCTCGTGTCTGATTGAAATACAGTAATGTGCGCACGAGGAGAGCGACGCGTGGTCTGCCCACGCGAGCCTCGACGAGGGCGTGCAGGACCGAGCATCCAACGATCAGCCCTAAGTTCGGGCCCAAGGAGCAGTCATACGCAAGAAAAAGGATTTCGGCCGGGCGAGGGGCGGCGCTCGGAGGGAGGGAAGGAGGGAGGGAGGAGGCAGGAAGATCGCGCGACCTACGTACGCCCGGCCGAAAAAAGGATGGAACCGATGCCGGGGCGTTCCGCGCCATGCCCCCGGGGAAGGGGCAGGGAGGGAAAGGAGGGAGGGAGGAGGGAGAGAGGCGCGAATGACGCGCCCGGCCCGGTCCAAATTTTGGAAAAGAGCAAGCCCAAAAGGGCTCGCGAACAAGACTAGAAGGCCGGTGGGTGTCCCTGCCTCGCGGTCGTGCCCGCGTTCGCCCGCCGCGCAGTTGGCTGGCCCTTGCGGGCCCGCTACTTACGTCGACTAGCGACTCAAACGAACAAGAGCGAAATCCGTGCCATTCGTCTGCAACCGGAGTGTCACGGACGAATAGGCCTCTGGAAACAGGATGGGCGATCCCCGAGTCTCCAAAATAGGACGAGTGTGTGAAATGTGAGGACATCTTCGTGCGTCTCTGCACTTCTATAGAGGCTTTGCCACCGAAATCTCGCGTTGTTGTAATTTTGTTACCCAGTTTTGCATAGACATTACATGACGAAGAATTTGTTCATGGCGCTGGAGTCACCTGAAAGGGGATATGTTGTAACAAATAGACATCCCGCCATCCGATTGGACGTCGCAACGGTCCGTGCGCCCTATGCCAGGCACCTAGGCGAAGGCGCCGGGCGTCAAGCGCGGAAAGTCGCGTGTTTGTATACTGGGGTTCCTCGCCCGCGGCCCTCACCGGAGATCGCACAATGATTGGCTCGACTCGACTCGTGCGCCATGTCCCCAAGCTAATATTGATGACGCTGCTCATAGCGCCTTTTTGGACGTCACACGCTTCGGCGGAAACGACAGCCGGTGCGGACACGATTACGGAACGCGTTCGCCATCTCCTGCGTCGCGCAACATTTGGCGTGCGTCCCGGTGACGTCGAGGCCGCGAAGAAGATGGGTATCGAGGGATGGATCGATCGCCAACTCAAGCCCGAGTTGATTGCCGATCCCGACGTGTCCAAGCGTCTCGCGAAGTTCAAGACGTTGAAGATGACGGGCGGCGAGTACCTGCAAATGATTCAGGGCGGCGCCATGAATGCAGGCTCGATGGGTCCGCCCAAGGCAGGCGAAAACCGCATCGCCAAGGCGCGCAAGCGACAGGCCGAGCTCAATCGCCTGCGCTATATGGGGTCGCGCGAGATTCCACGGGCCATGGTGTTGCGCGCCGTGTACAGCGAGCGCCAGTTGCACGAGGTCATGAAGGAGTTTTGGCGCAATCACTTCAATGTGGACGTCACCAAAGACGACGTACGCTACTACATCACCGATTGGGACCGCGAAGTCTTAGGGAAGAACGTCTTTGGATCCTTTGAGTCGCTGCTCATGGCCACGGCCAAGCACCCGGCCATGTTGTTCTATCTCGATAACCATGTGAGTCAGGCACCCAAGGCACGCGGCGAGCGCGTGCTTAGTGGGCGAGAGAAAGAAGATCGAACCGGTGGGCTTAACGAGAACTACGCCCGCGAGTTGATGGAGCTACACACACTTGGCGCCGACAATGGCTACACGCAGAAAGACGTGATTCAGCTTTCGCTCGTTCTCACGGGGTGGTCGATCAATCGTACGCCCGGCCCCGATGGGGGCAAATTCCAGTTCCGCGAGAACTACCACGCCAAGGGCAAGAAGCGCGTTGTGGGCAAAATGGTGGGGAACGACGGCGTCAACGAGGGCGAGACGCTCATCCGTCATCTCGCGCGGCACAAGAACACGGCGCCGTATGTCGTGGCCAAGATGGCGCGTTATCTCGTGGCCGACGAGCCGTCCCAGAAACTCGTCGATGACGTGGTAGCGGTTTGGAAGAAGACCAAGGGCGATCTTGGCGCTGTGACCAAAGCCATGCTTACGCATGATGAGTTTTACAACTCAAAGAACGTGCTCACGAAGGCCAAGACGCCGTTTGAGTTTGTCACGAGTTGCCTACGTGTTGCGGGCGCCGACGTGGTGAACGCAAACGCGGTGGTTTCGCGCTTGGCCGACATGGATCAACCGCTCTACCGCTGCGAAGACCCCACGGGGTATAGCGATGCGGCGGAAGATTGGATGGATACGGGCGTGTTGGCGGAACGCTGGCAGTTCGCCTTTGATCTGTTGATGGGCCGCTTGCCCGGCGTGGACACAAGCGCTAGCGGTATTCGCGACCACGTGCGCCAACAACCCGACAAATGGGAATCGCTGCTCATTCGCTATGTCTTGGCGGATGAAAGCGTCAGCAATCGCACGCTCAAGCCGTTCCGCCGCCGGCTCGCGGTCGTCAAGCAGGACTACCGTAAGATGAAGCCGTCCGAACTTGAGCGCGAACTCGCCATTCTCGCCACCTTGTTGCTTGGGTCGGCCGAGTTCCAACGGCAATAGGTTGAATCTCAAGAATCCGTAGTACGTCCAACGAAATCGAAACGAATCCACCGATCGAACAATGTAGAGGAGTAGGCCATGGCCCTAACTCGACGCGATGTGTTGTCTGCAAGTGCTGCTGCTGCCGCCATGGGCGTCTTGCCCAAGATTGCGTGGGCGGCGCCCGACAATGAAATCTCGGTCAAACCCGCCGTGGTTGTCCTGTTCTTGCGAGGCGGGGCCGATGCGCTCAATACGCTTGTGCCCTACACCGACGGTCGCTACTACGACATGCGTCCCAACATCGCGGTGCCGCCGCCCGACAAGGAACACGGGTGTATCAAACTCGATGACACCTTTGGGCTCAATCCCGCGCTTACGGGATTTCATAAGCTGTGGAAGGACGGCATTCTTGCGCCCATCGTGAATGCGGGGTTGGGACATCCTTCGCGTAGTCACTTTGCGTGCCAGGACTACATGGAGTTTGGTGCGCTGGGCGACTCCTCGGTTCGCAACGGTTGGCTCAATCGTTACCTCATGTCCACGGGTGGTGTGGACGGTGGCAATGCATTCCGCGCAGTAGCGTTGCAGGCGCGCTTGCCGCGCAGCATGCGGGGCGACTATCCGGTGTTGGCTGTACCGCGTCAACGACGTCGCGGTGGTGATGACGACGTGCTGGAGCTTTTCGACAAGCTCTACAAGACCGACGCGAAGAACGGTCAGATGCCCGGCCCCGCAAAGAAAGATGGCGAGCCCGCCAAGAGTGGGGACGGTGGCATGATGGGTGCGCGGCCCGACGATGAGGCCATGGCACAAAATGGCCGGCACACCATCGACACACTCAAGAAGCTTGAGCGCATCTTGGCGACCAAGCCTAAGGGCAAAGAAGTTCGCTACCCCAACTCGCTCGGGCGTCTCGGTGAGCAGATGAAGATGGCCGCGCGCATCTTGAAGTCGGGTCAAGGTGTTGAAGCCATCGGTATGGACTGGAATGGGTGGGATACTCACATCAATGAAGGCGGCAGCAAGCCCGCCGATGTCATGTACCGCCGCCTCAAGATCTTGGGTGACGCCATTTCACTTTTCTTCGATGACATTCAGTTCATGCGCAAGCGCGTGACCATGTTGATCATGACCGAGTTTGGTCGTACGAATCGCGAGAACGGCAACTTCGGCACTGATCACGGCCATGGCGGCCTCATGTTTGCCATCGGCGGCAAAGTGAAGGGCGGAAAGATCTACGGCGACTGGCCGGGCCTCGCCCCAGGCAAGACCTACCAGAATCGCGATCTCTTGGTCACAACCGATTGGCGCACCGTGCTCAGTGAAACGCTCTACGACTTTGTGGGGCTTCACCCGTCGCGCAAGATCTTCAAGGGTTTCACGCCGCCGGAGCAAAAGCTCGGTCTATTCGCATAGCGCAGCGGAGGTGCCGCGCGGCAGCATCTACTTGTTGCGCAGTGCCTTGCCTGCCAGCGGTGCATACACTTGGTCGCCGCCGATGCCGATGTCGAGCGTGGGCGCGCCCTTGGGTTTGTAGATCAACTCAAGGCCGTGCCAGCCCGCCTTTAGGTGTGACCATACAAAACGAACTGAGGTGCCGTCGCAAACGAGGTCCTCGACAAGCGTCTTGCCATCGAGATTGATGTCGAGCGTGCCGTTTGCGGCGATGACCCACTCGTACTGCCCGTCCTCTTTGAACTCGACCTCGCCGTAGATCGCGATCTCCTGAATGGGATCCTTGCACGCCGCGGCAATGAGCTTGGCGAAGGTTTTTCCCTTCGTCGATCCCAATCGATCCACCGTGAGCACAACGGTGTCGCCCGCGCGCGGTGCCACCATGGCGACAAGCCCACTTCCCTTCTTGGGCGCCTTTGTCTTTTTGCCCTTTTTCTTCAGTGTGGATTTTCGTTTCTTGCCCCTTTTCTTGGGAATTTTGACCCTCTTTGGCTTTCGCAGTGACGTGGGTTCGACGAGCACATGCACGGGTGCGCTGCGTACGACGACCTTGTCCTTCTTTAGGCCCATCGCGTGAAACGAGACGGGTCCCAAACCAACGTCTTGCGCCGGCACTTTGATTCGCCAGCCGCCGCCCTTCTTGTTGATGCGTTTCAGCAAGCGAAAACCATCTCGTACCTCAATGGCATCGACGTCGCCAGCGGTTCCGGTAAGCGTGATCGTCTCATCCAGTTCCACCGTGTCGCTGTTGGTTTTGCACGTAACGGCGCTCGTACCGTTGGCAAACGAAACGGCAAACGACGTCGAGGAGCGTGTGGCTACGTCGCTGTCTTCAATTGCGACCACGGTCACATCGTGATGCCCGTCGGCCATCGCGGTGGTATCGAGTGAGATCAACGCGCTTGATCCGTCGCCGTCATCACTGTCGCTGTCACTAGTGTCTACAGAGCTATGCAAGCGCCCATCAATCCACAACTCAAACACTTTCACGCCTTTGGCACGATCGGGCGTCTTCTTTGCATCGGTTGCGGACACCTTCAACGTCACCGTTTTTGTCCATGGTGTGTCTGCATCGAGGCTCGGTGCAACGGTCACGTCTTTGAAGTGGGCAAACGGCCGCGCCAATGGCTCGCCCACAATCAATAATTGATACGGACCGCGTACGCTTTGATAGAAGCTCTCGGCAAGCGAGCAACCACGGGCATAAAATCCGTGGATATAGGGCGTGGGGAACTTTTGCCAAAGCGCCAATGGCTCGGCCACGGTGCCGGAAGAGCCGGCCGCGCCTGCGCGCAAGAATGCGGTGAGCTTTGTCTGGCCCGAACCATCCAAGCGACCACCGAAGCTCGTTAGATGTTCTGCAATGGATCCTGGCAGAAGGACGCTGCTTTCGTGCCACTTGAACGACGCCGAACCGGCGACCAGTCCCATGACGTCCTTCTTGCCTTGCGGGACGATGCCATTTTGCCCGCCAGCGCCCTTCTCAAGTTCTTCACCCTTGCGTTTGACGGCCTTTAGGTGCTTGATTGCGCCTGCAAATGCCGGTTGACGACACTTAGAACGCACATTGTTGTTTACCATGTAGTAGACGCGACCCTTGGGATGGGTGCCGTCGGCCTCAATGGCGCGCGTGAGGTAGTGCATCGTCTCGGGGTAAGACGTTCCCTGCGTGTGGCCAAACCCGAGCAATGTGGACAGGTAATAGCTATCCATGTCGTCGTCGTGTTCACGCTTGGTGGCGCGGCCGTTGCGATCCCACAGTGTTTGGCTGCGAAAGCCATGTGCTGGCGCGCCCGAGGGCAGACCGTTCTCACCTCGAAAGTACTTATTCACTGTCAGTGAGGGGTAATCGGTGTCTTTGGCCAGGACATGGCGCAGCAAATAGGTCATGCTATTGAGTGATGCCACCCGCGGTACGCGCTTGTCGGGATTCTCCTTCTTCATGTCGTCGTCAAATTTGACACCAAACGGGAAACCCAACGAATAGGCGATGGTATCGACGCTCGCTTGCAAGTCGTTTTCGAACAAGAACGCAGCGAGGGGTTCTCCGATCAACGTGCGAAACTTGTCTACCGAGATGACTTTGAGATTGGGCATCTTACCAAGTCGCAAGAGGTGACTGCGTGGGATCTTGCGAAGTGCCATGTACTCATTGGCGAGTCGGAGCGATAGCGGCGAGTCGGCATTGGCGATGACAAGCGTAGACTCAGGGCCACCGCCTGCCTGAGACAGTGGCGCGAAGAACACGCCAAGCCCCAAGAGCAATACAAGAATTACAACTCGACGGGTCACGAACACGCCCATGACTTAGGAGAGCGACACCGAAGGCGCTTCGCGCTGACTGGAATCGCGAATCTCAAAGTATTCGCGCGGGCGAAACCCATACATGGACGCCAAGATGCTGGACGGAAAGGTCTCGATGCGGTTGGCGAGCGTGCGCACGTTTCCGTTATAGAAACGCCGCGCACGCTGGATGCGATTCTCGGTCGTGATCAGTTCCTCTTGCAGGGCCGCAAAGTGCTTGCTTGATTTGAGCTCGGGATAGTCTTCGGCAAGCGCAAAGAGATTGCTCACTTCGCCGATCATCTTGTTCTCGTCCCGTGCCTGCGACTCGGGGGAGCCGTGGTTCTTCTCGGCGTTGTTTCTCGCTTGAATTACGCGTTCCAACGCGTCGGCCTCGTGCGTTGCGTACCCCTTGACCACTTCAACCAAGTTGGGAATGAGGTCGTAACGACGCTTGAGCTCAGTGTCCACATCCGACCACGACTCGTCGCAGTGATTGCGTGCGCGCACCAATCCGTTGTAAAGCGATATGGTGATGCCGAGGAAGATCAGCACGATGACGGGAATGATGATGGCAAGCGGGTTCACCGCGGCCAGTAAGAACGGCGCGCCCACGCAAGGTAGCGGTAGAGGCAATGTCCTACGTTCGTAGTGAGGCAATAACATCCTTGGGAATGCCCTCCAGGATTTGTTTCGCCAAGTATACGGCGGTGCCGAACTCCTCGGGCTTAAAGCGCTTGCTGCGATACACGGCAATGTGCGGGCCAGAAATCTCGATGCGGTAATGCGGCATCTTGAGCAGGAGTTCCATCGTTCGCTGCGAAACGACGTCGTAGGCCCATTTGCGGTCCTTGGCCTTCACGAAAAACGTGTCGCTAAACTCCGCCGATTCAAAGTCGATGTCGTCAAATCCCACAGCGCGCGACACGCGATCGAAGAACCCCTCTTTGCGAATGAAGAGGGGCTTAAGTCGCGCCGGCGCCTCAATGATCGCCGCCGAGAAGTGGTGATGATGCGTCTGTGTATTGCCCTTGCTGTCGGTACTGGTGGTTTCGTAGTGGTAGTCAAAGGCTTCAAAGGGGGCATCACCCATCATTCCGCGCACGCGATTGTAGGCGTAGCGCCCAAGTCCCTGCTCCAGGCAATCCAAGTCGAAGCGATGGATGGCGCGCGGGTCCCTACCGGGGACAAACTCATACTTGTTGATATGTGCCCACGCGCGCACGAGCTTTTCGCGTTTGTTCTGCGCATGCGCCTGTAGCACGACGGCAACGATGGCCGCCAGAATGAACAAAATGATGATGAGTGGCATCGCTGAGGCCATAAGCCCATGGTCCCATCGGTTGCGCGTCGAGCGAAACTTCGCCTCGCTCCTATGCCCGACGAACTCCCCAGGACCTTCCATGCTGTGCCCAGAGTTGTTTCGCCCTCGCGCGCCCCGTACCGTATCCGCTCTCTCGCGGGAGAGGATGGCGGGCTGGTGCCCCCCTTGGTCTTCAAAACCAATGCGTCCCTGGGCAACCTTGGATGGGAGGGTTCGATTCCCTTGCTCTCCCGCCATGCATTGCTTTGCAATGCACGCCGGGAGAACTCCCGTCGTATCTATCTGGGGGTGACCCCCCAGACCCCCACGCTAAAGGGCGTTGCGAGTGCCAGGAGTGATGAGAGCGGCGAGATCGCATGATGGACGCGGTGTGAGAATTGGGACGTGTGGGTTGCCTATTTGAGCGCGACCTGTCAGATCCCCACGCTGAAGGACGTTGCGCGCGCGGGGAGCGTTGAAAGTTGCGAGATCGCATGATTGACGTTGCGCGAGAACTGGAACGTGTGATCTAGCCGCTTTGGGGGCGACTCCCAAGACCTGCAGTGCGCTGACGAAATCGCGGGGGCGCCCACAGATTTTGGTAACTCTTCTACGAGTGGCGCTACGACAGCCTATCAACCTTATTGTTGTGGGAACATGTCTGCCACTGTCGAGCGAATGCACTCGCGCCTGGTCTTCAATGCAAACGCAGAGATCGGCGGAGGGCAAGAAGGACCAAGAATGTGAATCACGAGTTGTGAACCGAGCTTGAAGCGATGGCAACAGCCCACAAGAACCTCATAAGTGAACTTGCTTCAGTCTTGGTCCGGCATGGGAGAGACTCTTCAGAGGCCGCGTCCGTGGGCGAGAAGATTGGAGCGTGCCACGAGAGGCAGCTGTCGAGGTTGAAGTCCATTGTTGATGCGCACGGATGGCCCAGCACTACTATGGTCGGGGCAGCCGCCGCAAGTCACGCAATCTGCTTGCTTCCTTTCTCTGACGGTAAATTCAAGAGGCGAGTCTTGCCTCTTCTTTGGGCTCTAGCTGATTCAGGTGAAGCGTCCGCCTTAGCAGTTTCTCTCGTCGAAGATCAAGCACTTCTGGACGAGCGCCAACCTCAGATGTATGGATGGGTGGTGCAGCCAAGTGATGAAGGAGACTCCTCAGTGCTTTGGCCCATCGCGGATGAGGCAAATGTCGATAAACGCCGCGCGAGCGTGGGGCTTCAGCCGCTTGCTGAATACCTAAAGCGCTTTGGAATTGAGTACAAGGGCATAGATGGCCAGGACTGATCATGGATCATAGATTCGACACCGTACTTGAGTTGCTCGAATACGAGTTGAACTGCAACGACAAGCTCATGGAGGGCTTGTCAAAATTGCCCGTGGGGTCGTTGCATCAAGATCATGGTTTCGGGCTACGCACCGTGCACCGAACAATCGCCCACATCGCTGACGTAATGCAAGGATGGGGTGCTTGCGTGGGGCCCCACATTAGAGAGCCGAAGTGGGAAGCGTATAACGCATCGGAAGACATCGGCGAATTGGGCGCTCGACTTGCCAGGATTGGGCAGGCGGTACTTGAGGCAGCCCGTGAGTCCCGTGCGCGCGGCCTACTTGATCGTGATCGTCGGCTGCATCAGGTGCTTCATCTCGTTACCCATGGCACACATCATCGCGGGCAGATATTGAGTATGCTGACGTTGCTAGGGCACGACCATCCATTTGAGGGCGGTGACTTTGGTGGGTGGTCGAATCGAACGGGCTGACACGGACGTGAGTTCATTCGTGATGAACTACTCAATACCCGCAGGTGGGCGCATAATTGCGGACATGGATGAATCAAGTCCCAGTTCGCCAACCGCCCGCGTCCTCAACATTGCGGCGTACAAGTTTGTTGCGTTGGACGATCTACCCAATCGACGCATTGAGCTGTTGGAACTCTGTACACGCCTCGAACTGCGCGGAACGATTCTGCTGAGCGAAGAGGGGATCAATCTATTCATTGCGGGCATGCCCGATGCTGTTCAAGAACTTCTCGCTCACCTGCGTCGTGATGCGGCGCTTGTAGATCTCGACGTGAAAGAAAGCTGGACGGACGAACGGCCTTTTGGGCGCATGTTGGTGAAGATCAAGCGCGAAATCATTGCGTTTGGCGTGGAGGGCATCGAGCCTGCGACGTATACGTCAAAGCGGATGTTGCCGGCGCAGCTCAAGGCGTGGCTCGATGCGGGCAAGAAAGTCACATTGCTCGATGTGCGCAACGACTATGAAGTGGAGATTGGGACGTTTCGAGAAGCGGTGGCAATGGATCTCGATCACTTTCGAAACTTCCCAAAGCACGTGGCGGCGCTTGACGATGCGTTGCGCGATCAGCCGGTGGTGACGTTTTGTACGGGCGGCATTCGCTGTGAGAAGGCGGGGCCGATGTTGGAACAGGTGGGCTTTCGCGATGTCTATCAGTTGGATGGCGGCATCTTGGCCTACTTTGAGCAATGCGGCGGCGAACATTTCGATGGCGAGTGCTTTGTCTTCGACGAGCGGCGCGCAGTAGACCATGAACTCAAGGCGTCGAAGCAGCATGCGACGTGTTCCTCGCCTTGACACTGAATCTGTGCTGGCTACTGTTTGATCATGCGCTATGAAGAGTTTCGCGATGCGATTCAGTCATACCTTCGTCGTCGCAAGCAAGGAAGAACGTGGGTTGAGATCCGAGACGAGCTAGAGTTGCCGTACAAGCGCGCGTGCCCCAACTGGACGGCGAGGCTGGAATCGGAGATCGGGCTCACGCGAGAGCGTGGCGAGGGACGTGCATACGTTTGGCGCGTGTCCGCAAGGCCAGCATCTTCCCAGAAATAACCAGGGCCCGTCAGCGATGCGACTACCTGCCGGGAGGAACAACGGCGCCTACGGACTCACCGTAGCTCCAGCCGTCGATACGAGGCGGTTCAATGGATAGTGCGCGAAAGAGGCTACAGATCTGCCGGCGATGATCGGTCGCGTGATTGATCGCTTGAACGAACACGGTCCATGGCTTGACGTGATAGCCGTCACGGGTAGTGATGTTCGTGTTCCACGCGATCGTATGATCATCGTCCGTGATGGCTTCGAGTTCCGCGCCGCTTTGATTCAAGCCGCGACGTAACTCATCAATTGTTGATGCTGTGCCGGATACCGTGGATCCGTTGCCGCTGAGCAACGCGACGTAGCCCAACTGTGCTTCGATGATGTGCGTGAGGATCGTTCGGATGGTCCATTCGTTTGGAGACCGTGGCGTCGCGTCAAGCTGCTCGCATGTGAGTTTCGAACACGCCTCAAGCAACGCTTGATTGGCCCAGTTGTTGTGCTCGACGATCCTCTTGAGTAGGTGGTCGCGCATCGGGGTCCTCCCGCCATAGGGCAGGCCCAGCGTGACACGCGCCAAGCGAATTGGGCATGGGTTTCGTAGCGTGACTGCCGGCAACGGCCGAACGTCGACCTATCCTGTAGTGGGTCTTACCAAGGAGTGCTTCATGCGAATGATGTTGTTGCTCGTGATGTTCACGGTCGTACCGCTGCCGATTGGAGCGTACGCTTCGGAACTGACCCTGGACGATGCAAGGCAAGCGTTACGTTCGGCGGATCCCGTCAAGCGGAGAGCCGGATACACAGCCGTACTCAAACTTGTTCGCGACGCGGAAGCCAGAGATGGGATGTCTCTGTTTGAAATGCCGGGCGACCCGTCGTCGAATAGTGGGCCGTCCTTGGCGTCACTTGACCGTTCCGCAATCGCGACACTACTCGATGCGGCGGTCGATGATCCCGCACTGCCCACGGGCTGGAATTGGATCGATGCGCGTGTCGCTGTCGAACGTGAGCCATCCCCTGGCGGGTATGGCTCGTCGGGTCCTGGAGAGCGTAGCCGTGTCATCTACCCGAATGAGTTAAAGCGCTATTTGCCACGTGTAGCGACTTCGCTTGCGCACAAACGTGACGACGTGGTTGGCGCGTCCGTTGAGCTTCTTATGGCCTACGACGCAGAAGCAGAAGGCATCCCCGCAGCTGTCGCGCGAAGTTGGCCACACATGTCGGACGATTTACGAGCGTTTCTACTCACAGAACGTTGGCCGCGCGTCGCGGGGCCGGCAGTGGCCGCCGTGCTCACGCGCAGCTTGGCCGCCCCCAAGCGGTCGATTCCGTGGCACAACACGGATCATCTGCCTTCGCTCTACGTAAAGCATGCCATGTCATTTGCACCGAAGCGTGCACGCGAACTGGTATTGGAGGATATGCAGAGGCTCGCTCCACGGTTTACGAGGGACGCGCTGCTTGCCTTACCCGATAAGGCGCTGCCTGCCATGGAATCCCTCTGGACCAAACACCTAGCCGATCGCGCACATGGTGACGTTGAGAAACTTGCACTGTTGGCGGAGCGCTATGGGACAGCGGACATGATGCCCATCGTTCTGAAGACCTATCGATCAGCGAAAGGTGGGTGGGCCTGTAACGTACAGCGTGCCCTTCTGGGGTTCATGCTCAAGCACGACCAGGCGCTCGGCATTCGAGAGGTTGAGAAGGCGCTTGCGCGGCGGGGCCCAAAGCAAACCGGTTGCTATCGCAGCGTGCTGCGAGACGCGCTGCCTCCTCATTGGAGTCCTGCCGCCGAAACGCTGGCCCTCAAGTCCCTTCAAGACGATGAGTTCGAAGTTGTACGCGATGCCGCGCACGCCTTGATTCAGGCCGGTTCGCGTGCTGCGTTCGAACCTCTACTCGCGCGCATTGTGCGGCTCGACTTCAAGAAGCCCCCGGAACGCGACGTTCGCTCGGATCTGCTTACGCGCATGTGCATCGACCAGACGCGTTGGGTGGCAGATGCTGCGCTGCGCAAGAAGCTCATCGCTGCTCTGAAGCCGAGCGAACGCGACTATCTGCAGCTAGAATCAATTACGAAGTAACACCCAACTTGTGATTCGTGAAGGCGACTGTGGGTTGCCGCCGTGTCCCCGCAGTGAGCCCGCATGAAACTCGCCGTATTTGACATCGATGGAACGCTGGCTCAGTCGTTTCCGTTTGACGACTACTACTACGAGGCGGTCGCCGCGCGGCTTGGCGTACCCGCGCATGTTCGCGGGACGAGAGTATGGCAAAACGCAACCGACGAAGGTGTTGTTCATGAACTCTTCGAAGCGCACGGCCGGCAAGCGAGCGACGAAGACATCGCTTGGATCAAACGGCGCTACGCACAGCTCATTGATCAACACTTTTGCCCATTGCCCGCCGTTCCCGGCGCGAATGAATTGCTGCGCCACGTGCGCAATTCTAAGGAGTGGGACGTGGCCATTGCGACGGGGAATTGGTTGTTTGCCGCGACTCGTAAACTCGACGCTGCTGGCATCGATCATCGTGATGTAGCCATTGCCGGTAGCGACGGGCGCTCGCGGCGCACACAGATTATGCGTGAGGCGCTGCGGTTGCTTTCTATCAACGAGAGTGCACTTGAGCAGGTGGTGTATATCGGTGATACGCCCTACGATGTACGTGCGACGCGTGAGTTGGGGTGGCGCTTCGTCGGTGTGGCATCGGATCGATACAATTTGGGCGAGCACGGCGCCGTGGATGTACTTCGCGACTTTTTGCCCATTGAAGCCGCTGTCGAGACGCTTACCAACGCGTCGGTTCCTCGTGCCGTTGGGTAGGATGCAGGTGCATTGCGAAAACGGGACCGTAGCGACGCTTGCACCTACCGTACGTCCATGACGACTCAAGCAACCTTCACGATTGGTGGTACGTACACGATCAAGCGCCTTGGCTTTGGTGCCATGCAGGTGACCGGCGCCGGTGTTTGGGGGGAACCGCCGGATGCCGATGCTGCCAAGCGATTGCTCAGCCGCGCGGTGGATCTTGGTGTCAACTTCATTGACACGGCCGACTCCTACGGACCCGAAGTGAGCGAGCGCTTGATTGGCGAAGCGCTCGCGCCCTACACCGATGATGTAGTGATTGCCACCAAAGCGGGGCTCACGCGCTCGGGGCCGGGTGAGTGGCACGCAAACGGCCACCCGGATCACATTCGTGCGGCTTGCGAAGGGAGCTTGACGCGCCTGCGACTTGAGCGTATTCCGCTCTATCAGTTGCATCGCATCGATCCGAAGATCCCCGTGGCCGATTCAGTTGGCACGCTGTTGGAACTGCAAGCCGAGGGTAAGATCGACAAGATCGGTCTTTCGGAAGTGTCGGTGGATGAGCTGCGTCAGGTGCAGGCCATGACGCCCGTGGCGAGCGTGCAAAATCGCTACAACATTGCGTATCGCGAATGGGAAGATGTGCTTGGGGTGTGTGAACTAGAAAACATTGCATTCATCCCTTGGTATCCGATTGCCAATGGTGATCTTGGCGGCTTGGGTGCCGCGCTCGATGCGGTTGCTGCCAAACATGACTCGTCTCGCTACGCGGTGGCCATCGCCTGGTTGCTGCACAAGTCGCCTGCAATGGTGCCCATCCCGGGGACTTCGTCTATTGCGCATCTCGAAGAGAACATGGCGGCGCAGTCACTTGCCATGCGCATTGGCCAGGACGACTGGGCGGCGCTCGATGCGGCGGGTTGAGCCGGTAGAACCTGCCTGTCGCTTCTCGCCACCGATCGCCCCGAGCCCCCTGTTTACTGGGCCAGAAAGGAATTCCGGAAAGCGACTGTGTACTGACGAGCCGGCTTGGTTGCTCCACCAAAGAGTCCATTCTCTTTTCAGGAGTTCACCATGGTTCGCATGTCTTGTTCTTTGCTTGTTGTCTTGGTTGCCGTCTCGTTGGGCGCCTGTGGCGGCGGTGGGGGTGGTGGCGACGCTGCATCGCCCGTGGAGCCACCTCCGCGCTTCTTTGTCCACACGGCCACCAGCGCCAATACGTCGTTTCAATCTACGGAGCTTGATCACGCTTCGCTAAACGGCAACCCAACTGCACGAATACTTGTTACGCAAAACTTCTCGCCCATGGACGTCTACAACGATCACGTTGTTGGTGTTTGGTACAGCGACACGACGGCCCGTTGGAATATCTACAATGAGGACATTGCGACCATACCGGACGGCGCGTCGTTCAATGTACGCGTGATTACCGACGAACCCGATTCGTTCACCTTCACAACAAACAGCCCGTCATCCAACTGGTTCCCCTTTGATCGGGCGGAAACGATGGGGAATGATACCGACCGCATCCTGATTACGCATAACTACAATCCCGGTGCCACCGCACCCGGTGTGTACAATGACTTCGTGTCCGGCGTGTTCTATGAGCCTTCGGTTTCGACGAGCGGCGCGTGGTCGGGGTTCAATCAGAGTGGCTCGACCGCAGTGGATGGGGCGAGCTACAACGTGTCCGTGCTTCCGACTGGCCCCATGAATTTCATACACAAAGTGACCGCCGCCAATCGTTCGTTCCACACCACGGAGATTTCCCATCCCGCGTTGGATGGTAATCCGGACGCCGTGATGCAAGTCACGCAGTTCTGGGATGCCGATCGAGTCTACAACGACCGCGTGATTGGCGTGTTTTACCATCCCACGACGAATCGCTGGAACATCTTCAATCAGGACTTTGTCACGCTGCCACTCAATGCGGCGTTCAATGTGAGTATCGATCAGTAGTCACGTCGGCGGTGTAATCACGTCAAAGGCAAAGGGACGCTCGCCCATCTCGCATGGACGAGCGTTCCTTTCCTCAGCTCGTTGTATCCTGGGCGCATGCAGGATTCGCCCTCGGGACGTGAGCAACTGATTGCGTCCGTAGGCGAAGAGCGCGAACGGCTGCTGGGCCAATTGATGGAATCCCACCGGGCGCGCCTGCTACGTATGGTTCGCCTGCGCATGCATCCCCATGTTCGTTCGCGGGTGGACGCGTCGGACGTGATTCAAGAGACCTACATCGAGGCGCAGCGACAGATCGAGGCCTACGTGAAAAACCCGCGCCTCCCTTTCTTCTTGTGGCTCCGGCGATTGGCCGGAGACCGTGTCATGCGCGCCCATCGGGCCCATCTCGACGCGCAGAAACGCGATCCCCGGCGAGAGCGTGCGGACCGCTACGCGTTACCCGATGTGAGTGTACCCGCGCTGACCGAACTGATCTCCGCATCGCAAACAACACCCACGCAAGGCGCGGCGCGCGCGGAACTCGCACGCCGGGTAAAGACGCTCGTGAATGCCCTTAGTCCGCTGGATCGCGAAATCGTAAGCCTGCGCCACTTTGAACACCTCTCCAACAATGAAGCGGCGGAGGAGTTAGGGATCTCCCCACAAGCGGCAAGCAATCGCTATGTGCGCGCACTGAAACGCATGAGTGAGGCGTTGCACGAAGGCGACCGCAGCGAAGACACGTAAGCTCTGACGTTATGGCTTGCCCGCCTCAGCTTTGAGCGCGCGGACGCGCGGGGTTCGTAGAAGGGGTTGCGCTTCGAGCAGCGATTCCAGCGTGTTTCTTGTTGCTGCGGCGTCGCTGACATTGTTCAGCGCGCGATGGGCAAGGATCGAGACGCAGAGATCGACGGCATACATCTCCGGGGCCCGCTTCTCGTTGAGTGGAGCAATTCGTTTCGTAACGCGCAACGCACGTTTTGGTTGGTCGCACCGAAGAAACGCAAGCGCGAGCAAACTGTCACTTTCGGGATTTGGGCGCGCCCAGTGGTGCGATGTTCGCCACAGGCCTGCGGCGATTCCGCGCGCGAGTTCGTAGCGGTCGGGTGTGCCTTGGGCTTTGATCAGCTCACGCCACAGCCGCTTGATGAGTTCCGGGATGGAGGCGCGCTGGGCGTGCAGAAGGCGCCGACAAGCCTCTTGAAGCGATGTATCCATCCCATCGCTGCCGTTTAAGGCCACCAATGCGGCGTCGTATGTTCCATGCCGCGTCACAAGTTCTTCGCTGACGGTCCTAGCAGCTTCACGTAACTTCACCGCACGCTCAAAGGCCGGAACCCTCTGCTTCATTGGCACAGTATCTGCGATGGCAATGGATCCGTACGCCATGCCCGCAAGGAGTCGCGTGCCATCCGGACTGAATCGCACGGCGTTGATCCAATAGGGCTTTGGAATGTTGACCAGAGGGCGCGCGCGAGATGCATCCCAAAGTGTGAGTGTGCCGTTAAACGCTCCGGCGGCCACACGTGTACCGTCGGGACTAAATGCGACGCGATTGAGGCCGGTTTCCGGTGCAATGTTGAGCGACGCCGGCCGATACTCGCCTGTTTGCGATCCCGTACTTGTATCCCAAACGCGAAGTACGCCTTCATTCGCAACCGTTACCAGCACGGGCTTGGTCGGATGAAATGCAATGCCCGTTGCCATGGTCTCGTGCGCATCGAGTTCACGAATGCGCGCAAGCTGCTTTCCTTCGTGAATGGCGACCGTTCCATCGGGCAACGTGTAAGCGATCCACGCGCCACCTTGACTGACGTCGATCAGGGGTGTCGTGTCCTGTGTATGCGACCAGTCGCCAAGGCCCGTATGGCGTGCACGAAGCTCTCCTTCCGGAATGGACCACAGACAGAGTGTGCCACGCGTGTCGTAGCTCAATAACCCGCGGTTGTTCGGAAGAAACGCTAGGGTTACCAGGGTAGAATCGCCAACGTTCCAGTGCTTCACCGCTTGTGCCGTCTCGCCCTCCCAGAGATGAATCTCACCCCGCCGATCGGACGAAGCGAGCCAACGTCCGTCGCGCGAATAGCGAATGGATATGGCGGTTGCCGTATGGGCAATATGGGCGCGGGCCAACTCCCCCGAGGCAAGGTCCCAGATACGCACGATGCCGCCAAAGCCGCATGAGGCCGCCGTGTGCCCATCGGGATGAACATCCATGGCCAAGATGTCGTCCATGTGTTGTCCGAGTAAATGTGGGTTCTTGCGATCGCCGAGGTACCACTCCTGAATCTCGCCCGATAGCGTGCCCACCACCATCGTGCGTCCATTCGGATGGATCGCCCCGCGCCGGGGTGAAACGCGTCCCTTGAGGGTGTGCAACACTTCGCCGGTGGCCACATCCAGGACTCGCAGCTGATCGCGCACGCGTACAAGCACACGAGCTGCCAAGGGGTCCCCAATGGGTCGAGACGCGCCATCGCCGAGGGATGTGGTCCACACGTGTTTTCCAGTCTTCGCGTCCCATGCATCCATAAGCTGCGAGGACGTGACAACGGTCGATGCGTTTGCGAACAGAACATGTCGAGCGCGCTTGGAGGCGAGTTGCACGGACCACAGCGACGCCCCCGTCCTAAGATCATGCACGGTTAACTGGCTATCGGATGTGACCGTGGCGACGAGATCAAACTCGTGTGGGTGCGGACTGGCAACCCCCATAAGTTCTTCACCGCGTTCGATTCGACTCAGTTCGTCGCCTGTCGATGCGTCGAGTCGCAAAATGGTGCCCCCTTGCACGCCCGCAACGATCTCCTTGTCACGCCGTCGAAACGATACCCAACCCGTTGCCTTGGCTTCCTTACTTAGCAATCGCCGCGGCGGGCCGGCATCCCAGACTTCGATTCCTCGCGTGGTTGCGGCGACCACGCGCTTACCGTCGGCGCTCCACCCGACGTGCATTCCCCATCCAGACAGCGCGATACGGGCGACGCGTGCTCCTGCGTCGTAATCAAAGACCTGCACGTGATGGCCTGTTACACACGCGAAGCGGCGCGCAGCAGGGGAAAACGCGATTGCCTGCACGGAGCCATCTTTGTTCTCAAAGTTTCTGAGCTCGTTATGCAACTGTGCTTTGAGATAGGCCCATTCCCAGTTTCGAAACTCCACAGGAGCCTCATTGAGTAGTACGTCGGCCGTTCGGCGCTCAAATCCCTGCTTGGCTGCGGCCACGGCATGGATGCTTGCCAAGTATTGCCCTTGCCGCGCCTCGTGCTCTTTGGCACGCAGGTCGCGCACGTACCAAACCCCGCTGCCCATCAACAACAGCGTGCACATACCGATTGTCGCGGCGAGTGCCTTGTGTCGCAGGATGGCCTTCTTGAGAACGTACCCAGTTGTAGGCGCACGTGCCGCGATGGGCAGGCCCGATAAGTAGGCGCGCAGGTCATCGGCCAAGGCTTCGGCGGTTCCGTACCGGGCCTTGGGATCATGCGCCATCGCTTTTCGCACAATGAGTTCAAGTTCGCGGGGAATTCGTTCCTCGAAACTCAGTAGCTTGGGCGAATCCGCTTTCAAGATGCGTGTTGCAAGTGTTGCGGGATCATCGCCTTCGTAGGCGCGCCGAAGTGCGAGGAGTTCAAACAGCGTGATGCCAATGCCATACACATCGCCCCGAACGTCGGATACGCCGGAAAACCGCTCGGGTGGCATGTACCGAAATGTCCCGATCACGTCGCCAGTCTTGGTCAACCCCTCAGCATCGGTCGGTTGACAAAGTCCGAAATCGGTAACCCATGCATGCCCGGTGTGATCAAGCACAATGTTGGTCGGTTTGATGTCGCGGTGGAGTACACCTTGTGCGTGGGCGTGCGCAATGGCATCGGCGATTTGCAGCCCGATTCGGGCGATCGTCCGGTAGTCGTTCTTGGTACGTGTTTCGCCTTGGGCCGACATCCTTTCGCGCATCTCAACGACAACGCGGTCGAGCCCACGGCCCTCAATGAACTGCATTGAATAGTAGTGAATATCGTCATCGCTTCCGGCACCGATTACCGGAACGATGCTTGGGTGCTTGAGCTTGGCCGCGGCTTGCGCTTCTCGACGGAAACGCTCAAGAAACTGAGGATCCCGTGTCGCGTACACCGGTAGCACTTTGAGTGCAACGCGACGTCCGAGTTCACCTTGGACGGCCTCATAGACGATCCCCATACCACCGCGGCCAACCTCGCGAGTGATTTTGTAGGGCCCAACATGGGAACCAATCCTTGGTTGTTCGATGGCAACGGTTTCAAGGGCTGTCAGTAGCGGAAAAACTTTCCGAATGTCGCTCGCGTGATCCGGGTAGCGGTGGACGTACTCGTCAATTGCCGGTGCTTCACCCCGCCTTGTGCGTTCTACGAACTCTTGCGCCAGACGATCGATTTCGTTCTGTGGTTTGGACGGTGCGTTCATGAGCGTTTAGTGTTCTGTAGCAGATTAGCCGTGAGTAGGTGTCAGTACTACGGATTCGGCAAACTGAGCCTCCGTTTCACCGCCGGACTCTCCAACTCGCGCCGTGCATGGCTGCCGATCCACCGAGGCGCCGCTGCCTCCTCATTTGCTAGGCGCTTGGCCACCTTGATCGCGGTGGCGTTGAGTGCCTTGTTTCGCTTTCCAACCGCACGCAACGCCATATTCACCGCTTTTTTGACGAAGTGTCGCTCGTCGTGTGCGCCCGCTTCGATGAGCGCCAGCCCTTCTCGAAACGCAGAATCGGGTGCGCGCTTGTCGTGGACGCTCAGCGCCCAGATCAACGCATAAGCAGCGCGTTTCACGAACTCCCGCTTCGCACGTGACCACTGCGCGGCCTTCTTCCACGCATGGGGCGTCCGATCGAAGAGTTGAAAGCACACCGTGTCGGTGATGGCCCAGTTGTCAAAGTCGGCGGCCCACGCATTCATTTGGGAAAGCGTCACGCGCGCAGGATCGTCAACCATCGCTGCCAACATGCGCGCCTCATAGTGTCCCGATGCCCAAAGCGCGAGTGCGAGGTCGTGATCAGTCCCGATCGTCTTGGCGTACTTCCGTAGGTCCGCCACCGTTACTCCCAGTGGTTTCGTCGCCGTGATGCCGTATCGATCGAGTTCGTGAATTTGCTTCTTGGTGCCACGACGCTTAAGCCACGCAAGGGCCTCTTTGGCCGACACAGGTTGGCTTGGCGGTTTCCTTTTTCTACTCATGATCTAAGCGCGCCGGTGTTGGCGTCGAGAACGTGTACCCACGTCCCCCCTAGCAAACGCCCATTCACGCCGATGTATCTTCTTGATCAACAAGATGACCAAGGGAAGCGTTGTACTGTGCCGATTGCCCCAGCGGAACGGATAACGATTCCCATGCGTCGCCTGCTTCCAACCGAGCAAGCGTCACGATTTGTCCCACGTGGTAGCTGTAGTGACCCAGTTGCCGGAGGATACGTTGCATCGCGGTGTCAAACTCGCTTCGAATGGCAGTGTGCTTGAGCAGGTCGCTGGGCGCGAGACCTTCGATGGTGCCCAGCGTGAGCGCCCACGCCGATTCCCATTCATTCATGAGCCTATCTCGGTCCGCGATGGGTGGCACGAACTCTTGATCGCGGTGGCGCCAGGATTTCTCGCCATCACTCCTTAAGAAGTCCGTCCACCGCGACTTCATGTTGCCCGCCATATGCTTCACGTTGGTCGCGATGCTCGACGCGTTCGCCGCCGGCACGCGGAAGAACTGTTCATCGTCTACTTGCACCAACGCACGTTCGGCGAGGGATTTTAGCCCCTTCAGTTGTGCGACCACCTTCTGTAGAAACTCGTTGCCTATTTCGCTCATCGTGCGCAGGTTACCATGCGCGCGCGTTTCGATCTGCGCGAGGACTATTTTCCGCGTCGGTGCGGCATCAGCGCGGCGGCAATAGACTCCGCGTCGGCCACGGGCACGATGCCTTCGAGCGAAACCGCAAACTCTGTGCGGAGCGTGGCGTACGTGGTGTTCATGAGCTCCATCTTGTCGATGGTGCCGCCCGATTCCATGGTTTCGCGTGCTTGGGATTTTACTTCGTCCCAAATCTCGTTTGAGCGCTTGCCAAAGTCGGCGAGTTTTTGAGCAACATCCTCGCGCTGCTTGATTGAAAGATTGAGTCCAAGTTTGTCAAGCGTCTTGTTTACGCGAGCGCGGTGGCGCTGTACTCGTTCGTCTCGTTTCACGGCTTCTTGCAATTGCCGAAATCGACGGACGTCCTCTGCCGTTGGTTCAAACCGTGATGCGAACGGCTGGCCTGATGGAGAGCTCGCTGCGGTAGAGTTGGATTCGCTGGTTGCAACTGATGGTTCGTTCTTCGCTTGATGTAGCTTGGATTCGAGGGCAAGCAAGCGCTTCTTGATGCCCGGCAGCGAGTCCGGTGCGTGCAGCATAGGTGTTTGCTCGGCTTCAAGCGCTGCCAAACGTTTCTCCACACCACGAAGGTCGCTTTCGTTGACGTGTGCATTCGTCGTTGGCGTATCTTGGTCGCTGTCTCGGTAGTGGTCGTAGATGGCGATGCCAATCGCTACAGTGGCAAGATTGATGAGTAGGAAGGGGATGTATTTCATAAATTCCTAGCTTTGCGCCCACGACGTGGCAACGGCCTCTTTCTGCTTGACGTCCCTCGCGCCCTTGGAGAGCGCGCAAGGTGACGAGAGAAGCATCATGCCCATGATAGTCGCTACAAATGCGAATTGCGTGGCGCGCATGCGTCGTCCTCACTAATTCGACGAAGGCATCTTGTCCCCGATCGAGACGCTGTCCAGTCCGGGCTCGTCACATACAGTAGTATCGCTACCATCAAGGGTGAGGACATCATGAAGTACGCGATTTCTTGGTTCACCGTATTCACCGTCATCGTGTGCGCCATTGCGCCGCTTGAGGCGAAGGGGAAGCGTGGCGCGGTCTACAAGACCGACTTTGCTGAGTTCGTAAAGCACGTGGACAAGACCTACCCGTTTTTCGACCTCAAGAAGATTCGAAAGGACTGGAAAGCGGCCAAGAAGGACCTCAGCAAACGGGCGAGTACGTGCAAGAGCGATGGCGAGTTCATCCTCTTGGTGTGGGACGCCATCAAAGTGCTGCGCGATGCACATATGTCGGTCACGCCCAAGGAAGGCATTGAGGTCGATTGGCCCAAGCAACAGTATCCGGGCCTTGGTTTCCTCGCCGCCGCTGACAAACAGGTCGTCATTCTTCATGGGCCACCAGGAAGAGAGACCACGTTCAAACCGGGCATGGTCGTTACGAAGATCGACGGCAAGCCCGCGCGGAAGTTTCTTGAGAAGCAAGCGCAAGCCGACTGGGAAGCGGGCGGCGGTTTTTCAAGTCCTCAGCGCGCCCGCATCTTCACGTATCGAACACCGCTCGTTGGAGAGCCTGGCACCAAACACAAGATGACCTATCTTGACGAAGGCAAGAGCAAGACGGTCACGCTTCGCTGTCAGTTCGACATCAAAGGGTGGCCGCGTATGTACAATACGCCGAAAGATCTTCAAAAGGTGGGTAAGTCATTCTGGTACACAAAGTTCGCAAGCGGTGTGGGCTATATGTACTGGCGGCGCGTGGACCGAAGTCTTGAGGAAGGAATTGCCCAGGCGCTAGAGAAACATGGCGATGCAAAGGGGTGGATCGTCGATCTGCGAGGGAACTCGGGTGGGGGATACAACAACGGCCTTATTCAGGCGATCAAGTCGATGAAGGGACCTGTTGCGGTAGTTATCGACGCGGGCTGCATTTCGGCCGGAGAAACGCTCGTGCGCGACCTTGTGGGCATTCACAAGGCACGTGTATTCGGAACAACGACGGCCGGATCGTCAAGTTCAAAGAAGATGTGGACCTTTCCCAGCGGGATTGCCACCGTTCGTTACTCCACGCGAAGTCGTAGAGGTGTAGGCGGCACGTTGATTGAGTTCAATGGCATCGATCCGCACGAAGTTGTCGAACCCAAAGCCGTCGATGTGCAGGAAGGGCGCAACACAGAGATTCTTGCGGCTGAGGCCTATGTACTCAAGCGCGGCCGCAAATAGCGATGTCGCGCGTAGCGGATTCCTACTTACTCGACTCAACGATCGACATGGGCAATACACTCATCGAACTAAAACGTTGCGTGCCTCCTTCAAGCTTTTGATCGAGTATGCCCTCGAAGACGAATGTCTTGAGTTCTTGGGGTGTGCGGAGCGTGCTCTTGGCCAGGAGGTCATGCACTTGAATCGCGTAAAGCCATAAGCCACCAGGCTCAACCACCGTGACCGACTCGGCCGCGCCCGACCCTAAGCCAATGGCCGACTTGGACAAGAGTGCTGTCGTCATCACGCGATCTGCAGGCCCTCCCATGGCGAGGCGTTTCTTGAGCTTCTCGTGGGCCGCCGCAACAACATCCGCCGCCTTCTTGGTTGTGATGCCGTGTTCTTTTGCAATCGTGTCCCGCCGCTTCGCGTTGTAACCGGCAATGGCTAGATCGGGTGCGCCCTTCGAAGACGCGTAGAACGCCGCTGCGCGTTCAATCGCCGCAAGCGTGACTGCCGGAGACTGCAGCGCGGGCAAGCAATCGAACACTTTGCCGTCGGGCCGGCAAAAATAGAGTGCGATCTCACCGCCAATGGTTCCGCGCACTTTTTTGCCGTCACCCAAATCGAACTCGGCGACCGATGCGGGCGCCACCGATTCCCACACCGGCGTAAACGTCCTGCCAACGGCTTCAATGATGCGCTTGTCGGAGAACGTCACGGTTCTCGCGAGTTTGCCGTTGGCTCAGCAGAACTCATCATCGAACTTGCCGAAAAGATGTAGCACCATCAGCGGCTTGTCGCCGCCCTTTGCGTCCTTGACGGAACGTTGCCACATCAGGCGACCATCACCGCCCCATTGCCCGGTAATCATCGACAGTGCCTTTTGACAGTAGTGTCGAACCTTGATGCTGTCGCTGCTGAGGCCTTTGCGTAGTTCGGGGAGCGCAGCCTCGCCCTTGCCGGCCCACTCGCGCACGGCGGTGTTGGCTACGTCTGAGTCACCTCGAAACTCTGCGAAGGGCCTGGGCTGCTTGTCTTTGGCTTGCGCGTCGCCATCGCAGCCTGTCATCAGGCTGCCCGCCAACATCGTTAGCCCCAGCAAAAGTAGCGGGCTGTAGTGGCTCATGGGGATCCTCCAGCAGGTGGTCGGTACGCATTCTAACGCGAGCAGGCCGCGGGCGTTCAGCGACCTGCACACTTTCACGGTCGCCTGCCGGGACGTACAGTGGGTGCATGACCGCGCCTTCTCCTCGCCGTGCTGCGTTTCCAAGCACCATGTGGAGCATGATTGTGCGTGATCGCGACGGCAATGAACACGTGCGACGCGAGTTGCTCGGGGTGCTCTTTTCGCGCTACAGCGGGCCTCTTTACTGCATGGCGCGTTACGGGTGGCGCAAGAGCGACGCTGACGCCGAAGACTTGGTACAAGCATTTTTTGTCGATCTGGAAGGACGCGCCTTTCTCAACGACGTCAGTCCTACGCGTGGTCGCTTGCGTTCTTTTCTCAAAGCAGCGTTTACCAACTTTTTGCGAAACGATGTGCGCGATCGAGGGCGGCAGAAGCACGGTGGTCACATGCGCAAAGTGGCCGTTGAACGACTTGATGGGTTGACACATGAAGGAGCAGGCCCCGAGGACGCCTTTGATCACGCATGGCTCCAGTTGGTACTGACGCGTGCACTAAAGCGATTGGAGATCGATTCCAAGCATGCTGAACGTTGGGAGGTGTTTCGACTATTTGAACTCGAGGACGCGTCTCCCACGTACGCGGACGTCGCGGCGACGTTGGGCGTCTCCGCGGCCACCGTGCGCGGGCGATTGTCGGCGGCACGCAAACAGTTGCGCGGCTACGTACTCGACGAAGTAAAGCGCTACGCACTCGATGCGGACGACGCACAGGATGAAATGCGATGGATCCTCGGCTCATAGCGCGCATTCGTAAGGGCCAGGCAGCGCTGCGAGACGAGGCAGTTGCCGAGCGACTGGTTGCGTCCGGTGTACTCAATCGTGAAGACGTAGATTGCGTTAGCAGTTCCAAGGCGTTGTCAGCACTCTTGCGCGATGACGGACGCGTGCCGCCGGATCGGCTTGCGGAGTCGTCCGACGAAGTCGAGCGCGCAGATGCTGACGACATTCGAGGTCTGCCTACCGGAGCGTTTCAGCAACTCGAATTGAGCGCGGGTACGCGCGTTGAAAATTGTGTATTGATGCGTCCGCTTGGCAAAGGGGGCATGGGCGAGGTGTGGTTGGCCGCGCGTGATGATCGAAACGAGTTGGTGGCGATCAAATTCTTGATGGTTGAAGACGACGGCGCTCGCGCACGCTTTCTTCGCGAAGCCACGATCACCACCGAACTCGACCACCCCCTTATTCCACGCGTGTACGAACTGGGCGACGTGGATGGGCGGGCGTATCTCATTCAGGCCTTTGTCGATGGCGAGTCGCTCGCAGAACGAACCCTTCCCCGACGTAGGGCGGCCGCCGTTTTACGCGACGTGGCATCGGCCCTACATTACGCCCACGAGCGCGGTGTGATTCACCGCGATGTCAAGCCGTCCAACGTGGTGCTCGGGCTGGATGAACGCGCGCACTTGATTGATTTCGGCTTAGCGCGTGCCATGGAAGTCGCCACGCGTCTCACGGCGACCGGCACCATTTTGGGTACGCCCAACTACATGGCACCGGAGCAAGCGCGCGGGCAATCGGCCGACGAGCGTACGGATATCTACAGCGCGGCCGCAACGGCCTACACACTGCTCAGCGGCGCGCCACCGATTCAGGGTTCAAATGTCATCGCGGTTGTACGTCGCGTAGCTACAACCCCAGCGGAGCCGCTTCCTGAGGTCGATGACTTGGCGCGCGTTGTGAATCGCGCTATGGCGCACGAACCCGCGAAGCGCTACGAGAGTGCGGCGGCGCTGCTGGAGGACGTCGAGGCGTACCTCGCAGGACGCCCTCTTGCGGGCCGTGCCAAAGAAAGCTGGTTCCGGCGGTTGTTTCGCCGGAACCAGGCAACGTGAACGTCACGAATGGATGCAACAAACGTTGCGTGCTACTTGCCGTAGCCACCACCGGCGCCGGGACCATCGCCATCAACAATTTGTTGCTGCTGAGATGTCTGACTGGTGTCCGCTCCAACGTTCTTGAGTGCAGCGTCGAGTATCGAGCCGCCGGCCATCGTGACGGTGAGTGCGATGAGTAGGATTAAGGTGTTCATGGAAACCTCCGTTCATCCTCTGAAGAACCATTCACCACGCACCGTCACTAGAAAACCGAAGAATTCTCGGGGCGCCCTATTTTCTGGGCTCGTGTGGATTCGACTGGGCGGCCATCCATGTTGAGAGCGCGGGCAGCAGGGCGGGGTGGGCAGCGATGAGGTCCGCGAAATCCACTCGGTCCATCGCCAGAACTTCGCCTTCGCTCGTCGCCGTAACCGTCATGGGGTGACTGCGGCCGGAGAACAACGCACGCAGTCCGCACGCGTCGCCCACTTGCAGTGTGTCCCCGCGTTGTCCGCGAACCGTGGCTTCGAATGTGCCGGCACAAATTACGTACGCATGCCCGGCGGGTCGCGTTTCGTGAATCAATCGTTTGCCGGGCGATACACGCAACAACCGAGATACCGAGGCCACCCGGCGTAAGAGCGGCGCGGGAAACGAAGCAAATAGTGGAACGAATCGCAAGTAGAACACGGCTTGCCACACGGCGAGATCACCGCCGCGCTCCATGTCGTCCGCCATCGGCATCGACGCAATGGACAGCGCACTGTGCGAAACGTCGGGTGCATCGTGTGGCGCCTTCATTGTGCGCGCTTGCAGATTGCGCAGCCAAATGCGCCCCGCGTAGGGACGCGATTGAAACAGCGTCCATAGTGAGTCCAGAGGAAGCGCCCATGCCGGTTCAATGTCTGGCATCGACACGCAGGCGCCATCGACTAGCGCCTGCTCAAGACCCATCACGTCATCCTTCCCAATCCAGAATGCAGCGCCCTGTTCGTCGGCGCACGACTCGTTGGCGAATGCGGCGATCGCTTGGATGTCACGGCTCGCAAGTCCCCGAAACAATGCACACGAAGCAATGGCATCGTGTGCCGTCTCGACGTCTCTTGTGGCTCGCCGCGTTGCGATGGGCGTCGCATCCACATGGAGCGCCTCCAGCAGTGGCATGATGCGCTCTCGCCACGGAGAGCGCAGCGCCTCGTCAAGCGCTTCGACGGCGAAACTGCGTTCGGCATCATCGCCACTTGAAAGTGACAAGTACATACGCCGCAGCGGCACGCCGGGGTATCGCAATGACAACAAGAGAAAGGTCTTCGACAGCGCGTCGTCAAGTGCCACCGCTCGATCGATAGCTGCTTGGGTATTGCTTTCGTCCGTGACGGGGCGAATGGACTCGCAATCCGCATACGTGTGCTCGAGCGCGCGGTCAATGGCAGCGAGCATTGCTCCGTTGTCGTGACGCCCGGTACCGATCAAGGCATGCATCGCGTCGCTTCGCAGACTTGAATCGCTACTCGACAGTGCCGCGTGTACATGCGCGTGTGCATCTCCGCGTTCGAACGACAGCAGCAAGCGATACGCGGCTTCACGCTCCGCACCCGCACGGGCCTTTGTCAATGCCGTTGTCGCACGTTCGCCGAGACGCTCCAGCGCGTGGTTCGCGATGGCACCAAGTTCATCGTGGGCAAGATGCGCCACAGCATCGTCGGCAAGTTCGGGCATAGGCCGCTTCGTTGCTGCTCGCAGCGCGGCATCAATAGCTTGGTCTTTGTGTTCGACAATGCGCGCGAGATCGCCTTCGCCACCTCGGGCGCTCATTACGTCAATGGCCGCCGACACCAGCGTCGGGCGTTTCGAATGCAACCACCCATCGACAAGCGCTTGTACGCGTTCCGCTTCGTGCGGGTGGTCAAGTAGTCGCGTTGCAGCCGCGGCGGCAAGCGATGGTGCTTGATTGAGTTGGGCGTTTAGTAGTTCAACCGGCGGGTTCCACTGCGGGCAGTTGAGCTGCGCAATACTCGCCTGCATCGAGTTGCCGGGCACCACCGACCCGACAAGGTCACCCACACCCGGTGTGCGACTGGACGCCAACGTATCGAATGCGGCCGTTCGAACCCATTCCGGCCACGCGCCCCACTGCGCGCGCATGATGGTCAACGTCTCGGCGTTTGTATGCCCGCGCAGGAGTTCGATCGCGAGTGCGACGCGTTCGGGCGACGCACTTGCGAGTTGTTCGTGGAGCAGAGCGCGCGCCTTGGCGTCGAGTGGAGGCAGTGCATCGTGGTCGCGCGTGCGCAGTCGTCGTGTACGCAGCGCCGCCGTTAGTTCGCCAACATAGAGTCGCTTGGCACGCCACGCCGCGAGACCGCCCAAGGCACCCGCCGCCGCTACGATGCCAAACACCGCACTCCACGGCAAGACGCGTGAGAGCCCCAGCAGTGCGAGCGAAGTCAGGACCACCGCGGGATTCTCAATCGCCCCCCGAATGGCAACGTTGGCGCGAGCCGCGAGTCCCGACGGCATGGGCATGGTGGCGATATTGATCAAGGGGCGTTGCAGATTTTGGCGGAAGAGTCGTTCCGAAAAGAGCGTGGCCGACGCGAACGCAAGTCCAGGCAGCAGGAGCCCGCCCACACCGAGCACACCCAAGAGCAATGGGTAGATCAGGAGCCCCCAACCCACCCCAAGTTTGCCCACAATCCGACGCGTAATGAGAAAACCAAACAGAATGGACACCGCGTTGAGTGCGCTATATAGCTTCCCCAGATACGGAGCGATTTCCTCTGTGGGGAGCGTGGCTTTGAGGGAGGCATCGAGGACAAATTTTGCGCACGTAGATAGAACACCGGATAGCGATACAAGCACCATCAGCGTGACGCTGAAGCGATGCTCGAAGAGAGCGCGCCACGACACCGGGGCTTGCTTGCGACCACGTGTACGTTTCGGACCGCGCGCTTGAAACGCAACCGGAAGCGCCAATAAGAAGAACACGCTCGACAGCCAGAATACGGGCTTGGCTCCAAGCATGGGTGACAACAATGCCACCAGCAGCGATCCGATGGTGGCACCGATGCCACCCATGCCAGAGATCGCTGGGTAGAGCCTGCGCGCTTCGCGGCCATCAAGTACCCGCGTTACGAGCCCCGCGCTCTCCATCCCCACAATCACACCGAAGCCCGGTGCGAGGCCATACACCATGAATGACCCCGCCGTGGGCCAAATCTCGATCCATGTGCCCAGCAACGCGATGGCTGCCACGATCACCGCGGTGGCTACGAGCGAAGCGCGTCGCGGACGCATCGTGTTGACCGCGTTGCCGTAGGCCAATGCGGCGACCACAGTGGTGATCGCTCCAACGATGTAGGTAAGAGGAGAGCGTTCGCCGGGATGAAGACTCAAGAAGATGGACTGCGCCGCCGTAGCAAGCATCGTGAGCCCTGACAGTAGCAAAAAGAAATGCCCGCCGAGCAACAGCAAGCGCCGGCCTTCACCGGGTCGGAGATCGAGAACACGCGCCCACATGCGCGGGATCATACGCCCATCTTCGATAGGGAGGGTCGTAGACTCGCGGCGTATACGCCTACTTCGCAGCCGTTAGCTTCCCCTTTAGCTCCTTCAAGTAGTCGATGAACTTCGTCCAGGATGTCACATTGCGTTGATCGAGCGGAGGCAGTTTGCCTTCGGCATCAAGCTGCTTAAGGCGATTCACCGCACGCTGCATCGTGTCGATGGCGCGCTCCACCTGTTTTGCGGCCGCTGTAGAATCCGTCATGGTTACAGCTTCGGCAGTGAGCAAGACGGAAAGCGAGTTTTCAATCTCCGCCATGCTCGTCACTTCGACGATTTGCGTGGGCCAGCGCTTGAGGCGGTCTGCTTGGATGGTGTTGGCCTCATCAAGGAACGTGCGCGCCTCGTCGAACTCATTCTGCATGGCAAGATTTGATCCAAGGCGCGTTAATACAACCCGCAAGTTCCACTTCAGGTCGTCGTTGGAGGGGTCGCTCTTCAAATTTCGCCGAGCGACGGTGAGTCCGGCGCGCAGGTGCTCAATGGCCTGTTTGTTCTCACCAAGCTTTTCATGGACCGAGGCGAGGAGACCGCGCGAGTCATACTCGTATCCATGACCCGTAACGTCACCTTCGTTTCGCTTCTGCATACGTCGTGCGTAGGCGATGGCTCGTTCCAAGTGCAGCTTGGCCTCTTCGAGGTCGCCTTCGTTGATGGCACGCCCGCCGAGTACATGCTCAATGTTCCACAAGAGTTCCAGTGCTCCACGATTGGAGGATTGGGGATCGATCGTTTTGGCTTGCGCCCGTAGCAGCGCAAAGTGGCGCGCGGCATCCTCACGGCGACCCATGGCCTCGTAGACCTCGGCCAGCCGTAGGTCTGTGCTGAGTCTCAACGTTTGTTGGTGAGAGGCGGGCAGATTCCCAGTGGGTACATCGCGGAGCTCACGCGCGGCACGCTCGTACTTTTGAAGCGCGAGTTCGCGATTGTCGTCCAACCAATCCAGACGCGCATCCGCCCGCGTAAAGTCGATCGCGCTTACGTTCGCCATGGTGTCCTCCGGCGTGCTTTGCTTCCAGCGATCAAGTAACGGCGCGGTGCCCTCCAAAATGGACCGCCCCCGTGCGCGGTCGCCGGCGTTCACGATGTGTCGAACGAGATCGAGGCGTGTAGAGACCAGAGAGCCAAGAAATGTTGCATTGTCGGGGTCGGCGCGAAGGGCGCGCTCAAAATGACTGGCCGCCTGCTCCAGGTGCGCTACGGCATCCACGCGTGATCCCAAGTTCGCACCGCCTACGCCACCCAGCACATGACCCACAACGACGTCTACGGTTCCTAGGGCATGTGCCACGTGCGGGTCGTTGTCGTGCCCTTCCACCGAGGAGAGTTCCTCCGTGAGTTGTTGTAGTCGTTCCGCCATGAGCCGACGTACACGTAGCGTTCCCGCAATCGCCCCTAGCTTGTAGTTAACGTGGTTGGCAACGTCCGGAATGAAATTGGTGCTTGCGTGGAGTAGCTTTGTGGCGCGTTGGGCTTCGACTTCTGCGCGGGCACGAGCCTTGGATTCACTTGCGGCAAAGAAGCTAATGGCGATCAGTGCACCCACAATGGCCGCCCCGCCTGCCACCAGCGCCGCGAATGTAGCTTTGTGGCGTTTCGCAAAGAGTCGCAGTTGATATAGCGTACTCGGTGCCCGCGCCAATATGGGTTGGCGAGCCAGATAGCGCTCGATGTCGGTGGCCAACGCCTCCGCACTTGCGTAGCGCGCTTGGCGTTCTTTGGCGAGCGCGGTTTGCAGAATGACGTCCACATCATGTTCGAGTTTGGGACGCAGCTTGGAGGCCGGCGGCGGTGTCTTGTGTTGAATGGCTCCAACCATCTCCAACATACCGAGTTCGCTATCTCCATACGGCAGCGAGCCGGTGAGCAGTTGGTAGAGAATCACGCCCAATGCGTAAACATCGCTGCGCACATCCAAGCCAAACGAACCACCTTCAAATTGCTCGGGACTCATGTACGTCAAGGTGCCCACGAGTTGGCCCGTTTTCGTCTTGGGGGTGTCAACTCTATCGTCTTCCGTGGTGCGCGCGATCCCAAAGTCGATCACTTTCGGATTGCCGTGTGCATCCACCAAAATATTGCCCGGTTTCAAGTCGCGATGGATAATGCCGCGTGTATGCCCCGCTTGTACGGCATGACAAATGCGTGCGCCCAACCGAAGAATATCGCGAGGCGTCAGTGCGTGCGCCGCAACATAATCCGTGATGGGCAGCGCATCGTCGATGTACTCCATCAAAAAGTAGGGAATCTCCGTTGCACTTGTATGCGTCCCGGCGCTATAGATTTGCGCGACCGACGGATGTTTAATGGATGCGAGTACACGCGCCTCGTGCCGAAAACGAACGCGCGCCTCGTCATCACTCAGTGCGTCGCGCATGAGTTTGAGGGCCACGCAACGGCCGGGCGGCTCCTGCCAGGCCTCGTACACAAGCCCCATGCCACCCGCACCCAGGCGGCGCCGCACGACTGCCCCGCCAACCGTTTCGCCGATGAGCGGGTCACCCGGGCTCGGGTCGGCGTCGTTGGATGTCATGCCGGGATTCTCCGCGTATGCACAGGAAGCCTACCCAATTCAACGAAAACGCGCGCCTCGCGACCTCGAAATGGGAGAATCAGCGCTCTTCATCAACCACCTGGAGCGAGGTAACTGGCCTGCGACTCGTAAGTTAGCGCGTTTGCTAGGCGCGGAACGACAAACCAGGACTGAATTGGTCGCCCCGCGCCACCGGGCTGCGATAGGATTTTTGACGACAGCTCTCCTTTCGGTCATCGGCATGTTGCAGCGGAACAGGTCCGCATTCTTCAGCTCGGTTGCTTTGGCGGCTTTGTCATTTACGTAAGAGTCTCTGTGTGGCGGTGAACAACCACGCGCGGAGCAGGTTCAAGGATTCACGTTTCTATGTCTCAAAACAAGCTCTATGTGGGCAACCTTTCTTTCAACAGCACCGAGGACGATATCACCGAAGCGTTCTCTAGCTTTGGCACCGTGACCAGTGTCAATGTGATCACCGATCGTGAGACGGGGCGCCCGCGAGGCTTTGCCTTTGTCGAAATGGGCAGCGCCGACGAGGCTCAGCGAGCCATTCAGGGAATGGATGGCCAGGACCTCGATGGTCGTAACCTTCGCGTCAACGTTGCCAAGCCCCGCGAATCGCGTGGCGGTGGCGGTGGGTATCGCGGCGGTGGCGGTGGCGGCGGTTATCGCAACAACCGTTGGTAGTCCGCTAATAACAGTTTTCGTCCGTGACATGCACGGGCGACCGTCAACCGGCCGGGTGTTCCCGGCCGGTTTCTTTTTTGTCAATAGACGTGTCGCAGTCGTCGCGGTGCCACCCAAGGCGTGCGGCGTGAGTCGTTATTTCTTCGTAGGACCTTCGGTGGGCGTCACGCCTACCACCATGTCGAAGCGCGCGTGCAGTTCGCCCAGCCGCGACCCCTTGACCGGCGAAAACGGAACGATGACCGACGCGCGTGCCTTGGGGTCGCGAATCGACTGCAATATCCCATCGCGCGCGTTGCCCTTGTAGCCCGCGATATAGCATTGCGTTGTGAGGACACGGCGGTTTTTATAGGTGACCGCCACGTGAATATGCGGTACGCGTCCCGGATACGGCGTGGGACGAATCGTGCGAAACGAGTAGCGCCCGTCCATGCCCGTGAGGAAACGGCCATAGCCTTGAAAGTGAGGATCACGCTTTGCGGCGTTGTCTGAACGAGTGTGCAGATAAGCGCCGTTGTTATCCGTTTGCCAAATCTCGACCGTGGCGTTTCGAAGTGGCGTGCCTGCGGCACTTCGAACGGTACCGTCCATGTGCGTAATGACGCCGACACTGGGTCGAATGGCGTCATTGATGCGAAGTAGATCGTTGTCCGTGTCGCGCGGAAGCCGGTCGGGGAAGAAGGGTCCTTCGGTTTGGTGCGGTGTCTCAACCAGGGCCTCGGCGAATGCGCCGGGCGTGTGCCACAACGAAGTGACCCACGCAGCCGCAGATGCAAGCGCCACGCGACGGCCCAGGGACCGGCGCGACAACGCGACACGTGAATTCTGAGATTCCCGTTCTTCAAGACGGGCAACGACGCCGCGTTGTGGTTTCGTCATGGGTACTCCCTACGGATGGTCGTTCATTGTAGACCGGTGCAAAGCTACTCAGCCTGACGCTTACGCACGCGAATGCACAAATGCCGTAAGTAGTGCCCTAATGTCGCGCACTTGTTGGGTCGAAAGACTGGGTCGCGTGAGGAACTGAATGAGGTTCAGCGCGTCCAGCGTCTGCGAATACCGGCGCCAGTTCGGCGATAACTGACCGCCGCCCGTCACGTATGAAGTGATAAGCGCGTCTTGAAAGGTTTCCGGTGTTTCGTAGCGGAGCATTTGACCGATATCGAACAACGGCGGACCCGACCATGCGAACTCCCAGTCGAGTAGTGCTTGCACATGCCCATCGTCATTTACCAACACATTGGTCGGTTTGAAGTCGGCATGCAGTAGCGAGTAGGAACCATCAATCTCGCGCAGCCGCGGCACCTCATCCGCCATGGTCACGCGTAGCGCCCTCGCAAGGGGTTCGGTCAATCGCTCGCTGCATTGCGGATCACTGATGCGCGCATCGAATTCGTGTTGCCACGCATTGACCACGCCCGGCATCGGATGCGTCACGTTTCCCTCGGCATCCAACATACCCATTTCAGAGTTGGTATGCGCGTGAATGGATGCGGCGATGGTGCCCAGTTGGCGTCCTGCTCTAGCTTGTACCTTGGGTGCGAACATAGATATCAGGTCAGCCAAGCGCTTGCCCTTGACAAACGAAAGCAACAGGGCCGGGACCGCCCGATGGCCTCTTGCGGTCCCGACGTCAAGCGTTGTGTGGCCGTGGACGTTGGCGACGGGAATGTGAGTTGCCATACGAGCAAGTAGCGTTGCTTCTTTCGCGGCGGCTTGCCCATCCCGCACGAAGCCCCGCAAGACGTAGTTCGTGGATTCGCCTCCGGTCTCAAGCGTTACGCGCGTATTGACGTTCACCAGACCACCGCGAAGGCGTTTGGCCTCGACAAGCGTGGCGTCCGGAATCACTTGGCTGCATGCCGTTGCAATTGCCTCGTGCGAAACGGCAGTCTCAAATCCCTGATCGCGCCAACCGTGTTCCATAGGCGCACTCTAGATGAGGTTGTTTGGGTGTCGCAGTAGTTGCGCGGCGTCATGCGCTCCGGCACGATGACACGATAGGAGGCACCATGCCAGAGAATCCGCCCACCATCCTTATGTTCGCGGGTAGTGCCCGTGAAGGATCATTTAATCGCAGGTTGCTTGCTGTCGCGAAAGGACTCATAGAGCGCGAAGGCGCGCAGGTTGACGTTGTGGAGTTGGGCGAACTTGGGTTGCCCATCTTTCATCAAGACCTGGAGGCGCGCGAAGGCATACCCCCTGCAGCGAGCGCACTTAAATCCGCGATGAAGGCGGCCGACGGCTTGTTGATTGCTTCGCCCGAATACAACGGGTCGCTCACCGCGTTACTCAAGAACACCATCGATTGGGTGTCCCGTGCCGAGGAGGGGGATCCACCGCGACAGATTGCGGCGTTTGCTGGAAAAGTTGTCTCCATCGTGAGTGCATCCCCGGGCGGGCTCGGGGGGCTGCGGGGTCTCGCGCATCTACGCGATGTGTTATCCGGTGTGGGCGCTATCGTCCTGCCTGCGCAGTACGCGTTGGGTGGCGCCCACAAGGCCTTCGATGACGAGGGTGCGTTGGTCGATGAACGCTCGCGCGCCGCGCTTACGCACGTGGTGAACGAGCTTCTTCAAGTTGTTCGGCGGTTAAGCAGTCCGGGTTAGCGCTTTTGCTCTTTACGGTCCGGCGTCTTCAGCGCCCGTCGAGACTGCCGCGATGGGCGTCGTGGCACTCTCATTGCCCGCCGCGTCACGCGCCACCACATGGATGTTGTAGCTCGTCGCCGGTTCCAATCCGCCGAGCACCAGTTCCCGATCGCGCGTAACACCCACCGGTGTGCCATCGGCGTACACCACGTAGTGAACGACGCCCGATCCGTCCATGCCATCGTCGGCGGCTGGCCAGCGCACAACGATGCGCCGTGAACTGAGCGCTTGCGGCGTAACCGAAGCGGGTGGGGATGGTGGCGTGCCGTCGGTTGTGTCGCTCGGCGTAGCGCCAAGGGTCACGACCAAGGCCGAGGGGCCTGTAACGGTTGCCGTGGCGTTGTGTGAGCCTTCCGTGGGATGCGTAACCATGACGACAAAGGGGCCGTCGTTTGAAATCGTTGGGCCAAAGGTTGCGGTTGCGAAACGGATGTCGGCATCAAAGAATCCTTCGTCGTTGGTGGCGCCGGATGCAACCGGCGTGGATGCAGCGTTCTCGATCGCCACGGTGGCGCCCTCCAGGGCCGCGCCCGTGCCATCGAGCACGCGTATGCGCAATACCGCGCGACGATCCGATTGGTACGGAGATGCGCCCGCCCAGTTGTCGGTGTTGTTGATGTCTTCGGACGTCAGCGAGTTGGACAAGATGGTGCCAAAGCTTGGCAACATGTCACTGATGGCGAAGTGTTCGAAGAGAAATGGACTGCCCGCCCCCTTACTCAAGTCGCGCATCCAATAGTTCTCCTGCAGCGCAGGCCCTTGTTGTGCATCCCAGTCGTGATGAACGAGGCGGTCGGTAGCCGTAAAGACGTTTTGGATCAACACAACGTCTGGATTGGTGCCGGAGGGGCCGCCCGACCAGCTGAGCCCCTTGGCCAAGTAGACGTCCGTATCGGATACCGACGTAAACACGTTGTGCATGACTCGTGCATCCAACGCTTCAGGTGTAGAGATGTCGAGCGCGATGGCCTCAGCGTGATCCACATCGGCCATAGCGCGCACGTGGTTGTTGTACACGTTTGCACGACGGGCCGTCTCAAGCTTGATCCCGTGCGTCCAGTGGTAGGTCGGGAATTCGGGATTGAGTTGATCCTGCGCCTCCACGTGGTTGTCGTGTACCAACGCGTCGTTGCCGAAATTGTCTTGGCCGTCTACGTGAATGCCGCGTGATGCGCCGCGAAGCGTGTTTTCGAAAACGTCGGCCATGGGCTTATGCACGCCAATCATGTAGCCATTGGCCACCACCGTTTCGGTGCCCTCGACGAGGTTGTGGTGAATCCAAAAGTAACCGTTGGTGGTCTGCCCCTGCACCTTGATACCCCATTGTGGCGACTTTGTGATGCGGTTGTGATCCACTTCGCACGACTGCTCAACACCGCCCAACCAAATGCCGGCCACGCCTGGGTAGCTTCGATTGGACACGACCGTTGTGTTTACAGCTATGTCACAGTGATGGACGCGCACATTCCCCGTTGGCGAGTCCCACGCAATGATGCCATGGGCGTCGTCACCTTGGGTCGTGATTGTGAGGTGGTCAAACTCGAGGTCGTGGCCGCCGCGGAACTCAATGCCGGCGCCGTTGCCCCCTGCGCTCGCGGACTGAGTAATCGTGCCGTTTGTAATGCGCGTAGATCCGGTGTCGTATAGAAACTCCGAATAGATGCCTGGCGTGTTGTCATCGCCGAGACCGCCATACGTGATGTCAAAGCCCGCAAGGTCAAGCGTAATGTCGCGTCCCGTAATCGTGAAGGCCGTGCCGTCGGCCACAATGTCGCCGGTCAACACATACGTCGCACCGTCTTGGTCCAAGAGTCCCGGCGCCGACACCAGAATAGCCCCTGCAGGCGGCGCGGGCGGCGCGGCATCCGGAACACGCAAGCCCAACGAGTGAGAAAACGCGCCCATCTCGGTGCCACGAACGGCGCGCACCGCAAACTGATACGTCTGACCCGGTTCAAACGTGAAGGTGTCGATTGTCAGCAACTCGGCAGTGCCGGCAGCAGCGACTGCGTCAAGCAGCGCGACGGGCGTGCGATTGCCCGTGTAGTTGCGCGACGTCATGTCCGGGTTGAGGTGCGGAACATCCACATAAACTTCGTACTGCGCTGTGGCGTCGATGTAGTCCGGCGCGGTGAAGGTGAGTTCCACCGTGCCGGGTGTGCCGCCAAGCTGCGCGAGCAGGTCGGGAAAGTCCGTCGCCAAGCCATTGGCAAGCAATATCGGTGGAGGGCTAAAGCGGCCATAGCCCGGCGCATTGGAGAAATACGACTCGCGGCCACAGCCCGGGATTGCGCCAAGGGCGAGAATCAAGAGGATCGTAGCCAGGGTGCTTGAGACGGTGCGTGCCGTGCGCATGCGAACTCCTAGTGGTTTGGACGTGACGTGTGGTGTCCCGCGAGGCCCACAAGCACGAAATCGGCGCTGTTTGGGGGAGCCCACAAGGCGGAGAGGGCAATAATGAAGATTCGCATGGGTACTGTTAGGCGCGGCATCCAAACGCGTTGCCCCGCGCACAAACTCGTCCCAAATCGCGTCGTCTCGGGTGAACATAAACGTCGTCAGGACGGTGTTCGTAGTCGCGCCCCGTTCAGGCATAATCAGGGGCGGCAGAGTGCCGTTCGGAGGTCTTTCTATGCGTCGTGTCGTTATGGTCTTGTTTGTGGTGGGGCTCGCCTTGCCCATGATTGGCACCCGTGCCGGTGCGCATTGCGAAGTGCCTTGCGGCATCTACGGCGACCAACTGCGATTTGAGCGCATGATCGAAGACACTGCCACGATCACGAAGGCGATGAACAAAATCATCCAAATGTGTGGCAAGCCCGAGCCGCAGGCGAAGAATCAAACCGTGCGTTGGATCACGACCAAAGAAAAGCACGCGCAAGACATTCAAGACACGATTGCGCGCTACTTCATGACGCAACGCATTAAGGCGCCCGCTTCGGGTGATGCCAATGCGCAAGCGCAGTATGTGGACAAGCTCACAAAGGCACACCGCGTATTGGTTGCGGCCATGAAGTGCAAGCAAACAGTGGACGCAACGCAAGCCAAGACGTTGGACACGGCCATACGCGATTTCCATGCGGCCTACACCGGCAAAAACGCAAAGAAGGAGCCCGCCGCAAACGGCACCGGGTCTCGCTAACCGCTTCGCCACAAGGCCGGACGGACTTACGAACGTATGCGCATTGGTACAATTGCACGCCTGGGTACGCTTGCCGTGCTGGTGCTTGCTGGACTCGTGCTCACGGCGTTGTTTGTCCTTCGCGGAAGCGTAAAGAAGCTTCGCGCCCGCGCCGACACGGTGCTCGGTCGTGAATGCACCGCGGTGCGCGACCGTCTTCAGTTCGAAATGGGCGTGTTGCGGGGTGACGTCGAAGTCTTGGCCAATAGCAGTGCCGTCAATGGACTGTGCGAGCTCTACGCGCGGCGCGATGAAAAGACAACCGGCGCGCCCGCCTACCAAGACGAGTTGCAAGACATTCAGAGCGAGTTTTTTCAACTGCTCACGTCGCGCAAGGACTATTTGCAGATCCGCTACATTCTCTCTACCGAGGGCGGTCAAGAACTTGTTCGCGTTGAGCGACCGACGCTCGAAGACGGCACGATGGGTCCCCCCCGTATTGTCCATTCAGAGTTGCCGCAAAAAGGCGATCGAGAGTACTTCCGCGAAATCGTCGATTTCGATTCCTTGGAGCCCTACGGCGAGGAGTACTACCTCTCTCGCATTGAACTCAACGTCGACAACAACAAGCGGGGCCCGCCCGTAATTCGTGCAGCCGGTCGTGTATACAACGCCTACGGCGCCCTGTTTGGCATTGTCATTATCAATGTTTTGTTCGAACCCATGCGGGCTCGCATTCGTGAGGAGGCCAAGCGCGCGGGGCACGAACTCTACATTGTGGACGATCGCGGGTACTTCCTGGCCCATCCCGATGCCAGCCGAGAGTTCGGTTTCGAACGCGCAGAAGGTGAGCACGCCCATTTGACGTTGCTCAATGATCGGCCCTGGGAAGATCCACAGCGCAAGGCCATTGGTCACTACTTCAAAGATCCGACGCGACGCCTGGCGGGGCCGCTGGTGTTGCGGATTCCCGAGTCGGACAAGCAGGTGTACATGCAAGCCGTGCCCATGCACGACTCACGCGAGAGCACCGCAGCGCGATTTATGGGGGTTGGCTTGGCCGGTGCCGAGGCCAAGCCATTGGCCGATTTGGGTCGGCGGTTGCTCGTTACGGCATTCGGGTTGGGTCTCTTGTCGGCGCTTATCGCAGGGTTGCTCTATTGGTTGTCGCGTAAATTGATTCGACCCGTGGAGCAGATGACGGAAGCCACGGCTACGTTTAGTGAAGACGGTACACGTCAAGCATTGCCCGTGGGCGCCGGCGCCGAGATCGGAAAGCTTGCACAGTCGCTCGACCAAATGATGTCGCGCATTCAAACGTCGCAACAAGCGCTCGTGGCGCGCGGACGTACGATTCGAAATGCGGTGTTTGATGGTGTCATCACCATTCTTCCCGACGGCCGGGTGGAGTCCATCAACCTGGCCGCCGAACGCATGTTTGGCCTAAGTAGCGGTGAAGCGTCTGGACGCTATGTAGGTGACTTCATCTTTGAGGGTGCGCTGCCGGAACTTGAAAACGAGTTGCCGCAATTTGTCGAAGAGGCCGCCAAGTCGGGTAAGGCCGTGGAGCTTCGCGGTAAGACGGCACGCGGCAAAGTGTTTCCGGTCATGCTGGGCATTCGTCAAGTCGTGCTTCCCGAAGGGCGCATTTATGCAGGCGTGGTGCGAGACATTTCGAGGCAAAAGGCAACGGAAGAAGAGCTGTTGCGCTCGGCCGCCCAGGCGCGTGAGGCCCATGAGCGCGCAGTAACCGCGAACCGTGCCATGAAAGATTACGTGGCGGAGATGGGGCACGATCTTCGCGCGCCGCTCGTGCCCATGAAAATGGCCGCCTCCCTGCTCATCAAAAAAGCCAAGACCTATACCCCTGAACAGGTCATCGACAAATGCGAGATGATACGCGGTGCTGTCGATCATCAGGGCCGGTTGCTTACGGCGATTTTGGACTTGTCGCGCATTGAAGCGGGCAAGTTGGATCGCAACTTCGTGCCGCTCGACACGCTCAAGGTGGTGCACGAAGCGGTGCGCGCTGCGGCGATGAGTGAAGACTTGACGACCGCGCAGGGCAACACGTTAAGCGTGGCGTTACCCGATACGGCAGCACCCGTATTTGCCGTAAAGGATCATCTTGTACGCGTATTGGTCAACCTCCTGACCAATGCCGAGAAGTTCACCGAGAACGGCGAGATTCGCGTGCGCGTTGTGGATCGTTCGGCTTCGGATGGCGAGATTGAGTTCCGTGTGGAAGACTCGGGCAAGGGTATGACAGGCGATCAGCTCGCTGGTCTGTTCCAGGCCTACGGTCAAACCAAGGAAGACCGCGAGAATCGTAAGAAGTTTGGCGGCGCGGGGTTGGGGCTGGCAATTACGCAGCGCCTCTGCATTGCCATGAACGGCAGCATCCACGCAGAAAGCGAAGTCGGGGAAGGCTCCGCCTTCGTGGTTCGTTTGCCAACCGCTACCGAACAGGCAACCGCGCCTTCGACCGACGTTGCGGTGCCCGTGATTGCATCCACCGACGCGAACCCTTCCGAATCAGCCGGTAGCTACACCGTGCTGGTGGTGGATGACGATCCTCGTCTACGCGCACTCATTCGCGAGTCGTTGGAACAAGAAGGCATTCACGTTGAGACTGCTGAAACGGGTGAAGAGGGGTTGCGTCTTGCCGAGAAGATTCGCCCGCACGTGATCACGCTCGACATTGTGATGCGCGGCATGGATGGCTGGGAGTTCCTACGTCAGATCAAGCAGCGTCCCGACTTGGCTGGCATTCCCACCATTCTCTTGTCCATCATTGAGGATCGACGTCGGGGGTATGAGCTCGGCGCCATCGACTACATCACCAAGCCATTTGATACCGAAGCGCTGATTGCCGCGGTCCGAAAGCACTGCGCCGAAGCCGCGGTCCACGACATTTTGATCGTAGACGACGACGCGTCCATCCGAGCGTCCTTCCGCGAGGCTGTAGAAACTGCCGGGTACCGCGTGCGCGAAGCGGTCAACGGAAAGGATGCTTTGGCGCGGTTGCATGAAAGCCCCGCCGCGCTCATTATTCTTGATATTGAAATGCCCGAAATGAACGGCTACGAATTCCTGGACGCGTTTGGTGAGAATCCTTCGTGGCGTGAGATTCCGGTGCTTGTCGTGACAGGATTGGACTTGGTTGAAGCCGACATCGAGCGCTTGCAGCGTCGCGTTACCCGTGTCTTGAAAAAGGAGCTTGCCGAGGCTGCCGATCTCATGGACGCCGTGCGCGTGGCGCTCGGTGGTTACTATCGGCGGCATGAGGAGGCCGGCGCGTGAGTGACGATACGCCTCGCCGCATTCTCGTGGCCGATGACGATCCCGACCAGCGTTCGTTGATGTCGGAGTACCTGGAACTCTTTGACTACGACGTGACGCAGGCGGTCAATGGGCAAGAAGCCGTCACGATGGCCACCGAAGATCCGCCCGACTTGATTCTCATGGATGTGCGCATGCCCATCATGGATGGCAATGAAGCCACGCGCATACTCAAGACGAGCCCCGCCACAAGCAACATTCCCATCATCATCTTGACGACCGGTGCGCGCGATGTTGACCGCACCGCGGCTTTTGAAAGCGGATGCGACGACTATGAAATCAAACCCGTGGATGGCGACCGATTGATTGAAAAGATTGAAGCGCGTTTCGCGGCGCAAGATGCTGAGTCACGTGAGGGGGCCTCATGAGTGCGGCCGAGAAGAAATCCACGGTCTTGGTCGTCGACGACTCGGAACTGGACCGCGAGCTGCTGGGTGAACTGCTTGAGAGCCACGGGTACAACGTGATTGCGGCGCCGGGCGGCCAAGAAGCGTTGGCGATTCTTGCCGATATGTGCGAACAACGCGACTGGAGTCGCATCGACCTCATCATTCTCGACGTGTCGATGGTGACCGACAACGAAGGTTTCGAGATATTGGCAACCATCAAGCGCGACAAGGCGTATCGCTTCATACGCCACATCCCGGTGGTCATGGCCAGCAGTCATCAGGGTATGGACTTTGTTGTGCGCGCCATCGAACACGAAGCGGAAGACTATCTACAAAAGCCCGTGGAAGAGGCCTCGCTTATTGCGCGAGTAAACGCGTCGGTACGTAAAGCCCATGTCACGCGGCGTTATCAAGAAGTGCTTTACAGTATCTTTCCGCAAGAGGTGGCCGAGCAAGTCATTGACGGCGGCTCACCGGATCCGATTCACTTTCCGTCCGCCACGGTGATGTTTACCGATTTCATGGGGTTCACCAAGTCGGCCGACAGTATGGCCGATCGCCCGGGTGATCTTGTGCTCGAACTCGACACGTGTTTCTCCGAGTTTGATCGCATCTTGGAGTCGATGAACTCGTGGCTGCCCGATGAAGAGCGCGGCGCGCCCAAGTTGCGTAAGATTCACACCATTGGAGATGCCTATATGGCGTGCGGTGGCGTTCCGCAGCAAACACGAACCCACGCTGTGGACGCCGTACTCGGTGCCCTGCGCATTCGTGAGTTCATGCGCGCTCGTCGCAAAGAGCGTTCCGCGCGTGGCGAACTATGTTGGTCCACACGTATTGGCATGCACACGGGGCCCGTCACCGCGGGCGTCTTGGGCCGCGAAGGCTTCAAGTACAACTACGACCTCTTTGGCGACACCGTAAACACCGCCAGCCGTATGGAATCGTCCTGCGACGCCGACGAAATCAACATCAGTGCCGCTACCTGGGAACAAGTCGAATCCTTCTTCACCGGTCGCCCGCGTGGTCGTATGGAAGTCAAAGGCAAAGGCGAAATGGAAATGTTCTTCGTGGACGGCATTCGCCCCGAGCTCCAAGAAGGCGCGAACGAAGAAGCGCCTCTGGCGCTGGGTCCGGAATTTGTGAAGCGTTATGCGGCGTTGCGGGGTGGTTCCTAGGGAGCGTGCGCGTTCCGTGGTGGAGCGCCGCTTGAAGAAGAGGCTCTCACCAAGGGCACGAAGACCATCAAGCGCGGCCCGGTATGTGGACGCTGCGTTCCATGGCGGCATTTGAGGGGCGCAAGCGCTGCAGAATGCGCATGGTGATGATGGGGAATGGGCTGCAAGCGGTGCGTTGTTTGAATGGGCACGCTAAGGAACAAAGCAACGAAGGCGCAAGCGTTGGTGGCTGAATCTTGAGGAGGCGTGCGTATGTGGTGGCAGGACGCAGCTTGAACTGTTCTTTCGCCAGAGTTTTCCCGAGTCTGATGTGAAGCTACGCATCGTCACACTGCGACACGTAAGCAATCGCTATCGCCAATTGCGCACCACAACTATGTCAACGGCCCCTTAGGGGCCACGGGTCAATAGCCCAGGGTGTAGCGCAAGCGCAGCGGCGCGAAACCCTGGGTTCGCGTCCCCTCCTCAATGGCCCGCCCTGTAGACAAGATGGCCGTGCCCTAGTAGCGCAGCTGGAGAGGTAAAGGCTGAGCTCCTTGGCATCTGGGGTTGATTCGGCAAGAATTGTCGAACCCTATCCCGAAAACAAGTATCGAACTTGTCCGTCAACAGGAGCCCAGCCATGAGCCAGACTACTCAATTCTTAGGAATCGACCTTCATAAGAGAGAGGCGGTGATTGCGATTCTTCCGGAGGATTCGGGTTCGTGTGAAGGCGTCATCCGCGTTCCCAATGAGCACGCGCCATTGCGACGTGCTATTGCTCAGATTGCGAAACGCGGTCCGATTATCTCCTGCTACGAAGCTAGTGGTTCCGGATATGTGCTGCATCGGCTCATGCAATCGTGGGGCCACCAATGTGTTGTGATTGCGCCATCGCTTGCACCGAAGCGTCCCGGAGATCGAGTGAAGACCGATCGACGAGATGCAGAAAGGTTGGCATTTGACCTCCGCGCGGGACTCCTTACGGCGATTCACATTCCTACCGAAGAAGAAGAAAGTGTCCGCAATCTGGTTCGTTGTCGTGAACAATTTCGACGGGAGATCCATCGGTCCAAACAGATGATTTTGAAGCTGCTCGATCGGCATGGACTCAAGTATGGATTGAAAAGGAACTGGACTGCCGCATTCTGGATGTGGCTTCGTGGCATAGAGCTTGAACACCACGATCAGTTCGTCTTGAACAACCACATCGCGCTGCTTCAGATCAAATTCTCGCAGTTCAGTGAGATTGAAAACAGGATCGAGCGAGTTGCCGAGAGTGATCGATACCGAGAAGCCGTAGGTCGGCTCACGTGTTTCCGCGGCGTAAAGACACTTACGGCTATGACATTTCTCGTAGAAGTGATCGATGTGAAACGATTCTCGAGCCCAAGAGCACTGATGGACTACCTCGGCCTGTCGGTATCGGAGTATTCCAGTGGGCCCCGTCGCGCCCCTTGCCTGACGATCCTCGATCTGACCTCTGTTTCTCGCTCATCGCTCTCCCTTTCTGCCGCACCTATGCAGCGAATGGGAGAGGCCGTTATCAACCCCTATTTCAGGTCCTCAACCGGACAGAAACTCGTTGAGGGACACAGTCGGTCATGTTCATTAGCGAGGAGGACGAGACCGAGGCTGCTGAGTATCGGTATACGCCTTATGGCGAGTGGACGATTACGCGCGGGGGCGTGGCTCAAGGGAGTGATCCGCTTGGGCAGGATGTTGGGTACACGGGGCGGTGGTACGATGAAGAGTCGGGGCTTTGGCAGTATCGGGCGAGGGCGTTTTCCACTAGAATTGGTAGGTTCATTCAGCGGGATTCACTTGGATTGAAAGAAGGGCCCAATCTTTACCAATATGTGCGCTCCGCACCTACTAACCACCGGGATCCCAGCGGTCTTACGGTTACTGGCCCAGATGACAGAGATGTCCCCGGTACGAATCCGAATTCCGACGAGGAATTTGCTGATCCACCTGGTCCTTTGACTAAGACAAACCCCGGCGGTATTCGTGTAGCGAAGAACAGCCGTAATGGTTGTTCTATCGTACGCAATCATCCAAACACCTTTAAGATCCGTGTCTCAGCCCGACACTCCGGAAAGCACAGATATGCGTGGGTCCAGTATCGAATGTGGTGGCTGATGTTCGGAGACTCACCGAGCAATGTTACCGGTGACATGATGAGCGAATGGGGACTGGACAACAATGGACAAGGGAGAGGCGATCCGTGGTATCGAAATCAGGGGACTTCAGGGGACGCGCAAGGGATGCTAGACTTTCCGGGAGTCGGTCAAGAAAACGAAAATAGCGCGAGAGCCGACCCTACAATCTTGCTCGCAAAAATTGAGGAGTACACAGGCATCAAAGACTTGTCGGGTCATAATTGGTATTCGCTTCAGGTCTTTTTCAAGTTATATCTTGTAAATCTCGACACGCATCAAGTCGTGACTTCATATTTCTATTATTGGCGGATAGAAATAACGATGTCTCAACCTAACCCAACCATAGATTTCACATTTTCTTCTCCTTTGTCCTCTTCGTCTCGAAGTTGACACACACGGGGGCTGGCGGTCCACTGATGAAGGCGGACAACAAATGAAAGCTTTGCTGGGCCACCGGACTGGTTGGATTGTAGGTGGTGCTGCGCTCTGTTTCGCCTATTCATGCATCGCTCTTTTCGCAACTTCTAAGGAAGGTACTTCTAGTCGGTCCTCAAGTGAAGTGTGCCTTCAACTCCTCGATCGCTCAGCGCCCGAAGAATCTTCGACTAGGTTTACTGCAAGTGCATTGATGAAGATGTTGACCGAATTCGTAAGTGTCAGTCCCAATAGTTGGATAAAAGACTCTGGTGCACGCAGCCTCGAGTACGAACTCCTCAGTGAGTATCGAGTTCGCCTATATAGCTGTATCACTCATCCCAATCTGCGAACAGTCGATGCACGGCTATGGGGCTCGACAGGACGGATTGGCACCGATGAGACAGCCATGAACGCTGAAAGACTACTTTCCCGCATATCGTCAAGTTATCCGGATGACGTTGTTACACCTGCGCTAGTCTCGGCTCTGTTTTCTAGCGTAAATTCCGTTAGAAGCGTAGCATACTCCATTCTCTCGCAACAAAGGGCTCGTTGGATTAGGCCCCTGGCTGAAATTGCGTGTGGTTCAGATTCTATCTTCGTCAGTGACCGATTTCGTGATGTGGTCATACGCTCAATAATATTGTGGGAGGTAGACGCGAGTACGAAGTGTCATGCGATGAAACTGGCAATCAAGTCGAGTTGCGTTGCTATTCGAAACGTAGCGTTCGGCGCGATTGCGAGGATGGAATCTCCGGCTTCATGCGATAGTCCGGCACTTAGGCGAATGATAAGGACAGAGCTCAAGTCAAATTCTCGACTTGGGCGAGTAAAGGCCGCAAGGCTAAGCGTGAAGTTGCATGGTTGGACCAATGCGTCTGAGAAGGTCATTCTTGATCTAATTGGTAGCGGGCACCCATTTGTTCGGAGAAGAGCTGTACGCTCGCTCAGGGATTTGCCAGAAGTCCCTCCAAGAATTCGGAGATCCCTAGTGCTGCTTCTGGACGAAGGGGAGCGCCCTTCCCGAAACGGTAAAGGTATTAGACCAAATTCAGTCTCGATGGAAGCTGCGGGAATACTTGAATCCAACCCGTCGCCTCAAGTACTAAAAGCGCTTCGCGATCATGAAGTAAAGACTGATAAAGGCAAAGTGATTATTGCGATGCTAATGTATAGATCTACGCGTAGCGAAGCGATGCTAACGGCGGTGTCAGCGGAGCTCAAAACCGTCTTGTTCGAGGATGACGATGAAGTTATAAAATGGTATCTAAATCTAGCGAAATCCTCCCCATTTCTACTGTCCGAGTTTCAGAGAATACTAATTCAAGCAAAGACTGTAGAAAAGGATCAGTGGCGCGAGTTGACGAGGATACTGATTCAGGCCGAAGGGATCAGCGAGACCATAACGCGAGCTATCAATTGCGAGTTCGGAGTCGGTTGTGCGCGGGCGATATTGGAGGCAGCCGGAAATTACCCCGCCTTCGGAGTGAGATACCGTGCCCCAATCGAAAAATCGTCCGTTAACTCTACATATCCTGTCGTCCGCAAAGCCGCTCAGAAAGCACTTAGACGAATGTAAAGGGTACCCAGCCGCCCTTTTTCCCACCAACTTCGTAACCTTCGACTCATCGCGCTTACCGCAGGATACGGAGCCGGGTATTTTCCCACCAACTTAGTGACTTTGGACTGGAGCCCTTGCGAGCGCCGTCAACGTAGAAGCGGAGGCGCGAGCTTGCTTGAAAGGTACAGCAATCAGCTTGCACGTATACGTGTCGCTTATTACGCAAGATACGGAGCCGAGTATTTTCCCACCAACTTCGTGACCTTTGACTCATCGCACGGCCCGCATAACCTGCCGCCACCGAGATAAGGGATACTGTGGAGACACGGCGTACGGATAAGATCCACACGTTCCGCTTAACTTACGAGTGTGTCCCTCAACGACTCCTTGAGCGCTGTAGTTCCGGCCACAGGAATTAGCCGGCCTCTCCCTGACGAGCTACCGAATCCAAAAGAAATACGTCGCTGCCACTACCGCACCCACGAAGAGCAACGCTAGAAACATGGACCGCATGGCGTAGGCCATGCCGCGGCCGGTTTTGGTGAGCCGCATGCGCAGCCACTGCCAGAGGAAGGCGAAAAGTATGGCGGCGACGAGCGCCACGATCAGAGGCTTGTTGCCCTCGGCGCGGTCGCGCAGGAGGAACCAGACCGCGGCGCCCACGATGACGGAGGGGCCAAACACCCATGCGAACCATCGTGTCAGTCGAGATCCCGCGCTTCGCTGTTTGCGTTGCGCACGCTGTGGGGGTGGCGGTTGCGTCATGCGGTTTGCCCTCGGGTCCAATGCGGCTGCCTGCCAGCGTATCGTGAACTCAACCACGTGGTCGCATTTGTTGGTTTCGCCACCAAGAAGCACGGCGGTTTTTCCTCGGCGGCTACACTTGCCACGTCCCTGCCCCCGGTTCCCGAGGATGTCGATGGTCGAAGCGTTTTCGAAGCTCTTTCGCGCGCACTTTGATGCCGAGCCAGACGCGTTGACCGCACTCGCGGGTGACGGGAGTCAGCGCCGCTATGTGCGCATGACGCACCGCGATGGAACGTCGGTGATCGGCGCCTACGGCCACGACTTGGATGAGAACCGGGCCTTTTTGTCGATCGCCGAAACACTGCGTGGTGCCGGGGTTGCGGTGCCGCGTGTCCTTCGCGTGGCGAGCGATGGCCATGCGTACCTCTTGCAGGATCTGGGCGATACGACGCTCTTTCGCGCACTGGAGTCCGCGCGAAAGAACCACGCGTCGTCGCCGTTCACCACGTCGATTCTCGCCCACTACGAGCAGGCCTTGGATCTACTGGTTGCGATGCAGCTCGGTGCCGCAAAGACTCTCGACACGTCTCGCTGTTACCCGCGCGCGACATTTGATCGGCAATCCATGCGCTGGGATGTTGATTACTTCAAGTATTGCTTCTTGAAGCTCGCGCACATTCCCTTTCATGAAGCACGCCTGGAGGACGACCTGCAGGCCTTGCTTGCTCGGCTTGAGGCCGCGCCGGCGTCGTTTTTTCTGCATCGCGATTTTCAGTCGCGAAACCTCATGCTTCATGACGATCGCGTATGGACCATCGACTTCCAAGGGGGGCGACACGGTCCGTTGCACTACGACATTGCGGCACTGCTCTTTGACGGCAAGGCCGCGATGCCACCCGATGTTCGTGAGCAGCTGCTCGAAGCCTATGTCGATCGGCTACGCGCGCACGACCCGGCCCTGGCCGACGATGTGTCCAAGCGATTCTACGACTTTGTCTTGTTGCGAATCCTGCAGGCGATGGGGGCCTACGGCTATCTGGGGATTCACCAGCGAAAGCCTCACTTTGTGCAGAGCATTCCGCATGCGGTGACCAATCTGGGTTGGCTCCACGAAAACACACCCATTTTCGATGCGTCGCCGGAGCTTACACAAATCGTGGCGCGCCTTCGAACCCGGTGGCCTCACGCCCCGCGTACCCATGGTTCTAAGAAGCTCCACGTGCACGTGCTCAGTTTCAGTTATCGCGTGGGCGCACCCTGGGACCCCAGCGGGCACGGGGGCGGCTACACATTTGATTGTCGGTTGATCGAAAACCCGGGTCGGCAAGCCTCCATGCGCACGTCCACGGGGCTCGATGAGAATGTCCATACGTTTCTTCGTGGGCGTCCTGATGTTGAGGGTTGGTTTGCACATGTTCTTGATCTGAGTCGTCGGCACATTGCGGCCTATCAGGCACGTGGCTTTCGGAATCTCTCGATTCACTTCGGCTGTACAGGCGGACAACATCGATCGGTGTATTTCGCGGAGCGCCTTGCGGCATTGTTGCGTTCATCCCCACTCGACGTTTCGGTGTCGGTGGAACACGCCGAGCGCGAGCGATGGCCCACGTAGTGTAGAATTTTTGTTTCATGAGAGTGGATCGCACGCAAAACAACATCAGCTGTGACGACATGATCGACTCGGTGGTACCGTACGGCGGATGGACGCAATCGTCTTAGCGGCTGGGTTTGGTACGCGCCTACGACCGATGACGGACCGTACGCCCAAAGCGCTTGTGTCGCTTGCCGGTGAGCCCCTTCTCGATCGCGTCATGCGCCGCCTGATTGATGCGGGCGTTACACGCGTCGCAGTCAATCTGCACCACTTTGCCGACGCGATTCGCGAACATGTGGAGTCCAAGAACGGCTACGGCATTGAGGTGGTGTTCTCGCCGGAAGACGAGGAGCCCTATGGCACCGGAGGTGGATTTGCGTGTGCCGCAGAGCGACTGAAACCCCGTGGTCCCATTCTTGTTCACAATGTCGATATCATTTCCGCCATTCCTCTCCGGGCCATGGTCAATGATCACATCGAGAACGACGCCATGGCCACACTGGCTATTGCGTCACGCAACTCGCCGCGCTACTTGATCTTCGATGACTTTGGGTTGTGTGGTCGCGGGCATCGCACAACGGGCTTTATGTTTGTTGTGCGACGTCCCGAAGGCTCCATGCGGGAACTGTCCTTTGGCGGCATCCACGTCATCTCGCCCAAGATGCTCGACTTGATCGTAGAGCAGGGCGTGTTCTCTATTCTCGATCCCTACATGCGATTGGCGGCGGCGCGCCATCCGATTCGTGCGTTCCGTGTCGATGAACACCTTTGGTACGACGTGGGGCGCGTGGATCGGCTACGTCAAGCCGAGCGCGCCATCCGGGATCGCGACGATGAAGTGACCGACGAGGATCCCGACCTTGCTACGTAGTGGCGTTTGTTCGGGCGTTACCCCTAGGACGGGCTAGAGTGACACGTCGACCGCGTCGGAGCAGTTGTCCATCAAGATGAATGCAGGCGAAACGAGCTCGCACGAGACGTCACCGCAACCGGTTGTAGCGAAGGTGGCACTGCTCGGGGCGTTTCAAGATGGGCGCGACTGCGGATGGCGCCGCGCGGTACATCGCCGAACGGAGTATGTGTTCGCTTCACGAGCACGCGGACGCGCGTGGCAGTCACTTCAGGCGCAAGTGCGCGAAGGCCTGAGTGTTTCACCCACGCTGAGGGATCGCGATCCATCGGCACGCGTAGACGTGCGGATCGTGGGCTTCAGTTGGGGCGGTTGGACCGCCTTGCAACTTGCTTCGAGGCTCGTGCGGGCACCCTGGCGACTGCATCCCGCACTTACGCCCGAGGCCGTCTCCTTGCGCGTTGGCGTGTTGGATCCGGTGCGAACGCTCCGTTCACGCGTGCGGTTTGCCGATGCGCCCAACACGACCATCGTGAACGTCTACCAACGAAACGGTTGCTGGAAGCGATGTACCGGTTACCCGCTCTGGTACGCGGGTTCCCCGGTTCCCGGGGCGATCAACATCAACGTCACGACCGATGGGCGGCATCGACCGCCGCGCGATGGCGTCCCGCCCGATCACGCGCCGGATCATATGCAACTCGGTTACTTCAGTTGGCAGGGCATGGATGATGCAGTGGCATCGGTCCTCGACGGGCTTGATCCTCAACGAGATCTTCCCGTCCAGCGTCCTGCCGTTTCTCCAAGACTCGTCTAATACACACCGATGTAGAATTTGGCTACCTGAGCCAAGGAATATCGGAGCATCGCCATGTCAACTCAAGACCGCGTGTCGCTACGCCAACGATACGCATCCTTCGTACTCGCCGTTGCCGCCCTCTGCTCCGTTTCCGCATGTGGAACGGGTGGAGGCGGTGACGATTCGACGCCTGCACCGGTGCTCACCATTCAAACGGCCACACTTCCCGATGGTGTCGTCAACACGGTCTATAGCTCGGTGCAGATGCAGGCCATCCATACCAATGGCGCGGTGACGTGGACGCGCTCCGGCGGCGCGTTTCCTGCGGGCGTGACGCTCTCGCCTGCCGGGGTCGTTAGTGGTACGCCCACAAGTGAGGGCAGCTTTTCCGTCACCATTGAAGTGACCGACGCATCCACAAGTACATCCAAGAACTACACATTTGACGTCGAAGATTTCGCACTTCGTGTCACCAGTGGCACGACGGGCGGTGAAGCGTGGAGCGGCGCTCCGGTATTTGTGGAAGCAATTGGTGAGACCGGCCCTGTCACGTTTAGCGTGTCTACCAATGGGAGCGCGGGCAGCTATTCCGCAGTAGATAACGCCGCGGGCACTGCAACCTGGGTACCCGGAGCAACCACAAGTTCTACGGACACACTTCGCGTTGTGGACGATGGCACCGGTGCGGAAGCCACCGTGTCGATTTCGGTGTCCGAGAACCCCGCCGCCGATCACATTGCGCGCTTTGGCACAACGGACGTATGGTGGATCTCCACCGCGAAGAAGCGCGGCACGCATACCTTTGATACCGATTTTCTGAGTGCGCTTTCGTTTGTGGGCCTGTTGCCGTCCTCGCCCGGATCTACCGAGGACTACGAACGGCTTGAGCGGCTTGTCGAAATGACAGCGCGGGTATACCTCCTACGTGAAGTCAATTTGATTTACCTGCGCAACGGCGACGGGACCGAGGGCGCAAACGGGCTTGCGATTTCATTTCCCTATTTTCAACCCAATCCTTCGATGTATACGGCACCGCCGGAGGCCGGGTATGGTCCGGCCAGCGCCAACGAATACAGCATCATGGAAATCGCCGATCTTGCCTCACCCGGGGATTCAGCGTTAGGTCGTGCGTGGGAAGATCCTGGCAATCCCTTCGTAGAGCACGATGGTGGAACCGACGGCGACCGACTGGGTACGTTCGTAGATGAGATCGCCGATCTCTTTGAAAACTGGCAGTCTGGCATGATGCTCAGTGGTGGTGCTCGTGTTTCGACCGCCGACGAAACGATTATCGCTGACATGCTCTATGATCGACCATCGTCCGGTAACCGGCACGACACGCTCGATGAACTCATGACATGGTTCATGCGTGGACTTGCGCTCACGACGGCCCACGAGATTGCCCATAGCGTGGGGCTGGGTCACAACATTTCACCCGATACGCTTATGTATCCATCGGGCGGGCTCTCCGATTCCGATTTGAGTACCCCCAACGCCGTGCCGTTTACCGCAAGTGAAGTCAGCGACATGCGTAACACGTTGCTGCCGGGCCCCAATCGCGGCGGCTCGCCCAAGCCCACGTTTGGCTCGTCCTCGTCGCGCCTGCCAGCGCGCGTACTCACGCGAACGCCGAAGTGGCGTTAGTGCTTTGGCGTACGGTATGCTGCCTTTCGTCTTGCCCTGCAGTGAGGTCTCGCTCGTAAGACCTTTCGAAACTCTTAAGGCGCGGCCGATTTGTCGTGTGTTGGAATTGCAATGGTTGCCTGCGATCGGGTACACCTAACGCACAACCGCTACACGAGTTCGCTGCGAGAACCATTGCATACAATTCTATTGGTCGAAGATGACGAAAGGCTTGGCGCTCAGGTCGTCGAGCATTTGCGCCGAGACGGATTTGATACGCGGTGGATCAAGAACGGAACTGAGGCCATCGCGCACGATAAGGATGCATACAGTCTCGTGATCCTCGACCTCATGTTGCCGGGTGCGCACGGGCTCGACGTGCTAAAGCAGCTACGAAGCACGTACGACGTTCCCGTCCTCGTGCTCAGTGCGAGAAACGAGACCCACGACAAAGTACGAGCGTTGAAACTCGGCGCCGACGACTTTGTGACGAAACCGTTTTGGCCTGATGAACTGCTCGCCCGCGTGCGTGCACGCCTGCGTCGACCCACGCTGCAGCGCAAAGGACGAATAGAAATGGGTCCATTGATTGTGGACTTAGAGGGACGAAAACTAGCAGTCGATGGAGAGCTTGTATCACTCACGCCCATTGAGTTCGATCTCCTTGCTGCATTGGCTTCTCGGGCGGGCACTGCGATTCCCAGAAGCTGGTTGGCGGATCACGTACTTGATCCCAATCGGGAGGGGACCGAGCGCACACTCGACGTACACATGTCACGACTTCGAAAGAAGCTTGGCGAGCATGCATCATGCATCGCTACCGTTTGGGGCGTCGGCTACCGATTGGAATTCCCAAACTAGGAATGGGCATTCGAGTGCGCCTCGTCCTGGTCTTTCTGGCTGTCGCAATTCCATTGATCCTGGGATGGCTTTGGCTGCATGACCATTTTGTACGTGATACGGGGCTCTCGGCACGCGCTACCTTATGGGGAGCGCTTGCACTTGTAGCCGGTCTTTTGGGCGCACTCTTGCTTGCGGTGGGGCCGATTTTGCGTCGAATCGGGCGACTCACAAGGGATGTTGAGATTGCCGCAAAGACGCAATACGACAAAGACATTCGCGCGGAAGGGTCAGACGAAATCGCCGCACTGGCGCATGCGTTCAACGCGGCGGGAGAAAGTGTTCGAACCCAAATGAGCGAACTGTCAGCTCGGGAAGAAACGCTGCGAGCGTTCGTGGCGAACACAACCCATGATGTGATGACACCACTTACCGTGCTTCAAGGGCACTTGATGGAGCTCAAGCGCAATCAGGCGAGACGCGAGGCGAATGACATTGCGCTCGACGCGATTACCGAAGAGCTCCTCATTCGTTCAAGTATCGAAGAGACGCACTATCTGGGAAGCCTTGTTCAGAATCTTGGTGCGTTGGCCAAACTCGATGCGGACCAAATTGAGATCAGTGAACACAACGTGGATTTGGTCGAGCTTGCCCAACGGGCGATTGCACGACATCGTCCCTTGGGGCTTACGCGCTCTATCGTAATTGATGCCGTACTTCCACCCGAGCCCGTCGTCGTTCGAGGCGACGTGACGTTGCTTGAGCAGGCGGTGAGCAACATTATCAGCAACGCGGTTCGGTACAATCAAGACGGTGGGCGTGTGATTGTGGTGTTGGAGGCGCGCATCGGAACGAAGCACTTTTGCTTACGCATCTTCGATGATGGACCGGGTGTGTCGGATGACGAACTCGCGCGGCTCACCGAGCGGCGTTTTCGGGGTGCAGAGGCTCGAACTCGTACACCCGATGGCAGTGGATTGGGACTGAGTATCGCACGAGACGTGATCGAACGCCATGGATGGACGTTGACGATGGGGCCTGTGCCGTGGGGCGGACTCGAGGTGGTGCTTGAGGGTCCGCTGACTGAGCGTTCGTAGCACAACCGTGTTCAATACGCACATTGTCGCAGACGAAATCGTCCGAATGTTACGCGGCTTAAGAACTCCGCAACATCTTGGCACATGAAATTGTTCTGTCTTTAGATTCTCGCAATACGCCTTAGGTACTCCTACTCCGTAGACGCGCTGATTGTGGCGCGCGAATTACGGAGGTCGATCTCATGCGTTTACTAGCAACCGTTCATCGCACAGCGATCGTTGCGCTTGGCATACTTTGGATCACGCCCTTCTCCGGATGCGGTGCTGGTGGTTCGTCAGCGAGCAATACACCTATGGGCGTTGGCAATACGACGCTTGCCGTAACGTCAACAAGTCCAGCCGTGCCCTCGATGGACGGCGGTGAGCTCGTTCTTTCCGGAACGGGATTTGTTGAGCCGGTCCGTGTGACATTCACGAACGCGGATACGCAACAGTCGGTGGGTCCGGTTCCCGCCAACGTGACACTTGAAGGAACCGAGATTTCGGTTGGTGTTCCTTCGCTTCCTGGTGTTGGAAACGAATCGACGTTCTCCTTGGACGTCTTCAACGGAGACGGTCAAACGTTGGACAAGCCGATCTCGTTGGCATTTGAGCGCACGTATCGCTCGATCGATGGGCGCGATAACAACACGACGAACGAGCAATGGGGGAGCGTGGCCGTTCGACTTCGTAGGACCTTTTCGAGTGCCTATGGTGACGGTCTATCCACGCTGGCGGGCGGACACCTGGCGAGTGCAAGGCACATCAGCAACATGCTGTGCAAGCAGCATGACGAACATGTTGACAATGGGCGCGGCGCGAGCGACATGCTCTGGCAATGGGGACAGTTCCTCGATCACGACATTGATTTGACGCCGGAGGCAGATCCTGAAGAGTCTGCACCTATTGATGTACCTGTAGGCGACGCGGAGTTCGATCCGTTCGGTACCGGTGTAGTTACGCTGGGCTTTCATCGATCCACCTATGAACGCGGCAGCGTTCCACGAGAGCAGACCAATGCCATTACGGCGTGGATCGATGGCTCCAATGTGTACGGTTCCGATGAAGGACGCGCGCGAGCACTGCGCACACTTGATGGCACGGGAGCACTGGCCATGAGCGAAGGGCAGTTGCTGCCGTTCAATTTACAAGGTCTCCCGAATGCGGGTGGAACGGATCCGAGCTTGTTCCTTGCAGGCGATGTGCGTTGCAATGAGCAACTGGGACTTACGGCGATGCATACACTATGGGTTCGAGAGCACAATCGCATCGCGAGTATGCTCCGTCAAGAACGACCCGAGCTAAGTGGTGACGATGTGTACTTGGCGTCGCGTCGCCGCGTCGTCGCACTCATGCAGGCGATCACGTACCGTGAGTTTTTGCCGTTGTTGCTTGGCCCTAACGCAATTGATCCGTACCGCGGGTACGACGCAAGCGTACGTCCAGATATCGCGAACTCGTTTTCAACCGCGGCGTACCGATTCGGCCACAGCATGTTGTCTTCCACATTGTTGCGCCTCGATGCAGAGGGGCAGGAAAGCGTTCACGGTCACCTGTCGCTACGCGATGCGTTCTTCCGTCCCGAGCGGCTTGTTACCGAGGGCGGGATCGATGAGGTACTGCGTGGCTTGGCCGCGCAGGCATGCGAGCGCATCGACACCAAGATCGTCGAAGACGTGCGTAGCTTCCTCTTTGGTCCACCTGGCGCGGGTGGGCTGGACTTGGCGGCGCTGAATATTCAGCGCGGCCGTGACCACGGATTGCCGTCTTACGCAACGGTTCGCATTCAACTTGGGTTGGGCGCGATCAACACGTTCTCAGATGTCTCGTCCGACGCGACTACGCAGGCGGAGCTCGCCGAGGCGTATGAGCGTGTGGAAGACATCGATCTTTGGGTCGGCTTGTTGGCCGAGGACCACGTGGATGGCGCCATGGTTGGTCGTACCCTTGCGCGGTTGCTGGCGGATCAGTTTCGTCGATTGCGCGACGGCGATCGATACTGGTATGAGCGCTTGTTTGGTGGTCCAGAACTCGAGGCGATTCAGCGAACTCGTCTCGCCGATGTGATACGGCGCAATACCGATATTGGCGACGAGTTGACCGACGACGCGTTTCGCGTATCGAACACGGCGCGCCCGCGCCCACCGCGACGCTCGGATTCGCTCACCGAACAACAAATCGATCGCATCCGTCACTCGCCTCCCGACTCCGGGAGAACGAGATAAGCGTTGGCTGGGCCTGTGACCGCAAGCCTCGCGATCGTGCTCGCGAGGCTTGTTTTGCTGCATACGACGATTACTAATCCCCGAAACTCACGCCCTGGGCGAGGGGTAAGTCGGTGCCGTAGTTGATGGTGCACGTTTGGCGGCGCATGTAGGCCTTCCATGCATCGGAGCCCGCTTCGCGCCCACCGCCGGTGTCTTTCTCACCACCAAACGCACCGCCGATTTCGGCACCGCTGGTGCCAATATTGACGTTGGCAATGCCACAGTCCGATCCAGCCGGTGATAGGAAACGTTCCGCGGCGCGCATGCTGCCCGTAAATACGGCGCTTGAGAGGCCTTGATCAACGGCGTTGTTGAGTTCAATGGCCTGTTCCAGCGAGTCAACGCCCATCACATAAAGCACGGGCGCAAAGGTCTCTTCGCGCACGACACCGGGAATCGGATCTGCCGGCATGTCAATGACTGTGGGTTCGACAAAGTGCCCACTTTGATCCTGAAAGCGCGCAATGCCCGGCAAGCCTCCCGTGAGCACGGTTCCGCCCGCCTTCACGGCAGACTCAATGGCACGCGCCATGTCCTGAATCGCACCGTCATGAATCAAGGGCCCCATTAACGTGCCCGCATCGGCCGGATCGCCGATCGAGATTCCCGCGTAGGCCTCGACGAGCCTTTTGGTGATCTCGTCTTTCACGTCGTTGTGGCAATACAAACGACGCGTGCTCGTGCAGCGCTGACCGGCCGTACCCACCGCACCGAAGAGCACCGCGCGCGTTGCGAGTTTGAGATCGGCGTCGGGCATAACGATGACCGCATTGTTGCCACCAAGTTCCAGCAACGACTTCCCCAAGCGCTTCGCGACCACCGCACCGACATGGCGGCCCATACGACAACTGCCCGTTGCACTGATGAGTGGCAGGCGCCGATCGGCAATCATGGGTTCACCCACCACCTCATCGCGACCGATGACGAGTTGAAACACATCGCGCGCCTCGCCTTCGGCGGGTTGAAATACGTCTTGCGTGTCCATCACATCGCGTGCAATCGTTGACATGGCGATGGCGGTGAGTGGCGTGCGCAGCGATGGCTTCCATACCATGGCGTTACCGCAAACCGCGGCCACCATCGCATTCCATGCCCACACCGCCACCGGAAAGTTAAAGGCGGTGATAATGCCGATGGTGCCAAGCGGGTGCCACTGTTCCAGCATGCGATGTTCGGGGCGTTCGCTGTGCATGGCGAGTCCATACAGTTGTCGCGATAGGCCCACCGAGAAGTCGGCCATGTCGATGCATTCAATGACTTCACCAACTCCTTCGGTGCGAATCTTGCCCATCTCACGCGTGACGAGTTCGCCGAGGTCGTCTTGCCGCTCGCGGATTGCGTTGCCGATCTGTCGCACAATCTCGCCGCGTTTGGGTGCCGGGAGCACGCGCCAGGCGCGTTGTACATGCATCGCGCGCACTACCGCTTCGTTGTAGGCGTCCTCGTCTTGCAGGGCCACGAACGCCAGCGTTTCTTCATTGGCTGGGTTCTCAATGCGCACCGTGTCGCGGTTTGCGTCATCGATCGCCAGGACGCGATCGTCCGCGGTGACTCCCAAGCGCACCAGTAGGTCGTTCATGGCATGGCCTCACGCACCAACATTGGCGCGCAGCCATGTAACACCTACGTGTGAAGAATCGCTAGCGATCCAGGGGAGGTAGGGGCGGCGGCGGCAGGCCAATATCACGAGCCACACCGGGTGGCGGTTGCACCGGGGATGGCGCGGCGGGCGTTGCGATCGACGGTGATGGTTGCGGTGGTGTGGTGAAGTTGGGTCGTGCGGGCTGCGGTTGAGTTGGGGGCGGCACAGCTGACGGTGGCGCCGACCCCGGCATCGGTGTGTTGGGCATTTCAGTAGCCGGTGCGGCCGGCAGTGGAGGTAGTGCAGGGGCGCCGTTCGGAGGCATCGCATTTGGAGGAACCGACTGCGGAAATCCACTCCCAGTGGGCGGTGCGGGGTGACCCGGGAGGGTGCCGCCGCCAATCAAGCCGGAAGGTTCATCGCCATAGAGTGGCGCGCTGCTGCCCGCATACATGCCCCCATCGGGGCTACCCCCATCCGGGCTATTGCTGTCGGGCGACCCATAGGCGGGCGTGGGCGTACCTCCCGCCGCCGCAGGCGGAACGGCACTTGCCATCGGTGCCCGGTTCGGCGCCTTACGAGTGGGTTCATCGGATTCGGGCGCAATATCGTCGGCGGTGAGCGGTCCGCGTGTGTTCGCCCCGTCCGTTGGCCGATCAAATACAAAGGGGTCAAAGCCCGGATCGGGGTCATCCGATGCGCAGGCGGTGGCGCCCACGGCCATCAGAACGGTTGCGGCGCACCGTAGCGCAAGGCGCGCCCCGGTTCCGATCTCGGTTCGTCTACGTTGTCTTTGTGCGTCGGTTGTCATGCAAAACGCTCCACCAGCTCGCTTACGCCAGCTTAGCAACCACCTCCGGCGATCGCATGAACTTCGTACTCAACGGGACGGTCGTGTGCGGCGGATTCGCCTAAGTCCTTGTCATGCGGACCCATGTCACGGCGACAGTGCTGTGACCGGCGCGCACCATCCTACGTCGTTTGCCCCCACACGTCTGGGTCACAATCGTGGTGTTGCCGGAATGCCGCTCGGACCCATGCCCGCACGGCCAAGGTCGAATTCGCGCTCGCCGTTGCTGTCATGGTGAAGGAGTCCTCGTTGAATGCATCCAAACCGCGTGTCGCTGTGCATCTCGTGGGCGTGCTCGTCGCCGCGCTCCTTTGGGGGATGTTCCCCGCGCCTACCGCATATGGCGAAGAACTCAAACCGTGGGAGCGCGATGCGATCACCGTTTCGGATCTGGAGAAGCTCCGCGACGAAGCCCAGAAGAAAGCCATCGAACTCGGCGAAGTTGACGCGAAGTCGGATGCGGGCAAGTGGAAGAACGTGCATCAGGTGCGCGTGGCCATCATCAACGACTACTTGCGTGCTGTCACGCTTAAGGACAAGTTGCCGAGCCCCGTTGAACTGAGCAAGCGCAAAGACCAGGCCGATAAGGAACTCAAGAATCTCCTGTGTGGCGTGCCGCCCGGGGGTGACGAAGCTGCCATGTCGCGCAAGAGCTTGGAGATCGTGACGGCAGAAATCGCCAAGATGCGCGAGCAGATGAAGCAGACGACAGCGTCGCTTGCCGCGTGGCGTGCCGATCTGGAATTCATCAAGTCGGGCCTCGACGAACTTCCGCCGCTCGCCGAGCGCGTACGCAAGCGTGTGCAAGATCCCAAGGCCGAACTCAGTTCGGGCCTCGACAAGTACAAGCGCGAGAATGATCAAATCTTCTTGCGTGCGGCAAGTGATCGCATGAAGGCCGCGGGCGATACGTTGGGTCCGTTGACAGACACCATCGACACGCTCAAGACCGAAGAAGAGCGCGATCAAAACGCGATTCGCGTTTTACAGTTCGAACTGGAACACAAACAGAACCAGCGCGCCGATGACTTGCGGGAAAAAGGCGAAGTGGCGATCGCAGAGGCCGAGTCCAAGGCCGCCGAGGCCAAAGCCGAGCGCGATCCCTTTCAACGTGTGCTTAAATCCATCGAGGCCCAAGGCAAGCACATCATGGCTCAAGCCCAACTCGATCGGAGTCGCGCCGCTCGTATTCAACGCACCCTGGAGCGCGAGCGCCGGCGCGTGGCCCATTTGGAACGGCAAAGCGATACGGTCAAGCGACGCTTCGGCCAGACATCCGACATCTCAGCCGATGCAGCCGAGCGCGTGGTGCGCGTGATCAATAACGTGAAGGACGCGCGGGATGACTTGGAGCGCAACGTTATGCCCGCATGGCGAAAAGACCGCGATGCGGTCTTAGGCGCGCTCGCAGAAGTCGAGCATCGACTTGATGACTTGGCGAGTCCTTTTGACGAGAGCGAGATACGCCGCGACATTCACAAGCAACTGGCTGAAGATGGCGTCACCATGGACAGCGCCATGCGCAAGCAACTTGCCTTTGCGCTTGGCATTGGCGAGAACGACGGGATGCGTGGGGAATTGCGACACCGCGCCGATGTGCTCGCCGGCATGCAAGGACCCTTGAAAGAGCTAGGCGGTTTGCTCGACAAGCGCTTGGCGCAGTCCGACAAGCTGCTCGGTAGTGTCACGAGTCGCCTGTATCGCATTCGCAGCGACGCCCCCTTTGGCATCGGCACGTTCTCGGAAGCTGCGGCAGATGCCGCGCGCCTGCCCGAGGTGCTGGCAGAGCCTTCGCGCGTATCGGCGTTTTTCGAGACCCTTCGCACGCACAAGGTGCGATTGATCTCCTGGCTCATTGCGTTGTTGTCGCTGTTTATGTTTTCGCGCTGGCTTCGGAATCGCCCCGTGGCCACGACGCGGGCACGCGGATTCTGGCACGCCGTGTCGCGGCTGGTTGGCGTCGTGCTCCGCACCTGCACCATTCCGTTGGGGTTAATCGCACTCAGTTACGGCGTGGGGTGGTTGGGACTGCCTGCCGGAATCGCCGAACCATCGGCCTTGCTACTGCGCTACGCGGGCATCTTCTTGGCCCTGATTGCACTTGGGTCCGCGTTTTTTGGTCCCGGTCGCTTTGCCGAACGCGAATGGGGCATGTCGCCTGCGCTCGGGCACTCCCTCAAACGCTTTGTTTGCCACTCATCGCTAGCGGGCCTGTGCCTCCTAACGCCGGCCGTCGTACTCTCACGCGCGCCCTTCAAGATGGCGGGGCTCTCCCGCGTTCTGTACACGGCGTTCTTATTGACGTTTTGCTATCAACTCGTGCGTCTCTTGTGGCGCAAGCGCGCATTCTCCGAGGCACTCTCCAACTGGTCTCCATTCTGGCGTCGCGCGTTGCCGCTTGTGCGTCCACTCATCTACCTCGTGCTTGGCGGCATCATCGTTGGCGAGTTGATGGGCTACCGGTTGGGCTCGGCCATGGCGTTGGGCAACATCGTTCAGACCATCGTGACGGTCTTGCTGCTCATCGGCTTGTATCTCGTTGTGCGTGGCAGCATCAGCCGTGCAGCGTCCAGTATGCGCCGCGCCAATCCCGAGTTGACCGACGCCGAAAGCGGCGAGCACATTTCGGATTCGGTGGTGCAGCAACTCACACGACTCAGCATGGGCGTGGCGGGCACGCTCGCCGTCTTCTTGCTGGCCGACTTTTGGGGGCTCGACGACACCATTCGCGGTTTCCTTTCCGAGTTTAAGATCCACGAGCTCGACGAAGAGCGTTCACTCACCTTGTGGGAAGTGGCCAAGGCCTTGGTGTGGATTGCGGGTGCTCACTTCTTGGTGGGCAACCTCGGTGCGTTTCTCGAGTCACGCTTCGTGGCGAAGATGAAAACCGGGGGCGGGAGCGGCGGGTATGTACTCCTAACGTTTGCGCGCTACGCGCTGCTGTTCTTTGCTTATGCTGCGGCGCTGCTCACGATGGGCTTTCGCTTTGCCGACATTGGCTGGCTCTTGGCGGCGTTCTCTGTGGGTATCGGCTTTGGGTTGCAAGAGATTGTGGCCAACTTCATCAGCGGCATCATTTTGCTGCTGGAACGCCCCGTGCGTATTGGAGACGCCATCTCCGTGGGCGACACCTGGGGCATTGTGGAGCGCATCAATGTGCGCGCCACGCACGTCACCAATCGTGATAACCAAGAGATTATCGTTCCGAACAAAAACTTCATTACGCAAGAAGTCACCAACTGGAGTCGGAAGGACCGCGAGACACGCGGTCGCGTGCAGGTTGGCGTGGCCTACGGCACCGATCTGGAGAAGGTCGTCAAGATTCTCACCGATGTCGTGCGCAGCGAACGTCGCATTCTCAAGGACCCCAAGCCCAAAGTGCTCTTTTCTGGATTTGGCGATTCGAGTCTCGATTTTACGGTGTTGTACTACGCCGATGTCGAAGAACACATTCACGTGCGTAGCGATCTAGGGCTGGCGATCAACAAAGCCTTCCGCGAACACAAGATTGAGATTCCCTTTCCCCAGCGCGATCTTCACATCAAGGAGGCACCCGGCGGCGCGTCGGTCGTGCCTCCGCCACAGGAAGAGCGGACGTCGTTTACGTAGTCGTCAGTCGCGGCGGCTTCGTAGCCATCGTTCGAGGAGAGCCTTCGCAGCACCAAAGGGAAGCGCGTCGCCCGTCATGACAGACTGTGCCGCCGAATCAAGTTCGTCAGTGAGTGGTGGATACGCCGCGAGGCGCGCTGTAAGTTCATCATTCATCGCGGCGTGAATCAGACGCGCGAGTTGTTGCTGCCGACGCGTCGCCAAGCGGTTCTCCTGCGCGAGCCAAGCTTGGTGATCGGTAATCGCCTGCCACACCGCGTCAAGGCCCGCACCGGTGGATGCGCTGGCTTCCAGCACGATGGGGGCGTTGCCCGGCGAGTCGCTCCGCGCGTAGCGCAAGGCCGCTCGAATTTCGTCGCCCGATTCACGGGCTGCACGTTCGCGGTCGCCGTCGGCTTTATGGACAACAACCACGTTCGCGCGTTCAAGTACACCACGCTTGATGCCCTGCAATTCATCACCGCCGCCTGGCAAGAGGAGAAGCACCATGGTGTCCACCACGTCGGCGACGGTGACTTCGGATTGACCCACACCCACCGTTTCGATAAACACCACATCGAATCCTGCGGCTTCGCATAGCACCATGGCTTCGAGTGTTCGTCGCGCAACGCCGCCAAGTGTTGTAGCGGTGGGGGACGGGCGAATGTAGGCGTGCTTGTGTTGAGCGAGGCGATGCATGCGGGCCTTGTCACCCAAAATGCTACCGCCGCTAACGGTACTGGATGGATCGACCGCAAGTACGGCGACGTGCTTGCCGTGTTCAACGAGGCGCATGCCAAGTGCCTCTATCAACGTGCTCTTGCCCACCCCCGGCGTTCCCGTCATGCCAATGCGCAGGGCGGATCCGCTCTCGGGCCACACGGCTCGTAGCAACTGTTGGGCATCTTCGTGTCGTGAGGCCCGGCGGTCTTCAACGAGCGTAATGGCTCGCGCCAACATCGCACGATTGCCCGAGCGAATGCCCGTCAGCAGTTCTTCGACTGGTGGTCTCACGACGAGGTCCTGCGCGTGTCCAGGTGATCTAGCACTTCAGAGGCGGCATCGGGAATAACCGTACCCGGGCCGAACACGGCACACGCGCCGGCGGCAAGCAAATCCTTGTGCTCGTCGGGTGGAATCACGCCCCCAACAACAATCGCAATGTCGCTGCGACCCAGTTTGGTTAGCGCGGCCGCCAAGTCGGGCACCAAGGTGCGGTGCGCACCGGCCAGTGAACTCACGCCTACGATGTGAACGTCGTTTTCCACGGCTTGCTTCGCGGTCTCTTCGGGCGTCTGAAACAGACTGCCAATATCGACATCGAAACCGAGATCGGCAAATGCGGTGGCGATCACCTTTTGCCCGCGGTCATGTCCGTCTTGGCCCATTTTAGCGACCAAGATGCGTGGCCGACGGCCCTCACGCGCGAGGAAGGCCTCTACACGTTTTCGAATCACCATAATCGCGTCAGCAGATTCGCCCATCTCTCCACTGTATACCCCACCCACGGAGCGTACGACCGCTTGATGGCGGCCAAAGACTCGTTCCAATGCCAGCGACATCTCGCCCACGGTGCATCCTGCTTTCGCCGCGGGAATCGCGGCTTCCAACAAATTGGACGACGTGTCTCTGGCGGCGGACTCCAGGGCTTGCAGTGCGCCCTCAACGTCGCCTTCATCACGTCGAGCCTTGAGGGCATCAAGGCGTCGAATTTGCGTTTCGCGAACCGTCTCGTTGTCAATCACCAAGGTATCGATGTGTTGCTCGTCGTGCGTCCTAAGCGTGTTGACGCCCACAATGGCTTGGCGCCCCGTATCGATACGCGCTTGTGTGCGCGCGGCCGATTCTTCAATGCGTGCCTTGGGAAGGCCGGTTTCAATCGCACGCACCATGCCGCCGGCTTCATCGATCTCGCCAATGAGCGTGCGCGCACGTTCGGCGAGGCGCTCGGTGAGTGTTTCGATCAAATGGCTTCCGCCCCAGGGATCAATCGTTGTGCATGCATCGGTTTCAATCTGTAACAGGAGCTGCGTTTGACGCGCCAGACGCGCCGATGCCTCGCTCGGCAGGGCCAGCGCCTCATCAAATGAGTTCGTGTGCAGGCTTTGCGTACCGCCGTGCACCGCGGCCATGGCCTCGACGCAAGTGCGCACCACGTTGTTGTAAACGTCTTGGGCTGTGAGTGACCACCCGGAGGTCTGGCAGTGCGTGCGCAACATCAACGACTTGGGGTTCTTTGGCCCGAACGGCTTAATCAGCTCGGCCCACAGCAGGCGCGCGGCCCGCAACTTGGCCACCTCCATGAAGTAGTCCATGCCGATGCCAAAGAAAAAGCTCAATCGCGGCGCAAAGTCATCAATGGAAAGCCCCGCGTCCAGACCCGTGCGCACGTAGGCCACACCATTGGCCAAGGTGTAGGCCAGTTCAATGTCGGCTGTGGCGCCGGCTTCTTGCATGTGATAGCCGGAGATCGACACGCTGTTGTAGCGCGGCATATGCTCGCTGGTGTAACTGATAATGTCGGACACAATCCGCATGGAGGGACGCGGCGGATAGATGTACGTGTTGCGCACCATGAACTCTTTGAGGATGTCGTTTTGAATGGTGCCTGCGAGGTCTTTCTGCGCAACACCGCTTTCCTCAGCGGCGGCAATGTAGAGCGCCATGATCGGTAGTACGGCGCCGTTCATCGTCATCGACACACTCATCGTGTCGAGCGGAATACCGTCAAATAGAATGCGCATGTCGTCGATGGAGTCGATGGCAACGCCCGCCATACCCACGTCACCTTTCACGCGCGGATGGTCCGAGTCGTAGCCGCGGTGTGTGGCGAGGTCAAAGGCCACCGACAAGCCGCGCTGACCGGCCGCAAGTGCCTTGCGATAAAACGCGTTGCTCTCTTCAGCCGTGGAAAAGCCCGCATACTGTCGAATGGTCCAGGGGCGGCCCACGTACATGGTTTGGTACGGGCCACGCAAGAACGGCTCGCTGCCGGGCATGGAATGAACCGCGTCACCGTCTACCAACTGGGCGAGTGCCGGTCGCGAAACACCATCCGGGAGTACGACATCCTCGGGTGTGTGACGCGTGTTCATCGTCAATAGCGGTGCGTCGTCATAGTTCGCAATGGGTGGCAATAAAGACGTCTGCTCAGAGGTGGGCTCGCCTGATTCCGGTACGATTCCCAAATGAAGTGGTGGTAGGTGAACGCCTTCGCCGTCCTCCGCTTGCATGTCGCGCTGAAGGTTAGGCTGTTCGGAACGAACACGCGCGACGGTGCTCTCGATGTCCCAACGCGGCCGTTCTTCGATTGTCCTCGATTCCGGTTCCGGAAAGATGGTGACGCCCACGCGCGACGCATCCGAGTTTGGCGCTTCGTCCTTGGCCCGCGCAATGTCTCGATGCACACCGCCTGTAACGATGTGCCGAAGCATGCCGCCCTTCGCATGAACTTCGAGGTGCACGTTCCATGCTGCGCGCGCCAACGCGTCGGTTTGCTGTTCGACGAGGAAGGCGCCGCGAGCGGGATCAATCGCCGTTGCCATATGGCTCTCAAGTGCGAGCATCATGGCCGTGTTGCGTGCAACCCGACGCGCGGTCGATGACGAAGGGCCGTGCCCAGGGCGGGCGCCATCATGCGGCCACGGCGTCACAATGTCGGCATTGCCAATCACAGCGGCAGCCATCTGTACAGTGGTGCGCAGCATGTTGACTCGTTGAGCCTGCACAGTCTGTGCGTGCCGGGCACCTACGGCGTGGATCGTGATGGTCCCGCTTGTTTGCGACTGCGCGAGTACTTTGCTAACGATCAAACGCAGCGCGCGAAGCTTTGCGACTTGGGTAAACACATCGCCATTCACCGCGACCACGAACCCCACGCCATCGGTCGAAACACCATGCTGGAGGTAGGTCGCCAGCGTAGCAGCGGCAAACCCCAGTTCTTGCGCGATCGATGCGCGCGCCTCGTGAACCATCGATGTGTCGATCCAGAGCGCGGTCCGTTTCGGTTGAGTGGCAAGCAGCGTGGCCGTTCGCTCGATGCCTGTCCGAAGGGATTCGACGGTGACGTGTGCGCATCCGTCTCGAAGCGTTGCGCCGATTGGATCAAGTCGCAGGGTGAGTGCCGGATGTGCTGATTCGCTAACTTGTGCTGCCCAGATCGCCATGGTGGATGCAAATGGGCCCGCATCGACATGGACCGACTTGCCTTCGAGCGGCAGATGGCGAAGAACGCGCGCGAGATCCCGCGCGGAATAGATCGAAACGCCTTCGCGCCCCACCAAGGCGTTTTGTTGATCGCTCGAAAGCGGGGCGGCGGCGCGCAACGCGCGGTCTAGCGTCAACCAAACGCCGTCGACACCATGCCTGAGGTCGTCTTCAAGCGCTTCGCGGGCCCACTGCCGCGACGGAGACTCGACCGACGTAAAGACGCGCCAGCCCGTTGCGGAATCGTGGCGAGCGACCGCGTTCGCAACCTCATCGTTTGCTAGTAGCTCGCGGAGCGCGCGTGCGCCGTCCGATAGGGACGCATCTGTATGCAGCGCGCCCAGCGCGGGGTCCTCTGCGTTCTTAGACGACACCTCGGCTCGCCATGCCTTGTAGGCGCTGTCGTTCGTGCCGACCGAGCTGCCCACACGCGGTCCTACATATTACGGCGGTACTGGCCGCCGATTTCATAGAGCGCGCGGGAGATCTGCCCAAGAGTGCATACCTTGCTCGCGTTCATCAACTGCTCGAATGTGTTTTCGTTGGCAATGGCCGCGGCGCGAAGTTCGTCCAGTGCCTTGGCACCGCGCTCCCGATTGACTTCGGCAAACGCATTGCGGCTCGCGATGGCGAACTCCTTCTCCTCTTGCGTGGAGCGAATCACGTCGGGTGGAATGATGGTGGGAGAACCGTCCTTGCTCAAGAACGTGTTGACGCCCACGATGGGAAGTTCACCGGTGTGCTTCATGGACTCGTAGTAGAGCGACTCTTCTTGAATCTTGGTGCGTTGATACATGCGTTCCATGGCGCCCAAGACGCCGCCGCGCTCCGAGATGCGCTCAAACTCGCGAAGCACGGCCTGCTCCACCAAGTCGGTCAATGCTTCGATGACGAACGAGCCCTGCAACGGGTTCTCGTTTTTCGTCAGGCCCAACTCGCGATTGATAATGAGTTGAATGGCGAGCGCGCGGCGCACGCTTTCTTCGGTGGGCGTCGTGATGGCCTCGTCGTAGGCGTTGGTATGGAGCGAGTTGCAGTTGTCGTAGAGCGCGTAGAGCGCCTGCAATGTCGTGCGAATGTCGTTGAATGCAATTTCTTGCGCATGGAGACTGCGGCCCGATGTCTGGATGTGATACTTGAGTTTCTGTGACCGGGCACTACCGCCGTAGCGGTGCTTCATGGCTTTGGCCCAAATGCGCCGCGCAACCCGACCGATCACGCTGTACTCGGGATCCAGACCGTTGCTGAAGAAGAACGAGAGATTGGGCGCGAAGTCGTCGATCGCCATGCCGCGCGAGAGGTAGTACTCAACGAACGTAAAGCCGTTGGAGAGCGTGAAGGCCAACTGGGTAATGGGGTTGGCGCCTGCTTCCGCAATGTGATAGCCGGAGATGCTCACCGAGTAGAAGTTGCGAATCTTGTTGTTAATGAAGTACTGCTGCACATCGCCCATCATGCGCAGCGCAAACTCGGTGCTAAAGATGCATGTGTTTTGGGCTTGGTCCTCTTTTAAGATGTCGGCTTGTACAGTGCCCCGAACGCGTGACAAGGTCTCTGCCTTGATGCGTTCGTAGGTTTCGCGAGGCAACACCTCGTCGCCGCTCACGCCAAGCAACATGGTGCCCAACCCGTCGTTGCCGGGCGGTAGTTCACCGCGATAGGTGGGGCGCGGCAGACCGCGATCGGCGAACATCGTGTCGATGGCCTCGTTGATTTCGCGCGTCTTGCCTTGCTCGTGAATGTAGCGTTCGCATCCTTGATCGACTGCGGCATTCATAAAGAAGCCGAGGATGATCGGCGCCGGGCCGTTGATGGTCATCGAGACTGACGTCTTGGGGTCGGCCAAATCGAAGCCCGAGTAGAGTTTCTTCGCGTCGTCTACCGTGGCCACGCTCACACCACTATTACCGACCTTGCCAAAGATGTCGGGGCGGTGATCGGGATCTTCGCCGTAGAGCGTGACACTATCGAAAGCCGTGGACAAGCGCTTGGCGGGCATGCCCTGCGAAACGTAGTGGAAGCGGCGGTTCGTGCGCTCCGGCCCACCTTCGCCCGCAAACATTCGGGCGGGATCTTCGCCGCGACGCTTCAGCGGAAAGGAGCCCGCCGCGTAGGGAAACGAGCCCGGAACGTTTTCTGTCAACATCCACCGAAGCAAGTCGCCCCAGGCCGTGTACGTGGGAAGGCTTACTCGCGGAATGCGTAGCCCCGAGAGCGATGTTGTAAACAGATCTTGCCGCAGCGTCTTGCCGCGCACTTGAAACTCGTAGTGCTCGGCCTCGTAGCGCGCGCGTTGCTTGGGCCATCCGGCGACTAGCTCTTGGCACTCGGGATGGAGCCGCGTCCAGCGCTCGTTGTAGCGACGCACCAGCGACATGACATCGCCGGAATCGTCAGTCTGCGGCTCAACGGGATGATCGTGATCGCCATCGGTGAGGCGAGGCGCGTCCTTGTCGAGTTCTCGGAGCGCATCGATGGTGCCGGCCAGTTGGTAGAGTTCTTGAGCCAACGCTGCCTGCTCGTCAACGAAGGCGTCGTAGGTTTCGCTCGCCTCCACAATCTCGGCTAGATAGCGCACGCGCTTGGGCGCGATAATGTGGCGTGAATGATCGTCTGAGGGTCGCGGCGAGGCACTGGGCGTAAACGTGACGCCCGTTTCGTGCGTAATGGCGTTGACTACTGCGCGGTAGAGGTCGTGGGTGCCGCGGTCGTTGAAGCGCGACGCGATCGTGCCGTGAATCGGTAGATCGTCGTCGCTTGCGTCGAAGAGTTTGTGGTTGCGCTTGTACTGCTTGCGCACGTCGCGCAGCGCGTCGAGGGATCCGGACTTGTCGAACTTGTTGATCGCAACGACGTCGGCGTAGTCGAGCATGTCGATCTTTTCGAGCTGTGTGGCGGCGCCGTAGTCGGCGGTCATGACGTAGAGCGCGACGTCGGAGTGATCCACGATCTCGGTATCGGATTGGCCGATCCCCGATGTCTCAACGATGACGAGATCGTAGCCGGCGGCTTTCGCGATATGAATGGCGGTGCGCACATGTTTGCTGACCGACAAATTGGCCTGACGCGTGGCAAGGGAACGCATGTACACGCGCGGCGTATCGATCGAATTCATGCGAATGCGATCGCCGAGCAACGCACCACCCGACTTTCGCTTGGACGGATCCACCGAAATGATGGCGATGCGCATCTCACTCATGTCGCGCAGGAAACGCCGCACGAGTTCGTCGGTGAGGCTCGACTTTCCGGCGCCACCGGTGCCCGTGATGCCAAGTACGGGTACCGTGTTCGCGTCCACACGCGGCTGGAGCTTCTTCATGATGGTCGGGGCAGTCTCGGGGAACGTTTCCGCCAGAGAAATCAAGCGTGCGATCTGTTGCGATGTCTCCAGGGGAAGCGACGGTTTCTCGTCAAGTAGCGTGGGCGATGTCGTGGGTCGATCGCAACGCTCCAAGAGATCGTTGATCATGCCCTGGAGGCCCATCGCACGGCCATCGTCGGGTGAATACACACGTGCGATGCCGTAGGCGTGCAGTTCATCGGCTTCGCTGGGGAGAATGGTGCCACCGCCGCCTGCGAAGATCTTGATGTCGGCGCCTCGCTCCTTCAAGAGGTCGTACATGTACTTCAAGTACTCGACGTGTCCGCCTTGATAGGACGTAATGGCGATGCCCTGCGCATCTTCTTGTATGGCGCAGTCCACAATCTCTCCCACGGAGCGATTGTGACCGAGGTGAATGACCTCGGCGCCCGACGCTTGCAAGATGCGCCGCATGATGTTGATGGCCACGTCGTGTCCATCAAAGAGTGAGGCAGCCGTCACGAGACGGATGACGTGGCGTGGTTCGTAGGGCGCGTCCCCGTTTTTGTGGCCCTGCGCCGAGGCCGACCGGGAGGTGCTCATCGCTTTCGTGGGCATGTCCGGGGGGTCCTCAGGCTTGATTCGATGGGCGACTCGGCACTCCGATATGCGTACGCTACCACCTCTCCCCATGTAATTCGCCTCTACGCGTCGTTGCGGTCGCACCGCATCCAAACAAGCACCTTATCACTCTGATGGGCAAAAATGACACGCGCCGCGACCTGCGGGTGCAGATCGCGGCGCGAAGTGTTTGTCGCGGGCGGCGTGCGAGGTGATCGTTGATGGGTCACATCGCGTGGGCCGTCCTATATGCGGAAGACGTACTTAGGAAGTGGGTTTCTCAGCGGGGGCATCCTTCTTGGCTTTGCCCTTGCAGCCACCGCAGCAACCCTTCTTGCTCGCATCGCCAGCGGGGGCAGCGTCACCAGTGGGGACCTTTGACGTAGCGCCAGCCTTGCTGTCGCAATCTTTGCAGTCCGAGCAGTCTTTGCAGTCGGAGCAATCGCCCGAGGCCTTCTTCGCAGCCATTTCCTTGAAGAAGCCAACGAACTTGGTTGCCGTCCAACCGTCGGCGACGAAGGCATCGCGAAGACCGGCAAGGGGGACGTCCTTGCCACCTTCGAACCACTTGGTCCATGCTACGGAGCCCTTTTCCGAGCCCGGGCAGCAGTCACTGCAGTCCTTACCGGTGACTTGCTTGGCAACCCACTTGAACATGGTCATGCCGGGGTGCATGGGAGCAGCCTTGGCTTCGGTCGTCTTGGTGTCGGCCTTCTTCTCGGCCATTTTTGCAGGCGCCTTCGTGTCGGTCTTTTCCGGCGCCGCGGTGGGCGCCTCTTCGGCGGTCACAATCGACACAACGCCGAACGAAAACACGAGGGCAAGTGAAAGTGCAGCAAACTTCTTCATAGAGAGAAACTCCAATAAACGGTGCTCGTCCAAAATCGATGCGAGCGGGAGGGAAGTGCCCGCAGTCGGGCGAGAAACGCACCCTATCACAGATGGGAGCCCGGGTCGGACTCACCGCCGAGCGTCTTGGGACCATCGTTCCCAGGAATCGTTCGGGGCCGTAGGGTGCGGCAACCAATAGGGACGCGCGCCCGATTCACTGGGTTCCATGACACTCATAATTGGCCGAATTGATGCGGTCAATGACGATGGTTTTGCGTGGCGAGCACCACGAGCTTCTCGTGAGACATCTCTTCCATGGCGTAGCGCATGCCCCCGGTGCCGAGGCCGGACTGCCTGCGACCGGCGAACGGCATCCAGTCCACGCGAAACGCTGTGTGTTGATTGACGAGCACCGTTGCCGCGTCAAGTTCATGAACCGCGCGCATCGCGGTGTTTGTGGATGCCGTAAAGACAGACGTTTGGAATGCGTACGGGCCCATGTCCGCCCAACGAAATGCGTCGTTTAGGTCGTCAAATGGAACCACGTTGACGACTGGGCCAAACAGCTCACTAAACAGTCGCTCGCTTGGCGGCGCGGGCCATTCGAGCACGGTAGGTGCGATGCATGTTTCGGGGACCGCGCGTTCTCCACATCGACGCGTTGCCCCTGCTTGAACTGCGTCGTCAATCCACGTCATCACGCGTTGATGATCGCGCGGACGAATCATGGGGCCCACACGCGTTGAGTTCTTGAACGGATTGCCAAACTTCATCTTGTTGGCGCGCGCAACGACACCCTGCACGAGTTCCTTTATGCGCGAGGCGTGACAAAAGATGTTCTGAACCGACACGCATACTTGACCCGCGTGATAGAAGGCAGCCTTCGCCAATCCGTCGAGTGCCGGCGAAAGATCGGCATCCTCACAAACGATGACAGGCGCCGCGCCGCCGTGTTCGAATGCGCAACGCGTGCCGGGCGCGACCAACGAACGCAGTCGCCACCCCACATCGGCGCTGCCAATGAATGAAAAGTAGTCAACGCGCGGATCGCGCACCATGGCTTCGGCAACGCTCAAGTCGGAGACGCACACCACTTGCAACAAATCACGAGGCAACCCCGCTTCATGAATCCGCTTCGTCAGCATAAGCGCGGATAGCGGCGTGGCCTCGGCGGGTTTCAAAACGATGGGACAACCGGCAGCGATCGCCGCACCGACTTGATGCGCGACAAGATTGACCGGGTGATTGAATGCGCTAAACGCGAGTACCACACCGATGGGTTCTCGTCGTGTAAACGCAAGATGTCCTTCGCCCGTCTCATTGAGATCCATGGGAATCTCGCGACCGCCCCACGTGCGTAGGACATCCGCACAGCCTTGCAGCGTCTCCGCAGCCCGCAACACCTCGGCGCGCGAGTCGGCAATCGGTTTGCTGCCTTCATCCGTGGCTTCATTGGCCAGGCGTTCTCCAAGACGCGCGAGCGTGCCATCGCTATTCGCAAGTATGCGGGACACGTCACGCAGGATGCGCGCACGTTCGTGGGCGGGCAGCCAAGATGCTCGGTCTCGATAGCGGGCCTGTGCCGCGTCGAAGACGTCGTTCATGCGCGCCACGCTGACGGTCTCCACGTCGGCGATATCCTTGCCATCAAAGGGGCGAGTGACAATGAGAGGCGGCGTTGACGATTTGCCGCGGGCAGGAAGGGGAACGATGAGCGAGGTCATGGCGCGATAGTATCCCGGTATCCACTTCGAGGAGAAGCGCGTGTACACCTGTGAATCCACCATTCGTCTCGGTCAAACCGATGCTGCTGGGGTGATGTTTTTTGCACGCTATTTCGATCTGGCCCACGTGGCCTTCGAAGAGTTCATGGCCTCGATCGGACACGCGCTCAAGCCGGAGCTCCACACGTCAACCATCGCGTTCCCGCTCGTGCATGTGGAAGCCGACTATCGACAGCCCCTTCGAATGGGCGACGACGTGGAAGTGGACGTGTCGGTGGCGCGCGTCAGTGCGGGCTCATTCACATTGGCCTACCTGATTCGTCGGGTACGCAGTCAACACAATCCGGAGGCGCGCGAAGTACCCGTGGCAAGCATTACAACCGTACACGCCAGCGCGGATGTCCCCAGCAAGTCGGCCGTGCGGCTTCCAGAGACGCTTTCCAAGGCACTTGGCAAGCATCTGGAAGGTGACGCGTCATAGGGGGCGAAGCGCTCGACGCGTTTTCTCATTATGCAGGTGTGCCTTCGCCTTTGTGGGCGAGAGCTTGATGGCACTCCGCATGGCGTCGGATGTCGCGTAGAACGCATCCGGCACGAGAAAGCCGGGCAGGGAGTCGCGCAAGAATGCTTCAAGTGTGGCCGCGTTGAGTTCGGAATTCGTTGAATCAACAAATGCCACGGGCCGCGCACCAAACTCCTCATGCGGCATGTCAACGACAACACAAGAAAGCACGTGGGGGTGTTCCATGAGCGCGCGTTCGATCGTTTCCGGGTGAATGTTCTCGCCGCCGCTGATGAACATGCGGTCTTTGCGTCCCTCGACGTAGAGCACGTCATCTTCCACGCGTCCGACGTCGCCTGTTGCGTACATCCCCGAGCCCAGCGTGCGCTCTTCGAACGAGCGAGGTGGTTGAAAGAAATCTTTCATGTGACCGTCTTCAACTACGCCCAACGCGAGGCCATCTCCACCAACGAGAATCTCGCCATCACGGGCACATCGAAACCAGCGACTGAGATTCGGCGTGCCTGCGCATGTGGGATGCAACACATGCTTGGGATTGCGGCTCGACGCAACCATGGCGGCCGTCTCCGTCGCGCCGTAACTCACCATCAATGGAATGTCACGTGCCAATGCCTCACGTCGTAAGGCGAGCGACGACGGGCCACCCCCTAGCAATACGCCATCGCACTTCGCGAGTGCGTCACTTCCGCCTGGCGCACTCATCAGTCGGCGCAACTGCGTTGGGACCAGCGAAATCCACGACGGCTCAAAGTGCTCAAGTGCGTCGAGCAAAGGCATCTCGCGTGGTTTGATATCGATTTGGCCCATGCCAAAGAGTGCGCGTAAGGCGATCATGAGTCCGCCCATGTGGTGTAGCGGAAGCGATAGCAGCCAGCGCGGTTGTTCATGACGGGGCGGATCTGCTGCCAACTGCGAGGGCCACCATGCCGCATCTCGGAGGCCTGGCAGCCCGTGGACGACGAACTTGGGCATGCCGCTACTCCCCGATGTAGCCACTACGAACGCGGCCAAATCTGGAAGCGTGGGTCGCAGCGTCTTCGGGAGCTCTCGTTTGCAAAGGCCGTTTGCGTCGAGTAGCCACGAGACACCGCCGCGATCGAGGTAGTCGCGCGTCAAAACCGACGGATTGCGGTCCGGTAGAGGAAGCGCAAGTCCCCCGGCATATATGACCGACAACATGGCCGCGAGCATGCGTGCTGGATCGTCGAGTTGAATCGCGACGATGTCGCCAGCGTGTATGTTCATTAATGGCGACCGATGCTGGGATCGCTTCACCGTGCGTAGGTACGCATTGACACGCCGCCGTCGCCGTGTGGTTCGATAACGCGTATCGTCGCTGAACAGAAAGCGATCCACGAGGCCATCACGTTTTCGCCGGGCGGGAGACTTGCAGCGCCACGGGACGAGTTCGACGCGTTCTAACCACTCTACGTTGGGCGTTGACTGCCAGTTATCCGTAACGATATGCCCGGCTCGTGAGTCGTAGACCTTGGGCAATGCGTCGCGCAGAAACCAGCGATCCGTTGCCAGTCCCGCGGCGCCGACGTGCGTATCAAGCGCCGCCGCCCACTGAGCCTGCATGGAAAGGCCAAGCGGTGACTCGAAACACGAACTCACGACAACGTGGCGTCCCTCCGCGGCCGCGCGCGTGTCCCACTTCTTGAGTGCCGAGAACCCGCCCAGTCTTGCGGGTTTTAGTATCCACGTCGTTATGCCTTCGGCGGTTTGAAGCGCCTTGAGAGTCGCATCGTGTAGGGATTCATCCAGGGCGATCGCTACGTTAAGCTGGCTTGCCAGAGCGGGCAATGCATGCGGATCCTTAAGTGGCTCTTCCAAGTACTCAATGCGCTCACGCGGAAACCCTTTCAGTAACTCTGCTATTTCTTTGCTCGTGAGCATGCGATTGCCGTCAAGTCGCAGCATGACGTTGTTCGCAAGCTCGTTGTGTAAGAGATCGAGTACCGCGCGATCGTCGGTCACGCTTCTGCGGCCAATCTTGATCTTGATGCATGGATCGTTGGTGAACTCGCCCGCATCGAGCGCTCTCTGTAGGTCGTTCACGTCGCCTTCAAAGAGACTATTGATCGGCACCGATTCGCGAGGCGTGTCGGTGAGCAGGTGCGCTGGGGCCACACCCGCTTCGTCGGCAACGAGGTGCAGGAACATCATCTCCCACATACAGCGTTCCGAGTGCGTCAGGTCGCTTTGTTCTTTGTCCACAAGTGGCACGAAGCGGTCCCAGGTGTGGTCGCTCGCCTGAGCAAAGACCGACATGGGCCCTGGAGGATACTCTCGGACCTCGTCGGCCGCACGAACGTCGGGATCGTCGGCAGCGTGTTCGCCAAAGCCAATACCGAGGTTGCCCACAACATCGGCCCCACCAATGCGATGGCCGTGTTCAACCATGCATATGCCGATCCGATGGTGATGCACCAATCGTTCGCCCAGCACAAGAGGGCGCGCTAGGGGGAACTCCACAACTGCGCCGTACGTTACCCAATCTTCCAACGGGCGAAACTTGTTGTTGAGAACGTTTTCTATGCCCATAGACACACGCCACCAAAGACTAGAGCGAACAACACAAGTAACTTGCCTGTGCTCGCGAGTTCTCTTGCGAGCGCGTCGCCGGGCGCTGCTGCCGCGACCCGAAAAACGAGTGGCAACGCAAGAAAACTCGGCAGGCTCGCAAGCATCATCCAGCGTGAGTGATGGAAGGCGGCGATCATCGCGATGGGAACCATGGCGGCGACAATAATCAGAAGTGCGTATTCACGTTTAGCGAAGTCGCGCCCAAAGCGCGCGGCAAGGGTCATTTTTCCGTTGGCTCGATCCTGCTCGGCGTCACGCAGGTTGTTGACGGTGAGCAGTGCAGTGGAAATGCAACCGGGGGCAATGCCCGCGACGAGCGAAGCGGGATCGAGGATGCCCGACTGTGCGTAGTACGTACCGGCCACCGCGATTGGGCCAAAGAACAACAACACAAAGATGTCGCCTAGACCCACATACGCAAGCGGCTTGGGACCACCGGTATAAAGCACGGCCAACGCGATCGAAACGAGTCCCAATCCCGCGATGGGCCATCCGCGCAGCCATACCAGATACACACCAGCCAACAACGCGAGCGAAAGCGCAAAGATGGTTGCGCGTTTCATGGCGTCGGGTGTGACCCATCCCATGGCGGTTGCTCGCGCGGGGCCGATGCGCGCTTCCGTGTCGGCGCCCTTCTTGTGATCAAAGTAGTCGTTTGCGAAGTTGGTTCCGACCTGGATGCAAATGGCGCCCGCAAGAGCGGCCAACGCGGCACCGAGGTGAAACACGGAGTCGCGGGCAGCTAATGCCATACCCATCAAGACCGGCGCGATGGCTGCGGGTAGCGTCTTGGGGCGCACCGCGCCGATCCAAATGGCCGGTTTGATTCGCACAAGTTAGTTTCTGCCGCGGTTCATGGGCGTTTGGGGAACTTATTGAACGCAGGTTTGCGCTTTTGCAGGAAGGCGTCGCGTCCTTCTTGGCCTTCTTCGGTCATGTAAAACAAGAGCGTGGCATTGCCGGCCAACTCTTGAAGACCCGCCTGGCCGTCGCAGTCTGCATTCATGGCCGACTTTAGGCAGCGAATCGCAAGGGGTGAGTGCTGGAGAATCTCCTTGCACCACTTGACCGTTTCAGCCTCCAACTGGTCGTAGGGTACGACCGTATTGACCATGCCCATCTCGAGCGCTTCTTGCGCAGAATACTGTCGGCAAAGAAACCAGATTTCGCGCGCCTTCTTTTGGCCCACCATGCGCGCGAGAAAACTCGACCCGTAGCCGCCGTCAAAGCTCCCCACTTTGGGTCCGGTTTGACCGAAACGCGCGTTGTCGGCCGCAATCGTGAGATCGCAAACCACATGCAGTACGTGGCCGCCGCCAATTGCATAGCCCGCCACCATAGCGATCACGGGCTTGGGGCAGCGCCTAATCTCTCGTTGCAAGTCGAGCACGTTCAGTCGATGCGTACCATCGTGATCTTTGTAGCCCGCGTCTCCGCGAATGCGTTGGTCGCCGCCGGCACAGAACGCGTCTTTGCCTTCACCGGTAAAGATGATTACGCCAATGGATGGATCATCGCGCGCGATGTCGAGCGCTTTGCGCATCTCGGTCACCGTCAGCGGGCGAAAGCTATTGCGAACTTCGGGTCGATTGATGGTGATCTTGGCAATGCCATCCATCGTCTCGTAGCGAATGTCGGTAAAGGTCTCGGCGGACGTCCACGAAAACTCGGACATAGACTGCTCCTACACGCCCATGCGGCGGTCGCGCGTATCCTCCCGTCGAACGGTCGCGGGGCTACTTCTGCTCGCCCGCTTCAGGTATTGCGTCCGACAAGAACGCCTCCGCAATTTCAGCCGTGTCAACCGGGGCCTCCACATGCGGAGCGTGCGCGCAGTCATCGACGAGCGCGGTGCGCGCACGGGGCCAGCGTTTCGCAAGCGCGGCGTTTGCTTCGATGTAGCGCGAGTCGTCGCGCCCGGCAACGAGCAACACGTCGGTTTCGCACGTCGAAAGTCGGCCCGCGAGATCCTCATGATGCGCGGGACTCATGGCGATCAGTGCGCCTGCCAGCGCGCTTGCGTGTCCGCTCCTGCGGCGTCTCATCATCTCGGCGAACTGCGCGGTCTCGCGCAGTTGCCCGAATAGCGGTTGGGCGTACCAACGCTTGAGAAACGCGTCGAGCCCCTCCGTTCGAAGAGACGCAGCGCGTGCCTCGTCGATTCGCAAACGGTCGGTCTTCGCCTTGGAATCCGTGAATCCGGTTCCCGCACCAATCAACACCGCGCGTCGAAAGGGCAATGCACGCCTCGCCAAGAGTTCGAGGGCCATGCGTCCACCCATGCTGTAGGCCAACACATCCATCGGTTGATTTGAGCCCCATTGACGTGCAATGGAGGAGCGAATGTTGTCTAAGCAGCCGTCAAGTGACTGCACATAGTTGGACCATGGATGCGCGCCGTGGCCCGGCAGCTCGACGGGGATCAACGTGCGTTGGCGAAGCAGCGTAAGCACCTCGTCAAAGTCGTGTGGATCTCCGAGAAAGCCGTGCAGGGTGACCAGCGGAGGGAGATTAGGCACGCAGCGCCTCGGCGATGTACGCTTCGATTTCCCTGTGAACACGAAGATTGCTTTCTTGGCTACTTACGACTTCGATAAGATTGTGCTGCGTTGACGTGAGCGCGTTGCTGTACTGCTCTTGGAACTCGGCCATCGTTCTTGCGCGCGTTGCCGGTAGCCCGAGGCTGGTTGCGATATCGGCCACGTTGTGTGTGTGGGGCGTATCAAAGTGTGGAGAGAAGGATGGTGATGCATGAATCGGCAGGAACGAAAAGATGCTCCCGCCAAAATTATTGAGTACCACAATCGTGAGTGGCTCCGTGACATGGCGCAGCATCGCCAGGGCATTCAGATCGTGAAGGAGTGTGAGGTCGCCAAGGATCAACGTCGTTGGTTTTCCACAGCCCGCGGCACACCCCGCCGCCGTTGAAACAATGCCGTCAATGCCGCTCAACCCCCGCTGCGTGAACGTTTGCACCCGAGGCCCGCCAACCACCGCGTAGTCCTGCACATCGCGAATGGGCATGCTGTTGCTCAGGAAGAGTGCGTGATCCCCGTGAATGGACTTGGAAATGTATCGAATGACCGCGGGTTCGCTAAGCCCATCGTTTTCGGTGAAGTAATTCTCGAGGGCCTCCTGAACCTTGTCCTGGACGGCAGTCGCCTCCGTTGAAAACGCCGCGGCCTCAAACTCAGTCACATCCAGCACCACGCACATTGCATCGCACCAGAGCGAGGGTTCGGCGTGCACGATTTCCGTGGCGCTGTGACTTGGGTCCAGTCGCTCGCCGTGTTCATTGACTACGATGCGCGGGCCTTGCCATGCATCGAGAAATGCAAGCAAGCGTGACGAGGTGATGCGTCCCCCGAGTTGCACAACCATCTCTGGATGGTAGCCCTCGTCATGTGGTGAACTCACCAGCGCGCGATCCAGGTAAGGCGTATGCACGGTGCTGGCATGACCCAAACGCAGTCCACTGCGCACATCAGAAATCAATGGCCAGCCAAGTGCTTCGGCCAACTGGAACGCGTCGGTCCCTACGGGGCCGGCCGCCAAAAACAAGCCACGCTTGATTCTGCGCATCGCCTCCGCCGTCGCATAGAGCGATTCTGCGGGTGGTGCAGGAAGGTCATGTGTGTGAGTACGCCATGGTTGCGTTGTATCTGTGAGCCAGCGTTCGATGTCGGCATTGCCGTGTTGATCCCACGTTGCGGATTCGTCGTGCAAGGGCTTGCGAAGCGGACAGTTGATTTGAACCGGTCCACCGCGCATGCCATGGGCAAGGCCCCACGCGTGCGAGGCTTGGCTCAATACGTAACGCGGTGAAATCGAGTCGGTTGGGCAGGGAAGTGCGAGCACGTCGCTCACACTTGCGCGCAGCATGGCCGTTTGTTCGGTCGCCTGGTTGGCACCGCAGTCAATCAACTCCGGAGGTCGATCCGCCGTGACCAGCAAAAGCGGTATGAACTCCGTCATCGCTTCACGTGCGGCGGGAAGCAGATTCGCTACGGCCGTGCCCGACGTGGTGACCACCGCGGCCGCATGACCCGTCGCGCGGGCGTAGCCCAACGCATGAAATGCGGCGCCACGTTCATCGATCCATGGCCGCACGGCGAGGCGTTCATTCTTGAGCGCCGCAAGGAGTAACGGCGAAGAACGCGAGCCGGGTCCGTACACAACGAGCCTCAGCCCTTGACGCGCAAGTTCTTCCCACAACAGCGCGCACCACCCGGATTGCACATTGGGCGCGTCGTCGGGGCTCATCGCGTTGGTTCCGCCCGCAAGAGATCTTCTACGGTTCGAAGTTTGTTCTCGGTCTCCTGCCACTCGTGTTCGGCCGTGGATCCTTCCACAATTCCCGCACCCGCGTAGAGCGTAATGCGATTCTCTTCCATCCGCCCACTGCGAATGGCCACCGCGAATTCCGATGAATCCGCGGTGATGCAGCCAACGGGTCCTGCATAAAGTCCCCGATCAAAGCCTTCCAACGAACGAATGAGTTTGAACGCGGCGGGGACAGGCGATCCACAAACGGCGGGCGTTGGATGAAGCACGCGTATCACATCATGATCGGTGGCACCTGCTCTCAGTGTGCCACGCAGCGGCGTGCAAAGATGTTGTACGTGCCGAAGCTTTCGAACGCGAACTGCATCTTCGATAGGCGGCGCTACACACAAATTTGCCAATTGGGACTTAAGTTGCTCGGTGACCACCGAATGTTCGTACGTCTCTTTTCGGTTGGATCGCAACTCCGACTCAAGCCTTGAGTCGCCTGCATCATCCGCCCCACGAGCACGAGTGCCTGCAAGCGATTCCGTAACAATGTCTTGGCCGCTGCGTGCGAAGAGTTGCTCGGGTGAAGCACCGAAGAAGGCGGATGGTTGGCCCGTTACCGATGGGGGCTGAATCAAGAAGCGGTACGTGTCGGGATGCGCGCGATGTAAGACGGCCAACACATCGGCTGCGCTGCATGGCGACGTCGCGCGCCAACAAGAGCGTCGGGCAAGCACGCCTTTCGCGATCATGCCATCTGCGATCGATGCCAAGATGGCTTTGATGTGTCGGGTCCAGAATGCAGTTCCGCACGACTCGGATTCAACTTCGAAAGGCGGTAGCTCGGACGAGTCGTCGCGCACATCCTGCGTGAGTGACGTTGTGGCCAAGCGAAGTCGATTTCGCATATCGCGCGCCGCGGAGTCTGTGGGCAGGGCCACTTGAACTGCGATCGCGCTGGCGCCACTACACGTGAGCACTTCGATGGCAGGCACGTACCAAGCCGCCAGACCGAATGACGACCACTCCTCGGCGATCGGTGCGTAGGGGTCAAAGCGCAGCGTTACGAGTCGTCGAACGGCTTCCAGAGGCGTCATCCGATCTGCTTCGTTTGTGCCATCGAATGCGTCAATGCGGTTTCCTGACGCGGCGAGGCCGATGCCTGCGATCTGGACGGCGTCATCGCGAGAGGACCAATGAAACAATCCTTGCGTGGACGCACGTACATCCCGTGCGCGTTCTCGTAGCCAGGGAACAGGCGTCAATGTGTCGATGCCCTGAACCACGCGTAGGAAGGTCGCGTTCCGTTCTCGCGCCCCTGCCAGCGCGTCGTCTAGCTCTGCGTTCGAGAATGCGTCTAGCGCTGCAGCACCTTGTGCGGGCGTGTGCACCGGTGGCAGCGAGATTGAGTGAGCAAAGATGGGCGCCATGCCGAGAGGATACGTCGACGCGGTTGGAGCAGGGGACAGAAGGGACGACTGGCAGGCATCATTTCGCACGTCTTGCGTCGGGGTGCCAGTACAGTGCCGTTCACATCGGAGCCTGCCTGTGCTGCTACCCTTCGGCGACACCCCCAACATCAAGTCGCATCGCCCGTGGATGAACTACGCCATTCTGGCCGCCAACATTTTGATTTTTGCCGTCATGTTTGCCATGACCGGTGGCGACACGAAGGCCTACAGCGAGCTGATGGATCCCTACGCGTACCGGCCCTCATACGGACCGACCCACCACACGTTGCTCACGTCCTTGTTCATGCACGCCGGATTCATGCATCTTGCCAGTAACATGCTGTTTCTATGGATCTTTGGTGACAACGTGGAAGCTCGGTTGGGACACGTTGGCTATCTGGTCGCGTATCTGGTTGCGGGGGCCGCCGCCACGCTCGTCTACGCTCATTTTGCGCCCGAGTCAGCAAGCGACATTCCCTTGGTGGGTGCATCGGGCGCCATCAGCGGTGTGCAGGGCATGTATCTGATCGCGTGCCCCAAGAACAAGGTGAAGCTGCTGTTCCTTTATCTCATGGTGCGTGTATTTCACGTAAGCGCGCTCATCATGATCTTGCTTTGGTTCGCGCTCCAAGATGGTCTGCCGGTCGTCATGCGGTATATGGGCAAAGTCGAAAGCGGTGACGGAGGCGGCGTCGCCCACATGGCTCACATTGGTGGCTTTGTTGCCGGACTCATCATCATGGCGTTTCTGCGGATGTTGTTCGCCGAGCGCTTCAAGCGCATTGCCGCCAAGGCCGTGCACGATGCCCCGCCGAAAGCTGCGCGTCCGGTTCGCCGTCGGCGCCGACCTCGTTTCTAACGCGTTACTTGCCTCACGACCGGCGCCTTGCCCCAGGGGATGTGAATCGTCGTGGGCCCGGCAACACAAAGCGGAATCTCAAGGGGCTTGTAGTTTGTGGGCGAGCCCGGTAGCCCATGAACGCGTAGGGTTGATTCGCCACGATCGGCGAGAATCGATGCGTAGAACCAGCTTGATGTTGGGCCTGCCCGCCGAAGCTTGGCATTCGTATGGCCGTCAAGTTCCACCAGGACATCGTGAAACAACGACGGACTTGCTGTTGGATCGCACTCGACGTGAAGGTCTACGGCGAACACGCGGTGGAGTGGGGTGACCTCGGTGCTTTCGTTCTTGTCGTTGAGTGGAGTTGCGGGAATGGATGCTGTTGCTCGCAGGCCGGGCCCTTCAATCTGCGCGTAGTAGGTGCCCGGTTTGTCAACAAGCACGGACCACGATCCGTCTGCGTCTACGCGTGTTCGACGAAGTCGATCGGCGCGCACAACGACGGGACGGTTCTCATCCGCTGCTTGCATCAATGAATAGCCGATCACGGTTCGCGCGTGAGCGTAATCCAATGCGGGCGTTGGGAGTAGACCCGGGAACTTCCTCGGCGTTAGCGCTACAGTCAAGGCGGTGGGATGGACGGTGACGCCCTTCGGTAATGCAACGCGTCCCGATACGCGCCACGCGGCGGGTGTTCGATAGAGCGTGACCTCTTGAACACGCCGGTCGGCCTTGGGCAAGAGCACGACGAAACACGCTTCATCAAGTCCTGGCGCGGCGTGGAGTAACGCAACGCGGCTCTGATCATCAATTGGTACGAGCCAATCACGATCTACGGCGGTTGCTCGGCGGGGTGGTCCAAGTGCAAGAAGTGTGCGGCTGGGCGGTGTCATTGATTGGCTAGGCGCAAACGCGGAGAGCTCTCCGAAGGGGTGCTTCGCCTGCGACCCCTCCATCGACAGCCGCACGCGAATAGATCGACACGCCGTAGGCGTCTCCACATCGAGCGTCTCAAGCGTTGCTCGTTGCTTGGCCTTCTCCGGCGATCGAATTGTTGCTGCAATGGCATCCACAGCCGCGTGCAGCTTCGGAATCTGATCGTCTGCGACGCCCGTTGTTGTGAGTAACACCACGAAACGATCAACGACGACGATGAGTTCCATGCGTGGTGTACGCTGCGAGAAGGGCTGTTCGAACATTGCGACATGACCACGTTCGCTTCGTTGCGCTCCAACGCCCTTGCTGGTGGATGTGAGCTTTGGCAGTCGAGGCGATGAGATAAAATCAGGACGCACGTCGCGAGGACGCTGAAGCACGAGCCACTTGTTGGCTTGTTTGAGCGTCTGGAAACGTCCAACAACAGCCGAAAATGACGCGCATGGGTGAGTCGAATGAGCGAAAAGCATCTTCGAAGCCTGCATTCCGACATCGGTCGTCTTGGCTGCGCTGCTTGTTGTTACGTCATGTTGAGACGTGTTAAGCGTTCGAATCGATGTGCGCCATCCGGATCCCTCGACGAGCGGCCTCAACACGTCGATGACGCGGTCAAGGGTGGCGGTTTCGTCCTCGGCTCGTGCCGTTGGAATTACGACAAGGCAGGCCAGAAGCGAGATCAAGAACACAGCGAACGGATGATTGCGGCTTTTCATATCTCGCTAGGAGCCGGCAGACGCGTCGTTGAAATTCCGTAAGAGCCATTGGCGAAACGCTCGTGCGCGCTGGAAGGTCTCTACGTTGCTTTGGCGCTCAATGGCACTAAGCACGTCGAGCATCTGCTTGCGCGTGGTGGGGTAGTAGTCCTTTCGAAGGTACCAGAGGCAACGCGGCCGAACATCGTCAATGAAGCGGTGGAGTGCTTCGCGCGTGAGCGGCTCGGATTTCATGGCGCTATCGTACGCTCGTTTTTAGCCCTCGTGGTGCTTGAACATGCCCCACGAGTCCATTGCGTGCGTTGATCTCGTCCTCGACACATGAGCAACGTGAACTCTATCGCGTACACTCGCCGCTCGCTCATAACAGTTTTGGGCGAGGAGCCACCCATGTCAAAAAAGACGATAGACACGCTGCTGGATGAATCACGGGTATTCGCTCCGTCGAAGGACTTCGTAAAGCAAGCCAACGCGAACGATTCGGCCATCTACAAGGCGGGCGAAGACATCGAAGCGTATTGGGAGACGCAGGCCAAGACGTTTTCATGGATGAATCCGTGGTCGCAGGTGCTTGATTGGCAGTTGCCCTTTGCCAAGTGGTTCGTTGATGCGAAGCTGAACATCACGGTCAACTGTTTGGATCGCCATGTGGATACCGGCCACGGCGACAAAGTGTGTTGGTACTTTGAGGGTGAACCCGGGGACAAGAAGACGCTTACCTACAGCGACGTGCTTCGGGACGTGTGTCGTCTAGCCAATGGTCTGCGCGATCTCGGCGTCAAGAAGGGCGATCGCGTCACGATTTATATGGGAATGATTCCCGAGTTGGCCATCTCCATGCTTGCTTGTGCGCGTATCGGCGCCGCGCATTCGGTTGTCTTTGGTGGGTTTAGCCCCGACGCCTTAGTGGATCGCATAACCGACTCCGACAGTCATATCGTGTTAACGGCCGATGGTTCCTGGCGACGCGGAAACGTTGTACCGTTGAAAGCCAATGTCGATGAAGCCCTCAAGCGCGTGGATGGCGTTGAGACCGTAGTCGTCGTGAAACGCATCGGCGATCAAGATGCCTCCACCGCGTCACTGCCGATGGTGAAGGGCCGCGATCATTGGTACCACAGTGTTGTGGACGGCCGTGCCGACACCTGCGCGCCCGAGCCCATGGATGCCGAGGATTTGCTCTACATTCTCTATACGAGTGGCACGACGGGGAAGCCCAAGGGCATCGCACACACAACCGGTGGCTACATGGTGGGAACGGCGACCACGCATCGATTGGTCTTCGACATCAAACCCGACGATGTGTATTGGTGCGCGGCCGATATTGGTTGGGTTACCGGCCACAGCTACATCGTGTATGGTCCGCTTTGCAACGCCACCACGGGCGTCATGTATGAAGGTGCGCCCAATCATCCCGACAAAGATCGATTGTGGTCGATTGTTGCGCGCTACGGCGTGACGGTTCTCTACACCGCGCCCACGGCGATTCGCGCGTTCATGGGATGGGGCACCGAGTATCCCGAGAAGCACGATTTAGGTTCGTTGCGCCTGCTCGGCAGTGTGGGCGAGCCCATTAATCCGGAGGCATGGATGTGGTACCACAAACATATCGGCGGCGAGCGCTGCCCGATTGTGGACACCTGGTGGCAGACCGAAACCGGTGCCATCATGGTGAGCCCGCTTCCCGGATTGACGAATACGAAGCCCGGTTCCGCATGCCGCGCGTTGCCTGGCATTGCCGTAGATGTAGTAGATGACGAGGGGAATTCGGTAAAGAATGGTGGCGGTGGCTATCTCGTTGTAACCAAGCCCTGGCCGTCCATGTTGCGCACCGTCTATGGCGACGATCAGCGCTACAAAGACGTGTATTGGTCCAAGTTCCCAGGCAAGTACTTTCCCGGGGACGGGTGCAAGCTCGATGAAGATGGCTACCTATGGTTGCTCGGGCGTGTAGACGACATCATGTTGGTATCGGGGCATAACATTTCGACCATGGAAGTTGAATCGGCGCTCGTGGATCACGAGTCGGTTGCCGAGTCTGCCGTCGTGGGAGCCGCCCACGCCGTCAAGGGCCAAGCCATTGCTGCTTTTGTCACGTTGCGAGGAACGGCAACCGCGAGCGACGAACTCAAGCAAACGCTGCGCGCCCACGTCGCCAAGAAGATTGGCGCCATCGGCCGCCCCGACGAAATCTTCTTCACCGCCGACCTACCCAAGACCCGCAGTGGCAAGATCATGCGTCGTCTATTGCGCGCCATTGCTGATGGCGACGCTCTTGGTGACACGACTACGTTGGCAGACCCCGCCGTTGTGGAGGCGTTGCGTGATCAGTATGCGGAGGGGGAATCTTAGCCCGGGCTAGGATCCGTGCCATAACAGCGTAGTAGATCAAGTACGAGGAGGATCCATGGATCAAGTAGAGAACAGGTCGTGTTTGTGGCGTCAATCCAAGTACCTGACGACCTTCACACTACTTGTCATATGTTTGGTGTCGAATGCACAAATTCACGCCAAAGAGGGGAGTGAGATAAGCGAAAAAGAGCTGATACGACTGCTACAGCACGAAACGGGCGCTGACGCTATGTTTGGGATACACATGCTCGGTGGGGAATCCGAGGGCGATCCGCAATTCGTGTGGCAGTTGCTTTACGTAAAGCCGCACGTTACGGAAACGAGCCGACGCAAGTCAGATCTTCAGGTCTTGACCGACGACAAATCGGTTGTGCTTAATGCCTTGGAGGTTCCCAAGGAACTGCGAACGCAGCCGAATCTGCCGTACGCCCTTATTCAGCCTCGCTATGTTCAATCTATCACGCGCGAACATGATGGGAGACACTGCCGTGGCGTATTGAAGGTCCACGCCCCCTCAGCGTATAGCGGCGCATTGTCGTACGTGGCTCGGCGTAGCCGTAAGGGCCATTGGAACATCATGGAAATCGTAAAGCCCAACTCGAGGCTGCGATTTCTATTTGCCCGACAAGCCGGAGGAAGGTGGGCGTGGGAAGTCGACAAGAGCACGCGTGCGCTTCCAGGTCTTGAGCAGGCCATTTTGCCTCGATGGAGGGCCGCCGGGGCATTGCCACAAGGTCGAGACGTCGCCGAGATTGTGATCGGCGCGCACGGAGGGCTTTGTCTAGATGGTGGCTACTCCATAGCACCCGGCACCTTGGTTCGCGCGCTACGGAGCCGCGCCGTAGAAGGTGGTCGCCGCGCCGGTGACAAGTACCAGCTCTCTGTTGTTCTTCAGGTTCATGCGCGTGTGCGCTGGCGAGCTGTACGCTGGATTCTTGAGGTGCTTGCTCGTGAGGAGAACGCCATTCACGACGTATGGATCGGCGGGCTTGATCGAGCAACGAATCGCCGGTCTGGATTTCGGATCGGATTGGCGATGCACCCCACGCAGGCGAATAGGAAGCTGCCACGCCGGAACTTTGAACGTCATGTGATGGCTTTCCTGCCTGAAGACTGGGCGGGTGATCCACTGACCTTAGCCTCTGTCCACGACGCAGTCGGTGGGGCGATCTCGCGTCCTCCCAAGGGACCGGAAAGCGGAGGCAACAATCTGCTGCTTTCCGTACCGCATCAGACGGATCGATACGTGCCGGCTGGATTGGTCTTCGCAACGATTGGCGCCGTCCACCAGCAAGGGATGTTTCCGTACATTTACTTGCCTCGTGCGAGTTCGGTAGACTCGTCGATCGCAGATCGCATAACACTTGAACAACGTGCTTGGTCGGATCCGTTCGCGTTCCAAGAGTACTCCTTGATTGATGCCGTTATGCAAGGTCGCGTGGCGCTCAATGGCACATTAGCGTTCTCGCCTTCCAAGAAGCAAGAAGGCAACCTCCCCGAGGTGAAGAGCGATTCGCGAGTCATGAAGCGAACTCGGCGTGCGTCCACGACGGTTGCGATCTCAAAGCGCGCATCCAAGGATCTAATGGGCGAAGCGTGGGCAGAGTCACAGGTCGCATATTACGACAAGCGATACAAGGAAGAAGAGGGCAGTCGTCGAACGAGCGGCTTCCCGGCCTTCTTGGGTGGCGCCTACCCGGAACGAGTTTCGCGAATGGTAGCGCCGCGGAGAACGAACTACGGAAAAGGCTATCGGCGCGCCATTGAAGAAGCGCTACGCTGGCTCGACGCGCATCAATGCGACGACGGTTCATGGCTACCGGGAGACTCCCATCGCTGGTGTCACGGAGTAGAGAGTAAGGTAAATGAGAGAGCGCGCGGTAACCGGGGTGATGATCGCTACGTCATTGGCGTTACGGCTCTCGCAACTCGTGCGTTTCTTAGTGCCGGATATACACAATACGGTAGGAATGATTTCTCGCGCACCGTTCGCGATGGCTTGCGCTTTCTCACCAGGCGCGCACAGCAAGATAATGGCGCTTTTTGGGGTCCAGGTCGCACGAATGCGCCAAATCACTACAATCACGCGATTGCAACTCTTGCCATGATCGAGTCATATGGCATGTGTGGAGATTGGGGTGCGCTCGAATCAGCGCGGCGAGGCATGCGTTACATTCGGAAGGCGAGAAGGCCGTACTTTGCTTGGGGATACACGCCCGGTCCGGGAGAGAACAACACATCCGTAACGGCATGGATGGCGTTGGCGCACAACTCGGCAATTCGAATCGATCAGTACCTACGGAGCCATCTTGGCGACAGCGACAAGCGTTTCGAGGACTTAGCCCTCACGGCTGATCCTGAACGCTTTGACAAAGACGCCGGTGAAGGCATCCAGGCGTGGCTTGATAAGGTTACAGATCCCGATTACGGGCGCGTCGGATATGATTCGCGAGGTTCGTCTCCCAAACGTTATGACAAACGTGAATCGTTGGATTTCATCCCTGAGTCCGAGGCTCCCACGGCCATGGGAATGATGCTAAGGCTTGCGCGGGGTGAAAACCCGAAGAAGAGTAGGATACTCAAGCTCAGCGAGCAACTCTTGCGACGGAAGCTACCCGCGTGGGATCCAAGCCGTGAATCCATTGACATGATCTACTGGTACTTTGGCACCCTGGCGCTTCAGCGAGGTTTCCCGAGTACGTGGAAAAAATGGGAAACCGCAATGAGAACGGGTGTCCTCAAACAGCAAGAGAAGGACGGAACCTACTGCGGCCTACGAGGATCGTGGGCGCCTGCCGGGGTATGGGGCCGCGAGGGAGGTCGCGTCTACTCGACCGCATTGATGGCCATGTGCTTCGAGATGCTGGCGCAAGGACAGATCAAGTAGTCAACTCGATTCTGCTCGCTCTGCCTATGCATGTGAGGCGTGGGCGTCCGCGGTGCACCGTACCGCAATTTTGCTCAACAGTTTGGGCCACCAGGCATTCAGAGGCGTGCCCTATGGCCAAAACCTGCGAATCTTGCTCCGACTCCGTATCGTACGCCCGCGACTCTCTTGCGTGAGGACTGCTATGCGTGTTGCTGTGACCGGAGCTACAGGATTCGTCGGGCGCCCGTTGGTGACCGAGTTGCTCGCGCGTGGGCACCACGTGGTGGCGCTGGTGCGGGACGAAGAGCGCGCAGCCGAACAACTCGATGCGGCATCGCGGGGCGACTCGATCACGATTACGAAGACCGATCTCTTTGAGACCGACGATGTCAAGCGCGCGATTGAAGGCTGCGAGGGCGTCATACATCTCGCGGGCGAGAACATTTTCGGCAAGCGTTGGAATCCCGAGTCACTCAAACTCATGCGCGACAGTCGTGTCGCAACCACGCGCGCCTTGGTGGATGCGATTGAGGCTCTGGAGGTGCGTCCCAAGGTGTTGGTGTCGGGTTCGGCGGTTGGCTTTTACGGTGCACGCGATCCCGACCATGTGTGCGCAGAGGACGAGTTCGATGCGCAGCAGTTTGCCCCGCGGGATGTCCTCGCGCATATGTGCCGTGAGTGGGAAGCGGCTGCGAAGCGCGTAGACCTTCACGGTGTGCGCAATGTGCGATTACGCATCGGGATCGTCCTTGAACGTGGTGGTGGGGCGCTTGGCAAAATGGAGCGCATCTTCAAGCTGGGGGCCGGCGGTCGCATTGGCTCGGGTAAGCAGATGATGTCGTGGATTCATCGCCGCGACCTTGTGCGTCTTGTCGTTTTCTGTTTGGAGAACGAGCGCGTCGAGCGTGCCATCAACTGCACGGCGCCCACGCCCGTCACCAATCGCGTCTTTACCAAAGCACTCGGCAAGGTACTCAAGCGGCCCACCATCTTCCCCGTTCCGCCTTTCGCGCTACGCATGATGCTTGGCAAGGTGGCGCAGATTCTTACGGCGGGCCAAAATGCACCGCCCCAGCGTGCGCTCGCTCACGGCTTTCGCTTTGAGTATCCTACCATTGACGAGGCGTTGACTGCGGTCTACCCACCCAAGAAGAAGGATGCCGTCGCCTAGCTACGAGACGCCCGCGCCCGTGGTCTTGTTGCCGGGCGGATCTTGATGCCCACGCAGCATGTAGATGCCAATGCCCATCAATACGGCGCAGCCAATGGCATAGGGCACCCACGACACGTCGTGTTTACGTAACACGAAGCGCATGTAGGCGTAGAGAATCCACACATTGAGCGCGAGAAACACAAGCACTTTGCCACCGGCGCGACCCGACTCGGGAATGAGCGCGTCGTCATCTTCTTTACGCACGAGACCTGCATGCACGCGCCGCACCATTTGTTGTTCCAGCCCGTTCATGCGGGTTGTGGTGCGGTCGAGTTCGTTGCGCGCGAGGGGGATGGCGAGCACATTGAGGGGTATGGCTAGCACCGCGAGTGTGGCGGGGATCCACGGCGAAATGGATCCCATGTGACTGCCGCCCGAGAGAATCGCGACGGCCACGGCAACCAGCATGCACATGACCAGGACGGGAAACATCGCGCCCCGAATCCACGCGCGGCGCAGCGGTTTGGTTTGGTGTTCATCAAGACCGGCGGTGGGACCTGACTGTTGAATCCACTTCATGGTGCCGATGAAATGCACAACCAAAAGGGAGTGGACGAGGCAGCAAAACACGGCGACAAAGACCGCGGCGATCTGAAACGAGTGCGGCGCCATCAAGCCCTGCGTATGCTGCACGATGAGCAGCACCGCAAAGGCCAGTAAGACACCGACGTTCCATAGTCCTAGCCCTGTATAGAGCGATTTCATCGCCGTTCGCTCCTACGTCGTAGGGACGCTACTTACCCGGCGCGAGTGCGTCCTTGAGCTTCTTCGCAGCTTCTTCGGCTTCCTTTGCTGCTTTCTTGGCGTCTTCTGCTGCCTTTGCCGCTTCGTCGGATGCCTTCTTGGCCTCGTCGGTCGCTTTCGCGGCTTCCTCGGTGGCCTTCTTTGCTGCCTTAGCTGCTTCGTCTGCCGCGGCCTTGGCTGCCTTGCGTGCCTCGTCGGCGGCCTTCTTGATCTGCTCGGCCGTCAGTGTAAAGGGCTCAAGTTTTAGGCCAGTGCCGCTAAACGTTGCTTCCTGTTTCCAGTTGGCGGGTTCGAACATTGATTTGAGGTCAATCGCCCATCCCGCGCCATTACCAGATTCCGCGCGCGTGCCATTGGTCTTGGAGATCTTACCCGGCGCCTCGAAGGCGAACGACAACTGAAATCCCTTGAGCGCGTCTCCTGCAAAGCCCGTGATGCCTTTGCCGGCTTCGAGCATCTCTTTGCCTTCCTTGGTGGCGAGTTGCTCTTCGTTCATGCCTGGCATGGCTACCGAGCGCGTGAGCGTGTATGACCCATCCTCGTTCTTCTTCAGTGCCATCTTGATGTTCTCAACGATGCCCGCGCCATAGAAGCTCTGGAGCTTGTCGAAACCAATCACCACGCGGTGGTGTGTCTTTCCCTTTTCTTTGTCAGTTTTGCTCGAGTGCTCGATGACCTTGAGCCCCTTCTTGCCCTTCACTTTGGCAATGATCGAAGACGGATGCAAGTCGCTCATGAGGCTATTGATGCCATCCATGTCGGGCATTGCGCCGCCCATACCGCCCATGCCGCCGCCCATGCCTCCTTGGCCCTGCATGCTCTTGAATGCTTCCATCATTTCCTTGAGCTGTTGGGCCTTGGCATTGTCGACGTTGACCGTGAGCGTGACGGTGCCGGAGCCATCGGGTTGCAACGTAATGTGCTCCATGCTTTCCAAGCACCCGGTCGTAAGAGTGAGCGTGGTTCCGAGCAGGGCTGTGAGAGCAAGTCGTGCGTTCATGAATCGACGTGGGGAAATCGAAAGCATCGGAGGGTCTCCATGGTGGGGCGCGCGACCGCGCCGCGGATCCCCTAGGGTAGCGCCAACTCGAAGGCCTGCCTCCCGACTGCGGACCCCCGTTTGACGCTACTTCGTCGCCGTTTTCCGCTCGTCGACACGTTTTCGCATAGCGTCAGCGAACGTCGAATCCACGACGCCGAGCGATTCCGCCGCGCGAATCAGGTCGCGTGCTTCATCCACGAGTGGATCAAACGAGCCGCCCGTGTTTTGGATCGCCTCCCAGCGCCCGCGAAGTTCTTCGCGCGACAACAGTCCGTCGCGAAAGAGCTCCTCGGCGAGATGCAAGCGAGTTCGGTAGCGAGCAGGTTGCCCGAGTCGCGGAAGTAACGCGTGGGGCGGGCGCTCCGCAACACGCAGTTTGAGCGCATACCAATCATTCGCGAAGCTCTTCGACGTTGCGGTCTTGAGCGGGATCTTGGCCTCCGCCAAACTAAAGCCTGCGCGGTAACACTCGGCAATGACGCGTGCGGGATCGCCGTTGGGATCACGAATGATCAAGCGGCCACTGGGTTTCAGTGATGCGCGAATCCCGGCCAGGAAGCCGGCCAGTGCCCGGCGTTCCACCACGTCGATTACATCGTTGAGGAAGACCGCGTCCATTTCGTTTTTGGGCAACATCGGGTTATCGGGTTGCGACTGGATGACCTTGATGTTCTCAAGTCCTTCTTTTTCCTGCTTTACGCGCAACTTGTCGAGTCGACGACGGTCGATGTCTACGGCGAACACTCGTCCATGCATGCCAACCGCGCGAGCCAGTTCAAAGGTCCACGTGCCTTCGCCACAACCCAAGTCGCAAATGGTCTCACCGGCGCGGGGACTGATGAGTCCGAGGATCTCGCGGCGCTCATCCTGCGGATCACCCGCGTAGCTCATTGGGTACACGGCAAACACGCTCAGCCCAATGGCGAGCAGCAGCGCGGCCATACTCAAGCGATGTAGAGTTCGATTCATTTCCGGGTCCTCTTCGCTGACCACTGACACGAGTTGTTACCACTGTTCCCGGCGACGCTGCGCGTCCGGAACACCAAGCGCCTTAGCCCACGTCATGGCGCTATCTACAAGACCGCCCGGTCCACACGCATAAACAACCGCTGAAGCGGGGTCGTCAAGATGCTGCGCTACGCGAGACTGATTCCAGCGACCTGATTCTATGGAATCGTCGAGGGGCGCGCTCGATGTCCCGGTACACGTTGCGTGGTAATGAAGCCACGAATGCTTGCCGGCCCATATCATGAACTCACGACGAAACACGAGACCATCCACATCTTTGGCAGAGTGGAAGATGTGTACTGCTTTGGGAGCATCTTGTTGTTGCGCTAACCACTCGACAAAACAACGAAACGGCGCCACGCCCGAACCACCCGCCAGCAAGTACAGCCGTTGATCGTGTGAGACGTCCAGAACGAACTTGCCCGCAGGTTTGGTGACGTCGATCGTTGCGCCCTCCGCAAGGTCATGAAAGTACATGCCGCGTTCGCCCGTGCGCCGGATGGTCACGCGATACGTTGTGTGACCGTCGTCGGTAACCGGGCAACCCGAAAGCGAGTAGGCGGCCGACATGTTGCGTCCCGACTCGAGTTTCTTGGACGAGTCGCGCAGCTGGATGAAGTTGCCCGGTAAGAACGCCTTGTCGTCCAATGCGTGCGCTGCGGACAGAAGCAGCGTCGTGTCTTTTGAGGTCTCGCGAATCGATTCACTCACGGTGGCAGGATGCCACTGAGGCCCCTTTGAATTGGTTGCGCACATGATTGACTCCCGTCACAGGTCGACAGATGGAAGAGATCCGCGCGACCGACCCGAAGCCTACGACACCCGACGGGCCCCGCGTCGTTTGTGACTATTGTCGAGTCCCTGACCGAGCGCTGACACACCTCAAGGCGCGCGCGCTACCCTTGGGGCGTGCGTAGTAAGGTCGAGTGGCTGCTGATTCCCGTGATTTTGCTGCCCACCGCGGTGCTGGTGGCACTGATGGTATGGGCCTATCGCACGCATGCGGCCGAGTGCAACAACTATCGCCAGCACGGCACACGGTTGGCTCGCGAATGGCTCTCGCCCGGCGGGAAGGCCGCCTCAATACGCGCGCACGCCCTCGACCACTATGAACGTCTGCTCCGCGAGCATGAGGACGAGACGCAGCGAGTGACGTTTTCACACCCACGCATGGAAGGTGTTGTGGTCGGTGCCGAGGCAAGTCTGCCTGCGACATGGCGATTCGGCGATGGCCTGCCAACTGGAATGACGCTCCCCTCGCTTCAAGACGACACGGTGCTCGCGCGTATCGAGCACGGTACCCCGCCTGTGGTTGCGGGCGACGTAGATGAAGAGACCCGTGAGCTGGCCGTTTTATTGCGTGACGCGAATGTAGAGCGACTTGCACGCGCGCCCTTGGCCGTATCGACGAAGCTGTTTGTGACGACTCGCTGGCAACACGCTGGAACGACAGAGCGAAATCTCAAGCCGGTACTGTCGCTGTTGCGCGCATTATCGGAAATGGAAGCGCACCGTGCATTCTCGTCGGGGGAGACACCCGTGGGAAGCACGCCACTGTCGGATGCGGTTGTGCTCAGCGCCGGAGCGGCGCGCCCGATGATCGTCTGTATCGATGCGACCCAGTTACAGCCCATGGCCACGACGACGAAAGATCGCGAAGGCCCTGTAGCGCTTACGTGGTCGCCGACGCCACTCGTGAAAGCGAACGGCGCGCTTTGGGACGGTGTGCTTACAACGCCTATTGCGGGTTATGTATCGTTTACGACGCCGAATGGCGGCTCATGGTGGCACTCGCCGCGGTTTCGACCGTGGTTGTTACCCGGCATTCTGTTTACGCTCGCCTTGACGGTCCTTCCGCTGCTGTTGCTCGTGTCGTTTCAGCGCCGTCGCCGATTGGATGAACAGCGCACGCGTTTTATCAATGAGATTGCACACGATCTCCGAACGCCGTTGACGTCGGTGCGGCTCTACGCGGATTTGTTGGCCAAAAACGCAGCAGACGCGTCCACGCGGCAGCGTCATGTTTCAACCTTGCAGCAGGAGTCTTCGCGATTGACGGCGTTGCTCGGCAACTTGCTCGATCTATCGCGCCTGGACGGCGAACAGGCTCCGCTTTCGCTGGTCGAGGTGCGGGTAGATGACGCGGTTTCACGAGCTATCTCGGATCTGCGACTGGCCTATCCCCATCGTGCCGACGACGTGTCACAAGACGGGCCGCGTGACTGCACCGTGGTGGCCGATGCCGCGGTGTTGTCGCGTGTGCTTGCGAACTTGCTCGACAATGCGGCGAAATACACAGCAACGGGAACGCGCATTCTCGTGACGTGGAGCGATCGAGGCGATTCCGTCGCGTTGCTTGTGGACGATGAGGGTGAGGGGATTCCCTCTACTGATGCTGAACGAGTGTTTCGACGCTACGAGCGACGCAAGGTCCATGTGGATGCGGGCGTCCGAGGGTCGGGTCTTGGACTTGCCTTGGTGGAGGAACTTGTAGCAGCGATGCATGGACGCGTTCGACTATTGGCCAGCAGTCGCGGTGCTCAGTTTGAGATTGAGTTGCCGCGCAGCGTGGGAGAGGTGCATTGACCCGAGCACACACCATTTTGGTCATTGAAGACGACGCCGCCATTCGCCGCGGGTTGGAGGATGCGCTCACGTCGGAAGGCTATCGCGTCGAATGTGCCGCCGATGGGCAGCAAGGGTTGGCGTTGGGACTTACGCGCGACCCGGATTTGATTGTGCTGGACCTCATGATGCCGGGCCTCGATGGCTTTGACGTGCTCGAAAGGCTCCGCGCCGATCATGTGCAAACGCCTGTGCTTATTCTCACGGCTAAGGGCCTTGAAGCCGACCGCGTGCGCGGACTCGGGCTCGGTGCCGACGACTACATGGTGAAACCGTTTGGACTCGCCGAGTTGTTAGCGCGAATAGAAGCGCGGCTAAGGGCGTGGGATCGTGAACGGGGCCGCAGTCAGGATCAAGCGTTGCGCATTGGCACACTGGTGGTGGACTTTGTCGCCATGCGCGCGTCGCGCGAAGGTTTGGCGATCACGCTCACGCCGCTCGAGTTTGATCTGTTGCGAATCATGAGCCGTCACGAAGGACGCGCCATGTCGCGGGCGGACCTGCTGCGCCACGTATGGAAGGACGAGAACGTAGTCACGCGTGTCGTGGATACAGCCATGGTGGGACTACGCAAGAAGGTCGAACTCAATCCGAGTGAACCCAAGCACCTCATTTCCGTGCGGGGCGTGGGTTACCGGTTTCAACGATGACGTCTCGCGCTGACCGCTTGCTGACACAGCGCTCATCGGTCGCTGACAACCATCGTCAAGTCGTTGCGACACTTGGTGTTCGAACCGTTGGAGAACTTCTATGTTGATTCGAACCACGTCTCTTGCAGCGCTCATGTCTGTCGTACTACTCTCGAATTCATTCGTCGAAGCCAAAGACGCGCAACCCGACGCCGCGGCGCGCTTTCACCAAGCCTATGTCCAGGAAGTGATTGAGGGCAAGGTCAAAGAGGCTGCCGTTGCGTATCTGGCGCTCATGAACGACGACGCGGCACCAACGAAGATCCGCGGCGAAGCCCGTTTTCGATTCGCTGTCTGTACGGTGTTGCTCGGACGCAGTGACGAGGGTGCGACGCAGTTACGAGAGCTTGTAAGCGATACGACATTGTCGGAAGCGTTGCGCACGAGGGCGACGCATTATTTGAAGGGTGTGTCTCGTTCGTCCACCGGAAGCGCGAGCGGACGTACGACGGAAGACATGATTACGATTTTGGCGCCTCTGGATCCCGGAGCCCTTGCTCATAGAGCAGATGGCAAAGGACTTGCGGGCGTGTATCGCCTAATTGAGGTCGGTGGCGAGGCATCGATCGTAACACTTCGAAGGCTCCTTAAACATCGTGATCTCAAGTTGCGTCAGCATGCGTATCGCCTGCTCTGTCGTATGAACGTGGATGGTATGGCAGAGCTTTACGAGTCAGATATTGGCGTACCCGCGCAGCCTTGGCGGTTAGATGTGCAGAACTACTTGAGGCGTTCTCCTGGTCGCAATGAGGCCATGTTTCAGCGGCTGAAGAGTCTGGGTTCACCCGCGTTGAACTCGTTCCAGCTCGTAAAGAACATGTCATTGGAGATGAGTAGGAAGTTTCTAGAGCTTGGCGGGAAGCCAAGTGTCGCGTTTCAGCATATCGCGAAACTCAAGAGCAGTGAACAACGCGAAGAGATGCTGCGCTGGTACCGATCTGGCGAAGAGAATCTAAAGGGCATCGCCGCAAATCAGTTGCCACGGCACCTAACGGACAAAGACCAAGAAGTCGCAGCCACTCTCCTTCGAGAATTTGTCGACTCGATCATGAAAGCCCAGGGTCCACATGATAGTTCCGCAAAGGCGTCGGTGTTAGCGCGAAAGACTGCGATTGAAATGTTGCAGTCCACCTGGCAAGACGTACTCAAATTCTGCGAGGTAGACGTCGGGTCCATGCGTGCGCACAGCTTGATGCCCGTGCTCGTCGCTTTCCAGCGAGTATTGAGTAGCCGCACGGGGGATGACACCTCGTTGGCGGAAACCGTAAGCGTAGTTCGGCGCTATGTTGATGGGGTAACAAAGGATGATCTCAAGCACGTGTTTCGGCAGGAGAGCCAGAAGATGGCGAATTCCCTGCTCTGGGAGGCGGTGCGCAAGTTTCCAGAGGTCGAATCGATCGATCTTGCTGCGTGGATGGCTTCGGGTAAGCGTCACTTCGCAAGGAACAGGCTCGTCATTCCGCCGCACAATCGCGACCTGGGGAATGGGGACTCCTACTTTCAACCAACGCTAAATGCACCCCGAGACGTAAGGGTGTTCATGGCGGGATTGGGTGCAGCGCGGAGAGTGGGCAACACGACTTTGGGGGAGTGGGCTCGTCTCTACAACCTACGATCGATCGGCCAACGAGACATGGAAGTAGTCGTCGCGCGCGAATGGCTGACGCAAATCCGCGCGTATATGAAGGACGTGACGCACGGTGACGCGAATCCACTTCACGTCCCCCTATTGCTTGCGCTCAAGGCTGTTCCTGCCGATGAATTGTCGGCGGAATGGCTGGCATTGATCGAGGAGGGCGATCAAACCGTAAAGACCATTCTACTGCAGGATGGACAGGTCCATACCCACGGCAAGACGACTGTAGTCGCTCCCAAGTCGTTGTCGCTCGCTAGGAAGCATTGGTCTAAGTTGTCGAAGAAGTCCAGATATCTCGTTCTGCAGCGCGCACTAAATATTTCAATGAGGCCAGTCGGCAGCAATTTGAGTGTTATGGAATCGCCGATTACGCCCAAGATCGCAGCAGAGTTTATCCTCTCGCATCTTGATGAAGCGGGAACCTCGAATATTTCTTACCACGTGCCGAACAACTCCGCATTGTTTCCGCCTCAACGGTGGCTTGCTAGTCATCCAGAGTTTACAAAAAATATCTCGAATTCGAACAACCCCAACGTAAGTACGGAACAGCTTGAAGGCGCCGTACGTGATGCGGTGTTTGAAAAGCGCGTATTCAATCGGGGGATAGCGGATCTCATTGGGCGCCGGCTGGTTCGTCAAAATGTCGCCAAAGAAGTAATGAAGTCCCTGATTACAAGTGAGGATGCTTCACTTCGGCGCTCAGCACTCATGACCTTGCATCCAGCGAGCCACGTTGCGAGACTTTTGGCCGTGTCAGATTTTCAGTCCTGCCTGGCATATGAGATCGAGCATCAGCCAGCCCACGCGCCCGCGCTCATTCGACTGAGTCAGCTCATGGTGATAAGAGAGCCAGGTCCGGAGCTCATTCCCTTGGCGCGTACACTTCTTGAAATGAGTACTCCAAAGACCGTGCAGGAAGGGATTCGCCTTGCTTCCTCGCTTGGTCACGACGATTTGGTGCCGGACCTCAAGAAGTTGCTCTCGTCGCTCGACATTCGCGTTCGAGATTCGGCCCGAAAGGCGCTTGAGGCCATTCGCGAGACTCGAAAATTGCAGAGGGAGGCGGCCGTGGAGGCTGCTGGGCGTTGACTCAAGCGGGAGTCGGACGACTTCGCTAGACTGTTCGAGCTAGGAGGAGCCGAAGGAGCCCCGGGCAGGGCGCGAGCACCAAGCAAAAAAGGAGTACGACATGCCACGGCTCGTCATCAAGACCGGGGTGGGCGTTGGGCGCGACCACACGCTCGGTACCGGGGCATGCGTTGTAGGACGTGATGTAGACGCCGACTTTCTGCTGGAAGATCCCAAGACTTCGCGCCAACACTTCAGGATCTCACAGGAAGCCGGCGTCTACTACTTGCAGGACCTCGCCTCCACCAACGGGACGCGGCTCAACGGTAAGCGCCTTCCGCCGCAACCCAACGTGCACTATCGACTGCGAGATGGCGATGTTGTGCGCGTGGGCGTCACGGAGATGCACTTCGTACAGAAAGACTTGCTTTCCACGCTTGGTACTGCACCCAATCGACGCGGACGACGTCGGCGATAGTCCGGCCGTCGGAATCACATCGCCAAGGCGAGCCGAGAACGAGCCAGTGGTGTAGGCTTTTCGCGCCGCTTGTTTCAACCGGCGACGAGGTGAACCATGGCGCGATTCCAATCCCCCGACTTCATGAATCTTGACTCGCTGCTTAGCGAAGAAGAACGCATGGTACGTGATGCTGTGCGTGAGTGGGTATCGGATCGGTATCTGCCTTTGGTGGAGAAGGCCTATCGCGATGGCTACTTTCCCAAGGAAGTCATTCCTGAGATCGCCGAACTGGGCACGCTCGGTGGCAACCTCGACTACCCCGATTTTCCGGGTCTGAGCAGCGTCGCCTATGGCCTTGTGATGCAGGAACTTGAACGCGGGGATTCGGGATTGCGCAGTTTCGTAAGTGTGCAGGGTGCGCTGGTCATGTTTCCCATCTGGCGTTACGGCACGGATGAACAAAAGGCCAAGTACTTGCCCGGTATGCACGCGGGCACGATTGTAGGTTGTTTTGGACTTACGGAACCCGACCACGGCAGTGATCCCGGTGGCATGGAAACCAAAGCTGTCAAAGATGGCGACGGTTACGTCCTCAGTGGCGCCAAGATGTGGATCACGAATGGTTCGATGGCCGACGTTGCGATTGTGTGGGCCAAACTCGACGGTGAGATCCGCGGATTCATTGTGCCCACCGATCGCGAGGGCTTCTCCGCGCCCGAACAACGTGGCAAACACAGCTTGCGCGCTTCGGTCACCAGCGAGCTCATCATGCAGGACGTAAAGCTTGGGCCGGAAGCGCTGCTACCGGGTGCCAAGGGACTCGCCGGGCCGCTACGTTGTCTCAATCAGGCACGCTACGGCATTGCGTGGGGCGTGGTGGGGGCCGCCATGGCGGTCTATGACGAAGTGCTCAACTACGGCGGCGCGCGTGAACAGTTCGGTAAACCGCTCACGTCCTTCCAGCTCTATCAAGCCAAACTCGTCGAAATGGTGAACGAGATCACCAAGGCGCAACTGCTCAACCTACAACTCGGTCGCCTAAAGGACGCCGGCAAAGTCACGCCGCAGCAAGTGAGTCTCGCCAAGCGCAACGCCTGTCATCACGCCCTCGAAATTGCGCGCATCGGCCGCGACATGCTAGGCGCCAACGGCGTCGCCGACGAGTACCAAACCATGCGTCACATGTGCAATCTCGAAAGCGTCAAAACCTATGAGGGCACCCACGACATCCACACCCTCATCATCGGCCGCGAACTCACCGGCATCTCCGCCTTCGCCTAATCTCTGAGCGCGCCAAAAATACCTGGTATCTGTGGCGCATGCCGCACCTAGTCGGCGTCTGCAACCCACCCCGCCTCTCCCATGCGCCAAAAATACCTGGTTTCTGCGGCGCGTTTCGTTCTGTGCGCCCAAAATACCAGGTTTTCTTGGCGCATAGGTGTGACCTAACGCGTCGTTATTCGAAGTGAAGTCTAGAGGCTTCACATGAATCATCGTTTTCGAAGTGACCGTCCTGGTCAGCTACATCACATCACGGGCCGCGGAGCACACGGTGAGGTGCTCTTTGCCGACAAGTGGGATCATCGATTCTTCACGATGTTGGTCGCCTGCTCAATACGGCGCGGAGAGTTCGGTATCCACACCTGCACAACGCTCAGCACGCACTACCATATGATCGGCTATGCGCCGGATGGAAGACTCCATGTTCCGCTCATGCGGATCCTCAATGCCTATACGCGCCGAGTCAACCGCAAGCTGGGAAGGAAGGGGCCAGGCTGGGAATACAGGTACTTCGCGAAGCCAATCGATTCGTTTCGATACTGGAAGAATTGCATGAAGTATGTGGATTTCAATCCAGTTAAGGCAGGCCTCTGTACAAATCCCGTCCTATACCCACACGGCACAGCGCGACACTACGCAGCCTCGAAACTGCCGCCGTGGCTTAAGAAATCACAAAGCGATGCAATCGGCCCTCCCGGCTCCTGGGATCACATTCCCATGGGGAGAGGCTATGTCGAGGCGTTTGGAGACAACATTTCAGACGAGGCATTTGGTCTCGTGGAAAAGCAACTGAAGTATCCGCAGGTGCTCGAAGACAATCTTGACAAGCTCTATTCAGCTCCGCCCGAATTCCTCATGCTATGGATGCGTCGAAAAGTACGGGCCGCTCGCGGTGTTTCGCCTTGGACGCCAGTTGCCTCCACGCAAGCGGTTCTCGCGGCAACCAGTGATTTTCTGGATGAAGAGGTGCGTCCGATACTGATCGCCGGGCTCTTGGCGACAATCGCATGTGCGACTTCGCGAGTGATCGGTCAGATTGTCAATTGCCATCGATCTACGGCATCGCGGCGTGTGCGGGAGCACAAGTCGCGCATCCTGAGCGACATTGTCTACGCGCATATTGCTGCAGAAGCCGCTCGTACTGCCATACGGATCTCATGGAATCGGTAGCGCGTGTGCGCCAAAAATACCAGGTATCTGTGGCGCATGACGGAGCGAATGGGCGTCAGGGGCTGATCGGGGCCAACGGATGCGCCAGAAATACCAGGTATCTGTGGCGCGTCTGTGGCTATGCGCCAGAAATGCCAGGTTTCTTTGGTGCGGAGAGGGAGTTGGTGAGGGCTTGAAGGAACCAGTTGACGTTGTTCTCTCCGAGGCCGGTCTGTGTGCGGACTTCGTGGACGAGATGTTCCAGGCGTGTAGCGGCGGCTTGGTGAAGGGCGTTGCGTTTGGTGAGACCGAACTCGGTAAGCCGAAGGATGCGTTTGCGCGCGTCGATGGCGCCGGGTTGGCGTTCCACGAGATCCAGCTTGATGGCACGATCGGTGAATCGCGTTACCGTGCTGGTGTCGCGTCCGATTCGATGGGCGAGTTGAGACATCGAGAGATCACGCGTGGGATCAATCGCAAGCAGTAGCCTTGCGGCCGATTCTGGCAGCTCCGCTTCTGTGGCATCCAGGCGAAGGCCCTGGGCCAAGCGAACTTCAAGCGTGTGGAGCGGCGTGCTCATAATTGTAAATTACAATGAACATGCCGTGATTGCGCGGGCCTTTGTGGCGGGCTACTTGCTTCCGCGCACTTGCAGTTCGTACATTCGTCGATAGAGACCGTTCTGCTCGAGCAATTCTTGATGGGTACCGCGCTCGACGATCTCGCCACGGCGAAGCACCAGGATTTGGTCGGCCGTCTTGATGGTGGACAGACGATGCGCGACGACCAGCGTGGTTCGGTCTTGCCGAAGTGTGTCCAGCGCCTGCTGAATCTTCAGCTCGGTTTGCGTGTCGACCGACGACGTGGCCTCGTCCAACACCAAGATGCGTGGATCGTGCACAAGGGCGCGCGCGAATGCAATCAGTTGCCGTTCGCCCACCGAGAGGTTGCCGCCGCGCTCCTCAACGATGGCGTCGAGTCCACCCTCGAGTCGCGTGACCATGTCGGAGGCATGTACGGCTTGGACCGCCGCCTCCACGCGCTCGCGTGGAATCGACGGGTTGAACAATCGGATGTTCTCAAGCACCGAGCCACGAAAGAGAAACACGTCCTGCAGGACGACTGCGATGTTCTGACGAAGTGCGCGCGGTTCGTACTCGCGAATGTCGCGCCCATCCACGCGAACGGCGCCGCGCGATACGTCATAGAAGCGTGAAACCAAATTGAGCATGCTTGACTTGCCCGCACCCGTGGGGCCCACGAACGCAACGGTCTTGCCAGCGGGTGCCTCGAAGCTCACACCGCGCAAAACCGGCTCACTCTCGTTGTATGCAAAGTGCACATCATCGAACGATACATCGCCGCGAATCGCATCGGCCGATGCTGAAGTTGCGGGCGCCTTGATCTCTTCTGGATGATCAAGCACGCCAAAGATGCGTTCGGCTGACGCCACGCTCTGCAACAGCAGATTGAGATTTTCAGATAGGTTGCGAATTGGCGTAAAGAACAGCTCGATGTACATCCAGAATTGAAAGAATTGGCCCCACGTAACCTGACCGCCAAGCATCTGCTGCGCTCCTGTCTGAACCACGAGTGCAACGGCCAGTGCTTCAAGCGACTTCACCGTGGGGAAGAAGAAGGCGAAGTTTCTTACTGTGGCCAGATGCGCATCTTTGAGGCGATCAATGTGATGTTCGTAATCCCGTTGCTTTGCGGGCTCTTGTTGAAAAAGGCGCGTTACGCGCACCCCGGCGATGGCCTCGGTTGTGTATCCGTTCGTCGCTGACGTCTCAGCGCGTACGTTTCGAAACGCCTTGCGGCTCAAGCGTGCAAAGAGCGCTGCCGCACCGAGGATTAAAGGAATCACGATCATGACCATCGTCGCGAGTTCGCTGTGGATCATGAACATCACGACCACGATGAGGCCGAGTTTCAAGATGTCGTGAAACACCGCGGCTACGCCCGATGCAAAAAACTGCTCAATGGCTTCAATGTCGCCCGTTACGCGTGTGGCCAAGACGCCTACCGGGTTCTTGTCGAAGAAACGTAAGCTCATGCGCTGGATGTGGCGGAACACGTCCATGCGCAGACTCATGCCAATGACACGGCCGGCTTTGACCGATAACACTTCGCGCGAAGCGCGAACCAACGCCGCAATCAGTAACGCCCCTACGATCAATGAGCCGTAAAACGCCAGCCCATTCGCACTCTTTTCTGCAATCGGCCCATCAATGGCGCGCTTCACGAGTTCGGGCACAACCAAGTCCGCAGCCGCCGATGCCACCATCGCTGCCAAACTGAGTCCGATCAGTCCCTTGTGTCGTGCAACATACCGCAAGAGTCGCCACAACAAGGTGAGGCCCGCGCGGAACCCGTGATGGATCGTCGCGCCGGGAAGCGTGGAGGTGGTCATGCCAGTCCTCCCAACTCTTCAGCCAAGCGCTGCTGCGCATACGTCTCGGCGTACCACCCCTTCGCGGCGACAAGTTCTTCGTGCGTTCCTTGCTCGCGAATCACTCCCTGATCGAGCACAACAATGTGATTCGCGGTTGCGACGGTACTCAGTCGATGCGCCACAATGACGGCTGTCTTGCGATGCAGTTCCTTGGTTAGCGATTCCAGAATTTGATCTTCGGTCTTGGTGTCAACCGCCGATAGGCAATCGTCGAGCAACAAAATGGTGGAGTCGCGCAGCAGTGCGCGCGCGAGGGATACGCGTTGTTTCTGTCCACCGCTCAGTGTGAGTCCGCGTTCACCGACCACCGTATCGAGGCCGCGAGGAAACGTTTCGAGATCATTCGCAAGGCCCGCCAATGCAACCGCACGCATGGCACGTTCCGGTGCCAGCTCGTCTTCCGACGCGTACGCCAAGTTGGCCCGTAGCGACGTTGAAAACAAGAATGCGTCCTGCGGCACCGCGGCGAACGCACGACGCAGCGTGTCGAGTGGAATGCGCGTAATATCGACGCCGTCCAAGAACATCGTGTTCGGTGGCGGCTCGTACTGCCGCGAAAAAAGAGCAAGCAATGTGCTCTTGCCGCAACCTACCGGCCCGACCAGCCCAAGCGTCTCCCCAGCGTTTACGCGCAACGAAACATTGGTCAACGCGGGTTGCGTTGCCTGCGGATAGGTGAACGTGAGATCTCGCACTTCGATGGCGCCGCGCAGTGGCATGGGCGGGCGCGCCGCCGAGCCGTGAAACGCCGATTCCACCGGCGTGTTCATGACTTCATTGATGCGTTCCATCGCAGCGGCGGATCGCTGAAACGCCGATACCACCCATCCAATGCTTATCATGGGCCAAATCAGGAGGCCCACGTAAGCCAAGAACGCAACCAAGTCGCCACGTGCCAAATCGGCATTCATGACCAGCGAGCCGCCGTACCACAAAATCACAACTTGGCCGAGTCCGCCCAATACATAGAGGCCCGCTTGCATGAATGCGCGAAAGCGTGCCAAGCCAAGCGTTTCGGTGACGAGCTGTTCGTTGAGTGCCTGGAATGACGATTCTTCAACGTCTTCGGTGGCGTACGCGCGTACAACGCGGGCACCGGAGAAGCTTTCTTGCGCGCGTGCACTCAAGTCGCCGATGCGCTGTTGCACCGCGCGGGTGCGACGCATGATGCCCGGTCCCAGCGCGCGCACCAGTACGGCGATCAGCGCCAATGGAATCAACACAAAGAGCGCCAACGTCGATGACAACTGCATCATGTTCGTCAGGACGACCGGAAACAATACGGCGGTGCCACCCACGTACATCAGCCCCGGGCCGAGGCTAAATCGAACGGCTTCGACATCGCTTGTGAGACGCGCGATCAAGTCACCCGTGCGCGTTCGATCAAAAAAGCTTGAGGGCAGGCGTCCCACGTGCATGAAGAGGTCACGTTTGAGGTCGCGCTCGACTTTGCGCGACGTACCCACTAGAAACCATCGCATGCAGAGCGTGCAGAGACCTGCGGCCACCGTAACGGCAAAGAACGTCCACGCTTGTGAGGTCGCACTGGATACTAGCGAAGCCTGTGTCTCGCCGCCGCGTTCGAGCGTATTGAGTGCGTTGCGCAAGATCCGGGGCGCATAGCCCATCAATGCGCGACTGGCAATCACGAAGAGCACGCCAACGATCAGAAGCGATCGATAGGCGCGGAAGTACTTGAGTACTCGTTGGTAGCCGGTCGGGGGACGCAAGCGCCCATCCTTGATCGGCGCCACCAAATTTAGCTAGATTTCACGGTGCGCGCTTCCGCTCAATACCGGCTGGCCGACGTGTGGGGCTGTCGACGGATGGAGGGCACCCGATCGTTCTTAAGTTCCTATTCTTCAAGATGTTACGGAATCCGTCCGGAGGCGATGTGATGCCCGTAGGCTCCGGCACGGGCCTTGCGCCCTACACCTGCGAGACTCGGCACCCTGTTCGACCAAGAACAACCCCTTTTTCCGTAGCCCAAAAGCCCCAACGCCGAGTCTTGTGGGGGGGAGCGTTGCGCTCGCAAGAACGTACGCTTCCTCCCTCTTTCTTTTTTGGCTTCTTTCTTTTTTTGGCCCGCTCGCAGGAGCCTCGCGAATCTACTTACTCGCAGGAGCCTCGTCGGGCTCTTCGGTCTTCTTTGGCTCGGCGTCGCTTTCGTCGTCTTTTGCTGGCGCGTCTTTTGTGTCCTTACCTGAATCAGGCTTGGCGGCCTCTTTCTTCTTGGTTGCGCCCTTGTTTTTTGAGGCATCGTCCTCTGAAGCATTCTTCGACGCGTTCTTCTTCGTGTCGGACTTCTTGTCCTTTTTATCGGATCCATCGTCCCATGCGCCGTCGTGCGTTTGCCAATCGCCGCCCTTCGTGGCGAGTTCATCGGATGGAAAGATCAATCGGAACTCAACGGCCAAGTGCATATGGCTCTTATCCTTGCGACCTCCGATGGGGTAGTGAAAACTGATGTTTGCCTCGTCCGCGTCGGGATCGAATCCAAGGGTCGTCGCCTTGAACTCCTCCGGCTTTCGCAATTTGATGACCTTGTACTGAGCTTCCTTTTGGCCCGCAGGCTTGGGAATAAAGCACTTAAAGCTCATGGTGGCGTCGGTGAGCGCAACTCGTCCGTGCCAAAGGCTCACGATGTATGTGCCGGGCGCCAAGGTGCCGGGGATCGTCGCGAACAACTCCTTCTTCAATCGACCGCGCCGTTTGCGTCGCTCCTTCTTCTTCTTCTCGGCCTCGGTGAGTTGACTTTCGGGCTTTCGAACTTGAACGTCTTTTATCGAAACGTCGGTATGCAATACGCCCAGAATCCACTGCGGTCGTTCGGAGATGTTGTTCTTGGCGATGCCCTTGTCCGTCCGGTAGCGCTGTGGCTTCTTATAGGCCTCCTCCATGAACTGCATGCCCTCTTCACGGATATACGACGTGACGGGAATGAAGACGATGCTTCGTGCGCGCCCCTTGATGTAGACGTGGTTTTCGGCCTTGGCGCCGGCTTGAACCCAGTTACGTGTTACGGCGCCTGCGAAGCCCTTGATGTTTAGGTCTTTCTTGCTGATCCGCCCACCGCCGCTCGCGCGACGGAGAATTGGGCCAATCGCATCGCGGCCCGGCTCGTCATAAAACGCCAATCGACCGCCCACCCAACGAAAGGCATTGTCGGGGTAGGGGCGTGCTTCGGAGCCCGCGCCGACCCAGTTGCGACACGCACCGCGCAACACCAACCACTCCTGGTCAGCGGCGGTGCCTCCGCGAATGACCTTGATCGTGTCATTCATAAATCGGTTTACGATCTTGTCGCCGGGGTAGGCGTAAAACCATGACGATGTAAATTCGGCAACGTTTCCTGCCATGTGGTAGAGACCACACCACGACATGCCGAACTTGGCTGAGTCTTTATCGTTCTTCGGATCGATGTCGTCCACCGGCGATGAATCTACCTGAAAACGCTTGTTGATGATCTTTGAGCCCCAGTTGCAGTGGCTCGCGTCTACGTACCACACGTTGCCCCACGGGAAGAGATAGTCTTTCCCGCCTAGCGCACCATACTCCCATTCCGCTTCGGTCGGCGGGTGCCCGCCCGCCCACTCGGCAAAGCGCTCAAAGTCATTGTAGCTGATAAACCGTAGCGGGTGATTCAGGCGGCCTTCATCGGGTTCCCACGTCTTCCAGTGACGCGGTGGGCGTTTCGAATAGAATTTGAGTTCGACGTTGCGTGGCAAGGGCTCGTATCGAAAGTTCTTCGCCGTCTTATCTTCGTCGATGGTGCCGTCGGGGTGCTTGGCAATTAGCTGGTCAAGCCGCGTGACCTTCTTATCGACTTTGATTGCCTTCATGGCCGCCCAAAGTGTGTCTTTGTTGGTGAAATAGAGTTGGCGCCATGCCGAGGCGGTTCGGTGTTTGCGCGCTTCGTCGGTAAGCGCCAGCAAATGGGCCGCAATGTCGTCAATGCGAAGAATGCCTTCCGAGGTGTTGTAGGTCAGGCTTGAATCCTGAAGAAACTTCAGGTATTGCGCGTTGGTCACTTCGTGTTGCTGAATGTAGTAGTTGGACACCGTAGCGACATGCCGCGGCTTCTCATGAATGAGCATCTCAATCACCGTTTGGGGACGGCCTTCAAGTAGCTTCTTGAGTTTGAGACCCGAGGTGCCCATTTTGAATGAGGCGGCCTCGACTCGAACGGTGCCCGCCGGCCCGGGAATGACGTGTACTTTGCGGTTGCGCTCGGCTTCAAGATCCTTCGGATCGGTGCCCGGTGCATGCCCCGACTCTTCCACGTCCGGGGGCAGCTCCACTTCGGTATCATCATCGGGATCGGGGTTGCCCCGGCGCGGCTGGTCCGCATCTCGTTCCTTGTCGTTGTTCGGCTCGTCCTTCGGTTTGGCCGGGTCGTCGCTTTCGGGCTTCGGTTTCTCACCCTCGGCCGGCTTGTCTTTGGACGGCTCTTCCTTGCTGGGCTTGTCTTTGCTCGGTTCGTCTTTCGAGGGGGCATCGTTGCTCGGCGTCTCTTTGGACTTCGCGGGTGCCGGGGAATCTTCGCCATACGCAATGGGCGTGAGGGCTAAGGCGAACGCGACCGAAAGCAGGAGAAGGTGGTGGCGTAGGGACATGCGTGCTCCTTAGCGTGACGTCACTCCCCATCATCCACGAATCGACAGCGCATGCTTAGCCGCCCCGCACCCATAAACGCTGCCGGCTCACGTATGCCGCAGCGAATCGAGCCAAGGTGCGCCATCCAATAGTCGATCATTCGTGACACATTCATGACGTTATGGTGGTGGGGGCTTCATTCGCCCTATCACACCTATGTAGTGCATCAAAAAGGTAAAATCTACCACCTGTTGTAGATTGTATCGTTGCTTGAGGGTGAACTCGGACTATTCTCCCCTAGTGAGGCCATAGCGAGGGCGTCGTTTCGGCGACACATGCCACGCACGCGACGCCACGCAATTGACGCCATGGATCGACCGCAGCGGTTGGTCATCGCGTTGTGTTGTTCGCTCTTGGCCCAGAGCAATTTTTCGAGGGTTTGGGTGCCCACGCGCTGTTGTGCAACGGGCCATTTGACTGGAGGGACCTCATGGGCAACTTCGAGAAGCTGTCGGTCCTCGTGATCGTCGTCATCATCGTCATGATTTTGGTCGTCGCGATAAGCGCGTTGACGTCCAACCCCGATGACGACATGGACACAAGTGCGTCGCTCAATCAGGCTGGGCCGTTCGTAAACGCCGAAGACTCGTTTGATACGCCGTCTAAGCCATACATGGAACTTGATGATCACCCGGCGGATCCACTTGATAAGCCCATCACCGATCCGCTTCCGCCGGAGCACATCCCGGGTCCCGATCCTCTTCCCGAAGAAATCGAGACACCTGTTCCAGCGCCGGAAGAGGTCGCGCCACAACAAGAGCGCTCCCATACCGTTGCCAGTGGCGAAACGCTCGGCGAGATTTCTGAAAAGTTGCTCGGCAGCTATCGTCGCTATCCCGAGATCATTGCACTCAATCCTGGCCTTCGTCCCGAAGCGCTTCGTGCCGGCACGGTCATTAAGATCCCGCCCATGAAGGGTGGTAGCGGTGGCGCGGCCGTACCTCCCAGCAACAACGCCAGCTCGGGTGGTGGTGCGCCTGCGGTTCCCGGATCCGACTACGTGATTCAACAAGGTGATAGCTTGAAGCGCATCGCGAAGCGCGCCTACAGTAACTTTGAAAAGTGGCCCGACATTTGGGCGGCCAACTTCAATCTGATTCAGGATCCCAACAACTTGCCGGTTGGCACCCGCATCCGACTTCCGCGCTAACCCGGTTTAATCATGAACCGACGGCATCCGCGCGGTTGTCGTAGACTTCGGCGGTGAAACTCCGCGATCTTCAAGCTGGAATGGGCGGGTGGCGCACGCTGCCCGCCCGTGCGTTTTTGCGGATGATGTCGTGGGGCTACTGGCTTGGTAACGGTTCGCGCAGCGCGTTGTATCGCCTGGGGATTCTGCGACCGAAGCGACTGCGCGTACCCGTCATAAGCGTTGGCAATCTTGCGGTGGGGGGGACGGGCAAGTCGCCCATGATTGCATGGTTATGTGATGCGTTGCTTGAGCGCGGGGAACGTGTGGGCGTGTTGGCGCGCGGGTATGGCGCAGCGGGCGACGGACTCAATGATGAGGGGCTGGAGCTCGAGGCGCGGTTTGGCTCACGAATCGTTCAAGCGCAGGGTCCGCGGCGTTTCAACGTGGGTGCGGCGTTGCTCGACAAACATCCAGACCTCACGGTGTTGTTGCTGGACGATGGGTTTCAACATCGCGCCCTGCACCGTGATCTGGACATGGTGCTCTTGGAAGCAGGCAATCCATTTGGCTATGGTTACTTGCTGCCACGAGGACGACTTCGGGAGCCGAGGACGGCGCTAGCGCGTGCCCATGTCGTTGTGCTTAGCAAGTGTGAAGGCATTGACGCGGCGACGCTCGATCGCCGAACGTCGGAAATTCGGCCATCGCTTGAAGAAAGTACGATCCTGGCCCGCTCGGAACTACACGTCGTGCGTCTTGAGACCGCGGATGGCGACGAGTCTGCGGACCGACTCATAGGCAAGCGGGTAGTCATCGCGTGTGGCGTAGGCAACCCCGATCATGTGCGGCAAACCGTGGCATCATTGGGCGCCGTCGTTCAGTCCATGATCACGGTTGGCGATCATCGCACGATTCCTCAAGAAGAACTTGATCGGCTTTTGGCCGACGTGGCGAGCGGTACAATCGACGGCGTGGTGATGACCAAGAAGGACGCCGTTAAACAAGCTGTGATTCCGCCTGGTGTGTATGTGCTTAGCACCGAGATTCGGTTCTCGGCCTGCGTCGACGCAGTAATGGCTCGCGTAGCGGATGCGCTAAGCTAACAACGGCTAATAGCCGTCGTCCTGCGTCTGCAATTCAACGAGTGCGTCGATGCGTTCCTGGAACAACAAGTGGCGGAACCCCTGAATGGGGCCCTTCGGGTCTTTGCCGGGCACGCGCTCGACCACAGCGAGCTCCGCGCGAGCGGTGTTTTTGGTGGTGCCTCGAATGCGCATAGAGAAAATGTCGGACTTGACCACAAAGTCGTTGGCCAACACGACGTTGTTGGCTTTGAGCACCTCCTGCGTCACACTTTCTAGTTCATTGACTTGATTGGGATTCGTAAAAGGATTGCCGCCCGCCTCTTCGTCTTCATCTTCCTCGCTTGTGAGTTCGCCCTCCTCGTCCTCCGGCGTGCCTTCGCGGCGTTCAATAATGTCGTCAGCGATCTCAGGATTCTGCGGGAACATGGCGCGGAGGACCACCCGGTCGGCCGTGTTGAGATTGATTTTCCCATTGCCGAAAATCGTCAGATAGCGGTGCAGCCCGGGCGCGGTCTCTTCTTCCTTTTGCACGTCCTCAAGCATCTTGTGTTCACGAATGGCCTGATGCACAAACGTGAGTTCATCCAAGATCAGCATCTTGGCGTCGTTGATGGTGGCGGGCATGGGCACGCCATTGCGATTGCCCGAACCGGAGATGTAGCGAAAGATCTCTTCAGCCAAGTCGTCGGCGATCGCGCTCGCGTCCCAGTCGGTGTCTTGGCGATAGATGCGGATTAGCTCCGCAAGGCGCGTTTTCCAGATGGCGCGGCGTTCAGCATTGCCTTGCACAAGGGCGACCAATGGAAACTTTCCCTGCTCGTCCCAAATCGTGGTGCGCAGTTTGACTTGGGTCTCTTCATCGGTGCGTTCGAGCGCTTCCTCGTTATTCCAATCCTCATCGAGGCTGTCGGTTTCATTGCCGCGGCCATCGTGGCGCAGGCGACCGAGCATGATTTGGTATTGGCCTTCAACGGCCAAGTCGATCATCAACTCGTCCTTGACGTTTCGCGCCGTAATCGCTTCCAAGTTGATTTGGTAAGCAAACTGCGCCGCGAACGGCACCAACACCATGGTCAGGAGCAGCACGACCATGAGGGCCATGCCGCGTTCGTGGGGAGGTCGCATGGGGGATTGCATAGGTGTTTGGACGCTCCAAAGGGATTCACCGTGCGGTTAGTCTACCGAGCCACACTGGTGCGTCGCGTCGCTACTTCAGATACGCATCCAAAGAAACTACGAACGTGCGGTCGCGGCCATTGGGAGGCGCGCGGTAAATCAGGAGCAACTCGTCCCGTCCGTCACCCGTGAGGTCCGCCGCGTAGCCGTCCACGTCGGGGTGATTGCCCACAGGAGGAATGCTTACGGCGAGTGGCTTCCCGCGTTTCCAGAGTGCGTCCCTGTCGCTCAAATACACCATGCAGGAGTCGCCCGACTGACGAATGAGGAGGTCGTTCAATCCGTCGCCATCAAAGTCGCCGTCCACCACAATGGTGAAACTGCGATTTACCTGAATGTTCCCCGCATAGGTGAACTGGATGCCAACCTGAATGTCGGACTTCTGAATCGCATCGGGCGTATCTGGGTAGCTGCCCGCGGGTGCGTCCCCACCCCGATGCAAATACGCTCGGGTTTCGGACGTGACGACGCCTACGCCGAGCGCACGAAGCGTATTGCGACCGTCGATGGCGATGGTTGTGACCGCAAAGTCGATCAAGCCATCCCCATTGAGATCGCTAAACGTGGGTTGCACTTGCGAACCTGTAAGCGAGAGCTTGCTCACGCTTCGACCCAGCGACGGTCCAGCGTGGTTGGACTTGTTGGACGCCGCAACCGTCGGTAGCTCAAAGAAGCGATACTCACCTGAGCGGTTGGTGAGATGTTGATGGAAGAGTTCCGGCCGACCATCGCCGTTGAGATCCACCAGCTCCAGGTCGGTCAGTGAACTCACATCGCTGCCGCGGAGCAAGGCACGCGCGTCAAATGTTGTGCGCCTTGTGTCGGTTTGGGCGATCACCGCGTCGCCACTCTGAAGCCAAAGGCATGTGGGTGCGACGTGTTTGTCCTGCTTCTTTGATGGTGGTGTGGAATCGCCTGCCTTACGCGGTGGCGCGCCAAAGAAGGGCGCCGGATACCGAATGGTGGCTTTGCTTGGTTCACCGAGAAACTGGCCACCCATTACTGTACGTCGATACGGTTCCAGAGCGCTCACGATGACCGCCGCGCCGGATCTCACGTAGCGATAGGCGTTTCCTTGGGGCTCAAGATGACCGCCGTGATTATCGCAAAGCGGACCCAAGCAAAGGTTATCGCCATCGCCCACATCCCACGTGATCTTCGCACGCAACGCATGATCTTTGTCGAGCACATTGCCTTGCCATGAAACGCTTTGAACTGTATTTCGAGTGGCCTGAACCAACACATACGACTTGTCGCGCTTAAGAAAGTCAATAAACCCGCGGGGCTTGGTTTGACGTGGCCATGCCGGCGTCAAGGTGGCGGTCGGCGATGGTAACGCGCCCTTGACGCCCTTCCATACGAACACATTGTTCTTGGCCAGGAGCACAAGGTCGCACACCCCGTCTCCATCGACATCGATGCGCCGCTCGCCCATCACGACATCGGGGCTGTTGAGTTCAATCCAGCGAGGCGCCTCCTTTGCCGCTACGCCGGGCGCCCCCGCGCACAAGAGCGTGAAGAGAGTCGTGACAAGCAGCCATGTGAGCCCGCGCACTACTTAGACTCCGCTTGACTGACCAATAGATAGAGTACCGAGTCGCTTCGCAGAATGGCATCGTCTTTGCCATCGCCATTGAGATCGAGGATTGTGGCATGGGGTCGCAGTCCGTCCTTGACGGGAATGGTGGGCACCAGCTCGGTGTCGAACGTGGCGGGATCCCCGTGATTGCCCGATGTTGCGCGCCCGCCCTTCAGCACGACGACGCTTGAGAGATTGCCAAGATCAAGCAGGTCCTTGTGCCCATCGCCATCAAAGTCGCCGTCAAACCATGCGCTCTGCCCGAAACGATTACTCAAGGCTTGTGACGAGGGATACACACGTTTGATCGTGAAGTAGGGCGTGTTCGAGAACGTCCCCTTCTTGGGATCAAAAAGAAAGCCAGTGATGGTGATGGTCGGGTCCTTGCCCATCACTTGTAAAAACAAATCCGCCTTCGTTCCGCGAACGGAATCGCATACATAGTCGAGCGCGCCGTCGCCATTGAGATCCACGAAGCGCGGGTGCAGGGCGACGGATTCTGTATCAATGCGGCAACGCGGCTCGCCTGGCAGCCGAAGCGAGTTGTTCTTGCCCGACGCCACCACTGTTGCGCCGTCATAGTGAAAGAGAATCGTTCGCAGCGACCCCAATCGATCGCGGCGCCCCACCAACAATGTCACCAAGACATCGCTTACTTTGTCACCATTCACATCGGCAAATTGAACGCGCGCGGTATGCAGCTCTTCATTGGCCAGCGTCTTCGGCGGCTTCATAAAAGGAAGTGCCATCAAAGGCGTAGGCGACGAGGCTGCGCGAAGCGTGTGCCTCTCCGGTTCATAAAACAGTGCGTCGTTCGCGTGACCCCGCAGCCACGATGGTCGCGGCAGGTCGAGTTCGGTCTTAAATCCGGTACTGCGCGTGGCCAGGTTGGTGCCACGCACCGCGACGTGGCTCTTCTTCGGTGTCGCAGCTGCACCGGTGCCGGGAATGACACGCATGGTTGCGTTCGTCAGATCGGGTGCTGCAAGCTCACCCTTCGGTCCGTTGTACTTCGCAAAGTGTAGCGACTCTTTGCCACTGCGCCCAAAGGCCAATGGCAATGCGTCACCCTCACGCATGGGCATCGGTTTGCCATCCACGCCGACATCAAACACGCCATCGGGTCCCAAGAAACGAAACACCGTCTTCCCCGGTTCCCGAAACGCGCCGACCGCTACTACGCCAGCCCGCGCTGCTTTACCCGCACAAGCAATCGACGTACGCGCACTTGCAGGAAAGTACGTCTTCTTTGCTGGCGCTGCGGGCGTTTCCAGCATCACAATCTTCGGCTGGGGTTCACTTTCGGTCCGAACAATCATCACGACATCCTGACGCCCGTCCCCATTCACGTCGTATGTCGTGAGCCCCTCAATGACCCCCCCCATCTCATAGCGGTAGCCCTTATGCTGCGCCGGCCCGCCATACACCGACGGCCCGCCCAACACCACGAGCAACAGCGATAAGCAGCAGACGCGCATGGGGGCATATTAGCGCCACCACCGGCTATGCGCGGTAATGCATAGAACGTGCGATTAAGCACCGCATGAAACGCCTCTGAGCGCGTGCGCGCTAGCGCCCATTCGCCTTCCACGCGAAGGAAGCGAGTGCGTGGGCTTCGGCGTGGGTGAGGCGGGGGCCCATGCCTTCGGGGGGCATGGTCTGTTGGATGTAGGTTGCGAGTGCTTGGAGGGTGGGGGCCTTGGCCAACGCGCCGGGGCCAATCAGGGCGGGGACCTTTTCGCCGCCCTCGCCTCTGGCGCCATGGCACTGGGCGCAGCGAGATGCATAGAGCGCTTGGGTGTTGATTATGGATGGAGGCGGCGCCGGCTCGGTTGCTAGCGCTGGCGGTGAGACGTAGATCGGGGGTGCCGGTTGGACAGTCATCGGGGGCGCGAGTTGAGAGGGAGGCGCTTGCGGTGCCAATTGTCGCGCTGTGTTGCAGGATCGGGCGCAGCAGCGCGTTCGCTGGCATGCGGTAAGGATGATGGTGGTCATAAGAATGACTGCCAACGGTAGCGCGGCGTTGCGTAAAGTTGTCATCGATGCCTCCTTGGTGGCGGGTATGCGGTCCGCCAGTTGATTGGATGCAACGAACCGAGGACTTGTTACAGGATTCGTATAAGAATGAGGCCATGACGGACGACACGGTTGAGGAGCGTACCTCCGAGCGGCGGATCGACGATCCGGTGAATCGTCCCGGAATGGGCACGATGCGACGATGGTTCCAACGCAGACAAAGGCGCAAGCAAGTCAAGGCGATCTCCGAACGACTGCTTCAGTTTTGTGTGGGTCGCGACGATTCATTGATTTTAGAAATTGGCTGCCACTACGGCACGGATACCCGTCGCTTTCTTTCGCTCTTCCCGCAAGCGACCATCTACTGCTTTGAACCGGAGCCTCGTGCTATTGCGGGTTTTCGAAGGACCGTGGGCGACGATCCGCGCGTGTCCCTGTTTGAAGTTGCCCTGAGCGATCGCGCGGGCACGGTGCGCTTTTATCAGAGTGGCGGCACGCCGACAGACGGAGGCCGCGTTGAATTGTCCGACGGGTGCGATCTGTCAGGTTCCATCAAGGTGCCCAAGCGACACAAAGAACTGTACGACTGGATTACGTTTGAGAACACCATCGAGGTCGCTACGTGCACCCTCGACGGATGGGCTGACCAACACAATGTACGTGACGTCGATTTCATTTGGATGGACGTGCAGGGTGCGGAACTCGATGTGATTCAAGGCGCACAAAAGACACTCGCAACAACTCGTTTTCTCTATACAGAATGTATTGATGTCGAACTGTACGAAGGGCAGCCGTCGCTCGAGGACTTGCTCAAGGCACTACCCGGCTTCGAACTGGTTGTGCGGTACCCCGACGATGTTTTGCTTCGAAATCGTTCCTACCCATTCGAACCCGACGCGGCGCTGCGAAAAGCCATCAAGCACAGACGCTGTTAGTCAGGACTATCCGTGAAGATCTCGTTCCGTAAACCACCGCGCAGCGGTGAGCCACGCCAACGCACCCACAAAGACGGCCAGTGCGATGCCATGCCCCAACAAGTGTTCGTCCCAACGCTCACTAAAACCACGACCGAGTTGGCCCGTAAGGCGACGTAGCTCATCCGGGATACGCGGATAAAGGTTGTCGGCAATTGCCGTTGAGAAGCCGAGAAGCGTGCCGCCCACACGCAGCGCAATCAGTGTGAGAAACGATGCTGATAGGGCGGGCACGACACTGCCAAAGAGGCTGGAAAAGAAGAGTGCAATCAGCCCCGTCGCTGCGGTACTCACGCCGGCCGAAACGATCGTGTCGGTAAAGTGACTGCGCATTGTGTCTGCGGTTTGAAAGATCTCTACTGTGTCGTTCTCTTCACCGAAGCCCGCGGGAACGATTTTCGTTACGTCGCCGAGACCCTGCACGTTCTCGGCGTGGAGCACCGCGGTGAGTGCCACGAGTCCCACCAGCACGAATGAGAACGCAATCACCAGGAAGCCCTTGGCGGCAATCCACTCGCCGCGTTCATAGGCGTGGGGCAGGATCATTTTCATCGTACCGCCGCCGACTTCGCCCGCCAGCATGGTGGCGCCAAGAACAAGCGCCATGATGTCGGCTACCCAATGCCCGGCGCCAAGACTATGTGTTGCCGTGGCCCAACCGGAGGCGCCTTCATAGGGCGTGTAGGTAAGGCCGGCAATGTAGGTGGCCACCACGGCAATCAGTAGGCCCATGCGAAGTAGCGTGCCGTATCGCAGTTTGTGCCACTCCACCCCGATCAATCGCGCGATTCGACTCCCCGCGCCTCGCCTGAAAAGGTAGATGACGGCCAACACAAGCAGCGCAATGTAGAGCATAGCGCGAGCGCCCGGCTCATCCGCGCCGCGATTCGGTAGCCATGCGTCAAGTCCATGCGCCAGGGCGTGGGCGAGGCCACCGAATACGAGAAAGCTGGCGAGCGGCAACCACCACCTTGCATGACCAATCGCGCGTCGAGACGCGGGGATGGCTACGAGAAATCCGTATACGAAAAAGGCCGAGACCCATAGCGGGAGCGTTGCTGCATCGCGACCGGAGGCGCGCACAATGCCATACAGCGCAATCGCTGCGGCCAGTCCCCAGAGTACGACGCGCATCATCGTTTGAGGGTTGAGCGCTTGTTTGGATAGGCTCATCCCATGACTCCCTCGGTCATGTCGATAAACAAACGCTCCAAGTCCTTTCGTAGAGGAGCGAGCGATCGCACGTCGATGTTCGCATATAGAAGCGCTTGTTGCACTTCGATGATGCCACGCGCGTCGGTCAGCACATCGATGAAGGATTCGTCGGGTGCAAGCGTTGGTGTGAATTCACGCAACTGCTTAGCAGCCTTCGCATTGTCCGATGTCTCGAGCCGATAGCCCTCGACCGGCGCTTCAAGCATCGTGGCCATATCACTTTCGGTAACCATGCGACCGCGATGAAGCACACCCACGTGGTCGCAAAGCGTCTCCACGTCGTGCAGTAGGTGGCTGGACAGAAAGAACGTCACGCCGCGCTCGCTTCGTTCCTTTTGAATCAACGTGCGCACGAGATGAATCGCCGCGGGGTCGAGGCCGTTCATGGGTTCGTCGAGCACAACGAGTGTGGGATGGCCCACCAGTGCCTGCGCAATGCCAAGACGTTGCCGCATACCGAGTGAATACCCGCCCACGGCTCGTTTCGCCGCATGCGTGAGTCCAACCGCTTCCAATAGGCGGTCCACGTCGCCCTTGGGAGCGCGGGCGAGTTTGGCGAACACGCCAAGATTCTGCTGGCCGGTAAGGGACGGATAAAACGCAGGTACTTCAACAAGTGTGCGCAGGCCCCGTGCTGCTTGCACGCGATCGGCGGCGAGGTCATGGCCCTGGAGCGTGACATCGCCGCGCGTGGGTCGTATGAGTCCAGCAAGGATGCGGATGGTTGTTGTTTTACCCGCGCCATTCGGACCTATGAATCCGTATATGGCGCCCTTGGGCACGGTGACATCGATGCCGTCGAGTGCGCGCACGCGACTGTAGTGTTTTTCAAGACCCGTAATGCGTAGGGCGGGCGGGGGCGAGTGGGTGAGTTGCGACGTGGTTGGGCTCACTTCCACTGATCGTTTACATGGGAGTCGATCGTGTTGGCGGCAGCCGTGCCCATGTACATCATCTCATCCAAACGCGTACGCGCCTGCTTGACGTAGGCTTCGTCTTTGATCGATCCGAGATTGATCTTGACGTTGTAGCCTGCAATCTTCATGGCCGCTCTCGCGAGCTCGGCGCCGGCGGCACCATCGGATAGTGCGTTCTTGTTGCCGGAGAGTACGGCGTTCTTGGCAAGCCCGATCACTTCCAAGCAATGCTGCATCACTTCTAACGGTACGTCGCACGCGCCTTGCATGGCCGACTGGATTGCGGTGCCTCGCGCCTGCTTCTCTTCGTCGGTCTCCTTGGGCATTTTGAAGGCGGCGCCCACGGCGTCGTAGGCGCTGGCGTCTTTCTCTGCCAATGTCATTAACGCTTTGCGTTCGTTTTCGGCCTGGTCGGCGATGGCTTCCATGAGTTCTTGGTGTGCGGCGTACTTCTTGCGGCCTTTGGTGAGCTCGGCCAGCATGCGCACCAACGAAGCGCCCATCGCACCGGCCACTGCGGCACCCGATCCGCCACCGGGCGTAGGCGACGCGCTGGCGAGTTTGCTCAGAAACTCGTCCACCGTGGGCGAATGAAAATCGTGTGTGCTCATGCGCCTGCTCCCGAACCCGACGATGCCGCGGCGAGCCTGCGTTCGATGATTTGTTGATCGGGATCAAAGTGCAGGGCGCGTACGCGTGTCACAAAGTTGTCGGGGCATGCGGCCTTGGGAATTAGCCCTACGACTTCGCTTTCGGTAATGGCTACACCTGCCGCCGCGGCGCGTTTCGCGATTTCGTCAAAGGCCTGGATGGGCGACGTCTTGCGGTAGTCCACCAAGTTCATGGACACCTGTACTTGCTTCTTTTCGGGCAGGTCAAACCCCATAGCCTTTACACCGGGCATGCCATCGTTTTTTTCACGAATGGAGGTGGCAATGTCTTTGGCGATCTTCAAGTTCGTTGTTTGAAGATTTACATTGTAGGCAATCAGGAAGAATCGCGCGCCCACTGCCGTAATGCCCGCTGTGGGATGCACGGCGGCTTCGCCAAAGTCAGGAAGGCGAGCCGGGTCGGTGGCGATCGTGTCGCGAATGCCCTCAAACTGTCCCTTGCGCACGCGAGCGAGATTGCGTCGTTTGGGCGTGGAGGCCGCTTTGCCATAGAGGTAGGTAGGGATGGCGCACATCTTCCAAATACGTTTGGCGGCCGACGTTGCACATGCAACCGCGTCGTCCATGGTGGCGTCGCCGAGCGGGATAAACGGAACCACGTCCGTGGCGCCCATGCGCGGGTGGGCGCCTTCGTGATCGGTGAGATCAATGCGATCCCGCGCCGCGCCCACACCTTGTACGGCGCCCTCGATGACCTGATCCGGCGTGCCGGCAATCGTAATCACGCTGCGGTTGTGATCGGGATCGGAATCGCTTCCAAGCAGTGTGGCGCCTGCCGACGCGAAGGCTTCGGCCACGGCCGCGACCACATCGGGATCGCGACCGTTGGAAATATTGGGCACGCACTCAATCAGTCGGGTCACGCAGCTGTCCTCGCGGAAAGGGAGAGGACGTTATCGGCGCTGGCGTTGGAATTGGAAGTTTTCATAGCCGTCGTTGTCGTTTCCGGCGCGTCCCTGAAGCGTGCCGTTGACGATCTGGGCCACACCGTTGTCGGGCGGCATCTGCTTTTTCTGTCCATTGGCCGTAGCGACCTTTGACGTGCCTTTGAAAACGAGTTGCGACCCACGCAACTGACCCGCATAGGTCTGTTCAATGCGAACATTCATCGGACCATTGGCGGTTGGTACGCGCGCCTGTGAAACGGCCTGTAGGGTGTAGCCGCCGTTTTGTCCCCGTTGAATCTGAATCACGACGGGATACGTGATGCTCCCGCCTGTATCGAGCGCTTCCGTGACGTTGCCGCCCCAAATGCCTACGAAGGGAGGCGCATTCCTCGGTTGCTGCGGGTCAGGTTGCTTCGGTTGATCCGGACGGCGAGGCAGCTCGGCCTTAATTTTCCAGTCATTGAGTATATTGGGGGGAAGCCGCGGAAGCTCGGGATTGGCGATGCCCCGCGTCCACATTTCCTGAACGTCAATGACGTAGATGCGTCCATCCTGTTGCCACTTGGCAAGCGTCTTGATACCGGTGTCTACCACCTCGGCGAACGAGTCGCTTCCGTGCTTGAGGCCGCCGCCGATGCCGGTGACTTCAACACCAATGCGTTGGCCGCCCGGGAGCTCGATCACGGGAAAGCAGTGTCCCGGAATGAACGCCAAGAACGGTTTGAGGCCTACGGCGTTGGCCATCGACGCATAGAGAATGGCGAGATCAATGCACGTTCCCGATCGATCGCGGATGACGTCGCGCGGGAACTTGACGTTTTGAATCATCTGCACGTCAAAGCTCAATGATTTGTCGACCATGCCCGGCGGGTGTTGATACGTGAAATCATTGACGCGCATGATGTCGTACAGCGTGCGGAGTACCTTGACGGCGTTGTCGTTTGAGCTGCTGGCGCCAACGCCACCGGCCATTTTGTTTGCCATGGCCGCAAACTGCTTGACGACCATGTCATCCCGGCTGGCCCACGCCGCGACGAGGGGCGCGTTGTTGAACGACTCGTGCCACGTACCGGTGCTCTCGCCCTGTGTCAAGTTGCTAAACACGAACTCATGCCCACCCAAAATCGTGATGCGCTCGCCCGAAGAGTCCTCATGCTGCTGCCCGTCGATGTCGCGGTACGACCACTCCATGCGAACGTCGGCCGGCGTATTGGAGGTCAACCGCGCGATTTGAGACTTGAGCACGGGGTAGTAGTTGCAGCGCACCATTTGGCTCGGAACCAGTTCGGGGAAGCGTTGCCACGTACTCCACTCGCTGTACTCCCCAAGCTTGTAGCGCACTTTAAGATCTTTGATGAGGCTCTTGCCCGTGTTCTCGATGACGCCCTTGGCAATCCACATGCCCGAAAAGTCGGCGCCAAAACCATAGACTTTGTACACCGCCGACATGATGCGTTGCTTGGTCTGGAGATCGACCGAGAGGGAAGCGGGGCCGCTGCCCAAGTCGCGCGGCAGCGTGTAGGTGAGTTCGCGCGAACGCTCGTTCCACAGAGCATCTTTGGCGCCCTCAGGCAGTTGGTAGCGCACCGGGCCGCGGTAGTTCACACCTGGCCCCCAGCTACCGACTTCGTAGAAGTGCATTGTGATGCGGCCGTCGTTGGCTGTTTGCGCGACAAAGTCCGAGGCCGGGTCGATTTCAAGCGTCCAGCGACCGTTGCCACGGTTTACGATGCCGCCGCGCTCCGTCATTTTGAGGTGCACCGCTGAGGCGCGGTCGTCGTATTCGGCTGTAGCGCCGGGAGCGATTTCCCAGTTGCTGCGCCCGGCCGTGAAGTCACGCATCAGTTGTTGTGGATTGGGGTAGGCGCGTTTGAGTTGTGTATAAGGCGCGTGGTTGACGTCCATCGTGAGTATGGCGTGTCCATCCCCGTTGGGCATGATCTCCACCCGCCCATCGATCCGCGCCGCCGTGTCGGTGGGTTCGCGTGCACTACTGAGTGAAGCACACCCAAGCACGAGCAGAAGCGCCCAAAGGCCCGTCTTGAAGGCGATCGGTCGTGACGTCATGTGTTGATGATGAGGCATAGCGTTGTCTCCTATGAACCACGAACGTGCCAGGCATGGTAGAAGCGTCGTTGCGGCGTGTCGCGGTTGCGTCTATACGCAGCCGTCACGGCGCGCCATTCTTTTGCGTCTTTACGCGACCGCGATCCACCACGCGGGTGCCCTTGATGTAGACATCCCGAACAATGTGGGCACCCATGCGGTAACTCATGTGCACGTAGGAAGGCGCATCAAGCACCACAAAGTCGGCGTACCGTCCCTTGGCCAAGGATCCGAAACGCGACGATACGTCACTGGCGGCCGCGGCATTGCGCGTTACAGCGCTTAGTGATTCTTCCGGTGTCATGCCGAGCTGTGCGCAGCCAAGGGCCGCCACCAAGGGGAGGTTCTCCGTTGGGCTGGTGCCAGGATTGAAGTCGGTCGAGAGGGCCACCGCGCACCCCGCGTCGATCATGCGGCGTGCGTCGGCGCGCGGAGCGTCTTCTTTGCGACTACACGTGAAGAGATGCGCCGCGGGGAGTAATACGGGAATGACGCCCGCCTTGGCCATGGCGCGAATCCCGCGGGGACCGGTGCCGTCGCAGTGATCGGCCGATACGGCGCCCAGTCGTGCGGCCAATAGGGCACCGCCGCTGTCTCGGAACTGATCCACGTGGAGTTTCAACTTGAGCCCTCTGCGTTGGGCCGCGTTCAAAATGCGCTCGGCCTCCACCTTGCGAAACGCACTTCGCTCCACAAAGACGTCACAAAATTTCGCGAGGCGCCCCCGGACCACACGAGGGATCATGTCATTTACGATCTCATCCACGTACCGGCGGCGCGGCGAGGCTTTGGGCACGACGTGGGCCCCGAGAAACGTTGGGATGAGCGTTAGGGGATGCTGGCGATTGGCACGCTTGATGGCACGCAGGCTCTTGAGTTCGCTCTCCGTCGTGAGTCCGTACCCCGACTTGGCTTCCGCGGCCACGATGCCGTGGCGCAGCATGGCGTCAAGTCGCGGGAGTAACCCGGCGACCAAAGTGTCTTCCGATGTTGCGCGCAACGCTTCGGCCGACGCGTGAATGCCCCCGCCCGCTTTGAGAATCTCTTCGTAGTCGGCGCCGCGACAGCGGGCGGCAAATTCACCGTCACGCGGCCGAGCAAACACGGGGTGCGTGTGGGCTTCAATCAGTCCCGGCACAATGGATCGGCCGCGCACGTGCACGCGTTTGATCGCATCAACGCTACGTTTGAGTTCCGTTTCGGGTCCCAGTGCAACAATCTTGCTGCCACGAATCGCGATGGCGCCGTTTGGAATGGCGCCCACGTCATTCATGGCGCGCGCGCCGACCTTCGGGCCCGATGCCTCGTCGTGGCACGTGACGACTTCCGACGCGCCGACGATCAATAGGTCGGCGCGAATCACCCCTCACCCATCGGGTTGGCAATGCCGTTGTTGCGCGCGAAACACGATGCTGCGTCGTAGCCCGCATCCACATGTCGAATCACGCCCAGGCCCGGGTCGGCCGTGAGCACGCGTTCAAGACGCTTTGCCGCTTCGGGTGTGCCGTCGGCCACGATGACTTGACCGGCGTGAATCGAGTTGCCCATGCCGACGCCGCCGCCGTGGTGAAGCGACACCCACGTGGCACCGCACGCTGTATTGACGAGCGCATTGAGGAGCGGCCAATCGGCGATTGCGTCGGAGCCATCTCTCATGCCTTCCGTTTCGCGGTAGGGACTTGCCACCGAACCGGCATCCAAGTGATCGCGGCCAATCACAATGGGGGCTTTCAACTCGCCCTTCGCGACCAAGTCATTGAGTGCAAGGCCAAATTTCGCGCGCTCGCCGTATCCAAGCCAGCAAATGCGAGCGGGCAATCCCTGGAACTGCACTTTCTCGCGCGCCATTTTGATCCATTGCGCGAGGTAAATGTCTTCGCCGAAGAGCTCGAGCACCAAATCATCGGTGCGGTAGATGTCCTCGGGATCGCCCGAGAGCGCGACCCAACGAAACGGTCCCTTCCCTAAGCAAAAGAGCGGTCGGATATAGGCAGGCACAAAGCCCTCGATCTCAAACGCGTTGGTGGCGCCGCCCTCCGTGGCGTGGCCCCGCAGGTTGTTGCCGTAATCAAACGTGATCGCTCCGCGTTCTTGAAGCGTGAGCATCTGCTCAATATGGCGTTTCATCGTGGCCAGACTCTTTTGCTCGTACGTCTTGGGATCATCGACGCGTAGCGCTGCGCCCGATGCCATGGTCAGCCCTTCTGGCAAGTAGCCGTGTAGGGGGTCGTGGGCACTGGTTTGGTCGGTGAGCACGCCGGGGGTAATGTCGCGTTCAATCAATCGCGCCAGCAAATCCACAATGTTGCAACACACGCCGATACTGATGGGTGTGCCCTCGTTTGCATAGCGGCACGCGGCGTCAATCGCCTCGTCAATGTCGTCTATGCGCTCATCGATGTATCTGGTTTCGAGACGCTTATCGATGCGCGATCCATCGACATCGGCGCCGAGAAACGTGGCGCCCGCCATGGTGGCGGCAAGCGGTTGCGCGCCACCCATGCCGCCGAGGCCGCCCGATACAAGCAACTGGCCGTTGAGCGTGCCGTTGAAGTGGGCACGGCCACAAGCAGCAAACGTTTCGTAGGTGCCCTGCAGGATGCCCTGACTGCCGATGTAAATCCACGAGCCCGCGGTCATCTGACCGAACATGGAAAGCCCCATGGCTTCCATGCGTGCGTGTTCATCGCGGGTGGCCCACTTGGGAACGAGTTGGCTGTTGGCGAGCAAGACGCGCGGTGCGTTTTCATGGGTGCGAAACACGCCGACGGGCTTGCCGCTTTGCACCAGCAGGGTTTCATCGGGCTTCATACTGCGCAACGTCTTCAGGATTGCGTGTACGCAGTCCCACGATCGCGCAGCGCGACCGCTGCCGCCGTAGACCACAAGCGACTCGGGCGCCTCGGCCACCTCGGGATCGAGGTTGTTGAGCAGCATGCGGGTGACGGCCTCAAGTTGCCAGTTGGCAGCGGACAATGTGGATCCGCGGGGGGCGGCCACCGGTCCGTTGTAACCAGCCGACCAATCTTTTCCTGGCGAAGTCGCCGTGGGCGCGGACTTGCTCGTGCTTGTCATGGGAGACCTCCTGGGTTGTGACACCCGCTTGGTTGCGATCTTACGCGGCACGGTGAGATAGGACCCGCTTCCGGACACACGCGACCCCCCCTGGTGCGATAATGGCGGCATGAAATGGGTCGCCACCAGTCCGTATCGCACTCTTCTACTCGCCGTGATTGGCGTCATGGTCGTCGCCGGACTCTCGGGGCCCGCTGCGGCGGATGTTAGCGGCGGCGTTCCTGTGCCGCTGAAGGAGAAGATGTTTGACCCCACGTTTCGCGTGGGCAAAGCGGGCGACACATTGGTGCGTGGCACACCCGCCCTCGTGCGCGGGCACCTACACGACTATGTGGATCTGATTGAGACTGCGTTTGAGTTCTCGCTGCGCGCAGACGACGAGCAGGCGCTGCGCGACGCCTTGGAGAATGAGTTCACGCAGAGCGGCACATTCAATCGTGAAAAACTGCTCGCCCCCATCCGGCCCATGCAGTCCATTCGTGAGTTGGCCCTCAAGGGAAAGCTAAAGGAAGCGCGCACCAAGATCGCCGCGTTTCGAAAAGCCATCGAAGATCGCATGACCCACGCACCCAAGCTCCCGGCCAGTGTTGTCCTGCGCAAGATTCTCAACTATCGTGCCGCGCAGGCATGGCCGGGTAAGCGTCCCCTTTTGTCTCGCGCCCATGCCGACAACTACATCACCTTGGCGTGGTTCGTGTCCGGCCTAGCCCGCAACGAATCCGAGACCCTCACCGACCGTGAGCGGGAGACGTTGCGAGCAACCATGCGCGAGTCCTATGAGCGGATGCCGGCCAAACAACGCACGCTCATGTCGAAAGCGTCCTCGCGTTTGGCGCGTGTCAAGGCGGCCTGGGACGAGGCCACCGAAGCCCAGCGCCACACCATGCGTTGCAAGGCGTTCAATCTTGCGGCGAGTTTCTTGCCCGAAGGTGCCCGCATGACGTCGGAGGGCTGCGACACGGTTGAGGCGTTTGCACAGGCCGCCCTGCGTCTGTCGTCCAAACAGGCACGGCACGAGGCACTGCGTCGTTTGGTTGCGTCGCCAGTCGAGATGGCGACTTGCTTGAAAGAGGGACTGGCGCTTTCTGGTGACGACCAGCCGCTCATCTTGCTCTATCGTTGACCTACGACGGTGCGCGTCCGTGCCTGCATGAGCGTGGTCCTTGTGCCGTGAAGTCGTAGGAGTCAGTTGCCATCCGCATTGCAATTGACTATCGAGCGGCCGTTGTTGGGCAGAGCGGCATCGCGATCTATACACGAGAACTTGCGCGCGCTATGGCGCGTGAGCTGACACAAACAACAGGCGATTCGTTGCATCTATACGCGCACCGCGTTCGACATCGCGGGGCACGTACGAGCCACGACGTGCCGGCGGGTGCCACGCTTCACGATTGGGCGTTGCCTACCACCGCTGTGCGCGCGTTGAGACCCCTTGGCTTTGGCGCCGAGTCGTTTTCAGGGCGCGCCGATGTCTTTCATTTGACCGACTATGCATGGTTGCCGGTGCGGCGTGCCAAGCTTGTGGCCACCATTCATGATGTATTGTTCATGCGCCTGCCCGACTGTTACACCGAGATCATGCGCGCCAACCTCACCGCATTTACGAAGCGTGTTGCCGCCGAGGCCGACGCGATCGTTGTGCCTTCGACACACACGCGCGACGATCTCTGCATGTATTTCGACGTGTCACCGGATCGCGTGTTTGTAACGCCATTGGCGGCGAGAACCTTGCCCGCGGTTTCGCCGATGAAGCGTGCCGTGCCGTACGTGCTGTCGGTGGGCACGCTTGAGCCCCGAAAAAACCACGCGCGTCTGTTTGAAGCGTTTGATCGATTCGCGGGGCGCGTTCCGGAGGCTGAACTGATCGTGGCCGGTGGGAAAGGGTGGTTGTGTGATGCGGTTGTTGCGCGCGCGAACGCCGACGCGCGAATCACCTTGGTGGGACACGCAGGCGACGCAGCGCTGGCCGCGTGGATGGCAGGCGCACGCGTTGTGGCGTATCCGTCGTTGGGCGAGGGATTTGGCTTGCCGGTACTCGAAGCGCTTGCAGCGGGTAAGCCCGTCTTGGTTGGCCGCGGTACCCCATGTGCCGACGTGATTGGCAACGCGGGGACGTGCGTAGATCCTCATAACGTGGACGAGATCGCGGACGGGCTCCACGAACTGTGGGGCCACAGCGGTGAACATGCGAAACGAACGGCCGATACCGCTCGCGCACAAGCCGCGCGGTTCACATGGCGGGCGACAGCCCGCGCAACGCTCGGTTGCTACCGCGCGCTCGTGGGACCGCGTGAGGTCGTAGCGTGATTGGTATCGACATCACGCCACTTGTGTGGGGTGCGCGCCGCGGTGTTGCACGCGCCGTCCAATCGCTCATTGTGGGCTGGCGAGAGGGCGTTCCGAATGAAACGCTCCACTTGTTCGCTCCCGAGACTCCCAGCGGCGACATGAGCGCGTTTGGGGAACTCACTGTGGGACCGCCTGGTCTCAAGCGCGCGCGCGACTTCCGCAAGCAGTTGCCTTCTCTCGTGAATGGCAGCGACGTGAGCGTGTTTATCTCTCCGTGGTCGGCCATGCCCGCGCTCAACGTGCCGGTCATCGCATGGGTTCACGAAGTTCCGTTCGTGCAACATGGCGCACTTGAAGGCCGCACGAAGACGCTTCGATTTCAACGTGCGCTCGCGCGAAACGTGCGCGACGCCGCCATGATCGTGACGCCCAGCCACGCCACGCGCGACGATGTGTTGACCGTGCATCCCGCGGCCGCCGACAAGACACATGTCATTGCCAACGGGTTTCGTCCGCTACCGACGCGAGATCACGATGAACCGCCCTCGCGACCGTATGTGTTGATGGTGGGGTTAGGCGATGGTGCCTCGGGTCACCGCAAGAAAGGTCTCGACATTGCTTTGGACGCATGGCGACGCTGCGTACATGCCCAACATGAACTCGTACTCGTGGGTTCTACGCGATGGCCATTACCGGCGGGCGTACGTACCGTTTCGGACCTTAGCGATACGGCGCTGGCGTCGCTCTATCGCGGTGCCACAGTACTTATCTATCCAAGTCGGTCGGAGGGCTTTGGGTACCCGCCGCTTGAGGCCATGCGGAGTGGAACGCCGGTGATTGCATCCACCGCCGGTTCGATTCCCGAAGTGGTGGGTGAGGGCGCGTGGTTGGTTCCGTCCGACGACGCCGTGGCGCTTGCGCGCGCCATCGACGGCATGCTTGATAGTCACGAGCGACGTGCCACATGGATTCAACGTGGCTACGACCACGTACGAACGGTACCCACACCCGAAGCGGCGGCGCGTGCGTTTGGAACGCTTGCACGCGCCATCCGCGGAATTCCCTAGCCTGTATTCGCTAATACGGGCGGCTGTGCCGCGTCAAGCAAACACACGTAACCCAATTACGTGTCACGCGACGCGCGCATCACGAACCGTCCGTGCTAGATGCCGCAGCGCGGGCAACCGATCAATGCACAACCTGTAAGAGAAGCGAAGACGGCAAGGGCGATGGCAACACGAAGAATCTTCGTCATGACTTGTACTCCAATGGCGCATGAGTTTCGAGAAGGCACTCCGCTTTCTTCCGAATGGCGCCAAGCACTCAGTCGGACTCCTTCGCTGTGTGTTTTCTACGACAAGAAGCGCATAACCGCGATGTCTTTTGTGTGTGAACAGCGCGTCTCGACTTTTTGGGGTTAATTCTCGCCGCGCAGGGCGACTACACGGGGGAACACACTGATCCCGACTCAAGGAGTTGTCATGAGAACCGCACTTCGATCGTTCGTGCTTGGTATCGCCGTCTGTTTGTTTGCGTTGCCGCTTGTCGGCTGTGGAGGCGGTGGTGGTGGAAGCGGCGGAGGCGGTGGCGGCGGTCCTGTTTGGGATGCCATGACCTGGGACGCAGACGACTGGCAGTAGCCAACCGACTGATTCACGAACAACAAAGGAGTATTATGATGAGTTCCAAGAAAACCTATATCGCCGGTATGGCTACGCTTCCCTTGGCGCTATTCGGACTCTGCGCTGCCTTTGCGAGCTCGGTCGCCACACCCAATACGTTTGTTTCGGGAACGACCGCCGTTGCCGCGGAAGTCAACGCCAACTTTGCGGCACATGCCGCTGCGATCAACGACAATGATGCGCGAATTGATAACGCTGCGCACCTGGAACAAGGTTTGGCGACGAGTCCTAGTGTCACCGTTTCCGACGGAGACACTTCGGTCCATGACCTGGGTAGCGTCACGATTAACGCGCCCACGGCAGGGTCCGTCCTTGTGCTTATGCATGTGCGGGCCACCTTCGCGGGCGACAGTAAGGCTCTTCAATTTGAGCTGACCGATGGCGCTAGTTCGTTGGCCGGTGCGCTTATGGGGCGTACACAGGGCGTCGGTACGGACGCGTTCGTGGACTCCACGATGGTCTCCGCTGTCGTGCCCGTAGTCGCGGGGTCGCATACGTTTGACGCGACCGTACAGGGGATCGTTGGAATTGATACCGGCGACGCTACGTTCATTGTCGCGCGCTTGCAGGCGTTGTTTATCTCAAACCCATAGCGCGCATCTCAATGTGAATCTACTAAGAGTTGGTGTCGTGGAACTGCCAGATCAACTCATGTACCGCTCGAAAGGAGCTCTTCTCATGAAACACAACACACCATTCGTACTGGGTATGAGCGTACTACCGCTGGCACTATTTGGTGTCGCAGTCGCGATGGCTAGTTCGGTGGCAACGCCCAACACCTTTGTTGCAGGCACGACCGCTGTGGCAGCAGAAGTCAACGCCAACTTTGCGGCACATGCCGCTGCGATCAATGACAATGATGCACGAATTGATGATGCATCTCGTGTTGAACTGATCGAGAACAACGCGTCCGTAGACTTTGCGAATCTCGAGACTGGCGTCAAAGAAGTCGATAGCGTTACGATTGACGCGCCGACGGCCGGAAACGTCGTGGTCATCTCTACGGGGCACTGCCTGTTCTTTGAAGATGATCGAACGATCTTCATGGGCGTGTCTGATCAAAACGTATCGTTGCCGCTCACATCGGATGGGACAGTTATCCTGGGTCGAAGCCAAGGCGTCGGCACGGATCAGTATTACCAGCCTTACACCGTCATGCGCGTGTTTCCGGTTGCTGCGGGTACGCATACGTTCTATACGCTCGCACGCGGTGCCTCAAACGTGTCGGGCGCGGCCCGGCCGTTCGTGGCTTCCACGGTGGCGCTGTTCCAAGCCACGCCGTAGTCCGGCTTGTCGCCGGAGCACAAAACGAAACGCGGGCCCCGCGACGCACAGTCGTCGGGGCCCGTCTTCGATTGGTTTCTATCGGAGTTCGCTGAGGGCTAGCCGCCGCAGCTTGAGCAGCCGCCACTCGTGCAGGCCGTGAGACAAACGAAGGCGGCGAGTGCGATCGCCATGCGAAGAACCTTAGCCATGTGTTGGACTCCATTTGGCGCTCAGGGTTATGCGGGTCATCCTGCTTCCCATCGGACGGCGCCAAGCGTCGCGACGGTGGATGGGTCCGCGGATCGTCTTATCGACGTCTAAGAAATTAGCGCAGGAACGCGTTCCTCCGTCGGTCGCGGCTTGTTCGTCCGGGCGTTTTCGCGGGCGTTTTCGGTCTATTCGCAACGATCTGGGCTTTCACGCCCGCATCCTTAGGGACTCTTGTCCATTGCCACACGTATTTGTCGATGCCACACCGTTCGGATCCGCCATGTCGGGCGCGAAACGTCGAACGGTTGAGTTGTTGCAACGGCTTCCGCTACGTCTTCCGCATGCCACGTTTCATGTGCATTGGTCTCAAGATCCGGGCTATGAAGCTCAACAGATCGTTGCCGATAACGTCTTTCATTATCGCGAACCCTTGGCACCCGAGGCAGGATGGCGTGGTTGGCGCCATGTGCACAGACTGATACGTGCCAAGGGTCGCTCGATGACTTGGCTCGCGGCGCTTACGGACCACGGCCCCGTCACGGCCAACCCGCCAACAATTGTTACCGTGCATGACCTGCGCCATCGGCATGGCTACGCCCGGTGGCATCGCAGGATGTATGCGCGCACGGTGTACGGACGCGTCTTGCGCCGTGCGCGCGCAATCGTCACCGTTTCGGATGTCGTCAAGCGCGAGTTGATTGAGGCGCATGGTGTTGCCGAACCGAACATCCACACCATCTATAACGCTACGTCGTTATCGCCCGCAACGCGTCGCGACATACCGCGCACGGGATTGCTCATGGTGGGGCGTGACGAACCGCGAAAGCGTTGCGCAGCATCTTTGTGGGTCGCCACCCATGCAAAGTTGCCCTTGCGGCACGTAACCGGTGATACATCCGACGAAGCGGTTCGAGAGGCGTACGAATCAAGTATGTGGCTATTGGCACCAAGCGCCTATGAAGGATCGCACTTGCCGGTTATTGAAGCGTTAGCGATGGGACTGCCCGTGATCGCCAGTGACATTCCTGCGCACCGCGAGTTACTCACCCGCGGGGCGCGGGGACTGGTCCTCGTACCCGAACCGCGCGGCGCCTCGCCCCTCACATGGACTGAGGCTTTGACGGCAGTTTCCCAAACTCCGCCCGTCGACGTATCGCCACCGGCATGGAGTTGGGACGATGCGGCGTCGGCATTGGCCGAGCTGATTCGACGATTCGCCTAACCGTGTTCGCGTGACCCATCTTTGTTGAAGGGCTCAATTTTATTTATTGGAGGGTGGAGAGTTAGTCGCCCTCGAATGAGGAGTCCTCGGTGTTCCTACGCGTGGGCTCGCCGTCGCCTGTCGCAAGGTTCTTCATGAGAAAGAAGAGCGCGACGCACAGCGCAACCGCTACACCCATCATGATGTAACGAACGGGACCTGCCGTTTGCGACATGTCCCATCCGAGTTGCGATCCGCCCTTGGACTTTTTGTTGTATTGCAAGATGCGCTGTTTGACTTGCAGCGAAGGTTCGGGCGATTGTGATCCTGCACTACTCGCGCTCGATGGGTCGCCACGAAGGGCGGCTGCCGCCTGTTCTCGTCGCGCCTTCTCGGCCGCGTCAACCACTTTGGGCTTGGGCTTTTCCGCCTCGCCGAGTTCAAAGCGAAACGAGGCCTCACCGATTTGAATCACGTCGCCCTCTTTGAGGTTGGCGCGCGAGACGCGCTCGTTGTTTACAAGCGTGCCGTTGGTGCTGCCCACGTCGGCGATGGAGTATTGGCGTGCACCTACTTGCCACACCTTGGCATGGTCGCGCGAACACCCCCGTACGCCCTGCAACGGGTAGGTATTGTGCGCCTCGCGCCCAAAGGTTGCGCCCTTGTCGATTTCAAACGTCTTGCCTTCGACCGGTCCGCTGGTGCCAACAAGTTTTGCCATGCGAATCATCCTACGGGCATCGCCACGCCCGTCGAGGGCCGCGCGAGAACTTGCGATCGATCGGCGACCATGAGACACGAAACATCATGCTCTCGCCGCAGTTTCTCGATCACGCTCGAAATCCGCGCCACGTCGGCCTGTTGGCCGAGGCCACCCACGCGGTACGCGCAATCGACAACGTTTGTGGTGACGAGTTCAATCTTCAATTGATTGTCAAAGACAACGTGATCGTGGACGCCGCCTACCGGGTGCGTGGATGCTCGGGCGCCGTCGCGCTTGGTAGTGCCCTGTGTGTGGCGCTACAACAGCGTGCAACGGTTGCCTGCACGCGTGAGGAACTCGAACAGGCCATTGCAGCACTCATTGGAGACGTACCGGCTGCCAAGAAACACGCCTTGCGTCTCGTAACGACGTCGGCTGTACGTTGTGTGGCCTCGCCCCTGTAGGTAGGCGCAATCCCAAACGTGTGAATCGGGGCAAGTCGCAACTTTCGTACTCGGATAACAGCCGTGCGAATGCTCGTTATGACGATGAAGTCGGCGACCGTGACTCACATTCAGTCGTCGGATGCACGTCCTGCTCGCTGGACAAGGCCACCCTTTACTTGCCTTTACACGACTTGGTGATGGCGTAGGGTATGAGCATCAAAGGAGTAGCGAGTCAGTGGGGCCTTGCCGGGGAAACAGTTTTTCTCGTAGCACGCGGCCGCGACTTCCGCTCATGAGTTTGAAGCCCCGTGCCACGGGGTGGCATTGCGGCTTCGTGGCGTCCACCTGCGATGTCGCGCTATAGGCCAATTTCGAAACAAGGATGACTATGTCTCAATTTCCAACGTCGTTCTCCGAACTGTCGATTCCGAATCCCCGAGACGACACGGGTGAGTTTTCGATCACGTTGCATCTAGAAACCGTGACGCCCATTCTGGGGGGCGGCACGGAAACACGAAGGGTCGATGAGGATGAGCCCATTCGTGGCGCAACCATTCGCGGCCATCTGCGTGCTTGGTGGCGCGCTACGCTGCCCGAGCTGCCGATGAATGGCGAAGATGTCGATGCGGAGAAACTCTACAAGATGGAATCCCAGATCTGGGGGGGGACCGACGGAGAAGAAAAGGGGGTAGTACGTTCAGCGGTTCGCGTTCAGGTTGGCAGCGTCGAGAAGAGCAAGATCAGACGCGAAGAAGTTGGCTTCAGAGACGACGGGTTTTACGCCCTGTGGACGGCGAGATCCCAAAGCGATGGAACGCCCGCGGCCGAGCGTTGGACCCCCGGCCTCAAGTTCAAGCTTACTGTCCGTGGACCCAAGACCGACGACGTCGAGGCGCAGGTGCGCGACGCCTTGCGCGCCTGGATCCTGTTTGGTGGATACGGCGGACGAACGCGTCGAGGGCTTGGTGCATTGCGGTTGATCGACGTTGAAAACGAGGAGCTAAGCAAATGGCTCCCCAGCGAAGCAAAGATTGAGGCTGTGCGAATATTGTTTGACAACCTTTCTCTTGGCCGCACCGCGTCGGAGCCGCTTACCGATATGTTTCGGTTAAAGGGTGCTGGGTTGGCCCTCGGAACCGCCTCCCCTAAAGGCGAAGCTGCGGCATGGAATGCCCTGCGTTGGTTATCCGACTTCCGACAGGCACAGCCCCCTGTTGGGGATCTTAATAAGCACGACAAGCAGTTCGCTCGCCGAAGGGGCGAAGCAAATCGTCCCAGCATCAGTAACTGGCCCGAGCCTGACAAGATGCGGCACATTGAGGGAAAGACGCGTGATCATAAGCCCTATCACAATCCGGATCCGGCGTGGCCCCGCGCGGGATTTGGGTTGCCCATTCAAACCCAGTGGCAAAAGAAGGGGCGTAACGGCGGACGATACGACGAGCCCAGGAACTTCCAGTTGCAGTGGCGTCGAGCCGATGAAAGAGATCCCCACGACCGTTTGGCAAGTCCACTAATTGTAGGTCCTCTTCAAATACTCAATGGGAAGTTTGCTCCGTTTGCACTGTGGCTTCACCGCGGCTATCCGAAAGGCGGGGAAGTCGTGCCCTGCCACGGCAAGCGACCCATTCGCGGAAAGACGGCCGCCCCGTTCGACAAGCTGCTTGGAGCGAAGGACACAGCGCAATTCGAACCGCTGGAAGCGGCGCGGAAGGAGCCCGCGGGCTTTCGACTGCGAAAGGCCTTCTTTACGTGGCTCAGGAAACACAATCACAATTTGAAAGTGGAGGACTAGCTCATGGCGAGCGAACACACCACGCAAGTTTCTTCAGGTCATCTCTTGGCCGTCGCCCTGGGTCCCGTGCAGGACTTTATTGCCCAGGCGCGCCGCTCTCGAGACCTGTGGTTTGGCAGTCACGTGTTGAGTGAAATCTCCAAGGCGGCGGCCGCGGAGTTGGCCAATCGGTTTGACGCCACGTTGATTTTCCCGCCCTTTGACAAGGGCGATACAGCGCTGGACGAGGATTCCGATGATTCGGTATCCAACAAGATCCTTGCCCAGTTGCCGAGCGACATCGATCCGGAGCAGGCCGGTCGTGCGTGCGTCAAAGCGGCCCGTGAGCGTTGGAAGCAAATTGCCACCGACGTCAAAGGTGACATACACGCGGGCCCTTTGATCGACGGATCGGCAGACGATGCGTGGCGACACCAGGTCGATTCGCTGCTTGAAATCTATGCCGCCTGGACGCCTGCCGCCGATGACTTCGATCAAGCGCGGATGCAACTCGATACAGCGATCGCCGCCCGGAAAACGCTAAAGGACTTTGCGCAAGATCCCCGTAGTTCCGTTCGCGCGGGCGTTCCCACAAGCAGTCTCGACGGCGGTCGTTACAGCGTCCTTGCCGGCGATCGCAAACAAACTACCTTCGCCAAGGCCGCGGAGAGGTATCGCATACCGAATACGGAGCACCTGGATGCCATTGGCATCGTCAAGCGCTGCGGAGGTGATCCTGAGCAGTTCACTCCGGTGGCCAATGTTGCGTTGGCCACTTGGCTTCGAGCAGCGCGGCGAGACGCAAAAGGCGCCAACGCCCTCGACGAGCTAAGTCGCGATCCCCAAGCCAAGAAGTTCGGCTCGCTGAAACCGAATTCCCCGCACGGGAAGATCCTCGCGGTAGATGCTCAAGCACTCATCGAGAGTCGTCTTGCTTCGCTCTGCAAAGAGATTGGCGATGTCTCCGGTGAGCTTGCCACCCGGATTCAAGAGGACTTCAAGGATTCCTATATCGACCCCGCACAAAGTGCGGTCGCGCGCGCCATCGAGGTAGAGCGTCCCGTCGAACCACCCCATCACGTCGCCGTCCTCGTTGCGGATGGGGACAATATGGGCAAGCTTATTCAAAGCGTTTCCACGTTGGATGGCGCAAACGGTCTGCGCAATGTTTCAAGGTGCCTGTCTAACTTCGCGGGGAAGGTTGAAGACGAAGTTCAGAGACACGACGGTTCACTCATCTATGCCGGAGGTGACGATGTGCTCGCGTTTGCACCTCTGGAGACGGTGGTGTCGTGTGCCAAAGCGCTTCACGATCTGTTTGAACGAGAAATGGCGCCTTGCGTCCCGGACGGAAACGACGCACCCACGCTCTCGGTGGGCATTGGCATCGGTCACGTGCTGACGGGTATGGGGGAACTTCTGGACTTGGGGCGAAATGCCGAGCGACTTGCCAAGAACGCGCAGGCATCGAAGCGGGACCAGCGAAACGCATTGGCCATTCGCTTCGACAAGCGCGGGGGCGCGTCTCATGAGTGGCGCCAGCAGTGGCCTAGCGATCCCGTGACCGAACTCGAGAGCGCCAAAACACGCATTCGTCGCGACGCAACGACAAGCGCCGAGGTTCCGCTCACCAAACTTCATCAAGTACTCGATTCCCTGGCTCGCATGCCGCGTGCAAGTCATGTGACCGACCCGGGCGCATCCAAGACGTGGGTTGGCATTCTCGCGCGAGACGTCCTGCGGACTTTGAATCGCCGGGACGGGAGCGGAGCGCGCCGCTCGCTCGTCGATTACGGCCTATTGGGACTTGATCAGATGACCTCCTACAAAGAGGCACTGGCAAAGGTTCAGTCGTGGATTCAGCTACACGTCATCGCACTTGAGATTCAGCGCGCGACGTATACATCGTCTGCGAAAGGGGTGTCCGCATGAATACTCAAACGCATCCATCGATATCTCATTGGGCCGTGCTTGCGCCCCGTACGGGCTTCTTCGCCAAAGACGGGCGGGGGTGGTACGCCGGTTCAACCAACCGTGCCTTCAGCTTGCCGTGGCCCATGCCGCGTACCGCACGAGGTGCGCTCTGTACCGCAACCGGACGAGTGCGGGAGCGCGATCGCTCAAAGGTGAATACAGCCGACGAGTGGCTAGCCCTCAAGGATGAACTCAAGATTCGCGCCTCCCTTGCTTTGCGTGGACCTGCAACGTGTGATCGGTGGACGGACGAGCACATCATGTGGCCGGCGCCCTTTGACGCGGTGCATGTGCAATCCGAAAAGGCGCCCGTGCGATTGCGTTGGTGGCGCCCCGATCCCTCCGTGGCGGTGATCGACGGTCGAGACGACGCGCGTGCAAGCGCACTTCGGCTTGGGTTCATGGAGCACGACGGGAAACCGGCTCGGGGTCCTGCGTGGTGGACGCAAGAAGAGATGCTCGCTTGGCTTATGGGGCAAGACGACAGGGCGCCACCGCCTAAACAGTTTGTCGTGGGCCATGAGCCCCATTCACGTATCGACACCCATGTGGCAATTGACCCGACCACGTTTACCGCCGAAGAGTCCATGTTGTGGAGTGGTGAGTTTCGAGAGACGCTTGTCCGCGCGGAAACTGACGGCAAGGATCCCGAGCGCGCCCCTGTGCATCGCTGGGCCATGGCCCTTGGCGTGGCTACCGACGACGTACATCAATCGCTCGTTGCGTGCGTCACCGGTGCAACGCTTGCCGGGGATCGCCGTCTCGCGAACGTTTCGTTGGCGAGCGAGGCTTTTGGCTCGTGCCCCGAAGCGCTTCTCACACATGCTGCGAAGTTGCAGCCGCGTGCGCTGCGTCTGTACACCGTGACACCCACCATTTTTGAAGACGGATGGTGCCCCGATGGATTCGCCGCCGACGGCGATGGGCTTGTGGGCGATGGACCGGCGGGCATAGGCCGCATCCGAATTACCGGCGCAATGATGAACCGCGCCATGCCGGTGGCGGGATGGTCACTGCAGAACAGCTCCTCAGGCAACCGCGGGTTCCGCACCGTCTTATGGGCCCTGCCGCCTGGCAGTGTCTTTGGCATTGAGCGCGAAGACGGGCTTTCGTTTTCGCCCGAGCAAATCCAAGCGCTTTGGCTTGCGCAGTGGGGGCAACAGACCGACGACGGGTTCGGTCTGCTCATCGCGGGCCCTGAAGCGTCTGCAACTTGAAGCGAATCCAATCATTCACACGAGAGAACGCAATGTGCGAGTGCGTCCGTAGGCGTGGGCAATACCTCGGCCAATGCGGCGCCACGAAGGAGTAGTCATGATCAGAACATCGTACATCGTGCACGCGCTGTCCCCGCTGCATGCGGGAACGGGGCAGGGAGTCGGCATTGTTGATTTGCCGATTGCGCGCATGAAGGCCACGGGCATTCCGATGGTGCCCGGTTCGAGCATCAAGGGGGTGTTGCGCGACCGCGCGCGGAACGACGCGGCCTGCGACGACGAAACCTGGAAAGCCGTGTTTGGGCCCGACTCAAAGGGTGCAAGTGAGCACGCGGGCGCCATCGTGGTTGGCGATGCGCGTCTCTTGGCGCTTCCCGTTCGTGCGCTCAGGGGTGTATTTGCGTGGGTAACTTCCCCCCTGCTGCTGTCGCTCGCCGCGCGTGACTTTCGCGAAGACGCCACGCCGCCCCCTGGCAGCGTGTCGGTTGAGAATCGCAAGGCACTTACGGCTGGCGCGTCGGACGTGGCACTCAAGTCACACGTAGTGCTTGAGGATCTTGACTTGCGAAGTTCGACGAGTGCCGAAGTATCCGCGTGGGCCGAGTACATCGCGGTGCGGGTCTTCCCCGACGGGGCCGACAGTGGCGAACAACGCTCGTTTACGCGTCGCTTTGTCGTTGTGGATGACGACACCATGGCCTACCTGTGGGAAACCGCGACGCAGGTTGATGCGCGCAACAGTATTGACCACAAGACAGGCACCGTGAAAGATGGGGCGCTCTGGTATGAGGAGAGCCTCCCACCCGAAACGCTGCTCGTGGGTCAAGCGGCTGCGGAGCGTTCGCGCAGAAACGGCTCAAGTCTCGACGAAGAGAGCGTACTCGACGCCGGCATGCCCACCGACAAGCTCGTTCTTCAGCTTGGAGGCAAGGCCACGGTGGGACGAGGCGTTTGCCGCGTGCTTCGCGCGCAGAAGGGAGGGGGTGCATCATGATGACGAGAGATCAGAAACGTGCCGAACTTGCATACAAGGCCGTTGGCGCAGTTCCGAAGAAGCGTGACTACTGGGATGGCTACAAGGTACTGGTCAATAGCTTGGGGCCGAATGTGGTTCGCAGTGGACTCGTAGGCGCGCTTGCGTTTGTGCAGCGCTATAAGCCTGAGAAGGTGCGGGAGCGCTTCGGTACCGATTTGGCCAAGTCATTTCCGAGCACACTCAATGTGGGGGATTCGCTTTCGGACATGTTTACGCGCGTCAAGAACATGGACCTCGATACCTACATGGTGACCACGCGCGAGTGCCTCTACTTGGCGCAATGGTTTAAGCGGGCAATGCAGGCCCGGGACTCAATGGCGGAAGACGATTCACAGGCGGAACCAAGTGATGCGTAAGGCGATACGAGAATTAGAGGGCGTTCATGCGCCGAACTACCCTAACGATGCGCACGCCGGATTGGTCTACGACCGGTTGGCGCCGATTACTACCGACCCCGCCAGCGACGACTTTGGCAAGGTAAGTATCACCGAGCAGTCGCAGTGGTATCGAGCGCTTGAGGGCATCAAGGTTGGCGACGCCTACAGTCAAGCCTTTGAGCGGTGGAAGAAGTCACTGCACGCGCACGGCGCCACGTTTACTTACACAGTAGAGGCGGTGTCACGCCTGCTCATTGGTCATGGCAATCCATCGGCATCGGAAGTGGGGCTCACGGTTCACCACACGTGGGGCACACCCATACTCTCCGGCTCCTCGCTAAAGGGCCTACTGCAACATGCCCTCGTAAAGAAGTACGGGCCGCGTCTGACCGGCGAGCCACTCCTCCATCCTCTCGATGAGAAGCACAGTGAGTCGGATCGTTCTACATTTCAACCCGTTGCCAAAGATGGAAACGCTATCAAGCACGGCCCCGGAGATGCCATTCGGTGGCTCTTCGGTTCGCCCGCAGCACAGTCTGATGCGGACATGAACAAGCTGTTTCCGGTGCCCGATGGTGAAGCGCCGCGGGCGGGCGAGCGCCGGGGCGAGCTCTACTTCATGGATGCATGGATGGTGCCACCAACAAAGTCTGAGCCCAAGACGCCATATGTCCGAGACGTTCTCACCGTGCATCAAAAGTCCTACTACGGCCAGGGACAGTCGAGCGGGGAGCGCTCGATGCCCAACGACTATGACTCGCCCAATCCCGTGAACTTTCTCACGATCAGGCCGGGCACGAAGTTTTTGTTGGCGGTATCCGGCACCGATGCCGCGGGTAAACGCTTTGCGCTCAATGAACTCAGCGAAGCGCTGGAATCGATGGGGATTGGTGGGAAGACGTCGGCGGGCTACGGACGTATGGTCGTACTCGAGGGCGAGACGATCTACGTGCCCAAGGCGGTTGTGAAGTCTGATTTGCTTGATGACGTGATCGCTATATTGCAGGAACACCGAGACAGCGATATTCGCGCTACGGGCCCCCAAGGCAATGTCACCTGGAGAGATCGACTCAAGCACATCATTGACGTCATGGGTACGGACATTCGAAACGCACCCGACGAAGTCCGCGCCAAGTGTGCAAAACGAATTCGTGACAAAAAGAAGAAGTGGAAGAAGGCTTGGAACGACGCAAGCGCGTTTGCCGACGAGATCGACCCCAATGCCTAGTGGCCCCGCCCCGAAGGACAATACCAGTGACGGCGAACTCCCGGTCCACTACGTCAGCTTTCTTGGTATTGGCAACTACCAAGAAACGACGTACTCCTGGGAGGGCAAGGGAGAATGCCGGGCGCAGTATGTTCAGATCGCGCAAGTCAAGCTGCTTCTCGAAGATGCGGATGTGGGGCCGCGTCTGAAGCGAGTGAGCGTATTCGGCACGCCTTCTGCGAAGGCCAAACATTGGGACAAAACACCAACTGGCGAGGCAAGGCTCAAAGACGGGCTGGCAGCGTGCGTGGCGCGTGCAACGGATGAGGGGTCTTCCATTGAGCTGAGCTTCGTCTCGCTCTCCGAAGATCAATCAAATGAAGCGCAGTGGCAGACGTTTCAGATGTTGCTCAACGAAGTTCCGCGCGACTGTGAACTGGTCATGGACATGACCCATGGGTTTCGCGCGCTGCCGGTCGTCGTGTCAAGCGCCTTGCAGTTTTTGCGCCTCACGCGCGGTGTGCGTTTGAGGCACGTGCTCTACGGGCTGTTTGATGGCGACGCCACCACGCCCACGCCCATGATGGACTACAGACGTTTCTACGAGATTGCCGATTGGACGGATGCCGTCGCTTGCCTTGTGGACGACGCCGATGCGAGCAAGCTTGCTTCCCTAGCCGACCGCGACACGGCGCTGAATGTTGCTGGATTTCGGGACAAGGCCATCGCGGAAGCGCTGCAGAGCATTACGGATGCGATTCGAAATGTGGAGATGCACAACATCGCCGAGAAGGCGCGTGCGGGGATCTCACTCATTTCAAAGCGACTTGAGGCAGCAACAGCCGAAGGCAACATCGTTGCCAAGACGCTGCTTCAGTTGGTGCTTGACAAATTTGGCGATTTGGCTTCCACGGAGCCCATCTCTGGCTTCTTCGACGAGGCCTATTTCGAGACGCAGTTGGCCTATGCCCGCCTCCTTCTCGACCACAAGCTCACCATGCAGGCATGCACAGCGATGGTGGAGACGATTGGGTCGCTCGGCATGCGTGGCGCGAACGCGGGGAGGATTCAATACACCACGCGCAAGGGACTGGATGGGCGCCGTAAAGCAGACCTGTTCATGAAGATGGTTGAGAAAGAAGAGGCAGAATTTCGAGTAAGCAACCAACACGACGCCAATATGCACAAAGAACTGCGCCCCTACTACGAGGCGCTCAAAGACGTAGGCGCGATCGATACACTCCGGTCCTTTGCCAAGAGCCTTCGCGATACCCGAAATGGTCTCGATCATGGCTGGACCTCAAAAAGAAACGCGTCTGAGTCCATCGTGTCCGATGCGGAGGCCTATTTCGAAGGATTGCGCGCCGCCATCGAGCTTGCTATGCAGGTGGACGTGTCGTCCCTCAAGGTGAACGAAGAAAACAAGCGGCTCATTGTGCTGCTCAATCACGAACTTACCGAAGTGCAGCGCCAAGAGATACACAAGCGCTTCGAGATACCAAGCGAACATTTGGTTTTCCCACCGCCCACGCTGGCTGCTGCGTGGTCCTCCGTTTCGCCCGAGGGAACGAGCAAATCCGTGTTCAAGGGCCTTCGCTCCCTCATCGAATCGTGGTTGGATGAAGAAGCCAGGACAGGCGACTTGATTCTGGTTCAGGGCGAACCGGGTGCGGTGTTCGTTGCAGTGGACGCCGCACGAAATCGTGGCGTGTTGCCATTGTATGCCACAACGAAACGCGTCGCATCGTCGAAGGAGGATCAAGAGGGCGCGGTGCACAAGACGTCTGTATTCCGTCACGTACAGTTTCGTGAGTACCCGTGACTATGAGTCCCGCCCGATCATGGCAGCTAGCGTCCCCGCCTTCAGGCAGGCGCGTATGGCGGGACGACGAACTGGACGACGCGCTGCGCGCGGCGCAGCTACGTCGGTTTATGCGCTCGTTCAATCTCAATGCGCACCATGCGCATTCCTTCTCCCAAGACTTCATCGCCCTCGCCGATTATCTGGCCGAGCACGCCCGTGAACTGGATCCCATCCTTTCGCGGCTTCGAACGTGCGAGGCACGCGGACAGACACGCATACGTCAGGCAACGACGCGACGACGTCGGGAGGTGCCGGACGCCGTGCGCGCTGACGTTCTTTTGGAATTCACCCATCGACTCGTTGACGCGGGCGCTATCAAGCGAGGCTCCATCCAGGCCGCCTACCAAGGCAAGCGGCTGGTGCACGTTGACTACGAAATCGTGCGTGGTGAGGCGCTGAACTTTGTCCTCGGCGATTGGTTGACCGTGGCCATTGAGCGCGCGCTGCACGACATGGCTCGCATGCGAAATGTATCGGTAGCCACGATTAAGAATCTAGCCGTTTCCACGCACCATCGTGTGCATGGACGTAGTCAGAGTCGGCGCGTGCGACGGCTCCTGCGGCAGATTGAGTTTGATGTCGTGGCCCGCATTGATCTGCCACCTTCTAAGGTCTCGCTGCTCCGCATCGAGGCCAAGAGCGGAAGCGCGAGACGCATTGATGAGAAGCAATGCAAGCGCGCGCTTTCCATTCTCCACCGCGTACGCATGCCGGGGTCTTTCGATCTGCCGGAGATGTGGCTCGTCGCCATTCCTTGCCTCATTCGAGAGCGGCGCAGGTGGGGTGGCATGGTGCGACGACTTCGCGATGCTGGCGTCATGGCGGTGGAATTGTCGTCGCTGCGGGCGCACATCGACACGTGGCTCCAAGCCCAGGCACAACCAACGAACGTGAGTTAGCAACGAGGAGAATCCAGGTGCATCTCTGCCGCGTCCGCATTCTGATTCGCGCAACAGATCACGTCGCGCTGCCGGGCCATCAAGCAGGGGCGCTCTATGCACTCACGGCGGCGGCCTACGGATTCGCCCTCGACCAACCGGATCAGTTTCCCGAGGGGTTCTTGCTCGACGCGCCGGAGCAGTGTCGTTCGTCGATTGAGCGCGACGCGAACTTTGCCTTTGGCTACACCATGATTGCGCGCGATGGGCGTGCCGCCGCCGATGAACTTGCCCGCGTCGTGCAGGGACTGCAGGCCATGGGCACGGCCCGCCGCACAAAGGGCACTCGTCTCCGAGGCAACTTCATCGTGACACGCGTCGAAGACTTGATCGCACGCGAACTCTGGGATTTTGAGTCGCCCCTTGTTGAGCTACCCGATGAGCGCGTTGCAGCAGAACGATTCAAACTCGACGCACATCGAACGTTTACACTTGACTTCGAGACACCCCTGCGCATGCGACGCACGGCCGGGCGAACACGCCCACGGCATCGATGGCTTGATGGGGACTGTTTTGAACCCGGTCCCTTCCTGGGCCGCGTGCATCGTCGCATGGAGATGCTCAATCTCATTGAGAAGCACCCGACCCCGTATCGACGGACCGGCACGCTCACGTCGTCGGATCTCGTGTGGCTCGATCTCGGATACGGGCCCATGGAGCGGCGCAAGACGCTAGGCGGTGCAGTGGGTCGGGTCGTGTTGCAAGATGTGGAACCCAACGACCGCATGGCACTGGTGCTGGGGCAATATGCCGGAGCCGGAAACGGCACGCGATTTGGACTGGGCCGCTACCGCATTGCCGAACTTGGACCCGAGCCCTACGCGTGTACCCGTGCCGTGTCGCTTGAGCGGCTCGCGTTTACGTCCTACGCAGTTTCGCGCGAGGCCGAACGGCATGCGCTTCCGAGTGGTGAACTCACGGAGGCCACGCAGGAAGTTGCGCAAGGCACGTATTCACCCGCGGCACCGATGCGCATCGACGTAGAAACCAAGCCAGGCAAGGTCCGGTCGTTGCGTATTCCGAAGAAACGCGACATGGCCCTGCAACGTCTTCTTAACGCCACCCTCCTTCCCGGGATTGAATGCCTCCTGGAGGATGCTTCAATTGCCTTTCGCCCCGGCCTCGGGCGTGTGGACGCGCTTTCCCGTATTCATCGCGCGCAGGAGTCCGGCTACGCCTGGGCCGTGAAGTCGGACTTTGCCGACTTCTATAACAATGTGCCGCACGACTTGTGTGAGTTGCGCCTGCGAGCGTTTCTCAGGTCTCCGAGCACGGCAAGTCTCATTATGAACTGGGTGCGCAGCGCCATGGCGCCGCTAAAGGTAGGCCTTCCCACAGGGGCACCTCTGTCTCCACTCCTTGCCAACGTCGTGCTGGACGCATTTGACGAAGCCATGTTGGCCCGTGGCGCCTTGCTAATTCGCTATGCCGATGACTTTGTTGTGCTTACGAAGACGGAAGAAGAAGCGCAGGTCATGTACCAAGCGGCCAAGGACGAAGCCCGCGCGCTGGCACTCGCACTCAACGAGTCCAAGTCAAGCGTCCACGAAATCGGACCCTCGCTCGAGTTTCTTGGCTTCACCTTTGAGTATCAAAAGCAATGGAACGTGCGCGGCGATCCCGCGCCCACGTCACTTGGTCGCATTGGTTGGGAAGCGCGTACCGAGCGTTCCCGCGCCCATCCCGATTGGCGACTGCCCGGTGAGGTGTCGTTGACGGCGGCAGATCCCACGGGCGACACCGGCATTGTGGGATCGGATATCGTCGAAATCGACGCCGTGCGCGGCAATCTTGTCTTGCGCACCGAGAACGGCGAAGAGCGCGCGTGCGGAACAAGTCACATCGACGACCTCGTTGTTCTGGGCCATCCGTCACTTTCCCGTCGTGCGATTCGCTACTTGATCCGCCGACGCATTCCACTCTCCATGACCGGCAAGGGTGGTCGGGACGTGGCGGCCTTGGTTGGCGAGGGCGGCAGGCGCTCCTTTGACGTCGTGGCCGCACAGGTCGATTGCGTTCGCCAGGCGGAACGAACTCTGCCCGCAGCCCGCGAACTGATCGCCTCCAAAATTGCCAATCACGCGGCACTGATTGGGGCCCTTGGCTGCCCGCGCAAGCACCCTCATGCCCAGGAACAGATGCGTGCCCACATTCGTCGAGCGGAATCGGCGATCTCGGCGGAAGTGCTCGTGGGTGTGGAAGGCGCCGCCGCGGCGCTGTGGTACGAGCTGTTTCCGTCGTGGCTTCCATCGGGATGGTCATTTCCAGGGCGTCGAGCTCCGCGTGCCAACGACCCCGTCAATGTTCTGCTCAATATCGCGCAGACGGCCCTTCATCGTGTGATTCGTGTGCATGTGGTGTCGGCGGGGTTGCTTCCGGAACTCGGCGTGCTTCATCGCCCGCGCAGTGGTCACGATGCACTGGTGTCGGATCTTCAGGAGCCATTTCGACACTTGATGGACCGCTGTGTGCTCGACGTGATGCGTGTTGCACGGAGTTCAGACTTTCGTAAGACACGGCTCGGGCCGTTTCGTGTCTCGGTGTCGCCGCGACTTGCCAGGCGTCTTCGAATTGCCATTCACGAGGGCTTTCACATTCCCACGGTGCTGCGGAAGGGGGAGGACCCGCTCACCTACCATGGACGCATTCGCGCGTTGGCGCGCGCCATGCGTCGTTATCTCGTCGATCCAACGCGGCCCGCGCCCGGATTTCGACACCCATGAGCAACTACGTCGCCGCCTATGACATCTCTTCGGCGAGCGTTCGGCGCCGCGTGGCTCGCGTGCTCTCGCGCTACGGTCGCCGTGTGCAGCGATCGGTCTTTGAAGTGCGCGTCTCGCGGGAAGAACTGGACGACTTTCTGGTAGACATCGGCGCCCTCCTCGACACTGACGACGACTTTGACCTCATTCCAATGGACGTGCGCGCTTCGCGGCGCGCGCTCTGTTGGCGACGAACCAAGGTGACAACGGGAGGCGTGCGCTATTTGTAGAGTCTCAATCTGAACTCGCGTCCACAGGCCATCCACGTGGCCTCTCCGACGATTCGGTGCTGTCTCCAGCCGGGTGCTGCTTGACAGGATTGGCTGAATTTCGGAGAATGAAGGAGATGCAGGCGACTGTGGCCCCGCGTGGGTACGGCCTGCTCCGCGAGACGACCGAAAGGTCGAATCAGATCCCCATTTCAGGAAGCGTGTCAGAGCCAATAAGTTGACGGCCGGCGCGGAAAGCGATGGGGCGCAAAGAGCGCTGAAACGAGGCGCGTGGTGGAATCTACGCACCTTGAGAGTCCCCAATGGAACACCAATTCGTTGTAACTCGTTCTCTGACAGCTAATTGCAAGATTCGACCGAACCCTGAGGGGTTCATCAATGAGCGTCTACGGACGCGATCAAGACAGGCTTCCGAACCCTGGTAAAGCGTGCCCCCACATTGTTCATCAATGAGCGTCTACGGACGCGATCAAGACTTCGAATTTACGTTCGTTGATATGTTCTCTTACGTTCATCAATGAGCGTCTACGGACGCGATCAAGACGGCTCTGGTGGTGATAGTTGAACAGCAATCACCACGTTCATCAATGAGCGTCTACGGACGCGATCAAGACCTTCCATGCCTGGTCGACACGCTGGTTCTGGACCAAGTTCATCAATGAGCGTCTACGGACGCGATCAAGACGCGGTGTGCGAGCACCATGGCGACCGGCAACGAAGTTCATCAATGAGCGTCTACGGACGCGATCAAGACCGACGCGCACCTCGCAGACGCGAACGCATGCGTCGTTCATCAATGAGCGTCTACGGACGCGATCAAGACTACCAGCGGACGTCAACGCCCACTTTAATTAAGGCCGTTCATCAATGAGCGTCTACGGACGCGATCAAGACCGACTGACGGAGAGAGTCTATATGTCCGGTGTTGTCGTTCATCAATGAGCGTCTACGGACGCGATCAAGACGCGTACCGCGCAGCCGAGGCTGCCCATTTGTTTGTTCATCAATGAGCGTCTACGGACGCGATCAAGACGCAAAGCCATCCGACGCAGAACCGAATGGTGGCGGTTCATCAATGAGCGTCTACGGACGCGATCAAGACGCTTTTGAAAAAGCGCGACATCAAATGCCTTGCCGTTCATCAATGAGCGTCTACGGACGCGATCAAGACGTCAGCTTGACCTTCTCCCGTCGAGCGCCTTCGTTCATCAATGAGCGTCTACGGACGCGATCAAGACGATTCCGGGGTCGCGTCGTCGTCCGCAGGGACGGGTTCATCAATGCTCGTGTCGGTGCCGAGGGGATCGCGCGTGAGGTCGTCGCGTCGTCGTCCGCAGGGACGGGTTCATCAATGAGCGTCTACGGACGCGATCAAGACGCCTCTATCAAACGCAGCCGGGTCGCGTCCCCCAGGTTCATCAATGAGCGTCTACGGACGCGATCAAGACACCGCACCCCACGACCGTTGCCAGTCGTTGCTCTGGGTTCATCAATGAGCGTCTACGGACGCGATCAAGACGAAACACGTTTGGGGTATCCGTCTCCAGTGATTCGTTCATCAATGAGCGTCTACGGACGCGATCAAGACTTGAACCCCTTCACTCAGGGGGCGAATGACGTAGCGTTCATCAATGAGCGTCTACGGACGCGATCAAGACTTGGCCCAGCCGACACCGATGATCCACTTCAAAGAGTTCATCAATGAGCGTCTACGGACGCGATCAAGACTTGTCAGATCCGTGACTCATGGCAAGTGAGTCAGTTCATCAATGAGCGTCTACGGACGCGATCAAGACATGGCGACGGTTGCCGGTGTGTACTCGAGCGTGAGTTCATCAATGAGCGTCTACGGACGCGATCAAGACGGTTGTACTCCTCACGAGCTGCCTTCTGCTCTTGGGTTCATCAATGAGCGTCTACGGACGCGATCAAGACAGCGGTCGTGTCAACGACCTTTCCAAGGGCGCTTACACGTTCATCAATGAGCGTCTACGGACGCGATCAAGACTGTCGACGTGCTCCTCGCTTATCTTCAACATTGCGGTTCATCAATGAGCGTCTACGGACGCGATCAAGACCAGGCACCGTCGGAACCTCGACCCAGCGCGGAGCCAGTTCATCAATGAGCGTCTACGGACGCGATCAAGACAGAGAACAAGATAGTTGGGAGTCAACCAACAATGGTTCATCAATGAGCGTCTACGGACGCGATCAAGACGTCGATCACGCGCTCGTTGCTCCAGAGAGCGACATGTTCATCAATGAGCGTCTACGGACGCGATCAAGACGGAACCGAAGTTCCGAGGTCCAGACCGAGCTCACGTTCATCAATGAGCGTCTACGGACGCGATCAAGACAGCACAGCCGCCGCCGAGGTCGTGGCGTTGAGCGCGTTCATCAATGAGCGTCTACGGACGCGATCAAGACTCGTAGGCGGCGTGACGGGCGGGCGATCCTCGGCGAGTTCATCAATGAGCGTCTACGGACGCGATCAAGACGAGTCTTCTATGACCTCGACTAGCGGATCTAAGTTCATCAATGAGCGTCTACGGACGCGATCAAGACACCTGTACCGGTGCTCGCCAGCGCTTCCAGCCCGTTCATCAATGAGCGTCTACGGACGCGATCAAGACTTCGTCTCGACTGGTACGTCGAGCTGTTGTACTCGAGTTCATCAATGAGCGTCTACGGACGCGATCAAGACGGCCACGAGAAGAAGCAGACGCTTCATGGGGGTGTGTTCATCAATGAGTGTCTACCGACGCGATCAAGACTCGCGTCGCACGGCCCGCGCCTGCCACCAGGCGAGTTCAACAATGAGCGTCTACTGACGCGATCACGACTTCTCGATGGTCACGGAGTGGAGAGGGTACTTTGTCATCAACGAGCGTTTCCGGGCGCGATCAAGACCTTGTCTACTGCCCCACGCTTGGGCAGCGCGCTAGCTCATCAATGAGCGCCTACGGGCGCGATCAAGACGGTGTGCAATATGCACACGGTGCGTGGTCGCCACTGGTTCATCAATGAGCGTCTACGGACGCGATCAAGACGGTCATGCCATCCTTGTTCCGAGAGATCTGCACGTTCATCAATGAGCGTCTACGGACGCGATCTAGACCCGAGCTCTTCCACTTTGGCGTTGGAGTCGGCAGGTTCATCAATGAGCGCCTACGGGCGCGATCAGGACGTCGGCCTCGCGCAAGTAGGCCTCGCGCAAGTTGGTTCTTAAATGAGCGTCTACGGACGCGATCAAGACTAGGCAGCTCGGTGGCGTCCACCACAGTGTAGGGTTCATCAATGAGCGTTTCTGGATGCGATCAAGAAAAGGCAGCTCCGAGGAGAGCGTCACTGAAGTGCGACGCGTTCATCAATGAGCGTCTATGGACGCGATCAAGACGTGCCATCAGCGATCGATATCGGTCGGAGGTACGCTTATCAATGAGCGCCTACGGGCGCGATCAAGACTCGTAGATAACTGGGCGAGTGTGCTCAGCCCAGGTTCATCAATGAGCGTCTACGGACGCGATCAAGACACACGCTCGACCTCAAGCCCCTTCGAAAGGATCTTCGTTCATCAATGAGCGTCTACGGACGCGATCAAGACACCACTTCCGATTCCGCGGCGTCTCCGAGAGGATCTGGTTCATCAATGAGCGTCTACGGACGCGATCAAGACTGCCCTGCGCGGTTGAGCGCGCGGAGTTCGCGACAGTTCATCAATGAGCGTCTACGGACGCGATCAAGACGAGTTCGGCGGGGCCGAGAATCTCGGTGAGGGAGATGTTCATCAATGAGCGTCTGCGAACGCGATCAGGACACCTTCTGGAGATCCTTCGACTGACACTCGAAACGGTTCATCAATGAGCGCCTACGGGCGCGATCAAGACCGTCGTCGTCGCCGTCGTCGTCGTTCATCAATGAGCGTTCAGGGCGCTGCAAATTTAGTTTCGGCTTGTGCAGTTCGAATGACCGGCAGACTGCGCCGTGTGCTTGAAAGTGGCGGACGGCATTGACTATCGTGCGACTAGATACAAATTAAGATTGAATCGTGCGAGATCCCATGTCTCAGTATTTCCAAAGGAGCAAAGGACCATGAGCGTAGACATCCCAAGCGAAGCAGTTACGACCGGCAACGATGGCGCGACAATTGACGCGCAGCATGCCCACAAGCGTGGGTTTCCTTGGCGCCCTTTCCTTGTGTCGATTCTGGCGCTTCTCGGAGGTCACTGGCTGGGCATTTCGCTAGTTGAGATCGTCAGCAGCAATCTTGATATCGGCAATTGGGGTTCGGCGGTATTCGCGGTCATCGCACTGCTGGCGTTGATTGCATGCGTGGTTGTCTACTATCGACTCCACCACTCCAATCCGGATTCGCGGAACTGGGTGGACAAGTCCTGCCGCTTTCTCTTGCAGGCAGGTATCGCTGCGAGCGGCGTTGTGTTTGCCGAGCAACTGGCGCATTTTCTATTGCACGGTCCCCCTCATGTCGGTCGCGCGGTCCCGTTCTTCTTGTTGGGATCGCTGGCCATGTTGTTGCTTGGGTCGCTGCTTGCGTCGAAAAACTGGCTTTGGGAGCGTCCCCAGGAACTGTCGAAGATACTGGCTGACGACATTCCCAAGCAGATTAAGGAGCTCCTGCTCTTTGTGTCGCCCTCAAACAAGACGGTGCAAATCTCGAGCAACCCCGTCGTGTTTGATGGACCAAGAAACGACGAGAATCCAACGGGCACGCCCCTATCGCTCGGTAGCGATCTGGGTGGGGCCGTTCGTAATGCCGCATCACTTAAGACTCGCGCGAGCATGCGCACCTACTGGAACTGGGAACAAATCTTGCGAGCCATTCGACCGCACGAAGCGTTGAGTCACGTCGTCTTGGTGGGGTCCACGGGGCCTCGCGGGTCGCACAAGGATCTCCCCGCGTGCCAAGCCATGATCAAGCTCTATCGACCAGACGTCACGGTGGAAGCCGATCCCAACGCGATTGACTTTCAGGACGGGCATGCCGTGGAGAGCACAGCAGGTCACTGGGCAAAGTTCATGCGGGCTCGCGTCGGCGTGCAGCGACGCGTTGCGATCGATATTACCGGAGGGCTGTCCATTTCAAGTTACGTGGCCGGCGCCATGACCATGAACCGTGAACTCGTTATGCAATACGTGACTCACGGCGGCGAGGTCTATCTCTACGATTTTGTCTACAGCACGGGACCCAGCGCCGGCGGGCATTAGCCCTCGTTCGAACAGGCTCATGCCGCAACGTACCAATTGGCTCCCTCATCCATGAAGACTCTTCTTCACCATCTAGGAGGGTGTACGCGAAGCCGCCTTTGGCTGATTTGGGGACACGCTCCTAGGCAGACATCTTCGCGCGCAAGCCCTCGTCCACCACGGCAAGGTATTCCTCAGTGGTGAGCCAATGGCTGTCGTTCATGCTCTCACCATGAATCAACAGCGCCAAGTCCTTGGTCATCTTGCCGGCTTCGACTGATTCGACGCACACGGCTTCGAGGGACTCGGCAAATTTGACTAAGGCGTCGTTGCCGTCGAGTTTGCCGCGATGGGCGAGGCCGCGCGTCCACGCAAAGATGGATGCAATAGGATTCGTGCTCGTCTTCTTCCCCTGTTGATGCAGGCGGTAGTGACGCGTGACGGTGCCGTGTGCTGCCTCTGCTTCAATCGTCTTGCCGTCGGGGCACACCAAGACCGACGTCATGAGTCCCAGCGAACCGAAACCTTGCGCCAGGGTGTCGGACTGCACATCGCCGTCGTAGTTCTTGCAGGCCCACACGAAGCCGCCGTTCCACTTCAGTGCTTGCGCCACCATGTCATCGATCAGCCGGTGTTCGTACGTGAGTCCCGCGTCTTTGAAGGACTTGGCATACTCGGCGTCGAAGACTTCCTGGAAGAGGTCTTTGAAGCGTCCGTCGTAGGCTTTGAGAATGGTGTTCTTGGTGGATAGGTACAGCGGCCATCCTTTGCGCAGTGCCACGGTCATGCACGAACGGGCGAAGTCGCGAATGGACGCGTCGGTGTTGTACATCGCCATGGCGCAACCGCCGGCGTCGAACGTATAGACTTCTTCGTTGATGGGTTGGCCGCCATCGCTGGGCTCAAAGGAAACGCGCAGCGTACCGGGCCCGGGAACCACAAAGTCGGTTGCCTTGTACTGATCCGCGTGGGCGTGGCGACCAATGACGATGGGCTTGGTCCAGCCCGGCACCAGTCGCGGCACGTTGCCGCAGAGAATCGGTTCCCGAAACACGGTACCGCCCAAGTGATTGCGAATGGTTCCGTTGGGACTCTTCCACATCTTCTTGAGGCCAAACTCTTCCACGCGCGCTTCATCGGGTGTGATCGTGGCGCACTTCACGCCCACGTTGTGTTCCAAAATGGCGTTCGCGGCGTCCAACGTGACCTTGTCGTCGGTGGCGTCGCGATGTTCCATGCCCAAGTCAAAGTAGATCAACTTGATGTCGAGGTAGGGCAGGATCAGCTTCTCGCGAATGAACTGCCAGACAATGCGCGTCATTTCATCGCCGTCGAGTTCCACCACGGCGCCTTGAACCGGAATCTTGGAGGGTGCATTCATGCCGGGATTCAACCGGCAAGCCCCGACAGACGGCAACCCCTTTCAGAGGGTTGGCCATTCGAGGCCAAAAACGCGAAGAGCCGCGCACGAGAATCGCGCGCGGCTCCGGTGGGTCTTGTGCCGTCTCGACTAGGCGTCGCCAAACACCTCGTCGAGCGCGCCGCTTGCACCCTCCTTGAAGGCGCCGTTGTCGCGATCGCCGCCTGCGGGGACCGCTGCGCGCTCGCGTTCGCGCTTCTGTTCAAAGAGTTGCGTCAAGCGACGTGCGGCTTCCGTGGCGTAAAGGCGCACCATGCCGATGGTCGTGTTGTCGTCAAACAGCGCGGTCAAGAGTGCGCGATCCCCAACCAGGGCGAGCTGCATGCTTTCGCTGCGGCCCTGATGGAAGAGCGCGGTGAAGTCCTTTTCGCCAAACTGGTGAGCGAGCGCGCGTGTGGCGGCAAAGGATCCTGCGACCAGTGCCGAGATCGTGTCGAGATCCGTGTTCTCGGTGTCGCCGCGTGACGTGATCATGTGCCCGTCCTTGTCAACGAGCAACGCAGACTTGGCTGCGCTCTTCTTGAGGAATGCATCGAGAATGGCGTTCAGTGCGTCAATGTCTTCTTGATAGAAGATCAACGCATCGTCGCGAATGCTCTTGTCGGTTCGGCTGGTCATGATGAGTCCTCTACGAGTCTCTTCGTCTAAAGCTGCGTCGCAATGAAGTAGGCAACACCGGCGATCAGTAGCGCCAGCCCCGCAATCAATGCCACTTTGTTGTTGCCTCCACGTGCTCGCCGCAGGCCATCCACACGGATGACGCGGTCTTCCAATTGACGCGGAGTGGATTGAGCGGGCGACGGTGGTTGGGGCACCACCGAACTCCCGTTGTTGCTTGACGACGGCATGGGCCTGCCGACACCACGCGGGGCGTGGCTTGCTCGCGAGCCCTTTGCGACCGCCTTGGTGTTGGCCGACGCAGTCGTGGTTGCGGCGGGTGCTCCCCCCGTGGGTCGTTGAATTTTGAGTCCACCCGCACTGGACGATTGCGTCGCTGCGGCGGCAGTGGTACCAGGCGCTCCACTTGCGACCGCGACCGGTTCCGGACTCTCTTCCTTGGGCTTGGCCTTGACCTTGGGGCGTGGCGGCGTCAGGCCGCCCGCGTTGACCGACTCCAGCACCATGCCAGCAAGCGTCTTGAGTGTTGGGAAAATGCCCTCACCACTCGTTGCGATCGCCTCGGTATGAGGGAAACCGTGCGGATTGACTTCCCGCTGTAGATCTTCCACCGACATGGCGTCCGGCAAGTCACGCTTGTTGTATTGAATCACAATCGGCACGTCGTGAATCGACTTGCCCATCTCGCGCAAGTTCTCTTCGAGGTCTTGCAGCGACTCCAAATTCTCGCGCAACTTGGCTTCGCTTGAGTCGGCGACGAACACAATGCCGTCCACGCCTTGCAACACCAAGCGACGTGTGGACTTGTAATAGATTTGACCGGGAACCGTATAGAGCTGGAACTTTGTACGGATACCCGCGATCTGTCCCAGATCCAATGGCATGTAGTCAAAGTAGAGCGTACGCTCCCCCGTCGTTGCGATGGACGTCAACTCGCCACGGTGATCATCGGGCACCTTGCCGTGTACAAGTTCGAGGTTCGTGGTCTTGCCCGACATGCCCGGGCCGTAGTACACGATTTTGCACTGAATCTCTTTTTGTGCGAAGTTGATTTGAACCATCGTATCGCAACTCCAACAGTTTGAGTTCGCGCCGGCTGTCCGTGCGCGAGGTCACTACTCTTTTCGACCGGGCTTCTCTGTTCACTGAATGTCTTGTTGTATTTTGGACTCGGCGATCAGTCCCTACGCGGTGGCGAACTCGGCCAGCTTGGCCAACTTCGCGGCTGCACTCTGAATCTCGATGCTGGCGGGCCCAATTTCGATTTGTGGTCCCAACAGCACCAACAAGAACGTCGCGCCTGCTTCGGCAAGAATCACTTTGCCGTGTTCCGCCGCAATTTCGATTTGGCGGAACTCCTTGACGCCTGCGCTTCGCAGGCTCGTACCGAGCTCTCGCAAGATCGCGGCACCCAAGGCGGCCAAGCGATCTTCGGCGGGCCCGTCGCGAATGTCCGCACAGACCACCATGCCGTCTTCCAGCATGACGATGGCGCCGCGCGAAGAAATCGACTCCGTCAGCTCATTGAGGATGGTCTTCATGCGTCCGCTCCCTTGAGTGCGCCTTCGAGTCGAATGCGTACGCGGTCCCATACGCGTCCGGCTTCGACCGACGTGCGTGCGCGCGCGCCTGCCACCACGTTGCCGACGCGGCCCACGATGAGATGCCCTTCCGGCCCCAATACGGTGCAACGCTTGAAGGCGCCGAGGTCAAACTCCCGCGCATAGCGCGATACCGTTTTGTTGACATGGCGGGCAATCGCAACCAAGGCGGGGTCTTGTTCGTCGTCGGGATCCGCCTCGTGCTTGCTGCGGTAGGCGATGACGGCGCCGTTGGTTCGAAGAATGGCGACCTCTTCCACGGCGTTCTTTGACACCAGGGAACGTACCGCGCGGTTGGCGCGCTCTTCTTGCATGATGGCGCCGCGGTTGCGATGCGTACGCAGGGGCCATGTCGAGGGGTCGCGAGGAAATACACCGTCCACTTCAATGCGTTCGAAATGGCTGTCGGCGCGAAGCTCCTGATCCAAGTCACTGTGAGGCTCAATGGTCTCCAGTACCGACGATACGTGTTCATCGCCCGTTCCGATGGCCCGCAAGTCGCGCGCCACCATGGCCAGGCGGCGCGGTGCGTCCACGCAGTAGTACAACTCCGCCAACAGCAACAAAGGCTTTAGCGCATCGGCGTTGATTTGACGTGCGCGACGCAAGTGTTGATGGGCATGGAGTCCCGAACGCGCGTCCACGTCTTCAAAGAATCGACCGAGGTACATTTCGCCCAACAAGAGATGGGGTGTATCGCTGTCGGGGTGGGCCGCTGTGTATTGCGACGCCGCGCGGAGCGCCTCCGCCGGCATTTCCGTTTCGCGGTACAGCTTAATGAGTTGCTCGAACGCGATCGGATCCGCATCGGCTTCAATGCGGCTCTTGAGATCACGCATAGCATCGCGCGCCTGCGTGCGGCGAATGGCCAACTGCACTTCACGTAGCGAGTGTGCGCCCGGAAAGCGCTCCAGACCCGCCTCAATGACGCGGGTTGCATCTTCCAGGCGACCCATGGCAAGTCGCTCGCGGCTGCGCCTCAGATAGTGCTCGACCTTGCGGCCGCCAAATAGGGTGCTAAGTAGTCCCACCGGGAATCTCCTGGCCGCTCCAGGCAGCAGATCCGTGCCCGCTGCCCACGCGGCCAGTGCCCTATCGGCCGTTTCGTCGCAAACCGTGAGCTTTTGGGCTGACTAGCCCGGACTAGCGTTCGATGACGGCCAAACCCGACTCGGTGACCACCAAGAGATGGGGGCCCGACGCCGTTAGGGTCCCGGTAGCCACGTGCGGAAGCGGACAACGCCAGAGCGGCGCATTGGGGGCCTTGAGTGAGACGGCCATGACGGCTTGCCCGCCTTCCTCAACGGCATAGAGCGTGTCATCGACCAGCAAGAGCTCGGCGACATGCGTGGGGAGTCCAGAAACCACTTTGGGCACGTTCGTGTCTTTGTAAAGGGCGACGACCCCCGCGTCGCTCTTCCAAACCGCCACCTTGCCTGACGACACGAGTTGGTGGCCTGTTACGCGGCGCGTGTGTTTCAGTACGGTAGGCCGACCGGCGGAGCGAAAGAACTGCAAACCGCCCTTCCCCGATCCCACAACCAAAACGCCGCGACCGAGTCGGACAGAGCCGGCGCGCTCATCGCGTGCAGGAGCGATGGAGTCACACACGCCGGTCCCGGCATGAAACTGAAAAACTTCACCTCGCACCGTGGTCACGGTGGCGCCTGCCGTCGTACGACGAAGACCATGGCGCGGACGCGACGGCAGCGCGTGTTGCCATGCCAGCCCACCGGTCTTTGCATCAAGGCCCAACACGGCGCCGGAAGCTGTGAGCACCAAGACGATTTCACGTCGAAGCACCGGGGCGCCCACCATGGGTGTGGAGAGTCGCCTGCGCCATGTCAAGCCGTCGCCGCGATGAACTTCCAGTGTTTCGTCATCGGAGAACGTCCATTGGTACCCGTCGCTCATGGCTCCAGCGTTTACGAAGGCGCTTGCATGGGCAGGCGTGCTGGTGTGCTGGACCAGTCGACTGCGTTGTGTGTCCACGGCGAAGATCACATGCCCTTCGCTGCCAAGTACAAAGGACTGCTCGCCCGAGCTCCACACGTGTGTCAACGTGGGGGAGACGCGGGAATGAACCACAGCGCTGGGTCCTGGGGCAAGCGTGCAATCCACGACGTTCTTCCATTCGTGCGCGGTGGATTCTGGACGCGTTGCATGGGACAGCGTGGGCAATTCAACTTCAAATGTTGTGTAACCTGGGAGGCGAACCTTGAGGAACGTGTCTTCGCTCATGGGACTGTAGTGAATCACCGTGGGCGTGCGCAGACCGGTATCGACGCCGCCCACGTAAATCTCAGCGTCCGGTGGGGTGCTGGTGACTTGAACCGGGAAACGAAGAGAACGCGTGACGTCGGAGTCCAAGAGTTCACGGATGCCTTCGATGCCTGTGGCGTACGCTTGTTGCAAGTCGCCAGCAACTTCAGCATGCTCCATGGCGTTGCGCACGTCCTCAAACTTCTTGAGGTAGCGCGACACAGCAGCAAATTGCGCCTCCGCCTGCAAATGAACATCTTCATTGTGCACGGATAGACTTTGAGCCTCGAGGAGCAGGCCATGCGCATCCGTGAAGTTGCCTTCTGCGTGGGCCTTCTTTCCTTTGTGCAACGCGTGTTCACAACGGATCTTTAGCGCGCCAAGAACCTTAGTCACGCGCGCATCGGCTCTCGCTTGGCACTCACGAAGCGCTTCTCGGATTTGCTCCGCAACGCTTGTTCCGCCCCGCCGCGCGTTGTCTAGCGACTTGGCCATGGCCTCGATTTCGCCGTCGTCCGTGGCCATGGCTTCTGCGACGCGCTCACGAAGATGGGTCGCCTCTTTGACTAACGCGTCGTAGCCATCCTCTTTCACCGCAGCCGCGTCTACGTGCTTCTGAAACGACGTAATTAAGGCAGCGCCACGATCATCGGCTCGCGCAACGAGCGTTTTGGATCGATCGGCGACGAGATCGACCGTCTCGTCGGTTTGCTTCATGGCGTTCCATCCGGCAATGCCCGCTGCGGCAAGCAGCACCGGAATAAGGAGGGTGGGAAGTGTGCGTCGGAGGGTGGAACGACGCGGAACGGTCATGCTCGGTTCGAGCGTGCCCACCCGCTTCCTTGCGTACTTGCATTGCGGGTCGAGCCGTAGCGCACGGCGGTACACCGCCAACGCCGCTCCCGGGCGTCCCGCCGCGAGGATGTCGTCTCCATGCGCGCAGAGCGTCTTGGCCGCTGCCGAGATGTCGTCACTGGCGGCATACAGGTCGGCCAGGAGTACGCGATCTTCGGAACGAACGTCGCCCAGATCGACGAATGCCTGCAAGCGCGTCGCGGCGTCGTGGGGCCGCGACTCTTCTAGCGAAAGGCGTGCAGCAATGTGTACGGCTTCCGCCGCGGACTCCCGAACGGCGTAGAGCACATCGCGGCGCTGGAGGTATGCATCGCACACGGTAAGCCACGATGCCAAGTCGTTTTCCCGCAGGGATGCCGCTTTGTACAGCGCGCGATATCGATGTTCGGGGTCTTGATGTTCAGCGTTTGCGTAGCGCTCCATGGCCGTCGCGGCAAGGCGGTCTTCGCCCAGCGACTCGTAGGCTTCCGCCTCCAAGAGCGCGGCATCCATTGGGGCGTCTTGCCGTCCCGCGAGCGCACCGAGCAGTGACGCGCCGGTGCGCGCGTCTCCCTCTTCCATGACACGTTGCGCACGGTCATACAAACCGGCGGTACTCGCGACACGGATGGCGCCCTGATCCAGGAGCGCGATCAGCGCTTGTACCGTCGTGAAGAGATCCACGCCGCTGGCTTCGGCGATTTGGCGAACGGTTCGCACGCCGTCTACGGCGTGGGCAACAGCATGTGCGCGACCGGGATCTACGTCTCCGAGTGACGTCGGCTCCCATGCTTCACCCGACTGCTCGTATACCTCATCAAGGCTGGTGATCTGTTCGCGATAACTTGCCCAGTGGTCCATCTTTCGCGTGAGATCGAGCAACAGCGCGTCCACTTGCATGAGTGGATCAAGCGGCGTACTTGCACTTCCGTCCGGGCCAACCGAAATGCCCTCGCGAAATTCGAAGCTGTGGATTTCTTGGGACTGAATATGAAAAATGCGGTCGGCGGCAACGTCGGTGTAGAGGTCGCGGACCTCCTGCTCCGTAAAAAGCCTCATTTGCAGCAGGATATTGCCCATGTAGCGCCGCGATTCTTTCTGATCGCGAATGGCCTGATCGAGACGACGGGGTTGGCGGCACGTGCGCTTGGCCAGGCGGCCCATCCATTCGGACACGACCGGGTCCGACGCAAAGAAGCTCACGCGGCCGCGGCTCAGATACAACGCAGCCGTCCCGGACGCGGTCTCAAGGACCAGCGTGCCTACCTTCTGATTGAAGGCCAGCATCTGCAGCAATTCCTGCAGGCTGAATGTGTCTAGCGTGCCTTTGAGGCTCACCGTGGCGGCTCCAGCAATTGTTCACGTTGACCACCTCGCGGCGCGAGCGGCCTGGATATACGTGTTCTCCTATCGACCGCTTCGACCCCGAATCGGCACTGCGGGTCCCTTGGATTCCGTTCGCCTGACACTTGTCAGCTAGTTGTAGGTGTCGTCTCACTTTGTGAAGGCGAGACGCGGCCCAGCTCGGAATCGATTGGCGGTTCCGGTGGCGCCCGGCGTTAGAACACGCGCATGAAGATCTTCGAACCGCATATCCATCTGTATGCGCGCACGACCGACGACTACGAGAGCCTTGCGCTTGCTGGCGTGCAAGCTGTTGTGGAACCCTCGTTTTGGCTGGGGCAGCCACGGACGTCGGTTGGGACCTTTGTGGACTACTGGCACAGCATTGCGGGCTATGAACATCAGCGAGCGGCGATGTATCTCATCGATCAGTACCACACCATTTCCGTAAATCCGCGAGAGGCCAACGATGAGGGGTTGGCGTTGGATGCGCTGGCGGCCATGGAACCCTTCTTGGATCACCCGCGATGTGTGGCGGTGGGCGAAATCGGGTTCGACGACATCACCGACGCCGAAGAACGGATGATGGTCGCGCAAATTGAAATGGCGCTCAAGCGTAAGATGCCCATGTTGATTCACTCGTGCCATCGCGAGAAACGTCGCGGCACGGAGCGCAATCTGGCCATCCTTCGCGAGATGAAGGTGGATCCTGATGTCGTGCTCTATGACCACAACACCGAGGAGACGATGGATCTGGTGCGTGACTTTGGCTGCTGGGCTGGCATGACGGTGTATCCCCACACCAAACTTTCGCCCGCGCGTGCCGCCAATCTGCTGGACCAGTACGGACACGAGCGCTGCATGATCAACAGCAGTGCGGATTGGGGTCCGAGCGATCCAATGATGGTGCCGCGCACGATTTTGGAGCTGCGTCGCCGGGCGTGGGCGGAAGCCGACATCCAGGAACTGGTGTGGAACAACCCCCGCGACTTCTACGCGCAAAGTGGCCGGCTCGTGGCGCCCACGGCTTCCGAGGGCTAGCCAAACAACACGCAGCGCCGCCCGTGTTGCTCCGGCGTGGGGGCGAAAGTGGGTTGCCCTGCATTTGCTGGTACCCTCTGCGCCGCTTGTCGCCCACCCTTGGGTCGTTTCATTGGAGTTTCGCCATGGCCGTCAATCGCCGCCTCGTCAAGAAGGCCAATCATGGCAAGCGTCCCTGTAGCCCCAAGCGTCAAAAGCGCCGCCGTATCAAGACACGTCGATAGCACGCGATAATCATCATCTCGTTGTGTTTAGAAATTCGGCGTGCTGGCCGTTGTTACGTTCCCATCGCGGTCGGCGGCCTCGCATCGGGCGGTAGGCCGCCACGCTTGAGACCACGTCCCGTAATGACGCGCAGCAATTCCAGTGCGTAGCGCATATCTTCGGGAATGGGTGCCGCCACGTCTACGAGTTCATCGCACGTGGGGTGTGGGAAGACAAGCCGTGAAGCGTGTAGAGGCGTGCGTTTGAGATAGAGGTCACGCTGGCGCCGCGGATCACGAATATGCAAGCTGCGCCGACCGCCATACAGCGGATCCACCAACAACGGCGCGCCCCGTGCTTGTAGGTGGGCACGCAATTGATGCGTTCGACCGGTTCGGAGGGACAGCGTGAGCCGCGATGCACGCGTGAAGACCTCTTCGGTTTGGTACTCGGTCAACGCGGCCTTGCCCTGCTCATGGTCTACATGCGTGCGTCGCCGCCGACCCACCGGTGGGGATAGCGGAAGATCAATGACGCCGTCACGCGGATCCAACTGTCCACTCACAATGGCGGTGTACTGCTTCGTCACGGCGCGTCCCGCACCGTCCAAAGGCGATGAATCCCCTTCGAGCCTGTCCGACGCAAACAGCGCCATCATGTTGTTTCGTGCGTCTTTTCCGCGCACCAAGGCCAGGGCACCGGTCGTGTCGCGATCCAAGCGATGCACAAGGCCAAAGCCCGCAAGAATGTCGGTACGCATGCGGTCGATGATGGTTGCCTGCGGCGTGTGACTGGCACCGCCATGCACCGCCACACCGGCCGGCTTGTTGATTACGATGAGATCGTCATCGCGATAGAGTTCCACGATGTCGTCGGCGACATGACCCTTGGTGCGTGATTGCTCTCGCTGCGCTTTCAGTTGTTCGACGGCTTCGCTAAGAACAGGAAGTTCCAAGTAGTCGCCGCCCCTGAGAACGGTTCCCGGCTTCCCTCGCTGCGCGTTGACCCGTATCAAGCCGGCGCGAATTACGCGCTGCAACGTCTTGCGCGAATAGCGCGGAAAGTGTTCGACCAGAAAACGATCGAGGCGCTGACCGTCACAGTGCGCCGGCACGTGTGCGACGCGGCGGGATTCGTGATCGCCCTTGGGGGATGAGTCGTTCATGGCGAAACTCGGACGATGCGTGTCGCGCTCAGCGACGAATGAATGAGAAACGAAGGAATCAAGGACGGCGCGCGTAGGTCGGAGGAAGAGGGTGTCGGAGGAAGAGGGTGTCGGAGGAAGACAGGTGCCGGTGGAAGAGAGAAAGGTGAGGGCTTGCGGATGGAAACATGGTGGGCGAAGAGGGACTCGAACCCCCGACCCCCTCGGTGTAAACGAGGTGCTCTAGCCAACTGAGCTATTCGCCCGAGCGAAGAAGGGTACTGCCAGCAGCGAGGGGAGCGAAGCATCATCGGGTGGGTCGCCTCGATTCGCGGCCGAACCCCCGCGCCACCCAATCACGTGTCGGTGCCTACGTCTCGTCGCTCGCAAGTTTCTTCGACGCGTGCTTGAGTTGTTTTCGTTCGCGGGGGGTGAGTCCCGACATGCCGACGCGGCTCACCTTGTCAAGCAGGGCGTCAACTTCTGCGCGCAATGCCTCACGTTGTTCCGCCTTCCGTTCCACCTCGCGCGCCTTGCGCCTGGTGACACGGGATTTGGTGACACGGGGCTTGGTGTCAAGGGAGCTAGTTGCGGATGCGCCGCTCCCCTTCCACGCATCGGGATCACGCTGCCACGCCTCACGCCTCTCGGCACCGAAGGGACCGTGGCCATAACGTGCCGCAATCATCTCGCGGCGACACGTGAGATATCCGCTGATACCGAGGATCACCAGAATGACGCCCCACCATGAGTCGCCAAACAGTCCAAACATGCTGAGCAAGCCAACAAGGCCAATCAGGAGTGCACCGACCTTACCGACGCGGCACGCAATCAATGTGGCGCGATTGGGATGGGTGCGCAGGGAGAGCCACGCGCGAAACACGCGCCCGCCATCCAGGGGAAAGAACGGGAGCAGATTGAAGAGGAACAGGGCGAGATTGAGTGAAAACAAATAGTGTGCGCTGAATTGAAGCGGTCCGAACGCCCAGCCATCGGGTCGCAGAACGTCGTGGGGGATCCACTCGCGACCCGCCCACGCAATGAGCATCCAAGGCACATGGACCAAGGGCCCGGCGAGCGAAATCTTGATGTCCGCGCGTGCGTTGGGTGCCGGTGTATTGAGGTGCGCCAAACCACCAAGAGGGCTCAGTGAAATATGGGACGTATGCACGCCAAACCGGCGCGCCGCCAGAATGTGTCCCATTTCATGCACCCATACGACAAACAGCAGCCAAAGCGTGCTTGAGAGCGTTACATACGCAAGCTCGCTGCCTTCGAAGCCTACGCGACCATACTCAAGCCAGAAGATGAGCGGCAACAGCAGTGCCGCCACCCAGTAGATGAGCACCTCGACCGAAAAGAACCGACCCAAGCGAAACGAGGCATTGAGCCAACGCAGCGCATTCATCCATGCCGGTGGTTGCCCCGGATCTCGATACGCTCGACTCATACGACCTTTTCGTGGTGGGCGTTGGAAACAACGCCGCCAATGGCTTGAATAGTTCACTCGTGGTCTTGCGAATGTACACGACCGCACCGGCGCGAAGCCGCGTGTGCACGGTACGATAGCCCCGCCCGCCTGTGATTTGGGAATCTAGTCTGTGACCGACGCCAACGCCCGCGACGCCTCCAATGCCAGTGCCCCCCGAGTTGCTGCCTCTAACGTCACGGTCCCCGACCGCAAACGCATTTGGGTGGTAAGCGGGTCGGCGGGCAATGGACACACCATGGCCGGCGTCGCATTGACGGATGCCTTTCAGCGTCACCCCTTGCGTCCCCACGTCGAGCACATCGATGCGGTTCGAATGATGCGTGCGGGCTACGGTCGCATCTATCGAAGTGGCTACCTCAAACTTGTGGATCGAATGCCGGCGGTGTGGCGCGCGCTCTATGAAGCCAGCGACAAGCGCGGCTCCGCGTTGACCCACGGGTTGACGCGACTCTGCGGCGCGACGTTTTTGCGCGCCTGTCAGGAGGCGAGTCCCGATGCCGTCGTGTGTACGCATTTTTTGGGCCCCGAGATTCTCTCGCCCGCGATTGCGCGTGGTCGTCTGCAAACCCAACTGGAGGTGGTCGTCACCGATCACGACTCACATCGCATCTGGTACTGGCCGTCCGTCTCTCGCTACTTCGTACCTACTCCAATCATTGGGTCGCGCCTCACGCTGCGCTTCGCCGTGCCCCCCGCCCACATAGAAGCAACCGGCATACCCGTTCGTCGTCAGTTCGTAGAGGCGCCGTCGATGCACGATGCGCGCGCGATGCACGGCTTGCGTCCCGATTCGCCGGTCGTGTTATTTCTATCGGCCGGGTTTGCCGCCGGCGATACGGAGCGCGCCATTCATGGGATGTGGCTGGACCGCCGTGACATCCAAGTGGTGGCCATCTGTGGGCGCAACGAGCGAATGCGGCGGCGCGTAGCTCGTTTGGCGCGTCCCAGCGGCGCCACATTGCGTGTGCTGGGGTTTGTTGACGACGTCGCATCGTGGATGGCGACGGCAGATCTCGTCATCGGCAAGAGTGGCGGTGTGACGGTTTCCGAGTGCATGGCCATGGGGAAACCGCTTCTCATATCGGGTTCCATACCCGGACAGGAAGAACGCAACGCAGATGCCGTCGTTGAAGCGGGCGCTGGATTTCGCGCACTGACTGCCGAAGACGTGCGGCTACGCGTAAGTGCGTTGCTCGGCGAACCCGCGCGTCTTGCGCGTGCTGCGCATGCGGCCAAAGCGTTCGGGCGACCCGGCGCGGCCGACGCCATCGCTGCGCGCGTCATGACACGCGTATCGCCACACGTAGTTGTTCGCGGGCCTCACTTTCATGGAGCAGGGCATGGAGCAGGTCCCCGCGTGCCAACGGCGTAAGTCAAATGCGTGAGTGTGTCTAAGAAAGTGAACAAATAGAAGCCGGGCGCGTGGCAATCCGGCCGAGTCGCCGCGAAGCACGTCGAACCAGCCACAACGACGAATTTGATTTCTACCTCGAGGGTTGGGTCGAGGGGCACACGCGGTCGATAGAAGCCCGGTGAAAGGTCCCGCTGACCCCATTTGGCTACCGTATCGCAAGAACGTTCCGTTAACGGGACGTGAGCCCGCGCTGCATGCCATACGCGCGCTCCTGCAAATGGGTCGTAGTGGCCCACGGCGAATCGTGGTGCGTGGGGCCAGCATATCGGGACGCACGCGCCTGCTTCACGAAGTGGCGCTCGCCATTCAGGCGCAGCCCGCCCCGCAGCCTATGTGGGTTGTGCCGTGTAGCGATCCCAGTGAAGATGAATACGAACCCATTCGTCGAGCGCTTCGACGGGTGTTTGATCAGTGTACACGTTCAGAGATTGAACGGGCCCTACGCACATCCATCTCCAAATCCGATTTGGAAGTGACGGCCATGTCGCTCTGGCTGATGGGCAGCGAATCGGAGTGCCACTATATGCGGCCGTCGATTCCGCGACTCCGACGTTTGCTCGCACGCGTGGCAGGTGGGAATCCCATCATCATCGATGACTTTGACCTTCTTCCTCCGGCGTCGCGTGCGTTCTTCCTTAGTGAACCGAGCGAACCCAGTGACGCCATTCGAATATTGATCAGTGTAAACAGCATGGCGGAGCCGCTCGATGGTGAAGTGATTCACATCGATGCGCTTTCGGTCGCGCAAGTCGAACTCATGTTGAAGCGTTGGCTACGCGACGCCGACACGGCCAAGCGGCTTGCCCGTCCCCTGACGCATGGTTGTGGGGGACGCGCCGGTGCCATTGTTGAAAGCGTGCGAGCACTTGGCCGCAGCGGTCACCTTGTGCGCGACGGGCATCACGTAACGCTGCACACCATGCCTTCCGATCTACATGTGCCCACGACGTCCGAAGGCGACTACGCCACGTGGGCGCGCATCAGTGGTGGGCCGGTTGCCGCGGTGCTCAACGTGGCCTGCTTAATGGCCGGTCCGGATGACGTGCGCGTATTGGCCGAGGCCGCGGGCGTGAAACAGTCCTTTGTGACGCAGCTTCTCGAGGAGGCCACCGCGGCGCGCGGCGGTCGCGTACTTGACCGCATCTTCGCGAGCCGCGCCTCGCGCGAGTCGTACCGCCAGGGTCTTACGTCCGAAGCGATGGGGCGTGCGGTTTCCCGTTACTGCAATGCCTGGCGACAGATTGACCCGACGCCAAGTCAGGGCATCCGCTCGTACGTCGAACGCGTCCACGCCGCCGTACTTGGAGACGACGAGACACTACTCCATGTGGCCACGCAACATGCCCTCGACGCGTTTTCCGATCCCTGGGATTATCCCGCTTGGTGCCTCGATGTGATTGTGACCGCGGGTATCACGCTTGCGCAGTCCACACCGCAGCCGACCCACTTGCTGATCAACATCGTTCGATTCCTGCGACGCGCCGAGCGTCATGCAGACGCGTCTCAGGTAGCTACGCTGACTGCCGTGCGCGCACAAAATATTGGCGCCGGGCTCTGGTACCTCAAAGGGCTCCTGCTCTGTGAGCAGTCCAAGCAGGGGCACGCGCGCGCCATGTTGCAGCAGCGTCTCTCCGAATATCACGTTGAAGGCCCCGACGCACATGCGTTTGAAGCGCTCGCGCTGCTCGCCGACTTGCGGTTCGATGTCAATGACGTGGAGGGTGCGCGGGAAGCATGGCGTGTGGCGCGGCGCGTGATTGCTGACGACGATCTTTACGCACTTGCGCGTTGGCATACGTCGCTCGCCGCCTGTGCCACTTCCGATGCCCGTACCGGATGTTCCGTGGCACACCTTCGTCGTGCCAGCTCGTTGTTGCTTACGCAAGGCGATCTTGCCGCCGCCGCTGATGTTCACGAGCGCTGGGGCGTGCAAGAAGTTCGTCGTGGAAAGCTCCACGGGGGTCTTGACGCACTTGCGCGAGCGGCACAACTCTATCGTCTGCTCCAAGACTCGCGCGGCGAAGCGGGCTCGCGTTACATCATGGGCCAGACCCACGCACGTTGTGCGTCGTATGACAGCGCCGTCGAGCACTTGGAGCGCGCGGCCGATGTTGCCGTGCAGGCCGATCTTCGTGATTTGTTGGTTGAGATTCAATTGGCGTTGGCCTTGGCGCATCGCGGTCGCGGTGATTTAGGGCAAGAACGGCACTTTGCTGCCTTGGCGGCCGAGGGCGCCAACGGAGCGATGGCTCGCGTTCGCGCGGCAGCGATTCTCGCGGAGGCCGACTTGCGTGCGGGCAGCCCCGGTGCGGAACCTCTTCTGGAACGCAGTGAACGTGACTTGCGCGCAGCGGGCTTGTTGCGGGAAGCCAATGCGGCACAACTCGCGCTCTTTGACTCCTTCTTACGCGCTGGCGATCGTCGGCGTGCCGAGGCCGTACTTCGTAGTGACGTCCACGCACCGCTCTCACGACTTGCAGCGGCACGGTTGGCGTTGGCAAGTGGATTGGAATCACGTGCCCGCGAACTCTTCGCCGAGATTGGGCGCGATATGTCGCTTCCGGCCGACGTCCGTGCGGGGGCCTATGCCTACCTGGCGGAGGCGTGCTGCTTAAGTGGGCGTGACGAAGAGGCGCGCAATGCGGCCAAGGCCGGTAGCGCGTTGCTCGAAGTGACGCATCGAAGTCGCGCCGACGATTCGCGCATTCATCGCATGCTTTCTGTTGTCTTTGCCCACGTGGGGGAGCTTGGTCGAAGTGTGGGGCACCGTTCCAAGGCCAAGCGACGCATGGCGGCCATGGCAGCTGCCACGACAGGCGCGAGCGAACGCTTTCGCATGATGCGCGCCCAGTGGCAAAGCGATCCCCGCCCCGAGACGGTTCGCGCCGGATAACGTCCGCACAACACAATGCCCCGCCCGATACTCACGCAGGGGTCTTGGTAGGGTGCGCGCATGCGCTTGTTGGATGCACACGGCTCGCCCTTGTGGCTCTCGTACGGGATGAATGTTCATCCGGGCGGCACACGCGTAGCGACGTCGCACGCAATTGGGCACGCGGTGTTACCCCTGAAGGAGCGACTTGGCCTGCGTCGCGATGACGCCTTTGGACTTGCCATTCGTTTGAGCGCGCCCGGCGTTGACGACGAGTCGGGCGACGAGGAACTTCAGGCGCTGCTTCGCGACGCGCGGCTGCATGTGTTTACGGGCAATGCGTTCGTCTACGGCGCGTTTCATGGTCAACCGCTAAAAGACGCCGTGTATCGACCCGGCTGGGCGCGACCCGAACGCGTTGCCTACACCAACGCCTTTGCCCGTGCCATGACGCGTCTAAACGTATTGCCGGGCGATGAACTCTCGCTCTCAACGTCGCCGGGGCATTGGCGCGCATGGCCCACCGAGGAGCGTTCAGAACGCGCATGGGCGCGGCATCTCGTGGATGTGGCGCGCACGTTGGCTCTGCTTGAGGATGAAACCGGTATCCGCGTGCGCTTGGGCATTGAACCCGAGCCGGGATGCGCGCTTCAGACCACGGATGAGCTGATAGCGTTCTTTCAGGGTCCCCTCACGCAGGCCCTCGACGCTACCGGATCGAATGCCAGCACGTTGCGCACCTACCTCGGCGTGTGCTTTGACGTGTGCCATCAGGCCGTGGTGCATGAAGACATTCCGTCAAGTCTTTCAGCCCTCGTCGATGCGGACATTGCCATTGTGAAGTTGCAGGCGTCGTCGGCCCTTGAAGTCCGCGCTTCGGATGACAACGATGTTCGTCACGCGCTTGAGCTATTTGACGAGCCCGTCTACCTGCATCAGGTTGGCGTGCGGCATGACTCAGGATTGCTTGAAGTGATTGAGGACTTGCCGCTTGCGCTCGCACGACAGGACTTGCCTGCGTTGTGGCGCGTGCATTTTCACGTACCGGTGTATCGCGAGCGCATGAGCGGCCTACTGCATACGACGCGCGAGCCCTTATTGGACGCGCTGGCCTGGGTGCGCGAACACGGAGGCGTGTCCCACATCGAAGTTGAGACCTACACCTGGGACGTGCTACCCGATGACGATGAAGCTGGCAGCGATTCGTCACTCGTAGAAGCCCTGGCGCGCGAGCTTTCGTTCGTTGAAGATGCACTTGGCACGACGAGGACGACCCCATGACGCAACGAACGTCGCTAGCTGTTGCCTTGCTCGTCGTAAGTGACCGCGCCGCGCGGGGTGAGCGCGCCGATGAAACCGAGGCGTTGCTACGCGCTTCACTTGTCGATACGCCGTTTGACCTCAAACACGTCGATGTGGTTGCCGATGATCGTGCGCAGATTGCCGAGACTATTCGTCGGCGGGCTTCCGAGGTGCCCTTGGTGTTGACGACCGGTGGCACGGGGCTCGCGGAACGCGACGTAACGCCCGAGGCCACGCGCGACGTGATCGACTTCGATATCCCCGGTCTTGCGGAAGAGATGCGGCGCAAGAGTCTTGCGAAAACAGTGCATGCCATGGGGAGCCGGGCACTCGCAGGCGCATGCGGGCGAGCCATAGTCGTAAATCTGCCTGGACGTCCAAGCGGCGCGGTTGAGTGTTTTGGCTGGATTGCGCCCGCGTTGCCTCACTTGATTGCTGTACGCCGCGGGCCTGTATCGGACGATAGCCATACGAAGCAGTAACCAACACGCTGCGACTTTCGTGCTTCCCGCGCGTGCCGTGCAGGTACCGTTTCGCGCTTATGCCTAAGGAATCACTCCCCATTCTGGCCGCCGTAATTGCGGTTTCGCTCATCAGCCTCATCGGCGCCGTGCTGCTTGTGCGCGGCAATGCCATCAAGACCAAGTTGCACCTGTTGGTCGCACTGGCAGCCGGGGCACTCATCGGCGACACCTTCCTCCATCTCCTGCCGCACTCGGTTGCCGATGCAGGAGGGTTTACGAACACCATTGCGTGGGGTGTGCTCGGCGGATTGGTGGGCTTCTTCTTGATCGAAGGCGTCCTGCATTGGCATCACCACGGCGAAGACCTCCACGATCACGGTCCCGGCGGCGTTCATAGCGTGGGTTGGATGAATCTGATCGGCGACGCGCTCCATAACTTCATTGACGGCATGTTGATCGCTGGTACATGGCTCATTAGCGAAGAGGCGGGCATGGCCACCACGTTGGCCGTTCTCTTGCACGAGATTCCGCAGGAGTTTGGTGACCTCGGCGTGTTGATGCACGCTGGGTTTTCTGCCAAACGCGCGCTGTTCTTCAATCTGCTGTGTGGATTGGTGGCCGTGCTAGGTGCCTTACTTGTGCTGATCACGCATAACGACTTCGGCTTGCAGCACATACTTGTGCCAGTGGCCGCGGGCGGCTTTCTCTACATTGCCTGCGCCGACTTGGTTCCCGAGATGCGCAAGCACGCACGCGGCAAGCGGATGGTAGGAACGGTCATTGCCCTGGCATTGGGCATTGCCTTGATGGCGGGCGTGAGCCTCTACGAGGAGCATGCGCACGGGCATAGTCATGGGCACGGGCATAGTCACGGTGGTCATGGTCATGGTCATGGCGGGCACGGTCACGGACACGACCACAAGGGCCACGACCACAAAGGACACGATCACGGCGACTAATACAGAATCGGCACGGCTTCGGTTCGCGTCCTAACTCGGAACAGTAGCTTGGAGAAACACGATGTCGTATCTGGGCACATCGGGCAGCCACCATGGCTTGGGATGCGGACGCCGCTCCCACGGATTGGGCATGGGAGCACGCGAACCGTTTGCGTTTCCCGGTACGAAGCGCCGCTATGCACCCGATCGGCAAGTGGACATTCGTCACAGTGCGCTGGACATTACAATTGATCCACGTGAAGTACACATTTCGGGATCGGTCACGCATACCGTGGCGGCGCTCACCAAAGGGGTGAGCAAGGTCAAGTTGCACGCGGGCGAGCTTGTGATCGACGGTGTGACGGGTAGCGATGGAAATGCGCTTTCGTTTCAGCACGAGGGCATGGACCTCACGATTCAGTTGCCGACGCCCCTGTCCATTGGCGACGAGACTCACGTAACCGTTGCATACCACGGCACGCCGCGGCGCGGAATGTACTTTGTGCAGCCGGACGAGGCCTATCCGCAGAAGCCGTATCAAGCGTGGACACAGGGACAGGACGAAGACAGCCGCTTTTGGTTTCCATGTTTTGACCACCCGTGTGAGAAGGCATCAACCCAAGCAAAGATTCGCGTTCCAAAGGGCTTCACCGCCATTAGCAATGGGCAGTTGCTTTCTAAAACGCCACACGACGACGAATCGGTGACGTGGCACTGGAAACAGCGGATCGCGCACAGCGCCTACCTCGTGATGGTGGCCGTCGGCGAGTTTGATGAAGTGATGCTGCGCGCGGGCGATGCACCCCTCACGGTGTATGTGCCCCAAGGTCGAGCGGACGACGCCAAGCGATGTTTTGAGCGCACCGCCGCCATGATGGATGTATTCGAAGAGAAGTTCGGTGTTCGCTATCCGTACGAAAAGTACGCACAAGTGGTTGTGGAAGACTTCATCTTCGGTGGCATGGAAAATACGACGGCCACCACGTTGATCGACATTGTGCTCTTCGATGAGCGTACCGAACTCGACTACAATATGGATGCCTTGATTGCCCACGAGCTTGCCCATCAGTGGTGGGGGGACCTGCTCACGTGCCGGGAATGGAGCCATGCGTGGCTCAACGAGGGGTTCGCAACGTGGTCAGAAGTGTTGTGGAAAGAGCACGCCCTTGGCGACGACGAGGCGGCATACGAACGTTTGACAAAGCTTGAGTCCTACAAGCGCGAAGATGGCGGTGAATACCGCCGCGCCATTGTGGATCGCCGTTACGACGAGCCGATTGATCTCTTTGATCGCCACTTGTACGAGAAGGGCGGGCTTGTGCTCCATATGCTGCGCCGGGAACTTGGCGATGACTCCTTCTTCCGTGCGATCCAAACGTATGCGACCGAGAATCGCGGACGCTCGGTGGTCACCGAGGACTTGCGTCGTTCCATCGAACTCGCAACGGGCCGCGATGTGGATTGGTTCTTCGACCAGTGGGTCTTTCATGCGGGCCATCCCGAGCTCAAGGTGTCGTGGACACACCACGACGACGAGAACGTATTGCATGTGCGTGTGAAACAGACGCATCGTGCGGTGGAAGGCACCATGGATGCATTCCGCTTGAGCACCACGCTTCGTGTGGGGCATGCCGACGGCACTGTGGAGTCGCGCGACATTCGCATCGCCGATCGAGATCAGTCGTTTGTGTTTCGCGTCGAGAAGGCGCCTATTTGGATCTCATTCGATCCAAACGGTGACATCCTTGGCACCGTAACGGTGGATCAGTCTCCCGCGGCCCAACGCGCGCTGCTGGCGAGCGACGAAGGCATTCGAAGTCGCATTCGTGCTGGGCGCGCTTTGGCAAAGGACGTTACGCGCGAGAGCATGGACGCGCTTCAGGCTGCGATGCGTGACACCTTCTGGGGGCTTGCGGGTCAATGTGCCGTGGCCTTGGGTCGTATGCGTCATCACGATGCGCGCGACATCTTGATCGGTGCGCTTGGTCATGAACATCCCAAGGTTCGCCGCGCCGCGGCAACAGCCCTTGGGCGCTACCGTGGCGACGAGGTTGCGGCAACCGCGTTGATCGATCTCCTTGCGACGGGCGATCCGTCAATCTTTGTTGAGGCATCCGCAGCGCGATCGCTGGGCAAGACACGCAGTCCGCGCGCCAAGGCCGTCTTGGAGAAGGCGCTCGCGGAGCGCGACAGTTGGGCCGAGACGATTCGTATGGGCTGCGTGGATGGATTGGCAGCACTTGCAGATGAATCCGTGTTGCCCATCGTGATAGGGGCCACGGCTTACGGCAAACCGCCGCGCCTACGTTCGGCGGCGATACGTGCGCTGCCTCAAATTGCACGTCGCATGGAACGTCGCGACGGGGTCTTTGATGTGCTCTCCGATCTTGCGAGCGAGAGCGACTTCCGCATTGTGGCGGCTGCGATTGCGGCGCTGCGTGGCATCGGGGATCCGCGCGCGATTGCCATTCTCGCTGGTGCGCCCATGCACCATCCGGACGGTCGCGTCCCACGCGCCGCACGCGCCGCGATTGGACGTCTGAAGAAAGCCAAGGGTGCGTCCGGCGAACTCAAGGAACTCAACAAGGAGCTGGCCGCCATGCGAGAGCGCAACGCCGACCTCGAGCGTCGTCTCCAACGGCTTGAGTTGGCAAGCGAGGAGCCTGCGACGTCGTGATGCCACCCGGTGCCGGTGTGCTGGTCTTGGGCACCGCACAAGACGCCGGTGTGCCCCACGTAGGCTGCGCCTGCAAGAACTGTGAGGCCGCGCGCCGTGACCCGGCGCTCGTTCGTCGTCCTGCGTCCATTGCCATTCGTTCGTCAATGGGCCGTGTGTTGCTCGTTGATGCGACGCCAGCCATCGAGTTGCAGCTTGCCGAACTTCTTCGGTGCTTCGGTACGCTTCGCCCCGATGCACTCTTGCTGACACACGCTCATATGGGTCACTACATTGGCTTGGCACACTTGGGCACGGAAGGGCTCAATGTGTCGTCGTTGTCGGTTCATGGAACGAAACGGATGCATCGGTTCTTGCGCGAGAATCGCCCGTGGTCACACTTGATCGAGCGCAACCAAATCGTGTTTCATGAATTGGATGCCGGTCAGTCATTCGCGATGGACGATGTGAGGATCGACGCGGTTGATTCGCCTCACCGCGGTGAAGATACCGATACGCTTGGATTCGTTGTTCGCGGGCCCACAAAGTCGCTGGCGTATGTGCCCGACATCGATGCTTGGAACGACGAGTGGCTGTCCATCATTCGACGGGTTGACATCGCCCTCATCGATGGCACGTTTTACGACGACACGGAACTCCCGGGACGCGACGTGTCAACGATTCCGCATCCCCGCGTCGCCGACACGGTTACCATGTTGGCAGGCTGCGACACCGACGTGCGATTCATTCACCTCAACCATTCCAATGGCTTGTTGCATGCGGACGATTGCGCACGTCCCTTGTTGCCACAAGGATTTGCTGTGTGTAACGAAGGCGAGTTTCATCGAGTCTAGACTTGGCGGCGAGTCGGGCACCAACAAGAGCATCGTATGAATAAACTTCGTCACGTGACTGTCTTGATAGATCGTTCAGAATCTAGAACGCGGTTTGCGTTGCGGGTTAAGATCCAATTGGACGAAGTGCTCGCGTTGACGTCGGTTCGGTCATGAACGCGCGTAGATTCTCTCAGGTCCTTCTCATAGGCAGGTGAATCGTGTCAAGAATCGATGATCAGACCGCCGCCACACTGAAGGCGGGACGTCAACGTGCCGAGGCCGGTGACTCGATGGAAGCCGAGCGCTTACTCAAAGGCGTTCTATTTGATGCCGATACTCGAAACACGTATGGCGGGTTTGTCGCTGCGCACTATTTGGCCGTCACGTACGGCCGTTGCGGCCGCGCCTTTGAGGCATGGGTTTGCGGCAACGCTGCGGCGGCGTGGGCGCGCGTCCATGGTGATGTTCCCGCGCTGTTCTTGAGTCTCGGCGCCACTGCGGCGTGCGCAGCCGTTTTGAGGGATACGGGAGGGCTTTCGCAGACGCTGCGAGAACTTGAAAGTTTGCTGGAGCGCGAGGGGGATCAGGCGCATCCATGGACGCGGCAAGATTTTCATGAGTCATCTACCAAAAGCGCGATATTCGCAGGCGATGCTCAGCGCGCGCGAGAGCACTTGCAGGGGATGGAAGCCGAACTTGCTAAGCGTCTCGACGCCGAGGCGCTTGATACAACGTCACTTTGCGGCCTTCGCTCTCAGGTGTATCTGCTCGAAGGCCGGCCGGACGATGCACAGGCGGCGTTGGAGGCAGCACCTTCGCTTCCCGAAGATGACATTGCGCAATGCTGCGCGTTGGATGCAGCCTGGGTGGCCGCGTTGTCCGCCACCGAAGCGTGGGATCGTGCGCAGGAACATGCTCACCATGCACTATCACGCCTTCAGGCAACCGGAGAACGCGACGAATACGCACACTTGCGAATCGAGATTGGGCGTCAGATCGCACCCCTTTGGGACCGCGTGAATGCCGTTTCTGAAGCGCGCGCCACGCGAAACATGATGGCGAGCGGCGTGTTTCAGCGCATCTGCCAAGTCGACGCGTGGGCGGAGGAGTTTAAGGACTTCGACATCGACGGTCTGGCTCAATCAAAGGGCGTAATTCAATCGCGAACGGAGTTTATCGAGGGACAGCGCGACGTGCTTCGAACCATTGCCAAGTGGTTTCCCGACAATGTCGATGCGAAGCGAGTCGTACTTGGTAATGAAGAAGGCGTCGCGAACATTTGTGGGTGGTGCGAACGCCTCCGCAGTAGTTCGAACGGCACATGGATACCCGTCGGCGAGTTTGTGCCACGCGATGGATCCATTCGCGTGTCTCATAGCATCTGCGAATCGTGTGTTGCCGAGGCGATACGCTGAACGAGATCATTCAACGAGCTGGCTACTCGGTAAGACGTCCCATAACTCTCGTGATGTTTCCGGCGACCATGACTTCCACTCTCCTCTCTTCGCGAAACAGCCGGATCTCTGTTTTGTGCTGTGCGGCCTTCATTTCAGGCGAATTGGTTGCGGTCTGAGACTTAAGTTGCTACATCGCTAATTGGCATTATTGGGCGTAGGCACACGTCCATTGCCAAGAGCACCTTGCTACGACTTGCAATTACGGAACTCTCTGCTAATGTACGGAGTTAGATCCCGGGGACATACCCCGGGGACATACCCCGGGGACATACCCCGGGGACGATCCCTGTGGGACATAGCTACGTGAAGTGCCACCGGATCTCGGGGGATGATGCCCGCGTGTAACGGTGGAATAAATAGGGAGGTGTACTCGCAATGTTTTGTAAGAAGAGCATTCAGACGATTCAGCTATTTGCCGGTGCGGTTGTCATTATTGGCTCTATGCAGCTCGCCAATGCCGATGGTGACGGCTGCTCGCAGTCTATCCACCGGTGGGCCGCACAATCGGCTACTGACGTATGGTTACACACGGGCTGCAATGTGGGAACACCTTGCGGAAGTGGAGACCAGTGTAAGGCGCATGACCCAGGGGGCGGATACAGTATCTGTACTTGCGGCACTTACGGGACGGTGAATAGTTCGAAGTGTCAAAAGGGTTTCAAGGCTGATGACCCTCCGGCGAACGTCAACGTGGATGGAGTTCCAAAGGTCAAGGGTACAGAAGCCTGCGTCCAGTGGACGTGTACCATTCCCTGCGATAAGGAATGGGACGACGTGTCCGGTACACCCACCGCACAAAAGTCGCTCCGCTGCGTCTGTCCTCCGTAATCCGCTGGGATTTGGCTTGTTCTCGTGACCAAGTACTTCAAGAGCGTCGTTTGATCACAAGAGCATGAAACTTTTCGAGCGCATAGAGTCTGGTACGCGCGAGAACATGGAGGGCGCGGTCTTGCGTCTGAGGCCTGCGCCCTACCAGTTCTTAGCCCTTGGGTTGGCTCTGATTTGGATGTTCCTGGGGATCGCAAAGCTGACTGAGTCGAGGGTGTTCTTGTCCTATCTAGAGGATAGATTCTCACTAAGCACTCATGTCGCGCGTGCGACGGGTTGGACTCTAATCGCTAGCGAGATTCTCCTTGGCGCGCTTCTCTTGTACTCTTTGGTGCGAAGGGCATTGTACTTGTCTCTCGCTGCTCTCTATACATCAATGATTGTGACGCTCGCAATCGTGCTCGAGCTGATTGCTGTAGGCCCACCAGAGCGTCCCTGTGGGTGCTTTGGCTCTGCTATCGAAGCGACATACCATTCGCGCTTGGTGATTGCATCCGCAATTATGTTTGTAAGCGCGACTTTGATCATCGATGCGGGCCGAGGTTCTGGAGAAGGGGGTTGGTCCGATGACTAGGCCAAATAGGGAGCGATTCGTTTGGTTGATGGCCGCATGCGCGCTCTTACTTGCCATGTGGCTGCTCCTATTCGGCGAAGATTTTGGAGGCAAGGACCATATAGCAACTCCAGACAACGCCGAAGAGAGGGGAACGGTGCAAATGATTGCGACTCCCGTCCTTCGAGGCGGCGCGGGACCGGACAAGCCCAAATCTAAGTCGCCTAGTGAAATCGAAGCGGACGCCGTGAGTCGCTCAAGCAACACGAAGTGGACCGTGCAAGTCTCGGATGGGCGCGACGGTTCGATGGTTGAGGGCGCGCGCGTTTCACTTACGAAGAAGACAAATGGGCTCATATCAGTTGGCGAAACTTCGGTGAGCGACGCCTCGGGCAGATGTGAACTCAAAGCTCGCGACGATGTGGCGTTCCTCAACGTTCATTGCGGGAGCTATTTGCCATGGCAAATGCCAATTGCGGATCTGGACGCCACATCCGTTATCTCGGTGAATTTGGATATTGGTCGCGTCCTGACTGGAGAAGTCGTAAAGCTCGGTGGTGAACCCATGGCTGGTGCTCGAGTCAAAGTACACGTGCCAGCAAATCGTATTGGGAGCGTCGCGGAAGACCGCCAGCGTGTGCTGTTCGCCGGAAAGCGTGGCGCCATCGCTGAAGCAACGACGGACGCGCATGGACGGTTTCGTCTCAGCGGATTGCCATTTGACGAGGAGCTGGTCGCATGGGTATCCATGCGAGGGTGGATTCCCAGGCTTTCTGCTCAGCAGAGAGTTGATCCCGCACAATCTGAGATACGAGTCGAGATGCTACCTACGTTCGAGTTTAGGGTGCAAATATTGGATGATCGCACGGGCTTGCCACTCCGCGGCCTACGTCCGGTGGTCGCATTTGACTTTCCGCCAAACTGCTTCGGTGGTGCGGCATGCCCTCGCTCCTGGCCATTCCCCCCGGCCGCAGAGGCGCTGCATGAAGATTCGGTAAGTTGGCGTCGATTCTACATGTTTCCCGATTACCAGGGAGACATGCCCTCCGCCGAGCAAATGACGAGCAAAATCTTTGTCCGCTGCATTGGCTTCAAGGATGTGACGCGTACCATTCAACTCAAGCCGGGCGGCGTGGCAAGAGAGACGATTTCGCTAGAGCGATCTGCCGACGCTTGGATACCGGTCCAATTTCTAGCTCACTTCCGTGACAAGTCCGGATTCGACGGGCAACTTGAATTGGAGATTTGGAGCCGGGATGCTTCCGGATCTTTGCCAAGGCTAGGTGCGCGCATCGTGATTTCATTTCGCGGCGGCAAGGCAAGGGAAGCCGTCAAATTGCCTCCTGGCACTTACAGAATCGTGCCGCGCGGGTATCGACACGACATATCTGGGTATCGGACGTGGTGGAACCCTGCGGGTAGCGCAGCTTATGTGAGAATCGGAGCGATGCACGGCACCGTAGAGGTACCCTTGGAACTAGCGGGTGCTCCCGTGTCACTCACCGTAGTCGATCAGCATGCACAGCCAGTCCGGGGTTTCGATCTGAAACTACTGAAAAATGGGTCAACGCGTGAATCTGGCTCGATGTGGGACGTGTTCAATCTCACGGAACGCGACGCAGAAGAGTCGACGAAGGGCCCATTGCTTTGGCTCGCACCGGGCACCTACCGCCTGAGTGCAAGTCTTCCCGGCGTGGGAGCCGGTATCTCTGATCTTAAGGTTACGGATTCACGAGAGTTGCAGCGTCTTACAATTCGATTGAAGTGAACGATCTATTATGAACGCGATGTGACTCAAAGTCACGAGTTCCGGTGTTGCTGCTACCCCATTACTGCCGGGCGGATGTGGTATCGGGCGTCGATGATCTTGAGGTCGTCGGGGATGGGAGCGCCAATCACCATCGGACTACCGCCAACCGGATGCGGGAATGACAACGCAACGGCGTGGAGGGCGGGACGCTTGGCGGAGGGGCCTCCGTACTTTTCGTCGCCGATCAGTGGGTGGCCGACGATTGAGAATTGTGCCCGAATCTGATGCGTGATACCGGAGTGCAGTGTGATGCGTAACCTCGCGGCGTGGATCGACTTGCCTTCTACGACATAGGAGAGGTGCGCGTCCTTGCCGTCGGTGTCGCCGCCGTGGGCAATGCGCGTGATGTGTTTGTGGCGACGAAGTCGGTGCTTGAGTTCACCGTGGTCTTCCTCGGGTATGCGGCTGACCCACGCCACGTACTCCTTCTTGAGGTCGTTGCTCCGATCCCGAAACAAGGCCGACAAACGTGATGCCGCTTTCGACGTCTTTGCCACGACCATGGCACCCGATACGTTTCGATCCAGGCGGTGAACGAGGCCGATGTAGGCGCGTCCTTCCTTGGATTCGGCTTCGCGCCGGTAGGCATCCAAGAGGTCGGGCAATGCGCGCACCCCGCGTGGCCCGCCTTGCGACAACACGCCGGCCTGCTTGGCGATACCGAGGAGATGGTTGTCCTCATAGAGCACCCACACGCCGGCACGCATGAGTTTGCGTCGCGCTTGACGCCGGGCGGGGTGCGATTCGGAGATCATCAGCGCCGTAGAGTACCGACGCCGCCGATCGTCATGCACAATCGACCCATGGCTCGGCCTGACCACGACCTAGTGATTCATCCTGCACTGACGATTCCTGCCAGCGAGGTGGAGATTACGTTTGCGCGTTCGGGTGGCCCCGGCGGGCAGCACGTCAACAAGACCGAAACCAAGGCGCACCTACGTTGGAATCTCGCAACCTCCGCCGTACTGGATGACGAAACGCGCAAGCGGTTGCAAGAGAAACTGGAGCGACGCATCACGACACGCGGCGAGATCGTGGTGGCCTCGGATCGCTACCGCGACCAACGTCGCAATGTCGATGAGGCCATCAAGCGCTTGGTCGAGATGATTCAAGAGGCGCTAAAGCGCGAGCGCCCTCGGAAAGCTACGAAGCCAACTCGTGCTTCGAAGCGCAGGCGGCTTGACGAGAAACGGCGGCGCGGCGAAACCAAGCGAATGCGAAAGCCGCCGTCGAGGGATGGATAGGGGTAAGGCGAAAGATTCAGCTTCAGGAACGGGAAGAGGATCTATGCCTTGAACAAGTCTGGTAGCGGCGCGCCATCCTTCACAATCGTTATGGGCCGACCGTTGGAATGGAACGTCTTGTCCACATCCATGCCCGTGGCGTGGGCAATGGAAGCAAAGAAGTCGGGGACACTTACTTTACCATTGACCACTGTCTCTCCCTTAGCGTCCGTGGCACCAATCACACGACCGCCCTGAACACCGCCGCCTGTCATAAAGGTGGACCAAGCGCGTGGGTAGTGGCCGCGACCCTGGCTTGCGGTAATGCGCGGCGTGCGACCAAAGTCGCCGAGCCACACGATCAACGTTTGGTCTAAGCGACCGCTCTTCTTCAGGTCATCAATCAGCGCGGAGGCACCTTGATCGACGCCCGCGTTGAGTGCCTTGACGCGATTGAAGTTGTCGTCGTGCGTGTCCCAACCGTTGGACATGACTTCGACGCACTTGACACCTTGGTCGATCAGGCGACGGGCGAGCATACAGCCTTGCCCGAAACTGCTCTTGCCGTAGCGCGCCCGGGTTTCAGCCGATTCGGATTCCATGTCAAAGGCGGTATTCTTGGGTGAATCCATTAAGCGACGAGCGCGTTCGAACATGGCGGCTTGCGCCGCACTCACGCCCTCATGGCGCGGCCGCGCAAAGTCTTCGTTGAGCGAAGACAGCATCGCCAGTCGACGATCACGGCGCTCCTTGCTCATGCCGCCCGGCTGCTTCAAGTTGGAAACGATGCTCTTGTCGCCGCCCTTACGACGGCGGTTGTTGGCGCCGCCTCCGCGCACGTTTGGATCTTCGCCGCGTACACGCACGAGAAACGGTGCGTATCCGGCACCCAGGTAGCCAGGACGCGCGCCGGGGCCATTGATGGCGATGTACTCGGGTAGCTCGGCATCGGGATTGCCCACTTCGTGCGCGAGCAACGAACCAAATGCTGCGTGCTTAATGGTGGGCGTAGGGGGATAGGCCGTGTGCATGAGGTAGCGTGCGCGCTCGTGATTGCCCTCTTTGCTGCTCATGCCGCGAATGACGCACACATCGTTCATGCGTTTGGCAAGGAGCGGCAGGCTGTCGGCAATGTGAACGCCTGTTACAGCGGTAGGAATCGTGCGCGTGGGGCCGCCCGTGCTTGTGCCCGGCTTGGGATCAAACGTCTCAAGGTGACTGGCGCCGCCATTCATGTAGAGGAATACAATCTGTTTCGCTTGACCGAAGCCAGGAAGCGCCGCGTCCTCTTCAGCCAATGTTCGGGGCAGTGCGCCCGGCCACTGAAGGTTGACGGCAGAAACCGCGGCCAGTCCCAAGCCAGCGCGAATGAGGTCGCGGCGCGACGAGTTGCTTCTTGATGAACGGTTGTTTGTAGACATAGCGGGCCTCGTAGTAGCGACTAAGTGAGTGGGTTCGTTCTTGGGGTTGCGTTAGTGATTGGTCATAAACTCTGCGGCGTTCACAAGGGCCCAGAGCAGGTCTTCGTAGCCTTCTTCAGGCGCATCGGCGGACTTGACAAACTTCACCGCACGACGCGATTCCTTTGCCGTCGGGTGCCGTCCAAAGGCGCCAAGGTAGAGTTGCTTCACGCGCGCGGCATCGGTCTTGTGCGCTGTCATAAGTCGCTGCAGCGGCATGCCGCGTCTGCCGGAAATGGTCCGTTCAAGAATGGGGCTGTTCATCATGAAGAGCCCTTGTGCAATGCTGCCTTCAAAGTCTTCGCTCTCCTTGGCTTCGTCGTCATCAAAGACGAAGGAGAAGAGCTTCGAAAACGTCGCACGTAGCCGGTTTCCGGCGTTTCGCGTTTGACGGTTGAAGCGCTGCTCCAGCCCCATAGCGCGAATGAGTGCGAACGAAAGCTGATCGGTTGTAAGCGGGCGAACTTTGGCCACGGCGAATAGCGACGGCTCCGGTGCCTCCTCGCCCGACCATGTAGACGTGCGTTGGTAGGCCTCGGTGTTGAGGATGACACGCATCACGCGCTTCAAGTCGTAGCCGTGGGCCAAGAAATCCCTCGACAGCATGTCGAGAATCTCAGGATGCGACGGGGGATTGAAACTGTTGAAGTCATCGACCGGATTCACAATGCCGGTACCCAAGAACGCGCCCCACAGGCGATTGACCAATGCCTTGCCAAAGTAGGGGTTGTCATCGGATGTGATCCAACGCGCCAGCACCAGCCGCCGGCTAATGCCGGGCATGTCGGGCACCTCTGCGCCGTGCCAAAGTTTGGGCGTAGCGAATCGCAGTTCGATGCGCTGCCGTTGTTCTTCACTGAGCTTTCGGTTCTTCAGACGACGGGCAAGACGCTTGGCAAGTTGCGAATTGCGCACCGGTGTATCGACAACTTCATACACATTACCGAACTTGCGCAGTTCCATCATGCGCTTGCGGTCTTCCGCTGTGAATCGGGCGTTGTTGCTCCCGCGCGGTCCGTCCATCTCACGTGGGCGGTTCGAGCTTGGGCCATCCATACCCTCGCCGTCCATCTCGTCGCCCTCCATGCCCTCGCCTTCCATATTGGGCGAAGACTTACCGGGGCGGGCGATTTCGTTGTCGCCGCCTTTCTTGGCGAGGCGCTGCGTGTTCATTTTTCGGCGCAGCTCTCGGAGTTCGCGATACTCCGCAGCGCGACGTTGCGTGGTGGTGGCAAAGAAGGCTGCCATGCCACGGAAGTCGGACTGCTTCCACGTTTCTTCGTACATGTGATCGTGGCACTGGGCGCATTGAATCTGCATACCCAAGAAGTGTTTCGACGCGGCGCCGATGGCATTGTTGGCATTGCCGTCCCAGCGCGCAAAATAGGCGGCGGCTCCGTTCTCATCCGTGCGCCCCGTGGCAGTAAGAAGATCGTGCACCATCTCGTTGTAGGGACGGTTGTCCCTCATCTGCTGGCTCAGCCACGCATAGAATTTCTTGCCGCCGATACCCGCAAGTGCACGTCCGCCACCGCCGTCGCGACTGGGACGTGCATGGACGCTCATGCCGGTAAGCGTGCGGTACCACCACATGCCCCAGTAGTCCGCCGCCGAGTCGTGATCCACGAGATGATCAATGATGATGCGACGCTTGTTCGGATCCTTGGAGGCTTGAAACTCTTCTACGGCGCGGGGCGTAGGGACCGTGCCGAGCACGTCGAGATACACGCGACGCAAAAAGGTGGCGTCGTCGCAGCGGGGTGCGGGCTTCATGTCGAACCCGTCGAGCTTGTTGGTGATGACGGTATCGATTTTGGCTGCCAGGCCGTGGACAGAAATTGATGGCGTACGAGAGTCCGCGGCCTTCGTTGATGGATGCGCATCGCTGGCAGGTACGTCATCGCCCGCCTCAATCTGTGGCGCGAGTGATGTAAGACCAAGCGTGAGTACGAGGGCACCAAAGACACCGGGCAACCAGCGGGTGAATCCCGTTGATTCAGATACCGACGAGGGTTTCGCGTTGCGCATACGAATCTCTTCCTTCATGGCGCCGCTCGAATGATGTTCGATTGGCTGATGTTCGATCGGCACGTGGCGGTCGTGCGGTGGGATCGCCGACCGGTCAACTATGGTAAACCGCGCCGTCGCGGCAAAGTTGCGGTGGGGTTCGCCGCACGCCGGCTACGCGGAACTCGATCGGTAGGGCCTTAGCAGCGCCTCCAGGCGGGTGAGCGTTTGGGGCGGGACCTTGTCGAGTGGCGTGAGTATCGCGTATTTCAGGGCGTATTCGGCGGGGAGCGGGTCCGTCGGTACATGGCGCACCGCCTCGCCCAGGACGCGATTGGCCATCGACGCGTTTTCGCGCAGGACCGCCAAGATTTCTTCGGGACCCGTGGCGTGGGCGTGGGGGCGCCACGCGTCGTAGTCGGTGACAAGATTCAGCGTGGCATACGCGATTTCGGCTTCGCGGCAGAGGCGCGCCTCGGTGACGTTGGTCATGCCAATAACGTCACCGCCGAGTTTCTTGTAGTGCATGCTTTCCGCACGCGTCGAAAACTGCGGCCCTTCCATGCACACGTAGGTTCCGCCCCGATGAACCATGGCGCCTTCCGTGTTTGCCGCGGTTTCAAGTGCAGTACATAGCGCGGGCGATACCGGATCTCCAAACGCCACGTGTACGACAATGCCATCGCCATAAAACGTATTGCGTCGACCGCGGGTGCGATCAAAGAACTGATCGGGAATGACCAACGACCGTGGAGCGAGTTCCTCCCGTAGGCTGCCGACGGCGCCGGTGGCCAAGACTTTCGAAACGCCGAGCAACTTGAGCGCGTAGACGTTGGCGCGATACGGAATTTCACTGGGCGAGAGTCGGTGGCCTGTGCCGTGACGGGCAAGAAACGCAACGCGACGACCGTGCAGCGTGCCCACATGGAGATCGCCGGATGGTGTGCCGAAGGGCGTGTCCAGCGACACCGATTCAACGCGATCAACACCGTCCAGCGTGTAGAGGCCGCTGCCCCCAATGAGGCCGATCTCTGCCGAGAATGTGTTGCTCATGGGTCCTCCAGCGTAACGACGTGGCCGCGTTGCGGGTAGTCTGACGTAGGCGGTGTACGACGTCTATCCCGGACTATTCATGAGGGAGCAACGCGAGGAAGCATGCAGGCGTTTTCCGTCGGTCGCAGGTCCATCGCGCTTCTAACGCAGCGTGAGAGCACGTCCGCGTGGCCCGTCCGCGCCCGTCCGCGTACCGTGATCGCAACGTCGGATCGCTGGAAGACGATGGACGCCTCTCATGGCGATGTGCGTGCATGGCAACAGAGTGCACACGTCCTGATTGCTACGCCAAGCGTGGGCCGACACCTCATGACGCTAGCTCGCCAGCGTTCACTCTCGATGCGCGTGTTTCCTAGTGCTATGGAAGCCCTGCGTGTGGCGCTCACGTCAACATCAGGCCGCCTTGACATTTCCATTGGTGCGTACGCGAAAGAAGTAAAGCGCTATCTCGTGTGGCGTATGTCGAACATGAAGGGCAGCGGGCCGGTTTGGGACGCGACCATGGCGTTGATGAGGCGCGATGCCGCGTTCCGCAAGGTCATTACGCTTTCTGGACCTCCACAACTGGGCGTATCGCCATTTGGTTTCGCATCGATCGCACGCTCCATCGTGTTTCAGCAACTCAGTGGGCGCGCAGCAGGGACCATTTGGGCGCGCACCCGTGCACTGATGCCCGGCGAGCGCATGAATCCAAAAGCAGTACTTGCAACCTCTAAGGCGCGTCTGCGTTCTGCAGGGCTATCGCGCGCCAAGACCTTGGCACTGCTCGATCTTGCCGATCACGTTGCCTCGCGACGGCTAAAGCTCGGTGCACTGCGTCACAAGGGCAACGACGAGGTCATTGCTGCACTGACGGAAGTGCGGGGCATTGGGCCGTGGAGCGCCCAGATGCAGTTGATGTTCGCGCTGGGACGCCTGGATGTGTGGCCCGTGCTGGACCTCGGTGTCCGCAATGGCCTCGGTCGTCTTCACGGTATCGAGACACCATCTGCGTCAGAGGCAGAGTCGATGGGCGACCGGTTTCGACCCGTTCGAAGTTTGGGCGCATGGGCCATGTGGCGGTTGACGGAGATGCCCGGATGGCCGTACAACGCGGGTGGGTAATGACTCCTCAACAACGAAAGGCGAGCCATGTATCTCCAAGAGATCGAGCAACGTGAGCCGCCCGAAGCATCGGGTCGCTATGGGCGTGTGATTGCGCACTGCCGCGAGCAGGGCACGGAACCGCCGGGTATCTATTATCTCTTTGCGCAGCGCCCCCTTGCCGCCAAACACTTGAGTAATTTCATGGAAGACGTCATGCGTGGTCCTAGCGACCTATCGCCCGGTTTCCGAGAGCTTATTGCATCGTTTATTTCTGCGCGCAACGACTGTCGATTCTGAACGTCAGCGCACGCCGCGGTCGCGGCGCACCTTCTTGACGACGATCCGTTCGTCCGTTCGGTCTGCTACGACTTTGAAGCCTCCGCCTTGCCGGAGAACGAAAAGGCGCTCTTTCGCTACCTCGCCAAAGTGAATGACGCTCCGGCATCGGTCGAGCAGGCCGACGTGGACCGCGCGAAGGCGGCGGGTTGGTCGGAAAGCGCGATTTTTGACGCATTGACGGTGTGCGCCATCTTCAATTTTTTCAACCGATGGATCGATGGTTCCGGCGTAAGTGAAGTGCCTGAAGGATTTTATGAAGATCGATTGAGGCAGTCAGGCGACATGGGCTACGCTATGTAAATCGTTCTGATAATCATTCTCAATAGATAGGATTCCCACGCCACCGGCAAGAACTCGCTGGGGCGGAGGGATCAGCGATGCGAATTACAACGGGCGTACGGTGGCTGTTTCAGTGGGCGGTCCCCATGGCCGTGGTCTTGTTGATTGCTTGGGGATCCCACGTTCAAGCCGAAGAAGGTGATGACGTGGCGGCGCCGGAAGAACCCACGCTCGAGCTCGAGGACGACACAGGTAAACCCCTTTCTGCCGAAGTCGAGGCCCCGCGGATACCAATTCCTCAACCCATACCCCAGGCGCCAGTGGATCCCTACCCGCAGACGCCCTATCAACTGCCTCCGCCGTCGATGCCTACGCCGCAGCCCACACCGCCGCAACCTACTCCGACGCCGCCGTCACCTCCGACACCACCCGCAACGCCGTCTTCCAATGCCACTACGCCGCCCAGTACCGCCAACGTGCCGATTCAAGCCTCGTCTTATGAATTGGATGCCCGTGACGTTGTGTTGGTGCGAACGCCAAAGAGCGTGCAGGAAGCGCTGCGTGGACAACCGGGCGTGCATGTTCGTGGCGAGGCGACCGGTGGATTGATTCCCAACATTGGCTTTCGTGGATTGAATCCCGATCGTTCAGAAAGCGTGTTGATCTTAGAAGATGGCGTTCCGGCAAGTTTGGCGCCTTACGCCGTCAACGCGTCCTACTTCATGCCCCCGCTCGAACGCTTGCAGACCATTGATGTGATTCAGGGACCGGGACAAATCATCCACGGGCCGCATACCGTGGGCGGTGTACTCAACTTGCGTACGCATCGCATTCCGGACACACAGGGCGGCCTGTTTCGTGTGGCGGGCGGCACCGACGGCTACGCGACGAGTTCGATTCACTACGGCGGACGTCGCGGCGCAACCGGTGCGCTTATTTCCGCGCTCTACAAACGTGGCGATGGCTATCGCGATCACACCGGATTTGAGGTGTCCGACATCATGGCAAAGGTGAGTCACGATCTCGGACCACGCACGACCGTGCTTGGAAAGTTTGGCTACTATCGCCAACGATCCGATTCAACGTACCTCGGCTTGACCGAGGGCATGTTCCGCGACGATCCGCACCAGAATCCAGCGCGCCACGATGAGTTTGATGTGGAGTGGCTCTCCGGTCTGTTTCGGTTGCGTCACGAGTTCTCGACGTGTTTGACGTCCGAGACAAGCCTTTACTACGGTAGTGGCTTTCGTAACTGGAACCGGCAGGACTTTGCTCGCAACAACGGGTTCGCGGCACCACCAGCCAACACCGTCGCCACCGTGGGGGATCCCACTGTGGATGGCGGAGCGATTTATCTACGCGAGAGCTACGGGTCGCGTGATCGTACGTTTCGTCGTTACGGCATCGAAGAGCGCTTGCGCGGCACGTGGTGGTTGAGTGGGTTCAAGCACGAGTTTCAAATGGGTGCCCGCTACCACGAAGAGCTGTTTATCAACACGCGACACAACCGCGTGAACCCCAATGCCGCTCCGTTTACGCGCGATCGCGACACCACCGATCTCTGGGCGTTGTCGGGTTATGTACATGACACCATGCACGTGTCCAAGCGTCTTCGCGTGCAGGCCGGTGTTCGCGTGGAGCACTATGTGTCCGAGCGACGATTCTCCGTTCAAGGCGCAGCGCCGGTTGATGTCTCCGGTGACACCGAGAACACCGAAGTGCTACCTGCTGCGGGTGTGGAAGTTGATCTTGACAAGGCACACACCGTTCATGCTGGCGTTCACCGAGGGTTTGCACCACCGCGCACATCCCAGGCAATTGACAGTACGGGTACCGATTTGGATTTGGAGGCTGAGCGCAGTTGGAACTATGAGGTCGGCATTCGTGGAGAGCCCCGTGACTGGTTGCGCTACGGCGTAACCGGCTTCTTGATTGACTTTGATAACCAGGTCGTGCCGGCGAACGAGTCGGGTGGCGCGAGCACAACCAACACCAACGCCGGTGAAACGCGCAACTATGGCGTGGAGTTTTCGGCGGCGGTGGACGTGCTGGCCGCGCTTCGTACCCGTGGGGGTTGTGGCGCCACGCATGAGTGCGCGCCCAAGCTTTGGCTCGATACGGCGTGGACGTGGGTGGAGACGGAGAACGTCACGTCGGGTGGGATCTTTGAAGGAAACGAACTTCCGTATGCACCCAATCTGGTTGGGCACGTGGGCCTGCGCGCAGAGCTTCCACGCTATGGATTGACGGCGTCGCTGTGGGCGTCGTATGTGGGCGAGCAGTTTTCGGATCAAGCCAACACTGTCGCAGCCAGCAATGACGGCACCGTGGGCGAAATCCCCGAGCATTGGGTATTGGATGCAACCATTCGGTGGCGTGTACCTCGCACGCGCACATCACTGTTTGCCAACGTGGGGAATCTGCTCGACGAGGACTACATCACGAGTCGCGCGCCGCGTGGCATCTTTGCCGGTGCGCGCCGACACGTGGTCATAGGCATGGAAATGGACCTGTAATGGGGATTCAAGTGGTCCCGAAGCCCAAAAGAATGCGTACGACGCGCTCGCCAAGGGTGAAACCGAACCGCCACACGGGTTCAACGTCGAATAGACTGAAGCGCCCGGCGTCCGGCCGGACTGAGGACTTGCCTGCCGTGTCGTCCGTGACGCCAACAACTGCCACCTCCCTGCCTGCTGTGCGCGTCGCGCCCCGTCGTCCGCGATCGACTATGCCCGTTTCGTTCGTTGTGGCGATCGTGTTGCACGTCGCCGTCGGGGCGATGCTCTATTACTTCGTCACAGAACCTGTGGTGCCTTCGGTGGACGTGAAGCAGGTGTCCGAGTCCCGCATTCATTTCGTGGATCGGCAGGTGGCGCCCCCCGAACAGATCGTGCCGGAAGAACTTCAGCCCATGGAATACCTGCCGGTCAATGACGTGGTAGCCGAAGCGATTCCGGAAGAGCCCCTTGTGATTGAAACGCTTCCCGATGTCCCCATGCACATCGATCCCGTGGAGCCTGTGCAGGAGATCATCAGCCCGCCGATTCGTGTGAATCCTCGGAAAGCAAGGCGGCCCATACAGAAGCGCGCGGCGCGTTCCAAACTTCGCGTCGCCAATCGTCCCAACGTTGAGAAGTACTACCCATGGGATGCGCGCGCAAACGGCATTGAGGGCACCACCATTATTCGCATCACGGTCGAGCCGACCGGCGTTGTTTCTGATGCCATTGTGGCAACCAGCAGCGGCTATCGCATATTGGATGAGGCGGCCTTGCGCGTGGCCTATATGTATCGCTTTGGATCGGGCATCAGCGGCACTGCGAACTTGCCCGTTCGGTTCCGACTTCGGTAAATCGCGCCGTTCCAAGGATTCGTCTCGCGTAACGTACGCCTCCATCCGCTCGGAGGCGACCCATGACACAAAGACAGCCCAAGACCGCAGGCGACATAGCCGCGCTCGTACATGGACGTTTGATTGGTAACGCGAGTCAACCGGTTCGCGCCCCCAGCGCACTGAACGATGCATCACCCGACGAAGTTGCTTTTGTTCGTGATGAACGCATGCGCTCACAGGCGGCCGCTTCTTCTGCCGGAACCTTGCTTGTGCCCAAAGGAGCCGAATCCTGGGACGACCTCTCTCCCTCGGCGCGCATCGTTGTTGATCGTCCCGAACACGCGATGACTACGGTGTTATGTGCCTATGCTCCCGATGAGTTACCGCCGGATGAAGCGATTCACGACACGGCCGTGGTGGATCCGACCGCCGTCATTGGCGTGGGCGTTCGATTGGGCCCGCGCGTGTGGATCGGTGCCCATGCGGTTGTTGGCGATGGAACGTGGATCTATGCCGGTGCTTCGATCTATCCCCACGTGACGGTGGGCGCGGATGGGCGTATTCATGCCGGTGCCGTCATTCGGGAACGGTGTACCTTGGGTGATCGCGTTGTTTTGCATGCCGGTGCCGTCATTGGTGGCGAGGGCTTTGGGTTCCTGCCCCATTCAGAGCACGGTGGCCTTGAACGCGTGCCCCACATCGGTGACGTGCGGATTGCGAGCGACGTAGAAGTCGGTGCACATACATGCGTGGACCGAGCCAAGTTCGGCAGCACCGTCATTGGTACGGGGTGCAAAATTGACAACCTCGTTCAGGTTGCGCACAACGTACATATGGGCGAACACTGCGTCATCGCGGCCCAAACGGGCCTGGCGGGTTCCTCTCGTGTGGGCGCTGGGAGTGCGCTCGGTGCGCAAGTCGGCGTTGCCGATCACATTCGGATTGGCAAGGGCTGTCACGTGGCCGCGAGTTCGGGGCTCATGCGAGACGTTCCATCTGGTGATACCGTGGGGGGCACACCGGCCTTTCCCCTTCGCGACACTATGCGTCAAGTGGCTGCGTTGCAGCGCTTGCCGCCATTGATAAGACCCCTAACGCGCCTCCTTCGTGCCGCAGCGGACGAGGCGACGCCCAAGGCGTCTGGAAACGACTCTGATGCCTCGAGTTAGTGATTCCGGCCCTTCCCATCGACTGTCATGGATAGCTACTGGCGTTTGTATTGTTCTTGCGTGCGCTACGTTTGCAATCGCGGAGCAAGCAGCCGACGGCGATGCGAAGGTTAAGCCGTCATCGAATACGCCCCAAGGAGCAACTGCCGTGAACAAAGATTCTGAGCATCCCTCCCCAGCGAAGTCGACCGCTTCAAACGAAGACGCGTCGTCCGATTCAGCGGTGGCGTCAAAGACGCGCGTGCAAACGGCTACCTTTGCCGTTGGCTGATTTTGGACACCGGACGCCCAGTTGGGCAGTGTTCCTGGCGTAATTCGTACGCGCGTCGGCTATTGCGGCGGCACAAGCAAGGCGCCCACCTATCGCAAGATGGGCGATCACACCGAAGCCATTCAAGTCGACTTCGATCCTAGCGTCCTCTCCTTTGACGCACTGCTCAAGTATTTCTGGCGCGCCCACAATCCGCTGCACCCAGGGAGTTACGTTCAATACAAGGCGATTCTGTGGACGCACGGTGACGAGCAAAAGAAAGCCGCGTTGGCTTCCCGCGACGCGTTGGCCAAGACCTTGGGCGCAGAGGTCAAGACGGAGATTGCCCCGTTTACGAAGTTCTATGTCGCCGAGGACTATCACCAAAAGTACCGCCTGCGTCAGGTGAAGCGTTTGACGAGTGCATTGCTGAAGAAGGTTGGAAATGAAGCAGCGCTTCGCGATTCCACCCTCGCGGCCAAACTCAATGGGTACCTCAGTGGCTACGGTTCGCTGACCCAGCTCAAACACGACTTGGCGAGTTCCGGTTTGAGTGAAGGCGAGCGCGAGCACGTCACGGCCATCTTCAAGAAGAACCACGGAAATGCAGTTGCTTGCGGTGGTTAGCGCACCTTCAGCGAACACCCCGTAAGGTGCTCGATAGGGTCCCTTAGACTCAAGTAGCAGGGAATCGTCCGTCCTCAGTACTTCGTCTGTACGAGCAAAACACCAACGCGCACAGTTCGTGGCAACAGCTTCTAAAGGCACATGCGCGCGTGCTCGACCTGACTTCCTTGGACACCTGTTCGATCGTGAATCTTCGATCGTGCATCGAATCGGTGACGAGGCCCATGGGAGGGCGTTATGAGGAAGCTTACGATCGGTCTGGCACTTTTGGGCCTCACCTTAACTACCTGGGTCACGGCCGATACGCTGGACGCGAACGCTGCTCGCTACCGCTGCCGTCGCTCCTGCTCACCGCAGTGCGCGCAACGGGCCTATACCTACTACCGGTCCACGCCGTCGTATGCCTACACCCCAACGACAAGCTACTCGACGCCTAGTTATTCGTACTCGTATCCTTCGAGCTACGCATCCCCGATATCAAGCTACACGACGTCAAGTTATTCGTACCCATCAACGAGCACGTCGTATTCGTATCCCAGGTACTCGTCATCCACAAACTACGCGTACTCCACACCGAGTTACGCATACAGCACGCCGAGCTACTCCTATACGACGCCTAGCTATTCCTACACCACGCCCAGCTACAGCTACGCGAGTCGTTCGAGTTCGTCCTATACGACACCTTATTCAAGCACGCCCTATTCGAGCAGCACCACGTATGCATCGACGTATCCAAGCTCAAGCTACGCGTATGCGCCAAGCACTACGTATTCTTCGAGCGCTTCGAGGTACTACTCAAGTGGGAGTTCGTACTACCCCAGCAGTAGCTACACCTACACCACGCGCCCCGCGCCGCGTTACGTGAGCTCGGGGTCATCGACCTACTATCCGCGGGCCATGGCCAGTTCGCCGTACCGGGCGTCTAGCAGCAGTAGTGTTTCGGCCACGCGCTCATCCAAGTCGGGTGCTACAGCAACCCCGACCGCTCGCGATGGTGTGATGGCTTCTAAGAGCGACGGCCTTTCATCGAGCCCCTCAGCCGCCAAGCCTGTTGCTCCTATCGTCTACAGCGGCTCCTCCAGTGGGTATTCCTACTCAACCGGCCCAAGCACGTATTCGAGCAGTAGTTCGTCGTGTTACTCGACGTATCCGGCCGGAGCGCCCAGCTACAACGATCTCTACGGTGGCGTCTGCTTCACCTGACAGTAATCACTTTCCCCGGCGGTTCGCCGGGGGTTGTACGGAAACGGCTCGAGCCTCCGGCGGTATCGCTGGGGGCTCGTTGCCTTTTGTGGATCCCGTGGGGTTGGGCGCGTGACCGCGCGTCTCGGCTCTGTCACTTGCGTAGACATTTCTCGCGGCGTGCGCCTATCCAGTGAGAAGATCCGATTGGGCGTGACCTCATGACCCCACGTCCGACCAAGGAGTTTTGTGCCATGACGACAACGTTGCCCTCCTCAATCGTCGCGCTTCCACGTACGTCGAGCCTTTGTCGCTGGGCCTCCGGCGTGTTGTCGACGCTTGTGTTGCTAGTTGTGATGGGCGTACCCGCCTTTGCAGAAGGCGGCGCCGGGGACGCCAAGGCATCTACATTTCCTTGGGAAACCAACTACGACGTCGCCAAAAAGAAGGCGAGCGCAAGTGGAAAAGACATCTTTATTCACTTTACGGGAAGTGATTGGTGTCACTACTGCAAGGTCATGGACGAGAAGGTGTTTTCCGATGCCACGTTCCAAAAGGAAGCCACCAAACACTTTGTGTTTCTCTATCTCGATTTCCCCGATAGCGACAAGGCCGCCAAGGAGCGCGTCGTGGATCCGAGAGTGAATGAGCAGCTGCGCCAGGAGTTCTTGGTCGAGGGATTTCCCACGTTCGTAATGACGAGTGCCGATGGATCGCCGTACTCGATTGGCAACTATCAAGGCGGAGCGGTGTCGGCGTTCCTAAAGACGTTGGGCGCGCACCATGCCAATGGCCGTCGCATCAAGCCCTTGTTGCTTGCGGGCGAAAAGAAGGTCACCTTGCCGATATTGAAGTCATCGGTTGTGGCGCTGCGCAACAGTCAGTTCTTTGAATACCCGCCGTATGCATGGGTGCACAAAGCGATTCGACGCCTTGATCCAAAGAATCAAAATGGCCTCTTGACCCACGTCTTGGCCTTTGAGGAGGCCAACCAGCTTTTCGACTTCCTGGATGCTAAGAACTGGGTGGGTGTGGAGCGTGTGTTAACGCGGGGCAAGCATATGAGCGACGAGACGTTCTTTGGCGGCGCGTTCCGTCTTGCCGTGCAGTACAAGTGCATGGGGCAAATCGCCACAAGTCGCCAGTGGATTCAGCGCTTGCAAGCCAAGCCACGCGTGCGGTCCAACAAGGCCATGCAGACCGCCATCACAAAGCTCAAGGCTGAACTCGACGCCATGGCAAAGACGCCCGCGGCCGCGCCCGGTGGGTAAAGTCGTCTACAACCGCAACCTCGGACATGCACCGTAATAGTTGCGTCCCGTCGTTTTGAAGTGCGCTGTAGCGACCGCCGTTTTTGGGTCCAAGACATACACTTCGCCCATGGGCGTTAGCGCGTAGAGCGTGCTTCCATCGAGGATAAGCCCCCACACGTTGGGAAGCGCGCCGCGCGCGCCGCTGCGAATCACGCCCACGACTTTGGCGCGTGCCGTCTTGGGGTCGATACGCACCAGCGTACTTCCCGTGCGCGTAGAGAGCGTTAAGTAGAGCGCGCCGTCAAGCATGACGAGATCGCCATCGCTCGTACCGCTTACACCAAAGCGCCCCACGCTCGTCGCGCGACCGGTCGTCAAATCTACCCGGTACAGTGTGTTTCCGCCTGCGGCCCACAGGCGGTCCTCACCGTCGAAACAGAGTGCGTTCACGGTGGGTACGCGCAGTGCACCGACGCGCTTGGAGCGCTCCGGCGCCGTCACGTCGATCTTGTAGAGCGTGCTGTAGGAGATGCCGTACATCCCCTTTTCCGGCGAGAGCGCCAAGTCGGTCAAGATGGGTTTCTCGGGCTTGCCTTCGCGACGAGGTACTTGCACCTTGCCGATGCGGCGCGTCTTCTTTTTCTTGGTCGAGACCTCATACAGCACGGCCGAACCATCCACGGCATAGCCGTCGGCATGGGCGTTGGGTGCCATGCTCAGCAGGAGAGGTACGCCGATCAATATCGGCACGATCGTTTGCAAACGAATCATTGACACGGGTTCCCTTCTTGCCGGGGTGTGTCCACGCTACTGCTTCACAAGCCGCACGGGAACCATACCTTCCAAGTCATTGCCAAGTTCACCCACTAGCGCTCCCTGTTGGAACCGAAGTTCGGCGCGATCCACTTGAACGTCTTGGCGTACGCCATCCACATGCATGTCTTTGCGTGTGCCCTGCAGCCGTAGTACGCCTAGTGAGGCGCTCCCGGTGAACGTCTCGCGAATCTCAATGACTTGCGTTTTGCCCTGCCTGTTTGGAACTTGCGCTTCCGCTCCCATTTGCACCGAGTACCCGGTGCTGGTCTTGGTCACAATGAGCGCAATGGGGTAAGTGACCGGTCGCCCGTCGATCGTCTCGCGAACCTCGCCGCGCCACGTGCCGGCGAAGTTTTCCGTCGCTGCCTGCGCCCCGTCAATGGCACCGCCACCCACGTTGCGCATCGACAGCGTGTTGTAGCCTTCTATGTCATTGCCAACACGGCCCGCAAGGCGGTCATTTTGATACGCGAGTGTCAACGTGTCGAGGGTCGCGTTTTCTGGTTTTCCGTCAATCGTCACCGACTTCTTAACACCGCGCGCCTGGATGCCGCCGTCAATCTCCTGGCCCTCAAACGACTCGATCACGGTTTGCGGTAGGGGACCGTTCGCGCCCTTGACCGAGGACTGGACGCGCATGGTGATAGATAAACCGTTTCCTTCTTGCGACCGGACAATGGATAGCGTTACGGGTACGGTGCGCTTTGAACCATCCTCTCCAACTTCCGTGAGCATCCCTTGCCACGCTCCGACGTACATGCTTGCGGGCAGAGACGATGTACTGCCGTTTGTCGTACCGGGTTCGTAGTGAAAGGCGCTCCACCCCTCGGCATCGGTGCCAAATCTCCCGCGCAGGGAGCCGTCGTCCAGTCGCTCGAACTCGCCATTGTCGGGCGTATCTTCGCGTCGAACGCCGCCTTCAACGATGAACTTGGACATGCCCTTAGCGTTAATTGTGTTGCGTGCGCGCGGGCCGCGCATGACTTGTTCGATCACGACGTTTTGGGACGCGCCTTGTGCGTCGCGAATGTTGGCTTCAATCACCAACTTAATGGTGTAGATGCCCAACGCGTTGGGTCGATCCACCGTGATGTGCACGGGGTAGGAGACGCGCTCGCCACTGGGCAAGGTCTCTTGCATGGTTCCTGCCCAGGTGCCATGAAGGTCTGTTTCGCGCGAGGACGGCGCGTCCGTTGTGCCGGGACCTGTGGATGGCAATCCGGTACCCCGTTCGATCGTGGGCGCGTCCAAAGCACCGGTCTCCCGTTGGAAGCGAAACGAGCTCCATCCCAGATGTCCATAACCGAAACGGCCCACGAGCCGTCCGTCCACGACGCGCATGAGCGCTTCTTCCGGCGCTTCTTGCGATGCCTTGCCGTTGACGCGCACGACCTTTGACAGTCCTTTGCATGTGAGTCGGTCTTCGTTGTAGGTCCCTATCATTTCGTGTTCGATCGCAACGGTAGTCTCTACTCCTTTGACGGGGTACTTCATTTTCATGGTGATGCGCACCGGGTGACCGCTTCCGTCCTTGTTGGGACCCACGTGAATGCGTGCGGGATAGGTGAGTTTGGTACCGTCTTCCAACTGCTCACTCAACTTCCCCGCCCAACGACCCACAACATCGATGCGCTTAAAGGGCGGCGAAACAACCACGGGCTGCGTTCCCGCTGCTTTCCGAAAATCGACCGTGCTCCAACGGGCGGGACTGTTTTGCGATGCAGGCTTTCCAAACTTGCCTCGCAAGCGACCCCCAACGACAGTGAACTCGCCTTGGTCTGGCGCTTCGGCGCGCTCACTACCATTCACGCGTACGCGCTTTTCATATCCTTGCGCGACCAGCGTGTTGCCGCGCATTGTGCCTCGCATGCGATGGTGCACCATGAGCGACGTCGTTCCCGCGCGCATCTTCACATTGGCATCTACCCGAATGTCGACATGAAACGCGCCGGGCGTGGTCTGGGTGATGGTGATGCTGAGTGGATAGGAAACCACCTCACCCGCGCCCACGGCTTCTTTCATGTCGCCCGACCATGTACCCAGCAAGGCGGAAGCTTTGGTGGCGAGGGGCGCCCCGCCGGGCGGAAACGGCAAACCGCGGTCGCGGTCATCGGGACGTGCCTCAGCAGGCAGCGCACAGAGCGCAATAAGGAGGATGCCAGTCAGGGGGTGACGGGAGCGGGCGAACGCGGTCATCGGGGCCTCCTTGCCAGGGATATGCCATTGTTACCGCCAAGCAGTGGGTCCTCGACGGATCCTCCGAGATCAACGCGCGGTTCCGGGGAACGCGTTCCGCGCGTAGACCAGGCGATGGGTGCGACCCAGCTTACAGGTTCATGACAGTTATCGGGATGCTTGCTATCGACTCTTGCTCTGGGGGCGGGGCAGTTGTAGGGTGCCCTTTGTTCGATCGGGAGTCACGCCAATGCGTACTGCAGCCTATGCCGTCATCGTTGCGATGCTCGGAGCCCCAGCGTTCTCAGCCGTGGTCCTCGCCACCGGCCTTGTGGGTATGGCGGCCGTCTCCACGGGATGCGCCTCCGACGACGACTCGACCTCGCGTCGCGACGATTCCGATTTCGAGCCCGCGCCCCGCCGGCGAAAGAAGCGCGAAGAGCGCCGTGAGGAACGTCGCGAAGAACCAAGGGACTCCGGTTCCGGTAGCCCGGATGGCGACGGCGGCGGCTCCCTCGATTCGGGGTCAGGTAGTCCCGATGGTGGGTTCGAAGACTTTGCCCCCGACGACTCGTGTGGCGGCGGCTCCTGCGGTGGCGGCAAGTAGCCCGCCAACTCGTAAGCGCGATTCGTTATCTTCGGCTGCTAACCACCCGTAAGCGGGGGCGTAGACAGCGTCAGAAACAGAATCGCGAAGCACGTATCGGCGATGCGCATGTACTTCGGTGTGCGGCTATCGGCACCGGGGTCGCGCCAACTGCCGTCACCACGCTGTTGGTCCATGATCCATCGCGCACCCACGTCAAACCACGGGCGCTTGCCGACTTTCTTGAGACCCAAGACGCGGCCCACGCGTTCGAGTGAATAGAGGTGGTAGTACTGCCACGAACTGGGTCCAATGATCGAACTCTCGTTCATGCCCACGTTGTTGCTCTCGTCCCAATGTTCGTTCAGCCACTTGAGGGCCTTCTTCACATTGCCGTTGCTCTTGGGCGACTTCTTCCCGAGCTGGTAAAGACAAATGGCCGCACCGCACGCACCGGCACACGTCAAACTCGCGTAGCTCGCCATGTCTTGTTCTTTGCCAATGATGTAGCCCCACCCGCCGTCTTTGCGTTGGCTCGCCAACGTGTACTTCAATGCGTCCTGCCACGTTTCTTTGGGAATCTGAATGCGGGCAGCAAGACACGCACGCAAGCCAAGGATCGCAAACTGCGTATTACTAAAATCGCCGCGCGGTGTCGGCAACGCCTCAGATGAAGAACGTCGCCTCAGAATGATGACAGGTTGCTTATGAGACTCAGGCATCTCGGGCGGCTTCACGGTTTCGGCAAGCGGTCGATCCTTCGGTCCTTTGATATGCCCGGGATAGCCCCACGAGCCGTCGGCTTGCTGCATGTCCACCAGCCACTGCGCGCAGTGGGCCAGTTTTTCCCGATGCGCAAAGGGGTTGATTTCACTCAGCGCCATCGCCATGCACGCCACTCGATAGGTTGTTCGAAGCTCACTCTTCTTGAGTGCCGTAATCCCATCCTTAAACACCTTGTGCGTGCGATCGACCTTGGCGTGGGCCAGTGTGAGCATCACCAACTCACCGGTGTCGTGCCATTTTTCGACGTGAATGCCGTCCGCGAACTGATTCAGCAGAAACTCGCGCCCCTTCTTGATCGTTTCGTGGACTTCCTTGGTGTCCACCTTGGGCGTTTTCTCCTTGCCCTTTGCACGCGCCGTATCGACGGGCAGGGTTGCGAGACCCAATGCCAAGACGATTCCCGCGTAGTGCAGCTTGAAACGAGTCATGACGAATCTCCAGGCAGGTGGAAAGTGAAAGTGTACTCGCCGATTGCGCGGGCAGAGTAGTCTCGCGCGCCATGACTTCCTCCAAGCCCAAGCCGCGCTACGGCGATGCCACGCTCTATCGCCGACTCTATCGAGAGTCCAAGCACGTGCATGGTCACTTGGTGGGCCTCTTCTTCTTGAGTTTGCTTGCCGCGCCCATTTCGTTGTTGATGCCCCTGCCTGTCAAAATCGTCGTGGATCATGTGTTGGGGGGCAAGGCGCTCCATCCGATGCTTGCCACGTTCGTCCCCGATGGCGTGCAGGGTTCACCCACGTCCATGTTGTGGTTTGCGTGTGCGCTGGTCATGCTTGCGGCGTTCTTGATCCAAGTGCAAGATCTTGCGGCCTGGGTCTACAAGACGTGGATCGGTGAGCGACTCAAGCTTGGCTTTCGCGCGCGGCTCTTCGATCACATGCAGCGCCTGTCATTGGGATTTCACTACGTCAAAGGCACCGCCGATTCGATTTATCGACTCCAGTTCGATGCCCCTTCGATTCAGTCCGTTGCCATCGACGGCGTGATTCCGTTCGCTACGGCGCTGGTCAAGGTGATCGTGCTTGTCATTGTCACATTGATTATCGATTGGCAGCTGGCGCTCATTGCGCTCTTGGGCGGTCCGCTCCTCTTTGGCATCACGGAGCTCTATCGGAAGAAACTCCGTCGTCGATGGTCGGCGGTGCGTGAGTACGAGAGCACCGCCATGGGTGTTGTTCACGAATCGCTTTCAGCCGTTCGTGTCGTCAAGGCCTTTGGCCAAGAAGCACGGGAGACGGCTCGGTTTCGCGATCATGCCACCCGCACCATGAACGCCAGCATTCGCGCGGCCACGGTGCATGGATCGTTCGATTTGATTGTTGGTGTTGTGGTGGGCGGCTGCGGCGCGGCCATTCTCTATGTCGGCGCGCAGCACGTGATGCAAGACAAGCTCACGCTCGGCAATCTACTGTTGATCATGGCTTATCTTTCGCAACTCTTCCAGCCGCTGCGCGAAGTCGGAACGCGCTTGGCAAGCATGCAGTCGTCCCTTGCGAGCGCGGAACGCGTCTTTGCCATCCTCGATGAACGACCCGATGCGCAAGATCCTGAACATCCAGTTCCCCTGACACGCGCCAAGGGTCATGTGGAGTATCGCGGCGTTCATTTTGCCTACGTAGAGGACGAACCGATCCTGATTGATGTCAACGAGGACATTCCGGCGGGCTCGCGCGTAGGCATTGCCGGCAAAACGGGATCGGGCAAGAGCACCATCTTGAGTTTGCTGCCGCGTTTCTACGATCCACAACAGGGCACGATTCTGCTCGACGGCGTCGACATACGGCAGTACGCCATCAAGGACTTGCGGGATCAGTTTGGCATTGTGCTGCAAGAGGCGGTGCTGTTCTCAACCACCATCGGCGAGAACATTGCATACGGCCGCCCCGGTGCAACGCAGGCCGAGATTGAACAGGCCGCCAAGAACGCCGCGGCCCACGAGTTCATTTCGGCGTTGCCCGACGGCTACAACACCGAGGTGGGGGAGCGTGGCGCTCGACTTTCTGGCGGCGAGCGTCAACGCGTATCCTTGGCCCGTGCGTTCTTACGCGATTCCCCGATTCTGATACTGGATGAACCCACGAGCGCACTCGATACGGGCACCGAAGAGCAAGTCATGGAAGCTCTGGAGCGCCTCATGAAGGGACGTACGACGTTCATGATTGCGCACCGCCTCACAACGCTCGCCGACTGCAACGTACGGCTCCAACTTCGCGATCGTCGCGTCTTCCGCCGCGGAGAAGACATCGACGACGTGGAATTCGAGTAGCCCGCACACCCAGTGTTGGACTGCGTCTGACGTGAAGCGGCGCTGTGTTTAGAATAATGGACATCAGATTCGCCCGACTTTGCATTCGATCTCGGACTGAGCTTGCACTGCGAATCGTCGCGCGGACATACTCGCGGCTAGGGCCCGTTCCCCCCGTTCGGGGCTGGGAGTTCGGCCCACACTTACGGAGGCGTGCCATGCGAATGCTCTTTCGGTCGGCTGTCATTGTGACCGTGGCCATGCTCGGATCCCCAGCGCTGGGATCCCAGTGTGACGATGAACTCATCTACCTCGACGAGGGACAGTACTTTCACACTGCACCCCTCCTTCAAGTCGGTGGCTTTGGCCAGGGCGATAATCAGCTCGCTGGTGCAGACACCATTGAGGGCGACAACGCCGGGAACATCTATGTTGTGGATGATGTGCAGGGGCTCATTAAGGTATATCCGTCAGACACGACGACGGGCGATGTGATCGACATCATCTCAAGCGCAGATATCGAAGCCAGCGGACTTGGGCCGCTTGGGGATATTGAAGCGATTGCGACGGGGTCGTTCAAAGACAAGAAGGACAACACCGAGCTCTACATCTTGGATCGCGACAGCAGCCGGGATCCCCAAGTTCGCATTCTCTACCGAGAGTCATTGAGCGATCAGACGTGGGAACAACTTGCGTTCACAGACTTCGCAGAGCGTGCCGAAGATCTGGTTCTTGACCGGTGGGGTCGCATTGTGGTTTCCGAGCGAGAGGGAGTGATTCAGGTACTCAACCCGTCTGGGACCGCGCTTGACACCACCTTTGGCGACAATGGAACCGCGACGTTGGGCGTCGTCGAGGGCATCGAAGCCGACCGCATGAAGGCCGTAGACACAGACAAGGATGGCAACATCTATGTAGCCGACAAAGACGTGGGGCGCATTATCAAGGTGAGTCCCGATGGTGATGTAATTCGCACCTTCGGTAGTCAGGGGAGTGGGCCCGATCAGTTCTTGGAGCAGGTCGAGGGCGTTGGCGTAGACAAGAAAGGGCTTGTCTATGGTCGTGATGAATCCGGTGATCGCTTCCTAGCTTTCTCAGAAGACGGCACCTTCGCTGCTGCCTTCGGTGCGCGCGGATTTGATCCCGACCAACAAGAAAACGCGGACGAGTTCTTCATCGACAAGCGCCGCAACACGTTCGTGATTGCCGACAACGGCAATTACCGCGCCTCCGTTCACAGTTTGAAGAAGAAGTGCACGGATCCGTCAATATTCACTGAGTACGACTTTCCCGTATTCCCCATTGTTACGCCTACGTGGATCGCAGGCGGAGTGCAGGGTTCTGCGCCGGGCACCGAGTTTGACGAGCCCAATGAGCTTGGCTTCGATCAAAACGGCAATCTCTGGGCGGGCGACGTCTTTAACTTGCGGGTGCAAATCTACGATTCGACGGGCGCCTTCATCGGAGTGGTCGGTGGTTCCGGCAGTGGTGCGGGCCAATTTGTTGATCCTGCGACCGGCAAGGGAGGCCCTGAAGCCATCAAGATCGACAGCCAGGGGCGCATGTGGGTAATTGACCGCGGCGGTGATCGCGTCAATGTCTACAACGCCACCACGCGCGCCACCATCGGTTCGTTTACCTCGCCCACTATCACGTTCGACGATCCCACGGGCATGGTGATTGACTCCAACGACGCAATCTTCATCGCAGACCAAGGAACCGACTTGATTCACAAGTTCACGTTTGACGGGTCGCAGCTCAATCACGTGTTTACGTGCCAGGCCACGGATGACGGCGAGTCGATTCTTGTTAAGACCGAGACGCTTGCCATCGATGAGGCGCGCGACCTGCTCTACGCGTCGAGCGAAGACGAGTCGTTGGCCGAGGTGTTCCAACTCTCAACCGGTGACTACTTGGGTGAGCAAGTGGGCGAGCCGCAAGTGGGCGTGATTCCGCAACCAGGTCGTTTCAATGACGACATCGAAGGCATCACCGCCGACAAGGTGAATCAGTTGCTCTACATGTCGGACGAGCGCAACGGTCGTTACATGGTTCACGACTTGAGTGCCGCAGATAGCGAAGACCTTTTCGATGACGGCGAGGATTACGCGTTCCTTGGCGCGTTCGGCGTGCAGGGCAATGCGCCCGGCGAGTTCCTCTCGGCCGACGGTGTTGCCGTCAATGCCGATGGCACGCTGGTAGCGATTGCCGACCAAGGCAACTACCGCATTCAGGTTTTCCGCACCGCCGACATTAAGACGGCCCTCGGGATTCCATAGCACCCAACGAGCATGTCCGATTCACTGTGCCCATGGTGAATCGACAACACGCTTGGCCCTCACGCGCGCTCGTCTTTCCCTGGACGGGCGCGCGCGATTCGTTTTGTGCGCTCATGCTCGCTGCGCTTCTGTTCGCTGGCTGCGGACGCGCGCCTGTACCAGCCAAAACAACGTCTTCGTTTCCCGCACCGCCGCCCGGCGTGACCGAGATTCGCATTGATCGACCCAAGGAAGTCAGCGGTCTGGCCGCGCATCCTTCCGGCGTGATTGTTGTAGGAGACGAGCAACCCGACTACGGCTTTCAGTGGCCGAGTGGCGGGATCTGGCAACTGCCCCACTACATGCCTGATTGCGAATCGATCGACATCGGCATGGCTGCCGGCAAGATGCCCCTCGTATTCGCCATCAGCGAAGACTTACACACCGTGCGCGACAGTGACGGTGGCGTTTGTGTACTCGACAAGAAAAACTTCAAAGAGCGTCACAACCGCGGCATCGAAGGCGTCGCGGCGCGCCCCGCAAGTAGGCCCGACATGTGGGATGTGGCCGTGGTGTGGGAAGGCGGTTTCAACCAGAGCAAAGACGGCTGGAGCAACGCTCGCGTCGCACTTTTCTTGCCTTGGACTCGCGGCAGCAAAGCTAACAAGCCCACCAAAGTGATCGAACTCGACATTCCCGTTCCCAGCAAGGGTCAACGCTTCCGCGCCACCGACATCATTTGGCACGGCGATGGCGTTTCGGTTCTCTTGGGCGCAACCTCCAAACACGGCAAAGCACCCTACAGCCACACCTGGATTCAACGCTTCGACCTCTCCGGCAAAAGGGCGGGCACTCCGCTCAAACTCGAAGCCATGCCGCGCTACAAACAAGCCTGGCAAAAGTATCGCGCCGGTCGCAACTGGGAAGCGCTCGATTGGTCACTGGATGGCATGCACGTATTGCTTGGCTACGACGCCGATGGGGCGAGTGTGGTGTGTAAGATCCTCTATCCTCAACACTGAATCTTAATCTGAAGACTTTTCCTGACCCTCTTGAACGACAGTCTACGTCCGAATCGCTGTGCGCGTCTCTCGTCACGAAACACTCACCACTGTGTCACCATGCAAATCGCTCATTCCGATATCTCGCTTGCGAACGCAAGTCGTTGCACCCGTTGACGGAAACGTTTTGTCGTCTACGGTGGATGACCCTCTCGGAATGAAAGAAGCGTCCATGGTCGCAGAGCCCCCCCCCCGCACATTCAGGGCCGAATGATCGTCTAGCCATGCGCGAATGGCTTGTGTTGGAGCAACGCGATCCCGGTGTAGCGTACAAAATTGTATATGACACGTCGCTCGCGTACATGGCATCGCGACTACAGCAAGGTCAACGCGATCTCGCAGAAGACGTCGTTTTGCGCATTCGGAGGGGTCGTAGGCGACTTTCCGAGGTTTCGTGCTCCATTGGGGCATGGACTACGGGCGTATCCAAGCGGCGTTTGCAGGAGCATTACAGAGAGCGCGCCAGGCGTCCAAAGTCCAATGTCCACATGCGCCTTTACCAAGACAAACGCGACTCTCCAAGTCGTCAACTGATCATCAATGAAGAACTTTCACTCATCGACAGTCTCCCGCCGCCATACCGTCATGTACTCCTGTGGAAGGCGCAGCGTCTTACGTACGCACAGATGGACCACATCCTCTGCGACGCTCGTCCTGGCAAGCCGGGTCGCGCAAAGCGCATACTTCGAGACGCACGCCACATGCTTACGCGCATATCGGCCGGAGAGCCGCTAGACACCGTTGTTGGTCAGCGAAATACGAAGAAAAACCCTTGGACCCTGACCCCTTTGCCGGTTTTGGGACATGTAGAAGAGCAAGGCTTGAGTGCTGATGAACAAGCACGATCGTAGCGAGTAACTTGAACAGTTCGCTCCTCTGGTTGTTGCCTGCGCTCGCGGCCAGAAAAAAGAATTGGGCGCGGTTCAAATTCCGCGCGCCGTAATAAAGTTGACAAGAGTCAGGAGGATAAGATGGTTGTCGGAACTACATTGCTAAAACTTGACGGGAATCCCTATTATAGTCCACAGTTTCCCAGAGCGGGACTATCTGCAACATTTTCCGCGGATGTTAGCCACGTGGATACCGGTGCAAGCCTTAGTATCACCATACAGCACCGAAATTCTGAAGATACAACTTGGACGGACTTAGGGAGTTTCTCATCTATTACTGCGGTGGGCACCGAGCAACTTGACCTATCCGCTCTCTTGGAGATCGTCCGCATCAAATATGTTATTGGCGGTGGTTCATCGTCTTCTGGCGTTCACTTCTTGATGCAGGCGCCGTCCTGGCGGCCATACTAGTGAATGATAACGGAGTGGTCGAATGGCTTGTGGCTGTCAATCTTGTGGGCTAGATTCAGATACGCACTCGCACCGTGCTTTAAACTGGAGCATACGCGAAGCGTCGTGCGATGCTGGTATGAGTCCGTTTTGGAGAGTGATGAGGACCGCGGATAACTTCAGGCGAGGAGTTGGCCACGAACCAGACGACGAAGTGTTGTCCGCACTAGTTGGGGCTACTGCCGACGCTGGAAGCATGCTAGGTGACTCAATAAACCCTTCTCGATTTGAGTATGCAGTTGTGCGCGGTCTTTCTGACTGCGAAGAAGGTAGCGTAAATACTCCACCTTCAAGCCCCCCTGCGCCCACCACTCTGCCTGGGAGCCCCAAGCCACCACCCAAGCCTAAGGGGCCCCTAACATCGGTTCCAGATGAAGAGGAGCCCGAAGAGCCTAAGCAGCCGATACCTGGATCCAGCGCACCCAGCATGCCGAGCAGTCCGTCGTCAGGCTCGGGTGTAACGAGGAGTTGTTGTTGTTTTATTAAAGATGCCAGGATCGAGCACGTAAAATTTGGGCCTCAGCCGATTCCTTCTACGAAAAGCGGAAAAAAGGGGACGTTCAATCCCCCGCCAGACGATCCGCGCCGAACTCACATGTCAGAAGTTCGAATAACAATCTCGTTCGGATGGAAGCCTAGCAAGAAGTACTGTCCCTGCAAATTCCAGTGGTGGGAATATAGCACCTTGATATCACCTTCATATATGCCAAAAGAGAGTTGGACAGAGTTGAGCAAGCGTGTCAATCCCCTTGATCCTAAGGCGAAGCCTGGCGAGGCTTGGCGGAGGCCGCCCTCGGGGGGTTGGCCAGTCAAGAGTGGAAAAAAATCGCAATCCCAAGGGGAGATGAAGAATTTCCTTGAGGCTATGGACGCAGGTGGAGGAACTGGTGCGGACGGTTCAGTTGGGTGCGAGGATCTTAAGTTGACTAAGACGACAGACAGTGATTTTCCGGCACTAATCGGCGGTCCAAATTTTTGGAGTCTTTGGAAGTCCGAAGGAAAGGAGGCATCTCGAAAGTTGTACGGCGTCATCCGACTATATAGTGGCTGTAAGGGAGGAAAGAAGGCCGAACTTCGATGGGCTCAAGAGGTCAGTTCAAGTGGAGTAAAACTTCTCCATTCATGGCCCCAGCCATCCAGAGGGACTCCAAATCGTGCACAACGCAACGAGCCTGCGTTTCCGAAGGGTGGACCACCATTGCAGCCTAATCCTTCACAGAATCGACCAGCGAGATTCGGTTCTGGCACTGGCACAAGAGTAAGTGACGGAGAAGCGCGTCAGCCCGATGTACACTCTGGCGACAGCGCACCGTATGGACCGCGCAGTCGGAACGGTTAGTGAGATATGTAGCCTATACTTGCTGCCAAATCACTCTAGTAAGGGCGGAGTGATGGAGACCGCTATTGCGCAAGATTCTCGCCATAGTCCTGACCATTTGCCTTGCGTGCATTGCTTTGGATCGTATCGAGACCCCGGCGGATGAAGATGACAGCGCCTCAGGGCTGATGGCGAGTTCTGATGAGGACGACGAGCGGCCCGTCTTACTGGGTCACACTCCCCATCCGTTGCTTCAGGCCTCCGACCACAAGCAAGTTGTTCCGGGGGAGATGCCTGCCTCAGCCGACGTGACATCTAACGTACTTCGTATTCGTGTTGATGGAGTACAAGCCGGATTATGGGCGGAGATAGTCCTCTTAGAACAAGACACAGGATTGCCAATCGCACCACCTAGAAAGCATCTCATCGGCCCAGAGCCGTGGAGCGGCCGTTTCCCAAGTGGCTATCACCGGGCCACAATCCTTGTTCAAGCGATCGGTAAGACCAAGATCGGCTGGATACAAGATGCCAGGTCTAGTCGTGGCCTACAAGTAGTGACCCTTCGACCAGGCAGGATGATTTTCGGACGCGTCGTGCTTCCGCCGGAAGAGACGTGGCAGCATTGGGGAGGCCGAGTCGCCGCGTTCGGTGGCGGATTCGTAAACTCGTCTCTAATTGACACAAGCGGAAACTTTTCTATCGCGGTACCTGATGAACCGGTCGAGCTCTATGCGCACGCCGAAGTCTTTTCCGGCATTGGGCGGATCGACATCGATAGTGCCCTCGTTGGAATTTGCGAAGAACCCCGCAACGGTCGCGCTCAGATACGACTGGTAGAACCGATACTTGTACGAGTCGTAGTCTTATCAAGACAGCCCGTGCAACGAAGGTCAGTCTCCATACTTGCGAAGAGTGGCGCTATTTCGCTCGGTTCCGTTTCGGACTCCTCTGTCGTTCGAGTCTGGCCTGGCGAGTGGACGTTCTCAGCGCGCGCCCACGGCGAACAGGGACAGCAATATTTTGGAAAGCGTGCGGTCTACATAGACACCCACACGAAAGTGACTATTGATTTGGATCGTGAATAGAGGCATACGGAGTGGGACCCAATTCACACGATTCAGCTATGCAACTCGCTGTGCCCAGCCACCCACGGCGGAGCGATCGTCAAGGGGCGCACTGTCACGACGCGCTTGGCGGCTCACTTAGCACATTGACTGTAAGGCCGTCTCACGTGGAATCGGAGCTGGGTGTCTAGCGCGCGACGTCAAGGCCAAGAAAGCTACGCGATTCGTTTGCGGAGATCACGTCGGCACGGTGGTGGCGGGTGCTTTCAGCACATTGATCGGTGAAGGCGTTCACGGACGTGGCCCATGCATCGCGCACGGTCTCACCCGATGCGGCGAGGAGGCCCACGATCTGAGCAGCAATGCGCGGCATCGTGCACTGCAGTGCGACTTTCTCAATTCGTCCTACATCGACCTCGTCTCGCGGCTCACCACAGACTAGCGCCAGCGCGGTAGCAAGGGCACTCCCATGGTCGATGCCACACGTGGCCCACAACCCTGCCGCGCGCATGGCCAACGTACGCCCAACATCATGAATACTCTCGCGCCACGCGATGGCCGCTTCGGTCAATGCCACCAACGCGACCTGACTGCGGTCGGCCGCTTGAGCCATCGCATCGACGAGCGCGACATCAGGCTGCAACGATTGTCCCGATCGGTACAGCGCAGCACGACTTAGCCATGTGGCACGACCCTCTAGCAAAGGATGTCGGCGCGCGGCGGCCTGCTCACGGGCGCGCGTGGCAAGGGCAAAGGCCTCGTCGAAACGGAACGTCTCAAGCAGCGCCGACACCGCAGCGGTAAGTGCGGCCAACCGGACGTTTCCCTTGGTCCCGTCTGCTACACGCTGATGAAGTGCGGCAGATTCTTCAAATCGCCCTTGTCGATACGCAAGATGGGCCTTCCAAGAAAGCACCGCATGATGGGTGGCGGGATCTCTCAAATTCGCCGAAGCAGATATATCTGAAAGGACTCGATCTTCGCGCTCAAGCGTCCCATACCGTGCAGCGAGCATGCGCAGCGATAGGCGAACGAGCTCGATTTGAATGTCTTCAAACTCGCCGACGGCATCGAGCGCGGCAAGCGCGCGGGCACTATCCGTCTGCATGGCGGCGATTGCGGCACGCAGAAGTTCGGTCAAGCGTTCGATTTCAGGATCTGAACCTGTCAATCGACTCATTGCGTAGAGCGCTCGGTCGAGGGCCGCGGGTGCGTTTTGTGCCACCGCGACGCGAACTCGATGTTGGCATAACGCGAGCATCGCCCGATCATCGATCGGCTCGTCGCGGAGCCTGAGGAATGCTGCATCCAGCGCCACTTCTGCGGCGCTCGGGTGCCCAGAGCGCTCTAGCGAATCGGCTGAATGGCACGCTTGCTCCGCCACGTGGTGCGCCTCGCCGCTCCGCAACACGTGAAACAGTCTTTCCGGGAGGTTCGCTGGCAACACACGCGCCAATGCATGATGCATGCGGCTTCGCTCGTCGGACCGTTCAAGGCAGCGCGAGGAGGCCACAGCGAGATACCCCTCCGGCTCGAAACGACGAATCGCGCCACGCGAAACGAGATCTTCCAAATCGTTGCTCAACTCAGAGGTTGCTCGCTCGCTTGCGGCGGCCAACACATCGAGCCGCGCTTGCGGCCATGCCAACGTCACCCAACCAAGCAGTCGATCCTGGTCTTCATTTAGCGAACTAGTTTCGGTGGTTGGCACGTGCCCGGGCACAAGTACTTGGAGTCCCCCTCGTAGACGGTCCAGCGCTCGGCGGTCGATGTCCAGCACGTCATTGTTCCATTCGGCTAGGCCGGCACGCACCCACGCACCGACCTCATTGCTCGTGTGTTGCGGCGCGCCCAATGTCCGGCGAAAGAGCTCACGAGCGCCGTCTTCACGCAAGTGAAAGAGCCGATCGGGCCCGGAGAACAGATCGCGAAGTGCAGCCTCCGAGAGGTCTGTGCTCGTCGACGATTTGCATAGAGCACGCAACGGGTTGGCTTGGCCCGAAGGCGTCATGCCTCGCAGTTGATTGGCACAAACAGCTGCGCTTTGCGGTCGTTTCTCTGGGTCACGTTGCAACATGGCGTCGATGACGGTGGCCACATGTTCCGGCACATTGGACGCACGCTCGCGTAACGGACGCGAGGTGTCTCGCGTTCGAGATTGAATAATTTCAGACAACGTGCTTGCTGGATGAGGGAATGTGCCCGCTAGCGCGTGATAGACCATCAATGCCACCGAGTACAAATCGGAACGTGCCGTGACGACTTCGTTCAGAATCTGTTCGGGCGATGCATACCGTGGCGTCCCCAGGACTGTTTGCTGCCGTCCCGCGCGAAACGCCCGGCCTGCCGAAAAGCCGAAGTCCAAGATGGTCGGTCGTCCCCGGTCATCAACCAGAACGTTATCGGGTTTTAGATCTTGATGCACGATGCCCTGGGCGTGGACTCGCGCTAAGGCTTCAAGGAGCGCAAGAACGGTGTCGCCAATCTCCGCCCAACCACCCGAGGCGTGCTTTGGGAAGGGTTCGCCCGGTACGATTTCCATCACGATGAACGTCTGATCTTCAGCTTGCCCCTCATCAATGAGTCGTACGGCGCCTGGAAGTTGTAAGAGTCGAAGTGCGGAGATCTCGGCCCTAAGCCGAACACCGTCTTCCCCAGTGACGCGCGGCATGAGCTTGACTGCAACGGGCTCATCCACCAACTCGTCGTGCCCACGCCAGACCACGCCGAAACTTCCACGTCCCAATTGAGACTCAAGTCGGTAGCGGCCCGAGATGAGAGCGGACTTCAATTCCCTGCTGCTCCCCACAGAAAGCGTTGCGCCGCTAGACCGAGCCGCGCAACTAACACCAGTGGTAGGTGAAAACTATGATTCACCGGCTTGGACCGACTCGTACCAGTTACTCATCACGCACCCAAAGGAGTCTGGCATCGCAAAGCGAAGCCCTTGATCGTTTAGCAGCCCATGGATTACGGCGTCTTGTACGAATGCATGCGCGGAAGGTTGGGACGGCACACTGCTTCGTTGGAAGACAAGCGGCGTTTGCTGTGGCGTACTGAATTGAGACCCATACGCCCAGAACTCCGACGACTGATTCGACGACGACTCGGTATACACGTTGGCGCACGGCAGGGTGTTGTAAATCACGATTACGGTTCCGGTGTCCAATTCCCTTTTCGCGTGAACCGGTGGTTGTGGAAAGCCTGGACCCATGAGTGGTGCCGCGGTGGGCGATACCGGATTGGACGGCACCGCATAGGTGGCCGACAGGGCCTTTAGATAGCGATCGCCCGCACTGAACTGCGACATCGCCCAGCTCAAGAACTCGGCTACCGACGTAATGACCGATTGATGGGATGCCAGACGCCAGTTCATCTCCGTACTCATATTGGGAACGTGCTGGTAGCTCGACTTGAGAAGCCATCGCTGTTCATGGAGACTCAACTGCGTAGTGTCGTGCGGTGGGAGCGACGTGGCAAATCCCCAGCCGACGACGGCGCCATTTTGCAGGATTTCAACCATCGTATTGACGTCGAGCGGTTGATGAGTCATTTTGCCTCCTAGACGATACTCGCAAACCCAGCACGTAGAACTCTCACCATCCAAAACACGGAGTATGCGTGCCTCATTGCGATCAACGTAGAACCGAACCCTAGGAAATGCGGGTTCGCAGCGCGAGCACTTTCTTGGTTTCTTCTGTCAGGACCTCCGTCTACTCGACGCGTCTCCGACGCGCGCATACGCATACGCCGCCACCAAGAAGACGGCGCCGAGGCCACCCGTCACGAGAATGCGTAAGGGCGTAGGGGAGTTGGCGAGGTCGTAGAGCCCAACTTTGAGTGCAACAAGGCCGAAGCCCGTAAGCGCGAGGTAGCGCGCGGCTGGGATGCGCTTGGCGAAACCAATGGCGAGCGTTATGCCGGCGAATATGGCCGTGTAGAGGCTCATGAGTACGCGACTCCAGTCGCCGATGTTGCGGGTGTGTAGCTTGAGCTCGGTTGCGCCCACGATGTAGGCGAACAGGAAGATAAGGACGACCGTGATGTCGATGCGCGCGGAGCGCCAGCGCGTGCGTAGTAGTGAAACGCTCGATGCGGAGACCAGACCAATACCTGAGAGGAACACGGGATTGAGTGGACGTGCCGTTGGGTCTTGAGTGATGGCGACCGCGCACCATGTAACGCCCGCGAGGACGAGCGAACTCGGCAGCAGCCAATACAGCGCTCTACCAATGCGTGGCATAAGCATGGTGGAAGCCACAACAGGAATCGCGATGCAAGCCAGTTGCAGCGCGCTGGTCAGTTCCGATCGTTCGAGGGAGACGTCGAGCCAGGCACGCACGGCGGCCCACGCCAAGAAAACGAGCGAAAGTCCGGACGCGAAACGCGCGTTGCGTAAGTGCGCAAAGACTGCCAGCACCATCGCGGCCACGCCGAGTGTGCATGAGATGGCCAGTCCCTTGGATGCTGCGTCGTAGACTCGCCAATCCACCACTTCCCGACGAACAGCGGCATAGAGCAACGCAACGACTGCCAGCCACAAGGCAGCCCGTGCGTTGGGTCGTAGTCGTGGCAAGCGTAGCCATGCGCGGGATACCGTGAGATTGAAGATTGTGATTGCTGCGATGGTCCAAGCCGCAAGGCTTGGTTGCGAAACGAGCTTGGTCGTGGTGGGTCCAAACATGCCTTTGAGCCACAGGACGATCCAGGCGCCACATACAGCGACGAGCGCGCCCGCGCTGTAGTTCATGACAAGTCGATACCGCCGTGCTCGACCAACGATCATCACCGCCGAGGTGAATACCGCGGCAAGTGCGAGCAAGAGTGAAAGCGAGTCGGGTTGACGGTAGTGCGTGCCATACCCAAAGAGCAGCAACAGTCCGAGCAGCATGCCATACACGCTGGCGGTACTGGAACGCGCGAGCACCAAAAGCGCAATCGGCACACCCGCGGCCAGTCCCGGAAGAAGTTGAAACGTCGCTTGACGCTTCCAGAGAATGGCAACGACAGCGAGTGTGACTGCAAAACCACACACGGCGTACGAAAGCCGCAATCGTCCGCGCAGCAACCATGCCAGGACGCCGATGGTAGCCGCAACGTAGGTTGTAAACACGCTTCCCGATATCGCCTGGACGCCGAACGACTTGTGTAGCAGCGGCGTTCCAATGGCCAGAAGCAGCAACCCGATGGTGCCGAAGACCTGCTGCAAGCCAACGCCTCTAAATCGTTGCCGGGGCATGGCGAGCGCGCTCAGCACGAGTACACCGCCTGCAATTGACGTGGATTCCATCATTCGGTTTGCTAGCCCTGAGTAGATCCACAAGGCGCCACACGCAATCAAGAGCAGCAGCGTGATGGCTCCCCATTGTGATTCGGTTGGTTTCTCGCCCTTCATGGCGCGCAGCCATTCCGGGGCCATCAGCCCGGCGATGTACAGGTAGCTACACACATACGTCGTCGCATCCACACGGCCGTGGCTGTTGAGCCAAACGAGGGCAACGAGGATCGTGCCGACGACACCGACAATGCGTGCGCTTTCCCATTTCCATTTGCGTTCGAACCACGCCGAGCCGGTGTGCAACAACAGTAGGTAGGCACAGAGGAACCACGGTTTGTTTAAGGTTGAGCCCACGAGTAACGGCGCGGCAAAGGCGCCTGCCAGTGCGACGGTAGCGAGCGTTTTGTGTTTGAGCTTGTAGGCGAGTAGCAATCCGTAGAACGATGCTGCCACCAAGAGCAGTAAGCCCACGGGCATGGAAACGAGGTCATACCGCAAGCGCGCCGCTACGCCCGCAATGTAGGCAATCGCGAGTGCGCCACCCCACATCAAGGCGACGTAAGAACGCGGCGCGCGCTTCTTGAGCCAGACGCCAAGCCCACAGAAGAGTGCAGACAACCCGTAGAGCGCAAACACTTTGGACACGTCGTTCATGTGTCGATAGGCCAGTTGCGCGAAGTAGCCTGCGGCGAGGACGACTGCCGCGATACCCAAGCGACCGAGCACGGCGGCACCCAAGAGATTCTCGAGATCGCGACGGGCGGGCGCCTTCGTGGGAGACTCGGCTTGGGGAGCGGGTGGTGTGAGCGCGAGTGGCTTGCTTCGCGTGGGCGCAGAAGCCCTCTTCGGCTCAGGCGATATCGCCAGGCGCGCGCGCTTGATGGTGGGGGCCACGTACTTCTTGGATTCCGTAGGAGCTGGCGCGGGGCGCGCCGGAAAAGCCTGTTGAATCCCCACGGCACGCTCCAGCACTTCGATGCGCTGAGTGAGTTGGCGAATCGTCTTTTCGGTGGAGGGGTCCATCGTTGACTCCCGTTCCTGATGTGGTTAGCATTTGCTAACAACATAAGTTAGCGTATGCTAACCAAATGTCCAGCCGAAAAATCAACCCGTCATCGACACCCCGCCGCCTGCCTGCCGCTGAGCGAAGCAAACAGATCCTTGACGCCGCGCTACCACTCTTTGCTGCCGGGGGACTTACCGCCACCGGCACACGCGAGATTGCTGCGGCCTGTGGCGTGTCCGAACCCATCCTCTATCGCCATTTCGATGACAAAGAGGCGCTGTTCGTTGCCGCGCTCCAAGAAGCCGGCACACGCGTACTTCGGGAGTTAGACGCCGCGCTTGAGGGCAAACGCACCTCCCACACCCGCATGCGGGCGCTCGCCAATGCGCTACCCGCGCTTTTGGATCGTCGTCGCGCGGAACTGGGGATCGTGCTCGCCGCCTCGCGTGCCACCGATGGCAACGAAAATCTGCAAGCAGAAGCCGCAGCCGTTGTGCGTGCACTCGGAGAGCGGTTGGCCGAAGTGTTTACGACTGCACCGCTTCGGCGCGGCCTCTCGCCTACCACGGCGGGGTTTTTGATGCTCCAGCTTGGATTGGGGGCGGCGGTCCTGCGCCCGCTCGACTTGGAGGAAACCGAACACGACGTCTACTCGAAGCAGGTTCTCGATACGCTGCTGCGAGGAAGTCTCAAACGTCGCCGGTAGTATGTCCCCGGAACTCATGGGGCGCCTTGGGGTTCAAGCGATATGCGTATCTTCACGATTCTGATTTTGGCATTCTCATTCTCATGCATGGCGTTTGCCGAAGATGGCGTGCCGCCTGGCGGCGAGCCGTCGCCTGGCAGCGAGTTGCCGGGAACTGGGTCGCCGCAGTCCGATTCTCCTGAGTCAGAACCCACGCCCGAGAGTCAGCCGCCGCGCAAGAACCGTGGACGTGACCGTGACGCGCGCATGCGTGGCCGCGTGCCCAATTGGGAGCGCTTCGCCGAACGATTCGACAAGAATGGCGATGGAAAGATCACGCGCGACGAAGTTGAGGGGCGCATGCAGCGCAACTTTGATCGTATCGACGTCGACGGCGATGGTGCCATCTCCAAGCAGGATTTGGATGCGGTGAGGTCGCGGGCCGGCAATTCACCTCGCCAAGGGCAACGCGGCGCGACGCGGCGTGCGAATAACACCCTCTCGGCTCAGCGACTAGACACCAACCGCGACAAGAAGATCTCGGCTGACGAGTGGAAGGCGTTTCACGAGCGGTCCGACAAGAATGGTGACGGCGTATTGGATCGCGAGGAGTGGTTATCGGCCGTGTCGGGCAAGGCCGTCCGTGATGGTGCGCCTTCCGTAGGGTCCAGGGCACCAAACGTCTCCGCCAAACGGCTTGGCAGTGATCAAGTGATCGATCTCGGTCGTCCGACGCGCTTTACGGTCTTGATCTTTGGCTCTCACACTTGAGGGCCCTTTACACGCCAGGCAGGTCGCCTGGAAGCGCTCTACAACAAGTACAAGACTCAAGCCGACTTTCATTTGATCTATATACGCGAAGCGCATCCCACGGATGGATGGCGCCGCCCCGCATCACACATCAAGTTGGAAGACCCCAAGACGTTTGAAGCGCGTTCCAAGGTTGCGGGCAAATGCGCCAAGGACCTCGGACTCACCATTCCGGTGCTTGTGGACGACATGAACGACACGGTGTCGAAGGCCTACGCCGCGGATCCGGATCGCCTCTTCCTCTTGGCACCGGCTGGCACGGTTGCGTTTCGTGGCGATCGAGGGCCGCGTGGTTTCGATGTTGCGAAACTAGAGAAGGCATTGGTAGGTGCGCTTAGTAAGTCGCGTGACGCGGAGCCATCTCGAAGCGGGCAGGCCAACGAACCGGATTCTGGGAAGTAAAGTGGTTGACCAGGCGCGAGACGCCCCCGACCATTTAGACGGCCTTCCTATTTGCGCCGCATGTGCACGGAAAAGGGAAATCTGCTAATGGTTAGGCGCAACGCATTGTTTGCAAAAGTGACGTCGACCTCTCCTTCGTAGGCGTCTGATTGATCTGACTTGAATTCGACCCGGTTGCCACGCAGCCGCCACTGGCCCTCATCCTCTCTAGGGATGCCATCCATGTTGATGAGCGATGCCCGATACGCGCCACCGGGCTTGAGCTCGATCCTACAGTTAGAAAGCCGATCAAGTACGGGCCTCAGTGTCTTTTCCAATCGCGCGCCGGATTCGGGACTCGCAAGTTTCTCTCTAAGTTTGGCAGCTGCCATTGGCCGATTGGCTTCTGGAATGTCTTCGAGCATTTCTTTAAATTGCTCCTTCATCAGTTCCATCGCGATCTCAACCCGGTTCTCAACGAACTCTCTCTCGGTACTCGCGACGTTGAGGACCCACACTCCATCGGGTCCAGCTAGCGTAGTTGTATCTCTGCCACACGCTGTAAGCGATATTGATAGCGCCATTGCACCCAGCATCGCGAACGTACGCATGGTTGCTCCTTCCTGTCGCCAAAACGACCGCGCGCCGCGAACCCGTCACACGCCAGTCCGTCGTACTCAGGTATCTCGAGTCACAGGGAGTGGCAGGGGCGCGCGGCGCGTCGGCGAATGTACTATTTGGTCAGCGAAAGTTCACTGAACGCTTGGCCATAGGTTAGCCGCGCGTCATGAATACCGTAATGGGCATTCCTTTGCCGCTGAGCTCCAGCATGCCGTTACGAAACAAGACGCTGTCAGGGACATCGCCTGTATGATCCTTGTCGTCGGGCGTGAATGTGACGTTCTCACCATTGATCGACCACTTGCCAGTGCGAACCTTTGCCTTGCCATCTTCTTCCGTGAATCGCATTTCGTATGTGTTGTCTGCGTCCAGCTTCGCCTTTACGCTTCCGATCATCTTCCACATATTGTCGACCTGCTCTTTGACCATGTCTCGCGCGGCCTCAGGCATTTTTGCGTAGAGGTCGTCCATGGTTGCGCCCGGCATGCCCGCCTTCTCGGCCATCATCTTCTCGATTTGTGGTTGCGTCTGTGAGCGATCGACGACCCAAGACCCAACCGGTCCTGTCGCCGTGGCCGTTCCACCGCAGCTCGCGAGCGTGAGCCCCGCGACCATCACGCTCAAAGTCAGAAAAGTCCGCATAACAGCTCCTTAGTGCTGAATCAAATTCGATGTTGAAGTCCGGGAGTGTACACGTAGAGCCGTGGGCACAGGAAGAAGTCATCGATCCAACATCAATTGGGCGCAAGAAGCTATTCGCTGCCCTTCTGCCGCGCATGGCGGTTACATCAACCGCACACACCACGTGGTCATGCAGCGCAGATTCTGGACATTGGTGGTCTTAATCGGATCGAGTAGCTCGCCACCGATACGCTCAGTCTGGTGTAGCAGGTCCTCTTCACTCACGAGGTAGCGCGTTGAGCCGTCCGGGATACGAAACTGCCCCTTTCCTAAAGGCTGAACAAGTTGTTTGATGCCGATTGACGAGGCGAGGCGCGCAACAAGGAGTCCTCCTGGTTTCAATACCCGTCGCAACGACGTGATCATGTTGTCAAAGTGAAGCTCGTCCCTCGCAAAGTGAAGCACCGCGCAGCAGATGACCGCATCAAAGCTGTTGTCTTCATGGGGCAAGTCCGCCGCGTCCGCCGTCCTAAATCGTTCTTCCACGTCGCCCAGGCCGAACTGCAACGCACGCCTACGAATCGCGTCGATCGTGCTCTCCGACGTATCCACACCATGCACATCAGCACCTGCCGCCATCAAGAGCGACACGTTCCTTCCCGCGCCACACCCGACATCCAACACTCGCTGGTTGGCCGTCAACCGACCGCGCATGATCTGATCCAGCACGTAGATGTCGATGCCTGCGAGGGCATCTGTGATGTCAGCAATAGCTAGCCGCTCGTCGTACGCCATGATCGGTCCCAGTCGGTGGTTAGGTGCCGCGCGCTTCGTAGTTTGCTCTTAGAAACGAGCGCATGTTTTCGGAGCCGGTGGCGCGGCACCAGTCGAGGTGATCGCCAAACCACCGAACGGTCTCTTCAAGACCTGAGGCAAAGGGAACAACGGGTGCCCAGCCAAGCTCGCTGCGCGTGGACTCGTCGTCCAGTGCGTATCGCCGGTCGTGTGCGGGTCGATCGTCGACGTGTCGAATCAGCAATTCGCTCGCACCGGTGTACTTCGTAACCTCACGAACAATGTCGAGATTCGTGCGTGGGCAGTTGGCTGTGAAGTGATAAATCGCGCCTGGCGTGCCACGGTCAAGCGCGGCCACAATGCCCGAGGCATGATCATCCACGTGAATCCAATCGCGCGTGTGAAGGCCATCGCCGTAGAGCGGCATCGGTTGCCCGGCGAGCGCCCGCAACGTCATGAGTGGAATCAGTTTTTCGGGCATCTGGCGTGGCCCGTAGTTGTTCGTGCAGCGTGTGATCCGGACGTCTTGGCCATGCGTCTTGAGTGCGGCGAGCGCCATGAGATCGCCCGCGGCTTTGCTGGCTGCATACGGATTTGTAGGGCGTAGCGGACATGTAGGACGTGCACGATCGGGCGCACGCAGACTCCCATAGACTTCGTCCGTCGAAACGTGCACCATGGGAATCCCTGCGTGCCGAGCCGCCTCGAGTAGCGTCTGCGTGCCCAGAACGTTGGTGCGCACGAAGTCGATGGCGCTTACGTTGCTACGATCGACATGCGTTTCGGCAGCCACATTGATGAGTGCCGTCGGCTTCGTATCGTCAAACAAGTGCTGAACATCTCGTGCATTTGCAATATCACCCACGACAAGCGTGTGCCGCGAAGGGTCGTCGAGGTCGCTCAAATTCTCGCGGTGGCCCGCATAGGAAAGTGCATCAAACGAAATCACGGTCGGCGCGGTGTCGCGCCGCAAGAGCCGCCGCACTAGAGCACTGCCAACAAAGCCAGCGCCGCCCGTTACAACGATGGTCTCATCGCGCGGTGTCACGGACGTCATCGCTCGCTTCTTTCACGTTGATGATTGCTACTAGCGTTAGCATTCGACCCCCGCAGCGGATCGGCTCCGCTCGGCGCCTCAAGCGTAATCTAAGTCCGTCGATGGAGCATCCTCCCATGAAGGGGATTGTACTTGCGGGAGGCACGGGGACGCGACTTGCGCCGGTCACCGATGCGGTTTGCAAGCAACTCTTGCCGATCTACAACAAGCCGTTGATTTATTACTCGCTGAGTGTGCTACTACAAGCCGGAATTCGCGACATTTTGGTGATTGGCACCCCAAAGGACATGCCGCGTATCCAAGACGTGTTGGGCGACGGATCACAGTTTGGCGTTGCCTATTCGTACGCGGTGCAGCCACGCCCCGAAGGCATTGCCCAGGCGTTCGTTCTCGGCCGTGCGTTTATCGGGAACGACGCCGTGGCGCTTGTCCTTGGCGACAACCTGTTCTTTGGTGCGGGTCTCGAAGACCATCTGCTTGCGGCCACGGCGCGCGAGACGGGCGCCACCATTTTCGTCTGCCAAGTGCATGATCCCGAGCGGTATGGCGTTGTAACCCTGGACGCGCAGGGGTGTGCGCTCGCCATTGAGGAAAAGCCCTCGCAGCCGCGTTCGCCATGGGCCGTCACGGGCCTCTACGTGTATGACAATCGCGTGCTTGAGCTTGCTTCCTCCCTCACGCCGTCTGCGCGAGGCGAACTCGAGATTACCGACATCAATCGTGCCTACCTAGGTGCAGGCACGCTGACGGTGGCCCAGCTAGGACGTGGCATTGCTTGGATGGATACAGGTACACACGAATCCATGTTGCAAGCAAGTTCCTTCATACATGCTATCGAACAGCGGCAACGCATATCGGTTGGGTGCTTGGAAGAAATTGCATTCCGAAACGGATGGATTGATTGCGAACAACTTGCCGCCCAAGCGGCGCGGTATCAAAGCTCGTCGTACGGCGCCTACCTTCACCAACTCGTTCAGCGGGCTTGAGTAGGCTGAACGTGTTTGCCATAGGCGCGAACGATTTGCGGAAGCCGTTCATCGACCGAGGGCATGGCCAGTCCTGCTGCGCGTAGTTTGGCCGTGCTGAGTACACAGTTGGAGCGCCGCGCCCGGAGCCTCTCCGAAAGCGTGTGTTCGGACACAAGTTCAAAGCGGTGTTCCGGATTCACAGTTTCGCGATACAGCGTCAGCAGCGTCTCATGCAACTCCACGCCATCACTGACAACGTTCCAGACACCGGTTTCACGACGCGTCATGAGCTCGGTCGCAACGTCCCAGAAGTCGTCGAGAATGGTCACCGAGTTGGGCACGCTCACGATGTGGCGATAGCCCAGGAGTTTGGTGAGCAGGTTGCGTGGATGCGGCGTACTCGAAATGGGCATGCGGATACGAAGTTGTAGCGCGCCCACATCGCGCAGCGCAGCTTCCGAAAGGATCTTCGTGCGCGAATAAAGGCTTCCAAAGAAGTTGGGCGGATCGGACTCGGCGTATCCCTGACCGCCGTTGTCGCCCTCGTACACACAGCCGCTTCCCAAATGTGTGAAGTGAATGTCGCGCTGCCTGCATGCGCTCGCGAGCACAATAGGACCCACCACATTGGATCGGTAGGTGGCATCGGGATCGTCTTCGCAACTGTCTACGGTCGGGCGGCCTGCCTTGCCTGCGCAGTTAATCACGCGGTTTGGGCGGTATGCATCGAGGACGCTCGCCACCGCCGTTTCATCGGCGATGTCCGTGGCAACGAGCTTGGACTGTGGGGTTCGATCCGCAAGCTGGTGGCCCATCCAGCCGCGGCCGAAGATAAGGACATCGGTCATGCGTGCTCTCCGACACGCGTCACGCTACCAGCGTATGGCGCCGGGCGCTTCGCGTCGGATCAACGTCGAGCCAAAAAAGGGCTCTACTGCTCTTTGTGTGGGTCGTACATTTGCGATTTCTTGTCCTGCCGCCCCTAAGAGGGCGCGGACGGCAGGAAAAGAAATGATGTTTGTTAGAACAGGCTGTCACAACCTAGAGGTGCCCACGGGACTCATGTTTCTTTGTTGGTTACGAAATCGACAAATCAACAGAGGAGCCCCATGCGCGCCACCACGTTATTGCATCGGATGATCGATGTCCCGGGGATGTACGTCCGATCGGTAGATTTTTCGCTGCGTGGCGTGATCGCCACGGTGTCTCCGCGCCATCGCCTGCCTCGTTGCAGTGGGTGTGGGGAAAGGGCCCCGGGCTACGATCGGCTGAGATCTAGGTTTTGGCGCCACCTGGGGATCGGTTCTACGCGAGTGTGGTTCAGATACTCACCGCGTCGCGTGAACTGCTCCCGTTGCGGCGTGCGAGCCGAGCAAGTGCCGTGGGCTGAGGCTCAGAGCCGATTCACAAAGGATTTCGAGGAAATGGTGGCGTACTTAGTTCGAACGACGGACAAGACGCAGGTCTCAGTCCAAATGGGCGTGACGTGGCGAACGGTTGGTTCCATCGTCACGCGTGTCGTCGCGAAACGCCAGGATCCCGACCGACTCTCGAATCTGCGCTGGATTGGCATGGATGAGTTCAGCCATCTTCGCGGACACAACTTCATTACGTTGGTTGTCGATCACGATCGTCGCCGCGTGGTGTGGGCAGCCGAAGGGAAGGATTCAGCGACGCTACGCAAGTTTTTCGAAGAGATATCGCCGGAGGACGCTGCCAAGATCGAAGGTGTAACGACGGATCTGGCGGGATGGAACCGCAAAGCCATTGCGACACACATCCCTCAAGCCCAAGTTGTATTCGATCGCTTTCACATCCAGAAGCTAGCAGGCGTGGCACTCGATGAAGTACGCCGCGAACAGCTACGAGAACTTCGAGGCACTGATCAAGGTCGGTTCATTTTCTACTCGCGTTACGCAATCCTAAAGAACTACTGTGACCTCGATTCGAAGCAGCGGACCAAGCTCAGCGAGATCGAGCGGACGAACAAGAAGCTGTATCGCGCTTATCTCCTAAAGGAGTCGCTTGGTGCGGCACTGGATTACCTTCAACCGAAGCGAGCTCGGCGCGCCCTTCGTGAGTGGCTGGCTTGGGCGTCGCGATCCAAACTCAAACAGTTCGTGCGATTGGCCAAAACGCTTCGGGAGCACTTCGATGGCATCATCGCCTACATCAGTTGCCGCATGACCAACGGCATCGTGGAAGGCATCAACAATCGGCTCCGCATGGTGGCTCGACGAGCATACGGATTTCACAGCGCCAAGGCGCTGATCTCTATGTTGTTCCTGTGCAACGGCGGCATCGAACTCCATCCGAAGTTGCCATGACCCACATGAAGAGCAGGAGACTCCAAAAAAGATGCACACCGACACGAGGTGTGTCGGTGTGCAGGGGTTCATGGGGAAGTAGCCGAGTGCGAGTTAGCTATCACCACCCATGAGCATGGGGACCTTGCCGCGCAGGATGACGCGATCGGTGGCCGCGGCGCGAATCTGGACTTCCTTGCCCACAAGCACGCGAATGGTGCCTGCGCCAAGCGGAAGTCGGTCACCTTCAGCCGTGTTGTAGGCCAAGTCCACTTCGCCATCGCGATTGGCGGTCATCGAACGAATCTCCACCAACGTGCCGGGATCATCCGGATCTTCCAGGAAGATGTTGTAGGCGCGCCCAGGGATAAGGCCTTCGCCATACACCCGGAAGAGCTGCTGCACAAGACGGTCGCGATCGTTGGGTACGCACCCGCGGGCGGCGATGCCAACCCAACCGGCAACGTCATCGACCTGCGGAATCAAGCGATTGCGGCCGTAGAGGAAGAAGCAGTTGGGATCGCCGTCACCAAAGGGAGGAATGCGCGTGCGCAGGAGATCCACGCCTTCGGCATCTCGAACCACAACCCGGTGCCGACCGAGCCCAGTGATACGTGTTTTACCGAACGGCAGGGCTTGTCCGTCGCCGGTGTCGATCTTCCATTCGGCGTCGCCATCGAGTTCTACGACGCGGAAGCCCAATGACTCTTCTTCGTCTTCGGGATTGATGACGACGGCCTCGAGAATGTCACCGACGGTGGCATCTTCAACTTCGACTTCAAACTCCTGATCGCAGTTGGACTCAATGGAGAGTTCCACTTCGCCTTCCATGTCGGGATCGGTGTTGGCATCGGTGCGGCGCATCTCGAGTTCGAGTTCGCGCTCATGGATTTCACAACCGTCGCCGTCGTCATCCGCGGGGCGAACGATGCGAATGTCAACAATGCGACGATTCACAATACGAATGTAGATAATGATGACTTCGCCGCGACGCACGCGACGAATGCGAATGCGACGATCGTCGCGCTCGCTGTCGTCTGCCGCTTCGTCTTCGTCATCACTCGAGTCATCGTCGTCGGCCTCTTCTTCATCCTTTTCGTCATCTGCATCGTCGAGATCATCCGACGCATCGCTCAAATCGGGTTTTAGGGCCAGCGAATTGGCGGTATCGAGCACAAGATTGACTTCGCCTTCTGGCAGTTCGTCAAAGTAGAACGCGCCGTCAACGCCTGTTAGCGCCTGTTCGCCCGTCTCTTCCACTGTGAACGCTACGCCACCGGCTTGCGCGGACTCGCCGTCCACATCCAGTACAACGCCTTCGAGGCTGGCCGATTGATTCAGTACGTCCAACCCGCTGGGGGCACCACCACCGCCACCGCCGCAACCGATCAACAGTGCGGTGGGCAGCAAGAGGGTGACCCATCGTGTGATTTGTCTCATCAGGGAGACCTCCTGGGCCACCATTGGCCACTTGCATAGAGGCCGCTCGCCGCGCACTGATACATCGCGCGTGACGCGGGCAGTCGATTTCGGCGCGGGTTCGCCTTCCCGGCCGTTGCTCTCGATTCGAAACCTCGACCGAGGTGCCGTGTATCAGTTTGCGTCGTATGAATTGGAAATCCCTGTCCCACAGGCGTGCAAATGGCGCTATAGAAGAGAGAGCAATGACGTCACCTGCATCCAACGGCTATCACTCGAATCGCAGCAAGGCGAAGCGCAGAGAATCGAATCGCAGCAAGATTGGCGATCGTCCATCCAGCGTGCGCCATGACGATGCCGAGCTGGTTCGTCGTTGTTTAGGGCGCGAGCAAGGGGCGTGGGACGCTCTGGTCGAGCGCTATGCCGATCTCATTCATGCTATTGCACGGCGCTCAGGTCTAGATGGCGCATCGGCAGAAGACGTTGTGCAAGACGTGTTCCTGCGTCTGTTTCGAAATCTTCGGCGACTCCGAGACGGTGAACGCGTTCGCGGGTGGATCGCAATGACGGCACGGCGTGAATCATGGCGCGTAGCACGTCGCATTCGCACGGTCCGCGAACGCGACGAACAGGCGAGCGAGAACACGCTTCGGCGCCCATCGCCGCTTCCAGAAGACCTCTTGGTGCAGGAAGAACGGCATCATTTGGTGCATCGCGCCATGCGCGCGTTGGCCTCAAAGTGTAGGCGTATCCTTGAGGCTCTCTTCTTGAGGGAGAGTCAGGACTACCGCGCGCTCAGCGTGGAGTTAGGTATGCCGGTCGGCTCGATCGGACCCACCCGCAAGCGCTGCCTTGAGAAAATGGTGGGGGAGTTGGCGGCGCTCAACTTCCCCTTCGACGAGCCCGCATCAAGACTCGATCCTGCATCAAGACTCACTGTTTCAAAGCAAGATGTCCAGGATCGAAAATCCGGGCGAAATGTATCAGGCGGTCGCGGAGACGCCTCTAGCACGATGAAGTCCGTTCGTTCCACGCGCTAAGTTGCTACCCGCCCGCTCCGGTCGGTCTAACCAGCCAGTCGGTCTAACCCGTCATGGGCAAGGCACGGCAGGCAATTGAGGCAAGGGCGACGAATCCAAGGACTTCGTCGTGCGTTGTAAGGGTGTTTGATCGTGCCGAACCTCAACATCGATTCACTGCTCGCTGCCTTCCTGGCGCATAGCGCATCGGGACGCGCGCGTGCGGACTTGTCAATCGAAGAAGGACTGGCCCACGAACTGATGGCGGCTCACGACAACGATGAACGGTGCCCTTCGCGCGCCAAGCGCAAAGCCCAAGCCATCTTCGCGCAACAACCGGAGAGCATCTTCGAGACGGTGGCGCGACTCGTGTTCGATTCGTGGGGTTCGCTAGCGCCCGCGGCGCGCAGCACGGGACTAGCACGCCTCTTTCGTTTCGAGCACGCGCTTGGATCGCTCGATGTTGAAGTCACACCGGATGCTGTTCAAGAAGCTTCGTCAAGCAACCGCGTAACGCTCGTACTTGCCCTCGACGTACGTGAAAGTGAACAAGTCGAAAGCGAACAGAGTTTAGGTGAGCGACTTACTCAAACGGTGCGTGTCCTTCATGGCCCTCAAGTGATCGACGTTGAGCTAGACGATGAGGGAACCGGAAGTGTACCGATAGAACTTGATGCCAACGAGCCCTTGGTGATCGCAGTTGTCGACGAGCTTGGCGAAGCCTGGCGCACGCCGCCGCTGGAGATTCATTCCGGATGACGGCGGTGTCCACAATCGATCGACTCCTCAAAGCGAGCGCCGCTGACCGCGCTTCGCTCGCGCGCGCAATTGTAGAGCGTGGTGTACCGTGGCCCGAACTGCGCAAGCGTTTTAGTGAGATCTTGTTACGTGAACCGCAGCAGGGCGAGCGCGCCGTGCATGCGCTGGAAGTCGCCTCACGACGCAATCACGATGCATTGGGTGTTGCCCGTCTTCGATTGATGCGTGGCATGGCACTGCGTCACTGCGGTTCGCTTAGCGACGCATCGAAACTCATGTTGGAAGCCGAGGTCGATCTCACGGCCCACGGCGAGCATGATCATGCGATGCAGTCCCTGTTGTTGGCGGTGGACGCGCTGGGGCAGGCCGGCGAAATTGACGAAGCGCTTCGTTGTGCCGCGCGCGCTGCGTCTCGCATTCGAGGCAAACGCGCACCGTTGTATCGGGCCATTCTTCGCACAAATCGCGCCAACGTGCTTCGACTTGCTGGACGTTTGGAGGAAGCCGCCGACGAAAGCGATAAGGCCGCGCGCGCATTTCGACGCCTGGGCCAAGAGCCATCCGCGGCACTTGCAAAGATGAATGCGGGTGTGGCGCTCATGTATGCCGGTCACCTTCAGCGCGCGAAACGACGATTCGAGCATGCCGAAGAGACGTTCGGCGACGCGGGGCAAGCGGTTCGCAAACTTCATGCGCAATACAACATGGCATGCCTGCGCGTGCGTGCGGGCGAACCGGGCACGGGCATCGTCGCGTTGGAGCAAATTGCTGCCGACGCGAAGTCACACGGTCGTGCGCGTCTTGAAGCCTTGTGTCGGATGGACTTGGCCGATGCGTTGCGGCGCGTGGGCGACAACGGTTCCGCCGTCAAGCAGGCTCGCGCAGCGCTCAAGACATTTGAGCGCATTGATGCTCGGGTGGAAAGTGTGGAAACGCGCTGGCTCGTAGGCGCAAGCCTCGTTCATACCGATCTTGAGCGCGCGCGAACGCAACTCGAGCGCGCGATTCACGATGCCACCGAACTCGGGCGTACCGAGTATGTGCTCCGCGGCATGCTGATGCTTGAACAGCTTCATATGCTCAGTGGAACGTTGCCCGACGCCAGTCGCTTGGCGCGCTTGTGGCGGCGAGCGAAGACGGCGGGCGTATCGGAAGTTGTGTGGCGTACGCAACTGTTGCGCATCGTGGTGGCGATTGAAATCCAACAGCTCGCGCGGGCACGCGCACTGCTCAGCGATTTGCCACGCGCATCGGCCGGGCACCCATGGATCGCCGTGGCCGCTGAAACCGCGCGCGCCCGTTTGGAACTCTCGGACGGCGAACGCGCACGCGCCATTCGTCGTCTGCGAACGCTCACGGCACGAATCGAAAGCATGCGTGGCGACTTGCCGGGGCCTTGGCTCCGAACCAAGTTCTTGCTGGAGCAACTGGATCCGTACCTGCTGTTGATCGATGCCCTGTTGCAGCGCGGACGTACACCGGACCGTGAGGAGGCGGAGCGCATCCTTGACGGCCTTGCGCTAAAGCGCTTTATGGCGGGTAAGTCGCCACGTACAGGAACGGGTCGCATGGCGGCATTACGCAAACGCCTTGCGGTGCTCTACGACGCCCTGGCCGATCAAGGCGGATCCACGCGCAGTCTCAATCCTGCGCAACGCATGGCACTCATCGATGAAATTCGTGCCGTCGAGCAAGCTGTTGCCGAATCGTGGCGACGGGACGAACGCCGTCGTAAGCGCCCCGCGCACGCGCATACGACCGACGCGCCAACTCGTAATCCCGTCGGCAATCAGACCTATGTTCACGTGTGGGTTCAAGGTCACGACGTGCGCTGCCTCACGCGCACGCAGCACGAAATCGTCGATGTAGGCACGTTGATTTCGCTTCCCGCGCTCCACAAAGCGGCACGCGAGCTCCGGTTTCACGCCCACCGCGTACGCGTATCCGATTCGGCGTCCGGTGCGCGTGCGTTTGCGCGAGCAATGACACGTCTTGGCGATTCATTGATCGCACCGATCGTGCGGCGTGAAGCGCTGGGACATGACACGCCTCGTGCAGATCTTTACTTTGTGCTCGATGAACGGCTCGGTGATTTGCCGTGGGAACTACTGCCTGTGGGTGGCCGACTCCTCGCGGCGTCGCGAGCGGTTGCCCGCGTTCCAGCGCTGCGATTGCCGCGCCGTTCAACGCGCACCCGTTCAACGCGTACCAAGGTGGGCCGTGGTCTGGCGGCGATTGTGGCGGGTGAAGCGGGGCTCGACGGGGCGCGTCGTGAAGCGCGCGCACTGCGAGCCTATGGTGATGTGTTCACCGGTCGTGGCGCCACGCTCGACGCCGCCGTTCGCGCGCTGGGCGAGCGAGATGCAGTTCACTTTGCTATGCACGGTGTTGCATCAACCGACGCGCCCGCGTTAGGTGGTGTGCGCTTGCACGATGGGTGGCTTACATCGGCCGATGTGCCCGCGCGGCTCTCGACACAACTCGTTTGTCTGGCGGCTTGTCAAACCGGCGCACCGCCAGGGCCAGCGGCCGAGGCTTGGGGGGCGCTTCCGAGAACACTATTGCGAGCGGGCGTTCGATGGGTGCTGTGGACTTCGGGCGACGTCGATGATGAAAGTACCGCCGATCTTATGGCCGCGCTTTATGCCCGCCTGGGTACGGCACAATTTGACGATGCAGAGCCCGGTACAATGGACGTGCCGGGTGCGTTTGGGCACGCACTATCGATGGTTGCGGATGATCAACGTACGGCGGCGCGGCTATTGCCGTTTCGCTTGTCTGGAGGAATGCCATGAACCCGGTGCGACTGGTTCGGATGGGCAAGCTTTGGTTCGCTGGTACGACAGTGTCCATGGGTGTGCTGGCCATGGGTGTGCTGGCGATGAGCATGACCCTCGGTGCTTGCGGCGGTGGCAACAACCCTCAACCCACGACCGGGGGCGGTGCATTTGATACCAACGTAGAGCCCACACGCGTGCTGGTGCGGCCTGCGGCGGGCGAAGATGTTACGGAGATTGCCGATGGCACCGGCAGTACGGCCATCAAAGAAGTGCCCAAGACCAACTTCTTCGTCGTTGAATTTCCTGATAGTGACACCGCAAACGATTTCATCGATCAGATCGAAGGCGATACCCGAGTTTTGGATCGTGAATTGGATCGCATTGTGTCGGCACCGGAAGGTGGTGGCGCCACGTTACCGGCCGGAGAGGAGTTGTTTGACTTTGCGGTCGTTCAAGATCAACCCGAACTGCTTCGCATCGGTGCCATGGAGGCGCGCTCGCGAGCAACGGGCGCAGGTGTGCGCGTGGCCGTAATTGACTCCGGCGTGGTGATGACGCATGTGGCCATGCAGGGAAAGATTGAGCCCGGCGGTTGGGACTTTGTGGACGATGACGACGATCCCAGCGACGTCATGAATGGTGTAGACGACGACAACGATGGATACATCGACGAGGGATTTGGCCACGGCACATTCGTCAGCAGCTTGATTCTCGCCCTAGCGCCCAATGCGCAGATTCTTCCCTATCGCGTTCTCAACTCAGACAATGTGGGGCTCACAAGTCACGTGGCCGAAGCCATTACGCGCGCGACCGATGCCGGTGTAGACGTGATCAATCTCTCGCTCGGCATGGAGCACCAAGCCTACGTTGTTGGCCAAGCGATTGCCTATGCGCGTGACAATGCCGTGCTTGTGATCGCGTCGGCGGGCAACACCGGCAATCAGGAAATTACGTTTCCCGCAACAATCGGCATTGCGCTGTCGGTCACGTCCGGTGATCCAGGCGACATCAAGTGCGATTTTGCTAGCTATGGCGAGAGCGTAGACGTAGCAGCGCCGGGCTTTGAGCTACTCGGTGCTTACCCGGTCGAAGACGATAAAGCGTGCAAGTGGTCGGGAACGTCCTTTAGCGCGGCGATTGTTACCGGGTGCTATGCCCTCGTGCGCGAGTTGGAACTGGCCTCGGGGCCCGGTGGGCAATCAGAAGTTGTCCAGGCGATACAGCAGGGCGCCGACGAGTTCATGTTGTTCCTCAACCCGGAGTACGAGGGTTTGCTCGGGCACGGGCGCCTCGACTTGGACGCCGCGACACAGCCCACGCCTCCGTGATCCGGTTATCCCTCGTCGCGCGTTATCAGCGCATCAATCTTTGCGGCGCAAGTGACGTCATTCTCCGTAATGCCATCCACTGCGTGCGTCGTATAGCGAATCGTGCACGTGCGATAGCCAAATTCGATATCGGGGTGGTGATCTTCGGTGTGGGCAATCCAGGCCACCGCGTTGACGAACGAGACGGTCTCGTAGTAGTTGCGAAACCTATAACGACGCGAGATCCACGTCCCGTCGCTTGAGAGTTGCCACGCCTCGTGAATGTCGCCAAGCGCGGTTGCAATGGCGTCGGCGGCCATGGGCGCTTTCAATGTCTTGGCGGGAACGCAGTGCTTGTCGGTCCATGGGCGGTTACCGGAGTTCATCATGCCCCCATCTTGGGCCGGCAAGGTCCTGTAGCCTTCGAAATTTGGTCGGACTGTGCGCATTCTGGTTGTGGAAATTCGATACATCGCGTACACCTTAACGTGAATGCAAGCATGGTGAGAGGAGGACGCAATGACTGTCGAAGACAAGCCGAATACGCAATCTAAGCCGAATGCGCAGTCTAGCGATTGCAACTCAGACAGTCCTACAAGTTGGTGGAACTACTGTAAAACGTTTAAACAGGTGTGCTCGGCGAAGCTCACGCTCGTAGACGCTGCGCATGGCGATGCATACGAGCGTCACCGCGTAGGCGCGGCTCGAATCCAGAAATTCCTTGCCGATGCGGTTGCCCAGGGAACTGAGTTTCGCACAATTGGAAGCACGTGGTCGTTCTCAAAGGTTGCCGCGGTGCCGGGTATTCAGTTAATAGATAACGATTTCTCGGGCGAGTTGCCCCTTACGAACGTAGGTGTACATGACCCACACCTTCGCTTGTTTCGTGCCGGCACAACCGTAAACACGATTAATTCGATCTTGGCAGCCGACCCGAAACGCAAGGCTAGCCTAGTTGTTTCAGGGGCTAGCGACGGTCAGAGTATCGCGGGCGCGATCTCAACCGGTGTTCATGGCGCGGCGCTTCACGATGGATCCATGCAGGATTACGTCGTGGGGCTTCACATCGCCACCGGATCGGGCAAGACAAGGTGGCTTGAGTCCGAGCATAGACCGGTTGCAACCGATGCTCTGTTGAGAGAGCTGGGAGGCGCTGAACGCATTAAACGGGCCGACCACTTCGACGCCGCACGTGTTTCACTGGGTTCATTCGGCGTGATTTTGGCGGTCATGATCAAAGTTCGCGATCCGTACTTGCTTTCCGTTCGCCGTCATCCATTACCGTTAGATGAATCAATGAGGCAGGCCATGCGCGCGGGTGAACCCTCCGGATTGAGTCACCCTAATGCAGGTAAGACGCCGTATCACTTCGAAGTTCTAATTAACCCCTACGCGCCCGGCGCCGATGATCAGACACTTGTGACGTTGATGCACGAGGACACATCGGGTGCCTCGCCCACATGCACAACGAAGGATCACATTACGCCATTGGTTCAAGTAAGTCGGACCTTGGCACGTATGCTCAAGTCGTGGGGAGGCGATCAAGGCGCGGAGGCGGCAGGTTGCCTTCAGTCACTCAGTACTCAGGCGGCAATGAAGAAACTCGAAAACGCGGGGTTGCTTCCTGACGTTCCAGATGCCAATGATCTCCTTGTAGAACTCACATGCCGGTTTGATTCGTTGGACCGAGGTTGGGTCAAACGAAAGTTTTGGGACGCCGCGATTCCCGAGCTGATTACGCGACTCCTAAAGGAACGATTCCCGCCCAACCACACAAGCATTGGCACGCCTGCCTGCATTTTTGGTCCGACAGACACCAAAGGAAAGATTGCGAGCTCCGCTGTTGCGGTCGCGGCGAAGGATTCCGTCGCCGTTCTGGATCTTGCCCTTCGTGCCCTGACGGACGAACGGCCGATTCCGGGTGCCATGGCTATGCGCTTCGTAAAAGGGGGAAGCGCCTATGCTGGGTGTACACGATTTCCCATCACGTGCGTTTTTGAGGTCGATGGAATCAACTGCAGTCGTATGCAGAGATTCTACGACGCGTGGTGGGACGCACTCCACGCCAGTGACATTGATCATGCGATTCACCCTGGCAAAATGTATGCGTGGAATAACGAGCGGGCCAAGGCTCGATTGGGGCTTGGACACAAGCAGTGGCTCATTGCCCGCAGGCAGTGGTTGCCTAGCGCAGAGGCGCGATGGGCCTTGGCCAATCCATTCATTCGATCCATGGGACTTGGTGATTAGAGCTTCGCGAATGCCATCAACGGCGACACGCCAAGCCGGATTGCTCTTTTGCGGTCCCTGCGAAAGCAGGCCCGGCGCAATGGAGGCGGTAGATTTCTCGGCGGACGTTCAACGAAAGGCCCGCCATGAATCAACCCACCGTTGTGACCCGTGAAGCGTGGACGGAAGCGCGCAAGGAGTTGCTGGCCAAGGAGAAGGCGTTTTCGAAGGCCCGTGAGGCGCTGACGGCGGCGCGGCAGGCGTTGCCCTGGGTGCGAGTCGAAGAGGACTATGTGTTTCAAGGTCCCGGCGGCGATGTGCGCCTCTCGGAGTTGTTCGGGCAACATTCGCAGTTGCTGGTGTACCACTTCATGTTCGCGCCTGACTGGCCATCGGGGTGCAAGATTTGTTCGATGTGTGCCGATCACTACAACCCGCTTGTGCAACACTTGGCGCAGCGAGACGTGTCCATGGTGACGATTTCTCGTGCGCCGGTTCATGCGCTTGAGACGTTCAAGAAACGTATGGGGTGGTCCTTCCCGTGGTTTTCATCCCTCAAGACCACGTTTAATCAGGACTTCCATGTGTCGTTTGCTGATGAAGACGTTCGCGCCGGGCAGGTCTATTACAACTACAAGCAAGGCCGTGCAACGATGGGTGAGGAAGCGCCGGGTATTAGTGCGTTTGCCAAGGGTGAAGACGATGCCGTGTACCACACGTACTCCGCCTATGCTCGTGGGCTAGAGAACATTCTCGGCATCTACAACTTGCTCGACCTAGTGCCCAATGGACGTGACGAGGCCGGCTTGCCATTCTCGATGGCGTGGGTCAAGCACCACGATCTCTACGCATGATCTCCGTCCATCACCATGAGGATGCCGCGTCGTTCCTTAGACACGTTGCACCGTTTCTTGAAGCCGATGAAGAGCGCTATGGTCTACTGCTCGGCCTTGCGAGGCGTTTTGCGGGCGAACAGGCCCAGGGCGAAGAGTTTGTATTCGCCACCGTGCAAGAAGCCGACGACATCGTTGGCGTCACCATGCGCACACCCGGGCATAAGGTCTTGTTGTCGGATCTCCCCATGGACGCCATCGCTCCGCTCGCGCATTCCATTGCAGAGCGACTCGACGCGGTTCCTGGCGTTCAGGGCGAGCTCACGCGCGCACGTGCGTTCGCGGCGTTGTGGTCAGGCTCGCGATCCGTGACCATGCGCGAAGGCCGGGCACAGCGCATCTACGTGTGTCATAAAGTCATCGAACCACAGCCGACTCACGGCGCGATGCGTCCAGCGACAGTTGACGACCGTCTGTTGTTGATTGATTGGTGTCGGGCGTTCATGGTGGACGTTGCGTCCGAGGCGCCCACCAACGTAGAGGCGTATGTAGACCGCGCCCTCAGTGTCGGCGCCATGATTCTCTGGGACGTAGACGGTGAACCCGTGAGCACCGCCATGACGTCACGCAAAACGCCGCGCGGCGCCTCGGTTTCACTTGTGTACACCCCACCGAGGCATCGCGGACGGGGCTATGCGTCCAACGTGACGGCAGCGCTTACCGCGCGAATGTTGGATAGCGGAAAGTCGTTTACGACGCTATATACCGATCTCGCCAACAAGACCACCAACAAGATTTATCCCGCGATTGGGTATCGACCGCTGACGGATGAGATTGAGATCTGGTTTGATCCTGTCAGCTAGAGTGGCTCACGAGTCATGTTCGTTTGCGGATTGAACACGCGGCTCCATCTCGAACCGACCGCAACTCGAAAGCGAGTTATGGCGTGTCGGCCGAGCAGAATGGCGGGCAGCACGAGCATGACGTACCCGTGACGGTCGAGTAAAGTCTATCAACGCAGGAGGCAGCGTCGCCAATCTGCGGAGTACGAGGTTGGAAATGATGGCAGCGACGGTGCTGATAGAAACCCAGATCGCGGGGATTGGCTCGCTCATTACTCCGTTGGCTTTCTCGTGGACCGATGTGCTCGATTTCACGAAGTTTTCCGACATCACAATCTATGGGGTGATGGCCGTATTTGGAACGGCGATCTTCGTGGTCAAGCTTTTGCTCACACTGTTTGTGGGCATTGACGCCGACGCCGATTTCGACGCCGATATGGACGGCGGGTTAGAGGCACATACCGGCGACTTCTCCATGTTCTCAATCCTCTCCGTCATTTCGTTTCTGATGGGCGCAGGGTGGATGGGGCTTGCCTGCCGGGCCGAATGGGGCATGAGTAGCGTGGCCGCCTTCTTCGCGGCGTTTGTCTTCGGGACGTTTCTTATGTTCATCTCTTCATTTGGTCTGTTCCAGATGCGTCGCATGAATGTCGCAGGGGGTTACAATCCCAAAAACGCCATCGGCAAGATTGCGCGCGTCTATCTTCGCATCCCGGAACGCGGAAAGGGCGAGGGGCAGATCCAAGTAGACATCGACGGCAATCAAAAGGTCCTGCCGGCAGTGAGTACGTCGGGTCCTATCGATTCGTTTACTGCCGTCAAAGTCGTGGATGTGCTTGAAGGCGAAACGCTAATAGTTGAACCCGCGTAGCGGACGTTTCTTACGCTGGCAAGGCCGCGCGCTTTGTCCGCATTTGGACTACAGAGCAACGAGGAGAGCGTGATGACGCAGCTTCCATTAGCCCTTGAGATGCCGGACAGCAGCTTGGGACCGATTCTGATCGGTATTGTTTTTCTGCTGGTCCTGTTTCTGATCATCTTCTTTGTCAAACGCTACAAGCGCTGCCCTTCCAACCGCGTGTTGGTGGTGTATGGCAAGGTGGGCGACAATCAGGCGGCACGCTGTATCCACGGTGGCGGCGTGATGGTGTGGCCGGTCATTCAGGATTACGCCTACATATCGCTTGAACCGCTGACCATTGACATTGAGCTCACGGGCGCGCTCTCCAAGAAGAACATTCGTGTGGATGTGCCGTCCACGTTTACGATTGGTGTATCGACGAGTCCAAACATCATGGCCAATGCCGCCGAGCGTCTGTTGGGACTCGAAACGCGCGACATCGCAGCCCAGGCGCGAGACATCATTCTTGGTCAGATGCGCCTCGTCATCGCCACGCTCACCATTGAGCAGATCAACCAAGACCGTGAGACTTTCCTCGACCTCGTGAACAAGAACGTCGGCATTGAGCTCAACAAAATTGGGCTCGACGTCATCAACGTAAACATCCGTGACATCACGGATGACTCCGGCTACATCGACGCGATTGGTAAGAAGGCCGCTGCCGACGCCATCAACAAAGCGAAGATCGAAGTGGCCGAAGCGTTGCGCGAAGGCGCTATTGGTGAAGCCACGGCCAAGCGCGATCAAGAGGTCAAGGTTGCAGAACAGCTTGCGCAGGCGGCGATGGGTCGTAAAGAAGCGGAGCGCGATCAACGTGTGCGCGTTTCCGCCCTGGAGGCCGAGGGTATTGCGGGCGAGGCCGAGGCGAGTCGTGAGCAGGATGTGTCGGTTGCGGAGCAAAAGGCGCTTGCTATTCAGGGTGCCAAGGCGGCCGAAGCGAAGCAGCGTATCGAAATTGCAACGTTGGAAGCCAGTGCTGTAGAGGGGGAGAACACATCCAAGGCTCAAATCGCCGACTACACCGCGACGTTGGAAGAGCGACAGGCAGATGCGCGGCGTCGCGGTGAAGTGGCGTTAGCCAACGCGCGGCGCGATGTACTCATGGCGGAGCGTGAACAAGAACTCGCCAGACTACAAAAGGAAGAAATCGTTCAGAAACAGATCGAACGCGAGATGATTGAGATCGAGGCGGAAGCCGAGGCAGAGAAGATCCGCCGCATCGCCAAGGGTGAAGCCGACTCGATTCTTGCCAAGTACAACGCCGAGGCGGAAGGCCGCCAGCGCGTGCTCGAAGCAAAGGCGAAGGGGTACGAAGACCTCTTGAAGATTTGTGGCGAGCGCCCCGACATGGCGCCCACGTTGCTGATGGTGGAAGTGCTGCCCCAACTGGTGGCCGAACAAGTTAAGGCCGTGCAAAATCTTCAGATCGACAAGGTTACCGTCTGGGACTCCGGTGCAGGCAATGGCGAGAACGGCGCGACCGCCGGATTTCTGCGCGGTTTGATTGGCTCGCTCCCGCCGGTCCACCAGCTTGCCAAACAAGCAGGCGTGGACTTGCCCGCAGTGCTCGGAACGATTCCCGATGATGGCGGTGAGGCGGAAGCGACGACGTCCGACAGCGACGAACATCCGGAAGCAAGCGGTACGTAGCGCTCGTTCTTCGTCTCAGCCCCCATTGACTGCCGTCGGTGGGCCGTTCGATTCCAGACTATCGTTAGGGCGTCCGCGAGACCTCGCTGAAAGGGAGCAAACGATGAGTCACGACCACAATCGGATCTGTTGCCCGGCGTTATGGATGTTGACGATCGCCATGCTCTTTGCGTGGTGGGGTACTTCGTACGCGATGCCCGATGAAAAGACCGACACGCCCAAGAGCGCGCCTGAAAACGAAGACGAGAAGGATCCCTTTGCCGATGATCCTTCGGTGGGTGCCGGAAACGATGGGGAGTCGTCAAAGAAGAAGGCCGACGAGAAGCCCGAGCCTGAACTCAAAGGAGATGCACTCAAAGCGCACAAGCGCGAAGTCAAGGTGCTCGTCAAGGACCTCCACAAGACCAAGAGCCGCGTGGAGGTCGAGCGCAAGATCCGCCGTATGGGTACATCCGGAAAGCGTGCCGAACGCGACGCGCTTATAAAATTTGCCACCAAGAATAAGAATCATGAATACGTCAAGCATGCGTTTGATGCGCTGGCGGAGATCGGCAATCTTGCCGCTGTTCAATTCCTGTGCGGTAAGGATGCGCTGAAGCACAAGGCGTTTTTAATTGCGCATTCCGCCGCTCAAGCGCTAGGGCGTACTAAGTCATGGGATGCTGCCATACCGTTACTCGACGTCATGACCTCCAAGCGTACCAAGGCCGAAGTGGTGTCTGAGTGCGCCTTGGCGGTGGCGAAGTGCGCGCCTACACGTAAGGCCGTCATCAAGACGTTGATGAAGTACTCCCGCCACAAGAAGGACAGTATTCGTTCGGCATCGTTGGAAGCGATTGGCTATCTCAATACCGACGACGCCGTGGAGCGTCTCAAAGACGCGCTGTTCAGCGACAAGCTGGCGCGTGCACGAGCCGCAGCAGCGAGGGGGCTGGGCCACACGAAGCGAAAGGCCGTCATTGAAGACTTGGAGCAGTCACTTCAGTCCGAAACGTCGCAGCATGTAAAGGAAGCGGCCTCGAATGCGATTCAGTCCATACAAGGCGGAGCGTCGTTTGGCCGGCGATAAACGCGCGCGACGAAATTCAACTACGACTCGCTGGTTGCTTCCGATTGCGTGCTGTCTTGCCGGCCTGCTTGCGGTTGCGCTCTACCATTTAGATCAAAGCAACTCGTTGCCAGACGTTCAAGGCGACGAAGATGAACGGAAGGGCGCTGTAGAGCAGCCGATGTTGATCGGAGCTCCGCAACGTGATCCGCAAGGGGATGTGTCTGCGCGGGTCTCATCTGGCGAAGAACAGGGCACGTGCGAACTATTGATTCGCGTCTTGATGCCCGACGGTACTCCGCTCCCCGGATTTGGTACGCGCGTGCGGGCCATGCATGGCGATCAACCCACGAATGATTCGCTCGCCAAATCCGTGACCGACGCAGATGGCGAAGTTCACGTGAACGAGCTAAAGCCCGGAAGGGTGTATTGCGAGGTCGGATTCTCGCATATGTCCGTATCGAAGGTAGTTGATGTCCTGCCCCGCCAGCACAACGTGGTGACGTTGCGAAGTCCAGTGGGACTCGTTTGGCTCACGGGCCGCGTGCTGCGAAATGGTGCCCCCGTTGCGAATCGCCGCGTCACAGGCACAGGTCTCGCGCGATCTACTCCGCGAAGCTGGTTCAGTGTAACGACATCCGCGGAGGGGCGCTATCAGGCGGTGCTGACGCCCGGCGAGTACACGTTGAGGGTGGACGGCGCGCCATGCGATTTCCGAGGGGGGCGATGGAACTACACGTGGTGGCAAAAAGGGGGAAGTGGGCCCGCTGCGCTTAAACACGTTGTTGCTATCGGTGCGGGATCTCACAAGGTAACCAAGGACCTGATACTTGCTGGATCGTCGGTGACGTGCATCGTCCGAAGGCGTGACAACGACGCAGTCGTCAAGAACGCGCGCGTAATCATCGACTTGAAGTCTCGTGGGCGCGACGGTGAGCCGGCCTCCAAGACCACGGATGCGTTGGGCCGGGTTTCGTTCTTCGATCTTCCCTTGGCGCGGCTCTCAGCGTTTGTGACCGCCAAGGGATTCGCTGATTCGTTGTCTCAGACCTTTGAACTTTCTTCAAGCGCGCTGCACCGGGAGCTCCAGTTTGCGTTGGACCCCGCTACCCGCGTGTCTGTGACGTTGCTCAACGTATCGGGCAAGGAGATTCACTTTAGTCGCGTGGGTCGGCCTGCAATTCGTCATACTACGACAGGTCGCACATTCCACGGCAGGCTGCCGCCGTCAAAGGGTGGGCACATCAGGTCGCCACTTATCTTTGACGGTGTTCTCTTGGGTGAAGTCGCTGCTTCACTCGAAGACGTTCGTGAGGGCGATACACTTACGTACAACCGATACGGCCCACCCATGACCAAGACCGTGACGTTGGTTGCTGATACGCCGGCGGCCATTCGCTTTGAAGGGGTCGTGCCCCGAACCGCCGTCACGCTTCATGCGCTCGTCGATGGCAAGAGGAGTGACGCCAACGCGACGATCTCGGTGACGAACCATGAACGCCTGATGATGGGGCAGTCGCGGTGGCGCAGCCTAGACGATCGAGAGAACCCACACCAGTGGCTTGGCTATCTCGTGCCCGGGCGCTACCGGGTTCGCGTGAACTTTGGCTCGGGTGCTTCGCGCGACGATGTGATCGACGTGGGGCGATCGACGCTTGAGAAGAAGTATGTCGATCACTAGTCCGTATCGAAGATCGTAAGTCGTTCCTAAGTCCGGCTCAGTCCAATGTACGCAGTTGCTCGTATCGCGATACACTGAGGACGAGGAGAACGCCATGAAGAACTTTCTTTCACGCTGGACGATATTCGCGCTCGCCATTCTGGTTGCGGCCTTCGCCATTTCGATGCCTGCGCACGCGGACAAGGCAGCGCCGAAGGCCAAGACGCCCGAGACCAAGGCGCAGACCATGGCCAAGCTTGTTAAGCAAGCGCGCGTAACGCTTTGCAATGCACTGGCTATCGCTGAGGCGGCGAGCAAAGGCTCGGCCGTACGTGGTGAATTCGAAGTAGATGATGGCAAGCTGGTGTATGAGATCGTAGTCTTGATCCCAGGCAAGAAGCCCGAGCTCCGTGAAATCGAGATCGACGCCAAGTCAGGCAAGATCATCGTCGAGGACGAGGACGACGATGGTGAAGATGATGACGATGGTGAAGATGATGACGATGATGATGATGACGATGACAGCAAGGAGAAGTCAGCCAAGTAGCTCGTCGGTTGATTTGAAGCGCCTGGGCCCAATGGCGCCGACTTCCGTCAGCGAATGTTCCCCGAATGTTCAAGTGGGCTTCTACCGAGCTGTGTTTTTCGACTTCGTCCAAGAGCGTCGTTTCAGGCCAAGCGTGTCGTCTTCGCGACGCATGGGATCGTCCACGGCGCGTGAATTTTCTAGTTCCCGTCGCGTTGCGTCGGTGTAAGCTTGCACACAACAGATCAACACCCATTGCCCCAGCGCAGAAAGGAGGCGTCCAATGAAAGTCAACACGAATACGAATTCAAATACAGATACGAATCAGGCGCCTCGCGCTGCTGGGATCGCCATCTAGCGCGTCCACCCGTCGCGTGTCACCCGTCGCGTGTCACCCGTCGCTTAGCGCGCGGCGCGCGCGCTAGCTGCTTTCGCTGCCTTTTGGGTTGTGAGCGAGGTGCCCTGTCCACATTGCACTACGTCGTCTCGTATTGCGTTTCGCCCTTCGGCAGCCAACGCTGCCGTTGATAGCGAGTTCATGGGATCGGTCTCTCGCGCAACCCTCTTGGAGTTTGGCATTGAGTCAGCAAAAGCATGATCTATCAAGTGCGTTCCATCCGTCGTTCAACGGTGGGCGTCAGGAAATGAAGTGGATACTGAAGTCGCTTGGCGGCTTCTACATGGATGAGTGGTTTACCGACGTGCTCTTTCGTGTGAAAGGAGGCAAGGAGGCAACGGTTTACTGTTGCAAAGCCCATCCGGCAACCGGGCACGAGTTCATTGCGGCGAAGGTGTTTCGTCCGCGCATGTTTCGCGCCATGAAGAATGACTCGCTCTATAAGACGGGGCGGCTTATTCGATCCGGGGAAGGTAACTATCCCGACTCGCGCACCACGCGAGCCCTAAAGAAACGGTCGCGCTACGGCCGGGCGCTCGATGCCGGAGCGTGGTGCAAGTATGAAGTGAGTATGTTGGAGCATATGCATCGCGTGGGCGTGCGTGTCCCGCGGGTACTCACCAACTCAAGCAATGCGATCCTCATGGAGTTTCTGGGCGACGAGGTGCAGGGCGCGCCCACGTTGCACGCCGTACGGCTGGATCGCGATGAGGCGTATCGATTGTTTGATTCAACCATGGCCGACGTACGCACCATGCTCAGCGAGTATGTTGTGCACGGCGACTTGTCACCCTTCAATGTGCTCTACTGGCAAGGCGAAGGCATTCTGATCGACTTCCCGCAGGCGGTGGACGCGCTCAAACATCCGCAGGGCTTTGAACTGTTCGTGCGCGATGTCACGCGGCTCACCAACTACTTTGTGCGCCAAGGCGTAGTTGCCGACGCGGCAACCGTCGCGCGTGACCTCTGGCGGGAGGTGATTGACGAGATGTAGCCTCCCGCGTCGTCCGTTTTGCTCCTTCGATTCCTCAGTCCGTACGCCGACCCCGCATTCCGTATGGAGCACGTTAGACTCTGCGCGTGCACTTGACATCGACAGGAGGCACTATGAGTACCGCAAGTCAGGGAGCAGCCGCCCTTGCCCGTGAATGGATCGAGGCGTGGATTGCCGGAACACCTCATAAGCTACCACTGGCCGAGTCATTTACGCATTCGAGCCCGTTCGGGACCATCGAAGGTCGCGATACGTACTTCGAGTGGATGAAGCCGATGCTTGAGCGCGGCTCACCCCCCATGAAGATCGTCAAAGTTCTGGGCGGCGAAGATGAAGCGGTCGTGTGGTACGACCTCACGCTTCCCAGCGGCGAAGTGCCGTGCTGCGATTGGGTGCATGTGCGCGACGGAAAAATTGCGGCGATAACATCATTTTACGACGCGACGAACATGCGGTAAGGGGCTTTGTTCGATTACACATCGCCCGTGGGCAGCACCATTTCCGGCCTATCGATTTGGGCTATGATGTGCATCCGCGCGTCCCTCGAAGGGACACGTCGAAGAGGCAAGCTAGGCAATCATGAATCGACATTGGTGGTCATTCTTGTTGGGACTTGCTCTCGGTGCCACGCTTATGGTGCTCCTTGAACCCAGTACCCCCGCACCGCGACTTGTAGCTAGCGACTCATCGATGTTGGTGCTCCCATCGCGAGATCATGGGGCTCGGGGAAGTCCTGGTTTACAACCGCCCCAACAGCAGCTCCAGGGAGACAACCTCGAAACCCAAAGTCGTAGTGATAAGCGTTCAGGCGATGAACATCCTGCGTTTTCGAACGTAGAGCAAGCGAGACGCACGCGCGGCGCTTCGGATTACTCCATCGTGCGCGACACGAGCAAATCGCTGGCGGAACGTGCGGCGGCGCTTCGTTCGCTTGCATTGCGCGAACGCTTGCTCGCACAAGAGATGGCAGGCGAACTCCTCATGAGCGGCCAACTCGAAGGCCAGCTCTTGATTGCCGTGTTCGACATTTTGAAGCAGCCCGATGCTCGCATGCCCGCGGCTGCGCTCCCCTTGCTGGTGGAGATGGCGCGAGATCGTGGATCGCTGGGAAGCACGCGTTCGAGTGTGCTGCAACTTGCGCATCGCATCGGCGGCGGGGCGGAGGCGCGCAAAGAGATCGGCGCATTGCTCGAGTCGGACGATGAGCGTCCTATAGCGATCGATGCACTTCGCGGGCTTCCTTTTGAGGATACCGAGTTGACTGCGCTGCGTCGAACGGCCCTGACGCATGGCAACGCCATTTCCCCTAGCGAGCGAAGAGCGTTGACTGCAAAGCTTGCACGGGCAAAAGGTGCCAACTGGGGTGCCGTTCAAGCCACAGGCGAGCCCGATACGTTTGAGGGTGGCGATCATGTAACCGCATGGGCCAGCAAGTACGCCGATATGGGCAACGTGACGCTAGACATGACGTTTGAGCGTGCGGTGTACCCCTCCCGCATTCGGATTCACGAAACATACAATCCCGGAGCCGTGGTGCGTGTGGAAGGCAAGGGTGTGGGCGGCGATTGGGAACTCCTGTGGGAGGGGCACGTCGATTCAAATGGCGCCGCCATACGCTGGCTCGATCTTGCACTCAACGACCGAGGGCTACTCACGCGGACGATTCGATTAACGCTCGATACCCATCGCGCGTCCGGTTGGAATGAAATCGATGCCGTACAGCTCATCGATGCGTTAGGCGGCCAATGGGCATCGAGTGTTACTGCGTCATCGACCTACGGTACGAGCAAGTAAGCGCATCGGGACGCCGACTGGCGAATCTACGTGTCGAGATCAGCCAGTGCGATTTGTCCATTAATCTCAAGGCACGCGAACATGATGTCTTTGCCGTCGATCTTCGTTTTCCAAACGAGCCACTGCCCTTCGCTTTCCTTGTTGGTAGTAAATTCGACAAAGGCAGGGGTGGCATCACCGGCGAGTTCCTTAAGCTCACCCAGATTCATCTTCAGGCGTTTGAGTTCATCTTCGTTGTTCGGGTTGATCACATCTTTCCACTTGCGGGTCTTGTCACCTCCGCGGTAAACAACAAGTGGCGCAGCAGCCTTGGCGTCGCCCGACTTGGCGAGCTCGAGCAGCTTCAAGATAGTGGCCTTGGTTCGTTCCTCTTTGGTGGCTGACTTGGTGTCGGTGCCACCGCAGGCAATCGTCAAGATGGAAAGAGTCGGAACAAGGATGAGCGAGCGGAGTGATTTCATGGCGGGCAGTCTATGGCCAGTCGCCCGCCGAGCGACTCAATCCCCGCGCTCCGCCGCGGTCTATTTTGCCTCGTTCCATTTCATGGCCGCGATCTGGCCTTCGCGCGCCATGTGGGCGGCTTCGCCCAAGATGCGTGCCGCTTCTTGTGGCGCGTGAAAGCCCATCGAGTTTTCTGCGGCAATGAAATCGAGGCGCCACTGTGCCTTGCGCTGAAACTCCAGGGCCTCGGCCAACTGCTCATCAGTAGCGCCCTCCTTCCGCGCTTTCACGATAGCGTCGAGCTGGTCCATGAGTGCGGCGCCTGCACGTAACATGAGCGCGCGATTCTTGTCCTGAATGGAGTCGACGCGTGCTTTGAGTTCAGATTCAGCAACGTGGTGGCAAGTCTGACACGCACGATTGATGTTGAGCAGGGGACTTCGAACCCAGTGATCGGATATCTTGGACGCACCCTCGCGCATGTAGGGCATATGGCAGTCGGCGCACGACACGCCACTGCGAGCGTGAATACCTTGACTCCAGAGTTCGTACTCGGGGTGTTGCGCTTTCAAAATCGCTGCACCGGTTTCCTTGTGCTTGTAATCAAAGAAGCGCTCGCCCGACGAGAGTTTGGTGTTGTTCCAGAAACTCTCGGTCTGCTCTACGCTGAGCCCTTCGCCCCACGGAAAGGTCAACTTGAAGTCGCTCGAGCAGTAGTACTCCACATGGCACTGCCCACACACAAAGGAGCGCATCTCATTGCGACTCGCGTCTCGGTTCGGGTCGTAGGGCGTCTTGCGGTCCCCTTTGCGCCAGAGCTCGATGGAGGGAATATGGGGCACCGGGGCGTTGCCTGCCGCCAGCGCTTGAATGCCTTCAATGAAGCCCGGACGGGTCACGCGAATCTCAAGCGTTTTGGGATCGTGGCAGTCAACGCAGGACACAGGATGGCCGTGTCCACTCTCGTGCAACTTGGCATTGAGTTCCTTGTATGACATCGAGTACGTCTTGGCGAAGCCCTTTGCGGCATCGCCGTCGCCAAGCTCGCGATACACAGGCATGATGGACGCGTGGCAGTGAAGGCATGAGCCTGACTGAGGTTTCGTCAATCGTTCGGTTTGCTCCTGATCGTGGAGCATATAGGCGTGGCCTCGTCGATCGCGGTAGTCAATCGAGAACGCATAGCCTAAGAACATGCGCTTGAGCCACGGGTCGCGCTCGATTTTCTCTTCGGGCATGGCCTCACTGCCGCCATGACCTCCAAAACGCGTGCGGGTTGCCTGCGCGGTGCGCAGGTAGCCGTCATATTGCCGCGGCCAGTTCTTACCCCATTCGGCAGCGTCGGTGGTGTCTTCATCCACCTCTACCACACGCACAAAGGGCGTCTTCGCCTCTTGCTTGCGCTCCATGATGTTGACGAGCAACGCCGTAACGAGCGCCGTCACAATCATTGTCGCAAGGAGAATCAACCACCACCAGCCGCCTCCGCGCTGCTTGTTGGTGTGCGCCTTCTCGGATTCCATTATCGAGCCTCACTTTCCTTGGCAGCGCCGCGATCGGGTCCGCCGACGCCAAGCCATTGCCCGTGTCCAACGGAACGATGGCAATGGACACATCGACCGGGTTCGTAGCGTGTGGACGATCCCGTCATGGTTTCGTGCAAGAGATCGCCGTGACAGCGCACGCAGTTCTCCTGCAAGATCTTGCTGTTGGCCTCGCCAATCATGATGGGTTCATGAAAATTCTGTAGCGTGAAGGCCTTGGAGTGGTTGTAGCCGTTGATGGCTTTGGCCACGTACTTTTCGATGCCCGATGCGGGCAAGTGGCAATCCACGCACGTAGCAACGCCATGATGGCTCCCCTTCTGCCACGAATCGTAGTGGTGATCCATGATGTGGCAATTGGCACAGGCGGTGGGGTTGCTACTTAGGTACGACGTGCCACCGGCGTAGTGAAACGAAAAGATGCCGATGCCAAGGGGAATGCCAAGCGCGATGGCCAAGAGAGATTTGCGTGTGGGCGTCACGCGTCCTCCGAATGCACTCGCCCGATGTGCGAGTGCTGTACACGCCATTATATCTTTGTACGTTGGCAAACCGACGGATCTACGATCCGATTTCCACCTGTGCATCACGCCGTTTTCATACAGGTCGAATAGCACCGCGTCGGATCTCAGGTGCATAGCGCGGTATGCACTTTCGGCGGCAGTACGGGCTGCGATTGGATCTTCCGCCAATGAGTTCACTTGGAATTTGGCGACCGAATGCCCGTTTCTAGTTTCGAGACGTCTTCCTCTTCCCCGTTCATGGAGCACAAAGAGGACGAACGCGCCGTTCACGCCTTTCCATGAGTCTGCCGGGAAACGAAAGGGACATCAACAAGATGCCCCTAATGGCGCCTTCAATACCTCGCAGCGCGTCGACCGTTCACCGTCGGCCCTAACCAGTGACTTCCAAAGGGCTTCGCGCTGGAAGATCACGAATCTTGGTTGCGAGGTGTGTGAGTGACTCGTTACGTGTAGGCGTCACGCGTCCTCGCCCTCAAGCGCTGCGAGGCGCCGTGCCTTAAATGCGCTTCCCCAGTCTTGCATTACGGTAAGTATGGGTTCAAGTGTTCGTCCGAAATCGGTTACGTCATACTCCACGCGGGGCGGCACCTCGGCGTAAACGTGTCGGCTCACGACGCCGTCTGCTTCGAGTTCACGAAGTTGCAATGTGATCATCCGCTCTGTCGCGTTCTCTATGAGGCGGCGCAACTCGCCAAATCGCTTTCGCCCATCGAGTAAGTGGCACACGATTACGGGTTTCCACCTGCCACCGATCACACTCAGGGTGGCTTCCACATCGCAGCCGGTCTTCCAGCAGTAGTTTCGCGCCATCAGCGATCTCCAATACAAACAGATATGTAGGTTACTTACAAAATTGTGGGTACTTGAATTTTATTCCGGATGGTAGATCCTCCCCGCTCCCCGAGCTGGTTCTGCGCGTCGCCTTCTCGGCGAGGCGATCCACGTCCAACCGCACGCACGAAGGAGCAAGATGAACTACGAAGGATTCAAGACATTCAAAGCCGAGCAACGCGAGGGCGTGCTCACAGTCACATTCGACTACGAGCCGGTGAACGTCCAGGGCGCGCCCATGTTGGCCGACCTAAACACACTTGCGATGCGACTCGAACGAGATCGCGACACAAAGGTCGTTGTGTTTCAGTCGAGCCATCCAGAGATTTGGGTGTGCCACTACGATACCGAACTCTTGCAGTATCTCTCCAAGGAGCCAGTAGCGCGCGACGAGGCAACACTGCTTGACCTGCAGGCGATTCTTGAGCGCATTAGCAAGGTGCCGCAAGCAACGATTGCCAAGCTTGAAGGGTTTGCGCGCGGCGGCGGACATGAATTCGCCCTTGCATGCGATATGCGTTTCGCTGCTCGCGGAAAGTTCAAGCTCATGCAGATGGAGGTTGGCATGGGAATTCTTCCGTGCGGTGGCGGCGCGTCACGCATGGCGCGCCAAGTCGGTTTGGGTCGAGCCCTTGAGATCATTTTGAGTGCGCGCGATTTTGATGCCGATGAAGCCGAAGCCTACGGCACCATCAATAAGGCGCTCGATCCCGACGAGATTGGTCCCTACGTGGATCGCTTGGCGAAGCGCATTGCCAAGTTCCCTTCTGCGTCGATCAATGCATGCAAACAGGCTGTTTACGAGTCAATCGACAAGCCCATTGAGGATGCACTGCGCGCGGAGGCGTATTGGCTTTATCAAGCCACGAGCAAGACGCCTGCCGTTAAGCGCTTTCAGGTTGCCGAAGAGGGTGGATTTCAAAACAACTTGGAGAACCAGAGGAACTGGAACGACCTTGTCATGCAGGTTCAGGACATCAACTAGTGGCGAAGGGCTCTACGAAGGAGACAGTGCGTGCGCTCTGAGCGGTTTTCGGCGGCCGATGTGGCGCGCGCATTCGCACTGTTGCGGGACTCCTTCGGCACATCGCAATAAGGAAATTTGCTATGAAAGCAATGGTCATACGTGAATACGGTGAAGATGCCGTATTCGTAGCTACTGAGGTACCCGCGCCCCACCCGAGGTCGGGGCACGTACTGGTGAAGATAGAAGCGTCCAGCGTGAATACGGTGGACACCATGATTCGCAAGATGGGCAAGGAGCTGCCGCTCTCGCCGGATACGCCGGCAATTTTGGGAATGGACTTCGCAGGCACAATCGAGGCTTTGGGTGACGATGTTCAGGGATTTGAGGTAGGCGACGAAGTGTTTGGTTGTGCCGGTGGATTGGCCGATCTGCCCGGGACGCTCGCAGACTACATGACCGCCGACTACCGACTCATTGCTCGCAAGCCAAAGAACCTTTCCATGCGTGAAGCGGCAGCGCTACCGCTTGTGGGGATCACGGCGTATGAAGGACTGATCCGTGCTGGCATCAACAAGGGCCAGCGGGTTTTGGTCCACGGTGGCTCCGGCGGCGTTGGGCACGTGGCACTGCAGTTGGCGAAATACTTCGGCGCTGATGTGTACGCCACCGGCGGCGGCGACAAACAACTTGCGTTGATCGAGGAGCTTGGTGCGACGCCCATCAACTACAAGACCGAAGCGGTAGCCGACTATGTAGCCAAGCACACGGGGGGCATCGGATTTGACATTGTGTACGATTCGGTTGGGGGCGCGAACATGGCGAACTCATTTGAAGCTGCGGCGCTCAATGGACAAGTTGCGTCTACAGTGTCCCTATGTGAGTTGGACCTCACCATGGCTCACTTCAAGGGCCTTTCGCTTCACGTAGTTTTCATGCTCATTCCCATGCTTCACAATCATCGTAGAGAAGACCACGGGCGAATCCTCCACAATCTCGCAACGATCGTTGAGTCCGGAGCATTGCGCCCCATATTAGACGCTTCTCAGTTTTCACTCACAGAAGTTGGGGACGCGCATGCTCGCCTGGAAGGAGGGCAGGCGATGGGCAAAGTAGTCATTGAGCACTAGTAAGTCTGTGGGATTGCATGGCATGCGCGTGACGGCATAGGAGACTGACGCCATGAAAAACAAGAATGCACTCTGGTTGATCGTCATTTTCGCGTTGCTGCTTGCGGCCTTCGCGGCGATGAATTTTCTCTCTTCTCGCAAACCGCCACTCGGCAACGTGCACGTTGTCAAGGCGTCGGATGTCAAGTGGGAGGCGCTCAATCCGCTACGAGGAGACAAAAGCCCCAAAGCGGGGACCCTATGGGGAAAGAGAAAGGGCCCTGTGCCCTCTGGATTTCTTGTCAAGTTTATTGACGGATTTTCGTCGCCGCCACACATCCATCCTGTGACGTACCGCGGTGTGGTCATCAGCGGCGAGGTGCACAACGATGATCCCAAAGCCGAGAAGTTGTGGCTGCCGTCGGGCACGTTTTGGACACAACCTGCCGGCGACGTGCACATTACGGCCGCCAAGGGAGAGACAAACGTTGCTTACATTGAGATCGAGAAGGGGCCTTACCTTGTGTTGCCGTCCAAGGAGGCGTTTGAGGGCGACGAACAGCCAGTCTGGATGAAGCCCGCAGACATGGCCTGGGCGAACGTCTCGGGGGCAACCGATTCAAGCGGTACTGTTCAAGTTGCCACGTTGCCGGGCAATCCGCACGACGAAACGCTCAAACGCGTGCTCGTTAAGCTCGCCGCCGGGGCGCACGTCGCGATCAAGTCTCGTGGGGCCTCCGTGCACGCAGCCGTCATTCAGGGGCGCCTCTCGCACGAAGTGGAAGCGAAGGGCGAAACGAATTCCCTGGAACCCGGTAGCTACTTTGGTTCAGACGGGGTCGTGGACCACAAAATGTCGTGCGGTGCCACCGAGGGCTGCTTGGTGTACGTGCGATCAGAGGGCACTATCGATATCGCCGCAATGGATGCAGGCTCGTAGACGATCGGCGCAATTGCACAACCAATTCAAGCCGCAGATTGGTCGTACGTCATAGCTGACCGTTTCGCATTCAATCGCACCTTCTTTCCATGAGCGACGGCCACGCGTCGCGCAAATAGAGTGCGAAGGGAATCCACCAGATCACGTCATTGGTTACGCACAGCCACATCGCTTCTGCGGGCCAAGTCCCCTGCAAGATCAAGTAGCCCATGCCAAGCGGACCGAGGATCTTGCCCAGCAACCCCACGGCAGCAATCGTCCAGCCCTGTTCCGGCATGCGTGCAACGTCCAGATAAAGGATGCCGTAAATCCCAATGACCATCGCCAAACAACTGAATATATGGGGGTGATTGATGGGTTCCATGCCCGCCACGCGAAAGAACCATTGTGGGTCAATTGCCGAGTAGATACCCCACGCGATGTTGTAGAGACCCGCCGCCAGAAATACGGCTCTGTGAATCTTGCGCCTAGGCATGCTTTCGTTGTCTCGCGATTGGAGCTGGCAGCCTAACGCGGAGATGGGTCCGGTATTCAATTGGTTGTAAATGGCCGGCCGCGCCGAGGCTCGTGGCCAAAAACTAACCACGACGTGCGATGGTCGCTCACGCTTCCGTACATCTCCTGCGGTCGGCATTCGTTGCGCCCATAGGAGTACATCATGACCACATCCGACGATCCCAAAGGGCGCGCGATTCGCCGCCAGGCACTACTTGGCTTTCTCATCATCCTGGCCGGCGCCGGTCTAGGATTTCTCGTTCTGGAACAGTACGGCGAGGCCGCCCTAAGCACGGATGCCGAACCCATGTTACCAGCCATTGCACTGGCCTGCGTCGGCAGCGTGTTTATGATCATCGCCCGAATCCGCATGGTATTTCACCGACCCAAGGCAGCGCTTGGCAAGTTTGCCGCCAAAGGAGCGCTTGAGATCCTCAAAGACGTGGTCAACTAAGTCCGTCTGATTCACCTACCGAGACACGTTGTGCGGCGCTTCGATGTTCTTGAGCTCAAGGTGGACCATCCATAAGCAGCTTCGAGCCGTTGTCGTGGTGCATACGTCAAGTACGCGCGGCCTAGCGCCAAGTCAAGATGAACGGCAATGCCCGCACGCTCGTCGCAGATTACCTATATGTGCCGTGATGAGCGCCATGCCACCAAGGAACGTGACAATGCTTGCCGGTGGAATTCGAAGCGATGAAGCGCCGGTCACCGCGTCGCGGACGATGGTGGGGCAGCAATCGCGGCACGTCGTACATCCAGTGACGGCATTTACGTCCGATGGAGCCAGCCAAGGCAACACTACACCGACTGTGATGAGGATCATGCCAAGGGCCCCTACACCAACGATCCAACACTGCCGATGAACGCCATAGCCTCGCCAAAGAGCAGACGCTGCAATGGGCAGGACAAGTGCCGCAATTGCGAGATGTGTTGCGGGGTGAACCCACCAGCCCCCTAATGTTGGCGCGATTAGTAGCAACGCAGGTGCAACCATGCAGTGGATGGCGCATCCAACCGACGCGATGACCCCCGTGCGGTCTAGCGTCCGGTGCACGGACGGTTGTGAGGTGTGATTCATTGCAAAACTCCAAATTCGTAATCAACGTGCTGAGGGTCGTGAACTCGCTAGAAGTGGACAATGACGCCCACAGTCCATGCGTCCTCGTCCTCGTCGCCACCAAACGTCTGTGAAAAGGCACCGCGCAGATCTAAGTTGTGTGCGAGCGGGAACGACGCACCGAGAAGCCATCGGCCTTCTGTTTCACCCGCATCGTCGGAGAGTGCGGTTACTCCTTGAATTTCGGCGATCACGCTGAACGCAGTTGGTCCGTGATGGTGCTCATCGTTAGTTCGAGTGCTAATTAGCGGGCAAGCTCGAAACGACTTGGCTAGCGCTAGGCTCCATTTGAATTCGGTCTCGTCTTCATCGGGAACGTGCTCGATCCCTGTAACCGTTTGCAGCGTTACCCACGCGCCGAGATCGGTCCACGTGTGCAAGCTGGCGCCGACCGCGAACGCGCCCGACCCGAGGCCACGGGATTCGCTGCCTGTGGGGAGTTCGACTTCTGTACTTGCAGAAAGAAGAAACCGTTGCTCCTCAACTAGCAGTATGCGAATTCCTAGGGCGGCATCGCCAATGCCTGTTTCCTCAGCGTCGATGTAGGGCAGTTCAACAATGAGGCCAAGTCGTTTGGTCAGTGACCATTCGAGTTCCGCTTCGATCTCCGTCTCGTCGTCGCTTTGCGTTACGTCTAGAAAAAAGTCTCGTCCCAAGAACGCTGGCTCGGTCAAAAATCCGTGAACATAGGGCGTCCCGCACGCACTCGTGTGATCGTGCTCGGCCGGAGCACACCAACCGCAACGAAGATTGTGTCGCAGCAAACGCCGAGGCGGATGATGTTCGTCTCCATCGTTGTGGGCATGGTTGTGTTGGGTATGACTGTGTTCGCCGTGTTCGTGGCCGTGGAGCGCCCCATAATGCGCGTCGGCCCAGTGATCTAAATGGGGTTCCGCTACGTAGTCCGGCTGGCTGAGTTGGTAACTGGGTTGGCCGAGATTGGATTGGCTGTGGTCGTGGCCAGTGTGATCGTGTCCGGCGTGATCGTGGTGCTCGCCATTCACATCCGAGGCCGAGCCGCTGCTTGCGCTGCGGTCCAGATGCATTGGGGCGATTTGAGCACCAAGTCCCAAGGAGCACCCTGCCATCAAAACGAGTGCGGCAGATGCGGAAAGCGTGAGAGCGAATCGAGCGAGCATGGGCGGTCTCCTGCTGAAGTGATAATGGATTATCATTATCAGTACAAGAAAAGTTCGTGTACCCTTTCTGGCGTGCCTCGCAACACCACACAGCAGCAAGCCGTCTGGGACGCGCTCGACTCAGCGAGTGGCCCATTGCTTCCGGAGGAAGTGTTAAGTCGCGCGCAAGTCGCCTGCCCTTCCCTTGGTCAGGCCACCGTGTACCGCACCCTCAAACGTCTTGAGCACGACGGGCGCGTGCATCGCCTTGCCGATCTCGATGGGCGTGCCCGGTTTGAAGTTGAGCGTGGGCACCACCACCACTTTCACTGCCGCGCGTGCGATCAGGTATTCGACATTCCCGGTTGCGCCGCCCGTTCGCCCGCAGCCCTTAGCCAGCGACTTCCTAAGGGCTTCGCGCTGGAAGGTCACGAGGTTTGGTTGCGAGGGGTGTGTGCGACCTGTAAGGCGTAGGCGGTTTCTCGTTTCCTTTGATCCTGTGACGCGGCGAGTACCCAAACGCGCGTTGCGCCTCTCTGTGTCGTCGGCCAGAATCGGTCTGTCCGGATTCGCATACACTCCGGAGGGTGCGTAACCGCGCGAGGTGCGATTTCAAGTAGACGAGGCGAACGACAACATGGGTTCTAGCGAACGAGACAAGTCAGTACTCATTAATCCGATCGTTGCTCGTGAGGCCAATGACGGTCATCGTGCCGCTACGCCTCTTGAACTCTTCTACGACCTAATCTATGTCGTTGCCATTGCGAGTTTGGCCGTCGAACTCCATCATGCCATATCGGGCTGGCATCATGTGGGCTACTCGATCTTCATGTATTTCTGGGTCTTCTGGGCCATTTGGTGGCCATGGAATACGTACACATGGTTCGCCTCGGGGTTCGACACCGACGACGTGCAGTTCCGTCTCGCATCATTCGCCCAGATGGTGGGGGTCATTCTGATTGCCGTTGGCGTCAAGCCAGCGTTCGAGAAAGAAGACTTCCTCGTGATGATGATCGGCTACGTCATCATGCGTATCCCCTACGTACTCTTGTGGATCAAAGTTGCGCGTGACGATCCGCAAACACGACCGGTTGCCATGCGCTATGCCATCGGCGTCTTCCTCTTGCAAACTGGATGGTGTTTTGCCGTACTGTTCTTCCAGAACTGGTACGTGTTTGGTGTACTTTTGTTGTTTGAAATGATGGTCCCCTACATCGCCGAGCGTGCCGTGGATCGGGGCAGAAACACGAGATACCACTACCATCACATCGAAGAACGCCTCGGTCTGCTCACCATCATCGTGCTGGGCGAGTCGATTCTGGCTTCCGTCTACGCGTTTCGCAGCGTTGTCGCACACTTCACGGCCAGTTTAGCCATGATGGCGGCGGGTACGCTCCTACTCTTGTTCTCCATGTGGTGGCTATACTTTGACGACCGTGTGGGGCAAGCACTTGCCAGCGAACGAAAGGCATTCATCTGGGGTTACGGTCATTACTTCGTCTACGCCAGTGCCGCCGCCGTTGGCGCGTTGATTAGCGTCAACGTAGATGTGCTCACCGACCACGCGTCGATTGCGTCCGGTCATGCTGTGCTCGGCCTAGCGTTCGCCATCGCCGCCTACCTCATCTCCATTTGGCTTTGCCACGACTTCTTGCTTGAGAAGAAGGGGCTGAAGGGCATCGAGTTACTGTTGTTGGCCGCTGTGGTGATCGTGCTGGCGGTGACTACGCAGAGCATCCTTTTGATGGGTCTCGCCTTTGTCGCTCTAAACGCGATTCGAGTCATGCGCAAGCACCGCGCCTACGAAGCTCGACGGTCGGCGTAGAGGCGGATCGGTAGCCTAGAAACTGTCGTATCACAATCTAATCTTTGGCGTTTTCCATCAACGCCTTCACGAGGTCGAACTTGTTCAGCGCGAGAGCGCGTGCATGCAGGTCTGCAACTGCTTTTGCATTCACCGGAGAAAATTGTCCTTCTCTTACAGCCGTGGCCATCTCCTGCGCCATGGGCGCAAGTTTCTTAGCCAGTCGTAAGACTTTTTTCGCCTTGCCAAAGTAGAGAGCGTTTCGAAGCAGTATGTATGTATCTGAGAGCTGTCGCGTCTCACGCTCCCAATCCAGGTAGCCCGGTTGCCTGCAGATGGCGTCGAGTGGCGTGCTGCGCTTTTTGTGGGAGAGTTGGTGCGCTTGGCCTTCCACAATATCTACATGTGCACGTTGCGTAGCCGCGAGTAGTTCGTGGGAAGCCGCGAAAGCCGAATCGCCCGTCTTGCGAGCGAGCAACTTTTCATGGGCCGATCGCAACGCGTTCCACGCCCCTTCAGGATCTTTCATGACCGTTTTACGCGACCGTTCGAAGGCATCCTTGAAGGGTCCAAGATTTAGGCCATTGTGGCGTTGCTCTCTGTAATCGAAGTCAAAGGCTCGCTTTCGAAGGTCGTATCTACGGAGATGGATATCCGATCGCAATCGAGCGAAGACATCGGGCGGAGACAGTACGAAGAACTTTCCGTCACCGGCGCGCAGCGTTCCCGTGTCAAGAATTCCTTCCGTCACGTGTGCTGGCATGCCCTCTTGGAGGTCGTAGACGTTCCTTCCAGCCAACACAGAATTGAGGTCCACCGTGCCGGATTGTGGCCCCGCGGCGTCACGGTTGTAGACCACCACAACGTCGTACGTGTCGCCGCGGTTGAAACTCGCGCCCAGAGCAGCTTTGGAAAATGGCGCTGAAAATTCGAGCGTGTTGCACGAAACGACCAACGTGCGTTTATGCTCCCACGTCGTACCAAGCAGCGCAGGGCCGAGTACGGGCACTACATCCGCCTGTCGCTCAATCTCTCGACCGACCGGGTGCGTGAACGCTCCGACGCTGGAGCCGAAGCCGTATCCCGTGACGGTCCCCATGCGAACTCGCTCTCCCTTGCCAAGGGTCAGAAGGATCGTCGGGCACAACATGTAGTAGTTGAGTGACCGCCCGCCATTCGCAAGGCTGATGTAATTTCCAAGTCGATGTTCTGCGGCGGACGGGAGGCGTGACACCGTGCCGCGTTTTCTACGTGATCGGACCTGCCCGTTCACCTGATTGGTGTTCCAAACTTGTTTCGCACCGCGTTCAAATGCCAAACGGTTCATTTGCTCAAGCTTGAAGATCATTCCAGCGCGAGCCCCGTAGTGATCGAATGCACGACCCGAGAGCGGGTATTCATCAATCCAGAGCGTGTGCTCGGTTGGCCCAAATAGGCGAACGCGGTCCGGAGTGTTCATGGGTCCAGTTGCTGGGCGTTTTGGATCTAGCGAGCGATAGAGTTGCTTACCCCAGAGCCAAATATCCCTGTTGCGGATCGTTGGAAACGGCTCGTCGATCATCAGGTACCCATTGGTACCGGGTGTTTCTGCCAACCGCGTGACGATTCGTTTGAGGAGCTTCTCCGCCGCCGTTTTGGTCATCGCCTTGCGAGCGCGACCCGGGTGGGGGTAGTAGGGGCCAATCGGGACGATCGGTGTGGTGTAAATGCCGTACGCATGACCAAGAGCGATATTTTGCGTAACGAGTTTGAGGGATTCCGGCGTGGCATCCACGACGCCGCCAACCAAATGGTTGAAGTTACCGCGTATTAGGAACTCAATGTTGACGAGGCTCCGAAGTTCCGCCGGAATCAAATTGTGATGTTTGTGGTAGCGGTGGAATCCTCCGCTGTTGATGTGACCGAAGTATCCGTAGTAGAAATTCTCTACCTGGCTTGGATACGGCGAGGGTTTCTGGTCGAGCTTGATGTTTTGCTCGTAGGCGAGGGTGTGGCGGTCGGTTCCGTATTCTAAGGCGAGCTCATCGATCCAGATTGTGATCTGCTCACCAATAGGCACGTCAAGAACTTTCAAATCCAAGCGCGTCAGTTTCAGGAAGGGCTCGATCCGTCCTTCTTCCCGTGCGCGTTGCGTCGGCCTAAGGGGTTCTTCGATAAGGGTTTCCCATATATCACGCTGGGCGAGTCCCTTGCTGATCTTGATATGCGCGCTTCGATATCGTTTGGTGAGATCAGCGTCTCCATACACGTCGTAGTGGAGAGTGAAGTAGACATTTGCGGGTGTGCCACAAGTGTACCTAGCTCGTCCGGTCAGCATGATGGGCCGATTTGGGTCCACCCTCAGGTCTAAGGGAATAGGCACGAACCAACTTCGTCCATGCTCCGCCACGAAAGAAACCGCGAGGCTGCGCGCCTTGGGCGTCGCCCCCTTTGGCACAATCTTGATGGACTGAGACGTGCTGCGGTTTCCCAAAACTCTCGCGTCCGAAGGAATCGATTCAGCCTGATCGAAGGGCTGCTGCCAAAGTACGGAGTCCTTAGCAATTGAGGCTTGAGGCAGCACGGCGAGAATCAGGATCACAGATACAAAGAGGACGTAGACCTTTCGCGACTGAACTGCCACTCGAATCCTCCGTGGTTGCGTTCCGCGATGTGACCATGGTACGTCAAAATCCAGTTGACATGACGCATGGGGTTGGGTCGACTCCAGCCGTGGCGCCCCATATCGATGGAATCTATTTGTAGACCACCAACCCAACGCCCACGGCCATAAGCACGAAGCCAAAGACCTGCTTGCGGCTGAGATGTTCTCCCAGGAAGAAGCGAGCTACCAGGGCTACACAAATGACGCCGGTCGATAGGTTGATGGCTGCCATCTGCCCACCGGAGAAGATGTCGTGCCCGTATCGAATGGCGCTCACGTTGAGGATGTATTCGGGCAACACAAGAAACCAACTGGCAAAGAGCGCAACCCAGAAGCCCTTATGCCGAAAGCGGATATGTCCGATCCAGGCCATGGCCATAAATGCACTCGAGGTGAAGAGCATGAGCGGCACGATGATCGACTTCATGGCAGCTCCTCTTTGGCGTCCATCTCGGGTAGATGCGCACTGTGATCTCTGGAGCCGATAAGGACCATGGCCACCAGCATCAGTGCGAAGCCTAAGTACTGCTGATTGTTGACTTCCTCGCCGAGAACGAAGCGCGCCATCAGCATCACGCAGACCACGCCGGAAGAGAGGTTCAGGCAGGCCATGGTGCCGCCGCTGTAAATCCCCTTGCCCAATCGAACCGCGGCCACATTGAGCACGTACTCGGGAAACACAATCAGCCAGGAGATCGCGAGGGCCAGCAGAAAGGGCGCGTCTTCAAACCGTAAATGCCCAAGCCACGCGACCGCCATCAACATGCTTGACACAAAGAGCATGATGGGCACCGCAATCGCCCGCATCCGCCGTTTGGGATCGATGGGGGTAAGTCTTTCCGCTGGCCCCGTCATGTCCGGATTGGGAGAGGATGTGTTGGTGCCACTCGGCGAGGGTCTATTCAAGGGGATGCTCGGATGCGGGTGCGACCTTACGAGGGCGGGAGTCTAGTGACGGGTCCGACGCGCGGCAAGCAATTGAGTGGGGCACGACGCTTCGCCGCGACAGTCTGCAAGCGTTTCGTCGTTCAGCGTGTTGTAGAGGGCAACGAAGAGAGGCATTGGTGACTTGGCTGGTAAGAACGGATGCAGCGTCAAGTCACGGAACCGCAAGTTGCTGAGTTCCTTGGCGATTGCTCAATCCGTGCCGTGCTCAAGTCAGTCCGCAGGCACGAATGCCGATCGAAATCGCCTCTATAGCCGTTTCACTGCCCACGACCGCTACGTATCGACGATGACCTCCCAATGGGGGCTGATACGCTCAGCATGAGATCTAACATCTTTGGGAGTTGAGATGAAGCACCTGTCGATTTCGATCGTCCTTGCAGCGTCACTCATGTCGCTGTCGGCTTGCTCGGAGGATCCATCCACGGGCCAGAAGCTGGTAAAGTCAATCGATAAGCTCGTCGCGAAATGGAAGTCGCAGGCGAACGGAAAGAAGCTCAAGTACACATGGGGTGGGTATGTTGACACGTTTGGGAATCTCGCCGGAGACAAGAAAGGTCTCGCGTGCAATTCCTTCGCAGCTCCGGTACTTGCCGAACTTCTTCTGGCGGGCGACTTTCGCGTTCTAAAGGGCGACGGGACGCGAGGCGGAAAGGACTACCGTTGGGCGCATCAGTGGTTTGGTGGCGACACTGCCGACTATTTCGGCCTTCAAGAGGAGATCGCTGGTCTCTCACTTACCGATTTCATTGGTCGCGCTAAGAAAGGAACTCTTCCCACCGGAACGTTCTACTTCGACCTAAGAAACGCGAAGGCCAAGAATCGTGCCTACTACATCGGCAAGGGCAAGGATCGACGGCTACCCAAAAAGGGGGAGATCGGTAACTCTCACACAGGGTTCATTCTCATTGAAAAGGGTGCAGCGCCTCAGTCGGTGAGCATGCACCACTTCTCCGAAATCGGGAAGGGGCTGTTTCGCGGCAAATTCATTTCTGATTTCCTTGAGAAGTCCCTCTATGGGCGAACGAAGGATCTCCGGGATTCGTCGTCCGTCTCTCTGTGGAAGATCGCTCCAACTCCAAACAAGAAAGTGAATACGGCAGGGAGCGATTTGAATCTTCGAGAGAGTGCATCCTCAGCTTCGAACGTTGTGGTGAAAATGCCGAAGGGGCATGTGGTCCAAGTGCTGGAGAAGGGCAAGGAGTGGTGCAAGTGCAGATACATGAGTAGCGGACATGCGTATGTCGGATACGCCGCGGCGAAATATCTCAAGTGATCTATTGACGAATCCACAACAGTCTCACGCGCCTAAGACATTGTTCGGACAGCGCCGTGCGCGCACACAAACTCTCTAATGTCGTAGTGGGTCACTCGCACGCTTGAATGCGGCTTGGACGTTTACGAACATGCTTCGTAGGCCAGTCCGCATGTTGTGTGGCAAGACCTTGGTTACTTAGTTGGCGGGGGAAGACAGGGCTTGGAGTCTTGCTCACAGTTCCCCGCAATCTGCAATCTCGCTTCATCGCGTGGCGCAGCCTACACAATTCCGCCGCGTGCACTTACTGGCGGATGCACTCGATTGTTCGACCGTCGTTGCGCTTCCAATGGAACGAACGAACAACGCCTTTGACGTCGCGCTTCAGAGTGAGCGGGGTTGCGAAGTCCTCGCCATAGAGCGTGAGCGCGCTGTCCTCTGTTGCTGGAATGATCTCCAGGTCGCCGCTCCGCCCATCAGGCTGGCGCATATAGAAGGCGTTCTTGGCGTATGCGATGTGGTAGTCGATACCAGCCTTGGTTTGGTAGCGCCCGACCGCCTTCTTCCACACCTTGGCGGCCTCCACTGGCGCGAACTCAAGTGTCTGATTGCCGGCCATGTACAGTCGAGTTGGGACATGTTTTTTCATCTCAAAGCGCATCCGTGACGGCCAAGACTGGCGACGGAACCGATCCTCGCCGAGGGCAAGGAGCAAGGTCGGAACGATGCGATCCTGCCCCTCCTTCAGTTCATACATCGCCAGGCAAGCGTCGGATCGACGTATGACGACTGTTGACTCGGGTCCTCGGTAGGCTCCCCGATACCGGTCCAGCACTTTTGGCTTGACGCGTGCCGGCTTGTCTCCGTCACGACCGAACAGGCACGCGGCGAGTCCATCCGCGATGAGGAGGCTCGGTGCGAACGCGAAATTCGATAATAGGACGATGCAGGCGTTGTCTTCGGGGAACCGCAGCAAATCGGCGACATAGCCATTGGCACCACCCGAATGCCGCGCGCACGCGTGCTCTTGAACCGGAAACATCTTCCAGCCCAAGGCGTAACCGTAGGTGTGGGGCGCGGCGGTCATCATGCGCTTGCGCGAGGCAGCAGTGAGCAGCGTGTCGTCCGTTAACGCGCGATCGAATCGATAGAGGTCGCCGGTCGTCGAGTAGATGCCGCCAGCTGCCAATATGACAGACATGTCCTGGCCACGTGGTTCGGGTTTGCCCGTCTTTCCGCGGAAGTAGCCGAGCGCGAGGCCTGGGGAATCACTTCCATCATCAAAGCCAGACTCCTTCATGCCGGCGGGCTCAAATATTTGTGCGCGTACAACATCGGCGTAGTCGAGTTTGCAAATGACTTCCGCGATCGCGCCGAGCAATTCGTAGTTCAGATTCGAGTAGCGATGTTGCGTACCGACGCGAGTCACCAGTTTTTGGTCCGCCCACAGAGGTGCTATCTGCTTCCAGAGTGCGAGTCCGCGGTTCTTGCCCTGTCGCGCAGTCATCGCCCATGCATTCTCCAAGTTCGGCAGGCCGGACGTGTGGTCGAGCAAGTGCTTCACCAGGACCCCGTTCCAACCTGCCGGCCATCCGGCGAGGTGCTTTGATACGAGATCGTTGAGGCCGAGTTTGCCAGACTGCACAAGGCGCATAATCACCACCGCGGTGATCGATTTCGTCGTGGACATGATCTTGTGCCGCGTCGTCGTTGAGTTGCGCACGCGCTTATCGATGTCGGCATGCCCAAAGGCCCTGTGGACAAGCACCTTCCCATCCCGCGCGAGAAGGATCGAGCCGCTAAAGAGGCCCGTGTCCACGAGGGGCTGGATGTATGCGTCCACCGCCTCTGCCATCGTGGCCGGAGTCGCTTCTTCCTTGGCGGCGGCTCGCATCAGATCGCCCGCGCATACGAAAAGCAGTAGACAGACACAGCCAGAGATTCTGTTCCATCGCGTCGTCATGATATGACCCTCCAGCTACTTCTAACGGCGCAGATTCGATCGGGTTCAGCGCGAAGCGGCGTTGGTGCATGAATCGACGCATGGCTTCATGCGCCGACGATGCTTACGAATCGTTGGTGAAACGTCCATGTCGTGAATCGGCTGTTGACGTACCACGCCATTGCATCTTGCCGTACTAGCGCGCCATTAAGCACAACTTCGGGCGCTAGCGCATGAGCGTTGAGACGAGAGATCCGGCATGTCGCGGCGATCGACGACGCGATTGTCAATGAGAGAGCGACACAAGTGGATTAATGTCGCCGACTGCGCTCTAGTCAGAGTTTCAGAGTGTAGCCCTCAGAAGTCACTCTGCTGGGCGTCAAGTGGACGCTGGCGAATGGTGTAACGCTGTAGAGACAGTGCCAAGGCAGAGCTAAGATCGTGCGAGGCGGATCGCGTTATTGTGGGGACATGATGACGCGCCTCCCCATGCTTTTGTTCGGCCTCGTAATAGGAGGCTGGTTGGGCTTGCTGCTCGCACCATATCCCTGCGATGTTTGTGTGGATGAGATTCCGAGCTATTCGGAGCCTGGCCATGTGCCCACACTTCAAGGAGCAGCGGTTGGGAATTCAAGCACTATGGCGCCTTCACGCTCAATGCCTGAAATCCATCGCATGGTCACAAAAGTCGGCGTCGCGGAACCTAACGCCGAAGTTCAGGACGCATGGGAGCGCGCGCGGGTTCTCGTTGTCGTCGACACGCAGGATGACGCGGAAACGCTCCGAGGCGTAACGGCCTACGCTAGGCCCGGAGATGGAACAAGCAGCCTTCTAGAGCTCGATGCAATGCCCCGCGAGCCCGCTGTCCAAAGATCCATGAATGTCCGGGCAGGAGAGCGTTCCGTTGAGCTGAGTCTTCCAACAGCCGGACAATGGTATGTGGGCATCTTGTACGGAGTAGGAGGCAGCAGCGGCAAGTCAGTTCGTTTGGTCGAAGGCGGTGTAGGGGTGGTTCACTTCAATCTTCCACGGCTTCAAACGATCACGCTGGAGCCGATCGGCGTGGACGCGCTTCGCTATGTCGAAACCCGAAGTGGGAGTGCGTCGATTCAGCAGGTATCTGATCTGCCCTTAGTCGACTATCCCGGACCTCAAGAGCGTTCAAGTGGGTTTGATCGTCAGCAATTTGTAGAAGGTAAAGTGTTCTTTCCCGGTGTGGCCCCTTCTACAGAGTTTCACGTCTTCATTCAGATGGATACTCCCACGGCGAAACAACTTTCAGACGACGTGTTTCTTTCAGATGAGATTGTCTCGCCGCAACTCGTGGCCAGTCCTCAAACAGTTCGAGCCGGTGAAACGAGGGCTTTGCGCTTAGTTTCAATGGGTCGTGTACAGCTAAATTTTCACGTCGATGATGACTCATTTCAACATTGCAGAGGTCGTATGTGCGTGATGCTCGAATCAATCGAGGGTGGTTTCCGCCGCGTGTCATTCGCCATCGGGCATCATAAACGCTCCCGAATCCGAACCCACTTACCCTTAGGTACGTGGGTCATGTCTGTCGCGACTCCATGGAAGATCACGAGTCCGACGTCATTCGATGTTAACGAACTCGGTGTGGCGAATGTGGAATGTCGTTTCACTTGGGAGAGGGATGATGAAGAGTCGATAGCCACGCATGTTCAACGTGAGCCTCTTGCCTTCACGTACAATCTGGGTGGTGCGGTTGGCGCCGACGCGGAACTACATATGTTCGTGTCGCGTCTTGAAGCTGGGACCGACGAAGAGGTGTTAGAGAGCGAAACCGTGTCTTTGGGGCCTCAGTGGAATCGTCTCGAAGAGCAGTCGCTTCCCTTTATGGCCCGTAAGGGAACACACGCATACGCAATGGTTGGTCCCTGGCTCGTGCATCGTTCATCGTTGCAGTCCCCGATCGAATCGCTCCACTTCGATCTGGCCCCCGGAGGATACCTCGTAGTGGTTCCGACCACGGTTGCAAATCAGAGTCTGGGGCAAATGACGTTGCAAGCAAGCGACGGTGGCTTGATTCCCGCGAGTGACTATTTGCCTGAAGACACTTATCCGGAGCGTGTGGAAAAAGTGGTGGCAGTAAGACCTGGGCTCATACTGGGGCCGTTGCCTGTAGGGAGTTACTCGTTCGATGTCAGTCTTGGGGGTGTCAAGGTGGCAACGGCGAGTGGTAACGTTGCTCCGCGTGTGATCCGCCCATTGATTATTCGACCGAAGAATTATATGGAACAGAATTCACCGCTTCCTAAATAGACTCGCATGAAGTCCTCGCATCTTCTTGGCAATAGACATCTGCTCCGTTTCGCGGCCGTGCTCTACATTCCCGTAAATCGCGAAGGGTGAAGTCCATCCATTCACCGTGGCCTGCTCGCCCAAAGAAAACAGGGCGATCTGCGAGTTGCAGTCATGTCCTCGGGGATTTCACGGAACGCCTCGAAACTGCTAGCGTGGCGTGAGAACTTTGCCGGTTTCTGCGTGAATGATGACGGGGAGCGTTTTCGATCCGTGATCATCTTTTACATAGAGGCCAGGCACTGGCTCTTTGGCAGTACCTACCATTTGCAGGACTGCGCTACGAATTTGATAGTCCGGTGGCACCGCTGCCAACAAGGTGGTCAGTTCCTGTGGGTTGTGTTCATCGGCTAGATGATATCCATACCCACCGCCCCTTGGGTTGACACGGACAATCCACTCGCCGTCCTTGAGCAGGCAGGTATACGTCTTCGTCTGTCGCTTGCCGGACACGTGTGCGTTAAGGGAGAGTGCGCTAATCTCTCCCTCCATAAACCGCATCACGCTGACGTGGTGCACAACTTCATTGCTTGGCAAGTCAAGAAGCTGCAACGCTGCGACTAGATCCGCGGATGTACACGAATTCTGACTGGGCTCAATCGTGGTGTCCCTAATTTCTGCGGCGAACTGTGTGCCCCAGCGCTCTCGACGATATTCCTGAGTCCATTCGGTACCGCCATAGGTAGCGCTCGAACTCTTTACGCGGATCTCAAGCGAGGATGTACCGTCTCTCGTGCCTATGCGACTGTCCGTGAGCGCTGAGTCAGTAAACGTGCAGCCGTTAAATAACACCTGGCTCCCTTTGGCGTTTTGATCCCCGAGTACGGTACTGCGTATGTCGCGAAACACACAGCGCTCGAAAACGGCGACACCCGGTCCCCGGAAGTCTGCAGCGAATCCTCCTCCGCATCCCTCTGTGTGTTCGAATTCACAGTCTGTGCACCCTAGGTACGCCATGCCGGCTACACCGATCGCTGCGCTGTATCCGGCGCCTGTACCCCAGTTTCGAATCCGAACGCGCTCCAAGATTGCGGCCGTTGCATCCCGAACGTCCAGCAATTCACATTCTGTGCCGTAGTCCAGTGTCAAATCGCGGAATCGCAAGTTGCTGAGTTCCTCGGTAACGAGCAACTCTTCGTGACGCGCCATGTTGAGCGTTGTCTTGTTCATTCCTGCGCCGATGAACTCCAGACTATGGATCGGTTTCGTCCTACTGAGGTAATGCAGCCCTGTCACGTCAAAAATGCCAGGCCCGAACTCGATCACGCACACGCCTTCCTTCAGGGCCTTGGCAAGACTTACTTTGGTCGTTTCTTCTCCAGACGCCACATACGTCTCTCGCCGTCCTTCGCCCGTTCGCACGTGGCTGCTAAACCGCTCGAAGTCGGCCATGAGCTGCCATGGATCCATACCGTGATCGATAGCGCGTCGCAATATGTCAATGCCCGAGTCGCTCGGTTGCACGTGCGCCTGTGCTCGGCGATTACGTTCCTCTTTCAGTCGAGCTTTTAGCCAAGCGATTTCCTCTTCCGTCGGGTTAAGCGTTTCGAACGCCTGACGTTCGCGAACCGTGAGGCTAGGTTCTGCCGTTTCCGTTGTCGACTCAGCCACGATGACTGGTTCGCTGTTGGGATCCAGAGCGGGTTGCTCTTGATCCATTGTTGTCAACACCACGCCTGCAGTGAGGGCCGCGGCGATCGCCGCGGAGCTTGCCATTTTCAGTCCCGTACCCATGAGAACGCCTCCGGTCCACGCGGCCCATGCGCCGCCTGCAGTTCCTGCTGCTTTGGTTGCCGTCGCGAGCACGCTGGCAGTGTTGGGCAAATCACACAACGGCATCAGCGCGAGCATCGTTGGCGCGCGGGCACCTACATGCTCTCGCATTCGTGTGGACGCGCGGTGAACGCGAATGCGGCACGCGTTTTCCGAGACGCCTAAGACGTAGCTAATCTCACGGTAGTCGAGGTCATACAGAAATCGGAACAGCAGAACTTGCCGGTCCGCCGCACCTAGCTTCTCCAACGCTTGCTCAATCTCATCGTGAAACTCGAGTCGATCGCCTTGGCGTTCTGCGGCACGCTCGGGCTTTCGCCTTTCATGCCTTCGCCGACGCCGCTTCGAACGAATTCGCCCCAGCGCCTTCAGGCGCACCGAACGCATCAACCATGCGCCCACGCCGACTTGGCCCGGTCGTTGGCTATGATCCCGCGCCAACTCACTCAGGGCTTCCTGCACGATGTCTTCCGCGTCGTGCGAACCAAGCCCGGTCCTACGTGCGGCGTCGTAGAGCGCTGGCAACTCGGGTCGTACGAGCCCCTCGAACACACTATTGTCACGCGTAGATAGCCAAGCGGACCACATGCTGGTTGATATGCGTCCCATCACCTCCACCTAACCACTCGGCGCCAATTCATTTCAATCAAAATGAGAATTATTGGACAGCCCCAGAGTAACGGGACCCACTCGACATGCGGGTGGGGGTGGGTCTTAAGTGGCGACACCAACGATGCTTATGGATTACTGGTGAGGCATTCATGTCACAAATCGGCTGTTGCCGAAACGCGTCCCTGCGGCTCTCTGCATCCGATCTTGCCTCATGGGAGTCTTGTCGGAAACTCGATGCCGCTAGTTCTAGCGATGCTTTAGTCACAGTGACTCGGCGAGTTTCGGTTGCGCCCGAGGCAGAAAGTGCGGTTTCCTTTTCAAGTCTTCGTCATTGAAAACCCAACGCAGGTACACGTTTTGGTAATCGCACATTCCAAACGACGACCGGGATACTGGTTGCACCGATAATTGAGCGAATGCGTTTGTCCAAGTAATCAGACGAAAGGCACTCTGAACCCGAATGTACCGCCGTGGGATACAGTAGGTAATGCCACCCCTCACTACACCCGCAGAGATCGTCAAGCATATCGAGCCGTTGAAACGTCTTGCCCGTGCATTGGTTCACGACGCGGCGGCCGCGGATGACGCGCTCCAAGAGACACTGCTCGTAGCACTCAAGTCGCCGCCTCGCCGGGGTTCCACCACGCGTGCCTGGCTCTCGCAAGTCATGCGCAACGTTGTGCGTAAGTCGTGGCGATCTGATGCAAGGCGAAGCGCACGTGAGAAGTCGAGTCGTATCGGTGCGGTGGAAGAGCAGCCCGACTTGCGTATGGAACGAATCGAACAAGCCCAGTCCGTCGTCTCGGCGATTTGCAAGCTGTCGCCCGCCAAGCGCGAGGTGATTGAACTTCGATTTTTCGAGGATCTTGCGCCACGCCATATTGCCGCACGATTGAACGCACCCGTTGAGACCATCAAGACTCGCTTGAAGCGTGCCATGGCCGATCTTCGACGAGAGTTGGAAGATCGCGAAGGACGCGCGTGGCCTCTGGCATTCGTGTCGATGAATGGTATTGCTCGAGGCACACCAGGAGTGGCTCTTTCGATCTCTCCGGTCGTGATCGTGGCCACGGCTCTAGTTTCGCTATTGGCAGCAGGGTGGGCTGTTCATCGCGTGTTGCAACCGAAGAGCCAGGATGTTGTCATGGCACGTTCCGAGCAAGATGCCGTGACATTGCCCGCAATCGCAAGTGAGGTTACATCGTCTCCCGTCGTGCTCGTTGGCGTGAGGCCAACCAAGTCGGGGAAGGAAGCCGACGAGGGAGCGTCCGGGCCTGCGCATGACATCGCCACTCACGTCAAGCCGCGAGCAGCGGTTTCGCGCGTGCAGGGCGTCGTGTCTGTGGTGGACATGCGGGGTGACTCCGTTTCATCCGACTTAGGGAAACTCCATTTGGTGTCCATGGGCGGAAACACCGAAGAACTCATTACAGCGAAGATCGATCAAGGACGCTATACGTGCGATGTCCGTAAGTCTCACTCACAGCTCATGTTTTCGTACATCGAGGTTGGATCGGCGCTTGCTCAGATCATGTCGCCCGATGAAGTCTTGGAGCTACATGGCAGTCATCAAGTCGATATCCATGCGCGCCTTGTGCCCAATCTGAGGCTTCGTGTTGTGGACGCCGAGACGGGGTTGTTGATCCCCGAAGTCCACATGATTAGTCTGACTGGTCAGTCAAACGACGAAGTCAACGAGCGAACGCCTCGCGCTGGAGCCAAACTGGGGGACCTCGTTATGAATCCTATTGAGCACCGAATCACCACCCTCGAAGTTGGTATGGAAGAGGTTGACTACCGCGTAGGCGCCCCGGGCTACGCGTGGAGCAACGTTCAGATAAAGGTCTTTGACGGGCATCAGCAAACGGTCGAACTGCATCGCGCAGGTACGGTGTCGATTGAGCTCGTTGGCGATACGCTCCCATGGCCTGCCACGCTCTACCTCTATGGTCCACCGGAATCTACACGACACGTGACAGCGAGGCGGACCATTTCGTCTTCGGGCACGGTGAACATCGAAGGCTTGACTCCGGGTTCGTTTTTGGCACGCTTACATCTAACGGGGGACATCGGCGGTTCCGTCAATATCGGTGAAGCTCGATTTCTCATAGCGCCTGGTGAATCGACCGATGTTCAAGTGAGATATTCACCTCCTGGGAAACGCGAGCACGCCATCGTTGCAGGCGAATTGGTGGTTCCCCAAGATTGGTCCATTGATCACATCGTGATGCATGTGACGCCACACTTCCCTTATCGATTGACCAACTCTGATTCACGGTCATTATCTCGATTGGACGGTACAACCCCTGCACCGGGGATGGGGCGGCCTCACGTTCTCCGGTCCCTGTCTCTAGGTAAGGGGCTCACTTCAGATCCCGATGAGCCTCGCGTCATTAAGTTCAATGCAGGTTCGCTACCTAGAGGGCCTTATGGGTTGAGCTTCCCTCACTTCGGGTACGCCACGAGTATTGACATGAGTGCGCCAACCGATTCGTTCATTCGCATTGCGATTCCTCCCCCTGCAACGCTCGATGTTCATACCTCGGGCGACGAAGACGCTCCCATTTCGACGTTGGGGTTTCGGGCGATCGACAGTGGTAGGGGGTGGAAGGCGATTCAACGCAAGGCGCCTACGCAGCCGTTCAGAGTTCGCGTACCCTTTGGCGACTACGAGATTCGATCGTTGGGATACACCCATTTTGGTGGTCCCGAGCGAATCTCCCTACATGAGTCACGAGTCGAAACGACGCTCGAAGTGAGGCCTACCGCGACGCTCCGCGTGCGTCTGATGCAAGGCACGACGAACATTCCCTGGAACATGCATTGGCGTGCGGAGCTCCAGCGAAATGGCACTACGGTTGAGCAACTTCGCGAGATCTACTACGGGGATAGTTCCCTTGGGATAACGATGGCTAAGCCGGGCAACTATAGGCTCGTGCTAGGGCCTATCCCTGGCTACGAGACGATTCCACCTCAAGACGTTCGACTCCTTAGCGGAGAGCCTGCAGAGGTTGTGATTCAGCTTCAGGCAAAGTAGCGTCATTTCGAGTTCGCAACGCCTCACAACCGGATCAGCAGAGTCTCTCACTTTGCATCAATGAAACGGGAAGAAATTCTCGTCGCTCGGATTGCGTTGCCTACCCGATTACTCCGAATGTTGATGCCATGTCATGGGTGCCTGGCCCACGCTCGGCACTGAGATCGATGAGTGCCTGCGAAAGGCGTGAAGATCCCGCTTGTCGCACTTACGGCGCATGCCATGGCCAGGGAACGTGAACGCTGCATAATGCTGGCTGCACCGAGTTCATGATCAAACAGTTGGACGGGGAAGCGTTCCGGGTCGTCATTGAGGAGACTCTGGTTGTGGCGCCGTAACGCATGGTGCTATCATGCCGCTCGGAGATACCCATGCACCGACTCCTCTGTATTCTTGCGATCGCTTCGCTGAGTGGTTGCGGTGGAAGCAGTGGCGGGCAAGGCTCGGGTTTCGACTTCATTGGACGTGATTACAACGCCATTGCCATTGTTCCGATCGACGCCTACCTAAGCCATCGGAGGCTCAACGCAAGCGACGAAACACTGCCGACGTCCGCGCTACGTGAAGAGTTGAGAGGCCCTGCAACTACACCGCGCGACTCCCCTTTTATGATCGATTGGAATGCCTATCTTTCAAACGGAGAAGACATAAGCCTCATTCGCTATTTCATTACGTACGAGATTGAATGGTCGCCTACTACTGGTTGTGTATTGCGTGTGCGCATTTTTGAAGGCTTGCCCTGGGATCCATTGCGCCCGCCCATCGACACGCATGAAGTCGCCGTGGGCCTCGGCGAGATGCATCACGATGGATTCGCCATTACGGGCGAGCAAAGTTGTTTAGACGAGGCGGCGTTTCGCGCGGCGCAGGCCATCATTGCTTCTAACCTGTTTGCGCCTGGGTGGAGTCAAGGGCCGCCCGTACACATGCAGTAGCGCTGAACCGCGATGGTGAGCTACCACGCTGCCATCGCTATACATTGTCATCGCTATACGTTGTCAATTGGCGAGACGCGCCTCCATCAAGCCCGTACGCTGGAATGTTCTTCGCTCGCGCGTGCCATTCTCCGTCGAACTCATGAAGCGATGAACAAACGGCTCCTCGTCGCGCTCGCAAGAAATCCACCCGTGCGCTCCTTACGTACGCTTGTGACGTATACTTGTTATTCTCGTACCCTACGAATCACGTGAACGTCTTCGCGGGCCGAACTGGACGTCGGACGCATCGACACTCGTCCGTTTGAACCACATCGTGAGGATTCGCCATGATCAGCAAGCAAGAACTCTTGGACATGATGCTGCGAGAATGCCAAATCGTAGTCCACCTACATAGCAAGGTTCCCGCCGAGGGGCTCGACTTTCGGTTTACGCCGGCCCAGCGAAGCACGATTGAGTTGATGCGCTATCTTTCTTATGTGGGCGTTGGCGCCACGCGCGGCTTGGCTGAAGGGTCGTTCGAGGCCTATAACGAAATGGCTAAGGACGCCGACTCGCTTACTTCAGAGGAGTTCCCGGCGGCAATGAAGCGCCAAGCAGATGCTCTCAGAGCGGTGTTTTCGGAGTTCACCGACAAGGATCTGTCGGAACGCGAAGTGGATCTGCCGTGGGGCCAATCCGCGAGCCTCGCGAGCGGAATACTCATGTTGGCGTATGGCTCGTTGGTGGCCTACCGCATGCAACTCTTTCTGCACGCCAAGGCCGCTGGCAACGCCGACATCGGAACAGCCAACTGCTGGGGCGGGATGGACATGCCTGCGTCGTAAATCACCTTGTGTTGCGCAGCCAAGGTCAACGGCCGTCGAATCGCGACGATTTTGCGCCCCTCGCGCAGCGCGACCCCAAGTTTAGATCGAACCAACGATCCATGTTGACCCACTCCCTTACCGCCTCCAATAACATTTCGGCCTATCCTCTCACCCGGTCGCGGGGAGGTAGCGTGGTGGCCGGGCGACGCAGTTGCTATCGGAGGGGGAATGACGGGAGTGACGAAACCCATTCGACAAGCTCAGAACATGCTCAAACTTGCGACCTCCGGTTTGGCAGGCCGGTGTGGGCAAGCCGCAAGTGTCGAACTTGATGCAGGTTGCGGTTTCGGGGAAGCACGTCTATGTCGTGAATCGGCTGTTGCCGTTCCACGTCACTGCATCTCGTTGCAATACACTATGAGGGTGGTGCGATTCTCTCAGCGATCCAGGCGTACGAGTGTTCGAACGAAACATGCAGCAGACTTGGCTGATCAGCATGCTTGAATCTCGAGCCTTGCGGTTCAGCCTACTATTCGATTCGGTTCACGTTGATGGGGCGCTGTGACAATTTGTACTCACCTCCCGCGTTGAACTTCTTCAACTCGTCGCTGATGCCCGCATTGAAGTTGAAGTGGTGCGGCATTGCCAACATGACCGTAATGCCGATCCTCCGTACAACGTCCGATGCCTCCAACTAGACCCTGCACGGTGTTGTTCCCACCCGGCGGCCTGTACTCGGAGTCACGATCCCGTTCCGCTCCTTGAGATCGACCTCCATCTGTGCGCCTGAGGAAACGGAATCACAAGTATGGAACGGACAGCTGAGAGTGGTTCTTCGAAAATGAGTGGAGGCATTGGGTAGGGGGCAGGTCCAATTCGACCCGATTCTCCTCGCCGCAATCGGAAGCAAGAGCCAAGACTAGGCGTGTCGCTGCTCGAGACATACCAATCATTCTCCATGATCCGAGGACAGTTCTATGGCGTCCAAAGTGGGTGCTACTTGAGACCCACCTTACGACGAAATCATTTGGAGTCGACGCGTTGGCCCTTTCGGGGGCCGCATCACGGCAAGGCAATCGCTGGAATCTCCAGCGCTCGCATTTCTGGAACGCTTGATTGCGATTCAAGTTCGGGTCGTACTCGTTTCGGTGAACATATCTAGTTCGTATATATCCCCCGATGCATAACTACACATAGTCGCTGGGGAGAGGACGCACAACGTGCTTGATTCGGTACTTGCGAGAAGGAAGGCTCGGAGTCTCAAAGGGCCTCGCACGCGAAATGACTCCTTCGTAGAACGCACCGTCCGGTCCCATGCCCTTTGCGTTGCCCTCAAGCGTGGTGATGGATTCCGTGGCCAATTCAACGGATTTGCATATCGTGATGTGGTTGCCCCAAATCTTGCCCTGATTTGGCCCGACTAGCACGATGTCGCCCGGCAACACGTCTCGGTGTGGAATCATGCGTGTGCTACCGGCCGCCCACTTGTGAATGCGATACGTGGAAGGCATGACGCGCTTGCGAATCTCGTGTTTGAGTCCTGCTGCGTGAAAGCAGAAAGCAGCGAATGCGCCGCACCACTTAAATTGCCTGTTTGCAACATATCTACTCTCCCAGCCCCAATCGATTCCCTCTGGTCCACGAATGTACTCGTCGATACGTTCCCACCCATTTCCCTTCGGCTCATGCACGATCTGATTCCACTCAGAAGTTGCCGCGAGAACAACCGCAGCAGCACGGCTTTCTAGACCGATCATCGGAGCATCACCCCTTGCAACGGGCGCAGGAGCTGGCCTCGGCGCGGTGGTCGTCACTACCTCTCTTAGTTTCGCCAGCAACCGATTGTCCTCTTCAAGTACTGTCGATTCCGAAACGACAACATCGAGCCACGCCGTTGTTTTTGGTCCTACAGTTCCGTCGACGGTCAGGCCGTTTTGCATCTGGAATGACCGTACGGCGGATTCAGTCGCTGCGCCGAACACTCCGTCTACTTCTCCATTCAGGAGTTCTGCTTGCACAAGCCGCTCCTGCAAGCGCCGCACATCTCGTCCTTGGCTACCGGATCTTAGATTGGTCATAGTCTTCCTACGAATCAGGTGGCGTGTACCCAATTGGGCGATTGTTAAGTCTTTGACTTAATCCTAGGCGTCCGCTTGGGCCCAGTAGGAGGGGCACAGTACAAGGCGCGTAATTCAGATGGAACTGAACGAAGAATCCGCGCGGAATAGGAGCCCACGGAATGGGGCGCGTGTCGCATCAAGGAGTCCGCGACACGCGACCCGCGCGCTGTAGGCGAAGACGCTCATGATGTGAGCGTCTCTTAGTTGTGAGACTTCACGAACTAAGAACTCACTAGAGCCGCAATGATATCAGACGAGTCGCGTTCGAGTTCCCCGACGTACTGCCGGAGTTCGTCCACTTCATCTGGATCCAGCGAGTCACCGCTCTTGATCGCGCTTGAGAAGATCGCATTGAGGCCGAGAATGTCGAGCATGATATCTGCTACTTCTAGACGTTGGTCTTGCGTGGCATCAACCAACGCGGCCGCAAGGTCGTCGTCAATCTTGTCGTCATCGATCAGTCGGCCCGTGATTTCATTTGCGCGCCGCATCCCGATTTCGCTCATGATCGTGTCTGCTTCTTCATTCGTAAGTGTCGTCATCAAACAATCTCCTTTGCTACTTTTCCTGCCGCAGCTCCCGCTACGGGGCCACCAAAGACCCCTGCAGCAGCGGTTGTTCCGGCGACTACCGCCTTCTTGAGGATCTTGTGCCCATGTTTCCTTACAGTTCGCTTTCCAGCATCGTACGCCTTCTTGGTGTGCCGCTTGGCAATGCGTTTGACTTTCGATAACCAGCCCATGTGTCTCCAATTCAGCACGTACTCGTGCATCGTGTTCGTAAAGCCGCTCAAGCTCAAAGGGATTGAGCGCGGCACGAGGCGATTGTTCGCCTCACATCAATGACTACGGCGCGCACGAAATTGAGTGCCAAGACGATTTTGAGGCGTCTCAAGCACCCAGTGGGGAGAGGAGGGGCCTCGATATACTCCGTAATGTCATCCAATTCTGTCACAGACGGCGCCTCACTCCGTATCGTAAGTGTCTCAGCGTGGAGGTTCGCTAGCAGTGACTACATATTCCGATTCATCGATCACCGAACTCCTTCACGGTATGCAAGAGGGAGTCTCGGGCGCAGAAGACGAGGTCTTTCGTGCTCTCTACTCACGCCTCAGGGCCATGGCCTCCGCCGTCCGGCTTCGAAAGGGGAGGGACTCGTCTTTGGAGCCGACGGATCTCGTGCACGAGTTGTACGCTCGAGTCATTCGAAGGGACTCGCCATGGAGCAGTCGCAAACATTTTATGAATTGGGCAGCCCTCGCAATGGAACGAATGTTGATTGATCGCGCTAGAGCCAGGGCCGCGCGAAGGGGCCGTGAGAGGACTTCAGGAGAACGACTGGCCGACGTGGCTGAGCTAGGATTGTTGGATGAGCACATAGACAAACTTGAGAAGTCTTCCGGTTCCCTCGACCGGCTTGGCACGGCGCTTCGCGCTCTCGCGCAGGATGATCCACAAATGTGTAGCATGATTCGATTGCACTATTGGTTGGGGCTCGACCCTGAGGCGATCGGACCGTTGGTGGGAATCAGCAAGCGAAGTGTCTATCGAAAGATCAAATTTGCAAAGTTGAGAATCAAGGACTCGCTTGAGTGAGTAGCTCCACTGACAATCTACTTGAAGAGGCTGTTGTCGATGCGCTTGAGCTTGAACCTCCGCATCGAGAAGCGTTCTTGTCGAACTGTCTCTCTCACGCGCCCGAGCTTCTAGCGCGCGCGTTGCGATTGATCAAGCATGCCGTGTCTCTTGATGATTTCATGAGGCCGACCGCGCATTCAGGTCTTCGATCGAAGACCGCAATTCTAGTACGCGACGATCGCCCCAGTCCTTCGACTTTTCTTGGTCTGACAATTGACGAGCGGTATCAGGTCAAGAGGCATCTCGGATCAGGCGCGTTTGGTGATGTGTTCAAGAGCTACGACACGTTGAGTGGAGAACTTGTCGCGCTAAAAATTCTCACGGGGCTTGATGACCCCGCGCAATGGGCGGCTCGACGCGAGTCATCGGCGTTGCGACGCGTACATTCGGCACTCATTGTAAGCCACAGGGATCTCTGCGACGCATTGGGGTATCCCTGCATTGTGACTGACTACGTGGACGGGCAGCCGTTTCCTGCTTTCAAGGGGCGATGCAACTGGGACAGGGCGTCCTACCTAATCCTCCGCGTACTCTGCGCGGTTTCCCATATGCATGCGTGTGGGATTGCGCATGGAGACATCAAGCCATCGAATGTATTGGTTGATGGCGATGACGTTCGGTTGATCGATTTTGGTCTCGTCACGGGCGAAGGTGTTTGTGCGGCTTCCGGCACTATCCTGGAGTGCGCCGGTACCATCGCGTACATGTCTCCTGAGCGATTAAGGGGAGATCCTCCCTCAGTGTCTTCAGATCTCTATTCAATCGGCGTGATGCTCTATGAAGCGCTTACGGGAGAAATTCCGCACCGCCCCGTCGAACTTGATGGACTCCTTTCTCGTCGAGAGTCCGGGGCACCTCATCTCGCTCCGAACAAGTACAAGGACACCCCGCGAGCTGGGCGCGAGTTGTTAATGGACCTCATGGCTGGTGATCCAAGAAATAGACCAAATTCCGCACGCGATGTCATAGCTCAGTTGTTACCTACAATGGAAGCGTCCTCCGCATTCTGTCTCCACCATGCAAGTGCGGACAGCGCGCATGATGCGGCACTCAAGATACTGAATAGCTGTGGTGATGTGGAAGTTCTTGGCCCATCCGGTGTCGGAAAGTCGCGGCTACTCCAGAGACTCGTCCGTGAGCTTCGATCTTGCGGTCGAACCTGTGTAGAGCTAACGGGCAACGTTCTCGACTGTTCGTCTGGACGTTCGATCGTACCACCACGGATTGGGTGCAGTGATGTAGTTGTGATTGATGACGCGGAATGCGTCCCTCCGCAGGCGCTGTCGGCGCTACGCGAATCTCTCCCTCACTCGCTCCTTTTGTACGCCTCGCGCACGCCTCTTAAGTGTAGTGCGTCGGTTTCGCTCAAGGCAATGAGCAGACTTGACATTCATGACTCGCTGTCTGGGAATGATCGTTGGACTTCTCATCGAAAGCGAGCATCGACGCTTCTGTACAGGAGCACTCGTGGCAATCCACGAGCGGTCGTTGCGGAGATGACCATTTGGAAGCTCTCAGGTTGGCTATGCAATCGTGGAGAATTTGTCGAGGTGCTACCGTCAGTGAATCAAGTGATTCGAGCGAGGGAGCCGGTCTGCTCCCCCGTGTCATCGGCCGAGCCGGATCCGGAGGATGTCGATGATGCAATAGTCCAAGGTAGAACACGAGAGGCAATGGACCTCGCGTTGGCCCTCGTGCGGTCAAGGCGGGGGGCTGATGCTACGAGTCGCTACGAGTCGCTACGGCGCCTCTTTCTTTGTGCGCTTGCGGAAACCTCTAGCAATCGATTTGAACCCGTCTTGGCCGAGTTGGAATCTGGAGCCGCAGGGGGTCGAGAGTTGGAGTATCTCTACCGCATGTGTCGCTCGGCTAAGCTCGCACTTCAAGCGCGAGGGCATCATGCTTGTGCGTTGGTTGATCCCGATACTCTTCCCGAAGATCCAGTACTTCAATTGCCTTGGATGTCGATCTTGTTGATGGCCGCATGGAGTTTGCCACTCAAACAACAAGAATACGTGCTCAGTGCGTGTGAGCGTGTGGCCGATTCGGTGCGAGGAGGGCAATGTAAGTATCAGGAGGGACGAGGCTGGTACGAATATCGACAAGGACGGCCACGAGAGGCCGCTGTCTTTCACGAACGAGCGGCGGAGTTCGCGCTCACGCCCAGTGCTAGACTTTCATGTCTGCTTAATGAAGCCGACGCGAGGTTAGATGCAGGTGAACATGAGCGAGCGCGACACGTTTCAACGCTTGCGCTACGCGAAGCGAAGCTTGCGGGGCACGTGTTTCGGCAAGCTCGAGCCGAGTACATTTACCGAGCATCCGGCTATAGAATGATGGAGAACTTGAAGGTTGATACAGGGTTGGTGTCCGCAACAAAGACACTTGGTCGTGTCAATCAAGCTGCAATGATCTTCCTTGTGGAAGCGGCCGTGGCGTGGAGAGGGGGTGAGCGGGAGGCTTGCCTTCAACTCTCAAGTGACGCGCAGAGCATCTGGGCGTTTCTTGGACAAGCTCGCGCGTCGGCGTTAGCAGGTGCTCTTGCGTGTGTCGTGGGGTTTTCACCGTACGACGTACATGACATTTTGGCAGGCACTGGCGCATTCGTAGGACCTATGTGGTTGTTGGACGTACAGTCAGCAGCCTTGCTCGCGTTGTCGGGGACGCAAGCATCAACAATGTATGAGCGTGCACTAGATGCCATCAAAGCACATTCTTCGTTCGATTTGTCGATGCGAAGAGAAGTCCTGTCATTGGGCGAAGCTGAGGCGGCGTTGCGGAGGATACTCGCATGAGCCAAGGAGAAATTGCTATGCCATTGCTCGCAATGGGTGAATTTACGATCATGAAGGCCGGCAACATGGAAGTGGTTGGCAGAATCGAAGCGGGAGCCGTCGGCGGACTCATTCAGGAGCAGAAATGGCACGTCAAGGAGATGATTGACTATGCCGTGTTGATCGCGCCACGAATCGGCAACAGTCCTGCGCTTCCGCCTGAATCGGACAGTTGGTCGTGTTTTACACACTCGGTTACGGCGTGCAATCCCGCGGTATTGCCGCCTGGGGCCATTGAGCCACCTTCGGCTGGCGACGTCCAAGTGAATCATACGTAGTTGGGCGCAAGCCCTCGTTGGTGCATGAATCGAAATCCGCTGTAGGCGTTGGTGCATGAATCGAGTTGCCGACGATTGTTCTCAATGTCCGGAATTCAGGCTCAAATCGCGTATGACGCAGGCCGCCCAAGTGCCGTCATGCGATTGAGAATGCTGCAAGCGAGACGCGCTTCAACGCGTCGGCCGCTTTTACTGCGCGACCTGAGTTTCCCGCCGAGGATAGTCTTGTATCGGAAGACCGCATTCTCTGCTCTGGCCTGTTTGTGATACCCGCTCTTCTTCTTCCGCGCTCGCCTTCCGAGCTTCTTCACTGAGCCAGAGCGTGATGTCACCGCGACGAGTGAGAGATACCGAGCCGTGTATTTTCCCATCAAGTTCACAATGTCCGACTCAGGCAGGCAGATGCCTTTGATTTGCACGGCTCTATGCGCGTAAACATGGGGCGCGTTGCGTGTCAAAATGCGCGAGCAAATGCAATCGCTCCACCAGAAGCTATTCCGAACTACTCCGGCTACGTAGTGCAAACTCCTGACCTCTTAGCTGTCGCCGCAGGTCGGCCGTACGCATGAAGGCGGCGCGGTCTTGCACGGACATGATTCGTAGTCCAAGTCACTGGTCGTGCGGTAGGACATTGGTCACGTAGCTGGTGGGAAGATACGCGGCTCGGTATCCGCTCGGTATCCGCTCGGTATCCGTATCCTGAAGTCATCTGACTGCAGACATGTCAGCGTAGAGGGGTCGGGTGGCCGCAGACCTAGTCCGCCAGTGTGTGGCTCTAAGGTTCGCTCAATTACTTGAAAGTGATCGGTAGCCTGCCCTGAGGCCTACTCCTCGTCTGAAGGTGCAACCTGGGACTCTGCTGGTGAAAGCAGATCCTTAGCCTTGTCATATAACTTCGTTCTGGCGACGAACAGGCCGAGAGAGAAAGCGCCCAAGAAGGCCAGCACGAGCCACCAAGGAACCGGCCAGATCAGGTCGGAGTCCCACTCTGTCGGCCAGCCGCCGTCACCGTCGCGAAGAGTGATCTTGTCGGCCCTCGCCAGCACGCCCTTTCGAAGCTCGCGCGCATTTGCATTGATCCGCTTGGCTAGGTCATCCGTCAGGCGCCCTCGCCCTTTGTCTGCCCGCATCAGGGCATCCGCGGCCGGTATCAGCGTCCTCTTGAAGAACTTCCAGTCGTTTGGCCGTATGTCAGCGAACCCAATCTCCTTCAGAAGCTCCTCAAGCGCGTACATCGCGTGCAGCACGTTGGCGCTCTCTTGGATCTTTTCCCCTCTCGAGTTGACGAACGCATCCGCGCTTTGCCCGCTATCTGGCCAGGCCTTGCCGACGGCGGCACCCTTGCGGGTTTCGATGAGATAGCGCAGAATCGTGCCTGTCTTTATGAATGCAGACGCCTTGTACGAACTCATCGAGCGTCCTTCGCTTCCCCGGTGCTCAGTTCACTCATAGCCTCTCCTAAGTGCGGCATCTTCCATCTCCTTGAAGTGCGTCCTGAATGTTCGCTCGCCAAAGCCGCGACTCCCGACTCGCTCGATGATCTCGAAGAAGACGGTGGGGCGCGGCTGCACGTGCTCGGAAAACTGCTGGATCAGATAGCCGTCCACATCGTAGTCAAGGAGCACACCTGCCCGCTCAATCTCGGCACGGGACTGACCGAGGGACGGGACGGGCTCCGCCCACAACTCCGCGTAGTAGGCCTTACTTGGCCGGTGAAACGTGACACCGCGGCTCCTTAGATCTGAAACCGTGCTTATTGCGTCCCCAGTTGCCAGCGCGATGTGCTGAACCCCCGGGCCGCCGTGGCTATCGAGATACTCTTGAATGTGACTTCGATACACTCCAGGGGTAGGCTCGTTGATGTTGACCTTTAGATCGGATGTGGTCGCCAATACGACGCTCCTCAGTCCACTCTTTTCAGTTGAGACCGCGTCTCTTTCAAAAAATTGGATCGGCTCGGAGCCGAGAACTTCCTCGCACCAGCGTTGTGAAGGAGCAAGTCGGCCGTCCTCGACGTTCACGACTACATGATCGACCCCCGTGATACCGACTGACTCGCCTGGGCCGTCGAAGTGATCAAAGTCCTCGGGGATAGAGTCCGAGAGGCTCCTTTCCGAGAACGAGATCCGAGTTTCTCCAAACGCTGCGACAGAGGCGCATTTGCAGCCTGTCGTTAGCCCTGAAGCGTCCCGAGTGCTGTTCGCGTGTTGCACCCACTTCTCGATGTCTTCGGTACGGAAAGCGATTTCTCGCACAGAGTCTCCGTGTCGAGAGACGTACTGATGTACCGCGCCGGTCGTGCTCGTCGCGGAGGTCAACAGAAGCGCTACTCTGCCTTGCCGAATCAAGAACGACTCCCTGCCTTGGCGGCGAATCTTGTCACTAGCTCGCGCGACGATGTCGAACCCAAAGACGTGCCGGTAGTAGTGGGCCGCCTGCAGAGCGTTCCCTACCCAGAACTCAAGGTGTGAAAGCTCTGTCGCCCACATTTCAGGCTCCTACAATAGAGGGTGGCAAGTCTATGGCGGGATGGGGGAAGAGTGCCGGGGGGCAGTCGTGATCGGCACGATGCTGGTGACCATCCCCGATTTTAGGCTATTCCCCTGCTCGGCCCTTGCCCGTCGTTGCGACATGCTGCCGAAAGTAAAGGATTGCCGTCAGACTGAAGTCGTCCGCCCGAAGTGTTCGGCATGGAGCAACTTGGGGCAGCCACACACAATGAAGTGTAGCGGGAGTGGCGGGATTCGAACCCGCGCGAGGTAGTTGGGAGAATGGAGGAAGCGTTGCTTATGAGATGAATACGGTTGCGGCGCGCGGAAGAACCCGCCCGTATTTTCAAGGGGGGTAGTGACTACCCCCCCTTACGGCCTCCACTTACGTTCCGGCCTATCCCCCCACCCGGTCGCGGGGAAAGCAGCGTGGTGGCCGAGCGACGCAGTGGCGAATGAATGGGTAATGGCGGGAGTGACGGGACTCGAACCCGCGACCTCCGGCTTGACAGGCCGGCGCTCTAAACCAACTGAGCTACACCCCCGGGGGTGGGGGCGGATTTTAGGGGGCGGGGGGGTGGAAGGGGCAGAAGTTTTGGGGTCTCGGGGTGGAGAGAAAGCAGGCGGGGTGTGCGGGGGAGTTGGTGAGGGGAATCGGGCGGGGGGGCCAAACGGGGCGGGCTAGCATGACGCCTGCGGTCGAGGAGTCCTGCATGCACGTGGCGGTCATTGGAACGGGTTACGTCGGTTTGGTGGCGGGCGTTTGCTTTGCCGACGCGGGCCACGATGTCGCGTGCGTGGATGTCAATGAGGCGCAGATTGCGTCGCTGCAAGCTGGGCAGGTTCCGTTTTATGAGGAGGGCTTGGCGAGCGTTCTGCGACGCGCCCAGCGTGAGAAACGTATTCAGTTCATGACCTCACACGCGGATGCTGTATCCGCGTCGGATGTTGTCGTGATCGCCGTGGGAACGCCCGAGGGTGAAGGTGGTCAACCCGACTTGCGCGCGCTTGATCGTTGCATTGCCGACGTCATTCCTCATCTTCGCGATTACACGGTGGTTGTGCTCAAGAGCACCGTGCCGGTGGGTACTGCCAAGCGCGTGCGCGAGAAGTTAGCAAGTTTCCCCGATGTGAACGTGGATGTCGTGAGCAATCCCGAGTTCTTGCGCGAAGGTGCCGCGCTCGATGATTTCTTGCGGCCGAATCGCATTGTGATTGGCACCGACTCGCACAAGGCATTCGATGTAATGGAGGCGCTATACCGACCGTTTACCCAAAACGGGGGTCCGATTTTTCGTATGTCGAATGCGGCCGCAGAACTTACGAAATATGCGTCCAATGCCATGCTTGCAACGCGCATCTCATTCATGAACGAAATCGCAAGGCTGTGTGATGCCGTGGGTGCCGACGTAGATGATGTCAAGCGCGGCGTGGGATCGGATGAGCGCATTGGTGACGCGTTTCTCAATGCTGGTTGTGGCTATGGCGGTTCCTGTTTTCCCAAAGACACGCAAGGGTTGATTCATGTGGGGCGCGCGGTTGGCCTCACCATGCGCCTGGCTACAGCGGCTGAAGCCGTCAATGACGAACAAAAGGAACTCCTCGCCGACCGTGTGCGTACCCGCCTTGGCGAGGACTTGTCGGGTAAGCGCGTAGCCATCTTTGGCCTGAGTTTCAAACCTCAAACCGACGATGTTCGCGAAGCGCCGGCCGAAGTCATTGCCCGCCAGCTTCTGGAGCATGGCGCGAGTGTGGTGGGAACCGACCCCGAGGGGATGGAGAACTTCAAGCAGTACTTTGGCGACAAGATGACCTACACCGGCGATCCCTACGCCGCGGCCAAGGACGCCGACGCCATCGTGCTTTGCACCGAGTGGAACGAGTACCGCAACCTCGACTTTGAACGCTTGGCGTCGGTCATGCGCGCGCGCAATGTGTTTGATGGGCGCAATGTCCTTCGTCGCGAGAGTGCGATCGCTGCGGGGTTTTACTATGAGGGCATTGGCCGGGGGTCGAGCCCTTCGATTTAGCGCTCGACTTCTTCCAACAACTTCCGCAGTTTCAAGTCGAGCCACGCTTTCACCACATTCTTCACTTTGTGTTCGCCGCCGCGCTTCAGCGCATCGTTGTACGTGCGTTCGGCTCGCTTGAGTGCACGCAATGCGCCCCGACGATCACCCTGCGTCAAACGAATTTCGCCCAGCACACCCCACACCTCAATCTGCTTCGCGTAGGACGCGCGTACACGGTCAAGCGTGCGCAGAATGTTCTCCAGTGCCTTGGTGTCTTTCGATTCACCCGCTAGTAGCGCCAGCTCCGATAACGCACCGGCGACGGCGCGCGGCGCTTGTCCGGCTCCCTTGGCCGCAATGTGCTGCAAGACCATTTTGGCGCCCTGCGTGTCGCCCTCCTTTGCCAATGCACGACCCAAATCGAGCAGCGCATCCATCTGTTCGCGCGATGCGGGTAGGCTTGATTCGGCAATCGACGCGACAATGGGCATCGCTAGCAATGGCCGTTCCATTTTGCGAAGGAACGTGCGCCATGCGCGCAGTGCCTTGCGCCACACGCGTGGTCGCTTGCGACAACGCGCTGCCGTCTCGTGGCCCAATTGATTCGCATGACTTGGTGTTGCGGGCGCTGCAAGTTTGAACTGTCGATAGGCGAGTTCCGCGTCTCGCTCGCTGCCTGGCTTTACCCCGGGGGCCGAATCACTAGCAACCGTGACCCGAGTTGGCATCGGTTCGTTTCTAGGGGCGGGCGGCGCCACGCCATTGGGTGGAAGCGTGGGCAGCGAAGCGCTCTGGTTGTTGCGTCCCGCGGTGTACGTCGATAGCAAAGCAACCAATAACACGGCGGCAACGGCAGCCCACGCTGGCAGCACGCGCGCTTGCGGCGGATGAACTTGTACTGCGTGAATCGGTGAAGGTGACGTCGCCTTCAGCTTCGTTCGCACATTCTGGAGCACGCGTGCTCGTATCGCTTTCACGGGGGCGCGATCGACATGGTCGCCATCGGCGGGGGATTGCTGGTGCTCGTAACTACCGTGATCTCGAAGCATGCGCGTGCAGATGATCCAAAGTTCGTCCGCACAAAGCTCGATGCGACTAGCGGCCTCATCGATGTCGCGCGTGTCGTCGTTGGGTGTGTTGCTCGCATCATCCGGTGTGCGTGCGCGATTCATGACGGCCTCCTCAGTGTGTTTGGCGTGCACTTTGGACGACTCCGTTCATAGGCCGTCATCCACTCGCGAACGGTTGTGGCCCATCCGGGTGATGTAGCGCGCGGTTCGTCCCAGGCACGTGGCGTGTTGCGCGCGGGGAGTGTTTCCTCTTCTATGGCCTCGATGGCGTCTTCGGCAGATTGGTTAAGCGAGTGGCGTAAGCGTGCACGCGCGCGCGTGAGTCGCATCTTGACTGCGGTTACGGAGATGCCCAACAGCTCAGCGATGTCGCGTATGCGAAAGTTGTGCAGATAGTAAAGCTCGATGGCGGAGAGATCATTGGGCGACAGAGAGCGTGCACACGACTGCATCGCACGCAACATGGACTTTGTCACTTGGGCGCGACTGAGATTCCCCGCCGATGGTGTGGGTGCATATGGATCACGCAACTGCCGGGTGCGACCTTCGCGAAGGTCGGAGTCGTCGTCGGTGTCTCGATGGAGCGAAACGAATCCATGGCCCGCGCGCTTTCGCCTTCGAATGCGAGATATGGCATGTCGTCGCACAACAAGGAACAGCCAACGTCGCAAGTGAGGAAACGACGTGATGGTGCAGCGTCGCTCCCATGCCGACAACAAGGCGTCCTGAATGATGTCGGCCGGGTCTTCATGGGTTCGCCGAAGCAGCCGTTGCGCTTGTGCAATCAGGCGTTCCAGGAACGTGTCGACCAGTTGGCAAAACGCATCGTGATCCCCAGCACGTGCACACGCCCACAACGGATCATGTCGGTGGGCTGTGCGTCCCCAACTGTCGGTTGTGGCGTCACGTATGGCATCGGGATTTCGTGCGGGGGTCAGCGTGGGTTGTACGACTTGAAGTGCGGCCCCGAGCAGCGGGCCGCTTACATGGCGTTCGCAGGTGGAACTCGATGCGAGCGGGGGATTCGCACAACCCGCGGTTGGCGTGTTGTTGGTTCGCTGTTCGTAGGCTTGTTGGTCGTTCGCATGTCGCGAGTTCGCGGCAGTCACGGGTCGGCCCTCCACCGACCCCGCAAGGCGGGGCCATGAAGGACTACGCACGAGTGACCTCGAGGTAACAGCTGCCCCGCCCTTATCCCGACCCGGGTTTACGCCTGTGCGGGGTAGATCGTCAAGGTCGAATCGGTCAAAACAGTGACGATCAACAGACGAAATCGGCACCCCGGATGTGCGTAGAAGCCCCATTTTTCGGCATTTATGACGTATTTGGGCCGATTGAAGAGGATCGGAGGCGAACGCTCAACTTCTGAGATAATTGAGTGCGTACGCGACGACCGCGCCACCCGATGCTGGGCAACCGTGGGGCACGACATGTCCAACGGTGACCTGCCATCTCACGGACGGCCATCTCAACGAAGCAGAGCCTGTCGTCGTACGGAGGTTTTGGAATGATCTTGAAAACGAAGAATGGGTCGCGCGTCTACCGCTATTCGTTGCCCACCGTGATCATGTTGTTTGCGTTGGGTTTGGGTCACGCGTTTGCAGCCGATGCCGCGCGGGTCGCCGTGCCGAACGTGGTGGGTCAATCCTTGGCCGAGGCACAGAGTGCGCTTGAGGCGGCCGGGTTTCAGGTGAGAAGCATTGAGGTGGCCGGTATCGACGAGGGTCGTGTGGGTTCCCAGAATCCAAAGGCGGGCACGCAGGCACTTGCCAAGTCGTTGGTCACGCTAAACGTTGGTTTGCGCACAAGCGTGAAGACCGTTGTCCCCGATGTGCGAGGCAAGTTTGCTGAAGAGGCCCTCGCCGAGTTGTCGGCGGCCTACGTCGTAAAGATCAAACGCGAACCTTCGTCCGCAGCTCAGGCCGGCAAAGTCATACGGACCACTCCCGGCGCTGGCAGTGCAGCCAATCTTCGGTCAACGCTTACGCTCACCATTGGGTACGTTTCGGCAGACGACAATCAACCTGCAACGAAAGAAACGAGCAGCAAGTCGCCGAGGCCCACAAAGCCTATAGCTTCGTCTCGGCCAACAGGTTCGTCGGACGTTCCCGAGACCTCGGGCAAGACCGCACCCAAGCCTCTGGCGCCCGGAAAGCCCGCTATTGATTCGCTTCCGCCGCCACGTGTTTCAGGCGGCACAAGCGATGCGTTGCCCGGTTCCTCCTCAATGGGCCGTATGCCAAACATTCGAGGCAAGACCGCGGTACAAGCCGAGCGCGAAGTGATTGCGGCTGGCCTCACGCCGCACCCGTGGTTTGTAAAGCACTCCGCGTCGCGTCCTTGGACCGTTGTGGGTCAACAGATTCGCCCGGGCCTGAGTTTGCCCGAAGGCGCCGTGGTTCAGTACCGCGTTGTGGCGCCCAGTGATGTGCGCGGTACGTTTCCCATGCCACGCTTGATTGGGCTGTCGGAGCGTCAAGCGCGAAACGTATTGCGCGGCCTGGGCATGACGCTTCGTCGTTCGCCGGAAAGCTCGGCCACGGGGCTCATTCGTAGCCAAGTGCCCTCGCCCGGTCAACAGGCTCGATTCCGCGCGCCCATAACCGTGGACATTCGCGGTGAAGGAATGGCGCAAACCAGCAGCAATCCCGCCCTACCCGCGTTGGGTGTGATCACGGTGGTTGGGAAGTCGCGCGAAGAGGCCGTGCGCATTGTCCAAGCGGCTGGACTTGTGCCCGATCTTCGTCAGCGCGAAGAGGGGCAAGGTCGCGTCGATCATGTGTTGCAGCAGATTCCGTCGAATCTGGCGACCGCGAAGAAGGGGTCAACCGTCAAGTTGGTATTCCCACGCATCGCGACTGTTCCCGACGTGGTGGGTCGCACGGTGCGTGAAGCAGGCGCCGTACTTTCGCAAGCTCGTTTGGCCACGCGCTTTGGCGGTGGTACGGCCGCAGCGGGTTCGCGCGTGACCTCGCAAGTGCCGCGCGCGGGTAGCACGGTGGCGTCAGGTTCTACTGTACAGCTTCGTGTAACCGGCGATCCCACGCTCAGCACCATGTCGGGCCAAGGCGGTTATGTCACGGTGCCCGATGTACGTACCCTCACGCGATCGCAGGCGGCCAACCAGATGGCCAACGCAGGCCTTCAAGCCGTCTTTGCCGACAATGCCTCGGTGGTGGGTCACCAAAGTTACGCGCCGGGCGCCATCGTTCAGCGTGGCACGCAAATCACATTGAGTTCGGCGGGCGTGACCTATCCCGCGCAACCGCAACCGGGTACCGTTTATCCCGGTACAACCTATCCGGGCACGACCTATCCAGGTACGACGCAGCCCGGCACGACGACATACCCCGGCACGACCGCGCAACCTGCGCCGCCGCCTCGCAAGAAGAAGCGTAAGAAGAGCATCTTCGATCGCATTGGCGATGGTTTGCGTGACGCTCGTAAGAAGGTCAACAACAAAGTTGACGACATCTTCAAGTAGAGCGAGTAGCTACACAGACGTTGGGCGCCGGCAGCGAACACCCTCGGCAACGTGTGCTGGCGCACGCGGATTACGCGTGCGCCACCTCCTTTGCACCACGTCCGGTTGGCGAGTCATCGGATCCACCACGTTCGATTTCAAAGGTGAATGCGTCGTCATGGACATCGATGCGCACGCGGTCACCTCGGCCCACATCGCCATCGAGCATGCGCATGGCCAGTGGGTTTTGAACCGCACGTTCGATCAATCGACGTAGGGGGCGTGCGCCGTAGATGGGATCGAATCCATCGTTGGCCAACTTGTCCGTTGCAGCGGGCGAGAGCATGAGTTCGATGCCTCGTTCGCAAAGGCGAGTCGCCAGCTTGGCCACTTGAATCCCCACGATGACGCGTAGGTGTTCACGCGTTAAGCGACGGAACAGCACCGTGTCGTCGAGGCGATTGAGAAACTCCGGGCGGAAGAATGCGCGCAGGGCCGCTTGAATACGTTCTTCAATCGCGGTGTCGGAAAGATCCGGCTCGCTCAACGCCTCGCTTCCAAGGTTGCTGGTCATGATGATGACCGTGTTGGTGAAGTCCACCGTGCGACCCTGACCGTCGGTAAGGCGACCGTCGTCGAGTACTTGTAGAAGGGTGCCAAACACTTCTGGATGGGCCTTCTCGACTTCGTCCATGAGGATCACGCTGTACGGGCGACGACGCACGGCTTCGGTGAGTTGGCCACCTTCATCATGGCCGACGTAGCCAGGCGGCGCGCCAATCAAACGCGATACCGAATGACGTTCGCCGTACTCGGACATATCGACGCGTACCAGCGCGCGCTCGTCGTCAAAGAGGAAGGCAGCCAGTGCTTTGGCGAGTTCGGTCTTGCCAACCCCCGTGGGGCCAATGAAGAGAAACGAACCCAGCGGACGCGTGCCTTCACTCAGGCCTGTCCGGCTTCGCCGAATGGCATGGGCGACAGTCTCAAGGGCTTCATCTTGGCCAACGACACGGTGGCGTAGCGCCGTTTCCATTGTGCGCAGGCGTTCGCCTTCACTTTGCAACATGCGGGATACGGGAATGCCGGTCCAGCGCGACACCACAGCGGCCACGGCATCCTCATCAACTTCTTCGTGAAGCAAGCGTGCCGATGCATCGTCTTCATCGCGTTTCATCGCTTCGGTCATACGTTCGATTTCCGATTCGAGCGCAGGAATCACTTGGTAGCGAAGGCGCGCGGCTTCTTCCAAGTTGCCGCGACGCTCATCGAGCGTTTGGCGTTCACGGGCCGTCTCAAGCTCCTCTTTCTTCGAGCGCAATCGATCCAAGCGATCGCGTTCCACATGCCAGCGAGCCGTGAGCGCCTTCTCCTTCTCGCTGAGTGCTGCGCGTTCCTCGTTGATGGCTACCAAGCGATCTTTGCTCACACGATCGCGCTCCTTTTTGAGCGCAATCTTCTCCATGTCGAGGCGCGCGATAGCCCGACGCAAGTCATCGAGTGCACGCGGAACCGAATCCAGCTCCAAGCGAATGCCACTTGCGGCTTCATCCATGAGGTCAATCGCCTTGTCGGGCAGTTGCCGCGCGGGGAGGTAGCGCGTGGAGAGGCGAACCGCAGCCACAATCGCAGCGTCTTGAATACGCACGCCGTGGTGCACTTCGTAGCGCTCCTTGAGCCCACGAAGAATCGCAATCGACTCCTCTTCGCCGGGTTCATCCACGTAGACCGGTTGAAAACGACGCTCAAGCGCTTTGTCCTTCTCCACGTGTTTACGGTACTCATCAAGCGTGGTGGCGCCAATGCAGCGTAGGTCGCCTCGCGCCAGGGCCGGCTTCAATAGATTGGCCACGTCGGCCGACCCCTCGCTTTGGCCCGCGCCTACAATCGTGTGGAGTTCGTCAATGAACAACACGATCTCGCCGCCACCGGATTCGACTTCCTTGAGGAGCGCTTTCATACGCTCTTCAAACTCACCGCGGTACTTGGTGCCTGCGAGCAACTGACCCAAGTCAAGTGACAGCAACCGCGTTCCCTTGAGCGAAGTAGGTACGTCGCGGCCAACAATGCGTCGTGCAAGACCTTCGGCAATCGCGGTTTTGCCAACGCCGGGGGCGCCAATCAAGACCGGGTTGTTCTTGGTGCGCCGCGACAGCACTTGCATGATGCGGCGAATCTCTTCATCGCGACCAATGACGGGATCAATGCGACCTTCTCGCGCGCGCGCGGTGAGATCGGTTGTGTACTTGTCAAGCGCACCGTAACGCCCTTCAGGACTTGCGCTATCTGCCTTTTGCGATCCTTTGAGTTCCGTCAAGGCCGCAAGAACTGTTTTGGTGTCGGCGCCGTGCGACGTGAGGAGTTCTGCGGCAACCCCCTTGGCTTCTTTGAGAATCCCGAGCAAGAGGTGTTCGGTTGATACGAAGGGTTCATCGCCCTTCTTTGCGATTGTTTCGGCCGAGGCGATCACCGATTGCAGGTCGCGGCTCATACGCGCTTCGCTACCGCCTTCAATGGTGGGTCGCGCGTGGAGGTAGCGATTCAGGAGTGTGGCGATGTCGTCGGTGGAGACCCGTGCCTTGGTAAGTAGTGCAGGAACAATGCCTTGATCTTGATGAAGCAAGGCGTGCAAGAGGTGCTCGGGCACAATCTCTGCGTGGAGAAGTTCACCTGCGAGCGTAAACGCTTGATGAAGCGCGTCCTGGCTCTTCTCAGTGAGTTGTCGAATGTTCATGGGTTTGATTTCTCTCTCTTCCAGTGAGAACAAAACGAGGGCCCGCAGGTCGTATGAACCCACGAGCCCTCGGCGAAACGACGCTTCCAGTTCTGCGCTACTGAATACGCAGCTTGCGTGCCTTTACGGCTTCGGTCTTGGGCACATGGATCGTCAATACGCCGTCTTTGAATGTGGCTTCGGCCTTCTCGGCCTGCACACCCGTGGGCAACTTCACCGCGCGGTGAAAGCTCCCAAACGTGCGTTCCATGCAGTGGTACTTCTTGTTGTTCTTGTCGCGGTTGAGGGTCTTGTCACCGCGAATCGTAAGGACGCCGTTCTCCAGCGTGAGATCGACTTCTTCCTTGCTGAGTCCCGGAAGCTCCATGTGCAATGTCACGCCGTCTTCGTGTTCCATGAGATCCATGGCAGGACGAATGGTGGCCGTGCCGCTCATGTTGGCTTCGGGGATGTCAACACCGAGCCAGTCCTCAAAGAGGCGACCGAGCGCGGGGAAAGGAAATGATTGAGACCCGTTACCGGGACGATGACAGCTATTGGACATAGATTGCTCCTGGTTGAACAACCCGACAATCGCAACGCCTGTGCCACGCTGTGCCGAAGCGCCAATTCGCATGAGAATCCCGACTATTCGGCTTCCAGGCGTATCTCGTTCCCTCACTCGCAGCGCGCCCCTGCCGTAACGGCACGCCAAAACGATTCGGTTAGAGGGTGGCGGTAGCGCGTTCAAGCGCCTCGCGCGTTGATGCCGACGCCGCCACCAACGGCAAACGCACCGCATCGCTTGCAATGATGCCGCGCATGGCGAGCAGCGCTTTGACGGGCGATGGATTGGGTTCGACGAAGAGCGCGTGAACCAAATCGTGCAGCGCCTCATGTTCTGCACGCGCCGCTTCAATCTTGTTGGCTCGTGCGTGAGCCACCATCGCGGCCACGCGCGCGGGAACGACGTTGCTTGCCACACTGATTACGCCCGCGGCACCCAGCGCAATCATGGGAAGCGTCAAGCCGTCGTCGCCGCTGAGAATGGGGACGTCGCAGCCCACGTCGTCGAAGGCGCGGCGCAAATCTGTTACGCGACTCACGCGTTCGGTTTCCTTGACGCCCACAACACCACCGCTCGTTGCGAGACGCGCCATCGTGTCCACGTCAATGCCAATGCCGCAGCGTCCCGGAATGTGATAGAGCACCGCGGGCAGTCCGCCATCGTCAATCATGGCCCGTACATGGCGGTACACGCCTTCTTGGGAGGGTCGGTTGTAGTACGGTGCCACGGCCAAGCACGCGTCGGCGCCGGCAGATTTTGCGGCGCGGGTCATGGCGATGGAATGGGGCGTATCGTTGGTGCCGGTGCCCGCAACCACGGGCACGCGTCCGTTCGCGGCCTCCACGACGCACGCAATCACCGCAACACGTTCTGCGTCGGTGAGGGTGGGAGATTCGCCCGTGGTGCCACACGGAACGAGGAACGACACATCGCCCTTGATTTGCAATTCCACGAGCGCCTTGAGCGCATCAAGATCGACATCACCCTTCTTGAATGGCGTAACAAGTGCGGTGCCAACGCCCGACAGTGGCTTGGGCCCCGTCATGGAGTCTGTCCCCAACCATCGCGTGCGCGCAGCATCTCGTCGCGCATCCTTCGCACGGCCGACTCGAGTCCAACAAATATGGCGCAGGAAACAATCGCGAACCCAATGTTGAGCTCTTCGACATCGGGCAAGGCCGCAATGCGCGCGACGTTGTGGTAATCGAGTCCATGGCCGGCGTGAACGCGTAGTCCCATTTCTTTGGCGGCTCGCGCCGCGTCCTTCAGTGCAAGGTATTCGCGCACGCGTTCACCTTCTTCGCGAGCCCGTGCGTAGCGTCCGGTGTGTAACTCCACGGCGTGGGCGCCCACTTCGCTGGCCGCTAGGAGCGCGCGTTCTTCTGGATCCACGAAGAGTGACACCGGGATGTGTGCCTCGCGGGCGGATCGGATGCACGCGGCGATGGCGTCCTTATGGGCTTCAACGTCCAAGCCCCCTTCGGTGGTGACTTCCTCACGGTTCTCCGGAACCAGACAAAGTGCTGCGGGTGCCACATCGAGCGCGATGGCCATCATTTCGTCTGTTGCGGCGCATTCCAGATTTAGTCCTGTGTGTATCGACTCCTTCAGCAATCGCACATCACGCTCTTGAATGTGGCGTCGATCCCCGCGCAGGTGGACCGTGATTTGGTCGGCGCCTGCTTGCTCCGCGGAGTGCGCGGCGGCAAGAATGGACGGAAACGACTCACGACGCGCTTGACGTAACGTGGCCACGTGATCGATATTGACACCTAGACGAATCATGCGCCGGAGCATAGCCGAGCAGCATCGCGAGCACGGCGAGTCAGCCCATCGAATTTGGCGGATTGCACCTATGAGAATTGTGGCCGGTCGCTGGCGGGGACGACGACTGCCCGAGGTGGAATCGGGCGTGCGTCCTGTGGGGGCCCGACTGAAGACGAGTCTGTTCTCGGTTTTGGGCGGGATCATCGAAGGCGCTCACGTGCTCGATTTGTGCGCAGGATCCGGTGGGTTCGGACTGGAAGCGCTGTCGCGCGGTGCGCAGTCCGTCACCTTTGTGGATCACAACCGACGGGTACTGCATGCGTTGGAAACGTGGCTCCATCGCGTCGATCCGTCTGCACCGGCGACGTTTGTGGTCGGTGATGCGTTGCACGTCGTGCCGGGGAAGGCGTTGGACACGGCGTACGACGTCGTGTTCGTCGATCCGCCCTACGAGGCGTGGTCGTCCGTTGACGCTGCGGCGTGGCGCGCAGTCGGCGGCCGCTACGCGAACCCGCTCAAAACGTCATGGATTGCCTACAAATTGCCTAAAACGCTCGAGTTTTCGCTTCCCGATGGCGCTCGGAGCGTCCGCGAGCAGTCGGCTGGCGATACTCGATACCTAGTCTTTGCATTGGGCCCCGACGAGGCCGGCTAATCGGACTCAGATTCCGAGTAGAGCCCGAATAATTGGGGGATCCGCGAGATACAATTGCCGCAAGCGGCGTTCAATTCCGACCCCCAACCCGCCCAACGTGGTGCTACCCACGTCAAGAGCACAGAAGTCTCCACCGATCCAGGGGAGAGACGGGCCGGCACGGTGCTGGCGCAGAACTCTCAGGCTTAAAAGACCACGCTGAACTCTCAGGCTCAAAGGAGCACAATGCTGGGCGAATCCGACCCGGCGTGATGTACACCCCGAAGCATGCACTCCAATGTGTGCACCTAAGGGCGTAAGGTCCGCGAGCCTGTGTAGGATCAAACCTGTGATTCCGACCAATCGACCCCATCCGATTGCTCCCGAAGTTGGCGACAAGGCCAAGTTCTCGGTGGAAGTGGCCGTGACGTCGCCCGGTGCCAAGTCTTCTTCCGGTGCGAGCAGCGCGCCTGCAACCGAGTCGCCAGTCGTCGGGACGCCTGCAAATCAAGAGATCTCAGGAAGTCACGGCACGAGCAAGGCTCCGGTCACTTCGGCGGACGTTACTTCGGCAGACGTCGAGCGATTGATACCGATTGGCGAGGCCCGTCTGCGTGCACTGCGCGAAGCCATTCGTAAGGGGACCTATCCCACCGAGAGCGATGTGGTTGGCGGGTTGATGCGCATCTTCCGCAGCGAAGACGATATCTAGAGCGAAGACGATATCTAAGCAGCCCGCATCGAAGCAGGCGCCCGCCCCGTGGCAGTCCGTTTTGTCGATGCCGCGCAGCGCTGTATGTCTCGATCGCTCAACACGCAATCGACGCGGTTCTTCATGAATATGTTTTCGTAGGTTCGCGCCCATCATCCCGTTCAATGGGGATGGATCATCACGCGCACGGTTTCGATCTTCGTCACGTCGATGCATTGGAGTGGTTATGCGTAAAGACCCGACTCGAACCGGTTCAACGTATTGCGGCACCACACGAGGGCGCCTCCGATCGTTTGTGGTTGCGTTGCTCTGCACATGCGGACTGGGCGTCATGAGGTCCCCCGCGAATGCAGGCGATGGGTGGTGGGGAGACTTGGATCAGGGCCAACATGTGCAACTCACAGACGTCTTACGCGCACCTCGTTCATTTGCCGGTCGCACACTGACGTTTGTGTGTGTCTTTCACAAACAGGAATCCATCTTTGACGCGTTCCGCACGCGCTTTAGCTATCGAAATTTTGACAATTTCTCGGTGTGGCCCGATGGGGCGGAGTTGTGGAATCCAGAGCCCTACAAGAAGGATTTTCCGTTTCTGTATCTGCCCAAGTCACACCCGAGTCGTGCTGTACTGCTCGGACTTGAGATTTTTACCCGCATTGAAGTGACCGCGCGCATTGGTGCCGTGTCGCGCGGTCGCCCCTACTTGGAAGTGCTGTCGCTGCGTAAAACGGGCCATCGTTTGGGTCGCAGTTTCTTTCGCGAATTGAATGCCGGACGGAATCTCTTGCGTCGTGGAAGCAATGAGGCCACGCGACGTGCGGCCCGTAAGTACCGCGATATGTTGATTACGCGCCGCGATCTACCCAAAGTCTATGCGGCCAAGGTGCGCCGGTTGTATGCCGACGCGCTGCGCGAGCTTGGCGACGAACACGAGGCCGCACGTGTCGAGCAAGGCGGCAAACTCGGCGATTCATGGGGTGGTGGCGGTGCCTCGTGGAGCGATCGACCCAAGCCACCTTCGCCGGCCGATGATCGCACTGGTGAACTCGATTTCGGGCCGACCTCCGAGCTTGATGATGGCGCAGGTCCAGCGGCCGATGCGCGAACGAACGATGGTCCTTCCGAGGGCTTGCCTTCGTTTCCCGGCGCGAGCGATGCACCCGGTCGTGACGTTCCTTCGTTTCCCGATGATGCCGAAGACGATGATTCCGAAGACAGTGTTGCTGATGCGAGCAGTGCTCCTGGGTTTGATGCCCCGGGCGACGAACTGGGTATGCCGCCCGGGCTCGCGCCCGCGCCTCGCGAACACGATGAACGCACCAATGCATCGCGAGAAGCTCCCGCGTGGCCCGATGAAGAGGACGCGCTCGCACGTGAGCCGCCGACTGTGTCGCGCGACGAGGGATCGGGTGATCGACGATCGAACGATCGCCAGTCACCGAATCGACGTCGTATGCACACCGGGCCCGGTCCGCGTGGGTACGGCGCGTTTGCGATGCCCCGTCGTCCTGTATCGCGGGCCGAGCCCGCTCGCAACACCGAACGCGCATCGCCAAACCGCACGAGACGTTCGCGTACCAAGGTAGATAAGGACGGGTCAAACGAATGGCGTATGGGATCTGCGAAGGATTTGCCCGCACCCGGTACCACACCCATTCCCGGTCGTGAGACCTATCCCGAGTCTCGCCGGCCGGCGCCCCGCGCGGCACCCTACAACAGCGCACCGCCGCCCGGCGGCATTGCACCCCGTCGCCGCACACGCATTGCGGGTGTGAAGTAGCGCACATTCAACTGTGCAGTGGTCGTTCTTACGAGAACGCGTTCATTCCTGCCCTTCGATGCTCGATACTGTGAGTCGTAGCGATTGGTTTGAGCACGTCGTGCGTGGCGCGTGCTTCGTAAATCACCCGGGCTTGGATAACGCGTGCACTCTCCCTTACCTCATCCAGTTCTCCTGCGTCCGATCTACATCAAGAAACCGTGGGGTGGTCGCCGGCTAGAAACCGAACTCGGGCGTAAGGAACTACCGGACGGGCCCATCGGTGAGTCCTTTGAAATCGCTGATCTTGAGGATGTTTGCTCCGTCGTCGATGGGGGGCCTCTTGACGGCACATCACTGCGGTCCATCTGGGGCGATCCGTTTCCGCTCCTAATCAAGATTTTGGATGCACGCAAGGATCTCTCCGTGCAGCTCCATCCCGATGGCGTTGACAGCGATGTCGTCAAAGAGGAAGCGTGGATTAGTTTGGCTACTAGCGGAGCGGTCGCTACTGGCAGCGTGTCGGCCGAGGACATTCCCGCGTCCGGTGAGTGGCTCTCACGCCTAACGAATACGACGCTTCACGGGGGCTCGACCAACGGTAGCCATGCGCCCTCGATGATTCACATTCCACCCGGTACCGTGCATGCGATTCTTGCCGAATCCCTAGTCTTCGAAATACAGAACCCGGTAAACGTGACGTGGCGTTTGGATGACTACAACCGGCCCGGCCTCTATGGCACTCCGCGTGAGCTTCACGTTGATTTGGCGCGCTCGGTATTGCGTCGCGGTCCGCAGCCAGGCGGCACATTCGATGAGGCAAGCCGCGTTCTTGTTGGCGAGCGCTTCTCCATCGCACTCCATGAACCCCACCTGGCGGCGCCGCCGCACGGTCCGGTGGTGTTTTGTCGCTCCGGCGGCATGATTCGCATCGACGGGCAATCAGCGTTTTCCGTCCCGCGCGCGCGCACGGCGCTCACGCCAACGAATGGGCTCGTCAGCTCCCCCGACTGGTGGGTTTCTTGTAAAGCCCTCGAGGCACCGTCCTACCCCGCCTGAGTTCGTGCTATGACTAGACGTGAGGCAAATGTTGCAATCCAGAAGGGAGCCCCGAGCCGCTTGTGTCGAGTCGTTTGCGGGCATTGGCACGGTGCCATGTGTAAAGACGATTCGACTGCAGACGGGAAGATGCCCACAGACGGGAACGTTTCTTCCAGAAATGCATGCAGAAAGGCACGCGTAGTACCAATCAAGGGGATCACGACGGCGAGGCGTATCGCGTAGAGCGACCGCGTCCGTAACGCTGTCCGACATCCGCTCGCCGCGAGGCGAACCGAAAGAAGGAAGTCGATTATGACAAAGACAAACGACGACGAATCGAAGCGCGACGAGAGCAAAGCGTCCGGACGCAAGAAGGCAAGCGCCAAGCGACCCGCCGCCCGAACGTCGGCGGCAAAGAAGTCGCCGGCTCGGAAAAAGGCTGCACGAAAGAAAGCTGCCCCCAAGAAGGCGAGTGCGAAAAAAACGCGCGCCAAGAAAGCCGCGGCCAAGAAGGCGCCGTCCGTGCCAGCAGGGTCCGCGAACGGCAACGTCATCGAATCGCGCCCGCGTGACCGTCTGCACAAGTTTCTGGCATCCACGGGTGCCGGTTCACGCCGGGAATGCGAAAAGTTCATAGAGCAGGAGCGCGTGAGCGTAAACGGTAAGGTTGTCACGAAGATGGGCGTCAAGGTAGACCCCACCAAAGATGTCGTTCGGCTCGATGGTGAAGTTGTCAAGCCCGAGCGCAAGGTTTACTACTTGCTCAATAAGCCCGCCGGCTACATCTGTACCAACGCCGATGAGCGCGGTCGCCCGCGCGTGGTCGATCTCATTCCACGTTGCTTGCAGCGAATCTACACCGTGGGTCGACTCGACGCCGACAGTCGCGGTTTGATTTTGCTCACCAACGATGGCACGATCGCAAACATCGTTTGTCATCCGCGCTATCGCATTGAAAAGACTTACGAAGTGCATGTGCGCGGCGTGCTTGATCGCGAAAACGTTGCGCGATTGGAAGCCGGCGTGTGGCTGGCCGAAGGCAAATCGTCCCCCGCGTCGGTGCGCGTGTTGAGTCGCGACGATCGCCGCCAGGAAAGTGTGGCGGAAGTGGTGCTCTTCGAAGGGCGCAACCGTGAGATTCGGCGTGTCTTCGCGCGCGTGGGGCTGCGCGTGCGACGCCTCATTCGCACCCGCATTGGTCCGCTTGAATTGGGAACGCTCGGCCCCGGCGCCCACCGCGCCCTAACGCCGACCGACCTTACCTTTGTTCACGAGGCCGAGGCGCTGTACCTCGCCAATCAAGAGGCGTGGGATGCCGAGCTTCCACCCGAACCGCGTCGCCGTCCTCGGCGTCGGCGCAGTCCTCCCGGCAAGCGACCGCAGCGCGCGGGCGGGCCTCGCGGAAGACCGGGCAGACCGTCGCGCGGCGGCGCGCGGAGCGGCTATGGCGGCGGACGAAGTCGTTATGCAGGCGGGTACCGCGGTGGTGATCGCTACCGATCCGACGACGACCGAGGGCGGGGGCGCGGCGGTGATCGCGACCGTCGCCCGCTTCGCCGGGACGATACGCGGCGGGCGCGCCCGCAGCCCGGGCGCGGTCCGGGCGGCTATCGACCGATGTCGGACCGACCATCTCCCCGTCGGCGTGACCAAGATCGAGACGCACCACCCCGAAGGCGCCGAACCTACGAAGATTGATCGCACTCGCGCTGAACGACGCAAGCCCACGCGATTCATCAATAATCCACGGCGAACGCGGGGTCCCGCGCCCATAGCTCAATGGATAGAGCACCGGCCTCCGGAGCCGGGGATAGGGGTTCGAGTCCTCTTGGGCGTACCACGTGTGCCCGTGTCACTGCGACCGCTGCAGAGGCACGCCACGCTCGCTGAGCGGATCGCTGTTCCACCATCCACATGGTGGGCACGGTTTGTCCGCCTCGGCGTTTGCTTCCAAAACATTTTCCGGCTTCAAAGGAGCTGCCCGTATGGCCCGATGGGAAGACGTTCGACGCGCGATTCTTGCGAAGGACATCGATGGCACACGTGACCTCTGGATGCAGATGGTCGAATTGTCGCCCGAGAACCTTGCACCGTTTATCGACGCGGCAGATCTGTCGGCTCGGCAGCCCGGCGGGAAGCGACACGCCGTCGCACTGCTGGAGATGTTGCTCGAAGGACTCACCGAACAGGGTCGTCAGGGCGACACCATCGGTGTGTTTGCCAAGCTTGCTGAACTGGCGCCGGAGAATCTGACAATTCGTCCCGCCGTGATTTCAATTGCACGTGAGGCGTATGCCGAGCGCGCCGATTTGGAATCCATGCTTGATCTCAGCGGCGTACTCGATGTGACGAGTGATGTGCCCGAGTCGATTCGAAATCTGGAGCGGCTGCTACGTATTCAATCTGGCGTTTATGTTTTCCATAAGTCGGGTTGGGGCGTGGGAAAGATCGTTGAGTATCTGCCCGATCGCGGACGGTGTGTGATTGACTTTCGTACGCGTCCCGGTCACGAGATGGATATTGAGCTTGCGGCAAAGTTGCTTGAGCGTTTGGAAGAAGACGACATTCGCGTGCAGGCCATGATTGAACCGCGAGGCCTTCGCGCGCGTGCGAAGACAGAGCCGCTTGAGATGCTTCGCCAGGGGCTGCTGCGCTACAACAGTCGCGCGCGTCTCAAGAACATCAAAGACGTACTGGTACCCGACGCCGTTGCGCCCTCCACATGGAGTACCTGGTGGAAGGCCGCCAAGAAAGCTGCCTTGCTCGACCCGCGCTTCGAGGTGGGCGATGGTCGTGATCCCGTGCTTGAGTTTCACGACGTTGCGCAGGCCGACTTTCGCACGCAAGTGGAACGCGCCCTCAAGCGTTCACCCACCGACATTCATCGTCAAAAGGTCGTGCGCGACTTCCTCGCGCTTGTGAAGGAAGACGAGGAAGCACGCAAGGTGCTGGTCGAAACCGTAGAAAAGGAACTCGCGCGCACGCCCGAACCGGCAGGTCGTGTGGGTTGGGAACTTACGCTGGCTTCGCTCACCGACCGCGATCCTCAAGCGGGTCTTCGTCAGGCCTTGGCAGAAGCCCATGAGCCCGCGCAGATCTGCGCCTCCATTCCCGATGACCTCACGCGGGGCCAAGCGTTGGAAGCGTTGCTGCACGCCACCGACGAAGGTCCCAAGATGGTTCAAGCGCTCGCGTTGGACGACGATCCCGTGGCGGCCGAGGTGGGTGCTAAGGGATTCAAGAAAGTCAAGCAGCCCGAGCTCTTGCCCGAGTTACTGGATGCGGTCAACAAAAAGCCTGCGATGTTGCCGAACCTTTACGCGTGGTACTTGAAGGGTCTCCGTAAGAATCGCTGGGAAGGGCATGAGTACGAGCCCTATCCGTTGGTTGTGCGCGTGCTCAAAGTGCTTGACGCCGTTGAGTATCGTTCGCGCCGCAAGTCATCGGCCACTGACAAGAAAGCCGTATCGTCGCTTGTCGATTTCTTGGGCGATAAGAACTGCAAGTTGATTCAAGAAGCGGCCGACGTCTCGGATGAAACGAAGGCGCGCCACTTGCTGGTGATGCTGGGTCAAAACCGAGGCCTTAAGGGTCGCTCGTTGCAGAAGATGCAAAATGTCTTATTGCGTGCGCACCCCTCCGCCATGCGCGAGTCGTCTGGCGGCGCCGCGCAAGAAGATGAGGCACCCGCCGCAACCGGCGCGCTCTACATGACCGACGAAGGCTTGGCAAAGCTCAAGGCCGAACAGAAGCAGCTTGAGAACGAGGATATGCCGAAGAACCGTGCAGAGATCGCACGCGCGCGCGAATTCGGTGACCTGAAAGAGAACGCCGAGTATCACGCCGCGCGCGAGAAGCAGGGCATGCTTGAAGCCAAGCTGGAAATCTTGCGTTCCGATATCGCGCGTGCGGTTCCCATTACCTCCGACATTGTGCGCACGGAGGCGGTGTCGGTGGGCACGCGCGTAAAACTCAAGGACTCCGACGGTTCCATCGTGACCTATACCTTGCTGGGCCCACCGGATGCCGAGTTGGATAAGGGCATCATCAACTACCAAACGCCCATCGCGCAGGCCATGATGGGTCAGCGTGTGGGCGATCCCGTCCGGCTCGACGTGGATGGCGCGGTGCGGGAGTTGACGGTGCTCAGCATCGAATCGTCGCTGTAGCCCTCGCATTGACCGAGCGGTGATGGATTCGCTGTCGGTGACACTCTGACGTTACCGCGGTGCGACACCTGATACCTTTGCGGCACGGTCATCGCCTGAAAGCCCCATTTTATCGGCCTCCATTTCTGGGTACGGCGATTGCGTTGCCTAACGGTCCCTACGGAGACCGTCATGTTGGCAAGCACCTCAGATCCGACACGCAGAGGGCCCACCAGCTTCCTGGGCTCGGTTCTGCCAATGATGGCGGCCTTGGTCGCGGCGGCGTTTCTCTTGATTGCTTGCGACGTTGACTACGAAGAGGGTGCAACCAGCCCGTCCGAACCGGTGCCCGAGACGAAGAAGCCGTCCAAGGCGATTCCGTTAGAGGCCAATCCGTCAAAAGCCAGGGAGCGCGTGGCCGGTGTCGAGTACGACGATCACGGCGACCCCAAGGGCCTTCATCGCTACCACAAATGGTCCGAGCGAATCGGCCAAGGCGCTCAGCCGAAGGGTGAGATTGCATTCAAGCACTTGGCAGCGCTTGGCTACAAGATGGTGATCAGTGTTGACGGTGCGCTACCCGAAGTTGAACTCGCCGCCAAGTATGGCCTGCGCTATGTCCATATACCCATTGGCTACGACGGCGTGCCTCGCGAGAAGGCGCTGCGTATGATCAAGGCCGTCCAGGTTGCCAAAGGCCCTGTGTACTTTCACTGCCACCATGGGAAGCACCGCGGTCCCGCGGGATCGATGCAAGCGTGTATGGCCATCGACGGCATCTCGCACGACGTTGCGCGTAAGCGATTGAAGATCAGCGGTACGAGCCCGAAGTACGAAGGGCTGTATCGCGACGTGGCCGCATTCAAGCAGCCCACGGCCAAAGAACTTGCGTCGGTTACCGATAAAGATTTGCCGAGTCGCGTAAAGCCCAAGGGCGAGCAGGCGGCCATGGTCGATGTGTCCATGAAGTTTGAATACTTGGCCGAGTCACGCGACCTCAAGTGGAAGGCGCTTCCCGATCATCCCGACGTGAGCCCGCCCCACGAAGCGCGCATGCTTTGGGAGACCTACCGCGAGATGGCGCGTTTGGAGAAGGTGAAGGCGCGTTCTGAGGACTACCGCGTCATGTTGACGAAGAGCGAAGAAGCAGCCATCGCGTTGGAAAAAGCCATACGTGCAGGCGACGTCGACGCAGCCGACAAGCACTTCAAAGTGATCAAGAAGCTCTGCAACGACTGCCACGCGCCCTATCGCAACAATAAGTAGCCACTTCGCGCCCGGACGCCGCACTATCTTCGTACACTGAGTACCTTCGTCTATGGAGGGTTCACGTGCTGCGACTCGCTTGGGTAGCGTTGGTAATCGTAATCGGTACGGCTCCTTTCCAGCGTGCGATGGCAGACGAGAAGAAGCAAGACGACGCGGCCGCCCAGAAAATGGCAGGCACGAAGAAGGCAACCATCGATGCCGATACGTTGGCGTGGGCTAAGGAAGTCGTCGATACGCGCTTGCCTCAGGCACCCGACGCTCCCGATCTAACCGGGGGGCGTGGTTGGTTGAATGTGGCGAAGCCTCTTTCCTTGCGAGGCGCGCTCAAAGGCAAGGTCGTGGTCCTCGACTTCTGGTGCTACTGCTGCATCAACTGCATTCACGTCTTGCCCGATCTTGAGGCGCTTGAGAAAAAATACAAGGATCAAGCCTTTGCGGTGGTGGGCGTTCATAGCGCCAAGTTTGAGCATGAAAAAGACGATCGCGCCATTCGCGAAGCGATTGCACGCTACGAGATTCATCATCCGGTGGTCAATGACGCCGACTTCAAGATCTGGCGTGCCTACGACGCCTCCGCGTGGCCCACGTTCGCGATCATTACGCCGAACGGAAAGCTCCTCGGCATGTTGTCTGGTGAGGGGAATCGAGGCGAACTCGATGCGCTCACGCATGTGTTGCTGGAACGGTTTCGGAAGATAGGAGAGCTCAACACCAAACCACTGCCGATACAGCTGGCGCGCGAAGCCAAGGTCGCGCGCATGCTTTCCTATCCCGGCAAGGTCTGCGTCGATGCGAAGCGCGGCAGTCTGTTTGTTGCCGACTCCGGTCATCATCGCATTGTCGAACTGGGGTTGAACGGAACGTTCAAGCGCGCGTGGGGCAATGGAGAACGCGGGCGCCGCGATGGGGGACCCGAGAGCAGCGATGGACCTACGGCACAGTTCTTTCGGCCGCAGGGCATGACGCGCGTGGGTGCGCACGATCTATACGTTTGCGACACCGAGAATCACCTATTGCGACGTGTGGATCTCAAGACGGGCGTAGTGAGTACCGTTGCGGGTACTGGTAAACAAGGACACGCGCGTGTGCCGGAGGGTCCCGGGACCAAGACGGCGCTTTCCAATCCGTGGGATGTGCTGCATGTGCCGGGTGTGGGCCTCGTCATAGCCAATGCGGGGACGCATCAACTCTGGCGACTCGACCTCAAGACCGGCATGGTGGGCGCGTGGGCCGGAAATGGTCACGAGCAACGTTTTGACCATGCATCACTCATGAACGCTGCGTTCGCGCAACCTTCCGGATTGGCCACCGATGGACGTTCGCTCTTCGTCGCCGACAGCGAGTCAAGCAGTATTGTGCGCGTTGGACTTCCTAACGGTCCAGTGGAAACGTGGGCGGGTGCCAACAAGAAGCCGCGCGATCTATTTCACTTTGGCGATGAGGATGGCAAGGGACTCGGGCGCCGATTTCAACATCCGCTCGGTGTTGCCATTGCCGACGGTGTGCTCTATGTCGCCGACAGCTACAACCACAAGATCAAAGCCGTAGGCATTCGCGGTGGAATTGCGCGCGTCGTAAAGACACGCTGGGGCAACGGCAAGCCCGGCCACGCGAATCGCAAAGGCGTGCGTACAACAACTTTCGCCCAGTTCGATGATCCCGGCGGCATTGCTGCCAACGGTCACGAGCTCTACGTTGCCGACACCAACAACCATGCCATACGACGAATCGACACAAAGACGGGCGATGTGACGACGTTGGTTCTCAGAGATGTTCCGATTCCTATGTCGCATGCCGCTCGCTCAGCCGTGGTACCCACATCGCCGTGGCCCGTGCTGCCGAGCGTGGCTGATGTTTTGGGTGGTCGTCTCGACGTAAAGGCGGGGACACCGTGGACACTTGCGCTCACTATCGACGTGCCGCTGGGCTGGAAGCTCACGCCCGGGGCGCCTGCGAGATGGCGAGTCAAAGCGGCCAACGGTGAGGTTCTTTCAATCGGTGCATTCGAATCCGGTCGTGCTCAGGGTTCGCTGAAGGCGATGGTCCCCGGCGACCACAAGCTCATCGTTCAATGGGTCTACTACGTGTGTACGGATGCGGAAGATGGTGGTGTATGTCGTGTACGCGCCGTCGATATGCCGGTCACCGTCCGCGCCAGTGACACAGGTTCGTCCACGGTCACACTCACCGATCGCAATCCTTAGCCCAGACTACTCATGAATTGACACAAGTCGCGCGGTTCTCGCTGGTCTTCGAATCCAATCTCTTTGCGGAGAACCACTCGACGATGCTCTTTTTGCATCGCCTCGGAACCACCGCTTCGACCTTGAATCCGAATCCTTCGCGAGAACGTATTGTAGTTGCCGAGCGGTACGAAGTTTGGGCCGCCAATGGCATCCGGACGAATTTTTGGTGACCCCTCTACGCGCGCTTCATGAATAGTCCGGGCTCGCGAATCCCACGGACCGCCCTTGACCGTGCCGCAGGCGCTCCGATCATGCGGGTGTGGGCGCCGTCACCGATCAACGCCAACGACCCCTTCGCGATCTACGGATCTCGGTTACGGATCGTTGCAATCTGCGCTGCACCTATTGCATGCCGCGCAGTCATTTCGGGCCCGACTTTGCGTTTTTGCCACGCACCGAGCTTCTTACGTATGACGAGATTGCGCGCTTCGCTCGCGTCGCGGTGGACCAAGGCGTCGAAAAGGTGCGCCTCACGGGGGGCGAACCGCTCATTCGCAGGGATCTGCCCGCGTTGGTTGAGCGTCTTGCAAGCATCAAGGGACTGCGCGATGTCGCCCTGACGACCAATGGCGCCCTGTTGGCGCGTCATGCGCGTGATCTTAAGAATGCGGGCCTTCGGCGCGTCACCGTAAGCCTCGACACACTCGATCCGGTTCGCTTCGCCTCAATCTCGGACACGTCCATCCCCGTCTCGACGATTCTTGACGGCATCGACGAAGCGCTGCACCAAGGACTCGCACCACTAAAGATCAATACGGTGGTGATGCGCGGCGTAAATGACATGGACGTGGAACCCATGATTCGCCACTTCCACGATCGACCGGTTACGGTGCGGTTCATTGAGTTCATGGACGTGGGCACGACCAACGGCTGGGACGTGGCGCGTGTCGTTCCCAGCGCGACCTTGATTCAGCATTTGCGTAAGACGGCCACGCTTGAACCGCTTGAGCCCGCCTACGGTGGCGAAGTCGCCAAGCGCTGGTCCTACACGTGGAACGGCATCACCTCGGAAGTCGGCTTCATCTCAAGCGTCACGCAGCCGTTTTGTGGTGCATGCACGCGCTTGCGTCTTTCTGCCGATGGCAAACTTTACACGTGCCTTTTTGCATCTGCTGGACACGACCTGCGCCACGTGCTGCGCACGTCCAACGACGATGAGCCGCTCCATGCGTTTCTCGTCGAGCTCTGGCGCGCGCGCGATGACCGCTATTCCGAGCGCCGCAGCGACGACACCGACGACCTCCCCAAGATTGAGATGTCCTATATTGGCGGTTAGTCCTTCGAGTAGACGATATCGCCCACACGAATCGCTTCCACTGCACCCTCATTGACCGGTTGCATGACGCATGAGGATTCATCAATCGATAAGCACGTCGCTTGCGTAAGCATTACATCCGAGCGCTTGATGGCGTACGTAAGGCCCTTGCGTGGCGTTGAACCCTTCTTGATAGAGGCATCGATAGAGACCACGACCGTGCTCGTATCGACGTTGACGCTCTGAATCGCGCCCAGCCGTACTGCAAATTGGCTCCTCTCATAAACCCTTTGAAGTATGCGCTTGAGATCATCGCTTGATTCGCCTGCGGCGTCCGCCGCCTTCTTCGCTACGTCTCGTGCTGCGATGGCCTTACGAAGATTCTCGTTGGCGATTGCAAGCTCACGATTTTTCTTATCGATTGCTTCTTGTAATCGTGCATGTTCTTCATCCGCTTCCTTGCGAATTGCGTTGTACTTGTGCAGCACCTCTCCCTGAACCTCAAAATAGGCATTGGCGGCACGGAAGTGCTCAACTGCCGGTGCGATACGTGAAGCCAACTCGATTACGACGGGCACCGTGACTAACAGAACGACGAGTATGTATCGAAGTGCGGTCATAGGCATCCCCTCGGGTACCAAGCACGCCAACGTCCCCGCGAGCGAATTCGGGTCACAGGGTACATCGTGGTGCCAGGCACCAAGACGCATGGGGTACTTCGTCGTGCTTGGCACAGAACTGCACCCTCTTCGTTCAGCGTAACTGAGGATCGCCTTTTGGCAATCGCGGCCAATCTGGTGTAGATCGCAGCACGCCGGGAGATCCCAAGGGTCTCCTAAGCATGAGTCGTCACGCTCCTGTTGTCCATGTGACAGGAGAACCACATCATGCGATTACCAACCATTGTCAGTGCCGCTCTGTTGGCGGCCATCTCCCTTGGGGCAATCAGTGCCTGCAAACACGGCGGAAAAAAGAAGAGCCCGCCGAGTAACGTGCTTGTACTGGCATTTGATCCCGCCAATTTTGTCGGCGATGCCATCGACAACGAATACTTTCCACTGCGGCCCGGGTGGCGCTGGGTCATGGAGAAGGGCACCGACGAAGGTGTCGAGCGGGTGGATGTCACCGTTACGAACGATACGAAAGTGATCCTGGGCGTACCGTGCGTTGTAGTACACGCCGTGGAGTACCTGGACGGTGAACTCATCGAAGACACGCTCGATTGGTATGCGCAAGATGCCGCGGGCAACGTCTGGTATATGGGCGAGGACAGCAAAGACTATGAGAACGGAATCCTCGTAAGCACCGAAGGGTCGTGGGAAGCCGGCGTCGATGGCGCTACGGCAGGCATCATCATGATGAACAATCCCACACCGCCCACAGAGTATGCTCAGGAGTCGGCTCCGGGTGTGGCTGAAGACCGCGGTCGCGTGATTGCGCTCGGCGAAGACGTGTCGACGCCACTTCGCCCCTTTGACAACTGCGTGTTGACCGAAGATTTCACGCCACTGGATCCCGGTGTGATTGAAGAGAAGTACTACGCCCCCGGGATTGGTCCCGTGCTTGAAGTCGATGAAGACGGCATTCGACTGGAGCTCATTGAGCTTCACTACAATCCGCCCTTTGATCCGAGCAACTTCAACAATCCCGGGAGCAACCCGTATCTTCCGCTTGAACCGGGTAACGTAAAGACCTATGAGATCGAGACCGATGATGGCATCGAAACCGTACGCGTCGAGGTTACGAACGAAACCAGGTCCATTCTGGGCGTAACGTGCTTTGTTGTGAACGACGTGGTCACCTTGGATGGCGAACTCGTCGAGGACACCGACGATTGGTTTGCCTTAGACCGGTTTGGCAACGTCTGGTACTTGGGTGAGGATTCCAAAGACTACGAGAATGGTGTGCTGGTCAGTACGGAAGGCTCGTGGGAGGCCGGCGTGGATGGTGCTGAAGCGGGTGTACTTATGTTTGCCAATCCCATCGTGGGCGTCACCTATCGCCAGGAGTTCTACGAAGGTGAAGCGGAAGACATGGCCACGATTGTCGAAATTGGCGCGTCCGAGATGATTGATCAAGGGAGCTACACGAACTGCTTGCGCACGCGAGACTTTACGCCTCTCGAGCCCGGCACCCACGAGATCAAGACGTACGCACCGGGGATCGGCTTGATCCTCGAGGAAGATGACGAAGGCGAACGCTTGGAACTCGTCGAGATCGAGTAGAACGGACATTGACTTCGCGCCCGCACGCGAGCGACGGTTCGCGTGTGGTGTGCGTCGTAACGGGTGGGCGGGGGCGTTGGCCTCCGCCTGCCATCTCGATGCCACGCAGGCAGCTACTTGTGTTCGCTAATTTGAAGTACGACGAATCGTCTGATTCCCAGCAGATCCTAAGTTTTTGCCCGCACACTACCTCTGCAGCGCATGCGGCGGCGCGCGAGTGCATACCGCGGCGTGATGACGGATTGGAGTATTGACCTTGCGAGTGCTAGTTGTCGAAGATTCCGAACGACTGCGACGCGCGCTACAGCACGGGCTTCGTTGCTCGGGATTCACCGTTGATGTATGTGCCGATGGCGAAGAGGGGTTGTCCTATGCCCGGCACGGAAGCTATGACGCCATGGTGTTGGACCTCATGCTTCCGCGTATGACGGGTGTGCAGGTCTTGCGGACGCTTCGTCGCGAGGGGAGTCGTCTCCATGTCCTAATTCTCTCAGCCAAAGATCAAGTGCGTGAACGCATCGATGGGCTTCGCCTGGGAGCGGATGACTATCTCACTAAACCGTTTGACTTTGATGAGCTGGTTGCGCGTTTGCAGGCACTAGTGCGGCGGAAGTACGGCGCCAAAAGCCCCGTTCAGCACGTTGGCCCGCTACAGATCGACACCGCGCGTCGCACGGTTGCCTACGAACAAACCGACATCTCACTCACGCGCAACGAATACATGGTACTTGAGCTGCTCGTTCGTCACCGCGGTCGCGTGGTCACGAAACAACAACTCTTGGACAGTTTGTATACCGACACCGAGCGGGGGTCGCCAAACGCCGTTGAAGTATTCGTGCATCAACTTCGCAAGAAAATTGCCCACGTGGGACCAACGCCCGTCGTGCGGACGGTGCGCGGCCATGGCTACATTGTGGACTAGGCCGTGACGATGGCGCCCACCTTACGTCGTCGCCTCGCCTGGGCCATTGGTCTGGGCATGCTCGTCCTTCTTGGGCTGGCAGGCGTGTTTATCGGTCACCGCATCGGAACGCACGTAACCGATTCATTCGATGCTGCGCTTGTTACGCAGGCTCGTGCACTGGCGGCCCTTATCGAGCAGGAAGGGGGGCGAATTGAGTTTGACTACACCCCCGAGGCCTTTCCCGAGTACACGCGAGACGAAGACCCGCACTACTTCGAAATTGTGCTCGACGCGAATCGACCTTCGTTTCGATCAAAGCATCTGACAGTGTCGCTGCCTAGGAACGATCGATCTACGAGCGCCCCACTACTTCGGGATGCCAAGCTTCCGGATGGCCGCTGTGGACGCGTCGTTCAACTGACGTTTACCCCGAAGCATTCTCAACCCGAGCCAGGCGATGACGGCGAAGACAGTCCTCTGCAGGCAGACGCGGCATCCGTCCCCGATGTTGTGCTGCTTGTTGCGCGTGAACGCGAATCCCTCAACGACTTGGTTGCGGGGATGTTGCGCACACTTGGCGCGGTGGGTCTTGGTGTGTTTGCGCTGATGAGCCTGTTGCTCTGGCAAGCGCTTGTTCATGGTCTTAAACCGCTGGACGATGTGGTTGACCAAGTTCGAACAGTAGATGCCGATACATTGAATCGCCGCGTGTCTGTGGAATCGGCGCCGAAAGAGATCGTGCCGATTGTTGAACAGATCAACGCGCTACTGACGCGGCTCGAAGATGCCATGGCGCGTGAGCGTCGATTTACCGGAAACGTAGCGCATGAACTTCGTACGCCGATCGCCGAACTACGCACGCTTGCCTCCGTGGCAACCCGATGGCCGCGCGATCAGTTGTCGATCAAGCGCTTCTTTGATGATGTTCAGAAGATTGCGACGGGCATGGAAACTGTGATCGCGGATCTGCTGCTTTTGGCACGATGCGACGCGGGCATCGAACGTGCAACGGCCCAGCCCGTGCATCTTGCTGATGCCATTGCGACTGCGTGGGATCGTGCCGTGACGTCCCTCCGGCGTGAATGGGGATCGGAAGGAGCGCTGCTTCAACTGTACGTCGATCAGAATTTGTGGATTGAAGCCGACGAATCCAAGCTTGCCATCATGCTTCTCAATCTCTTCGACAACGCGTTGTCTTACCGAACGGCGAATGCGCCCGTTCACTGTGCAGCACGTGGAGAAGGCGCCTCCGTGGTGATTGAGATTTCAAATGCGTGTGAGGCCATGACGGCGCAGGACATCGCCAGGGCGCCCGAGCCATTTTGGCGCCTCGATGAGGCCCGCGCTGTCGGCGATCACGCGGGGTTGGGTCTGTCCTTGGTAACCGCATTGGCCCAGCTCTTGCGGTGGCGTGTTTCGATTGATCTAAATGAGGATGCCCAGTTCCGAGTGTCAATTCACGACATTGCGGTGGCGGCACCGTGTTCAGAATCTGCAACTACTACGAAACGACCGCCATCGACCGTTGCGGTCTCTGCGTCTCCGATTCCAGCGAACCGTAAGCGAGGCCTAAGTTAGCCGTGTTCTTATCTGGCTGCGTGAGTTCGTCTCCGCGTCGTTTCAGCTAGTGTTCCGAGGATTTTTATGATGTTCACCGATCCATTGCCTCTGTCGCGTCGCCCAGCCACATGGGGCATCCTGCTTACTTCGTTCCTGGTCTTTACCGCGTGCGGGAGCGGCAGCGGGGGCCCAAGTCACGTTCCACCCACTGCCATGGCGTTCTCGCCCAATATCACGCATCCCTACTTCCCCATTCATCCTGGCGCCTTGCTTACCTACGAAGGCACCAAGGACGGGTTGCCGGTTCGCGAAGTCGTCAGCGCCATCGACGATCGACGTATCATCCTTGACGTTGAGTGCTCGTCGGTTCACGAGGACGTTTATGTAGACGGAGAACTGACGGAGGTGACGACCCATTGGTACGCCCAAGACTCCCTAGGGAACGTCTGGAAATTTGGCGAAGAATCCTGGGAGTTCGACAATGGTGCCGTGACGCTCTCGGACGATTCGTGGATCGCGAGCAACGACGGGGCGGCGCCGTGGCGCGAGTTTGTGTTGGAACCTCATGCCGGCGATGTTTTTGTTGGCTATCGGCCCGATGGACATGACTACTACCATGTCATCTCCACCACCGCCGTTGCATCGGTGCCTGCCGGCGAGTTCTCCGATTGCCTAGAGATTCATGAGAACCCGGACGATCCGGATGACTCCGACATCATCCTCTACTCACGTGGCATCGGCCGCGTCGCCGAGTACTACCAAGGCGGTGGCATCGAGCTGGTAAGCGCCGAGTAGGCATCGTCGGCCTCACGCGCCAGGGGGTACATCGCCGGTAGCTGGCACCGAGCTGTACCCCCGGGGGTTAGGTGCGGAACTCGTAGAAAGCTTGGTTCTTGATGGGGGGCAGGGCGTGTTCGGGCACTTGCAAGGTGCGTGCGGCCCATAGGTCCTTGAAGACGCGGTATGTGCGGGCGGTATCATCGAGGTAGTCAACGCCGCTGCTGCCGCCGGTGCCGGTGCGTCGGCCAATGATGCGTTCGACCATGCGCGCGTGACGGGAACGCCACATGACGAAAGCCTGCTCGAAATGCACGACCGCAGCGATGAGTTCACGCGGCCACGCCAAGAGCGGCAACGTGCGATAACTTTCGATGAACAACGTGGCGGCACGTACGCGGCGGACGAATGGATCGTCGTGATAGAGAAACGCCTTGGCGGACGCGATCTCGGCACTGTAACGACGATCGAGCACGGTTTCCGACACAATGCCCGAGGCGAGTGCGACGGCTTGGGTAGCGCGTGTTGCTGTTTCCAGTGACGCCGTATAGTCGGCCAGGAACGCATTGACGATTGCGTCATCATCGGCGTCACCGGGCTGTGAGCCATGAATGGGTGTTCGGTAGAGCCACCCGTCGAGTGCATCCTTGAGCGATGGTTTGTCCTCACGGCGGGCGCGCACACGCGCGGCGGCCACGCTTTCCTTCTTCTCCATGCCGTGAAGCGCTTGCAGGTACGCGCCGTCCTCGCCGAGCCCGATGCGCTCGTCGTCTTTGAGCCCCAGCACGATCTCGATCTCGCGCATTTGCCGAGACTGAAAGCCACTTGCGGGAAAGAGCTTGTCGCGAAAGTCGAGATAGTCCTTTGTCTGAATGGTCTCAACCACGTCGAAGTGTTTGATGGCCGATTCCATGATGGTGCACAGCCGTCGAAGTGACGTCACGGCCGACGGTACATCAGACTCTTCCACCGGATCGTGCGTCAGTACGTCGCGCAGCGCGACCAGTTCGGTGAGGACGAGCTTGAACCAAAGCTCGAAGACCTGATGCACCGTGATGAACACGAGTTCGTGCCGCGAGTTGTCCTCGTCATGAGCCTCAAGCCCGTTTTGCAGCGCGAGTAAATCTTCGACCCGGATGTAGTCCCAGTAGGAAGTTGCCATACGGCAGATCGAACCGCAGAACGTTCGCCGACGCAACATGTGGCGCCAGCGCTCAGGGTTGAAAGCTGTTCCGGTTTGAGACTGATTCGCAGCTAGGTGCCGTGCAGTGGGACGCGCGAGTTCTGCCCGCGCTCGTCAGCGGCACGGCTCTGCACCAACACCTCGTTTACCGTTTTCGCGAGTCGATGAATGTCGAACGGCTTTTCGATGCAGCGCACCGGGAGTTCCCCCAGGCGTTCCATCGTGCGGTCGTCAAGCAGATTGCCTGTCATGAAGATGATGCGGTTTCGAAACACGGGTCTGTCGGCCACCAGGCGATCGTAGAGATCGATCCCATCCAGTTCGCCCGGCATGCGTACGTCTGTGAGCAAGACGTCAAAGGGTGTTTCCAGCATCGCGTCCAGCGCGGTGCGTCCATCGTTGGCCACCGTTACGTCGTAGTGGTGGTTTTCAAGTGCGCGCGTAACCACATCACAGATATAGGGATCGTCGTCAACGACCAAGACGCGCTTGCCCACCCCCGAGTCCGTGGAGATGCGTTCCGGCACGTTGGGTGCCTCGATGCGATGGGAGACGCCGCCCACGACGGGCACCTCAATGCGAAAGCCGGCGCCTTCGGTCCAATGGGGATCGAGCGCAATGTGACCACCGTGCTCTTCCACAATGCCGAAACAGATACCGAGTCCGAGTCCCGTTCCCTTTTCTTTGGTGGTGTAAAACGGCTCAAAGATCTTGGACTGCGCTTCCAACGGAATCCCGGGCCCGTTATCGCGAACCAGAACCACAACTTTGCCGTTTTCGTGCCGGGTAATGAGGTGTATCACCCGGGCGGACTGCTCGGTGCGAATGAGTGCCTGGTGCGCATTGGACGCCAGGTTGATAAATACTTGTTGCCAACGATTGACGTCGATGGGGAACAACGGCACATCGGGATCGAAGTCGCGCTCAATCTGTACATTGTCCATGCGGAACTGGTACTCATTGAGGTTGAGGACCGATTCGATGACATCGTTGAGGCTTGCCATGCGCTTTTGCATGCGACTCTGTCGTGCAAACGCGAGGAGATTCTCAACGATCGTTTGGCAGCGCTTCGCGTTCTCTTCGATCTTCTCAATGTCGTCGCTGGACCACTGCTCGCGCGGACGCGCCAACAACAGTTGTGCGAAGCCCAAGATGCCCGCCAGCGGATTGTTGAGTTCATGGGCCACACCCGAAACCAACGTTCCAATGGCACCCAGCTTTTCGGATTGGTTGAGCCGGTCCTGCAGTTCTTTCTCGACCGTCTTGTCCCGGGCCAACACCACCACGCCGCGCGGATCGCCGTTTTCACCGATGAGTGGCTGTAGCGATGCGTTCACCCAACGGGCACTGTTGTCGGCGTGGGTAATGTGAAACTCAAGATCGCGGCACGGAATCCCCCGCAGCGCGAGTTGCACCGACTCAATGAGCCCGTCGCGATCGGCGGGCACGGCAAGATCGGAAAACCGTGCGCCGTTCGTGAGGAAGTACGCCTTATCAAAGCCCGTAAGTGTTGTGGCCGCTGGGTTGGAGTAGATCACGCGGCCCTCGGCATCCAAATGCAGGACCGATCCGGGGCTACTTTCAACCAACGTGCGGTAGCGGTCTTCGCGCTCCTTCACCATGCTAAAGAGTCGCGCGTTTTCCAGGGCGATGGCCAGTTGGTTGGCCACCGTCTCAAGCACGAGTCGATCCGACGGCCCAAAGGCACCGACCTGATCGCTTTCGACGTTGAGCACGCCTTCTACGACACCGCCATTTTGAATCGGTACCGCGATCTCACTTTGCGAATCGGGGTACCAACTGATGTAGGCTTCATCCCGCGCCACGTCTTCGATGATGATAGGGCGTCCCGTTTCGAGTACACGGCCTACCACGCCTTCACCCACATCCACGGACTTGCGAACCAGCGCGGGATTGGCATACCCCGACGCCTGTGCGCGCAACGTGGCACGTGCACGGTTCTCGTCCACCATGAAGATCATGACGTTGTGAAAGCCGAACGTGCGGTGGATGTCCACGGCGGCTTGACGTAACAACAATTCGTCGTTCAGGATCGAGTTCACTTTTCGGCCGAGTTCATTGACCAAGAGCAACTGTTCAAGTCGGCGACTCGATGTGCTGAGACTGCTGAGCAGTCGAATCGTTGTGGCCGTCAGGAAGGCAGCAATGCGCAGGTCCGAGTCGGCGGAAACGAGTTCGCCCCCGTGTGCACGGATGCCCAAGATGCCCACATTTTCGCCGCCCGCTTCGAGCGCCATGAGCGCGAACCCCGATTCGGCATCCGGTCCGCCAACCAGCTCCTCGGGTATCGACGTGATGGGCGTCATGGAGTGCCCATCCAGAAGCGAACCCCATGGCGTGTCGTGACGCGGCACCCGTTCATCATGGGCAGCGGGTCGATCAAACTCGCCAAAGCTCGCTTCTAGATGAAAGCATAGGTCTTGCGTGGGGCACGTAGCACGACGAGGGCACGCCGTGCATCGGTCTCCGGCATCGAGCAAGTACACGCGAATGGCTGCGCCGCTGGGAAGTAACTGACGCGCGTATTCCGCTAGACGCACCGCTGCCGTGGACGCATCGGTGGCTTCAGACAGCCGGAGGGCAAACTCGCCAAGCGTGCTCATGAACTCTGGTCAATCGTATCGTCGCGGCCTCGATACGGGGCGCCGTGTCGAAATTTCGAAACGTCGTCGCGCGATAGACGACGACCACTCTCCCCTTCTATCGACCGAACCTGTTGGTCTCGCCTGTGAATTGGCGTACTGGGTGGCCGATGCGGTCGCCTGTACGCGTCGTGTTCGTATGCCGTCCTGCTAACGCTCAGTGTTCTCGCTTTGTAGGCGTTTTTGTAAGGGCCCTGCCACCGCGTACTCACGCCGCGGCGGATGCCGTCGATTGAACTTGTAGACGTCGTGTAACGCAATCTCAAACGGCTCGGGATGTTGCGCCTTGGGAACGCCGCGATACTGCGCGTTGCACGCGTAGCAGACCACCACGGAAGGCACGAGCAGAAACAGGAGCGCGTCCAAACCAATGGCAACAATCGTGCTGATCCATTGTGTCCAGGGTCCTAACAGCAGGCCGATAGCCGCCAACGTGAGACCGAGCGTGCGATTGAAGTCACGTTGCACATAGAGATCGTCTGAACCACAGACGCAACACGGTTGGAAGGGTACCGCAGAACGCGCTTCGTCTGCCTCCGGTAGCGCGGTATGAAACGAACACAACGAACAACGGAGTCCTGCGGTGCGCAGGGGCCCCTCGACCGGACTGCCACAGTCCTTGCAGGCGCATGCAACTTCGACGGTGGGCGAAGGCGTTTGCTTCGTCATACCGGAAGCCCCGTGTGAACTTCGAGATACATCGCGGCCAGTTCACCCATGAGCGCGAAGCCCACGGCAACATAGAGCAGACCGGTTGCGGCCTGTGTGTGTTTGAGTCGTACCGTATCGCTCACCATCCACAACAGCGTTAGGGGCCCGATGAATCCGAAGGCAATACGCCATGCCGTCCACACGAGCTCACGCTCAAGCAACAACTCGGAGGCGCCTTCCCAGAACAGCAACACCAAGCCGAACAGCAGCATGCGAAGTACGAGTGCGCCGGCAACGAACCAGCCCGCTTTTTTGAGTGCGGCCAACGGCAAGCCGCGAATCATGAGATAGAAATGCCCCAGCGTCATGGCGTTGAGGATCGCGCCCATAAACAGGCCGCCAAGCAGCCCATTGAGCGTGAGGACGGTCAGGGCGCCTGGGTCACCGGCATAGGGGCTAAACCGTGCGGTCCCCAACGTTGCCGCAACACCCGCGATGGACGTGGCAATCAAGAGGGTGCGACCACCCCGTCGTCGAAACGTGCCGAAGAGCCCATTGGCGATCAAGCAGCCGATGCAAAAAAGAACCACGGTCAAGGGCATTGAGCCCTTGAGCGAAAGGAATGCGTCGATGCCCCGAGGCCAGCCTTCGGGCGGTTCGTTTCCGACGGCAGAATTGTGGAGTGCGGCGGCGCCTCCCGCCAAGACGAGGCCCAAAACGCAATTGAAACGAATATGTCGTTCCGCCGCGCGCATGCGCATCAGCGGGAGCAAGGAAATGATGGTGCCCACGGCGGTGCGCAGGAGCAGGAAATAGAAAACCAGCGAGAGTTTCACGCGCGACGTTGTAACGCTCGGGCCACACCCCGCGCCACGAAATCGGTGCCCGTGATCTGCTATTGATCTGGGATGACTGCCTCGGCCTCGATTTCGATCAGGGCATGCGGGTCGTACAGCCGTGCCACCTGTACCAACGTCATGGCCGGAAACCACTTGCCGAATCGCTTGCGGTATGCCGCGCCGATCACTTTCGCGTTGGATGCGTAGTCGTCGGCGTCCAGAACGAACATTCGCATCCGAACGAGATGGTGGGGATGCCCACCGGCTTCGTGCAACACCGCCAACAAGTGATCGAAACACAGTCCGCATTGCGCGGGCAAGTCGCCGCGATGTTGAATGGCGCCCGCCTTGTTCATGGCCGTCTGTCCCGCGAGCGCAATGCGTGTGCCGCCGCGTGACGCAATCGCGTGTGCGTACCCGATTGGGTCGGCGAGTGACGGTGGATTGACGACGCGCCATGGCGTGCTGTCGCTGCCTTGTGCGCCTGATTTCGAGTCTTCCGGCATAACGTTCAACTTTCTACGTGCTAGTGCTTCGAAGGCGGCTTGTCGCGTCCCAACAGTGTCCGGGCGAGGATGACGCGTTGGATATGACTCGACCCTTCGTAAATCGTGAGGGCAATGGCGTCGCGGTAGTGCCGCTCGATGGGCAGAGCATCCGTGTAGCCGCGATTGCCGTGAAGTTGTAACGACGTGGTGGCGGCTTTCACGGCAGCTTCCGTGGCGAATAACTTGGCACTGCTTACCGCGGCCGCATCGTTCTCGCCCCGTGCGCGCAAGGACGCTGCGTGGTGAACCAACTGGCGGCTCGCCTCCAAGGCCACGTGCATGTCGGCCAGCGCGGCGCCCACTTGCTGAAAATCACCAAGCCGCTTGCCAAACTGACGCCGAGTACGTGCGTGCGCCAATGCGTGGTCAAGACAGGCGCGCTGAATGCCCACGGCACCCGCCGCCACGTTTAGGCGACCCTTGCGAAGGCCGCGCATGGCAACTTCGAAGCCGCCTCGTGACGGACCCACGCGGTTGGCCAAGGGCACGCGTACATCGTCAAAGCGAATGCGCGCGTGGTCGGAAGCGCGATGACCGAGTTCTCGGCCGTCAACGGGTGCGCGGGTGATGCCGGGTGTGTCGGCAGGAACGGCGTAACATTCAAGGCCCTTGGTTCGGCGCTTCGGCTCCACCGTTGCAAACACCAGCATCACGTCGGCGATGCCCCCGTTGGTGATCCAAATCTTCTCGCCGTTCAATAGGACCGTATCCCCATCGCGTGTTGCACGGGTTCGAATTGCGCCAACGTCACTACCCGCCTCGGCCTCGGTCAATGCGAAGGCGCCAATCGCCTTGCCCTCAATGAGTGGTGACAACCAGCGCTGCCTTACGGCATCGGGTGCGTCGTGGGCGATGGGCTCAATGACTAAGCCTCCTTGAACGGCCAAAAACCCGCGCACGCTTCCACATACAGCGCCTATCTCTTCCGCGATCAAACAATCGGCAAGCGGCGAGGCCCCGCCGCCACCCCGTTCCTTGACGAGTGACGCGCCTATCAGGCCGAGGGAACCGAGTGTTGGGATCCAATCACGTGGAAACGAGCCCTCACGGTCGGCCGCGCGCACGCGGTCGCCCAACACATCACGCGCAAACGTCGCAGCCGTTTGTTGCCACGTTGCATCGTCCTTTGCGATGTTGTAGCGACGTGCGTACGTTTCGAGGCGCGAGTCATTCATGGGCTAACGCCCTTCAAAAGTGGGCTGCTGCTTTTGCTTGTATGCGTCGTAGAAGTTCTTGTGATCCTTGGCGCGCAGTAGCAAGGCCTGCGCCACGGCTTCCATTTCTATGCCCGCGCTAAGGTCCATGCTTGCTTCCGAGTTGAGAAGCCGTTTGGTCATGGCGTGGGCCATGGTGGGACCGTCTGCCAAGCGTTTGGCAAGCGCCTTTGCTTCGTCGAGCACGTTTTCACGCGAGGTAACCCGCGTGGCGAGTCCACTCTGTATGGCCTCTTCGGCATCCACGCCGTCGCCGAGCAAGAGCCACTCGCTTGCCTTCCCAAGGCCCACCACGCGCGGCAAGAGCCATGCAGCGCCCATGTCGGCGCCTGTAAGACCAACTTTGCAAAACAAAAAATGAATCTTGGCAGTATCCGCCATGACGCGTAAGTCACACGCCAGCGCGATGACCGCGCCAGCGCCTGCGGCGGTCCCGTGAACTGCAGCAACGACTGGACGATCCAGGCGACGAATGTTTTCGATCAACTCGCCGGTCATGCGTGTGAACTTGAGGACGTCGTGCGAATCCTGCTGAAAGAGTTCACCAATGATCTCATCGACGTCGCCACCGCCGCAAAAGCCCTTGCCTTCGCCTGCGATCACCACAGCGCGGATGGATTCCTCGCTGCGAAGCTGATAGAGCGTGTCGGCCAGCGTGCGGTAAACCTCGAACGTAAGCGCGTTCATGCGCTCGGGGCGTCGCAACGTGAGAACGGCGACGTGGCCCTCTACGTCGTAGCCAAAGGGTCGTTCACTCATGGGGTCTCCACGCGCGCATTCAGTGCCGCGTAAGTGTACGGCTGCGAAGCGTCCCTGTCGCCGCGTTGACTACTCAATCCGTACAACAGCGCCATTGCGCCCGCCCGGTTCCAAAAGTTGCAATACGGCGGCGGCAACTTCTTCAGGATGAATCAATCGCTTGGATGCATTCATCTCGGAAAGCGAAGTTCGTGCTTCGACCTCGGTCATCCCGGTCTTCTGCATCATGTGCGCGACCGTGCGATCGGTCATGGCGGTATCGAGAAAGCCTGGGCAGATGGCGGTCACGCGAATGTTGGTGCGCTCAAGATCCGCGGCCATGGCGCGCGTCAAACCAACGAGTGCATGTTTGCTCGCCACATAGGCCGCCGTGTAGCGATATCCCTCCAGCCCCGCAGTGGAAGCGACGTTGCAGATAAAGCCCCAGTCAGCTTCTTTCATGTGCGGCAAACACTCCGTAGCCGCATGCCACGGACCGGTCACGTTTACCGCAAGCGTCATATGCCATAGATCGTCGTCGGGAGGCAGCAACGGGGACGAGCGCGCGGTGCCCGCCGCATTGATCAATAGGAGTGGAGGTCCCGATGTATCGGTAACTGTCCGAATTACGTCGCGCATGTCTCGCCGACTTGTGATGTCGGCCACGTGAAAGGGGAGCCCGCCTTCGACCGTTCGTGCAGCCACGGCCAATCGATCCTCGGTGCGGCCCACAAGCACCGGTGTCACGCCACGTGCGTGGAGCGCGCGCGCTACAGCGCCGCCTACACCACCACCGCCACCTAACACGACGGCGACGGCGCCTTTCGGAGTTTCAAATGGCTCTTCGGTGGTCATGCGGGAGGCACTTTCACTTGGCGTGATGCCGATGGGGGTCGTCACGTTTCACGCGTGGAACTCGCCCCCTGGTTACCATGAGCCGCGTCCCATCCGCAGTGCCCCATCGGGGTCCGCGAAACATTTTTTGGAGACGGCCCTTGGAGGCACTGTCGAGCGACTACGTAGCGCCTCCCGCCGGCGAATCGGCGCGCCGATCCTTTCATCAGGCCGCCATCGGTGAGCTTCGGGCTCGCCTGGCCGATATTCGCACGGGTGGCAGCGAGCGTGCTCGCGCGAAACACACGAAGCGCGGCAAGCTCTTCGTGCGTGACCGTATCGACCTGCTCCTGGATCCCGGCAGCCCCTTTTTGGAACTCTCGCCCCTCGCCGCACACGACGTGTACGACGCGCGCGTCCCTGCAGCGGGTGTCATTACCGGCATTGGTCTCGTACACGGTCGCGCCGTCATGGTGGTTGCCAACGACGCCACCGTAAAGGGCGGTACCTATTTCCCGTTGACCGTGAAGAAACACGTCCGCGCGCAAGAGATCGCTATTGAGAATCGCTTGCCCACGGTCTACCTCGTGGATTCTGGCGGTGCATTCTTGCCGCTTCAAGCCGACGTGTTTCCCGACAAGTACCACTTTGGGCGCATCTTTCGAAACCAAGCCGTGCTGTCGGCAGCGAAGGTGCCGCAGATCGCCGTCGTGATGGGCAGTTGTACGGCGGGCGGTGCCTACGTGCCTGCCATGAGTGACGAAGCCGTCATTGTGAAGGGAACCGGGACCATCTTTTTGGCCGGTCCACCACTGGTGAAGGCCGCAACGGGCGAAGATGTGTCGGCCGAAGATTTGGGCGGTGCCGATGTCCACACGCGCATAAGCGGTGTGGCCGATCACTACGCCAAAGACGATCACGATGCGTTGCGCCAAGCACGCTCGATTCTCAGTACGTTGAATCGCGACCCACTTCGTCCTACTGACATCGCGGACCCCGAACTACCCCTATTCGATCCGTCCGAACTACTCGACATTGTGCCCAAGGACGTAAGCAAGCCCTTTGACGTGCGTGAAGTGATTGCGCGTCTTGTGGATGGCAGCCGTTTCCAAGAGTTTAAGAAGCGGTATGGCACCACCTTGGTGACAGGTTTTGCCCGCATTCACGGCATGTTGGTTGGCATTGTGGCCAACAACGGCGTGTTGTTTAGTACGAGTGCGCAAAAAGGTGCCCACTTCGTTCAACTGTGTGGTCAGCGCGGTGTGCCCCTCGTGTTTCTGCAAAACGTTACGGGGTTTATGGTGGGTAGTGAGGCCGAGCGTGCCGGCATTGCCCGCGACGGTGCGAAAATGGTGCAAGCGGTGGCCACCGTGCCTGTGCCCAAGATTACGGTTGTGATCGGCGCGTCCTTTGGTGCCGGCAACTACGGCATGTGCGGCCGTGCTTACGACGCGCGCTTTCTGTTTACGTGGCCCAACGCGCGCATCAGCGTCATGGGTGGACGTCAGGCTGCCGAGGTCTTGCTCACCGTGAAGCGCATGCAGCGGGAGTACGAGAACGAACAACCACTCACCGCCGATGAGGAACACGAGCTCACAGCGCCCATTCTTGAGAAGTACGAACGCGAAGGCCATCCAATCTATGGCAGTGCGCGCATATGGGACGACGGCGTGATTGAGCCCGGCGAAACGCGAGATGTGCTAGGTCTCGCATTGGCCGCCACGCTCAATGCCCCGCTGCCGCCGGCCCGCGCGCCGGTGTATCGGATGTAGCCATGAGTCGTGCCAACGATGTGCTGGTGGAGCGCGACGGCGATGTAGCGACCGTTTGGCTCAACCGCCCCGACAAGCGCAATGCGTTTGACGACGTGCTTGCCACGCGTCTATGCGACGTGTTTGCGGAACTCGCAGCCGACCTCACGCTTCGTGCCGTGGTCCTCGCGGGCAAGGGATCCTCATTTTGTGCCGGTGGCGACATTGGCTGGATGAAGCGCGTGGCGGCCTACTCGCGCGAAGAAAACTTGGCCGATGCAGAGGCGTTTCAACGCGCCTTTGATGCGATCAATCGTTGTCCCCATCCGGTGGTGGCGCGTGTACAGGGTCCCGCGCTTGGCGGCGGTGCGGGCCTTGTGGCCGTGGCCGATATCGTCGTAGCGTCCACTGAAGCAAAGATCGGTTTTCCAGAAGTTCGATTGGGTCTGGTTCCCGGTGTCATCAGTCCTTACGTGATTGCGAAAATCGGTGCAAGTCACGCGCGGCACTTGTTCGTTACCGGTGAACGCTTCGGCGCTGAACGCGCGGCCGCACTTGGCTTGGTTCACATTGTGGTGGCGCCGGAAGAACTGTTGTCGGCCGTCGCACGCGTTGTTTCCCGCATTGCTCGCGGGTCCCCCCAAGCCGTGCGCGCCGCAAAGAAGCTCGTTCTCGATATAGTGGATGCGATTCCCGATCAACGCGGTCGCATTGCCTGTGACGGAATCGTCGATGCGCGTGGCAGTGACGATGGGCGAGCAGGGACGGCTGCGTTCTTAGCCAAGACGCCACCGCCGTGGGCCACACCGAAGGAATCGGAGGCGAGCTCATGACCGCGCCGCTCTTCCAGAAAGTTCTCATCGCCAATCGAGGTGAAATCGCGCGCCGGATCATTAAGACGTGTCGCGCCCTTGGCATTCAGACCGTTGCGGTGTGCAGCGAAGCCGACCGCGACGCGCTGCACGTCCTTGAAGCCGATGAGTCCGTTTTGTTGGGACCCGCCGAAGCCACGGCGTCCTATCTCAATGTCGATCGATTGATGGAAGCCTGCGAAGAGACGGGCGCCGATGCTTTGCACCCCGGCTACGGCTTTCTTTCTGAGAACCCGATGTTGGCCACGCGGTGTGCGGCGGCCGGCGTGACCTTTGTGGGCCCACCTGCCGACGTGCTTGAGGGCTCGGGTGACAAACTCGTTGTGAAGCGACGGATGGCTGCCGGTGGCGTGCCAACCATTCCCGGTCCGCTTGACCTTGTCGAAGATCATCCCGACCGACTTCGTGAGGCCGCCGCCGAAACCGGCTACCCGCTGCTCGTCAAAGCGGTTGCGGGCGGCGGTGGCAAAGGCATGCGGCTCGTGTTGCACGAGGACGACCTTGTGGAGGCGTCGGCGTCGGCGCGACGCGAGGCGGCGGGCGCGTTTGGTAACGCGGGCATGTATTTGGAGCGCGTCATTCAGCCGGCGCGCCACGTCGAAGTGCAAGTTCTCTGCGACAACCACGGCGCGGTGGTGGTGCTCGGCGAACGTGACTGCTCGCTGCAGCGTCGCCACCAAAAGGTGATAGAGGAGTGTCCAGCACCGGAGATCTCGGAAGCAACGCGGCGCAAGTTGCATGAAGCCGGCGCCAATGCCGCGCGCGCGATTCAGTACCGCGGGGCGGGCACCGTTGAGTTCTTGATGGCGCCCGACGGCGCGTTTTGGTTCATGGAACTTAACCGCCGCCTGCAAGTGGAGCATCCGGTCACGGAGATGTGTTACGGCGTAGACATTGTTGCGTGGCAGTTGCGCATTGCCGCCGGCGTGGCCCTACCAGCGCAGGAAACGTTTACGCCGCGCGGCCACGCCATCGAGGCACGCGTCTACGCCGAGGATCCGAGTCAGGGATTCTTGCCTAGCGTGGGTGAACTTTTGTTGGTCGAACATCCCTCGGGTCCCGGTATACGCGTGGACAGCGCCATCGCGACCGGTCTCTCGGTATCGCCGCACTACGATCCGATGCTCGCCAAGGTCATCGCCCACGGAGAAACGCGTGAAGAGGCGATAGCGCGATTGGACTTGGCGCTGCGGGAAACGGCGATTGTCGGCGTGCGGCACAATGTCGTCTTCCTGCGAACACTCCTATCGCAGTCGATATTTCACCAAGCCGAGATGCACATTGACACGGTGGATACGCACGTCGAGGCGCTCACCGCGCTGGGCGATCCTACGGAGATCGTGTTGTTGGCGGCCGTTGCACAAGAGCTTTTGCCCGGACGATCGGTGACCACTGGGAGCGCACGGCGCTCGACCCGGGGTGCAGCATCCACACCCCCGGTTTGGGAATCCACGCAGGGGTTCCGGGTGGGCAGTGGAGGGACCTCAGCATGAAGTCACTTCGCAAGCACGTGCGTGCCGGCAGTGTCGTTCGCAAGATCGAAGCCACATTGCGTGAGGGGCTCATCTCCAGCGTTGTAACCAAGCTCGATGATGGCGACGCAGCGGAATCCAAGCCCGTGGAGGCTCACGTGGCGCGCGCCGGTCGCAATCGGATAGCGATTCGCATGGACGATTTCACGCTGCACGCCGTTGTAATTCGTCATCACCAAACAACGTATGTGGTGCTGGGCGGTCATACGTGGGAGATCACCGATCACGATCCCAGCAGCCAAGGCGCGGACGCGGGTAGTGATGAACCGGTTGCCCGCAGCCCCATGACCGGCAAGGTGGTCAAAGTGCATGTCGCCGGCGGTGACGTGTGTGCAAAGGGTTCTCCGCTCGTGGTCGTGGAAGCCATGAAAATGGAGTACGTCGTTCGCGCGCCTCGCGACGTAACGATTGCACACGTCGCTGTGCAAGAAGGGGCGCAGGTGTCACAGGACGCTGAGCTTGTGACCTTCGAGACGGACGCCGAAAAATGACGCCCGCATCTCCTGCGATTCGCATAACCGAAGTGGGACCGCGCGACGGGCTGCAAAACGAGGCCACGCCCATTCCTCTTGAATCCAAGGCAGGCTTTGTACGTGCGCTCATCAAGGCGGGGTTGCGCGAAATCGAAGTATCGTCGTTTGTACGGCCCGATCGCATTCCGCAGTTGGCGGACGCCGCCGAACTCTTCGCGCTGCTCGGTACGCCACCCGATGATGTGACGTTTAGTGCCCTTGTGCCCAACATGCGTGGCTTTGAACGCGCGGTTGCGGCCGGCGTGTCGTCGATTGCGGTATTCACCGCCGCGTCAGAGTCGTTCAATCAGCGGAACATTGGCGCTACGATTGAGGAGTCGATCGAACGATTCAAGCCCGTCATGAAGGCCGCCCGTGACGCATCGATGCGCGTTCGTGGCTACGTGAGTACCGCCATCGCCTGTCCGTATGAGGGGCCGATTTCACCCGAAACCGTGTCTCGCGTTTGCGATGCACTCCTTGAGCTGGGGTGCGATGAACTTTCAATTGGCGACACGATTGGTGCGGGGACGCCCGCCGAGGTGTCGCGTCTGCTCGACGTGTTGCTTCGCGATTTCCCCGATGCCGACTTTGTTATGCACTTTCACGACACGCGTGGCATGGCGATTGCCAATGTGGCGGCGTCGTTGCGTTTTGGCATTTCGCGCTTTGACGCAAGCGCAGGAGGGCTTGGTGGTTGTCCGTTTGCGCCGGGCGCGTCGGGCAACTTGGCAACCGAAGATTTGGTATTCCTGTTAGATGGTCTTGGTCTAACACACGGTGTGGATCTCGAAGCGTTACGTGACGCGTCGCGCGGCGTGGCCCGTGCCATCGATCGTCCGTTGGTCAGTCGCGTGCATCAGGCGCCGCCGCTACCCACATCGCCAACGAGCGAGTCGTGAATCAACGGTCCGACGATGCAACCTACGGGCAGCGCCCGGCCATGGAAGACGACTCCATGGTGGGCACACTCGCGACACAGATTGAGATGATCTGGCCGCTTGAGAAAAGGCTGCTCTCGACCATCGGCATCGACCGCGCGACGCGTCTTGCCGACCTGGGATGTGGTACGGGTGAGTTTAGTGGTCGATTGAAACACGCATTGCCCAAGCTCGAGATCGCGGGCATTGACCTCTGCGAATCTCATCTTGACCGCGCACGTGCCGCCTATGGCGACTTGGGCATCGAGTTTGTGCAAGGCGACGCTCGCCAAGCGCCGTGGACCGATGCGTCGTTTGATGCCGTAGTGATTCGGCACCTGTTGCAAGCCATTGGTGACTCCGATGTCATACTCGACGAAGCAACACGCATTCTCAATCCCGGCGGCGTGTTGTATGTGTTGGCCGAGGACTACGCAGGCATCCTCATTGATACTGCTGACACAAGCGCCCAGCGGTTATTTCACGATGCGGCACCGGCCGTTGCGAACACGGGCACGCAGCTCATGCACGGTCGTGGCGCTGCGCGTGAACTCAAGGAACTCGGATACACCGATGTACACGTGCGTCCCCTCACGGTAGATACCGAGAACACCGACCGCGCTACGTTCGCCGCCATGTTTCGCTACTGGCGAGATGGCTATGCCGCCTTCTTAGCCAATCAACTCGGCATAACCACCGAAGCCATCGCCGCCAAGTTCGATAGCCTCGCCGATGCCGTCGAGGACCCCTCGCGCTACGGCTGCTGGCTGCTCTTCGCCGTCTGGGGCACGCGCCCCTGAATCGCGCAAATTTACACCCGGCACTTTTTTGCGGGATTCGAATCAGGGTTGCAAGAGACGTTCGAAGGCCGCGCGGTGGGTGGGGGGGATGGGGACGCTGGCCCAGGCCTTCATGTCTACGGCGACTTGGGTGTTTGAAACGCGAAATGCGAGCGTGCCGTCTTCGAGTCGTCCTTCGTAGACAAAGTCAATCGATGCGTTGCCCATGCGCGTGACGTGGACCGACATGCCGAGCGTTGTGCCATAGGGCACCGGTGCGATGAACTCCGCGTTGCTCTTCACCGTGGGGTAGCCCACGTTTTCTTTGATGAGCGCGTCGGCATACGAAATGCCCACCTCGGCTGCAAAGAGTTCCTCCATCGCGATATGGCAGAAATGTAGAAACTGCGGATAGTAGACGATGCGCGCAAAATCCACCGAGCCATAGCGCACCGGTAGAGAAACATGAAAGGCCACGGCGTACTCCTCGACCGCAAAGATAGTCCGATGTTGTCGTACGCGGCATCGTTGCCCCACGGTTCCTGGCACCGATTGACGGCGGAGGGGGGAGGGGTAGGCTTGCGCGTCCGCCCCCACGATGAGGAGGTCGTCAATGGCCGTCAGTCCTTATTGGAATCCCAAGACCGAGACCATGCCGCGTGAAGATCTGCGGCGCCTTCAGGGGCATCGATTGAAAGGTGTGGTCGAGCGAGCATTCGGTGAGAGCGCCTTTCATCGCGACCTCATGACTCAGGCGGGCGTGAAACCCGACGACATCAAGGGCTACGACGATCTCAAGCGTCTTCCGTTTACCACCCGCGATGCGTGGATGGCCGCCCAAGACGAGCAGCCGCCGTTTGGCTCCATGTTGATTCGCCCCGTCGAAGAAGCGATTCGCTATCACACCACGTCGGGCACAACCGGTCGCACACCCTTGCGCGTGCTCGATTCGCGCACCGACTGGAAGTGGATTGCCGAGTGTTGGTGTTATGGCTTTCACGGCTTTGGCATCCGTCCCAACGATCGCGTGTTCTTTGCGTTTAGCTATGGCACGTTTATTGGGTTCTGGGGCGCGCACTACGCTTGCGAAAAGATGGGTTGCCTCGTCCTTCCGTCCGGCAACATGACGACCGCGGGGCGCGTCGAACTCATTGACAAAATGGATGCCACGGTGGTCTGCGCAACGCCCACGTATGCGCTTCGGCTTGCGCAAGAAGCGCAGAACTTGGGCATCGACCTACCCGGAAGCGCGGTGTCGCGCTTGATTCTCTCGGGTGAACCCGCGGGTTCGATTCCGGCGTCCAAGCGCATGATCGAAGAACAGTGGGGCGCCAAGGCGGCCGACACCGCGGGCATGACCGAACTCGGCACCATCATGATGTTTGAGTCGTGGAATCAGCCCGGTGGCTGTCACATCATTGAAGATCACTACATTGAAGAAGTGATCAATCCCGAGACCGGCGAAGAGGTGCCCTACGGCGAGCGGGGGGAGCGCGTCGTTACTTCGTTTGGCCGCACAGCGATTCCTTTGATTCGTTACCGCACGCGCGACCTCGTGATCAAGGTGCCCCACACCCATTCCGATTGCGGCCGCACGTGGGATCTCTATGAAGGCGGCATTCGCGGACGGGTGGACGACATGTTGCTGGTGCGCGGCACCAACATTTATCCCCGCGCCGTAGAAGCCATTGTGCGTGAGTACCCGGCGGTGGACGAGTTTCAGATCTACCTCTGGACCAAGGACGGTATCCGCGATGAGATCGCGGTGCGTTGCGAAGTGCGTCCGGGCTACGAAGATCAGTGGGACGGTGTACGCGACCACCTGCGCGCCGACCTCAGCGAAAGCACCGAAGGCTTAGGCATTCACGTGGAACGGGTTGAAGCCAACGCCTTGCCGCGTTTCGAACTCAAGGCCAAGCGCGTCTTGGACGAGCGAAAGATCAAGGGAGCGTAACGATGAGCAACGAACCCGGCACCGATGTTTTGGGAACGCGGTTAACCGACGATGAGAGGGCGCTCCTGACAATCTACGAATCGCTTAAGGCTATGCTTGCGCGCGAGAATCTTGCTCCCCATGTGGATGCCAACGTGCGAGAGGCTCTGGCGGCGCTTTGGCAAGCCGTGAACAACCTCGCCCTCACCGACGAGCGTCCGCGGGTGTAGCCATCACCCAACTACGAGGTTGACGATCACCATGAACGAGGCAGCGTGCGCATCCGGTGATCCGCACAGTACGCGTGCGGGTGCCGACATCTTGGAAGCCGGCGGCACGGCTGTCGATGCCGCCATTGCCGCTGCATGGATGGCCTGCTTCTCAGCGCCCACCATGACCGGTGTAGGCGGCGCAGGACTCATGACGATCTGGCATGGCGGTTCGCCGCGTGTGATCGACTTCTTTTCCACGTTGCCAGGAATCGGTCGCACGGGCAATCGTCCCTCCATGCAACCCGTTGAAGTGGTCTTTGACGGCGTGGCACAGGACTTTTTCGCAGGTAGCGGGTCGTGTGCTGTGCCGGGGACCGTAGCCGGACTCTTTCACATTCACGAGCGTTACGCGTCGATGCCCATGAAGGAACTCATGGCGCCCGCGATTCGAGCCGCCCGTGAGGGTGTGGAAGTCAGCACCAATATGCGCCGCGCCATTCGGCTCCTCAAGCCCATCTTTGCGCTAAGTGACGCAACGTGGAAAACGATCTCGGTGGACGATCGACTGTTGGAAGTGGGTGAGATCTATCGTCATCAGGCTCTCGGCGACCTCCTGGATGCGTTGGCACACGAGGGGCCTGGCGCGTTTTATGAAGGGGCCGCGGCGCGGGCAATGACCGAGGCCACCGCAGGCGGCATTACGCAAGACGACTTGTCGAGCTACCGCGTGCGCGAAACGGCGGCGCTCGCGTTTCCCTTCCGTGATGCCACCATCTTCTGCCCGCGGGCGCCATGCCTTACGAGCGGCCTATTGGCGCGATCCATGCATATCCTGGCGGCCTTGCCTACGAGCATCTCCCACGCCGACGCGCGACGTCATCGTGTACTGATCGACGCCATGTTGCGTGGCGAGTCACTGCGCACCGACAAATACGAGCGCAAGCTCTTCGATGACGAGTTTCTCGAAGGGGTCGTGGCCAGTTCGCCCGGCGGTTCAACGCTGCATTGCTCTACCGCCGACAGCAAAGGCAATGTGGTTGCTTACACCACGACGCTGGGAGAAGGATCGGGTGTGATGGCAGGCAGTACGGGCATTCATCTCAACAACTTCATGGGCGAAGATGACATCTACGATCCCGAGCAACCCCACACGCCCGGCGAACGCATGATGACGTCGACGTGCCCGCTAATTGCCGCCTGTGATGACGGTCGCCGCATTGCGCTTGGCGCGGCAGGTAGCAAGCGCATTCGTACGGCAATCATGCAGGTGCTAGATCACACGTTGCGCGAGGCCACCTCTCTACACGAGAGCGTGGCCCGACCACGGCTTCACGTGGAAGATGGTGTGCTGCATGTTGAGACGTTTGACCGGCATGTGGATGAGCTTGAGGCCATTCGCGGCGTCTACGAGACACTGTGCCTAGATCCCAGTAGCGGGCTATCCGATATCGTTGAGAGCAACGCCCCGGGCTACTTTTTCGGCGCGGTGCAAGCCGTGGCGTGGAGCCCCACCGGTGTTTCGGCGGCGGCCGATCACGCGCGCCGCGGTTGTGAATCACGGGAAGTGCGTGTGCCGACGTAGGTGCCGTCAGTCCCATGCCGGGCCAACTACATCGCCGGGCCAACTACTTTGACGCGCCGCTTGTCTCTTTCTTCGGCGGGGCGTTCTTCACTTCATTCTTCTTCGCCGCCGACGCGTCAGCGACTGTAAATGAGCGTAGCCATGCTTCGTAGTTGGCTTCCATGGCTGCAACCACGCGCGTCGGGCCAACGAACTTAATCATGATGGGTCCGTTGGGGCACTCGATGAAGCTTGTCACCATGCGATGATCGGGTTTGTTTTCACGTTCTTTGGCGCCGGGTCGTACGGCAGCTTGGTACGTACCCGTACCTACGAGCGTGTGGGCCACAATGCCGTTCCCGATTTGAAGTGTGGACTCGTTGTGCTGCGCGTTGTCGCCACCGATCTGCTTTTTCCAGCGCGCCATATTGGCGTCCTTGTCTCCGCCCTGGCCCTTGCCAAACCAATAGGCCGTTCCCCAAAGCGCCGGTTGACCGGGAATCTGAATCTGCGCCAAACGCATCTTGTTGGCGGGTGGCGTAAAACTCCATCGATCGGGCAACACAAAGCGCAGCGCGGGACCGTACGCGGCGGGGAACTTCGTAACGCGTCTCTGCGCGGCCAGATCAACCCGTTTGCCGGGATGCGTACCGCGTCGAAGTGTGCGGGTGATGGCGCGCGCGGTCTCGGCAATGTTCTTGTGTCTCGTGTCTCTTGCCGTGAGTGCCCCAGCGCCATCGATCACGACACACTCGAAACTAAGCGCGACCTTACCCTTGAAATTGCCGCTTCCGACGTACGTGGCGCTAAGGACCGACCCCGCGGGTCCATGCGTCATCTTCTGCACGCCGCGCTTAAGGTCTCCTTCACGCACGATGGTGATAGATCGTTTCAATAAGCGAGCCACGGCGTCGTCGATAATCTTGGCAGCGCGCGCTTCGATTTCTTCCGGCGTTTCACCGACCCCGCCACTCTCGATGGGAAACACGCGAATGGTGCACTGCCCTTCCTTGGGGGACGTGAATTTGGCCGTGTCATCTTCCGAGGCGTCGATTTGCCACTCGACCGGCACATCCATCGTCCAGCCGTCTTTCCAGTCCACGTGCCGTGAGGGGTTGACGTAGGGCGTTAGGTTGATCGACGAAATCATCGCTCGCACGTCGGCGGTAACGCTCTTGTTGCCGGCCGGAACGCGCCCTTCTACATGGTAGGCGTTGCCATCGATGCGTTTCAGTACGGCCATAACCCGCGTCTCTTTGGATTCGTCGTACCACACCTGCAACGCAAGCTCGGCACCCGCGGCGCGAAAACGAGATGCCTCCAGCGGCGGGCCTTCTTGATCGCGCGCCGAATTGAGGCGCGAGACGAATCGTTCCATTTGCTTTTCAGCGCGGGTGTCGTCATCGCTTTCGTAAATCCAAATCTGAGCATCACCCCGTGTTGCGGAAAATACAGATTCACCGTACTGATTGAAGTTCCAAGTTCCCGGCAGGTCGATGCTGAATGCTTCGCGTGGAAGCATGATCGTGCGCGTTGCTGCCTTCTTCTCGGCAACGGGTGGCTTCTCTGCGACGGGCGCTTTACCTTCTTCGTCTGCCAACGTGAGCGTGGGCATGGTCAGAATCGTAAGCGCCAGCACCGCGCCGTGGGCCAAGCCGCGCAGGCTCAATTGGATTCGTTGATACATCGAGTGGACCTCCACGACTAGCTTACCGAAAGGGGCAGCAGAGGCCCCCTGGCGAGCACCCTCACAGCAAGCGAATCAACGCATCATGCGCTTCGAAGTGTGCCTCACGCGAGACGGCACATCGCGCCCAGCTAGCTCGACAGCACGGGACTCCGGAGCCCGTGATCGACGGGCGTCACCGGCGTGGTCTCGTCTTCGCCGCCGCGGTCGCGCAGAATCATGAGTAGACGGGTGTGGACCGCCCCGTCGGTATCCGTCGTACTCCCTGGAGAGCCCTGCGGCGAATCGTCAATGGACGTTGGATGCGTCGGATGGTCCATTGCTTCTTCAAACGACGTGTCCTCGACCGACGATGTGACGTCGTCCGTGGGCGCGCTGAAGTCTGCGATCTCCGATTGAATCAATACGCGTACGCGGGGAATACCGGCGAACTGACTTGCGCGCGCGGGCGTTCGCGACTGATCGTGGTTCTCAAACATGACGCGCAATACGCGGCGTACGTCGGCAAAACCGACGGCGTCTTCCCAGAAGATCACGTCGATATCCATGTCGCGCAACATGGCGCCCACGTACCGCCGGATACGATGACTGAACACATCCGCATAGAGCGGCCCATGCAGTTGGGGACCACTTGTTGAGGTGCTACGTGGATCGGCATCGCGCGTGACACCGGGAATCAACCACACGTGGGGGCAGAATAGAAACCCCGTGCCCTCCGAGCGATCGCAATGACGAAGTGCCTTGAAGAGCGTCTTCAAGCGCCGAAAGAACATGCGTCGCTTGGTCACATGAAACCGGCGCGTCAATCGAAACGCTGCATCCGCGGGCGACAGCTCGACCGCAAACGGATCTTGAATGCCCTCAATACCGCGCGGCTCAAGTCGCTGCGGATGATTGGGATCGCCCACCATGAGATCGAAACCGGTACGCGGGGCGCTCTGCGCATCCACGACATGCCACCCCTCGCGCGTTGCGGTATCCCGCCAAAACGTGGTGGTGTCATCGTGTACGGTCTGGGTGGTGGGTGAGGTCGATCGAATCCAAAGTGTGGGCACGAGGGGCACTTCCGGGAGGGGCGCGCCTCGTCCGACCATGCGCCTGAAATGAACGCCCGCGTGTTCCAGCAATACGAGGCCACACAACGAAGCCAATAGGGCCAGCCACGTGGTGAATGCAAACGGTTGCTCGGGCCACGCGGCATCCCAGAGGCGTCCGCTTTGGCCCAGTGCCGTTACCCATACGAGAAAGGCCGTGGCCGCCAGCAGTCGCCGACGCAAATACGCGCGAACCGGAATGTAGCGCGCTTGACCTTGTTTGCCGCGGCGGCAGAAGTAATACGTTTCGTGATTTCCTCGGCCTATCGCCAAGGCGCGTCGCGTACCGATGTAGGCGATGGCGAGCACCGGTACGATGCCAGGCAGCAAAGCCATCGCGAGCAGGCCGCCCACCCACACGCCACTGCTCACAAGGAACAAAAGGCCTTCGCGTCGATGCCGACGCTGCATGTCTTGGATCCATTGCGCCGCCGACACCATACCAAAGGCAATCACAATGCCCAACAACGACCACAACGCGAGTAGCAGCGCGATGTAGGGAATGTATCCCGCGATCGCTTTGATCTTCAGGAGCGCGGGAAACAGTGCGTGCCCCATACCGATGGCGATGCACGCCAATACACACAACACGACGATGGGCACAAGCAGAATTGAATCGTGCCCCGTGGGGTGCTGCGCGCTGCGACGAAACGCAAGCGTGTAGCGCGGTGCCAACATGTGATGCAGTCGCCGACCGATGCCACGCACCTGTTTGGCAATCCACCCCGAGATGGGCATCCAGCCACTCACGACCATGCCGCGCATGACCAAGAGTTGGCAAACGATGGCCGACGCGAGCAGCAAATCAACGGTGTCGTGTGGTGCAAAGGCGCCGAAGTATTCAAGCAATGCCCCGTAGCCCGCGAAGAGAAAGAGCTCGAACAACCCCATGGCGCAATGACGAATCTGGAGGGCGGTGCGCGGCTCGATCCGTAACTGGTTGGCGGCCCTCATGTGCCTCCATTGCGCACGCAGAGCGCGGTTCTGTCAAGGGCGCAGGATTCCGCGGGATCGACCTGTTACTTGCGGCTTGCGGCGTTGAGATTAGGAGATCAGTTGCGGCTGGGTTGGTCGGCAGCGATGTACTTGGGTCGATAAATCGCGAGTCCGTCCTTCTTTCCCGGGAACGTGCGCTCGTCAACGATTTGGCACGCAATGCCCGCGACGCGCGACCAGCCGAAGAGCAACGTGTAGTAGTCGGGCTTGTTGAAACCCGCTGCCGTAAGCAGTGTGCCCGAAATGGCATCGACGTTCGGATAGGGATTCTTGATCTTCGGGTTCTCTTTGAGAATCGTCGGAACGACCTCACGCAGGGCGTGGGCCGTTTGGAAGAGTTCATTGTCGGCAAAGTGCCGTTTGCCGAACGCGTATTGAATCGCTGCGCGCGGGTCTTCACGCCGCAACACCGCGTGGCCGAAGCCGTAGACCAATCCGCCGTCGGCCAGGATCTTGCGCACCTGCGCTTCGATTTCCTTCTTGTCGGTAGCACCGATGGATTTTACAAATTTAAGGCACTCTTGATTGGCACGGCCGTGACGCGGGCCATAAAGCGCCGCCATGGCGCCGGCAATGGAACTGTACATGTCGGCCTTGCCCGAGGCGATGGCCTTGCCGGTAAATGTGGAGAGGTTGCCTCCGCCGTGGTCCATGTGAAGAATGTAGAAGATGCGGAAGAGTTCGGCCAACTGGGGCGATGCCTCGTCAATGCCAAGCATGTGAACGAAGTTGTCGTGGAAACTCAGGGAACTGTCGGGCGCAATGGGATCGCCAAGTCCCTCGCGAATGCGATAGATCGAAGCAATGAGGGTGCTAATACGTGCAATGAGATTGAGCGAGTCTTCCTTGTAGTCGCCCGTTTTGCCCGTCATACCCAGCAATGAAAGGCCCGTGATGAGCCACTCCATGGGATGGCCTTCTTTGGGCAGCGCTTTCAACGCGTGAAACACCGCCGGATCGATCGCGCGTCGCTTGGCCATGTCGTTGCGCAACGCTTCCGCTTGCTCGTCGTTCGGAAGTTCTTTGTTGAGCAGCAAATAGATGACGTCTTCGGCGGGGCGATCTTTGAGTGTGCCCAACGTGTAGCCCACGTATGTGACCCCAAGCTCTGGGTCCACGCGGCTGGTGCGGCAAGTCCCTACCGGATAACCGCGCAGCCCCGTATTGAGGTGCTTCTCCGTGATTTCAAACAACACCTTGGTGTCGGTGCTCATGGGCGTGCTCCGTGGGCCACTGCGGCGGCGCGTGGCCGTGCGTCGGTCAAGGTAGCGGGCACCGTCGACGGGTCCAGCACCGCCAAACACGCGCTGGAGATTTCGTCCTGGGGGCCACTAATTGGCGTCCTCGACGCTCCCGTTGCTCGCCGAATCCGCCCGTTGCGGCACAACGGCGACGATGGTGTGCCGTGCCTGTGGGTTGGCTTTGCTGTTGGAGGTGAACACGTCCACGATGCCACCCTCGGAAATCGCCAGCAGGGGCAGAGCTTGCTCGCCATGGTGCTCTAGAAAATCGGAGAAGCTGAACTGGTCTGAGAGCTTGGTCGCCACGATGCGATGCTTGTCCCTTATGCGACGGCTGATCTCGAAATAGTCGGCCTCCTCGTCGAAGAGAATGCGCCCTCGAAGGTGCGAGGATCCCTCGTCCTTGGTCGAGGCGTCGCGAGCAAGCTGATACGTCTCGGCACGACCAAACTCATGACTGAAGTGCATGGAGATGAGCGTGTTCACTTCATCATTGGGCGTGAGCGCAAAGACGCGCCCCATGGATTGAATGGGCAGTGTTTCTTCCATGTGCGATTCAAGAACATTGGCATGAAACGCAGCCAGCCCTGCCAATCGAGCGGCAGCGACACGCTCCCGGTTTGTGTCTGCCAGCACAACGTCAACGCCTGTACCGCGCACGGCAAGTGCCAATTCCCGCGCCCACTCGTGGGCACCTACCATGAGGATTCCCTGCGGGTTCTTTACAGCGAGTCCAAGTTTGCGCGCAACGAGACCTGACGTGAGTCCGTAAATCACAACTGTGCCAACGATGACCAAGAAGGTCATGGGCACAAGCAGCTTGGCGTCGTCATAGGGATTGGCGGCGCTCAAGAGTTCGGTGGCGAAAATCGACGCGACGGCCGCCGCAACGATTCCGCGTGGACACAGCCATGCCAAGAAGAGTCGATCCTTCGTTGTCATGGGCGTGCGCCATGTGGATGCCAACACGGCAAGGGGGCGCACAACGAGTATGATCACTGCCAAGAATGCCAAGTGACGGCCATTGAGCAATGCAATATCGGCTCGTTTCAGGTTGGCTGCGAGCAGGATAAACAGGCTCGAAATGAGCAAAACGCGAACGTTTTCTTTAAATTCCAGAATGTGTTTGACGCTGACTTTGGACTGATTGGCAGCGAAGATGCCCATGACCGTGACGGCCAGGAGTCCGCTTTCGTGTTGGAAGTAGTTGGACACCGCGAATACGACCACGGTCAACGCCAGTGCAATGGGATTGTCGAGATGATCGGGAATCCAGTATCGTTCGATGGAGCGCATCAATAACCAGCCACCAAACACACCAAGGATTGCCCCAACGGCAATCGTACGGCCGATGCCAATGACGCCATGGCCCGCTGCGTCGCCGAGGCTTGCCTCCGACAATCCTTCGAATGTGAGCACGGCCAATACCGCTCCCACTGGATCGATGGCGATGCCTTCCCACTTAAGAACGGCGCCCGCTGCGCCCTTGACATTGATCTGTCGGAGAATGGGCAGCACGACTGTGGGACCCGACACAATCAGAATCGCACCAAGTAAGATCGAGATTTCCCACGACATGCCAACGAGAAAGCGCGCGGCCAACGCGCAGCCCGCCCACGTAACCAATGCGCCAATGCTGCAGAGGCGCCAAACAACGGCGCCATAGTCTTTCAGCTCGCGAAAGTGAAGCGTGAGCCCACCTTCGAACAGGATGATGGCCACGGAGGCGCCAATGAACGGATGCAGCGTCTCGCCGAGTAGTGCCTCGGGATCGACCAGGCCGAGCCATTCAGTCCCCGAAAAGAAGCCAAAGATGAGCAGCAGGAGAATGCCGGGCAGCCGCAACCGCCACGCCAGCCACTGGGCGGCGGCGCCCAGCGCGAGGATGGCGGCAATGCTTGTGAGCGGATCTTGCACGATTCTCCGGAGGGTGAGGCCGCGTCGGTCGCCGAGATGGTAGCCCTTCCGGCGCCAATCTTCGTATTGTTCATACAGAAACCTGCGCACGAAGTCGCTTTTGTCGAACGCGCAGTGATTCTCTCTGTCGGAGCCCTCATGAAGATTGCCACATGGAACGTCAACTCCATTCGTGTCCGCCTGGAGCGCGCCGTGGCGTGGCTCGAGCGCCATGACCCCGATGTCATTTGCTTGCAAGAGACCAAAGTCGTGGACGACGACTTCCCGCGGGAGCCCTTTGAGTCGAGAGGCTATCACCTTGAGACATTTGGGCAGAAGACCTACAACGGCGTAGCGCTCCTGAGCAAGCTGCCCATGGACGATGTTCAGCGAGGATTTCCCAGCGACGGTCCCGATGATCAAAAGCGATTGATCGCCGCCACTGTGGGTGGCGTGCGCGTGATCGGCGTGTACGTGCCCAATGGTTCGAGTGTAGAAAGCGATAAGTTTGTCTACAAACTTGATTGGCTTTCGAAGCTGCGCGACTACCTAAACGACTCCGCGACCGCGAGCGAGCCTTTGGTGCTCATGGGCGACTTCAACATTGCGCCCGATGAACGCGATGTATACGACGTCGATGCGTTTCGTGATCAGGTTCACTTTCATCCCAAAGAACATGAGGCGCTGACCGCTATCACCGAATGGGGTCTCTCCGATCTCTATCGATTGCATACCGAAGAGGCCGGAAAGTACTCGTGGTGGGACTATCGCCAGCTCGGTTTCCCCAAGAACAAGGGGCTCCGCATCGACCTCATGTTCGGTACCGAGGCCATCTCGGATCGTTGCACGTCATGTGAGATCGATCGACCGGAACGCAAGGGCAAGAAACCGTCGGATCACGCACCGGTCATTGCAGTTGTCGAGGGGGTTTGACAAGCACGGGTTTGCGATCAAGCTACATGTCGAATCCGCTGTTCACGTGTCGTGTATCATCACATAGGAGGACATGTTGTGACTGAACAAGAATCCGCTCCTAATCCGCCACCCGAAGGATGGCCGTTTGAGGATCCGCCGAACCTCGCGTGCTTCACCGTAAAGGCCGTTATCGAGGAAAGGTCACCGATTCACTTTGTCACGCACGACGCGGACGATGGCGGGTGGCAGTTTCATGGGGCCGAAGCGTCCACCATTGAAGACGCGCTAGTTGTTTCACTTGAATCCATGTGGAAGCACGATGCCTCCATCGCGGAGCTGGCCGATCTTCCTTTGGGCTGGAATGCGTGGCGCGATGCGCCTGGTGAACCGTGGACGCGAAGCGAAACCGTCGTCGAGCCCGATGACGAGTTAGAACGTGGCGAGCGCGGCGAAGCGCATGGCGGTTCGCCGCTTGACGTGGGGTATCAGTTGCCCGACGCCATGTTCGAGCTGTCCGACGAAGAACGCGAATCGCGCTGCGAGATCTCAAGCGACTTTTGCAGCATGGACGATACGCACTTCTATGTTCATGGTCTCGTCGAGATTCCACTCCACGACCATGACGATCATGTGGCCATTGGTGTGTGGGCCGAGGTTAGCAAAGACGACTACCTCGCCTTTGTCGAGCGCTACGAGCATCCCGATCGCGCCGACGACCCGGCCATGTCTGCCACGCTCGCCACCACGCTAGAAGGCATGGACGAAACACGCGGCGTGGCCGCCGAAATCAAGATCGTGGATCCGAATGAGCGCCCTCGCGTTCGCGTTCTCGATGCCGGCCATGTGCTCGGTGCGAGGCAAGCGGGCGGACTCGCGTTGCAGGCCTGGCTTGAGATGTTGCGCGGGTTGAATGTGATGTAGGCAATTGAAATTTGAGAGTATGTGATGCCATGAACATTCGTGAAATTCACATTGACGACGCCGCGGCGCTGCACGAACTCAATCTGTGCCTCGACGTCGAATCCGCATTTATGATGTTGGAGCCGGGCGAACGAACGACTTCTGTTGAGCAGACGCGTGATCGAATCGCCGGTTGGCAAAGCGCGGACAATCAAGTCATGTTCGTTTTGGCCTCAGAGGAAGCATTGGCCGGTTACATCGTCTGCATGGGCGGGCCGTACAAGCGCAACCGGCAAACGGCCTCCATTGTGATGGGTCTTCGTGCCGCCTACTGTCGCCAAGGCCACGGCACGCGCCTCATGCACACGGCAGAGGCGTGGGCACGTGAACATGCGATTCATCGTCTTCAGTTGACGGTTATGGCCCATAACGAGGCCGCCATCGGACTCTACCGCAAGTGCGGATTCGACGTCGAAGGCGTGCTCCGCGATCGACTCCGGGTTGCAGGCGCATTTGTCGATGAACTGGCGATGGCTAAGATTTTGATGTGAAGCACCAGTGGGGGATGTCCACCAAAACGTCCTTTGCGTTTGAGAGCGTTAAAGTCATCCAGGTGCATTTCGTAGGTGTATTGGCAGAGCGGTACGTGCATTGAAGCGCTCGAATTCGTACGAATCAGTTTTCAAGAGCACGTCAGCCCTGTCAACGATCCTCCGAAACCGAGCGTACTCCGTGCGCAGTTTGCCACTCGTAGCGCCTTGCTTGAGCTGTGAACGCTAGCGACTCGATCCGACTTTGCGAAGAGACCGGAGGGCCTCGACAACATCTCTTGGAAGCTCAACCGGCGGAGGCACTTCAACGTGATCTCGTATAAACTCTCGAATTGTCATTTTTGAACCATAGTAATTGACTCGCCATTCTTGGGAGAATTCTTCTTCAACCGTTAGGGCTCTCTTTCGAAATCTGATTGTCGGTAGATACCGAGTCAGGGCGAAATCCACATCTTTCGGCACGGGGCTTCTTTGGGTAACTCCAATCGGGCGCGAGAGAGCGAATTAGATCTTGGCCAATCATCTTTCAGGGCTCAGTGTCCCTTGTTCTCGATTGCGGAGTAACGTGTGTCCATCAGGGATAGGGAATCTCATCCGCCATCTGAGCGTTCCAACCCCTCAAGCGTAGGCGGTGTGCGCACGACGCGCCGACTCTGCATCTACTCCGCTCGCACGCGCTGAGGCGGCACGATCACGGCCTCGTGAGGGACGTAGTACTCGTAGGCCGTGGAGGGAGTGGTCCTGACGTTGAGTCGATGGCGCGGAACGAAGGGGATCTTGATTTGGCGTATTTGATCCGGTCTTAAGTTGAGCAAGTACAGCACGATGGCGTCCTCAGTTCGTTCGATGCGTTTTAGGAACTGAGCGTTGGGGTTGCTGGCTCGAATCCTCCGAGTTTCGATGTCACACCCTGGCGGAATGCCAATCTCGGCGGTCACGAGTGAAGCTGTTTTCTTGCTCACATTCGAAATCGTCACTTGGGCAGAAGCGGGGCGGGCCACTTCCAACACATGAGAGGGGTACTTGATGTTGAGTGAAACACGTCCGCTCTTTCTCGTAGCCTCGCTCCACGATACCCATGACTTCTGTGACGCGCTCATGCGAATGGATCGTGTGCCCTTCGTTGTTGCGCTTACGTCTTCGCCCGGACTCGCTTTGAAACTCATGCGTATGATGTCTGATGTGTCCGGCGTCATGGTCTGTCTAGCGACTTCTCGTTCGCCGCTCCTAATGCTCAGGGCGCACGAACCTCCTTTGTTGAAGGATACATCAGCGGCAAGTAATGCTTGCAGCGCGAGAATCGTACTCTGTGTCGTTCCGAATCGTCCGTCGGCACCGCGCGCTTGAATCAGCCCGGCGAGGCCACGGTTTGCGATGTCAGGGTTTGCGGTGTCAACGTGATGTTGTTCTTTCAAAATGGCTTGCACTGCGAGGGCCGACGTTTCAATACGGGCCACTCGACCTCGAGCACCAAGTCCGGTGGGGGATTCAGATTCCCACGTGACTGATTCTTTCTTTGCCCTTGCCATGGCAGCGAGCCGCGAAACGAGCGTAGCACCGGTTGACGACGCTGGGTTACGCTCTAAAAACGCCAGCGCAGCGAGGCTGAGGGAGTAGGGTGACGTGATCTCGTCTACGCGGTCTTGGATCCATTCAAGTGCTCGGTCCGTAGATTCGCCGGCCTTGGCAATCGCCCATGCGGTGTACGCCGTACTGTTGAACCTTGGATGCTTTCCGTGCGAACGGAGTTCTTGATGTGCGGGGCGTGCCGGATGACCCCATGAGCCGTCCTTGTCTTGCCGACCCCGCAAGAACTTGATCATGCGCGGCCGCAAATCGGCGTCGATCTCGTGTACGCGCGCCATGTCGGTAAATTCCATCAATCCATAGGCGGTGAGAAACGTGCTTGCTGGACTGTGGCCGAAGAGAGAGAACCCGCCAGGTGACCGACGTACCTCGAAACCAAGCAAGCGTTGATAGCCACTCGCTACGTGCTTTCGGGCGCGATCTTCAAGCCCTGCATGGGCTTGGCCGGAGCGTCGCAGATAGTCAAGCGCAAGCACCATGGGATAAAGCGTGGATGACGTTTGCTCGAAGCAACCGCTTGGCTTTCGAATGAGTCCCTCAAATCCACCAACGACGTCTGCCATGGCACTTGGGTAGAGTGTGATTTCAACGGGCTCCGTGCCCGACAACGCGATTGAAGGCTTCCACGAAGTTCCGGCATGCAGCAGCGTCGATTCGGAAGCAATTACTTCTCTTGCATCGCGCCGAACTGTGACGGTGTGCTTTGCGATGTCGATTTTGTCTTTCGATTGTGCGCGGATCTTGATCGTGGACTTCCCATGACCGCTTGCACGAATGCGGAAGCGGTGAGCGCCAGTCCCTCGCGCGGGGACGTTTACTCGAGCACGCGAATCGCCTTCGACATCGAGTGGCTCGCTCGTCTCGATGTGGAGTGACACGTTCATGGGTTGATCGGTCCCATTGCGTACGGCAACGGGCAATTCCAACTCGTCCCCATCGGTGAGACGAGGTGAGACCCAAGGCGTTGCGTGTAGCGGTTGCTCCACAACGATGTCGGCATAGCCAACGCCCGTCGCGCCCTCGACTGTGGATGCTACGAGGCGCGTCTTCCATGTCGTGATGTTGTCCGCAAGGTCGATCTTGAGTTCTGCCTTCCCGTCGGGCCCCACGATGGCTTCAGGCACGAAGCAGAGCGTGGGTAGGAAGTTGCTACGAACGTGTTTCACAGGTTCTTCATATTTGCGGCGACCACCACCACCCGTACCCAGGTCACGACCTCCCCCTCGGCCCTTAAAGGCGCCGCCCGAGCCGCCACCAATACCGATCGTGCCATTCATTAACGATCCGATATTCGTCCCGCCAGCACGCTCGATGGCACCTGAGTCAATCTCTGTTTTCCGGTCTTCGGTGAGCGCTCGCTTGGTGTCCGCCATGAGTCGCCAAAATGAGCCCGGTAAAGCCTTGCTGCACGTGCCCCACGGTTGATACACATGCCACGCGAGGTGTATGTCATCCATCGTGTTCATCTGACGATCGGGCCCGGCCGATTGGCAGGGGAACGCGCGCTCAAATGTGTAGCTGTACCATTGTCGTGGACGATCGCCGCCTTGCTCGTCGTATATCTTAACATTCTTCCAAGCGTTTCGAACTAAGAGCGGTGTGCCCCACGGATCGATCAATGCCGTTGCGTCCAACGCTCTACGCCGAATTAGCCAACGCACGGTTTCCCGCAACGAATAGGTTGCTCGCAATCGCGACAGAGGCACCGAAGCCAGTGCCTCGGCCCCCCGAGTTCTGAGCGCTTTCATCCATGCTCTAGCAGCCTTGACGCTCCTCTTCCTTGCCTCGATACGTTGTGTGCGAACGCGACCGACTGAGTACGTTCCCTTGTTGTACTTATCCAGGTTCTGGATACCGCCCAGCACGCGCACGACGGCCGAACGGTAATCGTTACTGTCCTTCAGTTTGAGTAACGTCTTTTGCTCGTTGTCTCTAGCGAGGTCAAAACGGGATTCATTGCCATCACTCCACGAAGACAGGTCGAGCACGGCTTGATCGATGGCCCAGTAGCCGAGTACACCTGGTGCGGGTCTGCCTCTCGGGTCGCGAACGTTTACATCGAGCCTGGCCGTCTCGCCGGGCCGGTACGACTCGGCACGCGACTTTGCTTCTACGGAAAGCGTTCGTCCGCGGCCAACCAAAACGCGCACTAGGGATCCACGAGTTCGCTTTTGGGGCGTTGATGCTGCGCGAATCGTGAGATGGCCCGCGAGATCAGGTTCGAGGGGAACGGAAAGCTTGGCTTGTCCGTCTTTGATATGCGCGGCAAGCGTACGAATGATCACGTCATCGCGAAGCACGTCGAGCAGCACGGTGCCATCGGGTCCAACGATCTTGCCGGTGAGTAGGTCACCCACGTTGGCGATACGTCGATCAAGCATCAACGTGGGTCCTGGACGCTCAGCGTCTGCAACGTGTACAGGAAACGAGCGAGGACGAAAGCCCGCTCCACCAATGAAAACAACGTTCGATTTGGGTGTCGCCTCAAACAGACCGTTCCCGTCGCCATCGAGTGCCACTCGGAGCCGTTTCTTGAAGTCGATCGTGAGTATGATTTCGCGCCTTCCCTTCGCATGCACGCTGAAAGTGCCAGGTTGTCCGGCTACCAGCTCGGAGAGCGCGCGGACGCGAATGGGCGCCGCGGTGGTGGCACGTCTGACATGTACTTCGCGAGTTAGCGTTCGACCATCGGCGTCGGTGACATGGACCCATACACCTCGGTCCCGGAGCCGACCCTCTCTACGTACCGTTGTTGATGTCTGGCCCTCACGATCTGTCTTCATGTTCTGATTCTCGGTGCGCATTCCCCACCAGGGTTCAAAGTGAACCTGAGCTCCTGCGAGTGGCTTGCCACTCAAGGTCGTGACCGTGACCTCGACTGTCCCGCTTTGTCCTTTGTCGAGGTGCAGCGTCTCGGGTGTGACGTTGACTCGAAACGTGGGAGTTTCATACGCGGTCACTCGAAAACTCGAAGTCGCAAACGCCCCATCGACGGCGGCCGAGATTTTGGAGGTTCCCACTGATTCATTGATGAGCTCAAAGGAGGCTGATGCAATGCCAAAATTTGAAGTGACAACGTCTTTCTTGATTCTTCCACACCGTAGCGTGACGGTTCGCCCTCTCGCTGGGCGTCCACTGGGAACTTCATGGACCATGACGCGTGCGTGCACACGGTCGGTTTCTTTATAGAGCGTGCGATCGGTTACTAGGGATACACGAACGCTTCGTTTCACCGTGACGGGACGCGTGTCAGTGCCCACATGCAGCGTGGCGGATCCCGCGTTGGCGTCATGAGGAACCCATAGCCGAGCATTGACGATGCCCGCATCGTTGGATGGACTCACAGTCTGTGCAAGCACGCGATTCGCTTGCACCAGCTTGATCACCTCCTTATGACCGGCTACGGGGGCTCTAGACTTTGAATTGGTGTAGATTGCGCGAACCGCAAACGTTCCGCCGGCGTACGCCTCCGAAGAGGCTAGGAACCTCGCGTCGGTGATGCCGACGAGTTGCTCTAGTGTCCAGGATCGACGAAACATCACCCCGTTACGATTCGCATCGACACAAAGCGATACGTGAAGCGGATGCTTGTTTCCCGTTGGACTTACAAAGCGAAGCGTGCGGGCAGGCTTTATCCCTAAATCGAGTCGTGAGCCGTCGGCGCGCGTTAAGAAAGCCTGATTGGGAGCCTCGGCGAGTTGTACGCTTATCTCGTCTCCATGACGGTTTGCACGGATCAACTCCGTGGGATCGGAATCGATGTGAATGATGTGTTGCGATTTTTGTATCGACTCGGCAACCATGCGCGCAATGGCGTGGGCAGAGGAGGTCGTTGGGACCACGTCTTGCATCGTGAGACCATTCGCGGTGGATCCAATTGCGTGTTGAGACCATGGGGTGCTCACAACACGACCGCCACCAGCCACATAGGCGTCGAGATTGACTCGTTCGTGGAGGAGGAGCTTGCGGTCGGGTAGCAGAAGCAACGGCACGGACGAACACTCTGAGGCCATGAGTTCTACAAATCGAACTCGAATACGGCAAATCGCAAAAACTCTGTCGATAAGTCTCTGACGCGAACTCGCGTGCCAACGATCAGTTCATTCGTGTCGATGGTGATATGCGACATCTTCTTCGATGATCTCAAACGTGGCATCCCCGAGGTCGTCCTTGGCCGGACTTCTGGCGATCTCGGCTTCCCGTTTCAGATACGCCTCGTAGCGCGCCGGCCCCAGAACGTCCTTTACGTATCTGCCGTCGCTCTCGGGTATCAACAACCCTATGACGATCTCGCCGCCTGTTGGCGCGTCGGCGGGGCCAATGACGTAGGAAAGCGGGGGCGTGAGTGCACCGATTCCCTGGGACGCAATCGTCCCTGAGGTGGCAAAGACCGACATCGAGCCGAATGCCATCCCAACGACGCCGACAATCAGAACCAGGCTACGCATGGGGGGTAGAACGTGATCGTGCGGTCAAGGTTCATTCGCAGTCAAGGGGCTACAAACTTGGAGGCCGGTGAGTGGCTTACTCATCTACCGCCAATGCTCGAAGAATCGTACCGATACCATCCCTCCCAAGCGAAATCGCCAGCTGTCGCTCGCGAATCGTGTGTCGGGCATGACGTCGATACTCAAAGAATCGATACGAGACGCTGGCCGATGTGCACCACGCGGGTTGTACATTGATTCCCCTAACTGGAGTCTCCTATGTGAGCGCGCGATCGGTCGTCTTGTGTGTGAGTTAGACGACCTGGGGCAGAAGAGTATGCGCACATTGTGATCCGGACGAAGACCCAATTTGAAATTCGACCGTCTTCGCGGCTCAGGATTCTGAATGGTCCAGATTGTCTGCCGACCACGCGGAGCCCTGTCGTGAACAAATCACATCGATGCAGCACGCTGACCTGCTTGGCCCTTGCCTTGTTTCTACCGTTTGGTGGGCCTGCGCAGGCGAACGGATGGGGCGAAGCGAGATCGCAATCCGACAAAATCATGAGCCGTGCCTATGAGCTCGCCAGCAAGAAGGATTTGGAAGGTGCCTGCAGACTTGCGAAGCAGGCAGCGCACATGCTTCGCCCCCATCAAGTGAAGACGCCCGATAACCATCATCTGGTGACAGGGTACATCAGTGCTCTATTCTCGTACTCGATCCTCTGCTTTGAAAACGAGAAGTACGAAGACGCTCTTGCCCCGGTATACGAGGCTCGTGCTGCGGCCTATGGGATCGATGGCTCGTCCGGACCTCCTGGTGAATACGAGCGTCTTCTCTGCAAGCTAGAGAACCATGCAGGCCTGGTGTTGAAGGCGTTGAAACGTCACGCTGAGGCCATCGATTGTTTTGAACGCTCTATGCGTTATGCGAAGTCGCTTGCTGACGCCTCGAAACGATACCACCCAACCCGGCTCTACCCCCTCTGGGGTATGAATGCTGTAGACATGTACATGATCCGCGGCGAACACGCCCGTGCACTCACCGTGTGTCGCTCCATCATCCGGTTCATTGAAACCAGACTTCAGCCCCTTGCCGGCGTGAAGGGCGAGCCCAAAGAGATGTTGGCGTTCGCCAAACTTGGTGAAGCACGCGCATTGTCGGCGCTTGGTAAACACGAGCCCGCGCTAAAGATCGCTCGCGAAGCCCTCGTGCTTCACCTCAGTGCCCTCGAACTCAGCCCAGATCTCAAGGACGGGCTGCTCCAAGACAAGGGGCGCGACTATCGCGAGGCCATCTCCGCGTTGGAGAAGGCGGCAAAGAAATAGGCTCGATTCCGCCAACGGATGGAGCATGTGGCTTTCGTGCGCTCAAGCCGGAATTTCAACGTGACAGGTCATCCGATCGCCGCGTTAAGGCCCGATGGACCGCGTTCCATGTAGTTTCATTTTGGGCCACAATCAATCCGGACGCTTTGATATCGCTCGCAACGAACGGCGACCCGTCAAAGCGTTGCGCGATGCCACCGGCTTCTTGGATCATGAAGGCGCCCGGTGCGTGGTCCCACGGAAGAGTTCGCCAGTACGCCGCGAAGTGTTCGTTACCGCGAAGAATGTCAATGTAGCGCTTGGCGGCGCACGAATGCATGCCGTCTGTGCGTTCTAAGTCGTTCGGCGTCGCGGCGTTCGACTTCATTGGCTCGGGCATGAAGTGCGTGTGAAGCCCTCCGCGCTGCGGTTCTGCGCGTGCCTTCGATTTCAATGTGACGGCGTCACCGTTGATGGTGACACCGTTGCCTGTCGCCGCAAAGGCGGTTGTGTCTTCGAGGGGAAGATGGATCCACGACGCGTGAGCTATTCCACGATGTAGTAGCGCGAGCATGGTGCCGAACGGGCCGCGCCCTTGTGCATAGTGTTTGGTTCCGTCCAGGGGATCGACAAGCCATGCCCATTCGTGCGATTCGAGGTCGGTGAGAAGCTTAGGTTCATTGGTGGCGCGTTCTTCGCCCACAATGGGTATGCCGGGCGTGATTTTATCGAGTGCAATGCCAATCTCGCGCTCCGCTCGTATATCGACATCCGTGACGATCTCGCAGGGCGCCTTGTAGCGAGCCGACGAAGGTGCATCCCCAAGCCCACCAAGTAGAACGCGCTTGCCTACATCACGAAGCACCATAGAAACGTCTGGGTGAATTTGGGTGACGTCCATCAATCCGATCATAGTGCGCGGAGGTGTTCGCACACGGCGGAACCTAGGAATTCGTGGCGGCGGCTGTGTTCGATCTCGTGGACTGCCTTGCTCCAAGCAGTGCTCGACGCACACGAAGACATCACATCGAGTGAAGGGTAGACTCGGGCGATGAAACGATTCGTATACCTCCTGATCGTCGGCGCGTCATCAATGACTCTGATTGCTTGTGGCGGCGATGGCAAGCCGGAGAGTCCCGCAAAGAAGTTTGCCCGCGAGAAGCGTGCCGAGTTGCGTATTGTTCACGAGCGACTTAAGAAGGTAGTATCCGATGCCAGATCGAGAGACAGTCTGACGAGCGACGGGTTTCATGAACGTCCCAAACTCGATCTGCGATTGGGACGAGTTGTGCTCAAGGAGCCGATGGGTGATACTGAAGTGTGGCAGTTGGGCTATTTCGAATCTAAGCCCAGGCCAATTGGAATCTTGATCGGCTCAAACCGCAATGATCTGCAGTCGTTTCAGCGATGGCTGGAGAAGCCTGGGTCGAGGCCGCCGTCCTTAAAGATCATGAAGAAGTTCTTGGCACTCAAGCATGTCTTCTTGGTGCGTATGAAGAGAGAAGTTCTCCCTGCACTTGCAACGGATAAAACAAAATTTGTTCCCGGGTTGGTGAAGGCCGAGGCACTGCTCTACAAGTTGGATGGCGGCGAGTATTTAGGTGGTGTTCGGATTGCTGCCAAGAACGAAGACTCGATCACGGTACATGGCGCAGCGGCTACTAGCAACTCGCTCGATCGCCTCAACTGGTTGAAGTCCGATTTAGGGCTACGAGCAAAGCACGCCTTTGGTGCAAAGCTGACAGAGCATTTGCCTGAAACGACTCGCGGTCGCGCGTATACGCCCGCGGCAGCGGGTGCATCGAAGTAGAGAGAACTCGACGATTGTCACATTATCTTCGCGTGGCAATGTTGAAGAACGCCCGTGCCGTTTCCGTCGTGGTGGAAGCGATCGTTTCGGCGGTTTCGTTTCGCGCCGACGCCACGGCTTGGGCGACATACGGAAGGAATGCTGGTTCGTTGCGGCGACCTTTGGATTTGAGCGCAGGTACGCGGGGCATGAGGAACGGAGCGTCGGTCTCGATCATGAGACGCTCCGAGGGGATCTTCTTTGCAAGATCGAAAAGGTGTTTGCCGCGGCGTTCGTCGCAGATCCAACCGGTGATCCCGATGTGCATGTCGAGCGCGAGATAGGCATCGAGAGCCTGCTCGGATCCGGTAAAGCAATGGACGACGCCGCCCACGAGGTCGTCTCGGTATGTTGAAAGGATGCGATGGAAGTCTTCGTGGGCATCGCGTTCGTGCAGGAATATCGGGAGCTGCGTTTCGACGGCGAGTTTGAGTTGCTCCTCGAACCATCTGCGTTGAACGTCGCGGGGACTGAAGTCGCGGTTGTAGTCGAGACCGCACTCACCAACCGCAACCACGTGGGTGTGTTTCAATAGTTCTCGTAGCGCGTCGATTGTCTCGTCGTTGCACGACTTGGCGTCGTGGGGATGCACGCCCGCGGTGGACGACATGAGTCCTTTGTGCTTGCGCGCAAGCGCTTCGGCGCGCTGACTTCCTGCGATCGACGTGCCGGTGAGCACCATATGGACGATGCCAGCCGCGCGGGCGCTGGCGATCACCGTGTCGAGGTCTTGTGCAAAGGAGCGGTGGGTGAGATTCACGCCAATGTCGATCAGGGCCTGTGTAGAGGGCATGATGTGTACTTCGTTTCAGTTCTGTGGTTCATTCGTTTCTAGTGTTTTCCTGCTGACGACGCGGCTCGGCGGGATGTTCGCTGCTTTCTCTCGGCACCGCACGAATGTGGCGTGGGGATTGTGAGGGCTTGCGCTACAACCGGCGCATGGCACTGCGCGGGCACCCTCGATTAAGGCGATTTGGCGTCACGATGGCGCGTGGGCTCTTGTGGATCGGGCTTGGGATCGTCTGGCTGTGGACGATCGGCGCGTGTTGGTTTTCAGGCGTTGGAAGCCCCATCGGCTCAATCGTGGCCATCGCGCTACTCCTCGGTGTTCCCGTATTGCTATTTCGAGGGAAGCGCGTGGTCGCGGCATGGCTGCTGGGGATTTGCTTCGGGTGCATGGTGTTTGAACTCGTGTTGACTCCGCCCAAAGCGAAGCGCGACTGGGAGCCCGATGTCGAGGTGGTCTCGACGTTCGTTCCGGTGGGGAGCCAGCTCCGCGTGACGGGCGTTCGGAATTGTCACTACCGCAGCAGCAATGACTTTGATGTGCGCTACGAAGAGCGAACACTGGATCTCCATGCGCTTTCAAGCGTCGATTTTATGGTCGAGCGATTTCATCCGTTCAAGGGCATTGCGCACACATTACTTTCCTTTGGCTTCGATGATGGGCAACACATTTGCGTTAGCGTAGAGATACGCCGCGAACGAGGCGAGTCGTACCACCCGCTCGCTGGTCTCTACAGACAGTATGAGCTCGTTTACGTCGTGGGCACCGAGCAAGACCTAATCGGGCTACGCACCAACCATCGCAAGTCCGACGTATGGCTCTATCCCATCCGCACCACGCGCGAGCGCATGCGCTTGCTATTCGTAGACATGCTTACGCGCGCCGCGGCATTGGGTATCCAACCCGAGTACTACCACACGCTCACAAACAATTGCACCACCAACATGGTGGACCACGTGTTGGAGCTTGCCCCGAAACGCATCCCCTTCGATTGGCGTATTCTCCTGCCTGGCTTTGCCGGTGAGTTGGCGCACGAACTCGGATTGATCGACACCGATTTGCCACTGCAGGAAGCCATGAATCACTATCGCATCGACGAGTTGGCACGAACGGCCACGTCGATGGATGCCAGTTTCTCACGCCACATTCGGAGTCGGCGTTAGATCGTGTCAGTAACATGTGTTATCGAACGTCTATCGTTCCTATGACGTCGGTCTTCTCATCGAACATTAAGACCCTATCGAACGAGATGTCGTTGTCATTGCTGGTCGAAATCGAGACGCGATGTGCACCGCGTCCGTGTACTGGGAGCGCCCGGCCCTCACTCACTCAGATCTAGAGCGACCGTGATGGGGCGCTCCACCGTGTTGACCTGGAACGGGGCAGAGTGCTTGCCCGACAAGGCGTCGGCAGCCCGATATCGCCCCGCCCGCACATCCCAAAACGTAGCGACCTTGCCTCGTTCGGCTCGGATCGGGTGGCGATTCAAACCCTCCGAACCTGTCCACACCTCCCACTCCTCGTTATCGACATTCCAGCGTTCAAGTACGAGCCCGTGCTCTTCGTCGTCCGGTAACGAAACGTGTACGCGGACAACACCCATCGTGGCGAGTCCAAGGCGGGCGCGTACGTGGCGTTTCCCATCGAGCGCCACATCACACGGCTCCGGCAACATGTATTGGTCATGTTGAACGACGACGCGCAGCCGGTCGGCCGTCTCGAATGCGCGCACCTTGAACGTGCATACACTGTCTGTATCGGGTCGCAGTTGTACGACGGCTCCGCCGCGCGCCCTGAGGATTCGGTCCAATCCACCGAAATCATCGAATACGTTGCGCAGTCGCTCCAATTGCTCGACGTCCGTCTCCAGAGGAAACGACCTGCCGACCGAGCGAAGCCGCTCTCTATACAACTTGTGCGCCTTTCTCAGGGCGTGTTCGACGGTGCCTTTGGTTTCCTCACTGCGATAGGCATACACGTCGGCGAGTTCCGTAAAAGCGCGCGATGGAACATGGCCGTTGGTAGTTACGTCGAGTGAAACCGTAAGAGTCACAACCTTAGGGACGACATGCTCAATGACGGCGTCGCCCTCATCAAGCTTGATGTTCCTAAAACGCTTACTAATGGGCAAGTTGCCCCATCCCGTAAGACGGCACTCCACCCGGGCACCCGGCCCATTGTAAAGATCTGATATTCGAGCGCGTCCTTGGCCATCGGTTCTGGTCATGAAGGCGGTGCCGAGCGTATAGCGCTCGAACAGCGAAACGCGCACGCCCGATAGCGGCACACCCGCAGTGTCCCGCACGGTTACGAACACGGATCCGGACGGTCGAAAGGACACCGGCTTTGCCGCAGTTGCCTGTTCATTTATTTCAAGAAGCGCGCAGCCAAAGCCTCGAATCATTGCCCGGGCGTACTGAATCTCACGCGGCCATGCAGGCACGACGACGTGGCCATCGTGCACAATACCACTCGATGGCAAAGTCGCGAACTCGCTTGTTCGATGGTCGCTCAAAAGCACGAGGCACCCATTGGGCGGTATGCCGTGTCCTCCGTTGACGATCGGCCAACGCACGGCGCCTTCGTCACGTAGCGTCGTTTCGATCAATGCCGAACTCGCCATGTCTGGACCGACCGACTCATCGGTGACGCCGTACCGCGTCGATGATGCGTTCGTGCGTGCGGTATCTCGGATCGGTACGAAGCCGTACTGAATACCCATCCACGTGATGGCCAACACGATGGCCGAAAGAATGACCGATAGGATGCCCGCCCTCATGCCTGCCAGTCTATCAGATTGCAAAGGGCGGTCTTGCTAGCGAATGGGAAAGCTCCGCTTAATTTCTGTCTTCCCGTCAAACTCGATAACTTCGGTCTGAGAATCGAGCTCGCCAAGTATGTCGCGAAATGATACGCGGTACATACCGGCAGCGAGTCCACGAATTTCGCCGCCGTCACGCGTGAGCGTACCAAACCTCTTGAACCGAGGCGGATTGATTGGTGTGGCATCGAGGCTCAGTAGATGGATCGGTGTTTCTTTCTTCAAACGCGAGTCGCTGTATGTGAATGTGATGCGCAGCGTGGCGCCGGGTGACCACTGAACATCTTCGACCTCATTGATTCCGTCGGTAATCGTTACGTTGGGAACGATGATAGGTGCCGTTGTTTGCGAGTCGATCTCAATCGTATACTGGCCCGTAGGCACTGCGCCGAACTCCAATGTATCTCTAGCGGCGTTGAGGTAACTGACGGAGGTCTTCCTAACTCCCGTACGTGAAACTAGCGATACCTCATGGCAGTTGGGCGCACCTTCGGGACGGGGTCGTCTGCTCACGCGAAGTGTGTCGGATGGCTCAGGAAGGGGTTCACTAAACCGAAGGAGCGTACCCGCCGTGCGCACAAGCTGAAGCCGGTGGTCATCTCCGGGTTGCTCGATACGAATGGATCCTTGCGTTTGATGCGGGCTCAATATCGGATGTCGCACCGCGAGATCGATGGCGCGACCCGTTGGAACGCGGCAACGAAACGCTCCTGTTTCTCGACTGAATCTCATACGCTTCCATTTGCGGTGCGGCATAGCGAACTTGTAGCCCACGGTGTCGCTGCGGAGGAGCCGTACGGCTGCCAACGCTCCGCCATCAGGTACTTCAACCACGCCGCGCGCCCAGCCGCACTGACTGAGATCGAGATCTGCCTTAGCAGCGCCACCATCCGCGGTCACGTCGAACGGCGCCGACGCAGTTAGAGAAATCGTATCGACCGCGCGATAGCGACCGACAGGGAGGTCCCAAAACATGGCTAGGCCACGCGCATCGGGAACGATCTCGTCCACCGTCTCATTGTGGCTACGTCCAACCATCCAGGCGCCTGCGTCGTCGTTCCAACGTTCAAGGGTGATGTAGTGAAAGCCATCCTTGGGCGGGCGTACGTGGACGTGCGCAGAACCCTCGGTTGCGAGCGCTAGTTCAACCTGGACTGGTTGATCGTCCTTGATCTCAAAGGCGCTCAGGTCTGGGTCTCGATACCGCCTGCTTTCCAACGACAGCTCAATGCGGTTTGCACTGGCGAATGCGGTGATACGAAAGCTACATACGCCGTGACTGTCCGGGCGCAGCCGCACCTGCTGCCCGTCGTGCCAGTTCAGATTGCCCCGCGGATAGTCAGCGCGCTTCTCAAGTGTCTCTCTGAGTGCATCTTCCAACGACTCTTGGTCATCATCGCCCTGCTTCGCCTTGGGATCCTCTGCGCGATGAATGTAGATGTTCGCTAGCTCATCAAAGTCGGCTGGCGGTGGCGCTCCATTCACGGTGACTCGAAGGTGGAGTGGGATCGAAACGAACGCCGGAACGATGTGTTCCAGTGACGCGTTTCCTATGTGCAAGTCAATGTCTCGAAATGTGCGGTCGATTGGTAGATTGCCCCAGCCCGTAATACGGCATGCGACGATCGCATCGGGCCCGCTATAAAGATCGGTAATGTGAGCGCGACCCTGCGCGTCGGTCTTAGCGAAACGATTCATGCCCTGTGCATGGGTCTCAAGCACTGTGGCACGCGCGCCGCGAAGAGGCTTGCCCGTGATGGCCTTGACCGTAACCGTTACCGAACCCAGTGGTCGAAATGCGACGGGTGATCCCTGTCTACCCGGATCCACGGCACGAAGCAGCGCACAGCCAAAGCCGGGGATGATGGCCCGTGCTTGCCAAAATCCCGAAGTCCAGTCCGCGACTACGATGTGGCCGTCATGCACGATGCCGCGCGACGGTACGCTGCCATCATGCTCCGAAGTGTGTTGACGTAGAAGAACCAAGCTGCCATTCGGCGGCATGCCGTGTCCTTCATTTCGCACCGGCCAGCGCATGATATTGGTGCCACGTAGCACGGTCTCGATGAGTTCTGGACTCGCCTTTGCAGGCGTCTGTGATCGGTGGATCGTCTCGATTGAGTGTTTCGACGCTGATTTGCGCGGAACCATCGCAAACCAAATCATGGCCACGGGCACGGCCAAGAGCACAGCCGACACGATGCCAGTTTTCATGCCTCCGAGCGTAGCACAACCCTTGGCCGAAATGGGGCGCTAGCGTCGTCAGAGAACCTCGCACCGTGCTCGTTACTTCGAAGAAACGGACACGCGCATCTACGCCGCACGCGAGAAACACCCAAAAATGAAAACAGGCCGGCGATTGCCGACCTGTTGAATCGTTTGACTAGTGATTTGACGTGCCGCTTAGCGACGACGGCCAATCACACGTCCACCGGCGCGTGAGCGCGAACGCCAACCACGTCCACGGTAATAGCCACGGCTACCGCGGTAGTAGCCGCGACTGCCACCGTAGTAGCCAATGCCAAAGCTAACCGATGGCGCGTAGTAGCGCGGGTAGTAGGGACGGTAATACCGCGGACGGTAATAACGCGGGTAGTACACGGGCGCAGCGTATACGGGTGCTGCATAGACGGGTGCGGGTGCATAGTACGCGGGCGGTGCGTAGGCTGGTGGTGCGTAGCCATAGCCTGTGCTGTACCCAAAGCCAATCGAGATGTCCATGGTGGGCATCTTGGCGGAGATAGGAGCGGCATCGGCAGTCGGCGCCGCACACAAAGCCATAGCGCCGACCGCAACCGCGGTAAACAGCGAGAGTCCAAGTTTGCGCATAGATCTTCCTTTCTGAGCCCTCCATGGAGAACTCATCGCCCCGGCATGGGCCGGTCCGACTGCCACGGGGCGTGCATGCCCTCTCAGGTTACCAAGAGGGCAGCGGCATCGGGTGCGTGTTGCTTGAAACGATGAAGACTCGAAAGGCCAAAAGGTTGGGCTTTAGAGCGAATCTGCACGCGAGTCGAATTGGGCGCCTCGATTTCGGCCCGCTTACGTCGCGGCGAACCAGCAGAGACCCAAGATCAGCGCCGAACCAAGCAGGTCATTGACCGTTGTGACAAACGGGCTGGTGGCTACGGCCGGGTCCACGCCAAATTTGTCGAGCACGAGAGGGGTAATCACGCCAAAGAGTGTGCCGAATGACACCGTGCCGAACATGGCGAGGCTCGCGATCCATGCCACGGTTGTATCGGCGTCCACAACACGCGTCACAAGGAATAGCAACGACCCCACGGCAATAGCCAGTACGAAGCCGACCAGCAGTTCCTTTCCGATCACCGCGCCAAGTTGACCGGGGCTGATACGCCCCAGGGCGAGACTACGTACTGTGACCGTTGCCGTTTGCGTAGCGGATGCGCCGCCCATGCCCAATATGACGGGGACGAACGCGAACAGTGCACCGGCGTGTTTGATCAAGTCATCACCCGCGTCCATGATGAGTGCCGCGGCAATGCCACCGAGAAAGGTGATTCCCAACCACGGCGATCGCGCGCGCAACGCCATCCCTACCGACGGTTCATAGATTTCGCCCGGCGCCGTTCCGCCAAGTCGCACAATGTCTTCCGTGGCCTCTTCTTCCAAGACGTCCACAATGTCGTCGATCAGAATACGACCCACAAGTCGGTCGTCGTGGTCCACGACTGCCACCGATGAGGCGTCATAGTCCTGCACCAAGGAGGCAATCTCTTCTTGATCTTCGGTGACCGGCACGGTCACCGGCACGGGCGTCGTGATGGATGCAACCAATGTGTCGTCTTCGGCGAGAATTAAATCACGCGCTTTGATCCAACCCTTGAGCCGTGAGTTGCGATCCACAACAAAGACTTCGTGGAGCTCACCAACTTTGTCGCGCGTGCGGCGAATTTCCTCGACCGCAGCGCGCGTTGTTTGAAAGTCGTTCACACGCACGAGTTCGGTCTGCATGATGCCACCCGCCGATTGCGGCGGGTAGTCCATGACGCATTCAATCGCCCGGCGTTCCTCCGGCTCAATATGTTGCAACACATCGGCCTTGGTGGATTCGTCGAGTTCTTGCAAGACGTCCGCTGCGTCGTCGGTGCGCAACGCTTCCAAGAGATCGGCGGCGCGCTCAGGCGCGAGTTCCTCGACAAGGCCCGCGCGCTCGCCCTCCTCCAGCCCACGAAGTACACGCGGCTGATCTTTCGAGACAATGGCGCGAAACGCGCGCGCGCGATCTTCATCGTTCCTTAACGTCTCAAGCAGGTCGGCGATCTCGGGCGGCGTAAGCAACAGAAAGAAACGCCCAACATCGGCATCGCTCCCGTCGCGAAGCAATCGCTCAAGCGCACTGGCCGATGCTGGGTCGGGCGTCATGAGGACAAGTCTCCGTGTTGCTCAGCGCCACAAGGTCTGTCGAATCTCCGTGAATTACTTTAAGTCGTCGCGTTGCAAATCCTGAAGCAACTGAGCAGCCAGGGCCACACCAAAGCCCGTACCGCGCTCATCGCGAAACGCAGGTCCGGCGAGATCCACATGCAGCCACGGAATGTCGAGATCGTCAATGTGGTTGTAGATGAACTGCCCCGCGCACGAGGACTGCGCGTCCATGCGATTGATCACGGAGTTCTTCATGTCAGCAATCTTGCTGGCGAAGTTGCTTTGATAAAACTCCGGCGCGAAGGGCATGGGGAAGACCAGGTCGCCACTCTTCTTGCCAGCACGAACTGCAGCGTTCTCAAGCCCTTGACGATTGCTCACAATGCCTGCATGGCGCACGCCGGTTGCAATGAGTTGCGCGCCCGTGAGTGTGGCCATGTCGATGATGGCGTCGGGCTTGAACTTACGCGCTGCATAGGAGGCCGCATCCGCAAGCACGAGTCGGCCTTCGGCATCGGTGTTGTAAATCTCTACGCTGTGACCGGAATGCATTTCGAGAACGTCATCGGGTCGATAGGCGTTGGGGCCAATGGCGTTTTCCGCCAAGGCCACGGCAGCAACGATCGCATCCTTGTGCTTGTTTGCCGCGAGGGCAAGTGCGGCACCCGTTACGGCCGCCGCACCGCCCATGTCGCATTTCATGCCGGGCATGTTGTTGCCCACTTTGATGCTCAAACCACCGGTGTCATACACAATGCCCTTGCCAATCAAGGCTATGGTACGCTTGGCTTTTGCCGGTCGATAACGAAGAATCATGAGCTTGGGCGGATGAATGGCGGTGCGACCCACGGCGTGGAGGCCACCCATCTTCTTGTCGAGCAGTTCTTTGCCCGACATCACCGAAACGGTCAAACCAGGAATGTCTTTCGCGGCGCGGCGCGTTAGACGCACAAAGTCGGGTGTGTGTAAGTCGGCCGTGGGCATGTCCACAAGTTGCGCGGCAAAACGCGAGAAGTCGGCGGTGGTGCGATCGCGTTTGGAAATGGTGAGGCGCACGCCGTCGCTATCGGCCGCAGCAATGCGAATAGCACACGGCTTGGGCTTGGGATCGGCGCGAAGCGTGTGAATCGGCAAGGCAGACACGGCACCGCGCAAGACGGCGAGCGTGTAGTCGGGATCGTCAATCCCTAGGATGATGGCGGCCTTGCGCTGGCCCGTAATCTCAGATTTGGCAACCAAGCTGCGAATGGCTTCCGTGCGCGCGGGCGTGTTGTGATGCGAACGCTTGTCGGGCAGTACACCGAGCGTGATGTGTTTGGGCTCACCCTTGCCACCGAGGCTACGAAGCAACTTGCCGTTGCTCCCCGACTTGGCGTCGCGCGCGTGGGCATGGAGCGGTGTGGCCCAGCTTTCGCTGCAGACATCGGCCAACCAACCGTTCTTCCACATGGCTTCGGGGGCGAGAAAGAGCACGGCCTCGACCGTTTTCCACGCTGCCGCGGGACTTGCTGAATACTGGATCTTGGACATGGTGATCTCCGTCTTGCGATGTGAGATTATTGACCGGCGCGCGTCTACCGACCCGTTCCGACCCTGCCGAACCGGAGAGTAGAAACTCCACCATGGAGATTCCAAACATCGATCTCGCACATATCGAGCGTCTTTTCGACGTGGGCCACGTGGATGGGCTCGCAGCGCAACGCGCGTTTTCACCGTCCGGTCGAGAAAAGCCGCCCGAAGACGGACCCATCCCGCGCTCCGCAGCGGCGCTGGCCTATATCTATGCGTCAAATGACACGCTCTTGTTGCCACTCACGCGTCGCGCCAGCTCACTTCGGGAACATGCGGGACAGATTTCCCTACCAGGAGGACGTCCTGAGGCGGGCGAGTCGCTATGGAAAACCGCGATTCGCGAAGCCTGTGAGGAGATTGCGCTTCCTCTGGACTGGCCGCGGCAACTGGGGGTGCTTACGCCGGTCTATATTCCGGTGACGCACACGTGGCTGCATGTATTCATTGCCACCGGACCTGCCCCAACCACCTTTGGACCTCCCAACGATGAAGTCGTTGAGACCCAACCCGTTCCGCTCCAAGACCTATTGAATAGCGATCGTCGGCGCGTAGAGGTGCGGGCCCATCAAGGGAAGACCCGCACCGTGCCGTATATGGATCTGGGTCCGTTTCCTGTTTGGGGTGCCACCGCAATGGCGCTCAGTGAACTTGCGATTCGACTCGAGCGCGTCCTCAAGTCTGACGCAGCGAAGGAGTAGCATCGCCGCATGGACATGCACGGATGGATCGCGGTGGCAGTGCTTTTCGTCGCGATGGTGCTGTTTATCACCAAACCGATTCCTCTGGCGGTAACAGCCTTGTGCATACCGGTTGTGTTGGCGGCCTTTGGTGTGGTGCATCCGGCCGAATCGGTACTTGCGGGCTTTGGCAGTGTAGCCGTCATTTCCCTGGCGGGGATCCACGTATTGAGTGCCGGGTTGCAAGCAACCGGCGTGGCCACCATGATGGGCAATGGTATTGAACGCTTTGGCAGGCGCAGCGAGTTTCGTGTGCTCGTACTCGTCATGGTGGTGTCGATTGTGTTGAGCGCCTTCGCGTCCACGTCGGCCACGCTCGCGGTATTGTTGCCCGCCATTGCACTCTCGGCGCGACGGACCGGCATGGCGCCGTCCAAGTTGTTGTTGCCTCTGGCCTACGCGACCATTCTCGGCGGCACGTTGACGTTGATCGGCGCTGCCCCGCAGTTGGTGCTCGACTCCTTACTGCGTGCTCGAGGCGCTGAGGGTTTTGGTGTATTCGAGTTTTCTGCAGTTGGCGTGCCCGTCGCCATTATGGGCACGCTCTACATGGTATTTGTGGGCGGGAAACTGCTCCCCGAGCGGGAAGCCAAAGACCAAACGCCTAGCGCACGGCGTCCCGAAGATTTGGCCATGGCGTATGGGTTTGATTCCCATCTTTATCGAGCCGATGTGAGTGCAGCTTCCAAGCTGAGCGGATTGTCGCTCCGCAACGCCAAGATAGGCGAAGAGTATAATCTCGAAGTGGTGTTGATTCGTCGGCGCGGCGGGGTTCGTCACAAGTATCGCGATCCACGCCCCGACATGTTGATGCAGCCCGGCCTTAGCTTGTATGTGGAAGGTGCGGATGAGGACGTCAAGCGGTTTTCGCGCGAACAAGCGGTGGATGTAGGTTTGGTTGGTCAAGAGGCGGCGCGTCGGTTGATTCACTTTGGAAGCACGCTGGCCGAGATCACGCTGGATCCACGCTCGGGTGCGATTGGTAAGACGCTCAAGGAGCTTGAGTTTCGCAAAAACTATGGGTTGAACGTGGTGTCGATTTGGCGCGGCGATACGCCGAAGACGTCTGGCATATCCACCATGCCCTTGCGCTTGGGAGACGCCCTCCTGGTAAGCGGACCCGTGGATCGCGTGCGAAGACTCCGTGAACAGACCGACTTCATTGCACTTGGCGCCGGGGGAATGGAGAAGGACTATCGCCTTGCACCGATTGCAATACTCGCCGTATGTGTTGCGCTCATTCCGCCGCTGGTTGGGTGGCTTCCCTTGGCCGTTAGCGTCATTCCCGCATGCATGTTGACGGTGCTGACAGGTTGCATTACGCCGCAACAAGCCGGTCAATCCATCAATTGGACGGTGTTGTTCTTGCTCATCGGTACGCTGCCGCTTGGATTGGCACTTGACCAAACCGGTGTGGCGGAACACGTTGCTGGCGGCGTGATGGCGTTTCGAGGACCCTTCGGAACGCTCGGCGTGTTGGCGGCGCTCTACCTGCTGGCTGCGCTACTGAGTACGACCAGCAACAATGTAGCCACGGCCGTGATTTTGGCGCCCGTTGCATGGAAGGCGGCGGAAGCGCTGGGCATGCCTCCTCACAAGGCGTTCCTGTCCGTAGCGTTTGGTGCGTCGTGTACGTTCATCTTTCCCTTTGCCCACCAATGCAATCTGATGGTGCAGGGCGCCGGGCGTTATGAAACGCGTGATTTTGTGCGCGTAGGCGTGGGCATGAGCCTTGTGGTGGCCACCAGCACGCTCATTATGTTGGCGCTCATGTAGTTATTCGCGGTTTTCGAGATGACGAACGCGTTCTTCGAGTTCGTCCAACCGCTGTTTCAACGCATCGAGTTCATCTGGCGAAGGGGCCGGTGGCGCCGGCGTACTTGTTACGGGCGATGCGGATGTTGTTTCGGCTTGTGGCGCAGCGCTTCGCGCGTCATCGGGTGTTGAACCATCCAAAAGATGCATCCAGCGACAGGCCTTTTCGCGCGGACGCTTGGGAAGTTCGACCACGTAGGGCACCGGCCGTGATGCCATGCCACGGAGCAAATCGACGACCTCGTCCACACTGTCTACGTGGTGCATGCGCTGAATGCGGGTCTTGAGTGCACCGGGTGCCTGGGGTCCTCGACATAAGAGTTCACAGAGGATCGCCAACTCGCCACGTTCCACACCGAGTTGCGTTTTGGCGGCATGGGAATAGCGCATCGTGCGTGATCCCGCGCGTTCACGGCGGATCACCCATTCATCGTCCATGAGTTTGCGTAGCGCACCTTCGAGTTCGTAGTCCTCGACCTGCATCTTGGGATCGCGATTGCTCTTTTGATTGCATCCGGCAACCAAGGCATTGAGCGTGAGAGGATAGCTTTCGGGGACCGTGAGGCCCTTTTCGATGAGCGTGCCGATCACACGCTGGCCGAGTCGATCCAAGTTGAGCGGCATCGTTAATCTCCTCGCGCGGGCTAGCCCGGATTATTCATGAAGCGCGCGTCGATGTGAACTGAAGTTCGCCTTCAGCAGAGACTTGCGTTAAGACTCGGGTCCCTCGCCATGTTACAGACTGTTCTCGCGAAGGATTCGGGTTCAAGGTCGAAGCGAAGGTTCCGAGGCGATGTAGCAAAGCATCGTCGAGCGGTTCTTCGCAAAGAGATTGGGGACGAAGACCAGCGAGAACCGCGCGATTTACGTCAGTTCATGAATAATCCGGGCTATACGGCAGATTACGACGCGGCGTCGCGTTCGAGTTGTTCTCGCAGCAAGGTTTCGAGCATATAGGACTCAGCTACGCGTTTGGGGCCGGGCGCAGCGGTCGAGGTGCGATACTGCGCCTTTACGCGGCGCGTACGAAACGAGCTGTAGACCGCCTTGGGCGCATTCACCATGGGCCGCAAGCCACCTGGCAGGCCGAGGTAACGGGCCACATCGCGTTCACCAATGCATGCCTTACCGTCTTCCCGCATGCGCAAGCGCACGAGTTCAAGTCCTTCAAACGAGATATCGAAGAGAAACTCCTCAAAGGCCTGCGTCTTTTCGCCATCGGCTTCCGACGACATGAACGACTCAACAAACTTGGGATCGCAGTCCTCAAAGATGAGTTGAAACATCTCGGAGGCACCCATCATGGTGCCAAAGGTGCGCGGTGCACGACAGCGCGCCGCCCATGCGGAACGCAGAATGGGACAGAATCGATGCGTAGCAAATCGCACGCGACCTTCCCACAAATCGATGCCCGCTTGTACGGCCGCCAATCGAATAGGACGCGGTGTTGTCTTGGTCGTGACGAACGAACCGTAGAGCTCTTCGGCCAGTCGCGTGTAGACCGCTTCTTCAATGGCGCCTTCGATGTCGGCCAGGAGCGGATGCGACTCATCATCCGTACACGCTTGCACCGCATACTTCATTGCCGTCCAGAAATTCACTTTGGCGATGCCGAAGGTGCGCGAAAGCAATGCCTTGGTGGGGAGCGACCATTCCATGCCGTGTTCACCCGCGGCGAGCAATTTGTGCATCAACGTTTCCCCGGAGCGTTCGCGTCGACCGAGCGTGCCTTTGTCCCTCAATGACGGGTAGCTCTCCAAGGAAAGGGCAATGGACGCAAGACTCTTTACGCCGTGGTCAATCGCATGGTGCAGGTCGTTGCGCTGGGGGCCTTCGTAGCTGTCGGCGAATGTTTTGAGTGCAAGGGCCACGTCCACTTCGCGCCGTGCGAAGATGTCATCCAGTTGAAACTCACGATTCAGCGTGAAAATCGGCGACACGGGCGTACTCAAAACGTGGTTGGACGACGGGCTGCGCCAGGGAACGTCTCGGCGCTGAGGCGGAGATAAAACGCCACACCTGCCCTTCATGCAATCGGAGCGTCACGGGTCTACCTTCGGAATTGCCTGCCGATTCGAATTTGGCCTATCAAATTGGTAACAGACGACCGAAATTGGCCGTCTGCGCGCGCCTCGGCGCGGCGGCGAGCGACGGGCCCGGCTTTCCCGCAAGGGGCCCGCGTGATAGCTTTACGCCCTACGCAGCGGCTTGAATCACAAGCGCCGCGGGTCGTGCGCCTGGGAGGGGGCTCGGCTTCGGGCGTCGTGAGACGCTGTCCACACTCATACGGGAGGAGGATCCATGCGGCAACGGATGGTTCCAGGTCGGCTTGTGTCGGCGTTGCTTTTGGCGTTTGTCGGAAGCGCGCTTTGCGCGTGCCAGAACAACGCAGTCTTTGATGGCGCTTGGCGCGACGATGTCGCAGTAGCCCCACCGCCGTTGGATCTGCCCGACGATCCCGAGCCGGGTGTGCGTTACTGCAAAGAGTGGGTGAAGCCCACCTATCGTGCCAAGCCCAAGCTCGTTCGTGTGGGCTGTGCTAGCGAGAAGAAGAGCGTTTCCTACGAGTACGAGCTGCGTGCCAAGGAAGTGCTCGTCAAGCCCCGCACCCGCCGCAAAGTGGAGCGTGCCGGCATCTCGTGCAACCAAGAAGTCGTGCAGACCAAGCCCGGCGGATTCCGTTGGGAGCGCGCCCGCGACTGCGAAGGTGGCAACTGCTGGGAATACAAAGAGCGCATGCCCGAGTTCAAGTGGTGCAACAAGAAGATCCGTGAAAACGGCGTTGAATACTGCGTCGAAGATCCGCCCGAGTACAAGACCGTGGTGGAAAAGGTGCGCGTAAAGCGCACGCGCCGCGAGTACGTGCCCCCCAAGTACAAAGTCAAGATGACCAAGGAAGTGTATAAGCCCGGTCACTACCGCTGGGTGCGTAAGGGCATTGGCGGCTGCACCAAGGATCACCGCATCTTTAGCAAGCCCATCCCCGGTGGCGCACTTGACTGCGATTGCCCCACGACCAACTAGGTTCGCGTATCGAAGTTAAGACGAGTCGAAATAAAGACGAGGCGGCGCAGGATTGCGTCGCCTCGTGTTGTTTTTGTGCCGCGACCGGTCGGCACGCGACGGTAGCCGTACGCTGTTTTAGTCCGAGGCCTTGGACGGTTCGGCAATGTCCCAGCCCTTTTCCTTCTCTTCGTCTTGAATCTCGTCAAGCAGTTTGGCGGAGTCAAGCGGATCGGAACCTTCGGTAAACACTTCGCCCTGTTCGAAGAGCTCTTCGTTTTTGGCTTCCCAATCGGCGTACTCTTCGGGCAACTCGTGGTCGGGCCAAATGGCGTTGACGGGACACGCCGGAACGCACGCTTCACAGTCGATGCACGTGCCGGGATCAATCACCAACATGTGTGGATCCTTGACCTCATAGAAGCAGTCAACGGGGCATTCCACTACGCAGTAGGTGTAGCGGCAATCGACGCAACGGCCGGTGACGACGTGTGTCATTTCAGTGAACTCCTGAGAACGCGCGAGCGGACCGATGTCCGCTCGAGACGCGTGGAGCATACAGGGCGAGGTGCCCTACGAAAGTGGACTTCGCCCGCAATTACGTGGGCTTTCGAGGCGTTGCCGTAGGGATTGAGACTCATTCTCATTTGGTTGATTCGCCGTCGTCTGTTCCGGCCACCGGCCTTGCTTTGGGATTGTTGTCGGTTGGCCGCACTAAGGTTTCCGCAGCCTTGGTGGGTCGAGGATCCCGCTGACTGATGGTTCTCAGTCGCGGTTTGTCCGCTGTGTGTCCGTAGGCGCACGAATGGGACCAACGCTCACGTAGTCGGGACGCCCTCCGTCCAGGCGTAGGGAGTCCATGGACCGGGTCGAAGGTGCCGGATCCCTCCCGGCGCCTTCTTTTTTCTTTTTGGCTTTTTTTCTTTGGCTTGTCCTCCTTTTGGCTCTTAGCCCTATTTGCTTCACGACGACCAGCCACGTCGTTTGATCGGGTCCCTTGACTATCTCGATCGCGCGGCCCGATACACCTGCGGCGTGATCGTACGTGGCAAGGCACGCGGAAAGCGAGGCGACCCATCGGTGTTACGGCCAAAGCAAAGCAATTCGCAATCCCCGAGCATGGCCAGCACCGTTTCGGCGCGATCCAACAACATTCCGTGCTTACCCCATGCAACCAATATCGCGTCGGCCCGACGTACTGCGCGACGTATTGCGGCGTTGTTTCTTGGGCCCACGGGATCGCTCACGGTTCGCAGCCCGCGCGGATCGGTATCCACCAGTGCGAATAGATTTACAGCTTCGTACGAAGCAAAGCCCCACGCCGCCGCGCGGCGCATGCAAAATGTGGTGGTTGGATCGTCACGGGTCTCATTGGCAACGCTTGGATTGAGTAGCACCGCTACAAGTCGCGATCCCTTGGTCCACGTTCGCGTAAGGGAGTAGCGATAGCGGCGGTCCGCACTAAACGATGCACGGCGATCGACTCGAAGGGGAGGGGGGTTCACTGTGCAGCAGCCGTAATCTCGAGCACTACAATCTCGGGCGGACAGAATAGACGAATGCGCGGTGCATAGTTTCGTTCCATGCCGGTACCGCGGCTCGGGCAGTGTATTGCCTTGCCCAGCCGATGCATACCGCTCACGTATTTGCGCGGTAGATTCGTGAGGGTCACGATTGCACCCACGCCGGGGATCACAATTTGCCCCCCGTGTGTATGGCCCGACGTACTAATGAACTCAACGTCGGATCCAAACTTCGTAAATTCAAGGAGATAGTCGGGGCGGTGGCCAACCACGATGGTCAGGCCGTGAAATGCGCGAATTGACGCGAGGCGCGCCTCATTTAGAGGAAACCTACTCGTCGCGTCGGTCAGCCCCAGGACTTGAATCGGTGCACCTTCAAGCGCTATGGCTTCATCGTGCAGCACGCGCACGGGCGTGTTGTTGAAGAGGCGATCATCGCCATCCACATTGCCTTCAATGGCGAACATGCCAAACCGTGGTCGGTGTTTGATTCGTTTGAAAAGTTCCTGAAATTGCGGGCGCAACGACTTGTACGCCTCGTACGTCAAACACTGAAGGTAGTCCCCCGCCAGCAACACCAAGTCGGGCTTGAGGCGATTCACTTCGTCAAACACGCGCTTCTCATAGTCGCCAATGGTGTCGGTTTGAATGTCGGCCAGGATCACGACGCGAACCGTCTCTTCAAATCCGGCTTCGGCGAGGCGCGCGGAAGCGATATGGTGGGTATTGATCTCAAGTGCGTAGGGCTCAATACGGCGGGCATAGAAGTAGGTGCCGACCATGAGCAGGCCGAGCAGCGCCAACATAAAGCCACCGGTGCGGTTGCCCTTGCGCATCCACCAGAACCCACGTGCGATCATCAGCGGCGCGGTGATACAGAAGATCACATGACACCAAAGCCGCGGCACGCCGAAGTACTTCAGCAGCACAAAGCCTGCTACGGCTGAGATCACACCGAGAAAGCAACCCCAGAGCATGCCCAATGCGACGTCTCGCAAAATCGAGCGCGGCTTCTCTGGGTAGGCACGCCAGAGCAGCCACGCACCGCCTGCAAGGCCAATGACGTCGAGAAGAAGGATGAGGGTGTAGAGCATCAATCGCTAACGATTCGACGTCTTCTTCTTGTCGCTCTTGCGGTCCTTCTTCTCGGGTTTGTAGGGCGTGCCAAACGCTTTGAGTGCCTTTTTGGCGGCGCCCTGAACACCGCCATTCCAATCCTTCTCCGCAAGCGTGCGTAGTTCGGGTGTGAGCGATTTCAACTCGTACTTACCTGCGGTGTCGGCCGCCCACTGGCGCATGCGGTGGTAGGGGTCGCTCAAGAGTTCGCGCACAAGATCGGGCAATGCCCGTCGGTCAGCGCCCAATGCACCAAGGCAACGCAAGGCCTCTTCGCGAACTTTGTGATTTGTTCCTCGGCCCCAGCGGTAGTCGACATAGGGAACAGCGAGATCGAATCCCCGCGGATCGCCCAAGTGGCGAAGTCCCTCAATTGCACCCATGCGAACGACTTCATTGTGACTGTCTTGGCTCAGAAGTGCCTTCAGGGCGTCAAAACATCCGTCACACTTGAGTCGTCCCGCACTCTTTGCGGCCGCGGCCTTTACGTACGGATGCGGATCCTCAAGGGCGCGCATCAATGTGGGACCGGCCTCTTTGCGGGTGGCTTTGCCGAGTGCCAGCATGACGGATTCGCGCACGCGGGGATCCGTATCGGTCGCAGCAGAAACAAGTGCGGGTGCGATGATCGCAGCTGATGTCGTGCTATAGAGGCGACTCAAAATCTCGGCGCAAAGCTTTCGCACCGGCCACGACGCATCTTGACGCACCGCCGAGGTGAGTGCCGTGAGGCCCGAGGATCCAAAATACTCAAGTGCTTCCGCGGCGTCCATGCGACCGGTGAAATCGGGATCTTCAAGTAGAGCGGCCGACCATGCGGCGGGCGTCTGCGCTTGCTTGACGCGCATGAGCAAGTCGCCGTTCACGCCGAAACGCAGAAACTTACCTTCGCGCTTCATGGGAAACGCGTGGTGCACGTGATGGATCAGAAGCTCCTGGGCCTTACCCGTGGGTCCCCAGCGAATAGGTACGCGTATGCGGAAGAGGCCTTGGCCGCCCTTCACAGGCTGCGTTTGTCTCACAATCAACTGCTGGGCCCGGTCGTCATAGCGGACATCGAGTTGTGGATAGCCCGCGCCGTAGACCCATTGATCAAAGAACCAGCGGAGGTCACGTCCGGCGGCAGCCTCGGCGGCGAATCGAAGATCCTCGGAGCGCACCGCGCTGTCTTCAAAGCGTTTTACGTAGTCTCGAATGGCCGTTTGAAATACTTCGTCACCGAGCTCTCGCCGGAGCATGTGCAATATGGCGGCACCGCGGCTGTAGGCCTTGCCGCCACTGAGCTCAAGGGGAATGTCGCCCCGCGGACTCTTCTTGAGTCCCAAGGTGTGGGGCGTCTTGTTCTTGTCCATGTAGCCGCGGTTCTGGCCGCGACGACGAACGAGAAATTCCTCTTTCCCGTAGTGATCCTCATAGAAGAGGTCCGTGAAGTAGGTGGCAAAGCCCTCATTGAGCCACATGTGTTGCCAGGTGCGACAGGTCAAAAGATCACCAAACCACATATGGGCCAGTTCGTGCGCCACAAGGCCATCGCTGCGGTAGTTGGGTTGGGCGCGTTTGTAGTGCAGTGCGCGCATATTGAGCGTGGTGGCCGTTACATTTTCCATGCCACCGTAGACGAAGTCCCACACATACGTTTGAGCATAGCGTTCCCATGGGTAGTCGAACTTCAAGTAGGTGCCGAAGAATTCCATCATTTTGGCGGTGTTGGCAAGCGACGTCGTGAGCTCCTCTTTACGACCCTTAGGACCGTTGAACTCTAACGTCACGTGTTTCCACTGGGTCTTGACGGTTTCGAATTCACCCACGATGAGCGAAATCAAATAACTCGGTGCACGTCTCGCGTAGTGCCAGTGGTCCGTGCGCGTGTCGTCTGCGTGCTCCTCCGATGCCTTCGCCACGCCGTTGGACACCGATGTCAGTTGCTTGGGAATGCGCACGCGCAGATCCCACGAGCAGCGCGCATCCGGATTGTCGTAGCAAGGAATCCAGCGTCGGTTCTCCGTGCCCTGTCCTTGGCTATAGAGAAAGAGCGGGCGATCGGGGTGGCGATCGCTGGGCTTGTGAAAGAACAATCCGCGCGTGGGTTTGGCGTTGTAGTGAATCTTGACCTTGCTGGTTTCACCCTTCGGCAGGGGCTGCGCTAGCGTGATGTGCAACTCGCCGTGCTTCAGCGTGGACTTGAGCGCTTGGCTCTCGTCGCCATTGACGGCGGTGATCTTCATGTCTTTGGCGTGCAGCCGCAAGACCTCGAGCGTGGGCACCAGGGACGTAAACGTGATCGTCACGTGCCCCGCGACAGTCCCCTGTTCCATCGTGGGCTGTACATGAATGTCGAGGTGCTTTTGCTCGTAGTCACGCGTGCGGGCATCCAGCGGCACGTGCTTGGGGGCCTCTTTCGCGTCCGCATACGGCGCGAGGCCGAGCAGTAAGGCCAAGACAAAAACATCACAGCAACGGCGCCACACCGGCCGCAACGAATGAGAGGGTTTCATGGAGATCTTTGTCCCTTGGGCGATGGTTGAAACACGGCCATGACGGGCCGATAGTAGCTAATTGCTCACTGCGCGTCCGCTCTGGCGGCTGCCGTGCGGCCGATTCCCTACTTTCTCAACGCCGATACTCGAGGCACCCATGCTCGTTCAACGCCCATACCCCGGACGACGACCTCTCATGCTGGCCGCATGGATGGGGGCACTCTTATTCGTGCTCTCCCCGTCAAGTGCCGACGCCGCCGAGCGCGTGCCGACCATCTACACGCAAGATCTGCCCGTGGCGGGTACTTGCGCGCCGCTTCGCAAAGAGAACGTGACCCACGTAATGGTGGGGCGTACCGATGAGTGGGGCGCGTTTCGCGTGGGTGGCGTACCGGGAACGCACGACGCCAAAGCGCTGATGGCCCTACTCAAAGAACGTGGAAAGACGCCGGGGCACTCGCTATGGATTACCGCGTCAGCGCGGCATCGTTGGGGTCACGTCGTTCAGGTGCGGTTGATGGCACAACGCGCGGGCATATTTCGAGTTGGCATTCGCGTACGACACGAAGGGGATGGGAAGGTGTATGGCTTTCCGCTCTTTCTGCCCAGCAAGGGTGCGGGGGACGCAACGGGCAAACGGGGCGCCAAATTGCCGGTGCGACTACGGACCGTGCTCGATAAGACCGCCGATCTCACAACCGAAGCGAAGAAGAAACACAAACTTCATAAGCAGGAGAAGCCCTCGAACTTAAAGTTCGCCTATCGCGCTGCGGAACTCGCGGTGGAGAAAGCGGCAAAGGAGGGACTGGGCCCCGTGGTGGCTGTTTGTCGCTTTGCTCAGAACTGTGAATTGCAAGACGCCGTGACCGTCATGGACTACCTGCGCCGCGGCGGATGTGTTGGCGTTCGAACTATCATTGGTGCCTTGCCCGCAAGTCCCAAGATTCAAGTGTTGTCCGTGCTACATGTTCAAGGCGTGGTGGCGTCCAGCGGCAAGTACGAAGGCGCGATTCCCATCGCCAAGCCTCGCGCTACGCCGTGGCCCGATCACGGAGCCAACTCACCCGACGCGTTTTCGCTCGAGTTGCAAGACTTGCCTGCGGCCACACGATCGGCGAAAGCGGCATCGCGTCGACCTGAAACGCATAAGGTGTCGGTCTTCAAGCGGCAGAAGGCTTCGGCCCAGGTGCGCAGTTGGGCGGAAGATCTCAAAGCGGCCTTCGACGCGGCACTGGATGGAAGCCCCACACTCGTTGGGCATATCTCAAAGGCCAAGCGCGTGCCCGGCGAGTACGAGAATGTTGTTGCGCCCATGAAAGCCGTGTTCCCGAGGGCGTCGCGCGTAGCGCCATCGACCCTTGCGTTGGATGTGATCTTTAGTCAGGGCGGTGCTGCGAATGCTCGCCTCGATGCGACCATCACCATCGGCGGTGGGGATCCCTCCTACTTGTTCGTCAAGTGGCACAAAGCCACGGAAAAGGACCAAGCTGCCGTCTACAACGACGCCAACGATCCGTTTCTTGAAGGCACGGCGACCGCATTGCGCACCTGGCTCGTGGCATCGTTTCAAGCCTTAAGAGATCCGAAGAAGCCTACGGGGCTCCCCATGACGTCGGATGCCGGTGCCATCAACTACCTTCCCGCCGCCAGCCAAGCGGCGGCACGAAAAGCTCTCGCCAGCCGTCGCGAGTCATTTCGCCAGATTGGCCAGAACATTCGCGCCCTGCCTTACGACCGCGTGAGTCTGCGCGTCAAACACGGCATGGCGTCCGTCGTCGAAGCCGATAAAGTGGTGGGACTCATGTTCCTCAACTGGGTCGTGGAAGGCGGGGAGTTGCGCATTGTCCGCATGCGGGCGCGGCGTGCAGGCGCGCCCAAAAAGCAGCCGGCCAGGCGCTAACCCAGGCAGCGCCCACGCCATCCGGAAGGGCCGAATTTGGCTCCGCAGGGCTCGATGGGGGGCCCGCATAGCACCTGGGGCGTGTCCGCATCGGGCGAACGTCGGTCCGACCCTCGATTCGTGTTATCCCTCGCCTTTCGTGCGCCGGGATCGTCCGGGCACAGTCCCGGAGTGCTGTCATGTTTCGTGCCCTGATGCGAACCCGCAACGAGTTTTCCACCATGATTCTGCGCCTCGGACTGGGCGTTGTGATGTTGGCGCACGGTGCCGGCAAAGTCATTGAAGGCATCTATGACGAGATTGGTATGACGGGTGTCCCCGCCGAGATGCAGCAGGGACTGGAAAAGACCGTAGAGCACATGACGGCAAGCTATGGTCTCGAGCCATGGCAAGTCTATTGCGCCATCGCCGCCGAAGCGTTGGGAGGCCTCGCGCTCATCTTCGGGCTCTTTGGTCGCGTCGCAGCGCTCGGCATCGCCGCAACAATGGGTACCGCTGCCTACCTTGCCCACTGGAACAACGGCTTGTTCATTAACTGGATGGGTAAGGAAGGCTTGGATCACGGCATCGAGTTTCACATTCTCGCGGTCGCCATGGCCGTAGCCCTCATGTGGCGCGGTTCCGGCGCACTATCGATCGACCGTGCGCTCTCTGCGCGTTCGGGAGGCTCGACCACGTCCGACGATGATGACTTCGAAACCGTTACCACCCGCCGCAAGCGTTGGAAGGGTTTCCCCACGCAAGGCCGTGAGCGCGCGTAGAGCGCTTTCCGGTCGATCCAACCAAAACGATTTCCGCACCCCCGCATGAGGGGCGCGTTCCGTCTCGTCACTCACTCCGCACGAGTGATGCGTCTTAGGGTTTAGTTCAATGAAGGAGACAGCATGTCCGTAGCCAAGGTAGTAGAAATTTCCTCGTCCTCGCCCAAGAGCTTCCAGGAAGCCATCGACGAGGGCATCGCCCGCGCGTCCAAGACCATTAAAGGCATTCGCGGTGCCTGGATTAACGAGCAAAAGGTGGAGGTCAAAGACGGCAAAGTTGTCGAGTACCGCGTCAACATGAAGGTCAGCTTTATCGTCAAGGACTAGCCATTTAGACGAATCGCTCGGCATATGATCGCGCGAAATCCCAAGCAACGCGCGGCGAGGCATGTGCTCGTCGCGCGTTTTTTCGTGAAATCCCCAAACATTTACACCCGGCACTTATTTGCAGGGTTGGGGGAGAGGGTTCGGCAAAGGATTCGGATTCAGGGAAGGGATGGGACAAACGTTGGCGCGCTACGGCGGGGGACCTCAACGAACATTCAAAATTTTTGTTCGACGCAACACGACAGATCCGGCGCCGGGAACGTCGGGGAACGTAATCTTGTCGGTCTCGTATGGGTTCTTGACCGACAGGCGTTCCTTCATCGGTTCGCCGTTTACGTGGGTGTAGGTGAGCCGACAGTGGTCGCCGCGCAAGTGCCACTTGCCCGAGAGCACTTTGCCGTCGCGCCCGGAGTTCCAAGCGCGTTGGGTCGTAAGTCGAAACCCGTTCTCCGCACGAAGCTCAAGCGTAACGTTTGTTGTGATGCGTCCCTTGTCGTTGTCCTCAACGATTACTTGGCCAAAGTAGGTACCTTCCGCGCTGGCTTCCAGGGCTTCGGCTGCGGCACGGTCACCGGCAAACGGATCGATGACTGCAACATGCTTGCGATACCCCGGCGGCGCATCCGGATTCTGCTCGTTCGCTGTGTCCTCACGGTCTAGGACGAACGTATGTACCGCCCACGCGGCGACCAACAGTCCGGCGAGTACAAGCAGGTAGCGCATCGCGCCATGATAGGGGCGTTCGTCTACGCGTGCTTGTCCTGCAAAAAAGCACCCGGCACCTTTTTCGAGATTGTCGGGTACCGGCACCCAACTGCTTGGCGCGCTTCACACAATTCGCTCCCGGCACCAATTGTGAATTCGGTTCGAAGGCCCTACCGGCTGCCTGCACCTAGCTGCTTGGCGCGCTTCACGAGTTCGACAAACTGATTGAGTTCGGCGCCCTTGCCGCGCAGCGATTCGTCTTCCGGCGCGACTTCGTAGAGCGTGTCGGCGTCTTCGGCTAATGCGGAAGCCGTCTCGAGTACTGCGTCGAGCGCACCGCTGCCCACATGGCGCGAACCGCGAAGCACTTGACCGAACAAGGCCACGGAGGCGGCCCACTGACACGCACGATCGGCCTTATCAAACGTCAATCCCTGATCGGCTACGTCCTGCTCCATGAGCACACTCGTGTCGCTCTCGGGCAGCTTGTAACGCAGGCGCAAGCGGAAGCTTTCGGGACGCGCGGGCGCGTCGTCCTTCTCGGCCTTGACGGGCGTGGTGGCGTCCTGCTTGGGTGCATTCACAAAAGGATTGGGATCCACCTCCGGAGACGGCGGGGGCGTGCCTACAGGCACCAACTCATACAGCGCCGTCACTTCATGTCCCGCACCGACGTCACCTGCGTCTTTGCGATCGTTGTTGAAGTCGGCGGCGGCAAGGGCGCGGTTCTGATACCCAATCAAACGATACGACGCCACCTTCTGTGGATTGAAGAAGACCTGTACCTTCACATCCTTAGCAATCGTGAGCAACGTGCCGGTGAGCTTCTCAACCAACACACGGCGAGCTTCGTCAACTGAGTCTATGTAGGCATAGTTGCCCTGACCCTTGTTGGACAGCGCCTCCATGCGACCATCTTGATAGTTGCCCATGCCGTAGCCAAGAATCGAAAGAAAGATCTTCTTCTCATTGGCGTTGCGATTGATGAGCGCGGTCAACTCGTCGTTGTCGGTGGTGCCCACATTGAAATCGCCGTCGGTCACGAGCACCACGCGGTTGGTGCCGCCCTTGATGAAGTGGGCTTTGGCCGTCTCGTAGGCCGTCTTGATGCCCGCTTCGCCGTTGGTGCTGCCACCCGCGGAAAGCGCGTTGATGGCCGCCATGATCTTGCCCTGCTCATTGCACGGTGTGGAGGCAAGTGCAACGCCCGACGAGCTGGCATACGTCACAATGGCAATGCGATCGCGTTCATCGAGTTGCTCGACGAGCATGGTGAGGCTCTTCTTGACAAGGCCCAACTTGTTGGCCGCGGCCATCGAGCCCGACACATCCACCAAGAACACCAAGTTGCTGGCGGGCCGCGCCTTGCGGTCAATCTCGCGTCCCTTCAAGGCAATGCGCGCCAAGCGATGACGTGGATTCCACGGGCACGTAACGATCTGCACATGCGTATTGAAGGGGTGCTTGTCCTTCGCCGTGGGGGCGTCGTAGCCGTAGTCGAAGTAGTTGATCAACTCTTCGAGGCGCAGCGCGTGGTGCGGCGGCAAACGACCCGAGCTCAAGAAACGGCGCATATTGGCGTAACTGGCTGTATCCACGTCAACGCTAAACGTTGAGGTGTGGTGCGTCTTCGCGTCAACGAATGGCGACTCCGGAATCGGATCGTATTGTTCGGTGCCGGGAGCCTCGCCCGCGAGCGAATGAGGAACGGGCGTCGGAAGCTGCACCCAAACCTGCTTGCCGTCCACGGATTGAAGTCGCGCTACAACAAACAATCCTCCATGGAGGCCCCGTTGCACTTTGACTCTGTCTTGAATCGTCATGTACTGTGCGGGTATAGGAATCTGGCGAGTACTTGCAGGGCGAACAAGGACTTGTCGCTCGCGAGTCCCATACGTGCCGTCAGCCAATCGCACCCGCTCTTGAATCGTTCGATACTCGGCCGGTATGGTCTCGGTGCGAGCAGACACCGGGCGAGAGAGAACCCGTGTGGATACCGTTGACTCCACAGGTTGCGAACGCGGATCAAGCACAATTGTTCCAGCGACGGGCGAGGCGGCCTTCCCCGATCCGGAGCCTGGCCCTCGCCGAAACATAGGGCTAGGCGACACAGGAGGCGTCGTCGGGCCCAGGGGAAGCGGAGATGAGCCTGGCGCGGGAGTCGTAGCAGGCATAGGACCCGAGTTGATGTGTGGGTTAGGCGCCGCCTTACCCACAGGCCGAGTTGCTGTAGGAATTCTTCGGTCGGCAGCTGGAGCGCGCCCTGCTCCTCGTCCTTGAAACGCGCCGCCACTGCCTCCTGACACGCCAATCACACCATTCGTCGATGGGCCATTGAAGGGGGCGGGCGCCGTCCCTGTCGTTTCGCCAAACGATTCTTGGTAGGGGAGATCATTGTCGGTTTCAGGATGGTCGGCCAGACTTTCATCCTCAATTAGAGGCTCTTCGGTTACGACCTCTTGTTCGGTGACCTCCGTCGAATCGTCATGCATCACAGCCCCGCCCTTTTTCGACGATTTCAACGCGCGGTCGACCTCGCGAAACTCATCGAGCTTCATGCTGTCAAGTACGCGCCCCTCAACATCGCCATCGTTTACGCTGAAGTAGACGCCTTGTTGTCTCGCTTCCTCTCGCGAAACAGATGACTGTTGTTTACTCGCAAGCATTGCGACGGCACCCACCATGAACAACATCATCGCCGCGGCAGCCATGGGCACCCACGACCAGGGATTGGTTGTTCTTGGTGTGGCCTCTTCCGCGACAGTAGCTTCATTCAACACCGACGCACGTTGTAACTGCCCGAGCGATTCGCCGCTCGTTCCGCTCACAGCCCGTCCGATCACAGCCTGCCCAAGCACAGCTTGCAGATCGCCAGAAATTGACTGCATCGCTTCGAGTTCTGTCTGCAACGCCGGATTCGAATTCAACTCGATCTCGAAAGCGGATCGATCGGATTCATTCAACTCGCCAAGCACATAAGCGGTAAGGCGCGCGTCGTCGAATGGCGAACTGTTAGTAGGGAGAGACATTAGGCACTCCTTTCGGTGGCGGCGATCGAAGCGGCGGCCATGGAAGTTGATGTTGGTGGGGACGCGGATGAAGTCGATAGCGATTGCCGTAGGGCACGCATTGCGGTGTGCAGGATGTAGCCCACATTGCTCGTAGAGAGCTGGGTAATGGACGCGATCTGCTTGTAGCTAAGCCCGCTTTCGAACTTGAGGAACACGAGTTCTTGTTGGCGCGGATTGAGTTGTCGTATCGACGCTTGAATCGTTCGGCGACGTTCCTGTTCTTCGAGCAGTGCTCCCGGTGGTGAGGATATCGACGTGGCGGATCGTGAGACCGCAGCGTCCGGCGTCGGCGACTCGTTCGCAACGAGTAGTGCGTCGGTGAGCGTGTGCATACGCTTCTCCTTCCGTAAAATGTCGATGGCGTGATTGCGACAAACCCGGTAGAGCCACTCATCCGCATGCTTGATCAACTGCTCGCGTCGCTCGGGTTCAACCCCCAGGCGTCGTGCCTCACGACAGAGTCGCAGAAACGACTCCTGCACCACGTCACGCGCCCGTTCCGTATCGCCGCCAAGCAGCCGCTTGGCGTAGCGCACAAGCGGTGCCTCGAGTCGCTCAAGCGCGTCTTCGATCCAGGCCGAGGGGCGGCTGATATCGGGCGGTGAGGATGACGAGGAAACGAGAGACCCTCCAACGAGTCATCAAGACTCACCTAGACTGAACGGAGCTGAGCGTGTTGGGTTTGTAGGCGGTGACCGAACAACGAGAAAACTCGCCTGGTTCCGCCCGTTCCATCTGTTCAACGAAGAAGGACGCCCCTTCTTAGGGTAATTTTCAGCGAGGCTACGGATATCGAATGGACGCTGCCGGAGGTGAACCCGTCTTCCCAGGCAGCCACGCGGAGCACAGCCATGAATTTCGTTCAAACGTTCCTGCTTACCGCAGCCTTGGTCGCGGCTGGAATCTTCACCTACGACGCGCTCAAGGAGCCCACCGCGGGCGCACCTACGGAAATCGATGCCGATCGTCTTGAGCGACTTGAAAATGAACTTCGCGCACTCCAGACGTTGCAGTCGAGCCGGCTTGAGGGCGAGCAGTCGCCCAAGCACTTCGGTCGCAAACTCGCGCAGCTCGAAATGCAGATGGCACAGCTCATGGACAAGGCGCATAAGGCGCTTCAAGCCAAAGGCGGCAGCGACGCTAGTGTGAAGCGACCCAAGGGTCTTCCGTCGCCTCGGGAGCTTGAGATTACGCGTTTGATTACGAAAGAGTCCACGGACCCTGAGGCGGTCAAGGTGATCAAGCGTTTGATCGCCGAAGTTCGTCGTGAAGAAGCCGTTGCCGAAGAGCTAAGGCGGTACGACGCCATAATTAAACAGAGCGGTATCAAGATAAGCGAGGAAGACAAGCCCCGGCTCGTTCGACGCGGGCAAGAACTGCGTGGTAAGCTCAACGCGTTGCGCCGACGTGGCGCAGAAGAACAGCTTCCAATTGAGGCGATCCGGGAAGAGAAGATCAAGCTTGCCAACGAGTACCGCCGCGTCTTTAACCGCCATTTGACTGTAGCAGACGCAGAGAGCTTCCTACGCCGATTCATTCCGCCGCAGGCCCAAGCCATGCCCACGGAAGAGCCGCCCGCCAATGAGCCAACACCACTGCCCACCGAAGACGACTAGCTCGGCGGGCTACCGTGTACCGGGCTCAAAGAGCGGCGTATGGGTAGGCAGGTGAGGTAGGACTCCGGCAGCCACGAGTTTCGTCGCCAGGGGCTTGAGCGAGGCCTGGATAAATCGTGCCAGTCGCGTGCTCCTGGAATGCCAGCGGATGTAGCGTTCGAACTCTGCGTGTGTTGTGGGTCCGTCCCAGCCTTGAACCAGCATGCGATAGAATGCGACAGCAGCGCCCGTTCGCTTCGAGCCTGCCGCACAGTGAACCAAGATGGGCAACCTTCCGTCATGAGCTTGCTTCATTTCGCGCAGGGCCACGACGTACGCATCGAGGCTTCCGATTCCCGAGCCATCCAAACCCTCTACGTTGACCGAGCGAATCCGCAAATTGGCGATGGCTGCTCGTTCCGCCTTGGGCGACGGCTCGTTGGGCCTGTCCTCGTCGAGATCCACCACGATGCGAATGCCGTAGTCACGCAGTGTCTCTTCAACCAAGTTGGCGTGCAACTGGCCGCTTCGATAGATCACACCGGGCACGACTTCGCCCCATCGCTTCTTCACCCAACGGTAGCGACCGCCGTCGTAATACCAGTAGAGCCCACCCGCGACAATGCCTAGCCCTACGAGCAGCAGGACTTTCGAGGTTGTGGGGCGCAGCCAACGGATCCAGCGCGGCGCGTGGCCCGTTTGGCGCATGGGCTTGCGGGTAGGCTGTGTCATGGCGACCGCCTACGATGCAGCGGGCAACTCCGTCGAGCGCGCCGCTTGTTCTGCCCGAAACGTGTCTACGGCATTGGCGACGACGTCGTCTTGCAGTCCCAGAATCTGCGCAGCCAGGATGGCCGCGTTCTTTGCCCCGGCCTTGCCAATGGCTAGCGTCCCCACCGGTACACCACCGGGCATCTGTGCAATGGCCAACAGCGCGTCGAGCCCTCCGGTGGACCACCCCTTCATCGGAACGCCAAGGACGGGCTTCGCCGTGAGGCTTGCAAGCACGCCCGGCAAGTGTGCCGCGCCACCCGCCGCGCCGATGAATACACACACGCCACGCTTCTCTGCGTCCTCAACGAATGCGTGCAGTGTTGCGGGCTGCCGATGGGCAGAAATTGCGCGGCATTCATGCGCGACACCCAATGACGTGAGCATTAGGCTGCAATGCTGCATGGTTTCCCAGTCGGAAGTGGATCCCATAAGCACGGCGACGCGAGGGGATTCGGTGGGACTCATCTGTAGCTCCAAGGTGTTCCATGTGAACGTACGACTTCAAGGCCTATTGTTACGTTCAAGGCGTCCGAGTCCCAAAAATGAAGCGAGGCCCCTTCCTTACGAAGAGGCCTCGAGGCGATACTCGCGCGGCCCACACAGTGGGCCACGCGCACGCGTTGGGGACTACAGGTTGCCCTTGGCGAAGTCCATGCCACCCATGCCATCGGGGTGGAACACAATCCAATCGGCACTTTCGAAGTCCTGGGTTCCGGACTTGATCTCGTAGATGTAGCTGCCGGATCCTGCGTTATCGAAACTCGTGCCATAGACATACGACGAGTAGTCCGTCGAATGGCCCGACGTTCCGCTCGAGTTGCTGATACCCGTTAGGCGCGAGCCCGTGATGGTGTTGGTGAAGGGGTAGATCATGTCGATGCGCCCCGTGTTGTAGATCCTCATCTGTGTCACCTTGCTCTGTGACGAGATGCGATAGGCACTGCTTGTAGACGTCGATGTGGTATTGGTCCGCGCCCATGTGGCTTGGCTGAAGTACATCGACCCCGTACCCGCGTCGTACTGAACAAACGGGCAGTGGTAATACACTGTTGCCGTCGGCAAGTAGTACGCGTAGTAGTAACCACCGAACGTTGGGGTCCAGCTAATCGCCAAGCGATCCTTGCCGGAGAGCACGGATGTGGACGGGTTATCTACTGCAGAGTTGTTAGAGATAAATGACCCACTTAATGTGGAACTCTTCAAGTCGCCGAAGCCGTGGCCGTTCATTTGAATGGCGACCATGTTCGTCCCGTAATACGGGAATGTGAACGAACTCGGGAAGTTGTAGTTCTCCGAATAGAACGCGCTTCCGTAGCCAGCCCAATACATCATTCCCGGTCCGATGGACGATGAGAATCCGTTGAACCACGCACTCCCCGGGGTCCAAGACGGCGGTACGAACGGCACGCCGCGCTGCGTAAACGTGACCGTGCCAGCCGGAAGCGTTGCGTTGGTCCCGATGTCGTTGAAGAAGACATTGACCGAAGCGGTGACGAAGTCGCCCGCACTCATGGCGCCGTCGAGCACAACATCGGGCATATTCGTGACCTCGATCGCGTCCAGTGCGGTGACCGTGCCATTGACCACGGTGGTGGCCGAGGTGCCATTATTGAACGGTGTGCCGCTGTCGGCGGTGAACGTAACTACGGCATTGCTGCCTACCGGCATGTTTTCGCCCGTGATATCAAAGTTGACTGCTGGCCCCGTCGTGCGGAAGGGTGATGGGTTGCCGCTGTCAAATGCCGCGGGATCCACACTTAAGATTTCCGGCGGCGGGAAGAACGTTACGACCGGGTTCGAGCCCGAGCCGATGAGCGTTCCGCCCATGTCAATAAGGATGGTGGACTCGACAGAGAAGTCGATGCCGCCCGCATCGGGCATGTTGCCTACGATCTGCGAGTCGGAAATCACATTCCCCGTCGTTGTGACGGTGGCCGACGTCCCGCCGTTGAAGGGTGTGCCCAACTTGGCGGTGAATGTAATTGTGGCGGGGCCCGGAATGAGCTTTGTACCGGTGATCGTGAATGCCGGCGTTGTGGTGTCGTATACCTCGTCGGGCGTGATGGACACGAATGACGTGGTAGGCTCAAAGGTGACTAGCGGGCTCGCGCTCGAGATGACCTGGCCCGACTGCAGCACGATTTGAACGTTAGCCGAGATCGTGGCGTCCACTTGTGAGATCGGGAACGTGCCCACAATCTTTGTGGCGTTTTCAACCAATCCGGAAGCGCGTACTTGACGAGCGGTTCCGTTTAGGAATGCGCCCGGGCCTGGATCGTCAAAGATCACGGTGACGCCGGAGCCCACGGGCTGGAAGCCTTCGCCGCTGATTTCAAACGTTACGGGGGCCGCCAAACCGGAGGGGTCCGAGCCTTCCGTCACGTCCGGCGTAACACTCAGAACGCGCTGAGGCTGCAGAAACGCCATCGGAGTCTCAGTGGTGTACTCGGCGCCTGCGGCGGTAATGACCGTCACGTAGGCGTCTACCGGTATGTCCACCAAGGTGGCGGGCAATGTAGCGCGCATCTGCTGAGCGCTATCTACAACGGCTTCGAACTCGTACGTGGCCGACGTGCCGCCATCGAATGGCGTGCCCGAAGTGGCCGTGAGGCGAATCGTTGCGCGGTCCTGCCAGGAGCCGAGACCCGAGCCAAGAATGCGCACAGCGCCATCTTCATGCGAGTAGAGCACGTCGGGTTGGAACGTGAGGACTTCGAGGGCTCCGCCGCCGCCACCGCCGCCGCCACCGCCGCCGCAGGCGGCGCTAGCAAACGACAGGGAGATGATGGAGACGAATAGCCCGGCTAGGCGTACGGTTCGACGCATCGGTATTCTCCAAAAAACGAATGAATGAAATGAAGGGTTGGTTCGTTGAAATCGCTGGTTTGTCTTATTTGTGTTCGCGTTGTTCGTTGTCGAAACGGTCATGCCCAGTGGTGAGCGTGCATCCGCCGCGAATCGAAACTGGCTCGAGGCATCTCGCGTGGAGAACTCCCGATACTTCGTCATGCAACACGCGAGCCAAAGGGCTCACCGAATCGCAGGATCACCTGCTCTCATGCTGCGACCAACCCCAGTATCTTGGGCATCCCTCGGATTGGACCCGAGTGGAACCCCTATTTACCGGCCCACGCGGTAGTGCGCGGCAACGTGCAAACGCTTCACCGCCCGGGAAACTCGATGTCGATACTCAATCGCAACTGCGCTATTGAAATTGAATACGTCCGAGGTAGATCGCGGGCGCGCTATGCTCGCCGGATGGGCCCAGGGCCTCGTCGCACATCCCCTACGGGCGTGGCGCGAATCCAAAGAGCCTTTCCACCCAAAGTCTATTCGCGACCCCCCAATGGTGTCCACCCCTGTTGTCTCCATGCAATCTCCTCACTTGGCAATCGCCTCAATTGGGGCGATTCGCCACGGGGTCGAATTGTGCCCGCTGGTCGCCGAAAATTGGGCAATTTGTCCCTGTTATTGAGTCGAGAACTCTCGCCAGCGTAGTGGGAACTTCGACGGGGCGAGGTGTTCAGTTGCGCTGCTTGACTAGCTAGCGCTCAGGTCCGTTGTGCGGATTCGCTCGCGACAGGCCTATAGTCCCGTACATCATGTTCTTGTTTTGATAGTCTGCTGAAAGAGAATTCTCGCCACGGAAACCGACGGGCGTGCGTCGTTTACGAGGCGCTCGAGCCTTGCCCGCCAAGGGCCTCACCAAGTCTGCGAATGCCCTCGCGAACGACTTCGGGGTGGGGACCAAAGGAGAACCGTACCCAGGGGTAGGGCGACGGTCGCTCCGGGACCTGCTCGGACTTACCCGCCTGTAAAACGAAAAATCGTCCCGGGACCGTAATGACGCGTTTGTTTAGGGCCTCGCGAAAGAAGCCCTCGTCGGTGTTCCATGGCGCGGGCAAGCGGCTCACGTTTCCCCACACATACATGGATCCGGTTGGCGGGTACGGCACCTCCACTCCCAGCGAACGCAGACCCTTCAACATGACCCCTCGCTTTTCAGCGAAACGTTGGCGAATCACCACGGTTTCTGTGGCGACGTGCTGGGCATCTAAGAGCTTGAGTGCGCCTCGCTGTGCAGGTCTTGACGCACCGCCATCCAAGGTTCCTGCGACACGCTCCATGGGCGCAATCCACGACGACGGTGCAAGCACCCAGCCCACACGCCATCCCGGACTGCGAAGTCCTTTGGTAATGCCATCCACGACGATCACTGGATCGAGTTCGACGTCCTCGACATAGCGAGCGGCGGAAACGGGTGCTGCACTTGGCTGTCCGTCGTCGTCGTACACAAACTGGGAATAGAACTCATCCATTATGAGGGCACACGACGAAGTGCGTGCGATGTCTACGCACCGCTTGAGTTCGTCGCCGCGTATCGTATGTCCGCTCGGATTGCAGGGATTGCTGACAAGCACGGCTTCAAGACCGTGTTGTTTGATGGCGCTGTCGAGCACGTCGGGTCCAAACGCTGTCGGATTGTGGCTGTCGCCAATGGCGATGGGATCAATGACGTGTTGATGGGCATGCAGGGAGTCTTCGTACGATGTGTAGTCGGGGTAGCGGTAGCCCAGGGCGAGCTTGCGAAGTGTTCGAAACACCCGCGTGATGGCAACGCGTCCGCCACTTGCGATCAATACATTCTTGCGTGTATAGGCCGACGATGCGCCCTGGCGAAACAGGCGGTTGTAGTGTTCGGCCACCGCGTCTCGAAGTTCCGGAAGTCCACCAGACGGGCCGTAGGCATAGTCTAGCGGGTCGAGTTCGATTGAGGCCATGCGCGGCGGCGCATCCGGGATGGGGCCTACCTCCGGCTGCCCTTGCCCCAAATTGCACCAATCGGGATCGCCGCGTGAGTAACCCGCTGCCGTTGCCTGTTGCACGGCATACACCACGCCGGACGCGGGAATGTCGCGAAAGATGGTGAACGGTTGGTCATTGCTTCCCATGCTCAGTCCAGCAGTAGATTGATGGCTGCGGGGTCTGTTGCGAGGGGCAATCCGTATACGTGTAACGTAACGACGTCCTCACGGCTTGCGTTGTAGACGCGGTGGGCGTCGTCCCAACCTTCACGAGAGAAACACGTGTCGCCCGGACTATAGGTAGACGACTCGCGTTGCTCGACTGTGCGCGCGCCGCTGGCATCGGATTTCATGTTGAATGTGATCTCCGTGGGTGTGCCTTGAACCACACCGACGGCGCACCACGATGTGTGGCCGTGAATCGGCGAACTTTGGTCTGGTTGCCACACCAATGACAACACGGTGAATCGCCGGTCTGGATCTTCGTACAAGAGATGCCGTGTATAGCCCTCGTCACAGCCGGCTTTCTGCTTCTTCGTCAATAGGCCTTCTGCTCGCACCAGTGGCGCGAGCGCTTCGGCCACAGCCGGGGCGATGTCGTCTTCGCGAAGGGTCCCCGCTTCCCGCTCGTCAAGGATTTCGCAAACGCGCTTCACAAATGCAACCAATGCCGGATGGGTGATAGGCATGGGCTCTGTGCCATCCACGGCAACGGGCGTTCGACAGTCGGATTCGGACTCGGGCGGGGTGGGCATAGGGCGCTCCAATAAAGGCGTCCTGAACTATAGCGAATCGGACGCGCGAGTGGCGCGGGCGTGCATGGGTTTTTGCTGGAGGGGCGCATGGATCTGGATGGGGCCGCACGCCCGGGGTCGCTGCGTGCCCCGCCGGGTACAGTGCCCATCATGTTGCGTCACGCCGTTCATCATCTTCCGCTCGCACTATCCAAAAACGCATGGATCGCCATTGCGGTCGGCGTCGTTCTCGCGTGGATTGTGTGGACATTCAATCGTCTCGTTCGCCAACGCAACCGCGTGCGCGAGGGATTTAGTGACATCGATGTGCAGCTCAAGCGACGCCACGACCTCGTGCCCAACTTGGTCAAGGTGGTGGGTGGGCACGCCAAGCACGAGCAAGAAACGCTCGAGCGTGTGACCGCGGCGCGCGGCGCAGCCCAGCGTGCCCACGAAACGAACGTCCGTGAAATCGCGGAACGCGAGTTGAGCGCACGCATTGATTCGTTGATGATTCTGGTTGAGGACTACCCCGACCTCAAAGCGGATGAGGGGTTCATCCAGTTGAGCAAGGATCTCGTCAAGGTGGAAGACGACTTGCAATACGCGCGACGCTATTACAACGGCACCGTGCGTGACTACAACACCATGCTGGAACGCTTTCCCACCAATATGTTCGCGGCCATGTTGGGCCATGAGTCCGCATTGTTTTTTCAAGTCGACGAGGACGATCGCGCCGCGCCGCGCGTCACACTCGCCTAATCACTTTCGACTGACCATTTTCGTCTAGGCAAGCGGCTGCGACGCATGCCGCGTTGGAGGACGCCATGCATTGCGTTCGTGGTTCTCTACTATCCTTGATTCTCGGTGCCCTGCTGTGGGGTGCGCTTGCGCCCGAGGCCGTGGCGCGTTCCATGGTCATCGAGGAGATGCACGCCGATCTCACGGTAAATAAGGACTCCACGTTGGATGTGGTTGAGACCTTCCGCGTGTCATTTCGCGGATTCTATAACGGCATTTTTCGAGTAATTCCTTATGGCACGCGGCTCAACGGATTCTTTCGAGATGCCATAAAGGTCGACGTGACCGCCGTTACCGACGAACGTGGAAATGCGCTTGAATATTGGAAAGAACGCGCGCATCGCCGCGGTCGTATGCGACTCAAGATTCGCGTGCCTGGCGCCAAGGATGCAACGCGTGTGGTGAAGATCGCCTACACGGTTCAAGGCGCAATTCGAACCTATACGCCCGAAGATGAGAACTTTGGGCACCTCGATGAGTTGCAGTGGAACGTGACGGGCGTGGACTGGGAGATTCCCTTTCGAAAGGCCGGCGCCACCGTTCACTTACCGAAAACCGTGAAGCAAGAAGAAGTACAGATTACCGGTTTTACGGGTCCGGAATACAGCAAAGGAAAGGACTACAAGCACACCTGGCGTGATGCGCACACCGTTCAATTTGAAACCACGCGCGAGTTGCGACCGCGTGAGGGGCTCACTATCGGCACGTTTTTCCCCACCGGTCATGTGGCGCATGCCGGCCCCATCAAACGTGCGTTTACATTGCTGAAAGCCAATTGGTTTCTGCTCATTCCAATGCTCATGCTCTTGCTGGCGATTCGGCGTTGGTGGAACGACGGGCGCGATAGCTTGGCCGGTCGCACCATCATTCCTGAATACGATCCACCCGGAGAATTGCGCGCCGCAGAGGTTGGTTTCTTGGCCGACAACACCGTGCATCCGCACGATATGACCGCAGCGATCGTTGACTTGGCCGTGCGCGGCCATTTGCAACTTCGTGAAGCGGCCGACGATGCGGATACGCCGGGTATGGAAGTGCGCATTGTGGACGATCCGCCCGCGGGTGATGCGCTACGCGGGTGGGAGCAGGAACTGATCGACGGGTTCGAGAAGGGCACGAAGGCTGACGATGGCTTCATTCCCTTGTCGAGCTTGCGCCGCAAGTTCTCGGCGCGCATTGACAAAGCGCGCACAAAACTTGCGAACGGTATGGTGAAAGATGGCTACTACCCAAAGGCACCTAGTGATGTGACGGGCGCGTCCATTGGAAGCACCATGCTGTTGCTTATCGTTGCCGTGGTACTTGGCATGTGGCGCGGATGGGGTTGGCCCTATTTCGTTTGTCTCGCCGTCGCCGCCGTCATCATGTTTTGGATAGCGCGCTACATGCCACAACGCACGAAGAAGGGGCTTGATGCCTTGGCACGCATTAAGGGCATGGAGGAGTACTTGGAAACGGCCGAGTCCGATCGCATGGACAAGATGACACTTCGCCAACTCGAGCGACTCTTGCCGTACGCGATTGCATTAGGCCTGCACGAGAAGTGGGTCAAACACATTCAGCCGCTCTACGAGCAACCGCCCGAGTGGTATGACACGCGGGGCAAGAACTGGAGCGACGTGCGCCTCGGTCGAGGATTCCGTGGGTTGCATTTCTCCGTGGGCGACTCGCTCTACGCCGCGCCACGTGTGCAAAGCAGTCGATCTTCAGGCGGTTGGTCTCGCAGTTGGGGCGGCGGAACGAGCAGTGGTGGTGGCAGTTGGAGTGGCGGAGGCGGCTTCAGCGGCGGCGGCTTCGGAGGCGGCGGCGGTGGCGGCTGGTAATCGACACGTCTTGGTTCGCCGCTTTGCGATCACGTCGTACACACGATCAAGCCACGTCGTGGGTATGACGCGCGCTACGTAGGACACCGCAGCCCAAAAGCCACCCAGCCGTCGCAAGATATGCAGCACGGCGTGCGACCGCACGAGCACGCGACCGTCGGGTGCGTGAACAACTAGCGAGTCCGGCAGCGATGCCTGCGTTGTTGCCGGGAAGGTCTCTTCAAACGTTCGCCCGTATAGCCTGCCAAACCGGAATCGCGTTCCCCGTCGATCTTCCGCGACCAACCACTGTACGACGCGTGTACACAACGAGCAGTCGCCGTCATAAAAGATGGTCGTGGGGGTGGGCACGCACGAATCTTAGGCGATACTTCAGGCTGCCAAGAGCCCCCGTAGCTCAGTTGGATAGAGCACAGCTTTCCTAAAGCTGGGGTCGTAGGTTCGAATCCTGCCGGGGGTACCAGCGTTACGACAGCCGAGATCGTTGACGCAAGCGAGCGCTGGGTTCGACAGGATCGCTCCTGCGACGCATGAGTTTGCTACACGTGCCAGCCGCGTACACGGTTCTTTGTTCCTCCCCAGGCATGAGGATTGTCGCGATTGTTCCTCATCACGTGAGGCTTGACTCGTTGAAGCAACTCGTCGAGTCGTCTCGTTCCGCTTCCAATACGGAGGAGTTCCTTGCCTACGGCATCTTCGATGATCGTCCGCTCAAGCCAGTCGCCCATCTGCGACGTGCGACTTGCCCGCGCCATTTGAGTCCATCGTGCGAAGCGTCGCTTTCGAAACCAGTGTCGCGCCTCGATGCCTTCCGTCGAAACGTAGAATCGATACCCGTGATCCATCGCGAGCAGCCCCGTGTAACTCAAGGCAATGAGCGTCGACTCAAGGAGTGATTGCGTACCCGTGTCCCAAACGGCGCCAAGCAGATGGGCGGCCAAAAGGCACAGTGCAATCCACGTCATGCCCAGGTAAGACTTGATGCCCGGTCGGTATACATCTGAAAATGTCGTGGCGTGTCGCATACCATCTATAACGCATTCGAGTTCAAGCATCCATCAGCAATTTGGTGCCCAGTCTGAATGCGGCGACAAGTGGTGTACTGGGCTGGCGATGCGCGCTAGCCATTGGTGTCGGTGGGGAGCACCATGTGATGGGAGGCGCGATCGTCGGTGACGAGCGCATGGGCTCTACGCATGCTCTGCATGATGCCGTGCGAGTGGCGGCGTGGTTCCCAGGAACTGCGTCACACTGATGGTTACGTCGTCCTCAAAGTCGCTGCGTCCCTGAAACTCGGCGAGTTCTTGAAGGACTTCGCCAATCAGTAGGCTCGGCTCGAGCGGTCCGAATTCGCGAATGCGCGCTTCCAATCCATCCTCACCCAATAATTCGCCGCTGCCATCGGCCAGCACCTCGAACATGCCGTCGGTGAAGAAAATGACGCTGTCGCCGGGCTCAAGTTGCACTTGGTCCGATGGCCGCGATGCGTCGAAGATGTCGGCGTCGATGCCCAGCAGTCGATTCGGCGTTCGCAAATGCTCAATCTCTCCGTTGGCACGCAGCAGAAACTGATCCGGATGACCCGCGGTGGCGTACTCCATCAAGCCTGTGTACAGGTCTATGCGCGCCACGGCGCATGTCATGAAGAAATACGTATGCATGAAGAGCTGCATGGCCGCTTCATTCATGCGTCGCAACATGGTCATGGGCGTGCGGCCGAGCAGTGTGAGTCTACGAATAAATCCGTGAAAACGCGCAACGACCAGCGCGGCGGCAATGCCGTGGCCGGAGACGTCCGCCACAATGAGATAGAGGTAGCGATCGCCAACAATGTTGGTGTGGACATAGTCGCCGCCGATCAGGCGTGAAGCGATCATACGCGTAACGACATTGGCCTCGGGGCGTTGAATATCGTGAGGAATCAATGTGCGCTGCACGTCTTTTGCGAGACGCAGGTCCGATACCACTTCGTCGCGCAGGTCCTCAAGATGTTGGCGTTTGAGCACTTCTTCGCCGAGCGCTTCTTCCGTTTCGGCTAGGTGGCCTTCGACACCCGCAACTTGCGAAACAACCTCGTCAACACGCTCACTCATGCGCACGGTCTCTTGCTGCGCGCGAAGTCCTACGCGCCCGGCTGCGCCCAAAATGGCCGCCCACGTAAAGGGCGCAACGAGCGCGATCAACTTGAGCCACCACGGCGATTCAATGAAGAACGTGAAGAGGGGAATCGGTAGGGCGAGCACGAATCCCAGCCACACCGACGGGTTGCGGACCGGGTTGTAGGTGGCGGGATCGCGCAACGCGTCCCGGAACCCGCGCATGAATTGGCGCTTGACTTCCGGTGGGGGTGACTTCGCGGCGCTCATCGAACGGGGTCCTTGGAGGGAAGCGGGTGGTTGCGCGACACGCTAGCTGCGAGGTTCAATACTCAAGCACACGAAACAGGTCGATTTCGCTTAGCGCTGCACGTCCTCCGAGCTTCGTCAACTCGATGAGCACGCCCGCGCCCACCACGGCGGCGCCGGTACGCCGAACGAGCGCTGCTGCCGCCGCGAGCGTGCCGCCCGTTGCAAGCACGTCATCGATGAGCCAAACGCGATCGCCTTGCTTGAAGGCGTCTTGATGAATCTCCAACGCACCTGTCCCGTACTCGAGGGCATACGTCTCAGCATGGGTTGGACATGGCAACTTGCCCGCTTTCCGAATCGGCACGAAACCAGCCCCGAGGCGGAGTGCCACGGGAACACCAAAGAGGAAGCCCCGACTTTCAATCGCGGCCACATGGGTGATACCGCGGCCGCGCGCCACGTGGGTCATGCGCGCCACGCACGCCTTGATCGCCGTGGGTCGTTGCAAGAGAGGCGTAATATCGCGAAACAAGATGCCCGGTTTGGGGAAGTCCGGGACGTCTCGTATCAGTGCGCACAAATCCATGGCACCTCCTTCCAGCCCTATACTCCCCACGTCGTCCCGCGGAGTTCCATGATGCCGAATTCAAGACACACGATCGCCCCCCTCATCGTATTCGCAAGCGTCCTATTGGTTGCGATGTTCGTCGTACCTGCCCGCGGTGAGGGGAAGAGCAAGGGCGAGCTCGCGCTCGAGAAGGCACGCGAGCAGGGCAAGGCCCTCTATCGAAAGTCCTGGAAGCCAGGCGCCAAGACGTGTGTCGTGTGCCATTCGCGCGGCCCCAACAAGCTCACGGGTGTACGCGTGAAGCAGTATCCGAAGTACGACAAGGTCATGCGCAAAGTCGTCACGATTCAGCAGAAGATCAATCAGATGATCAAGACGAAATCCGGAGGCAAGGAGTTGCCCCTGGGGAGTCCTGAGCTCAACGCCTTGGAGGCGTATCTCAGCACCCTCAAGTAGACGCCACGCGCGCCCGCGATACACCCAGGGTGCGCGATTCCGACACCCACTTCCAGCCCGCTGCGTCGTGAAGATTGCGCGATGATTGGATTGCTCCATGAGTTTTCACGATGCCATTGTGGCCGCCCTCACGACCGTATTGGGCGACGACGCGCCCGCGCCTGACTCGCTGCGCACCCTGCTGGGCGTGCCTCCCAAGCGCGACATGGGCGATGTGTCGTTTCCGTGTTTCAGTCTTGCCAAGGTTCGAAAGCAAGCGCCGCCAAAGATCGCCAACGAACTGGTTACCGCGCTCGCGGCTTCGCTACCCGAAGGTGGACCGATTTCACGCGTGATCGCAGCCGGTCCCTACGTCAACTTCTTCGCCGACGCCGGTGCGCTACTCGAAGAGCTTCGGTCAGACGTACAAAGCGGCGAGTTGTTTAGGCGCATCAAGACAGGCCAACCCACACGCATGATGGTGGAGTTTTCGCAACCCAATACCCACAAGTTGTTTCACGTCGGCCATCTTCGAAACGTGGCGCTGGGTGATGCATTGGTGCGCATCTTTCGCGCGCGTGGACACAACGTGGTGCCGGTGAACTACTACGGCGATTTTGGCGTGGACGTAGCGAAGTGTTTATGGTGGCTCCGTACGCATCCCGACGCGAAGCCGCCCGCGGATGCCGACCGCATGGCGTGGTTGGGCAAAGCCTATGCCGCGGCGACCGCGGCGCTTGAAACGGCCAAAGAGGAAGATCCGAAGCGCGCGGCTGAGATCGAGGCAGAGTTACGCATCGTGTTGGCGGGGATGGACGAACCGGGTTCTGAGATTCGCGCACTGTACGAAGAAACCCGTGGTTGGTGTTTGGACGGGTTCAAAACCATCTACGACGAACTCGATGTGCGCTTCGAACACGACTTCTTCGAGTCAACGCTGGAAGGGCCCGGCCAGAAAATCGTCGCGGACTACTTAGAGAAGGGTGTATTCGAACATAGCCGCGGCGCAGTAATCTGTGATCTGACCGAAGAAAAGCTCGGCGCGTGCCTTGTGCAGAAGAGTGACGGATCGAGTCTTTACATGACGTGGGACTTGGCTCTAGCGCGCGCGAAGTTTGAATCTCACGACATTGAACGTTCGATTTACGTGGTTGATGCCGGACAGTCGCATCACTTTCGGCAGCTCTTTGCCACGCTCAAACGCATGGGCTATGAGCATGCCAGCGATTGCCATCACGTGGCGTACGAATTGGTCATGTTGCCCGAAGGCAAAATGTCGAGTCGCAAGGGAACGGCCACGCCGTACCACCTCTTGCGCCGCAAAGTCATCGACGCTATTTGGGCCAAAATGAATGAGTCCACAAAGGCGTCGATGACGGCCGAACAACAAGAAGACGTCGCGTGGCGTGTGGCTGTGGCGTGTCTCAAGTTTGGCATGCTCAACTTGGGCAATACGAAGCGCGTGCTCTTTGATCTAGATCTTTGGACCAACCCGGAAGGCGCGACCGGCGCGTACTTGCTTTACAGCTTGGCGCGCATTTCGGGGATTCTTCGCAAGGCGGATGCAGACGCGGCGGCGCTGATTGCCGAACCCTCCAGTCCGGTCGAGGCGTGGGGGCATGAAAAAGAACGCGAGTTGCTCGGGCACCTTCAGGGCTATCCCGCGGTTGTTCGTCGCGCGGCCAAAGACTACGACCCGTCGTGTTTGGCGAGCTACCTCTACGACGGCGCGCGCGCATTTGGACATTTCTATGCCGCCTGCCCCGTACTCAAGGCCGAACCGGCACTTCGCGCCAAGCGCCTGCAACTCGTCGCACTTGTTCGGCGGGTGTTCATTCACGGGCTCGACTTGCTCGGCATTCAGCCGGTTGATGCGATGTAGCAATTGAGCGGCTCTGCGACCTGCCGGGATTTCTCGTCTTTTGCTGGGAGGGTTTCAGGGCTTCACGGGAACTAGACTGTAGTCACACCCGAATTTGGAGCCCGAGACTCGTGTCTAGTCGCAAGAGCATTGCCCCGGACGTGCTCGTAAAGCACCACGCCGTATTGCTGAGCTTGGCCCAGCGCATGGTGCGCGATCGCTTTGCTGCGGAAGACGTTGTGCAGGACGCCTATGTGGCTGCCCTGGAAGATCGCAGCGAACAACGTTCGTCGGCGTGGTTGAGCGGCGTGGTGCGTAACAAGGCCAAGAAGCTCATCCGCACGCGTGTGCGTCGCCGCGCCCGCCACCAGCGAGTGGCGCGTTCCGAGCGCCTTCCGTCCACAGCGGAGATCGCCGAGCGAACCGAAGGGCAACGACACTTGGCAACCGCCATCGCGAAGCTCGAAGAGCCGGGTCGCTCGGCCATCGTGTTGCGCTACTTCGATGGGCTTTCGCCCTCCGAGATCGCGCAGCGCGCCGGCGTTTCGGTGCGCACGATCGAATCGCGTCTTCGCCGCGCGCGTAAGCGCCTCGCTGAGATGCTCGATGCGGTATACGCGAATCGATCGATGCGATGGGAGCTCGCGCTGGTGCCGATGGCGGGCGCGTGGAAGGACATCGCGACGGGCGCAACCTTGGCGTCGAGTGTGACCACAACAGCCAGTTCGGGTGCCGCTGCCTGGACCGCGGGAGCTCACGTAGCTGCCGCGGCCACCGCGGCCCAAGTCATTGGAGGTTCTATCGTGGGTATCAAATCTGTAGTTGCCATCGCCGCCGCCGTAGGTGCGATTGGATTCTTTGCGGGCACGGAGGTGCAAAAGCGTTCGGCTGACTCAACCGACGAGGCTCAGGCGAATACGCACCATGAAGACGAGTCCCTAACTGCACCGCAATCGAACGAAGAGCATGGCAATCCAACGCTCGAGGGCGACGACGAAGTGACGCAAGTCACGCGCAAGTTGTCAAATGAAACGGCGCTTCGCAAGGAAGCCGAATCCAAGGCTCAGGCACTGGCCAAAGAGATCGAGACATTGAAATCGCGCATTCAGGCGATGGGGGGCGATGGCGAAGACAGGGGCAGTGACGTGGCGTTCGCGTACGACAAGTACAAGGGTGTGTTTGCGCGAGTGGACTGGAAGAGCGCGGCCTCCGCCTATACGGCCATGGTCCCAATGATGATAAAAGCTTCTGGGAACATGAAGTTGTTGCAAGATCCATCCTTTAGCAGGAAACTTCAGGAACTAAATATGAACCTGATTCACGTGGCGTCGTCTGCACATAAAGCAGGCGTGCCTGGTAAAGGCATCAATGGCGCGTTTACTCATCCCGCCATCTACGTGAATCTGGTGGACTCCGCGCTCACAGCAGCGGAGAAGCCGCTTAGCGAAGATCAGCGAAAGGCAGTTTCCGAACTCGGCAACGTGTATCTCGAGCGTATCGATGAGTTTGAGAAGAATCGCAACAAGATCACCTATGCCCTTGAAGCCCGCATTCAAGAATCCACCATCAAGCAGAATTTCTTCGATGAACTTGATAAGTTGCTCGATCCCGAGCAGGTGGAAATCGTCCACCCCGAGAGTATTCGTGGCCTCTGCGGATTGGATCTCATGTCATCGGGATTGATCTGGCAAATGCACGTGCATCCGCTGTTTGGCGGCACGCGTGAGTTCTTGACGACGCGCGTTCAGAGTGCCGTAAAGCAACATGTGGGTCTAAACGACGGAGAGATGGCGAATCTGGAAGGCGCTATTGGGCGTTTCATGCAACGCTTCAGTGACGAAGATCTAAAGGAGCACACCGCCGAGTCTGCCGCAAACCTATTCCGCGTACCTGTCGTGCTTCGTGGAGCCAATGCAACGCTTGAACTGCTTAAGGAAATCGTTGCGTCACTACCCGCCGATCATTCAGCTGTTGCCAAGATCAAGTTGATGGAACACGCACTGGTGCTCGGGCTGCTGGACAACTCCAAGAAGTAAGCGTCGGCACGAACGTCGGGACGCGCTTACTCGCTTTCGCGCGTGGCCGGTTCGGGCTCTTGCGCGTCTGTTCGCGACGTACCGTGGTCGTGCAAGAGGCCGCCAAAGCAATCGGCCACCGCACGCAACACGCAGCGTTCGTCGGCGCTAAATGCGCGCGGGCGATTGCTGGTGAGGCAAAGCAAGCCCACTACGCGTGGCCCTTTGCGAATGGGTGAGATGTGATGGCTACCCTGGCCCTCGGCATCGCCCATGGCGTGGGGTGCGTAGACGTCTTCGTTCTCGAGCAAGGCGCGCTTCTTGAGATGGGCTGGAACTGCGTGGGCCGCCAATGCCTCGCGCACGCGTGACGATTCATCCATGGACGTCTCATGGCGAATGGATGTCGTGGCGTCGTCGTCGCCGCCGGTGCGAGGTTCGTCTTCGATCCACTCCATCGAGATGCGCGTCGCCTGGGGTAGGGAATCGTGAAGCGTGGACACAAAGTCGCGGCTAAGTTCAACCGGGCATTCCGAACGCGCCGCGCAGTCGCGCAACGCGCCGAGAATCTTCTTTGCCTGTTGATGTTCAAGCGTCACGTGACCTACTCCAGAAGCACGGTCCAGTTGGGTACGCCCGGTCCGCGCGTGACCTACCGGATGGCTGGGGGTACAGATACTCCAGCTTCCGCAGAGTGCAACTGGGAGAATCGCCATGAAGGTGTTCATTTCGGCCGACATGGAAGGCGTGGCCGGCGTCTCGCATCGAGACCATTTGGTCCCCGGAGGCAACGACTACGCCGCTGCGCGCCGCTGGTTTACGGGCGAGGTGAACGCAGCCGTTAAAGGAGCGGTCGAAGCGGGCGCTGAGGAAGTTTGGGTAAACGATGGGCACGCAACGATGAGAAATCTCCTCATCGATGAATTGCACCCCGCCTCTCGACTGGTCGTAGGCCCTGCCACGTCGTCCAACAAGCCGCTGATTCAGGTAACCGGCATCGAACACGACACCTTTGACGCCTGCATCATGATTGGCTTTCATTCCCGTGCGGGCACGCCCGGCGGCCTTTTGTCTCACACGTGGGTGGGCGCCCGCGTGCACGAGATTCGTTTGCAGGGGGTGCCCGCGGGCGAAGTCACACTTAACGCCGCCATTGTCGGCCACTTCGGGGTACCGGTGGTGCTGGTTACAGGCGCTGACGATTTGTGTCGCGAAGTGCAAGGCGATCTTGGCAAGGATCTGCGTGTTGTCGAAACGAAGAAAGCACTTGGAGCGACGGCGTGTGCAAGCCTCACACCCAGGCGAGCACAGGAACTGATCCTCGTCGCCGCGAAAGAAGCCGTCGAAGCACGCAAGGAACGTAAGCCCTTTCGACTTGAGCCACCGCTATCGATTGAAGTGGACTATCACCGTCGTCAGATGGCCGCGCGTGCACTCGAAACGGGCGAAGGCAATCTTGGCAACACCGACCGTACCGTGGTCTATGAAGGCAAAGACGTCCCCTCCATCGTCAAGTCACTCTGGCGCGGCCTCGAAATGTCATTGCGTGAAGACGCCACCTTCCTCGCCTAATGCGCGACAGAAACCAGGTGTTTTGACGCATTACGCAGGGTGAACAAAAAGAAACACCGCGTGCCGTACCACGCGGTGTTTCGGATTTGCCTATTGGATAGGCCTATGTGAAAGCGTTGGCTTAGAGGTCTTGCGGACGAACCGTACCGCGCTTGTTGGCAATGCAACGCTCGACGGCTTGCTTCAAAATGCCGTGCACGTGTGCGTTGAGTGCTTCAACCATGTCGCCGGAGCAACGAACGTTGTAACTCTTGATGGTTTCTTTGACCTTTGAACCCACAACGACGTTAAGTGCTGCGGTCGAACGACGACGTGACGCCTTCTTCTTTCGACGGGCCTTCTTCTTCTTTCTTCTTCTGGCTGCCATAACGGACTCCTACCCACCTCCGTACAACGAGGCAGGTTCCTTCTGGGACGTGGAATGTGTGACTAGAACCTGACTGCAAGGTGCGGACATGTTCTGACAAGCCGCCCTTCCGCGCGACGCCGCGTGCAACGCAGAAGCGCCGCGAACGGGTCGCCATGGGCAAATAGCGCCCATGTGCGAGGGAATCTAACAGGCGGGAGCTACACGTGTTCATGCAAAATTTGAGGGCTAGGCGGCGCTGCGAACTCGTTTTTCGTACTTTTCGATGCGAGCCCATTATGTGCGCGCATCGTTTCACCGCGTTCGTACGTACTCGGAAGTGGCACTTCGAGACGCGTGCCCAGCAGGGGGCGGCGTGCCATGCACAGGACGGCGTCCCCATGGAGTGCCCGTCAAACCAGGTGACCGCGGGATCCTATGCGGCACGTAGGCCGACCCGATTGATGCAGCGAAAGTGCTGTAACTCGTTGATTTCGCCCGTTTTATGGGCTTAGCGCACTTGAGAAGGCGCGTATGAGAGGGTGCATCTGAGTAGGTGGATTTGAGTAAGCACGTGTCGGCCGAGATTGAGAGCAACTATTGGGTGATTGGCGCGGCGGTGGCTTGCCCATCGGCGGTTGCGCCAGCAATCTTGGGCAACGTGAGCCCCGGCTGATCCTGGTACTTCCCCTTGCGATCCCGATAGCTCGTTTCGCACACTTGGTCGCCGTGGAAGAAGAGAATCTGCGCGATGCCCTCGCCGGCATACACCTTGGCGGGTAGCGGCGTCGTATTGCTGATTTCAAGCGTGAGCACCCCTTCCCATTCGGGCTCGAGCGGCGTCACGTTCACAATCATCCCGCAGCGCGCATAGGTGGATTTGCCAACACACACGCATAGCACGCCTCGCGGAATACGGAAATGCTCCACCGTCTCGGCCAATACGAACGAATTCGGCGGAATTATGCAGTCACCCCGGTGATCGATGAAGGACTTGGGGTCAAACGCCTTGGGGTCCACCAGCGTGTTGTTGAGATTGTGGAAGATCTTGAAGTGATCGCTCACGCGGATGTCGTATCCGTAACTTGAGAGTCCATACGAGATCTTGCCCTCGGTCACCAAGTCCTCGCAAAAGGGGTCGATCATGCGATGCTTCTGCGCCTGTTCACGAATCCACTTGTCGCTGGCAATCATGGGCGTCTCCTCAGTGCGCAGCGGCGGGTCGCACGCGCGGAGAAGAGCATAGGGAGTGGGGCCCCCGCCCGCGCAACCGCAAAACGTGGCCCCACGCAGACTGTCCCCGCCCACTGCTACGTTGCTCGGCCCGAAATCGAGTGCGTACGCTGATGAGGCCGCGACTGGAGACCGGGCACCCTTGAAATCCCGGGCGCTGCGTGAGTCTCCTTGGAGATGCCTCCTTAGCGAGGGCCGCGCGTCTCGCGAAGGTCCGTGAGGGCCGTGTGTTTCGCGAGGGGTCGATTCCCAGATTTGTTCGATTTAATTGAACGGGATTGGAATCGGTCGTGCTACGAGATGTCGTAGGTAGGCAGGGTTGATACCACAACCTGTTGTGGTTTCGTGTCACAGATTCATTTCTGGGGCAAATACTCAAAGTCAGGCAGTTTCTCAAAGTCGGGCCAGCTCGGCCCTTGCTTTGACTTGGTTCAAGCGTCGGATTCCGAGCGCGAGCCACGCCGTAGTCATGCCGCAGCTACTCCATAGCAGGCGGCGGGGCGGCGTGCGCCCGGATGTCCGTCATTCGAATGGCCCGTTTCGTCGCGTGATTGGTCGCGTGCCCGGGTTTGGGCGGCGAGTCGATTCGAAGATTCAGGAGGGAATGCATGAAGTTTGCACGTCGATTCACGGTTGCCGGTCGCGATCCGTATGAGGGCATTAACTGGGAGACGCGGGCATCTGAGATTCGCAATCCCGATGGCACGGTCATCTTCAAGCTCGATCAGGTTCACGTGCCCTCCACGTGGTCGTCGGTGGCCACCGACGTGCTTGCTCAGAAATATTTCCGGCGCGCAGGTGTCCCCCAAGTAAGTGAAAAAGGTAAACCGCTACTAGATGATGACGGTCAGCCCGTCCTCGGTGGCGAACATGACGCGCGTCAGGTCTTTCATCGCCTGGCCGGATGCTGGACCGATTGGGGGAAGCGCTACGGCTACTTCGATCGCGACAGCGATGCCAAGGCCTTTTATGACGAACTCTGCCGCATGCTGGCAGATCAGCGCTGTGCGCCCAATAGCCCTCAGTGGTTCAACACGGGTCTCCACTTTGCGTATGGCATCGACGGCCCCGCCCAGGGTCACAGCTACGTAGATCCCGAAACGGGTCGCGTGCGCAAGAGCAAGTCGGCCTACGAACGCCCGCAACCCCACGCCTGCTTCATTCAGCGCGTCGAAGATGATTTGGTCAACGAGAACGGCATCATGGATCTCTGGGTCCGCGAGGCGCGCCTCTTTAAATACGGCTCAGGCACGGGCAGCAATTTCAGCCGCATTCGTGGCGAGGGCGAACCGTTGTCGGGAGGCGGCAAGTCGTCAGGGCTCATGTCGTTTTTGAAAATTGGCGATCGCGCGGCGGGCGCCATCAAGTCGGGAGGCACCACGCGCCGCGCGGCGAAGATGGTGTGTCTCGACATCGATCATCCGGATGTGGAAGCGTTCATCGACTGGAAGGTCAATGAAGAACAAAAGGTCGCCGCATTGGTGGCCGGTTCCACCGCCATGCAGCGATGCCTCCAAGGCATCTTCGACGCGTGCAATGAGTGGCCCGACGCCGACGCGCGTTTCAATGTACGCAAAAACAAGCGTTTGCGTGCCGCGGCGTTGGCCGCGCGGGAAGCATGCATTCCCAGCAACTATGTTTCGCGCTGCATTGCGCTCGCGCAGCAGGGTTTTACGGGCATCGAAGTGCCCACCTACACCACCGATTGGGATAGCGAGTCCTACGTTACGGTGTCGGGACAGAACTCCAACAACTCCGTTCGCCTTTCCAATCGGTTCATGAAGGCCGTTGAGAATGACGGACCGTGGGATTTGTTGCGCCGTTCGGATGGGGTCGTGTCCAAGACCGTTGACGCGCGCGATCTCTGGCAGCGTATTGCGTTTAGTGCGTGGTCTTGCGCCGACCCGGGCGTGCAATTTGATTCCACCATCAACGAGTGGCACACATGTCCGGCCGACGGGCGCATTCACGCGTCCAATCCGTGTTCCGAGTACATGTTCCTGGACGACACGGCCTGCAACTTGGCCAGTTTGAATCTTGTGCGTTTCTACGACGACGCCACGGGCACGTTCCAGGTCGACGATTTTGAGCACGCGGTACGCATTTGGACCACCGTGCTTGAGATCTCCGTCTTGATGGCCCAGTTCCCCAGCAAGAATATTGCGAAGCGTTCCTACGACTTCCGCACGCTCGGGTTGGGCTATGCCAATCTCGGATCGTTGTTAATGCGTATGGGCATTCCGTACGATTCCAAGGAAGGCAATGCGTGGACGGGCGCGATTACGTCCATGCTGTGTGGCCAGTCGTATGCCACATCAGCAGAGATGGCCAACGAGTTGGGCCCCTTCCCGGCCTACGAGCGCAACCGTGAGTCCATGTTGCGCGTCATCCGCAACCATCGCCGCGCGGCCTACGATGTATCGGATGCCGAATACGAAGGACTGAGCGTTACGCCCATGGGCATCGATCCATCCGTGTGCCCGAAGTACATGCTGAAGCGTGCAAAGAAGGCTTGGGACCGCGCGTTGTCGCTTGGCGAAAAGCACGGCTACCGCAATGCGCAAACCACCGTGTTGGCGCCCACCGGCACCATCGGCCTCGTCATGGACTGCGACACCACCGGTATTGAGCCCGATTTTGCATTGGTGAAGTTCAAGAAGCTCGCGGGTGGTGGCTATTTCCGCATTATCAATCGCTCGGTGCCGCGCGCCCTCACGGCGTTGGGGTACAGCGAGACCGAAGTTGGCGACATCGTGCACTACATCAAGGGCACCGGCGATCTTCACGGTGCGCCCCATATCAACGATGTCACGTTGCGCGTGAAGGGCTTTGACGACAAGACGATTGACAAGATTCAAAAGCAACTGCCCTCCGCATTCGACATTTCATTCGTATTCAACCGGTGGACGCTGGGTGAGGAGTTCTTGGGCACCACGTTGGGATTGCCAAAGGTGGTCTACGAAGATCCATCGTTTGATTTGCTCGATCACTTGGGCTTTGACAGCGAGCAGGTGCAAGCCGCCAACGATCACATTTGCGGCACCATGACGATCGAAGGCGCGCCTCACCTCAAAGACGAGCACTTGGCCGTCTTTGATTGCGCCAATCGCTGCGGTCGTTATGGCAAGCGCTTCATTGCGCACATGGGCCACATTCGCCAAATGGCCGCGGCGCAACCGTTCATTTCGGGTGCCATCAGCAAGACCATCAATATGCCACATGAGGCCACGGTGGAAGGCGTGTGCGAGGCCTACGCGGCGTCTTGGAAACTCATGATTAAGGCGCTGGCGCTCTATCGCGATGGCAGCAAGCTCAGTCAGCCGCTTAGCTCGGCGGTGGGTGAACTCGACGATCTGGAGGCCGAGTTGGATCGCTCTGGCTCGCCAGAAACGCAAGCATCGGATGCGTCGGCCACAGATGCAGGCGACTCCGTACCGAGTACAGCGGATACATTCGTATCTACAGCAGATGCAATTAGGGCTGTGGCGGCCGAGGCGACCGAACGTGTGGTCACGCGCTATTTGAGTAAGCGTCGTCGTTTGCCGCAGCGTCGCGGAGGGTATACGCAGAAAGCTATGATTGGCGGGCACAAGGTGTATTTGCGCACTGGCGAGTACCAAGACGGCACGCTCGGCGAAATCTTTATCGATATGCACAAAGAGGGCGCGGCCTTCCGCAGCCTGATGAACTGCTTCGCCATTGCTGTTTCGCTCGGTTTGCAATACGGCGTTCCGCTCGACGAGTTTACCGATGCATTCTGCTTCACGCGCTTTGAGCCCAACGGCATAGTATCGGGCAACGATCGCATCAAGATGACCACGTCCATGATCGACTACGTCTTCCGGGAGTTGGCGATCACCTATTTGGATCGCCGCGATCTTTCGCAGGTCACGTCTGAAGATCTCGAGCCCGATGCGGTACGTTCCGATGAGTCCGCGGCGGAGAGGCCGTCGTCGAGCCAGCCGCGCGGCGTGTTCTCGCAACAACAGATGCATCCGGCTAGCAGTGGTTTGGATCGATCCCGTAGCAATGGGTCTTCCGGGTCGTCACATGGCGATGGCTCGTCACATGGCGATGGCTCGTCACATGGCGATGGCTCGTCACATGGCGATGGCTCAATGCCTGCCGAGCGAGGGTATTCCGTGTCGCCCGGCGTTGCACCAACGCCGCCCTCGTTAAATTCACAATCAAGAAGTTCACAGGCGAGGTCTCAGTCCGCTAGCGCGGGGAATGGCTCAGGCAATGGCACGAGCTGTGGGAATGGCGCCACCGAGATGCTCGCCGCCGATGTAGCAATTTCCGCAGCGAGCGACGGTTCCATGTCTTCTATGGCGGTGCAGGACCGAGTTACCAGCGCCGACGTGTTGGAGCAGGAAGCCGATGCCTCCTCGTTTGTGCAAGAGGCGGCGTCGACACCGACCTTTGCTCCCCGATTCACGTCACGTTCCAGCGCGTCGCCGCGTGCCGTGCGCGATATGTCGCGGGAAGAGCGCGCGCGTTTGCAGGGGTATACGGGTGATGCGTGTACCGATTGCGGTTCGTTTACGATGGTGCGTAACGGATCGTGTACCAAGTGCGAGACTTGCGGCGCCACCTCCGGCTGCTCATAACTTGCGAACACCACTGGAGTCGTGGGCGTGCTGACCGATGGATGCTCGGTCCTGCGCGCCTTCGTCGAGGCTCGCGTGGGAAGACCACGCGTCGCTCTCCTCATGCGCACAGTATCGTCTTATTGAATTGGACACGGGCCCCATCGATCCGGTTACGTTGGGGGAACTTCTTGTTTGGCCATCGATTGTTGATGGCGATTCGGGGTAACGCTTGTGGCTTCGGGTTTTGGGCGGGACGTTTTTTGAGGGGAGTGATTGAACGCGGGGCGACCGCGAGCTAAGGGATGCGTCATTTTGGTGAGGGGTGCGGGAGGTGCGGTTGTCACGTGCTTTGTGAAGTATGGAGGCAGGCCGTGTATTTGTTGGGCGCGTCGAGTTACAAGGAACTAGTGACTTCACAGGCGTCCATGCTTGGAAGCTGCGGGTTCAACTCGGCAAGAAGTTCAGAAATGGGGAAAGTGCGGCTGGGCGAAGAGCCCCAAGTATAGCGCCAACCACAACTATGGAGACAGCGCTCAATTTTGAGGACGCGGATGTACATGTATCTGAAGAGAGAAGGAGACTTGGTCGGTCGAGTACTTCAAATGCAGATCGATCTGGCACGCATGGGTTAGCGTTCAATCTTGGTAAGGAGTGCCTTGGCGCACCGACCCAAGTTGAACGCGAAAGGGGGCTTGCCCGAATCGCAAGCGGCGTTCGACTGCGAACATGGGGTTAGCTTCAGATCTTGGAGAAGTCGCGAAGCGACGCAATCCAAGTCTGAAGCGAAAGGGGCTGCGCCCCTTTAAAGGAATAGCGGGGGCGGGAGTCGAACCCGCGACCTCCAGGTTATGAGCCTGACGAGATACCACTTCTCCACCCCGCGTCGATGAGTGGAGCGGGGAGCATACCTATGCGGGAGGGTGGGCCAAGCGAAACCAGGGACTGAATTCGATTTCGATTTGGGGGGCGTAGGATGGCCACCTTCGCTGTGCTCGCGGGTGACGTTCGTCAACCCGACGGCGCAGCGCCGGAAGGATCTTCAGTTGAACCCGACTCGCGAAGTCTCCTCCTTTCGGCGTCGTTACCTCGCACGAAATGCGACGTGTTTCATTGTGCCCCAACTGCTGTGGGGCGTCGCGTGGGCGCTGGTTTGGGATGGACCGATGCCGGCCACGCTCGTCAAGGCGTTGGGCCGCGATTCGAGTTTGGTGGGCACTGCGCAGCTACTGATTGGTATTGGCCTGAGTAGTGGCATGTTTTTGTCGGCGTATGTGTTGGCGCCCCGACATGGCAAGCGCGGTCTTGTCTACCTTTCACACACGGTGTGTGCTCTCGTGCTGGCGCTCCTGGCGTTCGTCTTTTACGCGATCGATGCAGCGCAACACGGTGAACTGTTGGCGGCCATCTACCTCACGCTGGTGTTCACCTATTTCCTATCGATCGGCATCGCCATTCCTGTTTGGCTATCGATCGTCGGTGACCTGTTTTCCGAGGCCCATCGATCTCGACTGTTGGCGGTGTCGTTTATGGCCAATCGCATGGGGGGCATTGCCGGTGGATGGTGGGCCGAACACACGCTTCGCAGTCATGAGAATGTTCCGGCCACGTGGAGCCTGCTCTTGCTGGCCGCCGCCATCTGTGGCGGCATTGGCAGTGTTCCCTTCCTGGGTCTTGCCGAGCGCGAACGTATGCCCACGCCACGTCCACGGTTGCGGCACCATGCAGGACAACTCATCTCAGTTTTTCGAAAATGTCGAGCCATTCGACGATTTGTACTCGTCGATCTCTTAGGCGTTGCGAGCTTCATTGTCATTGTCTACTTCGGTGATGCGGCGCTGCGTCGAGATGGACTTGAAGAAGCGTGGTCCGGTCGCTTTGTGCAGTACGCGGCCGTGGGCCAGTTGGTCATTTGTGGAGCCATTGCGCTCATCGGCCACGTCATGCCCCTGCGTCGTTGGCTCGAACTTTCATTACTTCTCATGGTGGCAGCCGCGCTCATCAGCGCACACGGCGGCGGGAGCTTGCCCCACTCCATTGTTGCGGTTCTCGGCGGCATCTTTATGGGCATACGCTTGAGCGCCCACTCACCCGAAGTCATGCGCCTCAATCGTGAAGTTGAAGATCAGACATTGGCGCTCAGTGCCGTAGGAACAGCGATCACTGCCATGCAAGGCGCCATGCCATTTCTAGGGGGTCTTGCGCTCGCGTTCTGCACCTACGCGTCGCTCTTCTATGTCGTTGCGTTTCTCGTTCTCTTGGCGGCCGTGCTGCTCATGACATGGGTGCCGGCGCACGGCCAGCAGGGAACATCGGGCGCGCAGGCGTCGTCCTCCCGAGGGTAGCGGGCCGAGATTGCTCCCGATTTCGCCGTGAGGCGGTCGGTGCTTTGTGACTCGGGCACACGGAAACGTTCAACCAGCGAAGATACGTAGAGCTTCTTAGATTGGGTGTTGCCCGCTGGCGGCGACGCGCCCGTGATTGACGAAGCCGAAGGAAGGGCGCTTTAACAAAACGCGAACAATCTACGTTGATTCACCAGTGAATTCGAAACGGTCCGAGGCGGAGAGCGGCAGGAAGAACCGCAGCGATAGCCCGGTTGACCCCAAACCCGGGCGCCCCATCGCTGAGGTCCCTATTTTGTGCCTGCCTGCACTCGCCGTGAGGTGCACTATTCATGGCTAGAGATTCCCGCAATAGCTCAGATTTGGGTAACTCAGATTTACGCAAAACGGATATGCGTAACTCGAATCTAGGTGCCACTCGGCCTACCCCTCAACGTCTTCGAGATATTCGAACTATTGAGGGCGGCGATTCTCGAAACGGCGTGGCCCGACAGGGTTTGTTCTCGCAACAGGGTCCGTTCTCGCAACAAGGCGCGCAAAGCGGTGCGTTGAACGGCCACGCAGCAAATAGCAATGGACGCTTGTCCAGCGCCCCCGCCGATCGCCATGATGCGTTCGCAGCTAACTCAACGAGTTCGCAGCTACGGGACGCGCAGCAACGGGATCCGCAAATTCGAGGCTCGGGTACAGGTTCTCACGATCGTCGAGGTGCGCTCATGCTTGAGGGTTGGGAACTCAATGCGATCGGGAAGGGTTTGCTCGACACCGATCAAGATCGCGGTGCCGTACTCCTAAGCACCGATGGCGTCGTGCTCTATGCAAGCCCCGCCGCACGCAATCACCTGCGCGATGGCACGGCCCGCGGGCGCGACGCCCTTTTGCCCTCTTCGATAGATCATCAGTTGGCACGATTCGTGGAGCGCATGCGCACGCAGCGCAGTCCCGCGCTTGAGGACATCTACTACCCCAGCGCAGAGGACCGACGCCTTCGCATTACGTTGGAGGCCGTTACGCTGCAACCGGGCGAGTCGCCATCGGTTGAATCCTCATCGGTCAGGACCAAGTCAAACAAGCAGGGCGTCAACACGTTTGTTGCTCTGCGCGTTCATCCCGCCACACCTTGGAACGAGCCCACCGTACGCCGTCTGCAATCACGCTTTGGACTCACCTTGCGTGAAGCCCAAGTCGCGGCTGGCGTTGCGCGCGGGTGTACCAACTCCGAGGTTGCCGGTCGCTTGGGCATCGTCGAAAAGACTGTCAAGAACGTACTGATGTCTGTCTTTACCAAGTGCCAAGTACGGAATCGCGTTGAACTTGCGCTCCGCGCCTATGACGCCCCCGTCGGATTTGATGATTAGCCCGGACGCGCGCTTCGTGCAACATCCGGGCTAGCCTCACGTGAACGCTACGGATCTTTGTGCGCATCGATTGCGACACGGCGTATATCGGCGCCATGGTCCATCCGGTTCTTGATCCCTACGAAGTTACCTGGGAACCCCTCCTGCTTGAGGGCATCCACGCCCAGTTTCATGATCCGCATGCACCGCTTGAGGTGGAAATTGGGCCCGGCGACGACGGCTTTCTCGCGCGTCGCGCCGCGCAGATTCCGGAACACAACTGGCTTGGCATTGAGTACAGCCACAAACGAGTGCGCCGCTACATTCGTCGCCTCGAACGCATGGACGCCGACGGTGCGTCACTATGGAAAAATACACGGCTTCTCTGGCGTCCCGCGCGGGATGTGATCGCCGAGTTTCTCTCCCCCGTGCAAGTCGCGGCGTATCACATCTATTTTCCGGATCCGTGGCCCAAAGCGCACCATGCGCGCTATCGCCTCTTGAAATCTTCATTCTTGCGCGATGTGGGCGAGAGCCTTGTTGAAGGCGGCCGCGTTTTGATTGCCACCGACTCGCATGCCTACGCCGAAGAAGTCCTTGAAGCCTCGACCGACGTAGCGACCCTCACAAACGCTGTGCCCTCGCCTGGCTACGCACGACGTCCCCGCGGTGCCAACATGACGGCCTTTGAGACTCAATGGCGAGAGATGGGTCGTTCGATTTACGCCCTCGAGTTTGAACGCGCGTAGCGCTTATACGTCTTTGCCCTGGGCGCGTTGTTGCAACTCGGCGAGTTTGTTGAGTGCTTCAAGCGGCGTAAGGGCATTGAGATCGAGTTCGCACAGCGACTCGGTGACTGGATCGGGTGGGGGCGGTGCGAAGAGTCCCAACTGTACGTCGCGTGGTGCATTGGCCTTCGGTTCGCCGAACGCGGTGGACTCGCCAACATCGGCGCGCTCGTCTTGCAGCGTTGCCAAGATGACGCGGGAACGGTCCACCACGGCATCGGGCACCCCAGCGAGTCGTGCCACATGCACGCCGTACGAGCGATCCGTTGAACCGTCTTCGATGCGCCGCAGAAACACGATGGAGTCATCCCATTCCGAAACCGCGACATTGAGATTGAACACACCGGGCAGCTGATCGGCCAACTGTGTGAGTTCGTGATAGTGCGTCGCGAAAAGCGTGCGAGCGCCCACGACTTCCGATAGGTACTCGGTCAATGCCCATGCAATAGCGATGCCGTCGTAGGTGCTGGTGCCGCGACCCACTTCGTCCAAAATGATCAAGCTACGCGACGTGGCGTGATTGAGGATGTAGGCGGTTTCGCTCATCTCCACCATGAAGGTGCTTTGGCCGCGGGTGAGATCGTCTTCCGCACCCACGCGCGCAAAGATTCGATCGGCAATGCCAATGCGCGCCTTGGTCGCCGGCACAAACGATCCCATTTGCGCTAGCAAAACAAGCAGCGCATTTTGTCGAATGTAGGTGCTCTTGCCCGCCATGTTGGGACCGGTAATCAGGCCGACGCGGCGATCGGGATGAAGCACGGTGTCGTTGGGAACGAACTGTTCGCCGGACGGCATCATGGCTTCCACCACCGGATGGCGCCCGTCCTGAATCTCTAGCACCGGCTCCTCAGTCATTGTGGGACGTACACAACCGTGAGTGGACGCATACGTAGCAAGCGCCGCGAGTGCGTCGAGCGTGGCAAGGGTGGAAGCAACGCATTGGAGTGTTTCCACATGATCCGCAACAAACGCACGGAGTTCTTGAAATAGATCGTACTCTCGCGACACGGCTCGTTCGTCGGCGCGCAGCACCTTCTCTTCGTAGGTCTTGAGCTCAGGTGTGATGTAGCGCTCGGCGTTTGTGAGCGTCTGTTTGCGAATGTAGTCGTCGGGCACCTTGTCTTTGTTGGCGTTACGAACTTCGATGTAGTACCCAAAGACGCGGTTGTAGCCGACTTTGAGTTTGGCGATGCCCGTGCGCCGTGCCTCTTCGGCTTGATACGACGAGATCCACGCCTTCCCGCTGCGACTCAGCGTGCGCAATTCATCCAGATCGCGATCAAAGCCTGCGCGGATCATGCCGCCCTCGCGCAGTCCTGCCGGTGGGTCCTCGTCCAACGCCTCTGCAAGTCGCCCAGCGAGCGCATCACAATCCGGAATGCGCTGCAATAACTCGTGGAGGGTGTTGCTGTAGCAATGGGTCAGCAAGTCGCGAAGGGCCGGAAGGGATTCAAGCGTGCGCCCCAGACCCACCAAGTCACGTGCGTTGGTGCGGTTCGTGGATACCCGTGCGCAAATGCGCTCAATGTCTCGGCCGGCGGACATTAACTCGCGCAGGTCATTGCGCAGGAAGCTGTCCTTGACGAACTCTTCTACACCTTCATGGCGAAACGAAATCGTTGCCATGTCGGTACGCGGAGCCAGCACCCATTCCCGAAGTCGACGTCCGCCTGCAGCGGATTTCGTGTTGTCGATGGTGTCAAGCAATGTGCCGCCACGCGATCCGTCGCGTCGCATGACGAGATCGAGGCGTCGTCGCGTGCCTTGTTCCATGACTAAAATGTTGGCCGGCTCGTGTCGCACAATGCGCGTGATGTGATCCAGAGAAGCCCGCTGCGTGTCTCGCAAGTATTGAAGCGCGCCACCCGCCGCACGCAGGGCGCGGGGCATTGCATCCAATCCAAATGCGCCTAGCCCCGCCACGCGAAACTGCTCCTTCAAACAGCGCGCGGCCACGTCGCGATCCAAGTGGACCGGCGAGATGTGCGTCACCGTGGTAGGCAGAACAGACTTGATATCCGCTTCCAGCGAACGTCCGCGTTCATTGTCGGGTACGAGCACCTCGGCGGGTTGCACGCGCGCCAACTCGTCCAGCCAACGATCTCGCAGCACTTCAGCAACGACGAACTGGCCCGTTGAAAGATCTACCCATGCAAGTCCAACCGGATCGCGCTTCTTAATCGCAGGCAGCACCGCGATGAGGTAGTTGCTGATACGCGGATCAAGCGCATCGTCGTCCATGACCGTGCCGGGCGTGAGCACGCGCACGACCTCGCGCGCAAGCAGCCCCTTGGTCGTTGCGGGATTGCTGATCTGTTCGCACACCGCAACTTTGTGGCCGCGCGCCAAGAGCTTTTGCATATAGCCCGTGGCGGCTTTCACCGGTACGCCCGCCATCGGAATCTCGCGTTTCTTGTCGCGCGCCGTCAATGTGAGCCCGAGTAGCGAGGACGCCAGCTTGGCGTCCTCGTGAAACATCTCGTAGAAGTCGCCCATCCGAAAAAAGATCAGCGCATCGGGATGTTGTCGTTTGGCCTCTTCGTATTGAGCCATCGCGGGCGTCTTTGCGCGCAAGTGAATTTGCCTCCCTTGATCTTGTGGCTCAAGACGGTACCAGCGTTCGCCTACATGGGGCGGTGTCGGACGGCGGTTTGTGCGTTGGTTGGGCGCGAACGAATTCCACTCGTCTCGTGGGACTTCAAGCATGTGTCGAAGGGCTGTGGAATGCCCGTGGAGAACGGGCGAATGGCGGCCACGCGAGTATGCTTTGCGGCATGACGCGGTCCTCCGATCTTCCGCCTCCTCCTCGTCCAATCGCGCCCGAAGGCGCGGGCGATCCCAAGGCGTTGCTGCGAACGCTGCCGGCAGTCCATGACGTGCTTGAGCAACTTCAGGAAGGCCAGCGAAACGCCGCGCCGCATGAAGAATGGGTTTCCGAGATTCGCGCCGCGCTCGCCGAAGTGCGCGCGTCGGTGTTGAGTGGACGTGTGGGTCCCGTTGCGTTGGCGGGCATGGTTACGACCAAGGCCTTGAGTGACCGCGCCTTTCGACGGATACAACGGCGTCGCGATCCGGGTTGCGTACGCGTGATCAACGCTACCGGCGTTGTGCTGCACACCAACCTCGGGCGCGCCGCCATGCCCGCGCAAGCGCTTGAATCTATTGCCAATCACGGTGGTGGCTACCAACTGCTCGCGGCCGACGCCGAAGGCGGTGCGCGTTCCCCGCGCGAACGCCATGTCGAGGCACTACTGCAACAACTTACGGGCTGCGATGCCGCCACCGTCGTCAACAACAACGCTGCCGCCACCATGGTTGCGCTTGCCGCACTAGGTGCAGGGCGCGAGATCATTGTGGCGCGTGGTCAACTTGTTGAAATCGGTGGGGCCTATCGCATTCCCGATGTCATGCGACTTTCTGGTGCCACCCTCCGGGAGGTCGGCACCACCAATCGCGTGCACCTTCACGACTACGAAAACGCGATTAACGAGAACACGGCAGCGATCATGCGCGTGCACACGTCCAATTATCGCGTGGATGGATTTCATGGCGAGGTGTCCATTGAGGCGCTGGTCAAACTTGCAGACGCCTACAGCATTCCCACCGTGGATGATCTTGGCAGTGGTGCGCTGATTTCTCTGGCGGAGCACGGACTTCCGGGCGACGAACCGCTGATTTCCAAGAGCATTGAGGCGGGCGTGGACCTCATTACGGCTTCCGGCGATAAGTTGATTGGCGGGCCACAGATGGGTTTGGTTCTCGGTTCACGGGCAAGCGTGGCGCGTGTGCGCGCACATCCTTACTTCCGCGCTGTGCGCTGTGACAAACTCACATTGATTGCGATGGAAGCCACGCTGCGCCTGTTCCTAAATCCCGAAACGCTGCACGACGATCATCCGACCACGGCCATGCTCACATTGTCCAACGACGCGTTGGCTGCGCGTGCCAATGAGGTTGCGAATGCGTTACAACGAGCGGTCACGGAAGACGCCGATGCCTGGACGGTGGACGTAGTCGAGGCCGAGGATGCGGTGGGTGCCGGATCGTTACCTACCGTCGGATTGCCGGGTTTTGCGGTTCGAGTAACGCACGCAGCGCACGGTGCGAGCGCCGTAGCGCGCGCGCTCCGAACGGGTTCACCGCCCGTGTTTGGTACCGTGCATGACGAGGCATTGCAT